>NZ_JARTVY010000001.1:0-2847285 GCF_031450805.1 Caballeronia sp. LZ016
GTCCATCGTCGACAACATGGCGCAGATCATCGCGAGCGACCTGGCGATGTCCCGCGCCATTCCGGCCACGCTCGCGCAGATGGATCTGATGCAGCGCGCCCTCGCGGAATCGCGGCATTATGCCTTGAACCTGGATGCCACGGAAACCGCGCGCCGCGCGCAATGGATGACCTTGCCGAGCCTCGTCAAGGTCGACGCCTTTCTCCACGATGCACAGGGCTTCTCGGGGCTCGACTCGATCTGGCTCGTCAACGACCGGGGATACTGCATTGCGTCGAGCAATGCGGCCGATCCGAACAGCTTCATCGGCTATGACATGAGCGCGCGCGCCTACGTCGGACGCGCACTGCTCGGCGGTTTCGCCGAAATGTACGGCGTCGGCAGGCTGTCGGGCGAGCCGGGCATTTTCATCGCAGCGCCGGTGTACGAGGACGGACTGCTCGTCGGCGCGGTGATCGCGAAAGTGAGCATCGACCGGTTGCGGCACTGGGTGTCGCGCGCGGGGACCTTCGTGACCGATGAGAACGGCGTCGTCGTCATGGCCCACGACGGACGTCTCGAGTATCAGGCGATGCCCGATGCGCCCGTTGCCCGCATGACGCCCGGCGAGCGCTTCGAGCATTACCGCCGCGACGCGTTTCCGCCGTTGCGCGTCGCGCCGGTCGGCGATCAGATGCGCGAGACCGCGCCGTGGCTCGCCCCGCAACTCGCGGAGGGCTTCTATACCGCCAACGGCGACGCGTCACCTTCGCTCTACGACGAGCGCACCGGGCTCAATTCGGGGCTGTCAGCGCATATCATGCATCCGCTCACGAGCTGGCCGGAAATCAGCCGCAACCACAATCGCGACCGCCTGCTCGTGTTCCTGACGATGCTCGGCGTGGTGACGCTCGCGGTGGTGATCGCGACGTCGTACTCGCGCGAGCGCCGGCTGCATCGCGCGACACGCGATCTCGCCGAGCAGTTGCAGGCCGCGAACACGCTGCTGTCCGCCGAGGCCCGCCACGACGCGCTGACGGGCGCGCTGTCGCGCCGCTATTTCCTCGATACGCTGCGTCACGAAGTGGAGCTGGCGCGTTCGGCGGGCGCGCCGCTATCGGTGGCGATCGCCGATCTCGATCACTTCAAGCAGATCAACGACCGCTACGGTCATGCTTCCGGCGACCGCGCGCTGGAGCACTTCGCGGAAGTGTGCCGCACGCAGCTTCGTCCGAGCGACGCCATCGGCCGGCTCGGCGGCGAGGAGTTCGGCATCATCCTGCCGCAGACTTCGCTCGCGGATGCGCAAGCCGTGCTCGAGCGGCTGCGCAAGCGCTTCCGTCACGAGCACTGCGCGCATCTGCCCGACGACGCGGAGCTGTCGGTGAGCATCGGCATCACCGAACTGGCGGGCGGCGACGCGCTCGAATGGATTCTTTCGCGCGCCGACCTCGCGCTCTACGAAGCGAAGTCGCGCGGGCGCGACCGCAGCGAAGTGCGCCCCGCCGATCCCGTCCCGCCGGCGCGCCATCCCGAGAATTCGCTCGCCGGCAAATAGGCGCTTCTCCTCGCCGATGAACCCGGCGCATGCGCGCAGGGGCAGGTATGATGGCCTCGGACATCGAATGCCGTTGCCGTCACCGGGAGGATTGCATGAAGGGAAATCTGGTCATCGTGTGCCGCGATCAGGACGCTGAAACGTTCGACCAACTGCTCGCCGAGTACGGGTCGTTCCAGACGCGGCTCTCGTCCACCGCGTGGTACCTGAAGATCGACATCGCGCCCGAAGTCATTCAGGAAGAGATTCTCTCGCGGCTCGGCAAGTACACGACGCACTACATCTTCGAGGCATCCACGGTCACGTACAACACGGTCGACAGCGAGGCGGCCTCGGCGCTCGAAACGCTGTTCGACTGACACGCCTTTCGCTACAGCGCACGCTCCTCGTGCTGAGGTCCGGCGCGGCGTTCCGTGACCGGCCGCGTCGCGACATCGAACGGAAAGGTCATCACGACCTGCAAGCCGCCCTCCGCATGATTGCCGATCTCGCATTCGCCGCCCGCGCGCCGCGCGAGCCGCTCGACGATGGCGAGGCCCAGACCGCTATGCCCGCTGCCGCCGCGCGCGGGATCGAGCCGCACGAACGGCCGGGCCGCCTTGATGAGATCGGCGGGCGCAATGCCGTTGCCGTGATCCGAGACGCTCAACGTCCAGCCAATCGCCCCGCGCCGCGTCTCGATGACAATCGGCGGCGCGCCATACGCATGCGCGTTGTCGAGCAGATTCGATAACAGGCGATCCAGCGTCGCCGCCGGCAGCACGAAGCTCGGCCCCGCTTCGAGCACGAGGCGAATGCACTCGGTGCCCGGCGGGAGCGCCGCAAGCGGCCGATACGCCCGATACGCCCGCGCGATGCGCTCGCAGTGCTCGTCCACCGGCGCCGGCTCGCTGCCGTCCGGGCGGTCATGCGCAAACACCAGAAATTGATCGACGATATGCGCCATCGAATCGACATCGCGCACGACGCCGTCGCGCGCTTTTTCGTCGTCCATCATCTCGGCGCGCAGACGCAGGCGGGCGAGCGGCGTCTTCAGATCGTGCGCGACGCCCGCGAGCATCACGGCGCGGTCGTTCTCGGTCTGCGAGACTTCTCGCACCATCTGGTTGAAGCCGTGCGTCAACTGACGCAGTTCGCGCGGACCGCGTTCAGGCACGGGCGGCGTCGGCTGGCCGCGCGCGAAGCGGCCGACCGCATGCGCGAGCGAGCGCAACGGCCGTTGCAGTTGCCACGCGGCTAAAAGCGCGGCAAGCACCGCCGTCGAGAAGATGATCGCGAGCCAGACCAGCATCCGGTCGCGCGAGCGCGGGGGCCGCAACGGCTGCACCGGCACGACGATCCAGCCTGCGTCCTTCACGCCATGTACCCACACGCTCGGCGGCGCGCCGGGTTCTCCGGGGCGCACGTCGGTGTCGTCGGGCAAACGGTCCTTCATGTCTTCGAGAAAGCGCGACAGCGGCCGCGGAATGTCCTCGGCCGCACGCTGAGGCACGTCGGGCGCGTTCAGCGGCACGACGCGCACGCGCGAAGGCAGCGGTTGATCCGGATTGTTCGCGATGTGCTGCCGCACGGCCTCGACGAGAAACGCGGCCTCTTCGACCGCATATCGCGTTTGGG
This sequence comes from Caballeronia sp. LZ016, assembly GCF_031450805.1. Taxonomy (NCBI): domain Bacteria; kingdom Pseudomonadati; phylum Pseudomonadota; class Betaproteobacteria; order Burkholderiales; family Burkholderiaceae; genus Caballeronia; species Caballeronia sp. LZ016. The sequence continues at coordinate 3,155 of NZ_JARTVY010000001.1, forward strand.
AGTTGTCGCGCTCGACGCGGATGACCGCGAACCACGCGAGGTGCGACAGCACCAGCACGCCGATCACGAGGACGACGAGACGCCCGAACAGCGAATCAATGGGCCGGCGCATTGTGCTCGCCGTCGGGAACGAAGACGTAGCCGCGCCCCCGAACCGTCTGGATGAAGCGCGGCGCGGAAGGATCGGTCTCCAGGATGCGACGCAGACGCCACACCTGCACGTCGATGCCGCGGTCGGTGCCGTCGTATTCGGGGCCGTGCAGCAATTCGAGCAGGCGTTCGCGCGTGAGCGTGCGCATCGGGTTGTTCACGAAAATCTTCAGGAGCGCGAATTCGCTGCCCGAGAGCGTGAGCGGCTTTTCGTCGTGCTGAAGCGTGCGCGACTGGAAGTCCAGCCGGAAACGGCCGAACGAATAAGGCTCGCGCTGCTCGGGCGCGGCGGACGGAATCGTGCGGCGGCGGCGCAGCACCGCCTGCACCCGGGCGAGCAGCTCGCGCGGGTTGAACGGCTTGCCGAGGTAATCGTCCGCGCCGAGTTCCAGGCCGACGATACGGTCGACGTCGTCGGCGCGCGCGGTCAGCATGATGACGGGGATGTCGTCGCCGGATGCGCGCAGCTTCCTGAGCGCGGTAAGGCCGTCGACGCCCGGCATCATCAGATCGAGCACGATGAGATCGGGGCGTTCGCGCTCCAGGCGGCGTTCGAGCGAACCGGCGTCATGCAGCACCGACACTTCAATGCCCTGCCGGACCAGATAGTCGCGCAGAAGGTCGCGCAGTTCGGCGTCGTCGTCGACGACAAGGATTTGTGTAGTCATGTGAAGGAGTTTAGCGCGTGAGCCAGGACGGTTTGACGGTGTACGCGCCCCAAAGGGTTACGGGGTGTTACCGCGAAAGCCGCGCGTAAACCAGCGTAATACGAAACGTCATCGCGGTAACACGGCACGCGCCGCGAGCCTCTACGCTGTGTCTCACCGGAAGCGCAAGACCTCGACGAGGCCTCGCAATTCGGCTCCGACAATCAAGAAAGGGAGTCTCACGATGGGCAAGCAATATCGCATCCTCACCGCCGCCGCCACCGCGCTCGCTCTGACCTTCGGCTCGGCCTACGCCGCCACGAACGAAGCGCCCAGCGCGCCGCCGCCCGGCGGCCCGGCCATGATGGGTGGCCCCGGCGGTCCTGGCGGCCATCGCATGGAAATGCGCATGCAGAAGCAACTGGACCAGTTGCACGGACAGTTGAAGCTCAGCGCGGAGCAGGAAAAGCTCTGGCAAACCGCGCTCGACACGATGAAGCACAACCGCGACACGATGCGCGACAGTCATCGTCAGATGCATCAGCAGTTCGAGTCGATGGCCAACCAGCCGATTCTCGACCTGAACGCCATGCACGCGGCGCATCAGAAGCTGGAGCAGCAGCAGGCGCAACTGCGCGAAGAGACCGCGACCGCGTGGCTCAACTTCTATAACTCGCTCAACGATCAGCAGAAGACGACCGTCAGCACCGCGCTCAAGAAGCACTTCGCGAAGATGCGCGAGCACGAGCACAAGATGCACGAACGCTCGGGCAAGCATCGCGGCGCTCAGGACGGCGCTCGCGAAGCCGCGCCGGGCGCGGGGGCGGCTGCCGGCGCGTCGGCTGTGGCGAAGCCGTAAGCGCGTTGCCGGCCGCCAGGCGCGACCGGTTCCATTGCGCAAAAAAAAGCCGCGGGCGCTTGCGCTCCGCGGCTTCCGCATTGGCTGCGGCAACGACTCGCGCAATGTCACGCGAGGTCGAACAGCAGCACTTCGGCGTTATCGCCGGCGTCGAGCGTGACCTTCGCCACGTCTTCGATCTTCGCGGCATCGCCCGCACGGAGCGGCTCGCCGTTCACCGAGACGTTGCCGCGAGCGACATGCACATACACACGACGCCCCGCCGGCACGTCGAAGTCCGCCCGCTCCTCACCGTTGAAGAGTCCCGCGAAGATGCGGGCGTCCGCGCCGATCTTCACCGACCCGTCCACGCCTTCCGGCGATGCGATCACGCGCAGCCGGCCGCGTTTTTCATCGTCGCTGAAGCGCTTTTCCTCGTAGCCCGGCGCGCCGCCCGGCGCATCCGGAATGATCCAGATTTGCAGGAAGTGGGCCGTCTCGCTCGGCGAACCGTTGAACTCGCTATGACGCACGCCCGTGCCGGCGCTCATGCGCTGCACGTCGCCTGGACGGATCGTCGATCCGTTGCCCATGCTGTCGCGGTGGGCGAGCGCGCCTTCGAGCACATAGCTCACGATCTCCATGTCACGATGACCGTGCGTGCCGAAGCCCTGCCCGCCCGCGACGCGGTCTTCGTTGATGACGCGCAGCGCGCCGAAGTGGACATGCTCCGGATCGTGATAATCGGCGAACGAGAAGCTGTGATACGAGTCGAGCCAGCCGTGGTTTGCGTGACCTCGTTCGTTGCTGCGGCGAATCTCGAACATGATGATGGCTCCCGGTAAAGACGTTGAATTGCGATGGAGAGAATGTAAGGGCGGCGGCCGCCCGGAACAACGAGCGCGCCGGCACTACACCGTCCTGCCGGTGGATGTAATCGGACATGTCCTGACATCGCCCGCGCCCGATCCGTGTTCGGGTAAAATACCGCGCTTTTCGGCCAGCGACGTCGCTTTGGAGCTGCGGAAAGCCTGCGGGCGGTCATCGTTCACGGCTCAGCGCACAGTGAACGGGAGCGGGACGGGACGCTCGCCAATTTTGGCCACCTAGAATACGCACCGCCGGCGCTCGAGCCTGAACACGGCGGCCTCGGCGCACGGCGCTTGCGAAACGGATGCCGGCCCGGCGCGGCCCAATGCGCGCCGGTCATATGTGGCGCACCTTACGAAGGAATCACCATGTTGCAAGGCTACGGTCCGCTGATCCTCGCGGGCACCTGGCAGACCGTCAAGCTGGCGGTGCTGTCGCTCGGGTTCGCCTTCGTGATCGGTCTGATCGGCGCGGCGGCGAAGCTCTCGAAGAGCCGGATCGCCTCGGGCATCGGCACCGTCTACACGACGCTGATCCGCGGCGTGCCCGATCTGGTGCTGATGCTGCTGCTCTTCTACAGCATTCAGATCTGGCTGAATCTGCTGACCGATCAGCTCGGCTGGGATCAGATCGACATCGATCCGTTCCTGGCGGGCATTCTCGTGCTCGGCTTCATCTACGGCGCATATTTCACCGAGACGTTCCGCGGCGCGTTTCTCTCGGTGCCGCGCGGCCAGCTCGAAGCGGGCGCGGCCTACGGCATGACACCGTGGCAAACCTTCTCGCGCATCATGTTTCCGCAGATGATGCGTTTCGCGCTGCCGGGCATCGGCAATAACTGGCAGGTGATGGTGAAGGCGACGGCGCTGGTGTCGATCATCGGCCTCGCGGATGTCGTGAAGGCCGCGCAGGACGCGGGCAAGGGCACGCAGCGGTTCTTCTTCTTCACGCTGCTCGCGGGCGTGATCTATCTCGCGATCACGACGATCTCGAACTTCGTGCTGATCTGGCTCGAGCGGCGCTACTCCATCGGCGTGCGCAAAGCCGATCTTTAACCAGCCATCCCCAGCGAACACGAGCGGCGGACTTCATGATCGAAATCATCCAGGAATTCTGGAAGAACTACCTTTTCACCGACGGCTATCGCATCACCGGTCTCGCGATCACGATGTGGCTGCTGGTCGTCTCCATCGGCTTCGGCTTTTGCCTGTCGGTGCCGCTCGCCGTGGCGCGCGTCTCGAAGAACAAGCTGCTGTCACGCTCGGTGTGGCTTTATACGTACGTGTTTCGCGGCACGCCGCTCTACGTGCAGTTGCTGCTTTGCTATACCGGCCTCTACAGCCTGCAGGTCGTGCGCGATCATCAGGTGCTCGGCGAATTCTTCCGCAGCGGAATGAACTGCACGCTGCTCGCGTTCACGCTCAACACATGTGCCTATACGACGGAAATCTTCGCCGGCGCGATCAAGGCGACGCCCTACGGCGAAATCGAAGCCGCGCGCGCCTACGGCATGTCGAGCTTCACGCTTTATCGACGGGTGATTCTGCCGTCCGCGCTGCGCCGCGCGCTGCCGTACTACAGCAACGAAGTCATCCTCATGCTGCACGCGACGACCGTCGCTTTTACCGCGACCGTGCCGGACATTCTGAAGATCGCCCGTGACGTGAATTCGGCGACGTATCAGTCGTTCCAGGCATTCGGCATCGCCGCCCTGCTCTATCTCGTCATTTCGTTCGCGCTCGTGTGGCTGTTCCGCCGCGCCGAGCACCGCTGGCTCGCGTACCTGCGGCCTCAAGGCAAATAAGTCAGGCAATAGTCGCCCCAGGACCGTTCATGAATTCCCAGAAGCACAAGCTTTTCGTCGACGACATCCACAAGCAGTACGGCAGCAACGAAGTGCTGAAAGGCGTATCGCTGAAGGCGAACGCCGGCGATGTGATCAGCATCATCGGCTCGTCGGGCTCGGGCAAGAGCACGATGCTGCGTTGTATCAACTTTCTCGAGCAGCCGAACGGCGGGCGCATTTTCGTCGATGGCGCCGAGGTCCGCACGATGATGGACAAAAGCGGCGCGCTCAAGGTCGCCGATCCGAAACAGCTGCGCCAGGTCCGCTCGAAACTGTCGATGGTGTTCCAGCACTTCAATCTCTGGTCGCACATGAACGTGCTGGAGAACGTGATGGAAGCGCCCGTCAACGTGCTCGGGCTGCCGAAGAAGGAAGCCGAGGACCGCGCGCGCACGTACCTGGAGAAAGTGGGCCTCGCGCCGCGGCTGGAAAAGCAGTATCCGTCGCATCTGTCGGGCGGACAGCAACAGCGCGTGGCAATCGCGCGGGCGCTCGCCATGCACCCCGACGTCATGCTCTTCGACGAGCCCACGTCCGCGCTCGATCCCGAACTCGTCGGCGAAGTGCTGAAGGTGATGCAGACGCTCGCCGAAGAAGGCCGCACGATGGTGGTCGTCACGCACGAAATGGCGTTCGCGCGCAATGTGTCGAACCATGTGGTGTTTCTGCATCAGGGGCGTATCGAAGAAGAAGGACATCCCGACGCGGTCTTCGGTAGCCCGAAGAGCGAACGCCTGAAGCAGTTTCTCTCCGGCAGCCTCAAATAAGCAGACTAATGCAGTGAAAAAGCGCCGAAAGGCGCTTTTTTTTCGTCTATGCGCCGTCAACGCGGCCTCTTGCGTGACTAGCGCCGCGGCGTTCGCCCGTCAATAGGCGTCAAACCCGACCCTCAATCCTTATCCGGCCAGAACCCTTGTCCAGCAAGGAGTTGCGGGCTGTTTCCCAAGCTATGGGTCGCGCGGCCACTGCATCAGCATTGCATTTTCGACACACAGTTCCTTCGAACGTCAAATTCTTTTGGCGTCTGTGATGTATTTTGCTAAATTGGTAACTAAAGTACCAAAACGAAGTACCCAAAAAGTAGTTTTACTTCAAAACAAAGTGAGGAGACACCGATCGAAGGGTCGGCGTCACGTTCGCGCGCCCGACGCGTGAATCGCCATGAGCACTCTTGCCCGCGCGTGTGTCTTTCTCTGAAAACGATTTCCGGTTGGATGCGCTCGCATCGAACCGCACACGGCAGCACTTTGGGTTCTATTTCTTGACAGGGTTGGAGGAGATGATGAAGAAAGCTTTGCTCGCGGCAGCAGCACTGCTGACGTTCAGCGCGGTGGCTCACGCTCAAAGCAGCGTGACGCTGTACGGTCGCCTGGACGCGGGGCTCGAGTACATGAACGGCGTGCCGACCGGTCCCGCCGGCGCACCCGCCACCGGCACGTCGCACCGCTTCCGCGCGGAAAGCGGCGACTGGGGCACGAGCCTGTGGGGTTTGAAGGGCGTCGAAGACCTGGGCGGCGGCTATCGCGCCGTGTTCCAGTTGGAAGGCAGCTTCAACACCATGACGGGCCAGGGCCCGGGCAATAACGGCATCTTCAATCGCTGGGCGACCGTCGGTGTGGCGAACAACCAGTTCGGTACGCTGCTGTTGGGCCGTGAACTCTTCATCGCTAACGGCGTGTGGGACTTCGATCCGTTCGGGCAGTCGAACTGGTCGTCGGCATCGCTGGTTCGTGGCCGTAACTGGCCGCAGTCGAGCAACAACATTTCTTACCAGTCGCCGAAGTTCGCGGGCTTCGACTTCTACGGCCAGTACTCGCTGTCGAATGCGACGAACTGGAACGGCAACGGCACGACGCCGCAAGGCCGTGAAGCCGGCGCGTACATCACCTACACGACGCCGCTGTTCCAGATCCGCGGCATGTACGATGAAATCCGCAATCCGGCCAACGGCACGCTGGGCGGCGCGTACAACGCCATCGACGGCGGCGCGGGCGGCAACGGTGTCTACGCGTACTCGCGCGAGTACACGGCGATGTTCAACCTGTTCCTCGGCCAGTTCAAGGTCCAGGGCGCTTACCAGGCGATCCGCTCGTCGGGCATGACGGGCCAGTTGCCCGGCCAGCCGACCACGCTCGACCACGAATGGGGCGGCGTGACGTGGCAAGCAACGCCGGCGGCTGCGCTGATCGCGGCGGTCTACCACGTGAACGGCAACAACGGCGCGGGTAACGCGACCATCTATACGGTCGGCGGCTCGTACAACCTGTCGAAGCGCACGCTGCTCGATCTGCAGGTCGCGACGGTGCAGAACAGCAAGAGCGCCAACTACGGCCTGAACGCCAACAACTACGGTTCGGCGGCATCGACGGACAACCCGTTCCCCGGCCACAGCCAGACGGGCGTTTATGCAGGCATCCAGCACTCGTTCTGATCGTTCAGGCCGACGAAGCTGAATCAAGAATAGGTTTGTAGAGTTTTCACGCTGCTGCGAGAGGCGCGTATCGGTGCGGTGCCCGAAAGGGTATCGCACCGTTTTTTATTTGTGGCTGCATCTGTCAAATTGATTCAAAAGTACAGAATCAGGCGTTCTAAAAAGTAGTTTTCCTTCAGAATCCCGTGCAAAAAACGGGCCTTTGTCCGCATGGCGTTTTGCGCAAGGCGCGGGCATTCCCGTCGAACGCGTTCCGGTCGATGCACCCCGCATCGAACCGCAGCAGTGGTGAGTTCACTTTGACGGAGTTGGAGGAGATATGAAGAAGGCTTTGCTTGCAGCGGCAGCGCTGTTGACGTTCGGCGCCGCGGCGCATGCCCAAAGCAGCGTGACGCTGTATGGCCGCCTGGATGCGGGTCTCGAATACATGAACGGCGTGCCGACCGGCAATCCGGCGAACGCCACCGCGAGCCGCATCCGCGCGGAAAGCGGCGACTGGGGCACGAACCTGTGGGGCCTGAAAGGCGCTGAAGACCTGGGCGGCGGCTATCGCGCCGTGTTCCAGCTCGAAGGCAGCTTCAATTCGATGAACGGCCAGGGCCCGGCCGACAACCGCATCTTCAATCGCTGGGCGACGGTCGGTATCGCCAGCGACCGCTTGGGCACGGTGCTGCTCGGCCGCGAACTGTTCGTATCGAACGGCGTATGGGACTTCGATCCGTTCGGCCAGTCGGCGTGGTCGTCGGCATCGCTGGTGCGTGGCCGCAACTGGCCGCAATCGAGCAACAACATCTCGTATCAGTCGCCGAAGTTCGCGGGCTTCGACTTCTACGGCCAGTACGCGCTGTCGAACGCGACGAACTGGAACGGCAACGGCACGACGCCGCAGGGCCGCGAGGCCGGCGCGTACATCACGTACACGTCGCCCTACTTCCAGATTCGCGGCATGTACGATGAAATCCGCAATCCGGGCAACGGCACGCTCGGCGGCAATTACAACGGCAACAACGGTGTCTACGACTACTCCCGCGAGTACTCGGCGATGGCCAACGTCTTCCTCGGCCAGTTCAAGCTGCAAGCGGGCTATCAGGCAATCCGTTCTTCCGGCATGACGGGCCAGTTGCCCGGCCAGCCGACCACGCTCGACCACGAATGGGGCGGCGTGACGTGGCAAGCGACGCCGGCGGCGGCGCTCACGGCCGCGGTCTACCACGTGAACGGCAACAACGGCGCCGGCAACGCGACGATGTACACGCTCGGCGGCTCGTACAACCTGTCGAAGCGCACGCTGTTCGACCTGCAGATCGCGACGGTGCAGAACAGCAAGACCGCGAACTACGGCCTGAACGCCAACGGCGTCGGCACGGGTCCGTCGACGGACAATCCCTATCCTGGCCGCAGCCAGACGGGCGTGTACGCGGGCATCCAGCACTCGTTCTGAGCGGCGATTGCGGCGTGACGGTGCGGCGTCTTTCGGATGCCGTACTGTCTCTCAGCAAGCGCGCAGACGTAAAAGGGGCCGCCGATTCACATCGGCGGCCCCCTTCATTGCGTGCGGCTCAACCGACGCTAATCCCTCGCGACGCCCGATGCCCCGTGGCTCAGCCAGTCGAGCACGGCGGCCGCGTCATCGTCGCTCGAATGACGCGCCTTCGCGACCGTCTCGCTCAGCTTCGCGCCCGGCTTCGGCGCGGCACGGCGGATCGCCACGCCGACCGCGAGGATGTCGATGATGACGAGGTGCAGGATGCGCGAGATCATCGATAGTTGCGATTCGCGAATCTCGATGTGATCGGTTTCCAGCGCCACGGTCGCGCGCTTGGCGAGCGGCGTGTTGCTCGATGTGATCGCGATCACGGTCGCGCCCTGCTGCATCGCCACTTCCAGCACGCGCAGCAGTTCCGGCGCGCGGCCCGACTTCGAGACGGCGACGATGACATCGCCCTTGCCGAGCAGCGCCGCCGACGCCGCCTGCATGTAGAGATCGCCGTAAGCGATCGTCGGGATGCCGAAGCGGAAGAACTTGTAATGCGCGTCCTGCGCGACGATGTTCGAATTGCCGAGCCCATAGAACTCGATGCGACGCGCGCCGTTCAGAATGTCGATCGCGCGCTCGACGTTCTCGAAGTTCAGATGCTCGCGCAGTTGCAGGATGGCGGACACGGTGTTGTCGAGCACCTTCGCGCCGAAATCCGTGGCCGTGTCGCCGAGATGGACCTGGCTGTGGCTGACGGGAATCGTGCCCGTCAGGCCTGTCGCGAGCTTGAGCTTGAAGTCGGACAGGCCCTGGCAGCCGAGCGAGCGGCAGAAGCGGATGACGGTCGGCTGGCTCACGTCGGCCTTGCGCGCGATGTCGATGATCGGATCGTTGATGATCGAGCGCGGATGATTCAGCGCGAGGTCCGCCACGCGCCGCTCGGCGGGCGTGAGTGCGTCGCGCATCTGGCGGATGCGCTCGAACACCGCCGACGAACCGCTATTCGCGCGATTCGACAGTTGTTCCGCGAGGATGGCGGACACACCCAGAAAGGCCGGATACTCAGCGGTGATGACGTAGGTCGGAATGCCGGACAGGTACTGCTGAAAGCGGCCTTTCGCCTCGAATCGCTCGCGAAAAGGCGACGCGTGAAAGAGCTCGCCGAGTTTCAGCACCACCCCGCCGCCGATATAGATGCCGCCCAGCGCGCCCAGCGTCACCGCGATGTTGCCCGAGAACGTGCCGAGGATGCCGCAGAAGCAGTTCACCGCCTGCAGCGCGAGCGGCTCGCCGTCGTGGGCGCGACGGGTGACGTCGGCGCTGCTGAAATCGTCCGCGACCGCCACGCCGTCACGCTCCGCGAACGCGCGATAGATCAATTCCAGGCCGGGCCCCGCGCACACGCGTTCGAACGACACGTGCGGCCACTTGCGGCGCGCATAGCGCATGACCAGGTCTTCGTTTTCGTCGAACGGCGAGAACGTGGCGTGACCGCCTTCGCTGCCGAGCGCGATCCAGCGGTCGTCGGCGGGAATCAGGCCCGAGACGCCCAGACCGGTGCCGGGACCGAGCAAGCCGATCACGCTGTTCTGCCGTCGCGCGCCGCCGCCGATCTGGACACGCTGCGCATCGGTGAGGCCGGGCAGCGCCATCGCCAGCGCGGTGAAGTCGTTGACAACGAGCAGCGTATCGAAGCCCAACGCGCGGCGCGTCGCTTCGATCGAGAAGCTCCAGTCGTGATTGGTCATTTTCACGTGATCGCCATCCACCGGATTGGCGATCGCGATCGCCGCGTGATTGACGCGGCCGACCTTCGTGTCCTTCAGATACTGCTGCATCACTTCCGCGATGCCGGGGTAATCGGCGCCCGGATAAACGCGGATTTGCCCGATCTCGCCGGGCGCCGTCTCCAGCGCGAAGCGCGCGTTCGTGCCGCCGATATCGGCGAGCAGCCTCGGTCCATCGGCGTGGCTCGCGGCCTGCGCGACCTTATGCACACCAGTAGACATCGAGCTTCACTCCTTCATCGTTGGCCAGCGTCGAGATGGCGTTCTTTTGGCGGGCGGCGAGCGCCGCATTGAGTACGTCGAGCTTCTTCTGGCCGGAGATGAAGAGAAAAAGCTGGCTGATTCCCTTGAGCGCGGACATCGACAGGCTCACGCGCGCATGCGGCGCGCTGCCCGGATGCACGGCGACGAAGCGCTCGGGCGTGGAAATCGCGAGATCCCACTCGGGCGCGTCCGCGAAGATGGATGCCGTATGTCCGTCTTCGCCCATGCCCAGCACGGCGACATCGGGCAGGCGGCGGCGCGCATCGGCGTTCAGTGCCGCGACGTGCGCCGCAAGCGACGCCGAGGTATCGACGAGCGGCAGAAAGGATGCCGCCGCGCCCGCGTTCTGCAGCAGCGTGCCGCGCACGAGCTGCGCGTTGCTGGCCGAATCGGATTCGGGCACCCAGCGATCGTCGACGAGCGTGACGTCGATGTGCGCCCAGTCGAGCGGCTCTTGCGACAGCGTCTGCAAGAACGGACGCGGACTCGTGCCGCCCGATACCGCAAGCGTGGCGTGCGCGGACTGTCCCGTGGGCTGCGCGCTGGCATCGGCCGATGCGGCGCCTCGTGCCGCGAGCGACGCGGCAAGCGCATCGCTGACGGCTTTCGCCAGCGCGTCCGAGTGGGCGCGCGGGTCGTCGAAAGTGCGAAGCTCGATCACTGCTCCTCCATCCTGCTTGTCTGGTTTATCGACCCGCTTTTGCCGCGAAGCCGCGAACGGTCCGCGAAGCGGTGTGGGTGCTGACGTTCGCGCCGCGTGCCTCTTCAGGGAACCGTCGGCGCGACGCCTTTAGTTCTCTTCTTCCAGCCAGCACGTGCCGTGCTGCGCGAGCATCGCGCTCGACGCCGCCGGCCCCCACGTGCCCGCCGCATACGGCTTCGGCTTGTTCATCGACGTGGACCATGCGTTCAGGATCGGTTCGACCCAGCGCCACGCGGCGTCCTGCTCGTCGCGCCGCACGAAAAGCGCGAGGCGGCCGCGGATCACGTCCAGCAAAAGCCGCTGATACGCCTCCATTTGCCCTTCCTTGAAAAACTGGTCGAACGCGAGATCCAGATGGACGCTTGCCAGATTCATGCCCTCGCCGGGCTGCTTGGCGAGGCAGTAGAGGCGAATGGTCTCGTTCGGCTGCAGGCGGATCACGAGCCGGTTCGCGCCTGCGCGCAACGCGTTTGCCCCGAGCGCCGAGTGCGGCACCGGCCTGAAATTGACGACGATTTCCGCGACCCGGTCCGCCAGCCGCTTGCCGGTACGCAGGAAAAACGGCACGCCGGCCCATCGCCAGTTTTCGATTTCGACCTTCAGCGCAACGAAGGTTTCGGTATTGCTGTCGGGACGCACTCCCGGTTCGGTCGCATACGCAGGCACCGATGCGCCGCGAATCACGCCCGCATGGTACTGACCGCGCACCGCGACACGGCTGATATCGCGCTCGTCGATGGGCTTCAGCGCGCGCAGCACGCGCAGCTTTTCGTCGCGCACGGAGTCGGAGTCCATCGAGTGCGGCGGCTCCATCGTCACGATGGAAAGCAGTTGCAGCAAGTGGTTCTGCACCATGTCGCGCAGCGCGCCGGTGTTGTCGTAGAAGTCGCCGCGCGCTTCGACGCCGAGTTCCTCGGCGATCGTGATCTGGATGCTCTCGACCCATTCCCGCCGCCATAGCGGCTCGAAGAGCGCATTGCCGAAGCGCAGCGCGAGCAGGTTCTGCACCGGCTCCTTGCCGAGGTAATGGTCGATTCGATAAATCTGCTCTTCCTGGAAGATCTCGCCGACAGCGTCGTTGATTGCGTTCGACGATTCCAGGTCATAGCCGAGCGGCTTTTCGAGCACGATGCGCGCATTCTCGTTCAGCCCCACTTGCGCGAGCGCCCGGCAAATAGGCACGAACAGCGACGGCCCGGTCGCCAGGTAGAAGACGCGCGTGCCGTCATGCCGCGCCAGTGCGTCGCGCAGCACGACGAAGTCTTCCGCCCGGCCGAGATCGAGCTGCACGTACTGAATGCGCTCGAGAAAGCTCCGCCACGCCGATTCGTCGACGCCCTTCTTCGAGACGTGCGGCTTCACGTGCTCTTCGACCCACGCGAGATATTCGCCCGGCGCCTGTTCGCCGCGCGCGACCGCGACGATCTTGCCCGACGGCGCGAGCATGCCCGCGCGATGCGCCTCGAACAGCGCGGGAAGAATCTTGCGCATCGACAGGTCGCCGGTCCCGCCGAACAGCACGAAGATGAAATTCGAGTCGGTTTGCATGGGTCTGAGGGCCGCTTTGTGAAGTCGGTGGGACGTCGAACAAAGAGCTAGCGTAGTTCGACAAAATTTTTTTTGACACTGAATTGTAGTTTAACTACAATCCAAATCAAGAGGAAATGTGATCTGGGAAAACAATGGCTTGTCAATCAGAAGCTGCGTGTTTTCCCTAGGGCCATTGTTCTGAACGCATGTTAACGGAGTCCGGACATCGTTGCTTTCAAGCACCTTCGGGCTTTGCATGCGAACGGGCCTCGCGCCTGCACGCCTTCGCCCGCAACGTATCGCGGCGGTGCGTGCCGGCAAAAATCAAAAGCAATTACTTTGCATGGGACCGGAACAGGCGCACAACCGCCCGCTTCGGTCGAGAGGAGACAGTCGTTGCGATCCAACTCACTCATTCCTTGAGCGCCGTGCGGCCGATCATCGGTCTGCCGGCCCTGCACGCGCGTGCGCGAATCACGACGCGCGCCGCACGCTTTCCCGCCGACACCGCCGATTCCCCGGCCACCGCTGCACCCGTTGCACCTTCTTTTTCAACGCTTCTGGCGACATCAGGGGCCAATCGTTTTTTTGTTCAGGTGTCTGGAGGAGATAAACAATGAAAGTCCGTAAGCTCATGGGCGCGCTGTGCGCCGCAGGTCTTCTGTGCGGCGCGACGGCGTCGGCGGTGCAGGCTGCCGAAGCCGTGTCCGTGCTGCACTGGTGGACGTCGGGCGGCGAATCGAAGGCGGTCGGCGTGCTCAAGGACGACATGACCAAGCAGGGTTACACCTGGAAGGACTTCGCCGTCGCGGGCGGCGCAGGCGCTGCCGCGATGACCGCGCTGAAGACGCAGGTCATCTCGGGCAATGCGCCGTCGGCGGCGCAGATCAAGGGTCCGCTGATCCAGGAATGGTCGGAGCAAGGCGTGCTCGTGCCGATCGATTCCGTCGCCGGCGACTGGAAGAAGAACCTGCCGCCCGAAATCGACAAGATCATCCACGCGGACGGCCACTACGTCGCGGCGCCGTTCTCGGTGCATCGCGTGAACTGGCTGTACATCAACAAGGCCGCGCTCGACAAGGCGGGCGGCAAGGTCCCGACGACCTGGGCCGAGTTCTTCCAGGTGGCCGACAAGATGAAGGCCGCGGGCATTCAGCCGGTCGCGATGGGCGGCCAGCCGTGGCAAGACCTGACGCTGTGGGAAGACGTCGTGCTGTCGGAAGGCGCGGACTTCTACAAGAAGGCGATCGTCGATCTCGACCAGAAGACGCTGACCTCGGAAAAGATGGTCCAGGTGTTCGACACGGTCCGCAAGATTCAGGGCTACTTCGACAACGGCCGCACGGGCCGTGACTGGAACCTCGCAACGGCCATGGTCATCAACGGCAAGGCCGGCATGCAGTTCATGGGCGACTGGGCGAAGGGCGAATTCGCCGGCGCAAACAAGAAGGCCGGCACGGACTACATCTGCGCCGCGGTGCCGGGCACGGAGAAGTCGTACACGTTCAACGTGGACTCGTTCGTGTTCTTCCAGCAGAAGGGCCAGAAGAACGCCACGCCGGGCCAGCTCGCGCTCGCCAAGACCATCATGTCGCCGGAATTCCAGGAGCAGTTCAGCCTGAACAAAGGCTCGATCCCGGTTCGCCTCGGCGTGAAGATGGACAAATTCGACGACTGCGCGAAGAAGTCCTACGCTGATGAACAGACGGCGATCAAATCGGGCGGCTACGTTCCGTCGCTCGCTCACGGCATGGCTCAGGGCGACGCAACCGCTGGCGCAATGACCGACGTCGTAACGAAGTTCATGAATTCGTCGCAGGATTCCAAGAGCGCCGTCGCTGCGCTCGCGAACGCCGCCAAGACGAAGTAAGCACGCAGCCTGAAGGACGGGCGGCGCGCAGCGGATCATCGCTGCGCGCCGCCTGACCGGCGAACCGTCGCATCGAGCGCCCCTGGCGCTCCAAGCCAGCCCAATCGGAAAGCACCACCTGCCGCCACAAGCGCGCGAGTCCGTGTTCATCAGCGCGCAAGAGCGCATACCCCAAGCGCCGGCGCATCTTCCAGGAGTCGAGTTGTGACTGCCTCCCTCAGCGGTACCGCGGAAAAGACTCCGCACCAGCCTCGCCGCGCCTCGCCCACGGCGGCGCTCGCCGATCGCTGGATTCCCAAGCTGGTGCTCGCTCCCAGCATCCTGATCGCGCTCGTGTTCGTGTACGGGTTCATTCTCATCACGGGCTATCTGTCGCTGACGAACTCGCGCCTGATGCCACGCTACGAGTTCTCGGGATTCGACCGTTATCGGCAACTCTTCGACAACGACGTCTGGTGGACCTCGGCCGCCAACCTCGGCTGGTTCGGCATTCCGTTCATTGGTCTCTGCGTGGGCCTCGGCCTGTTTCTCGCAATCCTGCTCGATCAGAAAATCCGCAACGAAGGCGCATTGCGCGCAATCTTTCTCTATCCGATGGCCCTGTCGTTCATCGTGACCGGCACCGCGTGGCAATGGATTCTGAACCCCGGTCTCGGCATCGAGAAGGTGTTCCACGACTGGGGCTGGACGAGCTTCTCGTTCAACTGGCTCAACGATCCGGACAAGGCCATCTTCTGCGTTGTGATCGCGGCGGTCTGGCAATCGAGCGGCTTCGTGATGGCGCTCTTTCTCGCGGGCCTGCGCGGCGTCGACAGCGAAATCTTCAAGGCGGCGCAAGTGGACGGCGCGACGCTGCCGACCATCTATCGCAAGATCGTGATTCCGAGCATGCGCCCGGTGTTCTTCTCCGTGCTGCTGATTCTCTGCCACATCACGATCAAGACCTTCGACCTCGTCGTCGCGCTGACGGCGGGCGGGCCGGGCACCTCGTCGTCGCTGCCGGCCATCTTCATGTACACGTTCTCGTTCAACCGGGGACAACTGGGCGTGGGCGCCGCTTCGTCGATGATGATGCTCGCCACCGTCGTCGCGGTGCTCGTGCCGCTGATGTATCTCGAATCGAGGAGCACCCGCAATGCAGCCTAAGATGACGATCAGCCGCGCCGTCATTTACGCGGTGCTCATATTGTTCGCGCTTTACTTCCTGTTCCCGATCTACGTGATGCTGTCCACGTCGTTCAAGGACCTCGACCAGCTTCGCACGGGCAACCTGCTCACGCCGCCTACGCACTTCACGTTCGCGCCGTGGGTGAAGGCGTGGCAGGAAGCCTGTACCGGCGTGCGTTGCGACGGCATGCAGCCGTTCTTCATGAACTCCGTGCGCATGGTGATTCCGGCCGTGCTGATCTCGTCGATCGTCGGCGCGTTCAACGGCTACGTGCTCACGCACTGGCGCTTCCGCGGCGCGGATGCGTTCTTCACGATGCTGCTCGTCGGCTGCTTCATCCCGTTTCAGGCCATTTTGCTGCCGATGGCGCGCCTGCAGGGTTTCCTCGGCCTGTCGAACACGACGAGCGGCCTCGTGCTGGTGCACGTGATCTACGGCATTGCGTTCACGACAATGTTCTTCCGCAATTTCTACGTGAGCATTCCGGCGGAGCTCGTGAAGGCGGCGCGCATCGACGGCGCGGGATTCTTCACCATCTTCACGAAGATTCTGCTGCCCGTCTCGCTGCCCATCTTCATGGTTTGCCTCATCTGGCAGTTCACGCAGATCTGGAACGACTTCCTGTTCGGCATCGTGTTCTCGGGCGTCGATTCGATGCCGATCACGGTCGCGCTGAACAACCTCGTCAATACGTCGACGGGGGTCAAGGAATACAACGTCGACATGGCGGGCGCGATCATCGCGGCATTGCCGACGATTCTCGTCTACATGATCGCGGGGCGTTATTTCGTGCGCGGCCTGACGGCGGGCGCGGTGAAGGGTTGAGCGCGCAGCGGCGCGCGTCCCCTGCTGAACAGACAACATAGAGGATTCAAGCATGGCAAGCCTTTCCATCCGTGACGTGTACAAGACCTACCCGAACGGGGTGCCGGTTCTCAAGGGCGTCAACATCGACATCGAGGACGGTCAGTTTCTGATCCTCGTCGGCGGCTCGGGCTGCGGCAAGTCCACGCTGCTCAACATGATCGCCGGCCTGGAGACCGTGACCAAGGGCGCGATCATGATCGACGGCAAGACGGTCAACGATCTCTCGCCGAAGGACCGCGACATCGCGATGGTGTTCCAGTCGTACGCGCTCTACCCTTCCATGAGCGTGCGCGACAACATCTCGTTCGGCCTCAACATCCGCAAGGTGCCGAAGGACGAGCAGAAGAAGATCGTCGACCGCGTGTCGGAGACGCTGCAGATCGGCCATCTGCTCGACCGGAAGCCCGGCCAGTTGTCGGGCGGCCAGCGTCAGCGCGTCGCGATGGGCCGCGCGCTCGCCCGCGACCCCGTCATGTTCCTGTTCGATGAGCCGCTCTCGAACCTCGACGCGAAGCTGCGCATCGAGATGCGTTCGGAAATCAAGCTGCTGCATCAGCGTCTCGGCACGACCATCGTGTACGTGACGCACGATCAGATCGAGGCGATGACGCTCGGCGACCGCATCGCGGTGATGAAGGACGGCGTCGTGCAGCAGTTCGGCGCGCCGCAGGAAATCTACGATTCGCCGTCGAACCTGTTCGTCGCGGGCTTCATCGGCGCGCCGCCGATGAACTTCATCACCGGCAAGCTGGTCGAGTCGGGCGCGGGCGTCGGCCTGCAGATCGATACGGGCGTCACCCGGCAAGTGCTGAACCTGCCGTTCGATGCCTCCGGTCTGCGCGGCAAGGTCGGCCAGGACGTGGTGCTCGGCCTGCGTCCGGAACGTATCACCGATGCGCGCAGCGCCCACGACGTATCGGACGCGAGCCTGCAGCCGATCGACGTGCGCGTAGACGTCATCGAGCCGACCGGCCCCGACACCCTCGTGTTCGCGCAGGTGAACGGCAAGCGCATCGTGTCGCGCGTGCACCCGGCGTCGAATCCGCAGCCGATGTCGAACATGACGCTGCTTTTCGACGTATCGAAGGCCGTGCTGTTCGATCCGCAAACGGAAGAGCGTCTCGCCTGAGCGTTCGCTCCGGCTGCACCGCTTCCGAAGCCGCGCTCAACGCGCGGCTTTTTCTTTGCGCGTCGGCTCTGCATCGGCTTTGCATCGGCTTTGCGTGCCGTGCGGCACAATCACCGCTTCGACACTCGTATGAAGCTCCCCGCGCAGCCATCGTTCATGACCCAGCTTCCGACGCATCCCGCTCCCGCCTGGCCGCCTTCCGACGGCCCCGATCCGTTCATCGGCCTCGAATCCCTCGACGATCCTGCCGTCCAGGACTGGATCGACGCCCAGAACCGCCGCACCGAAGCCGCGTTCGGCGACACGCCCGAAGCGCGCGCCCTCGCCGCGCGGCTCGAAGCGGCGTACACGTCGCAGGATCGGATCGTGACCTGCTCGCGCTACGGCGACTGGGCCTACAACACGTGGCAGGACGACGCGCATCCGCTCGGCATCGTGCGCCGCACGCCGTGGAGCGCGTGGCTCGCCGGGACGCCCGACTGGGACATCGTGCTGGATGTCGACGCGCTCGATCTCAACTCGGACGCGGACGCCGACACCCGCTGGGCGCTCGCCGACTTCGACATGCTCTATCCGTCCTACGACCGCGCCCTCGTGAGTTTGTCGCCGGGCGGCTCGGACGCGTGCATCGTGCGGGAATTCGACATTGCGACGCGCCGCTTCGTCGACGATGGCTTCGTCCTACCGGATGTGGGCAAGCACGATGTCTCGTGGATCGATCGCGATACCGTCTACGTCGGCTGGGACGACAGCCGGACCAACGCGCGTCCCGCGCTGACGACGTCCGGCTTTCCGCGTCAGGCGCGGCGCTGGAAGCGCGGCACGCCGCTCGCCGATGCGCCGGTCGTGTTCGAAGGCAAGCGGCGCGACGTATCGGCGGGCGCGGACTACGATCCGCTCGAGAAGCTGCATCTCGCTTCGCGCGCGGTCACGTTCTGGGACACGCTGCACTACTGGCTCGACGAGAGCGCAAATGAATGGCGTCAGTACGACCTCCCGGCGCACGCGGAGATCGAGCATTGGGAGGGCTGGCTTTTCGTCACGCCGCGCAAGGCGTGGACGACGGGCGGGCGGCGGCACGCGGCGGGCTCGCTGCTCGTCATCCGGCGCGATGCGTTTCTCGACGGTGCGCGCGAGTTCACCGCGCTTTTCGTGCCGGGCGCGCGGCGCGTGCTCGCGGGCATCGACTTCACGAAGCACTGGCTGATCGCCTCCCAGATGGACGACGGCGCCCCGCGCGTCACGCTGTGGCGCCCGCCCGCCGATGCCGGCTCCGGCGCCGCATGGGAATCGCGCGAATTCGCGTTGCCGGACGCGAGCCAGTCCTATGTCGATTCGATCGATAGCGAACGCGACGACACGGTGCTGATCCACGTCGAGCACTTCCTGACGCCGCCGTCGCTCCATCACGCCGATCTCGCCACCGACGCGCCTTGGACGCTGCTCGCGCGCCTGCCCGCGCAATTCGACGCGACGGGGCTGTCGGCCGTGCGCCGTCACGCGATCGCGCCCGACGGCGAGCGCATTCCGTACTGGCTGATCGGCCGCGACGTCGACGCTGGACGGGCATCGCAACCGCGCCCCTGCCTGCTCTATGGCTACGGCGGCTTCGAAGTCGCGCTCGATCCGAGCTACGACGCGACAACCGGCATCGCGTGGCTGGAACGCGGCGGCCTCTACGCGGTGGCGAACATTCGCGGCGGCGGCGAGTTCGGGCCGCAATGGCATCAGGCTGCGCTGCGCGAAAACCGGCAAGTGTCCTTCGACGATTTCATCGCGGTGGCGGAGGCGCTCGTCGATAGCGGCGTCACGACCGCGAAGCAGCTCGGCATACGCGGCGCGAGCAACGGCGGGCTGCTGACCGGCGTCTGTCTGGTGCAGCGGCCGGACTGCTTCGGCGCGGTGCTTTCCGAAGTCCCGCTGCTCGATATGGCGCGCTTTCACATGCTGCTGCAGGGCGCATCGTGGATCGACGAATACGGCGATCCCGACGATGCCGCCGACCTCCGTCATCTCGTCGCGTATTCGCCGTACCAGAACGTCCGCGACGATGCGGCGTATCCGCCGGCGCTCTTCACGTCGTCGAGAAGCGATGACCGCGTGCATCCCGGCCACGCGCGCAAGATGGCGGCGAAGATGCAGGCGCAGGGTCACGAGCGCCTCTGGTATCAGGAGACGGGCGACGGCGGACACGGCGCGGGCGTCGAGCCGGAAGCGGTCGCGCAGGCCGAGGCGGCGGCGTTCGCATTTCTGGCGTCGGCGCTGGGGCCGCTGCCGCGATGAAGTAGTTGATTTTTGTCAGTCAAAACAATCGCTTGGCCGAATATGCATCGAATCCTTACGATTCGAATTCGTTCGATATGGTCGGGCGCACAGCGGGCCTATAGTTCATTCACTCCCTGCTGCATCGGCGATGCTTCTTCCGGACAAAGCGGCGAGCCAGTGAAGAACCGGTACGTGGACAGCACCGGTTCGTTCAGCCGGGAGTGATGAAGTAGTGACGTGTTCGACCCAAGCAAACCGATCGGGAAACCTTCTGACCCAGCAAGTACCGACCCGAACCAGGAGCAGACGCCTATCGCTGAAACCGCATCGACGAGTATTCACCTTTGACCCGGACGAATATTTGCCACGAAGCAGATCGACGCGCATTCATCTCTGACCCGGAAGAATGCTCGCCAGGAAACGGCTCGACTCAGGACACCTTTGACCCAGGCATGGACTGAACATTGACCGAAAGCATCACCTTTGACCTATTCGACCTCGCCATTGCGCGAGGTTTTTTTTCGCCCGCGCGGGCGCAGCGCTTCGTCTCAGACGCGGGCCGGCGCGGCGTGCGAACGCATTACGAGCGTGCGCCCGGCGAACGTGAGCACGCCGCATACGCCGATCACGATGCCCATGCCGTGCGGCGACACATCGTGGAAGAGACCGACCGCGAGGCTCGCCAGCGCGCCGAGCGCGAGCTGCATCGCGCCGAAGACGGCTGCCGCCGCACCCGCGTTGCGCGGATAGCGATGCATGAGTTCGGTCGTGCAGTTCGCCGACAGCAGGCCCACCACGCCGACGACGAAAAACAGGCTCGCGACGATCGACCACAGGCCGCCCCATCCCGTCAGCGCGACGAGCGCCACCACGAGCGCCGCCGCGACGCTGACGATCGCCGCGCCCGAAATCATCCGGATTGCGCCCACGCGCCCGACGAGCTTCGTATTCAGCACATTGCCGCCGATGATGCCGACGATGTTCAGCCCGAACAGCAGCCCATAATGCTGCGGCTTGACATGGAAGTAATCGATATAGACGAACGGCGTCGCGGTGATATACGCGAACATCGACGCGAACGCCATGCCGCCGCACAGCACGTGGCCCCAGGTGACCGGATCGGTCAGAAGATGTCCGTACGCGGCGAACGACTTGCCGAGCGCCGCGCCCGCGCGCTTCTCCTTCGGCCACGTTTCGGGCACGCGCAAGAACGCGGTCACGGCGCAGACCGCGCCGAAAAGCGTCAGCGCGACGAACACCACACGCCAGCCGCCCAGCAACAGCAATTGACCGCCGATGAGCGGCGCGAGCAGCGGGCCGATCGACGTGACGATGGACAGCATCGACAGCACGCGGGCGGCGTCGGTCGGCGCATGGGCGTCGCGGGCGATCGCGCGCGCCAGCACCGACGCCGCGCCCGCGCCGAGCGCCTGCAGGAAGCGCACGAAGACGAGCGCGTCGATCGAAAAGGCCGCCGCGCAACCGACGCTCGCCAGCGCGTAGAGCGCGATGCCGCCGAGCAGGACCGGTCGGCGGCCATAGGTATCGGAAAGCGGGCCATAGAGCAGCATGCCGAACGAGAAGCCGAACATGAAGCTCGTCAGCGTGCTTTGCGCGGCGGCCGGGCTCGTGCCGAACGCGGCGGCGAGCGAC
This sequence comes from Caballeronia sp. LZ016, assembly GCF_031450805.1. Classification (NCBI taxonomy): domain Bacteria; kingdom Pseudomonadati; phylum Pseudomonadota; class Betaproteobacteria; order Burkholderiales; family Burkholderiaceae; genus Caballeronia; species Caballeronia sp. LZ016. Next base: position 24,650 of record NZ_JARTVY010000001.1, read on the forward strand.
GGCAGGCTCGGCAGGTACATGTCGATGGACAGCGGGCCGCACGCTGCGAGCGCGCCGAGCAACAGGATCAGCCGGCGATCGGGCCGGCGACGGGTGGTGTCTGACATCGGATGCGCTGAAAAGGGGCTTGGGACCGGGCGCTTCGCGGCTTTCAGCGTTGAAGGCGAGCGGCCCATTGTACGCGACCCTCTTTTTCCTCGTTCGCGCTAAGCTCGGCGCATGACCGCCTTCCTTCTCATCTGGAGCCCCCGCAAGTGGCCGTGGCCCGAGTTGCCGGACCTTGCGCGCCGCGTGGCCGCAGGCGAAGCCGTCGCCGATGTCTGGGGCTGCGGCACGGCGCGCGGCCTTCTGCCGGGCGACCGCGTGTTCGTGCATCGCGTGGCGCAGGAGCCGAAGGGCGTCTTCGCGTCCGGCTACGTGACGCGCGCGCCCTACGAGGTCCCCGACGTGCACTCGAAGCGCGGCTATCGGCTGTGCATCGACTTCGTGTACGACTGGCTCGTCGATGCGCGCGAGCAGGTCGTCGTCACGCGCGACGAGCTGCGCGCGCATCCCATTTCCGTGCAGACGTGGGACGCTCAAAGCTCGGGCACGCTCATCAAGCCGATGGCCGAAGGCGCGCTCGAAAAGCTCTGGACCGCGCGCACCGGGCGGCGCGGGCGTTTCGGACCGGCCGAGGGTTGACATGTAACCCGGTCGCCACCCCGCCCGGCCCCGCCCGCTTGCAACGAGTCCGGTACAATTTCGGCAACAATCGTCGCGCCGGACGCCCAGGCATCTTCCACGGGCGAACGCCCCGTCCCGCGCGGCTCGCATCCACTTTCAGCAGGCCCTCATCCATGTCCAGGAACCAAGCTCTTTTCGAACGCGCCCAGCGAACCATTCCCGGCGGCGTGAACTCGCCGGTGCGGGCGTTTCGATCGGTCGGCGGCACGCCGCGCTTCATCGAGCGCGCGCAGGGGCCGTATTTCTGGGACGCCGAGGGCAAGCGCTATATCGACTACATCGGCTCGTGGGGCCCGATGATCGTCGGCCACGTTCACCCCGAAGTGCTCGATGCGGTGCAGCGCGTGCTCGCCGACGGCTTCTCATTCGGCGCGCCGACCGAGGCGGAAATCGAGATCGCGGAGGAAATCTGCAAGCTGGTGCCGTCGATCGAACAGGTGCGGATGGTCTCGTCCGGCACCGAAGCGACGATGAGCGCGCTGCGCCTCGCGCGCGGCTTCACGAACCGCAGCCGGATCATCAAGTTCGAGGGCTGCTATCACGGCCACGCGGACAGCCTGCTCGTGAAAGCCGGCTCGGGCCTGCTCACGTTCGGCAATCCCACCTCCGCCGGCGTGCCCGCCGACATCGCGAAGCACACGACGGTGCTCGAGTACAACAACGTCGAGCAGTTGAACGAAGCATTCGCGGCGTTCGGCGCGGAAATCGCGTCGGTCATCGTCGAGCCGGTGGCGGGCAACATGAACCTCGTGCGCGCGACGCCCGAATTCCTGAACGCGCTGCGTGAGCGCTGCAACGAGTACGGCTCGGTGCTGATCTTCGACGAAGTAATGTGCGGCTTTCGCGTCGCGCTCGGCGGCGCGCAGCAGGTCTACGGCATCAAGCCGGACCTCACGTGCCTCGGCAAGGTCATCGGCGGCGGCATGCCGGCGGCGGCCTTCGGCGGGCGGCGGGACATCATGGCGCATCTCGCGCCGCTGGGCGGCGTGTACCAGGCGGGCACGCTGTCGGGCAATCCGATCGCGGTCGCGGCCGGCCTCAAGACGCTGCAGCTGATCCAGCGCCCCGGCTTCTACGACGACCTCGCAAAACAGACGCGCAAGCTCGTCGATGGCCTCGCCGCAACCGCGCGTGAAGCGGACGTGCCCTTCTCGGCCGATTCTATCGGCGGCATGTTCGGCCTCTACTTCATGGACAAGGTGCCGGGCAGCTTCGCGGAAATCGCTGACGGGGACACGAAGCGCTTCAACGCGTTCTTCCACGCGATGCTCGATGCCGGCGTGTACTTCGCGCCGTCGGCATTCGAAGCGGGCTTCGTGTCGAGCGCCCACGACGACGCGGTGATCGACGCGACCATCGACGCCGCGCGCGGCGCCTTTGCGTCGGTCGCGGCCTGAACCCGCGTCCACGGACCGACGCGATGTTCTCGCAATCCGACTTCACCTACATGGAGCGCGCGCTCGCGCTCGCCTCCCGCGGCATGTACACGACGACGCCGAATCCGCGCGTCGGCTGCGTGCTCGTCAAGAACGGCGAAGTGATCGGCATGGGCTTCACGCAGCCGGCCGGCCAGGACCACGCGGAAGTGCGCGCGCTGAAGGACGCCCGCTCGCGGGGCAAAGACCCCCGCGGCGCGACGGCCTACGTGACGCTCGAACCCTGCAGTCATTTCGGCCGCACGCCGCCGTGCGCGCATGCGCTCATCGACGCGCGCGTCGAGAAAGTGATCGCCGCGATGGAAGATCCGAACCCGGCCGTGTCCGGACGCGGCCTCGCGATGCTGCGCGACGCGGGCATCGACGTGCGCTGCGGACTGCTCGCCAGCGAGGCGCACGAGATGAACATCGGCTTCGTCTCCCGGATGACGCGGCGGCGTCCGTGGGTGCGCATGAAGGTCGCGGCAACGCTCGACGGGCGCACCGGCTTGCCATCGGGCGAAAGCCAGTGGATCACGGGCGACGACGCACGCGCGGATGGCCACGCCTGGCGCGCTCGCGCCTGCGCAATCCTGACCGGCATCGGCACCGTGCGCGAGGACGATCCGCAACTGACCGTGCGCGCGGTCGACACGCCGCGCCAGCCGCAGCGCGTATTGATCGATAGCCGGCTCGACGTGCCGCTCGAGGCGCGCATCCTCGAGGGCGCGCCGCCGTGGATTTTCCATGCCGCCGATGCGGACCCCGCCCGCGCCGATGCGCTGCGCGAGCGCGGCGCGCAGCTCGTCGATCTGTCGAACGAACACGGCAAGGTCGATCTCCCCGCGATGCTGACCGCGCTCGCGGATCGCGGCATCAACGAATTGCATGTCGAAGCGGGGCACAAGCTGAACGGCTCGCTGCTGCGCGAAGGCTGCGTCGACGAACTGCTGATTTACCTCGCGCCGAGCCTGCTCGGCAACGCGCCCGGCATGTTCGATTTCGCGCCGCCCGCCACGCTGGATGCGCGGCCGCATCTGAAGTTTCATCGCATCGACCGGCTCGGCGACGATCTGCGCATTCTCGCGCGGTTCGCCGGGGCGCAAGCCGCCAGCGAAACGCGCTGAATTTCACCGAACAAAGGAACGCACATTTCATGTTTACAGGAATCGTCACGGCGGTGGGCCGCATCGAGAAAGTCACGCCGCTCGGATCCCAGCCGGAGGCGGGCGTCCGCCTGACGGTGGCAGCGGGCGGGCTGGATCTCTCGGACGTGGAACTCGGCGACAGCATCGCCATTCAAGGGGCGTGCATGACGGTGATCGAGAAATCGCCGGCTTCGTTCGACGTCGACGTGTCGCGTGAAAGTCTCAGCAAGACTGTCGGCCTCGGGGACACCGGCGCGGAGGTGAATCTCGAGAAGGCGCTGCGCGCGCACGACCGGCTCGGCGGGCATCTGGTTTCCGGTCACGTCGATGGGCTCGGCGTGGTATCGCGATTCGAGCGTGTGGGCGAATCGCACGAATTGCGCATCGTCGCGCCGAAGGACATCGGCAAGTATCTGGCCTACAAGGGCTCGGTGACGGTGAATGGCGTCAGCCTCACCGTCAATTCGGTCAGCGATCAGGCCGACGGCTGCGAATTCTCGATCAACCTCATCCCGCATACCGTGGAAGTCACGACGCTGAAGGCGCTGCGCGCGGGAGCGAAGGTCAATCTGGAAATCGATCTCATCGCGCGGTATGTCGAGCGGATGATGAGCGGAGCGTGACGCGGCGATTTGCTGCTCAGCGTTCGGGGTCCCAGATGTGGTCGAAGTCGAGGGAGAGTTCTTTGCTGCGGCGAATCGACAGCAGCTTCACCGTCTGTCCGCCCAGCCAGTACAGCAGGACGTAGTCATCGAAGATATGCTCGCGCAATTCGGCCCGCTGCGTTGACCCTCCCGTCGCTTCAATGAGCTTTTCGCAAGCCAGCAGCGCATCGCAGTTGTCCGGCATCGAGTCGAGAAACAGCCGACCGATAGCGGGAAAGCGTTCAAGCAGCGGTATCACCTTTGTATCGATGGAATCCAGCAGCCGGTCATAGCTGCGTGGTTGCGCCAGCCTGCTCCAATACCGCTCCATGTCCGCGAGTCGGGCCTCGAAAGCGTGCGTGAACTCGACGGCGGCGCGTGTGCGTCGATCACTCGCCATCCGAGGATCCTCCGCGTTCCCGCTTGGCCCGCAGATTCGCTCTGATGCGCGCAAGCGCCTCGCGAGCGTCCTCCGTGCGACCCGCCTCGAGATCTTCGAGTCCGGCCCGAGCATCTTCGAGAAGCTGGAGATGAACCCGCGCCCGCTCCGCCTCCTGATACTTCTCGAGCTTCTCCGTGCTGATCAGCGCGACGCTCGCGCCGTGGTTGTTCGTGATTATCTTGTTCGCGCCCTTCTGCACTTCATCGATGAGTTCGGACAGGTGCTCGCGCGCCTGTGAAAGGGAGATGACGTCCTTCGGTGTGAAAGCCATTTTCGGCTCCGTACTGTGTAATGTACGTAGCATGGTACGGTTTCCTCGCTTCGAAATGGGTAGGAATTGGTATCGTCGCGAACACGCGGCCAGCGCAACAGTCGGCCACACGGCATAAGCCGAATCCCCAAGCGCGCCGACCGCGATTTCACCGCCTGTCGATCGGCCGTGGCGTAAAATACGCCCTTTCCCAAACGCACCCATCGGGACGCACCATGTCGATCGCCTCCACCCCAGAAATCATCGCCGAGCTCAAGGCCGGCCGCATGGTGATCCTCGTCGACGAAGAAGACCGCGAGAACGAAGGCGATCTGATCGTGGCCGCCGATTTCATCACGCCCGAAGCCATCAACTTCATGGCGCGCTACGGCCGTGGCCTGATTTGCCTCACGCTCACGCAGGAACGCTGCCGGCAGCTCAATCTGCCGCTGATGACGCAGCGCAACGGCACTCAGTACGGCACCGCGTTCACGGTCAGCATCGAGGCGGCCGAAGGCGTGACCACCGGCATCTCGGCGGCCGACCGCGCGCGCACCATCGCCGCGGCCTGCGCGCCGGATGCGCGCGCCGACCACATCGTCCAGCCGGGGCACGTGTTCCCGATCATGGCGCAGCCGGGCGGCGTGCTCGTGCGCGCGGGACACACCGAAGCGGGCTGCGATCTCGCGTCGCTCGCGGGGCTGTCGCCGGCATCGGTGATCTGCGAAGTCATCCGCGACGATGGAGAAATGGCGCGTCTGCCCGATCTGATCGAGTTCGGCGAGCAGCACGGCATCAAGATCGGGACCATCGCCGATCTGATCCACTATCGCAGCCGCACCGAATCGATCATCGAAAAAGTCAGCGAGCGCACGATGCAGACCGCGCACGGACCGTTCCGCGCGGTGCTGTATCGCGACGAGCCGAGCGGTTCGCCGCATATCGCGCTGGTGCGCGGCACGCCGTGGCCCGACACCGAAACGCCGGTGCGCGTCCACGAGCCGCTTTCCGTGCTCGACCTGCTCGAAATCGACGCGTCCACGCACTCCTGGACCATCGACGCCGCCATGCGCGAAATCGCCGCCCGCGATCTGGGCGCGATCGTCATGCTGAATTGCGGCGACACGAACGATCATCTCGTCGACGCTTTCCGCGCCCTCGACGAAAACGACAAGACCGCGAAGCCGGCGCGCCGCCCGATCGACTTCAAGACCTACGGCATCGGCGCGCAGATTCTGCGCGATCTGGGCGTCGGCAAGATGCAGGTGCTCGCCACGCCGCGCAAGCTCGGTAGCATGTCGGGCTACGGGCTCGAGGTGACGGGCTTCATCCCGATGCCCGGGTCGCCCGCCACCGCCGCGGGTTCGAGCGACGCGGCTGTCCCGCATCTCAGGTCTGCATAAGACACCGCCTAAGCGCCACCCTATTCCAAACCAACGGATCTCTACATGGAAATCGGACAATATCAGCCGAATCTCGACGGCGACGGCCTGCGCATCGGCATCGTCCAGTCGCGCTTCAACGAACCGGTGTGCAACGGCCTCGCCGATGCGTGCATCGAAGAACTCGAACGCCTCGGCGTGATCGGCCAGGATGTGCTGCTCGTCACCGTGCCGGGCGCGCTGGAAATCCCGCTCGCGCTGCAGAAGCTCGCCGAATCCGGCCAGTTCGACGCGCTGATCGCGCTCGGCGCCGTGGTGCGCGGCGAGACGTACCACTTCGAACTCGTATCGAACGAGAGCGGCTCTGGCATTTCGCGCATCGTCCTGGATTTCGGCATTCCGGTGGCGAACGCCGTGCTGACGACCGAAGACGACGAGCAGGCCGTCGCCCGCATGACGGAAAAGGGCCGCGATGCGGCGCGCGTGGCGGTCGAGATGGCGAATCTGTCGGTCGCGCTCGAACAGCTCGGCGGCGACGATGAAGACGACGAAGATGAAGACGAAGACGAGGACCGCGCATGAAGAGCGCACGACGCCGCTCGCGTGAACTCGCGACGCAAGGGCTTTACCAATGGCTGCTGTCGGGTGCCCCCGGCGGCGAAATCGACGCGCAGCTGCGCAACGCGCAGGGCTTCGACAAGGCGGACCACGCCCATCTCGACGCCATCCTGCACGGCGTGATCAAGGAAGCCGACGCGCTGTCCGCGCAACTGCAGCCGTGTCTCGACCGGCCGATCGAACAATTGTCGCCGGTCGAGCGCGCGGTGCTGCTCGTCGCCGCGTTCGAGTTCAGGCACCACATCGACATTCCGTATCGTGTGGTCATCAACGAGGCGGTCGAACTGACGAAGACCTTCGGCGGCTCGGATGGCTACAAGTATGTAAACGGCGTGCTGGACAAGCTCGCCGTCGCGATGCGCCCGGCCGAAGCGCAGGCGCGCCGATGAACACCGTGTCGGAACCGCTCGTCCGGCTTGCGTCGCGCGTCGACGCAATCGAGCCGTTCTATGTGATGGAGCTGATGAAGGACGCACAGGCGCTGGAACGCGCCGGGCGCGACATCATCCACATGGGTATCGGCGAGCCGGATTTCACCGCGCCGGAGCCCGTCACGCGCGCCGCCGCCGATGCCCTGCATCGCGGCATCACGCAATACACGAATGCGCTCGGCGTCACGGCGCTGCGGGAAGCCATCGCCGCGCATTACCGCGATGCGTTCGGCGTCACCGTCGATCCGGCGCGCATCGTGGTGACGGCGGGCGCGTCGGCGGCGCTGCTGCTCGCGTGCATGGCGCTCGTCGATAACGGCGACGAAGTGCTGATGCCCGATCCCTGCTATCCGTGCAACCGGCATTTCGTGTCGGCGGCGGACGGCAAGCCGGTGCTCATTCCGAGCGGCCCGGCGGAGCGCTTCCAGTTGACGGCCGAACAGGTTCGGGCGCACTGGAGCGACAAGACGCGTGGCGTGCTGCTCGCGTCGCCGTCGAATCCCACCGGGACGTCGATCGAACCTGCCGAACTTCGGCGGATCGTCGATACGGTGCGCGAGCGCGGCGGCTTCACGATCGTCGATGAAATCTATCAAGGCCTGAGCTACGACGCGAAACCGGTGTCGGCGCTCTCCTTCGGCGATGACGTCGTCACCGTCAACAGCTTCTCGAAGTACTTCAGCATGACGGGCTGGCGGCTCGGCTGGCTGGTCGTGCCGCACGCGATGATCGGCGCGGTCGAGAAGCTCTCGCAGAATCTCTTCATCTGCGCGTCGGCGCTGGCGCAGCATGCCGCGCTCGCGTGCTTCGAGCCGGAGACCATCGCCATTTACGAAGCGCGGCGGCTCGAATTCAAGCGGCGCCGCGACTACATCGTGCCGGCGCTGCGCTCGCTGGGCTTCGGCGTGCCCGTGGTGCCCGATGGCGCGTTCTACGTCTATGCCGACACGAACGGCGTGCATCACCCCGGCGCTGGCGACAGTGAAGCCCTCACGCGCTCGATGCTGCACGACGCGGGCGTCGTGCTCGTGCCGGGTGCGGATTTCGGCGTGCATGCGCCGGAGCGCTACATCCGCCTTTCGTATGCGACGGCGTATGCAAAGCTGGAAGAGGCGGTCGCGCGGCTTGGCGATCTGTTCAGGCGCTGAACTTCCGCTGCGACCATGAAAAAGGGCACCGACGAGGTGCCCTTTTGCGTTTTGCGGATGCGGCTGCAGGATCAGGCGCCGTATTCCGCCGACGGAACGTGCTTCGCTTCGCCGACTTCGCCGTCGTCCTGCGCGTCGGCTTTCTTGGGCGCGTCCATCGTCATGTGAACGCGCTTGGCGGCATCTGTCGTCGATGCCGACGCCAGCACTTGCTTCGGCGCGGCCTGTACCGGCGCCTGAGGTCCGTTGACCGGCACATTGCGGCCGCGCGCGACATCGCGCAGACGCGAACGTTCCGCCAGCACCTTGGCGCCGTAACCGCCGTCGTCCTGCGACGTCGAGCCCACGTAGTAACGCAGACCACCGGCCACCGAGCCGCCGCGCGCGATGCAGTCCTTCAGCACCAGCGCACCGACCTTGATGTTCGCGAGCGGATCGAGCGCCGCGTGCGAGCCGCCGAAGTACTGGAACTTGTCCGAATGCACCTTCGACATGACCTGCATCAGGCCCTGAGCGCCCACGCCGCTTTCGGCATACGGATTGAAGCCGGATTCGATGGCCATCACCGACAGCAGCAGCAGCGGATCGAGACCGACTTCGCGGCCCGTATCGAACGCGGCGCGCACGAGTTCGCTGACCGGCTCCTGCGCCACGCGATACCGCCGCGCGATGAAGCTGGCGACGAGCTTTTGCTCGCGCGTCGAGACGAGCGCGCGATCGTCTCGGGCATCCGCGACGACGCGTTGCGTCGGAATCGCGTTCGCGAGCATGGCGACGGAGGGCATCGTGCGCGGGTCGAGCCCGTTCGGCGACACCGCGAGACTGATGCCGCCGGTCAACTGGCGCGTGCTTTCATCGTCGGAAGCGGCGGCGCCGAGCGACGGCGTCAACGGCTGCGGAGCAGCTGAAGGCGCAGCGTTCGCCGCGAGCGCGACCGACGTGGCCGCATCGCCCGGCTGCCGATGCACCGCCGCGAAAGGCGGCAGTGGCTGGCCCGCCAGCAGGCGTGCAGGGCCCGCCTGCACCGCGGCGGACACGAAAGGCATGATTCGTGCGGCAAAGGTGGTGCGCCACGAAGGCAGCAGCCACAGCGCGAGCGCCGTGACGACAGCCGCGCAGCCGACCAGACTGAAGATAGTGTGACTCATACGGCTTCCACGACGCAGCGCCGCGCGCAGAATCTGCGCGGCACGAGTGTCAGGACGCCATGTCAACCAAGCGTTCATCGATGCTCCCAATGTTGCATGATTTACGCTGATGATTGCCGGCAAGCCGGGAAATCGAAGCGTAAATCAGACACCGCTCGCTCTTGGCAAGGCGTAAGCGGCATCGGGGAAACGGCATGAGCCGTCAGGAAAACCGGCCCGGCAAAACGCGCCGGGATGCGCGGCACGAACAGCGTGCCCTTGGTGCGCAAGTGGCTTTCCACGCGAAAACCGGCGCGAGAAACGCCGGCAGTGATACCGACAGCCATGAATCGCCGGGCAGGTACGGCGCAGGCGACGCACAGCGTCTGAAGAAAACCTGAGGCGAAGGTAAAAAGTTTCAAAACCTGCAACTGATGCGAAGCGATTCTAGCAGGGTTTAATGATCCGTCAATGCTATAGCTTTGTGTTTCAATTACTTACAGTTATGATGAACACCGTTTAGGAGTGGCAACGCACACCTGGCGGGCAGTTTCGACGGGAATTTGCTGAATGTCTTCCAGCGCACGGACGCACACGCAGGTAAAATCGACAATCGCCAAGCGCGCAGCCGTCCCGCTCCCTCCGCTTGACCCGAGCGGCCTCGAGTCTCCAAACGACCATCGATGAAATATAAAGATCTGCGCGACTTCACCGCCCGCCTCGAAGCGCTCGGTGAACTGCGCCGCATCCGGCAGCCTGTTTCCCCCGTTCTCGAAATCACCGAAGTCTCGGACCGCGTCCTGCGCGCGGGCGGCCCGGCATTGCTGTTCGAAGCGCCGACCGGTCACACGATGCCGGTCCTCGCCAATCTGTTCGGGACCACGCGGCGCGTGGCGCTCGGCATGGGCATCGAGACGCAGACGCCCGCAGGCGCGACGGCGGAGCTCGGCAGCGACACCGCCGCCCTCGGTTCGCTGCGCGATGTCGGCCGGTTGCTGTCCGCGCTCAAGGAGCCGGAGCCGCCGCGCGGTCTGAAGGACGCCGGCAAGCTGCTGTCGCTCGCGAAAGCCGTGTGGGACATGGCCCCGAAAACGGTGAGTTCGCCGCCTTGCCAGGAAATCGTGTGGGAAGGCGACGATGTCGATCTCGCGCGCCTGCCGATCCAGACCTGCTGGCCCGGCGACGCCGGACCGCTGCTGACCTGGGGCCTCACGGTGACGCGCGGGCCGAACAAGCCGCGTCAGAACCTCGGTATCTACCGCCAGCAACTGATCGGGCGCAACAAGCTGATCATGCGATGGCTCGCTCATCGCGGCGGCGCGCTCGACTTCCACGAGTTCGCGCTCGTCAATCCGGGCAAGCCGTATCCGGTGGCCGTCGTGCTGGGCGCCGATCCCGCGACCATCCTCGGCGCGGTCACGCCTGTCCCCGATACGCTCTCCGAATATCAGTTCGCCGGCTTGCTGCGCGGCTCGCGCACCGAACTGGCAAAGTGTCTGACGCCCGGCGTCGATACCTTGCAGGTGCCGGCGCGCGCCGAAATCGTGCTGGAAGGCTTCATCTATCCGCAGGAAGGCGCGGCACCGCCCGCGCCGGAAGGTGCGCCGCCGCGTCCGTCCACGGGCGGCGCGGCGCGCTACGAGCACGCGCTCGAAGGGCCGTATGGCGATCACACCGGCTACTACAACGAGCAGGAGTGGTTTCCGGTTTTCACGGTCGAGAAGATCACGATGCGCCGCGACGCCCTGTTCCATTCGACCTACACCGGCAAGCCGCCCGACGAACCGGCCGTGCTCGGCGTCGCACTGAACGAAGTCTTCGTGCCGCTGCTGCAGAAGCAGTTCCCCGAGATCACCGACTTCTATCTGCCGCCCGAAGGCTGCAGCTATCGAATGGCGATCGTGCAGATGAAGAAAAGCTACGCCGGCCACGCGAAGCGCGTGATGCTCGGCGTGTGGAGCTTCCTGCGGCAGTTCATGTATACCAAGTTCATCGTCGTCGTGGATGAAGACGTCAACGTGCGCGACTGGAAGGAAGTCATCTGGGCGATCACCACGCGCGTCGATCCCACGCGCGACACCGTCATGGTCGACAACACGCCGATCGACTATCTCGACTTCGCCTCGCCGGTGGCGGGCCTCGGCTCGAAGATGGGACTCGACGCCACCAACAAATGGCCCGGCGAAACGCATCGCGAATGGGGCCGCCCGATCGTGATGGATGCAGCGGTCAAGCGGCGCGTCGATGCGCTGTGGACCGAAATCGGTCTCGACGACGCGGGGAAGAAGGCATGATCGCGGCGACGCTCTATCGCGGAAGCGCCATCGAGAATACGCATCGGGCGCACGTCGCGGTCGTCGATGCGAATGGCCGCGTGCTCCATTCGTTCGGCGATCCTCATCGCGTGACGCTGCCGCGCTCGGCCGCGAAGCCGGCGCAGGCGCTCGCGATCATCGAAACGGGTGCGCTTGAACGCTTCGCTTTCGACGATGCCGACCTCGCGCTGATGTGCGGCTCGCATAGCAGCGAGCCACGGCACATCGACCGCGCCCGCGCGATGCTCGCCAAGGCCGACGCGCACGAAGCCGATCTGCGCTGCGGCGGCCATCCGCCGATCTCGGACGCCGTCTACCGGGACTGGCTCCGCCGCGGCTTCACGCCGACGCCGGTTTGCAGCAACTGCTCCGGCAAGCACGCCGGCATGCTCGCCGCCGCCCGCGCGATGCAAGCTCCGCTCGCCGACTACCACTTGCCCGCGCATCCGCTGCAGGCGCATGTGAAGCAGACGGTGGCGCGCGCCGTCGATCTGCCCGCCGACGACGTGCAATGGGCCATCGACGGATGCAACCTGCCGACGCCCGCCTTCCCGCTCGACCGGCTGGCGCGGCTCTTCATGAAGATCGCCGCGGCGCGGGAAGGCTCGCCGCTCGGCCGCATCCATCGCGCGATGACGACGTATCCCGAACTCGTCTCGGGCGAAGGCCGTTTCTGCGAGCGGCTCATGCGCGCGTTCGGCGGCGCCGTTGTCGGCAAGACCGGCGCGGATGCGAGCTATGCAATCGGCGTGAAGCGTGCGCAAGGCGCGCTCGGCATCGCCGTGAAGGTGGAGGACGGCAACCTCGTCGTCATGCACGCGATCGTCGCGCACGTGCTGCATCTGCTCGACATCGGCACGCCGGAACAACGCGCGGCGCTCGACGACTTCCGTCACCCTGCGATGCGCAACACGATGGGCGTGGAAACCGGACGGCTCGACGTGACCCTGACACTGACCGGGGCACGATGATGCATTCCTGGTCGTTGATGTCCGACGGGTTTTTCCTGTCGCTGTCGCTGTGTCTGGATATCGGGATCGCGAACGTCGCGATCATTTCTCTCGCGCTGTCGCACGGCTTCAAGCCGGGGCTCGTGCTCGGCCTCGGGACGTGCGTCGGCGATCTGCTTTATGCGGGGCTCGCGCTCGCGGGCATGTCGGCGCTGCTGCAATTTTCCGCCGTGCGATGGGTCGTGTGGATCGGCGGCGGCATCGTGCTCCTGCTGCTTACCTGGAAGATGGCGCGCGAGGCGCTGAAGCCCGCGACCGCGCCGCCCGTCGAGGGCGAGGCGGACCCGCACGCGCCGCGTCAGAGCCACTTGAAGAGCTTCTTGCGCGGATGCCTGCTCGCGGTATCGTCGCCGAGCGCCATTCTATGGTTCGCAGCGGTTGGCGGCGCGCTGATCGCGAAGGCCGGCGCGACCAGCACGATGAGCGCATCTGTGTTTCTGCTGGGCTTCTTCTGCGGCGGACTCGGCTGGACCATCTTCATCTGCACGCTCGCGAGCCACGGCCGCAAGCGCGCCGGCACGCGCCTTTTGCGCGCGTGCCACGTGCTGTCGGCGGTGCTGTTCGCTTACTTCTCGTACAGCGTGATCATCGACGGCTACCGCGACCTCATCGTGCACGCGGCATCGTGACCATCGCCTGTCTCTTCAGGCGATGAACTGCGCGAGCCTCGCCAGATCGACATTACCGCCGCTCACGATCACGCCGACGCGCTTGCCTTCCACCGGCACGGTCTTCTGAAGCACCGCCGCCGCGGCGAGACAGCCGGTCGGCTCGACGACCATCTTCATGCGCTGCGCGAAGAACCGCAATGTGTCGATGAGCTGCGCGTCGCTGACGGTGACGATTCGATCCACATGTTCGCGGATGATCGGAAAGTTGTATTCGCCGACGTGCGTGGACGCGGCCCCATCGGCGATGGTGCGCGGCACGTCGATATGCACGATTTCGCCGCGCACGAGCGACTGCTGCGCGTCGTTGCCCGCTTCCGGCTCCACGCCGATGACCTTGCACGATGGCGACAGCGCCGCCGCCGCGAGCGCGCAACCGGCGATCAGCCCGCCGCCGCCGAGACACACGAAAAGGTAGTCGAGCGGACCGGTTTCCTCGATCAGTTCCTTCGCCGCCGTGCCCTGCCCCGCGATCACATGCGGATGGTCGTAAGGCGGAATCAGCGTCATGCCGCGCTCGTCCGCCAGCGCGCGGCCGATCTCCTCGCGATTCTGCGTGTACCGGTCATACGTGATGACCTCGCCGCCGTAGCCGCGCGTCGCTTCCATTTTGGCGGCGGGCGCGTCTTCCGGCATGACGATCGTCGCGCGAATGCCCGCGAGCTTCGCCGACAGCGCAATGGCCTGCGCGTGATTGCCCGATGAGTACGTGATCACGCCGGCGGCGCGCTGTGCGTCGTTGAAATGCGAGATGGCGTTGTATGCGCCACGGAACTTGAACGCGCCCATGCGCTGGAAGTTCTCGCATTTGAAAAACAGCGACGCACCCGCGATCTCGTCGGCGGTCCGCGACGTGAGAACAGGCGTGCGATGCGCGAAACCGTCGATGCGGCGGGCGGCATCGGCGACATCGTCGAAAGTCGGAGCGGGAAGTGAGGGCATCGGATGGAGCGTAATTTGAGGAAGCCACCATTCTCCGCAGTTCCGGCGCGAATCGGAATAGGCTGATCGCGTCATGCATAAAAAAACGCAAGCCCCGGACGGGACTTGCGTTTATCGGCTCGCGAGACGGCGATTATCTGTGCCAGCCGCCGTAACCGTGGCGGTAATACCCGTGCTGCCGCCAATACGGACGGCCATAAGGACGGCCGTAGTATCCGTATGGATAACCGCCGACCACGACCGCGGGCGGCGGTCCATAGACGACCGGCGGCGGCGGCGCCATATACACGGGTGCTGCGGGTGCGACATAAACCGGCGCAGGCGGCGCCTGATACACCGGATACGCCGGCACCCCGATGCCGACACCGATCGATACACCGCCCGCCTGCGCCGCACCGGCCCCGCCGAGCGCGAGCGCACCAACGACCAAAAGACCACTGAGCTTTTTCACTTTCTTTCTCCTCGCCGCTTTTGCCGGCCATCCGGCGCGCGACGTCATAGAACGAATTTAGCGAAAAAAACGGCGCGGCGCATGAGCCATGTGTTGCAGATTGCAAGTTCTCGCGAAACCGCCGGTCGGCCGGCAAACGACGGCCGAACGGACCGCGCCCGTCGGCACGCCTTGTCGGGGCGATCGTCGCGCAAGCCAATTCCCCTTTGGCCGGAAGCGGGTAACGTCTGATTACAAATAGATGAGGAGCCAAATGAAAAGCCCCGCTGGACGTACGGTTCAGCGGGGCTTTTGATGTTTTACGCTAACTCGATAATCGATCTCAGCCGACTTTCACATAAGCGAATTCCCGCGAGACATTCGGCGGGACATAGGCCGCGCCAATGACGACACGCGGCGTCAGGCGCTTCTTTTGGTCCCACCAGCGGCGGCGCTGAGCCTGACTCAAGAACCGCAGATGCTTTCGATAAGAGAAAATGCTCATGCGACCTCCGAACGTAGCGAATAAAAACCTTGGGGAAAAGCATGCATTCACGATCCGCGATGCGTTTTCCATTGGAAACCGTCTTTCTCTAAGTATTTCGCGCCCTGTTCGTCCATCAATGTACGCAAGGAAACCAAAACCCGCGATCGACGTGTGCTGAACCACATTTCAGCAGTAACCGTGCCGATTACTTAATCGCTTTCTATTTCTCGGGCGGGTCTGTGTCGATTGCGGTCATCGTATCGTGGCATTTTTCGCTTTTCGAGACAGTATCGCTTTGACAACATCAGGGTTTTCCGATGCTGCGAGCGCCCCGGCCGCGTGCTTGCAGTCGGCTTTCACCGAGTCGTGGCACAATCGCTGCCGCCTGTTCGACAACGCTCCCCAAGCGGCGCGCAAGCCATGTTAAGGTGACGTCCGGCGCCCCACCGGCATTGGCGGTGGGCGGGGAACGCAAGCCGCCGCCCGGCGAAGACTTCGGCGTGACATCAGCTCAGAGAACGAACAATGATCAAGGTCAGCCTTCACGACTCGCACGGCCTCATACGCCGCAACGCCCGCGTCATCGGGCTTTGCGCGCCCCGCTAGCGGCATCGCCCTTTCGCTTCTTTCCGGCCAGCTTTCGCTTTTCCGACCCCGGCGCGGCGTGTATGCCGCGCATGTTTCCAAGAGGACCCGAGATGTTCGGCGATATCGCCCGTTTTCTGCTCAACACCGTTTTCACCCTCTTCGGCGCGGCGCTGCTGCTGCGCGCCTGGATGCAGGTCGTCCGCATGCCGCCCTACAACCCGGTATCGAATGCCGTGATGCAGGCAACGAACTGGATCGTGCTGCCGCTGCGCAAGATACTGCCGGGCGGGAAGATCGACTGGGCGAGCATCGTCGCGGCGTTTATCGCGGCGGCAGTCTATGTAACGCTGATGGTGGTGCTGGCCGGCGTCGATCCGACGCTCATGCTGCCGATGCTGCTGCTCGTCGCCGTGCTGACCGTCGTCAAATGGGCGCTGAACCTCATCATCTGGATGACGATCCTGATGGCGCTGCTCTCGTGGCTCAATCCGCAATCGCCGGCGATGCCGCTGCTCTATCAGATCACTGCGCCGTTTCTGGATCCGCTGCGGCGCATCCTGCCGCGTCTGGGCGGCATCGACGTGTCGCCGATTTTGCTCTTCGTGATCGTGCAGGTGCTGTTGATGGTGGTGACGCGCCTCGCCGTCTCGATGACCCTCTTCGGCATCTGAAGCTCGTCGGATGCGCCGCCGCAATTGCGCGGCGGCGCTTCTTGCGCTTACAATAGCCGACTCACGCGGGCGTCGTATAATGGCTATTACCGTAGCTTCCCAAGCTACTGACGTGGGTTCGATTCCCATCGCCCGCTCCAGCATCACAGCGAAAGCCGCCTTCCTTCATCGAGGCGGCTTTTTAGTTCCCGCTTTCCGCGCAGCGCTTCCCCGCATCTTGCCTATTCTCGCCATGAATCACGATCCTGAGGACGACGTCAACGCCGCCGGTGAACCGGCAGACAGCCATGCATCGACGCTGCATCATCGCCGCATCCGCAGCTTCGTGACGCGTGCAGGCCGCGTCTCGCCAGGGCAGCAGCGTGCGATCGACGAACTCGGTCCACGCTTCGTCGTGCCATATACGCCCGAACTCGCCGACTGGGACGCCGTTTTCGGCCGGAAGGCGCCGCGCGTGCTCGAAATCGGCTTCGGCATGGGCGCGACGACGGCGGAAATCGCCGTGGCGCGTCCCGGCGACGATTTCATCGGCGTGGAAGTGCATGAGCCGGGCGTCGGCGCGTTGCTGAAGCTCATCGGCGAGCAGCAGCTCGGCAATATCCGCATCCTTCAGCACGACGCCGTCGAAGTGCTCGAACACATGATCGCGCCCGCGAGCCTCGACGGCGTGCACATCTATTTTCCCGATCCGTGGCACAAGGCGCGTCACCACAAGCGTCGCCTGATTCAGCCGAAGTTCGTTTCGCAACTCGTGTCGCGGGTGAAGCGGGGCGGCTATCTGCATCTCGCGACCGACTGGCAGAACTACGCCGAGCAGATGCTGGAAGTGCTGTCGGCAGAACCGGCGCTCGAAAATACCGCCGACGGTTATGCGCCGCGCCCCGATTATCGCCCGGTGACGAAATTCGAACGCCGCGGCTTGCGGCTCGGACACGGCGTATGGGACCTGGTGTTCCGGCGCAAATAAGCGCTCCGCACAAACGAAAACGCCACGGCAAGCCGTGGCGTTTTCGCATGCGTGGAAGTGCGGCGAATCAGTCCGCCCAGCTCAACCCGCCGCTATAGCCGACGATCAGAATGAGCAGCCCGAAACCGATCCGATACCACGCGAACGCCGTAAAGTCGTGCGACGCGACGTAGCGCAGCAGCCAGCGCACGCAGACGAACGCGCTCACGAACGCGGACACGAGCCCGATCGCGAACAAGCCGAGATCGTTGACGGACAGCGCGCGCCAGTATTTCGCCATCTCATAGAGCGTCGCGCCGAAGATGATCGGTATCGCGAGGAAAAACGAAAACTCCGTTGCCGCGCGCCGGTCGAGGCCGAACAGCATCCCGCCGATAATCGTCGCGCCGGAACGCGACGTGCCCGGAATCAGCGCGAAGCATTGCGCGAGGCCGACCTTGAAGGCGTCGGCATAGGTGAGGTCGTCGACGGAATGCACGCGCGGCGGCACGCCGCGATCCCGCTGACGCGCTTCCGCCCACAAGATGACGATGCCGCCGATGATCAGCGCCACCGACACCGGCACCGGCGAGAACAACACCGCCTTGATCTTCTTTTCGAAGAGCAGCCCGAGCACGATGGCCGGAATCGTCGCGATGATGACGTTCACCGCGAAGCGCCGCGCGTCAGGGCGCGTCGGCAATCCGCCCACGATGGAGCCGATCTTCGCGCGATATTCCCAGCAGATCGCGAGAATCGCGCCGAACTGGATGACGACATCGAACGTTTTCGCCTGGGCGTCGGTGAAATTCAGAAGACTGCCCGCGACGATCAGGTGCCCCGTGCTCGAGACTGGCAGAAATTCGGTGAGGCCTTCGACAACGCCCAGAACGAGCGCCTTCAACATGAGAATCCAGTCCATCCGTCAGCCCTTTGTTAGCTGTTTTCGCTGTTGGCGTGGAGCATTGCGCGCAAAGATTTCGGCTTACTTCTCGACAATCTGAACGCGTATGCCGTTTGAAAGGACTGTGATTGTACCGGGTTCGTAAGAAACACCGGCAAACTGCAATTCTTCGGGCTTGAACGTGTAGATCGGATAGCGGTCGAGCAACTGCGCGGCGAGCAGCGCGCCGGCGGCCGCAATTTGTTGGTTGTACTGCGCGGCGTCGCCGGTCAGCTGCGAATCGTCAACTGTCGGCGACATCAGGATGACCGAGCGGCTCGGGGCATCGTAGGCGAGTTGCGTCGATACCGTGAACGCGCCGTTCACCGGATTCGGCATGAAGGGCGTGGAAAGCCGCGCATCCACGCGCACCGTCACGCGATTGCGATCCGCCGCCATGCCGACGACGGGATTGCTCAGTACGACGTCGAAGATTTGCCGCGCGGTGCGCTCGAGCGGAAACTTGCGCGCGACCGCTTCCTGCACCTGCTTTTGTGAAAACGTGTAGTGATCCGGAATAAACGGAAAGATGGATGCAGCCCGCGCCGCCGATGCGAACGCGCACACCGGCAAGGCGGCAAGCCCGGCCAGCATGATCCGGCGCCGACGCGGCGCGACGGGATGAGTCATGCGGGGTTTCCTCGATTCGATGTTGGAACGGTGCTTTGACAGGCGAACTTCACTGCGGTTGCGTCTCGATCTCGAGCCTGCCGAGCCATGCGATCGCGTACTCGCGCGTGTCGCCGCACATCTCGGCCGAGGGCTGCAGCCCGCCGCAGCAAGCGGGCCGGCGCGGATCGCCGAAGATCCTGCAGCGCAGATCGTCGTCGAGCTGGACGCACGGCTCCCCCGCGCGCTTGCCGTGGGGCATGCCGGGAATCGCGCTCGTGATGGAAGGCGCGATGCAGCACGCGCCGCATCCTTCGCGGCAGGCATGAGGTGAGGAAGGCTCGGGAGGCATGGCGAAGTGGCAGACGAACGGCGAAAGCCGCATTGTCCCATGCCCGCGCCGGCTGCGACGTTATCACGCAACGCCGGTTCCTCTGCGCTCGCTAAACTCGGCGCAACGCACAGGCTTGCCATGACACTCGTCGACACTCTCTTCCGCCCGGACCTGCTCGCCCGCTACGACGCGCACGGCCCGCGCTACACGTCCTACCCTACCGCCGTCCAGTTCACGGATTCCTTCGACCCCGCGCATTACTTCGACGCAGCCGCACGCGGCGGCGCATCGGCGGACTTGTCGCTGTACTTCCACATACCGTTTTGCGACACCGTCTGCTTCTACTGCGGATGCAACAAGGTCGCGACGAAGAACCGCGCGCACGCTCGCCCGTATCTGGATCGCATGAAGCGCGAACTGGCGATGCAGGCCGCCTGCTTCGATACCGCCCGTCCGGTCACGCAGCTTCACTGGGGCGGCGGCACGCCCACCTTCCTGTCGCACGACGAAATGGCCGAACTGATGGCCGCCACCGCCGCGCATTTCAATCTGGTCGAGGACGAGCGCGCCGAGTATTCGATCGAAGTCGATCCCCGCGAGGCGTCGCCGGAAACCATCGGGCTGCTGCGGGCGCTCGGCTTCAATCGGCTGAGCCTCGGCGTCCAGGATTTCGATGAACGCGTGCAGCAGGCCGTCAACCGCATCCAGCCCCGCGCGATGACCGAAGACGTGATGCGCGCGGCGCGCGAGCACGGCTTCCGGTCGGTGAGCGCCGATCTCATCTACGGCTTGCCGCATCAGAGCGTCGAGAGCTTCACCCGCACGCTCGATGCCATCATCGCGCTCGCGCCGGATCGCGTGTCGGTGTTCGGCTACGCGCACATGCCGTCGCTCTTCAAGATGCAGCGTCAGATCGACGAAGCCGCCCTGCCCTCCCCCGCCATGCGGCTCGCGATTCTGAAGCGCGTGATCGAGCGCATGAGCGATGCGGGCTACGTCTACATCGGCATGGATCACTTCGCGCTGCCCGGCGACGAACTCGCGCGCGCGTACGAAGCCGGCACGCTTCAGCGCAACTTTCAGGGCTACAGCACGCACGCGGACTGCGATCTGATCGGCATCGGGGCATCGTCGATCGGCAAGGTCGGCCACGTCTATGCGCAGAACGCCCGCGAGTTGCCCGACTACGCCGCCGCCATCGACGCCGGCCAGTTCGCCATCCGGCGCGGCGTCCGGCTTTCCGCCGACGACCTCCTGCGCCGCGACGTCATCATGCGGCTGATGTGCGGCGGCACGCTGCGTTTCCCGGAGATCGAGGCGGCCCACGGCATCGCGTTCGCGGAAACATTCGCCGACGAACTCGCGCGCCTCGCGCCGATGGCCGGCGACGGTCTCATCGACATCACCGGCGACGCGATTCGCGTGCTCCCCGCGGGACGGATGCTCGTGCGCAACGTCGCATCGGTGTTCGACCGCTATCTGGGACAAGCGAGCCTTCAACGCTTCTCGCGCACCATCTGAGTCCGGCAGGCTGCGACGCCACTACGCCGTCGCACGAGTATTTCTTACTTCGCTGGCTTAGAATGACAGCCACCTTCGGCGCCCGGTCGCAGCCCCGGCTGATGATCGCGCCCGCCCTTACACCGCCGATGCGCGCCGAAAGCGCCGCATCGGACGCCGTCCGGCATGCGTGAAGCGAAGCCTGCCGCCGGCATGCTACTGCCCGACGCCATGCCAACCACATCGCCGCAGTTCGCCCCGCTCGCCCTCCTCGCCGCCGACCTGAGATGCGGCCGCACGACCAGCCGCGCGCTGATCGAAACGGCGCTCGAACGTATCGCCGATCCGAACGGTCAGGGCTCGACCGTCTTCACGCACGTCGATGCCGACCACGCCCGCTCCGCCGCCGACGCCCACGATGCGCTGCGCCGCGCCGGCACGGTGCTGTCGCCGCTCGCGGGCATTCCGGTGTCGGTGAAGGACCTGTTCGATATCGAAGGCCAGGTGACGCGCGCCGGGTCCCGCGTGCTCGCGAACGCCGCGCCCGCGAAAGCCGATGCCGTCACCGTCGCGCGGCTGCGGCGCGCCGGCGCGGTGATCGTCGGGCGCACCAACATGAGTGAATTCGCGTTCTCGGGACTCGGGCTCAATCCGCACTACGGCACGCCGCGCTCGCCGTATCGGGCCGACGTGCCGGGCGATGCGCGCATCGCGGGCGGATCGTCGGCGGGTGCGGCGGCCTCGGTGGCCGACGGCATGGCGGCCGTCGCGCTCGGCACCGATACCGGCGGCTCCATCCGCATTCCCGCCGCGCTGTGCGGCCTGACCGGCTTTAAGCCGACGGCGAGCCGCATCCCGAAGCAGGGCGGCATTCCGTTGTCGAAGACGCTCGATTCGTTCGGGCCGATCGGCGTATCGGTCGCGTGCTGCGCGCTCGTCGACCGCATTCTCGCGGGCCGCGAGCCGGATGTGCCCGCCACGCGCCCGCTCGACGGCGTGCGCCTCGGCGTGCTCACCAACTACGTGACGGAGGGCATCGAAGCGCCGGTCGCTCAGGCGGTGCAGGCCGCCGTCAATCATCTGGCGGCGGCAGGCGCGCTCGTCGATGACGTGCGCTTCGCCCCGCTCGACCGCCTGCCCGAACTGAACCGTTTCGGGCTCGTGTCGATCGAAGCGTATGCGTGGCATCGCAAGCTGATCGCCGGGCATTCCGCCGACTACGACCCGCGCGTGCTCGCCCGTCTGATGCGCGCCGAGACGGCGAGCGCCGCCGATTACATCGAGCTCTGCGAGGCCCGCGCCGCGATGATCGAGGCCGCGCGCACCACGCTCTGGCAGCGTTTCGACGCGATTCTCTGCCCGACCGTGCCGGTTCTGCCGCCGCGCATCGCGGATCTGGAGGGTGAAGACGAGCTTTTCAATCGGACCAACGCGCTCATTCTGCGCAATCCGACCACCTTCAATTTTCTCGATGCGTGCGCGTTGTCGCTGCCGTGCCATCCGCGTGGCGGCGCGCCGGTCGGCCTCATGCTCGCGGGCGCGCCGAACAGCGACGACACGCTGCTGTCGATCGGACGCGCGGTCGAGGCCGTACTGGAAACGACGCGCTGACCGCGCTGTCGCGTCTCGCTCGCGCCCTCGGGGCGTCGCGTTAGAATTCCTGCGCGAATCCCCGGGGAATGGGGTACTTCTTTCTCGAATCGTTGCGCAATAATGAACAACCATCTACATCACTTCACGATGCACGAGGATGACCGCGTGCTGCGACGCGAGCGCCGGCTTCTTTCGCTGCTCGGCTTCGTGTGCCTCGGGCTCGTCGGCGGTGCGCTGTACCTGCAGTTCTTCCACGGTGAGGACCCCTGCCCGCTGTGCATCATCCAGCGCTATTTCTTCCTGCTCGTCGCCGTGTTCGCGTTTCTCGGCGCGGGCCTCAACGGCTGGCGCGGCATTGCCGTGCTCGAAACGCTGGTGGCGATATCCGCGCTCGGCGGCATCGTGACGGCCGTCCGGCATGTCTACATCCAGGCGCATCCGGGCTTCAGCTGCGGCTTCGATGCGCTGCAGCCCGTCGTCGACGCCCTGCCGCCCGCGCGCTGGCTGCCGCAAGTGTTCAAGGTCGCGGGGCTGTGCGAAACGCCGTATCCGCCGATTCTCGGCCTGAGCCTGCCGCAATGGTCGCTCGTGGCGTTCGTCATCATCTTCGTGCTCGTGCTCGCGAGCCTGTTTTCCAAGCGCAAACTGCGCGCCGCCGCCGCGCGCTGATCCGCCTATACCGCGCGGGGGATTCGTCGCCCGCGCGCGTCGCCAGCTCCCCGCCTCGCATTTCGCTTCCCCGCATCAGCGCTTCCGCATAACCTAGATACCGTCCCGAAAATATTTTTGGGATATTGCGGTGCTATGGTCGAGGCTGGATGGCGATCTACGTGCGCGCAGTTCGTTTGGCCGAGCTTTCGCCGGCGACGGAAACCGCGTAACGCGCGCCCGGTCCGCAATGTCCCTGCTCGCTCATGACAACGCAAACCATCCGCTTCTACTGGCGCGGCGCCGTCCGCGAAATCGGCGACGCGCCCGCCACGCGCACGGTCCTCCAGCATCTGCGCGAAACCGAGCTTTGCACCGGCACGAAGGAAGGCTGTGCCGAAGGCGATTGCGGCGCGTGCACGGTCGTCGTCGGCGAGATCGATCCGGCCGGCGAACTCGTGCTCAAGGCCGTCAACGCGTGCATCCAGTTCTTGCCGACGCTCGATTCACGCGCGCTCTTCACCGTCGAAGACCTGCGTGGCGCCGATGGCGCGCTGCATCCGGTGCAGCAGGCGCTCGTCGATTGCCACGGCTCGCAGTGCGGCTTCTGCACGCCGGGCTTCGTGATGTCGCTGTGGGCGCTCTATCAGGCGCATCCCGTCGATGCCGGCCCGCCCTCGCGCGACGAAATCGCCACCGCGATCTCGGGCAATTTATGCCGCTGCACGGGGTATCGGCCGATCGTGGATGCCGCCGAGCGCATGTTCGGCTATCCGCGTCCGGCATTCGATCGCGAAGCGGTCAAGCACACGCTGGCTCAGATCCGCCGCACGGAGACGTTCGAATACGGCACGTACCGGGCGCCCGTCACGCGCGCCGAATTTGCGCGGCTGCGCGCAGCGAATCCGGGCGCGCGGCTGCTGGCAGGCAGCACGGACATCGGCCTGTGGGTCACGAAGCAATTCCGCGATCTGGGCGATATCCTGTTCATCGGCAACGTCGACGAGCTGAAGCGCATCGAGCGCGACCCGCAGCATCTGACGATCGGCGCGGCGGCATCGCTCGAAGACGCGTATGCGGCGCTGACCGTCGATCATCCCGAACTCGCGGAACTGTGGACGCGCTTCGCCTCGCGGCCCATCCGCAACGCGGGCACGCTCGGCGGCAACGTCGCGAACGGCTCGCCCATCGGCGATTCGATGCCCGCGCTCATCGCGCTCGACGCCGAAGTCGTCCTGCAACACGGCGACTCGACGCGCACGCTCCCGCTCGATGCGTTCTACCTCGCGTATCAGAAGACCGCGCTCGCGGCGGGCGAATTCGTCGCGGCGATCCGCGTGCCGCGCCCGAGCACCGATCTGCGGTTTCGCACCTACAAGGTGTCGAAGCGATACGACCAGGACATTTCCGCCGTCTGTGCGGCCTTTGCGATCCGCCTCGACGATGCGAAGCGCGTGACGGACGCGCGTATCGCGTTCGGCGGGATGGCGGCGACACCGAAGCGCGCGCCGCAGGCGGAAGCCGCGCTGATCGGCCACGACTGGACCGACGTCAGCGTGCGCGCCGCGATGACCGCGCTCGACAGCGACTTCCAGCCGCTCACCGACATGCGCGCATCGAGCGCGTATCGCGCGAAGGTGGCGCGCAACGTGCTGTGGCGCTTTTATCTGGAGACGCGTGCCGACGCGCCGCTCGCGCTCGCCGAAGTCAACGCGTTCGCTTACGGCGCGCACGCATCGGTTTCCGAGGGGCAGCCATGAACAAGGCAAGCGAGCCGGTCGCATTCGACGTCGCCGCGCAACAGGCCGCGGGCGCCGCGCTGCCGCACGAGTCGGCGGCGCTGCACGTGAGCGGCGAAGCCATTTACACCGACGACATCGCCGAGTTGCGCGGCACGCTGCACGCGGCGCTCGGCTTGTCGCGACACGCACATGCGCGCATCGTTTCGCTCGACCTCGACGCCGTGCGCGCCGCGCCGGGCGTGATCGCCGTGCTGACCGCCGCCGACATCCCCGGCGAGAACAACTGCGGCCCGGTGCTCCACGACGATCCGATCCTTGCGACCGGCGAAGTGCAGTATCTCGGCCAGCCGGTTTTCGCGGTCATCGCCGAAACACACGATCTCGCGCGCCGCGCCGCCGCGCTCGCCCGCAGCGGCGACGTCGTGCGCTACGAGCCGCTGGAAGCCGTGCTGACGCCGCGCGAAGCCAGGGCGCGCCATCAGTTCGTCTTGCCGCCGCTGCGCCTCACGCGCGGCGATCCGCAAGCGCGCATCGCGCAGGCGAAGCATCGCATCGCCGGGGAATTCGAAGTCGGCGGGCAGGAGCAGTTCTATCTCGAAGGACAAGTGGCGTATGCCGTGCCGAAGGAATCGGACGGCATGCTCGTCTACAGTTCGACGCAGCATCCGAGCGAAATGCAGCAGGTCGTCGCGCACATGCTCGACTGGCCGTCGCACGCCGTCGTGTGCGAATGCCGGCGCATGGGCGGCGGATTCGGCGGAAAAGAATCGCAATCGGCGGTGTTCGCCTGCGTCGCGTCTCTGGCGGCGCATGTGCTCAAGCGCCCCGTCAAGCTGCGCGCCGATCGCGACGACGACTTCATGATCACCGGCAAGCGCCACGACGCGGTCTACGAATACGAAGCGGGCTTCGACGACGATGGCCGCATCACCGGCGCGCGCGTCGAGATCGCGCTGAGAGCGGGATACTCGGCGGACCTGTCGGGCGCGGTGGCAACGCGCGCGGTCTGCCACTTCGACAACGCGTACTACCTGAGCGATGTCGATATCCGCGCGTACTGCTGCAAGACCCACACGCAGTCCAACACGGCGTTTCGCGGCTTCGGCGGGCCTCAGGGCGCGCTCGTGATGGAAGTAATGCTCGATGAAATCGCGCATCGCCTGAAGCGCGATCCGCTCGACGTGCGGCGCGCGAATTTCTACGGCATCGGCGAGCGCGACGTGACGCCGTACGGCCAGCCCGTCGCGGACAACGTGATCGCGCCGCTGACCGATGCGCTGATCGCCTCGAGCGATTACGCCGCGCGCCGCGCCGCGATTGCTGCGTTCAATGCGGCGAGCGGCGTGCTCAAGCGCGGCATCGCGTTCACGCCGGTCAAATTCGGCATCTCGTTCAATGTGCCGTTCCTGAATCAGGCGGGCGCGCTCGTGCACGTCTACAAGGACGGCTCCGTGCTCGTGAACCACGGCGGCACCGAAATGGGCCAGGGGTTGAACACGAAGGTCGCGCAGGTCGTGGCGAGCGTGTTCGGCATCGGCATCGCGCGGGTGCGCGTGACGGCCACCGATACGTCGAAAGTTGCGAATACTTCGGCGACGGCGGCATCGACCGGCAGCGATCTGAACGGCAAGGCTGCGGAAGACGCCGCGCTCACAATCCGCATGCGGCTCGCCGAACTCGCGGCGAAGCAGCTCGGCGGCGCGGCGGCGGACGTGCGTTTCGGCGGCGGCGTGGTCGCATCGAACGGCGGACAGATGCCCTTCGAACAGCTCGTCGCGGCTGCCTATCTCGCGCGCGTGCAACTGTGGTCCGACGGCTTCTACGCGACGCCGAAAGTCCATTGGGACGCGAAGACGCTCACCGGCCATCCGTTCTATTACTTCGCGTACGGCGCGGCGGTATCGGAAGTCGTCGTCGATACGCTCACCGGCGAATGGAAGCTCTTGCGCGCCGATCTGCTCCACGACGCGGGGCGCTCGATCAACCCGGCCATCGACATCGGGCAAGTGGAAGGCGGCTTCATCCAGGGCATGGGCTGGCTCACGACCGAGGAATTGTGGTGGAACCGCGATGGCCGCTTGATGACCCACGCGCCGTCCACATACAAGATTCCCGCCGTCAACGATACCCCCGCCGCGTTCAACGTCGCCCTGTACCGCAACGACAACGCCGAGCCGACGATCTTCCGCTCGAAGGCGGTCGGCGAGCCGCCGCTGTTGCTGTCGTTTTCGGTGCTGCTCGCGATCCGCGCGGCGATTGCGGCGTCCGCGCCCGATGCGCCGAACGCGCCGAAACTGCGCGCGCCCGCGACGCCGGAAGCGATCCTCGACGCGCTCGATTCGCTCGCCGCCGAAGCGCAAGGCGAGCGCCCGGTAAACTAGCGCCTGCGACGACGCAAACACGATCCTTTCCGGAGCTCCATCGATGCAAGTTTGGCTGACCGACCTGCAACACCTGCTCGCGCACGGCGACGCCGTCGTGCTCGTGACGGTCGCGCGTGTCGAAGGCTCCGCGCCGCGCGAGCCGGGCACGAAGATGATCGTCACGCGCGAGGACGCCCGCCATACCATCGGCGGCGGCCATCTCGAATGGAAGGCGATCGAAACCGCCCGGCAAGTGCTGAAGGACGGCATGCACATGCAGCGCATGCGCCGGCTCGAGCGTTTCGCGCTCGGCCCGAGCCTCGGCCAGTGCTGCGGCGGCGCCGTGGTGCTCGCGTTCGAGCGGCTCGACGTATCGGACCTGAACTGGGTGACATCGCTTGCGAAACGCACCGCGCAACGTCTGTCGACGGTGCGCAGCGTTTCCTTCGCGCCGCTGCCCGATGCGGTCATGCTCTCCGATCCCGAGCCGGGCGCGCAGGACACCGACTGCCTGCTGTGGGACGGCGCGGGTTTCGATGAAAGCGGCGCATTGCTCACCGAAACCATCGCGCCGCGCGACTTCAACTTGGTGCTGTTCGGTGCGGGTCATGTGGGCGCGGCGCTCGTGCGCGTGCTCGCGACGCTGCCCTGCCGCGTCACGTGGGTCGATGAACGCGACGCCGCTTTCCCCGCTGCGCCATTCGTTCCCGCGAACGTGAAGATCGAGCCGAACGACGCGCCCGACGAAGCTGTCGACAACGCGCCGCCCGGCACGTATTTCATCGTGATGACGCACAACCATGCGGTCGATCTCGTGCTGGCCGAGCGCATTCTCGCGCGCGGCGACTTCGCGTTCTTCGGCATGATCGGCTCGCACACGAAGCGCAGGCAGTTCGAGCATCGGCTGGCGGCGCGCGGCATCGACCCCGCGCGCATCGGACGGATGGTGTGTCCGATCGGCATCGGCGGCATCGTCGATAAAGCGCCCGAAGTGATCGCCGTCGCAGCGGCAGCCCAACTGCTGCAGGCGGTCGAAGCCAACATGGCGCATGCGTCGTCGCAGTCGTCCCAGTCCCCGCAGCAAACCGTATAAACCCAAGCCCCAAGAAGAAAGCCCCATGAATCCCACACTCGCCGACAAGATCGCGCACGCGCCCAAGGCGGAACTGCATATCCATATCGAAGGATCGCTCGAGCCCGAGCTGATCTTCGAACTGGCCAAACGCAACAACGTGAAGCTCGCGTACGGCTCCATCGAAGCCTTGCGCGCCGCGTATGCGTTCACGGACCTGCAATCGTTCCTCGACATCTACTACGCCGGCGCGAGCGTGCTGCTCACCGAGCAGGACTTCTACGACATGACGATGGCCTATGTCGAGCGCGCGCTCGAGGACCACGTCGCGCATGCGGAAATCTTCTTCGATCCGCAGACGCACACGGAGCGCGGCGTATCGATCGAAACGGTCGTCGCGGGAATCGAAGGCGCGCTCGCCGAAGCCGAGACGCGCGGCCTGAGTTCGCGCCTCATCCTGTGCTTCCTGCGCCATCTGTCCGAAGAAGACGCGCTCGCCACGTTCGAGGAAGCGCTGCCGCTCTTCGACAAGTACGCGCACCGGCTGATCGGCGTCGGGCTGGATTCGTCGGAGCGCGGGCATCCGCCGTCGAAATTCGAGCGCGTGTTCGCGAAGGCGCGCGCACGCGGGCTGAAGCTCGTCGCGCATGCGGGCGAGGAAGGCCCGCCGTCGTATGTCTATGAAGCGCTCGATCTGCTGAAAGTCGATCGCGTCGATCACGGCGTGCGCAGCATCGAGGATGCGCAGCTCGTCGCGCGTCTCGCCGACGAACGCATTGCGCTCACCGTTTGCCCGCTGTCGAACATCAAGCTCTGCGTGTTTGACGACATGACGAAGCACACGCTGAAGGACCTGCTCGATCAGCGCGTTCGCGTGATGATCAATTCCGACGATCCGGCCTACTTCGGCGGCTACGTCAACGCGAACTACTTCGCCATCGTCGATGCGCTCAAGCTCTCGGACAAAGAGGTCTACACGCTCTTGCGCAACAGTCTCGAAGCGTCGTTCGTAAGCGCGGAGGAACGCGACGGCATGATCGCGCGCCTCGACGCACACTGGAAGCAGTAACCGCCTCAATCCGCACTACACAGAAACAAGAAACACGATGGAAACCACTGCAACAACTCAACGCGACACCACCGCGCTCGAGCGCTTCTTCGGCATTCGCGCGGCGGGATCGCGCACGAAGACGGAAGTCGTCGCGGGCATCACGACGTTTCTCACCGCGATGTACATCATCGTGGTCAATCCCGGCATTCTGTCGCAGGCGGGCGTGCCGTTTCCCGCCGCGCTCACGGCCACCGTCATCGTCAGTTTTCTCGGCAGCTGCGCGATGGGCCTCTATGCGCGCAATCCGGTGCTCGTCGCGCCCGGCATGGGCATGAACGCGCTCTTCGCGTTCGTGATGGTTCACGGCGGCAAGATGCCGTGGCAGACCGCGCTCGGCTGCGTGTTCTGGGCCGGCGTCATCTTCGCGATCCTCGCGATGTTCAACGCGCGCAAGCTCGTCGTCGATGCGATTCCCGCCAACCTGCGCCATGCGGTGTCGTGCGGCATCGGGCTTTTCATCAGCCTGATCGGGCTCGTGAACGCGAAGTTCGTCGTCGGCGATCCGGTGACCATCGTGCATTCGGCGTCGCTCAATCCGGTCGTCGTCACGTTCCTCGTCGGCCTCGCCGTCACGACGATTCTCGTCGCCCGCAAAGTCACCGGCGCGCTGATGCTCGGCATCGTATTCACGACGATCATCGCGATTCCGATCGGCCGCGTCTGGGGCGACGGCACCGCGTACTGGCCCGCCGCCATCGCCACGAAAACGCTCGTCAACTGGAACGGCCTCTTCTCCGCGCCGGACTTCTCGGGCATCGGGCAACTGGACCTCTTCGGCGCGCTCAAGGTGGTCTACTGGCCGTTCATCTTCGTGATGCTGTTCACGTCGTTCTTCGATGCGCTCTCCACGTTCATGGCCATCTCCGAGGCCGGCAAGCTGTACGACGAGAAAGGCAATCCGCGCAACATCCGCCAGTCGATGACGGTCGACGCCTTCTCGGCGCTCGTTTCCGCGCCGCTCGGCACGAGTCCGGCAAACGCGTACATCGAATCGGCGGCGGGCATCTCGGCGGGCGGGCGCACGGGCCTCGTCGCAGTCGTCGCAGGCCTGTGTTTCCTGCCTTTCCTCTTTCTCTCGCCGCTCTTGTCGCTCGTTCCGGCGATCGCCACGGCGCCCGCGCTGGTGCTCGTCGGCGTGTTCATGATGGAAGCGATCACGAAGATCGAGTGGCATCGCTTCGATGAAGCCATTCCCGCGTTCCTCGCGATGATCCTGATCCCGCTCACGTACTCGATCACGGATGGCGTCGCCTACGGCTTCATCGCGTTCGTCGTGCTGAAGTCGGCGACGGGCCGCGCGAGGGAAATCAAGCCGGCGATGTGGATCATCGCGGCATTCTCGGTTCTGCTGCTGACGCAGCTGTAGACATTATTAGAAACTGGAGACGTTGCACCATGACTCAGACCGCCTACCGCGCGCAGTTGCTGACCTTTCGCGATGACCCCGCGCATGCCGCCGACGGCGCGGTGCACGAGGCCGATGGCCTGCTGATCGTCGAGAACGGCAAGGTGAGCGCGGCGGGCGCGTATGCGTCGCTGCGCGACAGGCTGAACGCCGACGCGTTTCTCCACACGATGCGAGACAAGCTGATCGTGCCGGGCTTCATCGACTCGCACATCCACTATCCGCAGACGGACATGATCGCGTCGCCGGCATCGGGCTTGTTGCCGTGGCTCAACACATACACGTTTCCGGTGGAACGCGGCTTCGAGAACGCCGCTGTCGCACGCGAAACGGCGAGCTTTTTCCTCGACGAACTGCTCGCGTGCGGCACGACGACGGCCTTCGTCTACTGCACCGTCCACAAGCAATCCGCCGATGCGTTCTTCGCCGAAAGCGATGCGCGCAATCTGCGCATGGTCGCGGGCAAGGTGCTGATGGATCGCAACTGCCCCGAGTTCCTGCGCGACACCGCGCAATCCGGCTATGACGACAGCGCCGAACTGATCGCGCGCTGGCATGGACATGGACGCCAGCATTACGCGTTGACGCCGCGCTTCGCGCCGACATCCACGGAAGCGCAGCTCGAAGCGTGCGGCGCGCTCGCGCAAAAGCACAACGACGTGTTCATTCAGAGCCACGTCGCCGAGAACACGGACGAGATCAAGTGGGTCGAGAGCCTCTTCCCGGGGCATCGCAGCTATCTCGACATTTACGATCACTACAACTTGCTGCGGCGGCGCGCGGTGTACGGACACTGCATCCATCTGGACGATACGGACCGTCAGCGCATGGCCGAAACCGGTGCGGTGGCGTCGCACTGCCCGACATCGAACCTCTTTCTCGGCAGCGGCCTGTTCGATTTCGAGAAAGCGGGCGCATCGAAGATGCCGGTGGCGCTGGCGACGGATGTCGGCGGCGGCACGTCGTTTTCGATGCTGCAGACGATGAACGAAGCGCACAAGGTCGCGCGGCTGACGGGACATCATCTGACCGCGACGCGCATGTTCTGGCTCGCGACGACGGGCGCGGCGCGCGTGCTCGACCTCGACGACACCATCGGCACGCTCGCGGCGGGCAGCGAAGCGGATTTCGTCGTGCTCGATCCATCCGCGACGCCGCTGCTTGCGCGGCGCACGGCGCGCGTCCAATCGCTCGAGGAACTGCTGTTCGCGTTCGCGCTGCTAGGCGACGATCGCGCGGTGTTCGAGACCTATGCGGCGGGCAAACGCGTGCATTCGCGCGACAAGCGCAAGACGGCGAGGCTCGAACTGGCAGCCTGACGCGCGCCTTCGATCCGCTTCGGTCGGGTTCGATCGGGTTCCAACCGGCTTCGCGACGGCGCGGCTCATGCACGATTCTTGCGTTGTCGTTAAAGTGCCTGAACCCCATCACGTCACTTTGCCATGACGCTCGCCGCTCGACTATTCTCGCTTGCCTGGCCGTTCGCGCTGACCGCCTTCGTCGCGCCGTCGCTCGCGCACGCGGCAGCGACAGCGACAGCGGCAGCGACAGCGACAGCCATCGAATCGCAACTCGACTGCAAGTCGACGCCGCATGACTTCATCGCGCCGCTTCAGCAAGAAGGCCTGCTCGAAAAGAAAGCCATGCGCGTCGAGCCGAATTCGATCAACGCGTTCCGGCCGGTCAAAGGCGCGGCGCTGACCGCTTACGGCTTCAAGGTCTACGCGCTGGTGGCGTATCAGAAGGACGATCCGCTCTTCAGGCAAGGAAAGGGCGAACCGATTGGCGATGCGGCGTATGGCGCAGTCGTGTGGGGCGGCGATGACGAAGTGCAGCAGCGCGTACGCGAAGCCGGCAGCGACGCGGTGGTGCACCACGTCGCGCCGTTCATCACCGCGATCTTCTGCAAGCCCTGATCAGCGCAGCAGTTCGCCGACCGCTGCGATCAGCCGGTCCATGTCGCCCGCAGCGAGCGCGCCCATCGTCGAGATGCGGAACAGGCTCTTCGACAAACCGCCCTGCCCCGCGTAGATCACGAAGCCCCTGGCCTTGAGCGCATCGTGCAGCGTCTCGTACGTGACGCCTTCGGGCAGCCGGTACGCGCGCAACACCACCGACGATTCCTCCGCCGGCAACGCGCCTTCGATGCCGAGCGTGGCCAGCCCCGCGCGCACCTGCTCGGCGAGCGCCGCATAGCGGGCATGCCGAGCGCGCCAGCCGCCCTCGTCCTCGAACTCGCGCAGCGCTTCGACGAGCGCATAGTACGCATGCACCGACGGCGTGAACGGCGTGTTGCGCTCGTCCTGCAGCTTCGCGAGCCGCGCGATGCCGAGGTAGTACGTGCGGCTCGCGGCCTTCTCCAGCGCATCGCGCCGGACGATCACGAACGCCGCGCCGGGCACGCCGTGCAGGCACTTGTTCGCCGTCGCCGCCACCGCGACGATGCCCCCGCCGTCGAAATCGATTGCTTCCGCGCCGAAGCTGCTGACGCCGTCGACAAGCAAGCCCACGCCGCGCGCGGCGCACGCGCGCGACAGCGCATCGATGGCGTTGAGGCGGCCGGTCGTCGTCTCGTGATGGATGATCGCGACGTGCGTGAACGCCCGGGCGTCGATCATCGCGACGATCGCGTCGATGTCGGGCGCCTGCATCCACTCGTATTTCACGACTTCATGCTCGATGCCGTACTGCTTCGCAATCTGCGCGATGCGGTCGCCGTAGACGCCGTTCTCCACGATAAGCAGACGCCCGCCTTCCGGCACGATGCCCGCCACCATGCTTTCGACGGCGGCCGTGCCGGAGCCGGTCATCAGCACGGCGGTCCACTTCGCGGGATCGAGTTCATAGGCGGCGACGAGGCGCGTTCTCGCTTCGTCCTGAAGATCGAAGAACTCGGGCTCGCGATGGCACAGGTCCGTTTGCAGCAGGCTCTTGCGCACGCGCTCGGTCAGCGTGACGGGACCGGGATTGAGCAGCAGCATCAGCGTTCTCCGATGTGTCGTTGCAGGCGCGCGCGCACGTCCTCGGGCGTGATCTTCGGGCGCGGCAGGTCAGCGGGCGTGCCGGTGTCGATCGACAGCCGCGCGAAGCGTGCGCCTCGGCGGGCATCGGCTGCGGCATCGGCTTCGAACAGGCGATCGATCACGCCGATGTCGTCGCCATCGAGCGCGAGGGCGTAGCCGCACGCCGATGCGATCGACGCAAAGTCGACGCCGCGCGAGACGGTCGCCTGTCCGCCCGTCGATTCGTGCGCGCCGTTGTCGAGCAGCAGATGCAGCAGGTTCGACGGGCCATAGGCGCCGAGCGTCGCGAACGCGCCCATGCGCATCAGCGCCGCGCCGTCGCCATCGAGCGCGACCACGGTGAGGTCCGGCCGCGAGAGCGCGAGACCGAGCGCCATCGGCGTGACGCAGCCCATCGAGCCGACCAGATAGAGCTGGTTCTCGCGGTCGTCGATTGCGTACAGTTCGCGGCCGCAAAAGCCCGTCGATGCGAGCACGACGGTCGAATCCTTCGGCGTCCTCGCGATCACGCGCCGGAGCGCATCGCGGCGCGACACGCGCTCGCCATCGAAGCGCGCGACGGCGGCCGGTTCGCCAGATGCGTGCACGCCGGACAGGCCGGTCTTCTTCAGCTCATAAGGTGCGACGCTGCCCTTCTGCATCACGAGCGCATACGGACGGCCGGTGCGGTCCATGTACTCGGTCGCGCGATGGAGCGCCGGACCGATCGCATCGCTTTCGGTCGGGAACAGCTCCCACGCGATTTCCATCGTGTCGAGCATCTGCGGCGTGATCGGGCCCATCAGCGCGTGCTGCGGTTCGTCGGCGACGCCCGGCTGTCCGCGCCACGTGACGATCAGAAGCTGCGGCAGCCGGAACGTCCACGTGAGCGACGTCAGCGGGCTCACCGCATTGCCGAGGCCCGAGTTCTGCATCATCGCGATGCCGCGACGCTTGCCCGCCTCGTTTCCGGCGCCGAGCGCGACGCCGGCGATCAGCGCGACGGCGTCGCCCTCATTGGCCGCCGACACGTAATGCAGCGATTCGTCCTGCAACACGTAGTTGATGAACGGCGTGAGAAACGAGCACGGCACGCCCGCATACCAGTCGAAGCCGTGCGCGCGCGCCGCTTCGACGAACTCCGCTGCTTCAATCATGCGCGTTCTCCAATCCTTCCGAACCGATGGGCGTCTGACCGTGCGCGAAATCGCCGGCGCGGCGGAAGTCGTCGAGGTCGTTGACGCCGCGCCAGTGGCCGTGCACGTACTGCACTTCCACCTTCTCGCCCGACGCGATCAGCGCGTTGAGCAGCGCGGCCATGTCGAGAGTGTCGAAGTCGGGGCGTTGCCGAAGCTGCGAGAGCGTCGCAGTGA
Organism: Caballeronia sp. LZ016; assembly: GCF_031450805.1. Classification (NCBI taxonomy): domain Bacteria; kingdom Pseudomonadati; phylum Pseudomonadota; class Betaproteobacteria; order Burkholderiales; family Burkholderiaceae; genus Caballeronia; species Caballeronia sp. LZ016. The sequence goes on from NZ_JARTVY010000001.1 coordinate 59,733, forward strand.
AACGCTCGCGCGCGCCCGCCCGCACGTTGATGAGGCCCATCCAGCGGCCTTGCGGCGCGCGGCTTTCGGTCAGCGCCTGCCCCGCGCCGACCACGCTTTCGAGCCACACTTTGTGGCCGAAAAGCGCGCGGTCGTCGGCGGTCGAGCAATAGGCGAAGTCAGTCGCGGATGCGCCCGCGTGCGGCGTCTGCGACGAATCGACGACGACGCAGAAGTCGCTTTCCGATTCGACCAGATCGCGCAGGATGTAGCTTCGGAACAGCAGGTCGCCGTAGGAGATGACCGTATCGCCGGTGATGTGCTTCGCCGCGCACGCGAGCGACGCGAGCTCGCCCGTCGATTCGTGCTGCTCGTTGACGACGAGGCGAATGCCCGACGCATCGATCGCGTCCGCGCGATATCCGCCGACCACGGTGATGTCGTTGATGCCTTCCTTCTTGAACGCTTCCGCGAGATGGCGCAGCAGAGGCTTGCCCGCGACCGGCAGCATCACCTTCGGGCGATCCGCCGTCACCGCTTCCAGGCCCGCGCCGCGGCTCGCCGCCAGCACGACCGCGCCGCGCTTTTCGTTGGCCGCCGTCAGATACAGGTTCTCGGCGGCGGAATATTCGTCCGCGTCCTGCAGCCGGAAAATTTCGTTCACCGACGCGATGCGGTCTTCCACATTGACGAGCGTCTCGCTGTCGTGGATTTCCTTGGCGATCGCCTGCATCGCGGAGACCGCGCCGCGAATCAGATGATTCGCCCAGATCACCGTGCTGATGCCCGCCTGACGGAACACGTCGGTCGGCGTGCTGTAGTACTTCGTCGGCACGATCACGAGCGGACCGCGCCCGGCCCATTCGCGGGCGAACGTGAGGATTTCGTCGGGCTTCGAGAGCTTGCTGTGAATGAGGATCGCGTCCGCGCCCGCCTGGCGATACGCCTCGGCGCGCTTCAGCGCCTCTTCCATCCCCCAGCCGGCGATCAGCGCTTCCACACGCGCGACGATGGAAAAGTTGGGATCGCTCTGCGAATCCTTGCCGGCCTTGATCTTGCCGCAGAATTCGTCGATGTCGGCGAGCGGCTGCGCTTCGCCGTTGATGAAGCTGTTGGTCTTCGGAAACTGCTTGTCTTCGATGCACACGCCCGCGATGCCGCGCTGCTCCAGCTTCTTTACCAGCCGGCGCACGTTGTTGAAGTTGCCGTAGCCGGTGTCGCCGTCGAGCAGGATCGGCAGATCGCTCGCGTCCGCCATGAATTCGAGGTTATCGACGACCTGCGTCCAGCTCGCCTCGTTGTTGTCGCGCACGCCGAACTGCGCGGAAATGGAAAGGCCCGAGCCCCAGATCGCCTTGAAGCCCGCTTCCTTCGCAATGCGCGCGGAAATGCCGTTGTGCGCTTCCATCAGGAATTCGAGGCGATTGCTCGTGAGCATCTCGCGCAGGCGCATCGTGCGCGAATAGCCAACCGGGATAGTGCGTGGTGCGTTCATTGTCGAATTGCTCCTCTTGTCCTTTTAGCCTGCGAACTGACGCAGCGGATGCAGTTGCGGCAGAACTTCATCGGCCGCGCGCTTCACGTCGTTCGGAAAGTCGATCTCGATCCACGGTGCGCCGGTGACATCGGCGATATCGAACACGTGGCGTTTTTCTAGCAGAAGGTCGCGCACCGCTTCTTCGTGCGGCAGCTTCGCGCGGCCCGTCTGCACGTAGTCCGCAACGATATCGGCGAGACGCGCGGCCGTCTTTTCGTCGAAGCGAAAGAAGCCGACCGATTCGCCGATGGTGTCGTACTTGAGGCCCGCCGCCACCTGCTTGCGCAGCTCGACCGGCACGCCGTTCTCGACGCACAGCTTCACCGGCTCGTCGCCGGCTTCGAAATCGCGGTCGATCAACAGACGGTTCACCGAGCCGCCCGCCACGAGCGGCTCGACGATGCGCTCATCGTAGAGCACGTCCGCGTCCATCAGCAGCACGTCGCCGCCGCGCGTCATCGCATCGCGCGCCGTGTGGACGGACAGCACGCTGCCGAGCGTGTACTCGTCGTTCACGATGGTCGAAGTCCGCGGCTTCCAGTCGATGCCCGCGAGTTCCGCATCGATCTGCTCGTGCTTGTAGCCCGTCACGAAGACGATTTCGTCGACGCCCGCGTTCTTCAGAAAATGCAGATGGCGTTCGAGCAGCGAGGCATCGCCCGAACCGTCGCCCATGTTGTCCTTGAAGCGCAGCAGACACTTCGGTTTTTGCTGGCCGTCGGGCTGACCGAGACGCGAGCCCATCCCGGCCGCAAGAATGATTGCGCGCATGCTTGTGTTTCTCTTCGAGGGTGATCAGTCGATGTCCGGCACGCGCGCAAGACGGCGGCGCTGCCAGCCCTTCTCAACGAAATGCAAATAGACGATGCCCGGCACGCCGAGCAGCAGTTCCCGCGCGCGCTTGGCGAGCGACAGCGCGAGCGCCGCTTCGGGCGGCAGGCCGACGAGCCGCGCGAGCAGCAGATAGCCGCCCTCCTGCACGCCGAGCGAGCCGGGAATCATGAAGGCCGCGCCGCGAATCGCCTGGCCGAGGCTTTCGAGCAGCAGCGCTTCGGTCAGCCCGACCGGATGGCCGAGCACGTTCAGCGCAAGCCACACTTCGCCGGTGCCGACGATCCATCCGATGAGGCTCAGGCCGAAGCTCGCGGCGACCTTGCCGCGCTCGCGATAGAGCGCGTGCACGGCGGTGTCCACCGCTTCGGCGCGGGAAACCAGCGACGACCAGTCGCGCTTCTTCGAGAAGCGCGCCGCGATGCCGGAGACGAAGCGCATCGCGCGGCCGAAGAGGCCCCGCCGTTGCGCGAGATAGAAGCCGAAAATGAGCGCGCCGATCACGGCGACGACCGCCAGCACTGCGATCGACACGACGGTCGACGATCCGCCCGCCGCGTGATCCGTGAGCAGCACGACGCCGACGAGCGCGAAGATCAGTTGGCCGACCGTCTGCATCGTCGTGCTGACCGTAATGACGGCGGCGGCGTCGCGCGCACGCATGCCGCGCTGCGAGAGATGGCGGACCATCAGCATCGGCCCGCCGATCTGGCCTGCGGGCATCAGGCTATTGACCGATTCGCCCGCCCAGCGCGCGAGCAGCGCATCGCGCAGGGAGACATCGCGTTGCTTGCCTGAGAAGAGCACGCTGATCGCGCCGGCATCGAGCATGAGCGGCACGAAGTGAAAGGCCGCGACCGCGACGAGACCCCAGCCCGCTGCGGCGAGCGTCGACGCCACCGAACCGAAGCCCTGCCAGCCGAGCAGCGCGATGAACAACACCACGCCGACCGACAGCATGAACGTTCCGGCGCGGCTCATGCCTGTCCGTTCTTGCCGCCCTTGCGGCGAAAGACCTGCCGGAAGCCGAAGTAGGCGATCGAATCCTTCATGTTCGAAATGAAGCGCTGGAACGGCCGCATGTTCGGATTCGTCACGTATTCGAACGTGAGCGACACGCGCATTTCGTTCTCGCCGAGCGGCGTGACGCGATGGCGCAGCTTGTCGCCGTCGAAGAACACCAGCGCGCCCGGCGGATACTGCACCGAGCCGGGCTCGGGCGTCGCGTTCGGCGTGCGCGTGTGCAGTTCGTAGTCGAGGCGGCAGGAAGAATGGTCGACGACGCCGAGCAGCATCGTGTAGCGGCGGCCGTTGTAGTACGAGGTATCGTAGTGCCAGCCGATGTGATCGCCCGGACGCGTGTAGAAATACAGCGCGTAGGCGTGCGGGTCGTCTTCGGGCGAGAGCTGCAGCTTGTCGCCGCTGATGGCTTCGAGCCACTTGATGAGCGCCTCGGACCGGTACAGGTCCGCGATGAACGGCGCGAGCTTGTCGAGCGTGTGGCGGCTCACGCTGCCGCCCGCCTTGTGACCCGGCAGATAGTTGCGGTTCACGGCCGGCGTCACGTCGTGAACGGCGGCGATCAGGCGTTCGGTGTATTCGCGCGGCAGGAAGTCGTCGAGATAGAGGAAGGAGCCCTGCTTCTCGTAGTCCGCATGCAGCTTGGGCGTCTGCAGCCCCGCGAGCCGGGCGTTCAGCGTGGCGTCGATTTCGTCCCGCGTGGGACGGCCGGCGTGCGTTGCATGCTGTTCGTGTTGCAGGTTGTTGACCGGGGTTGCCGTATCGCTCATCTCACCGCCTGGAAATCGTTGCCGTCCTTCGCCTGCGCAGCTTGTGTGGCCTGTGCGGCCTGTGCGTTGGCATGCACGCTTCTCACGACCCGCCGATAGTCCACCGCGACATACACCGCGAACAGCGGCGCGCCGATGCATGCGGCGATCAGGAACGGCGTCATGCCGTTGAGGATCGTCACGACCGGCAGCAGGTACAGCACGTCTTCGGTCTCGAAGCCGCCCATCGAAGCCTGCCTCGTGCCGGACTTGCCGACCATCGACTCGACGCGCATGCGCAAGAAGAAAATGATCGCGACCGCAACGCCCGCGACGCCGCCGAGCCACTGCGCCGCCGCAGCCATCGACGGATGATGCTCCGCCACATAGAAACCGATGCCGACAAACAGCAGCACGGTAATGAGCGCGTCGGACGCGAGGTCGTAAAAGTGCCCGATTTTACTCGACTGGCCGCTGATGCGCGCGAGCTCGCCATCGGTGTGATCGACGAAATTGGACAGCGCGATCAGCAACGCGCCGAGCGTGCAGAGCCAGAAATCGCCGAGGGAAAGGCAGTACGCTCCCGCGAGGCCGATAACAAGGCGCAGCGTCGTCAGATGGTTCGGCGTGACGGGCGTGCCGACGAGCGGCGTGACCAGCGCGCGGGCGAGCCGCGCGTCCCACGTGGAGGGCTTCGGAACGGTTTTGGGGTCGGGCGGACACGGTTTAGTCATGACCGCGAATATATCGCTAATCGGGCCGCACTGCATGGGTGCGGGCTGCCGCCGGCGACTGCGAACGCCCCGTTCCGTCAGGGTTCGCCGGGTTTCACCCAGCCCGTTTCACTCGACGTTTTTGGCCGCAGCGCCGCCGGCGTTCGAGCCGACCGACGCCGCCGTTTCGTTACCGACGCCGCCGCTCTGATCCACGGGCAGCGTCACCGTGCGCACGGTGCCGTTGCCGAGCGGGAAATCGGCGAGCGCGCTGCGGGCGAGATAGGGCATCGCGTGAAAGAGCGACGCATCGCCGGTCGAATTGACCGCGCTCACCTTGTAGACCTCGCGGCCCGTCGTGCGGTCGGTCATGCGAATCTGCAGCGCGTGGATAAAGACCGGATAGCTCTGGTCGACATAGCCCGTCGGTCCCCACGGACCGTACGGCCCCATGCCGCCCCACGGTCCCCAGAACGGGCGGCCGTAGTAGCCGTACATCGGCCACGGATCGTAATAGACGGGCTGACGCACGGTCAGCAGATCGCCGCGCACCGAATACGCGAGCGCCACTTCATAATGCGCGCTTCCTTCAGGCGCGTGCTTGAACGCATATCTCGCCAGCTCGTTCGCGACGAGCACTTCGTAGGTTGCCTGTTCGATGCTGTTCTGCTGCTCGGGCGTGCGCGCGAACGCGTAGGTGCGGTTCGCGTCGCTGCCGGACCAGTCCGAGAAGGCGGTCACGCGAGTCTGAACGTAGCTCGTGCAGCCCGCGAGCCACAGCGCGCCCAGTAGGCAGACGGCGCGAACAAGCGTCCGGGGAAACTTCGGGAGATTCATGGTCTTCCTCACTTGGTCGACTGCCCTTCTTAGTTATAGATAGCACTTGCCAGCCTTGCCGGCTCGCATCGGACTCACGACGTCCAGCCGTTTTGTACAATGGTTCGACCCGCCGCGCCCGCATTCGTGCCGTACCGCCGTGCGACCGCGCCGCCATTCCACCTACACGATCCTGCCATGTCCAACACCGCACCGACCGCATCCGCTGTTATCCGCCGCGAGGACTACACGCCGCCCGCGTTTCTTATCGATTCGGTCGCGCTCGAGTTCGATCTCGTGCCGTCGCGCACGGTCGTGAAGAACACCATGCGCCTGCGCCGCAATCCGGACGCCGCGGGCGAAGCGCCCCGTCTGGAACTGATGGGCGAGCAGCTCGAATTCGTGAGCGCATCGATCGATGGCCAGCCGCACGCCGACGCCCACGTGACCGACCACGGACTGTCGATCGGCGATATTCCCGGCGACGCGTTCGAACTCGTCATCGAAAGCATCTGCAATCCGGCCGAGAACACGACGCTGTCCGGGCTATATGTGTCGAGCGGCAACTTCTTCACGCAATGCGAGGCGGAAGGATTCCGGCGCATCACTTATTTTCTCGACCGCCCGGACGTGATGGCCACCTACACCGTCACGCTGCGCGCCGACAAGTCGGCGTATCCGGTGCTGCTGTCGAACGGCAATCTGCTCGAAGAAGGCGATCTGCCCGATGGCCGTCACTTCGCCAAATGGGAAGACCCGTTCAAGAAGCCGAGCTATCTGTTCGCACTCGTCGCGGGCAAGCTCGTCTGCCTCGAAGAGCGCATCGAATCGAGTTCGGGCAAGGAGAAGCTGCTGCAGGTCTGGGTCGAACCGCAGGATCTCGACAAGACGCGTCACGCGATGGATTCGCTCATCCACTCCATCCGCTGGGACGAAAAGCGCTTCGGGCTTGAACTGGATCTGGACCGCTTCATGATCGTGGCGGTGAGCGACTTCAACATGGGCGCGATGGAGAACAAGGGCCTCAACATCTTCAATACGAAGTACGTGCTGGCGAATCCGGAGACGGCGACCGACATCGACTTTTCGAACATCGAGGCCGTGGTCGGCCACGAGTATTTCCATAACTGGACGGGCAACCGCGTGACCTGCCGCGACTGGTTCCAGTTGAGCCTGAAGGAAGGGCTGACGGTGTTCCGCGACCAGGAATTCTCCGCCGACATGGCCGCCGGCGATGTCGAAGGCGCGGCGAGCGCGGCCGCCCGCGCGACCAAGCGCATCGAAGACGTGCGCGTGCTGCGGCAGATGCAGTTCGCCGAGGACGCCGGCCCGATGGCCCACCCGGTGCGCCCGGAAAGCTATGTCGAGATCAACAACTTCTACACGATGACCGTCTACGAGAAAGGCTCGGAAGTCGTGCGGATGTACCAGACGCTTTTCGGCCGCGACGGCTTTCGGCGCGGCATGGACCTCTACTTTCAGCGCCACGACGGCCAGGCCGTGACCTGCGACGATTTCCGCCGCGCGATGGCCGACGCCAACAAGCGCGACCTCGCGCAGTACGAGCGCTGGTACAGCCAGGCCGGCACGCCGCGCGTGACGGTGCGCGCATCGTACGACGCCGCCGCGAAGCGCTACACGCTGACGCTTGCGCAAGGTTACGGCGAGACGTCGGAGGCGGCGCGGGCGACCCAGAAGGGACCGCTGCTGATTCCGTTCTCGGTCGGTCTCATCGGGGCGAACGGCGCGGATCTGCCGCTGCGGCTCGACGGCGAGCCGCAGCCGGGCGGCACCACTCGCGTGCTCGAACTCACGGAGCGCGAACAGTCGTTCACGTTCGTCGATGTGAACGAGCCGCCGCTGCCGTCGCTGCTGCGCAATTTCTCGGCGCCGGTCATCGTCGATTTCGATTACACCAATGAACAGCTCGCGTTCCTGCTCGCGCACGACAGCGATCCGTTCAACCGCTGGGAAGCCGGTCAGCGGCTCGCGACGCGCGAGTTGCTCGCGCTGGCGGGACGCGCGGCGAAGGGTGAGACGCTATCTCTCGACGATGAAACCATCGCCGCGTTCGCCCGCGTGCTCGACGACACGACGCTCACGCCCGCATTCCGCGAGCTCGCGCTGATGCTGCCGTCGGAGAGCTATCTGGCCGAGCAGATGAGCGTGTCCGACCCGGCCGCTGTGCATGCGGCGCGCGTGTTCATGAGCCGGCAACTGGCGTCGCGCCTGCGCGACAAGTGGCTCGCGCTCTACGAGGCGAACCGGACGCCGGGCGAATATCGGCCGACGCCCGAAGACGCCGGCAAGCGCGGCCTGAAGAATCTGGCCCTCGCCTATCTGAGCCAGCTGGACGATCCGCGTGACGGCGGTAAGCTCGCGCAGAAACAGTACGACGACGCCAACAACATGACCGATCGCTCGGCGGCGCTTTCCGCGCTGCTGCTGGCGAGCGCGACGGCAGGCGCGAGCGCGACGGTCGCCGATGCCGCGCTCGAAGACTTCTATCGCCGCTTCGAGAAGGAGCCGCTCGTCATCGACAAGTGGTTCGCGCTGCAGGCGACGCAGCGCGGCGGGGCGGATCGCAAGGTGATCGATATCGTGCGCGAGCTGATGCAGCATCCGGCGTTCAACATCAAGAATCCGAATCGCGCGCGCTCGCTCATTTTCAGCTTCTGCAGCGGCAATCCCGCCCAGTTCCATGCCGTCGACGGTTCCGGCTACGCGTTCTGGGCCGAACAGGTGATCGCGCTCGATGCGCTCAATCCGCAAGTCGCCGCGCGTCTCGCGCGCGGACTCGAAATGTGGCGACGCTTCACGCCGCAGCTTCGCGAGAAGATGCATGCGGCGTTGACCGAAGTGGCGTCGAAGGTGAAGTCACGCGACGTACGGGAAGTCGTGGAGAAAGCACTGGCGTCCTGAGCGTTGCTAGCAGCCTGAACGGCCGCCGCGCGAGCATTCGCGCGACGGCCGTTCTCGCTTATGGCGGGCATCGGCGGGCGCTGTCATAAGGAATGACCGAATCGAGCGGTTACAATCGTGAACATTCGTCTAAACGCTCACGGAGCTCCGCATGTCCTCCATCTCCAGCCGTACCACGCTGACCAAGTATCTGATCGAGCAGCAGCGTGAACATCAAAACCTGCCGGCCGACCTGCGTCTGTTGATCGAAGTCGTCGCGCGCGCTTGCAAGCAGATCGGCTACCAGGTCAGCAAGGGCGCGCTCGGCGACGCGCTCGGCTCGGCGGGCAGCGAAAACGTCCAGGGCGAAGTGCAGAAGAAGCTGGACGTGCTCTCGAACGAGATTCTGCTCGAAGCCAACGAATGGGGCGGGAACCTGGCCGCCATGGCGTCGGAAGAGATGGAAAAGATCTTCCCGATCCCGAACCGCTATCCGAAGGGCAATTACCTGCTGACCTTCGATCCGCTCGATGGCTCGTCGAATATCGATGTCAACGTATCCATCGGCACGATCTTCTCCGTGTTGCGCTGCCCCGACGGCGCGGAGCCGACCGAAGCTGCGTTCATGCAGCCGGGCTCGGCGCAGGTGGCCGCCGGCTATGCGGTCTACGGTCCGCAGACGGTGCTCGTGCTGACCACCGGCAACGGCGTGAACTGCTTCACGCTCGACCGCGAACTGGGCTCGTGGGTGCTGACGCAGCGCGATATGCAGGTGCCGGCCGAAACACGCGAATACGCGATCAACGCGTCGAACAGCCGCCACTGGTACGAGCCGGTGCAGCGCTACATTGGCGAGTTGAACGAGGGCAAGGACGGCCCGCGCGGCGCGGACTTCAACATGCGCTGGATCGCATCGATGGTCGCAGACGTGCATCGCATCCTGACTCGCGGCGGCATCTTCATGTACCCCGCCGATCGTCGCGATCCATCGAAGCCCGGCAAGCTGCGTCTGATGTACGAGGCAAACCCGATGGCGTTCATCGTCGAACAGGCTGGCGGCGCGGCGACGAATGGCGAGCAACGCATCCTCGATATCGTTCCGACGAGCCTGCATCAGCGCGTGCCGGTCTTCCTCGGCTCGAAGAACGAAGTCGAGCGCGTGACCGGCTACCATCTCGAAAAGAAAATTTGATTCAGGCTATTGCCAAAACGAGAAGGTGCTCGCTATAATCTTGTTTCTCTGATGCCGGAATAGCTCAGACGGTAGAGCAGCGCATTCGTAATGCGAAGGTCGGGGGTTCGATTCCTCTTTCCGGCACCACAAGATTCAGCATCAAACAAAAACCCGCGTTCACGCAAGTGACGCGGGTTTTTGCTTTGCGTTCGCGGTTCGGCGCGACTCATCCGACTCCCTGGCTCGGCGCACACAGCGGATCTCGCTGTCGCGCTGTTCCGTTTTGGCGTGCCTTGACCGCGCCGGCTAATTCGCGCGTTATGTGCGGTTTCATACAGGAGCGACCCATTTTCCGCTCCGCAGCATGAGTCGTCAACGATGGTTTCCCGGTATCGTTATACCTATAGAGGAAAGGCTAGAGTTGGAAGCGTGCGGCAGGCGTCGTCGGCAAGGACAGACGCCACGCGCCTTGGCGGGCGGGGTCGTGCGACCGGAATGCGAAGCAGGGCATCGCGCGCAAATTACCGAAGGACTCACGAAAGATCATGCCGGGTCGGACGCGCCGCTCAAGTCAGGCAGCGACGATTCCGATAACGCATAAACACAAGGAAGTGGTATTGGATTAGTAAGGATGCGATTCACGCGAACGGTCGCATCCGCAGCAACGCAACAGTTGACGTCACCCGAGGAGAGAACCATGGACGCGAAACCGACGAAGATCCCGACGCCCGATAAAGTGTATTCGCCGGACCCGGAGCCGGTGGCGGTCGAGTTTCTCGCGACCGAGTTGCCGGAGCACGTGCGCGCGTTCTTCGACGAACAGCGCAAGATGGCGTCGTCGAAATAACGGCGGCGAATCTCATCGCCCTGTCGTCGACGTGATCCTGACGCCCTTGCGCGTGGCGCACCCGGACTCCGAAGTCCGCATACGGCTCGACGCCGGCGGGCGTCGCGCGCCCTCGAATATCGTCGATCGTCGCTGGCCGGCGCGCGTCCGTTTCGCCGGCTGAAGTCGCTGCGCTATGCTGGCGGTTTCGCCAGCTTCCGCCCATCACCGATGCGCCGACCTTCCCTTCTTCGTTCCCTTCACGCGATAACCGCCGCTTCGGCGCTCTTCCTCGCCTTCGTCACGCCCGCGCACGCCGACGGCGACGACACCGCGTTCACGAATCTCATCGCACTGGTTTCGCAACGGCTGGCTTTGGCCGAACCGGTCGCGCGCTGGAAATGGGCGAAGCACGAGCCGATTACCGACGAACCGCGTGAGGCGGCGTTATTGAAACAGGTCGAACAGCGGGCACTCGCCGCGCAAGTGGACCCCGAATTCGCGCAACAGTTCTTCCGCGATCAGATCGACGCCAGCAAGGACGTGCAAAACGCCCTCTTCGCCAGCTGGCGCGCGGTGCGGGCCGCGCCGGAAGGCACGCCGCCCGATCTCGCCCGTGATACGCGGCCGAAACTGGATCAGCTCACGCGGTCGCTGCTGAGCGCACTGGCTCGCATCGAGCCGATTCGTCATGCCGACGACTGCCCGCTTCGCCTCGCCGACAGCGTCGCGCGCTGGAAGCATCTGACGCGCTATGAGTCGTCGATGAACGCGCCGCTTTCGCGCGCGTTGTCACATGTGTGTGCGACCGGCGGTGTGGGCGCGGTTGGTTGAACCGACCGGCGTCGGATTGCGCGACGCTACGCTACGTTACGTTGACGAGCGCATCGAGCGCGAGCGGTGTGACGGCGAGTCCCCGCGAAAGGCGCTCGGCAAGAATCCGGTAGGTTGCCAGGTCGAATGCCTGCGGCGTGGCGGCCACGCATAACGCCCGCGCTTCGGTCAACGTGCCGGCCGTCCCGAGATACTGCCATTTGTCGACGACATGCCACGCGCGCGCGCCCGTCGACGCGTCGCGCTCCTCGATCGCGATCGCGCCCGCATGCAGCCACGGCGCGCCGCGCGCATCGCCGGTGCGCGACTTCGAAACGCGATTCAGCGACGGACGCAGCGTTGCAATCATCTGCGCTTCGGCAAGCATCGCGCCGATTTCACCGCCCGTCGCCTTCCATTCGACACGCCGTACGAGCGCGGCGAGGCGCATGTCCTTCGCGGATCGCCGCGGCCCCGTCAGATGGGAGCGCACGCGCTGACGCAGCCGCACGCTGCGGCCGACGTAGAGCGGCAGGTCATCGTCGCCATAGAACATATAGACGCCGCAGCCCGCCGGGATACGCTCGATCGTGTCTTCGTCGATATGCGCCGCGAGCTGGAACCGTCGCGTGACGCGCTCGACATGCGCGCGCAGCACGTCTTGCGGATGCGCGCCATGAAGATGCTGCCAGAACTGCCATAGCAGATCGGCGTCTGCGAGCGCCCGATGCCGCGCCGAAGGCAACAGCGCATGACGTTCGACGAGCGCATCGAGGCCATGGCGGGTCTCTCGCGGATAGATCGCACGCGAAAGCTGAACGGTACAGAGCACATCCGGCGAGAAACGCATGCCGATACGCCTGAACTCGCCCTTCAGGAATCCGTGGTCGAAGTGCGCGTTGTGCGCGATGAAGAGCCGTCCGCTCATCCGCTCCATCAGGCCGGAGGCGAGTTGCTCGAAGGTGGGCGCGTCGCGGACCATCGAATCGTCGATGCCGGTGAGCTGGCGGATGAACGCGGGAATCGGCCTGCCGGGATTGACGAGCGATGTCCATTGCGACACGCCTTGCGGCCCCGCCTCGACAATGCCGATTTCCGTGATGCGGTCGACGCCCAGCGTGCCGCCCGTGGTTTCGAGATCGACGAAAACGATCGGTTCGGCGGGCAGTGCGGATTGGGGCAATGAGTCGGGAAGCATCGTGGGACGGCTGGGTTGAGGCGGATCGAAGATCGCGATGACGATCGGATCGTGCATTCTAACGTACGGCGTTTTCCCGCAGCGATGGAGTGTGGGAAAACGCATTGACATCGGCAAATTGTACTTTTGCTAATATCGATTTGCGCATTGGTTAGTAGTTTCACTGATTTACGGTCTGCGAGACCTCGGCTTCGCGCATTCGTTATCCATTCGACAGCACAGAAGATAATCAGCAATTGAGGATAACCCGGTTGTCGCAGCCGCCTACGTTGCGGACGATTTATCACCACCCGTATTTTGGTTGTGGTAGTGCAGTCCGACGGAAAGTGACGACAAACCCGCCCGGCGGCCGGCCCCGTCGGACGGAGCGCCCAGCTTGCCGGGCGATCCAAGGCGGCGGCTCTCTTGAACACGCTAAACTTTTTGTGCGCTTTCCGCATGGACTCTTTTAACCTCCACGCGATTATTTAGTTTCCAGCCGTATTAATCCGTTAATGCCGACCGGATTCATAGCTATGAAAATGCACAGGACACGGATTCTGAATGAATCCACTACATCGCTCCGCCTTTATTCGCGCAATTGCTGTGTGTATTTATGACCCACTCGTCAACTCATTTTATAAGCAGCGTTAATTCGAACCGGAAAGGCACGATCGAGTTCGTCAGCAAAACTTACTGCCATGGCGGAGCCAACGGACATTCTGTAGCGGACTATCGGGCGAGCGTTTTCACACGGCTACCCGGCGCTCCGCACAGGCCCACGGAACATGGCCTAGAGCCCTCCCGGCCCATGCCGGCGCGACCGCGAAAAAAAAGCGCGACCGGGAAGTCGCGCTGACAAAGTTTGGAGATCTTTTCCGTCAACGAAAAAGTCTGCTTCGGAAAGCAGAAACGGCAGTATAGCCATACGCCACGCATGAATTACAGTCGGAACGCACAAACGTCTGTTTCATTACCATCAACAATCATCACTTCGGCATTTTCCCATTGCGAATGCCCCGGTTTCATGTAGCACTTGCGCAACGCTGTCTTGTTGACACCCACGCCCTTACGACTTTATTCGCTTATAAACCCTTGTGTATAAAGGAGAAAACGCCGTCGGGCGATCATTGCTGATTGCAGAATGATTTATTGCGGATTCTGGAACATCCGCTTTGTAACGCCGTCTTTACACTTCGTCTGGTCCGGAAACAAATGTGTCGCACCTTCGGACGCATTGCTCCGGTGGCCGCGCCTCTCGCAGCGCGCCGCACGGAGGTTTCCTCAAAGCCTGGGACCCTTAGGCCCAAACTGCTCTCGGAGTTACAAAGATGAAAAAGACTCTCATGGTCGCTGCCCTGTCGGGCGTTTTCGCTACCGCTGCCCACGCGCAAAGCAGCGTCACGCTGTACGGCCTGATCGATGCGGGCATCACCTACACGAACAACAACGTGACGACGGTCGGCGGCCCTGGCCATAGCAACTGGAAGGCGACGAGCGGCTCGGTCAACGGCAGCCGTTGGGGCCTGCGTGGTTCTGAAGACCTGGGTGGCGGTCTGAAGGCGATCTTCACGTTGGAGAACGGCTTCAACATCATGAACGGCACGAACGGCCAGGGCGGTCGTGAGTTCGGCCGTCAGGCTTTCGTCGGTCTGTCGAGCAACCAGTTCGGCGCGATCACGCTTGGCCGTCAGTATGACTCCGTGGTCGACTTCCTCGGGCCTCTGGCGCTGACGGGTACGCAATACGGCGGCACGCAGTTCGCCCACCCGTTCGACAACGACAACCTGGACAACACGTTCCGCGTCAACAACTCGGTCAAGTACACGAGCGCTAACTACGCTGGCTTCAAGTTCGGCGCACAGTATGGCTTCTCGAACGCAGCCGGCGGTTTCTCGAACAACCGTGAATACAGCGCAGGCGTGTCGTACAACTACGGTCCGTTGAACATCGCCGGTGCGTACATGCAGCTGAACAACGGCAACAATCCGCTGCAAGCAGGCGGCGCAGTTGCTGGCGACGCTCCGTTCGTCGCAGGCCGTCAGCGCGTGTTCGGCGGCGGCATCAACTACGCGTTCGGTCCGGCGACGGTCGGTTTCGTGTTCACGCAGACGATGCTGGACAACGCTACGCAAATCAGCGCGGTCGGCACGCAGACGGGCTCGCCCTTCAACCTGTCGAACGGCCACGTTCGCTTCACGAACTACGAAGTCAACGGCCGTTACAACCTGACGCCGGCTTTGTCGCTCGCTGCGAACTACACGTACACGAACAGCCGCATCGACGGTATCGCCCCGAAGTGGCATCAGGTCGACCTGCAAACGGCGTACGCGCTGTCGAAGCGTACCGACGTGTACCTGCAGGGCGAGTACCAGCACGTGACCGGCCTGGACGGCTCGGATCTGGGCGCGACGATCAACGGCGTCGGTATGTCGTCGTCGTCGAACCAGGTTTCGGCAACGGTTGGCGTTCGTCACCGCTTCTAAGCCGTATCCGCAGCACAGTTGTGAAAAAGCCGCTCTTCGGAGCGGCTTTTTTTCGTTCTGCGTTTCCGGTTCGGTTTCAGCGCGGATAACGCACGTCGAGAATATCGATCTGCTGAACGCCTGCGGGCGTGTGCAGCGGCACCGTATCGCCGATCCTGGCCTTGAGCAGCGCACGCGCGACCGGCGAGATCCAGCTGACGTGGCCGCGATCGAGATCGACCTCGTCGATACCGACGATCGTCACCGTATGCACGATTCCGTCGTCGCCCGCGTAGTCGACCGTCGCGCCAAAGAACACCTGGTCGACGTTTTCCTGCTTGCGCGCATCCACGACTTCCGCGAGGTCGAGGCGCTTGGTCAGGAAGCGGATGCGGCGGTCGATTTCACGCAGACGGCGCTTGCCGTAGATGTAATCGCCATTCTCCGAACGATCGCCGTTGGACGCCGCCCAGGACACGAGCCTGACGACTTCGGGACGTTCGGTATCGAGGAGCTGCAGCAACTCGCTGCGCAGCCTCTCATGCCCTGCCGGCGTGATGTAGTTCTTGGCGCCGGCCGGGACATCGGGCTGGTTCAGTTCGAGGTCGTCGTCGCTCTCGTCCGATTCTTTGACAAATGCCTTGTTCATCGTACCAACCAGTTTCAGTATTCTGCGGATGGGTTCAGACCATCAACTTACCACGCCCCAAGGGGCGAAGCGCGATCGGACCTGACTGCGCGATGGTGGCGGCAGCGGTCGAATGCAAACGATGCGTCGATCTTTCGGTCGAAAACTCTTCCTTTTTGAAAAAGGCTTCGCTATAATTCCGCTTCTGCGTGCGGCTGTAGCTCAGTTGGATAGAGTACTTGGCTACGAACCAAGGGGTCGTGGGTTCGAATCCTGCCAGCCGCGCCACTCATTCCGGTGTTTTCGTTTGGAACGAAGGCATCGAGCGCTTAACCACAAGCGCGTCGAAGTAACATAGCAGTACCGTTTTGCGTGCGGCTGTAGCTCAGTTGGATAGAGTACTTGGCTACGAACCAAGGGGTCGTGGGTTCGAATCCTGCCAGCCGCGCCATTTTTCGAAGGGCCTTCCATACGGAAGGCCCTTTTCGTTTGGCGCGGCGCAAATCGAGTGAGGCACCCAACGGCAGAGCACTCCACGGCAGCGCCAAGCGCTGTGCCGGATGAATGAGCCGCTCACCACTAAGTGGAGTGCGCGGTGCCACAGTGGCTAATCGCACCTAACCCGTACTGCCTATGCGGCCGACACTTAAGCGATTGCCGCTGCTAGGGCAAGTGCGATCGCGCCGGGCATGCTGCGGGCGGTGTGAAAGCTCCTTTCTTTGCATGGGACCAGCGTAAGGCGCCAAAGCGCCAACTCTGGCCGACAGCGAAGAAAATCGGCCCCGCCTCGGCGAGGCGCAGCCTAATAAACCGACACGAAGCAAGCGCCGCGGGGCCGCGCCGCAAGGCACAAGAAAAAACTCAAGGCCGCGGCGCCGACCTGACATCGCCGATCCGCCCTTCAGGCACGGGGACATCCCCCGTCGTACTGACAGCACTTTGCTCACCAATAGATTCGGCCTGAGTTCCAAGCAACGTCTGGGGATGCCGTAGATAAACATCCTCGACGGACTCACCGAAAGCGTGCCGCACGAACGCCCGCAGCAGCGCGATGCGCAACGACGGTCCCCGCCCCTCCACCGGCTGCCCATCCGCACCGAAGGTCACGGTACATTGCACTTCGCCCCGCCCGTGATCGCTCATCTCGAGCCGGCAGGCGCGCTCGAGGACGACAGAAGCCGCCTCCCAGGAAGTCGACGGCAAGAACCGCCCGTCCCATGCCTTCCCGCGATCATTGCCGCGAATGGAAAGCGTCTCCCCACTATCGGTGAAGTAGATTTCTCGGATGAAGTCATGCAGCCCTCGCGCGACCCAGTAGTCGAGCGTGGCGCCTTCGAGATCGGATGTATTCATTGCGGCGCTTCCCATGCTTTCAGTCGAATGACAATGACAAAAGGCATGCACGCCGCGTTCCCGCGCCGCTCAGTAGTCGGCGCGTTCGCGGTCGACACGCATGCCGCCGTCCTGATTGCGATGATGCGGCTCGTCGCTCGGACGCTCCCGCGCGATGCGCATCACGTCGTGGTTGGTGCGCACGCGGCGCATCACGTTGGCGAGGTGCACGCGGTCGCTCACCTGGATCACGAAACGCAGCAGCTTCGCTTCCTGCGAGACGTCTTCGTCCATCGCGATATGGACGATGTTCGCGTCCGCCGACGTGATGTCCGCCGCGACGCGAGCAAACACGCCCTTGGTGTTCCTGACGAGCACCTTGACGGCGACATCGAACAGGCGGCCCGGCTGCGGCGCCCACGCGACGTCGATCCAGCGGCCCGGATCGCGCCGATGAATGCGTTGGGCGACGCGGCATTCGGTCGTGTGAATCGCCATGCCGAGCCCGATGCCGATATAGCCCATGATGTTGTCGCCGGGAATCGGACGGCAGCACGGCGACAACTGCACCGACATGCCTTCCGTGCCCGTGATCACCACCGGCGGCGCGGTGTTCGTATGGTGATGCTCGCGATGCGGATGCTCGTCATCATCGGCGATGCCGTTCATCAAGACTTCGATGCGCTTCGCCATCACCGCCGCGACGCGCCGGCCGAGACCGATGTCCGCGAAAATTTCCTGGCGAGTCTTGTTGCCGGTCCACTGCACGAGCTTTTCCCACACTTCCGGCGTGACTTCGGAGAGCGCGAGGCCATAGCCCTTCAGACTTTGATCGACGAGCCGCTCGCCAAGTTGCACCGACTCGTTCAGGCGCATCGTCTTGAGATAGTGACGAATGGCCGAGCGCGCCTTTCCGGTGCGTACGAAACCGAGCCACGCCGGATTCGGCTTCGAATACGGCGCGGTGATCACTTCGACGATATCGCCGCTCTTCAGCTCCGTGCGCAGCGGCAGAAGCTCGTTGTTGATCTTCACCGCGACGCACTGGTTGCCCAGGTCGCTGTGGATCGAATACGCGAAGTCGAGCGCGGTCGCGCCGCGCGGCAGCGGCATGATCTTCGACTTCGGCGTGAAAACGTAGACCGCGTCCGGGAACAGATCGATCTTGACGTGTTCGAGGAATTCGCTCGAATCGCCGGCTTCGCTCTGAATGTCGAGCAGCGACTTCAACCACTGATGCGCGCGCTTCTGCACATCGTTGAGATCCGCGCCGCCGTTTTTGTAAAGCCAGTGCGCCGCGACGCCCGCTTCGGCGATTTCATGCATCTTGCGGGTGCGAATCTGAAACTCGATGGGCGCGCCGAACGGCCCGACGAGCGTCGT
This sequence comes from Caballeronia sp. LZ016, assembly GCF_031450805.1. Lineage (NCBI taxonomy): Bacteria > Pseudomonadati > Pseudomonadota > Betaproteobacteria > Burkholderiales > Burkholderiaceae > Caballeronia > Caballeronia sp. LZ016. The sequence goes on from NZ_JARTVY010000001.1 coordinate 78,077, forward strand.
GTGCAACGACTGATAGCCGTTGACCTTCGGAATCGCGATGTAATCCTTGAACTTGCCCGGCACGGGCTTGTAGAGCGCATGCAACGCGCCGATGCATGTGTAGCACTCCAGCGCGCTTTCGACGACGACGCGAAAGCCGTAGACGTCCAGCACCTGCGAGAACGACAACTGCTTGTCGCGCATCTTCTTGTAGATGCTGTAGATGGTCTTTTCGCGGCCGGTGACTTCCGCGCAAATCTTTGCATCCGCGATGGTGCGCTGCACCGCTTCGAGAATCTTGCCGACCACTTCGCGCCGGTTGCCGCGCGCCGCCTTCACCGCTTTTTCGAGCGTGGCGTAGCGGTTCGGATTGAAGTTCGCGAAGCTCAGGTCCTGCAGTTCGCGATAGGTATTGTTGAGACCGAGCCGATGTGCAATCGGCGCGTAGATGTCCAGCGTTTCGCGCGCCACGCGCCGCCGCTTTTCCGGCGGCACCGCACCGAGGGTGCGCATGTTGTGCAGCCGGTCCGCGAGCTTGACGAGAATCACGCGGACGTCGCGCGCCATCGCGAGCAACATCTTGCGGAAGTTTTCCGCCTGCGCTTCCTCGCGATTGCGGAACTCCATCTTGTCGAGCTTCGACAAGCCGTCGACCAGTTCCGCGACTTTCGCGCCGAAGCGCTCCGCGATTTCGGTCTTGGTCACGCCCTGGTCTTCGATCACGTCGTGCAGGAGCGCCGCCATGATCGATTGTGCATCCAGCTTCCAGCCCGCGCAGATTTCGGCGACCGCCACCGGATGCGTGATGTACGGCTCGCCGCTCTGGCGATACTGCCCGAGATGCGCTTCGTCGCTGAAATGGAACGCCGCCTTGACTTCCTTGATCTCGTCGGCCGAGATATAGCTCGCGAGCGCGTTCGTCAGGTTCGCGATGGAAACGACATCGTGCTTGCGCGGCTGCTCGGGCGTCGCGGTCGGGCCGAACAGGTGGCGAAACGACTGTTCGAGGACCGCATCGATGTACTTGCGCGCGGCGTGCGGCTTGTCGGCGTCGAGAAGCGCGTCCTGATCGATCTCGGGATCGGTCTGGGTCTCGATCTCGGGGTCCACTGACGCGGAGACGGGCAACGGTGTCTGACTCAAGTTCGCCTCCGTGTTCGTGTGACGCGCCGCTTGACGATCTGTCGCGCCGGTTGCAGGAAATGAAACGCGTGTGATGCGATAAGACGTTGAAGCCGGACGTTGAAGCCGGCGGCCCTTAGACGGGCACCTTCTTCAGCATTTCGACGCCGACTTGCCCCGCTGCGATTTCGCGCAGCGCGACGACGGTCGGCTTGTCGCGGCTTTCGATCTTCGGGGTGTGACCTTGCGCCAGCTGGCGCGCACGATACGTTGCCGCGAGCGCCAGCTCGAAGCGATTCGGAATTTGTTTCAGGCAGTCTTCGACGGTAATGCGGGCCATGTTTGTTTCCTTCTCAATATGAGTTTTATTCTACCTTATGTGACCGATACGCCCCGGCCACGGCTCGCGTCACGACGCGTGCGAGGGATGAATGCCGAGGTCGACGAAAAGCTGCGTATGACGCGCGTATTGAGACGTGAAGCGCAGGCGCGTCGCCGTGACGAGGCATTGCAGTTCGGTGAGCGCGCGATCGAAGTTCTCGTTGATGACCACATACTCCGCCTCCGATGCATGCGCCATCTCGCTGCCCGCCGCGAGCAGGCGTCGCACGATCACTTTTTCGGAGTCCTGTCCGCGCTTCTTGAGCCGGTCTTCGAGCGCATCGAGCGACGGCGGCAGAATGAAAATCTCCACCGCGTTCCGGAACTGCTTCTTGACCTGTTGCGCGCCCTGCCAGTCGATTTCGAGCAGCACGTCGTGGCCCATCTTCATCTGGTCTTCGATCCACAGGCGCGAGGTCGCGTAGTAATTGCCGTGGACCTCGGCGCTCTCGAGGAACTCGCCCTTGTCGTGCCGTTCCATGAAGTCTTCGACCGACACGAAGTGATATTGCACGCCGTTGGTTTCCATCGGACGCGGATCGCGCGTGGTGTACGACACCGACAGGCGAATGGCCGGGTCCTGGGCGAGCAGCGCGTTGACGAGCGTGGACTTGCCCGCGCCCGACGGCGCGACCACCATGAACAGGTTGCCGGGATAGACGCCCGTATAGTTGCTATGCGAGCGATGTGTGGTGTTCGGCATGATGTTGCGTTACTCCAGATTCTGTACTTGTTCGCGCATCTGTTCGATGAGCAGCTTGAGCGTCATCGATGCATCCGCGAGTTCCTTCGCGGCCGCCTTGGAGCCGAGCGTGTTCGCTTCGCGATTGAGCTCCTGCATCATGAAGTCGAGCCGCTTGCCGACCTTGCCGCCCTTCTGCAGCACGTGGCGCGTTTCGGCGAGGTGCGCGGTCAGCCGCTGCAACTCTTCGGCGATGTCGATACGAATGCCGTACATCGTCACCTCCTGACGGATGCGCTCGGCAATCTCTTCGCGCGGCACGCTCGTCGTCGCGGCGTTCTCGGCAGTCGCGATGCCGAGCGCATCCTGCAATCGCTCGACGATCTTCTGCTGATGCTTGGCGATGAGTTCCGGCACGAGCGGCGTGATGCGCGCGACGATCGCTTCCATTTCCGTCACGTTGCTGACGAGCACGTTGCCAAGCGCCGCGCCTTCACGCGCGCGCACGTCGATGAGATCGGCGATGGCCTGCTTGCCGCACGCGAGCACCGCTTCGCGCAGCGTTTCCGGCGACACCGAGCTTTCCGCCAGCACGCCCGGCCAGCGAAGAATCTCGCCGGTGCGCATGCGCTCCGCATCGGGGAAAACGTCGAGCACCGCGCGCTCGAGCGTCGCGAGTTGCGTGAGCGCATCGCGATTGAGCGCGCCCGCGTTCGCCGTCTGCTCGACGCGATTCAGGTTGATGCGAATATCGACCTTGCCGCGCGAGAGCTTCGTCATCAGCATTTCGCGCAGTTGCGGTTCCGTCGCGCGCACGTCTTCGGGCATGCGGAAATTCAGGTCGAGAAAGCGCGAATTCACCGTGCGCAATTCGACCGATACGCCGACGCCCGAACCGCCCGCGCCATTGGGTCCCGCGCCATTCGCGACGACTTCCCGCGTCGCGCTGGCATAGCCTGTCATGCTGTAGATCATGGTCCGTCCCGCGATGTGAGCCTTGCTTGCGAAGGCCGGTTCAACGAAACGCCCGGCGTGTCTGAAGGTGCATTGGGATGGGCACGCGCGTGCCGCCGGGCGATGAATCGGCATTATCCCATTTTTGCCGCGCGGGCCGCCCGGAAAGGCGCGCCCGAAACATCCGATCCCCGCCGCGCCCGGCAACGCCACCCGTTGAATGACGATAAAATTGCTTCACCCGGCGCGCTCGGATTCGAAGCCGCGCCTGACCTCTCTTACTGCGGATCACCATGACCGACTCTCCCCTGCTGAAGCCTTCCATTCCACGTCCGAGCGGCCGTCGCGACAATCAGTTGCGCGATGTTCGCATCACGCGGCATTACACAAAGCACGCGGAAGGATCGGTGCTCGTCGAGTTCGGCGATACCAAGGTGATCTGCACGGCGAGCATCGCCGAGCGCGTGCCTGCGTTTCTGAGCGGACGCGAGCAAGGCTGGCTGACCGCGGAATACGGCATGCTGCCGCGCGCGACGCACACGCGCAGCGACCGCGAAGCCGCGCGTGGCAAGCAGACGGGCCGCACGCAGGAAATCCAGCGTTTGATCGGCCGCGCGCTGCGCTCGGTGTTCGACCTGAACGCGCTCGGCCCGCGCACGCTGCATATCGATTGCGACGTGATCCAGGCGGACGGCGGCACGCGCACGGCGAGCATCACCGGCGCGTTCGTCGCCGCGCACGATGCGGCAACGAAGCTGCTGGCAAGCGGGCGCATCGCGCAATCGCCGGTGAAGGACTTCGTCGCTGCGATTTCGGTCGGCATCTTCGATGGATCGCCGGTGCTCGATCTCGACTACGAAGAAGACTCGCAATGCGATACCGACATGAACGTCGTGATGACGGGCGCAGGCGGTTTCGTCGAGGTGCAGGGCACGGCGGAAGGCGCGCCGTTCTCGCGTGACGAAATGAACGCGCTGCTCGATCTCGCGGATAGCGGAATCAGGGCGCTGATCGCGAAGCAGAAGGCCGCGCTGGAGATCGAAGGTGTCTGATACGCACGGCATGAAGCGCGTGGTGCTCGCGTCCAATAACGCGGGCAAGCTGCGCGAATTCGCATCGCTGCTGGGGGCGGCGGGCATCGAACTTATCGCGCAGGGCGAGCTCGGCGTGCCGGAAGCGGAAGAGCCCCATGCGACGTTCGTCGAGAATGCGCTGGCGAAGGCGCGTCACGCGTCGTCGCTGACGGGCCTGCCCGCGCTCGCGGACGACTCCGGCCTCTGCGTGCGTGCGCTGAACGGCGCACCCGGCGTCTATTCGGCGCGCTACGCGATGATCAACGGCGGCGAAAAAAGCGACGCCGCCAACAATGCGCGGCTCGTCGCGGACCTCGCGAGCGAGACCGACCGCCGCGCTTACTATTTCTGCGTGCTCGTGCTGGTGCGGCATGCGAACGATCCCGAACCGCTCATCGCGGAAGGCCGTTGGCATGGCGAAGTAATCGATGCGCCGCGCGGCGCGAACGGCTTCGGCTACGATCCTTATTTCTTTCTGCCGACGCTCAACGCGACGGCCGCCGAACTCGAGCCCGCACGCAAGAACGCGCTGAGCCATCGTGCGCTCGCGCTGCGTGATCTGCTGCAACGGCTGAAGGAACTGGCGTGAGCACGGGACCGAAGACGATCAATGTCGTTCAGGCGTTCACGTCGCCGGGAAGCATCCGGCTCACGTCGCTGCCGCCGCTTTCGCTTTATGTGCATTTTCCGTGGTGCGTGCGCAAGTGTCCGTACTGCGATTTCAACTCGCACGAATCGAAGGACGATACCTTCCCCGAAGACCGTTATCTCGATGCGTTGCGCGCCGATCTCGAAAGCGCGTTGCCGCTCGTATGGGGACGTCAGGTCCATACCATCTTCATCGGCGGCGGCACGCCGTCGTTGCTCTCGGCGAAGAAGCTCGATCGCTTGTTGTCCGATGCCCGCGCCCTGCTCCCCCTCGACGCCGACGCGGAGATCACGCTCGAAGCCAACCCGGGCACGTTCGAAGCCGAGAAGTTCGCGCAGTATCGGGCAAGCGGGGTGAATCGCCTGTCGATCGGCATTCAGAGCTTCAACGAGGCGCATCTGAAGGCGCTCGGGCGCATCCACGATGCGACGCAAGCCAGGCGCGCGGTGGAGATCGCCGGGAAGCACTTCGACAACTTCAATCTCGATCTGATGTTCGCGTTGCCGCAGCAGACGCTCGCCGAATGCCGGCAGGACATCGAGACGGCGATTGCGTTCGCGCCGCCGCATCTGTCGCTGTATCACCTGACGATGGAGCCGAACACGCTCTTTGCGAAGTATCCGCCCGCCTTGCCCGACGACGATGCCGCCGCCGACATGCAGGACTGGATTCACGAGCGCACGCGAGATGCGGGCTACGAGCGCTACGAAGTATCGGCGTATGCGAAGCCGCATCGGCAGAGCCGGCACAATCTGAACTACTGGCGTTTCGGCGACTATCTCGGCATCGGTGCCGGCGCGCATACCAAGCTGTCCTTTCCGCAGAAGATCGTGCGGCAGGCGCGCTTCAAGCATCCGTCGACGTATATGGATCAGGCGTTGTCGTCCGGGCAGAGCGCGGTTCAGGAAGAGCGTGAAGTCGGTCCGCGCGATCTGCCTTTCGAGTTCATGCTGAACACGCTGCGGCTGGTCGAGGGTTTTCCGGTGCACGCGTTCGTCGAGCGCACGGGCCTGGCGATGTCCGCCATCGAGCCCGCGCTCGTCGAAGCGGAGAAGCGCGGACTCATCACGCGCGATTTCGAGCGCATTGCGCCGACCGAACTCGGCCAGCGGTTTCTGAACGATCTGCAGGAGCTGTTCCTGAAGGATACGGACCGTTGAGCGCGCCGACGATGGCGCCCGGCTCGGTGATGCGGCATCGTCCGTTCGCGCTTTTCTGGAGCGCGCGGGTGATGTCGTCGGTGGCGTTTCAGATGATGTCGGTCGCGATCGGATGGCAGGTCTATTCGATCACGCACAGCGCGTTTGCGCTCGGGCTCGTCGGGCTCGCGCAGTTCCTGCCGATGTTCGTGCTCACGCTCGTGGTCGGGCATGTGGCGGATCGCTATGACCGGCGCACCATTGCGTACGTCTGTCAGACGATCGAGGGCATCGCGGCGCTGGTGCTGTGCTTCGGGGCGTGGCGCGGCTGGGACCACGTCGGGCCGATCTACGCGATCGCGATGATCACCGGCGCTGCGCGCGCATTCGAATCGCCATCGATGGCGGCGCTGCTGCCGAATCTCGTCGCGCGCAACCAGTTGCAGCACGCGAGCGCGTGGTCGACATCGGCGAATCAGACCGCGCAGATCCTTGGCCCGGCGATGGGTGGCCTGCTTTACGGGCTCGGCGCGTCGACCGTTTATGGCGCGGTGACGGTCGCGTTCATCGTCGCGGCTTGCGCGGTCGGGGCGATCCGCATCGACGAAGCCGTCCGCATGCGTGCGCCTTTGTCGTTTGCGGCGTTGTTCAGCGGGATCGGCTTCATTCGAAGCAAGCCGGTGATTCTCGGTGCGCTGTCGCTCGATCTCTTTGCGGTGCTGCTTGGCGGCGCGACGGCGCTGCTGCCCGTGTTCGCGCGTGACATCCTGCATACCGGTCCGTGGGGGCTGGGCGTGTTGCGGGCCGCGCCGGCGGCGGGCGCGTTGGCCGGATCGATCTGGCTTGCGCATTTTCCGCTGCGACGGCGCGCGGGGACGGCGCTTTTCGGCGGCGTGATCGCGTTCGGCATCGCGACGATCGTGTTCGGGCTGTCGAGCAATCTCTATGTGTCGCTGATCGCGCTGGCGGCGCTGGGCGCATCGGATGTGATCAGCGTGGTCGTGCGCATGTCGCTCGTTCAATTGCAGACGCCGGACGAGATGCGCGGACGCGTCGGCGCGATCAATTCGCTTTTCATAGGGACGTCGAACCAGCTCGGCGAATTCGAATCGGGGATGACGGCGGGCCTGTTCGGCGCGGTGCCGGCGGTGCTGATCGGGGGTATCGGCACGATTGCGGTTGCATTGCTGTGGATGCGGCTTTTCCCCGCGCTGAAGGCGACGCGCACGCTGGAAGGCTGAGCGTTTCTTCCGGCTGGCGAGTTGCGCTACAATACGCGCCTTGCTGGAGGTGTGGCCGAGCGGTTTAAGGCACCGGTCTTGAAAACCGGCGAAGGAGCGATCCTTCCGTGAGTTCGAATCTCACCGCCTCCGCCAGCGACAGAACAAAGGCCCCGTCAGTCAAGTGACTTACGGGGCCTTTTCGCAACCGGCCTTTCAGCCGATCAGACAAGGCGCTCAACGTTGAACGGCTACAGTGCTCGCCCTCACCGTCTGCGAAAGCGCGAAAAACTGTTCCGACGAAAGCGCCCTTCCGTCGTCAGCGAACCCCGTTCGAGCCTGCGCATGCATGGTGGTCACGACGCTGTCACAGCGCCGCTCGGAAAGACGGAGCGACCGCGAGTCCGGATCATGCTCCACCGCAACAAGTTCGGCGTCGTGAAAATTGGGTGCATCGGCAAGGGTTTGAACGGGCGTGAATCTGGAAGTAATCATCCGCTGGTCAACGGAAGAGTAGTGAGCGGCGCCCGCAACTATCTTTCCCGGTGAAAGAACTTGACGCTCCATTTCTGGGCGTGCGATACGCTTTGTTCATGGTCATGATCGAAGTCGAGGTCCACAACCGCTGCCATCGCTCACATACAACCGCATCCTGTTACTGCCGGTGCAATGTTAGCTTTGTGTTCTCACTGGTTATGAGAGTCGACTTCGACCGACCGCATCCTGTCGAATTCAACCGTTGCCTCGGCGCCGAGCGACGCGGAGATTCTTGCGATCTTCTTCATGGGCCAGTTATCACCCCAGGGATGCGCCTCCTCCAATGCCTTTCGTGCCACTGCGTATTCAGTCGAGGACTCCGTCAGTAGCGTCAAACTGTAGACGACGTTCTGAGCAACGAATCCCTCGACGATGAAACGAGTAGCCCCTTCGAAGTAGATGCTGGCGCGGCGTTTCTTGAAGTCGTCGCAAAGTTGAATGGTTAACTCATGAGTCCCCATATCCAGCGAGACGCCGACCCGGAACCAATCATGGAACGATTGCATACATCCTCTTAATAGGACCAAGGGCTAAAAGGAACTACGTCGTATCCGGTATCGCGGCCCCCGGTTCCCCACTTATGCGCGTGCGGCCGTAAGCCGTTGTGGACATGATCGAAATCCAGATCAACTACGGGCCTGCCGTCAGAACCATAGAGCCGCATTTGACCGCTGCCGGAGTTCGTGTACCAGCTTCCCGGTTCCCCGAGATTCGGCGTCTTTGCAACGTCCCACACGTCACCGTCTGGCATGTCCGGCGAATATTCGAACGGCTGGGCGTCTGCAAGCGGTGTAACTTCTGACAGGCTCGATGGCTCATCGACCTCCTGGGGCATTCGCAGCCCCCCGCCGTACTTTTGAACCGCTCGGATTGCGCGGTAATCGCCTGCGGCTTGCGCCGGTCTTCCTGAATTGACTTCACGCAGACTCGCAAGTCATCGGGCGTCGGCACGAAAATCGAATCGCCTCGCGTCACCGCTTCGCGCACGGCCTGCGCGATCTCCCTTGTTTCCCGCCATACCCAATGCGGAAAGGACCTATCGGAGCGACCGAGCGCCGAACGCAAGTCAGAGTCGGAGCTCGATAATCGAATCACGGTGAAACGGTTGAGGAATGCGTGGCGGGCGACTCTCATGGCTATGGTGATAGCGTCTATCTCTTCGCGAGTCACTTCCGTGGCATTCCGGTTTGTGCAAAAACAGTAATGGCTAGCCGGAAAAAACATACGTGGATTTCTCACGCTGAGATAAACCGATCGATGAATGCTCTGCCAAAACAGATATGTGTACCGGTTGTTTTCGTCGTGAATGCCGTAGTCCGGACCAAGGTGAAACATTGCGTTCCTTACCTCTCCGCTGTCTTGAAAGAGAGCGTCAGAAGTACCACAAAACGGCGAAACGAAACCAGTGCGTTATTCTGAAAAGCCAATGGGGTAACGTTTCCAATAAGGACCGCGCTGCGAAGCAGCGTAAAAAGATGCGCCTGAGTCGGGTTCGTTGATTGAAGCGCTCCCGTTGCCTTCTCAGCTCAGCTCGCGGGCATCGGCAATCGACCTATGAGGATACGTGCCCCTGCACGCCCGCATGCGATGCATTCGCTTTGGAACGCCCTCGCCTGCGCTCTATCTAACACGCCTCCATTCCTTACGCGGAGCACCGTGCATGAAATTTCCAAGCGGCATCCCGGCAATTCTTCTCGCGCTCGCGCCGCTCGCCATGGCCCCGTCCACCCGCGCCGAAGAAACACCCAACGCCCAATGGCGCGCATCTGAAACAACGCTCTTCGACCTCATTCAGAACGGCTACACGATGGTCAGCACGACGAGCGTCGCCGCGCGCAGCACGGGGCTGCCCGAAGACACCTACCTCCTGCAAAAGACAAACAGCGTCTATCGCTGCGTGGAAACGCGCGCGACCGATTCCGCCGCCACGCGTTCCATCACGCCGCTGCGCTGCGCCGAACTGGTCAAGCCGTACCGCGACTGATGCGGACCTCGCGTCAGTTGTCGTCCGTCCTGACAGGACGCTCGTGCGGCGCCGGCTCGGCCTTGTCGGCATCGGGAACGGATGCGTTCTCGTCCGGTGACGGCGGGGGTTGTTGCTCAGGCGCGCCGTTGGAAGGGGGATCGTTAGCGGGTGACATGGCATTCTCCCAAGAGGCACGGGGCGCCTCGCCCCTACCTTAGCACCGCACCGGCGCTGCGCTCAACCCACCGGCGGCTCGCCTTCGCCCGGCTCTTTCCCCGGCTGGTCGTTCGGCGCCTGCTTGCGACCTGCATCGTCACGCTCCGGCAGCTTGCTCTTCTCGTTGTCGCTATGCTCGGCGGGCTGCGCGTCTTCAGGCCGATTCGCTTCGCTGCTCATGACTCCCTCCTTTCTCCGTTCGATGGTGAACCATCGATAGCAAGTTATGCACCCGTCGACGCCACCACCGACTACTATTGAATCATCGCGTCACCCGTTCTTTCGCTCATGTTCGCCATATTCCTGCGACGGTCGGGCATCTGCCTCGCGTCGATGCTCCTTCTCGCGACCACCGCCTGCACCATCACGCCGCCGCCGGGCGTGCTGCAGGCGCGCGCCACGGCGCCCGCCACACCCGCGCCCAGCCCGACACTCGACGACTACAAGGCGCGCATCGCCGAGCGCATCTTCGAGCGCAATCCGTCGCTCGTGCTGCGTGGCACGCCGCAGGCGATGCTTCGCTCCTTCGTCCTCGTCTCGTTCACCGTCGATCGCAGCGGGCGGGTGGTGCACTCGTCGGTGTATCGCACGAACGGGGACGATGAAGCCGAAGCCACCGCGCTCGCGTCGCTGCGTCGATCCGCGCCGCTGCCCGCGCCGCCCGCGCGGCTCCTGAACGGCAGCGGACAGATCGAGCTTTTCGAAGGATGGATGTTCAACGACAACGGCCAGTTCCAGCTGCAGACATCGCACTCGCCGCAAGCGACGACCATCGATTAGCGCGCGCCGGCGAACGAGTTGGCGCTCCCCGCGCCCGGTCGATATAATTTTTGACACCCCTGCCGGCTCCACCGGCACCGCCTTCGCCGCGCGCCGACCCCGCGCGCCGTGCGAAGCGCCCATGCGGCCACGCCGCACCGCCTCGCGCACCACTCCCGCGCAGCACGAGGCATCGTATCCAATCCCTATAAAAGCATGACCGAGCGCCATCGTCCATGTGCCGTCGATGCGCGCAACAGCGTTTCATGAAACGGAGACACCATGTCCTCAACCCCGCTTTCCGCCGAAAATTCCGGCGATAAAGCCCAAAGCACCTCGCGCGTGATCTTCGCGAGCTTCATCGGAACCGCGATCGAGTTCTACGACTTCTACGTGTACGCGACCGCCGCCGCGCTTGTCATCGGACCGGTGTTCTTCCCGCACGGATCGCCGGCGGCGCAGGCGTTGTCGGCGTTCGTCACGTTCGGCATCGCGTTTCTCGCGCGTCCGGTCGGCTCGTTCCTGTTCGGGCATTTCGGCGATCGCGTCGGGCGCAAGTCGACGCTCGTCGCCTCCCTGCTCGTGATGGGCGTTTCCACGACGCTCATCGGCTTCGTGCCGGGCTACGATTCCATCGGCAGTCTTGCGCCCGTGCTGTTGTGCATCCTGCGCTTCGGGCAAGGCATCGGGCTCGGCGGCGAATGGGGCGGCGCGGCGCTGCTCGCGACCGAATATGCGCCGAAGGGCAAGCGCGGTCTCTTCGGCATGTTTCCGCAACTGGGGCCATCGGTCGGGTTCCTGGCGTCGAACGGATTGTTCTTCGGGCTCGCCCTCTCCCTTTCCGACGAGCAGTTCCGCAGCTGGGGCTGGCGCGTCCCGTTCATCGTCAGCGCGGTGCTGGTGGCGCTCGGCCTCTACGTGCGCCTGAAAATTGCGGAAACGCCTGCGTTCCGCGCCGCACTCGAGCGACAGGAGCGCGTGCGCGTGCCCATCGCGACGCTGCTCGGCCGCCATCTCGGGCCGACGCTGCTGGGCGCGCTCGCGATGGTCGTCTGCTACACGCTGTTCTATATCTCGACGGTCTTTTCGCTGTCCTACGGCGTCGCGACGCTGCACTTCTCGCGCGAAAAGTTCCTCGGCCTGCTGTGCTTCGCCGTGCTGTTCATGGCGATCGCCACGCCGATTTCCGCCATCGCCAGCGACCGCTTCGGCCGCAAGCCGGTGCTGGCCGTCGGCTGCATCGCGGCGATCCTCTCGGGCTTCGCGATGTCGCCGTTGCTCGGCAGCGGCAACACGGCTTACGTCGCGCTCTTCCTGGTGATCGAACTGTTCCTGATGGGCGTCACCTTCGCACCGATGGGCGCGCTTCTGCCCGAACTCTTCCCGACGAACGTGCGTTACACGGGCGCGGGCGTCGCCTACAACCTGGGCGGGATTCTGGGCGCATCGGTGGCGCCGTATATCGCGCAACTGCTCGCCAATCGCGGCGGGCTGGCGTGGGTCGGCGCTTATGTGTCGGTGGCGGCGGCGGTGAGTCTCTTCGCCGTGCTGGCCATGCGCGAAACGCGCGATATCACGCTGGAGTGATCGGAGCCGATACGCTCAGCGCTCGCGCCGCCGGTCGACGGCATGCGCGGGCGCCGGCCGCTGCTCGATGACCGGCAGCCGCCGCGCCGGTTTCGCGCCGGCGCGCGCCGCCTCTTTCGCTCGGACCGCCTTCGCCGCCTTGCGATCCGCCCAAACGCGCGCGAGCCATAGCAGCACGCCGACGGCGAGCGCATCGGCGGCGAGCCCCGCGAGCCAGTGCGACGGCGTCCGTCCAAGCTGATCGACGCCCATCACGCGCAGCGCCGTATCCAGCACGAGCGACACGCAGGTGCCCGCGATGAAGCACACGAGCCCCTGCTGCCCCACCGTGACGACGCCCGGCAGCCTGCGCGCGAGGTCGCCTATCCATCCTCGATACACCGCCCGCGCAACGATCCACGCGACGACCGCGAAACTCACGATGCGCAGCGTCGCGAGGTTCTGCTTCATGTATCCCGGCGGCGCCTGCGTCTCGAGAAAGAGCTTGGCGAACGCAAACGTCAGCGCGAACGCGACCGCGACGCACGTGAGCCAGCGCGCGGTCCGGCTCGCGTGAAACGTGGCGCTGACCGGCTGCGCGCGCGCCAGCACGCCCGCCACGAACATGAGCTGCCAGGCAAAAGGGTTGAAGGACCATGCCTGCGCATACGATGCCGGCAGCGCATGCGCGAGCGGCGCGGCGGCGAGCCACAGCAGCAGGCTCCCGAACATCACGGCGACGGGCCTGCGTTGCGCGAGCGGCGCGGCGACCGGCACGGCAAGGGCGAAGAGCGCATACATCGGCAGCACCGACGACAGATACGGCTGCTGACGCAACGTCGCGACATCGAGCATCAGGCCGAAGGGACGCCCGAGCAGCGCAGGCCATTCGGTGTACTGCAGCATCGGCGAATCGATCCGAAGGAACATCAGGAGCGCGCCGCAGAGCAGCATCAGCATCGCCGTCAGAAGATACGCGCGATAGATCTCCCAGCTTCGTCTGAAAAAGCGTCGGCGAGCGGCCGGGTTGCCACGGCGAGTCGCGAGCGCCGTGTAAGCCGCCGCCGACGCATAACCGCCAAGAAAGACGAAGACTTCAGCGGAGTCGCAGAACGCGTAGCGATGCAGCGTGAAGTGCGACAACACGCTTCCCGATATATGGTCGACCGCGATGACCAGCAGCACGATTCCCCGGAAGAAATCGACTTCGAGAGAACGTGTGGTCGGGGAAGTCATCGATCGGAAGCTCCAACGGACTGCGGTCGGGCGCGCCTCTCAGGGACGATTGCGCGCATGCGGGTTGGTAACCGGCCTTGCTGAAAGATTCCCTGAAATGCGTGCATCAAAGCTAACACCTGAACGCCGTCCGCAATGTGGCGGGAATATGGCGTTTCTGCCGGTTTGCCGCTGAACGCGGCGTGCCTATACTCGATCGAAGCAAGGCATTCAACGGGGACCACCATGCGCCTCTTTTTTCAAACCTCGCATCTCGTCGCGATGATCGCCATCGCGCTGTCCGTCGCCCTCCTGCTTGCGATCCGGTTCCGCCCCGCGACATGGCGCGGGGTCGTGTGCGAAGCGGTCATCGCCAATCTCGGCGCGATCGCAGCAGTCGTTGCTTTCGAAGTACTTACGGCTTGATCGATCGAGCGAAGAAGTTCGAAAGTCGATTGAACTTCCATCACAGGGTCTAGTCCGAACGTGTAATGCCGCGCTTGCCGACGAATCTCTTCCGGCGCGCGCGGCGCTCTTCTCCTCTCCGCTCCTGCTTTGTGGGAGCGTTTCCTGGGCGCCCGGCGAAAGCCTCGCGCCTGTTCTTTTTTCTGGCGGTCTTTCGCTTCTCGCGCGGCGCGCCATCGTTTATGAGATGGTCGTTATAATCGGCGCTCCTTCGAAAGCGACGGCTAACGCATGCTCCGAGCGCTCCGCTCCCTCTCGACCCTCACCACGCGCCGCACGCGCAGTCTCTGGCGGCGCTACGGCATCTTCTGGCTGGGTGCGATCCTCGTCGGTCTCGTCGCGGTGTACTACGCGCGGCTCATCGACTGGGGCTACGACCTTTTCATGCACTATCGCGCCGGGCATCCGTGGCTGCCGCTCATCGTGACGCCGGCGGTCGCGGCGCTGTGCGTCTTTCTCACGCGCAGTTTCTTTCGCGGCTCGGAAGGCAGCGGCATCCCGCAGGTCATCGCCGTGCTGCATAGTCCGACATCGGCGGCGGCAGGCAGGCGGCTGCTGACGCTGAAGATTCTCGCGAGCAAGATCGCCGTCTCGTTCATCGCGATTCTCGGCGGCTTCACGATCGGACGCGAAGGACCGACCGTGCAAGTCGGCGCGGCGCTGATGTTCAACATGCGGCGCTTCTATCCGCGTTCGAATTCGCTGATCGAACGGCAACTCGTGCTGGCGGGCGCGGCGGCCGGCTTGTCGGCGGCGTTCAACACGCCGCTTGCGGGCATCGTGTTCGCGATCGAGGAACTCACGCGCAGTTTCTCGACGCGCGCAAGCGGCGTGCTGATCACGGGCATCATCATCGCGGGTATCGTCGCGCTGGGGCTGAACGGCAACTACACGTACTTCGGCACCATCGACGTCGGCGCGCACTTTCCCAGTCTGCTCGCGGTGGCGGTCGTCGTCACGGCGGTCATTACCGGCATTGCGGGCGGCGTCTTCTGCTGGCTGCTGCTCAATACGGCGAAATGGATTCCCGCGCCGCTGCGCACACTGCACGCGTCGCGTCCGGTCGTCTTCGCGGCGCTGTGCGGGCTCGTCATCGCTGTAGTGGGCGTCGTGTCGGGTGGCACGACGTTCGGCAGCGGCTACGCGGAAGCACGCGGCCTGCTCGAAGGACGCGAGCATCTGTCGGTGTTTTATCCGCTGCTGAAAATGGTGTCGATGATCGGCTCGTATCTGCCGGGCATCCCCGGTGGCATCTTTGCGCCGTCGCTCTCCATTGGCGCGGGCTTCGGCAACGTGATCCACATGCTCTTCACCGACATGCCGTTGCCGATGCTGATCGCGCTCGCGATGGTCGGCTATCTCGCCGCCGTCACGCAGTCGCCGATCACGGCGTTCGTCATCGTGATGGAGATGATCAACGGCCACGCGCTCGTGATCTCGCTGATGGCGACTGCACTCATCTCGAGCCGCGTGTCGCGCGCGTTCGCGCCGCCGCTCTATGAAGCGCTGTCGGAGCGCTATCTGACGCCTGTGGCGCCGCAAGCGCCATCGCCGGAAGTGCCGGAAGCCGAAGAGACGCGCGTCGAAAAACGGACGTGAATCGCGGCACGCAAACGATAGCGCGCAAAAGCAAAAAGCCAGGTTCCAACCGATCCTGGCTTTTTTCATTTGGCGACGCCCCGCGCCAAGCGGATGACGCCGCGCGATGCGCGAAGGCGCGTTACGCCTGCGGAATCTCGATCTTCACTTCCAGCACTTCGAGATCGTCCTGACGTTCGAGGCTCACTCGAATATCGTCATCGGAAATCTTCACGTACTTCGAAATCACGGCAACGAGTTCCCGTTGCAACGCCGGCAGATAATCGGCGGCGGCTCTGCCACCCGCGCGCTCGTGCGCAATGATCAACTGCAAGCGTTCCTTCGCGACCGTAGCGGACTTCTTTTTCTCGCCCAGCAAAAACGAAAGAATCGACATTGCGTCCCCTTACTTGGTGCCGAAGATGCGTTGCAGCAGGCCAGGCTTCTGGTAGTCAGTGAAACGCAGCGCCTTTTCCTCGCCGAGGAAACGCGACACCACGTCCTTGTAGGATTCCGCGACATCGGTGCCGTCGAGATGCACGGCCGGCAGACCCTGGTTCGATGCATGCAGCACCGCTTCCGATTCCGGAATCACGCCGATCAGCTCGATACGCAGGATTTCCTGGATGTCGTTGAGCGACAGCATCTCGCCTTCCGACACGCGCTTCGGGTTGTAGCGTGTGATGAGCAGGTGTTCCTTGACGGGCTCCTTGCCTTCCATCGCGCGCTTCGTCTTCGATGCGAGAATGCCGAGAATGCGGTCCGAGTCGCGCACCGACGACACTTCCGGATTCGTCACGATGAGCGCTTCGTCCGCGAAGTGCATCGCCATCAGCGCGCCGGATTCGATGCCCGCGGGGGAATCGCACACGATGTACTCGAAGTCCATCTTGATGAGTTCGTCGATGACCTTCTCGACGCCTTCGAGCGTCAATGCGTCCTTGTCACGCGTCTGAGACGCCGGAAGGATATAAAGGTTCTCGCATTTCTTGTCCTTGATGAGCGCCTGGTGCAGGTTCGCTTCGCCCTGAATGACGTTGATCAGGTCGTACACGACGCGGCGTTCACAGCCCATGATGAGGTCGAGGTTGCGCAGACCGACGTCGAAGTCGATCACGGCCGTCTTGTGGCCGCGAATCGCGAGCGCCGATGCGAAGCTTGCGCTGGTGGTCGTCTTGCCGACGCCGCCCTTCCCCGAAGTCACCACAATGATTTTTGCCATACAAGTACCTTGTGTTCGTCAATAGGTCCGCTCGCGCCTCGTGCATGAGCGCGCGCCAAACGCAGCGGGCGCGCGGCTTCAGGTCAGCCGCAGCGGTTCGATCATGAGTTTTTCTTCGTCGAGCCAGATCTGCACGGGCTTGCTTTGCACATCGGCTGCGAGGGGGTTCTCGGTCGTCCGGTAGATTCCGGCGATGGAAATCAGTTCCGGCTCGAGGCACGTGCAGAAGATGCGCGCATCGAGATTGCCGTGCACGCCGGCGAGCGCGCGGCCACGCAACGGCGCATAGATATGGATGTTCCCTTCCGCGATGACCTCGGCCCCGTACGACACCAGCCCGAGCACGATGAGATCGCCCTTCGCATACACCTGCTGCCCCGAGCGCAGCGGCCGGTCGATGATGGTCGCGGGTTGCGGCAGCGCGGGCGGCGGCTCCTTCGCGACGGCCGCTTCGATGACGGCGGCGGCTTCGGTGTTGGGCTTCGCTTCATCCACCGAAGGCTTCGGTGAACCACGACGGTCGCGCGCTTCGAGCATGGGCAGGCCGCCCGCGTTCGCCCACTGGATCGCCCACGTCTGCGACGGCAATGCGACGACGCCCACGGGACGCATGTGCACGCTCTTCAACAGCGCCTCCAGCTCCGCCAGCGATACACGCTCGCCTTCGCCGCCTTCAGCCGAAGCGAGCCGCCGCACGTCGATGGCGACGACGTCGTTCGCGAAAAATTCGGGAGTCGCTTCGAAGCGCCGTGTGAGTTCGGTGCGAAGGGCATCGAGGTCGGGAGTCTTGACGACGAAGAGAAGCGTGTCGACGGAGCCGCTGCGCAGTTCGAAGAAGGGCGTTTTGTTGAGCGACATAGGAACGGCCAAAAATTTTGCGTATTTTACAGGCGTACACGCTCGCGGCCATAGTTTTTCAGGCCGATTTTCTGGCATCGAACAGATGAGTGCGTGCGGCGCGCACGCGATGCAGAGGCTTGACCGAAGGGCTTAAACGTCGTGTCCGGACTTCATGTGACGCACGTAGAGCGATTCCGCTTCCTGCTCGTGCATCGGCATCGCGCGTCGATCGCCGGTGGGGCCGAAGCCGAGGCGTTCGTAGAAGCGCATCGCGTTGCGGTTCTCATCGGCGATCCATGCATGCACTTCCGATGCGCCCTGCTCCGCGAGCCACTGCGATGCGAAGTTCACGAGCAGTTCGCCGCCGCGCAAATGACGGACCGCCGGGGCGACCCAGAGCGCGCTCACGAACGCGCGCCTGTCATCGGTTTCTTCGATATACGCATGCACGAGCCCGGCCGGATGCCCTTCGGTGTACAGCAGGAATGTCGCGAGCCGGGGCGAGCCGGCGTGCAGCGAGGCGGCATCGTCGAAGGAAGCGGGATCGACGAGCAGCGTGTCTTCCAGTGTTTCGCCGAACGCGTACGGCGCTTCGCGCAGCGATGCCGTGCGAAGCTCGCGCAAAACCGAACCTTGTTGCGCGCCGATGCGGCTGACGGTCAGTGAGGGACTCATGCGGGCGATTATCTCTCTGGCTTTCTGGCTGTGCTGAGGCGCCTCGCGGCGGCCCGGGCGCAGGCCCATTCGCGTAGCTTCATCCGAACGGGCGAACCCGTCAATTCCTAAATCCTGGAAAGTGCTTTACAGCGCACGCTTTCGCGTTTTTCCAGACGTCGCCCCGTTCACGGCTGGGCATACGGACCCGTGCCGTCGGGCCAGGGCGTGAGCAGCTCGAAGCCTTCTTCGGTGACGGCGACCATATGCTCCCATTGCGCCGACAGGGAGCGGTCCTTGGTCGTGACGGTCCAGCCATCGCGCGATTGCTGCGTGGCCGCGCGGCCCGCGTTGATCATCGGCTCGATGGTGAAGACGAGGCCGGGCTTGAGACGCAGTCCCGCGCCGCGCTGGCCGTAATGCAGCACTTGCGGATCTTCGTGATACACCCGGCCGATGCCGTGGCCGCAATACTCGCGCACCACGGAGAAGCCTTCGCGATGCGCCACCGATTGAATCGCGAAGCCGATATCGCCGAGCGTCGCGCCGGGACGCACCGCGCGGATGCCGGCGACCATCGCTTCGTATGTCGTTTCAGTCAGACGGCGCGCTTCCTTGCCCGGCGTGCCGGCGTAGTACATGCGGCTCGTGTCGCCGAAGTAGCCGTCCTTGATGATCGCGACATCGATGTTGACGATGTCGCCATCCTTCAATTCCTTCGGCCCCGGAATGCCGTGACAGACCACGTGATTGACCGACGTGCAGACCGTCTTCGGAAAGCCCATGTAGCCGACGTTCGCGGGGATGGCCTTCAGTTCGTCGACGATGAAGCGATTGCAGATGGCGTCGAGTTCGTCGGTCGTGACGCCGGGGCGCACGTGTTCGGCGATCATCGCGAGGACTTCGGCGGCCATGCGGCCTGAGATGCGCAATTTCTCGATGTCGGCGGGAGTCTTGAGGGTGATGGCCATTGAGCGATGCGGGTGGATTCGTGCCGCCTGCATGCGGGCCGGGCGCCGCCGCTGGCGACTGCCGATGGTGCGCCGCGCACGAGGACAATGGGCCCGATGATAGCATTGCCGCTCCTGGCAACGGGCGCGCGCGCTTCGAGGACGGCCTTTCCCGCCGTTTCGGCGCATGTCGCGTTCGTCGGCCAATTGGGTTTTCTTACGGAGCGTTATGACCTTGCATCGTGTTTTTGTCGTTCTCGCTTTTGCCTCGGCTGCCGGGGCGCTTGCCGCGTGCAGTTCGACCAGTGGTCCCGAGTTACGGGCATCGAAACCCGTGATCTATGTCTCGTCGGCGCGCGCGGCATCGGATATATCGAGCTGCCTGCAGCGCAGGCTACCGTCGGCGCAAGTGATGCGCGACCAGGGTTCCACCGAGCTGCTCGTCGGATCGAATGCCTGGCTTGTGACGTTGACGCCGTCGGGGTACGGATCGATCGTGAAGGTGCAGCAGTCGGCGAGCGACGATGGCGGCGTGCCCGAGCCGGAGATGAGGTTCGACGTGGCGCGGTGCGCGGTTTGAGGTCGGTATCGGACCCGGCGGTTTGCGGGTCCGCACATAGACCGGAAATGAAAAACCCCGCAAGTCTCTCGACTTGCGGGGTTTTGAATTTTGGCGGAAAGGGTGGGATTCGAACCCACGGTACGGGGAAACCGTACGCCTGATTTCGAGTCAGGTACATTCGACCACTCTGCCACCTTTCCGTCTACCAGCTTGCTTCTGCCGGCCTTCGCCAAGCGGGTCGCTGCTCAACGAAGAATGAAAGTATATCGAAGACTCGGAAGTTTTCAAGCACCTTTTTGCAAATAAGCATCACGCCGATGCACCCGCTTCGATACGCTCCGCACCGCGCATGTACGGGCGCAGCGCCGCCGGAATCGTCACCGAGCCGTCCGCGTTCTGGAAGTTTTCGAGCACCGCGACGAGCGTGCGACCGACCGCCAGCCCCGAACCGTTGAGCGTGTGCACGAACTCCGGCTTGCCCTGCGCGTTGCGAAAGCGCGCCTGCATGCGCCGCGCCTGGAACGCCTCGGTATTCGAACAGCTCGAAATTTCGCGATACGTGTTCTGCGCCGGCAACCAGACTTCGAGGTCGAACGTCTTCGCCGCGGAGAATCCCATGTCGCCCGTGCACAGCGTAATGACCCGGTACGGCAGTTCGAGCTTCTGCAGGATGGCTTCTGCCTGGCCGACCATTTCGTCGAGCGCCGCGTACGAATGTTCGGGCGCGACGACCTGAACCATCTCGACCTTGTCGAACTGATGCTGGCGGATCAGCCCGCGCGTGTCGCGTCCATACGAACCCGCCTCGGAACGGAAGCACGGCGAATGCGCCGTCAGCTTCACAGGCAGCGCGCCCGCTTCGAGGATGCTGTCGCGCACCGTATTCGTCAGCGAGATTTCCGACGTCGAAATCAGATACTGCGTGACCGTGTTCTCGTCGCCGCCCTTCTCCACGCGGAACATGTCGTCGGCGAATTTCGGCAACTGGCCGGTGCCGTACAGAATCTCCGGATTGACGATATACGGCGTGTAAGCCTCGGTATAACCGTGCTGCTCCGTATGCGTGTCGATCATGAACTGCGCGAGCGCGCGATGCAGCCGCGCGATCGGTCCGCGCAGCAGCGTGAAGCGCGCGCCCGACAGCTTCGCGCCCGTTTCGAAGTCGAGACCGAGCGGCGCGCCGACATCGACGTGATCCTTCACTTCGAAATCGAACGCGCGCGGTGCGCCCCAGCGCCGCACTTCGACGTTCTGCGTCTCATCGTTGCCCACGGGCACGCTTTCGTGGGGCAGATTCGGCACGGTCAGCATCAGGTCCGACAGGCGCTTTTGCACGTCGTCCAGTTGCGCCGCCGATGCCTTCATCGTCTCGCCGATGCCGCCGACTTCCGCCATGACGGCAGAGGCGTCCTCGCCGCGGCCTTTCATCGCACCGATCTGCTTCGACAGGCTGTTGCGGCGCGCCTGGAGTTCTTCGGTGCGGGTCTGGATCTCGCGGCGCTCGGCTTCGAGCGCGGCAAAGGCGGCGACGTCGAGCGTATAGCCCCGATCGGCGAGGCGCTTCGCGACGCCGTCCAGGTCTTTGCGGAGGAGTTGAATGTCGAGCATGGCGGGCTGCTTTTGTTAAGTATTCGGAAACGCCGATTCTAGCGTACCGACAATTGGCCGCTATCCGGCAACCGGCGCCGTGTGCGAAGGCGAAACGAAAGTGCAGTGGAAAGTCTAGTGCATCGTCCGCGCCGGCCAGCGTGCCTCGCCCGCTCGCCTGACGAAATTCGCATCGCGCAGGAGCGAAACGGCCATCGCATCACCGCTTCTTGCCATCCCGATGCTCGCGCCGCCAGGCATCGTCCAGTTCGGCCAGCCGCGAGAGCTTCTCGCCGATCTTGCCTTCCAGCCCACGCGGCGTCGGCTGATACCAGTGTGGATCGCGCATGCCGTCCGGCAGGTACGTTTCGCCGGCGGCGTAAGCGTCGGGCTCGTCGTGCGCGTAGCGATATTCGTGGCCGTAGCCGAGCTCTTTCATCAGCTTCGTCGGCGCATTGCGCAGATGCACCGGCACGCCGCGCGACTGGTCCTTGCCGACGAATCGCCGCGCCTCGTTATACGCGTTGTAGCCCGCATTCGATTTCGGCGCGACCGCGAGATAGATCAGCGCCTGCGCGAGCGCCAGTTCGCCTTCGGGCGTGCCGAGGCGTTCGTACGTTTCGGCGGCATCGAGCGCGATGCGCGCGGCGCGCGGGTCGGCCAGCCCAATGTCCTCCCACGCCATGCGTACGATGCGCCGCGCGAGATAACGCGCGTCCGCGCCGCCGTCGATCATGCGGCAGAACCAGTAGAGCGCCGCGTCGGGGTTGCTGCCGCGCACCGACTTATGCAGCGCGCTGATCTGGTCGTAGAACGCGTCGCCGCCCTTGTCGAAACGCCGCAGGTTTTCCGCGAGCGCGCTGCCGAGCAACGCGCCGTCGACTTCGGTTGTCTTCTGTTGCGCCGCCGCGCGCGCGACGATCTCGAGGTTGTTGAGGAGCTTGCGCCCGTCGCCGTCCGCCGAGCCGATGAGCGCGTCGCGCGCTTCGTCCGTGAACGTCAGGCCGCCCAGCTCCGCGGTCGCGCGTTCGAGCAGTTCCTTCAGCTCGTCGGCATCGAGGCTTTTGAGCACATACACCGCCGCGCGTGACAACAACGCGCTGTTCACCTCGAACGATGGATTCTCGGTCGTCGCCCCGACGAACACGAACAGGCCCGATTCGACATGCGGCAAGAACGCGTCCTGCTGGCTCTTGTTGAAGCGATGCACTTCGTCGACGAACACAAGCGTCTGCCGCCCGTTCGCGCGATGGATCTGCGCAGTCTCGACGGCCTCGCGGATGTCCTTCACGCCCGACAGCACCGCCGACAGCGAGATGAACTCCGCGTGGAACGCAGCGGCCATCAGGCGCGCGAGCGTCGTCTTGCCGACGCCGGGCGGGCCCCAGAGAATCATCGAATGCGCCTCGCCCGATTCGAAGGCGACGCGCAGCGGCTTGTTGGGCCCGAGCAGATGCTTCTGGCCGATTACATCGTCGATGGTGCGGGGACGCAGGCGCTCCGCGAGCGGAACGTTGCCACGATTTTGTTCGAACATGGTGCTGTGGACGCAATAGATGCAGGTTGGCGCGCGTATCGCACGCAGACCGAACGCGGCGATAATCTTGCGCTTTTCATGGAGCGCGGTGCATCGGCCATTCGGCCAGGTATCCGCGCGGCCAGCCGTGGCGCAAAATGGGTAACGATTCCGGGGATTATGACAGCCGGAAGCTGCACATGATTCACGGCGGCGGCCGTCATTCCGAACCGACACAACCTGGGGATCCGATCCGATGCAGCAAGAGAACACGTCCACCTACGCGCCGCTCACGCCGGTGCCCTCCGAGCGGCGCGCTTTCGGCACGAGCGACGCGTTCGCGCTGTGGTTTTCGCTCGGCATCGGCTTGCTGGTCGCGCAGGCGGGCGCGCTGCTGGTGCCGGGGCTGTCGCTGCCGCACGCGCTCGCCGCCATCGTCATCGGCACGGCGATCGGCGTCGTGCTGCTCGCGCTTGCCGGCGTCATCGGCACGGATACGGGGCTTGCGGCGATGTCGTCGCTGCGCCCGACGCTCGGCGTGCGCGGCGCGTCGGCGCCGGCGGTGCTGAACGCGGTGCAACTGGTCGGCTGGGGCTCGTTTGAAATCATCGTGATGCGCGATTCCGCCGACGCGCTCGCGAAGCAATCCTTCCATCTGTCGATCCCGCTCGTCTGGACGCTGCTTTTCGGCGCGCTCGCGACGCTGCTCGCCGTGAGCGGCCCGCTCTCCTTCGTGCGGCGCTTTCTGCGGACGTGGGGCATCTGGCTGCTGCTCGGCGGCGCGGGCTGGCTCACGTGGAATCTGCTTTCGACGCACGACCTCGCTTCGCTCCTGGCGCGCCCCGGCACCGGCGAAATGGCGTTCGGCGCGGGCATCGATCTGGTCGTCGCGATGCCGCTTTCGTGGCTGCCGCTCATCGCGGATTACACGCGCTTCGGGCGCAGCGCGGGCGGCACGTTCCGCGGCACGCTGCTGGGCTACGGCATCGCGAACCTGTGGTTCTATGCGCTGGGCGCGGTGTACGGCCTCGCAGCGGGCGGCGGCGATGCGCTTCTGACCGTCGCGCTGGCGCAGGCGGGCGGCGGCGTCGCGCTGCTGCTGATCCTGATCGATGAAATCGACAACGCCTTCGCCGATATCCACTCGGCCGCCGTTTCGACCGGCACGTTCTGGGCGCGCGCCAGCGTGCCGATGCTGTCGGCGGGCTACGGCGCGCTCTGCACGCTGGTCGCGCTCTTCGTCGCCATGGGCAAGTACCAGAACTTCCTGCTGCTGATCGGCTCGGTGTTCGCGCCGCTCTTCGGCGTGGTGCTGGCGGATCACTTCATCGTGAGAAAGCGCCGGGTCGATGCCGCGGCGCTCGGGCGCATCGACGGGCGCTACGGCTATTCCGGCGGCTGGCACGTGAGCGCGTTCGTCGCATGGGCAATCGGCATTGCGGCGTATCACGCGATCAACCAGTGGCTGCCGAACCTCGGCGCGACGCTGCCGGCGCTCGCGCTCGGTGCGGCGTGCTATCTGCTGCTGGTATCGGCGCGGCGGGCGGCGCTGGCTTCGTGAAGGCGTCTTGCGCGACGCTCTGAGCGAGGACGGAGCGCAACGCCATCCGCATAGCGCGAAGCACGCTTCGCGCAAAGTGCATGGCGCGCACGCCGGATCGAACCGTTCGTGCGCGTTCAGCCGCGCCGCCGCTGCGCGTTCAGCGCGTAACGCGCCCGCCTCGGCGTATCGCCTGCGCGCTCAAACGCGCCGCTCCACGCCCGGCAGCACGCACAGCAATTCAAACGCGATATTGGCCGCCAGCAACGCAGTGGTGCCGAACGGATCGTAAGGCGGCGCGACTTCCACCAGATCCGCGCCGACAATATTCAAGCCCCACGCGCCCCGCACGATTTCGAGCGCCTGCGGCACCGTCAGTCCCGCGATTTCCGGCGTGCCGGTTCCGGGCGCGAACGCCGGGTCGATGCCGTCGATATCGAACGTGATGTACACCGGCCCGTCGCTCAACTGCGCGCGCACTTCATCCATCAACGGTGCGAGCGACTTGTTCCAGCATTCCTCCGTCTGCACGACGCGAAAGCCCTGCTCGCGGCACCAGTCGAAATCGCCCGCTTCGTAGCCGGTTCCGCGCAGGCCGATCTGCACGACGCGCTCGCAATCGAGCAAGCCCTCCTCCACCGCGCGGCGAAAGGGCGTGCCGTGCGCGATTTTCTCGCCGAACATCGTGTCGTTGACGTCCGCGTGGGCGTCGACGTGAATCAAGCCGACTTTGCCGTGCTTCGCGTGGATCGCACGCAGGATCGGCAACGCGATGGTGTGGTCGCCGCCGAGCGTGATCGGCTTGCAATCGTGCTCGAGAATCTCGCGATACGCCCGCTCGATCCGGTCGATCGAATCGGGCAGGTTGTACGGATTGATCGCCACATCGCCTACATCCGCCACGCACAGCGAGTCGAACGGCGCGGCGCGCGTCGCCATGTTGTAGGGGCGCAGCAGCACCGATTCGTTGCGCACCTGGCGCGGCCCGAAGCGCGCGCCGGTCCGGTTCGACGTGCCGAGATCGAACGGCACCCCGACGAAACACGCGTCGAGCCCGGCGGCGGATGCGACGTGCGGCAGGCGCATCATCGTCGTGATTCCGCCGCAGCGCGGCATCTGATTGCCCGACAGCGGCTGCGGCCGCTCGGCGCGATGATCGCGGAAGTGCGAATCGAAGTGTTCGGCGGGAGCGAAAAGCGACGATGTATTCATGGCAGTGAATGTGAGCTGAAAGGCTGACAAACCTCATTAGTACCGCCTTTCCCGCCAAGTTAAAATGCCGCCGGCATCAACTACACATCGATACGAATCGATCTAACGGCGGCACGCATGTTCACTCACCTCTCGGACCTGGATTTGCGGCTCATCCGCGTCTTTTTGGCCATCGTCGATGCGGGCGGCGTTTCATCCGCGCAGGCAACGCTGAACGTGGGCCAGTCGACCATCAGCACGCAACTCGCGACGCTCGAAACGCGGCTCGGCTATCGGCTATGCGACCGCGGACGCGGCGGCTTCGCACTCACCGCGCGCGGCGAGCAATTCGTCGATGCCTGCCGGACGCTGCTCGTCGCCGTCGATACGTTCGATTCCACCGCGCGAAACGTCGGCAGAAAGCTCGTCGGCACGCTGACGCTCGGGATGATCGGCACGACGCCGGTCAGCGCCAACGCGCGCATCGGCGAGGCCATCGCGCGTTTTCGGGAACGCGACGAATCGGTGCGCTTCGCCGTGCTCGTCCGGTCGCCCAGCGAACTGGAAGAGATGCTGCTTGCCGGGCGCATTCAGATGGCGATCGGATATTTCTGGCATCGCGTGCCGTCGCTCGATTACACGGAAATTTTCGCGGAGGATCAGCTCGCGTATTGCGCGCGCACGCATCCGCTCTACGCCCGCGCGGGCGACGTGTCGCTCGATGAGGCCGCCGAACACGACTGGGCGTGGCGCAGCTATCCGCTGCCCGAAGCGGGCGCGCTGACGCCGCGCTCGATCAGCGCGGTGGCGGACAATATGGAAGCGGTCGCCATGCTGGTGCTGTCGGGGCGGCATCTCGGCTATCTGCCGGAGCACTTCGCCGCGTCGTATGTGGACGACGGACTGCTTGCGCCGCTGAACGAAGCGACGATGCGTTATCGCGTCGCCTTCCAGATGGTGACGCGCGCGCGGCGGGATCGCGGAGAACGCAACGAGATTCTCGATGCGTTTATCGAGGATATGAGCGCGGCGCATGCACCGAAGTGTCTTGCAGCTAGAAAGCAGTGACGCTCCTCGCCGGTTATCACTAAAAGCCGAGACCGCAAATGACGCGCGGCCCGAGAGAGCCGCGCTTTGCTTGACCTGCTGAAATTGAAGTCCCGCCGTGGATCGGCGGGTTCTTCTGACTATCCAAAACGCCCCGATGGGAAGTCGGGCGGCATCTCTTTACCCGTTGATCACATCCGCGCCCTTCGGCACGTTGAACTTGAAGGTATCGCTTTTGATCGGCGGGTTCTTCTGGATGTTCAGAAACGTAAGCAGCGTGACGTTACCGAACACATCGTGCAATTCCATCGCCTGCAAATTACCGTCCTTGAAGCCGATGCCGACCGTCTCGAACTGCGTGTCCTTCGCCTTCGGCGTCAGTTCCAGCCAGTCGATGCCGCCCTTCACGCCCGCATCGCGCAACGTGAAGTTCTTGTCGAGATCGTTGCTGCCGAAGAGGATCGCAGCCGGGCTTGCGCCGAGCGCACCGCCGAGGCTGCGAACCGTCACCTGGTTCAGGTCCTTGTCGTACACGTAGAGCTTGTCGCCGTCCGCCTGCAGCACTTGCGAATACGGCTTCTCATACGACCAGATGAATTTGCCCGGCCGCGCGAACATGAACGTGCCGCTGGAATTCGCGCCCTTCGACGCTGTGGGCGTGGCCGCCGCGCCATTGTTCGCCCTGCCCGGCGCTTTCACTTCCTGCTGCGTGAATTCGCCTCGCGCCGCGTGAACTTGCGACACGAACTGCTTCAACTGCTCCGTGCCGCTCGCGAATGCCTGCGCCGCGAAAAGCATCGACGCCGACAGAATCGCCGCGCCGAATATCTTCCCCGTTCGTTGCTTCATAGTCTCGTTCTCCAAATAATGCTCACCGTGCGCGACGCTCATTCCGCCTCGCGCGCCGGCGTGAGAATCTCCCGGTTGCCGTTCGACGACATCGCCGACACGAGACCCGAGTTCTCCATCTGTTCCAGAAGCCGCGCCGCCCGGTTATAGCCGATCCGCAAATGCCGCTGCACGAGCGAAATGGAAGCGCGCTTGTTCTTGATGACGACTTCCACCGCCTGATCGTACAAAGGATCGGCTTCGCCGTCGGCCGAGCCCGCGCCCGCGCCGGCTGCGCCTTCGTCGCCATCGCCCGCCAGCCCGCCCTCCAGAATCCCTTCGATGTAATTCGGCTCGCCGTGTTCTTTCAGCTTGTCGACCACGCGATGCACTTCCTCATCCGATACGAACGCGCCGTGCACGCGCACCGGCAGGCCCGAGCCCGGCGGCAGATACAGCATGTCGCCCATGCCGAGCAGCGATTCCGCGCCCTGCTGATCCAGAATCGTGCGTGAGTCGATTTTCGACGACACCTGGAACGCCATGCGCGTCGGTACGTTCGCCTTGATGAGGCCCGTGATGACATCGACCGACGGCCGCTGCGTCGCCAGAATCAGATGGATGCCGGCCGCCCGCGCCTTCTGCGCGATCCGCGCGATCAGCTCTTCGACTTTCTTGCCGACGACCATCATCAGGTCGGCGAGTTCGTCGATCACCACGACGATGTTCGGCAGGCGCGTGAGCGGCTCGGGATCGTCCGGCGTCAGGCTGAACGGATTCGGAATCTTCTCGTCGCGCTTCTTTGCTTCGTCGATCTTCGTATTGAAGCTCGCGAGGTTGCGCACGCCCATCTTGCTCATCAGCTTGTAGCGGCGCTCCATCTCGGCCACGGCCCAGTTGAGCGCATGCCCCGCCTGCCGCATGTCGGTGACGACCGGACACAGCAGATGCGGAATGCCTTCGTAGACGCTCATTTCGAGCATCTTCGGATCGATGAGGATGAGCCGCACCTGATCCGCGCTTGCCTTGTAGAGCAGGGAGAGGATCATCGCGTTGATGCCGACCGACTTGCCCGAACCCGTCGTGCCCGCGACCAGCAGGTGCGGCATCTTCGCGAGGTCGGCGCAGACCGGATTGCCGCCGATGTCCTTGCCGAGGCCCATCGTGAGCGGCGACGCGCCGTTCGCGTACACCTCGGAGCCGAGGATCTCCGAGAGCTTGACCGTCTGCCGGCGCTGGTTCGGCAATTCGAGCGCCATGAAGTTCTTGCCGGGAATCGTCTCGACGACGCGAATCGACACGAGCGACAGCGAACGCGCCAGATCCTTCGCCAGACCGACGATCTGGCTGCCCTTCACGCCCGTCGCCGGCTCGATTTCATAGCGCGTGACGACCGGCCCCGGATACGCCGCGACGACGCTGACTTCGACGCCGAAGTCCTTCAGCTTCTTTTCGATGAGACGCGATGTGTATTCGAGCGTATCCGCAGCGATGGTCTCCTGCGTCTTCGGCGGCGGATCGAGCAGGGAGATGGCCGGCAACGTCGAATCGCCCGGAAGGTTCGTGAAGAGCGGCGCCTGCTTTTCCTTCTCGACGCGCTCGGACCGCGCGGGCGTGGCGACCGGCGGGACGATCACGACCGGCTCGTGGTCCTCCTGCTTCACGCGCGAACGCACGACCTTGCCCTCGCGCTTCGATGCGGCTTCCTCGCCGAGCTTGCGGTCGCGGCCGGCTTCGCGCCGCAGTTGCGCGCCGGTGATTGCGTTCAGGATGCCCTCGCCGACCTTCTCGCAAACCGAGAGCCACGAGAACCGGAAGTAGAGCGACAGGCCGATTGCCAGCGCGATCAGCAAAAAGAGCGTGGCGCCGGTGAAGCCCAGCGCATGCGATACATGGCGCGCGATCAGATCGCCGACGACGCCGCCCGGCGCGCGCGGCAGCGGCACCTTGAGCGACCACATGCGCAGCGCCTCGATGCCGTCGCTGGCCAGCAGCACGAGCACGAAGGCGAACGCTTCGGCGAGCCACGTGCGGTCGCGCGGCGCGTCGGCATCGTCCTTCAATGACTGCGCCGCCGGCTCGATGATGCGCCGGTAATTCGCGATGATGCGCCGCCCGAGCAGCACGACGAGCCAGTACGACGACAGCCCGAACACGAGCAGCAGAATGTCCGACGTGTACGCGCCGACGCGGCCTGCCCAGTTTGAAATGTGATCGACGCTGACCGCGTGCGTCCAGCTCGGGTCCTTGCGGCTGTAGGAAATCAGCGCCATCACGAGGAACAGGCCGAGCGCGACCTGGAGAATCCAGCGAATCTCGGTGAAGAGCCGCGACATGCGGTGAGGCAACGCCTGCGGGCTCGCGGAATAGGATGCTTTTGCCATTGATTCGGTGTCGCTTTTTGCGGCCCGTGGTTGATGAGCGCCGATGGCGAATGGGGCCGTACGAACGGTGGCCTATTGTAAACGCTGCATTGCGGGGAAAGGCGCAAAAACGGGCGCGTTCTTGCATCCTGTAACACTCCTCACATGCCGCGCGCGCGCCGTTTTCGCGTCGAATCTTCTACGGAAGCCTATCAAAGCGATTGAAAGGTTCACTCGGAAGGCTTTCGCACGGACCTTTATAATCGAGGACTTGCATCCAACTACGGGTCATCGGAATGCGACGCGCGCGGGAGTCGAACTTGCTGCGCTGACGTCATCCCCTGCTTCCGGTCAGACCATCAATAACGGACCATCGCCATGTCTTCATCCCAAAGCGCGCCCAAGCACGCCAAAGTGCTGATTCTCGGTTCCGGCCCCGCCGGCTACTCCGCCGCCGTCTACGCGGCGCGCGCGAACCTGTCGCCGCTGCTCGTCACCGGCCTCGCGCAAGGCGGCCAGCTGATGACCACGACCGACGTCGAAAACTGGCCGGGCGATCCCTCGGGCGTGCAGGGTCCGGAACTCATGCAGCGCATGGAGGAACACGCGCGCCGCTTCAACACCGAGATCGTGTTCGACCACATCCACACCGCGAAGCTGAACGAGCGGCCGTTCCGTCTGATCGGCGATTCGGGCGAGTACACCTGCGATTCGCTGATCATCTCGACGGGCGCATCGGCGCAATATCTCGGCGATCCGTCCGAGCAGGCCTTCATGGGCAAAGGCGTGTCCGCGTGCGCCACCTGCGACGGCTTCTTCTATCGCAACGGCGAAGTCGCGGTCATCGGCGGCGGCAACACGGCGGTCGAAGAGGCGCTGTATCTGTCGGGCATCGCGAAGAAAGTGACGGTGATCCACCGCCGCGACAAGTTCCGCGCCGAGCCGATTCTGATCGACCGCCTGCTCGCGAAAGAGAAGGAAGGCGTGGTCGACATCAAGTGGAATCACGTGCTCGACGAAGTGCTCGGCGACGAATCCGGCGTCACCGGCCTGCGCGTCAAGCACACGGTCACCGGCGAGACCACGGACATCGCGCTGCAGGGCGTGTTCGTCGCGATCGGTCACAAGCCGAACACCGATCTCTTCGCCGGCCAGGTGGAGATGAAGAACGGTTACATCATCACGAAGGGCGGCACGACCGGCAACGCAACCGCGACGAGCATCCCCGGCGTGTTCGCGGCGGGCGACGTGCAGGATCACATCTATCGTCAGGCGATCACCAGCGCCGGCACGGGCTGCATGGCCGCGCTCGATGCGCAGCGCTATCTCGAAGCCATCGACGAAACGCCCACGCCGCACTCGATGAGCCACGAAAAGGATCGTTGAGCGGCAAGGCGATACAGTGCGCCGGGCCGCTGGAATGGGGCTGGGCGCGCTGCATTCGGCGCAACGCGACGCCTGATCCATACCGGCGTTTCGACAAAACGGGCCTCGGCCCGTTTTTTGTTTCCCCGTACGGCCACGCGCGTTTCACCATCGCGCATTCGACGGCATCGCGCCCGTGGCACAATCGGCGCGCCGCGTCGCGTGCCGTCCTCAAGCCTGGCTTTTGAACTGCAGCCGACTCTTCAGGCCGAACGATGCCCAAAAATCATCCTCACCCGCACGAACCGAAAGCCCGCCGCCGGGAAACGCCGCGCGCAGCCGCGCCCGCCGAGAAGCCAGCCGATCCGCGCGAGGTGTCGGCGGCGGTGAAGCGCGACGGCCTCGCCGGTCTTGCATCGCTAAAGTCCGCGCTGAAAGCGGACGCCGACAAGCGCCAGGCCGAACGGGTCGCCGTGAAGCGCGCCGAGCGCGAAGCCGTCGCGGATGCCGACGAGTTTCGCCGCGCGATCGGCGAAGTCGAGCCGCTCAGAACGCCTCCGCGCACGATGGCGCCCCGCGTGCCGCCTTCGCCGCTGCCGCTCCAGAGCCTGCGCGACGAAGAAGCGGTGCTGCAGGAAGCGCTCTCCGACGAATACGATCCCGAAAGCCTGCTCGACATCGACGAAACGCTGTCCTTCCACCGGCCGGGCGTCAGTCAGGAAGTCGTGAGAAAGCTGCGGCGCGGCGCGTGGATCGTGCAGGCGCAACTCGATCTGCACGGCATGCGGCGCGAGGAAGCACGCGAGGCGCTGGCGGAATTCATCCGCGAATCGGTGAAGCGCGGGCTGCGCTGCCTGCGCGTGATTCACGGCAAGGGGCTCGGGTCCATCGGCAAGCATCCGGTGCTCAAGGGCAAGGTGCGCGCGTGGCTCGTGCAGAAGGCGGAGGTGATTGCCTTCTGTCAGGCGCGTCCGCACGACGGCGGCGAGGGCGCCGTGCTCGTGCTGCTGCAGCCGGGCGGCACGCCGCGGCATCACAACCATCCCGAAGACAAGACCCGCAAAACGGAATAGACGTGCATCCCAGACTCACCCTCGCCATTTCCATCATGGAGGCGTTCGCGATTTTCGCGTATGCGCTCTCCGGCCTCATCGAAGCGAGGAAGCGCCGGCTCGACGCGGTCGGCGCATTTCTCGTCGCGCTCGCGACCGCGTTCGGCGGCGGCACCGTGCGCGACGTGCTGCTGTCGCGCCGCCCCTTCTACTGGGTCGAGCATCAGGAATACGTGCTCGCGATTTTCGCGATGTCGATCTTCGCGCCGCTGTTCCTGCGCGTGACGACGCGCCTCTTCGATCAGCGCGCGCTTCTCGTCACCGACGCCATCGGGCTCGGCCTCTTCAGCGTGTCGGGCACGTCCATCGCGCTCGATGCGCAAATGCCCGTTTTCACCGCGACGATGATGGGCGTCACGACCGGCGTGTTCGGCGGCATCATGCGCGACGTGCTGTGCAACGAAATCCCTCTGATCCTGCGCGATTCGCGGCCCTACGCGGTGTGCGCGTTCGCGGGCTGCTGGATGTACATCGGCTTGGAGCAGTTCGCCGTCGAGCCGATCTACAACGTCCTGCTGTCGACGGCCTTCATCCTCGTGGCGCGGCTCATCACCTTCAAGTTCGATATCCGGCTGCCGCATTAGCGGCGCGGGGGCGCGGGCGGCGACGAGGCGTCGATTTGCTACAATCGCGAAGTCAATCAGCCCCGTTCCGGCGCGTCTCGCCGGGCATCGGGGCGTATGTTCCCGGTCGCCAACACGCACACAGAAAATGAACATCGAGCAAGCGCGTTTCAACATGATCGAGCAACAGATTCGTCCGTGGGATGTGCTGGACCAGGACGTATTGAATCTGCTGTCGGTCGTCAAGCGTGAGAACTTCGTTCCCGCCGCCTATCGCAACATCGCTTTCGCGGACCTCGAAGTTCCGCTGCCGGGCGGCGAACGCATGCTCGCGCCGAAGATCGAGGCGCGCGTCCTGCAAGAACTGGCGGTGAAGAAGACCGAGACGGTGCTCGAAATCGGCGCGGGCTCGGGCTACATGGCGGCCCTGCTCGCGCATCGCGGCCGCAGCGTGACGACCGTCGAAATTTCGCCGGAACTGGCCGAATTCGCCAAGCAGAACCTGGCGGCGAACGGCGTGACGAACGCGCAGGTCATGGAAGGCGACGGCTCGCGCGGCTGGAACGAAGGCGCACCGTACGACGTCATCTGCGTGTCGGGCGGACTGCCGATCATGCCGCAGGAATTTCTCGAGCAGCTGAGCATCGGCGGGCGTATTGCGGCATTCGTCGGCGCGGCGCCGGTCATGAAGGCGCAAATCATCACGCGCGTCGACGAAAAGCAGTTCCGCGTGTCGGATGTCTTCGAAACGCTCGTCGCGCCGCTCAAGAACGCGTTGCATCCTTCGCCGTTCAGGTTCTGAACGCCGCCCGGTCCGCGGCGGGCGAACATCGCCGCCGCGCATCATCATCGTCCCGCCCAGGCTCCCATGCAGAATCTCACCGCACCCGAACTCGCCGCGTGGCTCGCCGATTCCTCCCGCCCCGCTCCCGTGCTGCTCGACGTGCGCGAACCGTGGGAGCTTCAGACAGCCGCGATGGACAACATCGTGTCCATTCCGATGCGCGACATCCCCGCGCGCAGTGAAGAACTCGACGACGACGCGCAGATCGTCTGCATCTGCCATCACGGCGCGCGCAGCGCCCAGGTCGGCATGTTTCTCGAATCGCGCGGCTTCACGAACATCTTCAATCTGTACGGCGGCATCGACGCATGGTCGCGTCAGGTCGATCCGTCCGTTCCCACTTACTGAGCCCGTCCGGTCACCGTGCCCGTCGCCCAGACGGGCGTGCCGGCCTGCGAATAGACGACGAGGTTGCCGTCGCGCTGCATGTAGGCGTAGCCGGGCGCGCTGGTTTTCGTCGTCTGCCAGACGCGGGCGCCGTTCGCGTTGTATAGCGACAGCGTGCCGTCTTCCGCGAAGCGCACCACGACGCCCGGCGCTCCGAACGCGCCAGACGACCAGATCGGCCCGCCGTCGAACACAATGGCGAGATAACCGTCGCGGCCGAGCGTCAGAGAGAATCGACCGTCGCATGATGCGAGCGTCTGCCCCGCCAGCAATCCCTCGCCCGGCGCGAGCCGGCCGCAGCCCGAGGGCGCGCGCACCGTCGGCAACGCGGCGAACCAGCCGAGGTTGGCCGCATCGGCGATAGCCTGAAGGCCCGCATCGTTCGGATGCAGATTGTCGCCGCTATTGAACGCGGGCGCGAACGCGCTCGCACCGATGCCCGCGCCGCCGACCGCGACGGCCTGATCGAGCAAGCCGTCGCAGCCGCTGGATTTGTCGCGCAGGAAGGCGTTCACCGCCTGCCGCGTGTTCTCGATGCCGGGCGTCCAGCGCGACACACCCTGGAACGGCGTCAGCGTCGAGCAAATCATCCTGACGTTCGCCGCGTGGGCCTGCGCGATCAACAGCCGATAGGCGTCGATCAGCCGCTCGGCGGTCGGCGGATTGCCGCTGATCAAGTTGTTCACCGCATCGTCGGACACGATCACCCACTTCACGTTGGCCTGTTGCAGCGCATCGCGACCGAAGCGCGCGAGGCCCGCCTGACCCGTCGCGCCGCCATCCGAGAAGAAGTTGTTGCCGCTGATGCCCTGATTCAGCACGCCCACGTTCATGCCCGCGCCGATGAGCCGCTCGGCCAGGCGGTCAGGCCAGCGCCCGTTCGTGTTCGGCGCCGACGCGATGCCGTCCGTGATCGACGCCCCGAACGCGACGACCGCGCCGGTCGCGCCCGCGTTGACGACATCGACGTTGGTGAGGAAGTAATAGGACCGCTCGCCCGCCGCATTCGCGACGCCGCCCGCGAACGACGCATCCCCGCTGACGTCGCCGGGCGCGATGTAGACATCCTGCAATGCGGCGACGTGTCCGGTGGAATTCGGCGGCGTCTTCGACGGCACATGGACGCTGACCGCGATATCGCCGAGCGTCGGCACCGCGAAGGCGATGGCGTCGCTCAGCACGGAACCGCCCGCCGGAATCGTCACGTAGGCTTGTCCGTTAAATGTCGCGACGCGGTCGGTGGCGGCCACGGTCTGCGCCCCGCTCGCCCGTTCTGCGAGATGCACGTCGCCGATGGTGACAGGCTGCGCGCCGAACAGATTGGAGAACCGCAGCCGCGCCGCCGATCCGCCGATGCTCGTGTGGACGATCTGCCGGATCGTCTGGTTGTCGAAACCGGGATCGCTGGTCACGGCGGGCGCGGCTGACCACGTGCCGGTCCACTGCGGCGCGCTGTTCTGCGCGAACGCGGCCGATGATTCCATACACGAAAGCATCGTCCAAAGCGCCGCGGCGACGACGCTTCGAAGCCCATTTGTCTTATTCACTTCGTCCCCTTTGGCTGACTTTCGGCAACGGCTGAATGCGAATAGATCACGTTACCGTGCGGCGTGCACGTGCGGGAGCGAACAGACAGAGGCAGTGAAATAAAAAAGCCGCAGGCGCTTCGCGCGCCGGCGGCTTCTCTGCACTTCGAATCGAGCTTCGGCTTTAGACGACGTTCATCGCCAGCGCGCTCGCGCGATAGTGCTCGGCGGCTTTGTCGGCATCGCCGAGTTGTTCGTGCAGGCGAGCCAGCGCGCGATGCGTGCGGATCTTCAGCGGTTCGTTATCGGCGAGCTTCAGCGCCGATTCGAGGAACGCCTGCGCCTTGCCCCACAACTGCTGATGCAGGCACAGCCGCCCGAGCGTGAAGAGGAGGTCCGCGTCCTCCGTGCGCTCCTTCTGCCACGCCTCGGCGCGCTGAATCAGCGGGAAAGCGTCGCCACCGACGATGCAGTCCGGGTAACGCCGCAACAGGCGGGCATCCCAGTTGTGCGCGAGCGCGTCCTCGACGATCTTCTTCGCCTCCGCGCGGCGATCGAGCGCGATCAGCAGTTCGGCGGCGAGGTCGGCGAGACGCGGCGACTGGCGCTCCTTCACCGACAACGACTGCCAGAGTTCCAGCAGCGCGTCGGGATTGTGCCGGCGATCGCGCAAAAGGTTTTCGGCCGCGACCTGACGCAGGCGCACCGCGACCGCCGGATGCAGCGCCTCGCGCTTTTCCAGCATTCGCACGAGCTTCAGCACTTCGCCCCAGTTCTTCAACTGCTGCTGCGCGCGCAGCGCGATCTGCTGTGCATGGATGCGCCGGCCGCCCTGCGCCTGCATTTCCGTCAGCGCGACGAGCGCGCCGTCCGCGTCGCGGCCATCGGCGCGCATGTCGGCGGTGGCCATGAGACGCGCGTCCTGCCAGTCGGAGCCGTCGATCTGCGCGAGCCATTCGTCGCGACGCGCGTATTCGTGCAGCCGATGCGCCGCGTGCGCAGCGATCAGCCCGGCCGCGCCCTTGTTGGCATCGACGGAAAGCGCATCGCGCGCGGCTTTCTCCGCCTTCGAGAAGCGGCCCGCGTACAGGTGGCCGATCGCATCGCGCAAGGACGCATTCGCCTTCGCGAGCCGGCTGCGCGCCCGATAGGCGGCGACGCGCTCCGGCATCTTCCACACGCCGCGCGCCGCGCGAATCAGCGCGTACAGCACGATGAACAGCACGACGAGCGCCACCGCGAACAGGTTCAGCGACAGATCCACGCGATACGGCGGCACCACGAGCAGAACCTGCCCGCCGTCGAAGCCGCCGACCGTCGCGACGATCACCGCGACCGCGAACAGCAGCGCGAGCCAGATGAGTCCACGAATCGTCATCATCCGCCTCGCTTGAACTGGTGCACGGCGGCGAGGCTCGCGTTCAGGTTCGGCACGGCGACCGCGAGCGACGCCTGATCGACCTGCTTCACGAGACCGCGCACGGCCTGCACTTTCTTCGACGACGGATCGAAATAGCGGCCGAGCGACGCGTCGGCGGCCTGCAGATCGGATTTCAGCGTCGCTTCGCTGCGCGAAAGCAGCGACAAGCGCGCGGACAAGAGCCGCAGCTTCACGTTCTCACGCACGAAGTAGCCCTGATCGGGCGACGTGAGCATCGCGTCGGCGTTGTCGATACGCCGCACCGACACGAGACTCGCCAGTTGCTGGCCGATGCCCGTCGTGACTTGGCGCCACAGGACCTTCCAGCGCGGCTCGCCCGTCGCCGCCGCGATGGACGCGCTATCGCCCGGCGCCGCGGCCTGCGCGCGCGCGCGCTCGATCGGCGCTTCGCCCGCGAGCGGCAACGCGTCGATCTGTTCGATGGCGGTATCGAGCTTGATGGCGAGGCCGGTGAGATCGGTGGTGGGCGCGGCTTTGAGCTTGTCCATGTCCTGCGCGATGGCCTTGCGGATGGACACCACTTGCGGGCCGGTGGTCGCGGCGAGGCGCGTGTCGGCGCTTTCGAGCGCGAAGAGCGCAAGCTGCACGTTGCCGGTGAGTTGCAACTGCTGGCTCGCGCTCGACAAAATCTGCTCGACTTCGGCGAGCGTCCAGTCGTCGCGATTGCTCGCGAGGTCCTGATACTGCTGCTGCAGCGCCTGGCTGTGCGCTTCGGCATCGGCGAGCTTGCCCTGCAACTGGATGATCTGCGTGTTGAGCGCGCCCGTTGCGCTCGCGGCCTGATCGGCCTTCGCGCGCAGATCGGCGTTTTGCGCGTCCGACTGCGCGACGCGCTGCGTCAGCTGTTGCTCCTTGCGATCGACCTTGCGGTTCAGCGCGTAACCGCCCGCGCCTGCGGCAATCGCGAGAATGGCGACGACGAACCATAACAATACGATGCCCGCGCCGCCCCGCCGCTTCTGCTGCTCGTCAAGCGTGAACGGCGTGTTGGGCGGCAGGGGCGGTGTCACGTTCGGCTGAGGTGAAGCTTTCTTGGAATCGTTCGAATCAGTCATGCGTGATTGAGCCGGTTGATGGGCCGGTGAGTTGTCCGGCGAATGAGCCGGTGCGTTGTCCGTCGATACCGCCGCCCCGCGGCTCTGCGCCGGTGCGGCGGCATTGTCTGGAAGCAGGCTTTGCAGGGTATCCACGATGCGCTCGTCGCCGGCGCCGGACACCGTAATCCTATCAAAACCCGTCTGGCGCGCGGCTTCGGCGATGCGCGGGTGCGGGCAGACAACCGGCGCACGCTTCAGGCGCGCGATTTCATCGGCGGTCAGGTGCTCGCGCGCGAGTTCATCGAGATTGCGCACGCCTTCGGAACTGGTCAGCAGCCACGCGTGCGGCTCGCCGGCGAGCAGTGAGTGGATGCGCTCCCACTCTTGCATGGACGGTTCCGGCAGGAGACGCCGGTACGCCGCAGCCTTTTCGACACGCGCGCCCGCTTCGGCGAGACGGTCGGCGAGCCATTCGCGCCCGCCGTCGCCGCGCACGATCAGCACGCGCTTGCCTTCGAGCCCGTTCGCACCGAAGTGCGCCTCGATCGCCGTGTACAGCGCCTCCGAATCGAAGCGCGGATCGGCGTGTTCCGCCGACGGGCTGATCACGCGATGCCCCGGGGCGCTCACGCCCTGCCGCGCGAGCGCCGCGACGCTGCCCGGCCCGACGGCGGCCACCGGAATGTCCACCGGCCACGGCGCGAAGAGGCGGCCGAATGCGTGATCGATTGCGTTCGGCGACACGAACACCACCAGCGCGTAACGCCCGGGGCCGTAGAGTTCGTCGAGGGCCGCGCGCAGCGGGGCATCGTCGGAAACGGCGGCGATGTCGATCAGCGGAAACTCGAATGCATCGAGATGCGCGCGATGAAGCCGCTCGACCAGCGCGGACGACTGCCCGCCCGGCCGCGTGATGACGACGGTGGCGCGATGCGCGCTCGCCATCAGGACGGGTCCGCCGCGGACGGCGGGAGCGGTTGTTCCTTCGCCGGCGCTGCGTTGGGCGCGTCGGCGCGGCTCATCGCCGAGAGCGCGTTGACGATATCCATTGCGCCTTGCGCGGCCAGATCCGCCGATACGCGCTGACCGAGCGCGAGCGCAGCCGCGAGATCGGGCGTGGGCACGTGCTCTTCGGCGCGCAGGATGCGCTTGCCGTCGGGCATCGATACGGCGCCGCGCAGATAGAGCGCGTCGTCGCGCCATTGCGCGTAGGCGGCGAGCGGCACCTCGCAGCTTCCGCCGAGCGCGCGCGACACCGCGCGTTCCGCTTCGACGGCGAGCGCGGTCGCTTCATCGTGCAGCGGCGCGAGCCACGCGGCGAGATCGGCGCGGTCCGCGCAAATCTCGATGCCGAGCGCGCCCTGACCCGCCGCGGGCAGGCTGTCCGATGCGTCGAGCAGCGCGCGGATGCGCTCCTCCATGCCGAGCCGCTTCAGTCCGGCCGCCGCCAGAATGATGGCGGCGTAGTCGCCGCGATCGAGCTTCCCGAGGCGCGTGTCGAGATTGCCGCGCAGCGGCCGCACTTCGAGATGCGGGAAGCGCGCGCGGATCATCGCTTCACGGCGCAGGCTCGACGTGCCGACGACGCTGCCCGCAGGCAAGTCCTCCAGCGATGCATAGTGCGGCGACACGAAGGCGTCGCGCGGATCTTCGCGCTCGAGAATCGCGCCGAGCGTGAAGCCGTCGGGCAACTGCATCGGCACGTCCTTCAGCGAATGGACGGCCAGATCGGCCCGGCCTTCGGCGAGCGCGGCTTCGAGCTCCTTCACGAACAGGCCCTTGCCGCCGACTTTCGACAGCGTGCGATCCAGAATCTGATCGCCGCGCGTCGTCATTCCGAGAATTTTGACGTCGCAAGATGGATATAATTTGTGCAGCGCACACCGCACGTGCTCGGCCTGCCACATGGCGAGCCGGCTTTCCCTCGACGCGATGATGAGCGTGGCGGGCGGTGTCGTGGAATGCGTCTCGGAATTCATTGATGCTCGATCGAATGACGGGATGAAATAACGAATAATGGTAGCACGCACGCCAGGGTCCATTCGGCGCGGGCGGTGCGCCGG
Organism: Caballeronia sp. LZ016; assembly: GCF_031450805.1. Taxonomy (NCBI): domain Bacteria; kingdom Pseudomonadati; phylum Pseudomonadota; class Betaproteobacteria; order Burkholderiales; family Burkholderiaceae; genus Caballeronia; species Caballeronia sp. LZ016. The sequence goes on from NZ_JARTVY010000001.1 coordinate 118,216, forward strand.
AGCCTTGTCTGGTGCGCTTCTCCGAGCGCCTGCAAGGCCGGCGCCGTGCGTGGCCGCCGCATGGGGAGACACATGCGCGCGCACTACGCTTCGAGCAGTTCCGCTTTCGCTGGTCCGCATGACACGCCAAGGACGCCGGCCCCGGCCGCTGCGTCTGTCGATGTTCTCTGGTTGCATCAAAGAGGAATCCAACGTGACGTCTTCCGCATCGGCCCGCCCGGCTAGCAGTAACGGCGCATTGCCCGACTCATCCTCCGACGCGTCGCTCGCGTTCGAGGCGAAGCCATCGAAGAAAAAAGACGCATTGACGCCGCGCAAGAAGCCGGTGGCCGATGCCGGCATCGACGAGGCTTCCCCCGAACGCGCGAAGCCCGCGAACCGCGCCCGCGACGACAAGGACCGCCCGCTCTTCGAAGACATCCGCTTTCTCGGCCGGCTGCTCGGCGAAGTGCTGCGGGAGCAGGAAGGCGACGCCGTCTTCGACATGGTCGAAACGATTCGGCAGACCGCCGTGAAATTCCGCCGCGAAGACGATGTCGATGCGTCGCAGGCGCTGGAAAAACGCCTGCGCGCGCTGTCGCCGGAGCAGACGGTGAGCGTCGTGCGCGCGTTCAGCTACTTTTCGCATCTGGCGAATATCGCGGAGGACCGGCATCACAACCGCCGCCGGCGCATCCACGCGCTCGCCGGCACGGCGCCGCGGCCCGGCTCGATCGCCTATGCGATCGAGCGCATGCGCGAGCAGAAAAACGTCAGCGCGACGCGCAAGCTGCTGCAGAAGTTCTTCGACGACGCGCTGATCGTCCCCGTCCTCACCGCGCATCCGACCGAAGTGCAGCGCAAGAGCATTCTCGATGCGCAGCACGACATCGCCCGCCTGCTCGCCGAGCGCGATCAGGAATTGACCGCCCGCGAACGTGCGCGCAACGAGGCGGTGCTGCGCGCGCGGGTGACGTCGCTGTGGCAGACGCGCATGCTGCGCGACGCGCGCCTGACCGTCGCCGATGAGATCGAGAACGCGCTGTCCTACTATCGCGCGACCTTCCTCGAAGAGATTCCCGCGCTTTATGCCGATATCGAAGCCGCGCTCGCCGAGCACGGCCTGCCCGCGCGCCTGCCGCCGTTCTTTCAGATGGGGAGCTGGATCGGCGGCGACCGCGACGGCAATCCGAACGTGACGGCCGAGACGCTCGAGAACGCGATCACGCGGCAGGCGACCGTCATCTTCGAACACTATCTGGAAGAGGTTCACAAGCTAGGCGCGGAACTGTCGGTGTCGGAGTTGCTCGCCGGATCGAGCGCGGCGCTGCAGGCGCTTGCCGATGCATCGCCGGACCGCTCGCCGCATCGCACGGACGAGCCGTATCGCCGGGCGCTGATCGGCATCTACACGCGGCTTGCCGCGAGCGCGCGCGTGCGGCTCGGCGAAGGCGTGGTGTCGGTGCGCGGCGCGGGGCGCAGCGCGACGCCGGTGCGCGCGACGCCCTATGCCGACGCCGCCGAGTTCACGCGCGACCTGCACGTGCTGATCGATTCGCTCGCGGAACATCACGGCGCGTCCTTGTCGACGCTGCGCCTGTCGCCGCTCGCGCGGGCATCGGAAGTGTTCGGCTTCCATCTCGCGAGCATCGATTTGCGGCAGAGTTCCGACATTCACGAAGCGGTCGTCGCGGAGCTGCTGTCGCGCGGCGGCGTCGAGCAGGACTACGCGGCGCTTGCCGAGGAAGACAAGCGGCGCGTGCTGCTGAAGGAACTCGCGCAGCCGCGTCCGCTGCGTCTGCCCTATGCGCGCTATTCCGATCTCGCGACGAGCGAGCTCGGCGTGCTCGAAGCCGCGCGCGTGACCCGCGAAAAATTCGGCACGCGCGCCGTGCGTAACTACATCATTTCGCACACGGAAACCGTCAGCGATTTGCTGGAAGTCATGCTGCTGCAAAAGGAGACCGGCGTCCTGCAAGGCTGCCTCGGCAACGACGACGATCCCGCGCGCGACGGCCTCATGGTGATTCCGCTCTTCGAGACGATCGCGGACTTGCGCAATGCGCCCGTCATCATGGGCGATCTGTTCGCGCTGCCGGGCGTCGATGCGCTCATCGAAAATCAGGGCGGCGAGCAGGAAGTCATGCTCGGCTATTCGGACAGCAACAAGGACGGCGGCTTCCTCACGTCGAACTGGGAGCTGTATCGCGCGGAACTGGCTCTCGTCGCATTGTTCAGGGAGCGGCGCACGACGCTCAGGCTGTTCCACGGGCGCGGGGGCACGGTCGGACGCGGCGGCGGCCCGACCTATCAGGCGATCCTGTCGCAGCCGCCCGGCACCGTCGACGGGCAAATTCGCCTGACGGAGCAAGGCGAAGTCATCGCGAGCAAGTTCGGCAATCCGGAAATCGGGCGGCGCAATCTGGAAACGGTCGTCGCCGCGACGCTGGAAGCCTCGCTGCTGCCGCACGAGAACGCGCCCGCCGAGCTGCCGAAGTTCGAAGCGACGATGCAGACGCTATCGGATGCGGCGATGTCCGCGTATCGCGCGCTCGTCTACAAGACGCCCGGCTTCACCGACTACTTCTTCTCGTCGACGCCGATCGCGGAGATCGCGGAGCTGAACATCGGCAGCCGGCCGGCGTCGCGCAAGCTCCAGGACCCCAAGCATCGCAAGATCGAGGATCTGCGCGCGATTCCCTGGGGCTTCTCCTGGGGACAATGCCGCTTGCTGCTGACGGGCTGGTACGGCTTCGGCAGCGCGGTGACGGCTTATCTGGATCAGGCGGCGTCGGATGCCGAGCGCACGAAGCGGCTCGGCATGCTGCGCAAGATGCACAAGACGTGGCCGTTCTTCCAGAACTTGCTGTCGAACATGGATATGGTGCTCGCGAAGACCGATCTCGCCGTGGCGTCGCGTTATGCGCAGCTCGTCAGCGACAAAAAGCTGCGCAAGCTCGTGTTCGAGCGGATCGTCGCGGAGCATGAGCGCACGTGCCGCGTGCTCGGCGAAATCTCCGGCAAGAGCGAGCGCCTCGCCGATAACCCGCTGCTCGCGCGATCGATCAAGAACCGCTTCCCGTATCTCGATCCGTTGAATCACCTGCAAGTGGAGCTGCTCAAGCGCCATCGCTCGGGAGACCAGAACGTGCGGCTGCGGCGCGGGATTCACCTGACGATCAACGGGATCGCGGCGGGGTTGCGCAATACCGGCTGAGGATCGCGCGGGGCGAACGCGTCAATCCCGGCGCTTCGCCTCGATCATCAACGCGTCCAGCTCGGACGAGCAATCGTCCTTGACGCTGAAGTACTGGCGCACTTCGTCGGGGGCGCTCGTCCACATCGAGCGAATGGCGGTCACGCGCTCCGGCGGCGTGCGCATCCGCGATACCCACGCTTCGAACTCCAGCGGAATGCGCCAGCGCTCGGTCACGTGCGCGTCGAAGCCGGCCGTGTCGAGCATCGCGATCCATTCGTCCGCGCGATAGTCGCGAATGTGCGACGCGTCGCGCAGCAGTTCGATTGCCTGAATGTACGTGTCGTAAAGCGGATCGTCGATGCCGGCGATATCGATGAACTTGAGCCGCCCGCCCGGCTTGAGCACGCGATGCGCTTCACGAAGCGCGCGCGGCACGTCGCGCCAGTGATGCGCGCTCATGCGGCTCACGGCCCAATCGAACGATGCGTCGTCGAACGGCAGCGTCTCGGCGGCGCCCTGCTGCGTGCGGATGGCCGTCAAGCCGCGCTCCTTCGCGGCGGCATCGACCGTGGCGAGCATCTGCGGCGCGATGTCGTACGCGACCACTGCCCGCACATGCGGCGCGATCGCGAAACTTGCGTGTCCCGCGCCGCAGCCCATGTCGAGCACCGTCGCGTTGCCGCACGTGGCCGCGAACGTCGCGGCGAGGTTCTGCAAGTCGGCGCCGGTCGCGTGAACCTGGCTCGTGAGATACGCGGCGGCGGTCGAGCCGAAGGCGTCGGCGACCTGTTCGTGGTGTTTCATCGTGCGCTCCGTTTTGTCATCGGCTGAAGTGCCTGCCGCTACAATAGAGCCCGCCTGGTACCAGTACAAGTTGAGCATTTATTCTGGTATCGGAACCACCTGTCGAAGTCCGAATGAATCCTGAGAAAAACGCTTCCGAGCCGTTGCCCGAGACGCCCGCGCGCGCGCTCGGCGATTTCATCCGCACGCATCGCGAACGCCTGTCGCCGCTCGCCGTCGGCTTGCCGCCCGGACCGCGCCGCCGCACGCCCGGATTGCGGCGCGAAGAAGTCGCGCAGCTTTGCGGCGTGAGTCCGACGTGGTACACGTGGATCGAGCAGGGCCGCCCCGTCTCCGCTTCCGCCGATGCCCTCGCGCGCATTGCCGTCGCGCTGCAGCTGTCGCGCGCCGAGCGTGCGTACCTTTTCGAACTCGCCGCCCAGCGCGATCCCGCCGAGCCCGATCCCGCCGCGCAGGACGTGCCCGCCGCGCTCTTGCAGACCGTCGGGCTGATCGGCGCGCCCGCCTACGTGCTCGACCGCCAGTGGAACGCGCTGCGCTGGAACGCGCCCGCCGCCGATCTGTTCGTCGGCTGGCTCGACGGCGAGCACGACCGCAATCTGCTGGCGTACACCTTCACGTCGATGGCGGCGCGCGAACTGATCGTCGACTGGGAGACGCGCGCGCGGCGTCTTGCCGCCGAATTCCGCGCCGATTCCATTCGCCATCTGAACGATCCGCCGACCCGCGCGCTGATCGATTCGCTTTCCGTCGCCAGCGACGCGTTCGCGCGCTACTGGGCCTCGCAGGACGTGTTCGAGCGCGAAGGCGGCGAGCGCGCGTTCCAGCATCCGGCGCGCGGGCGCATCGTGTTCAATCAGATCACGTTCAAGCCCGCGCATCGCGAGGACTTGAAGCTCGTCATTCTGGTCGGGTCCGAATAGTCTCGAATGTTAAAATCTTCGTCTTCCGGCTTGACGCAAAGCCGCTCCAACCGCTGAAAACATCACCATGACGTCCCAACTCCACAAAAAAGGCGAAGCCTGGTCGGCTCGCTTCTCCGAGCCGATGTCGGACCTCGTCAAGCGCTATACGTCGTCGGTGTTTTTCGACAAGCGGCTCGCGCTCGTCGACATTCAGGGCTCGCTCGCGCACGCGTCGATGCTCGCCGCGCAGAAGATCATCGGCGCCGACGACCTCGCCGCCATCGAGCGCGGCATGGCGCAGATCAGAGGCGAAATCGAACGCGGCGAATTCGAGTGGAAGCTGGACCTGGAAGACGTGCACCTGAACATCGAAGCGCGTCTGACCGCATTGATCGGCGATGCCGGCAAGCGGCTGCACACCGGCCGCTCGCGCAACGATCAGGTCGCGACCGACATCCGCCTGTGGCTGCGCGGCGAGATCGATCGCATCGGCGGCTTGCTCACGGACTTGCGCGGCGCGCTCATCGACATGGCCGAGAAGCACGCCGATACGATCATGCCCGGCTTCACGCACTTGCAGGTCGCGCAGCCGGTGACCTTCGGGCACCATCTGCTCGCTTACGTCGAGATGTTCGCGCGCGACGCCGAACGCATGCGCGATTGCCGCAAGCGTGTGAACCGCCTGCCGCTCGGCGCGGCGGCGCTTGCGGGCACGAGCTATCCGATCGACCGTCACGCGGTTGCCGCGACGCTCGGCTTCGACGGCGTCTGCGCGAATTCGCTCGATGCCGTCTCCGACCGCGACTTCGCGATCGAATTCACGGCGGCGGCCGCGCTCGTGATGACGCACGTATCGCGCTTCTCGGAAGAGCTGGTGCTGTGGATGAGTCCGCGCGTCGGCTTCATCGATCTTGCGGACCGCTTCTGCACCGGCTCGTCCATCATGCCGCAGAAGAAGAATCCCGACGTGCCCGAGCTGGCGCGTGGCAAGACGGGCCGCGTGAACGGGCATCTGATGGCGCTGCTGACGCTGATGAAAGGCCAGCCGCTCGCCTACAACAAGGACAATCAGGAAGACAAGGAGCCGCTCTTCGATACGGTCGATACCGTCGCCGATACGCTGCGCATCTTCTCGGAGATGGCGGCGGGCATCACGGTCAAGCCGCAGAACATGCGCGCGGCGGCGTTGCAGGGCTTCTCGACGGCGACCGATCTCGCGGATTACCTCGTGAAGCGCGGCCTGCCCTTCCGCGATGCGCACGAAGCCGTCGCGCACGCGGTGCGTATCTGCGACGACCGCGGCTGCGATCTCGCGGATCTTTCGCTCGACGCAATGCGTATCGAGTTGCCGAACGTCGCGCATCTGATCGGCGACGACGTGTTCGATTATCTGACGCTCGAAGGCTCGGTCGCGAGCCGCAATCATCCGGGCGGGACTGCGCCGGATCAGGTGCGCGCGGCGGCGAAGGCGGCGCGCGAAGCGCTTTGAACGTGCGCTGACATCGCATGTCACGGGAGGCCGTCCGTAAGGATGGCCTTTTTTGTCGCCGTCCTTCCCGTTCCTGACGCACCATGATCATTCGCCCCAAGCTGCACTGGTTCCGCATGCTGTTCGTCTGGCGCGGCTCTGTGCTGCCCCAGTTGCTGCCGCGGCTCGGACTGATCTTCGCGCTCTCGGTCGCGGCGATCTTCATGCACGACCACATGCGCCACTATCCGATCGGGCTTGGCACGCCGCCGTTCGCGCTCGTCGGCATTGCGCTCGCGGTGTTTCTCGGCTTTCGCAACAGCGCGAGCTACGACCGCTGGTGGGAGGGCCGCAAGCTGTGGGGCTCGATGCTGATCACCGCGCGTTCGCTCGCGCGGCAGGCGCTCGCATTGCAGCATCCGCGCGACGACGAAGCGACACGGCGCTTTCTCGCGGTGATCGGCGGCTTCGCGCATGCGCTGCGGCATCAGTTGCGCGGCACGGACGCGTCCGCCGATCTCGCGCCGCGCCTGCCGCCCGAACTGCTCGACCGGGTGAACGCCGCGCAATACAAGCCCGCGACGATCCTGCTGTGGCTCGGCGAATGGATTGCACAGCGCAAGCGCGATGCGTCGCTCGACGGCTACGCGGTGCTTGCGATGGATCACAACCTGAACGCGCTGTCGGCCGTCGTCGGCGGGTGCGAGCGGCTCGCGTCCACGCCGCTGCCGTTTTCGTACTCGGTGATGATCCATCGCACGATCTACATGTTCTGCTTTCTGCTGCCGTTCGGCCTGGTCGATGGCGCGGGCGTGCTCACGCCGCTTTTCGCGCTGCTGGTCGCGTATGCGTTCATGGCGCTGGAGGCGATTGCCGCGCAGATCGAGGACCCGTTCGGGCTCGAAGAAAACGACCTCGCCCTGAATGCGATCTGCGCAACGCTCGAAGCCGCGCTGCACGACATGGCGGCGGACCCCGAGTTTGCATCGGCGCCGCCGGCGGCGCGGGAGTCGGCGCGAAGGTTCATCGTCGATTGAGGGCGGCGAGGCGTCGGGTGAGATCGTCGAGCGCCTTGCTGTCGAACAAGTCAATGCATTTCTTCGTGCCGAAAGACGAATCTATCGAGCCCGTGCAGTGCCGGCTCGCGTAGTCGCTCGCGAGTTGATCGATTGCCCCGTACGCGTCCACTGGAACTTTGCCCGCTTCCAGATAGACGCTGGCCGTCGCGTTCGCATCTTTGCTCGTGGCTGCATCGGGATAGACCTTGGCGAGGCATCGGCTCAGTGCCCATCGCTTCAAAAGCGCACGTTGTCCGACGATGGAATCCGGTTGCGCTGCGGCTGCGGATTGGCCAAGTAACACCAACGCGATGCCTGCGACGACTGCGCGCATCAGTGCAGTATCCATAGCGATGCCGTTTCGGGAACGAATGTGCCGTTATCAGGGTTCTGAAGCAGATGGCATGAATCAGAACATGCGTTGCCGTCCCACAGGGTAACGTGCCCGCGCGAATGGCGGTCTCCCACTCATCGATGATCTCTCTCGTCGGTTTGTGATCGGCCAGCGTAATAGTCACCTCTACCCATTCATACACGACTAATCCGATAACCCCATCATTTCCCCCCGCCGACACACATCGTTCCTCACCCGTCACTGCCGGCTCCGCCGCGAATCGTTCATAATGCTCCGCGATTTACCCTGGAGATTCGAATGAAACTGTTTTACAAAGCCGGCGCATGTTCGCTCGCATCGCATATCGTTCTGGAAGAGTCCGGTCTGCCTTACGAAATCGAAGCAGTCGACCTCAAAACGAAGCTGACCGCAAGCGGCGCCGATTTCACGGCGATCAACGCAAAGGGCTACGTGCCCGCGCTGCAACTCGATAACGGCGAAGTGCTGACGGAAGGCCCGGCGATCATGCAATACATCGCGGATCAGGTTCCGGCAAAGCATCTCGCCCCGCTCGCCGACGCGATGGCGCGCTATCGCCTGCAAGGGTGGCTCACGTTCATCGGCACCGAACTGCACAAGAACTTCTCGCCGTTCTTCAATCCCGCCGCGTCGAGCGACTGGAAAGCGGCCGCCATGGCAAATCTGGAACGCCGTCTCGGTTACGTCGCCAAGCACATCGACGACAAGCAGTTCCTGCTCGGCAACGAATTCGGCATTGCCGATGCATACCTCTTCACCGTGCTCGGCTGGGCCCCGCATATCGATCTCGACCTGAACAAGTGGTCGGCGCTGGTCGCGTATCAGGCGCGCGTGGGCGCGCGGGCGGCGGTTCAGGCGGCGATGAAGGCCGAAGGACTCATCTGACGCCGGCATTCATCGTCGTCACACCAAGACAAACGGCCCTCGCGGGCCGTTTGTCTTTCAGGCAAGAGACGCACAAGCGTCAATCCCGCACGCAATCGACAAAATACTCGATACGCCCGTTGATCATCTCGCCGACGAGCCCGTGAATATCCGTATGGAAGCCCGGGAAGCGCTCGTTGAACTCGCGCGCGAAACGCAGGTAATCGACGATCGTGCGATTGAAGCGCTCGCCCGGAATCAGAAGCGGAATGCCCGGCGGATACGGCGTCAGCAGAATGCTCGTCACGCGGCCTTCGAGTTCGTCGATCGGCACGCGGTCGATCTCGCGGTGCACGAGCTTCGCGTACGCCTCGGACGGCTTCATCGCCGGCTCCATGCTCGACAGATACATCTCGGTCGTCAGGCGCGCGATGTCGTTCGCGCGGTAGACGCTGTGAATCTGCTGGCACAGATCGCGCAGGCCGATGCGCTCATACGACGGATGCTGCGCGACGAATTCCGGCAGCACGCGCCACAGCGGCTGGTTGTTGTCGTAGTCGTCCTTGAACTGCTGAAGCTCCGTGACCATCGAGTTCCAGCGGCCCTTCGTGATGCCGATGGTGAACATGATGAAGAACGAGTAAAGCCCCGTCTTCTCCACGATGATGCCGTGCTCCGCCAGATAGCGCGTCACGATGCCGGCCGGAATGCCCGTTTCGCCGAACTCGCCGTCGACATCCAGCCCCGGCGTGATGATCGTCGCCTTGATCGGATCGAGCATGTTGAAGCCTTCCGCAAGCGGGCCGAAGCCGTGCCAGCGATCGTTCGGCTTCAGCATCCAGTCCTCGCGATCACCGATGCCTTCCTCGGCCAGCGCGTCCGGGCCCCAGACCGTGAAGAACCAGTCGTCGCCGTATTCGGCATCCACCTTGCGCATCGCGCGGCGGAAATCGAGCGCCTCCGCAATCGATTCTTCCACGAGCGCCGGGCCGCCGGGCGCTTCCATCATCGCGGCAGCGACGTCGCACGACGCGATGATCGCGTACTGCGGCGACGTCGACGTATGCATGAGATACGCCTCGTTGAAGCGATGACGGTCGAACGTGCTGTTCTCGCTGTCCTGCACGAGAATCTGCGACGCCTGCGAGATGCCGGCGAGCAGTTTGTGCGTGGAGTGCGTCGCGAACACGAGCGCGCCGGTGCGCGGCCGGCCCGCGCCGATCGCGTGCATGTCCTGATAGAACGAATGGAACTCGGCGTGCGGCAGCCACGCTTCGTCGAAATGCAGCGTGTCGAGCGTATCGCCGAGCAGGTCCTTGATCATCTCGACGTTGTAGACCACGCCGTCATACGTGCTTTGCGTAATCGTCAGAATGCGCGGCTTGACCTTCGGATTTTTCGCCAGCACTTCGCGCGCGAACGGATTCTCCTCGATCTTCTTCCTGATGACCTCGGGCTTGAACTCGTCGCGCGGAATCGGACCGATGATGCCGAAGTGATTGCGCGTCGGCGTGAGGAAGACGGGGATCGCGCCCGTCATCGTGATTGCGTGCAGGATCGACTTGTGACAGTTGCGGTCCACGACGACGATATCGCCCGGCGCAACGGTGGCGTGCCACACGATCTTGTTCGACGTCGAGGTGCCGTTCGTCACGAAGAAAAGATGGTCCGCGCTGAAAATGCGCGCCGCATTGCGCTCGGAAGCCGCGACAGGCCCCGTGTGATCCAGCAACTGACCGAGTTCGTCCACCGCGTTGCAGACGTCCGCGCGCAGCATGTTCTCGCCGAAGAACTGATGGAACATCTGTCCGAGCGGATTCTTCAGGAACGCGACGCCGCCCGAGTGCCCCGGGCAGTGCCACGAATACGACCCCTCCTCGGCGTAACGCACGAGCTCGCCGAAGAACGGCGGCGCGAGCGAATCCAGATACACCTTCGCCTCGCGGATGATATGGCGCGCCACGAACTCCGGCGTGTCCTCGAACATGTGGATGAAGCCGTGCAGTTCGCGCAGGATGTCGTTCGGCAGATGGCGCGACGTACGCGTTTCGCCGTACAGGAAGATGGGGATGTCGGCGTTGCGGCGGCGCACGGCGCTCACGAACGCACGCAGCGCGACGATCGCCGAGGCGAGCTCGGGCGTATCGCCTTCGACCACGACGTTGTCGGCATAAGGCAGCAGCTCGTCGTCGTCGATCGAAAGGATGAAGCACGATGCGCGGCTCGATTGCTGGGCGAACGCGGCGAGATCGCCGTAGCTCGTCAGGCCGAGCACTTCGGCGCCTTCTTTTTCGATCGCCTCGGCCAGCGCGCGAATACCGGAACCCGAGATGTTCTCGGAGCGAAAATCTTCGTCGATGATGACGACGGGAAAGCGGAACTTCATGAGGCGAATCTCCAAATGGAACGACCGCTGCCCGAGCATCGGATCAGCGGTCTTTCAACAGCGTGCGGGTGTCTGACGATGCGTGGCTCAGGTCTTCGGCAGCGTGACGCCGTGCTGCCCCTGATACTTGCCGCCGCGATCCGCATAGGACGTCTCGCATATTTCGTCGCTTTCGAAGAACAGAACCTGGGCGACGCCCTCGTTCGCATAGATCTTCGCAGGCAAAGGTGTCGTGTTCGAGAATTCGAGCGTGACGTAGCCTTCCCATTCCGGCTCGAACGGCGTCACGTTCACGATGATTCCGCAACGCGCGTAGGTCGACTTGCCGAGGCACACGGTCAGGCACGAGCGCGGAATGCGGAAATACTCGACGGTGCGCGCGAGCGCGAATGAATTCGGCGGAATGATGCAGACGTCGCCCTTGAAGTCGACGAACGATTTTTCGTCGAAGCCTTTCGGATCGACGATGGTGGAATTGATGTTCGTGAAGATCTTGAATTCGTCGGCCACGCGGATGTCGTAGCCGTAGCTCGACGTTCCGTAACTCACGATCTTGCGGCCGTCCTCGGCCACGCGCACCTGATCGCGCACGAACGGCTCGATCATCTTGTGCTCTTCGGCCATGCGCCGAATCCACTTGTCGGACTTGATGCTCATAGAACGCTACCCAGCGTTGCAGCTTGCGATCGCGCGATGGGACCGCAGGCCTTCGGTGAAACGGCGCATGGCCCGGCCGGACCAGACGAAAGACGATGACAAAACGAAGCGCGTATTTTACGCGAATGATGCTGAAGGCGAGCCCGGCCGTTCAGCCGATGCCGTCAGCGCCGGATGACGCCGCACGCAAGCGCCGGACCCACGTTGTGCGGGCTCATCGCGTAGGGGTCCGTGGCTTCGCGATGCAGCATGATCGCGCGGGAAATGACGGAGCGCACGCCGTCGAGCGATACGTCCGTGGCAACGATGAACCCCGTCGCCGTGCCGTTGGCGTCCGCATGGATGTTGCCGAGTTCGCCTTCGAGCCGCCCGCTCGCGCGCGCCCGTTCGCCCGGCAGTGCGAACACCGGGCTCGCGTCGGCGCCGTTCACCGCGATGCAGTCGCCGCGTTCATGGACCTGCAACGCGTGATCGCTGTTGGGCGGCATGTCGGTGATGCTGTAGGTGACCTGTACGCCGTCCGAGCGCTCGATCAGCGTGATGGTGCCCCGCGCCGTGTTGCCGGGCGTGGGCTTCAGCGTGGCGTCGGCGAGTTTCTCGTGATTCTGGAAGATGATGCCGCAGCCGCTCAGCACGACGCTGCACGCGGCCGTGGCGAACAAGGCGGCAAGCGCCCTCCCGTCGAATCTGTCTCTCATGCGATCCTCTTGGCGGCCCGCCGACACCCCGTGCGTCCACGCTGCCGCGCCTCGAAGGCGACATGATACCGCGAGCCGCACCGCACAAGGCCCGCGAAAGACACGTCCGGACGATCGATGTCAGGTGTTCTGCACGACGATGCTCGGGAACTTCGAGGTCATGTCGCGCTGGCGCTCGGCGATCGAAATCGCGACGCGGCGAGCAATCGCGCGATACGTCTCCGCAATACGGCTATCGGGCTGCGACACGACGGTCGGCTGGCCGGCATCGGTGCGCTCGCGGATCGAAATATCGAGCGGCAGTTGCCCGAGAATCTCGACGCCGTATTCCTTCGCCATGCGCTCGCCGCCGCCCGCGCCGAAGATGTGCTCTTCGTGGCCGCAATTCGAGCAGATATGCGTGCTCATGTTTTCGACGATGCCGAGAATCGGAATGCCGACCTTCTCGAACATCTTGAGGCCCTTCTTCGCGTCGAGCAGCGCGATGTCCTGCGGCGTCGTGACGATCACCGCGCCCGTCACCGGCACTTTCTGCGACAGCGTGAGCTGGATGTCGCCCGTACCCGGCGGCATGTCGACGACGAGGTAATCGAGGTCCTTCCAGTTCGTCTGACGCAGCAGTTGTTCGAGCGCCGACGTGACCATCGGGCCGCGCCAGACCATCGGGTTGTCCTGCTCGATCAGAAAGCCGATCGAATTCGCCTGAATGCCGTGGCCGGTGAGCGGATTCATCGACTGATTGTCGGGCGATTCGGGGCGGCCGGAGATGCCGAGCATCATCGGCAGCGAAGGACCGTAGATGTCTGCGTCGAGCATGCCGACCGATGCGCCTTCCTGCGCGAGCGCAAGCGCGAGATTCGTCGCCGTCGTGCTCTTGCCGACGCCGCCCTTGCCCGACGCCACCGCGATGATGTTCTTGACGTTCGGCAGCAGTTTCACGCCGCGCTGCACCGCATGCGCGACGACTTGCGAGGTGACATCGACTGAAACGTCGGTAACGCCGGCCACCTGGCGCAACGCATCGGCAACGAGGCTGCCGATCGTGGCAAATTGCGTCTTCGCCGGATAGCCCAGCACGACGCTCACCGCCACCTTGCCGCCCTCGATGGAAACGTTGCGGATGCTCTTCGTATCGACGAACTTGCGGTTCGTGTTCGGATCGGTCAGGGTAGCGAGTGCGGTGTCGATCCGCGCGCGGTCAATGCTCATTGAAACTCCATGGAACGCCTGTTGCTAAGCTGCCGTCGCACTGCAACAAACTGAGGAAATTGAAAGTAATTGTTAACGCCGTTGCGCGCGAGTCGCCCCGCGCTGCACTATGCCGCTGCTGTTGCTCCCCGGGGACGCATCGCACCGGGCCGGACGGACGTGTTTCTCAATATTCCCATTATTGTAGAGGCTCGTCCGAAAGCCCGTCCGAAGACCCTTTCGCATTGTCGGCGCGTGTCGCCGAACCGCTTTCGAATCAAAGGAGATCAAGATGAATACGAAGTTGTTGACCCGCCTGTCCGTTTTCGCCGTCGTCGGCGCGCTGGTTGCCGGCTGCGCATCGCAGCAAGGCACGAATACCGCCGTCGGCACGGGCGTCGGTGCGGCCACGGGCGCTGGCATCGGCGCGATTTTCGGCGGCGGCAAGGGCGCGGCGATCGGCGCGGCGACGGGCGCGGCGGTCGGCGGCATCACCGGCTACAACTGGCAGGCGATTCGCAACAAGATTTCCGGCGATTCGAAGGGCACCGGCACGCAAGTGACCGAGCAGCAGGACGGCTCGCTCAAGGTCAACATCCCGAATTCGATCTCGTTCGACACCAACAGCTACGCGATCAAGCCGTCGTTCGATCCCGTGCTGAACTCCGTCACGCAAACGTTGCAGCAGCATCCTGAACTGATCGCGAGCGTCGTCGGCCATACGGATAACACCGGCACGGCTGCCTATAACCAGACGCTGTCGCAAAACCGCGCGCAAAGCGTCGCTTCGTACATTTCGACGCACGGCGTTCCGGCGCAGCGTCTGTCGGCGCAGGGCATGGGCCAGAACCAGCCGATCGCCGACAATTCGACGGAAGCCGGCCGCGCGCAGAATCGTCGCGTGGAGATCTATCTGCGCGCGACCGCGCAGCCGGGTCAGGTGCAGTAAGTCTCTGAATTGAAGGGGAAACGGACGGGCGGGCGCACTTGGGCGTCATCCCGCCGAATGCGCCTGAAAAAAAGTTGAAACTTGCCGGCGCGGCGCTTGTCTGTTGTTACGGTAGGTGGGTGGCTGGACCATCGCCTGCCATTCTCCTCTTGTCGTTGTTGCTCCGGGGCCCAGATGGACCCCGGTTTTTTTTGTGCGCGCGCTTTTGCCTGCGCGTCGATCGGATCATCAGGCGACGGAGATACAGAGCCGTTTGCCGAGTGATCGAGAATCTGCCTCCATCGCTTCAGCGACCGAATCGCCGAGACGCAGGCCATGAGTCGTATGGCGCTAAGCGAAAAACACAACTCAAGTGCTGCATTTCGTTGTTGCGCTCCAGCAGCGGTTTTCTCGCCCCCGCAGTCCCGCCCCGCCTCGCTTCCCCGCCCTGCTAAAATCGAAAATCCGCTTTTTCCACAATCCGAAGCAATTCCCTCCGGGCCGCGCCTCTATGTCAGCACCGATTTCCGCCACTGCCACCGCCGCGTCCGCCGCCACCGACGGCCGCCGCCAGATCCTCGTCACGTCCGCGCTGCCGTACGCGAACGGTCAGATTCACATCGGCCATATGGTCGAGTACATTCAGACGGATATCTGGGTTCGGACGCTGCGAATGCATGGCCACGAGGTCTATTACGTCGGCGCCGACGATACCCACGGCACGCCGATCATGCTGCGCGCCGAAAAGGAAGGCATCACGCCGAAGGCGCTGATCGAGCGCGTCTGGAAAGAGCACAAGCGCGACTTCGACAGCTTCGGCATTTCGTTCGACAACTACTATTCGACCGATGCCGACGAAAACCGCGTGCTCTGCAATTCGATCTACACCGCCCTGCAGGAAGCCGGCCTGATCGAGGCACGCGACATCGAGCAGGCCTACGACCCGGTCAAGGAAATGTTCCTGCCGGACCGCTTCATCAAGGGCGAGTGTCCGAAGTGCGGTGCGAAAGACCAGTACGGCGACAACTGCGAAGTCTGCGGCTCGACCTATCAGCCGACCGAACTCGTCAATCCGTATTCGGTCGTTTCGGGCGCGACGCCCATCCGCAAGACATCGACGCATTACTTTTTCCGCCTGTCCGATCCGCGCTGCGAAGACTTCCTGCGCGGCTGGGTCGGCGGTCTCGCGCAGCCGGAAGCCACCAACAAGATGCGCGAATGGCTCGGCGACAAGGGCGATGCGAAGCTCGCCGACTGGGACATCTCCCGCGACGCACCGTACTTCGGCTTCGAAATTCCGGGCGCGCCGGGCAAGTACTTCTACGTCTGGGTCGATGCCCCCGTCGGTTATTACGCGAGCTTCAAGAATCTGGCCGATCGCATCGGCATCGATTTCGATGCGTGGGTCAAGCCGGAGTCGAAGGTTGAGCAGTATCACTTCATCGGCAAGGACATCCTGTATTTCCACACGCTCTTCTGGCCCGCGATGCTCCAGTTCTCCGGCCATCGCACGCCGACGAACGTGTTCGCGCACGGCTTCCTGACCGTCGACGGCGCGAAGATGTCGAAGTCGCGCGGCACGTTCATCACCGCGCAGAGCGTGATCGACACCGGACTCAATCCGGAATGGCTGCGCTATTACTTCGCCGCGAAGCTGAACAGCACGATGGAGGACATCGACCTGAACCTCGAGGACTTCCAGGCGCGCGTGAACAGCGATCTCGTCGGCAAATACGTGAACATCGCGAGCCGCGCGGCGGGCTTCCTCATCAAGCGTTTCGACGGCCGCGTGGAAGACCGCGCGATGCAGCATCCGCTCATCGCGCAACTGCGCGGCGCGATCCCGCAAATCGCCAGTTTTTACGAATCGCGCGAATACGGCCGCGCGCTGCGCACGACTATGGAACTCGCCGACGCCGTCAATCACTACGTCGATTCCGCCAAGCCCTGGGAACAGGCGAAGGACCCGGCGAACGCCGCCGCGCTGCACGAAACCTGCAGCGTGAGTCTCGAAGCGTTCCGCCTGCTGTCGCTTGCGCTCAAGCCGGTGTTGCCGAAGCTGATCGAATCCGTCGAGGCGTTCCTCGGCATCGCGCCGCTCGTCTGGGCCGATGCAACGAAGCCGTTGTCGTCGGCGAGCGCGATCAATGCGTACAAGCACCTGACGACGCGCGTCGATCCGAAGCAGATCGAGGCGTTGCTCGCGGCGAATCGCGAATCGCTGCAATCGACGACGGAAGCGGCAGCGGCAGCGCCGAAAACCGTCGCGAAGAAAGAGACGAAGAGCGAAGAGTCCGGCGTCATTTCCATCGACGACTTCGCGAAGGTCGATCTGCGCATCGCGAAGATCGTCGATTGCAAGGCCGTCGAAGGCTCGGACAAGCTGCTGCAACTGACGCTCGACGTCGGCGAGGAAAAGACGCGCAACGTGTTTTCCGGCATCAAGTCGGCGTATCAGCCGCAGGATCTGATCGGCAAGCTGACGGTGATGGTCGCCAATCTCGCGCCGCGCAAGATGAAGTTCGGCCTGTCGGAAGGCATGGTGCTCGCGGCCTCCGCCGCCGACGAGAAAGCCGAACCCGGCCTCTACATCCTCGAGCCGCACGGCGGCGCAAAGCCGGGGATGCGCGTGAAGTAAGGCGCACCGGCTGAAAAACAAAGGGCACGCGCCGGACAGTCGCGTGCCCTTTTGCTTAGTGCGTCGCCTTCAGTCCCCCGACGAATCCGACTCTACCGCCGACGAAGCCCCGAACGGCGCCGACACCCCCGATGCGCCCGAAGCCGCCGATGGCTGCACCGCCGGACCGGAGGGCGCCGACGCCATCGACAGCAAGCGCGCCCACGAATTGAAGCGCCGCGTGTACGACAGGTCGATGCCCTGATACGTGCCGCCATACACCGTCGTAGACCAGAACCGCGACAACGCGAGCGTGGCCTTCACAGCGTTCTGCGCCGACTGCAAGCCCTGCTCGTACCCAAGCACGAGACGCTCGTTGATCGCCTTCGACAACAGCACGACCTGCGGGTCCGTCAGCCCCACTTCGCTCGATCCGACCGTGAACTCGTCGAGGCCGACGGTCTGCGCGATCTTCGCCCCGCCGCGGCTGCCGAGCAGCGCCAGCGCGCTCGTCATCGCGCTCTGCTGGCCGATGTTGTTCCCCTGATCGGTGCCGTGTCCGAACAGCAGCCACGAGAGCTTTTCGTTGTCAGGCACGTTCGGCTCCGAGATCAGCTTCGCCACCGGCGACTGCACCGTGCCCGTCACCTGCACGCCCGCTTCGATTTCCTGATTGCGCCGCATCGCCAGAATGTTGATGCCCGGATTGGCCACCGGCCCGTTGAACGTGAAGAAGCCGTTCTCGATGCCGAGCTTGCGACCGAACGCGGTGTACGTGGAACCGGGCGTGACGCGCACGTTGCCGATCGCACGCAGCGGCATGTTCGGCGCGCTCGTCGCGGTGATGGTGCCCGCGAGCCCGAGGTCCGCGCCCGCGCCCTTGAAGCGGAAACGCTGACCCAGGTTGATATCGATATTGGCGCGCGGCGTGAACGGCCCGACCGGCTTTTCGGTTGCCGCGACGGCCTGCTGCTTCGTGTTCTCGCCCTTCACGGTGCCGTCGGGACGCACGATGACCACGTCATCGCCGAGCGCGGGCGCGGAGCTTTCCGGCAAGTCGAAAAGCGCGTGATCGACGGTGAATTTGCCGTTGATCGCCATACCGCCCTGCAATCCCGCATTCGCGATGCTCGCGCTGCCCGACAGCATGAGCTCGCGATCGGGCGAAGCGAACAGTTCCAGCTTGTCCGCAATGATGCTCGCCGTCAGATCGGGCTCCTGCTGGTCGAGCCGCACCTTGCCGGTCGCGCGGAGCACGCCGCTCGCGCCGTGGAACTCGACTTGCCGGAAATCGACGAGATTCTCGGACAGCGCGATCCGGATGATGCCGTCCTTCAGTTGCACGCCCTGATCGACGACCGTCGCGGAAATATTGTCGCCGGTCAGCGATCCCGACAGACTCGGCTTTGCGACGATGCCCGCGATCGTCAGCTTCAGCCCGAGCTTGCCGCCGAGCAGATAGTTCGCGCCGAGCAGGCCGCCGGTCGTGCGCAGTTCTGGCACGTTCGCGTCGATGGCGCCGGAGAGCGGCGCTTCGTCGGCCACGGTCAGCATGCCGTCGCGCGGGACGAGCGTCGTGTGCACGTTGGCATCGATGGCGCCGATGCGGCTCGCCTGCGCATGGAGCGTCGCGTTGAGGCGGTTGCCGCTCGTGAAATCGGCGCGCGCCACGATGTCCGATATGCCGAGCGCAGCCACGCCGCGCGTGCCGTCGATCGTCACGTCGCCGCCGCGCCGCTTGATCTGCGCGTAGCCCGTGGCCGTCGCGCCGAGCGAGAAATCCCAGTTGCCGTCGAAAATCAGGTCGGTCCGGATCGACGATTCCTCGCCCGTCATCTGCCGCCGCACTTCCAGCAGGCGCGGCACCGAGAGATTCGTGAGCGTGCCGGCCGACTGGATGCGCCCGCCTTCCAGCGCGAACGACTTCAGATTTAGCGACGTGCCTTCCGCGACGAGCCGCGTCGCCCCGAGCACGATACGCTGCGGCCCGTAACTCACCGACAACGGCGACTCCAGATTCACCGACGGCGTGCCCTTGTTCGTGAGCTTCGTGATCGCGCCGTCCCAGTGCGGACCGTCGGCGGCGTCGGTGAACTTGCCGTTTGCCCCGAGCGTGAGGTTGACCGGCTGGCCCTGCACCTTGCCGGTCGCGGTCACGCCGAGCGTGTGCTGCATGCGCGTGCCGTTCAGGTTCGCGTCGAGCGTGGCGACTTCGATGCCCGATGTGCTCGCATCGCGCGCCTTCAGCGTGAAGACCAGCGCGCCGTTCGCGCCGTCGCGGATATCGGCGCGGCCTTCCGCATGGCCCAGGCGATTTGCGCCGAACACGACGCCATCGGCCTGATAGTTCGCCGCGACGTTCGGATGCGCCATCGAGCCGGTCAGATCGCCGTCCGCCTTCACCGTCCCCGCGATCCCGAAGCCGAGGCGCTCCAGTTGCGGCGCGTCGATGCGAAACCGCAAACGGTCGCCGGGCGCACCGAAGCTGCCGTTCAGCTCGGCGTCGTTGCCCGCCACCGACAGCTTCGCGGTGCTCGGCAGCACGCGCGTGCCCGCGATCTGCACCGTGCCCTCGCCGGTGAGCGGCAGGTTGTCGTACATGCTGTCGCCGAGCCTGAAGGTGGCTTTGGTCGTGAGCGTCGGCGCGAGCACGCCCGATGCGGCAAGCGTGCCGTTCACGCGCGCTTCGATCGGGCGCGGCGGTGTCGCCGTCTTTTTCGCAGCGGGCTTTTGCGCGATTAATTGCTGCTGGAGCAAGAGCGGGTTGAAGTCGACGAACTTCGCCTTCAGGTCGTAGCTCGAATTGACATCTTTCTTGAGCACGCCGCTCGCCTCGACGCGTCCCTTGCCGACCATCAGCTTCACGTCGTCGAGCGTGGTCTGCTTCGCGTCGAGCCTGATCTTGGCCTGGGCGCGGATGGCTGCTTTCGGATCGTTCAGGTCGACGGTCACGGTTTGCGTGTCGCCCGCGAGCACGACGCCGACCGGCCCCGCGAAGTCCGTCGGGCGCACGCTCGGTTCGATCGCGTTGAGATCGAGCTTCGCCACTTTCAGGTCGAAGCGTCCGTGGCCGGCCGAAATCGCGCCGCCGCCCGCGATGCTCGCGTCTTTCAGCAGCCGCACGTTCAGGTCCATGACGCTTTGCGCCGATGCGTCGAGCCGCACGTTCGCGCGCGCGTCGATGAGCGGCAGCAATTTCTTGTCGATGGAACCGGGCTTCGCATTGACGATCGACACCGGGCCGCTCACGACGAACTTCTTCGCCCCTTGCACCGGCTTCACTTCGGCGCGCACGGCGAGGTCGGCGGCGGGCGCGCCCGCGCTGATCGCCTGCGGATTGATGTGATCGGCCGTGACGATTGCGAGCTTGAGCGGCACGTCGGCGAACGGCGTCGCTTCGACGTGCGCGCGGCCCGCGAGCTTCATGCCGCTGGCATCGACGTCGGCGATCAGGTCTTCCAGCGATCCCGACAGCCGCGCGCCGACCTGCACCGCTTCGTCGTTGACCCGGCCGGCGTAGGTCGCGTCGCCGGAAAGCGGGAACGGGCGCGCGCCGCCGTCGAGTTTGGCGGCGGCCGTCACCGATCCGAACGGCGTCGTGAGCCGCTGGACAGCGGCCTCGTGATGCTGGCCGTCGCTGCGCCCGTTGAAGAGCAGGCCGGAGAATTCGGTCGTCGTCGCGCCCTGATGCAGCCGCAGTTTCGCGACGCTCAGATCGCGAACGGCGAGCTGAATCGGCAAGCGCAGATCGCGCGGCAGTTCGGTCTTCCTGCTCGGCTCGTTCGATGGCGCGATGCGCGCGTCGATGGTTCCGATATGCAGATAATCGATGGTGAAGCGCAGCGGATCGCGCGTGAGCGCCCAGCGGCCCGAGACGCTATCGACGGCGATATCCGTGCCCTTGCCGTCCTTCCAGCGCACATCGCGCAATTGCAGGCCGCTGGCGATCGCGCCGCCGTCCAGTTTTCCGGTCAGCCGCCCGCCGAGCAGCGAGGTCGCCGCGTCCCAGGCGTAGCGCGTGCCGCGATCGGTCGTCAGCGCCAATAGCACGGTCCCGAGTGCGAGCACGACGATCAGCACGACGACGAGCACGAGCGCGCCGATCCAGCGCAAAAAGCGCCGCATGCCGCGCGGGCGTTGCGGCTTTTTCGGCGTTTCCGGCGCTTCTTTGCCGTCGTTGCTTTCGTTCGTCTCGTTGCTCGCGTCCGTCATGCCTTCGCTTTTCGAAAATGTCGTCGATGCATCGCTCAGAAAGCGATGCCGAGCGTCAGATACGGCTTGATGCTCTTGTTCTTGAGTCCATACGCAACATCCACGTTGACCGGCCCGACCGGGCTGCGCCACCGCGCGCCGACGCCGACGCCCGGCTGGAACACGCGCTCGCCCCAGGTATCGGTCGCGGTGCCGATATCGAAGAACACCGCGCCGCCCCAGTCGTGCGTGAACCAGTGCTGATATTCGCTGCTGCCGGTCACCATGTACTTCGTCGGCAGAATCGATCCCGACACGTTATGCCCGATGCTCAGATAACTGTAGCCGCGCACCGAATTCGCGCCGCCCGCGCGAAACAGCAGCGACGCCGGTATGCCGCTCGACGGCCCGCTCGTGAAGACGCCGCCGAATTCCGCGCGGAACACGAGCAGATCGTTGCGGCCGAGCGGCAGGTATTGCTGCATGTTGGTGTAGAGGCGCGCGAAAGTCTGATCGGTCAGCGCGCCCTTCACCGCGAAACTCGCCTCCGCGCGAACGACGTTGCCGCGCCGGGGAAACAGCGGATCGTCGACGTCGCGGCGCACCCACGTCCACGCCGGCACGAGCGCGCGCGCCGTCGACGGATTCGGCTCGTTCTGCGTCAGGCGATCGTTGTAGAACGTCAGCGAGTACGTCGTGTCGATGTTCTGCGTCGAGCGCGAACGCTGCACGCCGACGCGCGCGCTGTAGATGTTCGTATCCGACACGTCGGTGATCGTGTAGGAGCCGAAGATCGCGTTGACCCAGCCGTGCGAATCCGGCGGCATCGCCAGTTGCACGCGGCCGTATTGCTGCGTCTGGTCGAGCCGGCCGGAGATGGTGAACGGATACGCCGCGCCGAACGTGTTCAGGTAGCTGTACGCGCCCTGGATGTGGAAGCCCGTGTCCGTCGCGTACCCGACGCCGTAGCGCACGCTGTGATACGGATACTCGCTGACTTTCACGTGCAGCGGCGTTTCGATCGGCTTCGTGACGTCGTTGTCGGCGTCGATCGCGACACTCGCGTAATACGGCGTGTTCTGCACTTGCCGCTGCAGTTCCGTCACGCGGGCGATGTCGTAGATATCGCCTTCGTTGATCGGATTCACGTTCTCGATGATTTTCTGCGGATAGCGCTTCGTCCCGCTGATGTCGAGCTTGCCGAAGGTGAAGGTCGGACCGCTGTCGAAGGTGACGGACAGATCCGCGATATGCGTGCGCGGATTGATGCGCGCCTGCGAGCGGACGATCCGGGCGCCCAGATAGCGGCGCGATTGCAGCGCCTTCAGCGCGGCGTTCTTCGCGTCGTCCCAGGCGCCCTGCGTGAACGGGTCGCCCTCCTTGATCGCGAAAGCGAAGCGCGCGGCGTTTTCCTGCTTGCGGTCTTCGGTCGTCACCGCGCCGGTGAATTTCAGGTCGACGGAGGCGACTTGCGTCTGCGGGCCCGGATCGACGCTGACCTTGACCGAGCGCTTGTCGTCGGCCGTGGTGACGTCGGTGCGTACCACCGGCGTGAAATAGCCCTCGGTCGCGACGAGATCGCGCACGTCTTTCGGCGTCGCGGTGACGAGGAACTGGAACTGGTCGTCGCTGATATCGTCGCGCTTTGCGAAGCGCGCAAGATCGAGGTGCTCGCTCAGCAGTTTCTTGACGTTGCGCGGCGCGTCGATGTCCACGTCGTATTTCGCGAACGCGGGGGACGCGATCGCGAAGAGGACAAGCGCGGCGAGCGCCGTCAGCGCCGGAGCCGGGCGATCGCCGGCGGCCGGGTTCATCGCGTGCAGCTTCGCGGCCGCGCCGCGCACCGCACACACCAGATCAAACGAACGCCCCGCCAAACGCGACCTCCGGCATCGGAAAAAATAGATAGAAAGGCGAAGCGGGTCCGCCATGCGCTTTTCGTCTGTTCGCGTGCAAACGGCGCAGCACGGCGCGCGAGCGCTATTTCACCACACCGCTACGCCCCATCGCGGTAAAAATGCGGCAGCGGCGCGCGGACCGTGCGCCGTTGGACGGCCGGCGCCCCGCCCGGTTCCCGCCGATTAGCACGCGCATGCGTGACATGCGCCGGCACGAGCCCCCCGATATGCGCGACGCGGCCAGTGCTTGCGGTAAAATCGCGGCGAACTTGCGGCCCGTCGTGCCCGCTGTCCCGCCTGTCCCGCAGGGCAACGCGGCGGCACGGCACGGCGAAGCGCCGCCATCCAACGAACCGCATCGAACCCACGGAAGCCGGATCATGTACCAGTCGGACATCACCCAGTTCATCAATCAGTTGAAAACGCAGAAGCCGTCGCTGGAAGAAGAACAGCGCCGCGGGCGCGCGCTGCTGTGGGACAAGCAGCCGATCGACCTCGATGAGCGCGACCGCCAGCAGACGTCGCGCGTGAAGCAGACGCCTTACGTCTACTACCAGAACTTCTGAACGTGAGCGCCGGCCACGAGCCGCAACCGCCGCACGTCGAGCCGCGCGGCGACGCGCGCGACGACGCCCGGAATTCGCGCGACGTGGCGCTCGCCGCCCCCGCGACCGATTCGACGCCCGACACCATCGACGGCGTCGCGTTCGCGCATCTCTACGGCGAGCCGCTCTGGAAGCTGCCGACCGATCTGTACATTCCGCCCGATGCGCTCGAAGTCTTTCTCGAAGCGTTCGAAGGCCCGCTCGACCTCTTGCTGTACCTGATCCGCAAGCAGAACTTCAACGTACTCGACATTCCGATGGCGGATGTCACCGCGCAATACCTCGGCTATGTCGACCAGATTCGCCAGTCGAATCTCGAACTGGCGTCGGAGTATCTGCTGATGGCGGCGATGCTCATCGAGATCAAGTCGCGGATGCTGCTGCCGGTCAAGAAAGCGGACACCGGCGAGGACGCCGAAGACCCGCGCGCCGAACTCGTGCGGCGGCTGCTCGAATACGAGCAGATGAAACTCGCGGCGCAGCGCATCGACCAGTTGCCGCAACTGGGCCGCGACTTCCTCCGCGCGGACGTGTATATCGAGCAGTCGACGGAACAGCGCTTCCCCGACGTCGACATGAACGACCTGCGCGCCGCCTGGGCCGATGTCATCAAGCGCGCCAAGCTCGTGCAGCATCACAAGATTTCGCGCGAGGAACTCTCGGTGCGCGAGCACATGAGCGTGATCCTGCGCCGCCTGCAGAACGCGCGCTTCATGGAGTTCAGCGAACTCTTCGATACTTCGCGCGGCGTGCCCGTCGTCGTGGTGAACTTCATCGCCATGCTGGAGCTGTCGCGTGAATCACTGATCGAAATCACGCAGGCCGAGCCTTATGCGCCGATCTACGTGAGACTGGCGTACTCTCCCGCCTAGAAGCCGCCCTTTCCTTACTTGCCTTGGGGCGGCCGGTCAACCGCCGCCCGCCAGGAGACACCCGCTCGATGAAAGTCATCAGCTCCATTCACGAACTGCGCGACCAGTTGCGCGGCCAGAACCGCACCGCCTTCGTCCCGACGATGGGCAACCTTCACGAAGGCCATCTCTCGCTGATGCGTCTCGCGCGGCAGCACGGCGATCCGGTCGTCGCGAGCATCTTCGTCAACCGGCTGCAATTCGGTCCGAACGAAGACTTCGACAAATATCCGCGCACGCTGCTGGACGATATCGAGAAGCTGCAAAGCGAAAACGTGTACGTGCTGTTCGCGCCGACGGAAACCGATATGTATCCGGAGCCGCAGCAGTATCGCGTGCATCCGCCGCACAACCTCGGCGACATTCTCGAAGGCGAGTTCCGCCCCGGCTTCTTCCAGGGCGTGTGCACGGTCGTGATGAAGCTGATGTCGTGCGTGCAGCCGCGCGTCGCGGTGTTCGGCAAGAAGGACTACCAGCAGTTGATGATCGTGCGGCAGATGTGCCACCAGTTCGCGCTGCCGACGGAAATCATCGCGGCCGAGACCGTGCGCGACGAAGACGGCCTCGCGCTGTCGTCGCGCAATCGCTTTTTGTCGGCGGACGAGCGTGCCGAAGCGCCGCAGCTCGCGCTGCAACTGAACCGCGTGCGCGAAGGCGTGCTGTCTGGCAATCGCGATATCGCCGCACTGGAGCGCGACGCGATGAACGCGCTCGCCGAACGCGGCTGGAAGCCCGATTACATCAGCGTGCGCAAGCGCGTCGACCTGCTCGCGCCGGGCGAAGCGGATGCGAACGCGCCGCTCGTCGTGCTGGCAGCGGCGAAACTGGGCAACACGCGCCTCATCGACAATCTGGAAATCTGAAGGAAGTCTGCAACATGCAACGCACCATGCTCAAATCGAAGATTCATCGCGCGACGGTCACGCACTGCGAGCTGCATTACGAAGGCTCGTGCGCCATCGACGAGGACCTGCTCGAAGCGGCGAATCTGCTGGAGA
Source organism: Caballeronia sp. LZ016 (assembly GCF_031450805.1). Classification (NCBI taxonomy): domain Bacteria; kingdom Pseudomonadati; phylum Pseudomonadota; class Betaproteobacteria; order Burkholderiales; family Burkholderiaceae; genus Caballeronia; species Caballeronia sp. LZ016. Next base: position 143,943 of record NZ_JARTVY010000001.1, read on the forward strand.
ACGAGCAAATCGACATCTGGAACGTGAACAACGGCGAGCGGCTCACGACGTACGCGATCAAGGGCGAGCGCGGCAGCGGCATGATTTCGCTGAACGGATCGGCGGCGCGGCGCGCGCAACTCGGCGATCTGGTGATCATCGCGGCGTTCGCTTCGGTCGATGAGGAAGAGATCAAGGCGGGCTGGAAGCCGAACCTCGTGTTCGTCGATGGCGAGAACCGGATCAAGGGCAGCCGGGATCATGTGCCGGCGCAGAGCTGGACGTAATCTCCAGACCGAGTTGTAGTCGAGGCCGGCGCTTCTCTTTGGGGAGCGCCGGTTTTTTCATGGCGAGGCCACATTCCTCGTTTCCGCTCGGGAACGAAACGTCCACGCAGAAGATCGCACAGCAACGGCCCGTGCGAGTCCGAAACCTCACTGCCGCAGGCGCAGCGCACCGGGAACGGCACGCCTACCTCCCCTGCGCCCACTCGACGATCGGCTGCCACTGCTCCAGATCCTTCTCGACCCGGCTCTTGGCCACGTCCCACAGCGTGAGGCCGTGCGCCGCGAGCTGCACATAGTTCTGCGTATCGCGCAGATAACCCAGCACCGGCAGATCGAGCCCGTCGACGAAACGATGCAACTGCTCCGCCGATCGCGTGCGCGCATCCACCCGCATGCCGACCACGCCGACCTGGATCGCGCCCTTGCGCACCGCTTTTTCCTTCGCCAGCTTCGTCAGGAAGTCCTGCGTGGCCAGAATGTCGAACATCGATGGCTGCAGCGGCACGATGACCTTGTCGGCCAGTTGCAGCGCGAGCGCGAGCCGATTGCCATGCACGCCGGCCGGCGTATCCACGATGGCTTTTTCCAGACCTTTCGGCGGCTTCGCGGGGGCATCGACATCGACGCCCCATTCTTCGATCTTCGGCAGCGTATCGACGCGCAGCGAAAGCCACGCATGGGCGGAGCGCTGCTTGTCGAGATCGGCGAGCGCGACCCATTCGCCGTTCGCCGCGAAGTAACCTGCGAGGTTGGTTGCGAGCGTGCTCTTGCCGACGCCGCCCTTCGGATTTGCCACCACGATCACGGTCATGAAAGGTCCTGGAGTTTGTCCGGCGCGGCGTTATCGCAAGACGACGCGCACGATTTCGTCGTTATAGAACGGATGCATGATTCGAGCCGTTGATATTATCGGCAAAACCGGCGCGCGCGGCACGCTGGCCGAACGGCCAGGTCACGTCGCACGCGCCATTCATCACACTTCGACGGACCACGCCCATGCCGCTTCGCCCCGATGTCACGCTCGATTTCCTGCGCAACCGCCAGAAAGGCCGCCTGCCCGATCTGCTCGGCGTGCAGCTTCTGTCGCTCGATGAAGGCGCGCTCACCGGCGAACTCGTGATCCGGCCGGAACTGCTCGCGCCGAACGGCTTTCTGCACGCGGCGACGGTCGTCGGTCTCGCGGATACATGCTGCGGCTACGCGTGCATCGCGCATCTGCCGGACAAGGCGCAGAACTTCACGACGCTCGAACTCAAGAGCAACCATGTGTCGACGGCGCGCGACGGAAAGATCGTCGCGAAGGCGAGCGCCGTGCATCTCGGGCGCAGCACGCACGTCTGGGATGCGACGGTGACGAACGGCGACGGCAAGCTGATCGCGATGTTTCGGTGTACGCAGATGATTCTTTATTGACGAAGGCTCACCCGAACGCCGCCATCAATGCATCGAGATCGAGCGCCTGCGCGAACGAATCCGCGAGCCGCTCGAGCGATGCCTCCCGCAGCGCCGGATAATCCAACGGCGCGGCGTCCTCCACCCCCGCCCACGCGAGCAGCGCGGCGCACGCTTCGGGCGTATCGAAAAGGCCGTGCAGATACGTCGCGGCGACTTGTCCGTCGGATGAAATCCCGCCGTCGCCCCGTCCGCCGTCCAGCATGACGGCGGGATTGTCCAGCGCAGCGCCACGCGTGCGTCCCATGTGAATCTCGTAGCCGCGCACGCTTGCCTGCGCGCCGCCGATCGCGAGCCGCCCCGTCACGTTTTCCAGTTGTTTATGCGGCGTCAGCACGGTATGAAGATCGAGCAAGCCGAGTCCATCGACACACCCCGCCGCGCCCTCGATGCCATCCGGATCGTCTATCTCGCGCCCGAGCATCTGCATGCCGCCGCAGATGCCTAGCACCTTGCCGCCATATCGAAGATGCCGTGCGATCGCCCGATCCCAGCCGTTCTCGCGCAGCCACGCAAGATCGCGCTGCACGTTCTTCGATCCCGGCAGGACGATCAGATCCGCCGCCGGCGGCGCGACACCCCCGCGCACATACTCGAAATCGACCTGAGGATGCGCCCGCAACGCATCGAAGTCCGTGTGATTGCTGATACGCGGCAACGCCGGCACGATCACCTTCAGCGCCGGCCGGTCGCCGCGTGCGTGAGCATCGCGCGGCAGCATGTCCTCGGCATCGAGCGTGAGGCCGTGCAGGTACGGCAGCACGCCGAGCACCGGCTTGCCCGTCTGTGCTTCCAGCCAGTCGAGGCCCGGCTTAAGCAACGAGAGATCGCCGCGAAACCGGTTGATGACGAAGCCCTCGACGCGCGCCCGCTCGCTCTCCGACAGGCACGCGAGCGTGCCGACGAGATGCGCGAACACGCCGCCGCGATCGATATCCGCAACCAGCACGACCGGGCAATCGACATGTTCCGCGAAGCCCATGTTGGCGATATCGCGATCGCGCAGATTGATCTCGGCGGGACTGCCCGCGCCTTCGACGATGACCGCATCGAACTCGGCTTGCAGCCGCGCATAGGATGCGAGCACGGCATCGAAGGCAGTGCGCTTGTACTCGTGATACGCGCGGGCATCGAGATTGGCGTGCGCGTGGCCGTGAATGATGACCTGCGCGCCGCGATCGCTCGTCGGCTTCAGCAGCACAGGATTGAAGTCGATCCGCGCGGGCACGCCCGCCGCGATCGCCTGCAGGGCCTGCGCGCGGCCAATCTCGCCGCCATCGACCGTCACCGCGCTGTTGAGCGCCATGTTCTGCGGCTTGAACGGTGCGACCTTCACGCCGTTTCGCCGCGCGAGGCGGCAGAGGCCCGCGACGAGCGTGCTCTTGCCGGCATCGGACGTGGTGCCCTGAATCATCAGCGTGCCGCGGGGCGTAAATGGCATCGGGAAGTTCCTGGTAAGCGCAGCCCGCCATCTTATCCCGCCGCTACAATATTGCGATGACCTCCAATGTCTTCACTCGCGACCTCACGTTCATCCTCGGCGGCGCCCGTTCGGGCAAGAGCGCCTATGCCGAACGTCTCGCCGATGAAAGCGGCCTGCCCGTCACCTACATTGCGACCGCGCGCATCGGCGATGCCGAATTCGCCGAACGCGTGCGGCATCATCGCGAGCGGCGGCCCGCGCACTGGACGCTCGTCGAAGCGCCGCTCGACCTCGCGGGCGCATTGCGCGAAGCGGACCACGCGGGACACTGCGTGCTGATCGATTGCCTCACGTTATGGCTCGCCAATCTGCTTTGCCCGCCCGAAGCCACGCACGACGAAACCGCCGCGCTTTCCTGCGAAGCGACGCAAGCCTTCGATGCCTTCGACCGCGCGCTCGCCGATGTACGCGGCAAGGTCATTGTCGTCAGCAACGAGATCGGGCTCGGCGTCGTGCCGCTCGGCTCGGTGACGCGTCTTTATGTCGACGAGCTCGGCCGCCTGAATCAGCGCGTCGCCGCCGCGAGCACGCACGCCGTGTTGATGGTCGCGGGCCTGCCGCTCGCGCTCAAGGGCTGACGCGATGCTGCTGCTCTCCGTCTACGCGATGGCGCTGCTCGCGGTGCTCGGCGTGATCGTGGATCGCATATTCGGCGAACCGCGCAGGCGGCATCCACTCGTCGGCTTCGGCACGCTCGCCGCAAGAATCGAAGCGCGCATGAATACGGGGCATCGCGCACGGCCGGCAGGAATCGTCGCGTGGTTCGCGGCGGTCGCGCCGCCTGTCGTGATCGCGTGGATGCTGGTGAGCGTGCTGCCGTTCACGTATGCATGCCTCGTCCACGTCCTGCTGCTGTGGTTCGCGCTCGGCGCCAAGAGCTTGCGCGAGCATATCGCGCCGATCGCCCGCGCGCTGAGTTTCGGCGATATCGACGGCGCGCGCACGCTGACATCGCGCATCGTGTCCCGCGATACCTCGCACGCCGATGAAAACGCGCTCTCGCGTGCGGCCGTCGAATCGGCATTGGAGAACGGCAACGATGCGATCTTCGGCGCGCTGTTCTGGTTCGCGATAGCGGGCGGCCCCGGCGCGCTCGCGTTTCGTCTCGCGAACACGCTCGATGCGATGTGGGGCTATCGCACGCCGCGTTATCTGCGCTTCGGCTGGGCGGCCGCGCGCTTCGACGACGTGCTCAACTTCATTCCCGCGCGGCTGACGGCGGCGACCTACGCGCTCACCGGCGATACGCGCATGGCGTGGCATTGCTGGCGAACGCAGGCGCGCTCCTGGGACAGCCCGAACGCGGGCCCGGTGATGGCGTCGGGCGCGGGCAGCCTCAACGTGCTGATCGGCGGCGCGGCGGTGTATCACGGCGTGCTCGAAGCCCGGCCGACGCTCGGCGCGGGCCACGATGCAACGCCACGCGATGTGGTGGCCGCATTGCGCCTCGTCGATCGTTCCATGATGTTGTGGCTCGCGGTGCTGCTCGTGCTTGCGGTTTTCAGTGTGACGACGAATGGCTGATGCAATCCTCCACGGCGGCAATCTGCGCGAAGCCGCGCGCCGCTACGCAATCGCACTCGACGACTGGCTCGACCTGTCGACGGGCATCAATCCGCGCGGGTATCCGGTGCCGCCCGTGCCGCCCGACGCATGGCGGCGCCTGCCCGAAGACGACGACGGCCTCGCCGATTGCGCCGCGCGTTACTATGGCGCGCCGCACGCGCTGCCGGTAGCCGGATCGCAGGCGGCGATCCGCGCATTGCCTCAGATACTCACGCGCGGCGTCGCGGGCGTCGCGCCGCTGGCTTACGGCGAATACGCGCCGGCGTTCGCGCGCGCGGGGCATTCCATCGACACGTTCGACATCACGTGCGCCGATCTACCGGCGACGCTCGATCACGTGATCATCGGGAATCCGAACAATCCGACCGCTGACCGCCTTTCACGCGAAACGCTGATGCGCTGGCACGCGCAACTTGCATCGCGCGGCGGAACGCTGATCGTCGATGAAGCCTTCGCCGACGTGGACCCGGATGCATCGCTTGCCGCCGAGACGGCGCGCGACGGGCTCGTCGTGCTGCGCTCCGTGGGCAAGTTCTTCGGGCTCGCGGGCATCCGCGCGGGCTTCGTGCTCGCCGCGCCCGCCATGACCGGTGCGTTGCGCGATGCGCTCGGCGCGTGGACCGTCGGCGGCCCGGCGCGTCATGCGACGATCGCGGCGTTCGCCGACCATGCATGGCAGCACGAAACCCGCGACCGCCTGAAACGCGATGGCGCGCGTCTCGCCGCCCTCATCGCGCGTCATGGCTTCGACGTGCGCGCGACGCCGCTCTTTACGTGGACGCCGACGCCGCGCGCACCTTCGCTGCAACATGAACTGGCGATGCGCGGTATCTGGACGCGTCTGTTCGACCGACCGGGAATGACGACGAGCCTTCGCATCGGCTTGGCCGGCAGCGAAGGCGACTGGGCGCGGCTCGAACGCGCACTCGCGGAGATTCGCGCATGAGGTTCGTCGCGCTCGTCGCCCTCTTCGTCGCGATGCACGCTCAGGCCGCGATCACCGTCACCGACGACACCGGCGCGCCCGTCACCCTCCCCGCTCCGGCGACGCGAGTGGTAAGCCTCGCGCCGCACGTCACCGAATTGCTGTTCGCGGCGGGCGGCGGCGCGCGCATCGTCGGCACGGTGAGTTACAGCGATTACCCGAAGGAAGCGCAGGCGATCCCGCGCGTCGGCGACAACAAGGCGCTCGATCTCGAACGCATCGTCGCGCTGCATCCCGACCTGATCGTCGTGTGGCGGCATGGCAATGCCGCGCGTCAGATGGATCGCCTCAAAGCGCTCGGCATTCCGCTCTATTTCAGCGAGCCGAAGCGTCTCGACGATATCGCCGCGAGCATCGACAAGCTCGGCGCACTGCTCGGCACGCAAGAGCACGCGCGTGCCGCATCGACGGCCTTCACACGCAACATCGCGCAACTGCGTGCGAAGTACGCCGCGCTGCCGCCGGTGCGCGTCTTCTATCAGGTCTGGGACGATCCGCTGATGACGCTCAATCGCGACAACGTGCTCAGCGAAGTCATCGGCTTGTGCGGCGGCGAGAACGTGTTCGCAGCCGAAGCGCCGCGCGTGCCGACGATATCGACCGAAGCCGTGCTCGCGGCCAACCCGGAAGCCATCGTCACCGCGACGCCCGGCGCCACGAAGCCGGATCGCGCGCTGCCGGCGCTGGATCGATGGAAGCGCTGGACGTCGATGACCGCGGTGGCGCGCGGCAATCTGTTCGGCATCGATGGCGACGTCATCAATCGACCGACGCCGCGCATCGCGCTCGGTGCGGCGGAGCTTTGTCGCGATCTGGATGTTGCGCGAAGGAAGCGCTGACGGCGACGCTCAGGCGTTCCATCGCACGACGATCCACCCCGCATCCATACGGCGAAGCCACACGATCCCTTCGAAATCGAGCGCCCACTGCAGCACGTTCGCATGGTCGAGCCGCAGCAAGCGCGCCGCGAGAACACGCATGACGCCCGCATGGGCGACGACGTGCATGGTGCGCGAAGCATCGGCGGATGCGTCGTCGAACCAGTCGGTCACGCGCGCGCTGAACTGCGCGAGACTTTCGCCGCCATGCGGACGCGCATGTTCGAGATCGGCGGCCCACGCATCGATCATCGCGCGATCGATGTCGTTCCACGCGCAGCCTTCCCACGCGCCGAAATGCATCTCGGCGAGACGCGCATCGATGCTGGCCGATCCGAGCGCATGCGCCAGCGACGCGCATCGGCGCAACGGACTCGAATGCCATCCGTCGATGCAATCGGGCACGTTCAGCGCACGCATCCGCGCAAGCAAGCCGCCCGCCGTTTCGTTCGCATCGCGAAGAAGCGGCGCGTCGGTCTGGCCGTAGCACACGCCCGCGTCGATATCGACAGCGGGATGACGTATCAGTACGAGATCCATGCGAGCCCGATGAGATAGATCGCGATTTCGAACACCTGCTGCGCGAAGCCCAGGCAATCGCCCGTATAGCCGCCGATGCGCCGCACGAAGTAGCGTCCTGCGATGAAACGTATCGATGCGAGAGCGACGATCGTCAGGAAGGCGAACTTCCAGCCGAACGTGAAAAGCCACGGCAAGCCGAACGCCATTGCCAGCGCGAACGGCATCGCGCTCATGCGCTGCGCGACCGGCTTCGCCTTGCCTTCGGCGCGCACGTAGTCGAGCGTCACGAGATAGCTGATCGCGAACGCGCGGCTCGCGGCATGCGCGGCGACCATCAGCGTCGCGGCGCGCATCGGCGGCAAGGCGGCCAGCGCCTGCCACTTGAGCGCCAGCGCGATGACGAGCGCAATCGCCCCAAACGCGCCGATGCGCGAATCGTGCATGATGCGCAACACGTCGTCGCGCGTGTAGCCGCCGCCGAAGGCATCGGCGCAATCGGCGAGGCCGTCTTCGTGGAACGCGCCGGTCAGCACGAGCGTCGTGGCCATCGACAGCAACACCGCCACGCCCGCCGGAAACACGTGCAGCGCCGCGAGATAAACGAGGGCCGCGACGCCGCCGACCATCGCGCCGACGAGCGGAAAGTAGCGCGCCGCCGCGTTCAGATAACCGGGATCGAACCCGACCCAGCGTGGCACCGGCACGCGTGTGAAGTAGCCGAGCGCGGTGAAGAAGTAGCGCAGCTCGTCGAGCGCGCGGCTCATGGCTGCGCGTCTTGCTTGTTCGATACGCCCGCCGAATCGAAGCTCGCCATCTCGTCGACGAACGCGACGGCCGCGCGCAGGATCGGCAACGCGAGCGCCGCGCCCGTGCCTTCGCCGAGACGCAGGTCGAGTTGCAGGAGCGGCGCGGCACTGAAATGCGCCAGCATGCGCCGATGCCCCGCCTCGTCCGATGCGTGCGCGAACACGCAATAGTCGAGCACCTCCGGCGCGATCTTCGACGCGACGAGCAGCGCCGAACTCGCGATGAAGCCGTCGACGAGCACCGTCATGCGCGCCTCGGCTGCAGCGAGATACGCGCCCGTCATCATCGCAATCTCGAAGCCGCCGAAAGTGGCGAGCGTATCGATCGCATCGCCGCTCGATTCGCGCGACGCGAGCGCGCGGGCCAGCACGTCGCGTTTATGCGCGAGCCCTCGATCGTCGAGACCGGTGCCGCGTCCGACGCAATCGTCGATCGGCAACGCGCACAACCGGCTCATCAGGCACGCCGCCGCCGATGTATTCGCGATGCCCATCTCGCCGAAGCCGATCACGTTCGTGCCGAGCGACGCGTGATGCCGCACGCGCGCCGCGCCCCGCGCGATGCCTTCCAGCGCCGTGTCGCGCGACATCGCCGCTTCGCGTGCGAAGTTGCGGGTGCCGGGGCCGAGCGACAATCGTTCGTATCCCTGATCGATGGGTATCGGCGTCGCAACGCCCGCATCGACGATTTCGAGCGTCATGCCGACGGAACGCGAGAGCGCATTGATCGCCGCGCCTCCGCTCAGAAAATTCGCGACCATCTGCGCCGTCACTTCCTGCGGATACGGACTCACGCCTTCCGCCGCGATGCCGTGATCGCCCGCGAAGACGATCATCGCGGGACGTTCGACGCGCGGCTTCGTCGCGCCCTGTATCAGGCCCATCTGCAGCGCCAGCGATTCGAGCCGCCCCAGGCTGCCCGGCGGCTTCGTCTTCATGTCGATGATGCGGCGCAGGTCGGCTTCGATGGCGCGATCGAGCGCGCGGGGCATCGGTATGGACATGGGCTGTTCCTTGGTGAAATGATCAAATGGGAAAGCGAGGCACGAGCGCCTCATGCCCGCCATCGCGGATCAGCACGAGCGGATAGCCGAACGCGGCGCTCGCGCGCTCGGCCGTCAGGACATCGGCGACGCGGCCCGCATACGCGCCACCCTTGCCGTCGAGCAACAGCGCATGCGTGGCGAAACGGCGCGCGAGGTTCAGATCGTGGCACGAGAGCACGACCGCGCGGCGTTCATCGCGTGCGGCTTTCGCGAGCGCATGCAGGCAATCGATCTGATGATGCAGGTCCAGATGCGCGAGCGGTTCGTCGAGCAAAAGCAGCGGCGCGTGCTGACACAGCACGGCGGCGAGCGCGACGCGCTGCCGTTCGCCGCCCGACAGCGTCAGCACGTCGCGCGATGCGAATGCGGCGAGGCCGAGCGCATCGAGCGCGGCGTGGGCGGCGGCGCGGTCGTCGTCGCTTTCCCAGCCCCAGCCGGTGAGATACGGAAAACGGTTGAGCAGCACGGTGTCGAGCACAGTCGCGCTGAACGCGTCGTGCGTGCTTTGCGGCATCAGCGCGCGATGCCGTGCGAGGTCCGCCGCGCGCCATTGTTTGAGTGCGCGGCCATCGAGCGATACGCCGCCCGCCGCCGGTTTCGCGAGTCCCGCGAGCACGCCGATGAGCGTCGTCTTGCCCGCGCCGTTCGGCCCCGCGATGCACCACACTTCGCCCGCCGCGATGGTCGCGCTCAGTTCATCGACCAGTGTGCGGTCGCCAGCGCGGAGCGTGAGCTTGTCGATGCGGAGCGTGTTCATCGCGGGCGGCGCAAGAGCATCCACAGGAACATCGGCACGCCGACGAGCGCCGTCACCACGCCCACCGGCAACTGCCCCGGCGCGATGACGGTGCGCGCGGCGAGATCGGCGCTCATCACGGCGAGCCCACCGGCCAGCGGCGCGGCGGGCACGAGCATGCGCTGATCGTTGCCGCATGCAAGCCGCAAGAGATGCGGCACGACGAGCCCGACGAAGCCGATGGTCCCCGCCGTCGTCACTGCGGCCGCGGCCGCAAGCGACGCCACGAGATACACGCGCAGGCGCAATCGTTCGACGGGCACGCCGAGCGCGCGCGCGGCCGCATCGCCACGCAGCAGCACGTTCAGTTGCGGCGCGACGGGCACGATCGTGGCAAGCGCCACGACGAGCGCGATCATCGCGGGCCAGGGCGTGGCTGCGCCGTTGAGGTCGCCGGTGAGCCAGAAAAGCATGCCGCGCAGCCGGTTCTCCGGCGCAACGCTGAGTATCAGCGTGATGAGCGCGCCCCATCCCGCCGCGATCACCACGCCGGTCAGCAACAGCCTCGGTGATGCGTCCTGCTCGCCGTGCCACAGATGCCTGCGCGCAAGGCCGAGCACCAGCACGATCGACACGAACGCGCCGATGCACGCGGCAAGGTCGACGCCCCACCACGGCATCGACGCGAGCATCGCGGCAAGCGCGAAGGTCGCCGCGCCGCCGGATACGCCGAGCACGTACGGCTCCGCGAGCGGATTACGCAGCAGCACTTGCAGCAGCGCACCGGCGAGCGCCAGCAGCGCGCCCGATGCAAAGCCAGCCAAAGCGCGCGGCAAACGTAACGTAAGGACGATGTCATCGGCGATATCGGGCGTGGCGGAATGCGCGTGCAGCAGCGCGGCGATTGCACGCGACATCGGCAGATTCACGCTGCCGAGCGCAAGCGACGCCACGAGCATGACGAGCGCCATCGCGCCGAGCGCGAGCCAGATGACGGCGGCGCGGCTAGCGTTCATCGCGTCTCGATGACGGCGTCATGCTCACGACGGATGCCATCCGAGTGTGATATACGCGCCGCGTCGCGGCGTGTTGTACGAGTAAGCGAGTTCATAGTCCCGGTCGAACAGATTGTCGATGCGCGCGCTCACGTACCACGACTTCGTGATGTCATAGCGCGCGGACAGATTGACCACGCCGTAGCCTGCAAGCGTCGAATCGTAATCGCTGCGCGCGCCGCTCACGATCCACTCGCCGCCCACGCGCCATCGTCCGATCGATCGATGCGCCGACAGCGATGCGAAGCGCCGCGCACGTCGCGTCAGCTCTTCGTGATTCGTCTCGTCGACGGGATTCTGGAACGTGACACCGGCGCGTAGATCCGTTGCGCCCACATGCCCCGCCCACGATCCCTCGACGCCCTGCACTTTCGCGCGCCCCACGTTCTGCGCGATATAGAAGCCGCTGCCATCCGATACGTAATCGATCAGATTCGAATAGCGCGTCTGGAATGCCGTCACGCGCAGCACGCCCACTTTGTCCGATGCGTACTGCAACGCCGCTTCGACCGAATGGCTGCGCTCCGGTTGAATCGACGCATTGCCGCTGAACGGATAGTAGAGGTCATCGAAGCTCGGGGCGCGGAACGACACCGCATAGCTCGCGCTCGCGCGCCAGTGGGCATCGAACCTGTAGGCGTAGCCGAGATAGTAGCTGTTCGCGCCGCCGAAATCGGAATACTGGTCGTGACGCACGTTCGCCTGAACCTCGCTCGAGCCGAAGCGCCCCACGTAACCCGCGAACACCGAATTCACGTGACGGTCCGGCGCGCTCAGCTGATCCGAATCGAGCGATTGATCGAGATGCTCGTAGCCGAACAGCAGCTTGTGGGCATCGGCGAGCCTGAAGTCGTTCTGCCAGAGGTACTGATGCGTCTCCGAGTTGAATCGGCTCGTATAGACGCCGTTCTGCTCGATGTTCGCGCGGTCCTGCCCCTGCGCCATCGTGAAGTGCGTGGTCCAGCGGTCGGTCAGCTTGCCGTTCGCGAACACCGACGCCGAGCGCACGCGGTCGTGCGTCTTGTTGATGTCGGTCGGCGAGCCGTAGGCATCGTCGAAGCTGTCGACGCCGTTCGCTTGCAAAAAGCGCACGCCCGCGTCCCACTTGTCGGTGAACTTGTGGCGCAGCGTCGCCGCGACGCTTTCGTTGAGATAGCCGTTCGCGTTCGGGTTGGCATTGGGCGCAAGCGCGGGATCGATCGACGAGAAGCCGTCGGTCTTTTCGCGGGACACGTTGAGGCTGAACGTGGTGCGGCCATCGGCGTCGAGCGCGCCGTCGACGCCCGCCGACTGACGCTGCGTGTGATAGCTGCCGTACTCGGCTTCGAAGTGGAAGCGCGGCGGGTGTGCATCGCCCTCTTTCGTGAAGATCTGCACGACGCCGCCGATCGCATTCGATCCATACAGCGCCGATACATTGCCGTTCACGACTTCGACGCGATCGGTCTGATCGAGCATTAGCTGCGACAACTGCGCCGCGCCGAGCGATACCGACTCCACGCGCACGCCGTCGATCAGCACGAGCGATTGCGACGACGCCGCGCCGCGTATGTACACGCCCGAATTCGCGCCTGGCCCGCCGTTGCGGGTGATCTGCACGCCGGGCGCGAGCGCGATGAGGCCGAGCACATCGTCGGCGTTGGTGTCGGCGATGTCCTGCTGGTCGAAGAGCGATGTCTGCGGAAGCGAATCGGCGAGCGGCTGCGGGCTGCGCGTCGCGGTCACGACGACGGGCGCGAGTGTTTGGGCGGCGGCATCGGCGGCATCGGCATGCGCGGATTGCACCGGCAGCACGCTGAACGCGGCGCACGCCGCAACGCAAACGGCGCGACGCCTCGTGCCGGACGGAGATGGAACCATGCGTGAAGACTTCCAGTTCGGGGCTGGCGCGTGCCCCGCTCCCCGCGAGGTCTGTGCGCGACGCGCGCGCCGGTCGTCATGACATGGACGCGCTGGACGATTGGCCGGTATCCGGGCTGGCGACGCTTCGTCCCGCCTTCCCGCGCATGGCGCGCAGTGGCGTCGACACGCTTCCTGCAGGGCGCACGCATGACGATGAACCATGCGATGCGACGCGAGAAACGTGCGAGGGACGACTTGCAACTTGCGTTGCGGTCGCTTACCGTTGCGGGGGCAGCACAGGTTGACGCGTCCCGGTCATGCGCCGTGGACTTCGCTCCCTGTTTCCCGTTTGACTGCATCCGCGAGAGAAGCGGACGCGAGCACCAAAAGTGCGGCAAGTTTAGGAGCGGGCATCGGGGCCGTCAAGAACGCGCGCCGTCCCAGCCGCTTGCAATCAACGCGCACGCTCGCTCTTTCCACACACGAATGCATGGCGATGCACGCATGTTCCGGGGTTGTTACGTCTCGAAACGAGACAATTATCGGACGCTGCTTTGAACCGCGCTAAAATGCCAGGTCTTTAGAGGACGCAGCACATGCTCAACGAACTCGAATCACTGTCAGGAAACATCGGCCGGCTGATCAAGATCAGCGAGCGCCACAATCAGGCGCGTCTCGCGCTGGAAGCGCAACTCGAACAATTGCGCGCCGACTACGCGGGCGTACAGGACGAACTCGTGCAGGTGCGAAGCGAGCGCGACGCATTGCAAGCCGAGCGTGACTCGCTCTCCGCGAAGATCGACGACGCTCAGGTGCGCTTGAACGCCATCCTCGAAAAACTGCCGCGCGGCAAGACGCAGCACGCGGAAAGCGACAATCAACTGGACCTTCTCAACGCCGAAGCCGAAAAGCACGCATCGCGCGGCGCGCAGCACGAACATGCGCATGCGGAAGAGATGCAGGGCGCTCACCATCACGGAGAGAAGGCATGACGACCACGCAGATCGAAGTATCCATCCTCGGGCAACCGTATCGCCTCGCGTGCTCGCCTGAAACGGAAGCCGCGTTGCGCGAAGCGGTCGCCCGCGTCGATGCGGAAATGAACAAGATCCGCAATGCAAGCAGCGTGCGCGGCACGGACCGCATCGCAGTGATGGCCGCGCTGTCGCTGGCGTCCGAATTGCTGCGTCTGCAGGAAAGCGTGCGTCACGGCGAGGCCTTCCCCGCCGAAGAAATTCGCCGCACGGTGCACTCGATGAACCAGCAGTTGGGCGCGGTCATCGCGCAGTACGAAGTGCAGTAAGTGCAGGTTATCTGCATGATGGGTTGATCTAATCACCCTCGCGGTGTCAATGAAAAAAAGATACCGCGCGATCGATGGCCGGGGGCTGCATAAGGCAAATGATTGGTGTAGAGTGATGTTTCCCTGCCTGGTGCGCCAAGGTCATATATTCCTTGAACCAATGTCACATTGGCACGGTTGCGGAACCTTGTAACACGGGCGCGCGCGTCACTTAGTCTGATGTACCCGAAGTGTTGCTTACCGCGACCAATCTTGAACCCAGGTTCAGGATGCCGGCCTAGCGGCTGAGGCGGGGACCTTACCCAGACGGCATCGGTTTTCACCGATGCCGTTTTCATTTGCATCGTCGACTCTTGCTGCTCCCTCATGCGCTACTGGCTGATGAAGTCCGAACCGGACGAAGCGAGCATCGATCATCTCGCGCACGCGCCGAAGAAAACCTTGCCGTGGACGGGCGTGCGCAACTATCAGGCGCGCAACTTCATGCGCGACCAGATGACAGTCGGCGACGGCGTGCTCTTCTATCATTCGAGCTGTCCGGAGCCGGGTATCGCGGGCATCGCGAAGGTGGCGTCGACGGCCTATCCCGATCCCACGCAGTTCGATTCGACAAGCCCCTACTTCGATCCGAAGTCCACGCCGGACACGCCGCGCTGGCTGCTCGTCGACGTGAGCTTCGTCAGGAAGATCCCGCTCATTTCGCTTGCAGATTTGCGCGCACACGAGGCGCTCGCCGACATGCAGGTGCTCGCGCGCGGCAACCGGCTGTCGATCACGCCTGTCACGGATGCGCAGTGGCGTTTTATTACCGAACGGCTCGCCGGGAATCGGAACTAAGGACGCGGCCGGACCGCCTAAAGGGCGTCGCGAAACGCGCGACGTTACAGGCCGGAGTCCTTCGATGATGAACAAGAAAACCGCCGCCGCACTCGCTCTTGCGATGTCGAGCGCCGCGCTCACCTTTTCGGCCACTGCCGCTGCGCAGACGGTCATTACCAATCCGCAGCCTTCGGGCGTGCTCTCGCTGTCGGCTCAGGCCAGTGCGCAAGTGCCGCAGGATGTCGTCACCATCACGCTCTTCTACGAGCAGGAAGCCGCCGACCCTTCATCGCTCACCACGACGCTGAATCAGCGTGCCGAGGCCGCGTTGCGCGAGGCGAAGGGCGTCGATGGCGTCACGGCGAAAAGCGGTGCGTTCAGCGTGTATCCGTCGACGGACCGCGACGGCAAGATATCCGCGTGGCGGGGGCGTACCGAAGTCGTGCTCGAATCGCATGACTTCGCGGCGGCGTCGAAGCTCGCGGGCAAGATGAGTTCGTCGATGCAGGTCGGCAACGTCACGTTCTCGCTGTCGCCGGAAGCGCAGCGCGCCGCCGCGCAGAAGCTCTCGACGCAGGCCATCGAATCGTTCCGCAAGCAGGCGCAGGCTGCATCGCAGGCATTCGGCTACAGCAGCTTCACGATTCGGGAAGTGAACGTCGGTCAAAGCGGCGTTGCGCCGCGTCCGGTGATGATGATGCAGGCGCGCGGCATGAACGCCGATGCGAAGATGGCCGCGCCGATGGCGCTGGAAGCCGGCACGACGATGGTGACCGTCGACGTATCCGGCTCCGTGCAGATGGGGCGTTGAACGAGCCCGTGCTCAGGCGGCGTTGGCCGGCACGCGCCGATGCCGCTTGTACGCCCACACCATCATGACGATGCCCGCGATGACCATCGGCAGAGAAAGCCACTGGCCCATCGAAAGATTGAGCGCGAGCAGGCCGAGATAATCGTCCGGTTCGCGCGCGAATTCCACCGTGAAGCGCGCGAGTCCATAGCCGATCAGAAAGAGCGCGGATACGGCGCCCATCGGACGCGGCTTGCGCGAGAACGTCCAGATCAGAATGAACAGCACGATGCCTTCCAGCGCGATTTCATACAACTGAGACGGATGGCGCGGCAGCATCTGATACCGCTGAAAGATTTCGGTCAGATGCCATTGCGCATCCAGTTGCGGATTTTTGGCGAGCCAGACGGCGTCGTCATTCGATGAGTGCTGGAAGAGCATGGCCCACGGCGCGGTCGGGTCGGTCACGCGGCCCCACAGTTCACCGTTGATGAAGTTGCCGAGGCGCCCCGCCGCGAGACCGAGCGGGACCATCGGCGCGACGAAATCCGTCACCTGCAGCCACGTGCGCTTGCGCTGATGCGCGAAGAGCACCATCGCGAGCGTGACGCCGAGAAAGCCGCCGTGGAACGACATCCCGCCTTCCCAAACCTTGAAGACATCGAGCGGATGCGCGAGATAGTAGCTCGCCTTGTAAAACACCACGTAACCGAGGCGTCCGCCGAGAATGGTGCCGAGCACGCCGTAGAACAGCATGTCGTCGATGTCCTTCGCGGTCCAGCCCTGATTCGCGACGAACGGCAGCCGCAGCCGCAGCCTGCCGATGACGATGGCCGATATGAATGCGACCAGATACATGAGGCCGTACCAGCGCACGGCGAGCGGTCCGAGATGAATCGCGACGGGATCGAAATTGGGATGTATGAGCATCGTAAGAAGTGAAGCAAAGCGAGAAGTCAGGCACGAATCATAAAGCAGAGACGGCTGCGGCCCGCGCGCGCACGATCTCGATGAACCCGGCGAGCACCGGGCTCACCTCCGCCGCGCGCCACACGAGTCCCGTTTCGACGACGGGCGCATCGGCCACCGGCCGCAACGGACGATACACCACGCCCGTGCGCCGCAGATGCCGCAGCGATTGCGGCACGAGCGCGACGCCCATGCCCGCCGACACCAGGCTCACGATGGTCTGCATCTGAATCGCCTCTTGGCCGATGCGCGGCGTCAGCCCCGCTGCGCCGTAGCAACCCATGATGATGTCATACAAGCCCGGCGCGAGACGCCTCGGAAACACGACGAGCGGCGCGGCGGCCAGCTCGCGCAGATCGACGGGCGTATCGGCCCATTCCGCCGCGCCCTGCTGCAACTGCTCCGCCGCTTCCGCCGACATCGCGACGACGAGCGGTTCACGCGCGATCGGCAGATAGGAGAGCGACATCGCGTGGCGCGGCGGCAGCGGCGGGATGACAAGGCCCGCATCGATGCGGCCGGCGACGAGTTCTTCGATCTGCACGTCGCTCGTCGCTTCGGTCAGCTGCAGCCGCACGCCGGCATAGCGTGCGCCGAAATCGCGCAGCAGCGCGGGCAGCAGGCCGTAATCCGCCGTCGACACGAACGCGAGCGACAGCACGCCCGCCTCGCCGCGCGCGAGCGATTGCGCGAGCGGACGCAGCGCATCGGCGGAGGCGAGCAGCCGGCGCACTTCGGGCAGCAAGTCCTTGCCGACCGGCGTCAGCTCGACCGTGCGCTTCGTTCGCGCGAACAGCGCCACGCCGAGCGCGTCTTCCAGCGCGCGGATGGCTTGCGAGAGCGGCGGCTGAGTCATCGCGAGCCGCGCGGCGGCACGGCCGAAGTGCATTTCTTCGGCCACCGTCACGAAGTAGCGCAACAAACGCAGCTCGATGGGCGGGTTTCGCTCTT
Source organism: Caballeronia sp. LZ016 (assembly GCF_031450805.1). Classification (NCBI taxonomy): domain Bacteria; kingdom Pseudomonadati; phylum Pseudomonadota; class Betaproteobacteria; order Burkholderiales; family Burkholderiaceae; genus Caballeronia; species Caballeronia sp. LZ016. The sequence continues at coordinate 161,412 of NZ_JARTVY010000001.1, forward strand.
CCATTGATATGTTCCGCGACCTAATACGCCCTGAATAATATATTGGACAGGCACAAGCCGACGCTTCATTCTTGGGCCACTAGACCAAGAACATTCTTACGGAGCCCCCATCATGGCCTTCAATCGCCGCTCGAAAAACATCACCCAGGGCGTTGCGCGCTCGCCCAACCGTTCGATGTACTACGCCCTCGGTTACAAGGAGGAAGACTTCGACAAGCCGATGATCGGCATCGCCAACGGGCATTCGACCATCACGCCGTGCAACGCGGGCCTGCAGCGCCTCGCGGACGCCGCGATCGCCGCGATCAGACAGTCGGACGCGAACCCGCAGATTTTCGGCACGCCGACGATCTCCGACGGCATGTCGATGGGCACCGAAGGCATGAAGTATTCGCTCGTGTCGCGCGAGGTGATTGCCGACTGTATCGAGACGGCCGTGCAGGGCCAGTGGATGGACGGCGTCGTCGTGATCGGCGGCTGCGACAAGAACATGCCGGGCGGGATGATCGGCCTCGCGCGCATGAACGTGCCGGGCATCTACGTCTACGGCGGCACCATTCGTCCGGGCAACTGGAAGGGCCAGGATCTGACCATCGTGTCGTCGTTCGAGGCGGTCGGCGAGTTCACGGCGGGCCGCATGTCGGAAGAGGATTTCAAGGGCGTCGAGAAGAACGCGTGTCCGTCGACCGGATCGTGCGGCGGCATGTACACGGCCAACACGATGAGTTCGTCGTTCGAGGCGCTCGGCATGTCGCTGATGTATTCGTCGACGATGGCGAACCCGGACGAGGAGAAGGTCGACTCGGCGGCCGAATCGGCGCGCGTGCTGGTGGAAGCGGTCAAGAAGGACCTGAAGCCGCGCGACATCATCACGAAGGAGTCGATCGAGAACGCGGTCGCGCTCATCATGGCGACGGGCGGCTCGACCAACGCGGTGCTGCACTATCTCGCGATCGCGCATGCGGCGGAAGTCGAGTGGACTATCGACGACTTCGAGCGCATGCGCAAGAAAGTGCCGGTCATCTGCGATCTGAAGCCGTCGGGCCAGTACGTCGCGACCGATCTGCACAAGGCGGGCGGCATTCCCCAAGTGCTGCGGATTCTGCTCGACGCGGGTCTCCTGCACGGCGATTGCATGACGATCACGGGCCGCACCATCGCCGAAGAACTGAAGGACGTGCCGGCCAAGCCGCGCGCGGATCAGAAGGTCATCTTCCCGATCGAGCAGGCGCTCTACAAGCAGGGCCATCTTGCGATACTGCGTGGCAATCTTGCGGAAGACGGTGCGGTCGCGAAGATCACCGGGTTGAAGAATCCGGTGATCACCGGCCCGGCGCGCGTGTTCGACGACGAGCAGACCGCGATGGACGCCATTCTCGCGGACAAGATCAAGGCCGGCGATGTCGTCGTGTTGCGCTATCTCGGACCGCAAGGCGGCCCCGGCATGCCGGAGATGCTCGCGCCGACATCGGCGATCATCGGCAAGGGGCTGGGGGAATCGGTCGGTCTCATCACCGATGGACGTTTTTCGGGCGGCACGTGGGGCATGGTGGTCGGCCACGTCGCGCCGGAAGCATACGCGGGCGGGACGATCGGCCTCGTGCAGGAAGGCGATTCGATCACCATCGATGCACACAAGCTGCTGCTGCAGCTGAACGTGGATGACGCGGAAATCGCGCGTCGGCGTGCGGCGTGGAAGAAGCCGGCGCCGCGTTATACGCGTGGCGTGCTGGCGAAGTTTGCGTCGCTGGCGCTGCCGGCGAATCGGGGGGCGGTGACGGGGTAACGCGCCGCGCAGTTTCTCCAAGGCAATGACAAAGGGGCGCTCAATGCGCCCCTTTGTCTTCTCAATCGATGATGTTCAAACTTCCCGCTGCCGCCGCAACTCCTCCTCCACCGCGACGCTGACCCACTCGCGCATGTGCGCTTCCAGCGCGACCGCCACTTCGCGCGTGATGTCCTGCACGAGCTTCGCCGAATGCGCGCGCAGCACGTCCTGACAACGCGCTTCGATCAGCGCGCGGGCCTCGCCGTTCAGGAACTGCGCGACGCGCCCCTGCAAGCGTTGCGCGACGAGTTCGGCGTCGTAAGCCACGGTCGCTTCGTCAGCCGATGCCGCACGCGCGAATTCCGGCTTGCCGGGCACGACGACATCGGTGAGAACGGGAATCGACGGATCGAAGGAATCGGACGTGTTCGTGGTATCGGTCATGGTCTTGAATGTGTCAGAGCGGTCCGTGCGCCGATGCTAACGCGCGCGCGCCGCCCCGCTCTGTTCGCTCAGCCGCCTTGCTTATGCGTTTCGATGGCGTAGCCGCGATCACGATAGAAGCGAAACCGCTCGCGCCCGGCTGCGAGTTCGTCGCTTTCATTGCCGACGATCTCGATGAGCCGCTCGAAGCGCGCGAACTGCGCGGGCACCGGTGCGCCGAGATTGACCAGCACCTGATGATGCGGCACGTCGTTCAGATCCGATGCCAGCACCACCGGCGTTTCCTGCGCGAGCGCGCTTTTAGCCATGCAATGGGGCACGAACTCGAGCGGCGCGAAGGTCCACAACTGCTCGTCGAACGCGGCGAGACGCTGCGGTTCCGCGAGCACGACGAGCGCCCGCCCGCTCGCATACGCCTTGCGCGCGAGGCGGCAGGCATAGGCGAGCGGATCGCCGACATTCGTATGGAAGTCGATGCGCGTCACGGTCTCGCTCACTGCCCCGCGCGATCGATCAGGAATTGCGACAAGAGCGGCACCGGCCGGCCCGTCGCGCCCTTCGCCGCGCCGCTCTTCCACGCGGTCCCGGCGATATCGAGGTGCGCCCACGGATAGTTCTGCGCGAAGCGCGACAGGAAGCACGCCGCCGTCACGCTGCCCGCCGGCCTTCCGCCAATGTTCGCGACATCCGCGAAATTCGACTTGAGCTGTTCCTGATATTCGTCGTCGAGCGGCAGACGCCACGCCGGATCGACCGCCTCGCGTGATGCATCGAGCAGTTCGCCGGCGAGCGCATCGTCCTTCGAGAAAAGACCCGTGTTGTGATGGCCGAGCGCGATGATGCACGCGCCCGTCAACGTCGCGATATCGACCACGGCGGCCGGCTTGAAACGTTCCGCGTACGTGAGCGCGTCGCAGAGAATGAGGCGGCCTTCGGCGTCGGTGTTCAGCACTTCGATGGTCGTGCCGTTCATCGCCGTGATGATGTCGCCCGGCTTGACCGCGTTGCCCGCGGGCATGTTCTCGCAGGTCGGCACCACGCCGATCACGTTCAGCTTCAGGCCCATTTCCGCGACGGCGCGCAACGTGCCGAAGACCGAGCCCGCGCCGCACATGTCGTACTTCATCTCGTCCATCGCCTCACCGGGCTTGATGGAGATGCCGCCGGAATCGAACGTGATGCCCTTGCCGACCAGCACGATCGGCGCATTCGCTGCAACCGCCGCATTCTTGCCGCGCGCCTTCGCCGGCTCGCCCGCGCCCTGATAATGCATGACGATGAACTGCGGCGGCTCTGCCGATCCCTTCGCGACCGACAGGAACGACCCCATGTTCAGCGCCTCGATCTGCTTCTGGCCGAGCACTTCGACCTTGAGCTTCCAGTCGCGGCCGAGCTGCTTCGCGGTCTGCCCGAGATAAGTCGGCGTGCAGACGTTCGGCGGCAGATTGCCGAGATCGCGCGTGAGGTCCATGCCGTTGGCGATGGCGACGCCTTGCCTGACCGCGACGCGCGCGACTTTCTCGTCGGCGGTATCGATGCTGAAGACGATTTTTCTGAGCGAGCGCTCGCCGTTTTCCGGCTTGCTCTTCATCTGCGAGAACTTGTAGGTGAGCTCGCGCAGCGCGAGGACGGCGGCACGCACGGCCCAGTCGCCGGTGCGCTCGAGAATCGGCAATTGCGCGAGCGTGAAGGTCACTTGCGCGATCTTCGTGCCGAGGATCACGCGCCATGCCGCGCGCACGGCTTCGCCATAGGCTTTCTGATTGAAGGCGTCCTGCTTGCCGAGGCCGACGAGCAGCACACGCGCGGCTCCGATGCCCGTCACTTCCGGCACCATCAGCGTGGTGCCCGCGCGGCCGCTCATGTCGCCCGCCTTGACGACGCGCGAAATCAGCCCTTTCGTCGCGATATCCATGACGCGGGCCGCGCCTGTGAGTGTCTGTGCTTCGAACACGCCGAGCACGACGACATCGGCTTTCCCCGTCAGGAAACCATTTGCCTCGCCTTTGCTCCAATCACAGGCTTTTATGCTAAAGTCCATCGCGCTTATCCTCGGTAAAATCTGGGCTGAAGGATGAAAGCCGCAATTATCCGCTATTTTCACCGCGGCGGTCACAGGCTCACGGCGCAAGGGAACGAAGCGTCGAACCTCGCGTCTGTAGAACGAATAGCCACGCTGCTGCCGCCGGCCTCAAGCAAAATTCAATGATCTTCGAACGCTCCCTGCAGCGCGAACTCGCGTACACGGCCGGCGCCGTGTTCATGGTGCTGCTCACGATCATGCTCACGACGATGATGATCCGCATCGTCGGCTTCGCGGCATCGGGCCAGGTCGACCCGCGCGATGTCGTCGTGCTGATCGGGCTCACGGTCATCGGCTATCTCGCCGTCATGCTGATCGTGACGCTCTTCGTGTCCATCCTCTTCGTGCTCACGCGCTGGTATCGCGATTCGGAGATGGTCGTGTGGCTCGCCTCGGGCGTAAGCCAGACGCAGCTCATCAAGCCGATCGCCACGTTCTCCGCGCCGATCATCATCCTCATCGTTTTCTTCGCGTTCGTCGGCTGGCCCTGGTCGAACCAGCAGAGCAAGCTCATCAAGGCGCGCTTTCAGCAGCGCGATGAAGTGTCGTTGCTCGCGCCGGGGCAGTTCCGCGAATCGCCGTCGAGCCATCGCGTGTTCTTCATCGAGAAGATGTCGCCGGATCAGGGGCATGTCGAGAACGTGTTCGTCACGAGCACCGAAGGCGGCAAGGTCAACGTGATCGTCTCGAAGAACGGCCACACCGAAACACGCGCGGACGGCGACCGCTTCATCGTGCTGGAAAACGGCCGCCGTTACGATGGCGAACCCGGCCAGCCCAACTTCCGGATCATGGAATTCGCGCGCTACGGCGTAAAGATCATGAACCATCAGGTGGTCAATACGCCGTCGACGACGGGCATCTCCACGCCCGATCTGCTCGCCGATCCAACCCGGCAGAACCTCGCCGAATTCGCGTGGCGGCTGGGCTTGCCGCTCATCGCCATCAATCTGATGCTGCTCGCCATCCCGCTGTCCTATCAGAATCCGCGCCGCAGCCGGACCATCAATCTCGTGATGGCCGTGTTGATCTATCTTACTTACTCGAACCTGCTCAACGTGGTGCAGTCGTGGATCGAGCAAGGGAAGCTCTCGTTCGGCGTGGGGATCGCGGGGCTGCATATTCTGGTGAGCGCGGTCGTGGCTTTCATCTTCTGGCTGCGGGTGCGCAACCGGCCGCTCTTCACGCGCGCGATGTTCACGCGCTCGAAGGGGGCGTAAGCAATGCGCATCTACGAACGATACTTCGCGCGCCAGATCTATCTCGCGTTCATCTTTATCCTGTTCGCGTTCTCGGGCCTGTTCTTCTTTTTCGACCTGATCAACGAACTGAACACGGTCGGGCACGGCAACTACAAGTTCACGCTCGCGGTGCTGCGTGTCGCGTTGCAGACGCCGTCGCGCTTCTACGAAATCATCCCCGTCGCGGCGCTGATTTCCGCCATCTACGTGTTCGCGCAGATGGCGGCGGCATCGGAGTTCACCATCTTCCGCGTGTCGGGGCTGTCCACCGGCACTGCGTTGCGCTCGCTGTTGAAGATCGGCGTGCCGCTCGTGCTGGTGACCTATCTGATCGGCGAAGTCATCGGCCCGTATTCGGACCAGTTGTCCGAGCGCGTGCGGCTCGAGGCGCTGGGCTCGTCGGTGTCGTCGAACTTCCAGTCGGGCGTGTGGGTGAAGGACACGCTCAACGCGAAGGAGAACGGCGAGCAGGTCACGCGCTTCGTCAACGTGGGGACGCTCAATCCCGACACGACGATCGCGAACGTGCGCATCTATGAGTTCGATTCGAAATTCCGTCTGTCGAACGTGCGCATCGCGCAGAGCGGCGTGTTTCAGCCGCCCGGCCACTGGAAGCTGACCGGGGTGACGGAAACGCAGTTGATCGACGCGCAGCCGCAAGCCGTCAATCCCGGCGATACGCTCAATCCGGTGTATCGCGCGAAGGAAACGGCGCTGCCGGAATACTCGCTGCGCTCCGAGCTGACGCCGCAGATTCTGTCGGTGCTGCTGGTGTCGCCGGACCGGATGTCGATGTTCAACCTCTTCCGCTATATCCAGCATCTGACGGAGAATCATCAGGACACGCAGCGGTATCAGATCGCGTTCTGGCGCAAGATTCTTTATCCGTTCGCCGTGCTGGTCATGCTGGTGCTGTCGCTGCCGTTCGCTTACCTGCATACGCGCGCGGGCGTGGTGGGCGTGAAGGTGTTCGGCGGCATCATGATCGGCATGAGCTTTCAGTTGTTCAACACGCTGTTTTCGCACATCGGCACGCTCAATACGTGGCCCGCGCCGATCACGGCGGCGGCGCCCGCCCTCGCCTATCTGGCGATCGGCTTGCTGGGCCTGAAGTGGGTCGAACGGCACTGAATCGTTTCGGGAGAGCGTGATGGGCAAGCACGGCATCATCCTGTTCGGCCACGGCGCACGCGATCCGCGCTGGGCCGAGCCGTTCGAACGTCTGGCTGTGAAGCTGCGTTCGCTGCGCAGCGATCCGGTCTCGCTCGCCTTTCTCGAACTGATGAAGCCCGACCTGCCCGCTGCGGTCGCCGCGCAAGCCGCCGAAGGATGCGATGCGATCACCGTCGTGCCGGTTTTCTTCGGACAGGGCGGACATGTGAGGCGCGACTTGCCGCAGGTCATCGACACGTGCCGTGCGGCGAATCCGGGCGTCGTCATCCGCTGCGCCACGGCCGTCGGCGAGGACGATGCGGTGCTCGAGGCGGTTGCGGGGTATTGTTTGCGGCAGGTTTAGGGGCGACGGCTGGCCGTTTGGCTGAGTGTTTGCGGCGTGCAGCGGGAGCTACGATGGAATCCAGTTCCGTCACCACTGCAATATCCCCATGCCCAGCGACACGCAGTCCTCCGCCGGCATCTCGATTCTCTCGATGCGAAGTTCGGAACCGCCACCAGCGAGCCTTCGACTCCGGCTTATCCCGAAGAAGTTATCCGGCTCCGAAGTGAGGTGACGCGTCTGCGCGCGGAACTTCAGCTCGTCGAAGCCAGGGTGAACGGTTACGCCACGCCACCGAACGCTCGCTGGATGGCATCGATAGCACATACAGGCGCTTATGTCGGTGGCTTGCGGCACCGCCGCGCGAGGCCCGCGGTCTAGTCGCTGGCAATGCCACGGATTCAGTGGAGCGACCCTTTCGGAGCGGCTCCTACGGTCGCAACTGCCAAAACAACGCCCGCTCGAACGGCGCCCACACCGGCACCCGCACGCCTGCGGCATCGAGCGCATTGCGCGTCCACTCGTTGCAGGTGGTATAGGCGGAATAGTGACCGAGCGCTTCATAGAAGGCATCGTGATCGTTGTAGTGATGCCCCTTCACGCTCGCGGACTGTCCGTTGGCATCGAGCCTGATCGTCCGAAGCACATGGCCCGCCAGCCGCTTGTAGGCAGCGAGCGATAGCGTGATGGGCAGCGCATCGTCCGATGCCTCACGCGGCGCGGGCGTGAACTGGACCGTCGCGGATCACAGCGTAGCGCAGACACAAGCAAGGCAAAAAAAACGCACCTGCCGGTGCGCTTTATCATCCCTGAAACGGAGCCGGCATCAGGCGGCCATCATCCCTTTGAGATGCACCGCCGGCTTCACCGCCGACGCCCTTTGGCGAAACGCCTCTCCGATCATCAGCAGGCTCGGCTGCGACGGATCGAGCCATTCCTGCGCCTCGCCCAGCGCCATCTGCGCGAGCGTCAGCGTCAGCGTGCGTTCGCGCGGCGTGCTGCACGCCTCGACGATCGCCACCGGCGTCGAACCCGGCCGCCCCGCGTCGATGAGCTGCTGCGCGATATCCGGCGCGCTGTCGCGGCCCATGTAGAACACGAGCGAATCGGCCTTCGCCTGCTCGCGGATGGCGTCGCTGTCGGCGGCGCGGCTATGCGTCGCGAGCGCCACGCTGCGCGACACGCCGCGCAGCGTCAGCGAACGCCGCAGCGTCGCCGCACTCGCCAGCGCCGCCGTGATGCCCGGCACCACTTCATAGTCGATGCCGGCCGTCTCGAGCGCGCGCATTTCCTCGTCGGCGCGGCCGAACAGCATCGGATCGCCGCCCTTCAGCCGCACGACGACGCCATGCTCGCGCGCCGCATCGACGATCTGCTTGTTGATGAAATGCTGGGCCGTTGAGCGCTGCCCGCAACGCTTGCCGACCGCGACCCTTTTCGCGTGCGGCGCGTAGTCGAGCATCGCCGGTTCGATCAGCGCGTCGTGCAGCACGACATCGGCCGATTCGAGCAGGCGCATGCCGCGCACGGTGATGAGATCCGCCGCGCCCGGCCCCGCTCCGATCAGATAGACCTTACCCATTGCATTCACCCGTCTTCAGGCCGCGATTGCGCGGATCATGCCCGCCGCGACCGTGTGATGCGTCGCCTCGTCGATCAGCACGAATGCGCCCGTTCCCTGATGCGTATCGTACGCGTCCGCGACGATCGGCTTCTGCAGCGTCAGCGCCACGCGGCCGATGTCGTTCATCGCGAGCGTCGTGCGATCGACCGAGTGCGACAGCGTATGCACGTCGAGCACCTGCTTCACGGCGCCGATGCGCGCGAACACGGTATTCGTCGTCTGCTTCAGCAAATACTTGCGCTGCGGCGAAAGCGGCTCTTCGTCGAACCAGCAGAGGTCGGCTTCGAGCTTCTTCGCCGGATCGACGGCCGCCGCCGCCGGCACGAAGGTATCGCCGCGCGATACATCGACGTCTTCGGCCAGGCGAATCGTCACCGTCTGACCCGCGAACGCGCGATCCACCGGGCTCACGCCGCCCGGCACGGGCGCCACGATCTCGGCCACCGTCGCCTGACGATTGGCCGGCAGCACGGTGATCGCGTCGCCGACGCGCACTTCGCCGGCTTCGACGCGGCCCATGTAGCCGCGGAAATCGTCGGCCTGGGAGCCGTCCTGACGCGCGACCCATTGCACCGGGAAACGCAGCGCCTGTTCATTCGGCTGCGCAACCGGCAGCAATTCGAGCAGATCGAGCAGCGGCTCGCCCGCGTACCAGGGCATGCGCTCGCTCGCGGTCACGATGTTGTCGCCCTTCAGGGCCGACACCGGCACGAAGCGCACGTTGTCGAGTCCGAGCTGGCGCGCGAGCGCGACATAGGCGTCGCGAATCTCGTTGAAGCGGGCCTCGCTGTACTCGACGAGATCCATCTTGTTGATCGCGACGATCACGTGTTGCAGGCCCAGCAGCTTGACGATGGCGCTATGACGCTTCGTCTGCGGCAGCAATTGCGCCGCGCCGTTTTCGAAGGTGACGCGCGTCGCGTCGACGAGGATGATCGCGGCATGCGCCGTCGATGCGCCCGTCACCATGTTGCGCGTGTACTGCTCGTGCCCCGGCGTATCCGCGATGATGAACTTGCGCTTCGCAGTCGCGAAATAGCGGTACGCCACGTCGATCGTGATGCCCTGCTCGCGCTCGGCCTCGAGGCCGTCGGTCAGCAGCGACAGATCGATTTCGTCGCCGACGGTGCGCTTGTTCTTCGCACGCGAGATCGCGGAAAGCTGGTCAGACAGCACGGCCTTGCTGTCGTACAGCAGGCGGCCGATCAGCGTGCTCTTGCCGTCGTCGACGGAACCCGCCGTGATGAAGCGCAGCACGCCCAGGTCTTCGGTTTGATAGATGCTCATGATTCGTCGATTCCTTTGGGCGTTGCTTAGAAATAGCCTTGCTTCTTGCGCTGTTCCATCGCGGCTTCGGAAGCCTGATCGTCCATGCGCGTCGCGCCGCGTTCGGTGATTTCCGTCACGGCCGTTTCCGCGATGATCTTCTCGACATCGTCGGCATCGCTCGAAACCGGGCACGTGCAGCTGATGTCGCCGACGGTGCGGAAGCGGACCTGCGCGATCTCGGAAGTTTCGCCTTCGCGCACCGGCGTGAGCGGCGTCACCGGCACGAGCAGCCCGTTGCGGCGGACGATCTCGCGGTCATGCGCGTAGTAGATCGACGGCAGTTCGAGCTTCTCGCGGGCGATGTATTGCCACACGTCGAGTTCGGTCCAGTTGGAGATCGGGAACACACGCAGATGCTCGCCGTTGTGCAGGCGCGCGTTGTAGATGCTCCACAGTTCCGGGCGCTGCGCCTTCGGGTCCCACTGGCCGAATTCGTCGCGGAACGAGAAGATGCGCTCTTTCGCGCGAGCCTTCTCTTCGTCGCGGCGCGCGCCGCCGATCATCGCCGTGTAGCCATATTGCTCGATGGTTTCGAGCAGCGTCACCGCTTGTGCGGCGTTGCGCGAATCCGTTTCGCGACGCAGGCGCACGGTGCCCTTCCTGATCGAATCCTCGACATGGCCGACGACCAGTTCCGCTCCGATCTCCGCCGCGCGGCGGTCACGGAAGTCGATCACTTCGTCGAAGTTGTGGCCCGTATCGATATGCACCAGCGGGAACGGCAGCACGGTCTTGCGGCCCGCGCCGAGACCGAACGCCTTCAGCGCGAGATGCAGCACGACGACCGAATCCTTGCCGCCCGAAAACAGCAGCGCGGGCTTGCTGCATTCCGCGACGAGTTCGCGCAGGATGTGGATCGACTCGGCTTCGAGCCAGTCGAGATGGTCCATCCGCGTCGCCCGGTTGACGATCGGGGTCGTGACGTTGGGGTCGAGCGTCGTGCTCATATTCGTCGATCCTTTTATGGCGGCATCCTCGGGACGCCGCGTTCGGTAACAGGGTTGTGCTGCGGCGTCTGCGCGCCTCGTTGTCTTCGTCAGATCGCCGAGCTGGGAGCTTCTTCGACGATCCTGATGCTGCTGATGCTGCTGATGTTGGTCATGTGCAGGCCGCATTCCTTCGTATCGCGCGATTCCCACCACCAGCGGCCCGCGCGGCTGTCCTCGCCGGGACGCACGGCGCGCGTGCACGGCTCGCAGCCGATGCTCGGATAGCCGCGCGCATGCAGCGGATTCACGGGCACGTCGAACGCCTTCAGGTAATCCCAGACATCGGCTTCGGTCCAGTCCGCGAGCGGATTGAACTTCGCGATGCCGCGCGGCGCGTCGTGTTCTTCCTCGTGCAGTTCGGCGCGCGTCACCGACTGCTCGCGGCGCTGGCCCGTCACCCACGCGGACACCTCCGCGAGCGCACGGTTGAGCGGCTCGACCTTGCGGATATGGCAGCAGCTCTTGCGCAAATCGATGCTCTCGTAGAACGCGTTCGCGCCGTGGTCGCGCACGTAGGCATCGACGGCATCGGCTTGCGGATGCAATTGCTCGATGTCATAGCCGTAGCGCGCATTCACGCTGTCGATCATGCCGAGCGTTTCCGCGTGCAGGCGGCCCGTGTTCAACGAGAAGATGCCGATACCGACCCCGCGCGAAAGAATTGCGTGCGTGAGCACCATGTCTTCCGCGGCGAGGCTGCTGGCTAGCTTGACGCGCTCGTGGCGCGCTGCGATGGAATCGAGCAGCGCATCCAGACGGTCAACCCTGGCTTGCAATTCTGGCGTCATGCCTCAGGCTCCGAGCGTGGCGAGCACCGCGGCGCGGCGGCGGAACAGCGGTTCGGGGTTGTCGTTCGCGCCCTGATACAGTTCGGTGAACTCGTTGAACGCGTTGAGCGCGTCGTTGATGTCCTTGTCGGCGCGCACGGCGAAAGCGTCGAATCCGCAGCGGTAGTGGAAGAACACCTGGTCGCGCAGCACGTCGCCGATGGCGCGCAACTCGCCCTTCCAGTCATAGCGCTCGCGCAGCAGGCGGCCGATCGAAAAGCCGCGGCCATCGCGGAACACCGGGAAATCGACGGCGATGACCGCGATCCTGTCGAAGTCCGGCACGATATCCGCGGGTTCGTCGTCGGGAGCGAGCCACACGCCGAGGGCGTCCCTGGAGCGCGTTGCGGCGATCGCATCCTTCTGCTCCTTCCACAGCGCGAACGGCACGATCACCTTGCCGGCGGGCAGCGCATCGGCTGCGGGCAGCGAGCCGTCTTCAGCGGCGCGGATCACGGTGAAATCGTCTTCCACGACCGCGCGGTTCTTGATAATCAACGTCATCTTCAAATCCTCAAGCGTGTGCCTGGCGCGATGCGTACACGCGCTCCTTGAACGGCGCAATGCCGATGCGGCCGAACGTCTCGATGAAGCGCTCGCCTTCGATGCGGTTGTCGACGAACGTCTCGATCACGCTCGACACGACGTCCGGCATTTCATGCGCCGAGAACGACGGGCCGATGACCTTGCCGAGATGCGCGCCGGTCGCGCCCGAGCTCTGCTCGCCGCCGAGCGTCACCTGGTACCACTCCGAGCCGTCCTTGTCGACGCCCAGCACGCCGATGTTGCCGACGTGGTGATGACCGCACGCGTTCATGCAGCCCGAAATGTTGATCGACAGGTCGCCCAGGTCGTAGACGAAGTCGGCGTTGTCGAAGCGTTGCTGGATCGCCTGCGCGATCGGGATCGACTTCGCATTCGCGAGCGAGCAGAAATCGCCGCCGGGGCACGAGATGATGTCCGTCAGCAAGCCGATGTTCGCCGACGCGAAACCGACCGCCTTCGCGCGTTCCCACACGGTGAACAGGTCGTGCTTCTTCACGTTAGCGAGAATCAGGTTCTGCTCGTGCGACACGCGGATTTCGCCGAAGGAGAACGCGTCGGCGAGATCGGCGACGTCGTCCATCTGCTTGTCGGTCGCGTCCCCCGGAGCGATGCCCGTCGGCTTCAGCGACAGCGTCACCGATGCATAGCCCGGCACCTTGTGCGGACGCACGTTGCGCTCGACCCAGCGCGCGAACGCCTTGTTTTCGATCAGATGCTTTTCGTACGATGCGTCCGTGTCCGGCAGCTTCTCGTAGGCCGGCGGCGCGAAGAACTTCGACACGCGCTCGACTTCGTCCTGCGTGAGCGTCGACGGGCCATCCTTCAGATGGAGCCACTCTTCCTCGACCTGCTTCGCGAACTTTTCCGGCGAGAGCGCCTTCACGAGAATCTTGATGCGCGCCTTGTACATGTTGTCGCGGCGGCCGTAGCGGTTGTAGACGCGCAGCACGGCTTCGCAGTACGTCAGCAGATGCCGCCACGGCAAGTCTTCCTTGATGACGGCGCCGATGATCGGCGTGCGGCCGAGCCCGCCGCCCGCGAGAATGCTCGCGACGACTTCGCCCTGCGCGTTCTTCTTCAAATAGACGCCGAGATCGTGAATCTGCACCGCCGCGCGATCCTCCGCCGATCCGCAGACCGCGATCTTGAACTTGCGCGGCAGCCAGGCGAACTCGGGATGGAACGTGGACCATTGACGCAGGATTTCAGCCCACGGACGCGGATCGACCTGCTCGTCAGGCGCCACGCCCGCGAACTGGTCCGCCGTGATGTTGCGGATGCAGTTGCCCGACGTCTGGATCGCGTGCATCTGCACCGAAGCCAGCTTGCGCAGGATTTCGGGCGTCTCTTCGAGCTCGACCCAGTTGAACTGGATGTTCGTGCGCGTCGAAAAGTGCCCGTAGCCGCGGTCGTGCTCGCGCGCGATGGTCGCCAGCATGCGGAGCTGGTCGCTGCGCAGATTGCCGTAAGGAATCGCGATGCGATGCATGTACGCGTGACGCTGCATGTACAGGCCGTTCTGCAACCGCAGCGGACGAAACTCCTCTTCGCTCAACTCGCCCGACAGACGGCGGCGAACCTGATCGGCGTACTGTGCGACTCGCTCGTCGACGATTCGCTGGTCGACCTGATCGTATTGGTACATTCGGGGGCCCCAAGTTTTTGTTTGGACACCGCGTTTCAGGTTGCGCGGCGCAGATAACCATTGATCCGCCATTGCACGCGTCGTTCAGACGGAACGATCATTTGCTAATGACGAAAACAGCTATGGATATTGGAAAAATTGGACTGATAGTAATAAACCTGCTATATATTGCAAACGACTGAAAAATTACTTTGATATGCAATCAGGTAATAACGAAGGGTTCTAAATGAATTTGCACCAGTTCCGCTTCGTGCGCGAGGCCGTGCGGCAGAACTTCAACCTGACGGAAGCAGCGAAGGCGCTGTATACATCACAGCCGGGCGTCTCCAAGGCGATCATCGAACTGGAGGACGAGCTGGGCGTCGAGATCTTCACGCGGCATGGCAAGCGCGTGCGGTCGCTCACCGAGCCGGGGCGCATCATTCTCGCGTCGGTCGAAAAAATCCTGCAGGAAGTCGAAAGCCTGAAGCGTGTCGGCAAGGACTACGCGGCGCAGGATCAGGGCAATCTCGTCATCGCCGCGACGCATACGCAGGCGCGCTACTCGCTGCCGGCGGCCATCGCCGAGTTCAAGAAGCGCTTCCCGAAGGTGCATCTTTCGATCCTGCAAGGCAGCCCGACGCAGGTCGCGGAAATGGTCATCCACGATCAGGCGGACATCGCCATCGCGACGGAAGCCATCGCCAATTACAAGGAACTCGTGTCGCTGCCCTGCTTCCAGTGGCAACACCTCGCGGTCATGCTGCCCGAGCATCCGCTGCTGGAACGCAAGCTTCTCACGCTCGACGATCTCGTGCAGTACCCGCTCATCACGTACGACGCCGCGTTCGCCGGCCGCACCAAGATCAATCAGGCGTTCGCGCTGCGGACGCTCAGCCCGGACATCGTGCTCGAGGCCATCGACGCGGACGTCATCAAGACCTATGTCGAGCTTGGGCTGGGCGTGGGGATCATGGCGGATATCGCGTTCAACCCGGAGCGCGACCGCCATTTGCGCGCGATGCCCGTCGGCCATCTGTTCGGCACCAACGTCACGCGGCTCGCGCTCAAGCAGGGCGCTTATTTGCGCAGCTATGTCTACACGCTCGTCGAACTGCTGTCGCCTTCGATGAACCGCAAGCTGATCGAACAGGCGCTTGCGGGCGGTCACGAGACTTACGAACTGTAAATACGACGGCGCAAACGCCGCCACAACAAGACGCACTCCTGGAGACCATCCCGATGACGTTGTCGAAGATCACGCGCCGCCTCGCTGCCGGCGTCGCCCTCGCTTTGCTGACCGCCGCGGCGCACGCGCAGATCAAGGTGGGCGTGGACCTGTCGAGCACCGGCCCGGCCGCCGCGATCGGCATCACGAGCAAGAACGCGATGCTGATGTGGCCGAAGACCATCGCCGGTCAGGACGCGCAGTACATCATCCTCGACGACGGTTCCGACCCGGGTGCTGCCGTGCGCAATATCCGCAAGCTGATCACCGAAGACAAGGTCGATGTGATCGTCGGCCCGAACATCACGCCGGCGGCGCTGGCGGCGCTCGATCCCGTCTCGGAGTATCAGACGCCGATGATCACGCTGATCGGGTCGGCGTCGGTGGTGGAACCGCAGGAAGGGAAGAAGGTGTGGGCGTTCAAGATGGCGCAGACCGACCGCGCCATGGCCGACGTGATGACGCGTTACATGGCGAATCACGGCGTGAAGACCGTCGGTTTCATCGGCTTCGCGGACAGCTACGGCGATAGCTGGCTGAACGAGTTCGGCAAGTTCGCGGAGCTGCGGCACATCAGGATCGTCGGCAGCGAGCGCTTCAACCGGACCGACGCGAGCGTCACCGGCCAGATTCTCAAGCTGATGGCCGCGCGACCGGACGCCATGCTGATTGCGGGCGCGGGAACGCCGACCGTGCTGCCGCAGCGCACGCTCGTCGAGCGCGGCTACAAGGGCGCGATCTATCAGACGCACGGCATCGCGACGCCCGAATTCATCAAGCTCGGCGGCAAGGATGTCGAAGGCACCCTTTTCCCGACGCAGCCGGTGGTCGTGGCGCGCACGCTCCCGGCGGATCATCCGTCGAAGAAGGCGGCGCTCGCGTTCGTCGACGCCTATGAGGACAAGTACGGGAAAGGCACGGTCACGCAGTTCGCCGGCGATGCGGCGGGCGTGTACCCCCGCTTGCAGGATGCCGTGGCGCGGGCGCTGAAGACCGGCAAGCCGGGTACGAAAGAGTTTCGCGTCGCGCTGCGCTCGGAACTGGAGCGCGCGCACGAACTGGTGGTGCCCAATGGCGTCGTGAATACGAGCGCGAGCGATCACGTCGGGCTGGATCAACGGGCGAGCGTGATGGGCGTCATTCGGAACGGCGCATTCACCTATCTGAGCCAGTGATTTCGGGTTGCATCGTTCTTTGACGCGGGCAGCTTGCTCATCGCAGGGATTTCGGTCATAATCGCCGACTCGATTTGGACGTTCCGCTTGGGTCGTCTTCATCGAAGAACAGCGTGCCCAGGTGGTGAAATTGGTAGACGCAGGGGACTCAAAATCCCCCGCCGCAAGGCGTGCCGGTTCGATTCCGGCCCTGGGCACCAGAGATTCAATGCAAAAAGATTCAACGCAAAAAGCCGCTCCTGAGGAGCGGCTTTTTGCATTGGGGCGAAGGTATCGCGACGGGTGCTCCGGCAGTCAGTCGCGCGGTCCGTCGCCTGAGCGCCCGTCACGAGAACAAGGGCCTCAATGCTTTGCCGCCTCACGCTGCCGGCGAAGCTCCCTTCGCCGAAATTGCCAGTCCAGCAATCTCGGCATGCCGAACTGGCCGAAGGCGCACATCAACACGAGCGGCCAGTAGTCGCGAAAGAATCCCATCACGAAGTCCAGCATTCCACCTCCCTATTCTTGTGGTCGGTCAAATAAACAGAAAGCGCGTAGTACGCCGAAGCTTCGATCATCGGATGCAGCGGCAACAGCGCTCTGACATCCTCGTTGAACGAAGCAAGCAGCAGATATAACCATAGAAGCACGCCGCCAAGCGAGGCGAAAATTCCCAGATTTACGATAAATATCGCCTGCTCCAGACGATGAATCACTTGCCATCGCAACGGGTCTCGCAGCAATTCCGACGGAAAAGCGGCAAGCGCCATATTGAAGCTGATGCCCGAGGCGACCAGCGAGATCGGGAAGAACTCGTCGACGCCCGGCTGCCTCAGCGCCACACGCACGATGTATTCGATCACGCCCATGAAAAGCGGCAGCAGAAATACGAGACGTTGGCTCGTTGAGGGAAGACGCTTTGCGGTCATCATCGTGTCCAGTGGTACTGATCGTGATCGGTACGACTGTCGCTCGCACGGCGGCGCGCGTGAAGTCGGCCATCCGGCTAATAGCGCATGCGTCTTTTTCGGATCATCATTGCGCGAATGTGCGCAATACCGTAGAAGCGAGACGTTTTTTCTCGGGAGAATCGCAGGCGGCGGTATCGATGAAGCCGGACCTGCATGCGCTGCGAGCACGCTCGTTCGGCTTGCTTAAGGTTTTCCCGATGCCGTGAGCCGCCCCGCGCGTTGCGCCAACCTGACCCGGCACGAGTACGCATGATGCAACCCGAATATTCGCTGTCGCTCGATGCGGTGATCTGCCGCCGCTGCAACGTCGTTTCGCCCGCCGTCGACGAGACGTGCCCGTACTGCGGAGCGGATCGCCAGGGCGCGATCTTCACCAGCGTCGCGGATACCAACGCCGATGCTGCCGCAAGCGACGATCGGCGCGATTTCGTCGACTTGCGCGACACCGGCTGGCTCACGCGGCTCGTGCGTCGAAGAATGGTGACGTCGTATCCGAGCCTGGTCGAGCCCGGCGACGCTCTGCCGTTGCCGGAACGCAGACCCGCGCGCAAGGGGCTCGTAATGCTTGTGAGCGGTGTGGTGGCCGGCGTCGCGGCGGGCGGATACTTTTATACGCAGTCCGATGCGCAACGCACGCCGACGCAAACCGTCAGCGCGGCGGGAACGATCGGGAACGCGTCGTCGTCGCCGCAAACCCGCGATGATGCCGATCGGCATGCGCTCACCCGGCGGCAGGACGACGAGGCGCAGACTTGGAAGACAACGGCTGCAGGCGCATCGGCTTCGGCCGCAGCCGTGCCTGCGGCGAACGGCGCGGGCGGTATGTCTGGTCCCAGCTTGGCACGTGTCGAAGGTTCTTCGTCGCCGGCAGTTGCATCGCGCGTCGTTGAATCCCAGGCGGCGTCCGGGAAGGGAGCGAAAGCCACGGAGGTCGCATCGGCGAGTGACTCGTCGCTGTCGTTGCACGGTGAGGCGGCGTCGAAGGCAACTACCGCCAAAGAGACAAGCGCCGCCGACATCGCATCGTCGAATGCTACGTCTTCGTCATCCCGCACCGTTGCGGCGTCGAAGGCATCCTCCGCAAAAGACTCAAGAACCGCTGCCGTTGCATCGGCGAGCGCTTCGCTCGCTTCGTCGCCCGCGGACATTGCATCGACCGCCAAGCGCGTACCGGAACTCCAGATTCCCGCGATGGCCGCCGAATCGCCAAAAACCCGCGAGGCGTCGCGACAGGCCGTCGCCGACGCGATCAACTCTGCCTCCCGCCACGGCCGCGCTGCGTCGGACATGGCGACGGGCGCGGTGGTATCCCAAACGCCGTCCCATGCGGTCTCGACAGTCGCGTCGGCCTCGCAAAGCAGGTCGTCGCCGACTTCCGAAGCAGCGCATGACAGGAGCGTTGCGACGCCTGTTGCATCGCCGAGCGCGGGAGCGCGCGTTGCGAGCGCCTTGCCATCCGTAACGTCTCCGCCCGCCGTCGACAGCAACACAGCGGCGACGTCGAACGCGACGGCTTCGCAATCGACAGTGACATCAGCACGCACGCCGGCCACGGCAGCGACTTCGGCAGCGCGCGCATCGTCTATCGCGCCGAACAACGAATCGCGGTCTGCTCCGACGATCACCGCTCAGACAGGATCAAGCACTGCCGCTACGCCGACGTCAGACGCCCTGGACAAAACACCCGCGAACATCGCCTCACCGGGCCGCCCGATCGCGCATTCGGCATCCGCCCACGAGGCGCCGTCGTCCGCCGAAGCGCGCACGGTCGCAGCCGTCCGCCAAGCGCTCGCCAACCGCGATCTCGCCGCCGCCCGCCGATACCTCCGCGCCCTCGCCCCGATTCAATCTCGCAGTGCGCAGACCCAGCAACTCGCAGCCGACGTCTCGCGTCAGGAACGTGCGCGCGACAGCGCGATGGCCAGCGCCCGTTCGTGCGCCGCGAACCATGATCCGGCATGCGTGACACGAAACGCGCGACGCGCCGTCGCGCTCGATCCGCGCAACGCGCAAGCTCAAGCGCTGCTGAAGCACGCAATGACCGTTCAAGCCGACGCCAACACCGCCTATTTCCGCAAGGCGAGCGCGCTGCCCGCACCGGTCGTCCCGTCGATGACGTTCGACGGGCGCTGGAGCGTCGCGCCCAGGAGCGCATCGGGCGAAAGCCACCGGAGCGACGCATCGAAGTCGTACACGCTTTTCGGCTGGGGCGTGCCTACGGTGTCGAAGGGACGCGGCGACGCGCATTGAAAAGGACACGCGGGAAGCCCGCGACGATTCGGCTCCCAGCCAGATGACGCATATCGCCGTACTGCCTCGGCTCCGAATGCGTCGCGGGAACTCGCCGCACGCTCATGCCTGACGTCGCAGGCGCCGTCGTGGCCTTGCTAGAATGCGCGCTTCAACTGCCCTGCATCCGATGGACCTCGAAACCCTCCTCTTCTCCCAAGGCTTCGGGTCGCGCCGCCAGTGCCGCGGGATCATCGCCGAAGGGCGCGTGCGCATCGGCGGCGAAGTCCGCACCGATCCGCGCGCCGATTTCCCCATCGCGCCGCCGCTCGATTTCGACGTCGACGGGCGCACGTGGACCTATCGCGACAAGGCGTATCTCGCGCTCAACAAGCCTGCGGGCTACGAATGCTCGCGCGATCCGCAGCATCATCTGAGCGTGTTCCACCTGCTGCTGCCGCAACTGATCGAGCGCGGCGTCCAGCCGGTCGGCCGGCTCGATCAGGACACCACCGGCCTGCTCCTCCTTTCCGACGATGGCGCGTTCGTCCACGCTTTCACGTCGCCGAAGCGCAAGGTGCCGAAGGTCTATCTCGCGACGGTGCGCCATCCCCTCGATGACGCGCAGCTCGCCACCCTTCGCGAAGGCGTGCTGCTGCACGGCGAGACGAGACCGACCGCCGCGCTCGCCGCCCATCGACGAGACGAACGGTTACTCGAACTGACCGTGCTGGAAGGCAAATACCACCAGGTCAAGCGGATGGTCGCGGCGGCGGGAAATCGCGTCGAACAGCTGCATCGGGAGCGCGTCGGCGGTTATGCGCTGCCGGCATCGCTCAGGGAAGGGGAATGGCGCTGGCTCGACGCCGACGATCTTGCCGCACTGCGCTCGAAGGAAGACATCGACGCGTGACACGGCCACCTGCCGGCCCCAGGAAACCGATCTGTAAATCCCGAAAACCGCCCACGCCCGCGCGTTGCGCCGCAGCATGCCTTCCGGTCCGAGTGCTCATATACTCGTCTTACGGAACCAGAATGACTAAAACAAGGGCAGGAGGGCATCATGGCTTCCCACATGAGCGTCGCGCTGATTGCGTTCGTCGTGTTGTGCGCGGTTCTGATCGGGGTATTGGGCGTCGTCATGCACATGAGGCATAAGTACTCGCCGAATCTGATGGGCGCGCTGATCGGCGCATTGATGTGCTTCGTCCTGCTCGAAACGATTCCGGCGCTGATCTAGCGCGGCGTATCCGCTTCCATTCCCGGCCCGGCGTGCCCGCGGCTTCGCTCGCGAAGGAAATGGTCGACCGTGGGATAGCGCAGCGCGTAACCCAGTTCGCGCTTGAGACGATCGTTGCGAAGGCGTCGCGATTCGCGCATGAACGAAAGCGTGACCGGTTCCAGCCGCGCTTCGGCTTCCTCTCTCGTGATGCGCGGCACGCGCGGCAATCCGCAGGCATCGGCCACGCGGTCGAAATAATCGGCCATGCACAAGTCCGTATCGTCCGATGCGTTGATCGCGCGCTGCGGCTTTCCCCGCCCGAGCGTTCGAACGATGATCGCGGCGAGATCGTCGGCGTGAATGTGGTTCGTGTACACGTCGTCGCGTTCGATGAGCGCAGGCATCGCCCGTTCGATGCGCGCGCGCGGCAGACGGTCTTCCGCATAGATTCCGGGGATGCGCACGATCGACACGCGCCAGCCGCTTCGCACGCCCGTGCCGCGCAACAGTTGCTCTGCCGACACGCGGCGCCGCGCACGCTCGTTCTCGGGCCGCACGGGCCGCGTTTCGTCGATCCGCGCGCCGCGGCAATCGCCGTATACGCCCGTCGTGCTCGCATAAACGAACCGCAAGCGGGCCTGCGCCGACGTGGCTCCAAAAGAGGTGTCGGGTACAATGAAAGACGCGCTGCGCCACGCGGGACGTACAGCCATTGAGGTTTGCACGCCACGCGCCACCGAGCGGCGAGGCGCGCGCAATGCTGCAAGAAGGGCGCGGGTGCGGCGGTCGGTATCGCCGTCGCGCTGGGGCGGCGCGAGATGCAAGACATGACGCGCGATGCCCGCGAGCCTCGCAAGACTTCTGCGCGCATCGAGGTCGCCGGTAATCGGCAACGCGCCTGCCGCGCGCAGTTCGGCTGCACGTTCGGGATGATGCGTAAGCGCGATCACGCGCGGTCCGGCGGCGCGGGCATGAAAGAGCGGCAACGTGCGCAGCCCGACATCGCCGCATCCGACGATCAGCACGCGCGGGCGGCGCAGAATTCGAGTGGCGATCATGCGGTGCATTGTATCCGCCGCTCGTTGCAGACGTTCGGCCGCTGAACGCGGCATCGAAAGACATACTTACACCATCGCACGAAATCGATCTATGGCATTCAACGTAACGCTCCGGCAAAGCGGCCGGCAGTTTCAGGTGGAACCCGACGAACCGGTGCTGACCGCCGCACTGCGTCAGGGGATCGGCCTGCCCTACGGCTGCAAGAACGGCGCTTGCGGCTCCTGCAAGGGCGCGGTCGTCGAGGGCGAAGTCGAACAGGCGCCGCATTCGTCGTCGGCGCTCTCCAACGATGAAAAAACCCGCGGCATGGCCCTCTTCTGCTGCGCCACCGCGCAAAGCGATCTGACCATCGACGTGCGCGAAGTCGCGGGCGTCGGCGACGTGCAGGTGAAGAAGCTGCCCTGCCGCGTCAACGCGCTCGAGCGCCGGGCGGACGATGTCATCGAACTGAAGCTGCAGTTGCCCGCCAACGAGCGCCTGCAATATCTCGCGGGGCAGTACATCGAATTCATTCTGAAGGACGGCAAGCGCCGCAGCTATTCGATGGCGAGCCCGCCGCATCACGAAGGCCCGCTCGAGCTGCACATCCGCCACATGCCGGGCGGCACGTTCACGGACCACGTGTTCGGCGCGATGAAAGAGCGCGATATCCTGCGCTTCGAAGGCCCGCTCGGCACGTTCTTCCTGCGCGACGAATCGGACAAGCCCATCGTGCTGCTCGCGTCGGGCACGGGCTTCGCGCCGATCAAGGCGATCATCGAGCATGCGGTGTTCAAGAACCTGAACCGCCCGATGACGCTCTATTGGGGCGGCCGCCGCAAGAAGGACCTGTACATGATGGAACTGGCCGAGCAGTGGGCGAAGGAAGTGCCGAACTTCAGGTTCGTGCCGGTGCTCTCGGAACCCGATGCGGTCGACAACTGGAATGGCCGCACGGGCTTCGTACATCGTGCCGTCATCGAAGATCTGCCCGATTTGAGCGCGTATCAGGTCTATGCATGCGGCGCGCCGGTGATGGTGGAATCGGCGCAACGCGATTTCACGCTGCATCACCGGTTGCCGGAGGACGAGTTTTACGCGGACTCCTTCACGAGCGCGGCGGATCTCGCGCATCCGGTGTGATCGGCATTCTGTGAAACCGCCGGCGCCGAGATTTTCGCGCTGGCGGTTTACACGCAGGAACGTCATAACGTATCCTTCGCGAATGAATCGAATCCTGAACGCACTCCGACGCCGCCGCTCGCCGCTTCCTTAGGGATGCCGCTGGCTCGTCAAGCATTCGCGCTCGTCATGGTTCGGTTGTATGAAGCGCAGAGAATGAAGCCACGCAAACGCCGTGGCTTTTGTTTTTTGCGCGCCGCTTTTTCTTTCGTCATCGCCTCGTGGAGCCCGCTGTCATGAATTTCAATGAGTACCCTGTCGATTCGCTGATGTACATCACGAACCGCCCCGAGATCGTGTTCACGCACGGCAAGGGCTCGTGGCTCTACGACAATACCGGCAAGCGCTATCTCGACTTCATTCAGGGCTGGGCGGTCAATTCGCTCGGCCATTGCAACGACGGCATGATCGAAGCGCTGGAGAAGCAGGCGCGCACGCTGATCAATCCGTCGCCGGCGTTCTATAACGGCCCGATGGCGCAGCTCGCCGGCTTGCTCACGCAGCACAGCTGCTTCGACAAGGTGTTCTTCGCCAACAGCGGCGCCGAAGCGAACGAAGGCGCGATCAAGCTTGCGCGCAAATGGGGCCGCAAGTTCCGCAACGGCGCCTACGAGATCATCACGTTCGATCACAGCTTCCACGGCCGCACGCTTGCCACGATGTCCGCGAGCGGCAAGGCGGGCTGGGACACGATCTATGCGCCGCAAGTGCCGGGCTTCCCGAAAGCCGATCTGAACGATATCCCCTCGGTCGAGAAGCTCATCAGCGAGAAGACCGTTGCCGTCATGCTCGAGCCGATTCAGGGCGAAGGCGGCGTCATTCCCGCGACGCGCGAGTTCATGCAGCAATTGCGTGCGCTGACGAAGCAGCACAACCTGCTGTTGATCGTCGACGAAGTGCAGAGCGGCTGTGGACGCGCGGGAACATTGTTCGCGTACGAGTTGTCGGGCATCGAGCCGGACATCATGACGCTCGGCAAGGGCATCGGTGGCGGCGTGCCGCTTGCTGCGTTGCTGTCGAAGGCGGATGTCGCGTGCTTCGAGGCGGGCGACCAGGGCGGCACGTACAACGGCAATCCGTTGATGACGGCGGTGGGCCATTCGGTGATTTCGCAGCTTGTTGCGCCCGGCTTTCTCGCGGGCGTGCGCGAGCGGGGCGAATATTTGCGTAGCGAGTTGCTGAAGTTGTCGGATGAGCGCGGCTTCCGGGGTGAGCGTGGCGAGGGCTTGCTGCGCGCGCTGCTGCTGGATAGCGACAAGGGACCGCAAATCGTCGAGAAGGCGCGGCTGATGCAGCCGGATGGGTTGTTGCTGAACGCGGCGCGGCCGAACTTGCTGCGCTTCATGCCGGCGCTCAATGTGACCAAGGACGAGATCGATCAGATGCTTTCGATGCTGCGTTCCGTGCTCGATACGCTGTGATCGTTCGCACCTTCGAAGCGGGCGATCGCGATGCCGTGATCGCTCTGTGGCGCGATGTGTTTCCCGAGTACGGGGATGCGTCGAGGCCGCAGCGCGATCCGGCTTTGTCGATTGCCAACAAGCTGTCGACTCAGCCTGAGTTGTTCTTCGTCGGTGTGGTGGATGACGCCGTCATCGGAACCGTCATGTGCGGGTATGACGGGCATCGGGGGTGGGTTTATTCGCTTGCCGTTTCGCGTTCGTCGCGAAGGCGCGGGTTTGGGCAATGTCTGATGCTTCATGCCGAAGCGGCGCTTGCCCGGCTTGGTTGCCCTAAGGTTAATCTGCAGGTGCTTTCTGTTAAGCCCGAGTTAGTTTCGTTTTATCAGCGGCTCGGGTATCGCGTTGATGATGTTGTCAGTCTGGGCAAGCGGCTTTAGTGTTCTTTTCGTTGAGCTTGTTTTCGTGTCGGTCTATTAATGCGCCCCGGGGAGGGGCGAGCTAATAGACCGACACGAGATAACGAAGCCACCAAAAACAGGCGGAGTGAAAAAACCCTCACTCCCCCAGATAAGCAGCCCGAACCTTGGGATCATCGAGCATGACCTTGGCATCGCCGGACATCGTGACAGTACCGGAATCCATCACATACCCGCGATTAGCGGCCTGAAGCGCCAGCCGCGCGTTCTGCTCAACCAGCAGCACGGTCAAGCCTTCCTTTGAAATCTCCCGAACGACTTCAAAAATCTTCTCGACCATGATGGGCGAAAGCCCCATGGAAGGCTCATCGAGAAGCAGCAGCTTCGGTCGCGAAAGAAGAGCGCGAGCCATCGCAAGCATCTGCTGCTCGCCGCCCGAAAGCGTCCCCGCGTACTGCGAAGCGCGCTCCTTCAAGCGAGGAAAGAAGCCGAACATACGCTCGGTATCCTTCTGAATGCCGTCGGCGTCATTACGCAGATAAGCCCCCATCTGCATATTCTCGAGAATCGACATGCGCGCAAAGATGCCGCGCCCTTCCGGCACCATCGCGAGGCCGCGCTTCAAAAGCTCATGCGTCGGCACGCCCTTGATCGACTGGCCCATGTACTCGATATCGCCGCCCGAATAAGGCTTCAATCCGGTGATGGCCTTCATCGTCGTGGTCTTGCCCGCGCCGTTCGCGCCGATCAGCGTGACCAGTTCGCCCTGCCCGACTTCCAGATCGACACCCTTCACCGCCTGAATGCCGCCGTAATTCACCTGCAGGCCCTTGACCTTCAACATCGCGCTTGTGGTCGCCATTTAGTGCACCCCCGCACCCAGATATGCCTCGATCACCTTCGGGTCCTTCTGCACGTCCTGCGGCAGACCCTCGGCGATCACCTTGCCGTAATCGAGCACCGTCATGCGGTTGCACAATCCCATCACGAGCTTCACGTCGTGTTCGATCAAGAGAATCGTCTTGCCGTCCGCGCGAATCTTGTCGAGCAGACGCGTCAGTTCGACCTTCTCCGTCGCGTTCATGCCGGCCGCCGGCTCGTCGAGCGCGAGCAGCTTCGGGTCCGTCGCCAATGCACGCGCGATTTCCAGTCGACGCTGATGCCCGTACGACAGATTGCGCGACGTATAGTCCGCGTACTGCAGCACGCCGACATATTCGAGCAGTTCCAGCGCGCGTTCCTTGATCTCGCGCTCTTCACGACGTTCCGCCGGCGTCTGCAAGACCGCGCCGATCAGCCCGTGCTTCGTGCGGACGTGCCGGCCGACCATCACGTTCTCGAGCGCAGTCATGCCGCCGAAGAGACGAATGTTCTGGAACGTGCGCGCGATGCCCGCCTTCGCCACCTGATACACGGCAGTCGGCGTATACGGTTCGCCGTCGAGCTTGAATACGCCCGAATCCGGCGTGTAAAGACCCGTGATGACGTTGAAGAACGTGGTCTTGCCCGCGCCGTTCGGGCCGATCAGACCGTAAATTTCGCCTTCCTTGATTTCGAGGCGCACATCGGAGAGCGCCTGCAAGCCGCCGAAACGCTTGTTCACGCCCTGCACGGACAATCGAGTACGTTTGTCGCTCATTTTCCAGTCCCCCGCTTAGGCGCGCACCGGCTTCTTGCCGCTGCGCTTCGCGATCTTCGCGATCTTGTCTTCGTGTTTCGCGGCGGGCCACAGGCCTTCCGAGCGATACAGCATGATGAGCACCATCGCCAGACCGTACAGCAACTGGCGGATGACTTCGGTATCCACGATCTGATGGCCGAAGATGGCGTTCTGCAGCGGACCCATCGTCGAGCGCAGGAATTCAGGGAACACGGCGAGCAGCACCGCGCCGAGAATCACGCCGGGAATATGGCCCATGCCGCCAAGCACCACGCACGCCAGCACGACGATCGATTCCCAGAACGTGAACGATTCCGGCGACACGAAGCCCTGGAACGCACCGAACATCGCGCCCGACAGACCGCCGAACGACGCGCCCATCGCGAATGCGAGCAGCTTCACGTTGCGGGTGTTGATGCCCATCGCCTTCGCCGCGATTTCGTCCTCGCGGATCGCCGCCCAAGCACGGCCGATGCGCGAATGCTGCAGACGCGTACACACCCAGATCACGAGCAGCGCGCCCAGCACGAACAGGTAGTAGTACATGTAGACGGACGGGAACTTGAAGCCGAAGAACTCGTGCGTCTGCGACAGATTGAAGCCCGCCACCGTCACCGGATCGATGCCCGTGATCCCCTTCGGCCCGTTCGTGATGTTGATCGGACGGTCGAGGTTGTTCATGAAGATACGGATGATTTCCCCGAAGCCCAGCGTGACGATCGCGAGATAGTCGCCTCGCAGGCGCAGCGTCGGCGCGCCGAGCAGCACGCCGAAAGTCGCTGCGAGCGCCATCGCGATCGGCGCGATGATCAGGAAGGGAATGTGCAGGCCGCCCGGCGCGAGCTGCGCGATCCATTCGAACTGCGAAGTCAGCTGCGGCGACGACAACAGCGCCGCCGTGTACGCGCCGACCGCATAGAACGCGATATAGCCCAGGTCCAGGAGGCCGGCGAAGCCGACCACCACGTTGAGGCCGAGCGCCAGCATCACGTAGAGCATCGCGAAGTCGAGCACGCGGACCCAGTAGTTGCCGCCGGCTGCGCCGATCACCATCGGCGCTGCGATCACGAACACGGCGGTCAAGAGGCCGATGACGAGCGTCTTCGTCGTGTTCTTCTCGGGGATGAGCGTCGTCGACGGCTCAATCGGTTGAATCGAAGTCATTTTATTCAGCTCCTCACTCGGTCTTTAAGCGCGATCCGCGACACGTTCGCCGAGCAGACCCGACGGACGGAACACGAGCACGATGATCAGCACGACAAAGGCGAAGACGTCCTGATAGTTACTGCCGAAGACGCCGCCCGTCAGACCGCCGATGTAACCGGCGCCCAACTGCTCGATCAGACCGAGCAGCACGCCGCCGACCATCGCGCCGCCCAGATTGCCGATGCCGCCCAGCACCGCCGCCGTGAATGCCTTGAGTCCCGGGATGAAGCCCATGTAGAAGTGCGCGTTGCCGTATTCCGACGCGATCATCACACCGGCGAGCGCCGCCAGCGCCGAACCGATCATGAAGGTCGCGGAAATCACAAAGTTCGGATTCACGCCCATCAGCGATGCGACGCCGGGGTTCTCGGCGATGGCGCGCATCGCACGGCCGAGCTTGGTCTTGTGAACGAGCAGCAGAAGGCCAGCCATCACGAGGAACGCGACCGCGATGATCACGATTTCCGTCATCGAAATCACGGCGCCCGGATTGTTCTCGCCGGCGGTGATCACGTTGATCGGATCGGTCGGCAGGAGCTGCGGGAACGCGAGCGGATTGCGGCCCCAGATCATCATCGCGATGGTCTGCAGCAGAATCGACACGCCGATGGCGGTAATGAGCGGCGCGAGACGCGGGGCCCTGCGCAGCGGCCGGTACGCGACCTTTTCGATGGTATAGCCGACGATCGCGCAGACGACCGCGGCAATGACGAGCGCGATCGTCAGCATGATCGGCCCGGGCATCGATGGAAAGTGGTTCTGCATGACGCCGATCGCTGACAGCGCGACCATCGCGCCGACCATCAGCACGTCGCCGTGCGCGAAGTTGATGATGCCGAGAATCCCGTACACCATCGTATAGCCCAGAGCGATGATGGCGTAGACGCTGCCAAGCACCAGACCGTTGATGATCTGCTGGATGAAAATATCCATTTAAAGCTCCTTAGCCCCGTGCGACCGGATCACGCCTTTATCACCGGCCGATAAACCGGTGTGAAGCGAAATCTGGAGCGGCACTGCGCGTACTTTTAAAAAAACCGGTAAGGGTTGATCGCCTGCCGTTTCGCCCGCCGCCGGGTAGGTGCGGGCTTCCGGCAGACGGATACGAAACGGCGCTTTCGATAAGGCGCCGCAAGACTCAGAAACGCCTCTCTGCTACTGCCTGACGACGTCGAGCACGTCCTTCTTCTTGTCCTTGAAGTCGTAAAGCGTGATGGTGCCTGCCTTCAGATCGCCTTTGTCGTCGAACGCGATATGCCCCGTCAGACCGTTGAAGTCCGTCGTGGCCATCGCCGCGAGCACCTTGCCCGCCTCGATGGAATTGGCGCGCTTCATTGCATCGACGATCACGTACATCGCGTCATACGTGAACGGCGCGTAAATCTGCACCGGGGTGTGGAAACGTGCTTCGTACTTCTGCGCGAAGTCCGCACCCTTGTCCACCTTCGAGAGCGCGAGCCCCGCTTCCGAACAGACGATGTTCTGCACCGCATCGCCCGCCAGTTCCGGCAATTGCTGCGTGCAGACGCCGTCGCCCGCCAGAATCTTCGCCTTGACGCCGAGCGCCGCCGCTTCCTTCGCGAACGGGCCGCCTGTCACGTCCATGCCGCCGTACATCACCACGTCGGGCTGCATGCGCTTGATCTTCGTGATGATCGCCTTGAAATTGCGCGCCTTCTCGGTTGTCGACTCGCGCGCCGCGATCTTTACCCCGCCCGCCTGAATCGTCTTTGCGAATTCGTCGGCGAGGCCGCGGCCGTAGGCGCTGGCGTCATCGACGATCACGACTTTCTTCGCGTGCAGCGTCTTCATTGCGTAGCCGGCCAGCACGGGGCCCTGCTGCGCATCGGTGGCGACGACGCGAAACGTCGTCTTGTAGCCTTGCCTCGTATATTGCGGGTTGGTCGTCGAGGGCGAAATCTGCGCGATGCCCGCATCGCTGTAAATCTTCGACGCCGGAATCGACACGCCCGAATTCATATGCCCGATCACGGCCGCCACATGGTCGTCGACGAGACGCTGCGCGGCTTCCTCGCCGGTGCGCGGATCGGCGGCGTCGTCCTGGCTGTCGAGTTGCAGGTGAATCGCGCGGCCGTCGATCGTCAGACCCTGACTGCTGATTTCTTCAAGTGCGAGCCGCGCACCGTTCTCGTTGTCTTTTCCGAGGTGCGCCTGCGTTCCGGTGAGCGGCGCGACATGACCGATCTTCACGATCGTCGCCTCGCTCGCGGGCGCCACGGCGGCCGCCGGCGCAACTGCGGCGCTCGCCGCCGACGCTGCTCCGCTCGCCCCGCTTTCGTCCTTCTTGCCGCATGCAGTTGCCATTGCAACCGCAGCCGCGATGGACACGGCGTGAGCAAACTTGAATCGCATCAAACAGGTCTCCTGCGCCTTCCAAAACGGTTACCGAAGCCCCTTGGGACTCAAGACGCGCGAATTGTAACGCCAAATATGAGACGAGCAATATTCTTGCGTGGCGGGGTTTTCCAGCATTGCAACCCGGATTTTCGGGCTGTTTCGCAGCAATAGCGCAACCGGGTTGCGATCTGTCCTTGTGCAGCAGTTGCACCACTCCGGAAGTGGGTCTTTATTCGACTTCGTTCGTGCCGGTATCAAATTGGTGCATGGCTCTTTTTGGACGCGGTGTGCTCGACGGCGGACGGCGAAAAAAAAGCGCCCGGAGGCGCTTTTCGAGGACTTCGTCTAATTACTGCGGCAAGGACAATCCGCGCGGCAGCGGAAAAGAAATCGTCTCTTCGATGCCTTCGAGCGACCGCACGCTGCGCACGCCAAGCTCACGCAGCCGTTCGATGACCGCCTGAGCCAGCACTTCCGGCGCCGACGCCCCGGCCGTCACACCGATCCGCTTCTTTCCTTCCAGCCACGCCGGATCGATCTGCGTCGGCGAATCCACCATATAGGCGGGGATGCCGCTACGCTCGGCGACTTCGCGCAGCCGGCTCGAGTTCGAGCTGTTCGGGCTGCCGACCACGATCACCACATCGCACTGCGGCGCGAGGAACTTGACCGCGTCCTGGCGATTCTGCGTCGCGTAACAGATGTCCTGCTTCTTCGGCTCCTTCACGTTCGGATACTTTCGCTTCAGGGCATCGATGATGGCGGAAGCGTCGTCGACGGAAAGCGTCGTCTGCGTGACGTAGGCGATGCGGTCCGGATCGCGCAGATCGAGCTTCTCGACGTCATCGATGTCTTCCACCAGATGCATGCCTTCGCCCGACTGGCCCATGGTGCCTTCGACTTCAGGATGCCCCTTGTGGCCGATCATCACGATGTCGAAGCCTTCCTGGCGCATCTTCGCGACTTCCATGTGTACCTTGGTCACGAGCGGGCACGTGGCGTCGAACACGCGCAGGCCGCGTGTTTCGGCCTCGGCGCGCACCGCCTTCGATACGCCGTGCGCGCTGAAAATCAGCGTGCTGCCTTCGGGCACGTCCGCGAGCTCCTCGATGAAAATCGCACCCTTCTTCCGCAGATCCGCGACGACATAGGCGTTATGGACTATCTCGTGCCGCACGTAGATGGGCGCGCCGAAGAGTTTGATCGCCCGCTCGACGATCTCGATGGCGCGATCGACGCCCGCACAGAACCCGCGCGGCTGGGCCAGCAGGATTTCGAGGTCGGTTTCGATGTCGTTGAGGCTTTCAGTCAGGCTCATGGCTACAGGATTCCGATGATTTTCACTTCGAAGGCCAGCGCCTGGCCGGCGAGCGGGTGATTGAAGTCGAAGAGCGCGGACGTCTCCCCCACTTCCTTCAGCACGCCGGCATAGCGCCCGCCGTTGGGCGCGTTGAATTCGACGAGATCACCCGGAGAAAAATCCTCGCCGATCATGCTGTTTTCACGCAGCGTCGCCAACGACACCCGCTGCACGAGCTCCGGATTGCGCGGCCCGAACGCCTGATCCGGCGTTAGCTGAAAGGTCGAATGGTGGCCGACCTTCAATCCAAGCAGAATTTCTTCGAGCGGCGGCGCAAGCTGGCCCGCGCCCAGCAGGAGCGTCGCGGGCTTGTCGGTGAAGGTGTTGACGATGTCGGCGCCATCAGCCAGTGCGAGCCGGTAATGAAGCGTGACATGGGAACCGGGTTTCACCTCGGAGATATCGATGATGCTCATGAGTATTGGATGTGGCGGTTCAGTGACAAGCGCGGCGTGCGCCGGGCGAGCGGCGGCTCTTCGGCACGAAGCTGCGAACCGCGGGGCGCAGGATCGGGACGAGCGCCAAAACCGCTATTGTAAGACAGAGTTGCGAAACGCCGTGACGGGCACGCGCGGCGTTGGTGCGCCACGCCTCGCACATCCGGCCGCGCGGAGCGTGCGATGACAGCCGTGCTTCCGCTGCCCGAGCCCGTCGAATCTGCGCTGCAAGAACGGCTGCGGTTGCTATCGATTCCTGAATGGGACGAAGCCGACCGCCCGCGCGAACGTCTGCTGAAGGGCGGGCCGGCCACGCTTTCCGACGCAGAACTGCTCGCGCTTTTCCTCCGGACGGGTGTGCCGGGCCTGACGGCCGTCGACGTGGCGCGCGCGCTCGTGCGACGATTCGGCTCACTGCGTGCCGTTCTGGATGCGTCCGCCTCCGACTTGCAGGACGAGCGCGGTGTCGGCGAGGCGCGCGCCGCGACGCTGCTCGCCGTGTCCGAAATATGCCGGCGCGCGCTGGCGGAGAAGGCGCGCGAGCGCATGCTGCTGAACTCGCCGGGCGCAGTCGAGGATTTTCTCCGCCTCAAAATCGGCACGCGGGCTAACGAAGTGTTCATCTGCATCTATCTGGATGCGCGTCACCAGCTGCTGCATATCTGCGAAGAGGCGCAAGGCTCGCTCACGCGTGTGGCGGTGTATCCGCGGGAAATCGTGAAGCGGGCGCTCGCGTTCAATGCAGCGGGGCTGATCGTCGCGCATAATCATCCGTCGGGCGGCGTCGAGCCGAGCGCCAGCGACCGCAAGCTCACCCGCACGCTGCAGGACGCGCTCGCGCTCATTGACGTCAAGCTGCTGGATCACATGGTCGTCGCATCGAATGACATTTTTTCGTTCGCGCGAGAGGGCTGGCTGTGACGCCGCCCGCACCGGCGCGCAAGCCAGAAAATCTTGATAACGCACTGTTTTTCCTGCTAGAATCCACGTTTGCTTTTTTCAACCGCCTGTTCTGGTCCACGCAGTCCTCATTGGCATAACCGTGCTGCCAAGTCCCCGATCGGCAAATCGGGCGATTAGAGGCATCGGGCGAAGGAATTTCCCTTCATTCGAGCGTTCGATTCAGACTCAACGTGTATTAGGAGCGTCATCATGGCACGCGTATGCCAAGTAACTGGGAAAGGCCCGATGTCGGGCAACAACGTTTCCCACGCAAACAACAAGACCAAGCGTCGTTTCCTGCCGAACCTGCAGAACCGCCGTTTCTTCGTTGAAAGCGAAAACCGCTGGGTGCGTCTGCGCGTCTCGAACGCCGGCCTGCGCCTGATCGACAAGAACGGTATTGACGCCGTGCTCGCAGACCTGCGCGCACGCGGTGAAATCTAAGGAGCACGCACATGGCCAAAGGCGCACGCGACAAGATCAAGCTGGAGTCGACCGCAGGCACGGGTCACTTCTACACGACGACCAAGAACAAGCGCAACATGCCGGAAAAGATGCTGATCAAGAAGTTCGATCCGGTCGCCCGCAAGCATGTTGACTACAAGGAAACCAAGATCAAGTAAATCTTGATCCGAGTACCTGTAGGAAGACACTGAAAGCCCCGCCCATGCGGGGCTTTCTGCTTTTCAGCCCTGGACATTCCCACGCCTTTCACACCCGCGTGCGAGGGATTTCATTGTTCCCGCCGCACCCCGCGCGATATGCTTGCCGGCTACGCAAGCACACGCAACGGAGACGCGGCAACATGAATTTCGATGTAGCGATCGTAGGAAGCGGCCTCGCGGGACTGAGCGTCGCGCTGAATCTGGCCGAAACGCGGCGCGTCGCGATCATCGCGAAACGCGCGGTGAGCGAAGGCGCGAGCGACTGGGCGCAGGGCGGCATCGCGGCGGTGCTGGACTCGGCCGACAGCATCGACAACCACGTCGCCGATACGCTCGTCGCGGGCGGCGGCCTGTGCGACGAAGCGGCGACGCGCTTCATCGTCGAGAACGGGCGCGCGGCCATCGAATGGCTGATCGACGCAGGCGTGCCCTTCACGCGCGATATGTCCGCCGAACTCGGCTTCCACCTGACGCGCGAAGGCGGTCACAGTCATCGCCGCATCATCCACGCGGCCGACGCGACGGGCCACGCCGTCGTCACGACGCTCAGCGAGCGCGTGCGCAATCATCCGAACATCACCGTTCTCGAAGATCACTACGCGATCGATCTCATCACCTCGGACCGGCTCGGCATGCCCGGCCATCGCTGCCACGGTCTCTACGCGCTCGACCTGAAAACCGGCCGCACCGTGACGATCCAGGCGCCGCACACGGTCCTCGCGACGGGCGGCGCGGGCAAGGTCTACCTCTACACGACGAACCCGGACACCGCCACTGGCGACGGCATCGCGATGGCGTGGCGCGCGGGCTGCCGCGTCGCGAACATGGAGTTCATCCAGTTCCACCCGACCTGCCTCTTTCATCCGTACGCGAAGTCGTTCCTTATCTCCGAAGCGGTGCGCGGCGAAGGCGGCATCCTGCGCCTGCCGGACGGCACGCGCTTCATGCCGGAGCACGACGCACGCGCCGAACTCGCACCCCGCGATATCGTCGCGCGGGCGATCGACTTCGAAATCAAGAAGCGCGGCATCGACTGCGTGTATCTGGACATCAGCCACCAGCCGCGCGCGTTCCTCGAAGAGCATTTTCCGACGATCCTCGCGCGCTGCCGCGAATTCGGCATCGATATCGCGAAGGAGCCGATTCCCGTCGTGCCCGCCGCGCATTACACGTGCGGCGGCGTCGTCACGGATCTGGCCGGGCGCACGGACCGGCCGGGGCTGTATGCGGTCGGCGAAACGGCCTGCACCGGACTGCACGGCGCGAACCGGCTCGCGAGCAATTCGCTGCTGGAGTGCATCGTGATCGGACGCGCGGCGGCGCATGCTATCGAGGCGGATGGATTTTCGTCCGGCTGCCATGCCGAACTGCCCGACTGGGACGAAAGCCGCGTGTCGGACCCTGACGAGGAAGTCGTCGTCGCGCATAACTGGGACGAGTTGCGGCGGCTCATGTGGAACTATGTCGGCATCGTGCGCACGGACAAGCGCCTCGCGCGCGCGCAGCATCGGATTGCGCTGTTGCGCGACGAGATCCACGAGTACTACGCGAACTTCAAGGTGAGCCGCGATCTGCTGGAGCTGCGGAATCTGGTCGATGTCGCTTCGCTGATCGTGGAGAGCGCATGCACGCGGCGCGAGAGCCGCGGCCTGCACTTCAGCCGCGACTGGCCCGGCACCTTGCCGAAGGCGCTGCCGACCGTGCTGATGCCGCCACCGAAGCGGCGACGCGGCGTTTAACGGCCGCTAAAGAATGCGCATGGAGAAATCCGTGGCGCGCACGTCTTTGGTGAGCGCGCCGATCGAGATGCGGTCTACGCCCGTTTCCGCGATCGCGCGCACGGTCTCGAAGTTCACGCCGCCCGACACTTCCAGTAACGCACGGCCCGCTGTGATGCGCACGGCGTCGCGCATGGCGTCGAGCGCGAAGTTATCGAGCAGGATCGATTCAGCGCGATGCGTCAACGCCGTTTCGAGCTGCGCGAGGGTTTCCACTTCGATCTGAATGGGCACGCCGGCGTTCAGGGCGAGCGCCGCATCCATCGCCTCGCCCACGCCACCCGCCGCCGCGATGTGATTCTCCTTGATGAGGATGCCGTCATACAGCGCGAGGCGCTGATTCGCGCCGCCACCGACACGCACTGCGTACTTCTGCGCGAGCCGCAAGCCCGGCAGCGTTTTGCGCGTATCGAGAATGCGGGCACGCGTGCCTTGAATCGCATCGACAAAACGGCGCGTCGCGCTCGCCACGCCGGAAAGCAGTTGCAGGAAGTTGAGACCGTTGCGCTCGGCGGTCAGGAGCGCACGCGCGGGACCGCGCAGTAACGCGACCGGCGTGTCCGCCGCCATGCGCTGCCCTTCCCCGTAATGCCATTCCATCTCGATCGACGGATCGACGCGGCGCATCACTTCGACGAACCACGGCACGCCGCACAGCACGGCATCCTCGCGCACGAGAATGCGCGCCGTGCGCCGCGCGTCGGCGGGCACGAGACGGCCGGTGACGTCGCCGCTGCCGATGTCTTCCGCGAGCGCATCGGCGACATTGCGGGCGAGCGCCGCATCGAATGCTTCGCCGTACTGGGCGCGCACGTCTTCGAAAATCGACGTCATGCCGCCCCCACATTCGAGAACAGCGCCGCGTCGTTGGCCAGATCGCCGCTCGTCTGCACGCGCTTCTTGTGGCGCGCGGCGAAATCGAGCATGCGGTCGATAGGCACGCGCGCCCGCTCGCCGATGGCCGCATCGATTTGAATCTCGTTGTGGCCGCGTTCGAGCACGTCGGCGAGATTGGCGAGGCCATTCATCGCCATCCACGGACAATGCGCGCAGCTCTTGCAGGTCGCGCTGTTGCCGGCCGTGGGCGCCTCGATGAACGTCTTGCCCGGCGCGGCCAGCCGCATCTTGTGCAAGATGCCGAGGTCCGTCGCGACGATGAAGCGTTGCGCATCGAGCCGCACGGCGGCGTCGATCAGTTGCGTGGTCGAGCCGACGACATCCGCGAGCCGCACGACGGCTTCCGGCGATTCGGGATGCACGAGAATCTTCGCGTCCGGATATTCGGCGCGCAGCAGGTCCAGCTCGATGCCCTTGAACTCGTCATGCACGAGGCACGACCCCTGCCACAGCAGCATGTCCGCGCCGGTCTTCTTCTGGATGTAGCCGCCGAGATGCCGGTCGGGCGCCCACAGAATCTTTTCCCCGCGCGCGTGCAGGTCCGCGACGATTTCGAGCCCGATCGACGACGTGACCATCCAGTCGGCGCGCGCCTTCACGGCGGCGCTCGTGTTCGCGTACACGACGACGGTGCGCTCCGGATGGGCATCGCAGAACGCGGAGAATTCGTCGGCCGGGCAGCCGAGATCGAGCGAGCAGGTGGCATCGAGATCGGGCATCAGCACGCGCTTCCCCGGGCTCAGAATCTTGGCCGTTTCGCCCATGAAGCGCACGCCCGCGACGACCAGCGTTTTTGCGCCGTGGTCGCGGCCGAAGCGCGCCATTTCCAGGGAATCGGCGACGCAGCCGCCGGTTTCGTCGGCGAGCTCCTGGAGCTCGGCATCGACGTAATAGTGGGCCACCAGCACCGCCTGCTCGCGCCGCAACAGCGCGCGAATGCGCTCCTTCAGCGCACGCTTTTCTTCCGGCGATGGCGCGTTGGGCACTCTCGCCCACGCCTCGCCCACTCCACACGTCAGGCCTTGCGGCCGGTCGTACTCGACGCTTCTGATCGCTTCCATGTCTCCTGTCCCACCCTTCGAGCCAAAAACAATGCGAAATCCGCGGCACAAAAACAAAGACCCCGCCAGAGCGGGGTCTTGTGACGTCTTAAAATCTTAGCGGATATCGCTTACAAAGCGTAGCGACGCAAACGCAGCGCGAAATCCTGCAGCGCCTTGATGCCGCTCTGCTCCGCACGATGGCACCAGTCCTGCAATTGAGCCAGAAGTTGCTCGCGCGACGCGTTCGAACGGTCCCACATTGCCGCCAGATCCTTCCGCAGTTCGATATACGTGCGCAGCTTCTGGTTGTCCGAGAACAACTCGGGCAGTTGCTGGCGCTGCGGTTCGTTCAGGCCGTCTTCTTCCTTATGGAACCACTTGCGCGCGCCGCGCATCAGTTGATACTTCTCGCGCGCACCGGCTTCCTTCAGCTTCGCCAGTTCCTGAGCGTATGCGTGCTTGAGCGCCTTGCCGTAGCGCGCCATGACTTCGTAGCGGTTGGCCAGCACGGCCTGCAGCGTGTCGTGATCCACCACTGCCTTGCTTTCCGAGAGTCGCGGCGTGGGCGCGAGCTTCTTCACCTTGGCGAGACCCATTGCCGACAGAATGCGGATGTAGAGCCAGCCGATATCGAACTCGTACCATTTGCTCGACAGCTTCGCCGACGTCGCATACGTGTGATGATTGTTATGCAGTTCTTCGCCGCCGATCAGGATGCCGAGCGGGAAGATGTTGGTGCTCGCATCGGCGGAATTGAAGTTGCGGTAGCCCCAGAAGTGCGCGAGACCGTTGACCACGCCCGCCGCCCAGAACGGAATCCAGATCATCTGCACGGCCCACACCGACAGCCCGACGATGCCGAACAGCGCGACGTCGATCACCATCATGATGCTGATGCCGAGAATCGGATAGCGCGTGTACACGTTGCGTTCCATCCAGTCGTTCGGCGTACCGTGACTGAAGCGGCGCAGCGTTTCTTCGTTCTTCGCTTCCGCGCGATACAGTTCCGCGCCTTCGAGCAGCACTTTCCAGATGCCGCGCGTCTGCGGGCTGTGCGGATCTTCTTCCGTCTCGCACTTCGCGTGATGCTTGCGGTGAATCGCGGCCCACTGACCGGTCAGCATGCCGGTGGTCATCCACAGCCAGAAGCGGAAGAAATGGCTTGCGATGGGATGCAGGTCCAGCGCGCGATGCGCCTGGCAGCGGTGCAAATAAATGGTGACGCCAGCGATGGTGACATGCGTCACTGCAAGCGTGAACAGCAGAATCTGCCACCAAGAAAAGTCGAGCAATCCGTTGGCGAGAAATTCGAGGGAAGAATTCAGCAAGGCGGTTTACCTGTGTAGCTGTGAAATTCGGGAAAAATGGCCGGTTAAAACCGTTCCGAGGCGATTCCGAAACGCGAGGCGGCCGGCTTGTCGGGCACGTGAAAGGTGTGCGCGCGGGTTCGATCGCATTCTACTGCAGTCGTTCCAAGTCTTTGTCGGAAAGGTGAATTTTTTTGAATCTCCCGCAAACCGGGAAAATCTCACGCGCCGCTTTTCCGTTCGGTTCCTTACGGAAACGGAAGGAATGACGCACGCCCCACTAGTCAGACCGCGCTCTGAGGCACACCTGCGCCGTCATCGCGCCACCGTTCGGCATTTCGTACCGGGCCGGCCGCTGCGCCCTGGACGATTCTGATTTCCCGCTGCGCATACGGAATGGCAATTCCGTTCTCCGAGAATAACCGCCACACGCACCGGTTGACTTGCGACTTAACGCCGCCCGTGCCCTTGGCCGCGTCTTCGATCCAGAAGCTCAGTTCGAGATTGATGCCGTCGGCGCCGAAGCTCGCGAGCAGCGCAGCGGGCGCCGGGTCCTGCAACACGCGCTCGACGCCCTGTGTCGCTTCGACGAGCAGTTGCATCGCGCGTTCCACGTCGCACTCATAGCTGACCTGCACGGCGACCTTCGCGTTCCCGCGCGTCAGATACGACGAGTGATTCTGTACGACATCGGTAATGAGCTTTTCGTTCGGAATCAGCGTTTCGATGCCGTCGAGCCCGCGCACCACCGTATAACGCGTGCGAATCTGCGTGACCGTGCCCTGCGAGCCGCCCACGCTGATCATGTCGCCGAGCCGCAGCGACCGGTCGAGCAGAATGATGAACCCCGACACGTAGTTGCTCGCGATCTTCTGCAAGCCGAAGCCGAGCCCCACGCCGAGCGCGCCGCCGAACACGCCGAGCACCGTGATGTCGATGCCGACGATCGACAGGCTCACGAGGATCGCCGCCAGGATCATCAGCGCCCGCGCGACGCGCGCAAGCACGACCTTAAGATTCGCATCGAGCGAGCGGGCGCGCATCAGGCGGTCGTCGATGAGCGCGCCGGCCCACATCGCCACGATCAGCGTCACGCAGACCCACAGCACGCCCGAGGCGAGCGAGAGCAGCGTCATGTGCGCGTTGGCGAAGTTGAAGCGTACGCTCGCCATCCAGCGGACGACGTCGTCCTGAATGCCCATCACCGTGAGCAGCATGGCAAGCCAGACGATCACCGTGACGAGTTTTTCGAACACGAAGAGCAACGCGTGCGCTTCATGCTCCGTCCCGCCGCTGCCGCTCGTCCGGAAAACGCGCCGCACCGCGTAGAACATCATGTAGATGACGGTGATGCCGCACAGCGGCACCAGCGCGAGCCGCAAAAGCGACGTGTGGATGAACGGCGCCAGCGCGAGCTGCGCGATGGCCACGAAGACCATGCCGAGCAGCGGAAACAGCGCCTTGTTGAGGCTTTCCGCGCCGAACCGAACGGCCTCGAAGCGCGACTGACGACGCGCATCGAGCTTTCTGCGCAGCACCCGCGCGCACCACCATGCGACCGCGAGCAGGCCGAGCAGCGCGCCCACCTGCCAGAGCACTTCCGGTTCGCCGAAATCGCGGAAAAGGCGCTCGGACAGGTGCGTCAGGAAGCGGTTCTGCATCGACGCTTAAGCGGTTTGTTCCCCGGCGTCATCCTGCGTCGCCTTCTGGGCCTTCGCTTCGGGCACGCGCTCCAGCACGGCGGCGAAGAAGCCGTCCGTTCCGTGCTTGTGCGGCCACAGCGACAGGTAATCGCCGGTATCGAGATCGATGCGCTGCTCCGCGAGCACATCGCGCGCGGGAACGACGCGGAAGTTCGGATGCGTTTCCAGGAACTGCGCGACGACGCCCTCGTTTTCTGCTTCGAGCATGCTGCACGTCGCATAGACGAGACGGCCGCCCGTCTTCACGAGGCGCGCGGCGCTCGTGAGAATCGACAATTGCTTCGGCGTGAGCTCCGCGACGGTCGCGGGCGATTGCCGCCACTTCAGGTCCGGATTGCGGCGCAGCGTGCCGAGGCCCGAGCACGGGGCATCGACGAGCACGCGATCGATCTTGCCCGCGAGACGCTTGATCTTCGCGTCATGCTCGCTGTCGATCAGCACCGGGTTCACGTTCGACAAGCCGCTGCGCGCGAGGCGCGGCTTCAGCTTCGCGAGACGGCGATCGGACACGTCGAAGGCATACAGACGGCCGGTGGAGCGCATCATCGCGCCGAGCGCGAGCGTCTTGCCGCCCGCGCCCGCGCAGAAATCCACGATCATCTCGCCACGGCGCGGCGCCATCAGCGAGCACAGCAACTGGCTGCCCTCGTCCTGCACTTCGATCCAGCCTTCCTGGAACGGCGCAAGACGCGTGAGCGCGGGCTTGCCGTCCACGCGGATGCCGAACGGCGCGAACGGCATTTCGCCCGCGTCGATGCCCGCGTCGACGAGCGCCTTCAGCGCCGCTTCGCGCGTCGCCTTGATCGGATTCGCGCGCAGATCGAGCGGTGCCGGATAGTTCAGCGCGGCGGCGAGCTGCGCGAGCTCTTCCGGCTCGAAGCGCCTGGCCATCGCGTCGTGAATCCATTGCGGCAGATTCGTGCGCACGCGCACGGGCAGGCTCGCCGGATCGATCTTCGATACCTGCGCGAGCCATTGATATTCGTCGGCGGACACGTGCGGCTTGAGCGCGCTCAGGCCTGCCGTCTGCATCAGCCCCAGCAGCGCGAGACGCCGCGCCTGGTTGCCGCTGCCGCTTTCCGCGAGATGCGAGAACTCCATCTTCCGGCGCAGCACCGCGAAAACCGCCTCGGCAATCACGCCGCGCTCGCCGTGGCCGAGCTTCGGATGCGCGCGGAAGAAGCGGCTCGTCGCGGCATCGGCGGGACCGGCGAAGCGCAGCACGTCCGCCAGCAGCGTTTCGGTTTGACCAATCAGAAATCCATGCAGCCTCATACGCCCTCCCCGGCAATGTCGGCAAAGAGCCATTGCGGCTCAGACGGCGTGAGAGCGACACGTTCGCCCTCGATACAAAGACGCCCTTCGATGAACCAGCGCACCGCGCGCGGGTAAATGATGTGTTCGACCGTCAGCACGCGCGCGGCGAGCGCGGCGGCATCGTCGCCGGCGATGACGGGCACCGCGCCCTGCGCGACGATCGGCCCGTGGTCGAGCGTCGGCGTCACGAAATGGACGCTCGCACCGTGCACGCGAACGCCGGCGTCGAGCGCCTGCTGATGCGTGCGCAGCCCCGGAAAACACGGCAGCAGCGACGGATGAACGTTCAGCATGCGACCGGCATAGCGTTCGACGAAAGCATCGGTCAGCACGCGCATGAAGCCGGCCAGCACGACGACATCCGGCTCGAAGCGGTCGATTTCGCGGGCGAGCGCGGCGTCGAATGCGGCGCGGTCATCGAACTCGCGGTGATCGACCACGGCGGTCTCGATGCCGTTCGCAGCCGCGAAGCCGAGCCCGGCGGCATCGGGACGGTTGGAAATGACCGCCGCGACGCGAGCCGGCCAGCCTTCACGCGCACACGCGCGCACGACGGCTTCCATGTTGCTCCCGCGTCCGGAAATCAGAATGACGATTTTTTTCATCCGCGGATTTTATCATTCGGCGGCGGCGAAAATCGTGCCAAAGGGCAGCAACCCGGCAGTCAACGTCTCCAAGGGCGGCGGCGCGGCGAGAGAACCGTCCCCGCGTGCGAGCGTTTATAATCGAATGCTTTGCGGCATCAGCCCTCCCACCGACCAACGCCTATCGTGAGAGTCTTCCGCGGCCTCCCCAACGCCGAAAGCCGGTCGCCCTGCGCACTGACCATCGGCAATTTCGACGGTGTCCATCGCGGCCACCAGGCGCTGCTCGCGCGCGTGCGTGCCGCCGCCGACGCTCGCGGGCTGCCGGTCTGCGTGATGACTTTCGAGCCGCATCCGCGCGAGTTCTTCAATCCGGCAGGCGCGCCGCCGCGCATCGCGATGCTGCGCGACAAGCTCGAAGCGTTGCGCACCAACGGCGTCGATCGCGTGGTGGTCGAGCACTTCAGTCAAACGTTCGCGAGCCAGTCGCCGGATACGTTCGTCAAGAACGTCATCGTCGATGGCCTGCACGCGCGCTGGGTCATGGTCGGCGACGACTTCTGCTACGGCGCGAAACGC
Source organism: Caballeronia sp. LZ016 (assembly GCF_031450805.1). Taxonomy (NCBI): domain Bacteria; kingdom Pseudomonadati; phylum Pseudomonadota; class Betaproteobacteria; order Burkholderiales; family Burkholderiaceae; genus Caballeronia; species Caballeronia sp. LZ016. The sequence goes on from NZ_JARTVY010000001.1 coordinate 204,061, forward strand.
GCGGGCAACTTCGCATCGCTCAAGGCGGCGGGCGACCAGTACGGCTTCGAAGTCGAGCAAATGGCGACCGTCGCGCATCCGAACGGCGCGCGCATTTCGTCCTCGTCGGTGCGGGCGTCGCTCGTCGCGGGCGACCTCGAGGCGGCGCATCTCGCGCTCGGGCGTCCGTATGTCATAAGCGGTCACGTCGTGCACGGCGCGAAGCTCGGCCGCGATCTCGGCTTTCCCACGCTCAATCTGCCGATCGCGCACAAGCGCCCGGCGGCGTCGGGCATTTTCGTCGTGCGCGTGCACGGCCTCGCGGACGAACCGCTGCCGGCGGTGGCGAGTCTCGGACTGCGCCCGACCGTCGACGATTCCGGCCGCGTCCTTCTCGAAGTCTTCGTGCTCGACTGGCACGGCGACGCCTACGGCAAGCTCGTGCGCGTCGAATTCCTGAAGAAGCTGCGCGACGAAGAAAAATACGTCGACCTGGAAACGCTGTCGGCCGCCATCGCCAAAGACGTGGACAACACGCGCGCCTACTTCGGCCTGCCGCCCGCGAGCAACGCCGGCAGCCGCGCCACGGGCTTCGCCATTTCGGCCACCGACCGAATTAGGTGAGCGCGCGATGCCGCTTTGATAAAAGCGCATCGCCCGCTGCCCCGCACTCGAATGCCCGTATCACCGCGCGCCGTTTGCAAGCGCCGTCTCACCGAATTCACTGAGTCACTCATGAGCGACAAGAAAGAGAAAGCCTCCTCGAAGTATCCGGTCAATCTGCTCGATACGCCCTTCCCCATGCGCGGCGACTTGCCCAAGCGCGAGCCCGCGTGGGTGAAGGAATGGCAGGACAAGAAGATCTACGAGAAGATCCGCGCCGCCTCGAAAGGCCGCAAGAAGTTCATTCTGCACGACGGCCCGCCGTACGCGAACGGCGACATTCACCTCGGTCACGCCGTCAACAAGATCCTGAAGGACATGATCGTCAAGGCGCGCAATCTGGCGGGCTTCGACGCGGTCTACGTGCCGGGCTGGGACTGCCACGGCATGCCGATCGAAATCCAGATCGAAAAGCAGTTCGGCAAGTCGCTGCCCGCCGCCGAAGTGATGCAGAAGGCGCGTGCGTACGCCGGCGAGCAGATCGAGAAGCAGAAGGTCGGCTTCCGTCGGCTCGGCGTGCTCGGCGACTGGGACAATCCGTACAAGACCATGAACTTCGTCAACGAGGCCGGTGAAATCCGCGCGCTCGCGAAAATCATGGAAAAGGGCTACGTGTTCCGTGGCCTCAAGCCGGTGAACTGGTGCTTCGACTGCGGCTCGGCGCTGGCCGAGGCGGAAGTCGAATACAAGGACAAGACCGATCCGACCATCGACGTGCTCTTTGCATTCGCGGAGCCGGAGAAGACCGCGCAGGCGTTCGGCCTGCCTTCGCTGCCGAAGACGGAAGGCGGCATCGTGATCTGGACGACGACGCCCTGGACCATCCCCGCGAACCAGGCGTTGAACGTGCATCCGGAGATCGTCTACGCGCTCGTCGATACGCCGCGCGGCCTGCTGATTCTCGCGCAGGAACGCGTCGAAGCGTGTCTGCAGAACTACGGCCTGCCGGGCGACGTCATCGCCACGACGACCGGCGAGAAGCTCGGCAACCTGCGCTTCCATCATCCGCTCGCGGCGGCGCATCCCGGCTACAAGCGCACCTCGCCCGTATATCTCGGCGATTACGTGACGACCGAAAGCGGTACGGGCGTCGTGCACTCGTCGCCGGCGTACGGCGTGGAAGACTTCGTGTCGTGCAAGGCGCACGGCATGGCGGATTCGGACATCATCAACCCGGTGATGGGCGATGGCCGCTACATCGAATCGCTGCCGCTCTTCGGCGGGCTGTCGATCTGGAAGGCGAATCCGCAGATCGTCGAGGCGCTCGATCACGCCGGCTCGCTGCTCAAGACCGAAAAGTACACGCACAGCTACATGCACTGCTGGCGTCACAAGTCGCCGATCATCTATCGCGCGACTTCGCAATGGTTCGCCGGCATGGACGTGAAGCCGAAGGACGGCGGGCAAACGCTGCGCGAGACCGCGCTCGAAGGCGTCGAGAACACGGCGTTTTATCCTTCGTGGGGCAAGCAGCGCCTGTACAGCATGATCGCGAACCGCCCGGACTGGACGCTTTCGCGTCAGCGTCAATGGGGCGTGCCGATGGCGTTCTTCGTGCACAAGGAAACCGGCGAGCTGCATCCGCGCACTCCCGAATTGCTGGAAGAAGTGGCGAAGCGCGTCGAGCAGGGCGGCATTGAGACGTGGCAATCGCTCGATCCGCGCGAGCTGATCGGCGACGACGCCAACATGTACGAAAAGAATCGGGACACGCTCGACGTCTGGTTCGACTCCGGCACGACGCACTGGCACGTGCTGCGCGGCTCGCACAAGGACGAACTGCAGTTCCCCGCCGACCTGTATCTGGAAGGTTCGGACCAGCATCGCGGCTGGTTCCATTCGTCGCTGCTCACCGCTTCGATGCTCGACGGCCGCCCGCCCTACGACGCGCTTCTGACCCACGGCTTCACCGTGGATGGCGAGGGCCGCAAGATGTCGAAGTCGCTCGGCAACGGCATCGATCCGCACGAGGTGGCGAATCGCCTCGGCGCGGAAACCATCCGCTTGTGGATCGCATCGACGGACTATTCCGGCGAACTTGCCATCTCCGAGGAGATCCTGAAGCGCGTGACGGAAACGTATCGGCGTATCCGCAATACGCTGCGCTTCCTGCTCGCGAACCTGTCCGATTTCGACTTCGACAAGGACGCGGTGCCGGTGCAGGACTGGCTGGAAATCGACCGTTACGCGATCGCGCTCGCGCGCAATCTGCAAGACGACGCGCTCTCGCACTACGAGAAGTACGAGTTCCACCCGGTCGTCGCGAAGCTCGCGACCTTCTGTTCGGAAGACCTCGGCGGTTTCTATCTCGACGTGCTGAAAGACCGTCTCTACACGATGAAGCCCGGCTCGCGCGAGCGCCGCAGCGCGCAGACGGCGCTGTATCACATCGCGCATGGCCTGCTGCGTCTGGTTGCGCCGTATCTGTCGTTCACGGCGGAAGAAGCGTACAAGGTGCTGAAGCCGGGTCAGGATACGATCTTCACCGAAGTCTTCCACGCTTATCCGGACATCGCGAATTCGGGCGAGTTGCTCGACAAGTGGACGCTCATCCGCGCCGCGCGCGGCGACGTGACGAAGGCGCTGGAAGAAGCGCGCACGGCGAACCAGATCGGTTCGTCGCTGCAGGCGGAAGTAGTCGTGCGGGCAAGCGGCGCGCGCTATGACGCGCTCGCAAGTCTCGGCGATGCGTTGCGCTTCGTGCTGATCACGTCGCAGGCGCAGGTCGCGCAGGTGGCGAGCGAAGCGGAAGAAGGCGTCGACGTGACGGCATCCAGTTACATGAAGTGCGAGCGCTGCTGGCACTACTGCGCGGATGTCGGCTCGCACGCGGAGCATCCGGGGCTGTGCGGCCGCTGCTTCTCCAACCTCTTCGGCGCGGGCGAAACGCGGAGCGCAGCATAATGGCAACGAAAACGATGGCGAAACAAACTTCATCGAGTGGATCGCTCGCGCCGTGGCTCGGCATCGCGCTGATCGTGATCCTGTTCGATCAGTTGACGAAAATCGCAGTGCAGAAGGTCTTCGCCTATGGCGAGCCTCACGCGCTCGCGCCTTTCTTCAACCTGCTGCTCGTCTATAACCGCGGCGCGGCGTTCAGCTTCCTCGCGGCGGCGGGCGGCTGGCAGCGCTGGGCGTTCACGGCGCTGGGCGTGGTGGCGGCGGCCGTCATCTGCTATCTGCTCAAGAAGAACGCGACGCAGCGGCTCTTCTGCGCGGCGCTCTCGCTCATCATGGGCGGCGCGATCGGCAATGTGATCGACCGCCTCGCGTATGGTCACGTGATCGACTTTCTCGACTTCCACGTGAACGCGTGGCACTGGCCGGCGTTCAATCTCGCCGATACCGCCATCACCATCGGCGCGGCGCTGCTGATTTTCGACGAACTGCGGCGCGTGCGCGGATCGCGATGATGTTCCCGGCGCGGCTCTTTTCAGCGAGCCGCGCTTTCTTTGCGACGGAGGCAAGTTGGAACTCGCAGGCAAACATCTCGTACTGGGGCTGACGGGCGGCATCGCGTGCTACAAGATCGCGGAGCTGACGCGCCTGCTCGTCAAGGCGGGCGCGACCGTGCAGATCGTGATGACCGAAGCGGCCACGCAGTTCATCACCCCCGTCACGATGCAGGCGCTCTCGGGACGCCCGGTCTACGTGTCGCAATGGGATGCGCGCATGCCGAACAACATGGCGCACATCGATCTGTCGCGCGAAGCCGATGCGATCGTCGTCGCCCCCGCCTCCACCGACTTCATCGCCAAGCTCGCGCATGGCATGTGCGACGACCTGCTGTCCACGCTGTGCGTCGCGCGTGATTGCCCGCTGCTCGTCGTTCCCGCAATGAACCGGCAGATGTGGCAGAACCCGGCCACGCAGCGCAACGTCGCGCAGGTCCGCGATGACGGCATCGAAGTGCTCGGCCCGGATTCCGGCTCGCAGGCGTGCGGCGAAGTCGGCGACGGACGCATGCTGGAGCCGTCGGCGACGTTCGAAGCCATCTGCGCATTCTTCCAGCCGAAGATTCTGCGCGGGCAGCGCGTGCTGATCACGGCGGGACCGACCTTCGAGCCGCTCGACCCGGTGCGCGGCATCACGAATCGCTCGTCGGGAAAAATGGGCTTCGCGCTTGCGCGGGCGGCGGCGCAGGCGGGCGCCGACGTGCATCTGGTCGCCGGGCCGGTGTCGCTGGCAACGCCGTGGGGCGTGTATCGCGAGGACGTGCAGACGGCCCAGCAGATGTACGACGCCGTCATGGAAGCCACGTCGGACGCGGACATTTTCATCGCGGTGGCGGCGGTCGCGGACTGGCGCGTCGATCACGCGAGCGCGCAGAAGATCAAGAAGGCGCCCGGACAGCCGTTGCCGTCGTTCGAATTCGTCGAGAATCCGGACATTCTCGCCGCCGTGGCGAAGCTGCCGAACCCGCCCTTCTGCGTGGGCTTCGCAGCGGAAAGCGCGGACCTCGACGTTCACGGCGAAGAGAAACGCAAGCGCAAGAACGTGCCGCTTCTGATCGGCAACCTCGGCCCGCTGACCTTCGGCCGTGACGACAACGAAGTCGTGCTGTTCGAGACGTCGGGTGCCACGCCGCTGCCGCGTGCCGACAAGCAGCTTCTCGCCCGCACGCTGATCGCGGAAATCGCCAAACGTGCGCCGCGCGGCGGCGCGCTCTTCTCCTGAGCCATGACGAAGCTATCGGTTCTCGATCAAACGCCGGTCATTCACGGCCACACGGTCGCGGATGCGATCGCGGCCACGCTCGACCTCGCGCAACTCGCCGATGATCTCGGCTACACGCGCTACTGGTGCGCCGAGCATCACGGCCTGTACGGCGTGTCCAACCCGTGCCCGGAAGTGATGCTCGCGCGCATCGGCAGCCTGACGAAGCGCATCCGCATCGGCTCGGGCGGCGTCATGCTGCCGTACTACAGCCCCTTCAAGGTCGCGGAACAGTTTCTGATGCTCGAAGCGCTGTTTCCGAATCGCGTCGATCTCGGCGTCGGCCGCGCGCCCGGCGGCGACATGCGCACCGCGCAGGCGGTCGCATCAGGCTCCTACAATCGCGGCGATATTTTCCCGCAGCAGGTCGCGGAATTGATCGCGCTATTCACCGGCAACATTCCCGACGATTCCCTCGCCAAAGGCGTGCTGCTGCAACCGCAGATCGACACGCGCCCCGAACTCTGGATGCTCGGCTCCAGCGACTTCGGCGGCCTCCTCGCCGCGCAGCTGGGCATCCGCTTCGCGTTCGCGCATTTCATCAACCCGCAGTACGGGCAGCACGTGGCGCAGGCGTATCGCGAGCGCTTTACGGCCGGGCACGAACAGAAGCCCTATCTCGCGGCGGCGGTCTTCGTCATTTGCGCCGATACGGACAAGGAAGCCGAAGCCCTCGAACGCGCCGTGGATCTGCGCCGCGTGCAAATGGCCTACGGGCTGAATCAGCCGATTCCATCCATCGCACAAGGCATTTCGCAGGTCTACGGCGAACGCGAACTTGCTGTGATCGCGCATGAGAAAGCGCGCAGCATCATCGGCACGCCGGAACGCGTGACCGAACAACTGCATGCGCTGCAGGGAGCGATTCAACGCCGACGAACTGATCGTGCTGACAGTCGCCGGCAGCTACGCCGCGCGCACGCGGTCCTATCAACTTCTCGCCGACGCCTTCGCGCTCGGCCAAGCCTGAACCATGAAACTCGACGTCAAGATTCTCGACGCGCGCATGCGCGACTTCATGCCCGCCTACGCGACGCCCGGCAGCGCGGGCCTCGACCTGCGCGCGTGCCTCGATGCGCCGCTCGTCATCGAACCGGGCCAGACGGTGCTCGTGCCGACGGGCCTCGCGGTGCATCTCGGCGATCCCGGCTACGCCGCGCTGATCCTGCCGCGCTCGGGCCTCGGTCACAAGCACGGCATCGTGCTGGGCAATCTCGTCGGCCTGATCGATTCGGATTATCAAGGTCAGCTGATGGTCTCGACGTGGAATCGCGGCGATACCGCATTCACGCTGAATCCGATGGAACGGCTCGCGCAACTCGTGATCGTGCCGGTCGTGCAGGCGCAGTTCAATATCGTCGACGACTTCGAAGCAAGCGAGCGCGGCGCGGGCGGATTCGGCAGCACCGGCAAGCACTGAGCTTTCTCGGGGCACAAAAAAACGGCGCGGTCGAAACCGCGCCGTTTTGCTTTCATCTACCGCAATCAGTCCACTTCGATCGCTTCCGGATTCGGATTGCGCGGCGGAGCCGAATTTTCGTCGAAGGTCAACTGCACCTTGTCTTCGGCATCCACGTCCACGGTCACACGGCCGCCGTTGAGCAGCTTGCCGAACAGCAGTTCGTCGGCCAGTGCGCGGCGGATCGTGTCCTGGATCAGCCGCTGCATCGGACGCGCGCCCATCAGCGGATCGAAACCGTGCTTCGCCAAGTGCTTGCGCAGCGCATCGGTGAAGACCGCATCGACCTTCTTCTCGTGCAACTGATCTTCCAGTTGCATGAGGAACTTGTCGACCACGCGCAGGATGATTTCTTCGTCCAGCGAACGGAAGCTGATGATCGAATCCAGACGGTTGCGGAACTCCGGCGTGAACATGCGCTTGATGTCGGCCATTTCATCGCCCGACTCGCGGCGCGACGTGAAGCCGATCACCGACTTGCCCATGGTCTCGGCGCCCGCGTTCGTCGTCATGATGATGATGACGTTGCGGAAATCCGCCTTGCGTCCGTTGTTGTCCGTCAGCGTGCCGTGGTCCATCACCTGCAGCAGCACGTTGTAGATGTCCGGATGCGCCTTCTCGATTTCGTCCAGGAGCAGCACGCAATGCGGCTTCTTCGTGACGGCCTCGGTCAGCAAACCGCCCTGATCAAATCCGACATAGCCCGGCGGCGCGCCGATCAGCCGGCTCACCGCATGACGCTCCATGTACTCGGACATGTCGAAGCGCAGCAACTCGATACCGAGCGTGAACGCCAGCTGCTTCGCGACCTCGGTCTTGCCGACGCCGGTCGGGCCGGAGAACAGGAACGCGCCGATCGGCTTGTCCGTCTTGCCGAGGCCCGCGCGCGCCATCTTGATCGACGCCGACAAAGCATCGATTGCCGGGTCCTGACCGAACACGACGGCCTTCAGATCGCGGTCGAGCGTCTGCAGCTTGCTGCGGTCGTCCTGCGACACGCTTTGCGCCGGCACGCGCGCGATCTTCGAGATGATCTCTTCGATCTCGCTCTTGCCGATAGTCTTCTTCTGCTTCGACTTCGGCAGGATGCGCTGGGCCGCGCCGGCTTCGTCGATCACGTCGATTGCCTTGTCCGGCAAGTGACGATCCGTGATGAAGCGCGCCGACAACTCAGCCGCCGCCGAGAGCGCACCCGACGAGTACTTCACGCCGTGATGCTCTTCGAAGCGCGACTTGAGACCGCGCAGGATGGCGACCGTCTGCTCGACCGACGGCTCCGTCACATCGACCTTCTGGAAGCGCCGCGACAAGGCCGCGTCCTTCTCGAAGATGCCGCGATACTCGGTGAACGTCGTCGCGCCGATGCACTTCAACTGTCCCGACGACAGCGCCGGCTTCAGCAGGTTCGATGCGTCGAGCGTGCCGCCCGATGCCGCGCCCGCGCCAATCAGCGTGTGAATTTCGTCGATGAACAGAATGGCGTGCGGACGCTCCTTCAGTTCCTTCAGCACCGTCTTCAGGCGCTGCTCGAAATCGCCGCGATACTTCGTGCCCGCGAGCAACGCGCCCATGTCGAGCGAGTAGACCTGCGCATCCGCGAGAATGTCCGGCACTTCGCCGCGCGTGATGCGCCAGGCGAGACCTTCGGCGATCGCTGTCTTGCCGACGCCCGCTTCGCCCACGAGCAGCGGATTGTTCTTGCGGCGGCGGCAGAGCACCTGCACGACGCGCTCGACTTCCAGCTCGCGGCCGATCAAAGGATCGATCTTGCCGTCCTTCGCCTGCTGATTCAGGTTCTGCGTGAACTGCGCAAGCGGCGTTTCCTTCTGGGCGGCGGCATCTTCCGATTCCGGATTCGCTTCGCTGTTCGCCTTCGCGGCGTCGCCGCTGTTCGTCTTCGCGATGCCGTGCGAAATGAAATTCACGACATCGAGGCGCGTCACGCCCTGCTGCTGCAGGTAATAGACCGCGTGCGAGTCCTTCTCGCCGAAGATCGCGACGAGCACGTTCGCGCCCGTCACTTCCTTCTTGCCGTTCGAGGTCGATTGCACATGCATGATCGCGCGCTGAATCACACGCTGGAAACCAAGCGTCGGCTGAGTATCGACGTCGTCCGTGCCGGGCACGGTCGGCGTATTGTCATGAATGAAATTGCGCAGGTTCTGACGCAAATCTTCGATGTTTGCTGCGCAGGCGCGCAACACCTCAGCGGCGGTCGGATTGTCCAACAAGGCCAGTAAAAGATGCTCGACCGTAATGAACTCGTGCCGCGCCTGACGTGCTTCCATAAACGCCATGTGCAGACTGACTTCCAGTTCCTGGGCAATCATGCTTCCTCCATCACGCACTGCAGCGGATGACCCGCCTGCCGTGCATGGCTAACGACTTGCTCAACTTTGGTCGACGCAATGTCCCGCGTGTAGACCCCACAAACTCCCCTGCCCTCGCGATGAACCTTCAGCATGATCTGCGTCGCAGTCTCACGATCCTTATTGAAGTATTCCTGCACGATCATCACGACGAATTCCATCGGCGTGAAGTCGTCATTCAGCAGCACCACCTTGTACATCGCCGGCTTCTTGAGCTTCTGCTCCTGCCGCTCGAGTACCGTGCCATCCTGCTTGTTGGGATTAATCGCCATACACCCATTCTAAACAACACGGGCGCTCTCGCAATTGCCGCTCCAGCACCGGCTACACAACCGGAAAGGGTTACTGAAACGTACATTGCGCAGCTACCGTCCATCGTATCCTGCCGCCGCCCAAGGATCTCGGCGCGGCCCGCTTGCACCTCGTCGAAACCAGTATCGCACAGCTTCAAAAAAAACAAGCGATGCCACCTTGGCGGGGCCGCCGGGCGTATCACACAAGTGAGTCGATTATGCGACTTTTCAAGATGACTTGCTTGGACGGAGGCGCACACGCGAAGCAGGAATTACCCTACGAATGCGTTCGCTGCAACGAGCATAAGCTCTATCTTAAAAAATTCTTGACACTCGATTTAAGAGATTCAACAATCAAACTGGCACTTTTTTCCGGGGGCCTCCGGGCAAAAAAGGCCGAGGTGAGCTAGTGAGGAGGGGCGGTTGGCTTGAGGGGTGGGCCGTCGGGCTTTTCGAACGTGCTCGGGTTGCGACGAGAGTTAGAGGGGAAGTACGAATGTCTACTGGTACGGTCAAGTGGTTCAACGACGCGAAAGGCTACGGATTCATCACGCCCGATGAAGGCGGCGAGGATCTGTTTGCGCATTTCTCGGCGATTCAAATGAACGGTTTCAAGACGCTCAAGGAAGGCCAGAAGGTTTCTTTCGAGATCGTCCAGGGACCGAAGGGCAAACAGGCATCGAATATTCAGGACGCTGCCTGACCGTTCGGCTGCATTTGCCTCGTGAAACCCGGCCTTCGCGCCGGGTTTTTTTGTGGCCGTTTTCCGAAACCGGCCGCCTGAAGCCGGCGAAATAAAAACCCCGAAAGGCCCGAGCCTTTCGGGGTTATTCGAATGCGGACCGTGAAGCGCGAACGCTCACATATTCTCGATCATCACCTCGCCGAACGCCGAGCAAGAAACCTGCGTCGCGCCTTCCATCAGCCGCGCGAAGTCATACGTCACGCGTTTCGAAAGAATCGACTGCTCCATCGACGCGATGATGCGGTCCGCCGCTTCCGTCCAGCCGAGATGACGCAGCATCATTTCAGCGGAGAGAATCTCGGAACCCGGGTTCACGTAGTCCTTGCCCGCATACTTCGGCGCGGTGCCGTGCGTTGCTTCGAACATCGCGACCGAGTCCGACATGTTCGCGCCCGGCGCAATGCCGATGCCGCCGACCTGCGCGGCGAGCGCATCGGAGATGTAGTCGCCGTTCAGATTGAGCGTGGCGATCACGTCGTACTCGGCGGGACGCAGCAGAATCTGCTGCAGGAAGGCATCGGCGATGACGTCCTTCACCACGACTTCCGCGCCCGTCTTCCGGTCCTTCACCTTCATCCACGGACCGCCGTCGATCAGCTCCGCGCCGAATTCCTTCTGTGCGAGCGCGTAGCCGTAGTCGCGGAACGCGCCTTCGGTGAACTTCATGATGTTGCCCTTGTGCACGAGCGTCACCGATCGGCGATTGTTGTCGAGCGCATACTGGATCGCCTTGCGCACGAGCCGCTCCGTGCCCTCGCGCGACACCGGCTTGATGCCGAGTCCCGACGATTCAGGGAAGCGGATCTTCTTCACGCCCATTTCGTCGCGCAGGAACGCGATCACCTTCTTCGCCTCGGCGGACTCCGCCGGCCACTCGATGCCCGCATAGATGTCTTCCGAGTTCTCGCGGAAGATCACCATGTTCACCTTGTCCGGCTCGCGCAGCGGCGAAGGCACGCCCTTGAAGTAGCGCACCGGGCGCAGGCAGACATAGAGATCGAGTTGCTGGCGGAGCGCCACGTTCAGCGACCGGATGCCGCCACCGACCGGCGTGGTCAGCGGCCCCTTGATCGACACGAGGTATTCCTTCACGACATCGAGCGTTTCGTCGGGAAGCCAGACGTCCGGCCCGTAGACGCGCGTCGCCTTCTCGCCCGCGTAGATCTCCATCCAGTGAATCTTGCGCTTGCCGCCGTAGGCCTTCTCGACCGCCGCATCGACCACCTTGATCATGACGGGCGTGATGTCGACGCCCGTGCCATCGCCCTCGATATACGGGATGATCGGCTGATCCGGCACGTTGAGCGAGAAATCCGCGTTGACGGTGATCTTGTCACCGTCCGCCGGTACCTTGATGTGCTGATACGGCATGGTCGACTCCAGAGAAGGTCGGGCTCTAATGGAAGCTGGCGGTATTGAGCGGCACGGCCGGGCGTCGTTCGCAGGGATGGCCAGAGCATCATTCTAACCATGCCCCGCCTGGCGGCTATCGCGCTCTGCCATTGCAAAGGCGGTTCGCGAATCATTATGCATTAAGATGCCGCTCCGACCGTCCTTGCGCCTGCCCTGTCTTCCGATGCCGCTCATCGCACTCAACAAACCCTTCGGCACGATCTGCCAGTTCTCGGCGCACGAGACGCGGCCGTCGCTCGGCGACTGGGTGAAGACGCCGGGCGTCTATCCCGCGGGCCGCCTCGATGCCGACAGCGAAGGGCTGCTGCTCCTCACCGACGACGGCGCGCTCCAGGCGCGCATCGCCGAGCCGCGTCACAAGCTCGTCAAGCGTTATTGGGCGCAGGTCGAAGGCGCACCGGGCGACGATGCCCTTGCGCATCTCGCCCACGGCGTCGATCTCGGCGATTACGTGACGCGCCCGTGCCGCACCGCGTTCGTTCGCGACGAGCGCATCGAAGCGCTATGGCCGCGCAATCCGCCGATCCGATACCGCGCCGCCATCCCGACGACGTGGATAGAACTCGCCATCACCGAAGGCAAGAACCGGCAGGTCAGGCGGATGACGGCCGCCGTCGGTTTTCCGACGCTGCGGCTCGTGCGCGTGGCGATCGGCGCCCTCGATATCTTCGCACTCGACCTTGCGCCCGGCGAAAGCGTCGAAGTGCCTGCGCGATCTCCGTGGCAGCGCACCGGTTGAATGTCGCCCGCATGCGCTGATTTTTATCGGCGTGATTCACGGCGATGACATCGACCGATGACAAGCCACTCGCAGTGCGAACTTTTTTTTCATTCGCCGCGCGATTCTCATGAAAAAGACGTCAACCGACCTTTTGCACGATGCGTTAAGCGCCATAGATGCCGTGCAAAGCTATCCGGCATGAACGAATCAACCTTTCGATAACCTGTGTGCTCCAGGCTATTTGAAAGGAAAAGCGTTCACAGCCGTATCGCGTTTCTTTCGTCGATACGACTGTCAACCGAAAGGTGGATGGCTCGTTTACCGACATGACTCAATGACCGGGTCGTTTGGTTAATCAAACTCAAGCTGAGGATTCACAAATGAACAAACTGATCGCTGCTCTCGTCGCTGGCCTGTTCGCAACGGCTGCATTCGCACAAGCTTCGGCTCCGGAAGCTGCTGCTCCGGCGGCTGCTTCGGCTGCTGCTCCGGCGAAGGCACACAAGTCGTCGTCGAAGAAGCACGCACACAAGGCTTCGCACCACAAGAAGTCGCACAAGGTTGCCGCTTCGGCACCGGAAGCTGCTTCCGCAGCTCAGTAAGTTCGTTGTAAGAGGCGGTAAAGCGAAGTCAACAACAAGCATTACCGCCGCTTGCGGCGTTAAAGGGCAGATCGCCGAAAGGCATCTGCCCTTTTGTTTTGCGTCCGTTTTGTATCCTCGTCCTCGCTTCGAGTAACATGCGCGGGCCTGCTGGTTATCCGGCGCAACGACTGTTTTCAAAGGAGCATCGTGTGAATTCGCTGTTGCTTTCCCTGCGTGCCTTGCGTTTTTCATTTTCTCCGCGTCGCGTGTCGATTAGGAAAGCGACGCGCGCCTTTCTCATCGCGATGCTGCTGCCGCTCGCATCCGTCACGCTGGTCGAGGCGCAGACCATGCCGCCCGGCGCGAAACAGCCGTCCGACTTTCCCCGCGCGAAACTCACCGCGGGCATGTACGTGATCGACGCCGCCGTCGCCGCGAACGATGCCGACCGCGAGCAAGGGCTCATGTATCGCACGCAGCTCGGCGCAAACGAGGGCATGCTCTTCGTGTTCAACGAGAACGCCGTGCACTGCTTCTGGATGAAGAACACGCTGATTCCGCTGTCGATCGCATTCATCCGCGCGGACGGCACGATCACCGACATCGACGAGATGCAGGCGCAGACCGAGAACAACCATTGCCCGCGCAACAACGGCGTGTACGCGCTCGAAATGCCGAAGGGCTGGTTCGCGGCCAAGGGCATCAAGCCGGGCGTGAAGATCAAGGGGTTGCCGGGCGCTCAGTGAGCCCGCCCTGTTAGCTCGCCGTGTTAACCGACAAAGGCGCGTCCTCCGACGCGCTTTTTTTTTCGCCCAAGCGCCGCCTCCGAACGATGCCGAGCGGCGATTCAGGCCGAGCTGGCAAGATTCCTGCAAAGAGACTGTCGACGCGCTATCCTAAAAAGGTTAGCGCAATGCCGCCGCGACGTTCGGCGGCCGCCGCGTGGCGACGCGTACGAACTGCGCCGCGCCGCCAGGATATTTTCCACAGGAGGTTCACGTGCCCCGCAAGACCCCCATCGAGCGCTATCGGAACATCGGGATCAGCGCTCACATCGATGCCGGCAAAACAACGACGACCGAGCGCATCCTTTTCTACACCGGCGTGACCCACAAGATCGGCGAGGTTCACGACGGCGCGGCCACGATGGACTGGATGGAGCAGGAGCAGGAGCGCGGCATCACCATTACGTCGGCTGCGACGACCGCCTTCTGGAAAGGCATGGCCGGCAATTACCCGGAGCATCGCATCAACATCATCGACACGCCGGGACACGTCGATTTCACGATCGAAGTGGAGCGCTCCATGCGCGTGCTCGACGGCGCGTGCATGGTCTACGACTCCGTCGGCGGCGTGCAGCCACAGTCCGAAACCGTGTGGCGTCAGGCGAACAAGTACAAGGTGCCGCGCATCGCGTTCGTCAACAAGATGGACCGCGTGGGCGCGGATTTCTTTCGCGTGCAGCGGCAGATCGGCGAGCGCCTGAAGGGCGTGGCGGTGCCGATCCAGATTCCGATCGGCGCGGAAGAGCACTTTCAGGGCGTGGTCGATCTCGTGAAGATGAAGGCCATCGTCTGGGACGATGAGAGCCAGGGCATCAAGTTCGCCTACGAGGACATTCCCGACAATCTCAAGGAAGTCGCGCACGAATGGCGCGAGAAGATGGTCGAGGCCGCGGCGGAAGCGAGCGAGGAACTGCTCGAGAAGTACCTGACCGACCATGAAAGCCTGACCGAGGAAGAGATCAAGGCCGCGTTGCGCCAGCGCACGATCGCCAACGAGATCGTGCCGATGCTGTGCGGCAGCGCGTTCAAGAACAAGGGCGTGCAGGCGATGCTCGACGCGGTGATCGACTATCTGCCCTCCCCTGTCGACGTGCCCGCGATTCTCGGCCACACCGAGGACGATCAGCAAGCCGAGCGTCATCCGAGCGACGACGAGCCGTTCTCCGCGCTCGCCTTCAAGATCATGACCGACCCGTTCGTCGGCCAGTTGATCTTCTTCCGCGTGTACTCCGGCGTGGTGAATTCGGGCGATACCGTCTACAACCCGGTGAAGTCGAAGAAGGAACGGCTCGGGCGCATCCTGCAGATGCACGCGAACGAGCGCAAGGAAATCAAGGAAGTGCGCGCGGGCGACATCGCGGCGGCGGTCGGCCTGAAGGAAGCGACGACCGGCGACACGCTCTGCGATCCCGACAAGATCATCATCCTCGAGCGCATGATCTTCCCGGAGCCGGTGATTTCGCAGGCCGTCGAGCCGAAGACGAAGGCCGACCAGGAAAAGATGGGCATCGCGCTGAATCGTCTCGCGCAGGAAGATCCGTCGTTCCGGGTCACGACCGACGAGGAATCCGGCCAGACGATCATCTCCGGCATGGGCGAGCTGCACCTCGAAATTCTCGTCGACCGGATGAAGCGCGAGTTCGGCGTCGAGGCGACGGTCGGCAAGCCGCAGGTCGCGTATCGCGAGACGGTGCGCAACAAGGTGACGGATGTCGAAGGCAAGTTCGTCAAGCAGTCGGGCGGACGCGGCCAGTATGGCCACGCGGTCATCACGCTCGAGCCGGACCCGGGCAAGGGCTACGAATTCGTCGACGCCATCAAGGGCGGCGTGATTCCGCGCGAGTTCATCCCGGCGGTCGACAAGGGCATTCAGGAAACGCTGAAGGCGGGCGTGCTGGCGGGCTATCCCGTCGTCGATACGAAAGTGACGCTGACCTTCGGCTCCTATCACGATGTCGACTCCAACGAAAACGCGTTCCGCATGGCCGGTTCGATGGCCTTCAAGGAAGCGATGCGCCGCGCGAAGCCCGTGCTGCTCGAACCGACGATGGCCGTCGAAGTCGAAACGCCCGAGGAATTCATGGGCAACGTGATGGGCGATCTGTCGAGCCGGCGCGGCATCGTGCAGGGCATGGAGGACATCGCGGGCGGCGGCGGGAAGATCGTGCGCGCCGAGGTGCCGCTTGCCGAGATGTTCGGCTACTCGACGTCCCTTCGTTCGCTGACGCAAGGCCGCGCGACCTACACGATGGAGTTCAAGCACTACGCGGAGACGCCGAACAACGTGTCGGAGGCGATCATCAACTCCAAAGGGAAATGACCGGCGCGCGCCGTTGCGACAATCGCGTGTAATATCGGAAGTCCGTTGCTCGCTCGTGTTGGTGGCGGCAACGGACTTTTTTTGTCCACGGACGCAAAGACCATGAGCGACGCACATCACATCGATTGGCGCGAAAACGGCGTCAAGGTCATAAAGGGCGATCAGCTCGACACCAACACCCCGCAGACGCCGGGCATGCATCGCGCGGCGGCCATCAACGCGGCGCGCGTCGGCGCGCAGAAGATCTGGGCGGGAACCGTCACCATTCATCCGAATGCGAAGACCGGCGCGCATCATCACGGCGCGCTGGAAAGCGTGATCTACATCGTGCGCGGGCAGGCGCGCATGCGCTGGGGCGAGCACCTCGAGTTCACCGCCGAGGCCGGACCCGGCGATTTCATCTTCGTGCCGCCGTACGTGCCGCATCAGGAAATCAATGCGAGCACCGACGAGCCGCTGCAGTGCGTGCTGGTGCGCAGCGACAACGAGGCGGTCGTCGTGAATCTGAACATCGACGCGGTCGAAGAACCCGAAGAAGTCTATTGGGTCGATCCCATTCACAAAGACCCGCACGACCACAAGCACGATCATCCGCACGGCAACTGAAGCCGGATGCGGCGCGTTCCTTGCTCCCGCGCCCTGACGCGCGACGCGGGTCCTTGCCTGACGATTACGCCGGACAACACCACACGGAACGACACCGATGAAGAAAACATCGACCGACGCGCATCACCTCGAACTCGCGCGCACGCATGCGGGCGAGCTCGGCAATCACGCGATCGACGAATTCAGGGCCGGCCGGCTCACGCGGCGCGAACTGCTGCGGCATGCGAGCGTGCTCGGCATCGCCCTCACGGCGGGCGGGCTGTTCGGCATGCCGATGGCGCGCGCCCAGGGCGCGGCCAAGCCCGGCGGGACGATCCGCGTCGCGCACATGACGCCGGCCGGCGCGGTCGATCCGCTGACGGTCACGGATTCCGCGGGCCTCGTGCTCATCAACCAGACCGGCGAATTCCTGATCGACGACGACAGCGAGACGCTTACCCTGCGCCCGGCGCTCGCGCTGTCGTGGTCGTCGAACGCGACGGGCGATGTCTGGACCTTCAAGCTCCGCCCCAACGTGAAATTTCACGACGGCCAGCCGATGACCGCCAGGGACGTCGCCGCGACCTTCAACCGCCTCGCCGATCCGAGCGCGGGCTCGGCGGCGCTGTCGGTGCTGAAGGGCGTGCTGTCGAAGAACTCGGCGAAGGCCGTCGACGATCACACCGTCGAGTTTCATCTCGACGCGCCGAACGGCAATTTTCCGTACTACGTTTCGTCGGACAACTACAACGCGGTGATCCTTCCGGCGAACTTCAGCGGCTCGTATGAGAAGTCGTTCATGGGCACGGGCGCGTTCAGGCTGGAGAAATACACGCCGAAGGTCGGCGCGTCGTTCGTGCGCAATCCGGACTACTGGGGCGACAAGGCGCTGCCCGATCGCGTCGCCTTCTCGTTCTATGCGGACCATCAGGCGCAGCTCCTCGCAATGCAGGGCCGCCAGGCCGACGTGATGGGCGACTTCACCGTGCAGGGCGGCGTCTCGCTGCTCTCGAACCCGCAATACAAGGTGCTCGGCGCGAAGTCGAGTTCGCATCGGCAGATTCACATGCGATGCGACACCGGCGCGTTCAAGGACAAGCGCGTGCGTCAGGCGCTCGCGCTCGCGGTCAATCGCGAAGTCATCGTGAAGGGGCTGTTTCGCGGACGCGCGGTCGTCGGCAACGACAGTCCGTTCGCGCCCGTCTTCCCGTCGAGCGATCTCTCCGTGCCGCAGCGCAAGCTCGATATCGCGCAAGCGAAGAAGCTGATGAGCGAGGCGGGCGTCGCGAACGGCTTCGACATCACGCTCACGACCGAGAAGTACATGGAGATTCCCGATCTCGCGGTCGTCGTGCAGAACGCGGCGAAGGCGATCGGCATTCGCATCACGCTGAAGGTCGAGAGCCAGGACCTGTATTACGGCTCGGGCACGTTCGGCAAGTCGGACTGGCTCGATTCGCCGCTCGGCATTACGGACTACGGACATCGCGGCGTGCCGAACGTGTTTCTCAACGCGCCGCTCACGAGCGGCGGCACGTGGAACGCGGCGCACTTCAGGAACGCCGAATACGACAAGCTCGTCGCGCAGTTCGTCGCGGCGCTCGACGTCGCATCCCAGAAGAAAGTCTCCGGGCAGATTCAGCGCCTGTTGCTCGATGAAACGCCTGTCATCATTCCGTACTTCTACGACCAGCTGATCGTGACGCGCGCCAGCGTCAGCGGCGTGCGCTTCAACGCGATCTCGCAGATGTGGTTCGACCGCGCGACGGTGGCCGCTTGAGCACGATCACCCCGACGGCGCACGCAGCCGACTTCGCCAGAATGAAACGCATCGTGCGCTTCGTCGGCGTGCGCGTGCTGCTTGCGCTCGTCACGCTGTGGCTTCTGTCGATGATCGTCTTCGCGGGCGGCCAGCTTCTGCCCGGCGATGTCGGCCGCGCGATTCTCGGTCCGCTCGCCGACGCGCGCGCGGTCGCGGCGCTCAATCATCAGCTCGGCGTCGACAGGCCGCTCGTCACGCAGTACGTCGGCTGGATCACGCATTTCCTGCGCGGCGACATGGGCGAGTCCTATGCGTTCCGCGCGCCGGTCGCGCCATTCATCGGGGCGGCGCTGTGGAATTCGGCGAAGCTCGGCGCGCTCGCATTCGTGGTGGTCGTGCCGCTCGGCATCGCGGGCGGCGTGTATGCGGCGCTGCACGCGGGGCGCTTCATCGACCGCATCATCAGCATCGGCGGGCTGACGGCGACGGTCGTCCCGGAGTTCGTGTCGTCGATCGTGCTGATCCTGATCTTCGGCGTGTGGCTGCAATGGCTGCCGATCGAGGCCACCGCGCCCGCCAACGCGAACTTTCTCGTGCAACTGAAGCATCTCGTTCTGCCCGTGCTGCCGCTCGTCTTCGTGTTCTTCGGCTATATCGCACGGATGGCGCGCGCCGGCACCGTCGAAGCGCTCGATGCCGACTACACGCGCACCGCCATTCTCAAGGGCCTGCCGCGCCGTATCGTGATCTTCCGGCACGTGCTGCGCAATGCGCTGCTGCCGACGGTGACGGTCGCCGCGACGCAGCTCGGCTACATGATCGGCGGGCTGGTCGTCGTCGAGACGCTGTTCCACTATCAGGGCATCGGTTCGCTCATCTACGGCGCCGCGAAGGCCAAGGATTTTCCGATGCTCGAAGCGGGCGTGCTGACCATCGGCGTGATCTATACGGCGGCGAATCTGATCGCCGATGCCCTCTACGTCGTGCTCAATCCGCGGCTGCGCACGGGAGGCGCGCGATGAGCACCGCCACCGCGTCGGCTCCTAGACCGCGCCGCTTCGACGCGCTCGGCGCGCTGCTGCGTTCGGGCACGTTCGACTTCGGCGTGCTGATCCTGCTGTCCTGGATCGTGTGCGCGCTGTTCGGCCACTGGCTCGTGCCGCTCGACCCCTACGCCTCCGATCCGCTCAACTCGCTCGCGCCGCCCTCGCCGGAGCACTGGTTCGGCACCGATCAGCTGGGCCGCGATGTCTTCGCGCGCGTGATCGTCGGCTCGCGCGACATTCTCACCATCGCGCCGCTCGCGACGCTCATCGGCACGGCGGCGGGCACGGCCATCGGGCTGATCGTCGGCTATTTCGGCGGCTGGGTCGATGCGGTCATCGGCCGTGTCACCGATGCGCTGCTCGCGCTGCCGCTCGTGATCGTCGCGCTGCTGGCGCTCGCGGCGGTCGGCGCGAGCAACGCAACCGTGATTCTCGTGATCGGCCTCACCTTCGCGCCGATCACCGCGCGCACCGTGCGCGCCGCCGTGCTCGGCGAGCGCCATCTGGACTACGTGCTCGCGGCGCAATTGCGCGGCGAGAACGCGTTCTACATCATGTTCGCGGAGATATTGCCGAACGTGCTGCCGCCGATCGTCGTCGAGGCGACGGTGCGGCTCGGTTACGCGATCTTCGCGGTCGCGACGCTCTCCTTTCTCGGCTTCGGCATTCAGCCGCCTTCCGCCGACTGGGGCCTCGCGCTATCTGAGAGCTACACGCTGATGGCGGGCGGCGCGTGGTGGACCGTGGTGTTCGACGCCGCCGCGATCGCGTCGCTGGTGATCGCCGTCAATCTCGTCGCGGATGCCGTGCAAGGAGTGCTCGACCGATGAACGGACCGCCGCCATCGGCATTCCCCGCGTTCGGCGCCGCCACGGGCGATCAGGCCGACGCGCTGACGGTCGTCGGCCTGACCGTCGCCTATCGCGCGCGCGGACACGAACGCGAAGTGCTGCAGGACATAAGCTTGCGCGTGCGGCGCGGCGAAGCGTACGGGCTCGTCGGCGAATCGGGCTGCGGCAAGTCGACGGCCGCCCTCGCGATGCTGCGCTATCTGCCGCGCAACGGCCGCGTCAAGGCGGGGCGCATCACGATCGGCGGCCGCGATGTCGCCACGCTTCATGCCGATGCGTTGCGCGGCCTGCGGGCGAACGCCGTATCGATGGTCTATCAGGACCCTGGCCGTGCGCTGAATCCGTCGCTCACCATCGCGCGACAGGTGTCCGAAGCATTCGAAGCGGCGGGCGCATCCGCGAACGAGGCGCTGTCGCGCACCGCCGACATGCTGCGCCGCGTGCGGATCGCATCGCCTGCGCGGGTGATGGAGAGCTATCCGCATCAGCTGTCGGGCGGGATGCAGCAGCGCGTCGTGATCGCGATGGCGCTCGCGTGCAATCCCGAACTGCTGATTCTCGACGAACCGACGACCGGCCTCGACGCCACGGTGGAAGCCGAAGTGCTCGATCTGATCGCGCAGTTGCGGGCGGAACTGGGCACGGCCGTGCTCTTCATCAGCCACAACCTCGCGGTGATCGGGCGCATGTGCGACCGTGTCGGCGTGCTGTATGCGGGCAAGCTCGTCGAAGAAGGCGCGACCGCCGATGTCTTCGCGAAGCCTCGTCATCCGTACACGGTCGGCCTTCTGCGATGCCTGCCCACGCGCGGCCGCAGCAAGGAAAACGGCCGTCTCGACACGATCCCCGGTTCGCTGCCGCTGCCGGGATCGATTGCGCAAGGCTGCGTGTTCGCGCCGCGTTGCAAGCTCGCCGACGAGCGCTGCGTGAAGGATGCGCCGCCGCCCTATCGCGTGGCGTCGCTGCACGGCGATCAGATGGCGCGCTGCCATTACCACGAGCGCGCGCAGGATTTGCCGCGCTCCACGGCCGAAACGCCCGCGCCCGTCGCTGTGCCTGTCGATGAACCGGTGCTCGCGCTGTCCGCGCGCCATCTCTCGAAGACCTTCCGCGTCGGCGACGAAGACGTCCGCGCGGTCCACGATGTATCGCTCGATCTCGTGCAGGGCGAAACGCTCGGGCTCGTCGGCGAATCGGGCAGCGGCAAGACGACGCTCGCGAAACTCCTGCTCGGTCTCGTCGCCCCGGACAAGGGCGCGACGCTCGAACTCGATGGCGAGCCGTTGCCGGAACGTGTCACGCGCCGCAGCGGCGAGCAGGTCAAGTCGCTGCAGATCGTGTTCCAGAATCCCGATTCGGCGCTGAATCGGGCGCATTCGGTGCGGCGGCTGATTGCGCGGTCGCTGTCGAAGCTCGCCGCGCTGCGCGGCGAAGCGAAGGAAACGCGCCTGCACGCGCTGACCGAAGCGGTGCGCTTGCCGGAACGCTATCTCGGCTCGCGCACGCGGCAGCTGTCGGGCGGATTGAAGCAGCGTGTCGCCATTGCGCGGGCGTTCGCGGGCGATCCGCGCGTCGTCGTCTGCGACGAACCGACTTCCGCGCTCGACGTCTCGGTGCAGGCCGCGATCCTCAATCTGCTCGCCGATCTGCAGCGCGAGCGGCGCGTGAGCTACGTGTTCATCTCGCACGACCTGAACGTCGTGCGCTATCTGTCGGATCGCATCGCGGTGCTCTATCTCGGACGCATCATGGAGATCGGCCGCGCCGCCGATGTCTTCGATGGCCCGCAGCATCCGTACACCGAAGCGTTGCTGTCGTCGGCGCCGTCGCTCGACGAGGCGCGGGCGGGCAGCGAGCGCATCCGCCTGTCGGGCGACTTGCCGAGCGCGGCGAACCCGCCTTCCGGCTGCGTGTTTCATACGCGATGCCCGCGCAAGATCGGCGACATGTGCGAGCGCGAGACGCCGCCTTGCCGCGATGCGGGCAACGGCCACGAGATTCACTGCCACATCCCGGTCGACGAATTGCGGGCGCTTCAATCGCGGGAAAAGGCCGTCTGAAACGACGCGGGCCGGAACCAAAGCGCGTCCGATGTCTCTCATTGGTTACACAAAACAATGAGGACGCTCATGAAGAAATACGCTCTCTCGCTCGCCGCTTCCCTCGCGCTCGGCGCTGGCGTTTCCGCTCACGCGCAGTCGACGCCCGCGCCGGGCGCATCGGACCCGTCGTTCTCGGCGTGGTCGCTCGCTCAGCAGTGCGGTCAGAAAAGCGACAACGCCGCGCAAGGCCAGTGCGTCGGCGCGGTGCGCGGCATCGTGCGGGGCTATCAGTACGGCGTGTTGTTCCTGTCGCAACGCGCATCGCTCGCGGATACGGAGACGAAGCGCGTGTCGCTGTGCTTGACGAACACGTCGGTGTCGTCGATCGTCGACGACTTCCTCGCCGATGCAAAGCAGGTCAGCGAAGCCGATCTGCGGCGCACGCCGGCCGAAGTCGCGGTGCTAGGCTCGGTGCATGCACATCATGCGTGCTCCTAAAGCATCTCCAGCCCGCGCTTCACCTTCGGCGGCTTGAACTGCTTATCGATATCCGCGAGTTCGTCCGTCGACAAGCGGATATCGAGCGCGGCGCGGTTTTCGCGGACATGCGCAATATCGGCGGCTTTGGGTATCGCGAAAACGCCCGGCTGCTGCAAGACCCACGCGAGCGCCACCTGAAACGCCGACACGCCGCGGGATGCGGCGATCTTCTCCAGCACCCCGCCGCGCGGCAGACGCGCATGATCGACGGGGCTGTATGCCATCGCCGGCAGCCGATGTTCGCGCAGCCACGGCAACAGATCGAACTCCGGCACGCGGCGCGCGACGTTGTACAGAATCTGGTTGGTCGCGCACGCATCGCCGCCATCGAGCGCGAAGAGTTCCTCCATGTCGTCCGTGTCGAAGTTGCTCACGCCCCAGTGACGAATCTTGCCGTCGCGCTTCAGTTTCTCGAAGCCCGCGACCACGCCGGCCAGGTCCTCGCCGCCGCGCCAGTGCAGCAGGTAGAGGTCGATGCGATCGGTCGACAAGCGCCTGAGGCTCCGCTCGCACGCGGCCTGCACGCCGCGCTCGGTGCCGTTATGCGGATAGACCTTGCTCACGATGAAGATGTCGTCGCGCCTGTCCGATAACGCCTCCGCGATGAGCTTTTCGCTTTCGCCATCGCCATACATCTCGGCCGTATCGATGAGTGTCATTCCGAGTTCGACGCCCTCGCGCAGCGCGGCGATCTCCGCCCTGCGCGCATTCGGGCGCTCGCCCATTTCCCAGGTGCCCTGACCGAGCTTCGGAATCGCTTCGCCGTCCGGCAGTTCGACGGCAGGTAACGCGTTCGCCATGAGGAGCCTCCTTGTGTGCCGCCGATTATGGCGCAAGGCGTCTTCTCATGCCGTCACACGATCTCGACGATCAACGGCCCGAGCAGCGTCAGCAGCACGTTCGCAAGCGCATACGTGACGGCGAACGCCGCCGTCGGCGCCGGGCTTTCCGCCTTGTCGAGCACGCCGCCGAACGCCGGATTGGCGCTGCGCGATCCCGACAGCGCGCCCGCGAAGATCGCCGCGTTGTCGTAGCGCAGCACGTAACGCCCGAAGAGCATCGTCAGCAGCAGCGGAAACAGCGTGACGAACACGCCAAGCAGGAAGATCGTGAGGCCGCTCTGCTTTACCGTGACCACCGCCTGCAAGCCCGAATTCAGCCCGACGACCGCCACGAACGCGGCCAGCCCGAAGTCCTTCAGCAATTGCGACGCGGCGGGCGGCATCACTCCGTACATCGGATGCTTGCCGCGCATCCAGCCGAACACGAGCCCCGCGAGCAGGCAGCCGCCGCCCGAACCGAGCGTGACCGGAATGCCGCCCACGCGCACGACGACCAGTCCGATCAGCAGCCCGACGACGATACCCACGCCCATGTAGATGAAGTCGGTCTTGTCGGAGTACGGCAGTTCGTAGCCGGCTGCATCGACGGCGCGTTTCGTGTCCTGCGGCGACCCGTAGAAGGTGATGACATCGCCATGCTCGAGGCGCGTTTCGGGCAGCGCGGGCAGCGGCATCCCGGCGCGCGTGACGGCCTGCACGTAGACGCCGTGGCGCATGGCGCGATCGACGGTTGCGCGCACGGCTCGCATCGTCCAGTGATTCATGCCGCGCATCGCGAATACGCCCCGGCGTGTTTGCATCACGACGCTGACGCCGTCGGTGTCCGCGACTTCGTCGCCGATCTGCGCCGCTGCGCCGGCCATCACCTCGCGCCGCCCGACGACGAGCACGATATCGCCCGGCTCGAGCGTCACGTCCGGCTGCGGTTCGATCGCATGGCCCGCGCGCCGGATGCGCTCGATGGTGATCGCGTCCTGTTCGTCCATTTCGATGTCCGCGACCGTGCGTCCTGCCGCGCCTGCGCCGCCCGCCCCGCCTCCCGTCACGCGATACGTCCGCCCGACGAGCGGCGGCAGCGCCGAAACCTGCCCGGGCGCGGGTCCGCCGATGCCGCCCGCAAGCGACTTCTCGGCTTCGATCGACGCTTCCTTCAGTCCCTGTCCCATGAACTTCGGCAGGATATTCACGCATACGACGATGGCGCCGAGCGAGCCGAACACATAAGTGACTGCATAGGCGATGGCGACATCCGCCTGCAGCGCCTTCGTCTCTGCCGCCGACAACCCGAGCCGCGCGATGGCGTCCCCCGCGGTGCCGATGATCGCCGATTGCGTCAGCGCCCCGCCCGCCAGCCCCGCCGCAAGGCCCTTGTTCAGTCCGAAGAGTTTCGCGCAGACGACCACCGTGGCGAGCGCGCTGACGGCGAGAAAGACGGCCATCGCCATTTCGCGCAGCGTCCGCCGGTTCAGCGAGTTGAAGAACTGCGGCCCCGAGTCGTAGCCGACCGCATAAATGAACACGGCGAACATCACCGACTTCACGCCGTTGTCGATCTGCACGCCGGCCTGACTCACGACCACCGCCGCAAGCAGCGATCCGCCGACGCCGCCCAACTGGAACTTGCCGAAGTTGATCTGGCCGATCAGATACCCCGCCGCGAGCGACAAGAACAGCGCGCTCTCCGGCGACTTCTGGAAAACATGATGGAGCCAGTCCACTGCGCCCTCCCGGTAGCGGCCGAATCGTTCACCCGAGCCTGCTCACGAGCCCGACGACGAGCGGGCCGAGCAACGGCAACAGCACGTTCGAAATCGCGTAGGTGATGGTGTAGCCGATGACCGGCGTCGAGTTACCCGTCACGCCGACGAGCGCGCTGATCGCCGGCGTGCTGCATTGCTGGCCGGCGATCGCGCCGAGCAGCATCGGCACTTCGAGCTTGAGCAGCAGGCGGCCGACGAGAAGCGATGCGATCGCCGGCCCGAGCGTGATGGCGATGCCCGCGATCGGCAGCGCGACGCCGAACTCGCGGATCAGCCGCACCGCGTCCGCCCCCGCCGACAGCCCGACCGCCGCGATGAAGGTGCACAAGCCGAAGTCCTTCAGAATTTGCGCCGCCGCCGACGGCAACGAGCCGATCAGCGGATACCGCGAGCGAATCCAGCCGAACACGAGCCCTGCCAGCAGACAGCCGCCGCCCGTGCCGAGCGACACGTCGATGCCGCCGACCTGCGCCGACAGCCGCCCGATCGCCATGCCGACCAGCACGCCGATCCCGAGGAACACGAAGTCCGTCTTCTGCGTCGCACGGACGATGTAGCCGAGCTTCGCCGCGCCGCGCGCCACGTCCGCCTTCGCGCCGACGAGCGTCAGCACGTCGCCGCGCTGCACTTGCGTGCCCGGCAACGCGGGAATGGTGCTGTCGAGGCGCGTCACGGCGGCGACGTAGACGCCCCGCCCTTCCGCCGGATTCGCGCGGGCCCGCGCCTGCGCGAGCGTCAGTCCGTGCATCGCGCGGTTCGTGAGCATCACGTCGACTTTCTCGACGAAGACATCCGGGCCGCCGTTGGTGAAGACTTCCTCGCCGATCGACGGAATCGCGTCGACGAGCGCCCCGCGCCGCCCCGCGATCACGATGCGATCGCCCGCCTTCAGCGCGACGGCCGGTTGCGCCTTGACGACGGACCGCTCGCGCATCACCCGCTGCACGCTGATCTCGTGCCCGAAACGCTTCTCCAGTTCGCCGATGCCGAGCCCGGCGGCCGCCGTCACCTTCAGTTCCCGCGCGGCGAGCGGCGATACGGCGGGCGTCTGACCTTCGGCGAGCGCGCCGTCGCCGCCGAGCTGACGCCATACGCGCTCGGCCTGGTCACGCAGATTCACACGGAGGATGAGCGGCGCAATCTGACTCACGAACAGCACGATGGCGACGAGCCCGAACAGATAACTCACGCTGTAGGCGGTCACGATGTTGGCCTGAAGGCGCGCGGTTTCAGCCGGAGGCAGCCCGAGCCGCGCCACGGCCTCGGATGCGGTGCCGATCACCGCCGATTCCGTCGCGCCGCCGGCGAGCAATCCGGCCGCGGTGCCGGCATCGAGCTTAAGCGCCGCCGCGATGCCGAGCACAAGCGCAACCACGACGATTACCTCGACAAACGACAGCGCTCCATAGCGCCAGCCGCGCCCGATGTTCGCGAAGAATTGCGGGCCGCCCGTGAATCCGAGCGCGAAGATGAAAAGCGCGAACGCGATGTTCTTCAGGTCCGGCGATATGCGCGCGCCGCTTTGGCCGAGTATCAGCGCGACGATCAGCGTGCCGCAGACGCCGCCCAATTGAATGGGCCCGAACTTCAACGACCCAATGAAAAAGCCTATTGCCAGGCTGGCGAACAGCGCTATTTCCGGCTGGGCCGCGAGTAGTTGCCAAAGCATGGTGCGTTTATCCCGTTTGAGTTCCCGACCACGAAGCCGACTTGCACCGGGCCTGGAATGCTAGTAAGTCGCTGCCAGCTACGCGGCTTTTAGCTATCGGCTTGCGTTTCCCTTAATTAAAAACTCGAGGCGAAAATTAGATGGCAGTCTGTTCCCGAAGTAGACGCGGCGACTATCAACGAAAACTGGAAATTTCAATTAAGCAGAATCACCACTTAACACCAAGCACATTTCAACTGGCACAGGCCGCTATCTAAATAGCACTATTACAAGACACTTTCTATGATTAAGTAATAAATACTACCAATTGACGGTTTATCGACATTTTTTATTTCTTTGCTAGCCACCATCCAGATTATAAATTTCAGTTCGGCAAATATTCCCGTCGACTGAAGAATTGTTAATCTGATATTGCAATATCTTCGTTCTGTCAATATTATGCGTACAAGCATCTCAAAACCGGGGACTCGCAAAGCCTCGCGTGCCGCCCATATTCAACGCGGCACAACCGAGAGAGGGCCAGACGATGAATCAGATCCATGCTATGCGCGTCTTCGTTCGCGTGGCGGACACGGAAAGTTTTCGGCGTGCCGCGCAGCAACTCGATGTATCGAATGCGCTCGTCACTCGCGCAATTGCGATGCTAGAAGCGCACCTCAGAACTCGCCTTATTAACCGGACAACCCGCAATCTCTCATTGACCGAAGCAGGCACCCGCTATTTGGAAGGATGCCGCGCATTACTGGAAGAACTCGATCATCTCGAATCGGCGGTCACGCATACCGAGGGTGAACCGAGTGGCACGCTGCGTGTGGTCGCATCGAGCGCGCTTTCATTACTCACATTGACGCCGCTCATCGACGGTTTCCGCAAGCTGTATCCGAAGGTGAACGTGCGCCTTACACTGGCCGAGCGTCACGTCGATCTTGTCGAGGACGGTTATGACGTCGGCATCGTCGCGGCGTTCATGGTCACGAGCACCGCGCTGGTCGAGCGGCCCATCGGCGTGAACGCGCTGATACCGGTCGCGACGCCCGAGTTCGTGGCCGAGCACGGCCTTCCGGCTTCGCCGTCGGACCTGCAGACGATGCCCTCCGTCGGGCTGCCGAACGACATTCGCAGTTCGTCGTGGCACTTCCGGCATCGGCTCGGTTCGTCGGAACAGGTGACGCTCTCGCCGGTCTACTCGGTCAACAGCGCGCTGATGGTGCGGCTCGCGACGCTGCGCGGCATGGGCTTTTCGGTGCTGCCGGAGGGCATCGTGGCCGGCGACATCCGCGACGGCACGCTCGTGCGCCTCTTGCCCGACTATTTCGTCGATGATCCGGAGATGAAGCTGTCGATCGTCTATCCGGGCCGTCAGTATCTGCCCGCGAAGACGCGCTTCTTCATCGACTATGCGCTGGAGAAGCTGACCAAGGAGATCAATTCCGGCAATACGCGGCCGGACGAGATGTTCCGCCAGCCGCCGACGGGCTTTCAGCCTTCCGCCGCGAATGGCGGAGCCGGCGCGCCGACCACTCACTGAACGCTCGCGTTCGGCTGACTTCGAGCCGGCGCGAGTTCCGTAACGAACCCGCTGCCGGCCCGAACGATGACAGAACCCGACGCAAGCACCACCCCACGCCTCATTCTCTTCAGCACCCGCCAGTACGACGCCGATACCTTCGCCCAGGCGAACGAAGCATTCGGCGTCGCACTGGACTTCCAGGAAGCGCATCTCGATGCGCAAACCGCCATTCTCGCGCAGGGCTTCACGGCGGTGTGCCCGTTCGTCAACGACAGCCTCGACGAAACCGTCCTCGAAAAGCTGCACGCGGGCGGCACGCGGCTCATCGCATTGCGCTCCGCAGGCTTCAATCATGTCGATCTGAACGCGGCGAAGCGGCTCGGCGTCACGGTGACGCGCGTGCCGGCCTATTCACCGCACGCGGTCGCGGAACATGCGGCCGGCATGATTCTCACGCTCAATCGCCGGTTTCATCGCGCGGTGGCGCGCACGCGCGAAGGCGACTTCTCGCTCAACGGCCTGCTCGGCTTCGATCTCCACGGCAAGACGGTCGGCGTGATCGGCACGGGCATCATCGGGCGCGTGTTCGGCACGATCATGGCGGGCTTCGGCATGCGAGTCCTCGCCCACGATCCCGGCCCGCCCGCGCAGGATCTGCTCGATCGCGGCGCGCGCTATGTCGAGCTCGACGACCTGCTCGCGCAATCGGACATCGTTTCGCTGCACTGCCCGCTTCTGCCGTCGACGTATCACCTGATCGACGCGCGGGCGCTTGCCCGCATGAAGCGCGGGGCGATGCTCATCAACACCGGGCGCGGCGGGCTCGTCGAAAGCAATGCGCTGATCGGCGCGCTGAAAAGCGGCCAGCTCGGGCATCTCGGCCTCGACGTGTACGAGGAAGAAGGCGGCCTGTTCTTCGAAGATCACTCGGATCGCCTGCTTCAGGACGATGTCCTCGCGCGGCTGCTCACGTTCCCGAACGTCATCATCACGGCGCATCAGGCGTTCTTCACGCGCGAGGCGCTGATGGAGATCGCGCAGACGACGCTCGGCAACGTGAAGGCGTGGGCCGAAGGCGCGCCGCGCAATGTGGTCGACGCATAGGCGAACCGCAGCCTCATACCTCGTCGTATTCGGCGCTCGTTTCGCCGGGCGCGGCGCACATCGCGCGCAGCAGGCCGGCTTCGCGCTCGTGCACTTCCACCGGCATGCAGAGCGCGCCCGCATGCGCCAGATAGCGCGCGCGATGCTGCCCGTTGCGAAACGCGACGACGCCCTCGCGATGCACGCCCAGGAGTCCGAGCAGCCCGCCCGAGCGCCGCACGCTGATGGTCACGTAGGGCATCTCCGGCACGCGCGGGTTATCGGGATCGAGGAACTCGCGAATGCCGCGCACCTTGCCGGCGTGCCAGTCGTCGACGGCCTTGAGCACGTAGTCGGTGTCGTCGCGGTCGGCGCATTGCAGCAGCTTCCTCACATCGACGAGGACGACCTCATGGCGCGAACCGGCATCGGCGAAGACCCGCTTCAGGCGCACGAAGTCGTACTGCGGGTGGCTCCTCAGCCTGACGATCCAGACCGCTTCCGCAGCGGCCGGCGCTACCATCGTGTCCATTTCGGCTTCACCAGAAAAATCGCCATGCGGCGCGAGCACCGTCGCGCAAGGAACAGCGCGGTCCGACAAGACAACAGACAACAACTCAACACACTTTTACACCGTAGCCGGTCTTCGTGAAAGCGGCATGACGGGCACGTCACGTGCTTTGTTGCGTGGACTGAACACTCGAGGGCCAACGTGCAGGCAACGCAGCACACACGGCGACCCGTGGACACTTCATCCGATCTCATCGTCGCGCGTCCGGAAGGCTTGTACTGTCCGCCGGGAGGCTTCTATATCGATCCCTGGCGGCCCGTCGAGCGCGCCATCATCACGCACGCCCACGCGGATCACGCCCGCTTCGGGCACGCGCGCTATCTCGCGGCCGAAGCCGGCGTGAGCGTGCTGCTGTCGCGGCTGCCGGGCATCGACGTGCAAGGGCTGCCCTACGGCGAACGCATCGACGTGAACGGCGTGCGGGTATCGCTGCATCCGGCGGGGCATGTGCTCGGCTCGGCGCAAGTGCGCGTGGAGCACGGCGGGCGCGTATGGGTCGCGTCCGGCGATTACAAGGTCGAGCCCGATCCGACCTGCGCGCCGTTCGAGCCGGTGCGCTGCGATACGTTCATCACCGAATCGACGTTCGGATTGCCGATCTATCGATGGGAGCCGTCGCAGGCCGTGTTCCACGGCATCGATTCATGGTGGCGGCATAACGCGAGCCAGGGCCGGGCGTCCGTGCTCTTCTGCTATTCGTTCGGCAAGGCGCAGCGGCTTCTCGCGGGCATCGACGCGGCCATCGGCCCGATCTTCTGTCACGGCGCCGTCGAGCCGCTCAATCGCGCGTATCGCGAGGCGGGCGTCGCGTTGCCGGATACGCGGCTCGTCAGCGAGATCGCCGCGCGCGACAAGGCCGCGTTCAAGGGCGCGCTGATCGTCGCGCCGCCTTCGGCGCAAGGCAGCACGTGGATGCGCCGCTTCGGCGATTACAGCGATGCCTTCGCCTCCGGCTGGATGCGTCTGCGCGGCACGCGGCGGCGCAAGGGCGTGGATCGCGGCTTCGTGCTGTCGGATCACGCGGACTGGCCCGGCCTGCAGACCGCGATCGGCGCGACGGGAGCGGAACGCGTGATCGTCACGCACGGCCAGATCGAGCCGATGGTGCGATGGCTCTGCGAGCAAGGCCTCGACGCGGGCGCTTTCAGGACCGAATACGGCGACGACGCGATCGAAGCCGATACCGCCACGAGCGAAGCCACCGCACAGACGCCATCGCAATGAGACGCTTCGCGACGCTCTATACCGCGCTCGACGCGACGACATCGACCAACGAAAAGCTCGAGGCGCTGATCGCGTATTTCTCCGGGGCGGAGCCCGAAGACGCGGCGTGGGCGTCGTATTTTCTGGCGGGCGGCAAGCCGCGCCAGTCGGTGCCGACGCGCCTCATGATCGAGTTCGCCCGCGAGCGCGCGGGGCTTCCGGAATGGCTTTTCGAAGAGTCGTATCAGGCGGTCGGCGATCTGGCCGAGACCATCGCGCACGTTCTGCCGCCGCCCGAACGCGAGTCGGAGCTGGGGCTTGCGCAATGGATCGAGGATCGCGTGCTGACGCTGCGCGGCGCGAATCCCGACGAACTGCGCGAGCGGCTCGTCGGCTACTGGAACGAGTTGAACGGGAGCGAGCGCTTCCTGCTGACGAAGCTGATCGGCGGCGGCTTTCGCGTGGGCGTCGCGCGGCAACTGGTCGTGCGGGCGCTCGCGGAAGTGGCGGGCGTCGACCACAAGCGCATCGCGCAACGCATGGTCGGCTGGACCGATTCGCGGCAAGCGCCCAGCGCCGCGCGTTATCTGCGGCTGATCGCGCCCGCGGCCGAAGGCGATGACGTCGATACCCCGCACGAAAGCGACCTCGGCCTGCCCTATCCGTTCTTTCTCGCGCATCAGTTGCAGGCCGAACCGGCGACGCTGGGAACGCCCGCCGACTGGATCGCCGAATGGAAGTGGGACGGGATTCGCGCGCAACTGGTGAAGCGCGGCGGCCGCGTCTGGATCTGGTCGCGCGGCGAAGACCTGCTGACCGAGCGCTTTCCGGAACTGGCTGCGCTCGGCGCGGCGCTTCCGGACGGCACGGTGATCGACGGCGAAATCCTCGCGTGGGAACCGGGCGCGACGATGCCGCTGCCGTTCGCCCGGCTCCAGCCGCGCATCACCCGCAAGTCGCTGACGAAGAAAGTGCTCGCCGATTCCCCCGCCGCGCTGCTCGCCTACGACCTGCTCGAAGCCGATGGCCGCGATTTGCGCACCGAGCCGCTGCACGCGCGCCGCGCGAAGCTGGATGCGCTCGCGCGGGAGCTGTCGGTGGATCTGCTGCGCGTATCGCCGGTCGTCGAGGAATCGGACTGGTCCGCGCTTGCCGCGTTGCGCGAGGAAAGCCGCGCGCGCGGCGTCGAAGGGCTGATGCTGAAAGAGCGCGATTCGATGTACGGCGTCGGCCGCACGAAGGCTTCCGGCACCTGGTGGAAGTGGAAGATCGACCCCTATTCCGTCGATGCCGTCCTGCTCTACGCGCAGCCCGGTCACGGCCGGCGCGCGAGCCTCTACACCGATTTCACCTTCGCCGTCTGGGACGAAGCCGACGGCGTGCGCACGCTGGTCCCGTTCGCGAAGGCCTATTCCGGCTTGACCGATGAAGAAATGCGCCAGGTCGACGCCATCGTGCGCAAGACGACCGTCGAGAAATTCGGCCCGGTGCGCAGCCTCACACCGACGCTCGTGTTCGAGATCGGCTTCGAGGGCATCCAGGCGAGCCCGCGCCACAAGTCGGGCATCGCGGTGCGCTTTCCGCGGATGCTGCGCTGGCGTACGGACAAGTCCATCGAGGATGCCGATACGCTCGATCTGCTGAAAGGCTTCCTGAACGAGGCGGTGGCATGACCGTCCCCGACGACGACCTGCAAGACATCGCGCCGCCCGACGCAGCCAGCCGCGCACGCCGCCGCGCGCCGCGTCCGCGCCGCGTGCCGCGCACGCAGGCGGCGCAGGCCAAGCTCGATGCCGCCGCCGAAACGTTCAGACCCGCGCCCTTCGCCTGCGACCCCATCGAAGCCGCGAAACCGATGGACGAGCGCATCGCGCGATGGTTCGGCGAGCGCGGCTGGCAGCCCTTTCCGTTTCAGCGCGAAGTCTGGCGGGAAGTGCAGCGCGGCGCGAGCGGCCTGCTTCACGCGACGACCGGCGCGGGCAAGACCTGGGCGATCTGGCTCGGCGCGCTCGCGGCGTTCGCAAGCCCGCCGAAGGGAAAGCGCAAAGCGGCAGACAGGGCCGCGCTCCCCGCTCCGCTCACGGTGTTGTGGATCACGCCGATGCGCGCGCTCGCCGCCGATACCGCCCGCGCGCTGCAAACCGCCGTCACGGCGCTGTCTGCGCCCTGGACCGTCGGGCTGCGCACGGGCGATACGTCGTCGACGGAACGCGCGAGGCAGAATCGCCGGATGCCGTCCGCGCTCGTGACGACGCCCGAGAGCCTCACGCTGATGCTGACGCGCGCCAACGCTCGCGACGAGCTATCGCACGTGCGGCTCGTCGTCATCGACGAATGGCACGAGCTGCTCGGCAACAAGCGCGGCACGCAGACCCAGCTCGCGCTCGCACGCCTGGCCCGCTGGCGGCCCGATCTGCAGGTGTGGGGCTTGTCCGCGACGCTCGGCAATCTCGCGCTCGCGCACGATGCGCTGCTGCACAGCGTGACGACACCGCGCGTCGTCGTGCGCGGCGCGCAGCCGAAAACGCTCGTCGTCGATACGCTGATTCCCGACACCATCGAGCGGTTTCCGTGGGGCGGGCATCTGGGCGTGCGCCAGGTCGGACCCGTCGCCGATGAGATCGAGCACGCGCAAAGCTCGCTCGTCTTCACCAACACGCGCTCGCAGTCGGAAGTCTGGTATCGCGCGCTGCTCGATCTTCGTCCGGATTGGGCGGGGCTGATCGCGCTGCATCACGGCTCGCTCGACAAGGAAGTGCGCGACTGGGTCGAACTCGGGCTCAAGAACGGGCAGCTGAAGGCGGTTGTCTGCACGTCCAGTCTCGATCTCGGTGTCGATTTCCTGCCGGTGGACCGCGTGTTTCAGATCGGTTCGCCGAAGGGCGTCGCACGCCTCATGCAGCGCGCCGGACGATCCGGCCATGCGCCGGGCCGTGTGTCGCGCGTGACGATCGTGCCGACGCACGCGCTCGAACTCGTCGAAGCGGCGGCGGCGCGCTGGGCGATCGAAGCGCATCGCATCGAAGGGCGCGACATGCCGAAGAAGCCGCTCGACGTGCTCGTGCAGCATTTGGTGACGGTGGCGATCGGCGGCGGCTTCGCGCCCGGCGAGATGCTCGACGAAGTCCGCACGGCTTATGCGTATCGCGATCTGACGCAGGCGGAATTCGACTGGGCGCTCGCGTTCGTCGAGCGCGGCGGGGCGTCGCTGGCGGCGTATCCGGACTATCACCGCGTCGTCGCGGGCGAGGACGGCGTGTATCGCGTGCCGCGCGAGGATCTCGTGCGGCGGCATCGCAACAACGTCGGGACGATCGTCGCCAATGCGACCATCAACGTCGCCTACATGACGGGCGGGCGCATCGGCGCGATGGAGGAATCATTCATCTCGCGCATGAAGCCCGGCGATGTCTTCACCTTCGGCGGCCGCGCGCTCGAACTGATTCGCGTGCGGGACATGACGGCCTATGTGAAGCGCGCGACGTCCTCGCGCGGCGCGATGCCGCAATGGGCGGGCAGCAAGATGCCGCTGTCGTCGGAACTGGCGGAAGCGGCGCTCGTCATGCTCGCGCGCGCGAACGACGGCATCTACGACGAGCCCGAGATGCAGGCCGTCAGGCCGCTGCTCGATCTTCAGGCGAAGTGGTCGGCGCTGCCGGGACCGGGCGTGCTGGTCGTCGAGGCGGTGCGATCGCGCGAGGGGCATCACTTCTTCTGTTATCCGTTCGCCGGGCGCATGGCGCATATCGGCCTCGGGTCGCTGATCGGATGGCGGGTCGCGCGCGATCAGCCGAGCACCTTCTCCATCTCGATGAACGATTACGGCTTCGAGTTGCTGTCGGCCAAGCCGTTCGACTGGGAAACGCTGATCGCCGACGGCCTCTTTTCCCCCGACGATCTGGAGCACGACATTCTCGCGAGCCTCAACGCGTCAGAGTTGTCGGCGCGGCGGTTTCGCGAGATCGCGCGGGTGTCGGGGCTGATCTATCAGGGGCATCCGGGCCAGCAGAAAAGCGCGCGGCAGTTGCAGGCGTCGAGCGGGCTCTTCTACGAGGTGTTCCGCAAGCACGATCGCGGCAATCTGCTGCTCGCGCAGGCCGATCAGGAAGTGATGCTGCAGGAGCTCGAAATGCGCCGCCTGCGCGATGCGCTCGTGCGCATGAGCGAGAGCCGGCTCGCGTTCACGCGCCCGAAGAAACCGACGCCGTTCGCGTTTCCGCTGATCGTCGCGCGGCTGCGGGAGAAGGTGAGCACGGAGAAGCTGTCGGATCGCGTGGAGCGGATGCTTGCCGATCTCGAGAAGGCGGCGGGGGCTTGAGCACGCTCATGGCAATCGAGGCACTGACAATCGACGTATGCGGCCGCGCACTGCTGCTCTCGGCGGAGCGCGCGGCATTCGATCCCCTGGAGAAAGCGCTGTTTATCGCCGATGTGCATCTCGGCAAGGACGCCGTGTTCCGCGCGCGCGGCATTCCGGTGCCCGCGGGCGCCACGCCCGAGAATCTGGCGCGGCTCGATGCGCTGATCGCGACGCACCGGCCGGAGTCGGTCGTCTTTCTCGGCGACCTGCTGCATGCGCGCGAATCGCACGCCGACGAAACGCTCGCCGCACTCGATGCGTGGCGCGCAAAGCATCGCGCGTTGCGGCTCGTGCTCGTCGAGGGCAACCACGATCGTCACGCGGGCGAGTTGCCGTCGCGCTTCGGCGTCGAGCTGGTGAAAGAGCCGTATCGGCTGGGACCGTGGGCGCTTTGCCATCATCCGCAGACGGTCGACGGTGCGTATGCGCTCGCGGGTCACGAACATCCGGTGTATCGGCTCGCGACGCGCATCGAGAGCGTGCGGCTGCCGTGCTTTCGCTTCGGCGCGCGCGCGGGCGTACTGCCCGCGTTCGGCGCGTTCACCGGCGGCTTCGAAGTGAACGAGAGCGTGCGCCGCGAGCGAGAAGCCGTGTACGTGGTCGCGGGCGAGCGCGTGTTCGGCGTGCGCGTCTGATCAGCGGTAGGTCTTCGTCGATGCCTGCAGCTTCGACAGTTTGCCGGCTTCGAGCTTGTACCAGCCGAGCGATGTCTGCATCACCACTTCATCGGCTTGCCAGAACACGCGCTGCACCGTCATGCGCTCGCCCGAGCGTTGCACGAGCGGCGGATTGCGGCGGAAGTCGTAGAGGACGGGGCCGACATCGGTCTGCATCAGCGAGCGTGTGAGTGCGCCGCTTGCGTCCGTTTCATCGAAATGAGCGATGCGGCGGGCGTCGAAGCGGTCGAAGGCCTGCGTGCCGAGCATGGCGGCGAAGCCGGATTCATCGCGCAGGAAGTACACCGTGCCCGCCTTCGTGGCGATGGGGCCGGAGGCGTCGCTTTGCGCGTACGCGTGAGTGGCGGCAAGCACGGCGCACGCGATGACGGCGCGCAGGCGGTGGGGAATCGAAGACATAGGTTCTCGGGTGGTTGCTGTGTTTTTCCAACACTCCGTGCCGCGCAACGATCCGCGCGCAGCGGAGCTCGATGCGAAATGTACGCCGCGCCGTGCGGCCGCCACGGCGGCCTTCGTGCCCGGCGCGTGCCGATGCGGTAAAAGTCCGCTCATCATCCGGCATTGTCCGGACGTGCGCGCGTCAGGGTTTCTACCAGCATCAAAATTGACCTTTCGGTAGAATTCGGGCCTTCCTTGCGCCGATTCCGCCGCTTCCGCCATGCCCTTGCCCCTGCTAGCTCTTGCCGTTGCCGCGTTCGGCATCGGCACGACCGAATTCGTCATCATGGGCCTGTTGCCCAACGTCGCGCGCGACCTCGCCGTGTCGATTCCCGCCGCCGGCATGCTCGTGTCCGGCTATGCGCTCGGCGTGACCATCGGTGCGCCGATTCTCGCGATCGTCACCGCGAAAATGCCGCGCAAGAAGGCGCTGATGGGGCTGATCGGCGTGTTCATCGTCGGCAATCTGTTGTGCGCGCTCGCGCCGAACTACTGGGTGCTGATGGGCGCGCGCATCGTCACGGCGTTCTGTCACGGCGCGTTCTTCGGGATCGGTTCGGTGGTCGCCGCCGATCTCGTCGCGCCGAACCGTCGCGCGCAGGCCATTGCGCTGATGTTCACCGGACTGACGCTTGCAAACGTACTGGGCGTGCCGCTCGGCACCGCGCTCGGACAGGCGGCCGGATGGCGCGCGACATTCTGGGTCGTCACGCTGATCGGCGTCGCGGCGGCGGGCGCGCTGGCGGTTTGCCTGCCGAAGCACATCGAGATGCGCGAGACGAGCATCCTCCGTGAATTCGACGTGCTCAAAAACCCGCAAGTGCTGATGGTGCTGGGCATCAGCGTGCTGGCATCGGCGAGTCTTTTTTCGGTGTTCACGTATATCACGCCGATCCTCGAAGACGTCACGGGCTTTTCGCCGCATGCGGTGACGTATGTGCTGCTGCTGTTCGGGTTGGGACTGACGGTTGGGAGCACGCTTGGCGGCAAGCTGGCGGACTGGAAGCTGTTGCGCTCGCTGTTGTCTTTCCTGGCGTCGATTGTCGTGATTCTGATGATCTTCGCCGGGACGATGCACGCATCGGTCTCCGCGATGATCACGATCTTTCTGTGGGGCGTGCTCGCGTTCGCGATCGTGCCGCCGCTGCAGATCCTGATCGTGAATCGCGCTAGCGATGCGCCGAATCTGGCTTCGACGTTGAATCAGGGAGCGTTCAATCTCGGCAATGCCACCGGCGCGTGGTTGGGAGGATGTGCGATCAGCGCGGGCGCGCCGCTCACGTCGCTGCCCTGGGTCGGGGTCGCGATGGCTTGTGGCGCGTTCGGGCTTACGTTGTTGTCGGCCACGCTGGACAAGCGGTCAAGGAGAGGGGCGGTCGGGCAGGCGGTTTGAGGGATCGCGCTTGTTCTCGGCGGCTCGCTTCGTAGTCAAGTCAGCTAACCCGTTCAACCGCGAGCGAATCGAATTCGATAGCGAGTTCCGCGCCGAGCGTCGAGTACAGAAAAGCGGTGCAATTGCCCGTCCGGTCGGTAAGACGCTCGCCGTTCTCAAGCAAGGCCCGGACGCGATCATAGTTCGCATTCCCCGGCGTGAGCGTCTCGATGCTGAATACGATGTTCAGCAAGCCCAGCCCTTCGAGCACGACGCACGTCACGCCGCCGAACGTGAGCGTCGCCCGTTCCTCCTGCTTGTACAAGCCGAGAGCGATCGTTTCCGGCCCGACCTTGATGCTGTCGAGATACCAGTCGTGAAAGTGGCGCCATCGGTTCAATAAGTCGATCGACATCGCGTCACCAGGGAAGAAGTGAAACGGGCGCGCCCTCGTCACGCACGCCGCCTACCCAGTTGTGGGCGTGCGGGTTGGAGTTGCCATGATGCGCCTCGAGGTCGAAATCGGTCAAAGGCGTGCCGTCTCTGCCGTATTGCCGCAACTGCGGCATCTTGCCGGGCATGCTTGACGCCCAGGAGCCCGGCGTTCCTCTATACGGCATGCCCGCGATTTGCTCTGCTTCACCGATGACTTCCCGCTCGTCATAACGAAGAGGCTCGGCGTTGAGCGAATAGTCGGCGTGGTCCGCTATACACTGATCCACTTCCTCGCGCGTCTTTTCGAAGGTCGCCCGAGCGTGCGGCCATTCGTACGCCATAGCGAAGAACTTCCCGCTCCTGATACCGCTCAATCAGAGCGGGCAACAAAAGCTCATCGGGGAAGCTCGCATTAACGGGGCCGTGCCGTTCACTGCCGGCGACGATGTGACCTCGCAGGAAGTCCCGGACGTCGTCAATCCTGATTCGCGGATCCATGAAAGGCACGGAGAGTCCGACTCTCTCGAGGAAGCTGGCAGTCTCCGCTGCGATGTACTGCGTAAGCTTTCCACGGCTGTCGATCTGAGCATTGAAGAAGAAAGATTCGCAGACAATATAGTGCTTATCGTCCCAGCGATTTTTGGTCAGCCTTAAGAGTCGGTGATGATATCGATGCACCCGGCCCTTGATGCGAAGAAGCCCATTGTGTTGAAACATTTGCTTGTCTTGAGCCGCATCGCGGCGAGCGTGTCGAGGATCGAGGCGAAGTCGGCGTGACTTTCGTCAACTCGTAGGAACCCCAAACATACACCGCTCGCCGCGCGACAAGCGTGAACATTCGTTGATGAAACCTTTAGGCCGAACGGCAAAACCGTCACGAGAGCCCCACGCCGACAAGCAATAGCTCAACGCATCGAAGGCTTCGGCCTCGGAAGCTACCATCGCACGGATCGTCCGTTGAATCACCCCCGCGCCGGCAGAATGCGCCCCACACACTCCCCAAACCCCACCCGATACCCTTCCCCCTGACACCACCCCCGCAGCACAACTTCATCCCCGTCCAGCAGGAAAGCCCGTTCCCCGCCTTCGTCGAGCTGAAT
This sequence comes from Caballeronia sp. LZ016, assembly GCF_031450805.1. NCBI lineage: Bacteria > Pseudomonadati > Pseudomonadota > Betaproteobacteria > Burkholderiales > Burkholderiaceae > Caballeronia > Caballeronia sp. LZ016. The sequence continues at coordinate 243,954 of NZ_JARTVY010000001.1, forward strand.
AGGCCGCTGCCCGTTCCACGTACTCTCAAGCAAACTCCCGCAAGACTCCGCCGTCGGTCCGCTGATCGTCCCTGAGCCCATCAGATCGCCGACGCGCGTATTGCATCCCGACACCGTGTGATGCGCAAGCTGCTGCGCCATCGACCAGTACATCAGCTTGAAGTTGGTCCGCGAAACGACCGTCGCTCTCGCCGCGCCATCCGCTCGCAGCGCCACTTCCAGTTCGATGTCGAAGGCATGATCCCCCGCATGCCTCAGATACGCCAGCGGCTCCGGGTCCTGCACGGGCGTCGCGGTGCGAAAAGGTTCGAGCGCATCGAGCGTCACGATCCACGGTGAAATGGTCGTCGCAAAGCCCTTCGAGTTGAACGGTCCGAGCGGCACATACTCCCATTGCTGAATATCCCGGGCGCTCCAGTCGTTCAGCAACACCATGCCGAAGATATGCGCCTCCGCCTCCTCACACGCAATCGGCTCGCCCAGCGCATTTCCGCGCCCGACGATGAACCCCGTTTCCAGTTCGATATCCAGCTTGCGGCACGCGCCGAATACCGGGCGGTCCTCGTTAGGCAACTTGATCTGACCATTCGGGCGACGCACCGGCGTGCCGCTCACGACCACCGACGACGCGCGCCCGTTATACCCTACCGGCAATTCCGACCAGTTCGGCAACAGCGCATTCTTCGGATCACGAAACATCGATCCGACATTCGTCGCGTGCTCCTTCGACGAATAGAAATCCGTATAGCCCGGAATATCGACGGGCAAGTGCGTCGTCGCGTCCTTGCGCGGCACCAGCGCGCGGCGGCGCAACGCAGCATCGTCCCGCAAGGCCGGCGTGTCTTTCGCGAGCAATCCGCTTAACGCGATCCGCACCGCGCGCCACGTATCGCGTCCGAGCGCGATGAAGCCGTTCAGGCGCGGCGCGGCGAACGTGCCCTGCGCATCGATCAGGCGCGCGTCTTCGAGCGCCGCAAGATCGACGATCCAATCGCCGATCGCGACGCCCGCGCGCGGCCGCTCGTCGACGGCATCGCTGAAGATGCCGAACGGCAGGTTCTGAATCGGGAAGTCGCTCGCCGGATCGTTCGCGGACTCGATCCAGCTTTTCAGCGTGGGGGCGAGCGTCGCCTTCAGCGCGTCGTTCATCGTTGCTCCGGATTGAAGTGTTTGGTGAGGCCCTGCCAGCACTCGTAGTAATTGGCCTGCAATTGCGCGGTTTCCAGCGCGAACTGCGTCGGCTTGATGAGCGTGCGCGTTTCGAACATGAACGCCAGCGTGTCGCCGACTTTCGCGGGTTTCGACGTATCGCTCTTCGATGCCTTCTCGAACGTCCCGGCATCCGGCCCGTGGCCCGACATGCAGTTGTGCAGACTCGCGCCGCCCGGCAAAAAGCCTTCGGCCTTCGCGTCGTACACGCCGTGCACGAGTCCCATGAACTCGCTCGCGACATTGCGATGAAACCACGGCGGCCGGAAGGTATCCTCGGCGGCGAGCCAGCGCGGCGGAAAGATCACGAAGTCGATCGAATCGACGCCCGGCGTATCGCTCGGAGACTGCAGCACGAGGAAGATCGACGGATCGGGATGGTCGTAGCTGATCGAACCGATGGTGTTGAAATGCCGAAGATCGTACTTGTACGGCGCATAGTTGCCGTGCCACGCGACGACATCGAGCGGCGAATGCCCGATGTCCGCGCGCCACAACGCGCCGTTCAGCTTGGTCACGAGCTCGAAATCGCCCTCGCGGTCTTCGTAGGCGGCATGCGGCGTGAGGAAATCGCGCGGATTCGCCAGTCCGTTCGAGCCGATGGGCCCGAGGTCGGGCAATTGCAACAGCGCGCCGAAGTTCTCGCAGATGTAGCCGCGCGCCTCGCCATCGGGGAGCGTAACCGAAAAGCGCACGCCGCGCGGAATCACCGCAATCTCGAACGGCGCGACATTAAGCGTGCCGAGTTCGGTCGCGATCGACAGCCGCCCCTGCTGCGGCACGATCAGCAATTCGCCGTCGGAATCGTAGAAGAAGCGGTCGCGCATCGGGCGATTCGCGGCATACAGATGAATCGCACAACCCGTCATCGATTCGGCCGAGCCGTTGCCGGCCATGGTCACCCAGCCGTCGATGAAATCGGCCGGTTCGGCGGGCATCGGCAACGGGTCCCATCGCAACTGATTCGGCGGCGTGGGCGGCACATCGGCGAAATTCGCGACGAGCTTCGCGCGCAGCCTGTTGCCCGCGATACGCGTGAACGGCTTGTGCACCGCCCCCGGCCGGATGCGATACAGCCACGACCGCCGGTTGTGCGCGCGCGGCGCGGTGAACGCCGTGCCGGAAAGCTGCTCCGCATACAGGCCGTACGCCGCGCGCTGCGGCGAATTGCGGCCGAGCGGCAGCGCGCCGGGCAGCGCTTCGGTGGCGTAGTCGTTGGCGAAGCCGGACTGATAGTGCCGGCTCGCGTCGGTGTGAGTGTCGAAAGCGGACATCGCGGAAAGTCCTCGAGTAGATCGATGTTCACCGATAGTAAACCGATTACGATTAGTGAAATAGATCGTAAACCCTGATTCGACGGCGCGCGCCGCGCATATCAATATGTCGATTTGGTGCAAGGCGATCGGTCGCGCGCTGGTAGCATCGACACGAAAACTTGACACGCGCACGCCATGATCGCCCCTTCATTGCCAGAACTCGTCGCCCGAGCTGCGGAACATCCGTTCCTCGGCGCGCATATCGTGCTGGGCGAAGGCGAACATGCGCGGCAGGCCATCGCGCATTACGGCGAGGTGACGGTGGCGAGCGCCTATGAACCGATCTTCGATGTCGGCACGCACAGCTTCCCGCAGACGCTGTCGGCGTCGCCCGAAAGCGCGGAACGGTTCGGCGACGAACTGGGCATGCAGGCGCTGACGCTGATCGAAGGCGACGTGCCGCATGATCCGTTCGCCCGCCTCGACGACGACCGCGCGCTCGTCGCGCTCGACCGTCTATCGCGGGCGCTGCATGCGTTCAACTTCTTTGGGCGGCAGCGCACCGGCCTGCTCTTTCTCCGCGTCCATGAGCGCCTCCTGAAAAGCGTGAAGTACGATCACGGCCTGCATTTTTCGTCGGTGCTGCTGGAGTTCGGAATCAACCCGGCGCGCGTGGTGATCGAATTGCCGGCGGCGGCCGTGGCGCACAAGACGTTTGTCGGCTACCTGACCAAGAGCTATCAGCACTACGGGTTCAAGGTGGCGGGGAATCTGCCCAACGCGGGGCAGATCATGGCGGTTTCCGAGATGGCGCGGCTCGATTTCATCAAGATGGATGCGGGCGCCGCGCTGCGCGACTCGGTCGTGAAGCATCTGGTCGCGTATGCGCATCGGCTGAAGATTCCGCTGATCTTCTCGAATGTCTCCGACGAAGCGCAGTTCAACGCGCTTCAGCAGTTCGACGTGCACTTCGTGCAAGGCCCGGTGTTCGATGCCCATGCGGGCGCGGCCCGCTAGTTGCCCTATTCAGTGCGCAGCCGGTGCATCGCGTCTTTCAGCGCCGGATACAGATCGACATAAACGCCGAATCGCTCCTGATACACGCGCTGCCGCCCGCCGTCGGGCGTCGCACGCTCGACGAGCGTGACCCATCCCCCTTCGGCGGTCTCCCGCGAGATGAGTCCCGCGCCCAGCGCCGCGAGCAGCGCAGCGCCCATCGCGGCTTCGACTTCCTGTTCGATCGACACGACCGGATAGCCCGTCACATCCGCGATGATCTGCATCCACAAGTCCGAGTGCGCCGCGCCGCCGACGACGATCAGCCGGTCATCCAGCGATTGCGCCCCGCGCCGCCCCGCCTCCATGTTGTGCTTCAGCGCGAACGCGACGCCTTCGAGCACCGCGCGATACAGCGTCGCCCGCGTGTGAAAAAGGTTGAGCCCGACGAACGTGCCGCTCGCATGCGCGTCCCAGACCGGGCTGCGCTCGCCCATCAGATACGGCAGGAACACGACGCCGTCCGAACCCGCCGCGACCTTCGACGCGGCCTCTTCCAGCAGCCGATGCGCGTCGCCGTGCGGCAACTGCTTCGCGGCGTCGATCTCGGCCTGGCAAAACTGATCGCGATACCACGCGACGCACGCACCCGCCGTGCTCGCGCCGCCGAACACGTACAGATCCCGCTTGCCGTTGTACACATGCGGCATCGATACGAGGCCGTGCCGCGCATCGACGCTCTGGTTGATATAGCCCCAGCACATGCTCGTGCCGATCATCGCGACGTGATGCCCTGCCTGCGTGACGCCGGCGGCGAAGGTCGCGACGGCGGCATCGACACCGCCCGCGACGATCGGCGTGCCGGCGGCAAGCCCGAGCTTGTCGGCCCATTCCGGCAGCAGTCCGCCGACCACTTCCGACGATTCGACGAGCCGCTCCGGCATCATCGATGCGGGGATGCCGAGCATGTCGAGCGCTTCGCGCGACCACGCGCGGGCGGCGACGTCGTACACGCCGCCGATATTGCCCGCCGAACTGTGATCGACCGCGAGTTCGCCCGTCAGCCGCTGAATTACGAACGCGTTCGGCGGCAGCAGCCAGCGCGTCTTGCTCCACACATCGGGCCGATGATTGCGCAGCCACAGCATTTTCGTGAATCCGTAGTAACTGTCGACGCCGTTGCCGGTGATCGCCGCGAGCCGCGCCACATCCACGTGCTCGCGCACCCAGTCGACTTCGGCTGTCGCGCGGCGGTCCATCCAGATGAGGCACGGATGCAGCGGTTCGATATGTTCATCGACGGGGATGCCCGAGCCGCCATACAGGCTGCTCACGCAGAGCGACCTGATCTGCTGCGCATCGACGCCCCGCGCCTTCGCCTTCGCGACACAGGCAGCGATGCACGCCGTCACCGCATCGAACCAGACCTGCGGCCATTGCTCGGCCCAGAGCGGCTTCGGCGTATCGGGATGGTAGGCGCTCGAGTGCTGCGCGACGATCGCGCCTTGCGTATCGACGACCAGCGCCTTCGTGCTCTGCGTTCCGATGTCGATGCCGATCACATAGTCCATTCGCGTCTCCTATCGTTCTATCGTTATGGTGCGCCTGTCGTTCGAACCGAAGCCGCATGCACCTTCCGCCAATCACGGCCGCGTTGACTATCCGGGTAACTCCCGATCGGTGCCGAGGCGCGCCATGCTGCACTGCAGCGCCGAACGCGAAAGGCCAGCACTCATGCGCGTTCCCCTTCGGCGCCGGCGAAACGCGCCGCATTGCAACGACGAAGGCCCGCGCGCCGCGCCTTGACTTTCGGGATAGCGGATACGATCATTCGACCACCTATCGAGCAAATGTTCAGTCAGCCGTCTGCGCAGAACGGGCGCATAGCCAAAAGGAAGAGAAGACATGAGTAGCGAAACCGGCGTTGGAAAGGCGAGTGCGAACGTGATCCTGCACATCGGGGCGGGATCGTTTCATCGCGCGCATCAGGCGTGGTATCTGCACCGGCTGATCGAATCGGGCGATGCGGACTGGTCGCTCGCCGTCGGCAACATCCGCGGCGACATGAACGCCGTGCTCGATGCGCTCGCCGCGCAGAACGGCGAGTACACGCTCGAGACGGTCACGCCGCAAGGCGAGCGCGACTACGAGACGGTGAAATCGATCCGGAACGTCGTGCCCTGGTCCGCCGATCTGACGCAGCTCATTGCGACAGGCGCCGCGCCCGAGTGCAGGATCGTGTCGTTCACCGTGACCGAAGGCGGTTATTACCTCGACGAGCACGACCGGCTCGACACGGCGAACGCCGACCTTGCCGCCGACCTCCAGGGCGCGAAGACGACGATCTACGGCGCGCTGGCCGCCATTCTCGATGCGCGCATGAAGAACGGCGCGGGCAAGGTTTCGCTGCAGAACTGCGACAACCTGCGCAGCAACGGGGACCGTTTCAAGGCGGGCATGCTCGAATTCCTGCAGTTGCGCGGCGAGACTGCCCTGCGCGACTGGATGATCGCGAACACGTCGTGTCCGAATTCGATGGTCGATCGCATCACGCCGCGCCCGACGCCCGATGTCGCCGAGCGCGTGAAGGCCGCGACCGGCTTCGACGATCGCGCGCCGGTGATGGGCGAGAAGTTCATCCAGTGGGTGATCGAGGACGAGTTCTGCGCGGGCCGTCCCGCGTGGGAGAAGGTGGGCGCGGAGATGGTCGAATCGGTGCTGCCGTACGAGGAAGCGAAGATCCGCATTCTGAATGCGAGCCATAGCTGCATCGCGTGGGCGGGGACGCTCGTCGGCCTGCAATACATTCACGAAGGCACGCAGGACATGGAGATTCGCGCGCTCGCGGAGGCCTACGTCACCGAGGACGTGATTCCCTGCCTCACGCCGAGCCCGATCGACCTCGCGAAGTATCGCGACGTGGTGCTCGACCGCTTCGGCAATCCGTACATCAAGGATACGAACCAGCGCGTGGCAGCGGACGGCTTTTCGAAGCTGCCGGGCTTTATCGCGCCGACGCTGTCGGAATGCTTCGCGCGCAACGTCGATCCCGACGCCACGGCGGTCTTGCCCGCACTTTTCTTCCGCTTTCTCGAACGCTGGCATGAGAACAGGCTGCCGTATGCGTATCAGGACGGCGTGATGGACGCGGGCGTCGCGCATGGCTACTTCACGGCGAGCGATCCGGTCAGGGCGTTCGTCGCCGACAAGCTCCTGTGGGGCAGCATGGCGCAGACCGAGAACCTCGAGCGCGTGATGCGCCGTGCGATCGCGCGTGTCGATGCGTGGCTGACGAATCGTCCGTAGCCGCGTGATGCGTGCGCGCCGCTCGGGTATTGTGCTCATGGCGCGGCGTTGCGCACGGCGTTAAATTCCCTCTTTCCGCCGGATGAGTCCCGGCCTCGACCAAGGCATCGTTCATGTACTTAGGCATCGACCTCGGCACCTCCGAAGTGAAAGTGCTGCTCCTTGCGGGCGACGGCAGCGTCGTCGGCACGGCGGGCACGCCGTTCACCGTCTCGCGCCCGAAGCCGCGCTGGTCGGAACAGAATCCGCTCGACTGGTGGGACGGCACGCGCGCCGCGCTGTTCAGGCTGCGCGAGCAGTATCCCGCGGAGTTCGCGCAGGTTCGCGGCATCGGGCTGTCGGGTCAGATGCATGGCGCGGTGCTGCTCGACTCCACCGATCGCGTGCTGCGTCCCGCGATTCTCTGGAACGACATGCGCAGCGACAAGGAGTGTGCCGAGCTGTACGAGCGCGCGCCGCATCTGCATGAAATTGCCGGCAACCTGGCGATGCCGGGCTTCACTGCGCCGAAGCTGCTCTGGGTGAGGCACAACGAGCCGGATATTTTTGCGCAGACGGCGTGCGTGCTGTTGCCGAAGGATTATCTGCGGATGCATCTGACGGGCACGAAGGTGTCCGATCCATCGGATGCTGCGGGGACGTTGTGGCTCGACGTTGCGCGTCGCGACTGGTCCGACGAACTGCTCGCCGCGTGCGGGATGTCGCGCCAGCAGATGCCGTCGCTCGCCGAGGGCAGCGAGCCATCGGGCACCTTGCTGCCGGCGCTCGCGGCGGAGCTCGGCTTGGGCGACGACGTGATCGTGGCGGCGGGCGGCGGCGACAATGCGGCGAGCGCGGTGGGCATCGGCGCGACGGAGCCGGGCGACGGATTCCTGTCGTTGGGCACATCGGGCGTGCTGTGTGTGGTGGGCGACCGCTTCCGGCCGAATCCGGCGTCGGCGGTGCATGCGTTCTGCCATGCGATTCCGGACCGGTGGCATCAGATGAGCGTGGTGCTGTCGGCGGCGAGCTGTTTGCGCTGGGTGTGCAAGCTGACGTCGACTGACGAGCCGACTTTGCTTGCTGAAGTGGAGGCGTTGCCGGCGGAGGCTTTATCGACTGCGCCGTTGTTCCTGCCTTACCTGAGCGGCGAGCGGACGCCGCATAACGATCCGTATGCGCAGGGCGTGTTCTTTGGCATGACGCATGCGACGGATCGGGCGTTGCTGGGTTATGCGGTTCTTGAAGGCGTGACGCTTGCTCTGACTGATGGACTGGATGCTTTGCAGTCCGCTGGGACGCAGACGCGGGCATTGTCGATGTTGGGTGGTGGCGCTCGCAGCGCGTACTGGGGGCAGATGTTCGCCGATGCCTTCAATACGCCGACGCGGACGCATGGCGGTGGGGAGACCGGGGCTGCGCTCGGAGCCGCACGGTTGGGATGGCTTGCAGCCGGGGGCGATCCTGCGGTCGTGCTTGCCAAGCCCGCTGTGAAGCAGGAGTTCTCGCCGGATGGCGAGAGGCATCTGGTCTTGCGGCAGCGGCTTAAAGGGTTTCGAGAGCTTTATCAGCACGTACGGCCGTTGTTCGATTCTTCTCGGCCGCGGTTGATTTGATTTTTTTTTTCGCTTGGCGCGGGTGATGGCGGTTGGTTTGGGATGCTATGGAAGTTGAATTCGCGTCGGTCTATTGGTGCGCCCCTCCCCGGGGCGGGGGTCACTTTCTTGGCTGTCGACCAGAGTTGGCGCTTCAGCGCCTTACTCTGGTCCCATGCAAAGAAAGTAACCAAAGAAAGCAGCTTTTTTTCGAACCGCCCAATGCACAGACTTGCGTGACCACTTCGTAGAAAATCGGTGGCACTCAGCTTGATCGAACCTTGAATCACCTTCCGCGCCCACTGACAACTAACGTCCTCCGAGCCCCTTGGCTCGTTAACAACAGCGCGAAATTGCGCACACGCAACATCGAACGAGAACTCAGCCTCCGCGCTGAAAGACGTAACAAGACTTTCGGAAGACCTTGGTCAGTCGCATGACGCCAGACGCAAAGAGAGAAAAAGATATTGTCTTTGCTCTCTTGCGGTACTGTTCGAGATGGTTGATCTGTGTGGATGAGTGTGTGCGCGTATGGTGTTGTCGAGCCAAGGGGCTCGGAGGACGTGAGTTGTCAGTGGGCGTGGAAGGTGATTCAAGGCTTTGTCAAGCTGAGGGCCACCGGTGTTCTACGAACTGGCCACGCAAGTTAGTGCATTGTGCGGTTCGAAAGAAAAGCTGCTTTCTTTGGTTACTTTCTTTGCATGGGACCAGAGTAAGGCGCTGAAGCGCCAACTCTGGTCGACAGCCAAGAAAGTGACCCCCGCCCCGGGGAGGGGCGCGCCAACAGACCGACGCGAAATCAAGTTTCCCGAACCAAACGAAATCAGACAACCAAACACCGGCGCCAGACCAAAACAAAGACCGCCTTAAAAGTGCCAAAATCAAACGAAAAGCTCGACTTAGCAACCCGCGCAGCGTGGCTCTACTACGTCGCCGGCAACACCCAGAACGAGATCGCCGAGAAACTACAAATCTCGCGCCCGGTGGCGCAACGCCTGGTTGCCTACGCAGTAGAAAAAAACCTGATCCGCGTCCGGGTCGATCACCGCATCGCCGATTGCCTGTCGCTCGCGCAACAACTCTGCGACCGCTACGGCCTCGCGCTCTGCGAAGTCGTGCCCATCGACGGCGACAACACCGAACAGGTCGACCGCAAGCTCGCCGTCGCCGGCGCGCAAGTCATGGAGCGCTATCTCACCGATGAAAAACCCATCGTCGTCTCCATCGGCAGCGGCCGCACGCTCAAGGCAGTCGTCGCGCAGATCGGACAGCTCGACCGGCCACAGCATCGCTTCGTGTCGATGGTCGGCGCCATCGCGCAAGACGGATCGTTCAATCGCTACGACGTCGCGCAGCAACTCTCGGAAAAGACCGGCGGCAAGCACTTCATGCTGCCCGCGCCACTCATGGCCGACAACGAAGCCGAGCGCGCGCAATGGGTCAATCACCGGCTCTACCGCATCGTCGACGAACTCGCACAACACGCCGACGTCGCCTTCGTCGGCATCGGCAATATCGGCATCAACTGCCCGCTGCACGAAGACGGCTTCATCACGCGCGGCGAAGTCGAAGAGATGATGCAAGGCGGCGCAGTCGCCGAATGGCTCGGCTTGCCCATCGACGCCGAAGGCAGGCGCGTCCTATCGACGACAGGCGCGCGCGTCACGAGCCTCAAGCTCGATTCGCCGCCGAAGCGGCCGACCATCGGCTTCGCGGGCGGCGAGCGCAAACGCGACGCGCTCATCGCCGCGCTCAAAGGTCAATGGCTGTCGGGGCTCGTCACCGACGAACTTTGCGCACGCGCCGCGCTCGACGCCTGACGCTCAGAACGCAATCTCGGCGTCGACCGCCTGCCCCGCTTCGAGCACGATGCCCCCGCCATCGACGACGATCGCATTCTTCCCGAACGTCAGCTTGCCGCCGTGCTGCTCGCTTGCGCGGAACGTGCTCATCGTGTCGAGCGGCTCGTGCGGCCAGGCAGGATTCGGCGCGCCGGTCAGCTGATCGATCGTCGGCACCGGGCAGCGCGTGCAGAGCTTGACGAGCCGCAGCCGCACATCGCCGTTGGTCGCGCGAATCGTCATGTCGCCAACGTAATCTTCCTCGAACGCATCCAGCCCGCCCACGACCACATTCGGCCGGAACCGATCCGCCGATACCGCCGGCGCACCGTTGCCCGCGAGCCGCGCATTGAGATCGTCGAGCGATGCCTGGCCGAGCACGAGCAGCGGGAAACCGTCGGCAAAGCGCGTCTCGGCCGAAAGCGGCGCGGTCCATTTCTCGTCGACCGCGCGGCGCGCTTCCGGCGCAAAGCGCGCGAGCTTCGCCGGTACGCCCAGGAAATCGCCGAACCATTGCGACGATTCACGGCCCGTGTCGAGCGCCTCCACCGTGTCGCGCCATACCGTCGCCTTCATGCGATCCGCGCCGCTCAGCGCGCGTGCATCGAGCGGCGTGCGCAGCGTCGGCATGCCGGGTGCGCCGATCCTCAGGTATTCGCCATCGATTGCGGTCGTGATCAGCGCCATGCGCGGGTGCGTGCGCTGCGTGATCATGCCGCCCGATGCGTCGGTGACCATCCAGTTGCGGTCGTATTCGAGGCCGGTTTCGAGCAGCGTCGCGCGTTGCACGGCGATGCCCGCGCAGGACTTGATCGGATAAACGAAGAGTTCGTTGATGACGGGCATGATGGTCGATGGATGAGCGAAGGCGAAGCCGCATTATGGCGCGTCCATCGACCGATCAAACGTTATTCACGCCGAAGCGCGCATCGGCCTGACTTCCGGATGATCCTTCAGATAAGCCTCGACCGCGTTGCGTTGGAAGGCCTGTCCTTCAGCGTCGAACATGTGGCAGTGGTCCGGCTCCGCGCCGAGCTTCAGCTTCTCGCCGCGCGCATGTTTTTCCAGCGGCGGAATGCGCGAGATGAGGCCATCCGGCGCGACTTGCGTTTCGGCGTAGAGATACGCGGCGTCGCCGAGCGTCTCGACCGTCATCGTCGATGCCGACACGCCATATTCGCCCGACGCCGCCACCGGCTGCAGATGCTCCGGCCGGATGCCGACCGTCACCGCATCGCCCGGCTTTGCATTGCCCGGCAGCACGCCGACGAGTTGCGCTTCGCCGGTCGCGTACTTCACGAGCACGCCGCCGTCGCGCACCTGCACCACGGTCCCCGAGAGGAAGTTCATCTTCGGCGAGCCGATGAAGCCCGCCACGAACTTGTTCGCCGGCGCGTGATACAGCATGTTCGGCGTGCCGACCTGCTCAACATTGCCCGCCGACAGCACGACGATCTTGTCCGCGAGCGTCATCGCCTCGACCTGATCGTGCGTCACGTAGATCATCGTCGTCTTGAGATCGTCGTGGAGGCGCGCGAACTCGAGGCGCATCTTCACGCGCAGCGCGGCGTCGAGGTTCGAGAGCGGTTCATCGAACAGGAACACTTTGGGCTTGCGCGTGATCGCGCGGCCGATCGCGACGCGCTGACGCTGGCCGCCCGACAATTGCTTAGGCTTCCTGTCCAGCAGATGATCGATGTGCAGGATCTTCGCGGCCTGCTTCACCGCCGCGTCGATGGCCGGCTTCTTTTCGCCCGCGAGCTTGAGGCCGAAGGCCATGTTGTCGTAGAGCGTCATGTGCGGATAGAGCGCATACGACTGGAACACCATCGCGATGCCGCGCTTGGCGGGCGGCAGATCGTTCACGCGCGTGCCGTCGATCATCAGTTCGCCGCCGCTGATCTCCTCGAGACCCGCGATCATGCGCATCAGCGTGGACTTGCCGCAGCCCGATGGCCCGACGAACACGACGAACTCGCCGTCATCGATATCGAGGTTGACGCTCTTCATCACCTCGGTGTCTTCGTATCGCTTGTTGATATTGCGCAGGGTCAGGCTAGCCATGATTGTCTCTCCATGCATTCTTGAGTCACGCGCTACTTCGCGTCGAACGTCGCGTGCTTGAGCCATTGATCGACGAGCGCGGGCAGGCGCGCCATATCGTCGAACACGATTTCAGCGCCCGCGCGCCTGAGCGCGCCGATCTGCCCTTCCGTCGCATGTCCGCCGCCGATGAAGCCGAGCACCGGCATGCCCGCCGCCCTCGCCGCCGTCACGCCCGTCACGCTATCCTCGACGACGAGACAGCGCAGCGGATCGACGCTCATCGCGCGGGCCGCCGCGAGATACACGTCGGGCGCGGGCTTCGGATTCGCCACCATGTCCGCGCAGAAACGCCGCTCGCCGAAAAAGCGCACGAGGCCCGTGCGTTGCAGCACGGCATCGACATACGAAGAAAAGCTGTTGCTCGCGCAGGCCTTGTTGAGCGGCACCGCGGCGAGCGCCGCTTCGATGCCTTCCACGGGCGGCGCCTGCACCGCCGCCGCTTCGACCGAACGCCGGATTGCGCCGACCTGCTCCGGTGTGAGCGTGCGGTTCACGGTATCGGCGGCGCTCGCGAGCACCGCTTCGATGCGCAAGCCGAGCAGCGGCAGCACGACCGGCTCCACATCGACGCCCGGCCACAATGCCACAAGCTCGGTGACGAGCATCCGCGCCGCCACCGCTTCGCTGTCGATCAGCACGCCGTCGCAATCGCAGATCATCAGGTGATCGCCGATACGGGCCGCTTCGAATGAACTTGATGTCACGAGCCCGTCCTCACTTGACCGCGCCGAAGGTGAGACCGCGCACGAGCTGCTTCTGCGACAGCCACCCGACGATGAGAATCGGCGCGACCGCCAGCAAGGAAGCCGCCGAGAGCTTGGCCCAGAAGAGGCCTTCCGGACTCGAATACGACGCGATGAACACCGTCAGCGGCGCAGCGTTCGAACTCGAGAGGTTGATGCTCCAGAACGCTTCGTTCCACGAAAGGATAATGAGCAGCAGTCCCGTCGACGCGAGTCCCGGCAGCGCCATCGGCATGAGCAGATAGACGATTTCCTGCCACGTCGTCGCGCCGTCGATGCGGCCCGCTTCCAGAATGTCCTTCGGCACTTCGTTGAAGTACGTGAAGGCCATCCACACTGCAATCGGCAGGTTGATCAGCGTGTACACGATGATGAGACCGCTCACCGTATCGAGCAGGCCCGCGTTCTTCCACAGCAGGTAGATGGGCACCAGCACGCCGACCGACGGCATCATCTTCGTGGACAGCATCCACAGCAGCAGCTTCTGCGTCTTCTTCGTGGGAAAGAACGCCATCGCGTAGGCGCACGGCACCGCCAGAATCAGGCAGAGGAGCGTGACGCCCACGGAAATCATCACCGAGTTGAGCGCGAAGCCGAAGTAATTGCTGCGCGCGAAGACTTCGCGAAAGCTGTCGAGCGTCGGCGAGAAGAACAGCGACGACGCGTACGCCTGCTGCTCGGTCTTGAACGCGGTGATCGTCATCCAGAAGATAGGGAAGAACAGCAGGATGGATACGATCCACGCGACGACGCCGGGCACGATGCGCTTCACATGATCCAGCACGGGCACGGAAGTCGTGGTGGTAACGGGATGCGTGCTCATGACTCGTACTCCCCTTTGAGGTTCTTCGCGAGCATCCGCACGAGGAAGAACGCGACGATGTTCGCCAGAATGACCGCCAGAATGCCGCCCGCCGATGCGAGGCCCACGTCGAACTGCTGAAGGCCGAGCGCGTAGATCAGATACGAGAGGTTGGTCGTCGCGGTGCCGGGACCGCCGCCGGTCGTCGTATAGATTTCCGCGAAGATCGAGAGCAGAAAAATGGTTTCCATCATCACGACGACCGCGATCGCGCGCTTCAAATGCGGCAGCGTGATGAAGAAGAACATCGAGAACGGACCCGCGCCGTCAATGCGCGCCGCCTCCTTCTGCTCCTGGTCGAGAGATTGAATCGCGGTGAAGAGGATGAGGAACGCGAACGGCAGCCACTGCCACGCGACGATGACGATCACCGCGAAGAGCGGATAGTCGGCGAACCAGTCGATCGGCTGTAGCCCCATCGATCGCATCAGCGAGGCGACGAGGCCGTACACCGGATGCAGGATCATGTTCTTCCAGATGAGCGCGGAGACCGTGGGCATCACGAAGAACGGCGCGATCACGAGCAGACGCGCGATGCCCTGCCCCACGAACTTGCGATCGAACAGCACGGCGAGCAAGACGCCGCCGATGACCGTGATCGCGAGCACGGAAACGATCAGCGTCAGCGTGTGACCGATGGACGGTCCGAACGCGGGATCGGTGACGAGAAACTCGAAGTTGTCGAGGCCCGCGAATCCTTTGACGTCGGGATTGAGCAGGTTGTAGCGCGAGAACGAGAACCAGATCGTCATCGCGAGCGGAATGGCCATCCACAGGAACAGCAGTCCGGACGACGGCGTGATGAGCCAGCGGACCGACTTCGCGCGCTTCTTGTCGCGCTCGGCGGCGGACTCCTCGAAGTGATCGGTGATGGCGGGATTCAGTTGACGCATGATCGTGTCACCTCTCGATGATGCCAGCGGGCCGCGCCGCATCGTGCGGCCCGCACACTGCGTGGATTTACTTCTGATACCCGGCCTGCTTGACCGCGCGGTCGGCTGCGGCGTTGGCCGCCTTCAGCGCGTTATCGACGCTCGTCTGTCCGGCGACGACACCGGCGATCGACTGGCCGACCACCGTGCCGAACGACTGGAACTCCGGAATGCCGACGAACTGGATGCCGCTATACGGCACTTTCTTCAGCGAGGAATCGTTCGGGTCCGCGGTTTCGATGGCCTTCAGCACGAAGTCGCCGAACGGCGCGGCCTGCTTGTACTCGGGCCGCGCGTAGGTGGACTTGCGCGTGCCCGGCGGCACCGACGCCCAGCCTTCGTCCTTGCCGACCATCTCGATGTATTCCTTCGACGTGGCCCATGCGGCGAACTTCTTCGCGGCGTCCTGCTGCTTCGAGGTCTTCGGCACCGCGAGCGACCACGACCACAGCCAGTGCGATCCCTTCGGCGTGACCTGCGTCGGCGCGGCCGCGAACCCGATCTTGTCCGCGACTTGCGACTGCGACTTGTTGTAGAGCATGCCGGCCGCGACGGTGGCGTCGATCCACATCGCGCACTTGCCGGACGACATCAGCGTGAGGTTCTCGTTGAAGCCGTTGGAGCTGGCTCCCGGCGGGCCGTCGTTCTTCAGGAGGTCGGCGTAGAACGAGACCGCCTTGTGCCATTCGGGGGAATCGAGTTGCGCCTTCCATTGCTCGTCGAACCAGCGGCCGCCGAAGGTGTTCACCACCGTCGAGACGAAAGCCATGTTCTCGCCCCAGCCCGCCTTGCCGCGCAGACAGATGCCGTACTGGCCCTTCGATTTGTCGGTGAGCTTGTCGGCGAACTGCTTGATCTGATCGTAGGTCGGCTGATCGGGCATTTTCAGGCCGGCCGCCTGGAACAGGTCCTTGCGGTAATACGTCATCGAGCTTTCGACGTAGAACGGCAGCGCGTAGAGCTGACCGTTGTACGAGAGGCCGTCGCGGGCCGTCTTCACGACATCGTCGAGATCGTAGTTGGCGGGCAGGCCCGTCATCGGCGTCAGCCAGCCGCGCTTGCCCCACTGCGGCGCTTCGTACGTGCCGATGGTCAGCACGTCGAACTGGCCGCTATTGGTCGTGATGTCGGTCGTTGCGCGCTGGCGCAGCACGTTTTCTTCGAGGATCACCCACTTGAGCTGAATGTCGGGATTGGCCTTCTCGAACGCCGGAGCGAGCTTCTTCAGCTCGATCATGTCCGGGTTGTTGAGCGTCGCGATGGTGATGGTCGTCGCGGCCTGGGCGGAAAGCGGCACGAAGACCGCGGTCGCGAGCGCCGCGGACATCGCCGATAGCGTGAGCAATGCGGTGCTGGCCCGCCGCGTGCGCGGCTGTGCTGGAACGATGCGTTGGGTGCGTTTCATTCGGTTCGTCTCCTTTTTCGTTAGCACGGGCGCAGGGACGGTCGTCGAGGGCCGCCTGTCTGCTTTGTGTCGATGCGCGATGCCGATGATGCAATCGCGCGGTTTCATCGTCCGCGACGCCGTTTCAATATAGACGGTGCGCCCGATGCTGCAAGGCGCGCGCGGGAGTCAGCTCATCCAGTTGCCGCCGTCGACGTTGATTGTCTGCGCGGTGATGTAATCGGAATCGGCGGATGCGAGAAAGAGCGCGGCGCCGGTCAGATCGGCGGGCACGCCCATGCGCCCGAGCGGCACTTCCTCGCCGACGAGCCGCTTTTTCTCGCCGAGCGGCCGGTTCTCGTAGCGCGCGAAAAGTGCATCGACCTGCTCCCACATCGGGGTATCGACGACACCGGGCGCGATGCCGTTCACGTTGATGCGCTCTTTCGCGAGCGCGAGCGCCGCCGATTGCGTATAGCTGATGACCGCCGCCTTCGTGGCGCAATAGTGCGCGACGAGCGCCTCGCCGCGCCGTCCCGCTTGCGACGACATGTTGATGATCTTGCCGCCGCGGCCCTGCTCGACCATGCGTGCGGCGACCGCCTGCATCAGGAAGAACATGCCTTTCACGTTGACTGCGAAAAGGCGGTCGTAGACGTCCCAGGATTCGTCGAGGATCGGGCGCATGTCGAAGAGCGCCGCGTTGTTGAAGAGAATGTCGATGCCGCCGAAACGCTCGACGGCGCGCGCCACGATGCGCGCGATGTCTTCGCGGCGCGTGACGTCCGCGCTGAGCGCGAGCACGCGGCCGGATGCGTCGCCGTAGCGCTGCGCCATCTCCTCTGCGTCCTTGACGTCGACGATGACGAGTTTGGCGCCTTCGTCGAGATAGCGCCTGGCGACCGCCTCGCCGATCCCGCTCGCCGCGCCTGTGATGACCGCGATCTTGTCTTCCAGTCTCACCGATGTCTCCGGGTCTTCGTTCGACGCGATATGAGCGAACGCTCTGCGACCGAACAATTGCTCGTTGTTTGATCGAATGATCGGTGTTGGACGGGGCGATGTCAAGGTGGGAAAACGAGGGATCGATGGTGCACTGCGCCAATGCCCTAGCGCTTCTATGCCGGTTCCCCTGTTGATCCGGCGATGCCACCGCCGATCTCGGATTGTTCTCGTTGACGGGTGGTCCGTTACTCCTCAAGGTTCCCAACTCCGGCTCGACCGGAGACACTCATCAATGGAACATCTATGAACTCTCTAAAGATCAAATTGAGCTTGGCGCTGCCCTTGTTGATTATGCTGGCAGGTAACTCCCCCAAGTTGGTTGCTTGCGTTCAATTTTCATCACATGCGTTCGTCTTCCGAGACGATGTGGCAATGGATCGTGCGACCGGCTTGATATGGAAGAGATGTGCGGTAGGTATGAAGTGGGATAAGAATGGAAAACAATGCAATGGACGACCAACCGGCCTAAGTCACGACGACGCGCGAAAGGCAGCACAAAGCGCAGGGATCGGATGGCGTGTTCCGTCGGGTCATGAATTACAAACGCTGCGCGTCGATTCGTGCAATGGCTTGAAAATCAACACGAAGGTCTTCCCCGGCGTGCGCCTGTCTGATTTCGGGGAAGGCGCAAACTTTTGGACTTCCACTGCGGCTTTGCCCGGAACATTCTATTACTTCAACTTCACCGATGGTTCAGTTGACTTTCACAGTTCAGGCTTCGCGTTATCGACGCTGCTTGTCCGGAGTCAGGAAAGAAAGCGCGAATAAAAATTCATAAACCCCGGAAGGAGCTCATCCATTGAGGCTCAGGCAATTATTAACTTACCAAAGCGGACTGCATGCAGTAAGTCAGTTGTCCTTCGACGGAAGAAGCAAAACTAATGAACACCCCCTTACTGAAGTTGTTGTCCACCATCGCATTACTGGTCATTGCGTACATAGGCAGCGTCTTCGCCTCCTCTCGAGAGGCGCGCCCCGCCAGGATCGTGGAATCATCCCACCCTCCCTATGTTGCGAAGATAGCGGGCGGACAGCTGATGGCGATCACGTTGGAGCCCCGACAATTGCCTCTCGACATGAACGCTGCAAACTCGATCAGATCCGAGACCGCAGACTTCAAGCCGGCCCGTTATTCGTTTCCCGACGCAAGCGTTCCGCAGTCTGTGTTGTCGCGCATGTCGAACATTTACCGCTACGATCGCTGCCGCGACGTTCCGATCGTTTCCTCGGGAGGTGACTGGGTGATCGCGGAATACTTTCGAGCGGGGTCTCACGTGCCCCTCTCGCGCTTCCAACTGCTCGGCAAGCAGGTGCAGCGTCAGGAGCTCTTAGACGCAAGCGGCAAGGCGGTGAACGTGATCGTAGTTGACTGGGCGCCCGCAAGCGCAAGGGACGACGAGGAATCAACCGACCCATCCGCGCTCGGGGAACATCCAGCATGGATACGCGTGTTCAAGGTCTCGCCTTCCGGCAAAAAGACGCTCATCGCCCTAGCCTCGAGGAAGATGCGCTTCACGACCGCGCCCGATACCTACGATGCGCCAAAGGACGACGACCTCGTGTTCGGTTCACCGAATGGCCAGTCGAAGTGGCGGACGAAGGCAGAGTTTCTCAGCGCGAACCGTATCGAACTGGACGCCAGGAGCCTGAGGGGAGACCTGCATCGGGCAGCAGGCTCACGCGCGAGTCATTGACTGTGCATCGGCTTCTTCGCCATCTCGATCACGTGAAGATCACGCACTGTGTTGTGTCGGCCCTCGTGCTGACCGCTGCGAATGCTATGGCCGCAGGCGAAGCGCCGCTCAGGGACCGGCCGACTTCCGTCACGGCAATGCCCGAGTCCGATCACTCTTATATCGGGAGGCGCGGAGACGCGTTCGAATACACCAGGATTCCGACCGACGGTATCGACGTGGAATCCCGTGTTCTGGTCTGGTATCTCGGAACGCGCAAGGGCCAGGGGCCTGCCGTCCGTTATCAGGACGGCGGTAGCACCGGTACGCTGACGTGCTATGACGACTGCCAATTCGTGATGGGCGCCACCACAGTCAATGGAAAGGTCACGCACATCGGTCGAATCCGCGTGACGAACGATCCTCTCATCTACGCGATCATGCGCGACGCACGCGCTGGCCACCTGTCGGATCTTAGGCGACGCTGACGCCGGCCAACTTCCCGCAGGTCTCCATCCCCGGCGTCGACGAAGAAGCGCATGTGCATCTTTGGGTGATACGTTATATCATCGCGTCTCGACACAACGACGCGTGCCGCCCATCGCAGCCCAAACGCCATGACCGCCTCCCTCGAAACCATGCTCGCCCGCGCCGAAGCGCTCGCCGACGCGCGCGGCCTCGCGCTGACGCCGCTGCGCCGGCACGTCTACGAACTCGTGCTGAAGGCGCACAAGCCCATCGGCGCCTACGACCTCATCGACGCGATGGAGCCCAAGCGCGGCGCACGCGTGCCGCCGACCACCGTCTATCGCGCGCTGGACTTTCTCGTCGAAAACGGCCTCGTGCATCGCATCGAGTCGAAGAACGCGTTCGTTGCATGCTGCGATGCCGGCAAGCCGCACGAAAGCCAGTTCCTCATCTGCGACGAATGCGGTGCGACGCTCGAAATTCAGGGCCGGGAACTCGCCTCCTCGCTGTCCGCGAGCCCGCCCGCGCACGGCTTCCAGGTGCGCCATCAGGTCGTCGAACTGAGCGGCCTGTGCAGCGATTGCCAAGGCAAACACCGCGCGCAACACGGCGCATGACATCTCGCATTCAACAAGGAAAACGATGAAACTCGCGCATGTCCTCACTTGCATCGCCGCTGCGTTCAGCCTCTGCAATGCTGCCATCGCTCAGACGCCGCGCGTGCCCGTCGTCGCCGCAGAGAATTTTTATGGCGACGTGATCCGCCAGCTCGGCGGCGACCATGTGCAAGTGACGAGCATCCTCAGCAGTCCGGATCAGGACCCGCATCTGTTCGAAGCCAGCCCGAAGACGGCGCGCGCGCTTCAGCATGCGGCGCTCGTCGTCTACAACGGCGCCGACTACGATCCGTGGATGGACAAGCTGCTCGGGGCATCGAAGGACAATGGCAAGCGCACGGCGATCGTCGCGGCGCAACTCACCGGCAAGAAGCCCGGCGACAATCCGCATCTCTGGTACGACCCGCCGACGATGCCCGCCGTCGCGAAAGCGGTGAGCGCGTATCTCTCTGGCGCGGACCCCGCGCACAAGAGCGATTACGACGCGCGCCTCGCCGCGTTCCTCGATTCGCTCAAGCCCGTCGACGCGCGCATCGCGGTGTTGAAGTCGCATTACAAGGGCGTGCCGGTGACCGCGACCGAACCGGTGTTCGGCTATATGGCCGACGCCATCGGCTTCGAGATGCGTAACCAGCGCTTCCAGACCGCCGAGATGAACGAGACGGAACCAAGCCCCGCCGACATCGCCGCATTCGAGAAGGACTTGCGCGAGCGGCGCGTGCACGTGCTCATCTACAACAGCCAGGCGACGGGCGCGCTCACGCGCCGGTTGCTCGATGTCGCGAAGGACGCACACGTGCCGAGCATCAGCGTGACGGAGACGCTGCCCGCCGGCAAGACGTATCAGCAATGGATGCAGACGCAACTCGACGCCCTCGCGGGCGCGCTGCAAGGATGGCAACGATGACGCAGACGCCGCAAGCCGCGCTTCAAGTCGATCGCGTGACGCTCGAACTCGGCGGACGCGCGATCCTCAACGACGCGAGCTTCACCGTGAACACAGGCGAATTCATCGGCGTGCTCGGGCCGAACGGCGCCGGCAAGACCACGCTGATGCGCGCCCTCCTCGGCCTCGTGCCGGTCGCCTCCGGCACGATTCGCGTGAACGGCGAAGCAGTGATGCGCGGCAACGCATCCATCGGTTACATGCCGCAGATTCGCAGCGGACTTGCGGGGCGCCGCGTGCTGGGCCGCGATTTCGTGGCGATGGCGGCGGACGGGCATCGCTGGGGGTTGCCGCATCGCAATGAGCGCATTCGCGCGGATGTCGAACGCGTGCTCGATCTCGTCGGCGCGCGGCAGCTCGCGGGCCGGCCGCTGTCGGAGCTATCGGGCGGCGAGCGCCAGCGGCTCTTGCTCGCGCAATGTCTGCTCGGCAATCCGCGCCTGCTGCTGCTGGACGAGCCGCTCATCAGCCTCGATCCGCGTCATCAGACGGGCGTCGTCGAACTCGTGCGGCGCGTGCAGCGTGAGCTGAACATCACCGTGCTGTTTTCGGCGCATGAACTGAATCCGCTCCTGAACTCCCTCGATCGCGTGCTGTATCTCGGCAACGGACGCGCGGCGCTCGGCACCGTCGACGAAGTCATCACGAAGCCCGTGCTGTCGCGCCTTTACGGCTCGCCCATCGACGTGATGCGCGTAAACGGCCGCATTTTCGTGATGTCCGGCGATGTCGAGATCGACAAGCTCGATCACGCGCACGAGGAAGGCGGGGAGCACGCGCACGAACATGAGCACGACCACGATCATGGCCACGGGCACGCCCGTGAGCACGGCCACGGCAAGAAGGGAAAGCACACGCACAATGTTTGAATACGACTTCATGGTGAATGCGTTCGCGGCGTCGGGGATCGTCGCGGTGCTGTCGGGGATCGTCGGCTATTTTCTCGTGATGCGCGGACAGACGTTCGCGGGCCACGCGCTGTCGCACGTCGGCTTCACCGGCGCAACGGGCGCGGTGCTGCTCGGCATGCCGCCGATCTGGGGCATGGTCGGCTTCACGCTCGCGGCGGGCGTCGGCATGGGCGCGCTCGGCGAGAAGCTGTCGGGCCGCGATGTGGCCATCGGCGTGATTCTTTCGCTATCGCTCGGCTTCGGCCTGCTGTTTCTGCACTTCTTCACCGCGTACGCGACGCAAGCGACCGCGCTGCTGTTCGGCAACGTGCTCGGCGTGAATCACGCGACGCTCGTCTTGCTGGCGGGGCTTGCGGCGGTGAGCCTGGTCGCGCTCGGCATCATCATGCGGCCGCTGCTGTTCGCGTCGCTGCAGCCGGAACTGGCTGAGGCCAAAGGCGTGTCGCTGCGGCTCGTCTCGGTGCTGTTTCTTGCGATCACCGCGCTGGCGGTCGCGGCATGCACGCAGATCGTCGGCGTGCTGCTCGTCTTCGCGCTGATGGTCGGACCGGCCGCCGCCGCGCAAAACGTGACGACGCGGCTGTCGGCGGGACTCGCGCTCGCGGCCTTGTTCGCGTTGGGGCAGGCGTGGATCGGCTTGACGCTCGCCTATTACACCGACTGGCCGACGAGCTTCTGGATCACGATGCTCGCGGCGCTGGTGTACGGGGCAAGTCTGTTGGGACAGCGCGGACATTGACCGCTGAGAAACCGGTCGTGCCGTGCGACACGACCGGCGTTTCAATACGTCAGCGGCACAAGATCCGCGCATGATGCGCGATGTGCTCGCCGACGAACGTCGAGATGAAGAAGTAGCCGTGGTCGTAGCCCTCATGCCGGCGCACGGTCACGTCATGCCCTGCCTCGCGCGCATTGCGCTCGAAGACATCCGGGTAAAGCTGCTCGGCAAGGAACTGATCCGCCAGCCCCTGATCGATCAGAATCCCGCCGTCGAAGCGAGAGGCGGCAGCGCCTTTGACGAGCTCGCTCGCATCGTATTGCTTCCACGCTTCGCGATCATCGCCGAGATAGCCGGTGAACGCTTTGACGCCCCACGGACAATGCGACGGCGCGGCGATCGGCGCGAACGCCGAGACGCTGCGATAGATGTCCGGATTGCGCAGCGCCAGCACGAGCGCGCCGTGTCCGCCCATCGAATGACCGAAAATGCCTAGCCGGTCGTCACGTATGGGCAAGTCGGCCAGCGCCGCACGCCGCAAATCCTGCGTCACGTACGAATACATGCGATACCGCCCGCTCCACGGCTCGCGCGTCGCATCGACGTAGAAGCCCGCGCCCGCGCCGAAGTCCCATGCATCCTTCTCGCCGGGAATGTCGGCGCCGCGGGGACTCGTGTCCGGCGCGATCAGCGCGATGCCATGCTCCGCCGCGTAACGCTGCGCGCCCGCCTTGATCGGAAACGTCTCCTCGGTGCAGGTGAGGCCCGCGAGATAGAACAGCGCGGGCACCTTGCCCGATGCCGCTTGCGCCGGCAGAAAGACGGAAAAGCGCATCGGCAGGCCGATCGATTCCGGCTCGTGCCGATAGATGCGCTGCACGCCATCGAAACAACGGTGTTCCTCGATGAGTTCGAGCATGGCGTCCTCCTTCGCTCAATAGATGACGACGGAACGGATCGACTCGCCCTTCTTCATCAGGTCGAAGCCGTCGTTGATCTGCTCCAGCTTCAGGTGGTGCGTGATGAGGTCGTCGATATTGATCTTGCCTTCCATGTACCAGTCGACGATCTTCGGGACATCCGTGCGGCCGCGCGCGCCGCCGAACGCGGACCCTTTCCATTCGCGGCCCGTGACGAGCTGGAACGGACGCGTGCTGATTTCCTGCCCCGCCGCCGCCACGCCGATGATGAACGACTGTCCCCAGCCCTTGTGCGTGCATTCGAGCGCCTGACGCATCAGCGTCACGTTGCCGACGCATTCGAACGAATAGTCCGCGCCGCCATCGGTCAGCTGCACGATATGGTCGACGACGTTCTCCACCTCGTTCGGGTTGATGAAGTGCGTCATGCCGAACTTCTTCGCGAGTTCGACGCGGCCCGGATTGATATCGACGCCGATGATCTTGTCCGCGCCGACCATCTTCGCGCCCTGGATCACGTTCAGGCCGATGCCGCCCAGCCCGAACACGACGACGTTCGCGCCCGCTTCCACCTTCGCCGAATACACGACCGCGCCGACGCCCGTTGTCACGCCGCAGCCGATATAGCAGATCTTGTCGAAGGGCGCATCCTCGCGCACCTTCGCCACGGCGATCTCCGGCACGACGATGTAGTTCGAGAACGTCGACGTGCCCATGTAGTGAAAGAGCGGCTTGCCGTCGAGCGAGAAGCGCGATGTTGCATCGGGCATCAGGCCTTTGCCTTGCGTCGCGCGAATCTTCTGACAGAGATTCGTCTTGCGCGACAGACAGAACTTGCACTCGCGGCACTCCGGCGTGTAGAGCGGGATCACGTGATCGCCCTTTTTCAGCGTGCCGACGCCCGGCCCGACATCGACGATCACGCCCGCGCCTTCGTGACCGAGAATCGCCGGGAAAATGCCTTCCGGGTCCGCGCCCGACAGCGTGTAGTAGTCGGTGTGGCAAATGCCCGTCGCTTTCACTTCGATCAGCACTTCACCCGCGCGCGGGCCTTCGAGATCGACTTCCTCGATGGTGAGCGGCTGACCGGCTTTCCATGCGATTGCGGCTTTTGTCTTCATCGTTACGTTCCTCGGCTATTAGGGTCTGGGTTAGTTGATTCAGCGAATGATATTCAGGACTTCGTAGCACGCGCCCATCGTGTGATAGTCGGTCTTGCCGGCGGGGCTTTTCTCGTCGCTGTACTGGCGATTGTCGCGGCTCAGGATGCGATACCACGCGCCGTATCGATGGTCGACGAAATGCGCCCAGCTATACGCCCACAGGCGGTCGTACTCGCGCCAGTAATGCGCGGCGGCATCGGCGTCGCCTTCGCGCTGCATGCGGTCGGCGAGCAGGGCCGCCGCCCCGAGAGACTCTGCCTGCACCCAGAAATACTTGTCCTCGTCGTAGAACTTGCCTTCGGTGTCGAAGCCATAGACCATGCCGCCATGCTCGTGGTCCCACGACGATTCCAGCGCGCGGTCGAACAGTTCACGCGCGCGTTGCACATGCCATGTTGCGGGCCGATGCCGGTCGAGGATCAGCAGCAGCTTCGCCCATTCGGTCTGATGTCCCGGCTGAAAGCCCCACGGCCTGAAGATGTTGCTGCGATCGCCCTTGTTGTAGTCCCAGTCGATCGACCAGTCCGGCTTGTAGTGCTCCCAGACGAGACCGCCCGCGAGCGCCGCCTGACGGTTCACCATGTTGTCGGCGAGCAGCGCGGCGCGGTCGAGATAACGCGCCTCGCCGGTCGCTTCGAACGCCGCGAGAAACGCCTCGCACGCATGCATGTTCGCGTTCTGCCCGCGATACTCCGACACCTCCCAGTCCGCGCTCGCCTCGTCCTTGTAGAGACCGTGCTCCGCGTCCCAGAAGCGCGTTTCCATCAGCTGCCATGTTTCGTCGAGATAGGCGCGCGCTTCCTCGAAGCCCGCTTCGATCGCCTTCGCGTACGCCAGCACGACGAACGCGAGGCCATAGCAGTGATTCGTCGCATCCGTGACCTCGCGGCCGTTCAGCGTCCACGCATAACCGCCCGTTTGCGGATTGCGATGAACCTCGCGCAGATAGTCGATGCCATGCCGCACGCCGCCGCGAAACTCGTCGAGACCGTAGTGCTTGTACGCCATCGCGTAGTTGAACACGAAGCGCGTGCTCGACACCAGATGACGCGACTTGCGGTCATAGATGGCGCCGTCGTTCTTGTAGAAGTGATAGAAGCCGCCTGCGGGGTCCATGCAGTGCGGGTGATAGAAGATCATCGTGCGCAGCGCGTGATCGAGCAGGAACTGGCGCGAGCGGAAGTCGGGTTGCGACGGTGCGGATGCGGACATGGCGGAAGATCGATGTTGTCGTGATGCGCCGGATGACGCTGCGGGGCGCGGCTTGAATCGAAGCAGAGGCCAAAGTGTAAGGGCTAACGCGCCCGCCGTCAGAACCAGCTTTCGACGCGCCCATAAAGATCGATGAAACGCGCGTGCCTGACTTCGAGCGCGGCGTCGGCTCGCGGGGAAGCGACGCGCGTCGCTGCCGGCGCAAGCGCTGCGAGTTCCGCCATGCGCCAGTGTCCCGCCGCGATGCCGCCGAGCATCGCCGCGCCGCGTGCCGCCGCGTTCGGGCAATCGACGGCGTCGAGCTCGGCATCGAGCGCATCGGCGAGGAGCTGACGCCAGCGAGCATCGATCGAGCCGCCGCCTGCAAGACGCATCGCGCTCAATGGCGTGCCGCTGCGGCGGATGGCATCGAGGCCCGCGCGCAATGCGAATGCCACGCCTTCGAACGCGGCGCGCATCAGCGAGCCGCGAGTATCGTCGAGGCCGAGGCCGAGCCAGCCGCCGCGCGCCGCCGGGTTCATCCACGGCGAACGCTCGCCGCTCAGATACGGCAGGAAGCTCAGGGATGCGCTCGCGTCGGCGGCGAAGGCTTCGTCGTAGGCGGCGGGCCAGTTCGCAAAGCCCAGCCAGCCGCGCACCGCTTCGAGCGCTACGCCGACATTCTGCATCGCCGCCATGCGATACCACGTCCCCGTCGCCCCGCGATACGTATGCAAGCCGCGCATCGACGCTGGCGCTTGCTCGCTCATCACGACGATCTGCCCGCCGCTGCCCGTCGTCAACAGCGCATCGCCATCGTTGGTGAGGCCGCTGCCGAGCGCGGCGCATGGCGTATCGCCCGCGCCGACGGCCATCGGGATGCCCGCGTGCAAGCCCAGTTCCGCCGCCGCTTGCGCCGACAGCGCGCCGCCTTCCGCATGGGATGCCGCCACCGGCGCCAACCACGCGCGCGGCAAGGCGAGCCTGTCGATGAGCGCCTCGTCCCAATCGCCGGCGGACGAAGCCAGCGCCGTCGCGCAGGCGTCGGACGGATCGGTGACGAACGCGCCGCCCAGCCGCGCACGCAGCCAGTCCTTCGGCTGCAACGCCCATCGCATGTCGGCGGCGACCGCCGGTTCGTTGATCGCGAGCCAGCGCAGCAACGGTCCGGCCATGCCCGGCGCGACGGGATTCGGCTGCGGCTCGGGCCACGCGTCGAGGAGGCTGCTTGCACGCGTATCGGGCCAGAGCATCGCGGGGCGCAGCGCGCGGCCATCGGCGGCGGTGGGCACCAGGCCGTGCATCTGGCCTGAGAAGCCGATCGCGCTCACCGCAGCCCGCTCGTCCGATGGCAAACGCGCGGCCGCATCGACGAGCGCGGCATGCCACGCATCGGCGGAAGTTTCGGCCCAGCCGGGATGCGCGCTCGATACCGCATACGCCGCACTCGACGATGCGACTTCGCGCGCCGCGTCATCGACGATGGCGAGTTTGATCGAACCGGTGCCCAGATCGATGCCAAGAAAACGCATGGAATGACGTCTCCGGTCTTGCTGGAAAAGCGTTAGGGAAAACGCGCAAATCGCGGGTTAACCCCGCTAAAGCGCGCGCGGCGCCAAAAACGGACTATACGAGCGCCGTAATGAACATCATAACGACGCGCGCGAAATTGCAGCCTTTCGTCACACGACATGAATCCTCGCGCGTGCGTCAAACCCCTTCCAGCCAAGGCTGCGACGCCATCTTGCCGTGCGCCGCGCGTGTTTTCCATATCGGCTTGCGAACGCGACGTATAGAGACGCGTGGTCTTGTTAGGGCTTTTTGACGCACTTACCTTGGAGGCCATTCAAGTGAAAAGGCAATCAAGGAGACGACATGGCATCGAGTTTCAGCGACGCGAACGCGCGAGCGTTGGTCCATCCGTGCGACGAGCGGCTGCCGACAGGTCAGCTCCTGACGCTCGGCATACAGCACGTCCTCGTAATGTACGCGGGCGCCGTCGCCGTCCCGCTGATCCTCGGCGCAGCGATGCATCTCACGAAGGACGAAGTCGCATTCCTGATCAGCGCCGACCTGTTTTCATGCGGCGTCGCGACGCTCATCCAGACGCTCGGCCTGTGGATATTCGGCATTCGCCTGCCGGTCATCATGGGCTGCACTTTCGCCGCCGTCGGTCCGATGGTCGCCATCGGCACCAATCCCTCGCTCGGCATTCTCGATGTCTTCGGTGCGACGATCGCGGCGGGCGTCATCGGCATCTTCCTCGCGCCGATGATCGGCAAGCTCTTGCGCTTCTTCCCGCCGGTGGTGGTCGGCACCGTGATCGCGGTGATCGGGCTTTCGCTGATGGGCGTCGGCATCAACTGGGCGGCGGGCGGCGTCGGCAATCCCGACTACGGCAATCCGGTGTATCTGCTGCTGTCGCTCGTGGTGCTGTCGCTGATCCTGCTCATCAACAAGTTCGCGCGCGGCTTCATCGCGAATATTTCGGTGCTGCTCGGCATCGTCGCGGGCTTCGTGATCGCCGCGATGCTCGGCCGCGTCAGCATGGACGGCGTCGCACATGCGCCGTGGGTCGGCATCGTGATGCCGTTCCACTTCGGCCTGCCGCACTTCGATGCGCTCTCCGTCGCGACGATGGTCATCGTCATGTTCGTGACGTTCATCGAATCGACCGGCATGTTCCTCGCGGTCGGCGATCTGGTGGAGCGTCCGGTCGATCAGAAGGCGCTCGTGCGCGGCTTGCGTGTCGACGGTCTCGGCACGCTGATCGGCGGCGTCTTCAACTCGTTCCCGCATACGTCGTTTTCTCAGAACGTCGGGCTGATCGGCGTGACCGGCGTGAAAAGCCGCTTCGTCTGCGCGACGGGCGGCGTGATTCTCGTGCTGCTCGGTCTCTTTCCGAAGATGGCGCAAGTCGTCGCATCGGTGCCGCCGTTCGTGCTCGGCGGCGCGGGCATCGTTATGTTTGGGATGGTGGCGGCGAACGGCATCAAGGTGCTCTCGAAGGTGGACTTCGCGAAGAACCATCACAACCTGTTCATCGTCGCGGTGAGCGTGGGTCTCGGGCTCGTGCCGGTGGTCGCGCCGAAATTCTTCTCGCAACTGCCGCACGCGCTCGAGCCGATTCTTCACAGCGGGATTCTGCTGGCTTCGGTGTCGGCGGTGGTGCTGAACATCGTGTTCAACGGCGTGCGCAAGGAACGCGACGCGCGCTGCGAAATCCGCCAGGCCGGGCATGAGTTCGACGGAACCGCGCGGGCGTCGGAAGCGCAGTAAGGGGGAAGTGCTGGCGGTTGGTGCTCGAGCGCCGCGGTGATGAACCGCGGCGCTTTTTTCTTTTATGCCGATGATGCGGGCGCATCCGCTGCGCGGGGCGCGTCGCCGGTGCGCTCGATCCATCCGCCGCCCAGCGCCCGATACAACCCGACGAGGTTCGCAAGGCGCTGCGTGCGCGCGACGATCAACGACTGCTGCGCCGCATACAGGTCCTGCTGCGCGGTCAGCACGCCGAGATAGCTGTCGACGCCCTGTCGATAACGCATCGTCGACAAGTCGAGACGGCGTTGCTGCGCGGCGGCATCGCGTTCGAGCGCCTGAATTTGCTGATCGAAGGTGCCGCGTGCGGCGAGGGCATCGGCGACATCGCGGAACGCCGATTGGATCGCCTTCTCGTACTGCGCGATCTGGATGTTCTTCTGGATGTTGGCCAGGTCCAGATTCGCCTGATTCTGGCCACCTTCGAAGATGGGCAGCGTGATCGTCGGCGCGAAGCTCCATGCGGCCGAACCCGGCTTGAACAATCCACCGAGCGTCGGACTCAAGGTGCCGAAGCCGCCCGTCAGCGAGATGCGCGGAAAGAACGCCGCCCGCGCCGCGCCGATATTCGCGTTGGCCGCGCGAAGGTTCTGTTCCGCCTCCATGATGTCCGGGCGATTCGCGAGCAGATCGGACGGCAGGCCCGCCGGGATGTCCGTCAGCAGGTCCTGTCCATCGAGCGGCATGCCGGGCGGGAGATCGTCCGGAAGCGGTTCGCCGAGCAGCAGCGCGAGCGCGTTGACCGCCTGTGCCCGCGCGCGCTGCTGTGCCTGATAGTTGGCGCTCGCCGTTTCCACCACCGTCTGCGATTGGCTGAGGTCGAGTTCGGAAGCCGCCCCGGTAACGAACTGCAGCTTGACGATGCGATACGACTCGCGCGCCGTCTTCAGCGTTTGCTCGGTGATCCTTAGCAGATCGTCCGCCTGCAGCACTTGCAGATACTGCGCGGCCACCTGCGACACCAGCGAAATCTCGAACGCCTTGCGGGCGTAGGCCGTCGCGAAATACTGCGCGAGCGCCTGATCTTTCAGGCTTTGCACGCGCCCGAACAAGTCCAGTTCCCACGATGCATTCAGGCCGACCGAATAGGTGTTCGAGATGGTCTGATCGAGAAACGAAAGACTGCGCGGCGTGCGCTGCTTCGACTGGTCGGCTTGCGCCGCGATCGCCGGAAACAGTTCCGAACGCACGATCCGATACTGCGCCTGCGCTGCCTGCACGTTCAGCACCGACGTGCGCAGGTCGCGGTTGTTCTTTAGCGCGATATCGATGAGCCGCTGCAGGCGCGCATCGACGAAAAACTCACGCCAGCCGATGTTCGCCGCCGCGACGCCTTCCGCACTGCGCGCGCCGTGTGCCGCGCTTGGCTGCGTCGCGTAGACGCCGCCACCCGGGAACGCCGGAGCGACCGGCGCGGCGGGACGCTCGTAGGTCGGTGCGAGCGTGCAGCCCGTCGCCAGAATGGAGGCGGCCGCTGCAATGAAAGTGAATCTACGCATGTCAATGTCCCTCCTGCGAACGCTGCCGCTCGTAATCCGCGATGGCCGCGTTCGTGTCTTCCCTGTCGCCGCCGAAACGCGCGCGCACCACGACAAAGAACATCGGCACCATGAAGATGGCGAAGAACGTCGCGGTGACCATGCCGCCGATCACGCCGGTGCCGATCGCGTGCTGGCTCGCCGAACCCGCGCCATTGCTGATCGCGAGCGGCAGCGTGCCGAGGATGAACGCAAGCGAGGTCATCAGAATCGGACGCAGGCGCAAGCGCGCCGCTTCGAGCGCGGCCGCGACCGGTCCCATGTTGTGATTGAGCTGCAAATCGCGCGCGAACTCGACGATCAGAATCGCGTTCTTCGCCGACAGGCCGACCGTCGTCAGCAGGCCGACCTGGAAGAACACATCGTTTTCGAGTCCGCGCATGGTCACGGCAAGCAGCGCGCCGATCACGCCGAGCGGGACGACCATGATGACCGAGAACGGAATCGACCAGCTTTCGTACAGCGCCGCGAGACAAAGGAACACGACGAGGATCGATATGCCGTACAGAATGGGCGCTTGCGAGCCGGACTGGATCTGCTGAAGCGACAAGCCCGTCCATTCGTAGCCGATGCCCGCCGGCAGCTTCGCGGCGAGCGCTTCCATCGCGGCCATCGCCTGGCCAGTGGATTTGCCGGGCGCAGCCGCGCCCTGGATTTCGGCCGACGACATGCCGTTGTAGCGCTCGAGCTTCGGCGAGCCGTTGCGCCATTCGCCGGTCGCGAACGCGGAGAACGGCACCATGCCGCCCGACGCGTTGCGCACGTACCAGCCGTCGATATCCCCGGGCGACATGCGGAACGGCGCGTCGCCTTGCAGATAGACCTTCTTGATGCGGTTGTCGGTATCGAGGAAGTTGTTCACATACATCGATGCCCACGCCGCCGAGAACGTCTGATCGATCGCGGATGGCGCGACGCCCAGCGCCAGCGCCTTCTCACGGTCGATGTTCACCTTGAACTGCGGCGTGTCGTTCAGGCCGTTCGGACGCACGCCCGCAAGCGACGGGTCTTTCGCCGCCATGCCGAGCAATTGGTTGCGCGCGGCCATCAGCGCGTCGTGGCCCACGCCCGCGCGGTCCTGCAGCTCGAAGTCGAAGCCCGCCGCCGTGCCGAGTTCGGGAATCGACGGCGGATTGACCGGGTAGACCATCGCGTTGCGATAGCCCGCGAAACGCCCGAACGTGCGGCCGACGAGCGCCTGAATCGTGGCGTCCGCGTGCCGCCGCTCCGCATAGTCCTTCAGCCGCACGAACACGAGACCGGAGTTCTGCCCGCGCCCTGCGAAGCTGAAGCCGTTCACGGGTAAACACGGATTCGACGACCGCCTTCTCTTCCTTCAACAGATAAGCGGCGACATCGTCGAGCGCGCGTTGCGTCGTTTCCTGTGTCGATCCGGCCGGACCGGCGACGAGGATGAACATCGTGCCCTGGTCTTCATCGGGCAGGAACGCTTTCGGCAGCTTCGCGAACAGCAGGCCGACCACCGCGATAATCGCCAGATAGATGACGAGCCAGCGCCCCGAGCGGCGGATCACGTGGGTCACGCCCGCGTGATACCGGTCGCGGCTCTTGTCGAACACGCGGTTGAACCAGCCGAAGAAGCCCGTCGATTTCTGCGCGTGGCCTTTGGGCAGCGGCTTCAGAATGGTTGCGCACAGCGCGGGCGTGAGGATCATCGCGGTGAGCACGGACAGGACCATCGCGGAGACGATCGTCAGCGAGAACTGGCGATAGATCACGCCGACCGATCCGCCCGAGAACGCCACCGGCACGAACACCGCCGACAGCACGAGCGCCACGCCGATCAGCGCGCCGGTGATCTGGCCCATCGCACGGCGCGTGGCTTCGCGCGGCGGCAGGCCGTCCTCGCTCATCACGCGCTCGACGTTCCCGACGACCACGATGGCGTCGTCCACGAGCAGGCCGATGGCGAGCACGATGCCGAACATCGACAGCGTGTTGATCGAGAAGCCGAGCGCCGCCATGATCGCGAACGTGCCGAGCAGCACGACCGGCACCGCGATGGTCGGAATGAGCGTGGCGCGGATGTTCTGCAGGAACAGATACATCACGAGGAACACGAGCACGATGGCTTCGCACAGGGTCTTGATCACGTCCGAAATGGACTGCCGCACGAACGGCGTCGTGTCGTACGGATACGTGACGACGAGCCCGTGCGGGAAGTACTTCGAGAGCTCGGCGACTTTCTTGCGCACGCGTTCCGCCGTGGCGAGCGCATTCGCGCCGGTCGCGAGACTGATGCCGAAGCCCGCCGCCGGATGCCCGTTGTACTGCGTCTCGAAGTTGTAGTTCTCACCGCCGAGCTCGACGCGCGCGACATCCTTCACGCGCACCTGCGATCCGTCCGCGTTCGACTTCAGCAGCACGTTGCCGAACTGTTCGGGCGTGCGCAGCAGCGTCGCCTCGGTGATGGTGGCCTGCATCGCCTGACCGGGCACCGCAGGGGTGCCGCCGAGCGAGCCGCCCGCGACCTGGACGTTCTGCGCCTGCAGCGCCTGCTGGACGTCGGTCGGCATGAGGCTGTACTTCGTCAGCTTGTTCGGATCGAGCCAGATACGCATTGCGTATTGCGTGCCGAACAGGTTCACCGTGCCGACGCCGTCGATACGGCTGATCTAATCCTGCACGTGCGACGCCACGTAGTTCGCGAGGTCGTTGCGGTCCATGCTGCCGTCTCCGGACACGAACGCGAGCACGAGCAGGAAGCTGTTGCTCGCCTTCGACACGCTGAGGCCCAGTTGCTGCACCACTTGCGGCAGGCTCGGCGTGGCGAGCTGCAGCTTGTTCTGCACCTGAACCTGCGCGATGTCGGGGTTCGTGCCCGGCGCGAACGTGAGCGTGATGGTCGCGGCGCCCGAATCGTCGGAAGTGGACGACAGATACAGCAAGTGGTCGAGCCCGTTCATTTGCTGCTCGATCACCTGCGTCACCGTGTTCTCGACGGTTTGCGCCGATGCGCCGGGGAACATCGCGTTGATCTGGATGGACGGCGGCGCGACCGTCGGATACTGCGCGACCGGCAGCGTCGATACCGACGCGAGGCCCGCGAGCATCAGAATGATGGCGATCACCCACGCGAAGATCGGGCGATCGATGAAGAATCTGGCCATAGATGCAATGCCTCCCCGGTTCAGGCCTTAGGCGCGGAAGCAGCCGCGACGGGAGCGGCCTTCACCGCCATCCCCGGCTGAACCTTGTCGACGCCCTCGACGATCACGCGATCGCCCGCCGCGACGCCGCTTTCGACAATCCAGTTCTGTCCCTGCATGCCCGATGTCACGAGCGGGCGCGGCGCGACCTTGCCGTCCTGGCCGACGACCATCGCGATGGCCGTGCCCTTCTGGTCATGCGTGACGCCGGCGACCGGCACGAGCAGCGCGTTCGCATTGACGCCCTCTTCGATGCGCGCGCGCACGAACATGCCCGGCAACAGCACGCGGTCCTTGTTCGGAAATACCGCGCGCACGGTGACGGAGCCGGTCGAACGGTCGACGGTCACATCGCTGAACTGGAGCCTTCCTTTCTCGGGATACACGCGGCCGTCTTCGAGAATCAGCGTCACTTCGGCTGCGTTCGGGCCGGCGCTCGCAAGACGCCCTTCCTGCATCTGACGGCGCAGCTTGAGACCGTCGAGGCTCGATTGCGTGAGATCGACGTACATCGGGTCGAGCTGCTGCACGGTCGCCATCAACGTGGCCTGGCTCGCCTGCACGTAGGCGCCGGGCGTGACCTGCGAGATGCCGATCTGGCCGCTCACGGGCGACACCACATCCGTATAGCCGACGTTGATCTGCGCCGTCCGCACCGATGCCTTCGCCGCCGCCACCTCCGCTGCGGCCTGGCCGAGCGCGGCGACCGCGTTGTCGTAGTCCTGCTTGCTGACCGCGTTCGCGGCGACCAGCACCTTGTAGCGCTCGGCCTGGGCCGTCGTCGAGACGAGATTCGCCTGCGCCTTCGCAAGCGATGCCTTCGCGCTGTCCAGCTGCGCGAGATACGGCGCGGGATCGATCTTGTAGAGGCGCTGGCCGGCCCTGACGAGACCGCCCTCGGTGAACTCGCGCTTGAGCACGATGCCATCGACACGCGCGCGCACCTGGGCATCGACGAACGCACTGGTGCGGCCCGGCAGTTCGCTCGTCACCGTCACCGCGGCGGGTGCAAGCGTGACGACGCCGACTTCGGGCGTGGGCGGCGTCATCGGTGCATGCTTGTCTCCGCAGGCAGCGGCGAGCATGGCGGCCGCCATGACACTGATGAGGCGGTGTGGAATCCTTTCGAAGCGCATGAAGCGGCGACCTCTTTGATGACTTGAAAAAGGGAAAGTGCGTGCGTTCTCCGTGGGGAACGCCAATGAGCGCGGATGCCCGGCGTGCGCGGACACCGATCGATGCACTTGTTGCGTGCTGAATGCGGACGGCGCGTGTGGCCGCCGCATGCCCGGCGCGCCGCAGATGGCGTGCAGGACGAGCCCATCTCGCTGTGACGGCTGCCTGCGCGACGGCAGGCGAAGAGGCACCGCCTGAAGAGGCACGGCCTCGCTCGCGGCGTCCGTGAGCGCAGTGCGATGGACGCCCGATACCCGAACGCGTCAAGCGGGGCGATTATAGATAGCGACTTTCATCAGGATGGCTAATGGAAGCGCATATTCGATGAAATTTGACGACGGCAAACCAAATGTATCGAAGCATTCCTAGCCACGAGCGACGGCCGAAAAAAAGCCCGGCGCGATGGCCGGGCTTCGACTTGCCGATACTAGGCAGCGTTCTGCATCATCCCGCTGCCGCTGGCGACGATGCGCCCTGCGGTGCGCTTGCCGATCCGACATCGGCGGGAGCATCGGCGGGGCGCGGCTGGTCGCCGGTATGCTCGATCCATCCGCCGCCGAGCGCCTGATACAGCGTCACCAGATTGGCGAGCCGTTCGGTGCGCGCGGTGATGAGCGTCTGCTGCACGGAGTACAAGTCCTGCTGCGCGGTCAGCACGCCGAGATAGCTATCGACGCCCTGGCGGTAACGCATCGTCGACAAGTCGAGACGGCGTTGCTGCGCGGCGGTGTCGCGTTCGAGCGCCTGGATCTGCTGATCGTAGGTGCCGCGTGCGGCGAGGCCATCGGCGACATCGCGAAATGCCGACTGAATCGCCTTCTCGTACTGCGCGATCTGAATATTCTTCTGGATGTTCGCCAGATCGAGATTCGCCTGATTCTGGCCGCCCTCGAAAATCGGCAGCGTGATCGTCGGGGCGAAGCTCCATGCAGCCGAGCCCGGCTTGAAGAGACCGCCGAGCGTCGGGCTCAGCGTGCCGAAGCTGCCCGTCAGCGAAATGCTCGGGAAGAACGCCGCCCGCGCCGCGCCGATGTTCGCATTCGCCGCGACCAGGTTCTGCTCCGCCTCCATGATGTCCGGGCGGCGCGTCAGCAGATCGGACGGCAAGCCGGCCGGAATGTCCGTCAGCAAGTCCTGTTCGTTCAGCGGCATGCCGGCTGGCAGATCGTCCGGAAGCGGTTCGCCGAGCAACAGCACGAGCGCGTTCACTGCCTGCGCCCGCGCGCGCTGCTGCGCCTGATAGTTCGCCGTCGCCGTTTCCACCACCGTCTGCGACTGGCTCAGATCGAGTTCGGACGCGGTGCCGTTGTCGAACTGCAGCTTGACGATGTTGTACGACTCCTGCGCCGTCTTGAGCGTCTGCTCGGTCACTTGCAGCAGGTCGTCCGCCTGCAGCACTTGCAGATACTGCGCGGCCACCTGCGAAATCAGCGAAATCTCGAACGCCTTGCGGGCGTACGCGGTCGAGAAATACTGCGCGAGCGCCTGATCCCGCAGGCTTTGCACGCGCCCGAAGAGATCGATTTCCCACGACGCATTCAGGCCGACCGAGTATGTCCGCGAGATCGTCTGGTTGAGGAACGACAGGTTGCGCGGCGTGCGCTGCACCGACTGGCCCGCCTGAGCATCGATCGCCGGGAACAGTTCGGAACGCACGATCCGATACTGCGCCTGCGCCGCCTGAATGTTCAGCACCGACGCGCGCAAGTCGCGGTTGTTTTTCAAAGCGATATCGATGAGCCGCTGCAGGCGCGCATCGACGAAAAAGTCCCGCCAGCCGATATCCGCGCCCGCGACGCCCTGCGCACTGCGCGCACCCTGGGCCACGCCCGGCTGCGTCGCGTAGACGCCGCCGGTCGGGAACGTCGTCGACACGGGCGCGGCGGGACGCTCGTACTTCGGCTCCATCGTGCAGCCCGTCGCCAGAACCGCGATGGCCGCTGCCATCAAAGAAAGTCTACGCATGTCAGTGTCCTTCGTTGCCATCGCGCGGATGCTGCTCGTCAGGGTGATGCTGCTCGTAATGCTCCAGCGCGACTTCCGGATTTTCCTTGTCGCCGCTGAACTGCGCGCGGATCACGACGAAGAACATCGGCACCATGAAGATCGCGAGGAACGTCGCGGTCAGCATCCCGCCGATCACGCCCGTGCCGATCGCGTGCTGGCTCGCCGAACCCGCGCCGTTGCTGATCGCAAGCGGCATCACGCCGAGAATGAACGCGAGCGAGGTCATCAGGATGGGGCGCAGGCGCAGCCGCGCCGCTTCCATCGCCGCTTCGATCGGGCCCATCTTTTCCGATATCTGCAACTCGCGCGCAAACTCGACGATCAGAATCGCGTTCTTCGCCGACAAGCCGACTGTCGTCAGCAGGCCGACCTGGAAGAACACGTCGTTTTCGAGCCCGCGCAAGGTCACGGCAAGCAGCGCGCCGATCACGCCGAGCGGCACCACCATGATGACCGAGAACGGAATCGACCAGCTTTCATACAGCGCCGCAAGACACAGGAACACGACGAGAATCGAGATGCCATACAGAATCGGCGCCTGCGAACCCGACTGGATTTCCTGATACGACAAGCCCGTCCATTCGAAGCCAATGCCTGCGGGCAGCTTCGCGGCGAGCGCTTCCATCGCAGCCATTGCCTGGCCGGTGGATTTGCCGGGCGCCGCCGCCCCCTGGATTTCGACCGACGAGATACCGTTGTAGCGCTCCAGTTTCGGCGAGCCGTACGTCCAGTTGCCGGTGGCGAACGCGGAGAACGGCACCATCCCGCCCGACGCGTTGCGCACGTACCAGTCGCTCAGGTTTTCCGGCGTCATGCGGAACGGCGCGTCGCCCTGCAGATACACCTTCTTGATCCGGCTATCGGTGTCGAGGAAGTTGTTCACATACGCCGATGCCCACGCGATCGAGAACGTCTGATCGATGGATGCCGCCGTGACGCCGAGCGCCAGCGCCTTCTCGCGATCGATGTTCACCTTGAACTGCGGCGTATCGTTCAGGCCGTTCGGACGCACCTGCGCGAGCGACGGGTCCTTCGCGGCCATGCCGAGCAACTGGTTACGCGCGTTCATCAGCGCATCGTGGCCCACGCCCGCACGGTCCTGCAGCTCGAAGTCGAAGCCCGCTGCCGTGCCGAGTTCGGGAATCGACGGCGGATTGACCGGGAACACCACCGCGTTCTTGTAGCCGGAGAAGCGCCCGAACAGCCGGCCGACGAGCGCCTGCACCTTCTGGTCGCCCTTCTGGCGCTGCGCGTAGTCCTTCATCCGCACGAACACGAGACCCGCGTTCTGACCGCGGCCCGCGAAGCTGAAGCCGTTGACCGTGAACGTCGATTCGACGATCGCCTTTTCGTCGTTCAGCAGATAGTCGGACACGTCCTTCAGCGCGCGCGCCGTGGTTTCCTGCGTGGAGCCGGCCGGCGTCTGCACGAGCACGAACATCGTGCCCTGGTCTTCATCCGGCAGGAACGACTTCGGCAGCTTCACGAACAACAGGCCCACCGCGACGATCACGACCAGGTAGATCAGCAGCCACCGTCCCGAACGCTTGATGACGTGATACACGCCCGAGTGATACTTGTCGCGGCTCTTGTCGAAGGTGCGGTTGAACCAGCCGAAGAAGCCCTTCTTCTGTTCGTGATGGCCCTGCGGAATCGGCTTCAGGATCGTCGCGCACAGCGCCGGCGTCAGGATCAACGCGGTCAGCACGGAGAGCACCATCGCGGAGACGATCGTCAGCGAGAACTGTCGATAGATCGCCCCGACCGAGCCGCCCGACAACGCCACCGGCACGAACACCGCCGACAGCACGAGCGCCACGCCCACCAGCGCGCCGGTGATCTGGCCCATCGCCTTGCGGGTCGCCTCGCGTGGTGACAAGCCCTCTTCCGCCATCACCCGCTCGACGTTTTCCACCACCACGATCGCATCGTCGACCAAGAGGCCGATCGCGAGCACGAGACCGAACATCGATAACGTGTTGATCGAGAAGCCGACCGCCGCCATGATCGCGAACGTGCCGAGCAGAACCACCGGCACCGCGATGGTCGGGATCAGCGTCGCGCGCAGGTTCTGCAGGAACAGATACATCACGAGGAACACCAGCACGATGCCTTCGATCAGCGTCTTGACCACGTCCTCGATCGACAGGCGCACGAACGGCGTCGTGTCGTACGGGTACTTCACGACGAGCCCGTGCGGGAAGTACTTCGACAGCTCGTCGATCTTCTGGCGCACGGCCTTTGCGGTCGCGAGCGCGTTCGCGCCGGTCGCGAGCTGAATACCGAAGCCCGCCGCGGGCTGGCCGCTGTACTTCGTGTCGAAGTTGTAGTTCTCGCCGCCGAGCTCGATGCGCGCCACGTCCTTCAGGCGCACTTGCGAGCCGTCCTGATTGACCTTCAGCAGCACGTTGCCGAACTGCTCGGGCGTGGACAGCAGCGTCGCTTCGGTGATGGTCGCCTGCAGCATCTGCCCCGGCACCGACGGCGTGCCGCCGAGCGAGCCGCCCGCGACCTGCACGTTCTGCGCCTGCAGCGCGGTCTGCACGTCGACCGGCGTGAGGCCAAAGTTGGTCAGCTTGTTGGCGTCGAGCCAGATGCGCATCGCGTATTGCGAGCCGAACAGCGTGACCGTGCCGACGCCGTCGAGACGGCTGACCGGATCCTGAATGTGCGACGCCACGTAGTTCGCGAGGTCGTACTTCGACATGCTGCCGTCTTCGGACACGAACGCGAGCACGAGCAGGAAGCTGTTGCTCGACTTCGTGACCTTGGTGCCGAGCTGCTGCACGACTTGCGGAAGAAGCGGCGTCGCGAGCTGCAGCTTGTTCTGCACCTGCACCTGCGCGATGTCCGGGTTCGTGCCCGGCGCGAACGTCAGCGTGATGGTCGCGGTGCCGGAGTCATCCGACGTGGACGACAGATACAGCAGGTGGTCGAGACCGCTCATCTGCTGCTCGATCACCTGCGTCACGGTGT
This sequence comes from Caballeronia sp. LZ016, assembly GCF_031450805.1. Lineage (NCBI taxonomy): Bacteria > Pseudomonadati > Pseudomonadota > Betaproteobacteria > Burkholderiales > Burkholderiaceae > Caballeronia > Caballeronia sp. LZ016. The sequence goes on from NZ_JARTVY010000001.1 coordinate 283,960, forward strand.
TTTCGACCGTTTTCGCCGATGCGCCCGGATACGTCGCGCTGATCTGCACGCCCGGCGGCGCGATGGTCGGATACTGCGCGACCGGCAACGTGAAGATGGCCGCGATACCGGCGAGCATCAGAACGATGGCGATCACCCACGCGAAAATCGGGCGATCGATAAAGAACTTTGCCATGAGGCGGGCTCCTGGTTTTACGCGCCCGAGGCAGCAGATGCGGGTTGAGCGGACGACGCGGACTGCGCGGCTTGCGCATCGCTCGCCTGGGAGGCGCCCCCGGCCGCTGCCGGCAGTTGCGCGGGCACTGCCTTGACGTCCGCACCCGGCTTGACCTTGTCGACGCCTTGCACGATCACGCGGTCACCCGGCTTCAGGCCGCTTTCGACGACCCAGTTCTGGCCGTAGGTGCCGGACGTGACGAGCTGGCGCAGCGCGACCTTGTTGTCGTCGCCGACGACGAGCGCGGTCGGCGTGCCCTTCTGATCGTGCGTGATGCCGATCTGCGGCACGACGAGCGCGCTCGGATTCACGCCCTCTTCGATGCGCGCGCGCACGAACATGCCCGGCAGCAGCACGCGGTCCTTGTTCTGGAAGATCGCGCGAACGGTGACGGAGCCGGTGGTCTGATCGACGGTGACGTCGGTGAACTGCAGCTTGCCCTTCTCCGAATAGACGCGGCCGTCTTCCAGCACGAGCGACACCTTCGCGGCATTCGGGCCGCTCGTCGTGAGACGGCCTTCCTGAATCTGGCGACGCAGCTTGAGGCCATCGAGACTCGACTGCGTGAGATCGACGTAAGTGGGATCGAGCTGCTGAACGGTAGCCATCAGCGTGGCCTGGCTCGCCTGCACGTAGGCGCCCGGCGTGACCTGCGAAATGCCGACCTGACCCGTGACCGGCGAGACGACATCGGTATAGCCGAGGTTGATCTGCGCGGTATCGACGGCAGCCTTGCCCGCTGCCACATCGGCTGCGGCCTGGCCTTGCGAGGCGACGGCGTTGTCGTAGTCCTGCTTGCTGACGGCGTTCGCCGCGACGAGCACCTTGTAGCGATTCGCCTGCGCGGTCGTCGATGCGAGATTGGCCTGCGCCTTCGCCAGCGACGCCTTCGCGTTGTTCAACTGGGCGATGTACGGCGCCGGATCGATCTTGTAGAGCCGCTGCCCCGCCTTGACGATGCTGCCTTCGGTGAATTCACGGCGCAGCACGACGCCGTCGACGCGCGCCCGCACCTGCGCGACGAGATACGCGCTCGTGCGGCCCGGCAGTTCGGTCGTGACCGGCACGGCGGTCGGCTGGACCGTCACGACGCCGACTTCGGGCGTCTGCGGCGGCGGGGCCGATTGTTTCTGTCCGCACGCCGCCAGAAGCATGGCAGCCGTTGCGGCACTGACGAGGTGATAGGGAACCCTTTCGAAGCGCATGGAGCGACCTCTGTTCATAACTGGTAGCGAAAAAAAACGCGTGCCTCTCAAAAATGAGAGGCAACTCGTCGCCTGAATGCCGACGCGCGCATCTGTGATGCCGGCAGCGCACGACTTGGACGCGGCCGCTGGCGCTGCTGACGAATCTGACCATCGGTGGACGAAATATGACCAAAAAGCCTTGAAACGGTCTTGACGTCGTGTGGGGTGGTATTATAAATACATTCACGAATGAATGTAAAAATCTGCTACAGCGCAGATTACTGGCGTAACAAACATCCGCCGCGTCGGGCCTGTAACGCTCAAACGCTCCCCGTCAATCCCCTTTCGCACTACCCGCCGACGCGCCCGGCTCGCGGCAGTTGTCATCACGAACATGGTCAGACGAACCAAGGAAGAAGCGCAGGAGACGCGCAACCGCATTCTGGACGCCGCCGAACGCGTTTTTTATGAAAAAGGCGTTTCGCGGACGTCGCTTGCGGACATTGCGCAGGCGGCGGGCGTCACGCGCGGCGCGATCTACTGGCACTTCACGAACAAGGGCGACCTCTTCAACGCGATGTTCGACCGCAGCCTGCTGCCGCTCGACGAGCTCGTCGAAGCGACGCTCGACGGCAAGGAGCCGGACCCGCTCGCGCATATCCGCGAGATTTTCGTCTGGTGCATGCGCAACATCACCGCTGACGAACAGCGCCGCCGCGTGTTCGACATCCTGTTTCTGAAGTGCGAATTCGTCGAAGAGATGGGGCCGGTGCGCGAGCGTCACCAGAACAACATGCGCGACGGGATGGAGCGGATCGAGCGGGCGCTGCGCAACGCCATCGACAAGCAGCAATTGCCGGCGGCGCTCGACACGCGGCGTGCCACCACGCTGCTTCACGCACTGTTCACCGGCATCCTGCATGACTCGCTGATGCTGCCGGAAGCCGTCGATCCGGCGCAGGATTCCGAAGCGCTGATCGACGCGTGCTTCGACGCGTTGCGCTCGAGTCCTGCCTTACTGATGCCGGCGAGCGTCTGAATCAACGCGCGACGGAACGCGCCCGCTGATTCGATGCGTAGATGTTGTCGCGTGCCGGCGGCTCGCCGTTCGCGAGCGCAGCGATCCATTCGTCGGTAGTCAGCACGGCGGCGAACCGCGACTGCATCACGACCGTGAACACGCGATGAATCTCTTCCGCGCTTGCCCGGCCCGCGCGGTTTTCATACGGCACGGCGCCGGTCGCATCGACGAGAAACTCCACCGACAGGCCAGCGTGGACGGCATGACGCACGGTGGAATCGTCGCAATTGTGGGTCATGTAACCGGCGATCACGATGGTGTCGATTTCGCGCGCCGCGAGCCAGCCGGCGAGGTCCGTGCCCGCGAAGGCGCTCGGCAGCGACTTTTCGACGTAGTGCGCGCGCGGACGATCTGCGACGGATTCGTGAAGTTCCGCCATCGCAGAACCGCGCGCGAAGATCGGCGCGGTGGACGGCGCGAAATTCTGCACCACGACAATGGGGATGCCGTGGGTATCGGCGGCGTCCATCGCGCGACCGATGTTGGCAAGCGATACCTGCACGTCGGGATATTCGATCGGCAGATTGCCGGTGACGTATTCGTTCTGCACGTCGATGACGATGAGCGCGCGGCGGGGCATGGCGGGTCCTCGATGGGTTGGAACCGGAGACTGTAACGCCGGAGCCGCGTTACTGCAGCGCCGCCCGCCGCGCAAAAAACACCAGTGCCGCGATCCCGATCAGCATCGCTACCCAGGCCCAGCCCGGCAATCCGAACGGGTGCGTATCGTGCCGGTGCTCCCGGTCATGCGCGCCGAACGCGTGCGTCCCGAGCCGATGCCGCAGCACGCCGCTCGCGGCGGCATCGCCGGATGCGAGATGCATCGCGCGCGCCGTCGAGCCCCCGCGACGCGAGAACGCCGCCGACATGCCGCCCGGCCGCAAGAACACGTGACGGCGCGTGCGCTCGCCTGCCGCGCGCATCGACGGCAAGCCGTGCTTGGCGCGCACGACTTCGCAGAATTCGGCGAAGAAATCGTCGGCCCCTTCGCGCAGCGCGTTCTCGATCTGACGCGGCGGCAAGCCGGCGAGCGGGCCCGTGACCGTCGCCCAGACGGTGTATTCGATCCACGTGGCGCTTGCGTCGTCCTCCGCATTCAGTGCGACCGCAATCTGCCCGCGCAATGAACCCACGCCCTCCCCGCGCGCCTTGAAACTGAGCGTGCGGGCGTAGCCATCCTGCTGCGCGTCGCCGTGCTCCCGCGACGGCGGCTCCATGCCGCCGCCCTGCCGCGTGCGCCCCGCAGGATGCGCGCGCACCTCGTAGCGCGCCCGCAGCGCGCCGAGCGGCACGACGAGCGTCAGCGCGTACTCACCGGCCGGCGTGCGCGCAAACGACTCGCAGTTTTCCAGGCTCGCCCGCAACAATGCGAGGTCGCCGAGCGCATCCCGGACATGCGCCGGGTCGAGCGGCACGCGCAACGCTTCCGTGACTTCCATCCGGGCCTCCGGGACGAGAAACGCCTGACGCTGGCTTTCGATCGCGTTCGATCGGTTCCGCCTGTTTTGGCACGCCGGCCAGCGCGCGTCTGTGCGGCGGCTCGCTAAGAAGTCTCGTCGATGCGATCCACCCGCGACGGATAAAACGCCAGATACCCCTTGATGCCCGCCACGGCGTCGAACGGGCTTTCGTAGCTCCAGACGGCGTTCTCGATCGGACCGTCTTCGGTCAGCAGATGGTAGTAGGTGGCATCGCCCTTGAACGGGCAGTGCGACGTGTGAACCGAGCGTTCGAGCCGCGCCATGTTCACGTCGGCGCGCGGAAAATAGTGAACGTTCTCGTGCCCCGTTTCGCTCAGCGTGAGGGATGCGTGGGTATCGGCGTACGTGACGCCCTGGTGGATGACGCGGCAGCGCCGGGCGTTCGGCAAAATCTCGATGCGGTGCGCCGCGTGCCCGTCGTTCAGGTCCGTGCTCATCGTGCTGTCCTCCGCGCTGCGGTTCAGAGAAGCGCGAGGCGCGACCGCGCGCCCCGTCACAAGCCACAAAAAAGCCACGAGCTAACCGGAGTCGACTCGTGACTTGATTATGAGACAAACTCCCGTCGCGGGGGAGTGGCAGTCCTGATACGCGGCTCACCGCGTCATTGGATGTTCCAGTGGAACGCCGCCTTTGCCTTGCCCGGACCGGCCACGCTGACGGATTGCTTCTTCTCCTGGTCCTTGTACTTCGCGTAGACCGTGTAGTTGCCCGCCGGCAGTTTGACGAGCATGTAAGGACCCATCGATTCCGTGTTCAGGACTTCGCCGCCCTTCCCGCCGACGATTCGCACGTGCACGCCCGACAGATAATCCGCGGTCGGCCCGGTGAAGCGCAGCGATAGCGCCCAGTGCGCCTGTTCGCGCAACAATGCGCGCGATTCGTCGAGACCGACGCCGCCCGACGTGTAGGACACATCGCCCTGTTGCTCGATCTGCGGCAGGCCGCCGCCGTTGCTGTTGCCCGCGCTGCCCGTGTCGGCCGTGCCGGCGCTTGCAGCATTCACGCCGCTCGCCGCTTGCGCCCACGCGCCGCTCGCGAGACCCGCGGCGAGCGCCGTCGCCAGCAGCGTCGCTGCCAGCTTTCCCGTTTTGCTCGTCATCGTCATCGTTGTTGGCTCCTTGTCCGATGCCGCCGTGCGCCGGAGCGCCAGCGACGTCACGCCCGATGCGCCAGGTCAGCGCGATAGGGCACCGCAACGCAAAAAGCACGCTGCGTGCCCGCCGCAGCCGCAGCGATCAACCCAGATCCACGGGCACGAAGATCTGCGCATCGTCACGCTGGATCAAGAGCGCGAGGCTGTCGCCCGCGTGCGAAACCATCGCCTTCAATTGCTGCACGCTGGTGACGGGCTGGCCGTTGACGGCCAGGATCACGTCGCCCGCCTGAATGCCCGCGCTCGCTGCCGCGCCGTTCGCCTGTTGCACGACGAGCCCGCGCGACAGCGATCCCTCCTGCTTCTCCTCCGGCGTGAGCGGCCGCACCGCGACACCGAGCCGCGCATCCTGCGATGCGCCGCCGCTGCCGTCGCCGTTCGCATCGGCGCTGGCGGTCTTCGCATCCTTGAGGGCGCCGATCTTCACGTCGATATCCTTCGTGGTCTTGTCGCGCCACACTTGCACCTTCGCCGAACTGCCCGGCGACAGTCCCGCGACCTGCGACGGCAGCGACGTCGAATCCGTCACCGGCACCCCGTTCAGCGCGACGATCACATCGCCCGGCTGAAGACCGGCCTTCGCCGCCGGTCCGCCCGGCTCGACCGAACTCACGAGCGCGCCCTGCGGCGCCTTCATGCCGAACGAATTGGCGAGTGTCTTGTTCATCGCCTGCACGGTCACGCCCAAACGCCCGCGGTCCACGTGTCCGGTCTTGATGAGCGCGTCCTTGACCTTGATCGCCTCATTGATCGGGATGGCGAACGAAAGACCCTGAAAGCCGCCGGTCTGCGAATAGATCATCGAGTTGATGCCGATGACCTCGCCCTGCAGGTTGAAGAGCGGCCCGCCCGAATTGCCCGGATTCACCGGCACGTCGGTCTGAATGAACGGCGTGTAATTCTCGTTCGGCAACGCGCGCGATTTCGCGCTGATGATGCCCGACGTCACCGTGTTGTCGAAACCATAAGGCGAGCCGATCGCCACGACCCACTGGCCGACCTTGCTGCCGTTCGGGTCGCCGATCTTCACGGTCGGCAGACTCTTCGCGTCGATCTTCAGCACCGCGACATCGGATTGCTTGTCGGCCCCGACGACCTTCGCGCGGAACTCGCGCTTGTCCGTCAGCTTGACCGTGACGACGTTCGCGTTATCGACGACGTGCGCGTTCGTGAGGATGTAGCCGTCGCTACTTACGATGAAGCCCGAGCCGAGCCCTTCGCTCGGACGATCCGCGCCGGGGCCGCCCTGGCCACCGCCGAATCCGGGCATGCCGCCGAAGCGCCTGAAGAACTGATAGAACGGATCGTCGGGGTCCATCGGCAACTGATTAGCGCCGTTGCGGCGCGCGGACGCCTGCTTCACCACGTGCTTCGCGCTGATGTTGACGACGGCCGGGCCGTAAGTTTCGACGAGGCCCGAGAAATCGGGGATGCCGGTCTTGGCGGCGGCTTCGGCCGGCATCATCGCGGCCTGCGCGGGCGCGATGACCTGCGGCGCGGGAACGTTGTTATGGCCGGCGACATAACCTGCCGACAACGCAACGGCGACTGCGGCGGCGACGGCGCTACGGGTGACAATCTTCGCTTTCATCGTGTGCTCCAGATAACAGGTGCGCTTGGGTAGAGCGGACTCTACGGATGACGGAAGATTAAGGGGTGTCGCTTAAATCTTTCTTAAAGCCGTGCAACGTCGATAGTGAAAGAAAACCGAAGCAAGCCCAAGAAAGCGAAAGGGCGGCTGCCCTTTCGGATAGCCGCCCTTCGATGGCGTTGTGGACTGACCGGTGCGTTCAGAACTCGTAGCCGACCTGACCGCGCACGCCCGTGTCGCCGTGCGGTGTCACCGATGCCGCCGCGTTCACGAGCCAGCGATTGTTCTCCGAGCGATACGTGCCGCCCAGACCGATCGCCGTATAACCCTTGTAGTTCGCGACGCCCGCTGCGACCACCGTCCTGCCCGGCTGATTCGGCGTGAGGTTGGGCATCGCCATCGCGGCAGCGACGCCCGCGAACGCTTCGCGCGCAACCGCGTTCACATTGTTCTGCAGTGCGTTCAACTGATTCATGTTGACCGCGTCCGTGCCCCGCACGCCGGCTGCGACGTTGGTCACGCGACGCTCGTTACCCGCCGATCCCACCGATACCGTGTTGTCCTCGGATGCGACCGAACGGTCGCCGAGCGCGACGGAGTTCGCCGCCGTGGCCTGCGCGCCGTTACCGATGGCCGTCGCGTTGGCACCGGTTGCAGATGCGGGCGCATCGTTGGCCTGCGAAGCGAGAACCGGCGTTCCGCCGATGGAAATGTTCTGCACGCGCTGGTTCAGCGCATCGACCTGGACGTTGGTCTGATAAAGCTGCGAGCCGTTGACCGCATCGGTGCTGTCGGCGCTGAGCGCGCCTGCCGCGACGCCTGTGACCTGACGCGCGCCGCTTGTGCCGGTGACGTCGACGACCGTGCCGTCCGTGTCCTTGCCAACGGTGATGGCGCGCGTCGTCGGGTCCTGCCGGACGAGGTTGACGGCGCCGCTCAGCGCGTTGATGGCGGCGGTGTTGTCCGCCACCTGCAGGTTGGTTGCGTAAAGCTGTGCGCCGTTGACCGCTTCGGTGCTGCTCGCCGAGAGTTCGCCGGGCGCGAGCCCCTGGATCTTGCTGCCGTTCATGTCCATGAGCTGATGCATCTGGATGCTCGTACCTGCACCGATGTCAACGGTGCCGTCGCTCAACTTTACCCACTCCGACGGGTTCGCACTACTGTCGCCCGCAAGCTGCACGAAGTCCGGCGTAGCTGTAGTGCAACCATTGGGGTTGTAACCCATCATGGTGCCCGCACTGCCGTAGGCGGTAAATGTAGCACTGCTGCACACGGTCACCCATCCCGCGTCAGCGAACGCGGCCGTGCTTCCGATCGACATCGCGCAAACGGCGACGATAACCTTTGCTCGGCTCGCGCATATCGCTTTCATAATTCTGCGGCCGGAAATGCCGTACCTGCAGCTCGTAATCTTCATTGCACCGCCTCCTCAGGTTAACAAACGAGCGATGAAGCGTACTGAGTGACGTGTACCGGGCGAAAGCAGAGTTTTCCTAAATGACTTGGCGATACGCGGTCCTTTTCAGCCTTTCAAAAAAAACTAGAAGACAAACCTCAATCAATATCTGATATTCGCGGCCATTTAGCAGGATTAACTGGCGAAGCACGGCGTCTTCTATTAGTTCGACGCGTTCTCAAAGCCGGACGACGACTTTCAGGCCTCCACCCGCCGACTCCGCCAGATCGACGCTCGCCCGGTGCTGGTCCGCGATGCGCCTGACGATCGCAAGCCCCAGTCCGCTTCCCGCGACATCCGTCCGCGCACGGTTCGCGCTTTCCCCCACGCGATAGAAGCGGTCGAACACACGCTCGCGTTCATCGGCTGGAATGCCCGGCCCCGTATCGGCGATCTCCACGACGGGCCGCCCGTCGCGCAGCGTCAGGCAGACATCCACACGTCCGCCCCTCGGCGTGTACTTGGTCGCGTTGTCGATCAGGTTGTTGAACATCACGCGCAGCGAATCCGGATCGCCGATGACCGTCGCCGGCTCGCTCGCCTCGATGCCCAGGTCGACGCCGCGCTCCTCGGCGACCAGCACGTATGCGCGCACGCAGTCGTCGAGCAGCGCGCGCAGATCGACGGCCTTCGCGACCGCCTTGCCATCCGGCTCCGATCGCGCCAGCGCGAGCAGTTGCTCCGCGAGCCGCGTCGCCCGCGCGATGCCTTCATTGAGATCCGAGAGCGCCTCGCGGCGGGTCGGTTCGTCATCCGCGCGCGCGACGAGCTGCGCCTGGATCTTCACGGCGGCGAGCGGTGTGCGCAGCTCGTGCGCGGCATCGGCGACGAAGGCTTTCTGCGTATCGAGCGCCGCCGACAGCCGCGACAACAGCGCGTTCAGTGCCCGCACGAGCGGCCGCACTTCCTGCGGCAGGCGTTGATCGGAGAGCGGATCGAGCGCCTCGGGGTGACGCGTGTCGAGCGCACGCGTCACGCGCTGCAGCGGCGCAAGCCCTTTGCCGACGATCACCCAGATGGCGAGGCCGAGCAGCGGCAAGAGCAGCACGAGCGGCCACAGCGTGCGCCACGCGACGCCCGCCGCGACGCGATTGCGGATCGACAGCGGCTGCGCGAGCTGCACGACGTTATCGCCGACGATCGCGCTGTACACGCGCCATTCGCCGCGCGCGGTCATTTCGGTGGAGAAGCCGAGTTCGGCATGCGGCGCGAGCGGCACACGCGGATGCGAGTAGTACATCAGCACGCCGTTGCGGTTCCATATCTGGATGACGACGCCTTCATCGCTTTCGCTGCGCGACGTCAGCACCGACGAGAACGGCTCGGACGGCAGCGCCGCCGCGATTTGCTGAAGCTGGTAATCGAACAGCTCGTTGGCTTCGGCGAGCGCCTGCCGGTAGGTCAGCCATCCGGCAAACCCGACGCCGACGATCACGAGTGCGAGCAGCCAGATCAGCAGTTGGCGGCGGATCGACCGCATCAGGCGTCCTTCGCGACCATGTAGCCGAGACCGCGCACGTTGCGGATGAGATCGGCGCCGAGCTTCTTTCGCAGCGAATGGATATAGACCTCGACGGTGTTGCTGCCGATCTCCTCGCCCCAGCCGTAGATTTTCTCTTCGAGCTGACTCTTCGATAACACCGCGCCGGGCCGCGCCATCAGCGCTTCGAGCAACGCGAACTCACGCGCCGACAACGCGACCGGCGCGCCCGCGAGCGTCACCTGATGCCCGACCGGATCGAGCGTCAGGGTGCCGTGCCGCACGAGCGATTCGCCGCGTCCCGCGTGACGGCGGATCAGCGCGCGCATGCGGGCGCCGAGTTCGTCGAGATCGAAAGGCTTGACCAGATAATCGTCGGCGCCGGCGTCGAGGCCTTTCACGCGATCCGCGATCGCATCGCGCGCGGTGACGATCAGCACCGGCAGCGGATTCGCCCGGGCGCGCAGCGTCTTCAGCACGTCGAGGCCGTCGCGCTTCGGCAGGCCGAGATCGAGCAGCATCAGGTCGTAGGCTTCGCCGGCGACGGCCGTGAGCGCCGCCTCGCCGTCCTGCACCCAATCGACCGCGAAGCCGTCCGCGCGCAGTGCCTTGCGCACGCCCTCGGCGATCATCCGGTCATCTTCGACTAGCAGGATACGCATGTCATCGTCTTCGGTTGGGGATGCGGTGATTTTATCCGCGCGGCCGCACGGCAGGCTTAAGCGTGACTTAACCGCCGTCCTGCGCGCCGGCACGTCCGTACGAATTCCGCAAGCCGGCTTGTCTACAATAGCCGCTTCGCCCGGGCCGGCCTTCGACTCTGGCGCCGCCGCCCCGACTTTCCTTCAAGAACGCAAGCCCCGTATGCTGTTTTTTTCTCCGATTCCCGGTTCCGTTTCCGCGCGTCTGTCGACGTTCGCACTCGCCACGGCGCTCGCCTGCGCCGCGCTCTCCCATTCACCCGATGCAGCGGCGCGCGGCGGCACGAAGTCGGAATCGCAGAAGCATGCGCCGGAGCGCGCGGCGATCGGCGGCGCGAAGGCGAAGAGCGTGAAGAAAGCCGCACGAGCCGAGAAGGCCGCGCGCGTCGCGGCGCCGGCCGGGCCGCTGCCCGCATCGGTGATGGGCGCACTTGCCCGGGCGCACGTGCCGCTCTCGTCGATGAGCGTGGTCGTGCAGCGCATCGGCGCGGCGACGCCGCTCGTCGCGATCAACGCGGACCGGCCGATGCTCCCCGCATCGACGATGAAACTCGTCACGACGTACTCGGCGCTGTCGATGCTCGGTCCGGACTATCGCTGGAAGACGACTGCCTACGCGGACGGCGACGTCGATGCGCAAGGCATCCTCCACGGCAATCTGTACATTCAGGGCACCGGCGACCCGAAGCTCGTGCCGGAAGAACTGATCGACCTCGTCGGCCAGATCCGCCAGAGCGGCATTGCCGGCATCGACGGCGCGCTCGTGCTCGACAAGCGCTATTTCGACGCCTCCACGCGCGATCTCCCCGCCTTCGACAACGACGACGCCGCGCCCTACAACGTCGGCCCCGATCCGCTGCTTTATGCGTTCAAGTCGCTTTCGTTCACGCTGACGCCGAATCCGGACGGGCAAGTCTCCATCGACGTCCTGCCGCAACTCGCGCAACTGCAGATCGACAACGAACTGCGCGTCACGCGTGGCGCATGCGCGGGCACGCTGCCGGCGGCATCGCCGAGCGTGGCCCAGACGCAGGGCGGCTTCGTGCAGGCATCGTTCATCGGCGACTATCCGCTGCGCTGCGGATCGCGCACGATCAACGTCGCCGCGCTCGATCATTCGACGTTCTTCGCGGGCGGCTTCCTCGCGTTGTGGAAGCAGGCGGGCGGCACGTTCCAGGGCGCGACGCGCGAGGGCCCGACGCCTTCGAACGCGCGGCTCGTCGGCACGCATCGCAGTCCGGTGCTGTCGGACATCGTTCGCGACATCAACAAGTACAGCAACAACGTGATGGCGCGCAACCTGTTCCTGACCGTCGGCGCGGCGCAAGGCAAGCCGCCCGCCACGACGGCGAAATCGGCGCAGGCCATCCAGACGTTCCTGCGCCGCAGCGCCCTGCCGATGAACGGCCTTTCGCTCGACAACGGCTCGGGACTATCGCGCGACGAAACCATCGCGGCCTCCTCGCTCGCGGATCTCTTGCTGGCGGCGAACGCGAGTCCCGTCGCGCAAGTGTTCGTCGAATCGTTGCCGATCGCGGGCGTCGACGGGACGATGCGCAACCGGCTCTCGAACGCGGGCGCGGGCGGCAACGCGCACATCAAGACCGGCACCTTGCGCGACGTGCGCGCGATTGCGGGCTATGTTGGCGCGGCGGACGGGCAGAGCTATGTGGTCGTGAGTTTCATCAACGATCCGCGCGCGGAAGCGGCCCGCGCCGCCCACGACGCGCTGCTCGAATGGGTCTACGAAGGCCCGGGCAAGGCGGCGGGCGAGTAAGGCCTGCGATGAGCATCGGCGCGGGTGAATCGGCTATCGAGTGAAACCCGCGTCGTCGGTTTGTTTGCGGCCGGCGACCGAAGGATTGTTCTACAAAGTCACGCGCGATGAGGCGCGCGCGGCGTGTACGCTTGAAGGCGCGGCGGGGCGAGAAGAACCGAACGAAAGGCATCGCTCGACATGCGCCCTGCTTGCGGCACAATCGATGCAGCAGCACGAGCGGCGCATGCAAGCGCCGCGAGACAAGTACAAAACCGAAGAACGGAGACGAGGTCCATGAAGAAGCATCGCTCGACGCGCGCCGCCCTGGCGCGTTACGCCCGCACCGCCATCGCGGGCGCGGCATTCGCCCTGCTCGCCGCATGCGGCGGCGGTTCAGACGACAACAATTCGACGCCCGCCGGCGGGATCAAGCTGCAGGTCGTATCGTTCGGCGACAGCCTGTCCGATGCCGGCACGTACGCGCCGGTCGCGGCGGCCAACTTTGGCGGCGGACGCTTCACGACGAACCCTGGCCAGGTGTGGGTGCAGGACGTCGCGCAGTATTACGGCGACACGCTGACCCCGGCGATGACCGGCGGCTTCGGCACGCCGCCCACTGCACAGGCCGGCTTCGGGTACGCACAGGGCGGCTCGCGCGTGTCGAATCCGATCGGCATCGGCCACCGCGGCACGGACCCGGCAAATTACGCGGGCGCGCTGACGGTGCCGGTCTCGACCCAGGTGACGAACTATCTGAGCTCGCATGGCAGCTTCAACGCGGGGCAGCTGGTGATCGTCAATGGCGGCGCGAACGACATCCTGTATAACCTGACGGCCGTGCAGGCGGGCCAGATGACGCCGGCGCAGGCGACGGCGGCGATCGGGCAGGCGGCGATCGATCTGGCGGGCATCGTCGGCAAGATCGTGCAAAGCGGCGCGACGCATGTGCTGGTGTCGAACGTGCCGGATATCGGCACGACGCCACAGGGCATGATGAGCACGCCGACGACGCGGGCGCTGCTGTCTCAGGCATCGCTCGGCTTCAATCAGGCGCTCGCGGCCGCGCTGACGCAGACGGGGCTGATGTCGAAGGTGATTTTCCTGGATATCGTCGGGCCGCTTGCGAATATCACGGCGAATTACCAGCAGTATGGTTTCGCGGTGTCGAATACAGGCACGGGCTGCAATCTGCAGGCGATGGCCGCAGCCGCGAAGGGATACGGCGAGCCGAATCCGAGCGATTTTGCGACGTCGCTGTTCTGCTCGCCGCAGACGCGCACGACGGCGGACGCGGACCAGACGTATATGTACGCGGATACGGTCCATCCGACGACGCATCTGCATGCGCTTTATGCGCAGACGGCGGAGCAGAAGATTGCTGCGGCGGGGTTGGGGAAGTAGGGGTTCTTGCGGGTCGATGATGTGATGAAAGCCGCTCGAGTGAAACGTCGAGCGGCTTTTTTTTGGCTTTCGCGATGCCTTGGGTTTGTGAGAGACCGGCTGCAAGGAATCCATCAGTTCAACGGCACGAGCCAGAGCCGCAGGGTCTATTTCCGCGCACGCGGAGGGACCCTTGAAGCGTCGCGTCCATCCGTGGTCTGGCTCTTCTGCACGGATCACGCGCCAACGCTGGCGGCAAAGCTCCGCGAACGCTTGAACGCCGTGCAGCCGGACGGCCAGGAGGTGCTATTGCGCTATTGGGACCCGCGCGTACTGCATGAGCTGGCTACGTCGCTCAGGAAGACGGCACGCGCCGATTTCTTCGGCGCGGCGCTCAAATGGCTTTAGCTGTTCGACGGCGAACGTTTTTATATCAAGTCGAATGGATAAGTTCGAGTCCACATCTGACCTAGAGAACCCATTGCGTTCTGCCCGAGCCGAGGCGGAACGGCTAGGCTTTTACCGAGGAAAAGCACCTCGTCGCCTTCCTTTTTATGGAGAGTGTGGAACCGGGTTTTTATAAGAGACCCGTTATCGCGGAGCAATTGCGAGAACCGGGGTTGTCGCCGCAGAAGCGCATTGAGGTGGATGACCAAAGCGCCCGAACCGCCATATCGCGGTCGCAATGGCTTTCTTCGGCGTCGATCCAAAAGTGAGTAACCCCCAATCAACATAACATGTATAAGTTTTCTGAAGATGAGTGGAAGGCGCTGGTACGTCTGACGATCGGAATTTCGTTCTGACGGTGAAGCAGGATATCGTTGATTATTCCCGAACCTTGCGGACGACTCAACTTTACTGGACCGGCTCAATGCCGCATTTGATCGAACGATGGAACTCGGCTTCGAGGACGATAAGAAGAACGTAGAATTTCTGTGGACGGAAGCCAACTACCCGAGCTTCTAAGACGAGTCTCCGGTCAAGCTGTGGCTGACGAAGCCGGGGAAACCGGAGCTTTACAATAATTCACCTCCAATCTCTCGAGTTCCGCCGTTGCATCGGTTAGCTTCCTATCTCTCTAACACCACACGAGCGACACGATGAATGAGAGGGTCAACTTGTATGCGACCGCTGGATCAAGAACAGAACGTGGTGGCGTCGTAAGTAAGGCAACGGGCAGTGTCACAATTGATGAACATTGCCTGGCATTGGTGGGCGATGTCGTCACCTACCCTGACGGCAGCGAAGCAGTAATCACCGATGGCGCTGGCTTCCGGTTGACGAACGGAGTCGTGCCGTATGCCTTGGAGGGAAGCGGACTCAGTAACGGGGATCGCGTTGTCGAACCCTTACAGCGTAAGTTCGGCGTCGCCGTCACTGAACGGACGCAAATCGAAGGTCTTTTCGACCCCGCCTACGTCGTTCCACCGCCCGCCCCTTCCTACCGCTTGGCAGTAGCGAAGTCGACTACTGCGCGCGGTGGTGTACTTCGCAGAACATCCGGTTGGTGGGAAGTTGATACTTTGGGGCGGGCTGCCGCTGTCGGGGATGCCGTCTCATATGCTGATGGGAGTATCGCGACCATCATAAGCGGCTTGCACGTGACGAACGGTATAGGTGTTTCCGCTTCCCTTGCTTTCGTGGGAAGTCGCTTGAACAACGGCGACGTTATCTCGGACAGTCCAGAGAGGCGCGGCCTCGCAAGCGCTGCGGTGTCCAGCGTCGTAGTGGAAGATTGCGAAGGGAGCGTGACATGCTAAGGCGTCCTTTTCTCGGCAAAGGTGATCGCGGCGGTAGCGCGACAATTATCGAAGGACTTGACTCGGTAACATGTTCGAATCCGCCGCCACTGGTTCACATCGCCACGCTCGGTATGAAAACCTATTGCACTGCCTGCAAAAGCGAGGGGGTTATTGCGCCAAGTGGTCCACGTCACCCGGGAACGGGACCGAATGGCGAAGGATGGGCGCTCAGCGGCGACATCAACCTATGCGGTTGTAGTCCCGCACCAGTGTTTCGCGCCGAGCGAAACATGGCCCAGATTTTCACGGGATATGAAGCAGGCCGGCACGAGGGACATGGCGTAAGTAGCGCTGTCGTTCCCGACTCTGGTAACCATTGGATTTTGTTCTCGTTGCGTGAATCCGGAAGCGTTGGGGGGTTGCGGTGTGTGGCCTATTTCGCTGACGGTTCTAAGCAGCGTGGAACCTTCAGCATTAACAACACAGTTCGCTTCGAAAGGAATGAGAACGGAAGCAACTGTTCGCATATCGAGTTCCACTTCACAGAAAACGCAAATTCGTTGGATTCGGTTACGGAACTGCTGCTTACATCCATCACGGGGTAATGATGTCCGAAGTTCAAGCTAGTCCGTCCATCTTTCATGAAGGGCCGTTCGAAACGAAACAAGAGCACGTGCTAACGAGCGACCTCTTCGGAGACGCACGCGACGCTCTAGAGGCAACGATGCTTAAATTTTCGGCGGACGCAATCAGTGATGAGAGGGTCCGTGCTCGATATGCCGAAGGGATCAGGCGTGTGAGCCAGCTTGTTCAGTCCGAGGTCGACTCAGGAAAGATGACTGCTTACGAGGGCGCTGTATATTGCAATCAGCTCCGAAACCAAATTCTTGTAGAGACTCGGAAGGTTACGTCCTCGTGGAACAGAGCACGTGCCGAGAAGAAAAAACCTTTCGGACCGACCATAGAGGAGTCGGTCAACAAGTATTCAAATCGACTATACGGAAAGCCGTTTTCTGCTCTAACTAGCGCGGAGAAAGAAGCAGCTTCATACGCAGTAATTGCTTCCGCAGGAAGGAACGATACGTCGGTGACTGCTGGCACCACGATCATGAGGGATACCGCCAAAGGTACGATCCTTTTGACAGCCGGGCTTGCCGCTTACGCAATTCTTAGAGCGGACGATAAGGTGACAGAAGTAGCGCGGCAAGGAACAGTCATCGGGGGTGGGGTACTGGGCGGCTATGTAACCGGCATGTCGACTGCCGCTCTGTGCGGCACGGGCGCTCCTCTATGCGCTCTCGCAATTGCGATCCTTGGAACGATCAGCGGATCGGTAGTGACTGAATACGCGTTTGACCAGTACGAGATAGCGGTTAAGGAGCTTCAGAAATGGGGAATTCAATAAGCGAAATCGATCGAAAATTTATCCGGTCGTCTTTGGCCGACACATTTGCAGGCATCGACTTGTCGACAGAGGCCATCTCGGTGCTTCGGAAATACCCGATTCGCGAGATTCGGCAGATATTTTTTCGCGAGGTAGCTGTAGCCTTCGCCTTCAACCTTACGATCACGACGCCAGAGCTAGGTGGCTTCGACCCGCGCTTTGTCGAGGACGAGTTGCGGCGACTTCAGGACGAAAGAGCTACATCTGGTTTAGCGAAGCTGAAGTTCGAGCTGGCCGCTTTCGCCTCTCGCATCTCTTCATATGGTTTATGGCGACAGATTGAAGAGTGTTTGAGTAGCTCAACAAGGTAACGACTATGTTCAGTCGGATTGGCATGCACCCCCCATTTGAGGCAACCCGTCGCGATCAAATCTCACTAAACAACGGTGAAAAAGCCCCCTCACGAGGCGGGGCAAATGGGCGACGCAGATTCCCGGTTCAGCGCAGTAGGGCTACACCGGCTGGGCAGTTTGAAAGGAATGTCAGCACAACTGAATACGTTAAGTCTGATTCAACAAGTTAATTTCCTGCATTAGTGCAAGACCGATTCCATCGTATCCAGAGGGTCAGCGAAGGGTGCGGCCAGCTTTCGAAGTCGCTTATCGATGACGAAGGTATCGATGATGATCTCGACAACGGCCTGTCGATCGTGCGCGATGGAGTGAACTTTGGCGGGATCTCCGCGCATGCGGAGGAACCGCGACCTCGCCCAGGCCATCGAGCGCGGGGTCGGGTCTATCTCCGCCCACGCGGAGGAACCCCACGCGCCGGCATAGACGAAGGCGCGCAGCGAGGTCTATCCTCGCCCACGCGGAGGAACCCGCCGCAACGTATCGCACGAAAGCCTGCAGCTGGGTCTATCTCCGCCCACGCGGAGTAACCTGAAGGGGCGGCAGGCGCGCGATTTCCGCGTAAGGTCTATCTCCGCCCACGCGGAGTAACCCGGGTGTCGTCGTCTTTTGCGCGCTGAATATTGGGTCTATCTCCGCCCACGCAAAGGAACCTCTAGCCGCTAACCCACTGTCCCACAACGAGAATCCCAAAAACCCATCATCAACCGCCAGCCGAATCCTCCCCCTCAAACGCCGCCGCCGCCCTCCCCAACCGGTCATTCACCGCGATCCACTCGATCGACTCCGGCAGCTTCTCCACGAAGATGCGCTCGACATCCGCCCGATCCAGCGCCCGCAGCAGTCCATACAACGCACGGGCATAGCTCTGCGGATCTTCCGGCGCGGCGATGAAATGCACATGCGGCGCGCGCGCCCACGCACCCGCGCTCGATGCCCGCGCGACCAGCGCGATCTTCCGCCCATCCGCCGATTCGAACCCCCCCAGCATCGGCTCGATCGCGGCAAACGGCAGCAAGGCCAGCGGCGTCCGCGGCGCGTAATGCGCCTTCAGCGTGCCCGATGCACGCGGGGCCGTCGCATCGCTGCCATCGGGCAAACGCGGCGCTTCGCCGATCACATCGGCGATCGCCTGCGGACTCACGTGCCCTGGCCGCAGCAACGCCGGGAAGCCACGCGACAAATCCAGAATCGTCGATTCGATACCCACGTCCGCCGCGCCGCCGTCGAGTACGTGCACCGCGCCGCCGAACTCGTCGCGGACATGCTGCGCAGTCGTCGGACTGACATGCCCGAACCGGTTCGCCGATGGCCCCGCGACACCGCCCTGCCTGCCCGAACCATGCCGCCGCGCGTGAAACGCCGACAGCAGGCTCTGCGCAACCGGATGCGAAGGACAGCGGATGCCGACCGAATCCTGCCCGCCGCTCACCGCCGCCGGAATATGCGATGCGCGCTTCAGAATGAGCGTCAGCGGCCCCGGCCAGAACGCATCGATGAGCTTCTGCGCATCGGCGGGCAGCTCGCGCACCCAGTAACCCGGATCGGCCTCCGGCGCGAGATGCACGATCACCGGATGATTCGCCGGCCGCCCCTTCGCCGCATAAATTCGCGCGATGGCCTCGGGATTCTCTGCATCGCCGCCGAGACCATAGACCGTCTCGGTCGGGAACGCGACGAGTTCGCCCGCATCGAGCAGGGCCGCGGCCTCGCCGATCTGCGCGGCGCTCGGATAAATGATGGTCATTGCTTGCTGCTACAGAACTCAGTCCAGCGGAATATGCAGCATCCGCGCACAGTCGCGCGCCGCCGTGCGGGCTTGTTCCAGCGTCGCCGCCGTGAAATTGATGTGCCCCATCTTGCGGCCCGGACGCGCTTCCTCCTTGCCGTACAGATGCAGCCGCGCCGCCGGCATCGCCGCGACATCGATCCACGCAGGCGCGCGCGCCTTGTCCTTCTGCTCGCCGTCGAACCAGATATCGCCGAGCAGATTCAGCATTGCAGCCGGCGAATGCTGGCGCGTGTCGCCGAGCGGCATGCCGGTCATCGTGCGGACTTGCTGCTCGAACTGGCTGGTGGCGCAGGCATCGACCGTATAGTGGCCGGAATTGTGCGGACGCGGCGCCATTTCATTGGCGATCAGCGAGCCATCCTCCAGCACGAAGAATTCGACGCACAGCACGCCCACATAGCCGAGCTTCGCCGCAATGGTCAGCGCCGCGTCCTGCGCCTGCGCGACGAGCGCAGCCGACGCATCCGGCGCAGGTACGACCGTCTTGGCGAGAATGCCGTTGACGTGGGTGTTCTGCGCGAGCGGGAACACGGCCGACTTGCCGTCGCCGCCACGCGCGATCAGCACCGACACTTCGTACTTCAGCGGCATGCGCTTCTCCAGCACGCACGGCACGCCTGACAGCGACGCATACGCGGTGCGCACTTCCTGCACGTTGCGCACGCTGACCTGGCCCTTGCCGTCGTACCCCAGCCGCGCGGTCTTGAGGATGCCCGGCAGCACGGCGGCGATGTCGTCGTCGGCGAGGGCGTCGAGCGCCTCCGACGATTCGATCACCACATGCGGCGCGACGGGCACGCCCGCCTGCGCGATGAAGCGCTTCTCCGCGACGCGGTCCTGCGCAATCGCCACGCAGCTCGCCGCCGGACTGACGAACGTGCAGCTCGCGAGCATGTCGAGACTCGCCGCCGGCACGTTCTCGAATTCCGTCGACACCGCCGCGCACAGGCGGCCGAGTTCGGTCAGCGCGGTCGTGTCGTCGTAGGCGGCGCGGATATGGCGATCCGCGACGGCGCCCGCCGGGCTCGTCTCGTCGGGATCGAGCACGGCGACGCGATAGCCCATCGATTGCGCCGCGAAGCAGAACATGCGGCCGAGCTGGCCGCCGCCGACCATGCCGAGCCACGCGCCCGGCAGAATCGGGGAGATTGGGGAAGATTGTGGATTCATCGTAGGGCTAAAAGCTCAGAGCGGCGGCAGCGCCATGTCCCGCGCCGCCTGGTTCTGCTTCACGCGAAAAGCGGCGAGCGCTTCGGCATAACGGGCGTCGGTGACGCTCAGAATCGACACCGCGAACAGCGCCGCGTTCGCCGCGCCCGCCTCGCCGATCGCGAACGTGGCGACAGGCACGCCCTTGGGCATCTGCACGATCGAATGCAGCGAATCGACGCCCTTCAGATACTTGCTCGCCACCGGCACGCCGAGCACCGGCACCGTCGTCTTCGCAGCCAGCATGCCCGGCAGATGCGCCGCGCCGCCCGCACCCGCGATGATCGCCCGCACGCCGCGCTCACGGGCGCGCTCGGCGTAGTCGAACATCTCGTCCGGCATGCGGTGCGCGGACACGACCTTCGCCTCGTACGGCACGCCGAACTCCTGCAGGATCGCGACCGCGTTCTTCATCACGTCCCAGTCGGAACTGGAACCCATCAGCACGCCGACGAGCGGCGCGTCGTGCGCGTGCGCTCCGGTCTGTACTTCACTCATATCGCTACGTTCCTTAGGCGTTTGAGGGAATGCACGCTTACGCGAGCGTCTGCCCCGTCAGGCGTTGCAGCGCTTCCTGATACTTCTCCGATGTCTTCGCGATCACGTCGTCGGGCAGCTTCGGCGCGGGCGGTTCCTTCTTCCACGGCTGGGTTTCGAGCCAGTCGCGCACGAACTGCTTGTCGAAGGACGGCGGATTGGTGCCGACCCGATAGCCATCGGCGGGCCAGAAGCGCGACGAATCCGCGGTCAGCACTTCGTCCATCAGATACAGCTCGCCCTTGTTGTCGAGACCGAACTCGAACTTCGTATCCGCGATGATGATGCCGCGCGTCGCCGCATATTCGGCCGCTTCCTTGTACAACTGGATGGAAATGCGCTTGATCGTCGCCGACAGCTCCGTGCCGATGCGGCGCTCCATGTCATCGTAGGTGATGTTTTCGTCGTGATGGCCCATTTCGGCCTTCGCCGCCGGCGTGAAAATCGGCTCGGGCAGCTTTTCGGCGTTCTGCAGGCCCGGCGGCAGCTCGACGCCGCACACCGCGCCCGTCGCCTGATAGTCCTTCCAGCCGCTGCCCGCAAGATAACCGCGCACGACGGCTTCGACGAGAATCGGTTCGAGGCGCTTCACCACGACCGCGCGGCCCTCGACCTGCTCGACTTCGTCGGGCGTGACGACGCTCGCGGGATCGATGCCCGTGTTGTGATTCGGCACGATGTGACCGAGTTTCTCGAACCAGAAATCGGCCATCTGGTTCAGCACGCGGCCCTTGTTCGGGATCGGCTCGCCCATGACGACATCGAAGGCGGAAAGGCGGTCGGTCGTCACGATGAGGAGCTTGTCCTGACCGACGGCGTAGTTGTCGCGGACCTTGCCACGGCCGAGCAGCGGCAGCGATTTGATCGTGGATTCGTAGAGCGTGGACATCGTCATGTACCGAAGAGGTGCCAAAAATTGAATCGCCGCTTCTCGCATGAAGCGGCGAAAGGGGAAATGCGAACGGGTCCCGTCGCCGGAACCCGTTGATTTTACTTTACAAAGCAGCCGGACTCAGAAGCGTCTCATTTGACGATCTGCGCAAGCTCGCCGGACTTGTACTTCTCGGCGATCTTGTCGAGCGGAATCGGCTTGATCTTGCCGGCCTGACCTTCGCAGCCGAACTGCATGTACCGCTGGCGGCAGATTTCCTTCGCGGCCTCGCGCGCGGGCTTCAGATAGTCGCGCGGATCGAACTTCGACGGATTCTCGAAGAGATAGCGGCGGATCGCACCGGTGATCGCGAGGCGCAGGTCGGTATCGATATTGACCTTGCGCACGCCGTGCTTGATGCCTTCCTGAATCTCCTCGACCGGCACGCCGTACGTTTCCTTCATGTCGCCGCCGAATTCCCGGATCTCGGCGAGCAGTTCCTGCGGCACCGACGACGAACCGTGCATCACGAGGTGCGTATTCGGAATGCGCTGATGAATTTCCTTGATGCGATCGATCGCGAGGATATCGCCCGTGGGCTTTTTCGAGAACTTGTACGCACCGTGCGACGTGCCGATGGCGATCGCGAGGGCATCGCATTGCGTGAGCTTCACGAAGTCGGCGGCCTGCTCGACGTCCGTCAGCAACTGCTCGCGCGTCATCGTGCCTTCGGCGCCGTGGCCGTCTTCCTTGTCGCCCTTCATGGTTTCGAGCGAGCCGAGCACGCCCAGTTCGGCTTCCACCGTCACGCCGATGGAGTGCGAGAATTCGACGACCTTGCGCGAGACATCGACGTTGTAATCGTAAGACGCGACGGTCTTGCCGTCGGCTTCGAGCGAGCCGTCCATCATCACGCTCGTGAAGCCCGAGCGGATCGCGGCCATGCACACGGCGGGCGACTGACCGTGATCCTGATGCATCACGACCGGAATATGCGGATACGACTCGACGGCCGCTTCAATCAGATGCCGCAGAAACGCTTCCCCTGCGTACTTACGGGCGCCAGCCGACGCCTGCATGATCACCGGCGCGTTGACCTCGTTCGCGGCCGCCATGATCGCCTGCACCTGCTCCAGATTGTTCACGTTGAATGCCGGGAGGCCGTAGCCGTGTTCGGCCGCGTGATCCAGCAATTGACGCATTGATACGAGAGGCATTGTGGAACTCCATGATGTGAAACGAAATCCTGGCGCGCACGCTTTCTGCTCTTGCTCCCTTCGGCAGTTTTCGGCCTATGTCTGGCAGACGATGCGTCGTCTTGCGCGCTCTGCAGTACGGTGAAACCGCGCGGCGCTCGGCCGCGCGTCCTGCTGCAATTGCTCGGGCCGCTCAGAAATGGTCGCCGACGCGCACGATCTTCAGCGTGTTCGTGCCGCCCGCCTGCCCCATCGGTTCGCCGACGGTGAGCACGACCATGTCGCCGCGCGCCGCATAGCCCTTCGACACGACCACTTCCAGCGCCTGATTGAGCGCGGTGTCGCGGTCCATGTTGGTGTCGAGATGCAGCGGCGTGACGTTCCGGTACAGCGACATCGTGCGCTCGCTGCCCACGCGCGGCGTCAGCGCGAAGATCGGCACGTGCGACCAGTGGCGCGACATCCACAGCGCGGTCGATCCGGATTCGGTCAGCGCCACGACGGCCTTCGCGCCGAGGTGATACGCCGTGAACAGCGCGCCCATCGCGATGGACTGATCGATGCGCGTGAACGTGCGGTCGAGGAAATCGCGGTCCAGCTGCGACTCTTCGGACTTCTCCGCTTCGACGCACACGGCCGCCATCGTCTCGATGGTCGTGACCGGATACTTGCCCGCGGCCGTTTCGGCGGAGAGCATCACGGCGTCGGTGCCGTCGAGCACGGCGTTCGCCACGTCCGATACTTCCGCGCGCGTCGGCACCGGCGCGTGGATCATCGATTCCATCATTTGCGTGGCGGTGATCACGAGCTTGTTCGACTCGCGCGCCATGCGGATCATGCGCTTTTGCAGCGCCGGCACCGCCGCGTTGCCGACTTCCACCGCGAGATCGCCGCGCGCGACCATGATGCCGTCGGACGCGTCGAGAATGCCCTGCAGCGCCGGAATGGCTTCCGCGCGCTCGATCTTGGCGATCATCTTCGGCTTGATGCCGTAAGGCGCGCCCGCGATGTTCGCGAGTTGCCGCGCCATCTCCATGTCGGTCGCGTTCTTCGGGAAGGACACCGCGACGAAATCCGCGCCGAGCGACATCGCCGTCTTGATGTCCTCCATGTCCTTCTCGGTCAGCGCGGGCGCGGTCAGCCCGCCGCCCTGCCGGTTGATGCCCTTGTTGTTCGACAGTTCGCCGCCGACCTTCACCGTCGTGTGAACCTCTTCGCCGATCACGCGCGTCACGTCGAGCACGATGAGGCCGTCGTTGAGCAGCAATGTGTCGCCCGCGCGCAGGTCGCGTGGCAGGTCCTTGTAGTCGAGACCGACGCGCTCGTTGTTGCCCAGCTCGCAATTCGCATCGAGGACGAACGAGTTGCCCGCGACGAGCATCGTCTTGTTGTTCTCGAACTTGCCGACGCGAATCTTCGGGCCTTGCAGGTCCGCCATGATCGCGACCTCGCGGCCCACCTGACGCGCCGCCTCTCGCACCCATTCGGCGCGCTGGCGATGATCGTCGGCGGTGCCGTGCGAGAAGTTGAAGCGAACGACGTCGAGCCCCGCCTGCATCATCTGAAGCAGGATGTCGGGATTGCTCGATGCCGGACCGATGGTGGCAACGATCTTTGTAGCGCGATGCATGTCTTTCCTCGTCTCTTTAGGGAGGCCCGTGTTTGAGCTGCGAGCACGTTGCGCTAACGGCGACGTGTTGCTCACCGGTTGCGCGCGCGCGCCGGTTCGTGCCGGCGTCGCTTTATCGATGTCTTTTTCGGCCTGCGCGGCCACGCCGCCGATGATGACCACAGGCGGCGCCGGCAGTGCGGCTTCGCTTTCGGTCTGGTCCTGACTTTGGTTCGAGTCGCGGCCCGGGCTTTCGCCGGAAAGCGGCTCGTCCGGCCGAGCCGCCTCCGCGATGACCTGCGCCGCTTCGGCAGCGGCGTCGAGCTCATCGCCCGATGCGCCGCCCACGATCACGTCTCTGACTTCATCTGCTTGCGCGCCGCCGGCTGCTTGCGCGCCCTGCTTGCCTGCTTTCGCCGGATCGTTTCGGGCGGCCAACGCCTCACGCCCCGGCTCGGGACTGAAGCACTTCCACCGCGGGCAGCGTCTTGCCTTCGAGGAATTCGAGGAACGCGCCGCCGCCGGTCGAGATGTAGCTGACCTTGTCGTGAATGTCGTATTTCGCGATCGCCGCGAGCGTGTCGCCGCCGCCCGCGATCGAGAACGCCGACGAATTCGCGATCGCCTGAGCGAGCGTCTTCGTGCCGTTGCCGAACTGGTCGAACTCAAAGACGCCTACGGGTCCGTTCCATACGATGGTGCCGGCCGTGGCCAGTTGCGCGGCGAGCGCGTTGGCGGTGTCCGGGCCGATGTCGAGAATCATGTCGTCGTCGGCGATATCGGCGACGGGCTTCGTCTCCGCCTTCGCGGTCGCGGCGAATTCCTTCGCGGTCACGACATCGCTCGGAATCGGCACGGAAGCGCCGCGCGTGCGCGCCTGATCGATGATTTCCTTCGCCTCGCCGACGAGATCCGCTTCCGCCAGCGACTTGCCGATCTTCAGACCCGACGCGAGCATGAACGTATTGGCGATCCCGCCGCCGACGATCAACTGGTCCACCTTCTCCGCCAGCGACTTGAGGATGGTCAGCTTGGTCGACACCTTCGATCCGGCGACGATTGCCACGAGCGGGCGCTTCGGATTGCCGAGCGCCTTGCCGAGCGCATCCAGTTCGGCGGCGAGCAGCGGCCCCGCGCACGCGACGCCCGCGTACTTCGCGATGCCGTGCGTGGTCGCTTCGGCGCGATGCGCGGTGCCGAACGCGTCGTTCACATAGATGTCGCAGAGCTTCGCGAGCTTTTGCGCGAGGCCGTCGTCGTTCTTCTTCTCGCCTTTGTTGCAGCGGCAGTTTTCGAGCAGCACGACATTGCCCGGCTGGACGTCGACGCCATCGACCCAATCAGCGACGAGCGGAACATCCCGGCCGAGCAGTTCGGACAGACGCTTCGCGACCGGCGCGAGCGAATCTTCCGGCTTGAACTGGCCTTCGGTCGGGCGGCCCAGGTGAGAGGTGACCATCACGGCGGCGCCCGCTTCGAGCGCGGCCTTGATGGCCGGGACGGAGGCGCGCACGCGCGTGTCTTCGGTGATGTTGCCGGCGTCGTCCTGCGGCACGTTGAGGTCCGCGCGGATGAACACACGCTTGCCAGAGACTTTGCCTTCGGCGATCAGATCGGTGAAACGCAGTACTTTCGTCATGGGAGTCAACGTTAGTCAGAAAAGCGGTTCGGGCGAAGAAGCGGCGCCATGCGGCTGCTTCGAGGATGTTCGGCGGGAGGCTGGGAAGTCGAGCCCCGCGCGTGGATCAATCCGGGGGCGAAGGCCGCGCAAGTGAGACGAGCGCGCGGCTGAAGTGCGGGGGGAAGAAGTTGGAGGCCGGGTGGCTTCGCGTTTGCGCGACGTCTGCACGGACGCACGGCTGCGGCGATCCTGCCGGAGGCGGCGAGTTGCACAACCGTTGCGCGGTGACTGCCGGACTCACTTTCGACCTCGCTCTGCGACAGGAAAGACCGTCATTTTAACCGAATGCCCCGTCTGCTCTAGCGTGCAATGCTTGATGATGCGTATTTGGGGCATCCGTCGCGGCCTGGAGGCAGGCATAGGCGGCTTACGCGACGAGCCTCAGCAGCGTGAAGGCGGCCATGCCGACGGCGATCGTGCCCATCATGCCGCGCCGCCACAAGTAATACGCGAGCGCGGCGAGCGCGGCCCACATCGCGTGATTCGACAGCGCGACGGACAGGCCGGCAGGCGTTTCGAGCACGTCCGGCACGACGACCGCCGCGAGCGCCGCCGCCGGCGCATAGCGCAGCACCCGCTGAACGCGCGGCGGCAGCACGGTGCGTTCGCCGCCGATCAGAAAGAACGCGCGCGTCACGGCGGTGACGAGACCCATGCCGAGGATCGCGAGCCAGGTTTGGAGCGGCGTCATCGCGCGGGCCTCATGGTGTCGGAATCGTCGTCGGGGGCGGGCGGCGCTTCGGCGTCGGACGCTGGCAAGGCCGCCGCCTGCGACCGGTCCGCGATGACATCGGCAAGCGTGCCAGCCAGGAGCGCGGCGAGCACTGCGAGCGGCAGGCTCAGGCGAAACGGCAGATCGAACGCAAGCAGCGCGACGACACTCGCGACGGCCACGGCGGCGAGCGTCGAGCGCGTCGCGATGGCCGAGACGATCAGCGGAATCAGCGCGAGCGTGCCCGCCAGTTCCAGGCCCCAGTTCGCCGGGATCAGGCTCGCGAGCAGGATGCCCGCCACCGACGAAACCTGCCACCAGAACCAGCAGACCAGCGCGAGTCCCCAGAAAAATGCTTCCTTGCCGTCCCGGTCGGCCGGCGCGAAGTTCCGCTTCGCAAACATCAGATAGATGATGTCGCCGTTGAAGTAGCCGATCAGCACGCGGCGCCACATCGGCAGATGGGAGAAATGCGGCGCAAGTCCAGCGCTGAAGATCACGAAGCGCAGATTCACCATCGCGGCCGTCAGCAGCACGGTCCAGAGCGGCAGCTTCGCGGCGAAGAGCGGCAGCGCCGCGAGCTGCGACGATCCTGCATAGACCGCGAACGACATGCCGAGCGCCTGCGCAAGCGTGAGCGCCGACTTGCTCATCGCGACGCCGGTGACGAGACCCCACGAGAACGTCGCGAGAATGGCGGGAGAGAAGGTGCAGACACCTTCGAGGAATGCGCGGCGATTCGTGTCGGACAGCCGGTCGAGCATGGACGGATGCGAGGCCAATTTATTGCGATGCCGATGCGCGCTGATGCAGTGCGGGAAGCCGCCCGATGCGGCTGCAGCAAGAAGCACGCGGAAAACGTAAAGCTGGATGAAGCGACCCACCGCCCGTCCCAATGAACCGCGCGACGATTCGCCGGAAGAAGCGAAAAGATCGAAGCCGCCATTCACGTTCGCGGTGAAAGGCAAAGTATAGCGGCGCGAAAGGCGCTTTTAGCTCGGTCCAATTGTCAAAAGACGCTAAAATGGCGGTCTTTCACCGCCTTTGCGCCGTGCTTGGCGTTGCATGCGCCTGCGGATAAAGCGGCAGGTAATCGGCGGACACGGTTTCATCGAAATCACTGAACGAGACAGCTAGGAGAAGCGTATGTCAATGGCCGACCGCGACGGCAAGATCTGGATGGATGGCAAGCTGATCGACTGGCGAGACGCCAACATCCACGTTCTGACCCACACGCTGCACTACGGCATGGGCGTGTTCGAAGGCGTGCGCGCATACAAGACCGCCAGTGGCACGGCCATCTTCCGCCTGAAGGAGCACACCAAGCGTCTGCTCAATTCGGCGAAGATCTTCCAGATGGACGTCCCGTTCGATCACGCCACGCTCGAAGCCGCGCAACTCGAAGTCGTGCGCGAGAACAAGCTGGAGTCGTGTTACATCCGCCCGATCATCTGGGTCGGCTCCGAGAAGCTGGGCGTATCCGCGAAGGGCAACACCATCCATGTGGCGATCGCCGCGTGGCCGTGGGGCGCGTACCTCGGCGAAGACGGCCTGACCAAGGGCATCCGCGTGAAGACGTCCTCGTTCACGCGCCATCACGTGAACGTGTCGATGGTCCGCGCGAAGGCGTCGGGCTGGTACGTGAACTCCATTCTCGCCAATCAGGAAGCCGTGACCGACGGCTACGACGAAGCGCTGCTGCTCGACGTCGACGGCTACGTGTCCGAAGGCTCCGGTGAGAACTTCTTCCTCGTGAACAACGGCAAGCTATACACGCCGGACCTGTCGTCGTGCCTCGACGGCATCACGCGCGACACGGTCCTCACGCTGGCGCGCGACTTCGGCATCCCGGTGATCGAGAAACGCATCACGCGCGACGAGGTCTATACCTGCGACGAAGCCTTCTTCACCGGCACCGCCGCCGAAGTCACACCGATCCGCGAGCTCGACAACCGCACCATCGGCTCGGGCAAGCGCGGTCCCATCACGGAGAAGCTGCAAAGCGCGTTCTTCGACGTGGTCGGCGGCAAGAACGAGCAGTACGCGAGCTGGCTCGCAAAAGTCTGATGCAGCGGCGGGCCCGCGCGGCCCGCTTGCCGAGAAGCAACGAACGACATTGAGAAACGAGTCGATGAGGAGTGCAATGAGCGACCTGAAGGAAATGCCGCTGGTGGAATTGTCGGCGAAGGACATCCCCGCGTTCTGTCCGAATCCGAAGATGCAACGCTGGAGCACGCATCCGCGCGTGTTCCTGGACGTGTCCCACGGCGAGGCGCGCTGCCCGTATTGCGGCACGCGCTACAAGCTGAAGGACGGCGAAGTCCTCAAGGGCCATTGACCGGTCGCTGATTCGCGCCGTCCGATGCGCGCGTGTCCGCCTGGCCGGCACGCGCGCGTTCGCGTTTGCGTTCACCTTTGTCTTCGCGTTCGGCCGCTTGATACCGGCCACCCCACATACCAACAAGACTGATGCGTCCCGCCGCACGACGGCGCAGAGGCGCGAATATTTTGAGATCGGATAACGAAAGATGCGCCGTGCGCTGGTTATAGCACCGAACTGGATCGGTGACGCATTGATGGCGCAGCCGCTCTTTACGCTTTTGAGGAAGCTGCATCCGCGTATCGCGATCGATGCCGTCGCGCCCTCGTGGGTCGCGCCCGTGCTCGAGCGCATGCCGGAAATCAACGATGTGTACGCCACCGACCTCGCCCACGGCAAGCTGCAGTTGCTGCGCCGATGGCAGCTCGCGAGCGATTTGCGCGACGTCGGCTACGACGCTGCCTACGTCCTGCCGAATTCGATGAAATCCGCGCTGCTGCCGTGGATGGCGGGCATTCGGCTGCGCATCGGCTACAAGGGCGAGAGCCGCTATGGACTCTTGAACGTCCGCCACGCGAATCCGCCGAAGACCGATCGTCCGCCGATGACCGCGCACTACGCCGCGCTCGCCTACGCGCCGGGCGCGAAGCTGCCGTTCGTCGACAAGTTCGCGCAGGCCCGCGACGCGCAGGCGAGCGACGCGCAGCTACTGCCCGTGCCGCGCCTCGAAGCAGACCCGAACGAAGCCGTGCGCGTCTCGGCGCGCTTCAATCTCGACACCCGCGCGCCGCTCGTCGTGTTCTGTCCCGGCGCCGAATATGGTCCTGCAAAGCGCTGGCCGCCGGAACATTTCGCGTCGCTGGCGCAGTTCGTCGCGCAGTCGTTTCCGTACGCGCGCATCGTCGCATTGGGATCGAACAAGGACTCGGTGGTCGCGCAGGCCATCGCGGAGCGCGCGCAGAACGTGCGCAATCTGTGCGGGCAGACATCGCTCGGGGAAGCATGTGCACTGATCGCGCGAGCGAGCGCGGTCGTGACCAACGACTCGGGGCTGATGCACGTCGCGGCGGCGCTGAAGCGTCCGCTGGTCGCGGTTTACGGCTCGACCGATCCGCGCCATACGCCGCCCTTGTCCGACCTCGCAAAGGTACAATGGCTTCATCTTAGTTGCAGTCCGTGCTTTGCCCGCGAGTGTCCGCTCGGCCATCTGAACTGCCTTCGCGAACTGTCCGCGGAGCAGGTCTTCGCCGATTTGCGCGGCATGCTGCTCGCGCATCGCTAACGCGCCGCGCCCGGCGCTTCACATTGCATCGCCGCGTTGCAGGCACGGACACGCGAATGTCTCCGAGCGGAGGCATGCCTTGAACCACGATAGAGACCCACGCGCCATGCCACGTTTCGCCCGCCTGTTCGAAGCCGCCGCCGACACGCTCAACGCCTACTATCAGGCCGTCGCGGACAACAGCATCGATGCCGTGATGTCGCTCTGGATCGACGAGGAATTCGCCACGTGCATCTGCGCGGACGGCACGCATCTGCACGGTCTCGAAAGCATCCGCGCGGGCCTCGGCAAGCAGCTCGAAGCGCAACCCGTCACCATCGAGCCGCTGGATATCCGCGTGTACGACAGCCTCGGCACCGTCGTGTATGCCATTGCGGAAGCGCATCAGCCGGCGGGCACGGCCGCGCCGCAGATGATCTTCACGACCTACGTGATGGTCCACGAGCGCGGCGAATGGCGCATCGCGCACATCCATGCGAGCGAAATGCCGATCGAAACGGCCGGCCAGTTCGCGGCGAAGCTGCGCCACGGCCAAGGGCCGCTGCACTGAAACACGAAGTATCGAAGCAGGCGTTTGCGGGAGAAGACCATGAAGCGCGATCCGTTGTTGCAACACGATTCGTCGTTCGTGGATCGTGCGCCTGCCGTGACGGCGAAGGTCGTCGATCCCATCGAGGCACTGCTGTACAGCGCGCCGCGCTGGCTGCCGACGGCTCATGCGCAGACCATCGTTCCGGCGCTCTTCGGCCGCAAGCCCTCGGTCGGCTATCGGCGCGAACGATGGGACACGCCCGACGGCGACTTCATCGATCTCGACTGGCTCGCGCACGAATCGGGCGACGTTGCGGACACCGCCCCGCTCTTCGTGCTTTTCCACGGCCTCGAAGGCAGTTCCGATTCCCACTACGCCCGCTCGATGATGGCCGCCGCTAAAGCGCGAGGCTGGCATGGCGTCGTGCCTCACTTTCGCAGTTGCAGCGGGCCGCTCAATTTGCTGCCGCGCTTCTATCATCTCGCGGACAGCGCCGAAGTCGACTGGATACTGCGCCGGTTGCGCGAGCGGCACGCGGGGTCGATCGTCGCGGCGGGCGTCTCGCTCGGCGGCAATGTCCTCCTGCGCTGGCTATGCGAGCGCGGCACGGATGCATCGGTCATCAGCGCCGCCGCCGCGATCTCCGCGCCGCTCGATGTTCACGCCGGCGGCCACGCGATCTCGCAAGGCTTCGGCATGGTGTACACGCGCAGCTTCCTGAAATCGCTGAAGAAGAAGGCGCTCGCGAAACTCGCGCAACATCCCGGCCTCTACGATCGCCAAGCCGTGCTCGCCGCCCGCACGCTCTACGAGTTCGATAACGTCGTGACCGCGCCGCTGCACGGCTTTCGCGATACCAACCACTACTGGTCGAGTGCGACGACGCGCGCGCATCTGAAGCACATCGAAGTGCCGGCGCTCGTGCTGAATGCGCGCAACGATCCGTTCCTGCCCGAGTGGGCGCTGCCGTCGCAGGCGGAAGTCCCGGCATGCGTGACGCTCGATCAGCCGAACCACGGCGGGCACGTCGGCTTCATGACGGGACCGTTTCCGGGACGCATCGACTGGCTCTCTCAGCGCGTGTTCGGGTATCTCGAGCACTTCCTTCCTCGCGGATGAATCATGGATGAAATCGTCAAGCAGGCGCTCGCGAAATGGCCCAACGTTCCGCATTGCACGGGCTGGCTCATGCTCGACAGGCGCGGCCAGTGGCGCATGCGCGACGAGGCGGCGCAGGCCGCTGGCGCGCTCGGCGACGTGATCCGGCACGAGGCGCTGATCGGCTTCATCAATCGCAATTACGAGCGCGACGACGCCGGCCAGTGGTTCTTTCAGAACGGGCCGCAGCGCGTGTATGTGGAGCTGGCTTACACGCCGTGGATCGCCCGGCTTGGGCTTGCGGATGACGCCCTGTGCATGACCGATCACACCGGCGCGCCGTTCAGACCGGCGCACGCATGGCTCGACGACGAAGGCGGCGTGCTCTTTTCAGACGATGCATCGCCGGCCCGCATCGCCGCGCTGCACGATCACGATCTCGACCTGTTCGCGAGCCACGCATCCGTCGATGAGTCCGCGCACGGCGGCGTCTTCCATTGGCGCGATGATGTCGACTTGTCCTTGCAGCGCATCGCGCGCGCGGACCTCGAGAAGCGCTTCGGCTTTGTCGCGAGCCCGGCCGCGCACGCGGCGTCGGAACGCTGAAGCGTCAGCTCTTCTGATCCTGATCGCGCTCTTCCTTGTAGCGCGTCTCGAAGTCGCGCAGACGCGCGGCGATTGTGGACAAATCGTAGAAGCTCGCGCTTTTCACGTCGCGCGCTTCCTTCAACTGGCGGATCGCGGAAGGCCACGCGCCGTCGAGCGCGAACTTCTCGGCCATCGCTTCGTGCTGGCGCAACGGATCGTTGAGGCCCGCGCTCGCCTGCGCGAGATACAGCCACCAGTCGGCGCGTGCGGGCTCGGCGCGCGTCTGTCGGCGGGCAAGCGTCTGCGCATCCGCATAGCGATGCGCGCCGATCAGCGACTGCAGGTGAATATCGATGGCCGCGTGGGAGTCGGGCCAGCGCGCTTGCGCGATATCCGCGAGGCGGATGGCGTCTCCGAAGCGGCCCGCGCGGCGTGCGATATCCGCCGCGAGCACGTCGAGACTCGGGGTGCTGCGGGCGGGTTGCGGCGATGCCTGTGCGGTGACGCGGACGGGCGGGAGCGTCGTGTTGCTGGTCGGCGATGACGGCGTATCGGCTGCGGTTGCGTTGAGCGCGCCGAAGGCACTGCTGCTGAAAAGCGTATTTGGCGATGCCGCAGGCCGCGACGATTCTGCCCGCGATGCGACCTCACCGTGGAGCGAGCGGCCGGCGTTGTCGGTGTCCGTCGAACTCGTGGTCCGCTGCGCGCGAGCCTGAACGACACTCGCGCCGCCTGTACCCGGGCTACTCGTCGCTTGCCCGGCGGATGCCGCTCGCGCGCCAGCGATGCTCGAAGTCTGCAACGTTGCGTCGCCCGAGCCGTTCGCGACCGGCTGCGCGTGCTGCGGATTGCGCCGGTCGCGGCCGGCCTCCACTACGACCGCCGCCTCGCTTGCCTGCTCGCCTTCGAACAGCCGCCGCGCTTTCGCGAGCGCGTCGTTCGCGGCGTCGTAATCGCTCGTCAGCGCGCGCGCGAGCGCAATGCCGTACCAGTTGGCGGCGGGATTGACGGCTGTCTGGTCGTCGATTTCGGTCTTCAGGCGACTCGCCACTTCCCGATAATCGCTTGCGTAGCTGACCTGCAGCACGCGGGCGCGGGCGCGCACGAACGCATATTCCGCCGACTGCCGCGGCTGCCGATACGGCACGCGGCGCGCGCGATCTTCCATGTCGGCGATGCGCTCGATGGTCAGCGGATGCGTTCGCGCGTAGGCCGGCACGCCGTTATCGGCCATCGACGCGCGGTCGAGCCGCCCGAAGAACGCTGTCATCGCGTAGGGATCGTAGCCGGCTGCCGCGAGCATCTGGAAACCGACGCGATCCGCCTCGTGCTCGGCGGCGCGCGAAAAGCGCAATTGATTGTCGACGGCGAATGCCTGCCCGCCCATCGCGATGCCCATGCCGAGATCGCCGCTGCGCGTCATCACTCCGGCCAGCAGGCCGGCGAGCATTGCGGCAAGTGCCGCATAGCTGCTCTTCTCCTGCGTCCCGAGCATGCGCGCGATGTGGCGCTGGAGCACGTGCCCCATCTCATGCCCGACGACCGACGCCAGTTCGGATTCCGTCTGCGTCGCCGAAAGCAGGCCCGTATTTACGCCGATGAAACCGCCTGGCATCGAGAACGCGTTGATCTGCGGATCGCGGACGGCGAACAGTTCGAAGTCCGGCCGATAGCCGCCGAGATATTGCGTGGCCGCGGCGGTGGACAGCCTGGACGCGATGGAATCGAGGTAATCGCGCATCAGCCAGTCGTCGAGGTAGTCCGGATCGGTGCGGACTTCGCGCATCATCCGCTCGCCGACACGGCGCTCGGCTTGCGGTGAGAGGGTGCCGCCCGAGCCGTCGCCGAGGTCCGGAAGCTGCACGGACGAAAGCGGCGCGCGAAGCGTGGCCATCGCGCCGGGCCGGTTGGCGAAGCGGCTTTCCGCGCCGCCGTAGACGCCGAAGACGCCGTCGGCGACCTGTCCTGTGTTGGCTGCGGCATCTTCTCGCGGCTGCCCGGCGTTCGCGCTGACGGCCGACGACGCCCCCTGCGCGAACGCGACGGGCGGCACGGCCTGACTCAGGCACAACGCTAGGATGAGCGCGCGGCTCGGACGATTCGGATGCATGACCGGCTGAAGGACGGGAACACGCTTATCGTATCAAGTGTGCCGTGACCGGCGAGCCGCCGATTGCGGCGAAAACGCGCCGGATCACGCTGGTATGATAGGCGCCCGCTCAAAGGAGGACGCGATGTCCGGACTCACACATTTCGATGCCGCCGGCGAGGCGCACATGGTCGATGTCGGCGACAAGCGCGAGACGCGGCGCATTGCGGTGGCGCGCGGCTCGATCGCGATGCTCGACGGCACGCTCGCGCTGATCCGCGAAGGCCGCGCGAAGAAAGGCGACGTGCTCGGCGTGGCGCGCATCGCGGCGATACAGGGTGCGAAGCGCACCGCCGATCTGATTCCGCTGTGTCATCCGCTCGCGCTCACGCGCGTCGCGGTCGATTTTTCGATCGATGAGAGCTTGCCGGGCGTTCATTGCGAAGTGCGGGTGGAGACCGTCGGACGCACGGGCGTGGAGATGGAAGCGCTCACCGCCGTGCAAGTCGGGCTGCTGACGATCTACGACATGTGCAAGGCGGTGGATCGCGGGATGACCATCACCAACGTGAAGGTCATGGAGAAGCATGGGGGGAAGTCGGGGGATTGGGTGGCGGAGGGTTAGCCCGCGTTATTCCTCCCCCTCATCCTCTTCCTCCTGAACCCCACCCGCCGGCTCACCATACAACTTCACCAGTTCCGCCTTGAACGAAGCCAGCGGCGCGCCGATCTCATCAATCGAGCGATACACCGCCTCCAGTTGCGTCGGCCAGTCCTTGAGCTGCGTCGCGAAGATCTTGAGGCGCGCCATCGTATCGAGCGCCTCTTTATGCTGCCCGGCCAGCGCCTGCAGCACCGCATAGCGCCGCAGCACCGTCTCGCCCGGCAAAAGCGCGATGGCCTGCCGATGCGCCGCCAGCTTCGCGTCGATGTTCTGCGCGTTCATCGGCAGCAGCGTCGCCGCGCCGTATTCGCCCCACGCGCCGAACAGGAACGACGGATCCGCGCGATACTGCTCCGCAGGCCGCGTGCCGTAATAGAGCACCTCGGCGCGGTGATAGTCCAGCATCGTCGGAACCAGCGCAATGAGGCCGCCCCCGACCAGCGTCACATACACGCCGTACGACAGCGGGCGCGCGACGAGCCGCAAGGGCCGCGTTTCCAGCAGGCCGATGACGAGCATCGCCGGCATCAGAAAGAACATGTACTGCTGCGGATACTCGACGAGCGCGTGCATCAACAGCACGCCCAGCAGCGAAAGACCGAAAATCCGCGCCGGCGTGTGCGGCGCACGGAGCACGCGAATCAGCCACAGGACGATGCCGGCGACCAGCACGCCCACGCCCAGCAGCCCCGTTTTCGCGAGCAAATCGATGAAAATGTCGTGCGCGTTGTTTGCAATCTCGACGCCGCCGAGATCACGCACCATGTCGAACTGATAGCGCGGAAATTCGCCCCAGCCGACGCCGAGCAGCGGATGCGTCTTGAACATCGTCCAGCCGTACTTCCACAGCGCGAGGCGCGGCGCAATCTGGTTCGCGTCCTGCATGCGTTCCGCCGCCGATTGCGCCAGATCGAGCTGGAATCGCACGTTGGCCCAGCGCACGCCTGCATTCACCGCGAGGAACAGCACGCCGAGCGCGATCGGAATGATCCATGCCCGCAGGTCGCGTCGATTGCGGCGCGCCGGGGCATCGAGATCGTCGGCTGCGGCCGCGCGGCCCTGCGCGAACGCCATCCACAATCCCGCGACGACGATCACCGCCGTTTGCAGCCAGGGCCCGCGCGACACCGTCAGCGCCAGCCCGAACGAAAACACCGCCGACACCGCGAGCCACACCGCGACCGGCATCCTTCGCGTCTGCACGAAGTACAGCGCGCCGGCCAGCGCGAACGCGATCACCGTCGCGAGGTGATTCGCCTGCGCCATGTTGCCGAACATGCGCCGCTCGGTCATGACGTTGTACGCAACGACCAGAGGCGCGAACTTCACCTCGGCATGGAACATCTGCACGGTCTGACAGAAGACCGCGAATAGCCCGCCGACGATCAGCGCCGCCGCGCCGACGCGCAACGCCCGCTCCGACAATCCCGCCCGCGCCAGTCCGAAGCCCGTATGCACCGCGACGAACGACGCCAGCAGATACGCGCCGCCAAGCCAGTTCATCGACGGCTGCGCGACGGGCAGCAACACCGTCTGCCCGACCAGCACGAGACCGAACAGCAGCGGCATCAGCGCGACGACCGGCGACGCGAACGGCACGCGCGGCTCCGACACGGCCACGAGCACCGCGACCGTCGCGCCCAGCGCAAGATAAAGGGCGAGCGCGCTGTACTCGGCGTAGAAGGTCGGGATCGGATACGTATGGCTGACGACGCCGAACGGAAACGTCAGCGCGGCACAAAGAACGGCGAAAGAAAGGTAGCGCGCGTACGAGGTGATTTGCGAAGGCATGAGGGGCTGGGAACGTCGGGAACCGGCGCACTATACAAAACTTTGCCGCCCCTGTGCGCCGCGCGCCTGGAAATGCCACGAAATCACCCGCTTTCGCACGAAGTCGCTGCCCGGCGCGGCGGCGCAGTATCGCGTGCCGCCGCGCGTTCCGTCCGGCTCGCTCGAAGCGTCAAGCGCGGCACTCGGGCGGCGCGAGCTTGCCCTGCAGCGTCGGCGCGTCGACAGGCGACGGCCCCGCGCCCGGCGCCGGCAGCGACGACGCCGCCTTGCCGCCCGCGAAACACTCCCACGTGATCGTGCCCGCCTGCACCGTGCCTCGCGCGAGTGCGACGCGCGCCGTCGGTGTCTCGGCGTTATCGGGCGCCGACGGCACGAGCACCAGCGTGTTGGACCCCGCCGGCGCGACGCGCGTCGTATAGGCGATGGTGATCTGCCCCGTGTTGCTGTCGACGTGAATCGACTCCACGTTGCGCGTCGCGGGCGGCGATGCATGGCCGCTCGCGAGATCCGCGCCGCTCGCCGCGTTCTCCGCCACCGCGAGACGCGCCGATGCGGCGAGCGACATGCCCTCGCCCACGCGGCTGCGCGCCAGATAGTCCTGATACGCGGGGATCGCGTAAGCCGCGACGACGCCAACGATCGCCAGCACGATCATCAACTCGATCAGCGTGAAACCGTGCGCCGACGATGTCGCCCGCCTGAGCCACTCACCCCATCCGCGCCGCTCGCGCGGGCTTTCCACGTTCAAAGCCATGCTCGTCATTGCTGCTCCCAAAAAGACAGAAAGCGCCGGCTGCGTGTGCAAGCCGGACGCTTTCATCCTATTGAGGCAGTGGGGATGGCGACAGTCGGCCATTCGGCCAACGTTGGGCGCTCAGGTATCGGCAGCGACCCCTTTGCCCTGCGCCAGCGTCCGGCGCTTCATCAGCCAGCCCGCCGCGATGACGATGAACGCGCCGCCGAGCCGCGCCGCATAGCCGGCCGCATCCGTGTTCAATGCGGGCCAGCGGTCGATGAACGGATCGTCGATGATCAGCCCGCCCGCGATCCACCCGAGCAGCCCCGCGCCCAGCAACACGACGACCGGGAAGCGGTCCAGCAGCTTGAGCACCAGCGTGCTGCCCCACACGATGAGCGGAATGCTCACCACGAGCCCAAAGATCACGAGCGTCAGCCGATGTTGCGGATCGGCGGCCTCGGCAGCGCCGGCAATCGCGATCACGTTGTCGAGGCTCATCACGGCATCCGCGACGATGATCGTCTTCACCGCCGCCCAGAGCTTGTCGGATGAGCTGATGCGATGATCGTCGTGGCCCGGCTGCATCAGCTTGATGCCGATCCACAGCAACAGCAGTCCACCGACGAACTTGAGAAACGGCACGTCGAGCAGAATCACCGCGAATGCAATCAACGCGACGCGCAAAAGAATTGCGCCGAGCGTGCCGAGCACGATGCCCCGCTTGCGCTGGGTGACGGGCAGGTCGCGGCACGCGAGCGCAATGACAACGGCGTTATCGCCACCGAGAAGAATATCGATGACGATGATCTGAACGACAGCGCCCCAATGGAGCGTGGAAAAGAATTCGAGCATGGCAGGGGAAAACCGTGACCGAAATAAAAAAGCGGGGAAGCCGACGCTCCCCCGCTTTTACTCCGGCTATGACGAAAGGATTCAGTAAGAGTACCAAACCCTGACGGCTTTTGCCGACGTTCCCTTAGATCACCGACTTCAGCAGACGACCCATCTCCGACGGGTTCTTCGTGACCTTGATGCCGCACGCGTCCATGATTTCGAGCTTGGCGTCCGCCGTGTCCGCACCGCCCGAGATCAGCGCGCCTGCATGGCCCATGCGCTTGCCCGGGGGCGCCGTCACGCCCGCGATGAAGCCGACGACCGGCTTCTTCATGTTGTCCTTGATCCAGTGCGCGGCGTTGGCTTCGTCCGGACCGCCGATCTCACCGATCATGATGACGGCGTCCGTTTCGGGATCGTCGTTGAACATCTTCATCACGTCGATGTGCTTCAGGCCGTTGATCGGATCGCCGCCGATACCCACCGCCGACGACTGGCCGAGGCCCAGCGCCGTCAGTTGGCCGACCGCTTCATACGTGAGCGTGCCCGAACGCGACACGACGCCAATGCGGCCCTTCTTGTGGATGTGACCCGGCATGATGCCGATCTTCAGCTCGTCCGGCGTGATCGTGCCGGGGCAGTTCGGTCCGAGCAGCAGCGTCTTGCGGTTCTCGCGGCGCATGCGGTCCTTGATTTCGAGCATGTCGCGGACCGGAATGCCTTCCGTGATGCAGATGGCGAGATCGAGATCGGCTTCGACCGCTTCCCAGATCGCCGCTGCAGCGCCCGCGGGCGGCACGTAGATCACGGAAACCGTTGCGCCGGTTTCGGCCTTCGCTTCCTTGACGGATGCGTAGATGGGGATGCCTTCGAAGTCTTCGCCGGCGCGCTTCGGGTTCACGCCCGCGACGAACGCTTCGCGGCCGTTCGCGTATTCGCGGCAAGCGCGCGTGTGGAACTGGCCGGTCTTGCCGGTGATGCCCTGCGTGATGACCTTCGTGTCTTTGTTGATCAGAATCGACATGTAGTGACCTCTGTTCGTTTGGCGTCGCTCAGGCTCGCGCCCCGCGCCGCCATTCGTATCTGGTGGAACGCTCTCTTAGGCAGGCACGCGGATGCGCTTACTTGCCTTCGGCTGCAGCGACGACCTTCTGCGCAGCTTCCTCCATGCTGTCGGCCGAGATGATCGGCAGACCCGAGTCCGCCAGCATCTTCTTGCCGAGGTCTTCGTTCGTGCCCTTCATGCGCACGACGAGCGGCACCTTCAGGTCCACCGCCTTCGACGCCGCGATCACGCCTTCCGCGATCACATCGCAACGCATGATGCCGCCGAAGATATTGACGAGAATCGCCTTCAGGTTCGGGTTCTTCAGCATCAGCTTGAAGGCTTCCGTGACCTTCTCCGTCGTCGCACCGCCGCCGACGTCCAGGAAGTTCGCCGGCTCGCCGCCGAAGAGCTTGATGGTGTCCATCGTCGCCATCGCGAGGCCTGCGCCGTTCACGAGACAGCCGATATTGCCGTCGAGCGAGATGTACGCGAGGTCGAACTTCGATGCTTCGACTTCAGCCGGGTCTTCTTCGTCCAGATCGCGATAAGCGACGATTTCCGGATGACGGAACAGCGCGTTCGAATCGAAGTTGAACTTGGCGTCGAGCGCGATGACCTTGCCGTCGCCCGTCACGATCAGCGGGTTGATTTCCGCGAGCGATGCGTCGGTTTCGAAGAACGCCTTGTAGAGACCCTGCAGGATCGCGCGCGCTTGCGGGATCGATGCGTCGGGAATGCCGATCTTGCGTGCGAGGTCATCGGCGTCTGCATCCTGCAGGCCCGTCGACGGCTCGACGGCGAACTTGTGCAGCAGTTCCGGCGTCTTTTCCGCGACTTCTTCAATGTCCATGCCGCCTTCGCTCGACGCCATCACGACGATCTTCTGCGAAACGCGATCCAGCACGAGGCCGACGTACAGTTCCTTCTTGATGTCCGCGCCTTCTTCGATCAGCAGGCGGTTCACCTTCTGGCCTTCGGGGCCGGTCTGGTGCGTGACGAGCTGCATGCCGAGGATCTGGTTCGCGTACTCGCGGACCTGCTCGATCGACTTCGCGACCTTCACGCCGCCGCCCTTACCACGGCCGCCGGCATGGATCTGCGCCTTGACGACCCAGACCGGGCCGCCCAGCTCTTCCGCGGCCTTGACCGCATCGTCCACCGAGAACACGGGTGTGCCGCGCGGGACCGCGACGCCGAACTTCCGCAGGATTTCCTTACCCTGGTACTCGTGAATCTTCATGCGTGATTCCTTCAGTCTGAGAGTTGGAGTGAACTTCGATTTCGAATTGCCTGAATCGCAATTGCTTGGCTTTCTTGTTTGATTACCGGCCGCTCTACTTGGGGATGACGAGCGCGCTACGTCTTCGGATTTTCCTGTTCCGCGACGGTTGTCTTGTCGCGGCGCGACGGCTCGTAGCCGAACCACTGCGGATAGTATTCGCGCACGGCCGCGCCGTCGAAGCGCAGCGCGTGGCAGCCGCCGAGTTCGAACGGCGGCCGATCGGGAAGCGCGCCGGCGGCACCTTCCGGGGCCAAGGGGTCGGACATGTCGTCGGACCAGACATCGCCGAAGAACGCCTGCATGGCCGCGGTCGGCAAGACGGCGCACAACTCGGTGAGATGCGTGCAGCCGGCCGCGCCGCGCAAGCGGGCGCGGACGTCGCGACGGAAGTTGCGCAGCAGATTGAGCCCGATGAGCGAGCGATAGGCAGAATTGGATTCGGCACAGAGAAGGGCATACGGCGCCCAGTCGGACGACGCTTCGGCGTCGACGATAGTGAGCTTGCGGTCGATGGTGATGCGCAGCCAGAGTTCATGGATCGGCAGGCCTTTCGGCCGGACGCCCGCCGCGAGCAGAAAGTCGCGGGGCTTCTCATCGGTTAGGCAGGCTTCGATATCCCAGAGGCCGTCTTCCCGCTCGAACGCTTCCAGCCGAATCGCGCGACGATGGCGCAACTGTCGGGAAACGGGCGGAGAAAGAGGCATGGGGCAGAAGCCGGAACGGGAAAACCGTTGAATTTTAGCATAGCGAGTATTTCCGTCCGTGGATGGACTGACGAATCGCTGCGGGCCGTTTTGCGGCCTTCCGCGCACGCCGTCGCCCTGTCAGTCGTCGATGAATTCGTCGGCACAGTCTTCGTCGCCGCCTTTCAGGATTTTGCCGATGGTGCTGCCCGAAAAGCCGCGCGCCGCGAGAAACCGCGCCTGCTTCGCACGCTCGGCGGGCGTTTCCGGCAAGCCGCCGTACTTCTTCTCCCACACGGCCTGAGCGCGCGCGGTTTCGGTCAGCGCGAGCTTTCCCGCTGTTTCGCCGATGAGCGCATCCCCGACCGCATGCCGCTTCAGTTCATTGAGAATGCGGCTGCCGCCCATGCGCGCCGCCCGCCGATGCACCACGCTTTCGACGAAGCGCTCGTTGGAGAGCCAGCCGTCGCGTTCGAGGCTGTCGAGCAGCGTTTCGAGCGAATCGGCTTCTTCGACATACGGCTGCAGCTTGCGCGATAGTTCCGCGCGGCTGTACTCGCGACGCGAGAGGTAGCCCAGCGCGCGGCCTTTCAGGGAGCGCTGAGGCTGTCGCGGATTGTTCGCTGCAGGCACTTTGCGCTGGCGTTCGCTCGACCGGCTGTAGACGGTGTCGGCCTGCAGCTCCGGTACGCATTGTTCGAAAGCCTCAGCATCTTCAAACGCGCCGTCGCTCGCGGAGCGCGGCTGTTGCCGTGGATTGCGAGCGCCGCTCCGCCTGGTTCG
This sequence comes from Caballeronia sp. LZ016, assembly GCF_031450805.1. Classification (NCBI taxonomy): domain Bacteria; kingdom Pseudomonadati; phylum Pseudomonadota; class Betaproteobacteria; order Burkholderiales; family Burkholderiaceae; genus Caballeronia; species Caballeronia sp. LZ016. Next base: position 326,322 of record NZ_JARTVY010000001.1, read on the forward strand.
ACGGCGCATTGGACGGTCGGCTTCGGGCGCGCTCGACGGCGCGCATTGCTCGAACGGCTCCAAGGGGTCGGCGTCTTCGAAGGGGTCGTCGAAGTGAGCGGTGCTTACGGTTGCCGGCTGTATGGGGGGCGCTGCGCTGACTGCCTGTGCAGTGGCTTGTTGCAACAGCAAGCGGGCTTGCTCGAGCCGCGCCGCACGATCGAGCTGGAGGGACGGTGCCGCAGCGCATTCTTCTTGATCGCCGGACGCCGATGGCGCGTTCAGCCCGCGACGGTCGTCACGCTCAGTCACGCCAGCGCGTGAAACCGCCACGCCCTTGTCCGCCGCTTCAAAAACGCGACGCGCCGGCGTGAATGACTTCGCGCCGGCGCGTGCTTTCCTGCCTGAGGCGAAACCGCCGCCTCTCGACGATGCACCCCGCTCGCTGCTTCGTTCATAGCGATCGGCGGCATCGGCGCTGTCCTCCGGCTGATCGACACCGGGCGCGGCGTAAGGAGAGCGACCGCTCTTCAGATCACCGCTCGCTTCATCGTTCTCGCGAGAGCGATTCGAACGTCCCGCGCGACTCCGCCCGGCTTCAGCGTTGTCCGCCTTCGATCCGAACCGGCGCTTGAGCATCGGCGGCAGGTCGGACGATTATTCGTCGTCCGACACGGGTGCGCCCGTGGCGACGGCATCAGCCAACGCAGCCACGCCGAGCGATTCGCGGATCCTGTTTTCGATCTCGCGCGCAATGTCAGGATTCTCGCGCAGGAATTCGCGCGCATTGTCCTTGCCCTGACCGATGCGATCGCCCTTGTAGCTGTACCAGGCGCCCGCCTTGTCGACCAGCTTGGCCTGCACGCCCAAGTCGATGATTTCACCCTGACGCGAAATGCCTTCGCCGTACAAGATGTCGAAGATGGCTTCGCGGAACGGCGGCGACACCTTGTTCTTTACGACCTTTACGCGCGTTTCATTACCGATGACTTCGTCGTTCTTCTTGATGGAACCGATGCGGCGAATATCCAGGCGCACCGAGGAATAGAACTTCAGCGCGTTACCGCCCGTGGTCGTTTCGGGGTTGCCGAACATCACGCCGATCTTCATGCGGATCTGGTTGATGAAGATCACGAGGCAGTTCGTGCGCTTGATGGTGCCGGTGAGCTTGCGCAACGCCTGCGACATCAGACGCGCTTGCAGGCCGGGCAGCGAGTCGCCCATTTCGCCTTCGATTTCCGCCTTCGGCACGAGCGCCGCGACCGAGTCGATGACGATCATGTCGATGGAGCCCGAGCGCACGAGCGCATCCGCGATTTCCAGCGCCTGCTCGCCCGTGTCCGGCTGCGAAATCAGCAGTTCCGGAATGTTCACGCCGAGCTTTTGAGCGTATTGCACGTCGAGCGCGTGTTCGGCGTCGATGAACGCAGCCGTGCCGCCGATCTTCTGCATCTCGGCGATCACCTGCAGCGTGAGCGTGGTCTTGCCCGACGATTCCGGACCGTAGATTTCCACGACGCGGCCGCGCGGCAAGCCGCCGACGCCGAGCGCGATGTCAAGTCCGAGCGAGCCTGTGGAGACCACCTGAATGTCTTCGACCGCCTCACCTGCGCCGAGCCGCATGATCGACCCTTTGCCGAATTGCTTTTCGATCTGCGACAGCGCGGCGGCCAGCGCCTTGCTCTTTTCCGCAGTCATTCCAGCCGGGCCTTTCTTGCTTTCTTCCATGAATCGTCCTTTGCTATGATGAACGGCGTCTGAGACGCGTGCGCGCAGGCTTGTAGCCGGCTTTGTAGCGGTAGCACCGGCACTTCGCCCCGCTTTTGCACTAACGCAGACACTGTATAAAAAAACAGTAGTTTTTGCAAGCCCGATCGTTGCGGCGTGGTGTTTTTCCACATCGAGCGAACCGTGCAAAAACCGCATGACACCCTGGAGACCGCCGCGCCGGGCGAAATGCGGTGCCGGCAATGCGATGCGCCCCGCGCATCAGGCACACGACGATGCGAATCCTCATTGCCGAAGACGACAGCATACTCGCGGACGGCCTCGTCCGATCACTCCGCCAATCGGGATACGCCGTTGACCATGTGAAGCATGGCGTCGAGGCGGATACCGCCCTTTCCCTGCAATCCTTCGACCTGCTCATCCTCGATCTCGGCCTGCCGCTCATGCCCGGCCTCGAAGTGCTGCGTCGCCTGCGCGCGCGCAACTCGCAGATGCCCGTTCTGATCCTGACCGCCGCCGACAGCGTCGACGAGCGCGTGAAAGGTCTCGATCTCGGCGCGGACGACTATATGGCAAAGCCCTTCGCGCTCAACGAACTCGAAGCGCGCGTGCGGGCGTTGACGCGGCGCGGCGCGGGCGGCGGACCGACGGTCGTCAGGCACGGATCGCTGTCGTTCGATCAGGTGGGACGCATCGCGCATATCGCGGATCAGGTCATCGATTTGTCGGCGCGCGAACTCGGCGTGCTCGAAGTGCTGCTGCAGCGGATCGGGCGGCTCGTGTCGAAGGAGCAGCTTGTCAACCATCTTTGCGAGTGGGGCGAAGAAGTCAGCAACAACGCCATCGAGGTCTACGTGCACCGGCTGCGCAAGAAGATCGAGCCGAGCGGCGCGCGGATCATCACGGTGCGCGGCCTCGGGTACACGCTCGAAAAGGCGGCCAGCACGCCGGAAGCCAAGTCGACGGCCGATCCCGCTGCCGCCGGCCAGCACTATAAGTAAGCCGCGCATGGCGTCGCCCGCCTCCACCGAGCGCGCAGCCGAAGCGCCGCGCGAGCCGTCAGCGGCCATCCTGGATGCCGCCGATTCCGACGCCCTGCGCGATGCCCGCTACGCCAATCCGTTCGCCCCGCCCGACGAGCTGGAACCCGGCAGCGAGGCGCACCCGCGCTCGCTTTTTGGCGAGATTCTCGACTGGATGCTCGCGCCGCTGCTGCTGCTCTGGCCGATGAGCATCGCGGTGACGTATCTCGTCGCGAAGTCGATCGCCAACGGTCCGTTCGACCGCGCGCTCGAAGCCGACGCCTACGTGCTCGCCCGCCAGATCCAGCCGGTCAACGGCGTGGCCGAATTGCGGCTGCCGGACGCCACGCGCGATTTCTTGCGCGCCGACAATGTCGACAGCGTGTTCTTCCAGGTGCTCGGGACGCGCGGCGAACTCGTCGGCGGCGACCGCGACATGCCTTTGCCGCACGAGGACGACCGGCCGCAGCCGGGCATCGTCGAGTTTAGGGACGACGTGCTGCGCGGCAACGACATTCGCGTCGCGTACACGACCGTCGATCTGCCCGAACTCGCGTCCGGACGCGATGCCGAAAGCCGCCAGCCCGTGCTCGTGCAGGTCGCCGAGACGCTCGACAAGCGCAGCCAGCTCGCCAACGACATCATCAAGGGCGTGATCCTCCCGCAGTTCGTGATCCTGCCGCTGGCGATCGTGCTGGTGTGGTTCGGTCTGTCGCGCGGGCTCGCGCCGCTGCACGCGCTGCAGTCGAACATGCGCACGCGCCGCCCGGACGATCTCTCGCCGCTCGAAGCGGGCCGCGCGCCGCCGGAAATCGCGCCGCTCGTCGCGTCGTTCAACGATCTGCTTACGCGGCTCGAACAGAACATGGAGTTCCAGAAGCGCTTTATCGCCGATGCCGCGCATCAGATGAAGACGCCGCTCGCCGGGCTGCGCATGCAGGCGGAATTCGCGCTGCGGCAGGACGTATCGACGGAAGTGCAGCGTTCGCTCGAACAGATCGCGACCAGTTCGGAGCACGCGGCGCGGCTCGTCACGCAGTTGCTCGCGCTCGCACGCGCGGAGAATCGCGCGACGGGGCAAATTTTTTCGCGCGTCGAACTGACGGCGCTCGCCCGCGCCGCCGTGCGTGACTGGGTGCAGGCGGCGCTGGCGAAACGCATGGACATCGGGTACGAGGAGCCGCCTTTTCCGGTCGACGTGCAAGGTAACGTCGTGATGCTGCGGGAGATGCTGTCGAACCTCATCGACAACGCGATCCGCTACACGCCGCCGGGCGGGCGCATCACCGTGCGCGTGCGGACCGACGACCACGATCTCGACTTCGTGCATCTCGAAGTGGAAGACACCGGACTCGGCATTCCGCCTGCCGAACGCGAGCGCGTGTTCGAGCGCTTCTATCGCATTCTCGGGCGCGAGGGCGACGGCAGCGGGCTCGGTCTTGCGATCGTCAAGGAGATCGCGGCGATGCACGGCGGCACGCTCGCCATCGAGGATCACGTGTATCAGGAAACGCCGCGACTGGCCGGGACGCTCGTCCGTGTCAGCCTACAGCGGGTTTTTCCTGCCAGGGACAAACCCTGAGCGCAACGGTCGTGCGATATCCGGTTTCATGCATGAAGCGCTCCGCTTCGCGATAGATCGCGGCCCGATGAGCGCGACTTCGCGCGACTTGACGTTTCCATAGGTATTCTCCATGCCGCACGACGGCGTCAGAACGCCGTAAGTTTTCGTTCCAATAATCTTTGCACCGGCGCTGCCCCGTGGGCTTCGGAAGGGATCGGATACACACGCAAACAACAGGAGACGATTCATGGCTACGATCGAAGGGCGTGTTTCGCACGCACCGATGACGGCGGAGGAGAAGAAAGTCATCTTCGCTTCGTCGCTCGGCACGGTGTTCGAGTGGTACGACTTCTATCTCGCCGGGTCGCTGGCGATCTACATCAGCAAGACGTTCTTCTCGGGCGTCAATCCGACGGCCGGTTTCATCTTCACGTTGCTCGGCTTCGCGGCGGGCTTTGCGGTGCGCCCGTTCGGCGCGATCGTGTTCGGGCGGCTCGGCGACATGGTGGGCCGCAAGTACACGTTCCTCGTGACGATCGTCATCATGGGTCTGTCGACGTTTCTGATCGGCTTCCTGCCCGGTTACGCGACGATAGGCATCGCCGCTCCGGTCATCTTCATCGCAATGCGACTGCTGCAGGGCCTCGCGCTCGGCGGTGAGTACGGCGGCGCGGCCACGTATGTCGCGGAGCATGCGCCGTCGAACAAGCGCGGCGCGTGGACGGCGTGGATTCAGACGACGGCGACGCTCGGCCTCTTCATCTCGCTCGTCGTCATTCTGGCGGTGCGCACGATCACCGGCGAAGAGCAGTTCAGCGCATGGGCGTGGCGCATTCCGTTCCTCGTGTCGATCCTGCTGCTCGCCGTGTCCGTGTGGATTCGCATGAAGCTGCACGAATCGCCGGTCTTCGAGCGCATCAAGGCGGAAGGCAAGACGTCGAAGGCGCCGCTCAAGGAAGCGTTCGGCGAGTGGAAGAACCTGAAGATCGTGCTGCTCGCGCTTTTCGGACTGACGGCGGGTCAGGCGGTCGTGTGGTACACGGGGCAGTTCTATTCGCTGTTCTTCCTCACGCAGACGCTGAAGGTCGACGGCACCAGCGCGAACATCATGGTGGCCGTGGCGCTTCTGATCGGCACGCCGTTCTTCGTGTTCTTCGGGTCGCTGTCGGATCGCATCGGGCGCAAGCCGATCATCATGGCGGGCTGCCTCATCGCCGCGCTGTCCTTCTTCCCGCTCTTCAAGGCGCTCGCCCACTATACGAATCCGACGCTCGAAACCGCGACGCAGAAGTCGCCGATCGTCGTCATCGCGAATCCGGACGAGTGCTCGTTCCAGTTCAATCCGGTAGGCACCTCGAAGTTCACGAGCTCGTGCGATATCGCGAAGGGCGCGCTCTCCAAGGCCGGTCTCAACTACCAGAACGTGGCCGCTCCGGCGGGGACGCTCGCGCAGATCAAGGTTGGCGAGACGGTCGTGAACACCTATGACGGCAAGGCCGCCGACGCCAAGGCGCAAGGCGCTGCGTTCGACAAGACGCTCGCGGGCACCCTGAAGAGCGCGGGCTATCCGGCGAAGGCCGATCCGGCGCTCATCAACTGGCCGATGGCGATTGTCATCCTGACGATCCTCGTGATCTTCGTGACGATGGTCTACGGCCCGATCGCCGCGATGCTGGTGGAAATGTTCCCGGCGCGAATTCGCTACACGTCGATGTCGCTGCCGTATCACATCGGCAATGGCTGGTTCGGCGGCTTCCTGCCGGCCACTGCGTTCGCCATCGTGGCAGCCAGGGGCGATATCTATTCGGGGCTGTGGTATCCGATCGTGATCGCGCTCGCGACCTTCGTGATCGGCATGCTGTTCGTGAAGGACACGCGCAAGTCGAACGTCTATCACGAGGATTGATGCCTGTTGCCGCCCCTTGCGCGTGCGCGTTAAGAAATTACGTGAGAAGGGGTTGACAGACGTTTCGTGCACCACCATAATCTCGTCTTCTTTCGGCGAATTAGCTCAGTCGGTTAGAGCGACGGAATCATAATCCGCAGGTCCGGGGTTCGAGTCCCTGATTCGCCACCAGTTGCACAAAAGCCCTTGATCTAACGGTCAAGGGCTTTTGTTTTGGTGCCTCCCGGAGGCAGGTGCAGCACAAACGTGCAGCACAGGCCCAACATGGCAGCAAACTTTCTGCAAAGATCGCGGCACGATTCCGTGTTCTACTTTCGGCGGCGCGTGCCTGCCGACCTCTTCGGTGTCATCGGCAGGCGACAGATATACAAGTCGCTAGAGACGTGCGTCCGGCGAGAGGCCATAATCCGCGCTCGCGTCCTTGCGACGAAGACCGATCGACTTTTCGCCTCACTTCGCGCCATGCCGAAGACCACTCCCTTCCGCCTTGACTACACCCTCGAACTTCTCTTCGACCAAAGCGGCCTCCCGCAAGCCGTGAGAATAGATGCTGAGCCGGGCGAGCACGAAGCGGCGCAGAGAGCCCTTGAGACCGCTGTGGCGGGCTTGGCGGCGCTGAAGCATCCCACCACCCTCCCCGCTACATCGGCAGCGCCCGCAAGGGCGGCTGTTACCCTGTCTAAGGGTGTCGGGGAATTCATGCGGAGGAAAGATCTCAAGCCGACGACCCTCGCCAGCTACGCAACGAAGCTCGCCTATCTGGTGGAGCAAGCGGGCGGCGAGACTTCACTTCTTGACATTGACCAGTTGCGCTTCGTTAAGCTGGCAGAAGTGATCCTAGATAACGGCGCCTGGTCGGACAAGACCAAAAGCGTCTACATCACGATGATTGGCGGGTTCCTGAACTGGCATCGGCTCCGCAACGGCCTGTCGCTACTTACCGCCGCAACGTTAAAGCCCAAGCGCACTGCCCCATCCGCTCTCGATCGCGACGCTTTCACGCTTGACCAGTTGCGCATGATCTTTCAGCACGCGGCCACTCGCCGCTTGTCGGAACCGCACAAGTATTGGGCAACGGTGGCAACCGCATTTCTGGGTTGCCGAATCGAAGAGCTGGCACAAGTCAACATTGGAACCGACCTCAAGCACGATGTGCAAACCAACGTTTGGTATTTCGATTTCGCCGAAACACCGGACGCTGACGGCGTTCTTCGCAAATCGCTCAAACGCTTGACCAGCTGGCGGCACGCACCAATCCATAGTGCCCTTGTCCGTCATGGCTTCATCGACTACCTAAAGGCACAGCTAGAAGGCAGACAGTTGCGCCCGTTCGAGTCGGCGTGGAAGCCGCATATCGGCAAGCCGGCCGCCAACGGGCAGCCGAATAGCGGCCTGATCAAGTGGAGCCACAAGATAACCAAATGGGGCGGCGACACGCTGGCGGAGCTAGTGGAGGCTGGTTCGCTGCCGGCGGGCACCGCCCTAACCTACTTCCATAGTATGCGTCACACCTTCGCCGATACGCTTGCGGCCGCGAAAGTAACGGAAGAATACAGAGCCGCCATACAGGGCCAGGCGTTCGGCGGCATGAACGCGCAGACCTATGCAAAGCTCCGACAGAACCACAATGCCCTGTCGGAGACCATTGAGACCGCCCTCGGCTGTTATGCTGAGCTGCTGCTTTGACGCGGCCAATCCACAGCTACGAATTTTTGAAGACAGCGCTTCGATGATACTCAAGAAAATGGCATTGCTCGACGTTGAAGGCTCCGACGTTCAACACGTCAGGGATTTTCCATCGCGTTAAAACATTAGGATCGAGCGCGGGGGACACAAGAAGATCGCCAGCGTTGGAGAAAGAAATGAGCCCCTTGTCTAGTAGATGATCGACGTGAGGCGCAAGCAAAAGGCCATTGCAACCATTCAACTTTTCCTCATCGGTGCTGTCCTTCCACGGCTTAATATGACTCGCCCGGAGATGCCGTGGATCTGTAACGCCAGTGACGCGGCACGCCTTTTCGTTTAGCCTAACATTGGCTTTGAAAATACCTTGGCCACGACGGGACTTAACCAACTGCTCCTTTGTTGTAGCGCCGATGTCGGTTCTTCCCTTGATTGCGGCCTCGTGATTTTCTCCGACAGTGTCCGCCTCTTCAACTTCACCTTTCAGTTCTTTTAACGCCGCCCAATATTCGGGCCCAATCAACTCAATCAAAACCCCGGCCATCGACCCAGGGACTTCCGCTAGATAGACTGACTGCAGTCCATCACCAGTTTCCCGCAAAGGCGAATATTTTGAGGGAAGATGTGGAAGAAGCAGAGCAATACTATCTTTCGGGCGGATTTGTGCATGCAGTTCGCGGAACTCGACGGGAACAAGCCAACCTTCGCGTGACCAGGCGGCCCCGGCAGTGCCAAAGTCCGGTTTGGGAGACGATTCGGCCTCGGCAATTGCAATTCCAATGGCCTTGATGCGTGTGTCGCAGAACGAGAAGATCACATCGCCAACTACAATCTCCCGCATATTTTCGTAGAATTGATTCCTGCCGCCATCTGCTCTTTTCTTGGGCGACCAGAGAAATCCGCCTGTTACTTCGGCCTTGTATGTTTGATTTTGGTTTACCCACCAGTAGCGCATTTCTACACCGTCGATTTAATGGGGTTGCAAGTTGACTGCAGTGAGAAAGCGCGCGATGTAGGGCCCGTTAAGTCTGAACACCATGCAGTCATGTTTTTCTTTATCATTTGGTTTAAAATCGGTGTGCGACAAATAATTAAATTTAGTTTGGCGCTATAGATCTCCACAGCCCCGGCGCACATTAGCGTGCGCGAAACATGGTATCCAATTATGCAGACGTGGAACAGGGGGCGACCGGACACCTAGAGATGCTGCTACGCCCGACTCCGGCCTTGCGCGGCGATTGATTTGCACCAAGCAATCTACTGCATGTCGCTTCGTGTGCCTGCATCACCTCGGCGTAGACTCGATACGCGCCAGCACGCGACACAACTGCCCCCGATGCCACACGCCGCCATTTGGCGTCTTGATGCCAAGCGAGTTGAGCTCCGCCACCATATCGCGCTGTGACAGGCTTCGCGCGCGGAAGCCTTCAATCACCCCCGCCAGCTTGTGTGCGAAGGCGTCAGCGGCCTTCTGGCGGTGTGCAATGTTCGGCCTGAGGTTCGCAGGTCCGGCCGCGCCCAATTTCACGCCGCGCGCCTTTGCTGCCGTTAAAGCATCTCGCGTCCGCTTGCTTATCTGATCGCGCTCCCATTCGGCCATGACCGCATGCATCTGAATCATGACCTTGTTAGCTTGCGGCATATCAGCGGCTACGAAGTCGCAGCCGGTCTCCAGCAGGCCAGACACGAAATGCACGTTACGGGCGAGACGGTCGAGCTTCGCAATGATGAGCGTCGCACCGCGACGCTTGCACAGCTCAAGGGCGGCGCGGAGCTGTGGACGCCTTTCGAGCGCATTGGCACCCTTGCCGGTTTCAGTCTCCGTGAACTCGCCGACCAGCTCCCACGCGCCGCCGTTCAGGTAACGCTCGACTGCTTCGCGCTGTGCTTCGAGGCCGAGCCCCGACTGACCTTGACGCGCCGTGCTGACACGGTAGTAAGCAACGAACTGACTCTGCGCCATGATTTTCCTCCGAGTGCCGGCCTCGCGACGAGACGACCGTTTAATGTGAGACCAGTATCCCACTGGATGCCAAGCAAGTCAATGATAAGTCGTAGTTGACTAACCAGTGACTAGTCTGTATCATGGTTCTACTGCCACTCTTGGAAACATTCATGCAGGAAGAACTGTTGAGCACGCAGGCCGCTGCGGAGCTGATTGAAAGCGCCGTTCACGAATCAGGAGGAGCAACCTACTGGTCTCGCGTTCTGACCAACAACCGCCGGGAAGACCGCAACCCACCGCACCGGGTCCCCTTCCAACGACTAGGTGGCGGTGCTTTCTATCGGCCGGAGGACGTAGAAGCATTTATCGAGTTTGAGAGGTCGCGCCGTCTCGGCGTTGTCAAGCTATCTGGGCGGGCAGCGGAGGCAATCCGCGCGTTCGGCATTGGCGAGAAAGGCGGCAGCTCGACCGGTCGCAAGCTCAACGTTTCTGCCGTTACGCTCCAGATAGACGAAGCAACTGGCGCGCACTTCGTGCAGCTCGTCACGAACGACCCGCTTATGGTGTATCGGCTTGAACTTAGTGAAGCCAAGGCGCTGGCGCAGGAACTGGCAGACACAGCCCAAGCAGGCGAGCGAGGCGCACGATGACTACAGTTCACACAATCACTGCAGCGGAAACGGCGCTTACGCTCTATCGCTATCTCGGCACGCTTCGTAACTGGACGAACTTTCTCGGCGACAACATTCGCGGAGAACAATGCGTCGCCGGTTACATGCTGATGCCGTGCGCAGAACGCCATGACGGAAGGTCCTTCCGTCCTATCTACGCAGTCTCGGACGTCAGAGCGTTCATCGAAAATGTGCGAAGGGCGATACCAAGCGCCGGCAAGAAAACCATCAGAACGACGCCTCTTACCATTGACCCCACCAAACATTGGCGCGTCAATAGGTTTGATCGAGACGGCAGTCCAATGGCGAGACTAAGCGCAACAGGGCGTGCCGAGCCATTTTTTTCAATGGCGCGCGTGTCCTCGTTGTGACGAAGTTATCCGATTTTCGGCGCACGGCGTGCGTGGACTGGCTGGATCTCACGCTTACCACGTGCGGCCGGACCCAGTTTCGATATCTACAAGCAGCTCTGATCGCAGCCGGTGCCGATAAGCGATGGTTGGAACCTGTCGACCCAAGCCCCGGCGGAGTGACAAACACCTTCCGAGTGCGCTTCACCGACCGTCTGGCGAACAACTATGCCGCACTGCGGGAGGCGATTGCAGAAGTTTCGCGTGTCTTCCCTCTTGCGAGTGAGCCGAGCATTACCGCAATAGAGGTCGCATGCGACTTCATGCATAAAAGTGAGCTAGCACTGCGTGATTCGGCAACAATCTCCATGACGCATCGCCTCCAGAAAAGCTTGTTTGCAAACGGCACGAAGCCCCGCCAATACGATCCTTTGACCCGCAAGAATCGCTTCATGGATAAGCCCGGTCGCCGCCTCAATCCCAAGCTTAATTTCCGCGTTGGAAACAGGGACGATGATCTGGCATGGCACGTCTACTGGAAAATTACGGATAAAGACCTTCCGGTGCCGTCGTCAGAGCGGCGAGCGCGGGTGGAAGTCACGCTTCAACGAGATGTGCTGAGGTCTGTCGGGCTGGCAATGCTTTCGGACCTCGACGGATACGGATTCGGGAGTCTTGCGCCGTTTTTCCGATTCCGGACGCCCATCGCCCCGGACAAGCAAGCGCGCGGGAACCGCTACAAGCTAAAGGCAATCGAAATGAACAGGCGCTTGAACGACGCCACGCCGGAGCGCGGATTGCACAGCTTCGAGCCCTTAGGGCGGCGCGATAGGTGGCGGAAGCTGCGCAGCGAGAGTAGTCATCTACAAGCCGACGACGAGCTTCAGCGTGCGGTAAAGAACGCGCTACGCCATCTAAAGCTGTAGGTGGCTTGCGCAAAAAAAGGAGCGCAAATCGACCTATTGGCGCGCTTTAAACGCTTGCTGCGCCTGAATCCTGCCCCGATGATCCTAATAACTGTATGTATACGCTTTCCAATAGTCTCTCTACGAGGACGACCTGATGACTCTTAGCGGCGCGAGGGCCGCCCAATGATTGCAAAGACGCTGTCCGAGCTTTAGACACAACGCATGCGTAGATAGACGCATGCGATCCTCGAACATGTGCAACCGATCAGGCGTGCGGCGGGAAAAATCACGATATCTTAGAAAACGCAAGCATGTCGCATGGCGGTCCATTCATCGACTGGCGATCGATTTGGTGGAACCTTATAGATCAGCAGGCGGCTCGCGCTAGCCCGCCCGAAGACGGCAACGCGGCACGTCTTGCCGCGAGCCGATCGACTATCTATATTTGAGGCAATCGAAGACGCAAACGAGCTTGAAGAAATTAGTAACGACGTTCGCTTTCTTACTTGAAGCGAGCGCAAGATTATCAACAAGAAACTTTTGAAGCTGCGTCACCTTCAAAGACTTCTCGGGAAGCAAAGCCGCGTGGTTGACGACTGTCTCCGCGTCATACAGGGCGGCATAAGCCTTGAAATCTTTCGCAAATTCCTTCGTTGCTTCTGCCGTAACCCTCGAAACATTCGTGGGAATAAAATTAACGAGCGATGCCTTAGCAGCGGCAACAACCCTGGAATCAAAGTTCTTTACGTTAAATCCCGGGCTTCCTTGAGCCGTTTTCAAGTATTTGAACACCGGGACATTTTTTGAACGCTTCAGTATTTCTGGTAACGTGTCTCTAAGAATAAGATCCGCCTTATATCCGCCATCATTCAGCAGAACATCTTTTATAAGATCCATACGACTTATGGCTGTGTAACCTTTATCCATTAGGCGCTCTCTTATGCCTACGCCTACCGCAAACTCCAACTTTGTAAAGTCCATCTGGTCGTTGATGTCCTGCACATACAAACGCTCACTCGGCACTGTGGTATGAACGAGCTCAAACACCTGCTGCTTGAGCATTCTTAGTATCCGGGCCGGTATTTTTCGCTCTATTTTTGTCAGTGCCTCAAGAACACTCGCAAACGAACCAGTGGTGACTTGGTATACCGGCAAGCTTCTGCCGTCGTTACTAAGAATATTGCGCTCAAACCTATCCGTCGCAACGTTGGGGTCCCACTGCACGAAGACTAGCCTATCTGCGAGCTTTGCAACGTTAGCTGGCGATAGGCACGATATTATCGAATGGATGATATCTAAGATATTCTCATCGGTAAGAGAGTAGCCGAGGAATACTATCGGATTCTCCACAAAGAAAGTTAGCAGCTTCGACGCTAAATACGGATTCCGACGATGAAATTCGTCATAGTCGGATTTGGTGAGCACGAGGGACGAAGGATCGGTGTGTGAACCGTGAATCTTGTAGATTTCCCCGATCCCCTGGATCTGCGAGAACAGGAGTGCTTCCTGACCTACATATACTGTGTAATCCGGAAACAGATACTCTAGCAGACCATCCCAGTTCGTGGTCACGATTCCATCGACGACGATTTTTCTTAAAAGCTCCAGTTCCCCGACCAGCTGAGGATCATTAGTAATAACCCCCGATTCGCCGATGTGTCTAGCAATCTCGATCTTAAGGGCTGATTCTTTGTTGGTCGCGATCTTCCTGTATTGTTCGCGCGATTCCTTGTATTTTTCGTCTTTCCACCATCTCTCATGCAGCTCTCGCGCCATAGCCGATGCCAATTCCGGAAGGTCTCCGCCCGCCGTCGAATTGAGGAATTCGTAATCGAGTCCGTGCGCTTGGCATTGCGAACGCAAAAGCCCCTCCCAGCCCTCAAGACCAAGGTATCGTCTAGCGACGCCTGATCCGATGAAGATATAAGGTGGCGAAGAGAAAGACTTAAAATGATTTAGAAGGCTCTCCGTTAAATCCATCTAATCCTCATGTTCGTTGTTACCTGCTTTTCTTGACAGTGCGCACCGCTCGTTGCGTGCCGGACGGTCACACACCGGGCCCCCAATGTTACGTCAGATAAAAGCTTGGGCCAATGCGCGACGTTTGCGCAAGATGCCGACGCCCTTAGTCGAGCTATGATTGCGTCATGTCCAACTCAGAGGTGCAGCACATTCGCCACCACGGGCAACTGAAAAACAAGAGAAACCTTTGCGGATCATAGGGTTGCGCTGATTTCTGGTGTCGAGTCAATCGAGTCCCTGATTCGCCACCAGCTTCAAGAAAAAGCCGCTGTTCCCACAAGGACAGCGGCTTTTTTGTCGTCTGCGGCGCGGGCAGCGAACGCGGTGGACGCGCTTCGTCTGGAAGCCCGGAAACGGAACCGGAACCGGAACCGGAACCGGAACCGGAACCGGAACCGGACTTCGCCATTCAACGTTCGTCACCGTACATTCATACGAATCCGCCGGGCGGATACTTCATCTGCGCACCGGGGAACAAGCAGCACGCGCGAAACGAGAGACCACAACAGGAAGGGCGGCGCTCGATCGAGCCGTGGGTAAAGGATGGGCGCATTGCAGCGCAGGTCTTTGCCAACGTCCCGACGGGTAGCAGGCGAAACAAGTCATCGCCCCGACAACGAAGCTCAAAGCCGGCCAATGGCCGGCTTTTCTTTTCTCGAGACGCGATCAGCGATAGCGCGCGAACACCGTCCGGGCACACTCGCCGCACCATCGACGCTGCGCCACGTCGGCATGCGCTTCCCAGACGTGGCCGTACGCGCATTGCCAGGTAAGCGGCGTCATTGCGTTCACATAGGGCGACACCAATTTCCCGCCCCGCACGTCGGCCAGCGCGCGCGCCCGGTTCGTTTCGCTCTCCCGCCGATGCCCCGCGCAACTCATGCAGCGAATGTTCTGCGCATGATCCAGCGATTCGTCCCAGCGATGGCCCCGCATGCACTCCCAGCGCGAAGTCGATTCATCGTTCGCTTGCCGCGATGCCGCCTCGCGATACCGCCAGGCCTCGTCGATCAGTGCGAGGTGTCTCTTGCCGTCGTGTTTGTCGCTCATTGCCCTCAACGCCCCAGCGCCTCCACGCATCAAACCTCGCCACGCTCAGTGCCGCCCGCCGCCTTCCGCCTCCGATCGCGACGTCGTCACCACGGTGCCATCCGGCCCGAAGTGCGCATTGAACATTGCATCCCGATTGACGCCGTCTTCCAGCCAATGCCAGCTCCACACGTGCTCCTGCTTCAGCCGGTACGCCGCGACGGTCGTCGGCTTGCCGAGCAGTCTGCGCACTTCGTCTTCGGTCATGCCGGGCCTGATCTTGGCGAAGTTTTCCGCCGTCAGCACCTGCGTCACCGATTCGAACAGCCCGTCCGGGTCGAGATCCACCATGTAGGTGTTCGTTCCCGCCGGGCCACGCGGATACTCGAGGCGCTTCGAGCCATCGGTGAAAGTGCGCTCCTTTTCGGGCTCGCCCATCTGGCTGCGAATCTGAGCCTCGGTCGTGATACCCGGCTTCAGGTCTTTCAGCAACAGCGTGTCGGGCTTCACCGAGTTGAAGAACGAACCGAGTTTGTTCATTGCTTCTCCGCTTTGTTGCTGGTCGCAGCCGGCAAGCAGCGACAACGTACCGAGCGCGACAAGCGCGGCGAACAGGGACTTCTTCATTTGACTTCCTTAATGCAACTCAACCGCCCGCGCCGAGCAGCGGTACCGGATCGACGGCGGCGCCCGCCTTTCTCACTTCGAAATGCAGCACCGGCGACCCGCCCGGCCCCGTGCCCATGTCCGCAATCGTCGCGCCCTGCTTGACGCTGTCGCCCTCACGGACCAGCAGCTTCTCGTTGTACGCGTATGCGGTCAGATAATCATTGCTATGCCGGACGATGATCATGCGCCCATAAGAACGCAAGCCGCTGCCCGCATAGACCACCTTTCCGGGAGCCGCCGCCTTTACCGGCTGACCGACCTTACCGGCGATATCGATACCCTTGCTGCCGTTCGCGCCGAACTTGCGCACGATCTCGCCCTTGGCCGGCCATGCGAACGTACCCTTCGCGGCGGACGCATGCTCCTCGTCGCTTTTCGTTGCCGGCGCTTCCGCCGCCGGCTTCGCCGGTGCCGGAAGAATCGGCGGCAAGTCCTTCCCGCTCGTGGAAGCCGTTGTCGATGTCGACGCCGAAGCGGACGCTGCCGGCGGCGTCACGCGCAAAACCTGCCCGACGTTGACCTGCCTGCTTTCCGGCAGCGAATTCCACGCGGCGAGGTCTGCGGGCTTCTGCTTGAAAATCCGCCCGATGGCATAGAGCGTATCGCCCGGCTTCACGCGATAGAACCCCGGCGCGACGGGCGCCGACGACACCGACGATGCCGCCGCCGGAACGCTGCTCGGCGCGCTCGTGACGACGGGCGGCGCGCCCAGCGTCGTGTTTTCGACGATCGGCGCCGGCGACCTCGGCGTCGTCGTGCATCCTGTCAGGCTTGCCACCGCCGCCATGCCTGCCGCGAGCCCCAGACCCGCTACGACCGCACGATGATGCGGCCCAAAAAGTCCTGTTTGCATCGACACCAACCTTTCCATGCTTTGACCTGATCTCTTGCAAGCGCTTCAATTTTTCCGCGTGCGCCGCCTGGCTAGCACACGGTCAAGCCGATCCCGTACACCGACGTGCCGACGCAACCGACGACGCCGCATCCCGACATCAGCATGCCGAGCGCCAGTGCCGACATCGCCATCAGCGCGACGCGCGGACCGCGCGCCCTCAACCATTCGCGCCCGCGCTCGAACGAACCCCCAGCAGCATAAAACATTACGAACCTGCTTCGCCGAAGTCGGCAAAAACCGAACACTTTAGGGCAAAGCGCGCGCCGTCGTTCGGGATTCTAAATATTTTAACGATTCATTCCGCGATGCGACGCCTGCGACAGTGTGACCTGCACCGCGCTTCCATCCTCCTCGGATAAAAAGCCTCGCGAAAGCCAGGCATAGGCCGATGGGCCAAAGCGCTGCCGCATCGACAATCCTTGACACATTGCGAAACTTTCGCGCTCCACTTTCGGCTAAATTCGCCTCGCTCGGATGCAGGACCTTCCTGCCGTCCTGCAATTTCTCTCATTTTCTGGAGTGTTCGCGCATGGAACTCATGCATCACGGCATTTTGCTTGGCATCGTCATCGGCGGCGTAGCCGGCTGGCTGGCCGGGCTCATCATGAACGGCAGCGGCTTCGGCGTGTTCATGGACATCCTCGTCGGCATCGTCGGCGGTGTAGTCGGCAATTGGCTGTTCACGAAGATCGGCATCTCGCTCGGCGGCGGCCTGCTCGGTTCGCTGCTGACGGCCGTGATCGGCGCGGTCGTGCTGATCTTCGTCAGCCGCCTCTTCAAGCGCGGGTAGTACCGCATCGAAGATCGACGGGCCGGCCGCTCACAGGGTCCGGCCCGTCGCCAGCCGCGCTGTCACACCTTCGAGCGGCGGCGGCTTACTTTCCACAACGCGCCCAGTGCGATCGGCACGATTGCCGCACCGATCCCCACGAGCACGATCACGTTCAGATATTGACGGATGAACGGAATGTTGCCGAAGAAGTAGCCGAGCAACACGAGCAACAGCACCCAGATTGCCGCGCCGAGCACGTTGAAGAGCTGAAAGCGCGTCGCGTTCATCGCCGACGCACCCGCGACGAACGGCGCGAAGGTCCGCACCACCGGCACGAACCGCGCGATCACGATCGTCTTGCCGCCGTGCCTCTCATAGAAGTTATGGGTCTTCTGCAAGGCGGCGCGATCCAGGAAGCGCTCGAGCACCGGGATGTTGGTATCGAACACCTTCGGACCGATGGCCCGCCCGATCCAGTAATTCACCGTATTGCCCGCGATCGCCGCGACGAGCAGCAGCACGATCAGCGCGCCGAGATCCATCTCGTGCGTGGCTGCAAACGCGCCGCCGATGAAAAGCAGCGAGTCGCCCGGCAGAAACGGGAATACCACCAATCCGGTTTCGCAGAAGACGATCAGGAACAACACCGCATAAACCCACGCGCCGTAGACGTTGATGAAGTCGCCGAGCGACTTGTCGATGTGAAGAATGAGTCCCAGGAAATGCAGCAGCGTGTCCAAAAGCGTTCCTCGATGTAATGGGCTCCCGGCAGACGAAGGCGTCTGGCGGCAGCGAGCGAAGGGGTCGCGCCATGATACCGAAGTGACTGGCGGCGTCCGTTAAAAAGCGAGCATCCAGCCGCCAACTCACGGCGCGTCCGGGGGAGCGGCGCGCGCGGACGGCAGGTGCGAATCGTTATAATTCGGCCATGGCCGACTTCAACGAACCCTCCGCCGGCGCTACGGCAGCCGCTTTGACCGTCGATCGCGCGCCCCGTTCGCGCGCCATCGCTCCGCTGCCGGATCAGCTCATCAGCCAGATCGCGGCGGGCGAAGTGGTCGAGCGGCCGGCTTCGGTCGTCAAGGAACTGCTGGAGAATGCGCTCGATGCCGGCGCGCGGACGCTGCGCATCACACTCGACGAAGGCGGCGTGAAGCGCATCGTGATCACCGACGACGGCTGCGGCATCCCCCCGAACGAGCTTCCCCTCGCGTTGATGCGCCATGCGACGAGCAAGATCCGCTCGCTCGCCGATCTCGAAGCCGTCGCCACGCTGGGGTTTCGCGGCGAGGCCATCGCGTCGATCGCGTCGGTGGCGGAACTGTTCATCACGAGCCGCACGGACGCATGCGCGCACGCCACGCGCATCGACGCGCAAACGGGCGCGATTTCTCCCGCCGCGGGCACGGTCGGCACCACGATGGAAGTGCGCGAGCTGTATTTCAGCACGCCCGCGCGCCGCAAGTTTCTGAAGAGCGAGCAGACCGAGCTGGGCCATTGCCTCGAAGTGATTCGCCGCACGGCGCTTGCGCGGCCCGATGTCGCCATTTCGGTGATGCATAACGGCAAGGCGGTGGAGCACTGGAATGCGAGCGATCCGCAAACGCGCGTCGCGAAGATTTTGGGCGAAGTGTTCGAGACGTCGCACCTGCCGCTCGACGAACGCGCCGGTCCGCTCGCCGTCTACGGATGCGCGGGACTTCCGACCGCCAGCCGCGGGCGCGCCGATCAGCAATATTTCTTCGTCAATGGCCGCTTCGTGCGCGACAAGCTGCTCACGCATGCCGTGCGCGCCGCCTATGAAGACGTGCTGCACGGCAACCGCTATCCCGCGTATGTGCTGTTCCTCGATCTGCCGCCGGAGTCGGTGGACGTGAACGTGCATCCGTCGAAGATCGAAGTGCGTTTCCGCGACTCGCGCTCGATTCACCAGTACGTTTTCCACGCCGTGCAGCGGGCGCTGGCGCGTCATGCGGGCGCTTCGCCCGAGACGACGTCCGGCGGACACGAAGCGCAATTGCAGCCGACCGGGCTTGCGTCGTTCAGAGCGCGGCCGGTTTCGTCGGCGAGCGTGCTCCAGCCACAGCCGACGCGGCCGGCAAGCGAGAACGGCACGACCTGGATGCGCCAGTCGCGCATGACGCAGGGCACGCTTCCTGTCGCGCAGCCGCTCGCGCTTTACGATGCGCTGTTCGGGCGCAAAGACCCGAACGCGCCGCCGACGCCTGCGCCCGAAACCTGGGCCAGCGAGGCCGCGCCCGCCTACAGCGCGATGCCGCCGTCGGACGAGCAGCCGCTCGGCTTCGCCATCGGGCAGATTCACGGCATCTATGTGCTCGCGCAGAACGCGCGCGGACTTGTCATCGTCGACATGCACGCGGCGCACGAGCGCATCCTCTACGAACAGTTCAAGCACGCGCTCGCCGATCGGGCAATCGCGGTGCAGCCGCTGCTGATTCCGGTGTCGATGACCGCGGATGCCGTGGAAATCGGCATCGTCGATGAAGAGCGCGAGACGCTCGATGCCCTCGGCTTCGATCTGGCGGTGCTGTCGCCGACATCCATCGCCATTCGCGCGGTGCCCGCGTTGCTGAAGGACGCCGACCTGCCAACGCTTGCCCGCGCGGTGCTTGCCGACTTGCACGCGTTCGGCGGATCGCGCGTGCTGACCGAGCGCCAGCATGAACTGCTCGGCACGCTCGCGTGCCATCACGCGGTGCGGGCGAATCGCCGCCTCACGCTCGACGAGATGAACGCGCTCTTGCGCCAGATGGAGGCTACCGAGCGTGCCGATCAATGCAATCATGGCCGCCCGACCTGGTATCAGCTGACGCTCGCGGACCTCGACCGCCTTTTCATGCGCGGACAATGAACGCCGTATCGATAGCCTGTCTGCTCGGCCCGACGGCGTCCGGGAAAACTGCGGCGGCGCTCGCGTTCGCGGCGTCGTCGGCGCGGCCGGTCGAGATCATCAGTGTCGATTCCGCGCTCGTCTATCGCGAGATGGACATCGGCACGGCCAAGCCCACGGCGGAGGAACGCGCAGCGGCGCCGCATCATCTGATCGACATCATCGATCCGGCCGACGCTTACTCGGCCGCGCAGTTTCGCGCGGATGCGCTGCGGCTCGCGGGGGAGATTGTCGCGCGAGGTCATGTGCCGTTGCTGGTCGGCGGTACGATGCTCTATTACAAGGCGCTCACGCAGGGCCTGAACGATCTTCCCTCCGCCGATGCCGACACCCGCGCCGCCCTCGACGCCGACGCCGCGCGCGAAGGCTGGCCGGCGTTGCATGCGCGGCTGGCCTCGGTGGATCCGCAGACGGCGGCGCGGCTTGCGCCCAACGATTCGCAGCGCATCCAGCGCGCGCTGGAAGTGTTCATGCTGTCGGGCCAGCCGATGTCCGCATTGCTCGCGGCGCCGCGTGTCGCGCAGGAAGACGCGCCGTATCGCTTCGTGCCGATCGCGCTGGAGCCGTCGGACCGGGCGGTGTTGCATGCACGCATTGCCGCGCGGTTCGACGCCATGCTGGCGGGCGGTTTCATCGACGAAGTGAAGCGCCTGCGGGCGCGCGGCGATCTGAATTTATCGATGCCGTCGATGCGCTGTGTCGGGTATCGGCAGGCCTGGGAGTATCTCGACGGCGCCACAGGCTATGACGAGATGCGCGACAAGGGAATCTTTGCGACGCGGCAGTTGTGCAAGCGGCAGTTGACGTGGCTCAGAGGGATGCCGGAGCGCGTTGTCGTGGATTGCTGTGCAGAGGATGCGACCGGGCTTGCTGTCGATGCCCTGCGAAGAATCGTCGGGGCGTAGCGTTCAGCCGCGAGGCGCTATCATCGGCAGACGCCTTATGCCGGAAACGCTCAGGCTCAAACCATCGTCGGCGCTCGAAGCTCACCGTGACGATATTCGCCGGATCGTCGCCGCTCATCATGCAGCCAACGTTCGCGTCTTTGGCTCTGCGCTCAGGGGTGAGGATAGCCAAACGAGCGGCATCGACATTCTCGTCGACGCGCTACCCGGCGCCACGCGCCTCGACCTCGGGGCGATTCAGGTGGAACTCGAGGAACTGCTCGGCGTGCGGGTAGACGTCTTGACGTCTTGACGCCGCAGGATGTGTCGCCGAAGTTCAGGCATGAAGTGCTCGCGGAGGCGCGCGCAGTATGAATGCGCAAACAACGGCAATTGCGTGTGGCAGATTACGTCGATCACATGCTCGACGCGTCGAAAACCGCACGCGGCTATGTGGCTGGAATCGAGAAGACGGCATTCCTCGACGCGAGAATGATGCAGCAAGCGGTCATTCTGGATGTGATCGTCATTGGGGAAGCAGCGGTTCAGATCGAGTATGCGCAGAATAATCCCGCGATTCCGTGGAAAAAGCTGCGCGGCATGCTTAACCGAATGACACACGGCTATTTCGATACGAAACTGCACATCGTGTGGGAAACGGTGCAGACCGCGCGACCCGAACTTGAACGCGTTCTGGCGCGCAACACGCAATAGCAGCGACGACGCGCATAAAAAACCCTCGCACCGAGCGAGGGTTCTCGTGACGACGCAGAGCACCGGCCAATCAGACCACGACCGTCTGCGCCTCCCCAGCGCGACTTTCCCGCACGACGCCGATCTTCCACACCTGCTCGCCGGCAGCCGACAACAGCCCGATAGCCGCATCCGCATCGTCGGCGGCAACGATGACCGCCATCCCGATACCGCAGTTGAACACGCGATGCATCTCCGCATCCGCCACGCCGCCGTGCTTCTGCAGCCACGCGAACAGCGGCGGCAGCGGCCACGCCCGATGATCCAGCTCCGCAGTCAACCCTTCACGCAGCACACGCGGAATATTCTCGACAAGCCCGCCGCCCGTGATATGCGCCATGCCTTTCACGGTCACGCTTTGCATCGCGTGGAGCAGCGGTTTCACATAGATACGCGTAGGTGCCATCAGCGCATCGGCGAGGGAGCGGCCGTCGAAGTCCGCGTTCAGATCGGGATTCGCCCGCTCGATGATCTTGCGCACCAGCGAGTAGCCGTTCGAATGGATGCCGCTCGACGCGAGGCCGAGCACCACGTCGCCGGGAGCGATCGTGCTGCCGTCGATGATCTTGCTCTTCTCCACCGCGCCCACCGCGAAACCCGCGAGGTCGTACTCGCCGTCCGGATACATGCCCGGCATTTCCGCCGTCTCGCCGCCGATCAGCGCGCAGCCCGCGAATTCGCAGCCCTGCGCGATGCCCTTCACCACGTCGGCGGCGGTATCGACATCGAGCTTGCCGCACGCGAAGTAATCGAGGAAGAACAGCGGTTCCGCGCCCTGAACCAGAATGTCGTTGACGCTCATCGCGACCAGATCCTGGCCGACCGTATCGTGACGATTCAACTGGAACGCGAGACGCAGCTTCGTGCCGACGCCGTCCGTGCCGGACACGAGAACCGGCTCGCTGAACTTCTTCGGCAGTTCGAAGAGCGCGCCGAATCCGCCGATGCCGCCCAGGACGCCCTCGCGCAAGGTCTTCTTGGCAAACGGCTTGATGCGGTCGACGAGCGCGTCGCCCGCGTCGATGTCGACGCCCGCGTCGCGGTACGACAAACCTTGAGCCGAATCGGCAGGATTCGAGGCGGATTTCGGTTGATTCATGGGGGGAGCGCAAGAAGGTCGGTAAAATGCGATTTTACCCGATGATGACCCGACGACGGTCGGCCGGCTGGTTTTCCCGCAGCGCGACAGCGCCCTTTTCGAGATTGCGTGCGTCCAAGGAAGCGCCGCGCCAGAGCGCGCCAGCCGCGACAGTAACAGGCGCCGCGCAAATCGACGCACGCGCCACCGCTTTTTCGAGAAAACGCAGCTCTTCGATGCAGCCCGACGACATCCATTCTCCGTGCAACGCCAACTGACGCTCGACCTCGGCACCCCGCCGCCCGCCACCTTCGAGAATTTCTTCGCCGCCGGCAACCACGAACTGGTCACGCGGTTGCGCGGACTCGAAGGCGCGCTCGCGGCCGGCCCGGTCGCGGACCGCTCGTTCTATCTGTGGGGCGAGCCGGGCAGCGGGCGCAGTCATCTGCTCCATGCGCTCGTCCACGAAGCAAGCGGCCGCGCCCGCTACCTGAGTCCGCAAAGCGCACTGAACGCATTCGGCTTCGACCCCGATGTCGCGCTGTATGCCGTCGACGATTGCGACCGCCTCTCCGCTCCGCAGCAAATCGCGCTCTTTAATCTGTTCAACGAAGTCCGCGCGCATCCGACAAGCGCGCTCGTCGCCGCGGGCAACGCCGCGCCGATAACCCTCGCCGTGCGCGAAGACCTGCGCACCCGGCTCGGCTGGGGCCTCGTCTTCCACCTGATGCCGCTCACGGACGAGGCGAAGGCGACGGTACTCAAGCACGCGGCGCACGAACGCGGCATCGTGCTGGCAGAAGACGTCCCCGCCTATCTGCTCACGCATTTCCGCCGCGACATGCCGAGCCTGATGGCGCTTTTCGACGACCTCGACCGCTTCTCGCTCGAACAGAAACGCGCGGTCACCCGATCGCTGCTGCGCACGATGCTCGCGCAAACCGGACGCGTGCCGCCGCTCACTGCGGTCGCGCCGCCCGAATCGCAGGAACCAAAGGGCGACAAAACCGCCTTTCCCGCGCCCGACAACGCGGGCAGCCGCTTCAAGTAGAATGCGTCCCCATGAACCTCGCCCTTTTTGATCTCGATCACACGCTCCTGCCCACTGACAGCGACCACGAATGGGGCCGCTTCATGGTCAAGCTGGGCATCGTCGATCCGACCGAATTCGCGCGTCAGAACGACGCCTTCTACGCCGATTACAAGGCCGGCGTGCTCGACATCAACGCGTATCTTCATGCGATGCTCGCGCCGCTTTCGAAGTACTCGCGCGAGCAGCTCGCCGACTGGCATGCGCAGTTCATGCACGAGGTCATCAATCCGCATATCGTGCCGGCCGCCGTCACGCTGGTGCGCGAGCATCAGGACAACGGCGATCTGTGCTGCCTCGTCACCGCGACGAATGCGTTCATCACCGCGCCGATCGCGGAAGCATTCGGTATCGAAACCCTGATCGCGTGCGAAGTCGAAACCGTCGACGATCACCCGCACGGCGCGTTCACCGGCCGCCCGCGCGGCACGCCCAGTTATCGCGAAGGCAAGATCGTGCGCGTCGAAGAATGGCTCGCGTCGCTCGGCAAGACGATCGGCGACTTCAGGCACAGCTATTTCTATAGCGACTCGCACAACGACATCCCGCTGCTCGAGCGCGTCACCGACCCGGTCGCGACCAATCCCGACGACACCCTGCGCGCGCACGCGCAAGCCAAAGGCTGGCGCATCCTGAACCTCTTCGATACACGTGATTAAAAAACTCATCCGCAAGCTGTTCGGACAAGAAAGCGCCGAATCCCAGGAAAGCGCTTCGAACGACACGGCAACCGCACAGGCAGAAACGAAGCCCGCCCGCAAGACCGTGCGCGTCCCGCGCAAGAAGGCCGCCGCGCCCGTGAAGCGCGATCCGAGCGTACCGGTGATCCTGTCGTCGGACATTCACGGCATCGATCCGTCGCTGATCTCGAAGAATGCGGTGCGCGTCACCGAAGGGCTGCAACAGGCGGGACATCGCGCGTTCATCGTCGGCGGCGCGGTGCGCGATCTGCTCCTCGGCGTCGCGCCGAAGGACTTCGATGTCGCAACCGACGCCACCCCCGACGAAGTGCAGCGGCTCTTCCGGCGCGCGCGCATCATCGGCCGCCGCTTCCAGATCGTGCACGTGCAATTCGGGCAGGAAATCATCGAGACATCGACGTTCCGCGCGCTCGTCGACACACCGCCCGCACCTTCCGCCGAACCGCCGCGACGCTATCGGCGCGGCGAACTCGACATGCGCACGCACGCCGTCGATGCATCGGGCCGCGTGCTGCGCGACAACGTCTGGGGCGAGCAGCACGAAGACGCCACACGCCGCGACTTCACGATCAACGCGATGTACTACGATCCGGCCACGCAGACCGTGCTGGATTATCACGAAGGCATGGCCGATATCCGCGCCCGCCTGCTGCGGATGATCGGCGATCCGGCCACGCGTTACCGCGAAGATCCGGTGCGGATGCTGCGCGTCGTGCGCTTCGCGGCGAAGCTCGGCTTCGAGATCGACGAAGCCACGCGCGCGCCGATCAAGGAACTCGCGGACCTGATGAACAACGTGCCGGCCGCGCGTCTTTTCGACGAAATGCTGAAGCTGCTGCTGTCGGGCCACGCGCTGGCGTGCCTCACGCGCTTGCGTCAGGAAGGCCTGCATCACGGCGTGCTGCCCTTGCTCGACGTGGTGCTCGAACAGCCGCATGGCGAGAAGTTCGTCACGCTCGCGCTCACCAGCACCGACGAACGCGTGCGCGCGGGCAAGCCCGTGTCGCCGAGCTTTCTCTTCGCGACACTGCTGTGGCACGACGTGCAGACACGCTGGCAGAAGTACACCGGCGCGGGCGACTATCCGGTGCCGGCGCTGCATCGCGCGATGGACGACGTGCTCGAGATGCAGACCGAGAAACTCGCCATCCACAAGCGTTATTCCGCGGACATGCGCGAAATCTGGGGCTTGCAGCATCGGCTGGAGAAACGCGGCCGCAGCGCGCTGAAGCTGCTCGAACATCAGCGATTCAGAGCGGGTTATGATTTCCTGCTGCTGCGTTGCGAGTCGGGCGAGCTGGATGCCGAAGTCGGACAATGGTGGACCGACTTCATCGATGGCAATCACGAACAGCGCGAAGCGCTGCTGACACAGGGCGGCAAGGACCGCAACGCGCCGAAGAAGCGCCGCCGCCGCAGCAATGCGAAGCGCAAGGGGAGCGATGCCGCCGAACAGGGCGTCGCGAGCGAAGCGCAGGCATCGCCTATGAGCGGCGCCGAACCGAACGGCGGAAAGGGCGAAGGCGCAGACAACGAATAAAGCCGGTTTTCGCTACAGTAGCGGATGAAGGTTTGCACCCGGGCAGCGTGTCCGGGTCTCACCGGCCTATCGCCCAAGACCTACCGTAGGACGACCGCCATGACGATTGCATATCTGGGCCTCGGAGCGAATCTCGGCGATGCGCGCCAGACCCTGAAAGACGCAGTCGTGTGTCTCGCGCAGCAGCACACGATCACCGTGCTCGCGAAATCGAGCCTTTACCGCACCGCGCCGATCGACTCGTCCGGCG
Organism: Caballeronia sp. LZ016; assembly: GCF_031450805.1. Taxonomy (NCBI): domain Bacteria; kingdom Pseudomonadati; phylum Pseudomonadota; class Betaproteobacteria; order Burkholderiales; family Burkholderiaceae; genus Caballeronia; species Caballeronia sp. LZ016. Next base: position 352,672 of record NZ_JARTVY010000001.1, read on the forward strand.
ACGATTACTTCAATTGCGTCGTCAAGCTCGAAACGACGCTTCCCGCCCGCGCGCTGTTGCGCCTGTGCCATGTCATCGAGGAACAGTTCGGGCGCGAGCGGCCGTATCGCAACGCGCCGCGCACGCTCGATCTCGATATCCTGCTGTACGGCGCATCGAGCGTCGATGAAATGGACCTCGTCGTGCCGCATCCGCGCATGACCGAGCGCGCCTTCGTGCTGGTGCCGCTCGTCGAGCTCGAACCCGATCTCATCATTCCCCAGCGCGGCCGCGCCGATGCGTTCGTCGCGGCTGTCGCCGATCAGCGCATCGAAAGAGTCGCGACGTGCCAGTGCCTGGCGCCCGGCGCCACCCCCGCCTCCAACAACAAGACCATTTGCCGATGAGCGTTCCGCCACTCACCGTCACCGCGCCGCAGTTGCGGCCGCCGCATCGTTATATCGCGATCGAAGGGCCGATCGGCGTCGGCAAGACCACGCTCGCGACGCTGCTCGCCGAACGCTGGTCGATGCGCACGCTGTTCGAGCGTCCGCAGGACAATCCGTTTCTCGAGCGCTTCTATCGCGATACCACGCGGCACGCGCTGTCGACACAGTTGAGCTTCGCGCTGCAGCGTGTCGCGCAGACGCGCGAAGTCGCGGAAATGCTCACGCAGAACACGCCGCTGATCGCGGACTTCATCACGCAGAAGAGCGATCTTTTCGCGCGCCTCACGCTGCCCGACGACGAGTTCCAGCTGTACCGCGACATCGCCTCGCGCATCGGCGCGAGCGCGCCCGCGCCCGATCTCGTCGTGTATTTGCAGGCGAGCCCGGAAGTGCTGTTTTCGCGCATTCAGAAACGCGCGCTGCCGATGGAGCTGCAAATCTCCGATTCGTACCTGCGCGCGCTCACCGATGCTTATAACGACTTCTTCTATCACTATGACGCGACCCCGCTGCTCACGGTGAACGCGGAGCATCTGAATCCCGTCTCATCGGAAGAGGATCTCGCGCTGCTCGTCGAGCGCATCGAGACCATGCGCGGACGCAAGGAATTCTTTGTCAAAGGCGTGTCGGTCTGAGCCTCAGGCTCGATGCCCGCGCCAACTTCAGTGAAGCCATCATGACGTATTTGCAGGAAACCAGCCGCTCGACGATCACCGTTCCGAAGCTCCAGGCCATGCGCGAAGCGGGCGAACGCATCGCGATGCTCACGTGCTACGACGCGAGCTTTGCCGCGCTGCTCGATCGCGCGGGCGTCGATGTGATGCTCATCGGCGATTCGCTCGGCAACGTGCTGCAGGGACACAGCACGACGCTGCCCGTGACGCTCGACGACATCGCGTATCACACGGCATCGGTGGCGCGCGGCAACAAGAGCGCGCTGATCGTCGCGGACATGCCGTTCGGCACCATCGGATCGCGTGAAGAGACATATGCGAACGCCGTCACGCTGATGCGCGCGGGCGCGCAGATGGTGAAGATCGAAGGCGGCGAATGGCTCGCGGACACGGTGCGCTTTCTCGTCGAACGCTCGATTCCGGTGTGCGGCCATGTCGGACTCACCCCGCAGTCGGTCCATGCGTTCGGCGGCTTCAAGGTGCAAGGCAAGACGGATGCGGCCGCCGAGCGGATGCGCCGCGACGCGCTCGCGCTGCAGGATGCGGGCGCGCAGTTGCTCGTGATCGAAGCGGTGCCGACGCTGCTCGCACGCGATGTCACCGCGAAGCTCGCGATTCCGACCATTGGCATCGGCGCGGGCATCGACTGCTCGGGGCAGGTCCTCGTGCTGCACGACATGCTGGGCGTCTTTCATGGCAAACGTCCGCGCTTCGTGAAGGATTTCATGCAGGGCCAGCCGAGCATCTTCGCAGCCGTCGAAGCCTATGTGCACGCGGTGAAGGACGGCAGTTTCCCGGGTCCGGAGCACACGTTCTGAGCGTCTTCGAGGCGGTGCAGGCCCGTAGCGGGTCTGCGCTTTCTCGTACATACTGTACTCGCGAGGTTCTTGCACACTACGCCCGAAAACGTGACCCGGAGCGAGAACGACCATGTTGCATACCCTTCCCGACGAATACGTGCGCGCGCAGCTTGCTGTCGGCGCGTTCGTCATGTTCGGTGTGACGCGGGTCGTGGCGGCCGTGCTCGGGGCGCAGCACGGCTGGCGGATATCTGCGGTGACGCGCGCGTTCATCGTGCTGTCGGTGGTGTTCTGTTTGCCGCAGTTGCTCGATGTCCTCGTCGCCGCGAGTCCGGCGAGGGCGTTCGTCGAGTTGCAGGGAAAGGCGGCAGGCTGCGCGCTGGCGCTGTTCTGTGCGCCGATCGTGAGTCACCGGCTGGGGTATGAATAGGCGTATTTTCCCGTTCGACGCGGTCGGGCACGCAGCGTCGCACGATGCGACGACATTCGACGCTCGCTAATCCTCCAACGCGGTACGCCACGAGCAGGACTGGCGCTCACGCGCAAGCCTGCGAAACCGTACCCCCGATCTCAGTTCGCGAATCCCGGCACGCTATGCGACAGCACCGACGCCGCCACGAACACCAACACCATCAGCACTGCTTCAACGCGCATCACGTTGATGACCGTATGCGCGTCCGTCGTCGATGCGGTGCGCTGCAAGCGCGGTAACGCGGACCATCGATTGAGCGCGCCCAGCGCGAGCGCCCCCGCGATCAGCGCGCTCTTCACGAGCAATGCCCTTCCCCATCCGCTGCCTGTCAGCACGTCGGCCGATCCGCCCGTCCCGCGCCATGCATTGAATACGCCCGTCGCGATGACGAGCGCCACCGCGATCGTCGCCGCGTGCGAGAGGCGCACGACGAGGCGCATCAACGAGGCCCGCGCCGCGGATGTATCCGCCGCCGGCAAGACCACCGCCCCCGCGATCACCACGCCGCCCCATACGCCCGTCGCGAGGAGATGCAAGGTCTGCACGCCTTCCGCGAGCGAGAACGCGCCGGCATCGGCGGCATGACCGATCGCCGCTTTGCCGGCTGCGGCAACGATCGCGCCGAGCACGGCGGCCGCCACACGCGCCGCGCCCAGTGATCCGCTCGCTCCCGAGGCGACCGCGAGCACGACACCGCCCGCGCACGCCACCGCCCAGCCGATGCCCGCATGCGTCGCCGTCGCGACGAGCCACAGCGACGCGCCCGCGTCGAGGATCGGTAAGCCGCTCATCGCCGCTGTCTGCAGCCAGAGCGAAGCGAAACTGCAGGCGACGAAGACGATCGCCGACGCCGCGCCCGTCCGCGATGCGCGCCGCCATCCTGCCCGTGCAGGCGATACCGGCGCGTACGCCTGCTCGCCGCCGAGCCACGTGCGAAGCAGCACGGCGCCGACAGCACAGGCGAATGCAACGTCGCCGAGCGCGGCGAAGGCGACCTGGAGCAACCAGAGGGGATCGGTGCTCATCAAGCGGCGTGAACGGGAATTGCTGAATCGGGATGCGAGCGGGTCATCGGGTGGTTTTAAGGTTCGGGCTCGCGCAGTCTAAACGAAGGACGCCCGCCGATGCGCCTTGAACGTCGATGCGCGGCTTCCTATGCTTGGCCCAGGCGAACGGCCGCAACGCAGGCAGCAGAGCCAGGCAACGTCCAACTCTTGTCGATAAGTAACGAACTCAACGCAATGTCAAAGTTCTTGTCTGTCGCGCGGCATTTTGTCGCGATTTCGCCGCAGCGGGCCCGAAAAGTTGTGTCAAATAGTCACCATCAGGCATCGATGATAGAATTCCGCGTCGCATCAGAGGCTCGTCGAGCCGCTATGGCCGTGGTCCGCCACCCTCCGCCACCGTACGCGTGGCCGTGGTTCGCCACCTTCGCACCGAGCCGCACGAAGCTCGGCAGGTCCCCGAATTTCATGGAGTGTCGCGTGTTTTCAAGACGCATTTTTCGTCCGCTGCTCGCTCTGGCAATGATCGGCAGCGCTGGCGTTCTCAGCGCGGGTCAAGCGCAAGCCCAGGCGCAAAGCCAGCCGATCGCTCCCGACACGATGGCGGCGCGCGTGCAAGGCTGCACCGCATGTCACGGTGTTCACGGCGAGGGCACGGACAATGACTACTTCCCGCGTCTTGCCGGCAAGCCCGCCGATTATCTCTACAACCAGCTTCAGAATTTCCGCGAAGGCCGGCGCAAGTACCCGCCGATGAACTACCTCGTCACGTATCTCTCGGACGACTACCTTCATCAGATCGCGACTTACTTCTCGCAGCAACGTCCGCCGTATCCACCGCCCGCGAAGACGAACGTGTCGGCGACCACGCTCGCGCGCGGCTCGCAGCTCGTGCTCAACGGCGACGCATCGAAGAACATTCCCGCGTGTGCGGCGTGTCACGGCAGAGGCCTGACGGGCATGCAGCCGGCCATCCCCGGCCTCGTCGGCCTGCATTCGGACTACATCAGCGCGCAGGTCGGCGCATGGAAGTCCGGCACGCGTCACGCGAAGGCGCCTGACTGCATGCAGCAGATCGCCACGCGCCTGTCCGACGACGACGTGACCGCCGTCGCCGCCTGGCTCTCTACGCAAACCGCACCCGCCAACCCGGTGCCCGCGCCCGCTGGCTCGTTGAAGATGCCGCTCGCGTGCGGCAGCGAACCGCAATAAGGCGTCTGGAGCGACAACACAATGAAACGCAAGTCCCTGTTCGCACTCTCCTCGGCTGTCGTGGTGGCAGCCGTCGCAGCCGGCGCCGTTCTCTGGTCGGGCGGCGACAATCTCCACTCGGGCGGCGCCGTCGCGGCGACGCCGGCCGACAAGGCCGCGCTCGTCAAGCAAGGCGAGTATCTCGCCCGCGCCGGCGACTGTATCGCCTGCCACACGGTTCGCGGCGGCAAGCAGTTCGCAGGCGGCCTGCCGATGGCCACCCCGTTCGGCACGATGTTCACGCCGAACATCACGCCCGACGACAAGTACGGCATCGGCAAGTGGACATCCGACGACTTCTATCGCGCGATGCACACCGGCCGCTCGAAGGACGGCAGCCTGCTTTATCCGGGCTTCCCGTTCACGAGCTACACGAAGGTCACGCGCGCCGACTCCGATGCGATCTACGCGTACCTGCGCTCGATCCCGCCGGTTTCCGAACCGAGCCGTCCGCATGAACTGCGCTTCCCGTTCAACAACCGCAACCTGCTGATCGGCTGGCGCACGCTGTTCTTCTCGGAAGGCGAGTACAAGCCGGATCCGACCAAGTCGGTCGAATGGAACCGCGGTGCGTATCTCGTCGAAGGCCTCGGCCACTGCGGCATGTGCCACACGTCGATCAACGCCATGGGCGGCCCGGTCAAGTCGGCGGCATTCGCCGGCGGCCTGATCCCGCTGCAGAACTGGTATGCCCCGTCGCTGACGTCGAACAAGGAAGCCGGCCTCGGCGACTGGGACATCAAGGACATCAACGATCTCTTGAAGACCGGCGTGTCGCAGCGCGGCGCGGTGTTCGGCCCGATGGCGGAAGTGGTTCACAACAGCCTGCAGTACATGACCGACGCGGACATCAACGCGATGTCGACGTATCTGAAGTCGATCCCGCAGAAGAAGGAAGCGCCGGAACCGCTGCAGCTCGAAACGTCCGAGAAGTTCGGCGGCGAACTGCTCACGATGGGCAAGAAGGTGTACACCGAGAACTGCGCGAAGTGTCACGCGGAGAATGGTCTCGGCAAGCCGCCCGCTTACCCGCCGCTCGCCAACAATCAGTCGATCCAGATGCCGTCGGCCGTCAACCCGATCCGCATGACGCTCAACGGCGGCTATCCGCCGAGCACGGAAGGCAACCCGATGCCGCACGGCATGCCGCCGTTCGCGCAGTCGCTGTCGGATACGGAAGTGGCGGCGGTCGTGACGTACATCCGTATGTCGTGGGGCAACCACGGCACGCCGGTGTCGCCGCAACAGGTGAGCAATCTGCGTTCGGCGCCGCTCGACTGACATCTTCGCAAGACAGCGTACAATACGCACAGGGCGCGGCCTTATATCGGGGCTGCGCCCTTTGTCTTTTGGTGGATCGGTCATGCATGCAGGGGAACGTTTCAACAGCATCAGCCATCTGGTCGGCGCGATCTTGTCGATAGCGGGACTCGCGGCCCTCGTGACGATGGGCGCGCTTCAAGGCGACGCATACAAGGTCGTGAGCTTCGCCGTGTACGGGGCGATGCTCTTCGTGCTCTATCTGATCTCGACGTGCTATCACTGCGCACGCACGCCGCGGCTGAAAGCAATTCTGCAAAAGTGCGATCACTCGGCCATCTATTTGCTGATAGCCGGCAGTTACACACCGTATACACTGGTGACCTTGCGTGGCCCCTGGGGCTGGTCGCTATTCGGTGTGAGCTGGGGACTCGCAGTGCTCGGCATCACGCAGGAACTCACGCTCGGGCGAAGAACCCGTAGCGTGTCGATGGTGCTCTACGTGTTGATGGGCTGGCTCGCGCTCGTAGCCGTTCATCCGCTCGTGACGACGCTACCGGCCGCGGGCATCGCATGGCTGGTGGCGGGCGGCGTCATATACACCGCCGGTATCTGGTTTTTCATCAACGACGAGCGCATCCGGCACGGCCACGGTATCTGGCATCTGTTCGTGCTGGCGGGCAGTCTGTGCCAGTTCGTGAGCGTCGCGCGCTATGTCGCGTGAACCCTGAACCGGCGTATGTCATGCATCGCCATGATTGCGATGCAACTTCCAGCCAGCCGGCGTGTCTTGATAGCGCGTCGAAGTATGCGGCACTGCCAGGCGGTCGATGACCGAACGCAGGCCCGCCGCCCGATTCATTCTGAGTTTCGCGCAGATCGCCGCTGTTTCAGTGGCCTGCGCGCTGCTCGCAAAAACGATTTGAACATCCCTATATGTCTTTTGATTCACTCGGACTGTCAGAGCCCCTCCTTCGCGCCGTCAACGAACTAGGCTACACCAACCCCACTCCGATTCAGCTTCAGGCCATCCCGGCCGTGCTCAAGGGCGGCGATCTGCTTGCCGGCGCGCAGACCGGCACGGGCAAGACGGCGGGCTTCACGCTGCCGATCCTGCAACGTCTGTCGCAACTCGCGCCCGCTCAGGGCAACGCGAAGCGCCCGGTGCGCGCGCTGATCCTCACGCCGACGCGTGAACTCGCCGCGCAAGTGGAAGAAAGCGTGCGCGCCTACGGCAAGTATCTGAAGCTGCGCTCGACGGTGATGTTCGGCGGCGTCGGCATCAATCCGCAAATCGATGCGCTGCGCCGTGGCGTCGATATCGTCGTGGCGACGCCGGGCCGTCTGCTCGACCACATGCAGCAGAAGACCATCGACGTTTCGCAGCTCGAAATTCTCGTGCTCGACGAAGCCGACCGCATGCTCGACATGGGCTTCATCCACGACATCAAGCGCGTGCTCGCGCGTCTGCCGGAGAAGCGTCAGAACCTGCTGTTTTCGGCTACTTTCTCCGACGAAATCAAGGCGCTCGCCGATGGCCTGCTGGATTCCCCCGCGCTGATCGAAGTCGCGCGACGCAATACGACGGCCGAGCGCATCGAGCAGAAGATCCATCCGGTCGATCGCGACCGCAAGCGCGAAATGCTCACGCACCTGATTCGCCAACACAACTGGTTCCAGGTGCTCGTGTTCACGCGAACCAAGCACGGCGCGAACCGTCTTGCCGAGCAGTTGACGAAGGACGGCATCAGCGCCCTCGCGATCCACGGCAACAAGAGCCAGTCAGCGCGTACGCGCGCGCTCGCCGAGTTCAAGGCCGAGACGCTGCAGGTGCTCGTCGCGACGGATATCGCGGCGCGCGGCATCGACATCGATCAGTTGCCGCACGTGGTCAACTTCGATCTGCCAAACGTGCCGGAAGACTACGTGCACCGCATCGGCCGCACCGGACGCGCGGGCGCGGAAGGCGAAGCGGTGTCGCTCGTTTGCGTCGACGAACTGCAGTTGCTGAAAGATATCGAGCGTCTTATCAAGCGGCCGATCCCGCAGGAAGTGATTCCCGGCTTCGAGCCCGATCCGAACGCGAAGCCCGAGCCCATCCAGCGTCGCAGTCAGGGACGCGGCGCACCGCGCGATGGCGAGCGGCGTGAGGGCGGTCGGGGCAACGGAGCACCGCAGGGACAGGGGCGCGGCGCGAAGCCGGCGAACGGCGGCGGCTCGGGCGGTCAGGGACAGCGCGAGAACCGCGCGCCGCGCGATGCGCGCAGCGGCAACAAGCCGGCAGCAGCGGGCAAGCCGAGCAACGGCGGAAACGCGAAGCCGGCGCCGCGTCGCGCGGAGCCCGTCAACGTGAACCACGCGCCGAATCCGCGCGCGAAGGCCGGCAATCCCGGTGCGTTGCTCGGCGGCAAGCCGCGCAATGAGAACGGCGGCGGCCGGCGCGATGGCATGCGCTCGGGCGATCGCGGGCGGTAATTTCGGAAGTCGAAGCGGGCCGTCGCCACGGCGGCCCGTGTTTCAGCGTTTCAAGCGGCGGCGCTCGCTGCCCGCGTCAACCACTCGATCTGCTCGCGCCAACGGGCGCGCACGCTGCCCGCATCCTCCAACTCGAACGTGATGCCGCCCGTCAGCCGCGCATAAGCGACGCGCTGCATCTCTCCGCTTTCGATAGAACCGACGAAGCAGGCCAGCGGCACGCCGTCCAGCGCGACGCGCCGCGTATCCAGTTGCACTTGATAGAACGCTTCGTCCAAAACGAACGTTGCCGTTGCGCGTGCGCTAGAAGCAATGGCCTGCGCGGTGCGCGATGACGGCCACAGCCCGAAGCACAGCGTCCGCGCGTCAGGCGCCAGCAACTCGCCTGCGCTCAGCAATGCGGTGCGGATGCGCCCGGCGCCATCCACGGCGCACAGCGACACCGTGAAGCCGTGCGGTGCGCCCGTGAGCGTGCCATCGAAAAGCGCGCGCAATTCGGGCGGCCACTCATCGAAGGCGCTTTGTGAAGACCGGGCAGACTCCGGCGGCGCGTCACCCGACATTTCTTCGGCTCAGCGAAAGAAGAGCTGCGTGATCTTGGCGAGCGGATAATGCACGCCCGGCTGGATGCGCGCCGGCAAGTCCAGCGGCTTCAGCAGCATCTTGATGCATTGATCCGCCGAAAGATTGCGCCGCACGAGTGCATTCACGCTCGCAAACAGTTCCCGGTTATAGCTCGAGTCTTTCGCGCGCTCGGGGTATCGCACGGCGAACACATGCCGCAGCGCGATTTCCGAATCTTCACTCTTCAGTTCCATCACGCGGCGAATGAGCGCGCCGAGCACGGCCACGCGGCCATTGCCTTCGATCTTGTTCCACTTCTTGAAGAAGCGGAAAAAGTGCTTGTAGTGCCGCACTTCGTCCGTGCGAATGTGATCGGTGATTTCCTTCAGCACGGGCTCGTCTGAACATTCGTTGATTGCCCGATAAAGCGTGGCCGTGCCGGTCTCGATGACGCAGCGCGCCACCATTTCCAGCGCGCGCTTCTTCTCGAACTGTTCGTACGAGCAGGTCAGCGAATATTCGGCGAAGAAGTTCTTGAACGCCGTGTCCCAGTCGAACTCCGGCCAGACGTGATTGATATACGTCTTCAGGGCCCGGCCGTGCTGCATCTCCTCGGGTTCCCATTCCGTATTGAGCCAGGCCGACACTTCGGGGTCGTCCTTGAAATACGTGCTGAGGTTGCTCGTATAAAGATCGGTCCCGCTCTCGATGAACGAGCAGGCGCAGAGCAACAGGAGAAGATGTTCGTTCGATGCCGCTTTCTGACGATCGATCCGGCTCAGATCGATGTCTTCGATGCGCCACGGCATGACGTGGGTGCTGTTTGTGTGCATGTATCGCGCTCCCTGGCTGGACTGAACGCGCCACCGGCCGATCATGGACGGCCAAGGTTCAGGCGACGCCGCGAACGTTCGGTCCGAGCGTCCTCTAATCAAAAGTTAGCGGCTTATGCTTCTGCATCTTAGCCGTCCTGCAACGAGTTTGCAGACATGGGGACAGACTTGCGGCGCACGACACGGTTCCGCTTGCATTTGCCTTGCGTCAATTTTCTACGACTTTGCGACTGTTCTGGACACCGCGCGAAGCCGCGCAGGCAGAGCATGAACCATGCCGTTGATTCTCTGTCGCGACAAAGCGAAAAGGCGGCCGAAGCCGCCTTGTATCGCAGAAGACGTTTGCCGGGGGGTGTGCGTCAGGCCGCTCGCCTTTCGCTGCCGCGCATGCGCCACGCGACGATTGCGAGCGATATACCGGACAACGCCGCTGCCAGAAGAACGTAGTAGCTCGGCGCGAGCTTGTCACCGGTCACGTGAATGAAGCCTTCCACGATGGTCGGCGCGAAGCCGCCGAACAGCGTCACGCCAAGCGCGTAACCGATCGACAGGCCCGTGGACCGCACGCGCGTCGGGAAGATCTCGGACATCAGCGCGGGCATCGGTCCGGAATAAGCCGCCTTGAGAATGCCCGCCGCCGCCTGAAGCACGACGAGCGACATCACGGTCGGCGACGCCTGGAGCCACGCGAACATCGGATAGATGGCAAGCCCCATCACGATCGACGTGCCGAGCATGATGCGAATGCGCCCGAGCTTGTCGGACAGCGCGCCCATGACCGGCGAGAAGATGAATTGCAGCGTGCCGTTCAGAACGACGACCGCGAACGACGCCGTCGCCGGCAGATGAAGCTGTTTCACCGCATACATCGGCATGTAAAGCTGCAGCACATACACGCCGACGGTCGATTGCGCCACGATGCCCACGGCAAGCAGCAGATTGACCCATTGATTCGAGAACGAGACGCCCGGCGCCGCGACGTTCTTCGCGGGACGCGTGGCGAGAAACTCGGGCGTTTCATCGAGATGCGAGCGGATGTAATACCCGACCGGCCCGATCAGCAAGCCGAACACGAACGGAATGCGCCAGCCCCAGCTTTCGAGTTGCGGCGGCGGAAGCCACGCGGTCAGAACCGAGCCGAATGCTGCAGCCATGATCGCAGCAAGACCCTGGCTCGCGAACTGCCAGCTCGCGTAGTAGCCGCGTCGCGCCGCGCTGTGTTCGACCATGAACGCGGTGGCGCTGCCGAATTCCCCGCCGACTGCGAAGCCCTGAATGAGCCGCGCGAGCAGGATCAGCAGCGGCGCGGCAATGCCGATGTGCAGGTACGAAGGCATCACCGCCATCGTCAGCGTGCCGACCATCATCATGAGGATGGCGAGCGTCAGCGCCGCCTTGCGGCCCTTTCGATCGCCATAGATGCCGAGGACGATCGCGCCGAGCGGACGCATCAGAAACGAAATGCCGAATGTGCCGATGGCAAGCATCGTCGAAAGCCACTCGTCGTGCGACGGGAAGAACGCCTTGGCGATAGTCGAAGCGAAGTAACCGTAGACGAGGAAATCGAACCATTCGAGCGCATTGCCGATCGACGACGAAAAGACGATGCGGCGGACAGTCGCCTTCGAGAGCGTCGTGCCGGCGTGCGGCGTCTGGTGTGCGGATTGATTCAGGGTGTCGCCGTGCTGCGTCATATCGTGTCTCGGTCGCGTTTGCTTCAGGCAGGGGCGTGCGCCGCCGTTCGCCTGCATCGAAACGGGCGAAGGCGGGTCTTGATCGGAAAAGAGGCGAGCCGCGCTTCTACGCGGCCCATCAAGCGCTGCTAGAAGCCGGCGGCGAGTCCGTCGCGCCGGCTGTCGCTCGCGGCGACATAACCGCGCTCGGAATCGTTGCGATCCAGCTTCCAGATGTACTGGCCGGAGCCGAAGTCCATGTACGGATCGTCGATGGACTTGATCGTATGCCCGAAGCCTTCGAGCGCGCGCGCCGTCTCGAGATCCAGCGTCGCCTCGATGTCGATGGTGAAGTCGCGGTTCACCTTCCAGCGCGGCGCGTCACACGCCGACTGGGGCTGCTGGCCGTAATCCATCATGCGCACGATGGATTGCAGATGGCCTTGCGGCTGCATGTCGCCGCCCATCACGCCGAAGCTCATGACGGCGTCGCGGCGGCCGTCCACTTCCTGGGTGACGAACGCCGGAATGATGGTGTGGAACGGACGCTTGCCGCCCTCCACCACGTTCGCCGATTTCGGGTCCATCGAGAACCCGCAGCCGCGGTTTTGCAGCGAGATGCCGCTATCCGGCACGACGACGCCCGAGCCGAAGCCCATGTAGTTCGACTGAATGAAGCTCACCATCATGCCGCGCTCGTCCGCGACCGACATATAGATGGTGCCGCCCGCCTTCGGCATGCCGAAGTCGAACTGCGTCGCTTTCGCCGGGTCGATCAGTTTCGCGCGCTCGGCCAGATAAGCGTCGTCCAGCATCTGCTCCGGCGTCACTTCCATCGAGCGCGGATCGGCGACATAGCGATACACGTCCGCGAATGCCAGCTTCATCGCTTCGATCTGCAGGTGCTGCGATTCGATACGATCGACGGTCAGCGCGCTGACATCGAACTTGTCGAGGATGCCGAGCGCGATCAGCGCCGCGATGCCCTGCCCGTTCGGCGGGATTTCGTGCACCGTGTAGCCGCGATAGTCCTTGCTGATCGGCTCGACCCAGTCCGCGCGATAGTTGCGCAAATCGTCCAGCGTCATGGCCGCGCCGCCCTCGCGCGCGAACGCGGCGATGCGCTCGGCGATCTCGCCTTCATAGAACGCGCGCGGTCCGTGCTCGGCAAGCGCGCGCAGGGTCTTCGCGTGGCCCGGCATGCGCACGAGCTCGCTTACTTCCGGCGCGCGCCCGTGCGGCATGAAGACATCCGCGAAGCCGGGAAAATCTTTCAACTCAGGCACGGCCGCCGCCCACTTATAAGCGACGATGCTCGCCACCGCATGACCGCGCTCCGCGATCTCGATGGCCGGCTCCATCAGATCGGCGAACGGCAGCGATCCGAATTTCGCGTGCAGTGCCTCCCAGCCCGCAATGACGCCCGGCACCGTGACCGTGTCCCAGCCGCGCTTGGGCTGGCGCGCAAGACCGTTTTCCTCTCCGTACTTGCGACGAAAGTAATCGACGTTCCAGGCCGCCGGCGATACCCCGGAGGCATTCAACCCGTGCAGCTTTGCGCCGTCCCAGACGAGGGCGAAGGCGTCGCCGCCGAGGCCGCATGACACCGGCTCGACAACGGTGATGGCCGCTGCTGCCGCTATGGCCGCATCGACGGCATTTCCGCCTTTCCACAACATGCGCAGGCCGGCTTGCGCCGCGAGCGGATGCGACGTCGACACGATATTGCGGGCGAACACCGGCAGGCGCGGCGTGGGATACGGGTTTTGCCAGTTGAAGCGAGTCATGAATGAAGTCCGAATTACGAGCCGTTCGGCCGGCGATCGAGCCGAGCGGAGATTGCAATTAGTTGATCACGCAAAAGAAGCATATTGCATTGCTCGCGTAACGTTGAACAAATTCATTTATTGTATAAATTAATGAAAGAGCGGCATGAATCGCATCCCGCCAGCTTTGGTGTGCGGTGCGGCATGAACCTAAAGTCGATTCTTCGAATCGCCGTCTGCGGTGAACCGCTTCTGCACGCAGCAAAAGTCAAAGCCAAAATTTTCGTCAGTACGTTTGGCACTCCTCAGACGCTTGCCTACAATCCCAATTCCCGGCACCCGCAGCGAGAAGAACAGCGAGTCCGCCCGGCAAATGCAGTTTCCCGTACCACGATTCAAAGCAAAAGATCCGGCCTTCAGGCCGGTGGCCAAGCTGTCGGTCGTCATGGAGAACACGATGCTGAGTCCGCACGAATTTGCCACGCTGCTATTGGTTCAGGAAGCGCCTAATCAGGTCGATATGGAACGCGAGGAACTGGACGCATTGCTGGAACGTCAGCTCGTCCAACTGGAAAATCTCGCGTCCGGACGGCAACAATGGCGCCTCACCGCAACCGGCGATTCAACCATCAAGGCATTCAAGCGGTTCTCGTAGCCTTCACAAACCCATGCCGGACGCGGCGACTGCGCCGCGTCCTAGCCGGCCCGCAACGTCGGGTCCACGGCCGCACGCCAACTCAGCGCCCGCGCGCGCTCACCGAGAATGAACGTCGCCCACGCGCTCCGCGCTTCCGCTCCCGGATTCGCAATGAACGCGCGATGCCGCTCCGCGATGCCCCTCTGAAAAGCGCAGAACTGTTCTCGCGATAAACCGCCCCGCCGCTCGGCGACATAAGCGTCGTAGAAGGCCGAAAAAACCGACTGAGCGTCGGCGCCGTAATCCGTCGGCGTCGAGTCGCATTGAGCCTGCAGTGCGCTGAACGACGGCGCGCCGTACGAGCCTTCGAGACTCGGCGTCGATACGCATCCGCCCAGCGCAGCCGCGCCGACTACGATCAGTGCGCCGACCACCACCCGCTTACGCATGGCATTTACTCCTGGCTTGGTTCGAGCGCCCAGTATCGAACGATCTTCCCGTTCCTGCCACCCAGCCAGACGGCATAGGCAAATTCACGTGCCGGCGAAACCGTGCATTCGGCTTATGCCGTCCGGCCTGATTGTCCGCGCCCCGCGTGTCCGATAGATTGCGCATGCGGACGTCGCACGGCCAATGCCCCGGCGGCCGGCATCCGCTCAACCTCGGAGATGACCATGCAGGATCAAATCGTCCTCGCGCTCGACCAGGGTACGACCAGTTCGCGCGCCATGCTGTTCGACAGGAACGGCAACGTCGTGTCCGTCGCGCAGAAGGAATTCCAGCAGATTTATCCGAAGCCGGGCTGGGTCGAGCACGATCCGCAGGAAATCTGGTCGACGCAGGCGGGCGTCGCGGCGGAAGCGGTCACGCGGGCGGGGCTGAACGCGTCGTCGATTGCGGCGGTCGGCATCACGAATCAGCGCGAGACGACCATCGTGTGGGATCGCGAAACCGGCAGGCCGGTTTATAACGCGATCGTCTGGCAGGATCGCCGCACGGCGGCCATGTGCGACGAACTGAAGGCGCGCGGACTGGAACCGCTGGTGCGCGCGAAGACCGGCTTGCCCATCGACGCGTATTTTTCGGCGACCAAGATTCGCTGGATTCTGGACAACGTCGAAGGCGCGCGCGACAAAGCGAAGCAAGGACGGCTCGCCTTCGGCACGGTCGATAGCTGGCTCGTGTGGAACTTCACGCGGCGCGGCATGCATATCACCGACATCACCAATGCATCGCGCACATTGCTCTTCGATATCCACGCAAGACGCTGGGACGACGAGTTGCTCGACGCGTTCGAAATTCCCCGCAGCATGTTGCCGGAGGTACGGGCGTCGTCGGAGGTTTATGGCACGACGCATGGCAGCGTGCTGGCCGCCGAAGTGCCGATTGCGTCCATCGCCGGGGACCAGCACGCTGCGCTGTTCGGGCAGATGTGCACCGAAAGCGGCATGGTGAAAAACACGTATGGCACCGGCTGTTTTCTCGTCATGAATACCGGCGAGAAACCGATCGAATCGCGCAACAACCTCGTCACGACGATCGCATGGCAGATCGGCGATCGCGTCGACTACGCGCTCGAAGGCAGCATTTTCATCGCGGGCGCGGTCGTGCAATGGCTGCGCGACGGCCTCGGACTCATCCGCCGTGCGAGCGAAGTCGAAGCGCTCGCGCGCGAAGTGCCGCATTGCGACGGCGTGTATCTCGTGCCCGCGTTCGCCGGTCTCGGTGCGCCGCACTGGAACGCCCGCGCACGAGGAACGCTGTTCGGAGTCACACGCGGGACGACGTCGGGGCACATCGCGCGGGCGGCGCTCGAGTCGATCGCGTATCAATCGCTCGACGTGCTTCGGGCAATGGAAGCGGATTCGGGCATGCCGGTCGCCCAGTTGCGCGTCGACGGCGGCGCGTGCGCCAACGACCTGCTGATGCAGTTCCAGGCCGACGTGCTCGGCGTCGCTGTCGCGCGTCCGCGCGTCGCGGAAACGACGGCGCTCGGCGCTGCCTATCTCGCGGGACTGGCGGTCGGCTACTGGCAGGATGTCGGGGAGTTGAAGGCCCAGTGGCAACTGGATCGGCGCTTTTCGCCATCGATGCCCGCATCGGACGTCGATGCGTGTCTCGCGGGCTGGCGGCGCGCCGTGAACGCGGCAAAAGCATGGGCGGACGCATGACCGCCGGTGCGCGCCGGTCATGCTCGGTCAATGCCCTCATTCGCGACCAGGGCTATAATATCGGGCTAAATCACAAGCAAAAGCGGTGCAGTTTCTGCAAAAAACCGCCCCTCCTCTTCAATTCTCTTTTTGACGCCCCCAGGTTAACCACTGCGACCGGCGACCATTCATGACCAAGAAAGTTTATGTAAAGACCTTCGGCTGCCAGATGAACGAGTACGACTCCGACAAGATGGTCGACGTACTCGGCGCGGCGGAAGGGCTCGTCAAGACGGATACCCCCGAAGACGCCGACGTCATCCTGTTCAATACCTGCTCCGTGCGTGAAAAGGCGCAGGAGAAAGTGTTCTCCGACCTCGGCCGCGTGCGCGAGCTGAAGGAAGCGAATCCGAATCTGCTGATCGGCGTCGGCGGCTGCGTCGCGAGTCAGGAAGGCGCGTCGATCGTCTCGCGCGCGCCCTATGTCGACCTCGTATTCGGCCCGCAGACGCTGCATCGCCTGCCGGACATGATCGACAAGCGCCGCGCCACCGGGCGTGCCCAGGTCGACATCACGTTTCCGGAGATCGAGAAGTTCGATCATCTGCCGCCGGCGCGCGTCGAAGGACCGAGCGCGTTCGTGTCGATCATGGAAGGCTGCAGCAAGTACTGCAGCTATTGCGTCGTGCCGTACACGCGTGGCGAGGAAGTGTCCCGCCCGCTCGACGACGTGCTGACCGAAGTTGCCGGCCTCGCCGACCAGGGCGTGCGCGAAGTGACGCTGCTCGGCCAGAACGTCAATGCTTACCGGGGTGCGCTGACCGCCGGCTCGCACGAGATCGCAGATTTTGCGACGCTCATCGAGTACGTGGCGGACGTGCCGGGCATCGAGCGCATTCGCTATACGACGTCGCACCCGAAAGAATTCACGCAGCGTCTCATCGACACGTACGCGAAGGTGCCGAAGCTCGTTTCGCATCTGCATCTGCCGGTGCAACACGGCTCCGACCGCATCCTGATGGCGATGAAGCGCGGCTATACCGTGCTGGAATACAAGTCGGTCATCCGCCGTCTGCGCGCAATTCGCCCGGATTTGTCTTTGTCGACCGATTTCATCGTCGGTTTTCCCGGCGAAACCGAGGACGATTTCGCAAAGATGATGGCGCTCGTCGACGAGATGAGCTACGACACGAGCTTTTCTTTCATCTATAGCCCGCGTCCAGGCACGCCGGCTGCGAACCTGCACGACGACACGCCTCGCGAAGTCAAGCTCAGGCGTCTGCAGCACTTGCAGGCAACGATCGAGGAGAACGTCGTGAAGATCAGCAACTCGATGGTCGGCTCGGTGCAGCGCATTCTCGTCGAAGGGCCGTCGCGCAAGGACCCGAACGAGCTCGCGGGCCGCACGGCGAACAATCGCGTCGTGAATTTCCCGGCGCCGGTTGCGTCGCATGCCCGGCTCATCGGCCAGATGATCGATGTCGAAATCAATCACGCGTATCCGCATTCGCTGCGCGGCGCGCTGGTTCTCGCACCGGAAACGGCCGCGCCGGAACTGGCTAATTAATCGTACGTGACCGGAAAGGACACCCACCTCGCCTTGAAGAACGCTTCCCAGCAGCATCTCGAATTCACTGCTCCGCGCGATGACAATGCGCGGCTTGCCAATCTCTGCGGTCCGCTCGATGAAAATCTGCGGCAGATCGAGCAGGCGCTCGACGTGACCTTGTCGCGGCGCGGCCACAAGATTTCGATTCGTGGCCGTGGCGCGAAGGTCGCGCTCGCCGCGCTCGAGAACTTCTACAACCGCGCGCGCGATCCGATTTCCGTCGACGATATCCAGCTTGCGCTGGTCGAAGCCCGGCACGCGACGCGCCTCGCGAAGGAATCGGAGGAAAACGGCGAAGACGACGCCCAGATCGACCCGCGTTTTCGCGGCGATCCGGATCATCCGTTCGACGAGCCGAGCGCCACGATGGACCTCGGCGCCGACGAAGATCACGGCCCCAAGCTCTATACGCGCCGCGCCGACCTGCGCGGCAGAACGCCGGCGCAGCGTGAATATCTCCGTCAGATCGTGGCGCATGACGTCACGTTCGGCATCGGGCCGGCGGGCACCGGCAAGACGTATCTGGCCGTTGCCTGCGCCGTCGATGCGCTCGAACGCGATCAGGTCAAGCGCATCGTGCTGACGCGTCCGGCGGTGGAAGCGGGCGAGCGGCTCGGCTTTCTGCCGGGCGATCTCGCGCAAAAGGTCGATCCGTACCTTCGTCCGCTCTACGACGCGCTCTACGATCTGCTTGGCTTCGACAAGACCGCGAAGATGTTCGAACGCCAGATGATCGAGATCGCGCCGCTCGCCTACATGCGCGGCCGCACGCTGAATCACGCGTTCATCATTCTCGACGAGGCGCAGAACACGACGCCCGAGCAGATGAAGATGTTCCTCACGCGCATCGGCTTCGGCTCGAAGGCGGTCGTCACCGGCGACACCACGCAGGTGGACCTGCCGCGCGGGCACAAGAGCGGGCTGATCGAAGCGCAGCACGTGCTGTCGGAAGTGCGCGGCATTGCGATGACGCGTTTCTCGTCGGCGGACGTGGTGCGGCATCCGCTCGTGGCGCGCATCGTCGAGGCCTACGACGCGCAATCGCAGAAGGACGCCGCCATCGCCGATGCGGCTCGCGCCGCGCAGCAGCAGTCGCAGAAGCCGGAATGATGCCCCGTCTCACGCTGACCTTGCAGTTTCCTGCCGCAAAAGCGTATCCGTCGCACAAGGCGATTCTGCCGCGCGCGACGGTCGCGCGCTGGATCAGGGCGTCGCTGTTCGCGGACGCCGAATTGACCGTCCGCTTCGTCGACGAGGACGAAGGACGCATGCTCAACCGGACGTATCGTCAGAAGGATTACGCGACGAACGTGCTCACGTTCGCGTATGCGGAGTCGGAGGACGATCCCGTCGCGGGCGACCTCATTCTCTGTTGCCCGGTCGTCGAGCGTGAAGCCACCGACCAGGGCAAGCCGCTCGCCGCGCACTATGCGCATCTGATCGTGCATGGCACGCTGCACGCCCAAGGCTACGACCACGAAGTCGAAAGCGAGGCGCAGGAAATGGAATCGATCGAGACGGATATCATGCAGTCTCTCGGCTTTTCCGATCCCTACGTCCCGCTGGCCTGAGTCCTTGTCCAGCCTCCCGCCCGCCGCACCGTGAACGACAAAACGCCCGAGCCCACGCCCGATACCGACCTTGTCCCGCACGATCCGGCGCCTGGGTGCCCGGATTATCCGCCTGCGCTCGAAGAGACGGCGCTTCTCACCGACGACGAACTGGCGGCTTCGCGCGAGGCCGCGCTCGCTCATTGGGATCGCCGGTCGGACCTATGGCTTTTCGGCTATGGATCGCTCATCTGGAATCCCGGATTGCCGACGCTCGAAGCGGTGCGCGGCAAGGTGCACGGCTATCATCGCGGGCTTTACATGTGGTCGCGGGTGAATCGCGGAACGCCGGAGCAGCCGGGGCTCGTGCTCGCGCTGGATCGCGGCGGCTCCTGCACCGGCATGGCGTTTCGCCTGGCCGGGGCGGACGCGCCCGAGCATCTCGACGTGCTCTGGCGTCGCGAAATGTCGATGGCGTCATACCGGCCGGCGTGGCTGCCGTGCACGCTGATCGACGGACGGCGCGTCGACGCGCTCGCCTTCGTGATGCGCCGGGAGGCGGCGTCCTATACGGGCAAGCTCGGCGATCCGATGATCCGCACGGTGTTCGGCTGCGCGAGCGGCCGCTACGGAACGACGCTCGATTACGTCAGCCGAACGGTCGAGGCGCTGCGGGAAAGCGGCATGCCGGACCGGGCGCTGGAGGCGCTGCTCAGGCGGTGCCAGGCCGGCAAAAACGGAGAATAGGCGCACCGGGGCTTGTCCGGATGGCCAATGCTTCGCCGCCGACATCGTTTGTGCACGGTTATCGGCTAGGATGTTCGAAGCGCCCTTTACGCGCGCCGCACCACCCAGCCCGCATTTTGCCTTGGTGTATGCTTAACTTTCCGTTAATTCGCGCCCGGGACGTCTCGGGCGCTCCGCTATGAACGAACCCTATCCCAGTCGACGACACGCCGACAAACCGCACGAAAAGCGCTCGCTCCTCGAACGCCTGACCGATTTCATCTCCCACGAGCCCGAGTCGCGCGACGAATTGCTCGAAGTGCTTCAGGACGCTCACGAGCGCAACCTGCTCGACGCCGATTCGCTCTCGATGATCGAAGGCGTCTTTCAGGTGTCCGATCTCTGCGCGCGCGACATCATGATTCCGCGCGCCCAGATGGACGCCATCAACATCGCGGAAACGCCCGCCGAATTCATCCCGTTCGTGCTGGAAAAAGCGCACTCGCGCTATCCGGTGTACGAGGGCAATCGTGACAACATCATCGGCGTGCTGCTCGCGAAAGACCTGCTCCGCTACTACGCCGAAGAAGAATTCGACGTGCGCGGCATGCTGCGCCCGGCCGTGTTCATCCCCGAGTCGAAGCGTCTGAACGTGCTGCTGCACGACTTTCGCGTGAATCGCAATCACATCGCGATCGTCGTCGATGAATACGGCGGCGTCGCGGGCCTCATCACCATCGAGGACGTGCTGGAGCAGATCGTCGGCGACATCGAGGACGAGTACGACTTCGACGAGGAAGCCGGCAACATCATGCCGTCGCCGGACGGCAAGTTCCGCGTGCGCGCGCTGACGGGCATCGAACAGTTCAACGAGGAGTTCGGCACCGACTTCTCGGACGAGGAAGTCGATACCATCGGCGGGCTCGTCACGCATCGCTTCGGGCGCGTGCCGCATCGCGGCGAGAAGGTTCGCATCGACGATTTCGCGTTCGAGATCCTGCGCGGCGATGCCCGGCAAATTCACGTGCTCCTGGTTCGGCGCGTGCCGAATCTCACGCAACAGCCTCACACCGGCGACGACGAGGGCGAACTGCGCGACTGATCGTGCAGCATCGGGCGTCCGCCGCCACGCACGGTGCGGACGCAACGCTCCATCCGCCAAGCCTTTCCCCGCATTCAATGGCCGACTCACCGTTTCGCTTGTTCCCGTGGCGACGCAACGCAGAAAGCGCGTCGACCGCACCCCGCGCGCTTCCTTTCTGGCATTACCTCGTCGCAGCCGTGCTCGGCGCGGCGAACACCCTGTCCTTCGCGCCGACGCCGCACGGCGGATGGATCGAGCTCGTCATCTTCGCGCTCTTCTTCGCATGGCTCTCGCGCACGAGCGGCTGGAAAAGCGCGGCCCTGACCGGCTGGGCGTTCGGCTTCGGCAACTTCGTGACGGGCGTGTGGTGGCTCTACGTGAGCATGCACTTTTACGGCGGCATGGCCGCGCCGCTCGCCGCCGCCGCCGTCGCCCTGTTCTCGCTTTATCTCGCGATCTATCCGGCGGCATCGAGCGTGGTCTGGTCCTTCGTCGCTGGACGCGCCCGCTTCGGCGATGAAGACGCCGGCACCGCCCGCGATATCGACGCCGCACCGCGCTACGCGCCGACCTGGCACGGCGCGTTCGCATTCGCGAGCGCCTGGGCGCTCGGCGAATGGCTGCGCGGACTCGTCTTCACCGGTTTTCCGTGGCTTGCGAGCGGCTACGCGCAGGTCGACGGGCCGCTGGCCGGATATGGACCGATCGCCGGCGTCTACGGGGTCGGCTGGGTGCTGGCGCTGGTCGCCGCGCTGATCGTCCAGGCGGCGTTCCATCTTCGGCGAACGGGTCGCGGCGCGCACGCGCTCGTGCCCGCCGCGACTGCGCTCGCGCTGATCGCCGCGGGCCTGCTGCTGTCGCTCGTCAGATGGACGACGCCCGCCAACGCACCGCTCGACGTGCGCCTTCTGCAAGGCAACGTCAAGCAGGAGATGAAGTTCGAGCAGGCGGGCGTGAACGAATCGCTCGCGCTGTATCAACGGCTCATCACCGCGAAGCCGGCCGATCTGATCGTGACGCCCGAAACCGCGCTGCCGGTGCTGGCCGTGCAAGTGCCGCAGGATTTCGCGACCGCGATCCGCAGTTTCGCCGACCGCACGAATTCGTCGATTCTTTTCGGCGCGATCGGCGTCACCGTCCTTCCCGACGGACGCGTGACCGATTTCACCAACAGTCTCTTCGGCATTACGCCGGGCGTGAACGATGTTTATCGCTACGACAAGCATCATCTCGTTCCCTTCGGCGAATTCGTGCCGCTCGGCTTTCACTGGTTCGTGAACCTGATGGGCATTCCGCTCGGCGATCTCGCGCGCGGGCCGATCGCACAGAAGGCGTTTTTCGTGCATAACCAGCCGATCGCCGTCAACGTCTGCTACGAGGACATTTTCGGCGAGGAGATCGCGCATACGATCCGCGAGCAGGAAGCGCCTGCGGGCGTACTCGTCAATTCGACGAATCTCGCGTGGTTCGGCAATACCATCGCGCTCGATCAGCACTTGCAGATTGCGCGCATGAGGTCGATCGAAACCGGCCGGCCGATGCTGCGTGCGACCAATACGGGCATGACGGCGGTGATCGCGGCGAACGGCGAAGTCGTCTCCAGGCTGCCAACGTTCACGACCGGTGTGCTCGAAGCGCGCGTGCAGGGCACCTCGGGGCGCACGCCTTATGTGACGAGCGGCAATATCACGGTCATTGCGGCGTCGCTGCTGTTGCTGGCGTTGGGCTTTGCGTTCGCGCCGGCAAGAAGGCGGGCGAACGGCAAATAACCGAAGCCTCTTCATGCGGGATCAGCGCCGCTTGCGCTGTCGATTCAACAAACGACGGAAGCCGAGATAAGGCTTCCGTTGTTTTTTGTGCGTCAAGCACTGCGTTTGCAACGCCGACAATGTTTTACCTTCGAGGCGGGGAAACAACCCTAGAATGCGTCGTCGTCGGAAGGTGGCCACTGCATTATCGAAATGTTCTGCACGACGAAATCAACGCGTTCACCAAGTTCGCGTCGAGTGCCACGGTTCTATCACCCGCCAATACACTCTTCCGTGAAGAAAATAACGAACTCCTTTCTCGCCGCCTGCGCGAGCGCAGTGCTGTGCGCCGGTGCTCACGCTGAAACGCTGACGCCCGAACAGGTTGCCGATGTTTATTTGCAGATGATCGTCAAGCAGGACGACGAAAGTTTCAGCCGATATGCGGACTACATGACCGAAGGCCGGCAAGCGACCGATCAACAGAATGCCGATCTGGCTGCTGCACGAGAAGCACCGCGAAAAATGCTCGATTCCATGATCGACGCGGCCAGGCGCAGCAACAAGCCACGCGAAGTAACCGACGCCTATATCGAAGTATTGAGAAAGATGTCGGATGCGATTCATCGGTCGGAGTGTCAGGTAACGGGGCGCGATCCGAATACCACGGAGGAGTCCGCTCAGACCATGATCTCGATGCACTACGCCTGCAAGGTGGTCGACATCGGATCGATCATGAAAAGCGTACCGGGACCCAAAAAGACCCGAAATGCCGCAAAGAGCAATCAGGCGGTCGTCGAATATTCGCAGACTCTCGCTAGTCGGATCGGGGGCGCGGCAGTCGACAAGGAAATCGAAGGCGACCTGTTGATGATGCATAGCGCTGAGATCGATCGGTGGATCGGCGCCCCCGACGCGGTGTTCGATAACATCCGCACAGCCATGCTCGCCGAGTAGTAGTTTGCTGGCTCGGCGCAACCGCAACGCCGATCGCCGAAGAGCGGTCGGCGAGCGCGGGGCCAAGCCGCATCGCCCTCAAGGAAACATCACCCGCCCCTGGTTCAACTGAATTCAAAGGCTCAGCACGCCGGCCAAATGTCACGACCGGCGTGCTCGAACCGCGTGCACGCCACGCCCGGAGCGCACGGCTGATGGCGCCGACCGTGCTTCTCACCGTCATAGCAGTGTCGCTGTTGTTCGCGTTGGAACGTGCGCTGCGCCAAGAGAGGGCGCTGCTTTTGGTGCGCTTCGTGGCACGCTTTCGAACATGTTTGAGACTGGTCCGATCATGCCGCCGACGCGCGGCCAGTAGCATTCCGAGCCGTTCACCGTGGCGCAACTGCACGCGATTGAGTATTAATCGCGTGATCGGGTTGCGGCACTTTCCGTCGTCTCTGGCTTCCTTCGGCTTCGCGTCGCGCGACACGCTGCGCGCGCGTCGTCCCGATGTTTTCTTATGTCGTTGCACAACCGTCATTCTTTTCCAAGTCTCCTCGAAGCCTTCTTCATCGTTGTTGTGATGTTTTTCGTCGAGATGGTCACGACCTCCGTGCTGAAGGCAATGCTCGCTTCCTCGGGATTGCAGCTCTACCATTTCGCGAGCATCGGGCGAGTGCTTTCGTGCGGCATCGTCTTCACCGTGCTGCTGAATCGCCTGGGCGTCGGCTATCGCGGCCTGATTCATGAGAGCAGCGCGTCGCTTTGCGCGACGCTCGGCCTTTACGGCGTGCCGATCCTCCTCATCACGCCGGCGCTGCTCCTCGCCAATTGCGCGTTGATGTGGCTGGTCGACAGCGCGTTTCCTTCGCCCTCAGCCGAGTGGACGGTGTACAACTCACCGCTCGTCGGCCGCTTCGGTGTCGTGGCGCTCGTGTGCATCATCGCGCCCGTCGTCGAAGAAATGCTGTTTCGCGGCGTCATGCTTCGCAGTTTTTTGCAGCAATACCCGCGTGGCGTCGCCATCGTGCATTCAGCGGGAGTGTTCGGCATGGCGCATATGAACGTCTATCAATTCATGCTCGCGTTCCTGCTTGGGCTTCTGCTCGGCAAGCTCTATGAACGAACGCGCTCGCTCTTGCCGTGCATCCTCCTGCACGCATGCCTGAATACGAGCGTGACGATCATGGGCTTCATGCATGCCGGCGATGCATCGCCCGCCTCGCTTCGAACACTGTTGTCGCAGTGGTCACCCGACGCGGCGGTTCTGGCGCTTGTGCTTGCGGTGCCTGGCTTATGGATGCTGTACCGTTTGCTAGCGGTGAACAGAAACACACGCACCCAGCCAGATTGAAACGCCGTGCGCCTCGCGTGCGCGAGCAGATTCGCGGCGGCGGGCCACCGCCTCCCTTCTCCCAAAAAGCCGCAGCCGCCCCCGCCTTCAGCTAAAATTCAAGGTTTTAGCACTTCGGCCGAGCCCTAGAGTCGCGTCGTCACGACGATGGCCGCGCCTGGTAAAAGGCAATCATGCTCACCTTTCAGCAAATCATCCTGACGCTGCAGTCCTACTGGAACGACAAGGGCTGCGCGCTTCTTCAGCCCATCGACATGGAAGTCGGCGCGGGCACTTCTCACGTTCATACGTTCCTGCGCGCAATCGGCCCGGAGCCCTGGCGAGCCGCCTATGTGCAGCCGTCGCGTCGCCCGAAGGACGGTCGCTACGGCGAGAATCCGAACCGCCTGCAGCATTACTATCAATACCAGGTGGTGCTGAAGCCCGCGCCCGAGAACATCCTCGATCTGTATCTCGGCTCGCTCGAAGCGCTCGGCTTCGATCTGAAGCAGAACGACGTGCGCTTCGTCGAAGATGACTGGGAGAACCCGACGCTCGGCGCGTGGGGCCTCGGCTGGGAAGTGTGGCTGAACGGCATGGAAGTCACGCAGTTCACGTACTTCCAGCAAGTGGGCGGTATCGACTGCAAGCCGGTGCTCGGCGAAATCACGTATGGCCTCGAGCGCCTCGCGATGTATCTGCAAAAGGTCGAGAACGTCTACGACCTGATCTGGACCGAGTGGGAAGAAGACAGCCCCAATGGAAAGGTGCTTCGTCAGCTCTCTTATGGCGACGTGTATCACCAGAACGAAGTCGAGCAGTCCACGTACAACTTCGAGCACGCGAACGTCGACTTGCTGTTCCATCTCTTCAAGAGCTACGAAGAAGAAGCGAAGAAGATGATCGACGCGAAGCTCGCGCTGCCCGCCTACGAACTCGTGCTCAAGGCCGGCCACACATTCAACCTGCTGGATGCGCGCGGCGCGATTTCCGTGACGGAGCGTGCCGCGTACATCGGCCGCATTCGTGCGCTGTCGCGTCTCGTCGCGCAGGCGTATTACGATTCGCGCGAAACACTCGGCTTCCCGATGCTCGGCAACCCGGTCAAGCGCGATCACGATCTCATCACCGATCAAGAGGAAGCGCAGCGGCCCGCATGGGCGCCGCCGCTGAAGGTGGAAAGCTCGCCCACCGGCGCCAACGAACAGGCTTGACGAGGCAAGACAGAACAATGACGCAATCCAATCACGCTTCCCTGCTCGTCGAGCTGCTGACCGAAGAACTCCCGCCGAAGGCGCTCGCGCGTCTCGGCACCGCTTTCGCTGAAGGCATCGTCGAGCGGCTCGCCGCGCGCGATCTGATCGAAGGCGCGCCTTCGTTCGAAAAGTACGCGACGCCCCGCCGCCTCGCCGTGCTCGTCAAGAACGTGCGCGATGTCGCGCCGGAAAGGCAGGTGCGCGAAAAGGTGCTGCCCGTTTCCGTCGCGCTCGACAAGGAAGGCAATCCCACGCCGCCGCTCGCGAAGAAGCTCGCGGCGCTCGGCTTCCCCGAGTTCCCGCTCGCTGAACTCGAACGCGCGCAGGACGGCAAGGCCGAATCGTTCTTTCTGCGTTATGCAGCGCCCGGCGCGACGCTCGCCGACGGCCTGCAAGCCGCGCTCGACGAAACCCTCGGCAAGCTGCCTATCCCGAAGGTGATGACGTATCAGCGTCCGGACGGCACCAATGTGCAGTTCGTGCGTCCGGTGCAACGCCTCGTCGCCCTGCACGGGCGCAATGTCGTGCCGGTGAGCGCGCTCGGCGTCGATGCGGGCGATACGACCATCGGCCATCGCTTCATGTCGCAAGGCTTCGTGCTGATCGCGAATGCCGACGACTACGCGGAAACGCTGCGCACGAAAGCACACGTCGTCGCGAATTTCGATGACCGCCGCGAATCCATCCGCACGCAGCTGCAGGCGTTCGCGGGCGAGGATCGCGTCGTGATGCCGGAAGCGCTGCTCGACGAAGTCAACGCGCTCGTCGAATGGCCGGTCGTGTATCAGTGCCGCTTCGACGAGGAATTCCTGCAAGTGCCGCAGGAGTGTCTGATCCTCACGATGCAGACGAACCAGAAGTACTTCGCGCTCACCGATCAGAACGGCAGGCTGCGCTCGCGCTTTCTGATCGTGTCCAATATCGATACGAAGACGCCCGATGAGATCGTCGAAGGCAACGAACGCGTGGTGCGCCCGCGCCTCGCCGACGCCAAGTTCTTCTTCACGCAAGACAAGAAGAAGCGCCTGGAAGAGCGCGTGCCGTTGCTCGCCAACGTCGTGTATCACAACAAGCTCGGCTCGACGCTGCAGCGCGTCGAGCGTCTCGAAGCGCTCGCGGGCGAAATTGCGCCGATGATCGGCGTCGATGCGGCGCTCACCCGCCGCGCGGCGCGTCTCGCAAAGGCGGACCTGCTGACGGACATGGTCGGCGAATTCCCCGAACTGCAAGGCACGATGGGCACGTACTACGCGCGCCACGACGGCGAGCCGGAAGAAGTCGCGCTCGCGTGCTCGGAGCACTATCAGCCGCGCTTCTCGGGCGATGACACGCCGTCGACCGGCGTCGGCTGCGCGGTGGCGCTCGCGGACAAGCTGGAGACCATCGTCGGCATCTGGGGCATCGGCCTCGCGCCGACCGGCGAAAAGGACCCGTTCGCGTTGCGCCGTCATGCGCTCGGCGTGCTGCGCATCCTGCTCGAAAAGAAGCTGCCGGTCGATCTGCGCGATCTCGTCGCGGCGGCTCAGCGTCAGTTCGCTGGCATGCCGCAGGTCACGAATTCGACCGAAGCCGTCTACGCGTTCTTCCTCGACCGTCTGCGCGGCCTGCTGCGTGAGCGCGGATTCGAAGCGAACGACATCGAAGCCGTGCTGAGTCTCAACCCGACGCGCCTCGACGACATCGTCGCGCGCCTCGACGCGGTGCGTGGATTCGCGTCGCTGCCGGAAGCGGCATCGCTTGCGGCGGCCAACAAGCGCATCTCGAACATCCTGAAGAAGTCGGAACAAGGCGCGCCGGCATCGGTGAATCCGGAACTGCTCGTGGAAGCCGCCGAGAAGAATCTGTACGCGCAGATTCAGAGCGTGACGCCGCGCGTGCAGAGCCAGCTTGCCGCGCGCAACTACACGGAAGCGCTGACGGCGCTCGCCGCATTGCGCGAGAGCGTCGATACCTTCTTCAACGACGTCATGGTGAACGCCGAGGACGTCGCGTTGCGCAACAACCGTCTCGCGCTGCTGAACGCGCTGCATCAGCAGATGAACTGCGTGGCCGACATCTCCAAGCTCGCGGCCTGAGCCATGAACAGACGACTCGTCATCCTCGATCGCGACGGCGTCATCAACGTCGATTCCGACGCGTTCATCAAGTCGCCCGACGAATGGGTCGCCATTCCCGGCAGTCTCGAAGCCATCGCGCGGCTCAACCAAGCGGGTTATCGCGTGGCGATCGCGTCGAACCAGTCGGGCATCGGGCGCGGCCTGTTCGACATGGCTGCGCTCAACGCGATGCATCAGAAGATGAATCGCGCGGCGGCGGCAGTCGGCGGGCGCATCGACGCGATCTTCTACTGCCCTCATACGGCCGAAGATCAATGCGATTGCCGGAAGCCGAAGCCGGGCATGTTGCAGCAGATCATCGACCGCTTCGAGATCGACCCGGAAGATACGCCCGTCGTCGGCGATTCCCTGCGCGACCTGCAAGCGGGCGCCGCGCTCGGCTTCCCGGTGCATCTCGTGCTGACCGGCAAGGGCGAGAAAACGCTCGCGGAAGGCAAGCTGCCCGCAGGCACCCTGGTTCATACGGATCTGCGCGCCTTCGCGCTCGACTTCCTCGCGCGGCATCAGGACTGATCGCCGGCCCCGTCACGTATCGCTGAGACTTCATGCGCTTCATCCGTTCGTTGCTGTTGATGCTGTACTTCGTCGTGTACACGGTGCCGTATGCGATCGCCTGCTTCATCGCGTTCCCGTTCATGCGCGCGGACAAGCGCTACTGGATGGCGGCCGGCTGGTGCAAGTCGACGATCGTCGTGCTGCGTCATCTCGTCGGCATCCGCTATACGCTCGAGGGCATGGAGAATCTGCCCGACGGTCCCGCCGTGCTGCTCTCGAAGCATCAATCCGCGTGGGAGACGCTGGCGTTTCCGGCGCTGATGCCGCGCCCGCTCTGCTATGTCTTCAAGCGCGAACTGCTGTATGTGCCATTCTTCGGCTGGGCGCTCGGCCTCCTGAAGATGGTGCATATCGACCGCGCGCAGGGACGCGACGCGTTTGCATCGGTCACGCGCCAGGGCCGCGCGCGGATGGACGAAGGCGCGTGGGTCATCATGTTCCCCGAAGGCACGCGCACGCGCGTCGGCTCGCAGGGAAAGTACAAGACGGGCGGCGCGCGCTTCGCCGTGGCGACGGGCGCGCCGGTCGTGCCGATCGCGCACAACGCCGGACACGTGTGGCCGCGCAATTCGTTCATCAAGTATCCGGGTATAGTCACGGTGTCGATCGGCGAGCCCATCGACACCGCCGGTCTCTCGCCCGAAGAAGTGAATGCGCGCGTCGAGAGCTGGATCGAAGCGGAGATGCGCCGTATCGATCCGCTCGCCTACGCCACGTCGAACGCGCAGCCGCAACGTGCGGACGCCGCGGGCGCGGGCCGCTGACGCGGCCTCGCCTCGGAAGCATCGAGCCGGTCGAGCCGCGTGCCCTATTCGTTCTTCTCGTCATTTCTGCGCCGCGAGCGCAAAGCCGAGCCGATGCAGAAGCCTCCCTCGCGACAGCGCCCCGCCGTCGCGCTCGATACCCTGCAACTCGATCTGCCGTTCGAGCATGCGCCCGCGACCGCGCCTGCTCCCGCGTCGTCGCCGTCTTCATTGCGTGGCGATGTTGCGTCCACCGACCCATCGAAACCAGCACCGCTTCCCGAGGGCGTGCGCCAGCGCCGCATGCTGTTCGGTGCGCGCGCCCTCGACTATCGGCTGAAGCGCTCGGCGCGACGCACCATCGGCTTCTGCATCGATGCGACCGGACTGACGATCACCGCGCCGCGCTGGGTGACGATCGCGGACATCGAGCGCGCCATCGGCGACAAGCAAGGCTGGATCTTTCGCAAGCTGGCCGAATGGCAGACGCGCGTCGAACAGCGTGCGTTGCCGCGCATCGAATGGCAGGACGGCGCGGAGTTTCCGTTCCTCGGCAGGACGATTCGCGTGTCGCTGAGTCCGTCCGCAAGCACGCTTTCCTTCGATGCCGAAACCGGCGTGCTGGCGCTTGCCCTGCCCGCACTCGCCGATGCGCAGCAGATCAAGGATCGCGTGCAAGGCTGGCTGCAAAGCGAATCGAAGCGCATCTTCGGCGAGCGGCTCGCGGTGTATGCAGAAAAGCTCGGCGTGGAGTTCCGCGCGTATGCGCTGTCATCGGCGGCGACGCGCTGGGGCAGTTGCTCGAGCGACGGCAAGATTCGTCTCAACTGGCGGCTGATTCACTTTCCGCTGTCGATCATCGATTACGTCGTCGCTCACGAACTCGCCCATCTGCGCGAGATGAATCACAGCCCGCGCTTCTGGCAAACGGTCGAATCCATTTCCCCGGAGTTTCGCGAGGCGCGGCATACGCTCAAGCATCATCCGCCGGATCTGCTGCCCGCCTTGTAAGCGGATAAGCGCGGTCAGCGCGGGTTTGCATCGAACGGTACAATTTTGCACGAACCCGCAATTCCGGCGAGTGCGACGAGTCCAGAGATCGCGCCGCCGCCACCACAACAGGAACCCCATCATGCGACTCCTCCACACGATGCTGCGCGTCGGCGACCTGCAGCGTTCCATCGATTTCTACACCCGCATTCTCGGCATGAAGGTGCTGCGCCAGAGCGAGAACGCCGAGTACAAGTACACGTTGGCGTTCGTCGGTTACGGCGATGAAAGCGAAAACAGCGTGCTCGAACTCACCTATAACTGGGGCGTCGAGAAGTACGAGATGGGAACGGCTTACGGTCACATTGCGCTGGAAGTGGACAACGCAGCCGATGCGTGCGAGCGCATCCGCAATGCGGGCGGCCGGGTCACGCGCGAAGCCGGCCCGGTCAAGGGCGGCACCACCGTGATCGCGTTCGTGGAAGATCCGGACGGCTACAAGGTCGAGCTGATCGAAAAGCATTCTTGATCGATTGCTGATCGGCTGATGATGCGCGGGCGATTTCAATCGCCGCGCGCATTTTTTTCGCTTGTCGGACTATGCGCGCGCGTCAGCCTTCGATGCGCCCGCGCGTCACCCCGAGCAGGTCTGACATCGCGCGACGCGCGGCTTCGGCGTCGCGCGCGGCGATGGCGGCGAAAACCGCCGTGTGCTCGGATAGCGAAGCGTTGAACACATCGGCGCGCCTGGCGTTCAGACGCAACTGCCCTTCCAGCGTCCGCTCGATCAGCGCGCCCAGCGGCACAAGCAATTCGTTGCTGCATGCGGCCAGCACGCTCAGGTGGAACTCGAGGTCGGCACGCACCCATTCATCGACGTTCTGCGCATCCACCATCGCGCGATGCGCCTTGTCGAGCATGTCGAGCGCGTGTGCGTCGTGATTGCGCGCCGCGAGCGCCGCGGCATACGGCTCGATCATCTCGCGCATCTCCTGGAGCTTGAGCGCGAACTGCATCGGCGGAGCGACGCGCGAGTACCAATGGAGCATGTCGGCATCGAGCAGATTCCATGCTTCTTTCGGCCTCACACGCGTGCCGATTTTCGGGCGCGAATGAATCAGCCCTTTCGATGTCAGCGTGCGCAGCGCCTCGCGCAATACGGTCCGGCTCACGCCGAACCGTTCCATCAGTTCCAGTTCGCGCGGGAGAGACGAACCGGGTAAGAAATCGCCGCGCAGTATGGCCATGCCCAGTCCGTGCGCCACGCGGCCATGAAGATCGCGGTGAATGGTGAACTCCTTCGTCGTGCTATCGATACCCGCGCGATTATCCGACATTTCGTCGGTTGAAAGAAGGCGGCTTCGAGTCAACAAAAATACTATTAATCAGTTCACATCGTCGGCTTTGCGCTACCATAAGAGCCTCGCCAGGAGACGCTCACATGAAAATCACAAAACTTGAAACTTTCGTTGTTCCGCCGCGCTGGTGCTTCCTCAAGATCGAGACCGATGAGGGCATCACCGGCTGGGGAGAACCGGTCGTCGAGGGACGCGCGCACACGGTCGCCGCCGCCGTCGACGAACTCGCCGACTATCTGATTGGCAAGGACCCGCGTCATATCGAAGACTTATGGCAGGTGATGTATCGGTCCGGCTTCTATCGCGGCGGGCCTATCGGCATGAGCGCGATTGCGGGCGTCGATCAGGCGTTGTGGGACATTCTCGGCAAACATCACGGCGTGCCGATTCACGCGCTGCTCGGCGGCCAGGTCCGCGACAAGATCAAGGTGTATTCGTGGATCGGCGGCGACCGTCCGAGCGATGTCGCGAACAATGCGCGCGCGGTCGTCGAGCGCGGCTTCAAGGCCGTGAAGATGAACGGCTCGGAAGAGTTGCAGATGATCGACACCTTCGACAAGGTGCAGGGCGTGATCGACAACGTGCGCGCCGTGCGGGAGGCGGTCGGGCCGAACGTAGGCATCGGCGTCGACTTTCACGGACGCGTGCACAAGCCGATGGCGAAGGTGCTCGCGCGGGAGCTCGATCCGTACAAGCTGATGTTCATCGAAGAGCCGGTGCTGTCGGAGAACGTCGAGGCGTTGCGCGATATCGTCAATCAGACGAGCACGCCCATCGCGCTCGGCGAGCGGCTCTACTCGCGCTGGGACTTCAAGCACATTCTCGCGGGCGGTTATGTCGATATCATTCAGCCGGACGCATCGCATGCGGGCGGGCTGACCGAATGCCGCAAGATCGCGTCGATGGCCGAGGCCTACGATGTCGCGCTCGCGCTGCACTGCCCGCTCGGACCGATCGCGCTCGCGACCTGCCTGCAGATCGATGCCGTCAGCTATAACGCGTTCATTCAGGAACAAAGCCTCGGCATTCACTACAACACGGGCAACGACCTGCTGGATTACATCAGGAATCCGGAGGTCTTCAAGTACGAAGACGGCATGGTGTCGATCCCGCAAGGGCCGGGGCTCGGCATCGAAGTGAACGAAGAGAAAGTGCGCGAGATGGCGAAGATCGGGCATCGCTGGCGCAATCCGGTGTGGCGTCACGCGGATGGCAGCGTGGCCGAGTGGTGATCGCCCGCATTAGTGCTTAAGACGTGCTCTCACTGCGCCGCGCAGCGCGTTGGTGACGAGCATGTCTTCGGCGCGATCGAGGTCGGCTGGCAGCAGCCGGCGCTCTTGTGCGCCGAGTTCTTCGATCAGCACCGCGCGCATCACGCCCGGCAGCACGCCGGCGTCGATGGGCGGCGTGCGCCATGTGCCGTCGAGCTTCACGAAGAGGCTCGAGCGGCCGCCCTCGGTGATTTCGCCGCGCTCGTTGGAAAACAGCATGTCGAACGCGCCTTCGGTCTCGGCCGCCTTCCATGCGCGGTCGTAATCGGCGCGGCGCGTCGTCTTGTGGCGAAGCAGCGTGTCGCGCGAGGACTGCGCCATGAAGCCGCGCTCCGACGCGAGCAGCACATCCACGACATCCGATGACAACGGCGCGAGCGGCGCGCTCGTCATTGCGATGCGTCCGCTTTTATCGAGCGCAATCCGCAAGCGATACGGCCCGCCCTCGTCGAAGCTCGCGCAGTGCCGCGCGACCTCGGCATTCAGTCGATGGTCGTCGAACCCGAAACCGAAATACGCCGCGCTTGCCTTGAGCCGCGCAACGTGACGCGCATAGTGACGCACGCCTTCGCGTGTGGCGTACGTGGTCTCGAAAAGCTCGAAGCCCGGGTCCGCGCCGGTCAGGAATCGCGCCTTCAGGAGACACTCCTCGTACTCGTTCGCGGCAACGCTATCCAGCACGATGCCCGCGCCGATGCCGATCACACCGCGCTCGCCCGCCGGGTCGATAACCAGCGTGCGAATCGCGACCGAGAGACAAAAGTCGCCGCGTGCATCGAGCCAGCCGATTGCACCGGTATAGAGACCACGCGGCGTGCTCTCGATCTCATCGATAAGCTGCATCGTGCGGTACTTCGGCGCGCCGGTGATCGAACCGCATGGAAACAGCGCACGCAAGATGGCTGCGAACGTCGTACCGGGCGCGACGCGCGCCTCGACGGTCGAGGTCATCTGCCACACCGACGCATACGGCTCGACAGAAAAGAGCGCCGGCACATGCACCGACCCGGTGACCGCCACGCGCGAGATGTCGTTGCGCAGCAGATCGACGATCATCACGTTCTCTGCGCGGTTCTTCGGGTCATCGTGAAGCGCGGCGGGATCGGTGTCGCGCGGCGCGGTGCCTTTCATCGGGCGGGCGCGCAGCACATCGCCCTGCTTTTCGATAAACAACTCCGGCGAACACGACACGACCGCGCGGCCGTCCGGCATCGCGATCAACGCGCCGTAGCGCACCGGCTGACGCTCACGCAACCGTCGATACAGCGCGAGCGGCGTGCCGAACACATCGAACGCGAGCCGATACGTGAAGTTGATCTGATACGACTCGCCTTCCACCAAGGCTTGCCGAATGGCAGCGATAGCAGCGTCGAACGCATCGCGCGTGACGCTCGGCTCGATGCCGGCCACGCCTGCCATCGACGGCGCCTGAGCATGACCGTCTTGCGCGCTCAGCCACGCGCTGGCTTCGTCGCGCGACAACGCCGCGCACGAGCGAAACATCAGCACGCGCAGCGCATGATCGCCGCCGGCCCCGATTGCGCCGAACTGCAGGTTACGCCCGAATTCGTAGTCCGCGACCACGAGGGCATGCAAGCCGCCTTGGAGATCGCGCTCGATGTCCGCGCACACCGCATCGAGCGCGCGCCCGGTCTCGCAGACATGCTCGTGCGAGAAGTCCGTGTACAAACGACTCGACCGCCTTTCGGCGGTCGCGTCGCAATCGTCGAGCAGCGCAAACACCGCGCTGCGTGCCTCGATTTTCATGGCCATGCTCGCATCGAATGCAGGCGCAGGTCAGTCTCTCAGT
This sequence comes from Caballeronia sp. LZ016, assembly GCF_031450805.1. Taxonomy (NCBI): domain Bacteria; kingdom Pseudomonadati; phylum Pseudomonadota; class Betaproteobacteria; order Burkholderiales; family Burkholderiaceae; genus Caballeronia; species Caballeronia sp. LZ016. The sequence goes on from NZ_JARTVY010000001.1 coordinate 387,745, forward strand.
CGAAGAAGCTCTTGACGCGATCGAACCAGCTCTTGCTTTGCGGGCTATGCCGCGAGCCGCCTTCCGTCAGCGACTTCTCGAACTGCTTGAGCAGGTCGCGCTGCTGCTCGGTGAGCTTGACCGGCGTTTCCACCTGCACGTGCACGTACAAGTCACCCGCGATGCTCGAGCGCAAACCCTTGATTCCCTTGCCACGCAGACGGAAGGTCTTGCCCGACTGCGTGCCTTCCGGCACCGTGAAGCTCGCGCGGCCCGCGAGCGTCGGCACTTCGATTTCGCCGCCGAGCGCCGCTGTGGTGAACGGAATCGGCATCTGGCAGTGCAGGTCGTCGCCGTCGCGCTCGAACACCGAGTGCTGCTTGATGTGGATTTCCACATACAGGTCGCCGCTCGGACCGCCGTTGATGCCCGGCTCGCCGTTGCCCGCCGAGCGGATGCGCATGCCGTCGTCGATGCCCGCCGGAATTTTCACTTCCAGCGTCTTCGTTTCCTTTACCTTGCCCGCGCCGTGGCAGTTCGTGCAGGGATCGGGAACATAGCTGCCGCTGCCGTGACATTTCGGGCACGTCTGCTGGATGCTGAAAAAGCCCTGCGACATCCGCACCTGGCCCTGGCCGTGACAGGTCGGGCAGGTTTCCGGCTTCGTGCCCGGCTTCGCGCCCGAACCGTGACAAACGTTGCAATTGCTCCAGCTCGGCACGCGAATCTGCGTGTCGTAACCGTGCGCCGCCTGCTCCAGCGTGATTTCCATGCTGTAGCGCAGGTCCGCACCGCGATACACCTGCGGGCCGCCGCGTCCGCCGCGCGCACCGGCGCCGGCTGCCTGTCCGAAGATGTCGCCGAAAATATCGCCGAAGGCATCGGCAAAACCGCCGAAGCCCTGCGCACCCGCGCCCGCCATGTTCGGATCGACGCCCGCGTGACCGTACTGGTCGTACGCCGCGCGCTTCTGCTGGTCGGAGAGCATCTCGTAGGCTTCCTTCGCCTCCTTGAAGTTCTCTTCCGCCTTCTTGTTGTCCGGATTGCGGTCAGGGTGATACTTCATCGCGAGCTTGCGATACGCCTTCTTGATCTCGTCGTCGCTCGCGTTCTTTGCGACGCCCAGAACGTCGTAGTAATCCCGTTTCGCCATGTCGGTTCCATGCCGCCGCGCTTGGCCGCGACGGTTCCTCTCAGATGCCTCGGGCCAAACGACCCGCGCGTAACCTCTGACGCCCTGCTCCGACTTACGAGCCGCCGAGAGCAGGACGCCCCAAAAAAACAACGTGCCCGGAGAGCCGAAAAGCTCGCCAGGCGCGTTCCACGTCAGACGCCAACGCGTCCCGGTGATATCACCGAAAAGGCGCGCGACCGTCGCCAGTCGCGCGCCTCATACGGCTTAGTCCTTCTTCACTTCCTTGAAGTCGGCGTCGACGACATCGTCATGCTGCTGGCTCGCACCGCCAGCCGATGCCGAAGCGCTCGCTTCCGCGCCGGCCGCGCCCGCTGCCGCGCTGGCCGCGCCCTGCTGCGCCTGCATGTCGGCGTACATCTTCTCGCCGAGCTTCTGCGAAGCCTGAGCCAGCGCCTCGACCTTCGCTTCGATCGTGGCCTTGTCGCTCGAGCTGTTCTTCAGCGCGTCTTCGAGTTCCTTCAGCGCGGCTTCGATCTTTTCCTTCTCCGAAGCATCGACCTTGTCGCCATACTCGGCAACCGCCTTCTTCGTGCTGTGGACCAGCGCGTCGCCCTGGTTGCGGGCATCCGCGAGTTCGCGCAGCTTGTGGTCTTCTTCGGCGTTGGCTTCGGCGTCCTTCACCATCTTGTCGATTTCGGCGTCCGTCAGGCCCGAGTTCGCCTTGATGGTGATCTTGTTTTCCTTGCCCGTCGCCTTGTCCTTCGCGCCGACGTGCAGAATGCCGTTCGCGTCGATGTCGAAGGTCACTTCGATCTGCGGCACGCCGCGCGGTGCGGGCGGAATGCCTTCGAGGTTGAATTCGCCGAGCAGCTTGTTGCCCGCGGCCATCTCACGCTCGCCCTGGAACACCTTGATGGTCACGGCGCCCTGGTTGTCGTCCGCCGTCGAATACACCTGAGCGTGCTTCGTCGGGATGGTCGTGTTCTTGTTGATCATCTTCGTCATCACGCCGCCGAGCGTCTCGATGCCGAGCGACAGAGGCGTCACGTCGAGCAGCAGAACGTCCTTGCGGTCGCCGGACAGAACCTGACCCTGAATCGCGGCGCCAACGGCCACGGCTTCGTCCGGGTTGACGTCACGGCGCGGCTCCTTGCCGAAGAATTCCTTCACCTTCTCCTGCACCTTCGGCATGCGCGTCATGCCGCCGACGAGGATCACGTCGTCGATGTCGCCGACCTTCACGCCCGCGTCCTTGATCGCGATGCGGCACGGTTCGATCGTGCGCTCGATCAGCTCCTCGACGAGCGCTTCCAGCTTGGCGCGCGTGAACTTGAGGTTCAGGTGCTTCGGACCCGACGCGTCAGCCGTGATGTACGGCAGGTTGATGTCGGTCTGAGCCGTCGACGACAGTTCGATCTTCGCCTTCTCAGCGGCTTCCTTCAGGCGCTGCAGCGCGAGCACGTCTTTCGACAGGTCGACGCCCTGCTCCTTCTTGAACTCGCCGATGATGTAATCGATGATGCGCTGGTCGAAGTCTTCACCGCCGAGGAACGTGTCGCCGTTGGTCGACAGCACTTCGAACTGCATTTCGCCGTCCACATCCGCGATTTCGATGATCGAGATGTCGAACGTGCCGCCGCCGAGGTCGAACACGGCGATCTTGCGGTCGCCCTTTTCGGCTTTGTCGAGACCGAACGCGAGCGCGGCCGCCGTCGGCTCGTTGATGATGCGCTTCACTTCCAGACCGGCGATGCGGCCCGCGTCCTTCGTTGCCTGGCGCTGGCTGTCGTTGAAGTACGCCGGAACCGTGATGACGGCTTCCGTCACCGGCTCGCCGAGGTAGTCTTCAGCGGTCTTCTTCATCTTGCGCAGCACTTCGGCCGACACTTGCGACGGCGCGAGGTTCTTGCCGTGCGCTTCGACCCAGGCGTCGCCGTTGTCGTGCTTGACGATCTTGTAGGGCATCAGGTTGATGTCCTTCTGCACTTCCTTCTCGTCGAAGCGGCGGCCGATCAGGCGCTTCACCGCGTACAGCGTGTTGCGCGGGTTCGTGACCGACTGACGCTTCGCAGGCGCGCCAACGAGAATTTCGTTGTCGTCCATGTACGCGATGATCGACGGCGTGGTGCGCGCGCCTTCCGAGTTCTCGATGACCTTGACCTGATTGCCTTCCATCAGCGCCACGCACGAGTTCGTGGTGCCGAGGTCGATGCCGATGATTTTGCCCATTTTTTATACTCTCCTAGCTTTGATCGCTTTGGCGCTGCGGCCGGAACACGCCGGCTTTTGCGGCCGATTCAACGGGCCGAACGCCCAAAATTCATACCTGTACGCAAGATAGGAGCGCCGATTTCGTTTTCAAGACCCTGAATGCGATGCGGTCTATAACTTTTTCGCGCGCTTGCTACGCCTGATTCCCCGCTGCCGCGATCTTCGCGCGCGCCGCCGCCACCGCCGCCTCGAACTGGGCGATACCATGCCAGCCCGTCGCGCGCCCCAGCCGCTTGCCGCGATGGAAGAAGAACCACGTCGGCACGCCATGCAGCATGAAGCGGCGGCCGAGCTCGCGATGCTCGTAGACGTTGCTGTGGAACCACTTCAACCCGAGCGCGCGGATGGCGTCGGGCTGCGCGAGCATCGCTTTCTTGGCGATTTCGCAGTTGAAGCAGTCGAGGCCCCAGAAGAACACAACGGCCAGCTCGTCTCCCGCCGACGCTAGACCGGCGTCGAAACCGGCGGCGTCGAGTTCCTGCATGCCGAATTCGGAGAACGCGGTGGAGTCGACGGGAACGTTGGCCATGAGCGGAGCCTCGCGGCTGTCCGGTTACTTCGGTGCGGCGACGGTCACGAGCGCCGGACGCAGCACGCGGTCAGCGATGATGTAGCCCTTCTGCAGCACGGCGACGACGGTATTCGGCTCCTGCTCCGCCGGCACCATGGAAATGGCCTGGTGGCGATGCGGATCGAACTTTTCGCCGACCGGATTCACCGCGATGACGCGGCCCTTCTCCAGCGCGCTCGACAACTGGCGCAGCGTCAGGTCGACGCCCTCGCGCACCTTCGCGACATCCGTCGACTGGTCGGCCAGCGCGGCTTCGAGGCTGTCGAGCACCGGCAGCAGATTTTCCGCGAAGTTTTCGATTGCGAACTTGTGAGCCTTCGCGACGTCTTCCTGCGCGCGGCGCCGCACGTTCTCCGTTTCCGCCTTGGCGCGGAGAAACTCTTCCTGCAGCGCGGCCACCCGGGCCTGCGCTTCGGCGAGCGCCGCCTCGGTTTCATTCGAAGCGGCTTGCGGCGTGGCGTCCGCGGCTGCCGGCGCTTCCGGCGCGGCTTGCGTGGTCGCCTGAGTCGGGTCGGCGGCCTGGCGCGCGGTGTCGTCGGCGGGCGTCGGGTTCGGGCTCGCTGAATTCTCTTGCGTGTTTTCCATGTCGCTGAATGTTATTGCTGTGAGTGAATCGGAAGAGAAGCGCGGCGGTGATTCACCGAGCCGCGCTTCGTCGCACTAGCGGCGGAATTTGGGGCATCGGAAGCATTTTCAAGGCTTCTTCTGACGAATTTTGTGCGCTGGGCATCGCAGCGCGCGACGGTCGAAACGGCCCGTAACGAACGCCTGCCAGAAACAGATTGAGCGAAGCAGTGCCGTCGCCTACACTTCAAACTGGCGTCGCAGGAAGCACGTTTACCCTGATCCCTGCGATTGCTTCATACCGCTTACGCCTCGCCCGTTTCCTGACCTCGTCCGGTCGAAAGACCGCTCAGCCCGCATAGCCGGGGGTACCATGAAACTGACCTTTGCTGTCGCGGTGGTCGCCCTGGTACTGGTTGCGGGCACGACCACCATCTGTCTTTCCGGCGCACTGACTGCCCGTAACACCGAGTACGGCGGCGTGCATGCGACCTTCGAAGAAATGTTCAGTCCGAGCCAGAAAACTTATCGATGATGCGGCGGTCCCGCTTCGTCGGCCTGCCCTGCATGGCGGCTGCCGGCTCCCGATACGTCTTGCGGCGCTCCGCTTCGGCAAGCCGCTTCGCACGGCCCTCTTCCGTTTCGGCGTAAAGCGTCTGCGCGACCGGCGCGGGGCCGCGGACGTCGCACAGGCCGCGCACTTCGACCAGCCAGACGAGCCGTTCGATATCGATCTCGACGATATCGCCGACGCGCACGTCCTTCGACGGCTTCACGTTCGCCCCGCCGATCTTCACGCGGCCTTTCTCCACCGCATCGCTCGCGAGGGAACGCGTCTTGAAGAAGCGCGCCGCCCACAGCCACTTGTCGATGCGCAAACGCGCGCCGGGTTCCGTCGAAATCTTGTAGTTCATGGCGATTCTCTTGCGATGACCAGAATCAGGCGGCGACCGTCACCGGTTGCGCGGCCTGTACGGGCCATCCCTGCAGATGTTGTGCCGCGATCTCGCCGAGCGCCTTGATCCATGCCGGCGACGCGTTCAGGCAGGGAATGCGGTGGAACTGCTTGCCGCCCGCCTTCACGAATTCGTCGCGCACCTCCATGCCGATTTCCTCGATGGTCTCGAGACAATCCGCCGTGAAGCCGGGGCAAAACACGTCCACGCGTGCGACACCGGCCGCGCCCAGTTCCGCGAGCGTCGGCGCCGTGTACGGCTGCAGCCATTCGGCGCGGCCGAAGCGCGACTGGAACGTCACGCGGCATTCGACCGGCGTGAGGCCGAGGGCGGCTGCAAGCAGCGAACCGGTCAACTGGCACTGGTCGTGGTAAGGATCGCCGAGGTCCATCGTGCGCTTCGGCACGCCGTGGAAACTCAGCACGAGCTTGTCTCCGGCGGCGAAGTCCGGATGGCCGTGAACGCGCCAGTATTCGCGGACCTGATCGGCGAGCGCCGAGATATACGCGGGATGATCCGCGTAATGACGGATCGTCCGGATCTCCGGCTGATTCCGCACGCGCCTGAGCGCGTTGAAGGCGTCGTCGAAAGCGGTGGCGGTCGTCGACGACGAGTATTGCGGATACATCGGCACGAGAAGAATGCGGTCCGCGCCTTCGAGCTTCATCTGATTGAGCATGGCGCCGATGCCCGGGGTGCCGTAGCGCATGGCGTAATCGACGATCACGTGGTAGTCGTTCGCCGCAAAAAGCCGCCGCAAGCCTTCGACCTGCTTCTCCGTGTACACGCGCAACGGCGAGCCTTCGGGCAACCAGACCTGCGCATATTTCTTAGCCGACGCACGGCTGCGGAACGGCAGGATGGCGCCGCGCAGAATGATCTGCCAGATGAACGACGGGATTTCGACGACGCGCGGGTCGGACAGAAACTGCGCGAGGTATTTGCGCACCGCTCGCGGCGTGGGCGCGTCCGGCGTGCCGAGATTGATCAGCAGCACTGCGACGCGATGTGAAGCGCTGGGCTGCGAAGGCAACTCGAGGTCGAAACGCATAGGGCAAGGCGGCCGGAAGGCATCGAAAGGTGAAGGTCATTATAGCGGCGCGTTCCGCCACGCATCATCGGCCGAACGGCCTAGTGGCGGCGCAACCGGCAGCGCGGCACGATTCGCCCAGGAGCCGCGTTACTGCTGGCTGAGCGACATGGACAGCAGCCGCGCGGTGATATCGACGATGGGAATCACGCGGTTATACGCCATGCGCGTCGGGCCGATCACGCCGAGTGTGCCGACGATCTTGCCGTTCACTTCGTACGGCGCGGTCACGACGCTCATCTCCTCGATCGGCACGAGATTCGATTCCCCGCCGATGAAAATCTGCACGCCCTGTGCGTGGCTCGACACATCCAGCAATTGCAGGAGGCTCGTCTTTTGATCGAACAAGTCGAAGAGTTTGCGCAGGCGCGCCATGTCGGAGGACAGGTCCGCCACTTCCAGCAAATTGCGCTCGCCCGAAATCAGCACCGTCTCGCCGGGATCGGCTTCCGCCGTGCTCGCGACGACGGCCGCCTGCATCAGCGCGGTCATGTCGCCGCGCAACTGGTCGATTTCCTCGCGCAGCCGGCGGCGCACTTCGTCGAAGGACAGGCCCGCAAAATGCGCGTTGATGTAATTGGAGGCTTCGGTGAGTTGCGAGGGCGAGTAGTCGCGCTGCGTGGCCATCATGCGATTCTGCACGTCGCCCTCGGGCGTCACGATGATGAGCAGGATGCGCTTGTCCGACAGCCGCATGAACTCGATCTGCTTGAACATGTGACTGCGGCGCGGGGTAAGAATGACGCCCGCGAACGACGACAGGCTCGACAGCACGCTCGCCGCCGCGGCGACGATCTTCTGCGGCTCCTGCCCTTGCAGGCGCGTCTTGACCGCGGTGGTCATCGCTTCGTCCTGCGGCGCTTCGACGGTCAGCATGGTATCGACGAAGAGCCGGTAGCCGCGCGGCGTCGGAATGCGGCCCGCCGACGTATGCGGACTCGCGACGAGGCCCAGGTCTTCCAGGTCCGACATCACGTTGCGGATGGTCGCGGGACTGAGTTCGAGACCGGAATGCCGTGATAACGTGCGCGAACCGACCGGCTGACCTTCGGCGATGTAGCGCTCGATCAACGTTTTGAGGAGGGTTTGTGCACGTGGGTCTAGCATGGGCAAAGTTTAGCGCAACGTGTCGGGGCGCGACGACCGCGCCGCCGCTTGCATGTCACGAGCGCGAAGCGCGCGTGGACCGTTCAATGTCTGCTCCATTCTAGCGAGAAACGAACCACGCGCCGACGTTGCGACATGCCGTCCGTCGCGGCGCGCGGCCCCGGTTCTTTTCGCCTTCCACCTATGGTGTAATGCCGGCATGGAAATTGGCCAATTCAAGACCGTCGCCCTCGTCGGGCGAACCAATACACCCGGTATCGAGGCGCCGCTGAGAACGCTCGCGGAGCACATTGCGAACCAGGGTTTCGAAGTCGTGTTCGAAGAAGGCACGGCGAAGGACGTGGGCGTGACCGAATACCCGGCGCTGTCCATCGCGGCGATCGGCGCGCGCGCGGACGTCGCGGTCGTGCTCGGCGGCGACGGCACCATGCTCGGCGTCGGCCGGCAGCTTGCGCCGTACAAGACGCCGCTCATCGGCGTGAATCACGGGCGTCTCGGCTTCATCACCGATATCCCGCTCGCCGAGATGCGCGAGCGCGTGCCGCAAATGCTGGCCGGCCAGTTCGAACGCGAGGAGCGCACGCTGCTCGAAGCGCGCATCGTGCGTAACGACAAGCCGATCTACCATGCCCTCGCCTTCAACGATGTCGTCGTGAACCGCAGCGGCTTCTCCGGCATGGCCGAGCTGCGCGTCTCCGTCGACGGCCACTTCATGTACAACCAGCGTTCGGACGGGCTGATCGTCGCCACGCCGACGGGCTCGACGGCTTACGCGTTGTCGTCCGCGGGGCCGATCCTGCATCCGCAACTGCAAGGCTTCGTGCTGGTGCCGATCGCGCCGCATTCGCTGTCGAACCGCCCGATCGTATTGCCCGACGATTCGAAGGTCACGATCCAGATCATCGGCGGGCGGGACGTGAACGTGAATTTCGACATGCAGTCGTTCACCGCCGTCGAACTGAACGACGCCATCGAAGTGCGACGCTCGCGCCATACCGTGCCGGTGCTGCATCCGGTCGGCTACAGCACGTACGCCACGCTGCGCAAGAAACTGCACTGGAACGAGCATCCCTCGCAGGACTCGTCCGTCTGACGCAATCTCGCTGAACCCTCATCCCGAAGCGTCCATGCTCCGTCATCTCTCCATTCGAGACTTCGTTATCGTTGCCGCGCTCGACATCGAATTCGATTCGGGCTTCACGGTTTTTTCGGGTGAAACCGGCGCGGGCAAGTCGATCCTGATCGACGCCCTCGCGCTCACGCTCGGCGCGCGCGCCGACGCGAGCGTCGTGCGAACCGGCGAAGCGCGCGCGGACATCACCGCCGAGTTCGGCACGCACGCGCAGGTCGCTCGCTGGCTGGAAGAGCATGCGCTCTCGCAGGACGGCGATACGGTCATGCTGCGTCGCGTGATCGATTCCGGCGGCCGCTCGCGCGCGTTCATCAACGGCACGCCGGCCACGCTCGCCCAGTTGCGCGAAGTCGGCGAGATGCTGGTCGATATCCACGGACAACACGCGCATCAGTTATTGATGCGGCCCGATGCCCAGCGCGAACTCTTCGACACGCACGCCGGCCTCACCGATGCCGCGAATGCGGTGAGCCGCGCGTGGCGCGCATATCGCGAGGCGCAGCAGGCAGTCGACGCCGCGCAAACCCGCGACCGCGAGCTGCAACTGGAGCGCGAACGTCTCGCGTGGCAGTTGAGCGAATTCGACAAGCTCGCGCCGCAGCCCGGCGAGTGGGAGGAAGTGAGCGCGGAGCATCATCGGCTGTCGCATTCGGCGAGTCTGATCGACGGCGTGCAGAACGCGCTCGGCGCGCTCTCCGAATCCGACGAAGCGATGATCTCGCAACTCGGCGCGATCACGTCGAAACTGCGCAGCCTCGCGGATATCGACCCCGCGCTGAACGACGTGCTGGCGTCGCTCGAACCCGCCGAGATTCAATTGCAGGAAGCGGCTTATTCGCTGTCGCACTACGCGCAGCGTCTGGAACTCGACCCGGACCGGCTCGCGCAAGTCGAAAGGCGCATGGATCAACTGCATTCGACGGCGCGCAAATTCCGTCTGCAGCCGGAGACGCTGCCGGAAGAACACGAGACGCGCCGCCGCCAATTGGCGGAACTCGACGCCGCCGCCGATCTCGACGCCCTCAACGCCGCCGCCGAGAAAGCGAAGGAAGCCTATCTGGCCGAAGCGAAAGTGCTGTCGAAGGCACGCGCGAAAGCGGCCAAGGCGCTGTCGAAGGCGGTGACGGAAGGCATGCAGGAATTGTCGATGGCGGGCGGCAGCTTCGACGTCGCGCTCGTGCCGCTCGCGGAAGGCGGCGCGAACGGGCTGGAGCAGATCGAGTTCCGCGTGGCCGGTCACGCGGGTGTCGCGCTGCGGCCGCTCGCGAAGGTCGCGTCGGGCGGTGAGCTCGCGCGGATCAGCCTGGCGCTCGCGGTGATTGCGAGCACCGCCAGCCCGACGCCGACGCTGATTTTCGACGAAGTGGACACGGGCATCGGCGGGGGCGTCGCGGAAGTGGTCGGGCGGCTGCTGCACCAGCTTGGGCGCGATCGTCAGGTGCTGTGCGTCACGCACCTGCCGCAAGTGGCCGCGCGCGGCGATCAACATTTTCAGGTGGCGAAGTCGTCCGACGATGCAGGCGGCACTGTCAGCACGGTCACGCCGCTCGACAAGGCGAGGCGCATCGAGGAAGTCGCGCGGATGCTCGGCGGCATCGAGATCACCGCGACGACGCGCAAGCATGCGAAGGAGATGCTGGCGGCGTGAGCGTGATTCGTCGGCGCTGTCGTGGCGGCGACGGTCCCGCAGAAGAACTGGTTTCCCTGCAAAGGCCAGCGCGATGCTGATGACGGCTCAGCCCGGCGATCCGAATGTTCAGGCCGCCGCATCCCGGCGATGTTCCGCCGAAGGCCGGTATGACCGTGATCGATTGCTGCCCGGCCTCGCGTGGCGCGCGTGATCGAACGCCGACGCGGCAATGTACTCGTAGATGGCGCTCCGAATCCGGGGCTGTGTCGGCACTGAGAACGCCGGCCACGCCGACCTCTGGCTCAAGATCTCCGGCTCGAGCAACAAGCGAACGGCGCGTCCGATGTTAAGCGGGCGCAAGCTCGAGGCATCAAGGAAACGTTATTGCTCGACGGCCGCCCCAGTGCAATGCAACAGATCACGCACGACCGCACCGCACGCAGACCACCGGCGTCCGGCGCCCCTCAAGCCGCTGCGCCGAACACCCGCCGCCACAACCCCGTCACCGCCTCGCGCTCCTTCCGGACGCTGTCCGGATCGACGCGCGCCTTCTCCATCCCGTCGAGCCGCAGCGTGTGTTGCAGCTTCCGATACCGCCGATAAGCCGCGCCGATCTCCTCCGCCTCATCGCCGGAAATCAGCCCGCTCTGCGCGGCGATCTTCAGCAGCGTGATGTTCCCCGCGTTGCGCACGAACTCGCGATGCGTCCGCGCATGCAGCAGCACCCAGTACTGCACGATGAACTCGATATCGACCATCCCGCCGCGATCGTGCTTCAGGTCGAACAGCTCCGTGCGGTTCGGGTGCCCGTCGGCGACACGCTCGCGCATCGCGACGATCTCGCGTGAAAGCGCCGCCGCATCGCGCTCGGTGACGAGCACGTCCGCGCGAATCGCTTCGAACTGCGCGCCGATGTCGGCATCGCCCGCGCTGAACCGCGCGCGCGACAACGCCTGATGCTCCCAGACCCATGCGGTATTCGCGGCATCGCCTTCGCGCATCTGATAGCGGCGGAACGCATCGAGACTCGTCACGAGAAAGCCCGACTCGCCGTTCGGCCGCAACCGCAAATCCACGTCGAACAGGGTGCCCGCGCCCGTCGCCGCCGTGAGCCACGTGATGAGACGGCGCGCGAACATCGCGTAGATGTCGGCGGCCGCGTCGTCGGGGTCGTCGTAGAGAAAAATGATGTCCAGGTCCGACGCGTAGCCGAGTTCCTTGCCGCCCAGCTTCCCGTACGCAATGACCGAAAAGCGCGGCGTCTCGCGATGCCGCTTCGGGAACTGCTTCCACACGGTCTGCACGGTCGCCTCGAGCACCGCATCGGCGAGCTCGGAAAGCCGGTCGCTCACGTGCTCGACACTCAGCCGCCCGGCCAGATCGATCAGCAGAATGCGGAACACTTCGGCTTGATGCGCGTGCCGCAGCAAGTCCATCTGATGCTCCGCATCTTCGGCGGCGGTCAGCCGCGCAAGCAGCGAGCGCTTGAATTCCGGCCAGTCGAAAGGACTCGCGATGGCTTCGTCATCGAGCAATTCGTCCAGCAATTGCGGATGTCGGATCAGATAACCGGCCGCCCAGCGCGAGCCGGACAGCACCGACAGCACGCGGTCGAGCGCCGCCGGATATTCCGTCAGCAAGGCGAGATAGGCGCCGCGTTTGGCCGTGGCTTCGAGCAGATCAAACAGGCGCGCGATGGTGTCGCCGCGGCGCGGGGCATCGATCGACTGCACCGCTTCCAGCGCGCGCTGCGCGACGATATCGAAACGCTCGCGGCTTCGCTCGGGCAAGCCCGCGTAGCGCGACGAATTCCAGACGCCGGTCAGCCGCGCGAGCACCGGCGACGGGTCTGCGAAGCCCAGCTCGGTCAGGCGCGAAGCCAGCTCCTCCTGCGCGGAATCGTCGGCGAGGGCGCTGCTCCATATCCACGATGCGGCGGAATCGTCGGCGACGCCGCAGCCTTTCTCGCCGCCCACCTTGTCGGCGAAGATCGCATCGAACTGCTGTTCGACGAACTTGCGATGCGCGTCCAGTTTCGCCATCAACGACGCGTAGTCCGCGAAGCCGAGCGACGCCGCGAGCAGCGCGCGCTCGTCGTCGGCGACGGGCATCGCGTGCGTCTGCGCGTCGTTGCGATACTGCAGCCGATGCTCGACCGTCCGCAGAAAGAGATATGCCTCGGTGAGCGCATCGCGAACGGCGGTCGAAACGAGCCCGTGCGCCTCCGCGCGCTCCAGCACGGCAAGCGTCGGACGGATGCGAAAATCCGCCGCCTGGCCGCCGCGAATCAATTGGAACACCTGCGCGCTGAATTCGATTTCGCGGATGCCCCCGCGCCCGAGCTTGATGTCGTCGGCCTTGTCGGGGCGCATCGACGCGCGCCGCCGCGCTTCCTGTCGTATCTGCTGATGCAGCGAGCGGATCGCCGCGATCACGCCGTAATCGAGATAGCGACGATAGATGAACGGCGTCGCGATTGCGTCGAGCTGCTTCGCGAGCCGTTGCGCGGAGTCGCTGTCGCGCTCGGACACGAGCCGCGCCTTGATCCACGCATAACGCTCCCACTCGCGGCCCTGCACGTAGAAATACTCTTCGAGCATGCCGAGGCTGCAGACGAGCGGCCCGGAATCGCCATTCGGACGCAGCCGCATGTCCACGCGAAACACGTAGCCGTCCTGCGTGATTTCCGCGAGCGCGCCGATCAGCCGCCGCCCGAGTCGCGTGAAGAATTCCTGCGTCGTCAGTGGCGAGCGCTTGCCGCCCGCCGTCTCGCCGTCTTCCTCGTAGACGAAGATGAGGTCGATATCCGACGATGCATTCAGCTCGCGCCCGCCGAGCTTCCCCATGCCGACGACGCCGAGCGTCAGCCGTTCGCCGTCGGGTCCGCGCGGCTCGCCGAACAGCGCTTCCAGATCCGCCGACAACACCGCGAGCGCACGTTGAATCGTGACTTCGGCGAGGTCCGTCATCGCTCCGGTGACTTCGGCGACATCGGCTGCGCCGGACAGATCGCGTTCCATCACCGTGCAGAACACATCGGTGCGCAGGCGGCGTAACGCGGTCTTGAGCGCGGCTTCGTCTAGCGCGCCGCTTTGGCCGCAACGCGTGCAGAGTTCATCGAGACGCGCTTCGATCCACTCGCGGGTGACGGGCGTCCGCGCCCACTGCGCGACATGCGCCGCGAGCTCGGGACGCGCCGCGTACGCACGCGCCGCATAGTTGGAGTAGCCGGAACTGCGCAGAGTCACATCGGTCATGAATGGTTAGGCTCGCTCGTTGCTTTGGGTCCTGCTCTGGATCTATCGCTGCTTGCCGACGCCGCGCGCGGTTCGCGTCCGCGGCCTTGCCGTCCTCGCCGTGAGGCTTGCGGGGCGCGGCTTTCCGGGCTTTTTCGAGTGCGCGGGCGAAGCCGTCCGGGACATACCCTGTGTTACATTGCAGCGTCAAACACGCAAAACTACCATATCGCCGAACAGCCGCAGCATGTCCGACAGCAGACGATCCGTCGACCCGACCGAAGTTGGACAAGCCAAGCCCAGCGGCAACGCCGAGCGGGTCCTGTCGCGTGTCTTCAAAGTCATTCTCGTCGTCGCCGCCGTGCTGTATTTCGCGGTGGCGGGCATCTATCTCGGCTTGCGCTACGCGGTGCTGCCGCAGATCGATTCGTTCAGGCCGGCGATCGAGCAGGCGGTGTCGTCGCGGATTCACGCGCAGCTTCGTCTCGGCCGGCTTTCCGCGCGATGGACGGGCATGCAGCCGACCATCGATATCGACAATCTTCGCATCGACGCCGCCGATGGCTCGCCCGGCCTCGCCGTGCCCCATGCGAGCGCGAGCATCGCGTGGCGGTCGCTGGTTGAGCTGAAGCCGAAGCTCGCCGATCTCACCGTCGATGGCCCCGACGTCATCATCGCGCGCAATGCGAACGGTGAACTGACGATCGCGGGCGTGCCCATCCCGGCGCGCCGCACCGGCTCCAACGCATTCACGACATGGCTGCTGGGACAGCAGCGCATCTTGCTGCGCGACGGCACGCTGCGCTGGCGCGACGCAAAGCGCGATGCGCCCGAGATCGCGTTCAAGCGCCTGAAGCTCGCAATGCTGAACGACGGCGCGCGTCACCGCCTCGCGCTGAACGCGCCCGCCGATGGCGACGTCCTTCATGGTCCGCTCGACTTCCGCGCGGACTTTCGCCACGAGCCGTTCACCGCGATGGGCGCGCCCGCGAACTGGACCGGCCGCGCATATCTTTCGACGGGCCCGGTCGACCTGCCGATGCTCGCGCGCTACGTGAAGATGCCGTTCGCGCTCTACGATGGCCGCATCGAAAACCGCATCTGGCTCAACTTCGCACGCGGCCAGTTGCAGGCGGCGACAGGCGATCTCGCGGGCGGGAACATCGCGCTGCGCGTGCGCGCGACGCAGCCGCGCCTCGATCTGCCGGTGGCGCGCTTCGCGTGGTCCGTCGACAAGCGCGACACCACGTACACGCTGAACCTCAGCGATGTCCGCGCCGAACTCGGCCAGCCCGCGCTCGACGACGGCACGCCGGTCGCACGTCTTCTGACCGCGCGGACCCTGACGGGCACGTATCGTCCCGCTTCGGTGAACAACGGGTTGCTGTTTCGCATCGCGGGCGATCAGGTCGATCTCGGCATCCTCGCGGAATTTGCGCGCACGCTCCCGCTGCCGTCGCGCGTGCTGAACGAACTGGTGCGCTTCAATCCGCGCGGGCAGATCGCCAATTACACGATCTACACCGAACGCGCCGCGCCCAGGACCGAAGAAGAAGCGAAGCAGCAGCGCGAAAAGGGCGATGCGAAGATCGTGCATTACGCGTTCAAGGCGGAACTGCAGGGCATCAGCGTCCAGGCGCAGGAGCCGCCGCCGGGCCTCACGATCAACAATCGTCCGCGCGCGGGCATTCCGGGTATCGAGAATCTGTGGGGCGTCGTCGACGCGAACGAGTCGCAAGGAAGCATCGCCATCGACACGAAGAACGCGGCCGTGACGATCCCCGGCGCATTCGACGACCCGCGTCTCACCTTCGATTCCCTGCAAGGCCGCGCGAGCTGGACCGTCGCGGACGCCATCGCGCCGGGCGAACTGCGGCGCGCGTTCACCATTCGTCTCGACACGCTGCGCATCAGGAATGCCGACGCCGAAGGCGAAGTCACCGCCGCGTACTGGAATCAGGGTCACGGGCGCGGCAATCTGGACCTCAAGGCCAAGGTCGATTATCTGAAGGCGACGCGCCTCGTCCGCTATCTGCCGACGAGCCTCAACGAACGCGTGCGCGTCTACCTCGGCCATGCGCTGCAGGCGGGCATCGCGCGCAACGGCACGCTCGAGATTCACGGCGACCTCACGCGCTTCCCGTACGCGAAGGCGCCGGATGCGGGCATCTTTCGCATCGAGGCGCCGTTCACGGGGGGCAAGTTCGATCCCACGCCGTTTCCGCCGCGCAAGATGCAGAACGGCCTGCCGAATTTCTGGCCGGCGTTCGAGGGCATCGACGGCACGTTCAGGCTCGCGCAAAACAAGCTGGCATTCGATATCCAACGCGGGCATTACAAGGGCGTCGCGGTATCGCGTGTGGCGGGACGTATCGACGATACGGGCAATCGCGAAACCAAGCTGTGGATCGACGGCGAAGCGCGCGGCCCGCTCGCCGACATGCTCGACTATGTCGATAACAGCTCGCTCGGCCTGATGGCGAAGCACGCGACGCGCAAGCTCGACGCGAAGGGCAACGCGGCGCTCGCGCTCACGCTCGGCATTCCGCGCTATCGGCCGCCGCCGCCCGAACCGCCTTTGCGCCCTGATTACAAGGGCTCGCTGACCTTCCTCGACAACGAGATCGCGTATGGCAATCTGCCGCCGCTCACGCATGTGCGCGGCCGCGCGAAGTTCGCCGCGAAGACCGTCACGGTCGACGCCCTCACCGCGCAACTGCTCGGCGGCGACGTGCGCGCGACCGGTGGCGTGCAGCCCGGCGGCAATTACGCGTTCGACGTGACCGGGCGCATCGGTCCCGACGCGGCGCAGCGCTTCGACGGGCGCATCGCGCCGCAAGCGGCGGCGTTGCTGAGGCGGATCGATGGCGCGGCGCCCTACGAACTTCATGTGCGCGGCGCGAAGAATGCGCTGCCGAACGTGCAGGCGAGCGCGGACCTGAGCGGCATCGGCATCGATCTTCCGGCGCCGTTCGGCAAGGCCAAAGGCGCACCGATGCCCTTCTCGCTCAGCTTCCAGCCGTCGCGCGGCGGCGCTTCCGGCCTGCACGACGCGCAGCTCGTCTTCGGCCCGCTTGCGGCGCATTACGAGTTGCAGCAGATCGGACGCGCGCAGGTGAAGGTCGATCCGCAAAACGTCGCCGAACCGATGAACGTGCGCGCGCAGCTGAAGCCCGTGCGCGGCGCGATCGCGCTGAACAAGCCCGCCGATCTGCCGGCTGAAGGCGTGAACGCCGTCGCGGACATGGCGACGCTCGATGCCGACGCCTGGCGCAAAGTGCTCGCCGATACGGCCGCTCCCGAGCCGCGCGCAACCGCCGCCGCCCGCGCGCCGGTGAACGACACCGTACGTCAATTCCTGCCGACGCGCGCGGCCGTTCACATCGGCACACTGAAGCTGCTCGACCGTCGCTGGAACGGCATCGACGTCAACGCGACTGATGATTCCGGGAAGTGGCAGGCGAAGATCGCGTCGGATGAGGTATCGGGCAACGTCGCCTTCACGCCCGCCGCGCCGAACGGAAGCCCCGGCGCGTTGCAGGCGCGGCTCGACAAGGTGGTGATCCCCGATAAATCGACGAACGCGCCCGCCGAAAAGATCGCGGGCAGGCCGCCGCGCAACATGCCGTCGATCGACGTGATCGTGAACGAGCTGATCTATCGCGGATACGGCCTCGGCCGCCTCCAGGCGGACGCGCACAATGAAGTCATCGCCGACGAACCGATTTGGACGCTCGACAAGCTGGAACTCGCCAATCCCGACGCGACACTCACCGCAACGGCAACGTGGCGCACGCTGCCCACGGCGACGAACGCAACCGATGATGACCGGACGCCGCGCCGCACATCGCTCGGCTTCACGCTCGATGTCGCCAATGGCGGGCAGTTTCTCGACCGCTTCGGCCTGCCGCACACCGTCAACGGCGGCGCGGGGAAGATATCGGGGCATGCGGCCTGGAACGGCAGCCCGGCGGCGGTCGACATGAAGACGCTCGACGGCAAGGTCGGCGTCGATCTTCGGCACGGGCAGATCCTGCGGGCGCCGGGCGCGGCGAAGTGGCTCGGCATCTTCAGCCTGCGCAGCATCGCCAATCTGCTGACGCTGCATTTCGAGGATGTCGTGGGCAAGGGATTGCCGTTCGAGAAGATCACGGGCAACGCGCGCATCGAGGACGGCATCAGCCGGACCGACGACCTGCTGATGGTCACGCCGCCCGCTCGCGTGCAGATGAAGGGCGTCGTCGATCTGCCGCAACAGACGCAGGACTTGCGCGTCAAGGTGGTGCCGACGGTCGGCGCGGGCGCGGTGGCGATCGGCGCGGCGGTGATCAATCCACTGCTGGGTCTGGGCGCGCTCGCCGCCGATCTCGCGCTCTCGAAATCCATCCAGAAGGCATTCGCGATGGACTATGCGATCACCGGCTCGTGGTCGAAGCCCGTCGTCCAGCGTCTGCATGGCGATCAGGGTAAGATCGAATCACCCGCGGCCGTCGCGATTCCGTCAGCCGCTCCATAACGCGGAGCGCACCATCGTTGCGCCTCGTCCAGCGTTCAGATTCACCAACCGGCGCACAACATGAACCAACAATCGAGCGAAAGCACGGCGCAGCCGTTTCACGTCGCCGCGCTGCAAATGGTGAGCACGCCCGACCGCGACCGCAATCTCGCCGACGCAGGACGGCTCATCGCCGAAGCGGCGCAAGCCGGCGCGCAACTCGTGCTGCTGCCCGAATACTTCTGCTTCATGGGCTTCAGGGACACCGACAAGCTCGCCATCCGCGAAACGCCCGGCGACGGGCCCATCCAGCAATTCCTGTCCGATGCCGCGCGGGAGCATCGCGTGTGGATCATCGGCGGGACGCTGCCGCTGAAATCGCAGGAAACGTCGCGCGTGCTCAACACCACGCTCGTGTTCAATCCGAGCGGCAAGGAAGCCGCGCGCTACGACAAGATTCATCTGTTCAGCTTCGAGAAAGGCGAGGAATCGTTCGACGAAGCGCGCACCATCTGTCCCGGCGGCGAAGTGCGGACTTTCGATGCGCCGTTCGGGCGCGTCGGCCTGTCCGTCTGCTACGACCTGCGGTTTCCGGAGCTGTATCGAAAGATGGGCGACTGCGCGCTGATCGTCGTGCCGTCCGCGTTCACTTACACGACCGGCAAGGCGCACTGGGAGACGCTGCTCAAGGCGCGGGCGATCGAAAACCAGTGCTACGTGCTCGCCGCGGCGCAAGGCGGCAAGCATGAGAACGGGCGGCGCACGTGGGGGCATAGCGTTCTCATCGACCCGTGGGGCGAGGTCATCGCGATGCGCGACGAGGGCGCAGGCGTCGTCGCGGGGGCGGTCGATACGGCGCGCATCGCCGAAGTGCGGCAGAGCTTGCCGGCGTATCGGCACCGGGTGATCGGCTGATCGGCTGATCGGCTGATCGGCTGATCGGCTGAACGGCTGAACGGCTGAACGGGCTTGAAGACGCGCGTTCCTCCCTGCACATGGTCTCACCGGCGCCGGACAGTAGAATAGTCCGACGCATTTCGCGCCTGATAATCACGCTTAATCACGCAATAGGCACCGCATGAACATCATCGAACCCGGCATTCGCAACCTCGTCACGGCAAAGGACGTGCTGCTGACGCCCTATGGCCTCGACGAAGGGGTCATCACGCGTACGCTCGCGGAAATCTTCACGCACCGCGTCGATTACGCCGATCTTTATTTCCAGTCCACGCGCAGCGAAGCGTGGAGTCTCGAGGAAGGCATCGTCAAATCGGGCAGTTTCAGCATCGATCAGGGCGTCGGCGTGCGCGCCGTCTCCGGCGAGCGCACGGCTTTCGCCTATTCCGACGATCTTTCGCCCGAATCCATCCGTCAGGCCGCGTACGCAACGCGCGCGATCGCCAAGGCGGGCGGCGGCAAGCACAAGGTGAAGCCGGCCAGCACGCTGACCGGCGTGTCGGGCCGCGATCTGTACCTGCCCGCCGATCCCCTTCATTCGCTCGATGCGAATGCCAAGGTGAAGCTGCTCGAGCGCGTCGAGCAGATGGCGCGCAGCCGCGATCCGCGCATCGTCCAGGTGATGGCGGGCCTCGCCGGCGAATACGACGTCGTGCTCGTCGCCCGCAGCGACGGCGCGCTCGCGGCGGACGTGCGCCCGCTCGTGCGCGTCTCGGTGACGGTGATCGCCGAGCAGAACGGCCGGCGCGAGATCGGCACGGGCGGCGGCGGCGGACGCTTCGATTACGGCTATTTCACCGACGACATTCTGAACAAGTACGTCGACGACGCCGTGCACGCGGCGCTCGTCAATCTCGAAGCGCGACCGGCTCCGGCGGGCGCGATGACCGTGGTGCTCGGGCCGGGCTGGCCGGGCGTGCTGCTGCACGAAGCGGTCGGCCATGGGCTGGAGGGCGATTTCAACCGCAAGGGATCGTCGGCGTTCGCGGGACGCATCGGCGAGCAGGTGGCGGCGAAGGGCGTGACGGTCGTCGATGACGGCACGCTGCCGAACCGGCGTGGCTCGCTCAATATCGACGATGAAGGCAACCCGACGCAGTGCACGACGCTGATCGAAGACGGCATTCTGAAGGGCTACATTCAGGATTCGCTGAATGCGCGGCTGATGAAGATGCCGGTGACGGGCAACGCGCGCCGCGAATCGTACGCCGCGCTGCCGATGCCGCGCATGACCAACACGTACATGCTCAACGGCGACAAGGACCCGCAGGAGATTCTCGCTGCGGTGAAAAACGGCCTGTACGCAGTGAATTTCGGCGGTGGCCAGGTGGACATCACCAACGGCAAGTTCGTGTTTTCGGCGTCCGAGGCGTACATGATCGAGGACGGCAAGATCACGTATCCGGTGAAGGGCGCGACGCTGATCGGCAGCGGGCCGGAATCGCTCAAGTACGTGACGATGATCGGCAACGATATGTCGCTGGATAGCGGCGTCGGCGTGTGCGGCAAGGAAGGCCAGAGCGTGCCGGTGGGCGTCGGACAGCCGACGTTGCGCATCGAGAAGATGACGGTGGGCGGCACGGTTTGATGCCTGCGGGTTTTCCGCATCGATGGCGTTTCGTCTTTCGTTCCGGACGGACTTCGATGCGGATTTCCCGCGTTTTGATGTAGCGCGGCTTGTCAGCGCCGCACGTTTGAGGTTATAAAGTCAGTCACAACTTTTTTCGACGTCCGATCCGACTCATGATGTCCGCCAAGTTTTATTTTTATTTCTTTTGGCATCTCAAGCCGCTGGCGGATCGAGAGGGTAAGTCGTACACAGGTTGAAAAACCGAATTCCCGAGAAAACCGCCAGCGAGTCTGGCGGTTTTTTTTCGCCTTCCCTTTGTTTAGAACATTGCCGTTGGAGAACCGCCATGCCCCCGCATAATACCGATGACGTTCGTATCCGTGAGTTGAAAGAGCTGGTGCCGCCGGCGCATCTGATCCGCGAGTTTCCCTGCACGGAGCCGGTGTCGGACCTCATCTTCAACGCGCGGCAATCGATGCATCGCATTCTGCACGGGATGGATGACCGGCTGATCGTGATTATCGGGCCGTGCTCGATTCACGATCCGAAGGCGGCGATGGAATATGCCGGGCGGTTGATCGAGCAGCGGAAGCGGTTCGCGGGTGAACTGGAAATCGTTATGCGCGTTTATTTCGAAAAGCCGCGCACGACGGTGGGCTGGAAGGGGCTGATCAACGATCCGTATATGGATAACAGCTTCAAGATCAACGACGGTCTGCGCAAGGCGCGTGAACTGCTGATGAATATCAATGAGATGGGGTTGCCGGCGGGCACGGAGTATCTCGACATGATCAGTCCGCAATATATCGCCGATCTTATTTCGTGGGGAGCGATCGGGGCGCGGACGACCGAGTCGCAGGTGCATCGGGAACTGGCTTCGGGGCTTTCTTGCCCGGTCGGGTTCAAGAATGGGACGGATGGGAATGTGAAGATCGCTGTGGATGCGATCAAGGCTGCGTCGCAGCCGCATCATTTCTTGTCAGTCACTAAGGGCGGGCATTCGGCGATTGTTTCTACGGCGGGTAATGAGGATTGTCACATCATATTGCGCGGGGGGAAATCGCCTAATTATGATGCTGCTTCAGTTGATGCGGCTTGTAGTGATATTGGCAAGGCTGGGTTGGCCGCGCGGTTAATGATCGATGCTAGTCATGCTAATAGCTCCAAAAAGCATGAGAATCAAATTCCTGTTTGTGAGGATATTGGGCGGCAACTCGCGGCTGGGGATGAACGCATCGTTGGGGTGATGGTGGAGTCGCATTTGGTTGCTGGACGGCAGGATTTGAAGGAAGGGGGTGAGCTGACGTACGGGCAAAGTGTTACCGATGCTTGTATTGGATGGGAGGAAAGTCTGGGGGTGCTTGAAGGACTCGCGGCTGCGGTGAAGCAGCGGCGAATTTTGAGGGGTGGGGGGAATTAAAGCACCAGACGTTGGGTGCTTAACCCACTTCGAACCGGAGTTTACTGTGCCGCTATGTCGTTCGCAAAATAATCTAATATAAAATCGTTGATGGCTACCTCATCGTCGATGAAGTTGGTCAAACGATCATAGCGGTGCTCATAAAGACTCCTGCGCGCATTCGTCTTTAAGGTGCGCAGGTTACAGAGATCCCGAGCCCGCGAATTGGCCGTGACTAGTCGCACTTCCTCGTCGACGTAGTTCGAGAATGCTCGGCTCGTTCTTTGAAGGTGACCGATTCCTGAGAATCCCGACTCTCCCCGCCGAGCCATCGCGCGCATAGCTTCGTTCTCGCGGCCGATGATCGTTTCATAGAATTGCTGAACCTGCCGCGCGTCGCGGATTGAGATGCGGACTGCCGACCGCGGCTGCTCCGGATGCAATGTCTGCTCGACCAACTCGTAGATAGCACTTGTGAACTTGGTAGCACTTCCGAGCAACGCATCAATTTGTTGCAGCGTTGTGACGCTGAAATCTGCCTCGTGCGCCACAATATGGCGGATGACAAAAATTTTCTCAATGTCAGCAAATATCGCCGACACATTGTCTAACGGAAAGGTGACCGGTCGCATAGCGAACGAGTCGAAATCCCTCCCACGCCGAATGCTGTCTTCGAAAAGATCTTCGCTGGACAAAGCTTCGTCTTCAGATTCAACGAACGGCTGTATCTCCGACAGCCAAGTCGCTAACGATTTCGAAACCCCATTTCCGTTCAACAAAGTCTCTAGATGCGACGCTATGTCGGACAAACTACTGATCGGCAAAAGATGTGAGACAAGATTTCCAAAAGTTATTTCGCGATCGCTTAGCGCCTTCGTCAAACGAAGATCGAAATGGAGTTTGTTTCTTAGCTTGTCCACCCTGTCGATATAAGGAGCCCCGTCATCCACTAATTTTTCTATCGCCTTACGCACAGAAACTTCAATGCAGGCGGCGATTCCAACAATAGAGAGGGAATTAAAAACTGAACTATCACCACGGCATTCTAATGCCAAGTCAATATCCTGCAACTCACTTCTCCCAGCCATGTACTTGCCGAAAGATCGCTTACGCTTTTCTTGTATCTCAGCTATTACGTCTCTGTCTTTCATTGCTTCTCATCCTTCATATTCCAACCCAAGCCTTCAAAGTTTCGAATTTCGTTCAAACTAGGATTGTTGGATCATGTCAAACCATGATGCTTCCACAACACATCACTCCCCCCATCCACCCGATTCAACACCCGCGCCACCACAAACAACAAATCCGACAGCCGATTGACATACCGCCTAGGCGCCTCATTCACCGCATCGGCCTCTTCCCGCCCAAGCGCCACAATAGCCCTTTCCGCCCGTCGACAAACCGTACGAGAAACATGCGCTAAAGCAGCGGCGCGAGAGCCTCCCGGCAGAATAAACTCCTTGAGAGGCGGCAAAGTCCCGTTATATTCAG
Source organism: Caballeronia sp. LZ016 (assembly GCF_031450805.1). Taxonomy (NCBI): domain Bacteria; kingdom Pseudomonadati; phylum Pseudomonadota; class Betaproteobacteria; order Burkholderiales; family Burkholderiaceae; genus Caballeronia; species Caballeronia sp. LZ016. The sequence goes on from NZ_JARTVY010000001.1 coordinate 411,328, forward strand.
CAAGCCACGAGTCCAGCCGTTCCAGATGCGAATCCGAAATCATCGAATGTCCGGGAATCGATAATTCCCCGCCCAGATCGAATAAATCATTTTGAATCCGGGTTAAAGCATCGCGAATATCAGTAGGCAACGGCTCGCACAACAAAACGCCAATCGAAGAATTCAACTCATCCACATCGCCAATGGCCGCAACGCGCGCATCGTCTTTCGAAACGCGGCGGCCATCGCCGAGACCGGTGGTGCCATCGTCGCCAGTGCGTGTGGCGATCTTGCTCAGACGGTGTCCCATTACTGCTCCTCGAATAGCCAAAAGATCGAAGCGTCAAAACCAGCCGCCCCATTATAGGCACGCCCCTCCTCGCCTTCGTCCAGCGCGTAAAATGAGATAACCATCACGGCAGCGCGCAAACCGCTCCGCGACCGCCATCAGAAACCGAAGAAAAAACTCCGGAGACGAAACCGTGAACCACCCCGCCGAACACGCCGCCATCCAGCAGGCGCGCCGCCCCTTCCCCGCCGCGCTCCTCGAATCGCTCAAAGAGAAGTTCGGCGACCGCGTCTCGACCGCCGATGCCGTGCGCCAACACCACGGCCGCGACGAATCGCCGTTCGACCCGCAACTGCCCGACGCCGTCGTCTTCGCGCGCAACACCGAAGACGTGCAAGCCATCGTCCGCCTGTGCGCGGAACACGACGTGCCGATCATTCCCTACGGCAACGGATCGTCGCTCGAAGGGCATCTGCTCGCGGTGCAAGGCGGCGTGTCGATCGACCTGTCCGAAATGAACAAGGTCATCTCGATCAACCCAGAAGACCTCACCGCAACCGTCGAACCGGGCATCTCGCGCAAGCAGCTGAACGAGGCGCTGAAAGACACCGGCCTCTTCTTCCCGATCGATCCCGGCGCGGACGCCAGCATCGGCGGCATGTCCGCGACGCGCGCCTCGGGCACCAACGCCGTGCGCTACGGGTCGATGCGCGAGAACGTGCTCGCGCTGACCGTCGTGCTCGCCGATGGCCGCGTCATCAAGACCGGCACCCGCGCGCGCAAATCGTCGGCGGGCTACGACCTCACGCGGCTCTTCGTCGGCTCGGAAGGCACGCTCGGCGTCATCACCGAAATCACCGTGCGGCTCTACCCGCAGCCGGAAGCGATATCGGCCGCCGTCTGCGCATTCCCGTCGATGGGCGACGCCGTGCGCGCCGTCATCGAAACGATTCAGATGGGCGTGCCGATCGCACGCGTCGAATTCGTCGATGCGCTCGCCGTTCGCGCCATCAATCGCCACTCGAACCTGACGCTGCGCGAATCGCCGATGCTGTTCTTCGAATTCCACGGCACCGAAGCGGGCGTCAAGGAGCAGGCGCAAACCGTGCAGGACATCACCGCGCAGAACAGCGGCACCGACTTCGACTGGGCGACGCGCCCCGAAGACCGCAGCCGCCTCTGGAACGCGCGGCACAGCGCCTATTTCGCGATGCTGCAACTGAAGCCAGGCTGCCGCGCCGTCACCACCGACGTCTGCGTGCCGATCTCGCGCCTCGCGGAATGCGTCGTGGAAACGGAGAAGGATCTGCTCGGCTCGTCGCTGCCGTGTCCGATCGTCGGCCATGTCGGTGACGGCAACTTCCACGTCGCGATGCTGCTCGATCCTGCCAAACCGGAGGAACTCGAAGAGGCGGAGCGGCTGAACCGCCGCATCGTCGAACGCGCGCTGAAAGTCGGCGGCACCTGCACCGGCGAGCACGGCGTCGGGCTCCACAAGATGGGCTTCATGGTCGACGAACACGGCGAGGACGCCATCGCGGTCATGCGATCCATCAAGCAGGCGCTCGATCCCAACAACCTGATGAATCCGGGCAAGATTTTCAGCTTCACGCAGTAACAAATCGGAAGCGCATCGGAAGCGCATCGGAAGCGCATCGGAAGCGCGCCGGATGGACGCAGAAGCCGCAAGCGCGCAGCATAATCATCGAACAAGCGCCAGCATCACTCACGACAGGCGCCGGGAGGAGACATGAACGCACCCGACGAACTCAAGCCGCCGCTCGCGCCGGCCGTATCGCCGAATCTGCCGCACGAGGTTTCGCCGGACCTGACGCCGGAGCAGCTCGCCGAGCGCCAGCGCGAAGTCGTGCAGGCGCTGATGGCCGTCCTGCCGACGCATTGCCTGCTCTTTCGCGACGAAGACACGTCCGTCTACGAATGCGATGGCCTCGCCGCCTACCGCCGCTTGCCGCTCGCGGTCGTGCTGCCGGAAACCGAGGCGCAGGTGCAGCGCGTCGTGCAAATCTGCGCGCGGCTCGCCGTGCCCATCGTTCCACGCGGCGCGGGCACCGGGCTGTCGGGCGGCGCCATGCCGATTCGTCACGGCATCGTGCTGTCGCTCGCGCGTTTTCGCAAAATCGTCGAGGTCGATCCCTACGCGCGCACCGCCACCGTCCAGCCAGGCGTGCGCAACCTCGCGATATCCGAGGCCGCCGCGCCCTATGGCCTCTACTACGCGCCGGACCCGTCGTCGCAGATCGCGTGCACCATCGGCGGCAACGTCTCCGAAAACTCGGGCGGCGTGCATTGCCTGAAATACGGCCTCACCGTGCATAACGTGCTGCGCGTGCGCGCGGTGACGATGGAAGGCGATGTCGTCGAATTCGGCTCGCTCGGACCGGATGCGCCGGGGCTCGACCTGCTGGCCGTGCTGATCGGCAGCGAAGGCATGTTCGCCATCGTGACCGAAATCACCGTCAAGCTGATCCCGAAGCCGCAGACCGCGCAAGTCATCATGGCGAGCTTCGACGATGTCGTGAAAGGCGGCAACGCGGTCGCGGCGATCATCGCGGCGGGCATCATCCCGGCCGGTCTCGAAATGATGGACAAGCCCGCGACGCGCGCCGTCGAGGAATTCGTCAACGCCGGTTACGATCTCGACGCCGCCGCCATCCTGCTCTGCGAATCCGACGGCACTTACGACGAAGTCACCGAGGAAATCGTCCGCATGACGGCGGTGCTGCGTGAGCACGGCGCGACGCGCATCCAGATTTCGCGCTCGGAAACCGAACGTCTCAAGTTCTGGTCGGGGCGCAAGAATGCGTTCCCCGCCGCCGGCCGCATCTCGCCCGACTACTACTGCATGGACGGCACGGTGCCGCGCCGCGCCATCGGGCCGCTGCTCGCGCGCATCGAAGAGATGGAGAAGAAGTACGCCTTGCGCTGCATCAACGTCTTCCACGCGGGCGACGGCAACATGCATCCGCTCATCCTGTTCAACGGCAACGATCTCGACGAGTGGCATCGCGCGGAAGCGTTCGGCTCGGACATTCTGGAAGCGTGCGTCGAGCTGGGCGGCACGGTGACGGGCGAGCATGGCGTGGGCATCGAGAAGATCAATTCGATGTGCGTGCAGTTCTCGCCGGAGGAGCGCGACGCGTTTCACGCGGTCAAGCGCGCGTTCGATCCGCCGGGACTGCTCAACCCGGACAAGGGCATCCCGACGCGCGCGCGCTGCGCCGAATACGGGAAGATGCACATCCGCGGCGGGCTGCTGCCGCATCCCGAACTGCCGCGCTTCTGAACCGGCGGCGCGCTGCGCTATCCACGTTTGTCCGGGTATGGCTGCGTTAAGCGGCCGGTACAATCGACCGGAAAGGCGGCACCGCCACTACAGCAGTCGAAACGAAGAGCGGGACATCCATGGAACAGGACGACATCGTCGCCGGCTGGTCGGAGCGGATCGCCCGGGCCACCGAGGCCGGCACGCCGCTGCGCATCCGGGGCGGCGGGACGAAGGACTGGTACGGTCAGACGCTCCAGGGTGAGATTCTCGATACGCGCGTGCACCGGGGTATCGTCGCGTACGACCCCGCCGAACTCGTCATCACCGCGAAAAGCGGCACCCCGCTAGCCGAAATCGAAGCCGCGCTGCGGGCGCATGGCCAAATGCTGCCGTTCGAGCCGCCGCACTTCGGCCGCAATGCGACGCTTGGCGGCTGCATCGCGGCGGGCATCGCAGGGCCGCGCCGCGCGTGGACCGGCGCGCCGCGCGATTTCGTGCTCGGCGCGGTCGTCATGAACGGGCGCGGACAGGTGCTGCACTTCGGCGGCCAGGTGGTCAAGAACGTCGCGGGTTACGACGTCTCGCGGCTTCTGGCGGGATCGCTCGGCACGCTCGGCCTGATTCTCGAACTGTCGATCAAGGTCCTGCCGCGCCCCGTCGCGGAAGCCACGCTCAAGTTCGACATGCACGCCACCGACGGCGTGCGCAAGCTCAACGAATGGGGCGGCCATCCCTTGCCGATCAGCGGCAGCGCGTGGCGCGACGGCACGCTGGCGCTGCGGCTTGCAGGCGCGGAAGCTGCTGTGAAGACTGCGCGCAATACGCTCGGCGGCGAAGTGGTCGATGCCGTCGAAGCCGACCGCTTCTGGATCGCCATGCGCGAGCAGACGGACCCGTTCTTCGCCGTGATCGAGCCGCGTTCCGCGCTCTGGCGTCTCGCGCTGCCGTCGATTGCCGAACCGCTGCATCTGCCGGGCGCGCAACTGATGGAATGGGGCGGCGCGCAACGCTGGTGGATCACGGACACGGATCCGCAGACCGTGCGCATCAGCGCGAAGCAGGCGGGCGGCCACGCGACGATCTTCCGCGCCGGCTCCGCCTACGACCGCAACGCGGGCGTGTTCACGCCGCTGCCCGCGCCGCTGATGAAGATTCATCGCGGGCTGAAAGCGGTGTTCGATCCGGCGCGCGTATTTAACCGCGGGCGGCTGTATCCCGACTTTTAGGCCAACCGAGCGGACCTGAGCGATGCAAACCAATCTCGCCGATTTCATCCGCAACACGGCCGACGGCGACGAAGCCGACGCCATCCTGCGCAAGTGCGTGCACTGCGGGTTCTGCACGGCGACCTGCCCGACGTATCAACTGCTCGGCGACGAGCTCGACGGGCCGCGCGGACGCATCTACCTGATGAAGCAGATGTTCGAAGGCGCACCCGTTACGCGCAGCACGCAAACGCATCTGGACCGCTGCCTCACGTGCCGCAATTGCGAAAGCACGTGCCCGTCGGGCGTGCAGTACGGCAAGCTCGTCGAAATCGGGCGCAAGGTGGTCGAAGAGAAGGTCGACCGGCCGATGCGCCAGCGCCTGCAACGCCGCTTTCTCGCGAGCTTCCTGCCGAACAGCACGCTCTTCACGCCGGCGATGAAGCTCGGGCAGCAGTTTCGCGGCATCCTCCCGCGCACGCTGCGCGCGAAGATTCCGGTCACCGAAAAGCCGCTCGCGCCGCCGACGCGCAAACATGCGCGCAAGATGCTGATGCTCGCGGGATGCGTGCAGCCCGCGATGATGCCGAACGTGAACATCGCGACGGCGCGTGTGTTCGATGCGCTCGACATCGAGATCGTGACTGCGCCGGATGCGGGCTGCTGCGGCGCGATCCGCCTGCATCTCGGCTATAACGACGACGCGCTCGGCGACGTGCGCAATAACATCGACGCATGGTGGCCTTACGTGGAGAACGGCGTCGAGGCCATTGTGATGAACGCGTCGGGCTGCGGCGCGACGGTGAAGGAATACGCGCACCTCATGCGCAACGATCCGATGTACGCGGAGAAGGCGCAGCGCATCGTCGATCTGACGCGCGATCTCGCCGAAATCCTGCCGCTGTACGAGGAAGAACTCGTGTCGATCGCGCGGCGGCGCGGCGTGCATACCGTTGCGTTTCATCCGCCGTGCACGCTGCAGCACGGGCAGCAGATTCGCGGGCGCGTCGAGCATCTGCTGACCGCGCTCGGCATCGAGGTGCGCCTGCCCGCGGACAACCACATCTGCTGCGGATCGGCGGGAACGTATTCGGTGCTGCAGCCGAAGCTCGCCTATGCGCTGCGCAACCAGAAGCTGGACCGGCTGGAGAAGACGGAGCCGCAGATGATCGTATCGGCGAACGTCGGGTGCATCGCGCATCTGCAAAGCGGGACGTCGACGCCGGTCACGCACTGGATCCAACTTTTGGAGCACCTGCTGTACGGGTAAGGGGATTCGTATAATCACTCGATCCGCTCTGAAAGTCGCTCACGCATGTCCATTGTTCAACATCTAGAAGAAGTCCGGCAACGTATCGCGCTGGCGGCACGAAGCGCATCGCGCGATCCGGCGTCGGTGAGGCTGCTCGCCGTTTCCAAAACCTTCCCCGCCGACGACGTGCGCGCCGCCTTCGACGCCGGCCAGCGCGCGTTCGGCGAAAACTACGTGCAGGAAGGCGTGGCGAAGATCGCGGCCCTCGCCGCGTTGCGCGGCGATATCGAATGGCATTTCATCGGACCGCTGCAGTCGAACAAGACGAAGCTCGTCGCGGAGCAGTTCGACTGGGTCCACTCCATCGACCGTCTGAAGATCGCCGAGCGGCTGTCGGCGCAGCGTCCGGAAGGCGCGGCGGCGCTGAATGTCTGCGTGCAGGTGAACGTGAGCGGCGAGGCATCCAAGAGCGGCGTCGAACCGGCCGATGCCGCCGCGCTCGCCCATGCGATAGCCGCCTTGCCCGGACTGCGGCTGCGCGGCCTGATGGCGATTCCCGAACCCGCCGATACGCTCGATGCCCAGCGCGCACCCCATGCCCGCCTGCGCGAACTGATGGACGCGTTGCGCGCCGACGGCCTCGATCTCGATACCCTCTCGATGGGCATGTCCGCCGACCTCGAAGCGGCCGTGCTGGAAGGCGCGACGATGGTCCGCATCGGCACCGCGATCTTCGGCGCGCGCGATTACACGAACTGATCAACCACTCGTTCTTTGGCTCAACTATGAAAATCGCATTCATCGGCGGCGGCAACATGGCCGCGGCGCTCATCGGCGGTCTCGTCAAACGCGGCGTCGCGCCGGCGGACATCTACGCCATCGACATCAACGACGACGCGCGCGCGCGCACCGCGAAAGAGTTCGGCGTCGCGACGGGCGCGGCCATCGACGCAACGCTCGCGGCGTACGACGCCATCGTTCTCGCGGTCAAGCCGCAAGTGCTCAAGAGCGTCGCCGAGGCGCTTGCGCCGCATCTGTCGCAGCAGACGGTCATCAGCATCGCGGCGGGCATCCGCGCGACGGACCTGTCGCGCTGGCTCAACGGTCACACGCAGATCGTGCGGACGATGCCGAACACGCCTGCGCTCATCGGCATGGGCGTGACCGGGCTTGCCGCGCTGCCGGGTGTCGGCGATGCAGCGAAGGCGCTTGCATCGCGAGTGCTCGAAGCAGTCGGCACGACCGTCTGGTTCGACGACGAAGCCAGGCTCGACGCCGTCACCGCCATTTCCGGCAGCGGCCCGGCGTACGTGTTCTATTTCATCGAAGCGATGCAGGAAGCGGCACGCGCTCTCGGGATGGACGACGACCAGGGCCGCGCACTCGCGGTCGCGACGTTCACCGGCGCGGCGCAACTCGCGGCGCAATCGGGCGAACCGGCGAGCGTCTTGCGTGAGCGCGTGACGTCGAAGGGCGGCACCACGGCGGCGGCGCTGGCGTCTTTCGACGCGCAAGGCGTGAAGGACGCGATCGTGCGCGGCGCGCTGGCCGCGCAAGCGCGCGCGAGGGAGATGGGGGATGAGTTGGGCGCGGCGTGAGAGTCAGCCGATATAAATCACGTTCTCTCGCTGCGAAATGTGCTGGCGCACCGGATCGCGATCGCTGACCGCGAGCATGTTCGGATCGACGTCGTAAAAATCGGCATAACCCGCACCCGCAAGAAACTTGCGGATGTCCTGCGCGTCGCTTTTCAGCGTTTCCACGAGGATGATCGGCGCGCATCTTTTCAAGGTTTCTTTCGCGCCTTCGAGCACGTCGAGCTCCATCCCCTCGACATCGATCTTGAGGAAATCGACACGTTCCAGTTGAAGGGAATCGATGCTGACCATCGGCACCTTGATGCCGCGGCCAGAATCCTAAGACACCTCCTGGCCGACGCTCAGCGTGTCTTTCATCTCGCGCAGTTCAAGACTGCCGAAACTTCCGGCCGCGTAATAATCGGGCTGCGGAATTTCGATCTCGCCGACGCGCTCCCCTAGCGCGGCTAGCTTGGCACGCGCATTCAGGCAATTGTTAATGGCGAGATTGCCGGCCAGCGCGTAATACACGATTTCCTGCGCCTCGAAGCTGAGAACACGCCCCCAGCCGTACATTCGGCGCGCCCATTCGATCGAATGAACCCCGACATTCGCGCCGCCATCGATGGCAAAAACACCGTCGCCAAAATGGCGGCGGCGCAGTTCGAGCAACTGAAGGACGAAAGCAATCTCGCCCGCATCGAAACATGATTTGCTGAGCAACTGATGACCGACGCCGTAAGCGAAACCTTCCTTGATGGCGATATCGTTTCGATTGACGATCATGGTGCCATGATTCGACGCGGCGAGTACGTAAGCAATGGGGCGTTCCGGAAATGACATGGCTGCAATCTGTTTGAAAGGTATCTGGCCAGTGCAATGTCTGAATGACCGGATGCAACGCCGATCGACCGCGACGACTGTGATATTAGTGCGCGGCCCGGAATGCCGCGGCCGCAGCACTGCTTCCGTGCAAAGGATCCGGTCCGAATGCGTCGCGAGCTTTCATCAGTAGACAAATGTGGCCGACGCTCAATGTCTTTCATCTCGCGCAGTTAAAGACTGCCGAGACTCGCACCCCGTAATAATCGGTTCCGAAGCGCAATGTCACCGCGCGCGCCTAGCGCGGCCGGTTTCACACGGGCATCCAGACAATTCTTGCTCGCAGATTTGTCACCATTGCGCAATGAACGATTCCTGTATTTCGAAACTTGGCATGCGCGCCCAGCCTGCATTCGGCGTTCATTCGATTGAACGAACGCCGACATTCGCGCCGCGACGCGACGAGAACGTAAGCAATCGGGGCGCTTTGCTTATGCTGTAGTTCAGAGAAACACTGAAAATCATCGCGCCGGTTTATGTCCGGATGCCCGAATGCAACGTCATTCGCCTGGCGGCGGTGTCATATCAGTGACCGGCCCCAATGACGCGCCGTTACGTTACAGCTTTTGCACTACCAATTCGATGCCGCACTCGGAGAAAGCGGTGCGCGTCTGATCGAATCGTTGCACGCCCCGGAGGAACGCATGATCCAGGCGCTCGACTTTCTGCACGTTCACTTCTCCATCGAATTCCCGCAGAAGATCGAGCACGTTGATCGATACCGGCGACCAGCTCGTGCGCTTGAACATCGTAAACGTGTGCTTGTGATCGAGATTGAATGTCGATGGCCACACGCCCTGCTCGTACAGGTCCTCGTCGGGCACGGTGATGACGAGATGACCGCCCGGCTTCACCACGCGCAGCCAGTTACGCAACGCGATACGCGGATCGACCATGTGTTCGAGACAGTGCCCGGAATACGCGAAATCGAAGGCTTCGTCGGGTACATTCGCGAGATACTGGGCATCACCTTGCGGCATGTCGTAGACGGTCACGGCCTGAATGCGCGGGAAGAGTTGCGCATACACGGCGATGCTGTCCGGTCCCCCGCCGATGTCGATACCCACGCCCGCGAGCCAGCGATTGCTGAAGCGAGCGTCCTGCAGCCGGCGGTTGAGCGATATACAGGTCGTGCCGGGCACGTCCATCTGCAGCACGAACGGCTGCGTGATATCGCCCGGGAGAACCCATGCGCTCAGGTCGTAGTCGCCCCATGCGCGTGGCCAGAGCACCGCGTAACCCGTGTCTTCGGAGAGCCAGCGCAGGGCGTGCGTGGCTTCGAACTCGGCAAGCAGCGCGAGCAATCTCGCTTCCTGATCGAAGCCGTGCGCGACTGCATCCGGCAGCGGGCCGTGCGCCACCTGAAAACCGCGGCGATAAATGCGTACATCGTCGATCACGATGAGCGCATTGGCGGCACGGCCCTTCAGTAATGCGAGTTCGTCTATGAGTGGCAGACGCGTGGGAGGCGAATGGCTCGCGTCGTTATAGCTTTTGCCGCCGTAATCGGCGCCGGGAAAGTGCGCGTCCAGAAAAACGAGACACCGCTGTTCCGCGAGTGCGCTTTTCACGCGGTCGGATTCTAGAAAAGCGACACTGTCCGAATTCGCCACATGAAGCTGGTCGTGCTGCTGTGCTTTTCGATAAAGGTCTTCGTGAATCTCGCACGAAAGCGCATAACGCACACCGCTCGCCAAAGCAACGTTACAGGAGTTCCCGAGACCGTAACCTGTTTCGATAAAGTGCGTAATGTTATGTCGGGCAACCAGTGTTGCAACGTTGAACCGTGTAAGACCACCCATGATTATTTGCCGTAATGAGGTTGAAAACTGTCACGCGCAGGAGTCATCATTGGTGATTAACGCGACAGTTGATTATTTAATGCCTCGAGACAGCTATCGCGAGACAATCGAGAAGACGTGAAGACATTCGAATGGCAGACACGCCCGATGACTTGCGACAATAACAAAATGCTTACGCGTATGACGATCTGCGCCAACAATTTTATCTTTTAGGCGATTCAATCAGGATTCGTCGCGAGCTTTCGCGCGACGACGAACGGCGACTTCCGCGAAAGGAAGCCACCGCGAACAGAAGGTCAGAAAACGATTAGCCGGCGAGCGCGTAGTGCAGCGCAATTCCCGCGAACAGCACGCCGCCGAGCCAGTTGTTGTGCTTGAATGCGGCGAAACAGGCCATGCGCTCGCGGTTGCGTATCAGCACATAGTGATACACCGCGCAGCCCGCCGCAGCGAGCCAGCCCAGCCAGTACGGCCAGCCGAAATGCAGCGCCACGCCGATACCCGCGTACACCGCGAGCGTCGCCGCGTAGCAGAGCATGACGGCGAGCACGTCGTAGCGGCCGAAGGTGAGCGCCGATGTGCGGATGCCGATCTTGATGTCGTCGTCGCGATCGACCATCGCGTATTCGGTGTCGTAGGCGACGGACCAGCACACGTTGGCGGCCAGCATGATCCACGCGAGCATCGGCACCTGATCCTGCACGGCGGCGAAGGCCATCGGGATGCCGAAGCCGAACGCGATGCCGAGATACGCCTGCGGTATCGCGAAGAAGCGCTTCGTGAACGGATACGTGCCCGCGACGAACAGCGCGAATACAGAGAGCTGTTTTGTGAGCGTGTTGAGCGGAAGGATCAGCAGAAACGCGACGAGCGACAGCGCCGCCGCGAGCGCCACCGCTTCCCACGCCTTGATCTTGCCGGAGGTGATCGGCCGCTCGGCGGTGCGCTTCACGTAGCGGTCGAAATCGCGATCGGCGTAATCGTTGATCGCGCAGCCCGCGGAACGCATGAGGAGCGTGCCGATCGCGAAGATGACGATCAGCATCAGCGATGGCCGCCCATCGGACGCGATCCACAACGCGTTGAGCGTCGGCCACAGGAGCAGCAGGCTGCCGATGGGCTTGTCGAGGCGCACGAGGCGCATATAAAGCGGGAGACGGGCGAGCATGGCAAGCGGCATGAAGTCGGTGGGCTATTTTAGACCAGCATGCCCGGCGCGGACTTTCGCGGGCTCGACGCCCAAAAGCAAAAAACCCGTGCTTTCACATCGCACGGGTTCTTGTCTGCATCGAAGCGGCGCCGCTTCACGCGAGCATCGAGCGCAGCATCCACGCAGTCTTTTCATGCGTCTGCATGCGTTGCGTGAGCAGGTCGGCGGTCGGCTCGTCGTTCGCGGCTTCCGTTGCCGGGAAGATCTCGCGTGCGGTGCGCACCACCGCTTCCTGGCCTTCCACCAGCTGGCGGATCATGTCTTCCGCTTCCGGCACGCCTTCCGCTTCCGGAATTGACGACAGTTTCGCGAAGTCGCGATAGCTGCCCGGCGCATGCACGCCCAATGCGCGGATGCGTTCCGCGATGGAATCGACGGCCGTCGCGAGTTCCGTGTACTGCGTCTCGAACATCAGATGCAGCGTGTTGAACATCGGACCGGTCACGTTCCAGTGAAAGTTGTGCGTCTTCAGATACAGCGTGTACGTGTCTGCCAGCAGCCGCGAGAGACCGTCGGCGATGCGCTTGCGATCCTTGTCGCTGATGCCGATATTGACGGCCGGTGCTGGAATGCCATTTTTCTTCGCCATGATGACTCCGTGAGAGAGTGATTCGAACGTTATGCATGCCGTGCCGGCGTACGGATCTCGGACTCCGATCGTTTCGCCGGCCGACGTTTTCGAGCGCTCGACAGTTTATCTTAGAAACGCGTGTGCTTTCCTGTCGGCGAGTGCCGCAAAGCGATGCGAGCCGCGTCGGGGCGGCCGCATCCTCCCGCCGCCTTCAGGCGAAAGCGCCCGCGCCCGCGCCATGCAACGCACTCACGACGACGAGTCCATAACCGCCCGCGACGATGCCGAAGGCCAGCGCCACGCGCACGCCGCGCGATGCCTGGCGGCTCGTCGCTTCGACGCGGTTCACCGCCTGTCCGATGATGCTGATTGCCTGAGTCATATGCTTTCTCCTTGCTTCATCGCAGCCGCCGCGAGCCTCGCGTCAGACGGCTGCCGTATCGTTTTCGTCGATCTCGACGCGCTGCCCGAGTGCCGCGAGCGCATGGGCGACACCGCGCGCATAGGCCGGATCGGCGCGCTGGAAATGCTGCAATTGCCGTGCGACGATCTCGTCCGGCACGCCACGAATGTGCCGCGCGATGTTGCCGAACAGACGCTCGCGCTGCGCATTGTCGAAGAGGCGGAACAACGCGCCCGGCTGCGAGTAGTAGTCGCCGTCCTCGCGATGGTCATAGCGATACACTGCGCCCGCCGCGAGCGGCGGTTCGTTGACGCTGGCATCCTGCGCGAACTCGCCGAAGCGGTTCGGCTCGTAATTCACCGTGCCGCCGAGATTGCCGTCGACGCGCATCGCGCCATCGCGATGGAACGGATTCGCCATCGGCGCACGCGATGCGTTCACGGGAATCTGATGGTGATTGATGCCGAGCCGATAGCGCTGCGTGTCGCCATAAGAGAACAGCCGCCCTTGCAGGAGCCTATCCGGCGAGAAGCCAATGCCCGGCACCACGTTAGCCGGCGTGAACGCCGCCTGTTCGACCTCCGCGAAGTAGTTCTGCGCGTTGCGATTCAGTTCGATGACGCCGACATCGATCAAAGGAAAATCTGCGTGCGGCCACACCTTAGTGATGTCGAACGGATTGATGCGGTAATTCGCCGCTTCCGCTTCGGTCATCACCTGGATGCGGAAATTCCAGCGCGGGAAATCGCCGCGGTCGATATTCTCGACGAGATCGCGCTGCGCGCTTTCGCGGTCATTCGCGATTACGGCGGCGGCCTCGGCATCCGTAAAGTTCTCGAGCGGTTGCTGCGACTTGAAATGGAACTTCACATAGAAGCGCTCGTTGTCCGCGTTGACGAACGAGAACGTGTGCGAGCCGAAACCATGCATTTGCCGATAATTCTTCGGAATGCCGCGGTCGCTCATCAAAATGGTCACCTGATGCAGCGATTCCGGATGGCGCGACCAGAAATCCCACGCCGCCACGTTGTTGCGCAGGTTCGTGTACGGATCGCGCTTTTGCGTGTGGATGAAGTCGGGAAACTTCAACGGATCGCGGATGAAGAACACCGGCGTGTTGTTGCCGACGACGTCCCAGTTGCCTTCTTCCGTGTAGAACTTGATCGAGAAACCGCGCACGTCCCGCTCGGCGTCGGCGGCGCCGCGTTCGCCCGCCACGGTCGAAAAGCGCATGAAGATGGGCGTTTCCTTGCCGATCGCGGAAAAGAGCTTCGCCTTCGTGTAGCGCGAGATATCGTGCGTCACGCGGAACGTGCCGAACGCGCCGGAGCCTTTGGCGTGCACGCGGCGCTCGGGAATCACTTCGCGGTCGAAATGGGCGAGTTTTTCGAGGAGCCAGAAGTCCTGCAGCGTCACCGGGCCGCGCGGGCCGGCGGTCTGCGAGTTCTGATTGTCTCCGACAGGCGCGCCGGCGGCGGTCGTGAGTCGTTGGGTCGTCATCGTGATGCTCCTGGTTTGTGTTCGCTTGGGATGATGGATGCGTCGCTCACGCGGTGCGGGCGAAGTCGGCGAGAATGCGAAGCGCGACGCCGCGCAGCTCGGACCACGCGGTCTGGGGGCGGGCGTTGAAGTGGTGGGTGGTCATCGCTTCTCTCGTGGCTGGACTCATGAGACGAAGCATAACGAAACCTATCGAATACTTGTATTCGATTAATTTTATCTATTCGATAGGTCGCCGTGGAAAACAAGACGGCCTGCGCAAAGGCAGGCCGTCGTAGCTGTTTTAGGACTGCCCTGCGGCGCCCTGGTCAGACGCCGCTTAGCGGATCCGAGCCGAAACGATTCACACCGATCGTCCCGCGCGAGCAAGTCCAGATCAGGATCATGATGCCCCCGATGACCGGAACAAAGCTGATGAGCGCCGACCAGCCCGAGCGGTCAGTGTCATGCAGCCGGCGAACGGTTACGGCAATGCCCGGCAATATCATCGCGATCGCGACGATGACGATAATAGCCAGAGCAATCAACGAGTCTTTCGCCACACCACTCAAGACCATCAGTGCGGTTCCGAAAACCATTGAAAAGAGATAGGCATACCAGTATTCCGACCGGCAAGCGCGGCCTTCAAAAGTCGCGTATTTTTGAAGAAACGTTGTACGAACTGCCTCGAAAAACCCCATTTTTTTCCCTTGTTTTCTGGTGAACGCTGCCCGGCTCCGTGCCGTACAGCGGGGGCGTGATTTTAGGAGGTCGTTGTGTTTCGACAGGGAAACCGAGAGCCAAATTGACCAAAAACTACAAAGCCGGTTTGCTTTACTGCAATGCAAAGAACAAAGCCGCGTCGAACGCGGCTTTGGTTCATTCTGTCTACAGCGGCGTGATTAGTTGACCGCCACCGGCATATCCAGTTTCTTCACACCCGGCAAGTCACACGCGGCAATGGCGTCGCTGATTGCGTCGATAGCCGGCATCCGCGTGAAGCTTTTCCGCCAGGCGAGCACGACGCGCCGGTCCGGCACCGGATCGTCGAAAGGAACATAGCTGAGCAAGCCGGCATCGATGCCCGGCGCATGCGGCTTCACTTCCATGACCGACATGCGCGGCAGCACCGTAATGCCGACGCCGCTCGCGACCATATGGCGAATGGTCTCCAGCGACGAGCCCTCGAACGTCTTCTGAATGCCGTCCGCATTCTGCGAGAAACGCATCAGCTCCGGACAAACGCCGAGAACATGGTCGCGGAAGCAGTGACCGCTGCCAAGAAGCAGCATGGTTTCCTGCTTGAGATCGTCCGCGTCGATCTTGCCGCGATTTTCCCACGCATGCCCCGATGGCATCGCGACGACGAACGGCTCGTCGTACAGCGCGCGCACCATCAGCCCGGTTTCGGGAAACGGCAGCGCCATGATCGCGACATCGATTTCGCCCTGCTTCAGCAATTCGATCAGCTTGAGCGTGTAATTCTCCTGCAGCATCAGCGGCATCTGCGGGACTGACTTGATCATCTGCTTGACGAGCGTCGGCAGCAAATACGGCCCGATCGTATAGATGACGCCCAGCCGCAGCGGCCCCACGAGGGGGTCCTTGCCCTGCTTCGCGATTTCCTTGATGGCAAGCGTCTGTTCGAGGACGCGCTGCGCCTGCGTGACGATCTGCTCGCCGATCGGCGTGACGCTGACCTCGCTCGTGCCGCGCTCGAAGATCTGCACGTTGAGCTCGTCCTCGAGCTTCTTGATTGCCACCGACAGCGTCGGCTGGCTGACGAAGCACGCCTCGGCGGCGCGGCCGAAGTGCCGCTCGCGCGCAACCGCGACGATGTACTTTAATTCAGTGAGCGTCATTGGGGGCCAATGAGAGACTTGGATTCAATAGGTTGAAGTTATACACCTGCGAACGCCGGTTCGCCAACTTGTGTTGCATCGGCGCGCGCGTCTGTCGCGCGTCTATAGGGGACAGACGAGGCGGCGTCGAGTTCTTCGTCACGCCTTCAAATACTGCTCGCGCGCGCCGAGCCAGCGCGCGAGATGCCGCGTGACGGCATCCGGGAACGCATCGAGCATGTGCTGCGCCGCCTCGCGCGCCGGTTCGATCAGCCAGCCGTCGTTTTCAAGACTCGCGAAACGCAGCATCGCCTCGCCGGATTGCCGCGCGCCCAAGAATTCGCCGGGACCGCGAATTTCCAGATCGCGCCGGGCGATCTCGAAGCCGTCGGTGGTTTCGCGCATCGTCTGAAGGCGCGCGCGCGCCGTCTGCGAGAGCGGATTCGAGTACATCAACACGCATACCGACGCCGCGCTGCCCCGCCCTACGCGTCCGCGCAACTGATGCAACTGCGCGAGACCGAACCGCTCCGCATGTTCGATGACCATCAGCGATGCGTTCGGCACGTCGACGCCCACTTCGATCACCGTCGTTGCGACGAGCAACTGCACGTCGTTGCGCGAGAACGCGTCCATCACGGCGGCTTTCTCGGCTGGCGCCAGCCGGCCGTGAACCAGTCCGACGCGCAGTTCCGGCAGCGCTGCGACGAGCGTTTCGTAAGTTTCGACGGCCGTCTGCAGTTGCAGCGTCTCGCTCTCTTCGATCAGCGGACAGACCCAATAGACCTGCCGCCCGGTCAACGCCGCTTCGCGCACGCGGCCGATGATTTCGTCGCGCCGGGAATCGGATACGACCTTGGTCAGGATCGGCGTGCGGCCCGGCGGCAATTCATCGATGGTGGAGACGTCGAGATCGGCGTAATACGTCATCGCGAGCGTGCGGGGGATGGGCGTCGCGGACATCATCAACTGATGCGGCTGGAAGTCGTGCTTCCCGTCGGCCGCGTTGATCGCCTTTGCCCGCAGCGCAAGCCGCTGCGCGACGCCGAAGCGATGCTGCTCGTCCACGATCACGAGGCCGAGACGCGCGAACTCGACCGTGTCCTGAATGATCGCGTGCGTGCCGATCACGAGCTGCGCGGTGCCGAGCGCCGCCGCTTCGCTCGCCGCGCGCTTCTCCTTCGCCTTGAGGCTGCCCGCGAGCCACGCCACGGAAACGCCGAGCGGCTCCAGCCAGCCGCGCAGCTTGCGCGCGTGCTGTTCCGCGAGAATCTCGGTCGGCGCCATCAGCGCGGCCTGATAACCCGCGTCGATGGCCTGCGCCGCCGCGAGCGCCGCGACGATCGTCTTGCCGCTGCCGACATCGCCCTGCAAGAGACGTTGCATCGGATGCGCGAGCGTCAGTTCCGCTGCGATTTCGGCGCACACGCGTTCCTGCGCGCCCGTCATCCGGAACGGCAGCGCGCGCAAGAGGCGCACGACGAGCGAATCGGCGTCGTCGGCGGCGCGGCGTGGCATGGCGGGCGCGGCGCGCGTGCGCCGCTCGGCGTGAGCGCGCTTGAGCGACAGTTGCTGCGCGAGCAATTCCTCGAACTTGATGCGCGTCCAGGCCGGATGCGTGCCGTCGATGAGCGCGGTCTCATCCGAATCCGCGCGCGGATGATGCAGCGTCTTGACGGCATCGAGCAGGCCGGGGACGTTCAGCGGCGCGACATGCGCCCGCGCGACCGGCTCCGGCAGCAGTTCGGGCAGCGACACGCGAGCGAGCGCGTTGTCGATCGCCTTGCGCAGATACGCCTGCGAAATGCCCGCCGTGGCCGGATAAACCGGCGTCAGCGCTTGCGGCAGCGGCGTGTCTTCATCGACGGGACGCACGGTTGGATGCACCATCTCCAGGCCGAAGAAGCCGCCGCGCACGTCGCCGCGCACGCGCAGCCGCATGCCGATGGCCATTTGCCTGACCTGCGAGCCGTAGAAGTTGAGAAAGCGCAGCGTGAGTTCGTCGCCGGCGTCGTCGTGCAGCCTGACCAGCAACTGGCGACGCGGACGGTAGGCAATCTCATTGTCGAACACGATGCCTTCGGTCTGCGCATTGTCGCCGGGGATGAGTTCGGCAATCGGCGTCAGCGACGTTTCGTCCTCGTAGCGCATCGGCAGATGCAGGACGAGATCGATGTCCGATTTGAGCCCGAGCCTCGCGAGCTTGTCCGCCGTCTTGACGGCGGGTTTCGCCTTCTTGTCCGCGCCGTCCGCAGCCTTCGCCCGCTTCCGCGCGGGCGGCGCGACGCTTTCTTCCGGATTCGGAAGCACATCGGTCGGTGAAGCGAGGCGGCGGTCGGATAAGGGCATCGAATCTCTTCGCAAGTACAATGTGAGGTTTGTTCGGCGCGGATCTGCGTGTTTGCGCCATCGTTCGTGCGATTTCAAGCCATGTTCACGCTTTCCGATTTCGATTTTAATCTGCCGCCCGAGCTGATCGCGCAGAGTGCGCTCGCCGAGCGCAGCGCGAGCCGTCTGCTCGAAGTCGACAACCGCAGCACGCCGGCCACGCTCACCGACCGGCGTTTCTCCGAACTGCCCGATCTGATCGCGCCGGGCGATCTGCTCGTCTTCAACGATACCAAAGTCCTCAAAGCGCGCTTCTTCGGCCAGAAGGCCAGTGGCGGGCGCGTGGAAGTGCTCGTCGAGCGGCTGACCGGCGCGACGACCGCGCTCGCGCAGATTCGCGCGAGCAAGAGCCCGGCGGCGGGCAGCACGATCCGCCTCGCCGATGCCTTCGACGTCACGGTCGGCGAGCGCGTCGAGCCGTTCTACACGTTGCACTTTCCGGCCGACTGCCTGACGCTCATCGAGCGATACGGGCGCTTGCCGCTGCCGCCGTATATCGAGCACGACGCCGACGCCTACGACGAAACGCGCTATCAGACGGTGTACGCGGCGAATCCCGGCGCGGTGGCCGCGCCGACCGCGGGACTCCATTTCGACGACGCCCTCTTCGCCCGGCTCGATGCACGCGGCGTCGAGCGCGCGACGCTCACGCTGCATGTCGGCGCGGGCACGTTCCAGCCGGTGCGCGTCGAAAACATCGCGGAGCACAAGATGCACAGCGAGTGGTATGCGCTGCCGCAGACGCTCGTCGACCGCATCGCGGCGGTCAAGGCGCGCGGCAATCGCGTGATCGCGGTCGGCACCACGTCGATGCGCGCGCTCGAAGCCGCCGCCCGCGACGCCGCCGCCGCCGGCCGCCCGCTTTGTGCGACGAGCGCCGAGACCGACATCTTCATCACGCCGGGCTACGCATTCCGCGTGGTCGACCGGCTCGTGACGAACTTCCATCTGCCGAAGTCGACGCTGATGATGCTCGTCTCCGCGTTCGCCGGCATCGACACGATCCGCGAGGCGTATCGTCACGCGATCGAAGAACGCTACCGTTTCTTCAGCTACGGCGACGCGATGCTGCTCACGCGCGCCTGACCGCTTTTTATCAACGCTTTGCGCCGGACTGTTCTCCGGTGGCAGGAACCTCAATGACCGCGAATCACACCCCGCCCGACAACGGGCTCAAGTTCGAACTGCTGACGACCGACGGCCAGGCGCGCCGCGGCCGTCTCACGCTCAATCACGGCGTCATCGAAACGCCGATTTTCATGCCGGTCGGCACCTACGGCACCGTCAAGGCGATTCAGCCGCGCGAGCTCGAAGAAATTCGCGCGCAGATCATCCTCGGCAACACGTTCCACTTGTGGCTGCGGCCCGGCCTCGAGACCATCGGCGCGCACGGCGGGCTGCATCGGTTCATGGGATGGGACCGGCCGATCCTCACGGATTCCGGCGGCTTTCAGGTTTTTTCGCTCGGCGATCTGCGCAAGATCACCGAGGAAGGCGTCACGTTCGCATCGCCGATCAATGGCGACCGGCTGTTCCTGTCGCCCGAAGTGTCGATGCAGATTCAGAAGGTGCTGAACTCCGACATCGTCATGCAGTTCGACGAATGCACCCCCTACGCGACCAACGGCGTGCCGACCTCGCACAAGGACGCCGCCGATTCCATGCGCATGTCGATGCGCTGGGCGAAGCGATCCATCGACGAGTTCACGCGGCTTCGCAACCCGAACGCGCTTTTCGGCATCGTGCAGGGCGGCATGTTCGAGGACCTGCGCGACGAATCGCTCGCGGGGCTGTCGGAGATCGACTTCCACGGATTCGCGATCGGCGGGCTGTCCGTCGGCGAGCCGAAGGAAGACATGATGCGCGTGCTCAATCACATCGGCCCGAAGCTGCCAGCCGACAAGCCGCATTACCTGATGGGCGTCGGCACGCCGGAAGACCTGGTCAACGGCGTCGCGGCGGGCGTCGACATGTTCGACTGCGTGATGCCGACCCGCAACGCGCGCAACGGCTGGCTCTTCACCCGCTTCGGCGACCTGAAGATCAAGAACGCGACGCACAAGAATTCGATGAAGCCGCTCGACGAAAGCTGCGGCTGTTACACGTGCCAGAACTTCACGCGGGCGTATTTGCACCATTTGCATCGCGTCGGTGAAATTCTCGGCGCGCAACTGAACACCATCCACAATCTGCATTACTACCTGCAACTGATCGGGGAAGTGCGCGAAGCGATCGAAAACCACACGTTCGAAGCGTTTCGCAAAACGTTCGCGGAGAACCGCGCGCGGGGCGTCGATTAAGCGGCGGCCGACAATTCGTCGCCGGAAGCGGTGACGCATTACAATCAGCTTTCCATTGCCGCGAAAACGCCGTGCGCGCGCCGTAACGGCTTGATGCCAAAGCGCATTCCGGGGGCTTGGCGGCATGGGCGAGTGGTAGAATACCGGGCTAATTTCTGACCCAGTTTTTGAACGTATTTTCGACGTATAACGGAGAGACCAACGTGTCGTTCATTTCCAATGCCTTTGCACAAGGCGCTACCGCGGGCAGCGCGGAATCGAGCCTGATGAGCTTCCTGCCGCTGATCCTGATGTTCGCGGTGCTGTACTTCATCATGATCCGTCCGCAGATGAAGCGTCAGAAGGAACATCGCAACATGCTCGCGGCCATGGCCAAGGGCGATGAAGTGGTGACGAACGGCGGCATCGTCGGCAAGGTGACGAAGGTGTCGGAAGCATACGTGGGCGTCGAAATCGCCGAGGGCACGGAAATCACCGTGCAGAAGGCGTCGGTCACGACCATCCTTCCGAAGGGCACGATCAAATCGCTGTAAGGCCAGTCTTTTCGCGTCCGGCGCGGCCTCGCTCCGAGCCATCCGAGTCCACGAGTCAACTCAGCCGGCTCGTCGCGCATAACGCCGGACGCCCTCTCCTCCGAAGCCAACTTTCCGTTCGGCCATCCCCATGAATCGTTATCCCCTCTGGAAGTATGTCGTGATGCTGGTGGCGCTCGTCATCGGCCTCGTGTACACGCTCCCCAACTTCTTCGGCGAAGCGCCCGCGGTGCAGGTGTCGAGCGGCAAGGCAACGGTCAAGCTCGATTCGTCGACGCTCGCCAATGTCGAAAGCGCGCTCGCGGCCAGCAAGATCACCGCGGACGAAGTCACGTTCGACAATTCGCAGGCCAACGCGAACATTCGCGTGCGCCTGAAGGACACCGACACGCAATTGCGCGTCAAGGACCTGCTCACGAAAACGCTGAACAGCGACCCGACCGATCCCCAATACATCGTCGCGCTGAATCTGCAGAGCGCCTCGCCGCGCTGGCTGACGGCGCTGCACGCGCTGCCCATGTACCTCGGCCTCGATCTGCGCGGCGGCGTGCACTTCCTGCTGCAAGTGGACATGGCGGGCGCGCTGAACAAGAAGCTCGATTCCGACGCAGCCGACGCCCGCACGTATCTGCGCGACCGCAACGTCCGTGACGGCGGCGTGAGCCGCGTGGGTCAATCGGTCGTCGTGAATTTCGCGGATCAGACGGTGGCGGAAAACGCGCGCACCCTGCTCACGACGGGCGTCTCGGAACTGCAATGGACGACGCGTCAGGGCGGCGACGGCTTCCAGGTGGTCGGCACGTTCTCGGCCGCCACGCAGCGCGCCGTGGAAGACGGCGCGCTCAAGCAGAACATCACGACGCTGCATAACCGCGTGAACGAGCTGGGCGTCGCTGAGCCGGTCATCCAGCAACAGGGCGCGGACCGCATCGTGGTCGAACTGCCGGGCGTGCAGGACACGGCGAAGGCGAAAGACATCATCGGCCGCACGGCGACGCTCGAAGCGCGTCTCGCGGACCCGGTCAACACGTACATCGGCCCGAACGACCCGGTGCCGCCGGGCGACGAAGCCTTCAGGCAGGGCGACAATCGCGTGCTGCTGCGCAAGCAGGTGATCTTCACCGGCGACCGCATCATCGACGCGTCCACGGGCTTCGACGATCACCAGCGTCCGTCGGTCAACATCCGTCTCGACTCGGCGGGCGGCCGCGCCATTGCGAGCGTGTCGCGAGAGAACATCGGCAAGCCGATGGCGATGGTGCTCTTCGAAAAGGGCAAGGGCGAGGTGCTGACGGTGGCGAACATCCAGTCGGAACTCGGCGACCGCTTCCAGATCACCGGCCAGCCGACCGCGCAAGCCGCGACCGACCTCGCGCTGCTGCTGCGCGCCGGTTCGCTCGCCGCGCCGATGGACATCATCGAAGAACGCACGGTCGGGCCGAGCCTCGGCGCCGACAACATCAAGAAGGGCTTCGATTCGGTCACCTACGGTTTCGCCGCGATCGCCGTCTTCATGATCGTGTACTACATGCTGTTCGGCCTGATCTCGATGCTCTCGCTGTCGGTCAACCTGCTGCTGCTCGTTGCCATCCTGTCGATGCTGCAGGCCACGCTGACGCTGCCGGGCATCGCGGCTATCGCGCTTGCACTCGGTATGGCGATCGACGCGAACGTGCTGATCAACGAACGTGTCCGCGAAGAACTGCGCAACGGCGCGCCGCCGCAGACCGCGATTCAGGAAGGCTTCAAGCACGCCTGGGCGACCATTCTCGACTCCAACGTGACCACGCTGATTGCCGGCCTCGCGCTGCTCGCGTTCGGCTCCGGCCCGGTGCGCGGCTTCGCGGTGGTGCACTGTATCGGCATTCTGACGTCCATGTTCTCGGCCGTGTTCTTCTCACGCGGTCTCGTGAACCTGTGGTACGGCGGCAAGAAGAAGCTGAAGTCGCTGGCCATCGGTCAGGTGTGGCGTCCGGAAGGCACGGACGGCGAGGCTGCCGCAGCCGCGTATCTGGCGGCCCAGCGCGGTGACGATTCCCCCGTCGACGAGGTCATCACGACGCCCACGGGCAAGACGAAGACCGCTGCGGTCGCGCAGCGCGCGGCAGTCCCGGCGCCCGCGCGCTCCGGCAAGCCGACCGTGCGCCGCCGTTCGGGCCCGGGCATCGACCAACAGAAACCGGGCTCGTCCCACTGAGCCCCGGAGTAACGAAACATGGAATTCTTCCGCATTCGCCGTGACCTGCCGCTGATGCAGCGCGCGTTGATTTTCAACGCGATCTCGCTCATCACGTTCCTCGCGGCCGTGTTCTTTCTCGTGCATCGCGGGCTGCATCTGTCGGTGGAGTTCACCGGCGGGACCGTGGTCGAGGTGCAATATCCGCAAGCCGTGCCGCTCGAACCGGTGCGCGGCACGATGGCAAGGCTCGGTTATGCCGACGCGCAAGTGCAGAACTTCGGCACGTCGCGCGACGTGCTGATCCGCCTGCCGCTCAAGCAAGGGCTGACGTCCGCGCAACAAAGCGAGCAGGTCATGGGCGCGCTAAAGGCCAACGACCCGCAAGTGAGCTTGCAACGCGTGGAGTTCGTCGGTCCGCAGGTCGGCAAGGAACTGGTCACGAACGGACTCGCCGCGCTCGCGTGCGTGGTGATCGGCATCGTGATTTACCTGTCGTTCCGATTCGAATGGAAGTACGCGGTGGCGGGCATCATCGCGAACCTGCACGACGTGGTGATCATTCTCGGCTTCTTCGCCTACTTCCAGTGGGAGTTCTCGCTCTCCGTGCTCGCAGCGATTCTCGCGGTGCTCGGCTATTCGGTGAACGAGTCGGTGGTTATCTTCGACCGGATTCGCGAGACCTTCCGCAAGCAGCGCAAGATGACGGTGACCGAGGTCATCAACCACGCGATCACGAGCACGATGTCGCGAACCATCATCACGCACGGCTGTACCGAAATGATGGTGCTGTCGATGTTCTTCTTCGGCGGCCCTACCCTGCATTACTTCGCGCTGGCGCTCACGGTCGGTATTCTCTTCGGTATTTATTCGTCGGTGTTCGTGGCCGCTGCTCTCGCCATGTGGTTCGGCGTGAAGCGTGAAGATCTGGTCAAGGACAAGAAGGACAAGTTCGATCCGAACGATCCGAATGCGGGAGCGCAGGTTTAAGGCGCTCGCGCTGTAGATGTCAGCAAATGCAAAGGGCCGATCCATTTGGATCGGCCCTTTTTCTTTCAGCTCTTGGCGCCATTACACCGGATACGGATCGAACAATGCGGTGACTGCTGCTGAAAACGACTTTCGCGAGGGCAACTCTCGGTAAGGCTCGCAGCGCGCCTTACCAGTTCGCCCGCTTGTCATCGACGAGGCGCTGCAGCGTATGCCGGAACGTGCTTCCAGGAGGCGTGCGCAGGAGTTCGACGTCGGGATACCACGGTGATGTATTCCCTGTCTGCCACCGCCATTCGCCCCAGATCGGGACGAGAAGCGTCGTCGGCACGCCCGCCGATGCACATACATGAGCGACGGCCGAATCCACAGTGACGATCCGATCGAGACCCTGCGCAATGGCCACCGTATCCTCGAAATCGTGGACACGGGGCATTGGATCGCACCAACGGGAATTGCGTGAAGCCAGCAACGCTTCCGGCGGCCGCTCCGACGCTTCCAGCTGAAGGTTGACCCAGTCTACGTCCGTCAAGGCTTCGAATAAGGGCGTGAAGTCGTCCAGCGAGCCGCTTCGCAGGCGATCATGGTAAGTGTGTGGATTGCCCCGCCAGCAAAGCCCGATGCGCTTGCGCTTGCCATCCGGCCCGCCGGTTTCGCCATATTGCGCCGGCAGCCAGTCTGCCCACTCTTGTTGCGCTGCCTCGCTCGCGCGCAGCGACGGCAGCGTTTCGGGCGCCGTCGACCAGAGTTGCAGTCTGACCGGCAAGCTCATCAGCCAGACGTAGGCATCGCATCCTTCGGTGATCGTCGGCTCGTCGCTCCGGATTTCGAGCGTGGGAAACGAGGCTCTCAACACGCGTTCGAGTCGATCCGGCACTTGCACCCGCACGCTCGCCACGCGCGACTGCACCAACGTCAGATAGCGGAGATACATCAGAAAGTCGCCAAAAGACCAGCCGACGTCCAGCAAGACCAGCAAGCGGCCATCGAGAGGCGCGCCGTTCCATTCGGGAATACCGGTTGGCGAGCACGCAAGGAAGTCGGTGTCGCGGAGCCGGCGCTCATACAGTTCCATCGACTCCCGCACGCGCCCGGCGCCGAAGAGCGAATTCGCATAGACACGGCAGCCCGAACCGTTGATGTAGATCGTCTTCGACAACTCCTCGAGCAATTGGATTGACTCGCTGAACCTGCTCATGAAACTGAGAATGAACGCCCGCCCAATCAACGATTCCGCATTGTGTTCCAGCGACACCGAACGGTCGAACGCGTCCAGCCCCTCCTGATACTTCAATTGGCGCCATTTGATCCAGCCCAGAAGCCGCGAGGCATTCGCCTCGCGTTCGTCCGGCCATCGATGCCGCCATTGGGAGACGAGCGCTTCGGCATGATCGAAGCGTTGCCGGTTATACACATTCACGCTGAGATGATTGAACTCGTACGCCGACCATTTCTGCAGTGCGAAGACGGGCCGCGCCTGGTCGGCAGTGCAGAGCTGGCAAAATCGCTCAAGAAGCCGGTCGATGGTTTCCAGACGCTTCACATGATGAAGACAAGCGGCGAAGGTATCGGCGGTGAGCGCGGCCTCGTTCAGTTCGAGACTGGCTTCGCAAAGCATCGTGCTGGACTCTTCCGACTGCTCGTTGCTCAGATCCGCGCGTTTCAGAACGGCACGTCCGAGCGCAATGGATTCCAGCCATCGCTGTTGCGCGTGATTATCGCGCTGAGCTGCCAGCCAGTCTTCGGCTCGATTACTGAACCTCATTGCGCCTCCTCCAATTGCTGCCGCCCAAGCTTGCCATCTTCGGCCGAAGCGCGCACCAGCTTTTCGCAAAGCGAGAGGCAATACGTTGCAAGAGCGTCGTTCATGCCGACCTTGATCAGCCTGTCTCGAAGCTCATTCACGCCGATTGCCTGTTTCATAGCGGGAAACAACGCTTCCATCGACGGAAATTCGTGCGCCAGAAAACAGTTACCGAGCAGGCAAACCATGCTGTCCGCCGCAACAGTACTGGGATGCGCCATTGCCACCAGTTCTTGCAAGGCGGATGCATCGAGGTGACGGGCCAGATTATGCGGCGAATGGAAGCCGAATGTCGGACCAGGCGGATGGGAATTCTCGTAAGAGAAGCGATCGGCGACGTCGTTCGGCGCAAAGCGAATGCCGTACTTGCTCTCCAGCAAGGGACGATAAATACGTCCAATCAGCTTGTCTTCGTAGATGCCGTCTCGAAGCGGAAATTCATCGCTGGCCAATAACCGCATGAGTTTGGTGGACCGCAACGAAAACCCGCCGTTACCGACCGACATACCATCGTTATGCCACGGCCAGCGTGCGCCGATATAGTCGTAATTGAAGAATTCGTCGGACCATGCGTCCGGATCGGCGACATAGCCATCCCACTGAATAACGAGTACCCAAGGCGTTCGTATATGTTCAACGATGCCTTTCAGTACGAAATCGTTTTATTCCTCGCGGGACCGAATATACGGCGTTTCGACGATTCGCGCCTTTGCCGGAACGCTTCCGTGCGTGAAAAGAATGGCGTCGCCGAAATGGAAATGCTGGCATGAAATTGCCAATGCGCGCGCAGCAAGGCGGGGACTCAAAGAATCTACTGCACAGACAGTGACATTAAGAAAATCAGATGCTTTTCGATTCATGCAGCGAATGTTGAACGCGGAATTCAGTTACGACTGAAATCAACAGTTCTGCAAAAAGATCGATGCATGATAGCAGCCACCTCTGCAAGACCGAATGTCACGAATCCGAATCTTTCCTAATTCTGTCAATCACTACCCGGCGCAGCCACGCGACGACGTCACGGCAAGTGCAACGGAACCGCCTCGCGCACGAGGCGAGGCGGACCGAGACCGGTGAAACCGCGCTTACTGCTTCACACCCTCTGCCTGGATATGCAGCACGGTCTTCAGGCTGAAACCGTATGACTTGCCATAGTCGACGCCGAAGTCGCCGCGATCGAACGTCGCCGTGGCTTCCGTGCCGCAGACTTCCTTCTTGATCATCGGATTCACGAAGCACTTGAAGCTCTCGATCTGGAGATTCAGCGGCTTCGTGACGCCGTGCATCGTCAGCGAGCCGACCACTTCGACCGGCTTGTCGCCCTCGAAACGGATCGACGTGCCCTTGTAGACCGCGGTCGGGTACTTGGCGGTATCGAAGAACTCGGCCTTTTGCAGATGCTCGTCGAGCTTCGCGTTGCCGGTGTTGACCGATGCCAGATCGATGGTCACTTCCGCCGTGCCGGTCTTCGCCGCGCGGTCGAGCACCACCGTGCCGCTGCTCCTGTTGAACTTGCCGCGCCACGTCGACACGCCGCCGAAGTGGTCCGCCTCGAAGCTCGGATACGTGTGGTTCGGGTCCAGCTGATACGTATCGGCGGCCATCGCGCTAAACGAAAGGCCTGCGGCGAGCGCGCCGGCGACGATCATCGAAATCTTCTTCAAGTTGTGCTCCTGACTGAATGTGGGTTGAATCCGCGTGAAATATCCGCCGCTCACTTTTTGGCGGCGACGATGTGAAACTTGATGACGACCTCGTCCGCGACGACGGACGTATCCTTCCATTCGCCAGTGCCGATATCGAACTGGCTGCGCTTGATCGGCAACGCGCCATCGAACGTTTCGGTTGCGCCCTGCTGCGTGATCGTGACCGGCACCGTGACCGTCTGCGACTTGCCCTTGATCGTGATCTTGCCCGTCACCTTGTACTGATTGCCGCCAGCCGGTGCGATCGCGCTGGAAACGAAGGTCGCGGTCGGATACGCGGCCGCGTCGAACCACTCCTTGCCGCGCACCTGCTTGTTGTACTCGTCGTCGCCCAGGTCGTAGCTGCCCGTATCGATGGTGATGTTGGCGCTGCCGGCAGCCGGCTTCGCCGGATCGAACGCGATCTGCGCGCTGAACTTGTTGAACTTGCCGTCGGTGGGCACGTTCATCTGCTTCGACGTGGCGACGACCGAGCTTTTCGCCATATCCACTTGCGCCGCTGCGGCCGCTGCGACAGCGAGCGACGTCGCGGCCACGGCGGCCGCCATCCAACGATTGAGTTTCACTTTCATGTGTGCCTTGTGAACGGTTCGAACGAACAGCGGGTATTGGAAATCAAAAGCATGCCGTTTCCAACAGCCGGCCGGAAACGCCCTGCCAACTGCGAGGAAACAATCGGAGACGCCTATTTGACGAAAGGCAGCATCCGCCCGAGCAAGCCGTCGCGATCGACGAAGTGATGCTTGAGCGCGGCGAGCACGTGCATCGCGACGAGCACGAGCAGTCCGTAATTCAGCGCGACATGCACGATGCGCAGCGTCGCCTTCAGCGCCTTGTCGGGTCCGATGACCGTCGGCAACGGCAGCACACCGAGATACACGACCTGCAGGCCAGCGGCCGAGCTGTACAGATAACCCGACGCGGGAATCACCAGCATCAGCACATAGAGCAGCATGTGCGTGAGATGCGCCGCGCCTTGTTGCCAGCGCGGCGTGCCCGGCGGAAGGGCCGGCGCGCGATGGGTGACGCGCCACGCGAGCCGCAGCGCCGCGAGCGCGAACACGGTCACGCCGATCCACTTGTGCCACGAGTAGTACTTGAGCTTAGTCGGCGTGAAGCCGGGAATATCGGTCATGATCCAGCCGAGATAGAAGCCGCCGATGATCAGCAACGCGATGAGCCAATGCAGGCCGATCGCCGTGGCGCTGTATCGTTCGGCGGGCGTCGCCGGAGTAATGCCAACAGTGCTTTCCATGATGCGGATGTCCTGGGAATGATCGAGACGCGCATGCCGCCGGGCTGTGTCCGATGCATGCGCCGCCATGCTACCGCAACGTCCGTGAATTGCCAGCATGCGCGCGAATGCCTGCCGCAAGCGTGGAAAGTCAGGCCCGGCGCGGCTTTCCGGGCGATTCACCGCGATGCGCGCCGTTTATGCAACGAACTATTCTGCCGATGCAACGGTCCATCGTGGTCGCGCGAGAGAACACAACACAACGATGCAGCGAGCCGCCTTATTCCGTTGATGTCGCGGCGAAAGCCGGTTTGTTACCATCCTGCTACCATCCCGCGCTGGCTCGTTACTTGCTGTTTCCGGCCGGGCCCTCTCGCGGCGCATACCGAACACGCATGGAACACGCATGAGAAGGCTCGCCCTCGAACTATGAACGTGAACGAATCGGAACAACTGATCGCGTGTCATGAATGCGACGCGCTCTTCGCGAAGCGCGCGCTTCCCGAGCACAGTTCGGCGAACTGTCCGCGTTGCGGCGCGGTGCTCTATCGCAGCGTCGCGCGCAATCTCGACCGCATCTGCGCGACCACGCTCGCCGCGCTCATCACCTTCGTGATCGCGCAGGCGTTTCCCATCGTCGAACTGGATGCGAACGGCATCACGTCGCAGACGACGCTCATCGGCGCGATCGTCGCGCTATGGAACGAGCAGATGCAGCTCGTCGCCGTGCTGGTCTTCTGCGCGACGATCCTCTTTCCACTGTGCGAGCTGGTCGCGCTGCTCTACGTGCTGATGCCCGTGCGCGCGGGCTACGTGCCGCCGGGATTCCATCTCACGCTGCGCGCGATCCAGTTCGTGCGCCCGTGGGGAATGATCGAAGTGTTCATGCTCGGCGTGCTCGTCACGCTCGTGAAGATGCTGAGCGTCGCGCGCGTGATTCCGGAGGCCGCGCTCTTCGCTTTCGGCGCGCTGACGCTGATGGTCGCGGTCGTCGTGAGCTTCGACCCGCGCTCGCTTTGGGAGACGGCGAGCGAACTGCCGAAGCGGCGCGCGCGCAAGCCGCTTGCATCATCCGCGAGGCAGAAGACGTGAACGACACACCGCTCGACGCCGCCATCGACGAACCGGACAGCCCGCCGCCCACGCTCTACACGACGGCATCGCGCGCGAAGCTCGTCTCGTGTCATGCGTGCGGGCTCGTGCAGCCGCTCGCGCGCACGGTCGAAAGGCAACGCTGCACGCGCTGCGACGCGGTCGTGCACCGGCGCAATCCGGACAGCATCGCGCGGACGTGGGCGCTGCTCATCAGCGCGGCGATCCTTTATATTCCGGCGAACGTCTTTCCGATGCTGCATACGTCCTCGATTCTCGGCGCGGAGGACGACACCATCATGAGCGGCGTCGCGCTCTTCTGGAACGACGGCGACTATCCGCTCGCCATCGTCATCTTCGTGGCCAGCATTCTGGTGCCGATGCTCAAGCTGCTCTCGCTCGCATTCTTGCTCGTCAGCGTGCAGCGGCGCTCGGTGTGGCGTCCGCGCCAGCGCACGACGCTGTATCGCGTGGTGGAAGGCATCGGCCGATGGTCCATGCTGGATATCTTCGTGGTCACGCTCACCGTCGCGCTCGTGCGCTTCAAGTCGGTGGCGGTGATCACGGCGGGACCGGCGGCGCTCGCGTTCGCGTCGGTCGTCGTATTGACGATGCTCGCCTCCATGCAGTTCGATCCCCGTCTGATATGGGACAACATAGAACCGTCAGGAAAGAAATATGACTAGTGGCCAAGGTCCGGACGGGCCGAAGACGAACGACACGCCCGGGCGGGACAGCGGCGGCGGCTTGCCGCCCAATCTGCCCGAACCCGTGATCGAGCCGCGCAGCCGCTGGCTGCCGTCGCTCGTATGGGTGATTCCGATCGTCGCCGCGCTGATCGGCGTGTTTCTCGTGGTGAAGACGGTATCGAGCCGCGGCCCGACGGTGACCATCAGCTTCGTCAACGCAGAGGGCCTCGAACCCGGCAAGACCAAGGTCAAGTACAAGGACGTGGACATCGGCACGGTTAAGACCATCACGTTGTCGAAAGACCATTCGCGCGTGCTCGTCGATGTGCAGCTCACCAAGGAAGCGACCGATTTCGCGGTGAAGGACACGCGCTTCTGGGTCGTGCGCCCGCGCGTGGCGGCAAGCGGCGTGACGGGGCTGTCGACGCTGCTGTCCGGTTCGTATATCGGCGTGGATGCCGGCAAGTCGACCGAGGACCATACTTACTTCGTCGGGCTCGAGACGCCGCCTGCCGTCACCGGCGACCAGAAGGGCCACACGTTCACGCTGCACGGCGAATCGCTCGGTTCGCTCGACATCGGCTCGCCGGTCTACTATCGGCGCGTGCAGGTCGGCCAGGTGACGGCGTTTTCGCTCGACAAGGACGGCACCGGCGTCACGATGCAGGTCTTCGTCAATGCCCCTTACGACCAGTACGTCGGCAGCAATTCGCGCTGGTGGCATGCGAGCGGCGTCGATCTGCGGCTGGATTCGAGCGGCTTCACGCTCAACACGCAGTCGCTCGCCACGGTCGTGCTCGGCGGCATTGCGTTCCAGACGCCGCCGAATCAGCAGGCCGGCCCGCAGGCGACGGAGAACGCCACCTTCCGCCTCGCCTCCGACCAGGCCGACGCGATGCGGGACCCCGACGGCGATCCCGTGCATGTCGTAATGAACTTCAACCAGTCGCTGCGCGGCTTGTCGGTCGGCGCGCCGGTCGATTTCCGCGGCATCGTGCTGGGCCAGGTGACGGGCATCGGCGTGCGATACGACCAGCAGTCGCACTCGTTCATGATGCCGGTGACCATCGACCTCTACCCCGATCGCCTCGGCAGGCGCGCGAAGGCCGCGTTGCCCGAACAAGGTTCGGCGGCGAGCCACGACATGCTCCAACTGCTCGTGAAGCGCGGCCTGCGCGGACAGTTGCGTACCGGCAATCTGCTGACGAGCCAGCTTTACGTCGCGCTCGACTTCTTCCCGAAGGCGCCGCCCGCAAAGGTGAGCGCGAGCAACGATCCGCTCGAACTGCCGACCGTGCCCAACACGCTCGACGAGCTTCAGCTCCAGATCGCGGATATCGCGCGCAAGCTGGACAAGATTCCGTTCGACGAGATCGGCAAGAACCTGAACGGCTCGCTGAAGAACGCGAATGCGCTCTTCGATCAGCTCGGCAAGGAAGTCGTGCCGGAAGTGCGCGACACGCTCACGCAGGCGAAGAAGACCTTCGGCGAGGCGCAATCGACGCTTCAGCAGGATTCACCGCTTCAGTCCGACGTGCATCAGGCGATGCAGGAACTCACACGGACGCTTCAATCGCTCAACTCGCTCGCCGATTATCTGGAGCGTCATCCGGAATCGTTGCTGCGCGGCAAACCGGGAGACAAACCATGAGAATCGGCGCGTTGTTGTTGACGCTGGGCGCGGCGGGCGTGCTCGCCGGGTGCGCGTCGTCGCCGTCGAGCCGGTTCTATACGCTGGGCGGCGCGGCGGGCGCGCCGGTCGCGGTATCGTCGGCGCCGGCTTCGTTCTATTTCGAGCTTGCGCCTGTTGACATGCCGCAGCAGGTGGCGCGCAATCAGCTCGTCGTGCAGTCCGGCTCCGCGCAGGTGAGCGTGCTCGAACAGGAGCGCTGGGCCTCGCTTCCCGCCGATGAAGTGCGTCGCGCGCTATCCGGCGATCTTGCCCAGCAACTCAATGCCATCGATGTCTACGGCACGCCGCATCCGGAATCGGCGCGGGTGTATCGCGTGAAGGTGAAGGTGCAGCGCTTCGAATCGTGGCCGGGATCGCAGGCGGTCATCGATGCGGTGTGGAGCGTGCGCGGCGGCGAGTCGCAAGCGGTCATGACGTGCAGGACGGTCGCGGAAGCACGCGTGGCCGAGGGCTACGATGCGCTCGTCGACGGGCATCGCAAGGCGGTGAACGACATTGCTTCGGCCATATCGGCGGGCGTGCGGAGCCTCGGTTCCGTCGCGGCGTCGGCGCCTGCGTCGGGATCGCCGGGTTCCTCGTCCTCGCGGCAACCCGCGCCGCCGATGCTGCCCTGCCCGCCCTCGGGCGGCGCTACCACTGCCAGTGCGCAGTAATTGCCCCGGAGCACACTAAGTTCGAGCGGCGTTGACCCGGCTCAACGGTCGCGCCGCGGTTCTTCGTCATCCTCGACGTATCGCGACGTCGACGTGCTCCGGAGTGCTTGCGTTCATCGGCGAAACATCGGTTTCCTACATTTTTCCGCATGAACCGGGCCGATGTTGTCGCCAGACGACACCACTTGCCGCCTCCATCTCGAAATTGCCATTCGCGCGCGCGTGCGCGGTTAAGATCGTCGGTCGGCTGTATCCGAAACAAAACGCAAAGAATAGATGATGAAACTGATCGGTTCGCACACTAGCCCATTCGTCCGCAAGGTGCGGATCGTGATGGCGGAGAAGAAGATCGACTGCGAACTGGTGCTCGAAGACGTTTGGGCATCCGATTCGAAAATCCACGAATTCAATCCGCTCGGCAAAG
Source organism: Caballeronia sp. LZ016 (assembly GCF_031450805.1). Taxonomy (NCBI): domain Bacteria; kingdom Pseudomonadati; phylum Pseudomonadota; class Betaproteobacteria; order Burkholderiales; family Burkholderiaceae; genus Caballeronia; species Caballeronia sp. LZ016. The sequence continues at coordinate 444,786 of NZ_JARTVY010000001.1, forward strand.
TGCCCTGCCTCATTCTGGACGACGGCGAAGCGGTGTTCGATTCGCGCGTCATCTGCGAGTACGTGGACACGCTGACGCCCGTCGGCAAGCTCCTCCCGCAGGAACGGCGCGAACGCACCGAAGTGCGCTGCTGGGAAGCGCTCGCGGACGGCATGCTCGACGCCGCCGTGTTGATTCGCCTCGAAGGCGTGCTGCGCGAGGAAGCGCATCGCAGCGACGCGTGGATCGCGCGGCAGCGTCACAAGGTCGAGGACGGTCTGCGCGCAATGGCTCAGGGCCTCGGCTCGAAGCAGTGGTGCTCGGCGAATCGCTTCACGCTGGCGGATATCGCGTGCGGCTGCGCACTCGCCTATCTCGACTTCCGCATGCCTGATCTCGACTGGCGCGAGGCGCATCCGGCGCTCGACAAGTTCTACGCGCGCCTCGCGCAGCGCCAATCCTTTCTCGATACCGCTCCCGCCTGAGAACGTCGCTCCCGCGCGGGGCGGACGCGGTTCTGCATCGTCACTTCTTGAGCGCGGCCTTCAACGCCGCGTTGGCTTGCGCGATGGCTGCGCGCGTCGCGGACGTTTGCGCGAGCGCGTTCAGCATCACGAAGTCGTGGGTGGTGCCGTTGTATCAAGCTTCTTCATGATGACTCTCGTTTTTGAGCTTACGAAAGTAATAGGCAATCTACTGCTAGATAGACAATCGCTCGGACTAATCCGTCGTAGGTCATGAGAGCCATAGACGACGATCGCTCAACCTCCCGCCGTACCGCGAAACTGAGAGGCCGGCTGCAAACATCTCGGTGCAACGCCAAAAATCTACCTATCAAAAGATAGAAACTCCGACGTTGATCACGGTTTTTCAACACAGTTATCCACAGGTTATCTACCGGCGCACGGTGCCGGCGACTTCTTCCAGCCGTGCGCGCGTCTGAAACAGGCGACACGTCAGCAGACTTCCCTGAAACGCCGCGTAAAGCGCCCGGGCCGTTGTTTCCGGCTTGCCGTGCGCGTCCAGCGTGCCCTGCGCTTCGCCTTCTGCCAAAACCTTCGCCAGCCAGTTCTCGTTGGCCCTGAAGAACGCCTGCACTGCGTGGCGCACGCTCTCGGGCAGCGACTCGATATCCGACGCGAGCATGCCGCAGAGACAGATCTGCTTGCCGTCGCCGATGATCCGCCCGAACAGCCGCGTGTATCGGTCGAGCTTCTTTTCGGCCGGGGCTGAACTGTCGATCGCATAAATCGACGACATGACGTCGGCGCTATAAGCGTTCACGGCTTCGAGTGCGAGATCTTCCTTGGTCGGAAAGTAATAGTGGATGCTCGACGTCTTCACTCCGACCAGTTCGGACAAGTCACGATAACTGAAGCCGTTGTAGCCGCGCGTCATCATGATGGTCTGCGCGTGGTCTAGCAGTGATTCGCGTACCGTGTTCTTGTCCATGACCTGTTCCCCCGCTTTCGATGTGTGAAATTTATCTACTCATAGGTAGACGGTCAAGCACTTGTATCAAATCAGTTTTTATCGCATCGACACGAGAAGCCCCGGTCGCAATGCCGGGGCATACAGTCAGATCACGCTCGATGCAGTTACCGCCGGCGCTGCGGAAACAACGCCCGCCGCGGCGCGCTCGATGATTCCGCCGCCGAGACAGACATCGCCCTGATACAGCACGGCCGACTGGCCCGGCGTCACGGCCCATTGCGCATCGTCGAAACGCAAATCGAAGTGAGCGTCGTCGGAAGACGCGGAGAACCGGCACGCCGCGTCTTGCTGGCGATACCGTGTCTTGGCCCCGCACGTCGCGCCTTCCTCGGGGGCGAACCCCGCCACCCAACTCGTGTTGCCGGCGACGAGCGTATGCGACAGCAGCCACGGATGGTCGTGGCCCTGCACCACATAAAGCGTGTTGCTCGCCATGTCCTTGCCTGCGACGAACCACGGCTCGCCGCTGCCGTCCTTCGCGCCGCCGATGCCAATGCCCTTGCGCTGCCCGAACGTATAGAACGCGAGCCCGATATGCTCGCCGACGACCTTTCCTTCCGCCGTCTTCATCGGACCGGGCTTTGTCGGCAGATAGCGATTCAGGAACTCGCGGAACGGCCGCTCCCCGATGAAGCAGATGCCGGTCGAGTCCTTCTTCGTCGCGTTCGGCAGACCGATTTGCGCAGCAATCTCGCGCACCTTCGTCTTCGGGATTTCGCCGAGCGGAAAGAGCGTCTTCGACAGTTGCTGCTGGTTCAGGCGATGCAGGAAGTACGACTGGTCCTTCGTCGCATCGGTGGCCTTCATCAGTTCAAAGAGGCCGTCGCGTTCGCGCACGCGCGCGTAGTGACCGGTCGCGATGGTTTCCGCGCCGAGCGACATTGCGTGGTCGAGAAACGCCTTGAACTTGATTTCGGCGTTGCACAGGACGTCCGGATTCGGCGTGCGGCCCGCCGAGTATTCGCGCAGGAATTCGGCGAACACGCGGTCCTTGTACTCGGCGGCGAAGTTCACCGCTTCCACGTCGATGCCGATCAGGTCCGCGACCGAGACCACGTCGATCCAGTCCTGACGCGTCGAGCAGTACTCGCTGTCGTCGTCGTCTTCCCAGTTCTTCATGAACAGGCCGACCACGTCGTAGCCCTGCTCTTTCAGGAGCCATGCCGTGACCGACGAATCGACGCCGCCCGACATGCCCACCACCACTTTCTGCTTGCTCATAGGATTACCGCGTTGTTCCGCGCGAGCGGGTCAGGCGCGCACGACCGGCGCGACCGAATGCGTATGGATGAAATCGAGCGGCACGCGCCGCCCGGACAAGTAATCGTCGACGCACTGCATGACGAGAGGCGTCCGGTGCTGCGCGACTGTTGCGCGCAGTTCGCCGGGCGTCAGCCACATCGCGCGGACGATGCCTTTGTCCAGCGCTCTGCCGGCCACTTCGCCCGCGGACTTTCCGCAGAACGTGAAGCGCAGATACGTGACATCCCGCCCGGGCCGCGCAAAGTGCGTCATATACGCGCCGACGAGCGCCTCGGGTTCGAAGCGATGCGCCGTTTCTTCCAGCGTCTCGCGAATCACGGCTTCAACGAGCGTTTCGCCGGCTTCGAGATGACCGGCCGGCTGGTTGATTCGCAGCCCTGCAGAAGTGTGTTCTTCGATGACGAGAAACCGCCCGTCCCGCTCGACGATGGCCGCAACCGTCACATGTGGAGCCCAAGTATCTGATTTCATGGCCGACATTTTACCGTCCCGGCCCCGAACACGCGCGCGCGGCCTAAGGGTTAGCGCGATGCCGGACGGCGATTTTGGCGCGGATTTCTCGGTTACAGTGGCACTAGCCGTCGATCCAGCATTTGAAGCAAAAACTCAGCCTCGATCCTTCCCGCCGCCGGGCCCCAGGGCGCGGGAAGATAAAACAAGACCGGAGGATTCAAAAATGCACATCGGAGTGCCTGCTGAAACGCGGGCGAACGAGGCGCGTGTCGCCGCCACGCCGGAGACGGTGAAAAAGCTCGTCGCGCAAGGGCATCGGGTTTCGGTGCAGAGCGGCGCGGGCGAGCGGGCCAGCTATATCGACGATGCCTTCGCTCAGGCGGGCGCGGATATCGTCGATGCCGCCACCGCGTTCGCCGCCGAGATCGTTCTGAAGGTTCAATCGCCGGGCGAAGCCGAACTGGGCTTGCTCACGCCGGGCGCCGTGCTCATCGGCATGCTCGATCCGTTCAACACCGAAAACACCGCACGGCTCGCCACGGCGGGCGTCACCGCGTTCGCGCTCGAAGCCGCGCCCCGCACGACGCGCGCGCAAAGCCTCGACGTGCTGTCGTCGCAGGCGAACATCGCCGGGTACAAGGCGGTGCTGATCGCGTGCCACCACTACCAGCGATTCATGCCGATGCTGATGACCGCCGCCGGCACCGTCAAGGCCGCGCGCGTGCTCGTGCTCGGCGCGGGCGTCGCGGGCCTGCAGGCGATCGCCACGGCGAAGCGTCTGGGCGCGGTCGTCGAAGCGTCGGATGTGCGGCCCGCCGTGAAAGAGCAGATCGAGTCGCTCGGCGCGAAGTTCGTCGACGTGCCGTTCGAAACGGATGACGAACGCGAAGCGGCGGAAGGCGTCGGCGGCTATGCGCGGCCGATGCCGCCAAGCTGGCTCGCGCGGCAATCGGCTCAGGTGCATGAACGCGCGAAGGCGGCGGACATCGTCATCTCGACCGCGCTGATTCCCGGCCGCCCCGCGCCGACGCTGCTGTCGGTGGAGACGGTCAAGCACATGAAGCCGGGCTCGGTCATCGTCGATCTCGCCGCAGGGCGCGGTCCCGAGTTCGAAGGTCGCAAGGGCGGCAACTGCCCGCTGACCGAAGTCGATCAGGTGGTGACGAAGCATGGCGTGCATATCGTCGGCTACACGAATCTCGCCTCGATGGTCGCCGCCGATGCCTCCGCGCTCTACGCGCGCAATCTGCTCGACTTTCTCAAGCTGATCCTGACGAAGGAAGGGACGCTCAACATCGACCTCGCGGACGACATCGTCGCGGCCACGCTTCAGTGCCGCGACGGCCAGCCCGCGCGCGCTATCGCCTGAACACGGAGACGAACATGGATGTCATCAATCACACGGTGATCAACCTGATCATCTTCGTGCTGGCGATCTACGTCGGCTATCACGTGGTCTGGAACGTCACGCCGGCGCTGCACACGCCGCTGATGGCCGTGACGAATGCAATCTCGGCGATCGTCATCGTCGGCGCGATGCTTGCCGTCGGGCTGACAGTCGGCGGCGCGGGCAAGTTCTTCGGCACGCTCGCGGTGCTGCTTGCGGCGGTGAACGTGTTCGGCGGCTTTCTCGTGACGCGGCGAATGCTGGAGATGTTCAAGAAGAAAGAGCCGAAGAAGCTCGCCAGCAAGGAGGGTGCGTAAATGAGCCTGAACGTCGTCACTCTTCTGTATCTGGTCGCGTCGGTGTGCTTCATTCAGGCGCTCAAGGGCCTGTCGAATCCGAAGACCGCGCGCATCGGCAATACGTTCGGCATGGCCGGGATGGCGATCGCCATCTTCACGACGCTCGCGCTGATCGTCAAACAGGCCGCTTTCCTCGAGGCGAATCTCGCGCTCGGGCTTTCGTTGCTGTTCGCGGCGCTGATCATCGGCGGCGGCGCGGGCGCGTATATCGCGGCGAAAGTCGAGATGACGAAGATGCCCGAACTCGTCGCGGCGATGCACTCGCTGATCGGTCTCGCGGCGGTGTGCATTGCGTACGCGGTCGTGGCGGAGCCGTCGGCGTTCGGGCTTGCAGCGCCCGGCGAGCCGATCCCGTACGGCAATCGCGTCGAGTTGTTCATCGGCACGTTCGTCGGTGCGATTACGTTCTCCGGCTCGGTGATCGCGTTCGGCAAGCTGTCGGGCAAGTACAAGTTCCGGCTGTTTCAGGGCGCGCCGGTGGTGTACTCGGGGCAGCATCTGCTGAATCTGCTGCTCGCGGTCGCGATGATCGGCTTCGGCATCATCTTCATGGTGACGCAATCGTGGCTGCCGTTCATCATCATGACGCTGATCGCCTTCGCGCTGGGCGTGCTCATCATCATTCCGATCGGCGGCGCGGACATGCCGGTGGTCGTGTCGATGCTCAACTCGTACTCGGGCTGGGCGGCGGCGGGCATCGGTTTCTCGCTGAACAATCCCATGCTGATCATCGCGGGATCGCTGGTCGGTTCCTCGGGCGCGATCCTGTCGTACATCATGTGCCGCGCGATGAATCGTTCGTTCTTCAATGTGATTCTTGGCGGGTTCGGTGGCGAAGCGGGCGGCGCGGCCGTGGGCGGAGCGACGGAACAACGGCCGGTGAAGTCCGGTTCCGCCGATGACGCCGCTTTCATGCTCGGCAACGCCGAAAGCGTGGTGATCGTTCCGGGGTACGGGCTGGCGGTCGCGCGCGCGCAGCATGCGCTCAAGGAGTTGACGGACAAGCTGGTGGAAAAAGGCATCGATGTCCGGTATGCCATTCATCCGGTCGCCGGGCGGATGCCGGGGCATATGAACGTGCTGCTCGCCGAGGCCGAAGTGCCGTACGAAATGGTGCAGGAGATGGAGGACATCAACAGCGAGTTCGGGCAGACGGATGTGGTGCTCGTGCTCGGGGCCAATGACGTTGTGAATCCTGCGGCTAAAACCGATCCGAAATCGCCGATTGCGGGGATGCCCATTCTCGAAGCGTACAAGGCGAGGACGATCATCGTGAACAAGCGATCGATGGCGGCAGGATACGCCGGGCTCGATAACGAACTGTTCTATATGGACAAGACGATGATGGTGTTCGGGGATGCGAAGAAGGTCGTCGAGGAGATGATGAAGGCGGTGGAGTGAGGGAAGATGGTCGCCAGGCCAATCAACGCCTTGTTGCGAGCCCGGCGACCATGCCCTCACGACTCTACGAGGTTAGTCAGCAGAGCTCCAATGATGGTCTTTCGAACACGGGCTACTAATGGCTTACAGCCTTTGACCTTGGCGACCTTGATTGCTTCGGCTTGCGTCTCGTAGTCCTCGGGCGTGAGTCGGTGCGTCGCGGATAGTTCAAGCGCATAGCCCGCGATAGCGCCTTCTCGGTGCTTTGGGAGCGGTTCAACAGAAACGTTCGGCATGGTTTCTTCAAGACTTGGGCGAGCTTGCCCGAAGCGAACCGTGGAGGGAGACGGACGAAACCGGTACACGATATATCCGAATGGCAACTGCGTCGGATGTCGCATTCAAAATGCCTTTCACGAGCCTATGGGCTGATCTCGTAGTGACGTCCCGAGGCTTGTAGTCCTCTTCGTGCTGTCAAGCCAACACGCACGGTGATCCGCACACCGCCCCCGCGTACAATACCGCCTTTGAACCCCGCAAAACCCCACATGTCTTCCCCACTCTTCGACTGGTTTGTCCCCTGCCCGCGCGGTCTCGAAGCGCCGCTCGCCGCCGAGCTTGCCGAGATCGGGGAACGTCACGTCAGCAGCGCGCCGCTTTCGGGCGGCGGACCGCTCAACGTCGGCGCGCAAGTGCCCGGCGGCGTGCATTTCCGGGGCGGCTGGGTCGCGGGCATGGCGGCGAACCTGCATTCGCGTATCGCGAGCCGCGTGTTGCTGAAGATCGCGCACGGCCCGTATCGCAATGAGAACGACATCTACGACCTCACTCATCGTCAGCGCTGGGAACAATGGTTCACACCGAGCCAGACGATGCGCGTCGACCTCACCGCGATCAAATCGCCGCTAAAAAGCCTCGAATTCACGACGCTGCGCGTGAAGGACGCCGTCTGCGACCGCCTGCGCGACATCAGCGGCGCGCGGCCCAGCATCGACACCGCGCAACCGGACGTGCGCGTGTTCGCGTTCCTCACGATGAACGAATGCACGCTCTACCTCGACACCTCCGGCGAACCCCTCTTCAAGCGCGGCTGGCGGCTCGACAAGGGCGCCGCGCCGCTGCGCGAAAATCTCGCCGCAGGCATCCTGCGCCTCACCGGCTGGACGCCTGGCACACCGCTATTCGATCCGATGTGCGGCAGCGGCACCTTCCTCGCCGAAGCCGCGCAGACCGCGCTCAACATCGCGCCGGGCAGCGACCGGCGCTTCGGCTTCGAAAAGCTCAAGCCGTTTCACCCGGGCATGTGGCAAAAGCTCAAGACCGCCGCGACGGAAGCGCGCCGCGCCACCCGCGCTTCGCAAACACAGCTCGGCATCTTCGGCAGCGACATTTCCGGCGACATGCTCGATAAGGCTCGCGCGAACCTGAGCCGCGCGGGCGTCGCCGACCTGTCGCTCAAGCAGATCGACGCCCGCAACATGACGCCGCCGACCGATGCGCCCGGCATCCTCATTGCGAATCCGCCGTATGGCGAACGTATCGAAGTGCGCGGACGCGGGCCGCGCGGCGAAATCCGCGATACGCCGCGCTCGCGCCGCGAGGACGACGACGCATTCGCCCGCGCCCAGCCCGATCCCGCCGATACCGAATTCTTCGTCTCGTTCGGCAATGCGCTCAAGCAACGCTTTCCCGGCTGGCGCGCATATGTGCTCACGTCCGACCGCAAGTTGCCCGGCCTGCTGCGCCTGCGCGAATCGACGAAAACGCCGCTCTTCAACGGCGCGCTCGAATGCCGGCTCTTCCGCTTCGACCTGATCGCGGGAAGCGTGCGCAATCGCCCGGAAGAGTGAGCATGCAACACGATTCGAAGCCCGGCTACTAGGCCGAACGGCCGAGTCGCGCCGCCTCTGGCCCGGCGCTACAATCGGGCGGATGAACTCAATGACCGAACACGCCAGCCCGATCGCCGTCGATATCTACCGTGACCGCCGCGAACGCCTGCTCGCGGCGTTGCGCGCGGAGGGCGGCGGCGTCGCCATCGTCGCCACTGCGCCCGAAGTCATGCGCAATCGAGACACCGACTTCCCCTTCCGTCACGACAGCTACTTCTACTATCTGACCGGCTTCACCGAACCCGAGGCGACGCTCGTGCTCGATGCGAGCGCACAGAACGGCGAGCCATCGTCGATACTTTTCTGCCGCGAGAAGAACGCCGAGCGGGAAACGTGGGAAGGCTTTCGCTACGGTCCGGAAGCCGCGCGCGATGCATTCGGTCTCGATGCCGCGTTCCCCGTCGCCGCGCTCGACGACCAGATCACGCGCCTGATCGCCGACAAGCCCGCGCTCTTCTACGCGCTCGGCACGTCGGCGGAACTGGATGCGCAAGTGCGCAACTGGCTCGCGGCCGTCCGCGCGCAAGGCCGCAGCGGTGTGCGCGCACCGGCGAGGGCGCAGCACGTGCTGCCGCTCCTCGATGAAATGCGGCTCGTGAAGGACGCGCATGAACTCGCGATCATGCGGCGCGCCGGGGCCATCTCGGCGGAGGCGCATCGCCGTGCAATGCGTGCATGCCGCCCAGGCATGCGCGAGTATGAAATAGAAGCCGAGTTGCTCTACACCTTCCGCCGCCACGGGGCGCAAGCGCCCGCATACGGCTCGATCGTCGCGGCGGGCGCGAACGCGTGCGTGCTGCACTATCCGGCGGGCAACGCCATTGCGCGCGACGGCGACCTCATCCTCATCGACGCCGCTTGCGAGCTGGACGGCTACGCGTCCGACATCACGCGCACCTTTCCGGCGAACGGCCGCTTTTCGTCCGCCCAGCGCGAGCTTTACGACATCGTGCTCGCCGCGCAAGCCGCCGCAATCGACGCCACGCGCGCCAGCGTGAGCTTCGACGCGCCGCATCAGGCCGCCGTGAAAGTGTTGTCGCAAGGCTTGCTCGATACGGGCATCGTCGACAAGAAGAAGTTCGGCAGCGTGGACGACGTGATCGCCGAGCGCGCCTACATGCGTTTCTACATGCATCGGACGGGGCACTGGATCGGCATGGACGTGCACGACGCGGGCGAATACCGCGACGCCGACGGGCCCCGCGACGAGCAGGGCGCGCGGCCCTGGCGCACGCTCGCGGCGGGCAACGTGCTGACCGTCGAGCCGGGCCTCTACGTGCGCGCCGCCGAAGACGTGCCCGAGCGATACTGGAACACGGGCATCCGCATCGAGGACGACGCGCTCGTGACACCCGGCGGCTGCGAACTGCTGACGCGCGAAGTGCCGGTCGCCGCGGACGAAATCGAAGCGCTGATGCGCGAATCCATCGGCAATTGAAGACGAGAACATGAGCGACCCGATCACAGAACCGCATTTCGACTACGACATCGCCATCGTCGGCGCGGGGCCGGTCGGGCTTGCGCTCGCCGGCTGGCTCGCGCGGCGCAGCGCGACATCGCGGCTGTCCATCGCGCTGATCGACGCCCGGACGCCCGAGGCCGCCGCCAGCGACCCGCGCTCGCTCGCGCTGTCGCACGGCAGCCGCGTGATGCTGCAGCCGCTCGGATTTCCCGCCGACGCCACGCCGATTCGCCGCATCCACGTATCGCAGCGCGGGCACTTCGGGCGCACGCTGATCGAGCACGACGAGCACGAGTTGCCCGAGCTCGGGTATGTCGTGCGTTACGGCTCGCTCGTCGCGGCGCTCGCGAGCGCGGTCAAGAAGACCACGGTCGACTGGATCACCGATACCTCCGCGCTCGCGCCCCTGCAGGACAACGACGGCGTCACGCTGCCGCTGCAAACCGCGAGCGGGGAGCGCACGATTCGCGTCCGGGTGCTGGTCAATGCCGAAGGCGGGCTGTATCAGCAGGCGCCGCGCGAGGCCGCGCTGCTGAACGACAGACGCGCGCGCGACTACGGGCAGACGGCCATCGTCGGCACGGTGAGCGTGTCGGACCCGCAAGCGAATGTCGCGTGGGAGCGCTTCACGAACGAAGGCCCGATTGCGCTTCTGCCCTGCGGCGGGCAGCGTCACGCGGATTATTCGCTCGTCTGGTGCTGCTCGCCCGACGAAGCCGCCCGCCGCATGCAACTGGACGACGACGCGTTCCTCGCGGAACTGGGCGTCGCGTTCGGCGCTCGCATGGGGCGCTTCACGCGCATCGTGGGGCGCGCGGCGTTTCCGCTCGGGCTGACGGCGCTGCACGCGCTCGTCGACCGGCGCACGGTGGCCATCGGCAACGCGGCGCAGACGCTGCATCCGGTGGCCGGCCAAGGGCTGAATCTCGGCCTGCGCGACGCACTCGCGCTGTGCGACGCGCTGTCCGCCGATGGTGCGCGTCCGCTCGCACTGGCGCATTTCGCCCAGCGCCGCGCGCTCGACCGGCGCTTCACCATCGGCGCTACCGACACGCTCGCGCGAATCTTCACGGTCGATTTCGCGCCGTTGGCCGCCGTGCGCGGTCTTGCACTGACTGCGCTCGAATTTCTGCCGCCGTTGAAGACGGCGCTCGCGCGACAGATGATGTTCGGGCAACGGCGGTAACGGCCGCCCGCGTTTATGATCGACGCATGCTTCCCGCGATCCACGATCCGCGAGCGGGGAGCGCGCCGATCAGCGAGTTCGCGCGAGGCTCCACGCGTCCAGGGCGCAATCGTCGATTGAGCCGGCGGTCGCGCATCCCCGACTTATCCTCCCCACCCTTGCGCGCTTTCATCGAAGATTTAAAGACTTGCACGCGATTGCACTTAATTTCAGCAGCCGCTTAGCGTTAAAATACGCGTTTCCCTTCCGCATCCTTGCATCCGCCTGACGCGAAGCCGGCATTGTTGCCGCACAGCCGCCAGCGCGGAGGCCCAAGCCTCCATGCCCACCATCGGTTCACACGTTCTGCGCAATAACCTGTTCGTCGCGCCGATGGCAGGCGTCACCGACCGCCCGTTCCGCCAGCTCTGCAAACGCATGGGGGCGGGGTACGCGGTGTCGGAGATGGTCGCGTCGAACGCGCAGTTGTGGAAGAGCGAAAAGACCATGCGCCGTGCGAATCACGCCGGCGAAGTCGAGCCCATCTCGGTGCAGATCGCGGGCGCGGACCCGCAGATGCTCGCCGAAGCCGCGCGCCACAACGTCGCGAACGGCGCGCAGATCATCGATATCAACATGGGATGCCCCGCGAAGAAGGTCTGCAACGTCGCCGCGGGTTCGGCGCTTCTGCAGAATGAACCGCTCGTGGCGCGCATCGTCGAGGCCGTGGTGCAGGCGGTCGGCGTCGGGCCGGACGCGGTGCCGGTCACGCTCAAGATTCGCACCGGATGGAATCGCGAGAACAAGAACGCGCTGACCATCGCGCGGATCGCGCAGGATGCGGGCATTTCCATGCTCACCGTGCACGGCCGCACGCGCGCCGATCTCTACAAGGGCGACGCGGAGTACGAAACCATCGCGGCCGTGAAGGCATCGGTGAAAATTCCCGTCGTCGCGAACGGCGACATCGCCACGCCCGAAAAAGCGCGCGACGTGCTCGCCGCGACGGGTGCGGACGCCATCATGATCGGTCGCGCGGCGCAGGGGCGTCCGTGGCTGTTCCGCGAAATCGAGCACTTCCTGAAGACGGGCGAGCGCATGCCGCCGCCGCGCATCGACGAGATCCAGCAGGTGATGAACGAGCATCTCGAAGATCACTATGCGTTCTACGGGGAATTCACCGGCGTGCGGACTGCGCGCAAGCACATCGGCTGGTACACTCGCGGCCTTTCCGGCGCGGGCACCTTCCGCCACCGGATGAATACGCTCGACACGACCAAAGAACAACTGCTCGCTGTGAACGAATTCTTCGACGCGCAAAAGGCGTTGTCGGACCGTCTCATCTATGTCGACGAGGCGCAGGACGCCGAGGACGCGGCCGGGGAAGAATCGTGCGGCGCGCAAGACCACACCGACCGACTAATAGCCGCATGAGCAGACATAACATCGAACAATGCGTCCGCCAGAGCCTGGACAGTTACTTTCAGGACCTGGACGGCTCGAACCCGCACGACGTCTACGACATGGTGATCTCGTGCGTGGAGAAACCAATGCTCGAGGTGGTGCTCGAGCAGGCCGGCGGCAACCAGTCGCTCGCGGCCGAATATCTCGGCATCAACCGCAACACGCTACGCAAGAAGCTCCAGCAGCACGGATTGATTTGATTCTTCGGACTGGGGCGCTTGCCCTGGTCCGGCCTGGTTATCCTTTTCGGTTTCAGTGTTCATCATGATCAAGCAAGCGCTCATCTCCGTTTCCGACAAATCCGGCATCGTCGATTTCGCGAAATCGCTGTCGGAACTCGGCGTCAAGATCCTCTCGACCGGCGGCACGGCCAAACTGCTCGCCGACGCGGGCCTGCCCGTGACCGAAGTCGCCGATTACACCGGCTTCCCGGAAATGCTCGACGGGCGCGTGAAGACGCTGCATCCGAAAGTGCATGGCGGCATTCTCGCGCGCCGCGATCTGCCCGAGCACATGGCCGCGCTGCAGAAGCACGACATTCCGACCATCGATCTGCTGGTCGTCAACCTGTATCCGTTCGTGCAGACGGTCTCGAAGGAAGAATGCTCGCTGGAAGATGCGATCGAGAACATCGATATCGGCGGGCCGACCATGCTGCGCTCGGCGGCGAAGAATCATCGCGACGTCACGGTTGTCGTCGATCCGGCCGATTACTCCGCCGTGCTCGATGAAATGCGCGCGAACGGCAACAGCGTCGGTTACAAGACGAACTTCCGCCTCGCGACCAAGGTGTTCGCGCACACCGCGCAATACGACGGCGCGATCACGAACTATCTGACGAGCCTGACCGAAGCACTGCAGCACAGCGAACGCAACGCGTATCCGGCCACGTTCAATCTCGCGTTCGAAAAGGTGCAGGACCTGCGTTACGGCGAGAACCCGCATCAAAGCGCGGCGTTCTATCGCGATCTTTCCGTGCCCGCCGGCGCGCTCGCGAACTACGAGCAACTGCAGGGCAAGGAGCTGTCGTACAACAACATCGCGGATTCGGACGCGGCCTGGGAATGCGTGAAGACTTTCGACGCGCCCGCGTGCGTCATCATCAAGCACGCGAATCCGTGCGGCGTCGCGATCGGCGCCGACGCGCACGAGGCGTACTCGAAGGCGTTCCAGACGGATCCGACTTCGGCGTTCGGCGGCATCATCGCGTTCAATCGTGAAGTGGACGAAGCGGCGGCGCAAGCCGTGGCAAAGCAGTTCGTCGAAGTGCTGATCGCACCTTCGTTCAGCGAAGCGGCGCGCGCCGTGTTCGCGGCCAAGCAGAACGTGCGTCTTCTGCAAATCGCGCTGGGCGCGGGCCACAACACGTTCGACCTGAAGCGCGTCGGCGGCGGGCTGCTGGTGCAATCGCTCGATGCGAAAAACGTCCAGCCGCACGAACTGCGCGTCGTGACGAAACGCCATCCGACGCCGAAGGAAATGGACGACCTGCTGTTCGCGTGGCGCGTCGCGAAGTACGTGAAGTCGAACGCCATCGTGTTCTGCGGCGGCGGCATGACGCTCGGCGTCGGCGCGGGCCAGATGAGCCGCGTGGACTCGGCGCGCATCGCGGGCATCAAGGCGCAGAACGCGGGGCTGTCGCTGAACGGCTCGGCGGTCGCATCGGATGCGTTCTTTCCGTTCCGTGACGGGCTCGATGTCGTCGTCAACGCGGGCGCGACCTGCGTGATTCAGCCGGGCGGCTCCATGCGCGACGACGAAGTCATCGCCGCCGCCGACGAGCATAACGTCGCGATGATCGTCACCGGCACGCGTCACTTCCGTCATTAAACCGGCTCGCTTCATTTACTATTGGCCTGTTTGCGCTTCGACTGGCGCAAGCAGGCCATTTTGATTTCAACGAGCCGCACTGCGAACGAATGAGAATCCTAGGCATCGACCCCGGCTTGCGCGTGACGGGCTTCGGCATCATCGACATGACGGGGCATTCGCTCAACTACGTGACGAGCGGCGTCATCAAGACCGCGGACGCCGACTTGCCGTCGCGCCTGAATACGATCTTCAACGGCATTTCCACGCTCATTCGCCAGCACAACCCGGATCAGGCCGCGATCGAGAAAGTCTTCGTGAACGTCAATCCGCAATCGACGCTGTTGCTCGGACAGGCGCGCGGCGCGGCAATTTGCGGACTCGTCGCGAGCGGCGTGCCGGTGGCCGAATATACGGCGCTGCAGTTGAAACAGGCTGTCGTCGGCTATGGCCGCGCGACGAAGGAGCAGATGCAGCAGATGGTGGTTCGGCTGCTCAGCCTCTCCGGCGTGCCGAGCACCGACGCCGCCGATGCGCTCGGCATGGCGATCTGTCATGCACATGGCGGCACGGGCCTCGCGACCTTGGGCGGCATTGCGCCGTCGCTCGCGAAGAAGGGCTTGCGCGTGCGGCGCGGCAGACTCATCGGCTAAATCTTCTACCCTCAACAAGCAAACATGATCGGTCGCATTGCCGGCGTTCTGCTGGAAAAAAATCCGCCGCACCTGCTCGTCGACTGCAACGGCGTCGGCTATGAAGTCGATGTGCCGATGAGCACGTTCTACAACCTTCCGAACGCGGGCGACAAAGTGGTGCTGCTCACGCAGATGATCGTGCGTGAAGACGCGCATCTGCTGTACGGCTTCCTGACGTCGCAGGAGCGCGCGACGTTTCGCGAGTTGCTGAAGATCAGCGGCATCGGCGCGCGTATGGCGCTGGCCGTGCTATCCGGCATGAGCGTGCAGGAACTCGCGCAGACGGTGACGACGCAGGATGCCGCGCGCCTGACGCGGGTCCCCGGCATCGGCAAGAAGACCGCCGAGCGCCTGTTGCTCGAACTCAAAGGCAAGCTCGGCGCGGATCTCGGCGCAATGGCGAGCGCGGCATCGCAATCCGATCATGCGTCGGACATTCTGAACGCGCTGCTCGCGCTCGGGTATTCGGAGAAGGAAGCGCTGGCCGCCGTCAAGAACGTGCCGGCGGGAACGGGCGTGTCGGAAGGGATCAAGCTGGCGTTGAAAGCGCTGTCGAAGGGGTGATCCGGCGGGCGTTCGCCGCCTCGCCACTCGCCCATTCGGCCAGCTTCGCCGCGAGAACCCACGCTGTACAATCCCTTCATGATCGAAACCGACAAACTCGCCGCCGAGCGCATCATCGCGGCCACGCCCGTCTCGCCGAACGAAGAAGCCTTCGAACGCGCACTGCGTCCGCGCCAGCTCGACGAATACGTCGGCCAGGAAAAGGTGCGGGGCCAGCTCGAAATCTTCATCGAAGCGGCCAAGCGCCGCTCCGAAGCGCTCGATCACGTGTTGCTGTTCGGCCCGCCCGGGCTCGGCAAAACGACGCTCGCGCATATCATCGCGCGGGAAATGGGTGTGAATCTGCGGCAAACGTCAGGTCCGGTGCTCGAACGCGCGGGCGACCTCGCCGCGCTGCTGACCAATCTCGAAGCCAACGACGTGCTCTTCATCGACGAGATTCATCGGCTCTCGCCGGTCGTCGAGGAGATCCTTTACCCGGCGCTCGAGGATTACCAAATCGACATCATGATCGGCGAAGGACCGGCCGCGCGCAGCGTGAAGCTGGACCTTCAGCCGTTCACGCTCGTCGGCGCCACGACGCGCGCAGGCATGCTGACGAACCCGCTGCGCGATCGCTTTGGCATCGTGTCGCGGCTCGAGTTCTATAACGCGAGCGAACTGGCGCGCATCGTGTCGCGTTCGGCGTCGTTGCTGAAGGCGGACATCGTGCCCGAGGGCGCGCTGGAAATCGCGCGGCGCTCGCGCGGCACGCCGCGTATCGCCAACCGGCTGCTGCGGCGCGTGCGCGACTACGCGGAAGTGAAGGCGAACGGCAGCATCACGGGCGAAGTCGCGGACGCCGCGCTCAAGATGCTCGACGTCGATCCCGTCGGCTTCGACCTGATGGACCGCAAGCTGCTCGAAGCCATCCTGCACAAGTTCGACGGCGGCCCCGTCGGCGTCGACAATCTCGCGGCGGCGATCGGTGAAGAGCGCGACACCATCGAGGACGTGCTCGAACCGTATCTGATCCAGCAAGGCTATCTGCAGCGCACGCCCCGCGGACGTGTCGCGACCCTGCTCGCCTACCGGCACTTCGGCATCGCCGCGCCGGATGCCGGGCCGATCCGCGACCTCTGGGACGCGAGCAACGATTAGCGCATGCCGAATCAGGCGACGCTGATGACGCGCGTGCGGTCGTCGATTGCACGCGGCGTCACGAACCTGACGACGGGCGGCGGCCCCAGGATCGATTACTCGTCGCCGCCCGGCGATCCCGGGCTTTTCGGGCCGGACGCCGTCTGCTGGAAAGTCCACGCCGATTTCACGTCCATGATGACGAGCGGTATCAGCGCGCTCCTGTTACAGACGCTGCATCCACTGGCGCTCGCGGGCGTGTGGGATCACTCGACGTTTCGCACCGATATCCTCGGCCGCTTGCGCCGCACCGCGACCTTCGTCGCCGGCACGACGTTCGGCAATCGCGCGGACGCGCTTGCGCTCATCGAGCGCGTGAGGAACATTCATCTCGGCGTCACAGGCATCGCGCCCGATGGCCGGCCGTATCGGGCGAGCGACCCTGACCTGCTGACCTGGGTGCATGTCGCCGAAGTGTCGAGCTTTCTCGCTGGCTATCTGCGCTATGTGAATCCCGCGCTATCCGAGGCCGATCAAGACCGTTATTTCGATGAAACCGCGACGATCGCGCGGATGCTCGGCGCGCACGATGTGCCGATCACGCGCGCGCAGATCGAAACGTATCTGGCCGATATGCGCCGTGAACTGCAGGCGAGCGATCGCACGCAAGAAGTCATTCGCGTGCTGAAGGACGCGCCGACGCCGAGTTTCGCGATGAAGCCGGCGAGCAAGCTCGTGTTCAGCGCAGGCGTGGATCTGCTGCCCGACTGGGCGCAGGAGATGCTTGGTCTGTCGGCGCTTGGCGCCTTGCGGCGCGTGATCGCGCGTCCCGGCGTGCGGGCGATGGCCCCCGTCATGCGCTGGGCGCTCGTCAACGGGATCGCGAAGCGGGCGCGGATCAGGGCAGCAGCGACGCCGACTTAAGCGCGCTTTCTCAAGTCGTCGTCGTCAGTATCGGTGGCGAGATGACTGACATCGCCCCACGACACGACCTTCGCCCCGTCTGCATCGTAATCGACGACATTCACGCTGCAATTGAGCAGCGGCCAGTTGCGCGGCTCCGACAGCGGCAGCTTCATTGCGAACCGGTAGATGCAATCGAGCACGCCGCCATGCGCGACGCACGCGATCCGTCCGCCCGGATGCGCAGCGACGATCGGCTCCATCGCGTGAATCACGCGATGATAGAAAACACGTTGCGATTCGCCGCCCGGCGGCGCAAAGCCCGGATCGCGCGTCTGCCATTCGACATATTCGGCGGGAAACTTCGTGTTGATCTCATCGCTGTCGTGGCCCTGGAACGCGCCGTACTGACGCTCGCGCAAGCCTTCGGACAAGCGCACATCGAGCTGCAACGCATCGGCGAAAGGACGCGCCGTCTGCTGCGCGCGCAGCAGATCGCTCGAATAGACCGCATCGAGACGGCCCTCGCGCGCGAGACGCTCGCCGAGCTGCTCGGCCTGCAGCAAGCCATGCGCCGACAACGGAATGTCGATGTGCCCCTGGATGCGCTTGATGCGGTTCCAGTCGGTTTCGCCGTGGCGGATGAACAAGATCTGAGTCGTCATGGACGCACCTGAAGCCAGAACGTGACGGGCCCGTCGTTGACGAGCGATATCTGCATGTCGGCGCCGAATTCGCCCGTCTCGACGATCGGATGCTTCGCCCGCGCCTCGCGCACGAAGTAATCGAAGAGCCGCTTGCCTTCGTCGGGCGGCGCGGCCGGCGTGAAGCTCGGGCGCAGCCCGCTCGATGTATCGGCGGCAAGCGTGAACTGCGAAACCAGCAGCACGCCGCCCGCACGGCCCGCGCCGTCGATGTTCGCGACCGGAAGGTTCATCTTGCCCGCTGCGTCGCTGAACACGCGATAAGCCAGCATCTTGGCGAGCAGCTTGTCGGCGGCGGCCTCGTTGTCACCGCGCTCGGCGCAGACCAGCGCGAGCAGGCCCGCGTCGATTGCGCCGGTCACGCGGTCGCCGACGCGCACGTCCGCGCGCCGCACACGCTGAATGAGGGCGATCATGCGGAGAGCGATACGCGCGCGAAGCGGCGTTTGCCGACCTGCACGATGAACTCGCCCGCCTCGACCTTCAGGCCCTTGTCGGAGACCGTCGCGCCGTCGATCTTCACGCCGCCCTGCTCGATGTTGCGCAGCGCTTCGCTCGTCGACGGCACGAGCCCCGCCTGCTTCAGCAACTGGCCGATGGCGAGCGGCGCACCCGCGAGCGTGACCGACGGGATATCGTCCGGCACGCCGCCCTTCGCGCGATGATTGAAGTCCTCCAGCGCGCGCTCCGCGTCCGCTTGCGAGTGGAAGCGCGCGACGATCTCCTGCGCGAGCATCACCTTGAAGTCGCGCGGATTGCGGCCGCCTTCGGCTTCTTGCCTGAAGCGCGCAATTTCCTCGATGCTGCGGAACGACAGCAGTTCGAAGTAACGCCACATCAGCACATCCGAGATGCTCATCAGCTTGCCGAACATGTCGGTCGGCTTCTCGCTGATGCCGACGTAGTTGTTCTTCGACTTCGACATCTTCTCGACGCCGTCCAGCCCTTCGAGCAGCGGCATCGTCAGAATGCATTGCTGTTCCTGACCATATTGCTTCTGCAATTCGCGGCCGACGAGCAAGTTGAACTTCTGGTCCGTGCCGCCGAGTTCCAGGTCCGCGTTGAGCGCGACGGAGTCGTAGCCCTGCATCAGCGGATAGAGGAACTCGTGAATCGAGATGGGCACGCCGCTCTGGAAGCGCTTGGTGAAGTCCTCGCGCTCGAGAATGCGAGCGACCGTGTAGCGCGACGCCAGCTTGATCATGCCGTCGGCGCCGAGCGGCATCGACCATTCGCTGTTGTAGCGAATCTCGGTTTTTTCGCGATCGAGCACGAGCGCAGCCTGCTCGAAATAGGTCTTCGCGTTGGTTTCGATCTGCTCGCGCGTGAGTGGCGGGCGCGTCGCGTTGCGGCCGGACGGATCGCCGATCAGGGACGTGAAATCGCCGATCAGGAAGATGACCTGATGCCCCAGGTCCTGCAACTGGCGCATCTTGTTCAGCACGACCGTATGGCCGATGTGGATGTCCGGCGCGGTCGGATCGAGGCCGAGCTTGATGCGCAGCGGCTTGCCCGTCGCGGCGCTCCTCGCGAGCTTCTGCGCGAACTCGTCTTCGATCAGCAGCTCGTCGCAGCCGCGCTTGGCGATGGCGAGCGCCGCGCGCACTTCGTCGGTGATCGGAAGCGCCGGCACGGCGGGCGAGGAAGAAGCGTTGGAGTCAGTGGTCATGCTTGCGGCTTGTGATGGGTAATGGATGCGATGCCCGGCGCGCGTGGAACGCGACTTGAGGCGATGACATCGCGCGCAAAGGCTTGTTCAGGCTCAGGATTTTACGCGATGACGTTGCGCTTCGTGCCGTTTCCGGGCTTTCGCATCGCCCGTGCGCGGTGCCCGGGAGTCTTAACGCGGGCTGTCATTGCGCGGATAATCGCGGCTTGACGGACGTGCATCGACGAGGAGAGCAACGTGGGGAAGAAAGCCGAAGTGATCGAAACCGGCAAGGCGGACGGCGTGTACTTCGGTCTCATGTCCGGCACCAGCATGGACGGCGTCGACGGCGTCGCGGTGCAGTTCACGACGGGCAAGCCACCGGTCGTGCTGGGGGAGGCGCACGTTTCGTTCTCTCAAGGCCTGCGCGATGCCCTCTTCGCGCTGCAAGCCCCCGGCGACAACGAGATCGAACGCGAGGCGCTCGCCGGCAACGCGCTCGCCACGCGTTACGCCGTCTGCTGCCACGAATTGCAGAGCATGAGCGGCTATTCGGCGTCGAAGGTGCGCGCGATCGGCGTGCACGGACAGACGGTGCGGCATCGGCCGGAGAAAGGTTACACGCGGCAGATCAACAATCCGGCGCTGCTCGCCGAGATGACGAACATCGACGTCATCGCCGACTTCCGCAGCCGCGACGTGGCCGCCGGCGGACAAGGCGCGCCGCTCGTGCCGGCGTTTCACGCGACCGTTTTCGGCGCGAAAGACGAAACGCGCGTGGTCTGCAATCTGGGCGGCATCAGCAACATCACGATTCTCGCGGCGAGCGGTTCGGTGCGCGGCTTCGATTGCGGCCCGGCCAACGCGCTGCTCGACGAGTGGGCGCATCGGCATCTGCAGAAACCGTACGACGATGGCGGCAAGTTCGCGGCGAGCGGCGAGGTGAATCGCCCGCTACTGAACGCGCTGCTGGAGGAGCCGTTCTTCGAAGAAGCGCCGCCGAAGAGCACCGGGCGAGACCTGTTCAACCCGGCGTGGCTCGACGCGAAGCTCGCAGCGTTTCCGAACGTCACTCCCGCCGATGTGCAGGCGACGCTCGCCGCGCTCACGGCCACGACGGTCGCTCGCGAGATCGAACGACATGCAGCGGATGCACGCGCGGTCTATGTATGCGGCGGGGGCGCACGCAATCCAGTGCTGCTGAAGATGCTGCAGCAGGCGCTGGAACACACCGGCGCGTCGGGCGTCCCCGTGATGACCACCGAAGCGCTCGGCGTACCGCCGCAACAGGTCGAAGCGTTCGCGTTCGCGTGGCTGGCGATGCGTTGCGTCGCGCGCGAGCCGGGAAATCTCTCGGCAGTGACGGGCGCGGCCGGTGAGCGTGTGCTCGGGGCGATCTATCCGCACTAAGCGCTTGCCCGCCCTGAAACGCGAAACGGAGCCCTAAGGCTCCGTTTTTACTGTGACCGCCTGATTGCCGCTTAAACCGAGAACGACGACCCGCAACCGCATGTCGTCGTGGCGTTCGGATTCTTGATCACGAACTGCGCGCCGTTGAGATCGTCCTTATAGTCGATCTCCGCGCCGACGAGATACTGGTAGCTCATCGAATCGACGAGCAATTGCACGCCGCTCTTGTCCATCACGGTATCGTCTTCGTTGACTTCTTCGTCGAACGTGAAGCCGTACTGGAAACCCGAGCATCCGCCGCCTTGCACGAACACGCGCAGCTTCAGATCCGGATTGCCTTCTTCGTCGATCAATTGCTTGACCTTCTCCGCAGCCGCGTCAGTGAAGACGAAGGGCATCGGCATTTCGGTCGTGGGGGTGTCGCTGACAGCGCTCATGCGAATTCTCCAAGTAGCTTCTAGCCACCATTGTAGGGCTGATCTCAAAATCGTGCCGAATGCCCATGAAATCAAGAGGCTATATGCAATTTCGACACGTCCCGCCACGCCGGGGAAATAAAAAAGCCGCCGGCACGTGTGGTGCGGGCGGCTTTTGCGGCAGCTTCGCTTCGAAGCCGGAAGTCCCGGCTCCAGGCGATGCCGAAGCGCTTAACGCTTCGAGAATTGCTTCCTGCGGCGTGCCTTGTGGAAACCGACCTTCTTACGTTCCACTTCACGCGCGTCACGGGTGACGAAGCCTGCGTTCGACAGTTGCGACTTCAGCGTTGCGTCGTAGTCCATCAGCGCGCGGGTGATGCCGTGGCGAACCGCGCCTGCCTGACCCGTCTCGCCGCCGCCGTTCACGTTGACCTTGATGTCGAACGTGGTGGCATGGTTCGTGAGCTCGAGCGGCTGACGCACGATCATCAGCGACGTTTCACGCGAGAAGTAGTCGGCGATGGGCTTGCCATTGACGATGATCTCGCCCTTGCCCGACTTGATGAAGACACGAGCGACGGCGCTCTTGCGGCGGCCCGTACCGTAGTTCCAGTTACCGATCATGTGGGCTCCCCTTAGATCTCGAGCGCTTTAGGCTGTTGAGCCGTATGCGGATGCGTTGCTTCGGCGTAGACCTTCAGCTTCTTGATCATCGCGTAGCCGAGCGGACCCTTCGGCAGCATGCCCTTCACTGCCTTCTCGAGCGCGCGGCCCGGGAAGCGCTCTTGCATCTTGCCGAACGTCGTTTCATAGATGCCGCCCGGGTAGCCCGAGTGACGATAGTACTTCTTGTCCGTGGTCTTGTTGCCCGTGACCTTCAGCTTGCCGGCGTTGATGATGATGATGTAATCACCAGTGTCGACGTGCGGAGTGAATTCAGGCTTGTGCTTGCCGCGAAGACGGCGTGCCACTTCGCTGGCGACACGGCCGAGAACCTTATCCGTCGCGTCAATCACGTACCATTCGCGCGTCACCTCTTCGGCTTTTGCGGAAAACGTCTTCATGATCGATCCAAAAATTGATTTGCCCTTTTGCTCTTACCTTGTTCGGTCCTGCTTATAGGTGCGCTCGACGGCGCGTGCAGGCTCTCCCTGGCCTCTCTCCGCGGGCGTGTGGCGAAGAGAACTTTGAATTATAAAGGGAAAAGAGTCGACGAGTCAAAGAGTTGGCCGATCAGCAGTTCGAGCGGCGACGCTTGGGCGCGCATGGAGGAAAAAAACCCGAGCGTCTGAAGGCTCGGGTTCAATCCACCAAGGAGGAGGTGGAGGAGACACGGTAGATTCGTCGTACTGCGACAACCAATGAACCGAGTATAGGCACGCTCGTGCGCGCAGGCAAGAAGATTTGCATCATGAAACGAAAGCCCATAATGCGGAACGCACTTGTCGGCCGCGACGCCTTAAATATCAATGCTTTGGCCGACTGGACGCACTTGGCGAGGTTGGATATCCCGCGTCAGGCGCATGGACAAACCGAAACTCAGAGCTTCTTCTTTCGCTCGCGGCATGCGTCAACTCGTGAATGCACGAAGTGCCGTCAGCCGCCGAGGGCATGAGCCGCTACAATCGAACCTCTGAAAAACGTCTGAAGCTGGCTGGAGCCCGAGCATGGAATGCAAAGTAAGCTGGATGGGACAGGACGGCATGGCCTTCGCCGCCGAAACCGGTAGCGGTCACCTGGTCGCGATGGACGGAGCGCCCGAAGGCGGCGGCCGAAACTTAGCTCCGCGCCCGATGGAGATGGTGCTGCTCGGCACGGGCGGCTGCACCGCCTACGACGTCGTGATGATCCTGAAGAAAAGCCGCCAGGATATCGAAGGCTGCTCCGTGACGCTCAAGGCCGACCGCGCGAGCGAAGACCCGAAGGTGTTCACCAAGATCCACTTCCATTTCACGGTGACGGGCAAAAACCTGAACCCGGCGACGGTCGAGCGCGCCATCAACCTGTCGCACGACAAGTACTGCTCCGCGTCGATCATGCTCGCGAAGACGGCGGAGCTCACCCATTCGTTCGATATCGTCGAACGCTGAGCGCATCGCATCGAAGAAAAAGAGCCGGCGTCATGCATGTGACGCCGGCTCTTCTTTTGAATGACGACAAAGCGGGCCGATAAGCCGGATTCTGTGCACGCGCCGCCCGAAAGACGATCGCGCGTGGCAGCCATTCCTCTAGGCGCGCCATTGCTGACGCGCTCAAGCTTCCTACCCGCAGACGAAACGGGGGCCCCGTCCTGCATCGCGAAGATGCGCGCCTGCCTATTTGGAATTGCTCCGGGTGGAGGTTACCGTGCCGGAGCGTCTCGCGACGTCCGCGGTGCGCTCTTACCGCACCGTTTCACCCTTACCTGATCTTCGGACTCGCGCCCGAAGCCATCGGCGGTTTGCTTTCTGTTGCCCTGTTCCGCGTGTTGCCACGGATGGCCGTTAGCCATCACCCTGCCCTGTGGAGTCCGGACTTTCCTCGCCCCCGACGCCCGAAAGCGCCGAAGCCGCGGCTGCCTGGCCTGCTTTGCGGCGTCGATTTTAACATTGGATGCGCGCGCGGCGGCCGGGACGGAAGACGGTCGCGTCGTCGTAGAACGCGGGCGATTCGTTCGCGGGCCACCAGCCCGGCACGCCCAGAACCGGCAGCGGAGCGAACGCGCGGCTGTCGGTCGGTTGCGCGAGCAGCCTTGCCCACACGCTTTCATCGAGCATCGCGCGGCGCGTGGGTTCGTCGGCGGCGAAGTATTCCGCCGGAACATCGACGATCCACGCGTGCCCGGTGCACCCCTTGTACGGTGCGACGAGCTTTTCGAGCAGCGCATGACCGAAGATGCGCGCCTCGCATCGCGCGCCCCATGACGTTCGACCGTCGATGAATAGCGTGCGCCAGTCGAAGCGGCAGAGTGCATCGGCGAGTCGCGCGTCGGCGCAAGCGAAGAGCACGGCGTTCTCGTCGAAAAGCGTGAGCGCGTCTCGCACGCCGCCACGCGTCGGACCGATGCCGAGCGCATCGATCTGATCGGCCTGACGCGCGTTCAGCGCCGCCTTCGTGCGCGGATACGCGAACCACATCAGCGCGTTGAAGAAATCGTGCAGATTGTGTCGTGTCGGCACGCGGCCGGTTTCCGCGATATGGCCTTCGTAGGAGGCGCCCGGCGGCAGCTCGTCCTGTGCGATGAATGCGAGCCGCTTGCCGCGCCCGGTGACGAGCGCGGCTTGCGCCGCGTCATCGTTCAGTCGACCGAGATAAGCTGCATGGCCGTCGAGCGCGGCGGACTCCCAGCGCCTTCCACGCGATTCGAACGACGCCAGCCACGGGCGCGTCCAGTCGATCGAGGACAACACCACCGCAACTCACTTCCCGTCGACAAACCGCCAGCCGATCGGCTCGCCGCCGCGCAACGGCACGATCTGCGTGTCGCCCGCGTCGAACTCAGCCGGCAACGTCCACGACGCGCGCTCCAGCGTCACCGTTTCCTTGCTGCGCGGCAAGCCGTAAAAATCCGCGCCGTGGAAGCTCGCGAAGCCTTCGAGCCGGTCGATCGCGCCGGCCTTGTCGAACGCTTCCGCATAAAGCTCCAGCGCGTGCAGCGCTGTATAGCAACCCGCGCAGCCGCACGCGTGCTCCTTCAGGCCCTTCGGATGCGGCGCGCTGTCGGTGCCGAGGAAGAAGCGCGAATTGCCTGACGTCGCCGCCTCGACGAGCGCCACGCGATGCGTCTCGCGCTTGATCACCGGCAAGCAGAAATAGTGCGGACGAATGCCGCCGACGAGCATCGCGTTGCGGTTGAACAGCAGGTGATGCGCGGTGATCGTCGCGCCGATCGCGCCATCCGCGTCGCGCACGTATTCGGCGGCATCCTTCGTCGTGATGTGCTCGAAGACCACCTTCAGCTCCGGAAAATCGCGGCGCAACGGCGTCATCACGCGGTCGATGAACACCTTCTCGCGATCGAACACGTCGATGTCGCCGTCCGTTACTTCGCCGTGGATAAGCAGCGGCATGCCACTTGCCTGCATCGCTTCGAGTGTTTTCGCGCACTTCGCGAGGTCCGTCACGCCTGCATCGGAATTGGTCGTCGCGCCCGCCGGATACAGCTTCACGCCATGCACGAAGCCGCACTCGCGCGCACGATGAATCTCTTCGGGCGGCGTGTTGTCGGTCAGATACAGCGTCATCAGCGGCTCGAAGCGCGCCGCCGCGCCTTCCTTCGGCAGCGCCGCAAGGATGCGTTCGCGGTACGCCGCGGCCATCTCCGTGGTCGTGACGGGCGGCTTCAGGTTCGGCATGATGATCGCGCGGCCGAACTGGCGCGCCGTGTGCGGCAGGACGGCGGCGAGCGTCGCGCCGTCGCGCACGTGGAGGTGCCAGTCGTCGGGGCGCGCGAGTGTGAGCGATGCGGGCGTCGTGGTCGAAGCGGTCGTGTCGGGCGAGGCGGAAATGGCGGACATGGCGTGATGACGGCGAAGACGTTGAAGGGATGAGCGGGCCGCAAGCAGGATGCGCCGGAACGATGCACCGAAGCAGCGCGGACCGGATAAAACCGCCGTGGAAAACGCACAACGCGCAGCCGGCGCATGCTTCGTTCGATTTTTTCGACCGGGGGCCCGGGTGATATGCTTGTCGGACGTATTGTAACAACCGGCCTTGCGGCCCTAGCCCGTCTGCCTGAAGCAAATGTGCCAACTTCTCGGAATGAATTGCGCCGAACCGACCGACGTGACGTTTTCGTTCACCGGCTTCGCGGCGCGCGGCGGAATGACGGATCACCATGCGGACGGCTGGGGCATCGCGTTCTTCGAGGACAAGGCTTGCAGGCTGTTCATCGATCATCAGTCGTCCGCGAGTTCGCCGCTCGCCGAGATGGTGAAGCGCTACCCGATCAAGTCGAAGAACACGATCGCACATATCCGCAAGGCGACGCAGGGGCACATCCTGCTGGAAAATTGCCATCCGTTCCTGCGTGAACTGTGGGGGCGGCACTGGATCTTCGCGCATAACGGCGATCTGAACGGCCACGCGCCGGAACTGACGGGCGTATATCAGCCGGTCGGCACGACGGATAGCGAACTTGCTTTCTGCGCGCTGCTGCAGGGCTTGCGCCGCGCGTTTCCGAACTCGCAGCCGCCGCTCGACGAACTCTTCGACGCGCTCGCCACGCTCACGCGTGACATCACGCAATACGGCGTCTTCAACTTCCTGATGTCCAACGGGCAGGCGCTGTTCTCGCACTGCTCGACGCATTTGTACTATCTGGTGCGTAGCTGGCCGTTCTCGACGGCGCATCTGATCGACGCGGACATGTCCATCGACTTCGCGAAGTACACGACGCCTGAGGACCGCGTCGCGGTCATCGCCACTTCGCCTCTGACGGACAACGAAGTCTGGACACGCTTCGCACCCGGCGACCTCGCGATGTTTCAGAAAGGCGCGCTCGCGCGGACGGTCAATATCCCGGTGCCGGAAGCCGTGGCGAAGAAGGCGGCCGAGCCGCTCGCCAAGGCTTGCGTCGGCTCCGCGCTGAAGATCGAAGAGATACGGACGACGGCGGCGGTGGAATCGGAACTGGGCATCGAATAAAAAACGCGGCGCGTTCGTGCGAACGCGCCGCGCTTCTTTCGGCCGCAGGCTGCACGAAACTCAGTGCAGAATCTTCGCCAGGAAGTCCTTCGCCCGGTCCGACTTCGGGTTCGCGAAGAACGCTTCCTTCTGGTCATCTTCCACGATGAGCCCCTTGTCCATGAAGATCACGCGATGCGCGACCTTCTTGGCAAAGCCCATCTCGTGCGTCACGCACATCATGGTCATGCCTTCCTGCGCGAGTTCGACCATCACGTCGAGCACCTCGTTGATCATCTCCGGGTCGAGCGCGGATGTCGGTTCGTCGAACAGCATCGCGATCGGGTCCATCGACAGCGCGCGTGCAATCGCCACGCGCTGCTGCTGGCCGCCCGACAATTGCCCCGGATACTTGTCCGCATGCGCGCGCAGGCCGACCCGGTCGAGCAGCTTCAAACCCTTCGCCGTGGCTTCGTCGCTGGAGCGGCCGAGCACCTTGATCTGCGCGAGCGTCAGGTTCTGCACGATCGACAGGTGCGGGAACAGCTCGAAGTGCTGGAACACCATGCCGACCTTCGAACGCAGCTTCGACAAATTCGTCTTCTTGTCCGTCAGCGACTGCCCGTTGATCGAGATATCGCCCTTCTGAAACGGCTCCAGGCCGTTCACGGTTTTAATCAGCGTCGATTTACCCGAACCCGACGGGCCGCACACCACGACGACCTCGCCCTTCTTCACTTCGGTGGTGCAGTCGGTCAGCACCTGGAACTGGCCGTACCACTTGGAAACATTCTTGATAGAGATCATCTTGCGACCTTTTTCTGAAGACTTTTGACGAGGGCCGACGCCACCACGCAAATCACGAAATAACACGCCCCGGCGAACAGCACCATTTCGACGGTCGTGCCGTCGCGGTCACCAATGTTCGTCGCCGTGCGGAAGAAGTCCGCGAGACTGATGACGTAGACGAGCGACGTATCCTGAAACAGCACGATGGCCTGCGTGAGCAACAGCGGCACCATCGCGCGGAAGGCCTGCGGCAGCACGACGAGCTTCATCGCCTGGCCGTAGTTCATGCCGAGCGCGAACGCCGCGTTGACCTGCCCGCGCGGCACCGCCTGAATGCCGGCGCGAATGATTTCCGAATAGTACGCGGCTTCGAAGAGCGAGAACGCGACCATCGCCGATGCGAGGCGAATGTCGATATCGGCCGACAGCCCGAGCACGTTCTGCAGCAGTTGCGGCACGATCAGGAAGAACCACAACAGCACCATCACGAGCGGAATCGAGCGGAACAGCGTGACATACGCGCCCGCGAACCATTGCAGCGGCTTGACGCCCGAGAGACGGAACAGCGCGATGACGGTCCCGAGCAGAATGCCGACGACGATCGCCAGCACCGTGATCTGGAACGTGATGACGGCGCCGGTCCACAGCGTCGGCAGCGCGCCCGGAATACCACTCCAGTTGAACTGATGCATTACTTGCCTCCGATGTAGCCAGGCAGCCGCGTCTTCGCTTCGACCCAGCGCATCAACAGCATCACGATGAGGTTGATGAGCATGTAAGCGAGCGTCACCGCGATGAACGATTCATACGTCTGCGCCGTGTAGTCGACGAGTTGCCGCGCTTGCGCCGACAAGTCCAGCAGACCGATGGTCGACGCCACCGCCGAGTTCTTGAACACGTTCAGGAATTCCGACGTGAGCGGCGGCACGATGATGCGGTAAGCGACCGGCATCAGCACGTACCGGTACGTCTGCCACTGCGTGAAGCCCATCGCGAGGCCCGCGTTGCGCTGTCCGCGCGGCAGCGCGTTGATGCCCGAGCGAACCTGCTCGCACACGCGCGCGCCGGTGAAGAGCCCGAGACAGATGATCGACGACGAGAAGAACTGCGCGGAAGGCGGCAGTTGCTTGAACCAGTTGCCGATGGAAGGCGGCAGCAACTCCGGTATCACGAGATACCAGACGAAGAACTGCACGATCAGCGGGATGTTGCGGAAAATCGCGACGTAGACGGTGCCGATGCCCGCCAGCGTGCGATTCGGGACCGTGCGCAAGATGCCGAACAACGAACCGACCACCAGCGCGATCACCCAGGCCGCGAGTGACACGGTAATCGTCACCCAGAAGCCGGATATCAGCCAGCCGAGGTAGGTGGTGGGCTCGCCGGTGGAAACCGGACTCAGCAGGATGCCCCAGTTCCAGTGATAAGACATGGACTTACTCCAAAAAGAAACGGAAGAAGCGAGGCTCCTTCCGTTTCGTTCGTTCCGCTAGCCGAACCGGTTAGTCGATCGCCTTGTCATTCGGGCTCTTGAACAGAGCCTTCATGTCGTCGCTTTCCGGGAAGTTCAGGTTCAGGCCCTTCGGCGGAATCGGGCTTTCGAACCACTTCTTGTAGATCTTGTCGGCTTCGCCCGACGTTTCGACCTTCGCGATGGCGTCGTCCACCACCTTCTTGAACTCGGGATCGTTCTTGCGAATCATGCAGCCGTAGGCTTCATGCGATTGCGGCGCGCCGACGATCACGAAATCGTTCGGATTGTTCGACTTCGCGCGTTCGCCGGCGAGCAGTGCGTCGTCCATCATGAACGCGACCGCGCGGCCGGTCGACAGCGTCAGGAACGACTCGCCGTGGTCCTTCGCGCTGATGATGTTCATGCCCATGTTCTTGTCCTGGTTCATCTTGCGAAGCAGGCGCTCGGACGTCGTGCCGGCGGTCGTCACGACCGTCTTGCCCTTCAGGTCCGCCCAGTCCTTCACGCCGGAGTCCTTCTTGGTCATGAGGCGCGTGCCGATCACGAAGATGGTGTTCGAGAAGGACACTTGCTGCTGGCGCTCGGCGTTGTTCGTGGTCGAGCCGCACTCGATATCCACGGTGCCGTTCTGCACGAGCGGAATGCGGTTCTGCGAGGTGATCGGCGTGAGCTTCACCTTCAGGTTCGGCTGGTTCAGCTTCTGCTTGACCGCATCCACGACCTTCAGCGCGAACTCATGCGAGTAGCCCACGACGTTTTGCTTGTCGTCATAGTACGAGAACGGAATGGACGATTCGCGATGCCCCAGCGAAATCACGCCCGTATCCTTGATCTTCTTCAGCGTGCCTGCGTCCTGCGCATAAGCGCCCGTGGCGAAAATACCAAGCGCAGCGACGAGCAGCGCAGTCTTTTTAACCTTCATTTGTTCGATCTCCTATGGCGAAAAACGGGCCAAGTTTAGCAGGGTAATTATTCTGAAAGAATGATTGTTAACCGCAAGTCGTCTGATTTACGAGACGGTCCGGTGCAACTCGGTGCAACTGCACGTAGGCGCGCATATTACGCGAAAACAATGAAAAAGCGGGCGGCATTCAGAAGAATGCCGCCCGCTTCTTTCAAAGCTCGATTCGAACCGCGTTTGCAGGGCGATGACGCCGCCCCGCAGGCCTCGTCGCGCCCCGGTTGCAACGGATGCCCCGCCGCACGCGATCCACGCCGATCAGGGGTAGAGACCGCGCATTTCACGCGCCATCAGAATGCGCGTACACGCGACGATGAACGCCGCCGTGCGCACCGATACCTGTTGCTCGCTTGCAACCTGCCACACCGCTGCAAATGCTTCGCGCATCACGCGCTCGAGGCGCAGATTGATTTCGTCTTCCGTCCAGAAGAAGCTCGAGAAGTCCTGCACCCATTCGAAGTAGGAGACGGTCACGCCGCCCGCGTTCGCCACCACGTCCGGAATGACGAGCACGCCCTTGTCGTGCAGGATGTCGTCGGCGGCGGTGGTCGTCGGGCCGTTCGCGCCTTCGACGATGATCTTCGTCTTGATCTTCGGCGCGTTCTCCTCGGTGATCTGCCCTTCGAGTGCCGCCGGGATCAGGATATCGCTTTCGATGGTCCAGAACTCCTCGCGCGAGACCGGATCGCCACCCGCGAAGCCGCCGACGCCGCCGGTTTCTGCGACGTGCGCAGCGAGCGCGACCGTATCGATGCCCCTGGAGTTGAACAGCGTGCCGGTGTGATCCTGCACGGCGATGACGCGTGCGCCTGCTTCCTGGAAGAGACGCGCCGCGATGCCGCCGACGTTGCCGAAGCCTTGCACCGCGATGCGCGCGCCTTCGATCTCCAGACCGACGCGACGCGCCGCTTCGGTGCCGACGACGAACACGCCGCGTCCCGTCGCTTCCTTGCGGCCGAGCGAGCCGCCGAGGGAGATCGGCTTGCCGGTGACGACGCCCGTAGCCGTCTGCCCCTGGTTCATGGAGTAGGTGTCCATCATCCACGCCATGATCTGCTCGTTCGTGTTCACGTCCGGCGCGGGGATGTCCGTGTTCGGCCCGATGATGATGCCGATCTCGCTCGTATAACGACGCGTCACGCGCTCGAGTTCGCCGCGCGACAGCGTACGCGGATCGACGCGGATACCGCCTTTCGCGCCGCCGTAGGGAACGTTCACCGCCGCGTTCTTCACCGACATCCACGCGGACAGCGCCATCACTTCGGAAAGCGTCACGTCCTGGTGATAACGCACGCCGCCCTTGCCCGGACCGCGTGACGTGTTGTGCTGCACACGATAACCCTCGAAGTGCGCGACCGTGCCGTTATCGAGTTCGATCGGGCAATCGACGATCAGAATGCGCTTCGGGCGCTTGAGCGTTTCAAGCCAGCGTGAGAGGGAACCGAGGTAAGGCGCTACGCGATCGACCTGCCGCAGATAATTACCCCAGGGGCCGAGATCGTCGGCATGCAGATACGAGGGGATGGACTGGTCTTGCTTCGGGGAGGACATTGATGCTCCAGCGGTTGTGGAATGCATGCATTGTCGAAAAACGGCGTTTCCAAATCCAATGCCGTTTCCTTATCCCATCATGCGTTTCGTGCATAACGTCGGCGAGACTTATGCGGCGGGCGTTTCCGCCGATGCCTTCAACAGTTCTTCACCGACCGCGTCCCAGAGCGCGCGCATCAGCGCCTGGCGAGGTTCGTCGCCTTGTGAGGCGAGCTTGTCGCGATAGAGGCGGATTTCCATCGTCAACGTGAACTGGCCGGCGGGCGTCCCGCGCGTTCCGCGGTCGAGCCGGATAAGCCGTCCTTCATCGACGGCGTCTTCCACTGCGCTATGCGGCAAGAACGCGACGCCGTGGCCCGCGAGCGCCATCGCCTTGAGCCCTTCGGCCATGTCCGTCTCGTAGACCTTGTCGAGATGCAGGCGCGTCGGCGCGGTCGCGATGATCACTTCGGTCATGCGTCCGAGATATGCATTCGGCGTGTACGACAGATACGGCGCGGGCGTATCAGCGGTGGCGGGCAGCGTGTAGCGCGCGCGCCCCGCCTTGTTCGCGGCCGAGAAGGGGCTGATCGGTTCGACACCGAGCGTCAGCATGTCGTAGCGAGCGGGATCGAGCGCGACCGGATGGCTCGGATGGTGATAACCCATCACGAGATCGCAGCCGCCTTCGACGAGCGACAGCACCGCATCGTGCACGTTGAGCGCGCGCAGCCGCGTGCGGATGCGTCCGAGCCGCGCCTCGATGTGCTGCAGCCAGCGCGGAAAGTACGTGAGCGACAACGTGTGCGGCACCGCGAACTCGATGGTCGCCGCAGGCGCGCCGCCCTGCCCGCGCAGGAGCGTGCGTGCTTCGTGGAACTGCGAGAGCATCGCGAGCGCCTGCTCGTAGAAGACCTGTCCGGCCTGCGTGAGCCGGGTCGGATAAACGGAGCGATCGATCAACTCGGTGCCGAGCCACGCTTCGAGCGCCTGGATGCGTCGTGAGAAAGCCGGCTGCGTGATATGCCGAAGCCCGGCCGAGCGGCTAAAGCTGCGCGTCTCCGCGAGGGAGACGAAGTCTTCGAGCCATTTCAGTTCCATGCTGAGTTCGCGCCTTGATGTGCGGATGCGGCATTTTAGCGGGCGCGCGCGCTTCATTCGATGGCGCGAACGAGCCGCAGCGCACCATCGGCAAGCACACGGCACGCGCACGGTGCGGCGTCGCGGCATCGATGTCCGGCCCGAAACGCAAGCCAGTCATGATGTCGCACCCTACGTGAAAACATGGATTCCATTGGCATGATGCTTGCAAAATTCCGGGCGGCCGCAAGGGCATCTCTTAAGCGCGCACTTCGCCTCTACCGGAACACGCAATGTCCAACCTCATCGCATCGCTCAGGAGCGGCAACTGGCGCTCGCTGCTCGCCTGCTTTCTCTACTTCGATACGGGCTTCACCGTTTGGGTGCTGTATGGGCCGCTTGCGCCGTTCATCGGCCGTGACGTGACGATGTCCGCCGCACAGCAAGGCTTCCTCGTCGCGGTGCCGGTGCTGGCCGCCGCGATTCTCCGCGTGACGCTCGGCAATCTTTATCAATCGACCGATGGCCGCCGCGTCGCGCTGATGGGCGTGCTCCTCTCCTCGATACCGTCGATCGTGCTGCCGCTCGTGCCGGGCGTGCCGTCGTATGCGCTCTTGCTCGTGCTCGGCGTGTTCCTCGGCATGGGCGGCGCGAGCTTCGCCGTCGCGCTGCCGATGGCCGGCAGCAACTATCCGCCCAAGGTGCAGGGACTCGTGCTTGGCCTCGCTGCGGCCGGCAACATCGGCGCGGTGCTCGACGGCTTTCTGTTCCCTCATCTCGCCGATGCCTTCGGCTGGAAGCTCTCGACTGCCGCCGCACTGCCGCTGCTCGCGATCACGGCAGCCGCGCTCTACGCGTGGGCGTCGGACGCGGGCGAGAAAACCGGCAGCACGATGCGCGCGCTCGCCAGCTTCGCGGTGACGCTCGTGAGCCTCGTCGTGCTCGTGCTCGCCGTGCATGGCGGCGTGTTCGGAGCGGGACGCGCGGGCGTTCTGCTGCTGCCGGTGGTCGGCGCGCTCATCGCGATCGCCGTGTTGCCGCGACGTTATCGTTCGGTGCTCGGCGAGCGCGATACCTGGGTCATCATGCTGATCTATAGCATCACCTTCGGCGGCTTCGTCGGAATGTCGTCGTATGTGACGCTGCTGCTCACGTCGCTTTATCAGATGCCGAAGCTCGAAGCGGGCCTTTTCATGTCGCTGCTCGCGTTCCTCGGTGCAATCGTGCGACCGTTCGGCGGCTATGTGGCCGATCGCGTGACCGGCGTGCGCGCGTTACTCGTGCTGCTCGCGGCAATCGCTGCCGCGGACTTCGCCTTCGCTATCTGGATGCCGCCCGTGACCGGCGGACTCGCACTGCTCGTGTGCCTTTACATCGCGTTCGGGCTCGGCAATGGCTCGACGTTCCAGCTCGTGCCGCATCGCTGGAAGGGGAAGACGGGCTTGCTGTCGGGGATCGTCGGTGCGGCGGGGGGAATCGGCGGATTCTATCTGCCGGTGATCATGGGCATCGCCAAGGAAAGCACCGGCAGCTATCAGATGGGCTTCGCCACGTTCGGCGTGCTGGCGACGTGCGCGTTCGGTGCGCTATTCGCGTTGCGCGGACAGTGGCTGCAGTGGTCGGCGTTGCCGGCGCAAGGGCACGATCCAGTGGCGATCAACGGCGCCCATGCGATGGAGTGATGCGGCGGCTCATGATCGGCGGTCGTCGTCGATTGCGGGCCAGCGCGCGAACGCGAACACATAAAGGGCGATCAGAGTCAGCGCGGGGGTCATGAACGCGAGCACCCACCAGCCGGAGCGTCCGGTGCGACGAATGATTCGCACAACCGGATAAATTGTCACGGCGAATACTGCCGCGAGTAGAAGCCAGTCCCAGACACTGATGTCGTCCATGCGCTTTTCCGAGTGCTGATGAAAGGCGCGAATGTAGCAGGCCAGGAAAAAAGAAACTGTTGCATTGAGTGCAATCGCGCTGTTCCAAGAGCAAGACAAGGCTCAAGCGCCCGCCGTATCCCGCTGATGCTGCGCTGTTTCGTCCACCGTGCGCTGCTGCAACGCCCACATCTGCGCGAACAACCCGCCCGCCCGCAGCAACTCCGCGTGCGTGCCGCGCTCCACCACGCGTCCGTGATCCATCACGATGATCTGCTGCGCGTGCACGACCGTCGATAGCCGATGCGCGATGATGAGCGTCGTCCGCTCGCGCGCGATCGAATCGAGTTCGCGCTGAATCGCGCGTTCGGACTTTGAATCGAGCGCGGAGGTGGCTTCGTCGAAAATCAGGATCGGTGGATTCTTGAGCAGCGTCCGCGCGATGGCCACGCGCTGCTTCTCGCCGCCCGACAGTTTCAGCCCGCGTTCGCCGACCGTCGTTTCATAACCGGCCGGCAGTCCTTCGATGAAGTCGTGGATATGCGCCGCCCGCGCCGCGGCGATCACCTCGTCGCGGCTCGCCGATGGCCGTCCATACGCGATGTTGTAGTAGATCGAGTCGTTGAAGAGCACGGTGTCCTGCGGCACGATGCCGATGGATGCCCGCAGCGAATCCTGCGTGACATCGCGAATGTCCTGCCCGTCGATCACGATGCGCCCGCCCTTCTCGCGATCCAGATCGTAAAAGCGGAACAAGAGCCGCCCGAGCGTCGATTTCCCCGATCCGCTGTGCCCGACGACCGCCGTCGTGGTGCCCGCCGCAATGGTGAAATCGACATCGTGGAGAATGGGCCGCGCCGCTTCATAGGCGAAGCTCACGCGCTCGAAGCGCACTTCGCCACCGGTGACATCGAGCGGCGGCGCATTCGGCGCGTCGGGCACTTCGCGACCGGCGCCAAGCAGCGTGAACATGCGGTCCATGTCGGTCAGCGCCTGCTTCAGTTCGCGATACACCACGCCGAGAAAGTTCAGTGGGATATAGAGCTGCAGCATGAACGTGTTGATGAGCACGAGATCGCCGAGCGTGAGCCGCCCGGACATCACGCCTTGTGTCGCGCGCCACAGAATGAACACGAGCCCGGTGCCGATGATCGCCTGCTGCCCGAAGTTGAGCATCGACAGTGAACGCTGCGACTTGATCGCGGCCGCGCGGTATCGCTGCAGATTCTCGTCGTAACGGCGCGTTTCCCATTCCTCGTTGCCGAAGTACTTCACGGTCTCGTAGTTGAGCAGCGAATCGATCGCGCGCGAATTGGCCTTCGAATCCAGTTCGTTCATCGTGCGCCGGTAATGCGTGCGCCACTCCGTCACCTTCACCGTGAAGCCGATATACAGGACCAGCGCGACCAGGGTAACGATCGCGTAATACGCTTCGTACTTCGTCACGAAGAACGCAAGCACGAGCCCGACTTCGACGAGCGTCGGCAAGATGCTGTACAGCGAATACGACACGAGTTGCTGAATGCCGCGCGTGCCGCGTTCGATATCGCGTGACATGCCGCCGGTTTGCCGCTCGAGATGAAAGCGCAGCGACAGCGAGTGCAGATGCCGAAACACTCGCAGCGCGAGTTGCCGAACCGCGCTTTCCGTCACCTTCGCGAAGAGCAGTTCCCGCAGCTCCGTGAAGAGCGACGTCGAAAGCCGCACGCCGGCATAAGCGACGACCAGGAGCCCGATGCCACCGATCAGCACGATGCCGGGCGCATCGCTGGCGCGGCCGAGGGCGGTGAGATGCTGCACGGACGCGAGGCTATCGACGATGTGCTTCATCACGATCGGCACGCCGAGATTGGCGACCTTCGCGCCGATGAGGCACGTCAGCGCGAAGACGACGCGCCATTTGTAAGTGGTCAGATACGGCAGCAGCGAGCGGATGGTCTGCCAGTCGTTGCGCGGACCTTGCGCGACTGGCCCCGGCTCGGTGTTCGAATAGCGGCGCATGAGTTCGGGTTATGGAGGCGCGTCGCGCGAACGTTGCTCGATGGCGCGGCGTGGGGACGCCTTATGTGGACCGGGCGCACGCCGTGCGTGCTTCCCGTACAATTTGTCGAGGGCCGCGGCGCTCATGCAGTGCTGATGCGCGCGGCCTTTTCCTATACATAAGCATTGTCGCAGAAGGTGCAAGGCCACGCTCGCGCCTGCCTTCTCATCGAGCGACAGCAATCGGACTGCCTTTCATGCCTGAAGAATCCAGACTTCCCCAGAAGCCCGTGACGCTGCGCGTCGTGCCTCAACCCGCCGATTCGAACATGCACGGCGACGTGTTCGGCGGATGGATCATGGCGCAAGTGGACATTGCCGGATCGATTCCGGCGAGCCGTCGCGCGAACGGGCGCGTCGCGACCATCGCGGTGAATTCGTTCCTGTTCAAGAACCCGGTGTTCGTCGGCGATCTGCTGAGCTTCTATACCGACATCGTGAAGACGGGCAACACGTCGATCACCATCTACGTCGAGGTTTATGCGCAGCGCATGAGTCTCGCGGAAGAAGTCGTCAAGGTGACGGAAGCGACGCTGACTTACGTCGCGACCGACAACGATCGCCGGCCGCGCGCGTTGCCGCCGCTGGATTGACGCTCGCGCCCCCCCTCAGTTCAACAGCACCCCCTGCTGCAGCAACCCCGGAATGGCGTCATGCGGCATGGGGCGCGAGAACAGGAAGCCCTGCATCTCGTCACAATCGCGCTCGCGCAGGAACTCATGCTGCGCGGCCGTTTCGACGCCTTCCGCGATCACCTGCAATTCGAGCGAATGCGCGAGCGCGATGATCGCCGACGTGATGGTTTCGTCGTCGCCCGACGAGCCGATATCCGCCACGAAAGAGCGGTCGATCTTCAGCCGATGCACCGGAAAGCGCTTGAGATACGACAGGCTCGAATAGCCGGTGCCGAAGTCATCGATCGCAATGCCGATGCCGAGCGCCGATAGCTCCGACAGCATCGCCACCGCATCTTCCGCATTGCGCATGATTGCGCTCTCGGTCAGTTCCAGTTCCAGATAGCGCGGCTCGAGCCCGGTCTCCTCGAGCACCGATGTCACGAGCGTCGCGATATCGCGCTGCTGAAAATGCCGCGCCGACAGATTCACCGACATGCGCGCGGGCGGCAGACCCGCATCCTGCCACGCCTTGTTCTGCCGGCACGCCTCGCGCAGCACCCATTCCGACAACGGCCCGATGAGCCCGCTTTCTTCCGCGACCGGAATGAACGCCGCCGGCGACACGAGCCCCTGCTCGGGATCGTGCCATCGCACGAGCGCCTCGATGCCGACGATCGCGCGCGTCGCCATGTCCACTTGCGGCTGGTAGTGCAGCAGGAATTCGCCGTCGCGCAGCGCGCGCCGCAGCCGCCGCTCCAGATTCATGCGTGCCCCGACGCTCGCGTTCATCTCCGGCTGATAGAACTGATACGTGTTGCGCCCGAGATCCTTCGCGCGATACATCGCGAGATCGGCTTTCTTGAGCACGGTCTCGGCGTCGTCGCCATCCTGCGGAAAGAGGCTCGCGCCCATGCTGCAGCCGACGTAAAGCTCGGTATCGTCGAGCCACACGGGCTCCGAGATCGCCGCGCGCGTGCGCTCCATCCATGCGATGAGACTCGCTTCGTCGGCAACGTCGGGCAGCACGAACACGAACTCATCGCCGCCGTGACGCGCGACCGTATCGCTCGCACGCGCGGATCGCGCGAGCCGCTCGCCGATCACCGCGAGCAGACGATCGCCGACGCTGTGCCCCAGGCTATCGTTGACGTTCTTGAAGCCGTCGAGATCCATGAACACGACCGCGATCCTGGTGCCGCGCCGCCGCGCCTGCTCGATCGCCTGTTGCAGCCGGTCGCGCAGCAGATTGCGGTTCGGCAACTGCGTGAGCGTGTCGTAGTTCGCCTGATATTCGAGCTGCTCCTGATAGCGCATCAGGTCGGTGACATCGTTGATGATGCCGATATGATGCGTCGTCAGCCCCTGTGCATTAGGCACCGGCGCGACGAAAAGCTGATTCCAGAACAGCGCGCCGTCCTTGCGATAGTTCCGCACGACGACGCTCGTCTCCATGTCCGCGGCCAGCGCGCGGCGGATCGACTTCAAGCCTTCCTGTTCGCGGTCGCTGCCGTGCAGGAAGCCGCAGTTGCGGCCGATGACCTCCACCGGATCGTAGCCCGTGATGCGCTTGAACGCCGGATTCGCATACTCGATGACGTTCGCGCCGTTCACCACGCCGGTGATGAGAATCGCGTTCACGCTCGCGTCGAGCGCACGGCTTTGCAGACGCAGCGCAAGTTCGGCGCGCTTGCGCTCGGTCACGTCCTGATACGAGCCGAGCACGCCGATGGTATGGCCTTCGCCGTCGAGCAGCGGCAGCAGGCTCGTGACGACCGTATGCAGCGTCTCGCCGACGAGCACGTCGCGCTCGAAGTGCATCTTCGGCACGGTCGTCCCGATGACATCATGGTCGTCGGCCCGCACCATGTCGGCGGCGGCGGACCACGGCAAATCGTAGTCCGTCTTGCCGACGATCTGCTCGTTGTACGCGAGCCCCGCATCGCGGGCGAACGCGTTGTTGCAGCCGAGATAGCGCGATTCGCGGTCTTTCCAGAACACGCGCTGCGGAATGTTGTCGATGACCGCTTCGAGCATCTCGTTCGACCGGCGCGCCTCGGCTTCGGCGTTGATGCGGTCGGTCACGTCGTGCGCGAGCATGAAAAGCCCCGGCCGATTCGAATACGTGAGCGCGTGGTGCGAGACGTCGGCGCTGCTTGTCGAGCCATCGCGATGCCGGTATCGCCACACGCCGCTCGAGCGCTGGCCGCGCGTCGGGCGATCGCCGGCTTCCGCGCCGCTCCGAGCGAGCCGCGCCGCGAAACGGTCGAAGTCGTCGGCGACATGCAGGTCGCGCAACGTCATCTCCATGAAATCGGATTCCGCGTATCCGTAATGCTCGACAGCGGCCGGATTGACGGCGATGAAGCGCATCGTTTCCCGATCGACGATCCACATCGGCACCGGATGCGCCTCGAACATGCTGCGGAATCGCTCGTTGCTGCGATGTTTCGCCCGCGCGATGCCGAGCTTTTCGCGCGACGAACGCTCGTGACTCATGAACAGGTAGATGAGAACGCCGCTGCCGGCGAGCATCGTGAACGCGAGCAGCAGCATGGCGCCGCCCGAGCCGGTGGCGGAGCGGTCGAGCGCGGCGATGGTCGCGGTATCGATACGCGAACGGACGACGCCCATTTCCTCGTCCACCGC
The DNA here is from genome assembly GCF_031450805.1 of Caballeronia sp. LZ016. Classification (NCBI taxonomy): domain Bacteria; kingdom Pseudomonadati; phylum Pseudomonadota; class Betaproteobacteria; order Burkholderiales; family Burkholderiaceae; genus Caballeronia; species Caballeronia sp. LZ016. The sequence goes on from NZ_JARTVY010000001.1 coordinate 484,967, forward strand.
TTGCTGGTCCTCGCCGAGCGAGACGAACGCCGAGTCGACCCACGTTCGCGGCGCGTCGGGAGGCGCGCGGCGGGCGCGTTCATCGGCGAGATTGGCGTCCGTGCGCATGGTGGCGACGCGCGCAACGAGCGCATTGAATGCGCCGGCGATGCCGGGTTCCAGCGCGGTCTGGGCGCGCAGGCCGCTTTCGAGCGCGTCGAGGTGGGCTTCGCGCGCTTCGTGTTGCGCCATCGGCTCGACGATGCCGGTCGCCTCGAATCGGCTGACTTGGGTGAGCGTTTCGCCGAGCGCGCCGCGATAGGCTGCGAGATCGCGCAGGAGACTCATCGAGCGCAGTGTGCGGGCATTGCCGTCGCGCAAATCGGCGATTCGCTCGCAGGCGACGAACGCATTCGCGCCGAGCGCGGCGAGCACCACGGCGATATTGACGAGCAAGCGCCTGGAGAGAAAACGAGTCATGAGCGGCGGGCCGATCCGGTTGTTCCGCGAGGCACGCGCCGATGCCGTGCGCGCGCCCACGCAAAAGCGCGGCGCGAGCGCCAGGGCTCACACCGCGATTGATGGATTACGTGGATAACGGCAGGTTCTGAGGGAGCTTTAGTGTGCCGCTAAAAAAATCGCCCGCCCTACTCCGCCAGCCCGAACTCCCGCATCGCGGGCACGAAGTCGTGATTCGCCTTATCCGTATTGCGCGAGAGTTTGGCAAGCGCATAACGCTGGAACGGATCGAGCGTGGCCCACTGCGAGAGGCTGGGCGCGCTGACGCCCGACAGGCTGCTCTGACGGACGACGGCCTCGGGCACGGCATCGGCGTGCGCCCAGACCGGCTCGGGGTCGCGCGGGATTTTGTCCGGCGCGGCGTTCGCGTGCGTCTTCAGCATCTCTTCGAGCGCGAGATCGAAGTTCTTCTCGACGTCGGCTTCATTCTCGATCGGAAAGCGCGCGAGGAGCACGCGATCGTCGTAGGGAAGCATCTGCCATTGATCGAGCGTGATGCGCATGCCGAAGCGGTCGAGGTTGAAGCGCACCGCGAGCGGAATGAAGCGCAGGTTGTCCGAAGATTCGATCTCGAACTTGAAGAGACGAGCGGCGTCGTAAAGTCCCATGGCGATAGCCTCGTTGGTTTTGAGGGGCGCGCGCCGGCGCGCATCGCCCGCTTAAGTTATTGTAGGGCCTGGTGTTGGGCTGGAACCGTGCATTCTGTGCCGCTGCGTGCGCCTGTGAACGAGCGGGAACAGCATGTGGGGTGAGCAAGCCGCATACCCGGACTCTAACCAGGTCCTCGTTCGTGCAGCAACGGAGTGCAGTCAAGTGAACCAACTGGAAACCGAAGATCAGCCGGGTTATGTCGAACGGCAAGTGCGCAGGCATCGGCGGGGCGAGCTCGCCGTTGCGAGCGATAACGTCGGTCAGGAATGGCCCGTCGCGCTGGTGTTCAACGGCATCTCGCATGCGGTGATGATGTGCACGCCGCGCGATCTCGAAGCCTTCGCGGTGGGCTTTTCGCTGACCGAGGGCATCGTCGAGCGGGGAAGCGACATCCACGATATCGAAGTCTTTTATCGCGACGATGGCCACGCGCTGCCGCATGCCGAGGTGCATCTGCAAGTCGTCCAGCAGGCGTTTCTTGCGCTGAAGGACAAGCGTCGCGCGCTCGCAGGCCGCACCGGTTGCGGCGTGTGCGGCATCGAAAGTATCGACTTGCTCGATCTTCAGCCAGAGCGGGTGCCGGACACCGGCTTCCTGACGCGGCTTGCCCCCGATGCGATCGAACGCGCGGCGCGCGAGTTGCCTGTGCATCAACGTCTGACGAAGCTGACGGGCGGGCTGCACGCCGCCGCATGGTGCGATGAAACCGGCGCCGTACAGTTCACGTTCGAGGACGTAGGGCGGCACAACGCGCTCGACAAGCTCATCGGCCAGCTCGTGCTGCAGCGCGTGGATACGACGCAGGGCTTCGTGTTCCTCTCGAGCCGCGCGAGTTACGAGCTCGTGCGCAAGTCGGCGCGCGTCGGCGTGCCGATGGTCGTCACCATTTCCGCGCCGACATCGCTCGCCATTTCCATCGCCAGGCAGGCGGGGCTGCGGCTCGTGAGTTTTGCGCGTGAGAGTAGTTATGTGGAATACGACGTGGAATAAGCGCGCTCACTGGAACTTCGTGAAATCCGCCTTCCTCTTCTCAAAGAACGCCGCGAACGCCTCTCGCGCTTCCGGCGCGACGAGCATCCGCGAAAAGTGCGCTGCTTCCTCCTCCATGCGCGCGGACACTTCCGCCGACTGCGCGCCTTTCATCAGCGCCTTCGTCGCGCGCAGCGAGCCCGCGGGCAGCGCCGCGAGCCGTCGCGCACGCTCGAACGCGTAGGCATCGAGTTCGGCGGCATCCATCACGCCGTTGACGAAGCCCATGCTCACCGCTTCGTCGACGCTGAACGCTTCGCCCAGCAGCAGCTTCTCCGCCGCGCGCTGATATCCCGCGATACGCGGCAGCAGCAGACTCGACGCCGCCTCCGGACACAGCCCTAGCTGCACGAACGGCAGCGAGAACTTCGCGTTTTTCGCGGCATAGACGATGTCGCAATGCAGAAGCATCGTCGTGCCGATGCCTACCGCGACACCCGATACCGCCGCGACAACGGGCTTCGGCATGCCGGAAAGACGCCGCAAAAACTGGAATACGGGCGCGTCCTGGTCCTTCGGCGGATCGTTGAGAAAGTCTTCGAGATCGTTGCCCGCGCTGAACGCACCGCCGTTGCCGCGCAGCAGCACCGCGCGCACGGCCGGGTCTTTCTCGGCTTCATAAAGGCCGTCCGCCATCTCCTGATACATCGCCGCGGTGATCGCGTTCTTCTTGTCGGGGCGATCGAGCACGATGCTCAGCACGCCTTGCGCGCGTTCGATGACGATATCCATTGCGCTGTCTCCTCCCGATGCCGACGTCCGCGAGCGTCGCGCCCGCGGACGGTCGATGATCAAACGCGTTCGATGATCCCCGCCGCGCCCATGCCGGTGCCGACGCACATCGTCACCATGCCGTACTTCAGATTGCGGCGGCGCAGGCCGTGAACGACCGTCGCGGAGCGAATCGCGCCCGTCGCGCCGAGCGGATGCCCCAGCGCGATCGCCCCGCCGAGCGGATTCAGCTTCGACGTATCGAGCCCCAGATCGTTGATGACCGCGAGCGATTGCGCCGCGAACGCCTCGTTCAGCTCGATCCAGTCCAGATCGTCCTGCGTCAGGCCCGCCGCCTTGAGCGCAGCGGGAATGGCTTCCTTCGGCCCGATGCCCATGATTTCCGGTGGCACGCCACGCACCGCGAAGCTCACGAAGCGCGCGAGCGGCGTCAGGTTGAACTGCTTGAGGATCTTCTCGGACACGACGATCAGCGCGCCCGCGCCATCCGAAGTCTGCGAGCTGTTGCCCGCCGTCACCGAGCCCTTGTTCGCGAACACGGGCCGCAGTCTGGCGAGACCCTCGAGCGTCGTGTCGGCGCGCGGGCCTTCGTCGAACACAATCTCGCGCGCATTTACGCGCACTTCGCCGCTTTCGAGATCGGGGAAGCGCTCGTTCAGCATGTAGGCGGCGATCTCATCGGCGAATTCGCCCGATTGCTGCGCAGCCAATGCCTTGCGATGCGACTCCACCGCGAACGCGTCCTGCGCCTCGCGGCTCACCTTCCAGCGTTCGGCCACCTGCTCGGCCGTCAGCCCCATGCCGTACGCAATGCCGATGTCCTCGTTGCGATCGAAGATATGCGGCGACAGCGACGGCTTGTTGCCCATCATCGGCACCATGCTCATCGATTCGCAGCCGCCCGCGATCATCGCGTCCGCTTCGCCCACGCGAATGCGGTCCGCCGCCATCGCGAGCGCGGTCAACCCGGACGCGCAGAAGCGGTTGACCGTCACGCCGCCGACCGTCTTCGGCAGCCCGGCGAGCAGTGCGCCCATGCGCGCGACGTTCAGCCCCTGTTCGGCTTCCGGAATCGCGCAGCCGACGATCGCGTCTTCGATCACGTTCGTATCGAGCCCCGGCACTTGCGCGACGGCCGACTTGATCGCGTGGACGAGCAGTTCGTCCGGGCGCGTGTTCCTGAACACGCCGCGCGGCGCCTTGCCGATCGGCGTGCGGCTCGCGGCGACGATGTATGCGTCTTGCAATTGTTTGCTCATCTTCAAAGCTCCGCTCAGTTACGCACCGGCTTGCCGGTCTGCAACATGCCCATGATCCGTTCCTGCGTCTTCTGCGTGCCGAGCAGTTCGATGAACGCGCGGCGCTCGAGCGCGAGCAGCCATTCTTCATCGACCATGCTGCCGCCTTCGACGTCCCCGCCGCACACCGCTTCCGCGATGCGGCTCGCGATCAGAAAGTCATGCGCGCTGATGAAGCGTCCGTCACGCATGTTGACGAGCGACGCCTTGATCGTCGATATCGCCGAGCGGCCCGCGACCGGCACCTGCTTCACGCGCAACGGCGCGCGATAGCCCGCATCGGACAGCGCGCGTGCTTCTTTCTTTGCGATGTCGAGCAGCTCGTGCACGTTGAACACGATCGTGTCCGATGGCTTCAGATAGCCCATCGCGCGTGCTTCGAGCGCGGAGCCGGAGACTTTCGCCATCGCCGCGTTCTCGAACGGCTTCTGCAGGAACTTGAGCAGATCGCTCGTCGCGTTGACGGCGCTCGCGGCTTCGGCGGCGCGCAACGCGGCTTCCTTCAGGCCGCCGCCCGCCGGCACGAGACCGACGCCCACTTCCACGAGCCCGATGTAGCTCTCGATATGCGCTACGCGCTTCGCCGAATGCAGCAGCAATTCGCAGCCGCCGCCGAGCGCAATACCCGATACCGCCGACACGACCGGCACGTTCGCGTACTTGACGCGCAGCATGCCTTGCTGGAACTTCTTCACGAACGGTTCGATGCCTTTTGCCCCGCCCATCATGAACGCGGGCATGGCTTCCTCGAGATTCGCGCCCGCCGAGAACGGACCGCCCGGTGCGCCGAGCGTGAGCGACGTCGGCTGCCAGATCACCACGCCGCGATACGCCTTCTCCGCGAGCTCGATGGCTTGCGTGAGTCCGTCGATGACGCCGGGACCGATGGTGTTCATCTTCGTCTTGAACGAGACGATGACGACGTCGCCCTGATCGTCGTCGAGCCAGGCGCGCACGCTATCGGTTTCGATGAGCGTCTTGCCGTAGCTCTTCGGATCGGCGCCCGTTTCGCCGATGATCGGCGCGCGGAACACCTGCTTGCCGTAGACGGGCAGCGTCGAGCGCGGCTCGAATTTGCGCGCGGCGGGCGACCAGGACCCTTCATCGGTGTGGACGCCGCCTTTCTCTGCGACGAGGCCGTCGAGCACCCATGCGGGCAGCGGCGCGCTGGACAGCGCCTTGCCGGCGTCGATGTCTTCCTGCACCCACTTCGCGATCTGTTGCCAGCCCGCCGCCTGCCAGCTTTCGAATGGCCCCTGATTCCAGCCGAAGCCCCAACGGATGGCGAGGTCGATGTCGCGCGCGTTATCGGCGATCGATTCGAGATGCACCGCGATGTAATGGAACACGTCGCGGAAGATGGCCCACAGGAAGTGCGCCTGCTTGTTGTCCGTTTCGCGCAGCAACTTGAAGCGTTCAGCGGGCGGGCGCTTCAGGATGCGGCCGATGATCTCGTCGGCTTTCGCGCCGCCATCGACGTATTGCGCGGTCTTCGGATCGAGGACCTTGATGGCCTTGCCTTCCTTTCGATAGAAGCCTGCGCCGGATTTCTGGCCGAGCGCGCCGTTCTTCACCAGCTCGGCGAGTACGGGCGGCGTCGTGTAGACGGGGAAGAACGGATCATCGGCGAGGTTGTCCTGCATCGTCTTGATGACGTGCGCCATCGTGTCGAGGCCGACGACATCGGCGGTGCGGAAAGTGGCCGATTTCGCGCGGCCGAGGCGTGCGCCGGTAAGGTCGTCGACTTCGTCGAAGCGCAGCCCGAACTTCTCTGCTTCGGCGATGACGGCGAGGATCGAAAAGACGCCGACGCGGTTCGCGATGAAGTTCGGCGTGTCTTTGGCGCGCACGACGCCTTTGCCGATGGCGCTCGTGAGGAACGTTTCGAGTTGATCGAGGATTTCCGGCTTCGTCGATGCGGTCGGGATGAGTTCGACCAGATGCATGTAGCGCGGCGGATTGAAGAAGTGCACGCCGCAGAAGCGCGCCTTGAGTTCTTCATCGAAGCCGTTCGACAGTTCGGTGATGGAGAGTCCGGACGTGTTGCTCGCGAAGATTGCGTGCGGCGCGATGTGCGGGGCGACCTTTTTGTAGAGGTCGTGCTTCCAGTCCATGCGCTCGGCGATGGCTTCGATAACGAGATCGCATTCCCTTAGTTTCTCGATGTCGTCGTCGTAGTTGGCCGGTTCGATGTATTGGGCATCGTCTTTCATGCCTAGCGGCGCTGGCGAGAGCTTTTTGAGATTCTCGATCGCCTTCAGCGCGATGCCGTTTTTGGGGCCTTCCTTCGCTGGAAGGTCGAACAGCAGCACGGGCACGCGGGCGTTGATCAGATGCGCAGCGATCTGCGCGCCCATCACGCCGGCGCCGAGCACGGCGACTTTGCGGATGTTCAAGGTGCTCACTTGGTTTTACCTCTCCAGGTTGGGAGTTTTTTTGCTTCTGCGGCGCGGTCGGGTGGGCTTGGTGCGTTCGGTTGATTTGCTACGTTGTCTTGCGTTTGCTTGCAGTAGCCGCCTCCCCGGGCGCACTAATAGACCGCCGCGAATACAAGCTCACCGAAATAAATCAAAACCAGGCCTCATCGAATTCCATAAGAGACTTGGCTCCCGATCGCGCAGCGCGAATAGTAGAAGCAGTCTCAGGCAGCAGCTTGGCGAAATAGAACCGAGCGGTGGCCAGCTTGGCCGTATAGAACGCATCGCCGGAAGCGGCCCTGTCGAGCGCAACCCTAGCCATGCGCGCCCAGAAATAGGAGAACACCAGATGCCCAACCGTCCGCAAGTACGGCACGGCAGCTGCGCCCACTTCATCAGGATTCTGCATGGCCTTCATGCCGATCTCCATGGTGAGCTTCTGAACCTTCTCGCCGATATCGGCAAGCGGATTGATGAACTCCTGCATCTCGGGCTTCACGCCCTCTTCCTCGATGAACTCCGCCACGACCTTGCCGAAGGCCTTCATCTTCACGCCCATGTCGCCAAGAATCTTGCGGCCGAGCAGATCGAGCGCCTGAATGGAATTGGTGCCTTCGTAGATCATGTTGATGCGCGCATCACGGACGTACTGCTCCATGCCCCATTCGGAAATGAAGCCGTGACCGCCGTAAATCTGCATCGCGAGATTGGTGCCTTCGAACGCGTTATCGGTGAGAAACGCCTTGATTACGGGCGTGAGCAGCGCGACAAAATCAGCCGCTTCCCGGCGCGCCGCTTCATCCTCGTGCGACAGTTCCTTGTCGATATTGAGCGCCGCCCAATACGCGAACGCACGGCCCGCCTCGGCATACGCCTTCTGCGTAAGCAGCATGCGACGCACATCCGGATGCACGATGATCGGATCAGCCGGCTTGTCCGGCGCTTTCGGACCGGTGAGCGAGCGCATCTGCAAACGCTCCTTCGCATACGCGAGCGAGTTCTGATACGCCACTTCCGTCAGCCCGAGTCCCTGCATGCCGACACCCAGACGCGCCGCGTTCATCATCACGAACATGGCGTTCAAGCCCTTGTTCGATTCACCGACGAGCCAGCCCTTCGCGCCATCCAGGTTCATCACGCAGGTCGCGTTGCCGTGGATGCCCATCTTGTGCTCGATCGACCCGCACTTGATGCCGTTGCGCTCGCCGATCGCGCCGCTCGCATCCGGTACGAACTTCGGCACGATGAAAAGCGAAATGCCCTTCGTGCCCATCGGCGCGCCCGGCAGACGCGCGAGCACCAGATGCACGATGTTCTCCGCCATGTCGTGCTCGCCGCTCGAGATGAAGATCTTCGTGCCGGTGAGCGCATAGGAACCGTCGCCGTTCGGCTCCGCCTTCGTGCGCAGGATGCCGAGATCGGTGCCGCAATGCGGCTCGGTCAGGCACATGGTGCCCGTCCACACGCCTTCGACCAGCTTCGGCAGATACACCGACTTCTGCTCCGGCGTGCCGTGCGCGTGCAGACACTCGTATGCGCCATGCGACAGGCCTGGGTACATCGTCCAGGCCTGATTCGCGGAGTTCAGCATTTCGTACAGCGCATTATTGACGAACGCAGGTAACCCCTGCCCGCCGAACTCGGGATCGCAGCCGAGCGCGGGCCAGCCCGCCTCGACATACTGGCGATACGCCTCCCTGAAGCCCGACGGCGTCTTCACGACGCCATCGCCCTCATACGTGCAGCCTTCGCGGTCGCCCGTCTGGTTGAGCGGAAAAACAACCTCGGAGCAGAACTTGCCGGCTTCCTCGAGCACCTGGTTGATGGTGTCCGCATCGAGATCGGCATGCTTCGGCATGCGCTTCAGTTCTGCTTCGACGTTCAGCAATTCATGCAGCACGAACTGCATGTCGCGAAGGGGGGCGGCGTACTGTCCCATGACTCTCTCCAGTTTCTCGAGCTTGGTCGTTGCGCGCCGCCGAACCCTTCACGATTCAGCCGACGCCGCTAACGGCTCCCATGTTGATGCGAAGTCAGATTCGCCGACGCACCCGCGCCGCCCAGCGCGCCCGGCTCGATTGCCTGCCGTGCGCCGCCATCGGCGGATGTGTTCGACGTCTGATACGAAACGAACGTCTTCTCCAGCGCGTCCCGCGTCAGTTGCACGGCTTCCGGCAAGTGCAGGAAACGCGCGTCGTGATGCAGGCCGAGCGTAAAGCTGTACAACTCGAAAAGCATCAGTTTCGGATCCGTCTCCTGCTTCAGATGCCCTTCGTCCTTCGCCTGGCGAATCGCCCGCAACAGCGCCTCGCGCCAGGTGGTCACGCTGCTCACGAGCTGCTCGCGCACCGCACTCGCCGCTCGGTCGTCATACTCGACCGCCCCGCTGATGTAGATGCAGCCCGTCGTCACTTCGTCGATGCGCTTCTCCATCCAGCGGCTCATCATGGCCCGCAATCGCGGCAAGCCGCGCGGCTCGCGCAAGCTCGGGAAGAAGACTTCGTCCTCGAAACGGCGGTGGTACTCGCGCACCACTTCCACCTGCAAGTCCTCGCGTGAGCCGAAATGCGCAAACACGCCGCTTTTGCTCATCTGCATCCGCTCGGCCAGAAGGCCGATCGTCAATCCCTCCAGCCCGTCCCGGCTTGCCAGATCCAACGCTGCGTCGAGAATCGCGGCCCGCGTCTGTTCGCCTTTTCGCATGATCCCTACCGTCCTCTCGTGACCCGATTGAAAACGAACGGCCGTTCTATTATTGTGGCCGAACGCCGGTGATACAAGCAATTTATTAGAAAGCCGTTTCTAACTCTTCGTCGGAGTCAATGAGATAAATCTCAAACTCGACTCGATGATTGTCGCTTTTTATGCATGGACTGCATGTAAGTGACTGCCCGACTTCCCATTTCGTGGGAGCATGTTTGACACCTGTCAACCATTCTGCCCCGTGTCAGGCTTTTTTGGCTTCAATCGTATTGGCCGATGGTGATGACTTTCATCATCGCGCGATAGCTGTTGTAGGCGAGCCAGCTCAAAACGCGCTCGGTGACAGGACGCGACGCATAGTGCTTCTCGTCGATGGGACTGCCATCGTCAAAAGCCTGAAGAATGGCGTCGTGCAAGCCGGCGATTTCCGGGTGATTCACGAGCACCATGTTCGCTTCGTTGTTCAGGACGAGCGAGAGCGCGTCGAGGTTCGAGGAGCCGATCGTTGCCCAGTCGGCGTCCACGACAGCGACCTTGCCATGAAGCATGGTCTTTTCGTATTCGGCGATCCGCACGCCGTGCTTCAGCAAGTTGCCGTAGAGAAAAGGCGTCGCGTAGTCGAGCGCGACGAATTCCTTGCGCCCGATGACGAGCGAAACGCGCACGCCGCGTCGCGCCGCCTGGACGAGCGCGCGCCGCAGTTTGCGACCGGGCATGAAATAGGGGTTGGCGAGCAGCACTTCGCGCTCGGCATGGGCGATGGCTCGTAAGTACGCCTTCTCGATGGCGCGCCGGTTCAGCAAATTGTCCCGCGCGACGAACGCCACGCACGGACGGTCCACCGCATGAATCTCGCCGAGGCGCGCGCGCTGACGTGCGCGCATGGCGCGCCGGGAACTCCATCGGCTTTGCGGCGGCTCCGGATCGCAGCCCGCCGCGCGCGGCTCGCGCGGCTTGACGCCGAGCCGGATACGGTCCCATTGCACATCGAAGGCATCGCGCACGTCCTTGACGACGGGCCCCTGCGCTTCCATCGCGAAATCCCAGCGGGGCTCGTCCAGCCGCGTTCCGTTCTGGTCGTAGTCATCGACGATATTGATGCCGCCGCAAAACGCATACGTGCCGTCGACGAGCGCGAGCTTCCGATGCGTCCGCGAAAAGCCGAGCGGCCCGAACAGCAGATGCGGGTTGTAGATCCGATGCTCGACGCCGCTTTCCTTCCACTGCGCAAACATCGGGAGATTGCCTTCGGTGCCGACGCCATCGGTAATCACGCGCACCGTCACGCCGCGCGCCGCCGCGCGCACGAGCGCATCGGAGACGGCGCGGCCGATGTCGTCGTTGGCGAAAATGTACGTTTCGAGCGACACGTACTCCTTCGCATTGTCGATCCGCTCGATCAGCGCCGGAAAGAACGACACGCCGCCCTGAAAAATCCGCACCTCGTTGCCGACGGTGAAGCAAAGCCGTGGCGGACGCCGTCCGGAAAACAGCGCCTCGCGCAACCGCTTGAAGTTGCGCCGCGGCCGCACACCGATCATCGGCTATGCGCCGCGAGGCGCTCGGGCAGTTGAAGAATCGCTTCGCGGTTCGACCACGAGAAGCAGCGGTCAGCCGCTTCGCGCAGCGGCAGCCACAAGTGCGACGTGTGTTCGCGCGGCGCGAGTGTCACTTCCAGACAGTGCGGTACACACAAGCTGAACTGGTGTTCGGTGTTGTGCATGACACCTTCCGCATAGCGATGCCGCCACTGCGGATAGATCTCGTACTGGATGCTGTGATGCCAGTCGAGCAGCGCGGCCTGCGGCACGAGCGGACTGCCGACGATGATTCCCGTCTCTTCCTGTACTTCGCGCACGGCAGTCTCGATGAGCGGTTCGTCGAAGGTGTCCTTCGAGCCTGTCACGGATTGCCAGAATCCTTTGTGATCTGCTCGCTCGATGATGAGGACATCGAGGTCGGGCGTATGGATGACGACCAGGACGGACTCGGGGATTTTGGGCGGCTTCTGCATGACGTGAGGAACGCGCTTTCGTTATGTCTTTGGCCCGGAGACTGTAACGCAAAATATGAAAAAGGCGCGGGCCAAAACGGTCCCGCGCCTTCTTCATGACGACAATGCGACCTTACTGCGCCTTCTGCTCCGGCTGACGCAGACGGATATGCAGTTCGCGCAACTGGCGTTCGTCGACTTCGCTCGGCGCTTGCGTCAGCAGGTCCTGCGCGCGTTGCGTCTTCGGGAAGGCGATGGTGTCGCGGATCGAATCGGCGCCCGACATCAGCGTGACGATGCGGTCCAGACCGAACGCGATACCGCCGTGCGGCGGGGCGCCGTACTGCAGCGCGTCGAGCAGGAAGCCGAACTTGAGGCGCGCTTCTTCCGCGCCGATCTTCAGCGCGCGGAACACCTTGCTCTGCACGTCTTCCTGGAAGATACGCACCGAACCGCCGCCGATTTCCCAGCCGTTCAGCACCATGTCGTAGGCCTTCGCGAGGCAACGGGCCGGATCGGTTTCGAGATATTCGAGGTGCTCGTCCTTCGGGCTGGTGAACGGGTGGTGCGCGGCCACGTAACGGTTCTCTTCCTCGTCGTACTCAAACATCGGGAAGTCGATCACCCACAGCGGCTTCCAGCCGGTTTCCAGCAGGCCGTTCGCCTTGCCGAATTCCGAATGACCGATCTTCAGGCGCAACGCACCCAGACTGTCGTTCACGACCTTCGCGCGATCGGCGGCGAAGAAAATGATGTCGCCGTCCTCGGCGCCGGTGCGCTCCATGATCGCCGCCAGCGCCGCGTCATGCAGGTTCTTGACGATCGGGCTTTGCAGGCCGTCACGGCCCTTGGTCTTGTCGTTGACCTTGATCCACGCGAGACCCTTCGCGCCGTAGATACGCACGAATTCCGTGTACCCGTCGATGTCCCCGCGTGACAGCTCGCCGCCCTTCGGCACGCGCAGCGCAGCAACGCGGCCGTCCTTCGAGTTCGCCGGCATGCTGAACACTTTGAAGTCGACGTCGCGCACGGCGTCGGTCAGGTCGGCGAATTCGAGCTTCACGCGCAGGTCGGGCTTGTCGGAACCGAAGCGGCGCATCGCTTCCGAATAGAGCATCACCGGGAATTGCTCCGGCAGCGCGACATCCATCGTCTCCTTGAAGACATGGCGGATCATGTTTTCGAACAGATCGCGAATCTCCTGCTCGTTCAGGAACGAGGTTTCGCAGTCGATCTGCGTGAATTCCGGCTGACGGTCGGCGCGCAGGTCTTCGTCGCGGAAGCACTTCGTGATCTGGTAATAGCGGTCGAAGTTCGCCACCATCAGCAATTGCTTGAACAATTGCGGCGATTGCGGCAGCGCGAAGAACTGGCCGGCATTCACGCGCGACGGCACGAGATAGTCACGCGCGCCTTCGGGCGTGCTCTTGGTGAGCATCGGCGTTTCGATGTCGATGAAGCCTTGCGCGTCCAGATACTTGCGCACTTCCATTGCCACGCGATAGCGCAGACGGAGATTCTTCTGCATCTGCGGACGACGCAGGTCGAGCACGCGATGCGTGAGGCGCGTGGTTTCGGAGAGATTGTCGTCATCGAGCTGGAACGGCGGCGTCACCGATGCGTTCAGCACCGTCAGCTCATGGCACAGCACTTCGATCTTGCCGCTCGTCAGGTTGGCGTTGGCCGTGCCTTCCGGCCGGTTGCGCACCACGCCCTTCACCTGCACGCAGAATTCGTTGCGCACGCCTTCGGCGACGCTGAACATCTCGGCGCGATCCGGATCGCAGACGACCTGAACGAGCCCTTCGCGATCGCGCAAGTCGATGAAGATAACGCCCCCGTGATCGCGGCGGCGATGCACCCAGCCGCACAGCGAGACGGTTTGGCCCAGCAGGGCTTCGGTCACCAGACCGCAGTATTCAGATCTCATCGACATGATGTGTGTGTGTTTCGTTGTTCGTTAATCAACGGCTCGCGTGCGGAACGGCGCTTCGTCGGCTCGATTCCCTGCGCGCGCCGGCATTACATCGGCGGCTCGGTGGGGCGGCGCGCAGGCGCAACCTGCGCGAGCGGCGTGCTCGGAGCGGGGGCCACCACGCCCATCGAGACGATGTACTTGAGTGCCGCGTCGACGGTCATGTCCAGTTCGACGACTTCGCTCTTCGGCATCATCAGGAAGAAGCCGGAGGTCGGGTTGGGCGTCGTCGGCACATAGACGCTCACGTGATCTTCCTTCAGATGGTTGAGCACGTCACCGCCGGGTATGCCGGTCAGGAAGCCGATGGTGTACGAACCCTTGCGCGGATACTCGATCAGCAGCGCCTTGCGAAATGCATTGCCGCTCGACGAAAGCAGCGTGTCCGACACTTGTTTGACGCTGGTATAAAGCGGGCCGACGACAGGAATATGACGAACGATCGCGTCCCACCACAGCACGAGCTTCTGCCCGATGAAATTCTGCGTGAGCAGGCCGACGATGAAGATGAACGCCAGCGTGAGCAACGCGCCGAGGCCCGGCAGGTGGAAACCGAAGACGCGCTCGGGCTGCCACGCGGACGGCAACAGCAGCAGCGTCTGGTCCATTGTTCCGATCACGAGGCCGAGCACCCACAGGGTGATGGCAAGCGGCACCAGCACGAGCAGGCCGGTGAGGAACACGGTTTTGAGCGTAGTCTTTTTCGTCGTCACGTTTTAGTCGATATGGTCGCTGCGAGCGGTTGGGCGGGCCGGGCGTGAGCGGAGCGCGGCTCTCGCGTTCGATGCGGCTCGTAGGGGTCTCGGACCGCGCGGCAGTGCGGATCAGCGGCCGCCGCGAAATCAGCCGCGCCGCACGGCAGACGCCCGGGCGTCAGGCGGCGTCCGACGATGCGGGCGAAGCCGGCGCGCTCGCGGCGGGCGTGGAGCTTGCAGACGCCGACGCATCGGACGAGGACGACGACGCGGCGCTGGCGCTATCGCCGGCCGCAGCCGTTTCGCCGGATTTCGCCGTCGCCGCATTCGACGAGCCGCCGTTGTTGCCGCCCCGGAAATCCGTGACGTACCAGCCGGAGCCCTTCAACTGGAAACCCGCCGCGGTAACTTGCTTGGAGAATGCGTCCTTTCCGCAGGCAGGACATTGCGTGAGCGGTGCATCGCTCAGTTTCTGAAGCACGTCTTTTTCGTGGCCGCAGGATGCGCAGCGGTATGCGTAAATCGGCATGGCACTCTTCCTACAATGATCTGTCGACGCTTGCAAAGCCTTGAATTATAGCCGCAAACGGGCTTATGCCCGGATTTTTGGCTACGCGCTATATGAGGATCGCATCGCAGGATTTCAAGCGCGCCGCCAGGTCAGCCAGCGCTCGCGGCCGGCGAAGACGGGAATCGAGCCGCTCACTTCGCGATCGTCGATCAGTTCGAAATCCGGGACGAGAAGCGCATCGAGTTCGCCGCGTTCGATCCCGAACGGCGGCCCTTTCGGTGTCGCGCCGATGAAAAAGAAGCCGGCGAGCAGTGCGCCGGGTTGCAGCAGCGCGGCCATGCGCGCGGCATAGTCCGTCCAGCGATGCTTCGGCAGCGCGCAAAGAAACGCGCGTTCGTATATCCAGTCCGGCGCGAACGGCGGCTGGTAGGAAAAGAAATCGACCTGCTCGACGATCTCCGCCCGCGCGCCCAACTGCTCGCGCGCCGCCGCGACGGCGCTCGCCGAGAAGTCGATCGCCCGCACGGTGCAGCCGTGTTCGGCCAGGAACGATGCTTCGTACGCACTGCCGCAGCCGGGAATCAGCACTCGAGTCGCCGCCGCGTCAGGCAGCCCGGCCGCGAACGACGCGAACGCCTCCGGCACGCCCGCCTGATCCCACGGCGTGAAGCGCTGATCGAACCGCTCGTCCCAGAAGCCCGGCGTGTCCGGATTGCGGTTGTTGAAAGCCGGATCGCTCATGGATGACCCATCCACATCTGTGCGATGACCAGGCCCGCGCCCGCCATCGCCACGAGGCCGACAACCAGCAGCGTGATCAGCAGCCGATTCGTGCGCTTCTGCTCCGCGAGAAGCAGGCGCATGGTGTCGTCGTTGCCGCTTCTCGGCACGTCATGGCGCTCGGCGAGCAGATGATGGATCAGCCGCGGCAATTGCGGGATCGTCTTGCTCCACTGCGGCGCTTCCATCTGCAGGCGCTCGTACCAGCCGCGCCAGCCGATCTGCGCATTCATCCAGCGTTCCAGATACGGTTTCGCGGTTTTCCAGAGATCGAGTTCCGGATCGAGCGAACGGCCGAGCCCTTCGACGTTGAGCATCGTCTTCTGCAGCAGCACGAGTTGCGGCTGAATCTCGACGTTGAAGCGTCGCGACGTCGAAAAGAGCCGCATCAGCACCTGCCCGAGCGATATGTCCTTCAACGCCCGGTCGAAGTACGGCTCGCAGACCGCGCGAATCGCGCTTTCGAGTTCCTCGACGCGCGTGCTCGGCGGCACCCAGCCGGACTCGAGGTGCAGCGTGGCGACGCGGTGATAGTCGCGCTTGAAGAACGCGAGAAAGTTCTGCGCGAGGTAGTTCTTGTCGAAGTCCGACAGCGCCCCGACGATGCCGAAATCCAGCGCGATATAGCGCCCGAAGGTGGCCGGATCGAGACTGACCTGAATATTGCCCGGATGCATGTCCGCGTGGAAGAAGCCGTCGCGGAACACCTGCGTGAAGAAAATCTCGACGCCCTCGCGAGCCAGCTTCGGAATGTCCACGCCCGCAGCGCGCAGCGTTTCCACCTGGCTGATCGGCACGCCGACCATCCGTTCCATCACGAGCACCGTCGGCGCGGACAGGTCCCAGTACATCTCCGGCACGAGCAGCAGGTCGAGGCCCGCGAAGTTGCGCCGCAACTGGCTGCCGTTCGCGGCTTCGCGCATCAGATCCAGTTCGTCATGCAGATATTTGTCGAACTCCGCGACGACTTCGCGCGGCTTCAGTCGCCGGCCGTCCGGCCACAGACGTTCGGCCCAGATCGCGATATCGCGCAGCAAGGCCAGATCGGAATCGATGACGGGCAGCATGCCCGGCCGCAGCACCTTCACCGCGACGGGCTTGCCGGCGTGCTCGCCGTGCCTGATCTTCGCGAAGTGCACCTGCGCGATCGACGCGCTCGCCACCGGCACGCGCTCGAAATCGTCGAAAAGATGGTCGATCGGCGCACCGAGCGCCTTTTCGATGATCGACACCGCCAGGTTCGAATCGAACGGCGGCACGCGATCCTGCAGCTTGGCGAGTTCGTTGGCGATATCGACCGGCAAGAGATCGCGCCGCGTCGAAAGCACCTGACCGAATTTCACGAAGATCGGGCCGAGGCTTTCCAGCGCGAGTCTCAGCCGGATGCCGCGCTCGATGTCGAAGCGGCGGCCGAACGTGGTGATGCGCATCAGATAGCGGACGCGCCGATCGTTGATGCCGCTCATCACCAGCTCGTCGAGGCCGAATCGGACGATGGTGAAAAAAATCTTGAGGAAACGCAGAAAACGCATGGTCGGGGTTCGCTTCAGCTCGTTATTCGTGCGAGTCGCGCACGGACTCGCCGCCGGTCCGCGCTGAGGCGCCGCGGGCCGTGGATCGTTGCTGGACGGTCTGTTCCATCCTCTCGATACGCTTCTCGACGCGCGCCAGGGCATCCCGCGCACGCGACAGTTCCGCGTTGAACGCATCGAGCGCGTTCTTGCGCACGAGTTGCGGGCGTTCGTCGAGCAGATATTCGGCGACCGAATCCAGCACATTGCGGCCCGTGCGCCGCGCCTGTTCCTGCACCGTCCGCGCGATGCGGCCGACACGATGCGCGGGCGCATCGCCGATCACGCGCGACAGGTCTTCCTCCGGGTCCCACCGCAAATGTTCGGCCAGCTTCGCGAGCGTCGTCGCGAATTCGGCATCGCCTTCGATGCGCACATGCTTCATCACCGCCGCCTGCCCGCCTTGCAGGAAGGCGGGCAGCGCGTCGAGCGGCACGGCGATGGTCACGTCGAAGTGCGGCGCCTGGGCTTCGCTAATGGCGGCGAAAAGGCCGTCGGCCTGCGCGACGAGGGCAATCGATACCGGCCCGCACACGAGTCTCACGCACTTGCCGGCATACGGCTTGACGCGTTCGCGCGCCCACGGCTCGCGAACCAGCAGATGATTGACGACGGCCGCGAACGCAGTGGACGCGGACCTCAAGGCGGGAGTGGTGGCGGGACGGGATGATTCGTATGCGTTCGTCATCGGCTCTGAGATGAAAAAACCCGCGCAAGCGGCAGCTCGCGCGGGTTCTATTCTACGGTTTATAGCCGCGCAGGCGCGCGGCCATGCCCTAGGGTGAGTCTTTTTGAAACAATGACGGCAGTTTCTCGCTGACGCACCGGCCGCCGCCCGTGTGGGCGCGGCAGCCGGCGATCGATCAGCTGACCTGCTGGATGCCGGCCAGCAGCCAGCCTTCGTTGCCCGCTTTCTGCTTCGACAGGTTCCAGACTTCGACGAACGGTTCAGCCGCCGCCCCTTCCGACTCCCGGATCAGGCCGTGGAAGCGCACGCTCGCGAGGTACTCGCTTGCGCGATCTTCGACGCCGAGCACGTCCGCGTTGAGCTGCACGACATCCGTGCGATTCGGCGTGGCACCGCGTGCATCGACGTCCAGTTTCACTTCGGCGAACATTTCGGGCGTCGTGAATTCGCGGATGTCGTTGACGTTGCCGCGATCCCACGCGTCCTGCAGACGCACGAAGTACACCTTCGCGTTACGGACGAACGCTTCGGTATCGAAGCCCGCCGGGACGTCCGGTTGCGCGACGGCCGTGGCGGGGGCATCGATCACATTGCCGCCGAAAGCGCTCGACTGCGGCTGAAACGTGCGCGCCGGCTCCTGATTCAGCCCGGTGCGGGCGGCCGAGTTGCCAGTCAAGTTGCCATAAGGCGAAGCGGAACCCGCGCCCGCGTACGCCGGCGTCGAGTTGTTGCCCTGGCGCTTTCTCATGATGAAGCGGAACAGCATGACGGCCGCAAGCACGATCAACGCGATCATGATCATGTTCGCCATCGCGCCGGCGAAGGCTTCGCCGAGGCCGAAGTGCGACAGCAGCGCCGCGATGCCGAGACCTGCGGCGAGACCGGCGATGGGCCCGAGCCAGCGATTGCGCGCGGGCTGCGCCGCCGCAGCAGCGGGCGCGGGTTGCGCGCGCTGAGCCTGCGCGGCCTGGCCCTGCTGCATGGATTGCGACGGCGGCGTCGCCTGATGCTGCTGCGTTGCCGTGGCCGACTGCCGGCCCATGCTGCGGCCGCCGCCCATGCGCTTGGCTTCCGCCGTTTCCGCGAAAATTGCGCCAGCCGCGATAACGCCAGCCAGCGCCAGGACTCCGGCCTTCCTGAAGAAGACGCTCAGGAAGCCCCGGGTTTGGGGTGTGCGCGAATCGGACATTTCGAATCCTTTAGAGAGTGGAACACTAAAATTTGGTCCCGACGTGTAACGCTACCACGCCACCTGACAAATTGTAATATTCGACCCGATCCAGGCCCGCTTGTTCCATCATTGTTTTCAAAGTTTCCTGGTCCGGGTGCATGCGAATCGACTCCGCCAGATACCGGTAGCTGTCGGCATCCTTCGCAACTTTCTCGCCCAGCCACGGCAAAACCTTGAAACTAAACAGGTCGTACGGTTTCTTGAGCGGTTCCCAAACCTTGGAGAATTCCAGCACCAGCAAGCGCCCGCCCGGCTTGAGCACGCGGTGCATCTCGGCAAGCGCCCGGTCCTTGTGCGTCATGTTGCGCAAACCGAAGGCGACTGTAATTACATTGAAATAATTGTCAGGGAAAGGAATTTTCTCCGCATCGCAGAGAAGCGTCGGCGTGATCACGCCTTTGTCCACGAGCCGGTCGCGCCCGACGCGCAGCATCGACTCGTTGATGTCCGTGTGCCAGACCTCCCCGGTCTCGCCGGCCTGTTTGGCGAAGGCCATCGCCAGATCGCCGGTGCCGCCCGCGATGTCCAGCACCCTGTAGCCCGCCCGCACCCTGGCCTGCCCGATCGTGAAGTGCTTCCAGATGCGGTGCAGCCCGCCGGACATCAGGTCGTTCATCAGGTCGTAGTTGCTCGCGACGGAGTGAAACACGCCCGCCACCTTTCTCGCCTTGTCCTGCTCGTCGACCGTTTCGTATCCGAAGTGGGTCTTGCTCATAGCGCTCGTTCCTCGCCTGTTGTTCGTTGTCGACCCGCGCAATCGTCGCGCCGGCCATGCGGCGTTATGCCGCGAATCGTTTATTTAGTGGCAGTGTCCGCCCGACGCCTTCGCCGCCATCGGCGCGTCGCGGTCGAGACCGGCGGCTTCGAGCTTCGCCAGATAGTCGCGCCAAAGCGCATCCTGCCGCGTCGCGAGATCGTAAAGAATGTCCCACGAATAGATCCCGGTGTTGTGGCCGTCCGAAAAGTTGAGCTGCAGCGCGTAATGGCCGACCGGTTCCACGCCGATGATGCTCACCTCGCGCTTGCCCGTCTGCAGGGTCTCCTGCCCCGGCCCGTGGCCCTGCACTTCAGCGGACGGCGAATAGACGCGCAGGAGTTCGAACGGCACGCGATACGACTCGCCGTCGCCGTATTGCAGTTCGAGCACGCGGGATTTTGAATGCAGAACGACGCCGGTGGGAATCGGCGTCGTCGATGTCAGTCCGCTCATGATGAGCCTTATCTCTTGAAATTAATGGTGGCCGAACGCCTGATTCAGCTCGTTGCGGATGGCTTCGCGCAAGAGCGTCGCCTGCGCGCGGCGCTTGGATAGCTGCGCCTCGGAAACCGTGCGCTGACGCGGCGCCCAGATGGGCAGCGGAAAACGGGAATCGTTGGAAAAGCGGGGAATGACATGCCAGTGCACATGCGGCACCTGATTGCCGAGGCTCGCCAGATTGATCTTCTCCGGCGCCAGCACGCGGCGCATCGCGCGTTCGACGCCATTGACGGCGGTCATCACGCGCGCACGGTCCGCGTCCGGCAGATCGGACATTTCGCCGACGTGCGCGCCCCAGACGACGCGGCACAGGCCCGGCCAGTCGGGTTCATCGGCGAGGACGACGCGCAATGCGTCGTCCGCCCACAGCACTTCGCCGCCGTCTTCACGGCAAAACACACAGTCCATCGCGACCCTCTAACGAAATCAAACATCGATTCCGCTATTACACCAGCACGCGCTCGATACCGCCATTGTTCGCGCGTTCGACGTACTGTTCCATCCAGTTCTCGCCGAGCGTCTTGCGCGCGATCTCCACGACGATGTAATCCGCCTCGATGTTGGCGTCTTCGTTGTAGCGCGACAGCCCTTGCAGGCACGACGGGCAGCTCGTCAGGATCTTCACGTCCGTGCCGCTGGTCTGCGCGCCGTCGCCCGCCGACAGCACCGAGCCGGGCGCCGCGCCGGCCGTGCCCGCGGATGCGTTCATCGGATTGATCGCGTTCGAACCGGCTTCAGCCACGAGCGGAATGCCGCGCAGTTTCGCCGCACCCTTGCGAATTTCCTCTTCCTTGCGGAAGCGCACTTGCGTCGAAATGTCCGGACGCGTGACCGCGAAGGTGCCCGACTCGCCGCAGCAGCGATCGTTCTTCTGAATCTTGTAGCCGTCGTTTTCCGAGCCCATCAGGTCGTTCACGAGCTTCACCGGGTCCATCGTCTTGATCGGCGAGTGACACGGGTCGTGATACATGTAACGCGTCCCCTTCACGCCTTCGAGCTTGATGTTCTTTTCGAGCAGGAACTCGTGAATGTCGATGATCCGGCAGCCGGGGAAGATCTTCTCGAATTCATAGCCCGCGAGCTGGTCGTAGCAGGTTCCGCACGACACGACCACGGTCTTGATGTCGAGATAGTTCAGCGTATTGGCCACGCGATGAAACAGCACGCGGTTATCCGTGACGATCTTCTCGGCCTTGTCGTACTGGCCCGCGCCGCGCTGCGGATAGCCGCAACACAGATAGCCCGGCGGCAGCACGGTTTGCACGCCCGCTTCCCACAGCATGGCTTGCGTGGCGAGACCGACCTGCGAGAACAGGCGCTCGGAGCCGCAGCCGGGGAAATAGAACACGGCTTCGGAATCCACGGTCGTCGTCTTCGGATTGCGGATGATCGGAACGATCTTGTTGTCCTCGATATCCAGCAGCGCGCGCGCCGTCTTCTTCGGCAGATTGCCCGGCATCTTCTTGTTGACGAAGTGAATCACCTGCGTGATCACCGGCGGCTTGCCGACCGTCGCGGGCGGTTTGGCCGTCTGCTTCTTCGCGAACTTCTTGACGATGTCGTTGCCGAGACGCTGCGCCTTGTAGCCGACGTCCATCATCGCGGTGCGCGCGAGGTTGATGGTCTGCGGATTCGTCGCGTTCAGGAAGAACATGCCGGCCGCGTTGCCCGCGTTGAACTTCTTCTTGCCCATCTTGCGCAGCAGGTTGCGCATGTTCATCGACACGTCGCCGAAGTCGATCTTCACCGGGCACGGCGTCGAGCACTTGTGGCAGACCGTGCAGTGGTCGGCGACGTCGTTGAATTCGTCCCAGTGCTTGATCGATACGCCGCGGCGCGTCTGCTCTTCGTAGAGAAACGCTTCGACCAGCAGCGAGGTCGCGAGAATTTTGTTGCGCGGGCTGTAGAGAAGGTTCGCGCGCGGCACGTGGGTCGCGCAGACCGGCTTGCACTTGCCGCAGCGCAGGCAGTCCTTGATGGAATCGGAGATCGCGCCGATATCCGACTGCTGCATGATGATCGATTCGTAGCCCATCAGCCCGAACGACGGCGTGTACGCGTTGCGCAGGTCCGCGCCCTCGAGGAGCTTGCCGGCGTTGAAGCGGCCCTGCGGATCGACGCGCTTCTTGTACGCGCGGAACTCGCCGATTTCGTCGTCGGTCAGGAACTCCAGCTTGGTGATGCCGATGCCGTGCTCGCCCGAAATCACGCCATCGAGCGAACGCGCGAGCTTCATGATGCGCGCGACCGCGTGATGCGCGTCCTGCAGCATCTCGTAGTTGTCCGAGTTGACGGGAATGTTCGTGTGCACGTTGCCATCGCCCGCGTGCATGTGCAGCGCGACGAACACGCGGCCGCGCAGCACCTGCTTGTGGATGGCCTGCGCCTCGTCGAGGATCGGCTTGAACTCGCCGCCGTTGAAGATCTGGCGCAGTTCCGCGCGAATCTCCTGCTTCCACGAAATGCGCAGCGTGCGGTCCTGCGCGAGATGGAACACGTTCGCGTCCGGCTGCACGTCCACGCGGTCGGCGAACTTCTCCGCGAGCGCTTCGTAGCCGAGACCGACGAGATAATGCTGCGCCTCGCGCAACGGCATGTCGAGCTTTTCGCCGACGAAGGTCCAGCGGTCGCGCACGCGCTTCATCAGGTCCAGCGCCTGCTGCACGCGGTCCTCGAGCAGTTCGGCGCTCGGGATCTCGTTGGCGTCGTCGCTCTTGCCGAGCGGCAGCTTGCCGTTGCGGAAGAAGGTTTCGAGCGCGTCGAGCAATTGCAGCTTGTTCTTGATCGACAGTTCGATGTTGATGCGCTCGATGCCGTCCGTGTACTCGCCCATGCGATTGAGCGGGATCACGACGTCTTCGTTGATCTTGAACGCGTTCGTGTGCTTCGCGATGGCGGCCGTGCGCGAGCGGTCGAGCCAGAACCGCTTGCGCGCTTCCGCGCTCACCGCGACGAAGCCTTCGCCGCTCTTGCCGTTCGCCATGCGGACGACTTCCGACGTGGCGTGCGCGACGGCATCGGCATCGTCGCCGACGATATCGCCGATCAGCACCATCTTGGGAAACGCGTTGCGCTTGCTCTTCGTCGCGTAGCCGACCGCGCGCAGATAGCGCTCGTCGAGGTGCTCGAGACCGGCGAGAATCGCCCCGCCCCGCTTCGACGTCTCGAACAGATAGTCCTTGATTTCGACGATGCTCGGAATGGCGTCGCGCGCCTGACCGAAAAATTCGAGGCAGACGGTGCGCGTATGCGCGGGCATCTTGTGCAGAATCCAGCGCGCGGACGTGATGAGCCCGTCGCAGCCTTCCTTCTGCACGCCCGGCAGGCCGGACAGGAACTTGTCGGTCACGTCCTTGCCGAGCCCTTCCTTGCGGAACGTGCGCCCGGCGATGTCGAGGTTCTCCGTGCGGATGAGCTTCTCGCCCGGCGCGCGATTGCCGTCGAACCAGTCAAGACGAAAGCGCGCTACGTCGACATCGTGAATCTTCCCGAGGTTATGGCCGAGCCGCGTGACTTCGAGCCAGTTGCCTTCGGGATCGACCATGCGCCACCACGCGAGGTTGTCGAGCGCCGTGCCCCACAGCACCGCCTTCTTGCCTCCGGCGTTCATCGCGACATTGCCGCCGACGCACGATGCATCGAGCGAGGTCGGATCGACGGCGAACACGAAGCCCGCCTGCTCCGCCGCTTCCGTGACGCGCCGCGTGACGACGCCCGCGCCCGAGAAAATCGTCGCGACTTTGTGATCGACGCCCGGCAAGTCCGTCATTTCGACCGGCCCGAGCTGTTCGAGCTTTTCCGTATTGATGACGGCCGAGAACGGCGTGAGCGGGATCGCGCCGCCCGTATAACCCGTGCCGCCTCCGCGCGGAATCACGGTCAGGCCCAGTTCGAAGCACGCCTTGATGAGCCCGGCGATTTCAGCCTCGGCATCGGGCGTGAGCACGACGAACGGATATTCCACCCGCCAGTCGGTCGCGTCGGTCACGTGCGAGACGCGCGACAGGCCATCGAAGCGGATGTTGTCCTTCTGCGTTTCCTTCCCGAGCACCCGCGACGCGCGGCGGCGCAGGTCCGCCATGCGGTCGAATTCGGCGGCGAAGTCATCGACGGCGCGGCGCGCGGCCGCGACCAGCAGTTGCACGCGCTCGGCGCGCTCGCGGCTGCCCGCTTCGGCGCTGTGCTCGGACAGGTCCGCGCTGCGCCGTTTTTCGATTTCCGCGAGCCGGTGATTCAGCGCCTCGACGAGCATCGCGCGGCGCTTCGGGTTGTCGAGCAGGTCGTCCTGCAGATACGGATTGCGGCGCACGGCCCAGATATCGCCGAGCACTTCGTACAGCATGCGCGCCGAGCGGCCCGTGCGGCGTTCGGCGCGCAGTTCGTCGAGCGCGGCCCAGGCTTCGTCGCCGAGCAGGCGCATGACGATTTCGCGATCGGAGAACGACGTGTAGTTATACGGAATCTCACGCAGGCGGGGCTCGATATCGAGCGCCAAGGCGGCATGGGCGCCGTTCGGATCGAAGGCTTGAGGTGCGTTCATGTTCGACGGTTCGGTGTATCGGCGTCTGTTTCGCTGAGCGAAGACGCCGACGATGCGCGTGGGGCGCAGATTTTCGAATGAGACTTTTCTTGCGAAGGCGGGGGTGTAGCCGAATGCGCCGGCCTGCCGGCGGCGGCTACGCTCACGACGACGCCTTCGATATGCCCAAGATCAGCGCCACGATCGCGTATGGCGTGCGTGTCGCTCGGACGCGGCATGACGCTCGCGGGCGACGCGCGCCGAAGTATCGATCCGAAGCTGCCAGTGCATCTGCCGATCCTGATTGCTGATTTGTAAAAGGAAATTCTAACCCATCGCGAAAAAGGCCGTTTGCCGGCGCCACCATCGGAAAGACGCCTTCGCGCGTCTCTTTTCGACGCAAATCCGCCTATTTGCGCGCTTTTCGCCGACCGCCCGGCCGGTCGGTCTCGTCCGAAGCCGGAGAAGCGGTCCTTTGCGGCTATCATTGATGCTTTCGCCCTGAGAAACCGCAGCTTCGGCCTGCCTGACGATTTCCCGCATGAAACATCCCGACTACCTGAAGAAAGTGCTGACCGCGCGCGTCTACGATGTCGCGCGTGAAAGCGAGCTCGAGCCCGCCCGCAGTCTGTCCGCGCGGCTGCGCAACTCCGTCTATCTGAAGCGCGAGGACAACCAGCCGGTGTTCTCGTTCAAGATTCGCGGCGCGTATAACAAGATGGCGAATCTCCCCGCCGACGTGCTCGCGCGCGGCGTGATTACGGCGTCGGCGGGCAATCACGCGCAGGGCGTGGCGCTGTCGGCGGCGCGTCTGGGCTGCCGCGCGGTCATCGCGGTGCCCACGACCACGCCGCAGGTCAAGATCGACGCGATTCGCGCGCACGGCGGGCCGACGGTCGAAGTGGTGCTGGCGGGCGAATCGTATAGCGATGCCTACGCGCGCGCCGTCGAGTTGCAGGAAGAACGCGGCCTGACCTTCGTGCATCCGTTCGACGATCCGGACGTGATCGCCGGCCAAGGCACCGTCGCGATGGAAATCCTGCGCCAGCATCAGGGCCCGATTCACGCGATCTTCGTGCCGATCGGCGGCGGCGGACTGGCGGCGGGCGTCGCGGCGTATGTGAAGTCGGTGCGCCCGGAAATCGGGGTTATCGGCGTGCAGACCGAGGATTCCTGCGCGATGGCGCGCTCCATCAAGGCGGGCGAACGCGTGACGCTGACCGAAGTCGGCCTGTTCTCGGACGGCACCGCGGTGAAGCTCGTCGGTGAGGAAACGTTCCGCCTGTGCAGCGAACTGCTGGACGAAGTACTGACCGTCGACACGGACGCGCTTTGCGCCGCGATCAAGGACGTCTTCCAGGACACGCGCAGCGTGCTCGAGCCCGCCGGATCGCTGGCGGTGGCGGGCGCGAAGCTGTATGCGGAGCGCGAGGGCATCGAAGGAAAAACGCTGATCGCCGTGACCTCGGGCGCGAACATGAATTTCGACCGCATGCGTTTCGTTGCCGAGCGCGCGGAGGTCGGCGAGGCGCGCGAAGCCGTGTTCGCCGTGACGATTCCCGAGGAGCGCGGCAGCTTCAGGCGATTCTGCGAGCTCGTCGGCGACCGCAGCGTGACCGAGTTCAACTACCGCATCGCGGATGCGCAAGCCGCGCATATCTTCGTCGGCGTGCAGATCAAGTCGCGCGTGGAAACGGCGCAGATGATGTCGGCGTTCATCGAGCATGGCTTCGCGACCGTCGATCTGTCGCACGACGAGCTTTCGAAGCAGCACATTCGATACATGGTGGGCGGTCATTCGCCGCTCGCGCACGACGAACGGCTGCTGCGCTTCGAATTTCCGGAACGGCCGGGCGCGCTGATGAAGTTCCTTTCGTCGATGGCGCCGGACTGGAACATCAGCCTGTTCCACTATCGGAATCAGGGCGCGGATTACAGTTCGATTCTCGTGGGCATTCAAGTGCCGCAGTCGGACAACGCGGAGTTCGAGCGCTTCCTCGCGACGCTGGGCTACCCGTGGTGGGACGAGGGCGCGAATCCGGTGTACAAGCTGTTTCTCGCGTAAAGGCGCAAGCCGATGGCTTTCACGCTCGAAGACAAGCTCGTCGTCGCGATTTCGTCGCGTGCGCTCTTCGACTTCGAAGAAGAGAATCGCGTCTACGAAACCGGTGATCTCCCGCGCTACGAGGCCCTGCAACGCACGCGGCTGGATACCCCTGCGAAGCCGGGTGTTGCGTTCGGCCTCATTCGCAAGCTGCTCGCGCTGAACGCGCACGAGCAGCGCGTCGAAGTGGTGATCCTGTCGCGCAGCGATCCGATCAGCGGGCTGCGGGCGTTTCATTCGTGCCGAGAGCATGGCCTCATGATCGAGCGCGGCGTGTTCACGCGCGGCCGCTCGCCGTTTGCGTACTTGAAACCGCTGCGGGCGTCGCTATTTCTGTCTGCCAATCCCGACGATGTGCGCGACGCGCTCGCCGCGGGTTTTCCGGCGGCGCGTGTGCTGCCTGAAACGCCGCGCGCCGCGAGCCGTTATGCTGACGAGATTCGCATTGCGTTCGATGGTGACGCCGTGCTCTTCTCCGACGAAGCCGAGCGCGTGTTTCAGGCCGATGGCTTATCGGCGTTCGTCGGCCATGAGATCGACAAGAAGGATTTGCCGCTGCCGGGCGGGCCGCTGAAGCCGCTGCTGGCTGCGCTGAACAAGCTGCAACGCATCGCCGACGACAACGAGAAGGCGTCGTCGATGCACATCCGCACCGCGCTCGTCACGGCGCGCTCCGCTCCCGCGCATGAACGCGCGATCCGGACGCTGATGGCGTGGGACATCGAAATCGACGAAGCGATGTTCCTGGGCGGACTCGACAAGGGCGAATTCCTGCGCGAATTCGAACCCGACTTTTTCTTCGACGACCAAATCCGCCACTGCGAATCGGCCCGCGTCGTGACAGCGACCGGACACGTTCTCAGCGGCATAGCGAACGCATCATGACACCCGACCAATCTCCGCTCGGCAAGGCCGTCAACTATACGGAACAGTACGATTCTTCCCTGCTCTTTCCGATCGATCGCAAGCGTGCGCGCGATGCCATCGGCGTGCCGGCGCGGCTGCCGTTCTTCGGCACCGATATCTGGAACGCTTATGAATTGTCGTGGCTGAACCGGAATGGCAAGCCGCAGATTGCAGTGGCAACGTTTTTCGTGCCGGCGGAATCGCCGAATATCGTGGAATCCAAGTCGTTCAAGCTGTATCTGGGCTCGTTTGCGCAGACGCGATTCGATTCCATCGATGACGTGCGATCCGCCATCAAGCACGATGTCTCCGCAGTGTGCGGCGCGACGGTTTCGGTGCAACTCACGGCGCCTGCGGACTTCGGCAAGCTCTCGATGGAAGAGTTCGATGGCTTGTCGCTGGACCGGCTCGATCTCGACTGCGATGTTTATGCGCCGGATGCGTCGTTGCTCAAGGCATCGCACGACGAAGCGCCGATCGACGAGACGCTGTTTTCAAACCTGCTGAAGTCGAATTGTCCGGTGACGGGACAACCGGATTGGGGCAGCGTGCAGATTCGCTATTACGGCGGACAGATCGATCACGCGGGATTGCTGCGGTATATCGTGTCTTATCGCGAGCACACGGGCTTTCATGAGCAATGCGTCGAGCGCATTTTCATGGACATTATGCGGGAATGTAAGCCGGAAAGGCTTGCGGTTTATGCGCGCTATACGAGGCGAGGAGGACTGGACATCAATCCTTTCCGGACGAATTTCAATTTGCCGATGCCGGATAATGCGCGGTTGGGGAGGCAGTAATTGGTCTGTGAGAGCGGGGACGCCCGGGCGCGTTTCTGCTTTCATCCAATCGCATCGCGCTGAGTGAACACTTGTTAGCCGCCTTCCTCCAATGACTGCGAAACGCGGCCTTGCCCACCGAGGACAAAGCCGCCCTGATAATTTGCCCTCAGCCTTCCGCCTTCTTATAAGCCACGCAATCCACCTCGACCTTGCAATCGATCACCATCGACGACACGACACAAGCCCGCGCCGGCGGATTCGCGCCAAAATACTCCTTGAACACTTTGTTGAACGAAGCAAAATCGCGCGGATCATCCAGCCACACGCCGCAGCGCACGACATGCTCCGTGCCGTACCCCGCCTCCTCCAGAATCGCGATGACGTTCTGAATCGCCTTGTGCGATTGCTCGACGATACCGCCATTGATCACCTCGCCATCCTGCATCGGCGTCTGTCCCGACACGAAGAGCCAGCCATCGGCTTCGACCGCGCGTGCGAACGGCATATGCGCGCCGCCTTGTCCCTTGCCGCCTTCCACGCCATAACGCTTCATCATTCCACTCCTTTTCTCACGCAATAAATTCTCAGAACGCGCCGGCCGCATCCACTTTCGATGCGGCACCCCGCGCCACGAAACGTCCCGCGCGCGCGCCCGTCACGGCCTGCTCGCGATACGTCAATACGCCATTCACCCACACCGCGTCGATGCCGTCGGCCGCCTGCTGCGGCTTCGCGAACGTCGCGGCATCGCGCACGCGCTCGGGATCGAACACGACCAGATCCGCGTGATATCCCACCTTCACTTCGCCACGCTCGCTCAAGCCGTAGCGCCGCGCCGACAAGCTCGTCATCTTGCGCACCGCCTCCTCGAGCGATATCAACGCCGTATCGCGCGCATAGTGGCCGAGCACGCGCGGAAACGCGCCCCACAAGCGCGGATGCGGCAGCGGATCGTTCGGCAAGCCATCGGAGCCGATCATCGTCGCGGGATGCGACAGGATGCGCCTCACGTCGTCCTCCGACATGTTGTGATACACCGCGCCGGCCGGTTGCAGGCGCTTCGCCGCTTCCTGCTGGCTCACGTTCCACTCGGCCGCCACTTCGCCGATCAGCTTTCCCGCCATCTCCGGATGCGGCTCGGACCACGTAATCGTGATGTCGATATCGCCCGTCACCTGCTTGAGATCGAGCGTCGATGAACTGCGGTCATACGGGTAACAATCGCAGCCGACCGGCTGTCCGCCGCGCACCGTCTCCAGCGACTTCAGCACTTCCACGCTGCGTCCCCAGTTCGACGGCCCCGCGCACTTCAGATGCGAAATCACCACCGGCACGCTCGCATGACGGCCGACGCCGTACGCTTCGTTCATCGCATCGAGGATCGCGTCGAACTCGGTTCGCATGTGCGTCGTATAGAGCGCGCCCGCACGGCCGAGCGGCTCAGCCAGCGCCTGCACTTCCTCGGGCGGCGCGTTGAAGGCCGATCCATACGCCAGCCCGCTCGACAGCCCCAGCGCGCCGTTATCGAGCGCTTCTTCGAGCTGCACGCGCATGCCGGCGATTTCATCGGCGGTTGCAGCGCGGTCCAGCCGGTCCATGTGATTGTTTCTCAGCGCCGTATGGCCGATCAGCGCGCCGACGTTCACCGAAGGACGCGCGCCGTTCACCGCATCGACGTAAGCGGCGAAGGTCGGATACTGAAACGCCGATGCATCGCCGAGCAGGTTCATCGGGTCGGGCGGGTCGCCCTTCAGCGTCACCGGCGACGCACTGATCCCGCAATTGCCCACGATCACCGTCGTCACGCCCTGCGTGATCTTCGGCATCATCTGCGGCGAGCGGATGACGTGCGTGTCGTCGTGCGTGTGAACGTCGATGAACCCGGGCGCGAGCACCTTGCCTTGCGCGTCGAACACGTCGGCGGCGGTCCAATCGGACAGACCGCCCGGCTCGGCCATCGCAACGATGCGTCCGTCGCGCACCGCGACATCGCGTTCGACGGCGGGCGCGCCCGTGCCGTCGATCACACGCGCGCCGACGATCAGCGTATCGGGCTTCTCCATGGTCGCCATGATCAATCTCCCAAAGGTTGACGCTCGCCGCCGC
Source organism: Caballeronia sp. LZ016 (assembly GCF_031450805.1). Lineage (NCBI taxonomy): Bacteria > Pseudomonadati > Pseudomonadota > Betaproteobacteria > Burkholderiales > Burkholderiaceae > Caballeronia > Caballeronia sp. LZ016. Next base: position 515,414 of record NZ_JARTVY010000001.1, read on the forward strand.
CGCGATGCGCGTCGAGCGCGTGCTTCATGCGGCGCAGCAGCTCGCGGCTGCGGTCGGCCTGCTTGACGGCCAGTTCGGTGACGAGCAGATCCAGCGCCATCATCATCGCGTAGCGGGACGACGACGGCTTGTAGATGAAATCCGTTTCTATCGCGATGACCGGAATCAGCCAGTCCGCGAGCGCGCCCAGCGGCGACGCCGGCGCGGTCAGCGCAATCACGCGCGCGCCGTACTCGCGCGCAAGCCGGCAGCTTTCCAGCATTTCGGGCGTCTGCCCGGTCACGGACAGCGCGACGACCACCTGATCCTTCGACAGCGTCGCGGCCACCATGCGCTGCAACAGTCCGTCCTGATACGACGCCACCGGGCGCCCGAGCCGCACGAGCCGGAAGCGCATCTCGTCGGCAAGCGCCGTCGAGCCGCCGCCCATGCCGAACACGTAGACCATCGACGCGGCCGCGAGCGCGTCGGCGGCCTCGGCGATCGGCGCGGCACGCAGCGCGCCCTGGTTCTGCGCAAGCGTCGCCTGCACTTCGTCGAAGATGCGCGCGGCAAGCGAAGCGGGCGCGGCGTCGCCATCGTCGGCGTCGCCTTTCAGGAAGCGCTGGCCGACCGCCGCCGCCTGCGCGAGCCGCAGTTTCAGTTCGCGCACGTCCTCGCAGCCGACGGCCTTCGCGAAGCGCGTCACCGTGGCGATGCTGACCTCGGCCTTGTCCGCGAGCGCACCGATGCTCGCCCGCGACGCGCCCGTGAGATCGTCGAGAATCAGCGCGGCGACCTTGCGTTCGGCGCTGCGCAATTCAGGCGCGCGCTCCGCGATGCGGGCGACGATATCGAAACTGAGCGGATCGGCGTGGCCGTTCATCGTGCGGGTCGGGTTTACGCTGTGTGCGTGTTACTAAATAACATTTCCATCGCCGATGCTACTTTGGGTACCATAGTGCCGTCAACCGCAGCGTCATTAAGCATCGACAGAAATGCATTCAAACGCACGATGGAGCAGCATCACATGAAAGTTACAAACTATCAGAACGCGACGATCGACCCGTTCGGCAAGGGTCTCGGCATGGTGCCGGGCACGGGCATCCAGTTGAAGGACGCGGGGCGTCTGCAATGGAACCTGCTCGAAGAAGAAGTGAGTCTGCCCGCCGCCGTGCTTTATGCGGAGCGCATCGAGCACAACCTCGAGTGGATGCAGGCGTTCGTCGGTGAATACGGCGTGAAACTGGCGCCGCACGGCAAGACGACGATGGCCCCGCAGCTCTTTCGCCGCCAGCTCGACACCGGCGCGTGGGGCATCACGCTCGCCACGGCGCATCAGGTGCGCGCGGCGTATCGCGGGGGCGTGCATCGCGTGCTGATGGCGAACCAGCTCGTCGGCAAGCGCAACATGGGCATGATCGCGGAGTTGCTGACCGACCCGGACTTCGAGTTCTTCTGTCTGGTCGATTCAGCCGATGGCGTCGATCAACTCGGCGCGTTTTTCAGCGACGTTCGCAAGAAGCTGAACGTGCTGGTCGAACTCGGCGTGCCGGGCGGGCGCACCGGCGTGCGCGACGATGCGCAGCGCGAAGCCGTGCTCGCTGCGATCGCGCGCTGGCCGGACACCATCGAACTCGCGGGCGTCGAACTGTACGAGGGCGTGCTGCAGGACGAATCGAAGGTGCGCGAGTTCCTGAAAAGCGCCGTCGATGTCACGCGCACGCTGAGCGCGGAAGGCAAGATCGCGCGCAAGCCGGCGATTCTGTCCGGCGCGGGATCGGCATGGTACGACGTCGTCGCCGATGAATTCGCCAAGGCGAACAGCGACGCGATCGAAGTCGTGCTGCGGCCGGGCTGTTATCTGACGCACGACGTCGGCATCTACAAGAAGGCGCAGAACGAAATCTTCGCGCGCAATCCCATCGCCAGGAAGATGGGCCAGGGGCTTAAGCCAGCCCTTCAGTTGTGGGCCTATGTGCAGTCCATTCCGGAGCCGGATCGCGCGATCATCGGTCTCGGCAAGCGCGATTCGGCGTTCGATGCGGGCATGCCGGAGCCGGCGAAGCACTATCGTCCGGGCAACGACGCGCCGCGCGATGTATCGGCGGACGAAGGCTGGGAAGTGTTCGGCCTCATGGATCAGCACGCGTATCTGCGCATCAAGCCGCGCGACGACGTGAAAGTGGGCGACATGATCGCGTTCGACATCTCGCACCCGTGCCTCACCTTCGACAAGTGGCGTCAGGTGCTCGTCGTCGACGCGAAGTATCGCGTGACCGAGGTCATCGAAACGTTCTTCTAGGCCTTGTCGTCGATGGCCGCCGACGCGTTCGATGCGGCCACGTCCTGAATGCGCGCTTCGAGCATGTGAAGCGCGCTGGACAGCGCTTCGATGGCGTCGTCGGGCATCGCGGCCATCGTGTCGTGCAGAAACGCGTTGCGGCGCGGCAGACCTTGCTCCGTCGCCGCGCGGCCCTGCGCCGTCAGCGCAACGTTCGACACGCGGTTGTCCCGGGCATCCACGCTGCGTACGATCCACCCGAGCGCTTCCAGCGTTTTCAATTGCCGCGTCAACGCGCCGGGATCGACGCGCAGACGCTCCACCAGCATTTTTTGCGACACCACGCCCGCGTGTTCGTGCAACGCGAGGAGGATGCGCCAGCGCGGCATCGGCTGTCCCACTGCCGACTCGAACGCCGACATGAACGCGCGATACGTGCGTCCGAACTGTTGCACCACGGCGATACGATCCTGTTCGTTCATGCTCGTGCCTTCCTCGATCTTCATTCGGCGAGAATGACCGGTTCCTGCGGGCCTTTCAAGCGCACGGGCGGCACGCGGCGCGATTGCCACACCGAGAGCACCGCGACCACCGCCGCCACCGCGAGTCCGATGTGGATGGCCGCGACGAGCGCCTCGCGCGCGGCTTCGAGGAGCATCGCGCCGTCGTGGCCGGCTGCCGTCAACTGCGCGAGCACGGTCCGCTGGCCTTCCTGGTTGATGAGAATCTGCGGATCGGAGAGATCGGCGAGCCAGTGCGTCGCGCGATCCTTCGTCAGCGCGAGCTCGACGCCGCTCGCATACAGGTGGCTCACGAGCGTGCCCGTCAGCGCGGTGCCGATCATCCCGCCGATCATGCGCAGCGATTGCAGCAGCGCCGTCGCGATGCCGAGATGCTGGCGTCCCGCCGTCTGCTGCGCGAACACCGTGAGGTTCGGCATGACGAAGCCGAGCCCTAGGCCGCCGAGCAGCATGAAGACGAGGAGCAGCGCGCGCGGCATCGCATGTGTGGCGACGACCACGCCGAGGCACGATACGACGAGCAGGCTGAAGCCGACATAGAGCATCGGATTCGCGTTCGACAGGCGCGTGACGATCCGTCCATTGAGAATGCTGCCGATGGTGATGAACACGACGAGCGGCGTGATCATCATGCCCGCGTCCTTCGGCGACATGCCGAATCCGCCCTGGAACAACAGCGGCGCGTAAAAGAGCAGCGAGAACATGGTGAAGCCGCCCATGATCGCGAGCGTGAAGAGCGCGGCGAGGCTCGGATTGCGAAACATGTCGATCGGCAGGATCGCGTAGCTGCAACGCAATTCCCATTTCCAGAGCGCGTACGCCGCGATCACGCTTGCGGCGAGCAAGGTCAGCGTTTCGACGCCGAGCCCATGCTTCGGCAGCAATTCGACGAATAGTTGCAGCGCGCCGAGCGCAACGGCGATCAGCGCCGCGCCCGGCCAGTCGAGGCGCATCTTTCCTTCGTGCGCCACGTGCCGGAGATGCGGCAGAAAACGCCACACGAAGAATAGCGATAACACGCCGACCGGCAGGTTGACGTAGAAGACGGACCGCCAGCCCGTGTATTGCGTGAGAAAGCCGCCGAGCGACGGGCCGACCGCGTTCGCGATGCCGAAAGCCGAACTCATCAGCACTTGCCAGCGCAGGCGCACGACGTTATCCGGGAACAGGTCGGCGATGCACGCGAACGCAGTGCCGACAAGCATGCCCCCGCCGATGCCCTGCAAGCCGCGCGCGAGCACGAGGAACATCATGCTGTTGGCGAGCCCGCACAGCACCGACGCGACCGTGAACACCACGATCGACGCGATCACGAAAGGCTTGCGGCCGTAGTAGTCACCGAGCCGCCCGAAAATCGGCACGGTGATGACGGATGTCAGAAGATAAGAAGTGGCGACCCACGCATAAAGGTCGAAGCCCCTCAGTTCGGCGACGATAGTGGGCAGCGCCGTGCCGACCACGGTCTGGTCGAGCGCAACGAGCATCGTGACGAACGAGACGCCGAGCATCGCCATGAGCGATTCGCGGAACGGCAAGACCTGCCCGCTCGAATGATGCGCGGCTGTATGAACGGCCATTTTTTGTAGGCGCAATTGTTGACTAGTCAACGGAAAATGAATCATAGCACGGGGCTGCGCTCTAAGCTTCGTGGTCAACTTCTCATTTCGAAACCAGAAACACGCATGGAACCGACGCCGATCATCACATCGCCACTTACTCCCGAGGACTTCGCCGCCCTCTCCCGCGCGAAGGAAGCGCTCGAAAGTCCGTCGCTGACGATGAAGCTCGCGAGCGTCATCGGCGCGCCGATCGAAAAACTGATGGGCCGCCTGCCCAACGCGGCGCAGGAGAAAATCGACGAAGCCACGCAGGTCGCGCTCAAGAAATGCCTCCAGATCGCGCTGCGCACGCTCGGCAAGGGCTCGTCGGCCGGATCGCTTCTCGCGCCGCCGCCCGACAAGCCAAGCAATCTGCTGCACAAGCTCGCCGTCGCGACAACCGGCGCGGCAGGCGGCGCGTTCGGGCTGTTCGCGCTGCCGGTCGAGCTGCCGGTCACGACGACGCTGATGTTTCGCTCCATCTGCGACATCGCCCGCAGCGAAGGCGAAGACGTGCATCGTGTCGACACGCAACTGCAATGCTTGATGGTGCTCGGCATGGGCGGCACGCGTAAGGACGACGACAACGCCGACCTGGGCTACTTCATCGTGCGAGGGGCGCTGGCGCAGTCGGTGTCGCGTGCGACGAGCGAAATTTCGGCGAAGGGGCTGGCCGGACACGGTTCTACGGCGCTGCTCAAATTCCTGCAGACGATCGCTTCGCGTTTCTCGGTGCAGGTGAGCGAGCAGGTGGCCGCGAAGTCCGTGCCGGCAATCGGCGCGGTGCTCGGCGCGATGGTGAACACCGTTTTCATCGACCACTTTCAGCAGATGGCGCACGGACACTTCACCGTTCGGCGGCTGGAACGGCAGTACGGGACGGCGGCGGTCGAGCGCGCGTATCAGACCATCGAGGTGATGGGCGGACGGTGAATTCCCGCCGATGCAGTTGCCGGCACCGATGTCACGGCGTCGATGAACCGCGCGGCCTGCGACAGCGCCTCGCGCGCCTCGGGCATGAACGGCGCCCAGATCTGGAAGATGTGCGGCACATTGCGCCAGATTCGCAGGTCGACGTGCACGCCTGCTTTGCGCGCTTTATCCGCGGCGCGAGTTGAGTCGTCGAGCAGGAGTTCTGTGTCGGCGACGTGGATCAGGAGGGGCGGCAAGCCTTCGAAAGCGCCGAACAACGGCGAGGCGTACGGGTGTCTCGCGTCGGCTTCGCCCAGATATTGCGCTGCGACCTTCGGGAACACTGCCGCATGGAACATGGGATCGCGGCCTTCGTTCGCCTGCATCGATGCGCCGCTGCATGTCAGGTCCGTCCACGGCGAGAAGAGCACGATGCCGGCCGGCAGGGCATCGCCGGCGTCGCGGAGCGCAAGTGCGGTCGCGAGCGCAAGGCCGCCGCCGGCCGAATCGCCTGCGATGACGATCGATCGCGGCGCGATCTCATCTCCGACGAGCGCGCGGTACGCGGCGATGGCGTCATCGACTGCGGCCGGAAAGCGATGTTCGGGCGCGAGGCGGTAATCGACCGAAAGGACGTCCGCATGCGCGCGCACGGCAAGCCCGAAGCTGATCGCGCGGTGGCTGCGCGGCGAGCAGAAATAATAGCCGCCGCCGTGAAGATAGAGGATCGTGCTGCGCGGCTCGGCTGTGCGGAGCCATTCGCCGTCGCTTCGGATCTCGAGATGGTGACTCTTGGGCACGCCCGGCGACCAGATGCGGCGCGAGGTGTAGGCCCGCGCGCGATCGACGTCGAGCATCGGCTTTGCCGTCTCCGGACGCATGCGACGCCGCACCGCCCAGCACGCCAGCGCACTTTGCCAACTCATCTCAGTTGGACGGCATCACCTGACCGCGAAGCTCGCCGGTCGGGTTCTCCTGTGTGTGAATGTTGAAGTACCACTGGCCGGCCATGAGGTCGGTCACCTGTTGCTCGGTGAGCGTGGCCTGCCCTTTCATTGGGCTGGACAGCGCGCGTTTGTCGACCGGCACCTGCACCTTGGCGTTCTGGCCGACCGGCGCTGGGCCGTGGAAATGGGCCATGCTGACCGGGCCGGATAACTCGGCGTAGGTGGCGGTCCAGGTGAGTTGGCGAGTTTGCGTGTCGAATGTGGCGTCCAGCAGGCCGTGGCCTTTGCTCACGCGTGGCGGGACTTCGCTTGAAGGTTGCAGATTCGCCTTGAGCGCGACGACGTCGGCACGAGCAACGGTCGATGCCGCGAGCGCCAGGACGATGGCAGCGATGCGATGGACACGTGGTCTGCATGTCGAGAGCATTTTTCGTCCTCCGTTTTGTTGCTGGCAGACGCTCAGGCGGCGTCGGCTGCATCGTCATGGTAGTGCATTCGGATATCTGACGCTTCCTTGGCTTCCTCCATTGACGACGGACGAAAAAAGGGCGCCTTGCGGCGCCCTTTCCTTGCTACATAGCTACAACTGCGTACTGCTCAGCCCGCTCTAGAAGCGGTGACGGATACCCGTCGTCACGAGAACCTGACGGTTGCTCGAGGAGGTCGGAACGCCGCTGATGCCGGCGTTCGGCATCACGCCTTCCGGCAGACCGCTGGCGATCTGCATCACGCCTTCAGCGTAGATGTCGGTACGCTTCGACAGAGCGTAATCCGTCTGCAAGCCGAACTGGTGGAAGCGGACGCGGGTCGAATCGCCCGTACCCAGATCGGTCATCTTGGCGTTCGTGAACGTGTAAGCAGCGCCCAACGAGAGTGCCGGCGTCAAAGCATAACGACCGTTAACTTCGTAGTTGTTGATGATGTTCGAACCAACGTTGGAGTAGTAGCTATCCTGACGGGTTTGCGTCCACAGCGCGCCGAAAGTAACAGCGCCGATCGAGTAGCTACCGCCTGCACCGAAGGTGCGCTGGCGATCGATGCCAGCATACGCGATTTCGCTACGGTCGAAGTTAGGCACGTCAACCGTAACGCCCGTGATCGCGCTGCCGTAGTTGCCGCCGTTGTTGTGCAGGTTCGCTTGCATGTATGCAGCGCCCAGCTTCAGGCCAGCATTCGCATAACCAGCACCGAGGCTGTACGCACGGTTAGCTGCGAAGCTGCCAGCTGCATTCGAGAATGCGTACAGGCCGCTGAACGTCAGGCCAGCGTAGTTCGCGCTTTGGAACTTGATGGAGTTGTTCTCACGGAACAGATCGCCGTTCAGATTGTCCAGGTTGCCCGGATGTGCGAAGAACGTGCCGCCCCACGAGCCCGTTGCGCTGATCGGGCCGAGGTAGTCGGTAACGGAATCCGTCTGATGGCCGAGCGTGACGGTGCCTGCGTTGGTCGACAGACCAACGTAAGCTTGGCGACCGAAGCCGCTACCGCCCAGGCTGCCGCCGTTAGCCACGTCGAAGCCGCTTTCCAGCGTGAAGATCGCCTTCATGCCGCCGCCCAGATCCTCAGCGCCACGCAGGCCCCAACGGCTCATGTTGACGTTGCCGCCACGCATGTTCCACTGGCTGTCCTTGTAGTGGTCTGCGTTGTCCCCAGCGTAGACATTGTTCACATACGTGAAGCCGGCATCGACCAAGCCATACAGCGTAACGCTGCTCTGCGCGCTCGCGGCAGTTGCGAACGATGCGGCGACGGCCGCTACAATCAGAGTCTTTTTCATGTGTATTCCTTTGAAAGAGTCGTATGACTCGATAGGGTTGCTCGCGGCGTCTCGACATGTTCGGGATCACGTCCCGCTGTATGCCATCCACCGTTATTCGGCAGCCCAAAGTGTATGGCTCCCCTTTTTGCCGCCACCACCCCAAAGGCACACAAAAATCTTTTCGAACAATTCGAAAAATCGAATTTCAATATGAGTTAACGCTTAAACGTCTTGCACTTACCGAAGTACCGAAATGTTGCCTCAACCGGTCTTTCTCACCCTTAGTTGCGGACATGCGACAGTGGTCTGATAGCCACACGCTGTGATAGTCAGACTTCTCCGATTACTCCGTCCTGCAGGACCGCATACCATCGCGCACGCGAGAGCGGCGCTTCCTCACCGCTCGCCCGACTAAGGAAACGAGCACCTGCCTATCGCTCGAAGTTTTTCTGAGCCATGAATCAATTGCAAGCGATGCGCGTCTTTCTCAAAGTCGCCGAAACCGGATCTTTCGGCCGCGCCGCCGCGGCGCTCGATCTCTCCAACGCGGTAGTCACCCGCTACGTCTCACTGCTCGAAACTCATCTGAACACGCGCCTGCTGAACCGCACGACGCGCAGCGTGTCTCTCACAGAGGCCGGAAGAGCCTATGCCGACGGCTGCCGCGCGGTGATCGAACAGGTCGAGACAATTGAAGCAACAGTAGCGAACAGTTCCGTCGATCCGTCCGGAACACTCAAGCTCGTCGCATCCGCATCGTTCTCGTTGCTGGAACTAACCCCGATGCTGCGCGCGTTTCGCGATCGCTATCCGAGCGTCAAGCTGCGGCTGACGCTGCTGCACCGCCCGGTCGACCTCGTCGATGAAGGTTTCGATGCCGGCATCGTCGTGCCGCATCTCGTCAATAGCGGCACACTCATCAATCGTCCGTTGTTCAAGGTTGCGGCGGCGCTCGTCGCATCGCCGGAATATCTGGCGAAGCGCGGCGTGCCCACGCGGCCCGCCATGCTGACGAAGCACGACTTCCTCGCGCCATCGACCGACATTCACAGTTCCACGTGGACGTTCATCGGATCGTCAGGAGAACACGAGGATGTGTTGCTCGATCCCGCCTATACAGTGAACAGTTCGCCGATGCTGCGCCAGGCCGCAGTATCCGGAATGGGCATTGCCGTGCTGCCGGAGAGCTACGTGGCGCAGGACATCGAAGCCGGTGCGCTGGTGCGCCTCTTGCCGGGCTATTCGATCGATGATGCGGACAAGCAAGTGTCCATCGTCTATCCCGGCCGACGGCACGTCTCGGCCAAGACGCGCTCTTTCGTGGATTTTGCGCTCGCGTATTTTCGCGATCGCGCGCCCGCCGAAGCGGGCATCGTCGTCAAGCCGGAATAATCAGCGGGCCGAAGTGCGCGACGCGATTCGCGTTGCGCTCTCCCGCGTCACGCGATGGCCGCGCACTGCGCCTCGATGCGCTCCAGCAATTCCGTGCATCGCGCGATCAATGCGCGGCCCTCGCGCCGCCTGACATCGGGGCTCTTCTCCGGCAGATCGCGACGGAATGCTTCGAGTGCATCCAGCAATGGCCGATACTGCAGCACGCTCGCCGCTCCGAACACGCGATGATGCCAGTCGCGCAAGTGGTCGACCGTGCCGTGCTCGAGCAGTTCTTCGAGCGCGGACAGGTCATCGCGGAAAGACGAAACGAACGCATCGAGCAGCGCCTTGACGGTCGTTTCACTGCCCCACAGTTGCGCCATGCCGCTGATATCGAGCGCATCGGTGGCGTCGCTCCCTTGTGACAACGCGTTCTGTGCTTGCGCGCGGTGCCTGTGCTGCCGGCGCTCCGGCGTCTTCCAGCGATTCAGATGCTCGCGCAGCGTGGCGAGGCGCGTGGGCTTGATGAGGCAGTCGTCCATGCCGGCTTCGCGGCACCGCGTCTGCTCGCTCGAACACGTGCTCGCGGTGATGGCGAGAATCGGCAAGCGACGCGACGTGCCTTTCTCCTTCGCCCGTACGCGGCGCGCGAGTTCGTAGCCGGTCATGTTCGGCATGTGGCAATCAGTAATCAGAAAGCCGTAGCGCGTCGTTTCGAGCGCCGCGAGCGCCTCGGCGCCATCGTGCACGACATCGCACGCGAAGCCGAGCAAGGAGAGCTGATGCCGGATCAACTCCTGATTCACCGGATGATCTTCCGCCACCAGCACCAGCCGGCCGCTGCGCAGCGCCTGCTCGCGGCGGGGCGCTTCCAGCTTCGCGTCCTGGCCGAGCGTCGCGTTGACGGCGACTTGCGGCATGCCCGTCAGCGCGGCGACGCACGCCGCCCCGAGTCCCCGCCATGAAAGCGGATTCACGCTCACGCGAATGCCGTCTTCGAGAATCCGATAGCCGGTTAGCTTCGGCTTCTCCGTGACGTGGATCGCTCGCAAACCGAGCGGCAGGCGAACATTGCGCGTGTCGCTGAAGAAGACGAGATCGACGCCGTCGAATGTATCGAGCGAATGCAGGCGCGGATGGTCGGGCTCGATCCGCTCGAGGTTCAGGCCGAGCGCGTGGCCGAAGTTGAGCAGCGCGATTGCGACGAAGTCGTCGTCGACCGCAACGATGCCGTGCCTGCCGCGCAGCCCCTCCATCTGATACTGCTGCGTTTCGACGGGCATCGTGAGACGCACCGTCATCGACGTGCCGACGCCGAGTGCGCTCTGCAGCCTCAGCGTGCCGCCCATCAACGCGACGAGCCTGTTGCAGATCGTGAGTCCGAGCCCGGTGCCGCCGAAGCGCCGGGTTGTCGACGTCTCCGCCTGCACGAAGGGCTCGAAGAGCTTGTCCTGCGCTGCGGGATCGATGCCGATGCCGGTATCGGTCACACACAGTTCGATGACTTGTTCAGACGCGCGGCGTTCGACCGCGCGAACCTCGAGTGTCACCTCGCCCCTGATGGTGAACTTGATGGCGTTGCTCAGCAGATTGAAGAGAATCTGACGCAGGCGCACGCTGTCGCTGCGAAGGCTCGCCGCCACTTCGGGAGCGACATCGACACGCACACGCAAGCCCTTCTCGTGCGCGCGCCCCGCGAGCAGCCCGACAGCATTGTCCACCAGTTCGCGCAGGTCGATCGGCGTCGATTCGATCGTGAGCCGCCCCGCCTCGATCTTCGTGTAGTCGAGCAGATCGTCGAGGATTTGCAGCAGCGCGCTCGCCGAATCCTGAATCATGCCAAGCATCTGCGACTGGTCCGGATTCAGGGGCGTGTTCTCGAATACTTCGACGAGGCCGAGCACGCCATTCATCGGCGTGCGGATTTCGTGACTCATCATGGCCAAGAAGTCATCCTTGGCGCGCGACGCCGCTTCCGCCGCGTCCCTTGCGCGCGCAAGTTCTTCGGCACGCGCATGTTCCACGGTCGCATCGGCCCAGTAGCCGCTCCAGACGACCGCGCCGGCGTCGTCTTCCCGACGCGCGACCAGGTCGGCACGAATCCACCGCGTGCCGCCTTTCACGTTGACGCGGAATTCAGTGTGCAAGGGTTGCAGCGTGTGCGACGACGTTTCGATCTCCGCAAGCAGGCGCGCGCTATCTTCGACATGCACGTGATTCAGCACGCTGACCGGACCGTCGGCGAGCGCCGTCACGTCAATCCCGAGCAACTGGCGGGTATCGCCATTGAGATAGGGCAAGCTGTATCGTCCGTTGCTCGAGCGGCGTAACTGAAAGACGACGGCCGGCAAGGACCGCGTGACATCGTGCAACCGTTGTTCGGTGCGGCGCGCGCGCAGTTCGGCATCGCGGATATCGGTGATGTCGATCATCGTGCCGACGATGCCCGCGCGGTCGCCATTGGACGCGGTGAACGCCCCGGTCCAGAAAAGGCCAAATCGCGAGCGGCCGCGATTATCGATGAACTCGGCCTCGATCTCGTGCCGTTCGCCCGTATCGAGCGTCGAGCGGCAGATATCGTTGAGCAGCCGGCTGTTGGCGTCGCCCCACGCGCCGGCCTCCACGCTCGTCCGGCCGATGATGTCCTCGCGCCGCACGCCCAGCGCCTCTTCGAACGCGCGGTTGACGGCGATGTAGCGATTGCTCATGTCCTTGGCGACGAGCGGGTATGGCACGACTTCCATCATCGTCTGCTGGAAGCTGAGTTGAGTCGCGAGTTGCTGCTCGATGACGATGCGCCGGTTCATCTCGCGCTGCAGAAGGACGAACGCGCGCAGCGTCACGCCGAACACGGCGACCACGCCGATGAGCGCGGGCAGCAGGCGAAGCGCGCTGATGTCCCATCCGCAAACCGGTGCCGGAAGATCCGGGCTCGCCGCCATGCACGCCGGGGACAAAAGGGCGAGCAGCAGGAACGAATGACGCGTGAACGACGATTTCAATTTGACTCTCTCAGGAAGACGCGTGCCTCTGCGGCGAGGCCGGGCGGCGTGCAGCCGCGCCGGCGACGTTCGGCTGCGGCTGCGGCATGCGCGGTCATGGCGAGCCATCGAGAATCTCTCGACGGACATCGTGTGAGTCTGAGCGCCCACGCATCGGAGGAAAATCAGACACCTCTCAAATACGCCTTAAGTCGCTCTGAAAAAACGCGGTCGTCAGCGCGTCTAGACGAGGCCGACCTGCCGCAGATATTCGATGAGCTCGGTCTCCGTTTCGAGGCCGAGCTTGCGCATCCCGCTGCGCCTCTGCGTGGCGATCGTCTTGCTGCTTCTGCCAAAGCGCTTGGCGATGTCGTGAATCAGAAGGCCGCTCGCGTAAAGCCGGAAGACTTCCCATTCGCGCCTGCTAAGAACGCCTGCGCGCGCCGGAACGCTGTTCGGAAGACGGCTGACTGATTCCGCGGCAGAAGGCGAAAGAAAGCGGCCGCCGTTTCGAGTGATGGCGATGGCTTCATTGAGGCATTGGAGCGGATCGCGTTTATCGATGATTCCATCGATTCCCAGCTGAAGCAGTCCCGCCAGCATGCGGCTATGGGAGATCATCGTGACGACGATGACTTTGGGACGCCTCTCCTGCCACGACAAACGCCGGAGAAATGCAATAGAACTGCTTTCGCCGTCCAGCCCGTTCATGCCGATATCCGCGAAAACGTAATCGCAAGAACAAGAGTCGAGCGCTTCGGCGAGCTGGAGTGTGTTTTCCGCAGTCGCGACGACCTCGATTTCGCCGTCCCTTTCGAGAAACGTCCTTATTCCTTTCACTACTGCGGGATGATCGTCCGCAACGATGGCCTTCAGTGATGCTTTTATTGTCATTTTGTTATTGATATGTTCGTGACCGAGGAAGTCAAAGCCCCCGATTGACCGCGGCGTCTCCACAAAGCGGTCTTCACTGCGACGTGCTGTCTGTGCCTGCTTTAGATAAGATCACTGTCTGCGATAAAGCGATACAAATCCGCGTCCGTTGACAGGTCGAGTTTTCGCATGGCCGCGCATTTCTGTGCGCTGATGGTCTTTACGCTACGAGCCAGGTCTTTCGCGATTTCCGTGACATTGGCGCCGCGTGCATATCGTTCGATAACTTCGAGTTCACGGCCCGTCAACCGTTGACGAATGAAACGCGCACGACTTTCAACATTGGCGACAGCCAGCGTCCGGCGAATGGCCGGACCGAGGTATGTTTCATTCGCGATAGCCGAGACGATGGCGACGTACAGCAGGTCCAGCCGATCCTCTTTGCTGAGGAACGCATGCGCGCCTGCTTCAAGGGCCTGTTTAACGAGCGCGGCGTTATCGGTGCGCGACAACACCACGATGCGGACGTCCGGATAGCAAGCCGTGATGTGCTGAATCAATTCAATGCCGTCGCCATGCTGGCCGCCCGGCATGTAGAAGTCGACGATTGCGACGTCGCATTCATTTTTGGCAAGCGATTCTTCGAGCTCCGTTGAACTAGCGCTCCGGCTAACGACCTCGACGTTAGGAAAGTTCCCAGCGAGCCTTTCAATCGCGAGTACGACAAGCGGGTGGTCGTCCGCGATCGCAAGCCTGATAATTTTGTCGTGCGAGAAGACTTCGCTTCCATTCCCGAATTCCATCGCCTCATACCCCAACGCGTTGTGCAAACTCATATTTGGTTTAGATTCCCGAAATATAAGCATCGGATATTCAAACGTCAAAAGACATAAGATGCATCCGAAATCAAAATGACGCGCCGGTAAACTCAGCCTAGTCCCTGCGCTCTTACAAATGCGAACAAACCCGGGTCATTTCTTACACCCAGCTTATTCATCGCGTCGCGCTTCTGACGACTGATCGTCCGTACATCGCGATCGAGCTCGTTCGCGATCTCGGTGATGGATCGGCCCTTTGCGAAGAGTCTTACGACTTCCATCTCCCTCGGAGATAGTCGCGGCGGCTCAGGCGAGAAATCAATTTCACTGCTCGCCTCGGCCAGCGCCGCCACGAAAGAGGCGCTCACATAACGACGCCCGATTCTGGTATGGCGCACTGCAGCAGGAACAAGCTCGATGGGCTCGGCCTTATTCACCAGGCCAATAGCGCCCGCGTTAAGAATAGACCGAAGTATCGCGACATTGCTGACACTCGTCAGCACGACAATGGTTATATCCGGCCAATCGTGCCTTACCTTGCGAATCAGACGGAGGCCGTCGTTTGCGTTGAGCCCTGGCTCAGGCATGGCGAAGTCAGTGACGAGTACGTCGCAAGGCGTCTTCGCGAGCAGAACAAGCAAGCTGCTCGCATTCGTCGCTTCGCCGACGACCTCCAGTCCATCATCGGCGTCTAAAAGCGCCTTCATCCCGAGCAGTACGAAGGGATGGTCGTCGGCCAACACTACACGAAGCTTCAAAAGTCCCCCGGTGATATCGTTATTTTCTCGATTATCTCGTGGCATCGATGCAGCGGAAGGCGTATTAATCCACCGCTTGCATCGGCATTGTTCATACACCAGGTGACACGATCGGATTTTATATCTAATTAGTCACTCGCGAATTGCCATCACCATTATTGATGACTTTAGACAGGTAATTCACTCCCGCAGCACCGGCATATTCTCTCGAAAATAAGGCGCTAATAACGTGCGAGCTATAGGACAATTCTGATAGACTTAATATATTAACCTGTCTCGCGGCAGCTATTTACGCCTGCCAATCCTTTCTGCGGCGTGCGTCGTCCGAATATTCGAAGCGCATTGCAATAAAAAAATGGGCCTCCAGCCATAAGCCGGAGACCCATTTATCCAGTTCGAACGTTTGTCCGATTTAGAACGGGATATCGTCGTCCATATCGTCGAAGCCGCCACCCGCCGGTGCGGCAGGACGGCTCGCGCCGCCACCCGAACTGCTCGCGCGGCCGCCGGAGCCGGATGCGGCACGTCCGCCGCCGCCCGAACGTTCCATCGGCGCGCTGCGGCTATAGCCGCCATCGTCGCCGCCGCCCGCACCGCCACCGCGCCCGCCGAGCATCTGCATCTGTTCAGCGACGATTTCGGTCGAGTAACGCTCCTGTCCCGATTGGTCCGTCCATTTACGCGTGCGAATGCGCCCTTCGATATAAACCGACGAGCCCTTCTTCAGATACTCGTTGACGATTTCCGCCAGCCGCCCGAAAAACGCTACCCGGTGCCACTCCGTGAGTTCCTTCATCTCGCCGGACGCCTTGTCCTTATAGCGGTCGGTCGTTGCAAGACGAATGTTTGCCACGGCGTCGCCGCTCGGGAGGTAGCGCGTTTCCGGGTCGGCGCCCAGATTGCCTACGAGAATGACCTTGTTGACAGATGCCATGAATTTCTCCGGTTGATTCCTTGCCTACCATCAGCGATACGACGCCTTTCGAGCCGATCAATATCGGCGAATGCTCGAAACGCGCCGCGCTGACTAAATTCGATTAATTAAACTCTCTTCAAGCCGCACGCCCGGCCTTACGGGGCGGCGGCTTCATCCACGCCGCCACGACAAGCCATGCCAGCACCAGCGCCGAACACGCGAAGAAAACCGCGCTCGCCCCGTCCACCTTCAGCAGCCAGCCGCCGATGACTCCGCCGAGCGCAAGGCCGATAGACTGCGTCGTGTTGTAGACGCCGGCCGCCGCTCCTTTGCGCGTGCCCGGCGCGAGCTTCGACACCAGCGACGGCTGCGACGCCTCGAGCACGTTGAACCCCAGGAAGTACACGAACAGAATCGCGGCCACGGACCATAGCGTATGGGGAGCAGCGCCCAATAACAACTGTCCGAACAGGATAAGCCCGATCGCACCCAGCATGACGGCTTTCATCTTCCCGCGCTTTTCGGCGGCGATAATCGCCGGCACCATCATCACGAAAGCGAGCGCCATCACCGGCAAATAGATTTTCCAGTGCGACGCGACCGGCAGGCCGCCCGCCTCCAGAATGCGCGGCACGACGAGAAAGAGCGCGGTCTGCGTCGCGTGCAGCACGAGCACGCCGAAGTTGAGGCGCAGCAACTCGACATTGCGCAGCACTTCGGCAAAAGGCGCCTTGACGTGCACCGGATGCATCGGGGGATCGGGAACGATCCACAGCACCACGCCGATCGCCACGATCGACAGCACGCCGATCACCGTGAAGAGCCCGCTCATGCCGACCCAGTGGAAAACGATCGGCGCACCGACGATCGCCACCGCGAACGACACGCCGATGCTGCCGCCGACCATCGCCATGGCCTTCGTGCGATTTTCCTCGTGCGTCAGGTCCGCGATGAACGCGATCACCGCCGACGATACCGCGCCCATCCCCTGAATCACGCGCCCCGCGATGATCCACGTCATCGAGTGCCCGATGGCCGCGACGAAGCTGCCGAGCGCGAATACCAGCAGGCCGAACGCGATCACCGGCTTGCGCCCGAACTTGTCCGAGATCCAGCCGTAGAAGATATAAAGCATCGACTGCGTGACGCCGTAAGCGCCCAGCGCGATGCCGACGAGCAGTACGTTGTCGCCGCCGGGAATCGTTTTCGCGTAGATGGAAAACACCGGCATGATCATGAAGAGACCGAGCATGCGCAGCGCGAAGATGGCAGCGAGCGACACGGTCGCGCGCAGTTCCGGCGCGCTCAGACGTGTGGACGTGGCAGACGGATTGGACATCAGAAACGGGGAAATGGATGAGTGTCGCGTCTAGCCCGGCCGGCTGGACGCCAGGCGCGGCCGCCTTGTTCTTGCCCGAAACGGCACCACATGGGACGGACGGCTCATGGCGCGCCGGCTTGGTGGCGCCTGTCTCCGGCGCCCGCGCACGGGCGCCGCGCCCTGCAAAAGTCGTTATAGTAGCAGGTTTGGCCCTTCTCCTTTCCCGCTCGCAGCTGGAACAAACTCGTGGAAGAAATTCGCATTCGTGGGGCTCGCACCCACAATTTGAAGAACGTCAGTCTCGACTTGCCGCGTCACAAGCTGATCGTGATTACGGGGTTGTCCGGGTCGGGCAAGTCGTCGCTCGCGTTCGATACGCTCTATGCCGAAGGCCAGCGCCGCTACGTCGAAAGTCTCTCCGCGTATGCGCGCCAGTTCCTGCAGTTGATGGAGAAGCCGGACGTCGATCTGATCGAAGGTTTGTCGCCAGCGATCTCGATCGAGCAGAAGGCCACGTCGCATAATCCGCGTTCGACGGTCGGCACCGTCACGGAAATCCACGATTATCTGCGTCTGCTGTTTGCGCGCGTCGGCACGCCCTATTGCCCGGATCATCTGATTCCGCTCGAAGCGCAAAGCGTCTCGCAAATGGTCGACGCCGCACTCGCGTTGCCCGAAGAAACGAAGCTGATGATCCTCGCGCCCGTGGTCGCGGACCGCAAGGGCGAGCACGCCGAGCTGTTCGAGGAAATGCAGGCGCAGGGCTTTATCCGCTTTCGCATCCGTTCGGGCGGCGGCACGGCGAACGAAGGCGTCGCAAAAATCTATGAAGTCGATACGCTGCCGAAGCTCAAAAAGAACGACAAGCACACGATCGACGTGGTCATCGACCGGCTGAAAGTGCGCCCGGACATGAAGCAGCGTCTGGCGGAATCGTTCGAAACGGCGCTGCGTCTCGCCGACGGCCGCGCGATCGCACTCGAAATGGATACGGACCACGAGAAGCTCTTCAGCTCCAAGTTTGCGTGCCCGATCTGCTCGTATTCGCTGCCCGAACTCGAACCGCGCCTCTTCTCCTTCAACAATCCGATGGGCGCGTGCCCGGAGTGCGACGGCCTCGGACAGATCACGTTTTTCGACCCGAAGCGGGTGGTGGCGCATCCGTCGCTGTCCTTGGCGGCGGGGGCGGTGAAAGGCTGGGACCGGCGCAACCAGTTCTATTTCCAGATGCTGCAAAGCCTCGCGGCCTTCTACGAGTTCGATACCGAAGCGCCGTTCGAGGAGCTGCCCGAAAAGGTGCGCAAGACGCTGCTTTACGGCTCGGGCAAGCAATCGATTCCGTTTTCGTACATCAACGAGCGCGGGCGCGCGTCGGTTCGCGAGCATGCGTTCGAAGGCATCATCCCGAATCTGGAGCGGCGTTATCGCGAGACGGATTCGGCCGCGGTGCGCGAAGAACTGGCGAAATATCAGAACAACCAGCCGTGCCCGGCATGCGAAGGCACGCGCTTGCGGCGCGAGGCGCGTTTCGTGAAAGTGGGCACCGGCGAGCACGCTCGCGGAATCTATGAAGTGAGCGGCTGGCCGCTACGCGACACGCTCGGCTATTTCGAGTCGCTGCGGCTCGAAGGCGCGAAAGCCGAAATCGCCGATAAGGTCGTGAAGGAGATCGTCGCGCGGCTGTCGTTTCTGAATAACGTCGGGCTCGATTACCTGTCGCTCGAGCGCAGCGCCGAAACGCTGTCGGGCGGCGAGGCGCAGCGCATCCGGCTCGCATCGCAGATCGGCTCGGGACTCACCGGCGTGATGTACGTGCTCGACGAACCGTCGATCGGCCTGCACCAGCGCGACAACGACCGTCTGATCGACACGCTCAAGCATCTGCGCGATATCGGCAATTTGGTGATCGTCGTCGAGCACGACGAGGACATGATCCGCATGGCGGATTACGTCGTCGACATGGGGCCGGGCGCGGGCGAGCACGGCGGCGTGATCGTCGCTCAGGGCACGCCGAATCAGGTGCAGAAGGACCCGAATTCGATCACCGGTCAGTATCTGTCGGGCAAGCGCACGATCGGCTACCCGGAAAAGCGCAATGCGCCGGACGAGCGGCGGCTGCGCATCGTGGAGGCACACGGCAACAACCTCAAGCGCGTGACGCTCGATTTGCCCGTCGGACTGCTGACGTGCGTGACGGGCGTGTCGGGATCTGGAAAATCGACGCTCATCAACGACACGCTTCAGCACGCGGTCGCGCAGCATCTATACGGTTCGGCGACCGAGCCGGCGCCGTACGAATCGATCGAAGGCCTCGAGCATTTCGACAAGGTGATCGCCGTCGATCAATCGCCGATCGGCCGCACGCCGCGCTCGAATCCGGCCACCTACACCGGCCTCTTCACGCCGATCCGCGAACTCTTCGCCGGCGTGCCGGCCGCGAAGGAACGCGGCTATGAAGCCGGCCGCTTCTCCTTCAACGTCAAGGGCGGCCGCTGCGAAGCATGTCAGGGCGACGGCGTGCTGAAAGTGGAAATGCACTTTCTACCGGACGTCTACGTGCCTTGCGACGTGTGTCACGGCAAGCGCTACAACCGCGAGACGCTGGATATCCAGTACAAGGGCAAGAACATCAGCGAAGTGCTCGACCTGACGGTGGAAGCGGCGCACGAGTTCTTCAAGCCGGTGCCGGTGGTCGCGCGCAAGCTGAAGACGCTGCTCGACGTCGGTCTCGGCTATATCCGGCTCGGCCAGTCGGCGACCACGCTGTCGGGCGGCGAGGCCCAGCGCGTCAAGCTTTCGCTGGAACTGAGCAAGCGCGACACCGGTCGGACGCTCTATATCCTCGACGAACCGACCACGGGCCTGCACTTCCACGACATCGCGCTGCTGCTCGAAGTCATTCACCGGCTGCGCGATCAGGGCAACACGGTCGTCATCATCGAGCATAATCTCGACGTGATCAAAACCGCTGACTGGGTCATCGATCTCGGTCCGGAAGGCGGGGCCGGCGGCGGGCAGATCATCGCGCAGGGAACGCCGGAGCAGGTCGCGAAGACGAAGGCGAGCTTTACCGGCAGGTATCTCGCGCCGTTGCTGCAGCGTCCGAAATCGGCGGCGTGACGCCGGCGCGGGCGCGGTGACAAGACAAAGCCGCGCGCCGCGGTACGGACAACCGTTGTAACGAGCAGCGAAAGGGAACGCAGTCATGGGGAAGCGCAACGAAGCGGCCAACGAGGAGCGACGCATACGGGACTTGCCTGCTCGCCCCGTCAGGCTGACGAGCGACATGAGCATGCCGAAACTCTCGGCGGTCGAGATCGGCAGCTATCTCGTGGCGTTTCTCGCGATGTTCTCCGTGCTGCATCTCAAGCTGCTGGGCGCGCTGCTCGCGGGCATGCTCGTGTTCCAGCTGGTGCACATGATCGCGCCGGTCATCGAGCGCCACGTGATGAGCAAGGGCGCGCGGCTGATCGCGGTGGTGCTCATCTCCACGATCATCATCGGCGGATTGACGGGCGCGACCATCGCGACAATCGAGCATTTCGAGCGCGACGTCCCGAGCATGCAGAAGCTGCTCGATCAGCTGATGAGCATCACCTCGCATGCGCGTCTGCGCGTGCCTGACTGGATCGCCACTTACCTGCCCGTCGATGCCGGCCAGATGAAAGAGCGCGCCGCCGACCTGATGCACCGGCACGCCGAGCAATTGCAGCAAGGCGGCCGCGAAATGGCGCGCGGCTTCGGCCATATCCTGATTGGCATGATCATCGGCGCGATCATCGCGGTGGGCGTGCCGAAACAGTCGCATCGCCTGCCGCTCTCGACGGCGCTGGTCACGCGCGTATCGCGCTTTTCGGATGCGTTCCGCCGCATCGTGTTCGCGCAGATCAAGATTTCGGCGATCAACGCGTTTTTTACCGCGCTTTATCTCCTCGTCGCGCTGCCGATATTGCACGAACGCCTCCCGCTTTCCAAGACGCTCGTGTTGATCACGTTCATCGTCGGCTTGCTGCCGGTGATCGGCAATCTGATATCGAATACGATCATCGTCGGCATCTCGCTGTCGGTATCGTTCGGGACCGCGGTTGCGTCGCTTGCGTTTCTCATCATCATTCACAAGCTCGAATATTTCCTGAACGCGCGGATTATCGGCGGGCAGATCGAAGCCCGCGCGTGGGAATTACTTCTCGCGATGCTGGCGATGGAAGCCGCATTCGGCTTGCCGGGCGTAATCGCCGCGCCTATTTTCTATGCGTATATCAAGCGCGAACTGATTTATCTGCGGCTCGTGTGAGTATTCGCCGCGATTAAAAGACAAAGCCCGCTCGGCCGAAAGACCAGCGGGCTTTTTCCTGTCCGGGCAGGAACCGACGCTTCAACGGAACACGACCGTCTTGCTCCCGTTCAACACGATGCGATGCTCCACATGCCATTTCACCGCCCGCGCGAGCGTCACGCATTCGACGTCGCGGCCGATCGCCGTCAGTTGATCCGGCGTCATGCTGTGGTCCACGCGCTCGACTTCCTGCTCGATGATGGGGCCTTCGTCCAGATCGGTCGTCACGTAATGCGCGGTCGCGCCGATCAGCTTCACGCCGCGATCGAACGCCTGGTAATAAGGCTTCGCGCCCTTGAAGCTCGGCAGAAACGAATGGTGGATATTGATCGCGCGGCCGGCGAGCTTGTCGCACATTTCCGGCGACAGAATCTGCATATAGCGCGCTAGCACAACCAGATCCGTCTCGTGCTGATCGATAATTTCCATCACGCGCGATTCCTGCGCCGCCTTTCCTTCCGGCGTCGCATTCATGAGCGGCAAGTGGTGAAACGGAATGTCGTAACTCGCGGCGAGCTGATAAAAATCCTTGTGATTCGACACGATCGCCGGAATCTCGATCGGCAACTGGCCGGTGCGATAGCGGAACAGCAAATCGTTCAGGCAATGGCCGATTTTCGACACCATGATGACCACACGCGGCTTCGCCGATGCATCGTGCAATTCCCATTGCATGCCGAACTCATCGGCGAGCGTGCTGAACGAGCGGCGCAGCGCATCGAGGCCGGGATCGCCGCCCACTTCCTGAAAATGCACCCGCATGAAGAACTCGCCGGTGCGGCTGTCGCCGAATTGCGCGGAATCGAGAATGTTCGCGCCGAGATCGAACAGGAAACCGGACACGGCATGCACGATTCCCGGACGGTCCGGGCACGACAACTTCAGGATGAAACTATGTTCGGTCGACATGAACCGGTCACTCCTTGCTTGTTCGCTTGTTCATTTGTTCAGTTGCGGCGGCGCATGAAGCGCGGCGATCCCTTCGCAGGCGTCGTCGTCGATCCATCGATGGCGCAGGAAGCAGTCGAGCGTCGCGAGGCTCGCATCGACAGTGAGCTCGCCCTCTTCGATCCACCGCGCGACCTCGTCGATGCGCGCAAGCCGATGTTCGCCGACCTCGCCGTCCTGATTGCGCGGAACGAAGTCCTCCGGCAACACGACGTCGTACACGAAGAGCTGCTCCGCCTGCGTACCTTCGGGAATGGTTTGCAGCACATGGAAGACGCCGCCGGGCGTGGCCGTCGACGCCAGTTCCGCAGGCATGCCCGCTTCCTCCCAGCATTCCTTGACGAGCGTCGGCTCGACGCCCATTCCCCAGCCGATGCCGCCCGCCACGACGTTGTCCAGCTTGCCGGGATCGGTCGCCTTCGTGTCGCTGCGACGCGCGATCCACAGCTGCGGCGCGCTATCTCGATATTTTACGATGCCGTTCAGATGCACCGCGTAGGTCATCGTGCCGAAGAAGCGAGAGGCCGCGCGCTCGATGAACGCGAGCGGCGCGTCGTCGAACTGGTTGCGGATCGCGTACGTTTCGTCGCGCCAGCCGGGAATCCTGCCGTCGGCGTGAAGCGCGGCGATGACCGTGGCGAGCGCGGCGGTGCGCGTATCCGCATTGCCGAGCGTCGGGTGCAGACGCACGGCCGGGCCGTCGATCACGAAAGTCTCGGGCCAGCGCGCGAGCAAGGCGACATCCGCGCGGCGGATCCAGCCGACGCGCCGATCGCCGATGAAAAACGGCGTGTGCGCTGAAGCGTCGAAGCGGCGCGCCGCGATGATCGAAGGCAGGCTCATGTGTCAGTCCTTGAGCGCGACGCGAAGGCCCAGCGCGATGAACGTCACGCCCGCGAGCCGATCGAGCCACGCGCCGACGCGCGGACGGCGCTTCAGCCACGCGCCGATCATTCCTGCGCCGATGCCGAACATCGAGAAGACCGCGACGGTCTGCAGCATGAACACGCCGCCCAGTTCGAACATCTGCAGCATCACGCTTTGCGCGCCGTGCGGATCGACGAACTGCGGCAAGAACACGATGAAGAAGAGCGTGACTTTCGGATTCAGCAGATTCCCGATCACGCTCTGGCGGAAGACCGTCGACAGCGGCTGACTCGGCCGCTCGTGCGCCGTCGCAAGCCCGTGGCTTCTCAGCGCCTTGATGCCGATCCACACGAGATACGCCGCGCCGGCGAGCTTCACCGCCTGGAACGCGACCGGCGACGAACGCAACAGCGCCGCGACGCCGAGCGCCGCGAGGGTCGTGTGAAAGATCACGCCGCAGGCAAAGCCGAGTGCGGCGACGACGCCCGCGAGCCGTCCTTGCGAGATGCCGCGCGCGAGCACCTGCAGGTTGTCCGGCCCCGGCGCGACGGTGATCGCAACGGAGGCCGCGAGAAACAGCAGGAAATTCGGCATGTCAGTGGCCTCCGAACTCGCAGACGGTGTAGAGCGGCAAGCCGCCGTCGCGCAGCAATTTCGATCCACCGAGATCGGGCAGGTCGATGATCGCCGCCGCTTCGACGACTTGCGCGCCGAGCCGTTCGAGCAGGATCTTGCCGGCCATCATCGTGCCGCCGGTGGCGACGAGATCGTCGACGATCACGACGCGATCGCCGGGCTTGCACGCATCCTCGTGAATCTCGACGGTCGCGCTGCCGTACTCCAGCTCGTAAGACTGCGACAGCGTGCGATACGGCAGCTTGCCCTTCTTGCGGATCGGCACGAAGCCGAGACTCAGTTCGTACGCGAGAATCGGCCCGATGATGAAACCGCGCGCGTCCATGCCGGCGATCACGTTCACGTCGGCGTCGATGTAACGCTGCACGAACAGGTCGATCAGCGTGCGCAGCGCCTTCCGGTCCTGCAGCACGGGCGTGATGTCGCGGAACTGCACGCCGGGCTGCGGCCAGTTTTCGACGGTACGCACGCGTTCCTTGATGAAGCGCGCGGCGTCGGACGGGGCGCTCGAAGGGATATGAAACATGACTTCTCCGGGATGTCCGCGCTGTGAGGCCGCGCGCCGCCTGAATAAAGAGGAGACTACGCCGCCCGGCGATTGCGCGAGAGCCGTTCCTCGGCTTGCGCAAGCACTTCGGGCAGACCGCGCAGAACGACGATATCGTTCGCGCGCAACTTCGTGTCGGGGTCGGGTTCGACGCCCCGGATGCCGTGACGCCGGATCGCGGTCACCTCGACACCATTGCCGACAAGACCGAGATCGTCGAGCGAGTGTCCGACGGCCTCTGATTTCTCGTCGATGGGTACGGATTGTAGCCGCACCTGCTCGTGGCCATCGTCGTCCTCGAAGTCGTCCGCGCCGTGGAAGTAGCCACGCAGCAGGCTGTAACGCGCGTCGCGCATTTCTTCGACGCGGCGCACCACGCGGCGCATCGGCACGCCCATGAGCACCAGCGTGTGCGACGCGAGCATCAGGCTGCCTTCGACGATCTCCGGAATCACTTCGGTCGCGCCCGCCGCCGTCAGCTTTTCGAGATCGGCGTCGTCGACGGTGCGGACGATGACCGGCAGCGTCGGCGCGAGTTCGTGGATGTTGTGCAGCACGCGCATCGCGGACGGCGTGTTCGCATACGTGATCGCAACCGCCGCCGCGCGGTTCAGGCCCGCCGCGCCGAGCGATTCGCGCCGCCCGGCATCGCCGAACACGACCGATTCGCCCGCCGCCGCCGCCGCCGCGACGCGATCCGGGTCTAGGTCCAGCGCCACATAGGAAATGCCTTCCTGCTCCAGCATGCGCGCCAGATTCTGTCCCGCGCGGCCGTATCCGCAGATGATCACGTGGCCGCTCTGCTTGAGGCTTTGCGTCGCGATCTTCGTCATCTGCAGCGATTGCAGCATCCATTCCGTCGACGACAGACGCAGCACGATCCGGTCCGCGTTCTGGATAATGAACGGCGCGGCGAGCATCGAAAGCAGCATCGCCGAAAGCAGCGCCTGCAGGATGGTCGGATCGACGAGATGCGAATCCAGAATCAGATTGAGCAGCACGAAGCCGAATTCGCCCGCCTGCGCGAGCCCGAGACCGGTACGCATCGCAACGCCGGGCGGCGAACCGAATAGCCGCGCGAGCCCGGTGACGATCACGGCCTTGAGCAGAATGGGCACGACGAAGAACGCGAGCACCAGGAACGGATGCTCCCAGATCACGCGCGGATTCAGCAGCATGCCGGTCGTCACGAAGAAGAGGCCGAGCAGCACGTCGCGAAACGGCTTGATGTCCTCCTCCACCTGATGCCGATACGGCGTCTCCGCAATCAGCATCCCCGCGATGAACGCGCCGAGCGCAAGCGACAGCCCGAACTTGTCGGTGATGAACGCCGCGCCGAGCGTAACCAGCAGCAGGTTCAGCATGAACAGCTCTTGCGAACGGCGGCGCGCGACCAGGTCGAACCAGCGCGTCATGAACTTCTGGCCGATGAAGAGCAGCACCGTCAGTGCGACGACGATCTTCACCGCCGCGATGCCGAGCCACATCGCGAGCTGCGACGAATTGCCGTTGCCGAACGCCGCGATGATGATGAGCAGCGGCACCACGGCCAGATCCTGAAAAAGCAGCACGCCGAAGATATTGCGGCCATGCTCCGATTCGAGTTCCAGCCGCTCGGCGAGCAGCTTGCTCACGATCGCTGTGGAGGACATCGACAGCGCGCCGCCCAGCGCAAAGCTCGCCTGCCACGACATGCTGACCCAGAAATGCGCGATCCAGCCGAACAGCAGCGCAAGCACGATGGTCGCGGCGACCTGGCTCGCGCCGAGGCCGAACACGATGCGCCGCATGGTTCGCAGCTTGGCGAGCGAGAATTCGAGGCCGATGGAGAACATCAGGAACACGACGCCGAATTCGGCGAGATGCTGGGCCTGCTCGGCGTCGGGCGCGATACCGGCCGCGTGCGGACCTACGATGATGCCGACCGCCAGATAACCGAGCATCGGCGGAAGGTTGAAGAAGCGAAAAATCACGACGCCCGCCACCGAACACAGCAGCAACAACAGCGTCAATTCCAGCGGGGAGGTCATCCGTCCAGCGTCCTCGTTCGTCAGTTTTCCGAAACGCGTGAAACACGCATCCGGCGTCTAGAAAAAGCCCCTGGCGCCAGGGAGTTTCGGGGGCGAACGCCACGCTCCATGCGGCGCGGCGAAGAAACGCCTTTGGTATACTCCGCGAATGATAGCGAAAATCAATGGCGACCGGGCGCTGGCGCTGGCTCGCAACGTAATTCAGATCGAAGCCGACGCCGTTCGCGGGCTCTCAGACCTTCTCGACCACAACTTCACGAGCGCAGTCGAAACGTTGCTCGGCTGTCGCGGGCGGGTGGTCGTGTCGGGCATCGGCAAGTCGGGACACGTCGCGCGCAAATTCGCAGCGACGCTCGCGAGCACCGGCACGCCGGCGTTCTTCGTGCATCCGGCCGAAGCGAGCCACGGCGACCTCGGCATGGTCACCGCCGACGACATATTTATCGCGCTGTCCAACTCCGGCGAGACCGAAGAACTCGTCGCCATCCTGCCGCTCATCAAGCGCCTCGGTGCGAAACTCATCGCCATTACGGGGCGTCCCGAATCGAGCCTCGCGCAACTGGCGGACATGCATCTGAACGCGCGCGTCGAAAAAGAAGCCTGCCCGATGAACCTCGCGCCCACGGCCAGCACCACGGCCGCGATGGCGCTCGGCGATGCGCTCGCCGTCGCCGTGCTCGACGCGCGCGGCTTCGGCCCCGACGACTTCGCGCGCTCGCATCCCGGCGGCGCGCTCGGCCGGCGCTTGTTGACCTACGTGCGCGACGTGATGCGCATCGGCGATGAAATCCCGCTCGTGCCGCTCGGCGCGACCGTATCGGACGCGCTGTTCCAGATCACCGACAAGCGCATGGGCATGACCGCCGTGGTGAACGAAAACCGGCACGTCGAAGGCATCTTCACGGACGGCGACCTGCGCCGCATCCTTCAGCGCGACGGCGACTTCCGTTCGCTGAAGCTCGCCGACGTGATGACGCGCAATCCGCGCACGATCGGCCCGGACCATCTCGCCGTCGAAGCCGTGGAACTGATGGAGCGTTATCGCATCAATCAGATGCTGGTCGTCGACGAAAACGCGACGCTGATCGGCGCACTGAACATGCACGACCTCTTCTCCAAGAAGGTAATTTGATGGCGCAGAAGCCTTCCCCCGCCGTCGAGCGCGCGAGCCGCATCCGGCTCATGGCGTTCGATATCGACGGCGTCTTCACCGACGGCAGCCTGTACTTCACCGCCACCGGCGACACGATGAAGTCGTTCAATTCGCTCGACGGCTATGGCCTGAAGCAACTGGAGCGCATCGGCGTGCAGACGGCGATCATCACCGGGCGGCAGTCGGGCATCGTCGCGGCGCGGGCGAAGGAACTGGGCATCACGCATCTCTATCAGGGCGTCGAAGACAAGACCGTCGCGCTCGAAGAACTGCTCGCGAAGACCGGCATTTCCGCCACCGACGCCGGCTACATGGGCGACGACTGGCCCGATCTCGCCGTGATGGGCCGCTGCGGCTTCGCGGCCGCGCCGGCGAACGCGCATCCCGAAGTCGTGCAGCGCGTCCACTTCGTCGCGACGCTGCGTGGCGGCCACGGCGCCGTGCGCGAAGTCTGCGATGCAATCCTGCGCGCGCAAGGCCGCTACGACGACATGCTCGCCGCAGCGCTCGGAGCCTGACACGATGCCGCACACCCGACGCCTCGCCTCGCTCCTGCCGCTGCTCGCGATGGCGGCGCTCGCGGGCATCACCTACTGGCTGCTGCAGGCGACGCTGCCGTCCGCGCCCGAAGCGCCGGAGCAGGCGAAGCGCCACACGCCCGACTACTTCGCGGACAACTTCTCCGTCTCCGAACTTGATACGACCGGCACCACGCAATATCGCCTGACCGCGAAATCGATGCTTCACTACGAGGACGATGAAATCAGCGAGCTGACGCTGCCGGCCATGCGCATGTTCCAGCCGCAGAAGCCGACCGTCACCGCCACGGCGGAGCGCGGCACGGTGAACGGCGACGTTTCCATCGTCGATCTGTACGACAACGCGCGGATTCTTCGCGCCGCCGGTTTCGGCGATCCGCAGATGCAGGCGGATTCGCAGCATTTTCGCGTGCTGGTGAACGACGATGTCATCGAAACGGAAAAGCCGGTTAAACTTCAGCGCGGTCCGTCGGTGATGACCGCCAACGGCATGAACTACAACAACGTCACCCGGGAAATGAAGCTCTTCGGTAACGTGCGCGGCGCCATCGCCGCCTCGGATATCAACGGCGGCGCTTCCAGGTAATCCGATCCCGGGACATTCCTTCCGAACTGTGACTGCATGAATCAAAGCTTCCTTCGTCCCGCTGGCGGCCCCGTGCGCGCAACCCTCGCGCACCGCGCTGCATGCGCCAGGCGGGTGATGCGAGCCGCGCTGTCCGCCGCCGTCGCCACGCTCGTCGCGCTGCCGCTCGCGGGTTTCGCGCCGGCCGCGCACGCCGAAAAGGCCGATCGCGACAAGCCGCTCAACATCGAAGCGGACAATATGTCCTACGACGATCTGAACCAGAAGAATGTCTTCACCGGTCATGTCGTCGCGACGAAAGGCACCATCATCATCCGCGCCGATCGCGTCGAGGTGACGCAGGACCCGCAGGGTTATCAATACGCGACGGGCACGTCGAGCGGCAATTCGCTCTCGTACTTCCGGCAGAAGCGGGACAACGTCAACGAGTACATCGAAGGCAACGCCGTGCGTATCGACTATGACGGCAAGAACGACTTCACCAAGCTGACGACGCGGGCCGTCGTGCGCCGCCTGCAGGGCCTGACGACGGTTCAGGACGAGGTGCGCGGCAGCGTCATCACCTACGACGGTCAGAAGGACTTCTATACCGCATCGGCAGGCAAGGACGTCGCCGGTCCCGGCAATCCGAGCGGCCGCGTGCGCGCGATGCTCGCGCCGCGTTCGGGCGGCGCCGCGCCGCTCAACGGATCGCCCGCGACCCTCGCACCGTCGACCACCATTCAAGGAACGCCGCAGCAGTGAACGCCTCCGCCACGCCTCAAGCCAAGCCGGACGGCAAGTCGAGCTCGCTCGTCGTCCGCAATCTGAAGAAGCGTTACGGCTCGCGAACGGTGGTCAAGGACGTGTCGCTCGACGTGAAGAGCGGCGAAGTAGTCGGTCTGCTCGGGCCGAACGGCGCGGGCAAAACCACGTCGTTCTATATGATCGTCGGCCTCGTGCCGCTCGATGCCGGCGACATCGACCTCGACGGCAACTCCATCAGCCTGCTGCCGATTCATCAGCGCGCGCACCTCGGGCTGTCGTATCTGCCGCAGGAAGCATCGGTGTTCAGGAAGCTGACCGTCGAGCAGAACATCCGCGCGGTGCTCGAACTGCAAACGGACGCGTCGGGCAAGCGGCTGTCGAAGGACGTCATCACGCAGCGCGCAGAAGCGCTGCTCGACGAACTGCAGATTGCGCATCTGCGCGAGAATCCGGCGCTGTCGCTGTCGGGTGGCGAACGGCGTCGCGTGGAAATTGCGCGGGCGCTCGCTACGAATCCGAGCTTCATCCTGCTCGACGAGCCGTTCGCGGGCGTCGATCCGATCGCCGTGCTGGAAATTCAGAAGATCGTGAAGTTCCTGAAGCAGCGCAACATCGGCGTGCTCATCACGGATCACAACGTGCGCGAGACGCTCGGCATCTGCGACCATGCGTACATCATCAGCGACGGCACCGTGCTCGCGGCCGGCGCGCCGAGCGAGATCATCGAGAACGAGAGCGTGCGCCGCGTGTATCTCGGCGAACATTTCCGCATGTAGCGCCCATCCCGCGATGCGGATGATCGACCGATCAGCACGCCGCATCGAACGACAGTAGCAAAACTTACGTGCCGCCCGCCGAGGCGGCACGCGCTTTTTTGGATTCGCTGCGAGGTTTCGCGCGCGTGGCAAACTCTCTACAATGAATAAAACTTTGCCATGAAAGCCAGCCTCCAACTCCGCCTATCGCAGCATCTTGCGCTGACCCCGCAACTGCAGCAGTCCATCCGGCTGCTGCAGTTGTCGACGCTCGAATTGCAGCAGGAAGTGGCAATGGCCGTCGCGCAGAACCCGCTGCTGGAAAACGAAGACGACTGGATCGCGAGCCCGCTGCGCGTCGCCGCCGACGGTTCGCTCATCACCTCGCCCGCTGCCAGCGGCGCCGCGCCCGAGCCGATGATGAACAACGGCTCCAGCTCGACGTCATCGAGTTCCGAACGTTCGGAAAATAGCGAGCCGCGGGGCGTCGACGAATACAACGGCATGAGTTCAGACGGCGGCACGGATTCCAGTTCGTGGAATCTGGAAGACTATGGCCGCTCGAACAACGCGTCGGATGACGACGATCTCCCGCCGCTCCAGATCCACGAATCGACAACCACGCTGCGCGATCATCTGACCGCGCAACTGCGCATGACGCAGGCGAATCAGCGCGATCGCGCGCTCATCACGTTCCTCATCGAATCGCTCGACGAGGACGGTTATCTGACCGCTTCGCTCGACGAGATTCAGGCGGATTTGCCGGACGAGCTGGAAGTGGATGTCGATGAACTCAGCGCGGCACTGGCGTTGCTGCAGAGCTTCGACCCGCCGGGTGTCGGGGGGCGGTCGGCGTCGGAATGCCTGAAGCTGCAGTTACTGCGGCTCGATGCCTCTCCCACGCGAACATTGGCGCTCGATATCGTCACGAATCACCTGGAATTGCTCGCCGCGCGCGACTTCACGCGGCTGCGCAAGCAACTCAAGGCTAGCGACGATGCGCTGCGGGAAGCGCACTTGCTGATCAAATCGCTCGAGCCGTTTCCGGGCGCCGCGTACGGCAAGAGCGAAGCGGACTACGTGGTGCCCGACATTCTCGTGCGCAAGTTGGCGGGCGGCTGGACGGCGGAGCTGAATCCGGAGATCGTGCCGAAGCTCCGGATCAACCACCTGTACGCGAATATCCTGCGGAACAATCGCGGCGATCCCGGCAGCGGTTCACTGCGTCAGCAATTGCAGGAAGCGCGCTGGCTGATCAAGAACATCCAGCAGCGTTTCGAGACCATTTTGCGTGTCGCGCAGGCTATTGTCGAACGTCAGAAGAACTTCTTCGCACATGGCGAAATCGCCATGCGGCCCTTGGTTTTAAGGGAAATTGCTGATACGCTGGGCTTGCACGAATCGACGGTTTCGCGCGTGACGACCGGGAAGTACATGCTCACCCCATTCGGGACGCTTGAATTTAAGTACTTCTTCGGATCGCACGTTTCGACCGACACGGGGGGCGCGGCGTCGTCAACGGCCATTCGTGCCCTCATCAAGCAACTGATAGGAGCGGAAGACCCTAAAACTCCTCTTTCAGACAGCCGCATCGCCGAACTGCTGGCGGAACAGGGCTTCGTGGTTGCGCGGCGCACCGTTGCCAAGTACCGCGAAGCGCTCAGAATCCCCGCAGTGAATCTGCGCAAGTCTCTTTGATCCCGTCTCTGTGATCCGCCGCATGTCGTGGCGGATTTTTACCGGCCGTATCGCGCGAGCGAGTACGAGCCGGCCGGTGCGGCCCGTTCCTTGCGCGTCATCAGACAGCACACGGACGGGCGCCCCGCCGACCGGTATCGGGCAAGCCGCCGTGGTTCAACGGCCATTAGCTTGGAGAGCAACTATGAATCTGAAGATCAGTGGACACCACCTCGAATTGACGCCTGCGTTGCGCGAGTTTGTGATCACGAAGCTGGACAGAGTGCTCCGTCATTTCGATCAAGTGATGGATGCCAACGTTGTCCTCTCGGTCGACACTCATAGTAGGGAAAAGGACAAGCGCAACAAGGCGGAAATCAACCTTCACCTGAAGGGCAAGGACATCTTCATCGAGAGTTGTGACGCTGATATGTACGCGGCGATCGACCTGATGGTCGACAAGCTGGACCGGCAGGTCATCAGACACAAGGACAAAATTCAGGGCCACGCCCATGAAGCCGTGAAGTATCGCGACGAAGTGCACCAGAGCGAAGCGCCGTCGCCGTGAGCGCAACGGACAGGAACCCGCGAGCGTCGTCAGGCGCATGACCGGCAAGCCCGCCTGTGAAACGGCGGGCGTAATTCGAAGACTTCCTCGAATCGCCGGAGCGCCCCGGCGGACTCGCAACCCGTCAAAGCCGCCGATTGGCGGCTTTTTCGTTGCACTTTGCGTGGCGGCGTGGCACAAAGCATTGATTTTCTGAACTTTGTGCTGCACATTCCAATGCAGCGATACGTCATGGCGCGGCGCACCATCGCGCTATGGGCTGTTCTATAATGGCCCGGTTATTTTCGGGTTGCCGAACAGAACGCTGCAGGGAACGCCGCAAGCGCACCTTTCGTTTCATCATCGCCGTGAGCGCTTTCAGACAGCAGCCACGATGAGGAGCTATCAGGCCACGCATCAGCCTGCCAACATGAATCGTTTAGCCAAATTTCTTCCCATCGAGAATGTCGTTCTCGGACTGTCCGTCACAAGCAAGAAGCGCGTATTCGAGCAAGCGGGCCTGATCTTCGAGAACCAGAACGGCATCGCCCGCAGTACCGTTACGGACAACCTCTTCGCTCGTGAACGCCTCGGCTCGACTGGCCTCGGTGAAGGCGTCGCCATCCCGCATGGCCGCATCAAGGGGCTGAAGCAGCCGCTCGCTGCCTTCGTGCGCCTGGCGGAACCCGTCGCGTTCGAATCGCCGGACGGGCAGCCCGTGTCGCTGCTGATCTTCCTGCTCGTGCCCGAACAGGCCACGCAGCAGCATCTGGAAATCCTCTCGGAGATTGCGCAACTGCTCTCCGACGTCGAGGCGCGCGAGCGTCTGCACAAGGAAGAAAATCGTGAGGCGCTGTATCAGGTCCTCACGCAATGGCAGCCGTAATCGCGCCTGTACCGGCAGACCGCATCCAGGGCGCCTCCCGCGCCGCTCGGGGCGCACGGGCGTCTCGCGCAGGCGGTGCTTCTGCGGCACAATCGGTCAAAAGCAGCGCCATGCGGCGAATCGAAGCGGACCGCTCCGACACGCGAAGGCTGCTCCCGGCTTCCAACGGAGTCCCGGCCTCATGGATACGTCCAGCATCAACGCCCAAAGTATTTTCGACGACAACGCCGCCGCTCTGAAGCTCAGTTGGCTTACCGGGCATGAAGGCTGGGAACGCGGGTTCTCGAGCGAGACGGTCGCGAACGCGACGTCCAGTGCCGACCTGGTCGGCCACCTGAACCTGATTCACCCCAACCGCATCCAGGTGCTCGGCGACGCCGAGATCAACTATTACCAGCGCCAGTCGGACGAGGACCGCTCGCGCCATATGGCCGAACTGATCGCGCTCGAACCGCCGTTTCTGGTCGTTGCCGGCGAAGTGGGCGCGCCGCCCGAACTCGTGCTTCGCTGCACGCGTTCGTCCACACCGCTCTTCACGACGCGCATGTCGGCGGCCGCGGTCATCGACAGCCTGCGCGCGTATATGTCGCGCATTCTCGCGCCGCGAGCGACGCTGCACGGCGTGTTCATCGACATCCTCGGGATGGGCGTGCTTCTCACCGGCGATTCCGGCCTCGGCAAGAGCGAACTCGGCCTCGAACTGATCAGCCGCGGACACGGCCTGGTGGCCGACGACGCCGTCGATTTCGTGCGGCTCGGCCCGGATTTCGTCGAAGGACGCTGCCCGCCGCTGCTGCAAAATCTGCTCGAGGTGCGTGGTCTCGGCCTGCTCGACATCAAGACGATCTTCGGCGAAACCGCCGTGCGCCGGAAGATGAAGCTGAAGCTGATCGTGCAGCTCGTGCGCCGTCCGGACGGCGAGTTCCAGCGCTTGCCGCTGGAGAGCCAGACCGTCGATGTGCTCGGCCTGCCGATCAGCAAAGTGACGATTCAGGTCGCGGCGGGCCGCAACCTTGCGGTGCTGGTGGAGGCGGCCGTGCGCAATACGATTCTGCAACTGCGCGGCATCGATACGTTGCGCGACTTCATGGATCGTCAGCGGCTCGCGATGCAGGACCCGGACAGCCAGTTTCCCGGCAAACTGATCTGACGCGCGCGCGGCCAGATTCGTTCACATGCCGGTGCTAAGATAAAGCGAACGAGCACATCCCCATGCGTATCATCCTGATCACCGGCATTTCCGGCTCCGGCAAGTCCGTCGCCCTGAACGCGCTCGAAGACGGCGGCTACTACTGCGTCGACAACCTGCCTCCGCGCTTTCTGCCCGACCTCGCCGCGTATCTCGCGGGCGAAGGACAGCAACGGCTCGCCGTCGCGATCGACGCCCGTTCCAGCCTTTCGCTCGACGAAGTCCCGGCGATCATCAACAACCTGTCGAGCGCCTACGACCTGCGCGTGCTGTTTCTCAACGCGAGCACGCAATCGCTCATTCAGCGTTTCTCGGAGACGCGCCGCCGCCATCCGCTGTCGGGTCCGCCGGTGCATGACGCAAGCGTCGGCGTGCTGAATTCACTCGGCGAAGCGATCGAGCGCGAGCGCGAACTCGTCGCGGGCCTCGCCGAATACGGCCACCACATCGATACCAGCAATCTGCGCGCGAACGTACTGCGCGCATGGGTGAAACGCTTCGTCGAAACGGACGCCGCCGATCTCACGCTGATGTTCGAATCGTTCGGGTTCAAGCGCGGCGTGCCGCTCGACGCCGATCTCGTGTTCGACGTCCGCACGCTGCCGAATCCCTACTACGATCGCGAGCTGCGGCCTTTCACGGGCCTGGATCAGCCGATCATCGACTATCTGTCC
The DNA here is from genome assembly GCF_031450805.1 of Caballeronia sp. LZ016. NCBI lineage: Bacteria > Pseudomonadati > Pseudomonadota > Betaproteobacteria > Burkholderiales > Burkholderiaceae > Caballeronia > Caballeronia sp. LZ016. Next base: position 550,572 of record NZ_JARTVY010000001.1, read on the forward strand.
GCGCAGCCGCTGGCGGGCGAGATGATCGACGATATCGGCGGATTCGTCGGTAAATGGCTGCCGCGCTTTCGCGACGACAACCGCAGCTATCTGACGGTCGCGATCGGCTGCACGGGCGGGCAGCATCGTTCGGTGTATATCGCGGAGGCGCTTGCCGCGCGCTTTCGCGAGCAGGCAAACGTGATCGTGCGGCATCGTGATGCGCCCATCCCGGTGGATGGCAGCGCGACGCACATGCGAAACTGATCGCCGCTTGCGGTCCACCCTGGAGGGGCGCGATGTCCTCGAATCCCGTTCTAGCCGACTTGCCGCTGTTTCCGCTTCACACCGTCCTGTTCCCCGGCGGCATGCTGCCGCTCAAAATCTTCGAGGCGCGCTACCTCGACATGGCGCGGGCCTGTCTGCGCGAGGGCACGCCGTTCGGCGTGTGTCTGCTGAAGAGCGGGCATGAGATCGCCTCCCCGGGCGATCCTTCGGTGCCCGAGTCTGTCGGCTGCCTCGCGGAAATCACCGAATGCGACGTCGATACTTTCGGGCTGCTGCTCGTGCAGGCGCGTGGCACGGAACGCTTCCGGCTGGTCACGCATCGCGTCGAGCCGAGCAATCTCCTCGTCGGCACAGCGGAGCTATACGGCGAGGATCGTCCGCTGCAGGGCGCCGAGGCGCTCGCGAAGTTCGGCGCCTGCGCGGAAGTGCTGGAGCGGATCATCGAGACGATCAGGACGCGCGAGCCGCAGAACCTGCCGTTTGTCGAGCCCTTTCTGTTGGACGACCCCACGTGGGTGTCGAACCGCCTCGCCGAAATCCTGCCGATCCCGATGCGCGCCCGCCAGAAGCTAATGGAGCTGCTCGATGCCGGCGCGCGCATCGACGTCGTGCATCACTACATGCAGCATCATCAACTGCTTTAGATCAGCGAGCCGGTGAGCGCGTCGAGCAGCTTGCGCACGGGCGCGGGCACGCCGAACGAATCGATGCGCGATAGCGGCGCCCATACGGTGCCGGCATCCATCGCCTCTGCCGGCGCGCCGCGCGCCTGCCCGAGCCGAGGCTCGATCTGCAGCTTGAAGTGCGTGAACGTATGCGATAGCGGCGCGAGGCGCTCCAGATCCGCTTCGCCACCGAAGTTGCGGGCGACAGCCACGAGCGCCGCTTCGTCGGGCGCTTCGGGCAGGCTCCACAAGCCGCCCCAGATGCCCGTCGGCGGACGCTTTTCGAGCAGGATCGAATCTCCGTCCTTCAGTACCAGCATCCACGTATTGCGGGTCGGCACCGCCTTCTTCGGGCGCGCAGTCGGCAGTTCGCGCTGCCTTCCCTCGACATTCGCGACGCAATCCGCGGCGAACGGACAGCGTGCGCAATCCGGCTTGCCGCGCACGCAGAGCGTCGCACCGAGATCCATCAGCCCTTGCGTGTAGGCGGTGACGTCTTCCTTGTCGGCAGCGTCGGGCAACAGCGATTCCGCCAGCGTCCACATCGCGTTCTCGACGCGCTTCTCGCCCGGAAAGCCTTCGACGCCGAACACGCGTGCAAGCACGCGCTTTACGTTGCCGTCGAGAATCGTCGCCCGCGCGCCGAACGCGAACGATGCGATCGCCGCCGCCGTCGATCGCCCGATGCCGGGCAACTCCGCGAGTGCATCGACCGTCTGCGGGAACGCGCCGCCATGCTGACAGGCGACGACCTGCGCGCAGCGATGCAGATTTCGCGCGCGCGAGTAGTAGCCGAGGCCGGCCCACAGCGCCATGACGTCGTCGATGAGCGCATCGGCGAGCACGGTCACAGTCGGGAATCGTTCGAGAAACCGCGCATAGTACGGGATGACAGTGGAAACCTGCGTCTGCTGCAGCATGATCTCCGAAAGCCAGATGCGATACGCATCGCGCGTGTTCTGCCACGGCAGGTCATGCCGGCCGTGAATCATTTGCCACGCGATCAGACGGGCGGAAAAATCTTTGAGTGCGAGCATGAAAGTTAGCGTTGGCAGCGCGGACAAAAGTACGTCGACCGCTGCCCCTGGACGATTTGCCTGATCGCCGTGCCGCACACGTGACACGGCAGGCCCGCGCGATCATAGACGAAGTAGTCGAGCTGGAAGTATCCCGACTCGCCGTTGCTGCCGACGAAATCGCGCAGCGTGCTGCCGCCTTTTTCGATGGCCGCGGCGAGCGTCGCGCGCACGGCGTCGGCGAGCAGGTCATAACGCACGAGCGAGATGCGCCCGGCTGCGGTCGTCGGCCGGATACCCGCGCGAAAGAGGCTCTCCGACGCATAGATATTTCCCACGCCCACGACGATATCCCCCGCCAGCAGCGCCTGTTTCACCGATACCTTGCGTCCGCGCGTCGCCCGAAACAGGACCGCGCCAGAGAACTCCGGCGAGAACGGCTCGACGCCGAGGCTCGCAAGCAGCGGATGATCGAGCACGTCGCCGTCGCTGCGGGGATGCCAGAGAATGGCGCCGAAGCGGCGCGGATCGCGGAAGCGGAGGATGAAGTCGTCGAAGACCAGATCGACGTGATCGTGTTTCGCGGCATCCGGCGGTCGCGGCACATTGCGCAAGACGCGCAGCGTGCCGGTCATCCCGAGATGGACGATGAGCCAGCCTTGCGCCGTCTCGAACAGCAGATACTTGCCGCGCCGCTCGACCTTGTCGATCTTCAACGCTGCGAGCGTCCTTGCGAGGTGCTGCGGGATGGGCCAGCGCAGCGCCGGCGTGCGCACGTCGACGTGTTCGACGCGCCTTCCCGCGACGTAGGGTTCGATTCCCCGGCGGGTAACTTCGACTTCCGGCAGTTCTGGCATTTTCCTGGAGAGAGACTTGCTGGGGCGAGTGTGCCGGTATTTTAGCGACCGCGTTACAATCGACTGAAACATCGTCTGGATTTCCATGAACTCGTTCGTCATGAAGCTGTTCTCGAAGCGTCAGGCCGGCTTGGCGCAATCGTTCGCCATGCCAATGTCGCGCGTTGCCGGTGCGGTGGCGATCGCCATGGCCGCGCTCGCGTTCGCGCCCGCTCATGCACAGGCGCCCGGCGCGACGCCCGTTCCGGGCGACGACGATGCCGCCGCCCAGACCACCGCCGATGCGCTGACCGCACCGGTCAGCGGCGCGGAGCAGCAAGACCTGCCGAACGTCGCGATGTCCAGCCAGATCGTCTTCCAGGTGCTGGCGGCGGAAGTCGCGTTGCAGCGTGGCCAGCCCGCGCCTGCCTATCAGACGTATCTCTCGCTCGCTCGCGACACGCACGATCCGCGCTTCGCCCAGCGCGCGACCGAAATCGCCATCGCCGCGCAAAGCCCCAACGATGCGCTCACGTCCGTGCAGCTCTGGCAGCAGTTCGCGCCGCATTCGGATCGTGCGGCCCAGCTGAGCGCGTCGCTGCTGATCGTGTCCGGCAAGCCGGACGACGCGAAGCCCACGCTGCAGCGCGAACTCGCGAAGGTCGCGCCGCAGCAGCGCGGCGATGCCATTCTCTCGCTGCAGAGCTTGCTCGCGCGAGGCCCGAATCGCGTGGGCGGACTCAATGTGCTGAAGGATCTGATCGCAAACGATCAGGACCGCCCTGAAGCGCAGCTCGCGCTCGCGCGCCAGCAATTACTCGCGGACGATCAGCCGGGCGCGAAGGCATCGCTCGAAAAGGCGTTGCAGCTTCGTCCGGACTATCTGCCGGCGGCGCTGACGCTCGCGCGCATGGGGCCGCAGGAACGCGCGGAAGGTATCGCTTCGTTCGAGAAGTATCTCGACAAGAATCCGAAGTCGCACGATGCGCGGCTCGCACTGGCGCAGTTGTATCTGTCGTCCGACAGACTCGACGACGCGCAGAAGCAGTTCGAGATCATGCGCAAGAACGATTCGAAGGACCTGACGCCGTTGATGGCGCTGGCCCTCATCAACATTCAGAAGAAGCAGTTCGACAAGGCGAAGGACTATCTGAACCAGTATGCGAAGGCCGCCGAGAAGTCGCCGGGCGGCGATCCGGGGCAGGCGTACATCTACCTCGCACAGCTTTCGCTCGAACAGAAGGACGAAGACGCGGCGGGCCAATGGCTCGACAAGATTCCGCGCACGAGCCAGCAGTATCTGCCGGCGCAGGTCACGCGCGCGCAGTTGCTCGCAAGGCAAGGCAAGGTCGACGAAGCGCGTGCGCTGATCGGCAGCCTGCAAAGTTCCGATCCGCGAGAACTCGCGTTGCTTGCCCGCACCGATTCCGCCATCCTGTTCGAAGCGCGCCGCTACAAGGACGCGGAAGAGAATCTGGCAAAGGCCGTCGCCGCGTTCCCCGACGATCCCGACCTCATCTACGACTACGCGATGGCCGCCGAGAAGAACGGTCATTTCGACGTAATGGAAGCGCAGTTGCGCACGCTGATGCGTACGCAACCGACCAATCCGCAAGCGTTCAACGCGCTCGGGTACTCGCTGGTCGATCGCAATCAGCGCCTCGACGAGGCCGTGCAGTTGATCGAGAAGGCAGCCGCGCTTGCGCCGAACGACGCATTCATCATGGACAGCCTGGGCTGGGCGCGCTTCCGACAGGGCAACTCGGCCGAAGCCGAGAAAATCCTCAAGAATGCTTACGATCTTCAGCCGAACGCCGAAATCGGCGCCCACCTCGGCGAAGTGCAGTGGAAGTCCGGGCAGCAGGATCAGGCGCGCGCCACATGGCGTCAGGCGCAAAAGCTCGAACCGGATAACGACACGCTCGTCAAAACGCTAAAACGACTGCAGGTGAACGACCTTTGATGGCATTCGAATTGTTTGCCGGCTCGCGCGTTGATATTGTTCGCCGCGTCGCGCTCGGCTTTGCGGCGACTGCCGCGCTCGCGCTCTCCGGCTGTGCGATGCAGCCGCGCCTGCCGACAACATCGGCAGCATCCACCTCGCTCGCGACGCAGACGAGCCGTGCGTATCACGGCCGCTTCGCGGTGCAGTACAACGACCAGAACGGCGTCCAGCGCAACGCCTACGGCAACTTCGACTGGCAGGAAACGGGCGATACGGTCACGCTTCAGCTGCGCAACCCGCTCGGGCAGACGATGGCGATCGTCACGTCGTCGCCGTCGCTGGCTACGCTCGAATTGCCGAATCGTCAGCCGGTCAATGCGGACAACGTATCGAACCTGATGCAGAACACGCTCGGCTTCGCGCTGCCGGTCGAAGGCTTGCGATACTGGCTGCAGCCCTCCGCTGCGCCGACCTCACGCGCGGAAACCACGCTCGATGCCGAGTCGGCCAATGGTCGTCCTAAGGAAATCAGGCAGGACGGCTGGACAATCGACTATCTGGCCTACGCCGATGCGCCGGCTGCAGGCGTCAAGCGCCTGAATCTCACGCGCAACGAACCGCCGCTCGACATCAAGCTCGTGCTCGATCAATAACGCCCTATTCGCTGCTTTTGCATGTCCTCGACCGAATCGATCCGTGACTGTCTCGCGCCCGCGAAGCTGAACCTGTTTCTACACATCACGGGCCGGCGTCCGGATGGCTATCACTCGTTGCAGACCGTCTTCCAGCTGCTCGACTGGGGCGACGTGCTGCATTTCACCCGCCGCGACGATGGCCAGGTCCTGCGCAAGACGGACGTCCCTGGCGTCGCACAGGACGACGATCTGGTCGTGCGGGCCGCGCGATTGCTCAAGACGCACACGGGAAGCCGTCACGGCGTGGACATCGAGATCGACAAGCGTCTGCCGATGGGCGCGGGCCTCGGCGGAGGCAGTTCCGACGCCGCGACAACTCTTTTAGCGTTGAATCGTCTTTGGGGAGTTGACCTTTCGCGTGAAACTCTGCAGAATCTCGCCCTGCAACTCGGCGCGGACGTGCCGTTTTTTGTCTTCGGGCAAAATGCTTTCGCAGAGGGAGTAGGTGAAACGCTTCAGGCGGTCGAACTGCCAGAACGCTTCTTCCTGGTAGTCACTCCCAATGTTCACGTTCCGACCGCAGCGATTTTTTCGGAAAAGGCCTTGACAAGGAATACCGAAGTCGCCAGAATAACGGACTTTCTTGCACAACAAAGGTCAGACACAAACTGGCCAGACAGCTTCGGTCGAAACGACATGCAGGCTGTAGTTGCAGGGAAGTACGCGGAAGTTGCTAAGGTGCTCGAGTGGTTTTCCAATCTCGCACCGGCGCGAATGACCGGATCTGGAGCAAGCGTGTTTGCTGCTTTCCCCAGCCGAGCACAAGCAGAGATGGCGCAAGCCAAACTGCCGGCAAGCTGGAAGAGTGTGGTAACAGGCAGTCTGGATTCTCATCCTCTCTTCGCTTTCGCGTCATAGGTTTTGTTTTGTCGGGTATGTCCTACACTTCCCGGCAAGATTCAAGTTAAGTGTAGGGGAGTCGCCAAGTTGGTCAAGGCACCGGATTTTGATTCCGGCATGCGAGGGTTCGAGTCCTTCCTCCCCTGCCATTCTTTCTCTAGCATTTCCTCTCGCCTCCAGCCGCAGACAGGTGCACGATGAGCAGTGACGGCCTGATGGTTTTTACTGGCAACGCAAATCCCGCGCTTGCTCAGGAAGTCGTCAAAATCCTTGGAATTCCTCTCGGCAAAGCGATGGTCAGCCGTTTCTCCGACGGCGAGATCATGGTCGAGATTCAGGAAAATGTTCGAGGCAAAGACGTATTCGTTCTTCAGTCCACCTGCGCACCGACGAACGATAACCTGATGGAACTCATGATCATGGTCGATGCGCTCAAGCGCGCATCCGCAGGCCGGATCACCGCAGCCATCCCCTACTTCGGTTATGCGCGTCAGGATCGCCGTCCGCGTTCGGCGCGCGTGGCAATCTCGGCGAAGGTCGTCGCGAACATGCTGGAAATTGCCGGCGTCGATCGCGTCATCACGATGGACCTTCACGCCGACCAGATTCAAGGCTTCTTCGACATTCCCGTCGACAACATCTACGCTACCCCCGTTCTGCTCGGCGACTTGCGCAAGCAGAATCACGACCACCTGCTGGTCGTGTCGCCGGACGTCGGCGGTGTGGTGCGCGCACGTGCGCTCGCCAAGCAGATGAACACCGACCTCGCGATCATCGACAAGCGTCGTCCGAAGGCGAATGTCGCCGAGGTGATGAACGTCATCGGTGAAGTGGAAGGCCGCACCTGCGTCATCATGGACGACATGGTCGATACCGCCGGCACGCTCTGCAAGGCAGCGCAAGTGCTGAAGGATCGCGGCGCCAAGCAGGTTTTCGCTTACGCAACGCACCCCGTTCTCTCGGGCGGCGCGGCGGAGCGCATCACGGCATCGCAACTCGACGAACTCGTCGTGACCGATACCATCCCGCTGTCCGCGGAATCGCTGGCGTGCCCGAAGATCCGGCCGCTGTCGAGCGCGGGCCTGCTCGCGGAGACGTTCTCCCGAATCCGGCGCGGCGACTCGGTCATGTCGCTCTTCGCCGAAGGCTAAAAGTATTGGCAAGGAACGCGAAGCTCGAGCTTCGCGTTGTTGCATAATCGGCGCGAACGGACGAAGGTTCGCGCCGTTTGTCCTGGGATCGCATAATCGACGATCCCAGTTTCCCTGCCTGGTCGCGGGCAGATCAAGGAGTCACACATGAAAGTCGTCGCTTTCGAGCGTAGTCAGCAAGGTACGGGTGCGAGCCGCCGCCTGCGTAACTCGGGCAAGACCCCGGGTATCGTGTACGGTGGTGTTGCGGATGTTCAACTGGTCGAACTGGACCACAACGCCCTGTGGCACGCCCTGAAGAAGGAAGTTTTCCATTCGTCGATTCTCGACCTGGAAGTCGCCGGCAGCACGCAACAAGTCCTGCTGCGCGATGTGCAATATCACCCGTTCAAGCAGCTCGTGCTGCACGTGGACTTCCAGCGCGTCGATGCCACGAAGAAGCTGCACACCAAGGTGCCGCTGCACTTCATGAACCAAGAGACGAACCCGGCTGTGAAGCTGTCGGGCGCTGTCATCTCGCACGTCGCGACGGAACTGGAAGTGGAATGCCTGCCGGGCGATCTGCCTGAGTTCCTGGAAGTCGATCTGGCCAAGATCGAAGCCGGCCAGACGATGCACGCGAAGGACATCGCACTGCCGAAGGGCGTCGCGTTGACCGCGCACGTCGAAGCGGAAAACCCGGTGGTGGCATCGGCGACCGTTCCGGCTGCGAAGCAGGCTGATGCAGCCGCCGACGCTGCTGGCGAAACGCCGGCTGCCTAAGGGCATAGCGGCTTCGCAAGCACGCTGTAGTATCCTCTCGATCCGTTCTCTGGACGGTCGACGTGACCCGCCGGTGTGCAAGCCCCGGCGGGTTTTTTTTTTGTACTCAACGAAGCGGGCGTGCGGCTCGCGATGATCCGACATGATCAAGCTGATCGTTGGCCTCGGTAATCCGGGCGCCGAATACACCGCGACGCGCCATAACGCGGGCTTCTGGTTCGTCGATCAACTCGCGCGCGATGCCGGCGCGACGCTGCGCGATGAGCGGCGCTTTCATGGTCACTACGGCAAAGGACGTCTGCACGGCCACGAGATTCATCTGCTTGAGCCGCAGACGTTCATGAACCGCTCGGGGCAATCGGTGGTTGCCGTCGCGCAATTCTTCAAGATACTGCCCGATGAGATCCTCGTCGCGCACGACGAACTCGATCTTCCGCCAGGCGCCGTCAAGATGAAGCTCGGCGGCGGCAGCGGCGGTCATAACGGGCTGAAGGACATCTCGGCGCACCTGTCGTCGCAACAATACTGGCGCTTGCGGATCGGCATCGGGCATCCGCGCGATCTGATCCCCGAAGGCGCGCGCGCAGGCGCGAAGCCGGATGTCGCGAACTTCGTGTTGAAGCCGCCGCGACGCGAGGAGCAGGATGTCATCGATCAATCGATCGAGCGCGCGCTGGCCGTCATGCCGTTCGTCGTCGCCGGCGAAACAGAACGCGCGATGATGAACCTGCATCGCCATTCCTGACCCACGAACCTGGAGCCGACCGTGAGCCGTTTCTGGAGCGATATCGTTCACCGACTGACGCCCTACGTGCCGGGCGAACAGCCCGCGCTTGCGCATCCGATCAAGCTGAACACGAACGAGAACCCGTATCCGCCGTCGCCGCGCGTGGTCGAGGCCATCGGTCGCGAACTCGGCCAGGATGGCGCGTCGCTGCGCAAATATCCGGACCCGACAGCCCGCGCGCTGCGTGAAGCGGTGGCGGCGCATCACGGATTGCGCATCGAGCAGGTGTTCGCGGGCAACGGTTCCGACGAAGTCCTCGCGCACGCGTTCCAGGCGCTGCTCAAGCACGACAAGCCGATCCGTTTTCCGGATATCACCTATAGCTTTTACCCGGTGTACGCGAAGCTGTATGGAATCGAGTACGAAACCGTTCCGCTCGATGACGACTTCGCCATCCACATCGGTGCCTATCGCGCGCCCAATGGCGGCGTGCTGCTGCCGAATCCGAACGCGCCGACCGGACGGGCGTTGCCGCTTGCGGATATCGAAGCCCTGCTGAAGGCGAACCCGGATGCGCCCGTCATCATCGACGAAGCGTACGTGGATTTCGGCGCCGAGTCCGCTGTAACGCTGGTGAACACGTATCCGAATCTGCTCGTGGTGCAGACGACATCGAAAGCGCGGTCGCTCGCGGGCATGCGTGTCGGCTTTGCTTTTGGCGATACCGCGTTGATCGACGCCCTGACGCGCGTGAAGGACAGCTTCAATTCGTATCCGCTCGACCGCCTCGCGCAAGTGGCGGCGCTCGCGTCATACGAGGACCGGGCGTGGTTCGACGCGAACTGCGCGAAGGTGATGGAGAGCCGGGAACGGCTGATCGCGCGACTGGCGTCGTTGGGCTTCGAATCCGTACCGTCGGCGGCCAACTTCGTGTTCACGAAGCATCCGGCGCACGACGCGGCCGCGCTCGCCGCCGCGCTCAAGCAACGCGAAATCTTCGTGCGTCACTTCTCGTTGCCGCGCATCGATCAGCACTTGCGCGTTTCCATCGGCACGGACGCCGAATGCGATGCGCTCGTCGCGGCTTTAGCGGAAATTCTCGGCGGTTGAGCGCTTGCCGAAGGGCTTACGCGCCCTTCGCCGCCATCAGGGCGTGATACTTCGTGAGCAACTGTTCCGGCGTTTCCACATGCGCGGGATCGCGCGGAATGCACTCCACCGGGCAAACTTGCTGGCATTGCGGTTCGTCGAAATGGCCGACGCATTCCGTGCATTTGTTCGGATCGATCACGTAGATGTCCGTTCCCATCGAAATGGCGTCGTTCGGGCACTCGGGCTCGCACACGTCGCAGTTGATACACTCGTCGGTAATGATCAGGGACATGCTGCTACCGGCTTTCCGTTTAAAAACAAGCGATTATAGCGCCGCCTGGAATTCGGCGTTGGTCCGCTGTCTAGTCTCAAGATCGCCGTTTGGTGGCCGTTACGAGGATTTGAGCCACACCGCCCTTTTCGCGCCTCGATTGCTATGCTTTCTATAGCGATTCGAGCATGCTGATAAGAGAACGCCCGCCTCTTCGAGTGACTTATGCTTCCGCTCGTGGGCCTGCTTGGTTCGATCTCGCTGATTCTCGTATGCGCGACATGTCGTCAGCCTAGCGTGCGGGTTTTCGCGTTCTTCGCGCCGGTTAATCGCAAGCAAAGCTTCACGCCAACCGGTAGCCGGTTCAGATCGTCGGCACGGTGCAGAAAGTTTCCCGAGACGCCTATGCGAATATCTGGATCGATATCGCATCCGGAAACGAAGTCCTTCCCATTCACGCCGTTCTCGACAGAAACTCGCCGACCTCGATAACGCCGGTGAAACAAGGACTCGCCGTGGCAATCGACTGTATCGGCGACGGCATGCAAAGCGGCTCGCCGATGCTCGCGCGATGCATCATCGTGGAACGGTGATTCAGACGCCTCCGCCGCGGGCCGCTGCGCCTCTCGTGACAAGCGCCAGCAGCATTTTCGCGACGTAAAGAACAATGAGCGCGCCGAGAAAATCGCCAATGAACATGACGAAGAAACCCTCGACGAGATGCTGCGACTCGCCACGCAACGCGAACCAGATGTGATGCAGGAGCGGATTAGCGATCGAATAAGCCAGCGCAAGCCGAAGCAGCCGCTGCGCCGTAAGATTCGACAGCGACGCTTTTAATCCGTACCACTCTCTCGCGAGCCGATAAACCGCGTAAGGTGCGACTGTCGCGATGACTCCGCCGGCGAATGCGCGAACCGGATCGTGAGGGAAGAAATAAAAGAAACTGACGAGCCAGCTCGCCAGGAGCAGGCCCAAAGCGCCATCGCCGCCCAGCAGCAGGGTGCTGAGAAGCCTGACGCCCGAAGGCAAATAAATCCAGTTGATGCCTCGCACGAATTCCGTATGCGTGAATATCTCCTGATTCGCCCAGAGCGACAACACGAATACCAGCGCGGTGCCGAGCACCGCGAAGACATGCAAGCGCAGATTGGACATGGTTAGAATGTCGACCACTGGTTGTTCGCCGGATGGCATCCCGGTTCCGGCGGCGCTTACTATCCGGGCCCACACCGGATGACGCACACGCATGATGCGGCCTGCCGATATCTACCTTCGCTTCCTTGAACTTGCCGAGGCTTTGCGCGGCCTGCCGTCGCTACCGGCGCTCGATCCGCCGGAAGAGCGGATGCTCGAATTCGTCGCGCGGATGAATCAGCAAAGCGCGCGCCTTTCCGTGCGGAACATGATGGCGCAAAGCCAGCTCGGCTCGCCCGCGACGATTCACGCCCGCATCACCTCGATGCGCGACAAAGGCTGGATCGTTCTGAGCGCCACCGAGGACACGCGCCGCAAGCAGATCGAATTGACGCCGGGCGCGCTGCGCCACTTCGACAAACTTGCAGAAGCGTTCGTCAGGGCCGCGAACCGGAGCGGCGATCCGACCTGAACGCGCCTCACGGCTCACGGCTCAAGGCTCGCGGCTTACGGCGTCGCAGGATTTTTGGGCAACGCGTCGGCGACCTTGTTCATCAGCCGCTTCTCCACCGATGGAAACACGAACTTGCTGACGTCGCCGCCGAGCTGCGCGATCTCGCGCACGATGGTGCCGGAAATGAACTGGTATTGATCGGACGGCGTCATGAACATCGTCTCGACGTCGGGCAGCAGATAGCGGTTCATCCCGGCCATCTGGAACTCGTACTCGAAATCCGAGACGGCGCGCAGTCCTCGCACGATTACGCGCGCGTTGTTCTTGCGCACGAAATCCTTGAGCAGTCCGGTGAAGCTGCTGACCTGCACGTTCGGATAATGGCCGAGTACGTCATGGGCAATATCCAGGCGCTCCTGCAGCGAGAAAAATGGCTTCTTCGCGCGGCTGTCGGCGACGCCGACGACGAGCGTATCGAATATGCTCGATGCGCGCCGCACGATGTCTTCATGCCCGCGCGTCAGTGGGTCGAACGTTCCCGGGTACACGGCGACAACCATGAGCTCCTCCTCTTGTAATTACCTTGGGGCCGCTGGCTGCGACCATATTCTCCGCGTTTCCCTGGTCGATGCCGGCAACGGCGGGCGCAGTCGCTCCCCGCGCTGCGCCGGATCGGGGAAGGCGCATTATTCCTCATTTTGGCGACGCAGCAAATGATAGCGAACCGCCCCCGCCTTGCCCTCGCGGACGACGCTCCAGCCGGCCAACGCATCGATGTTGTCCGGTAGCAGCGGCTCGCCGCATTCGACGTAAATTGCGCCGTCGCGCGCTGCCAGCCGCGCCGCGAGTTCGAGCGCGCGCGAAAGCAGCGCTTCGTTGCCGAAGGGCGGATCCAGGAAGATCACGTCGAACGAACCCGGCGCGAGACCGGCCGCGAGCCGCAGCGCATCGGCTTCGGCAATTTCGATGTTGCGCGCATCCAGCCGCGCCTGATTCGCTTTCAATTGCGCAGCGGCGCGCCCGCTGCGTTCGACCATCAGCACACGCGACGCGCCGCGCGACGCCGCTTCGAAACCCAGCGCGCCGCTCCCGGCGAAGAGATCGAGGCAGCGTTGCCCGCTGAGATCCTGCCCGAGCCAGTTGAACAGGGTCTCGCGCACGCGATCGGGCGTGGGACGCAGCCCGGCGAGATCGAGCACGGGTAGCGGCGTGCGTTTCCAGTTTCCGCCGATGATGCGGATCGTGTGCGGCTTGCCCCCACGCAACGGCGCGCGGTTCGGGGCGGGGGATGCGGATGAACGTGGTGCGGAAGAACGGGGCATGAGAAGAAGTGGTGATATCGGCGTGCACCGCCTCGCATCGAGCGGCGCGGCACATAATGAAAGCCAACGTTACCACAGGCGGATAGCGCACAAGCGCATCAGGCCGCGCCTGATAAAATAGCCGGCTTCCATCTTCCTGCGCGGGCCGTCGCGCGCCGCGTTCGTTCGAATGGACGCGAGGGCGACGAATGACGCGCGCTCCATCGTCAGAGACCATGTTCAGCTTCTTCAAACGATTCAAAAAGCCGGCTGACGAGCCGCTCGACACGTCTGCCGGGGAAACGCCCGAGGCGACGGAGGACGAAGAAGCGTCCGCGCCCGTCATCGAGGCGGAACTGGACCGCGAACCCGCCGTGGACGCCGCCATCCCGACGGACGCGCCGCCCGCCGCCGATCCCGAACCCGCGCAGGAAACAGCAACGCCCGGCGCGCCTCTCTCTGCCGCCGCTGACGAAGCGCCAAAACCTTACTGGCAAGGCCGCACGCAGTCGCAATGGCTGCGCGGTCCCGAGACGGATGAGGCGAGCGAAGAAATCGTCCCGCCGCCGGAGCCGGATGCAGCCGCGAAAAAATCGTGGCTGTCGCGGCTCAAGAACGGCTTGTCGAAGACGAGTTCGAGCCTGACGGGCATCTTCGTCGGCGCGAAGATCGACGAAGACCTTTACGAAGAGCTCGAAACCGCGCTGCTGATGTCCGACGCCGGCGTCGATGCCACTGAATTCCTCCTCGAATCGCTGCGGGAGAAAGTGCGCACCGAGCGTTTGACGGACGCATCGCAGGTGAAGGCCGCCTTGCGCACGCTGCTCGTGGACCTTTTGCATCCGCTGGAAAAATCGCTGATGCTCGGCCGCGCGCAGCCGCTCGTGATGATGATCGCGGGCGTCAACGGCGTCGGCAAGACGACCAGCATCGGCAAGCTGGCGAAGCATCTGCAGAGCTTCAACCAGTCGGTGCTGCTCGCAGCCGGCGACACCTTCCGCGCCGCCGCCCGCGAACAGTTGACGGTCTGGGGCGAGCGCAACAACGTGACGGTCATCGCGCAGGAAAGCGGCGATGCGGCCGCGGTCATTTTCGACGCCGTCGGCGCGGCGCGCGCCCGGAAGATCGACGTGATGATGGCCGACACCGCCGGCCGTCTGCCGACGCAACTGCATCTGATGGAAGAGTTGCGCAAGGTGCGCCGCGTGATCGCGAAGGCAATGCCGGATGCGCCGCACGAAGTGCTGCTCGTGATCGACGCCAACACGGGACAAAACGCGCTCGCGCAAGTGAAGGCGTTCGACGACGCGCTCGGCCTGACCGGTCTCATCGTGACCAAGCTGGACGGCACGGCGAAGGGCGGCATTCTCGCGGCCATCGCGCGGCAGCGGCCGATCCCCGTGTACTTCATCGGCGTGGGCGAGAAGGTCGAAGACCTGCAGCCCTTCAGCGCGAACGAATTCGCCGACGCGCTGCTCGGCTAAGCGCACAAGCAAGGAACAAAGGGCGTCGTGAAGACGCCCTTTTTCGTTCAACGCATCACGACGAGCGCCGCTGCGATCCACCACATCACGCAGCCCACGGCCACATCCAGCACGCGCCACGACACGTCCTTGCGAAACCACGGCTCCAGCAGGCGCGCGCCGAAGCCGAGCGCGGTGAACCAGACGATCGACGAACACATCGCGCCCGCCGCGAACCACGCATTCCCCGGCCAGCCGTGCTGCGCGCCGATGCCGCCGAGCAACACCACCGTATCGAGATAAACGTGCGGATTCAGCAGCGACAACGCCAGCACGGTCGATGCCGCGCCGAGCGCCGTCTGCGCGTCGCCGTCGGATGCGTCGAGATGCCCGGGACCGCGCCACGCCGCGACGAACGCGCGCAGGCCGTACAGGCAGAGGAACACTGCGCCCGCCCAGCGGATGACGTCCAGCAGAACAGGCGCACGTGCGATCAGCGCGCCCATCCCCCCGACGCCTAAGGCGATCAGCAAGACATCGATGGTTGCGCAGATCACCACGACGATGCCGACGTGCCGCCGCTTCAACCCTTGCCGCAACACGAAGG
This sequence comes from Caballeronia sp. LZ016, assembly GCF_031450805.1. Classification (NCBI taxonomy): domain Bacteria; kingdom Pseudomonadati; phylum Pseudomonadota; class Betaproteobacteria; order Burkholderiales; family Burkholderiaceae; genus Caballeronia; species Caballeronia sp. LZ016. The sequence goes on from NZ_JARTVY010000001.1 coordinate 565,801, forward strand.
CGTTCTGCGCGCCGATCGCCATGATGAGGCTCGCGCCAAGCCCGGCGCCCGCCAGATAGCTCGGGAGCGCCCCTGCCGCCACCGCAGGCGTCATTCGGCGTCGGGCTGCTGCGCGGGGGCAGCGCGTTCGAACGCGTCGATCTGATTCGCGTTGCCGGCGATGCGCTCGATCGTCGGATACGGCGCAAGGTCGATGCCGAAGCGGCGCGCGTTGAAGACCTGCGGCACGATGCACAAATCCGCGATGGTCGGCGTGTCGCCGAACGTCAGCTTGCCCACGCGCTTGTCTCCGGCAAGCCGCTTCTCGAGCGATGCGAAGCCTGTCTCCACCCAGTGCCGATACCACGCGTCCTTGGTTTCGTCGGGTACTTTGACCTGATGCTTCAGATACTTGAGCACGCGCAGATTGTCGAGCGGATGAATCTCGCACGCCACCTGCATCGCGACCGAGCGGACGAATGCGCGGTCCGACGGACTACGCGGCAAGAGCGGCGGCTCCGGATGCGTTTCGTCGAGATACTCGATGATTGCGAGGGATTGCGTCAGCACGTCGTCGCCGTCGACGAGCGTCGGCACGATGCCGTCCGGATTCAGCGCGCGATATGCCGGCTTGAGTTGCTGGCCGCCGTCGCGCAGCAGGTGGACGGCTTCGTAGTCGTATCCGAGTCCCTTCAGGTTCAGCGCGATACGCACGCGATATGCCGCCGAGCTGCGAAAGTAGCTGTAGAGCTTCATACGACGCGCACGGAAAATTCGCCGATGCCGTCCACGCCGCCCTTCAGCAGATCGCCCTTGACGACTGCGCCGACGCCTTCGGGCGTGCCGGTGAAAATGAGATCGCCGGGGAAGAGTTCGAAGAGGGTCGACAAATAGGCCACCGTCTCGCCCACGGACCAGATCAGTTGCGAGATGTCCGAGCGCTGCTTTTCTTCACCATTCACGGTCAGCCAGATCGCGCTCTTTTCCAGATGCCCGACCTTCGATACGGGATGGATCGGCCCAAGCGGCGCGGAGCGGTCGAAACCCTTCGCGGTATCCCACGGCCGGCCGAGCTTCTTCGCTTCGGCTTGCAGGTCGCGGCGCGTCATGTCGAGGCCGAGCGCGTAGCCGTAGACGTAGTCGAGCGCGGTGGCGGCGGGGATGTCTTTCCCCTGCTTGCCGATGGCCGCGACCAGTTCCATCTCGAAGTGCACGTTCTTCGTCTGCGACGGATACGGGAATTCGCCCGTGCCGCCCGGCGCGACGTAAAGCACGGCATCGGCGGGCTTGCTGAAGAAGAACGGCGGCTCGCGGTCCGGGTCGTGGCCCATTTCGCGGGCATGCGCTTCGTAGTTACGGCCGACGCAGTAGATGCGGCGCACGGGAAACTGATCGTCCGATCCGACAACCGGCACCGCCACTGCGGGCGCCGGGGGAAACACGTAGCTCATCCTGTTCTCCTGTCGAGAAGGGAGCGGCAAGTCGCGTTCCGCTCCGGTCTCGTGCAATCTGGTTGCTGTTATTCGAATGCCAGCCCGCGAAAACGCAGCCCGCGTGAAGAGCGAGTGTAACGCGCGCTGGAGAATCGTGGCGAGCCTTGCCTGGCGCGAGTCCGAGAGCTTTCGACGGCCCTTCGGGAATCCTTCGGAATGGCGCGCAACCCGTTTCGGCACGCCGGTTTCGCGCCGCCGATCCCGTCGCCGAGGCTTGCCAGCGACGCCCAAATGCGATACCAGTGTCCTTTCCGGACTTTCAACCTAGCGACGGCGACGCTCACGACCCCGGAACTGAACGCCCGTTTGCGCACGCTTCCGATGAACGACACACAAGCCTCTCCTTTCGCCTGCGCACGCTACATCAAGGAAATCGGCCGCGGGCCGAACGGCGCCCGCGCGCTGTCCCACGACGACACCTACTCGCTCTACGAAGCCATGCTCGATGGCCGCGTCTCCGATCTCGAACTCGGCGCGGTGCTGCTTGCCTATCGCGTCAAGGGCGAGACCGCCGCCGAGCTCGCCGCGATGCTCGCGGCCGCGCATCGGTCGTTCGAGCCGCTGCATGTGCAGGAGGGCCGCGATCACGCACGCCCGGTATCGATCCCGAGCTACAACGGCGCGCGCAAGCAGCCGAATCTGACGCCGCTGCTCGCGCTCCTGCTCGCGCGCGAGGGCGTGCCGGTGCTGGTGCACGGCATCGTCGACGACCCGGGGCGCGTAACGAGCGCCGCGATCTTCGCCGAGCTGGGCATCCCGCACGCCGCATCGCCGGATGAAATCGAGGATAGCCTCGCGTCGCGCCGCCTCGCCTTCGCGCCGGTCACTTCGCTTGCGCCGAAGCTCGCGCGGCTGCTCGCGCTCAGGCGAATCATGGGCGTGCGCAATTCGACGCATACGCTCGTCAAGATTCTGCAGCCGTTCGCGGAGCCGGGCTTGCGCCTCGTGAACTACACGCATCCGGAATATCGGGACAGCCTGACCGACCTCTTCACCGATCACCCCGATGCCGCGCAAGGCGGCGCGCTGCTCGCACGCGGCACGGAAGGCGAAGCGGTCGCGGATACGCGCCGGCAAGTGCAGGTCGACTGGTTCCACGACGGCCACGTGGAGACGCTGCTCTCGCCCGAGCGGTCCCAGGCCGATGCGCCCGCCGTCGAGCTGCCCGAATCGCTCGACGCGGCGACCACTGCGCGCTGGATCGAGGACGTGATGCGGGGCGATGTGCCGGTGCCGCCGGCGGTCTTGCGTCAGGTCGAAGTCATCGCGGATGTCGTGCGCAGGCCGGCCTAGCGCCTCGGCAAAATGCAGGACCCGTTTGACACATTCTTCTACGCTGGTTTAAAGTGAGCCAATGAGCTTCACCCAGCCTTCCTCCCTCCGAATTATTTCGGGCCGCCTAGCGCGGCCCCTATCGCTACGTCTAGCGTAAGTCGCGAGACGTAGCGCCGTGCGTCGCCAGGCGCGCGGTCCTGCCAGCAGTTCCCGCAGTTCCTTTCCTCACCACCTGTAGTCGTCAGCTTTTCGTTCGCATATCCCGCGACACGAGAACGCGAGGGTCAAATGCACGCTGCTTCGCGCACGTTCACGTTGGTCGCAGGCGTCACCGTCGCCGGTGCGCAATGGGACCGTGCGCGCGGCGTCGTAAGCCGTGCATCGCGCCGCAGCCGGCCAGCCGCCGGGCACGGTTCCTCTCGCAGGCGCTACGCAGACTGTTCCAAGAGAGACCGACGACCATGATGCCGAACCCCGCCGAGAAATACCGCCCGTTCCCGCAAGTCCGTCTGAATGGCCGACGCTGGCCGAATCGCACGATCGAGAAAGCGCCGGTCTGGATGAGCACCGACCTGCGCGACGGCAATCAGTCGCTGATCGAGCCGATGAGCATCGCTGCGAAGCTCGAGTTCTTCGACATGCTGGTGGCGACGGGTTTCAAGGAGATCGAGGTGGGGTTCCCGTCGGCGTCGCAAACGGACTTCGATTTCGTCCGCAAATTGATCGACGAAAAGCGCATTCCCGACGACGTGACCATCGAAGTGCTCGTGCAGTCGCGTCGCGAACTGATCGAGCGCACGTTCGAGGCGGTCGAAGGCGCGAGCAGGGTCATCGTTCATCTGTATAACGCCATCGCGCCGTCGTTCCGGCGCATCGTGTTCAATCAGTCGAAAGAGGAAGTGAAGGCGCTGGCCGTCGAAGGCACGCGCATCATCAAGGAATGCGCGGCGGCGCGGCCCGGCACGCACTGGGTCTATCAATACTCGCCCGAGACTTTCAGCATGACGGAGCTTTCGTTCGCGCGCGAAGTCTGCGATGCCGTCGCGCAAATGTGGCGCCCGACGCGCGATCACAAGATGATCGTGAATCTGCCGGCGACGGTCGAATCCGCGACGCCCAACGTCTTCGCCGATCAGGTCGAATGGATGGACCGCAACATGGGCTATCGCGACTGCATCGTTCTGTCCGTGCATCCGCATAACGACCGCGGCACGGCGGTCGCGGCGGCGGAACTGGCGATCCTCGCGGGCGCGGATCGCGTCGAAGGCTGTCTCTTCGGCAACGGCGAACGGACGGGCAATGTCGATCTCGTCACGCTCGCGCTCAATCTGTACACGCAGGGCATCGATCCGGGCCTCGATTTCTCCGACATCGACGCGGTGCGGCGCGTCGTCGAGCGATGCAACCAGTTGCCGGTGCATCCGCGCCATCCGTATGCCGGCGATCTCGTCTTCACGGCGTTTTCCGGCTCCCATCAGGATGCGATCCGCAAGGGTTTCGCGCAGCGCGTGCCGGGCAGCGTGTGGGAGGTGCCGTATCTGCCCATCGATCCCGCCGATCTCGGGCGCAGCTACGACGCGGTGATTCGCGTCAACAGCCAGTCCGGCAAGGGCGGCGCAACGTATCTGCTCGAACGCGGCCTGGGCTTCACGCCGCCGCGCCGCGTGCAGATTGAGTTCAGTCATGCCGTGCAGGCCGTCGCCGACCAGTCGGGCGAGGAAATCAGCGGCGACGCGATCTGCGCGCTCTTCAAGCGCGAATACTTCGATGCGGGCGGTGCGGTATCGCGGACGGATGCGTCGACGGTATCGGTCTGCGGGGAACGCGTCGCGATGCCGCCCGCGTCCGGTGCGGCGAGCGAAGAGCATTACGCGCAGGCCGTCGCGTCGGCACTGGGCGTCGGGGCGAGCGTGAACTGGTTTGAATCGACAACCACGGCGAGCGGCGATACGGCCGTGTTCGTCGGCTGCCGCCTCGCCGATGAACCGACGCGCTTCGGCGTCGCGGTGCACGGGAATCCGGCGCTCGCAGTCGTCGATGCCGTCATCAGCGCGGTGAACCGGTCGAGGCGCATCGTGAAGGATGCGCGGCACGACGAGCCGGTGGCAGCGTGAGTGGTGCGGCGCGCGCGGCTATTCCAGCGCCACGCGCGTCGCCTGAAGCGCCAGCATCAGCCATTGACCGTCCGTCTGGACGTGGATGGATGTATAGGCGACCGGATAAAGCAGCGCGCCGTTTTTCGATTCCATTTCGATCAGCGCCCGGCCCGACACGATGCAACTGTCGCGGCCGGCCGCGACCACATCCTGGGACTGGATCTCGATCTGGCGATAACGGCGGCGGCCGGCCGTGATCGCGTCGATGAACTGACGCTTCGTCTCGCGCTTGCCGTTCGTGTGGACATAGCTGGCGTTCTCGGCCAGCAGCGCCTCCAGCGCCGCGCTGTCGCCTTCGACCATCGCGCGGAACCGGTCGCGCTCGAGGCCGCGGATGACCTCAAAGGTTTTTGCGGGCATCTGTCGATTCCCCTCGCCAAGGAACCGATGCGCCGGCGCCTCGTCAGAAGTTGTATTGCAGATATAGCTGGCTGAAATTTATACCAGGATTCGGCTCTTTGATACCGGCGTTCGAGACATGCTGGAAGCGGAAGCCCGCCTGATAGTTCTGCTTCGCGCCGAAGATCGCGCCGACGCCGACCATATCGGCGAACTGGAACGCCGACGACACCGTGAAGTACGGCGTGATGCGCGTGTGCGAGAGCACTCTCACGCCGACGCCCGCCTCGATGAACGGCCGAAAGGTGCCGGAGCTTTTTACGAAGCGCAGGACGGGCGTCACGCCGAATTCCCAGATGTTCGGATTGGTTGCGTAGTCGACGGTCGAATGCCAGTACGCAACGTGCCCTTCACCGAGCAGGGTGAAGTGAAAGCCGCCGATTTCCCACCACGTCAGGCCCGGGTCCCAGACCACGCCGACATCGACCTTGTTGATATCGCGGTCTGTAATGCCGCCGCCGACCTGCAAGCCGAACCGGTCCGCATGCGCCGCAGCCGAAACCAGGCCGAGTGAAAGCGCAATCGCGCCGTGAGACAGCAAACTGCGCCAGAAACCTTTGCTTTTCTGCATGAGCGCCCCATATGAGGGTTGAGGTTCACGTCCGCTTGACGGGATCGGCAGATTGTATGTGGATTGACAAAAATTTGCACAAACCCGGTTTGTCGATCCATTTATTTGAACGATTGCTTTCAGAGACGAATAAATGCGGTAATTAGTAAGTGATCGCCGATTGAATCGGTAATTTCGACGATTTCCCCTTCCTTGCGCCCACTATCAAAGTCACAAACTCGATAGCTTTGGGGAACTCTCACACTGCTCGCCCTTCTAACACTTAGCACTCGCTGAAACGGAGTGCTAATATCGTGTCTGACTTGCCGCCGCCGTCCTGGCAGCGCGCAAATCGTTGAAAAGGAGCTTATGAGCGTGACCAATGCGATGACCCTTCCGAATGTTGTGGGCTCGGCGCCTGCCAAGGCATCTTCGGCAGGCGCGCTGACGTACGCACAGTCGTCCATGTTGACCGGACAGATCGGCAACATCGATTCCTACATACAGGCAGTGAACCGCATTCCGATGCTTTCGCCGGCGGAGGAACGTCAGTACGCAACCGAATTTCGCGAGCACGGCAATCTGAACGCCGCGCGGCAGCTCGTGCTTTCGCACTTGCGCCTCGTGGTGTCTATCGCCCGGAACTATCTGGGCTACGGCTTGCCGCATGCTGATCTGATTCAGGAAGGCAATATCGGTCTGATGAAGGCCGTGAAGCGCTTCGACCCTGAGCAAAACGTGCGCCTCGTGTCGTACGCCATGCACTGGATCAAGGCCGAAATCCACGAGTACATCCTGCGCAACTGGCGCATGGTGAAAGTCGCGACCACCAAGGCGCAGCGCAAGCTGTTCTTCAACTTGCGCAGTCACAAGACCGGACATGGGGCGTTCACCCCGGACGAGATCGAAGGTCTCGCGAGCGAGCTGAACGTGAAGCGCGAGGAAGTCGCGGAGATGGAAACGCGTCTGTCGGGCGGGGATATCGCGCTCGAAGGCCAGGTGGATGACGGCGAGGAAGCGTTCGCGCCTATCGCTTATCTCGCGGACTCGCATAACGAACCGACGAACGTCATCGCCGCGCGCCAGTTCGACAAGCTGCAAAGCGATGGCCTGTCGACCGCGCTGGAGTCGCTGGACGATCGTAGCCGCCGCATCATCAAGGCGCGCTGGCTGGATGTTCAGGACGACGGATCGGGCGGCAAGACGCTGCATGAGCTGGCCGATGAATTCGGCGTGTCGGCGGAGCGCATTCGGCAGATCGAAGCCAGCGCGATGAAGAAGATGCGCTCGGCGCTGCACGACTACGCATAACGCCGCCTTCAGGCTGTAGCGCAAAGCGCGAAGCCCGCTGTCGAAAGACAGCGGGCTTTTTCTTTTTGGCACCGGTTTGCCGGTTAAAAAAACGGCGCTCTGGAAGGGAGCGCCGTTTCTCGAACCAACCGCTTACCGCGTCACGCCGGCATCGGTGCGGCCCCGCCGCCGTTACCGGACAGACGCGTGTTCATCTGCGCGGCATACCGCTGCGCCGCTGTGCCGACGACGATATGGAACGTATCCGCCGACACCCACGCGACATCGAGTTGCGACAGGCGCTGACGATCCACCGCCGACGGATCGCGCACGACGACACGCAGGCGCGTCTGCGCGACGGCATCGAGCGAGACGACATTCGTCGCACCGCCGAACACCGCAATCCAGCGCAGCGGGTCCGGATCGAGCGGGCCGGCGGTCTGGTCCGCCACGCTTGCCGCGCCGACAGGCTGCGCCGGCGCCGACGAAGCCGGCGTCGCACCGCGCGTCGAGGAATGCTCGAGTTCGCCGCGAATCTCGTCCGCGATCAAATCCGCTTCCGGTCCGATGATCACCTGCACGTTGGTCTTGCCGCGCTTCAGCACGCCGCGTGCGCCGATGCTCTTCAACTGCGGCTCGGATACGACTTCCGCATCCACCACCGAGAGACGCAGCCGCGTCGTGCAGGCATCGACGAGCGTCAGGTTAGACGCGCCGCCCAGCGCCGCGATGTACTTGCCTGCGCGCGTGCTGGCCGCAGCCGGCACCGTCTCGCCCGGAACGAAGCCGCCGACAGGCGTCGCATCGGTTTGCGCGTCGGTCGTCGCAGGCTCGCGGCCCGGCGTCGCCATGTTGAACTTGCGGATGAAGAAGCGGAACAGCCCGTAATACACGATGCCGTACACGAGGCCGAGCGGAATCGCCATCCAGCCGCGCTGCGACAGGCCGTAGTTCAGCACGTAGTCGATCGCGCCCGCCGAAAACGTGAAGCCCAGGTGGATGCCGAGCGCCGAGCAAATTGCGAGCGAGAGCCCCGTCAGCACCGCGTGGATGCCGTAGAGCACCGGCGCGAGGAACATGAAGCTGTATTCGATCGGCTCGGTCACGCCCGTGAGGAACGCAGTGAGCGCCATCGAGAACAGCAGGCCGCCGACGACCGCGCGGCGCTCCTTCGGCGCCTCATGGAACATCGCGAGACACGCGGCGGGCAGGCCGAACATCATGATCGGGAAGAAGCCGGTCATGAAACCGCCGGCGGTCTTGTCGCCCGCAAAGAAGCGATGCAGGTCGCCGTGCACCACCGCGCCGCCATCGGCGGGGGTGAACGAGCCGAACACGAACCACGCGAGCGAATTGATGATGTGATGCAGACCCGTCGCCAGCAGGATGCGGTTCAGCACGCCGAATACGAAAGTGCCGAGCGCGCCGGCCGTCGTCAGCCAGTTACCGGCCGTATCGATGCCGAGCTGCACCGGCTTCCACACGAAGCCGAAACCGATGCCGAGCAACAGACACGCAACACCGGTAATGATCGGCACGAAACGCTTCCCGCCGAAGAACGCCAGATATTCGGGCAGCTTGATGTCCTTGAAGCGGTTGTACATGTACCCCGCGACCATCCCCGCGATGATGCCGGACAGCACGCCCATGTTGAGCTTCGCGTCGATGTCCTTCATCACGGCGGTTTCGATCAGATAACCGATCGCGCCGGCGAGACCCGCCGTGCCGTTGTTGTCCTTCGCGAAGCCGACCGCCACGCCGATGGCGAACAGAAGCGGCAGGTTCGAGAAGATGGCGTCGCCAGCGTCGGCGATCATCTTGATGTTGAAGACGTCGGGCTGGCCTAGACGCAGCAGCAGGCCGGCCACCGGTAATACGGCAATCGGCAGCATCAGGGCGCGGCCTAGGCGCTGCATTTTTGCAAACGGGTTAGCGTCCATCGGGTTCTCCAAAAATATAGGTCTTGTCGGTGCTGCTTGGGTTGTAGCCGGGGTTTGAAGCCGTTTAGTCCTGCGGCCAGATTTCGCGGCTGGCCGCTCTTACTGCCTGTGCCGATTCGAGCGCGAGCACGTCTTCCGCGCGCTGACGGCACAGCTGGTAATCGAGATTGCGCACGCGCGCCTTGATGCCGGGGACGGCGGACGGATCGACCGACAATTCCGTCACGCCCAGGCCGACGAGCAGCGGCACCGCGAGCGGATCGCCGCCGAGCGCGCCGCACACGCCGACCCACTTGCCGTGCTTCTCAGCGCCCTGCACCGCCGCCTTGATGAGCCGCAGCACCGCCGGATGCAGGCCGTCCGACTGCGCTGCGAGATCCGGCTGGCAACGGTCCATCGCGAGCGTGTACTGCGTGAGATCGTTGGTGCCGATCGAGAAGAAATCGGCGTACTTCGCGAGTTGATCGGCAAGCATCGCCGCCGACGGCACTTCGATCATCACGCCCACTTCGATGGATTCCGTGCGGCCCGCTTCGCGCGCCAGTTCGTCGATGCGCGCGCGCAGGCGCTGAAGCTCACCGGCGTCGGTGACCATCGGCAGAAGAATGCGCACCGCGCCCGCCGGCTTCACGGCGAGCAGGCCGCGCAACTGGTCATCGAGCAGATCGGGGCGAACCTGCGCGAGACGGATGCCGCGCAGGCCCAGCGCCGGATTTTCTTCGGGCGGCAGCGTCAGGTAATCCACTTCCTTGTCCGCGCCGACATCGAGGGTGCGGATGATGGCCGAGCGCCCGGCGAGCGCGTCGACGATGTCCTGGTAGCTCGACGCGTGCTCCGCTACGGTCGGCGCGGCCTGGCGGTGGATGAACAGCAGTTCCGTGCGCAGCAGGCCGACAGCGTCAGCGCCGTTCTCGACGGCGGCTTTCGCGTCGTCGAGGGTCGCGATATTCGCCGCGATTTCGATGTGTCGCCCGTCCCGCGTCGACGCCGCCTGCTGCGACATCTTGCGGTTCGCCTCGCGCACGCTCGCGAGCCGTTCGCGCTCATGGCGCGCGCGTTCGACATCGAGCGCGGTCGGCGCATGTTCGAGGCGTCCCGCGGATGCGTCGACGACGACTTGCGTGTCTTCGGGAATGGCGTGGAGCGCATCGCCGATGGCGACGAGCGCCGGAATGCCCATCTGACGCGCGATGATCGCCGCATGCGACGTCGCGCCGCCGCGCGACATCACGAGCGCGGTGACCCGCGTGCGGTCGATCGACGACAAATCGGACGGCGTGAATTCGGTGGCGGCCAGCACGGCTTCGTCGGGCAGCGCGCGCGCCGCCGTGTTCGTGAGGCCGAGCGCGCGCAGCACGCGCTTCTCGATATCGCGCAGGTCGGCGGCACGCTCGGCGAGCAGCGCGTCGTTCACGTTGTTCAGCAACGCGATCTGCGCGCGAATCGATTCGCGCCACGCAAAGCCCGCGCTCTTGCCGAGACTGATCAGATCGCGCGCGGCGTCGACGAGCGTCGGGTCTTCGAGCAGCACGCGATGCACGGCGAAAATGCCCGCTTCGCCGACCGCGCCGCGTTGCGAGGCAGTCCGCACCGTGTCCTGAAGTTCGACATCCACTTGTGCGATCGCGCGGTCGAGCGCCCGGCTTTCGGCCGCCGAAGGTCCGCTCGCTTTTTCGTCAGGCACGATCTCCTGATCGTCCCAGCGCACGAGTTTGCCGACGGCAATGCCGGGCGCGGCGCACACGCCGGCCAGCATGTTCGGCGGCAGCGGCTGGGCAGAAGGACGCGCAGTAACCGGCGCCGGCGATTTTTCGCGCGCCGGCGTTTCCTCGACTTCGCCTTGCGCCGCTCGCAGCAACTCGGCGGCGACGGCATCGACCGCTTCTTGCGCCTCTGCGCCCATGCCGACCAGCTCGATGGTCGCGCCTTCGCCCGCGCCGAGACCGAGCAGCCCGACGACGCTTTCCACCGCCGCCTTGCGGCCCTCGTAACGCACCTCGACCCTGGCGTCGAAGCCGCGCGCCGCTTCACGCGCCCGCGCCGCCGGACGCGCATGCAGCCCGCCCGCGTGCGCCAGCGTGACACTGCGCCGCGCTTCATTGACCACGTTCGACGACGACCGCGCCACCTGCGCCGCAGCGCCTTCCTTCGCGCGCAATACGAGCATGCGCTCGCCCGCCTTCACCACGCCGCGACCGGCGCGCTGGATGACGTCGAATGCATCGCCATTGGCGATCGCGATCACGGACACGAGGCTCGGTGCGTGTTGCGCGACGAAATCGGCGTCGAATTCGATCAGCGGCTGTCCGGCGCTCACCGACGCGCCCTGCTCGACCTTCGGCGTGAAGCCCTTGCCGCCCAGTTCGACCGTATCGATGCCGACGTGCACGAGGATTTCCGCGCCCTCGGCCGTCCGCAGCGTGACCGCGTGATGCGTGCGCGCGAGATGCGTGACCGTTCCATCGCACGGCGAAAGCAGCACGTGATCGAGCGGATCGATGCCGATGCCGTCGCCGAACATGCCCTCGGCGAATACGGGATCGGGCACGTCGGCGAGCGGGACGACGGGGCCGGTGAACGGAGCGAGGAGAACGACGTCGCCCGGGTTATCGGTGGATGAATTCAGCAAAGACTGCTCGGCACGGCGCATCGTCTTTCTCACTCAATGGGTTTCGGTGACTTTGTTCAGGTGGCGCGGCGCGTCGGGATTGCGCCCGCGCGCGGCGGCCAGACCGGCGGCCATCACGTAGAACGAAAGGATTGCAGCGATCGGGTCGAGCGCCGGGTGATCGGTGGCGACGAGCGGCAGTTCCGCGCCGGCGACGTCGTCCGGGGCGGCGAGCAGAACGCGGGCGCCGCGTGCGCGCATGTCGGCGGCGAGCTGGATCAGGCCCGCCTGCTCCGGTCCGCGCGGTGCGAACACGAGCAGCGGATAGTCCCGGTCGATGATTTCCATGGGACCATGACGCACTTCGGCGCTCGAGAACGCTTCGGCCTGAATGCCCGAGGTTTCCTTCAGCTTCAGCGCCGCTTCCTGCGCGATGGCGAGACCGAGGCCGCGCCCGATCACGATCATGCGATCGACGTCCTTCAGTTCATCGACGGCGCGCGTCCAGTCGAGCTTGCCCGCGGCGCGCAGCGCATCCGGCAGCGATTTCAGCGCGTTGAGCAATTCGACATCGCGCTGAACGTGCGCGATCACGATCGCCGACAGCGAGAGCATCGCGATATAGCTTTTCGTCGCAGCGACGGACAACTCCGGTCCGGCGAGCAGCGGCAAGTACCATTCGCACGCGGTTTCGAGCGGCGAGCCCGGCACGTTGACGGCTGCGACGGTGAACGCGCCCGCTTCTCGCAGCGCCTGCATCGTGCCGACGAGATCGGGGCTCTTGCCCGACTGGGAGAAGGCCACCGCAAGCTGGCCGGACACGCGCAGCGGCGCTTGCTGCAGCGTGGCGACGGACATCGGCAGCGAGGCGACCGGCACGCCGATGCGGCTCATCGTCAGGCTTGCGAAATAACTGGCGGCGTGGTCCGAACTGCCGCGAGCGACGGTCAACGCGACATGACGCGGCTGCTCCGCGAGCTTCACGGCCAGCGCTTCGATGCGCGAGGTATCGGCGAGTTGCGCCGCGACGACATCCGCGGACTCCAGCGCCTCATTGAGCATATTCGACAAGCGATTCTCCTTCGACATACGTGGCGGTCAGCGCGAAGTCCCGGTCGAGCACGACGAGATCGGCCCATGCGCCACGCGCGATGCGGCCGCGATCTTCGAGCCCGAGGTAATCGGCGGGAAAGCGCGACAAGCGGTTGGAAACGTCCGCGAGCGGAATGCCCAGCGAGACGAGATTGCGCAGCGCCTGATCCATCGTCAGGGTGCTGCCGGCGAGCGTGCCGTCCGCGAGGCGCACGCCGCCCATGCACTTGGTGACGTGCTGGCTGCCGAGGCGATATTCGCCGTCCGGCATGCCCGCCGCCGACGTGCTGTCGGTGACGACGTAGAGACGCGGGATGGCGCGCATCGCGGCGCGGATCGCGCCGGGGTGAACATGCAGCAGGTCGGGAATCAGTTCGGCGTACTCCGCATGCGCAAGCGCCGCGCCGACCATGCCGGGATCGCGATGATGCAGCGGCGACATCGCGTTGAACAAATGCGTGAAGCCGCGCGCGCCGTGTTTGAGCGCGTTGACGGCGTCGTCGTAGGTGCCGAGCGAATGGCCGAGTTGCACGCGCACGCCGCGCGCGGCCATTTCGGCGATGACCTCGAGATGCCCGGAGATTTCCGGCGCGATGGTCACGACGCGGATGGGCGCGAGCTCGAGGAACTTCAGCACTTCGTCGCGCACCGCGACCGCGGCTGCGTCAGGCTGCGCGCCGAGCTTGCCCGGATTGATGTACGGGCCTTCGAGATGCACGCCCAGCACGCGCGCGCCGTTCGCGGCGCGGCATTTCGCGCGTTCGCCGAGGCCCGCGACAACGGCCATCAGTTCGTCGCGCGGCGCGGTCATCGTCGTGGCGAGGAGACTGGTCGTACCGTGTTTCGCGTGCTCGCGGGCGACGGTATCGGCTGCGTCGCCGCCTTCCATGATGTCGCGGCCACCGCCGCCATGCACGTGAAGGTCGATGAAGCCGGGCAGGATGAACGGCGCGTCGTTGGCCGACGGATCGGCGATATGACCTTCGAGCGCCGTCACCCGGCCGTTCTCGAAACGCACGGACCCGTGGATCCAGCCGTCGTTCGTCAGTATGTTTCCTTTCAGCATGAAGTTCTCTGGAAGTACGCTATGCGTGATGAGGTTCCGGGCCGTTCGCGCCATGCTGCGAGCAGGCTGGCTCGCGTGTCGCCCCAATGAGCGCGAGCCGTGCGGACGGCGTCTTTTGTCCTCTTGTTGTCTTCGTTACTCTCTTCGGAATCGATGCAAATTGCGCGATGCCCACCCGCCGGAGGAGAGTCGTCGCGGCAGTCATATCCGCGATTTGCTGCATGACGCCATGCCGTCATCGTTCGGTCCAACCGGCCGCAAAAGTCGAGCTTCGGCGCGCCACTACCGGACACTACCGGCCACTGCGAAACGGGCTGCGCAGAAGTGCGCGCAACTGCTGCTGACCGACCAATGCGCAGCAATTCACTGCTGAAAGCGGGCGGCGTGCGGCCCTAACGCAAGCGTCAAATCGCCCCTGGCGGCATGCACGAAAGAACATCGGCGGCTTTGAAGTGGAGCCCATTATATAACCAACATAATACCAGTCAATGTCTGCCGAATCGCCACACCCAACGCATGAATCCTGCTCAGAATCAATAAGTTACAGATTGAACAGCAAGTGCTTTCGGAGAATAATTGCCATCAGGACTTACCCGCATCGGCGCGGATGGTCTGCTTGCCAGTCAATGCACTAGAATTCGGGCAAGTTCGTATTCGCACGATCGTGCTTTCTTTGGCACAATGGGGACATTAGTTCGGAATCGCAACTAATTAATTAAAGCCAGATTTCTGAGAGAGCGAAGGCAGATGGGCTGTTTCGATTCGAGTCGGGCTGTTGAAGCCGTCAGGCGCTTCAACCGGTTTTACGCGCGCCACGCCGGCGCGTTCCATGAACGGCTGCACAAGAGCCATTTTTCGCTGACCGAGGTGCGTATCCTCCATGAGCTTGCGCACGATCGCGCGCACACCGCCGCCGATCTTTCGCGCAATCTCGGGCTGGATACGGGCTACCTCAGCCGCCTCATCTCGAACTTCCAGAAGATGGGGCTGGTCGTGCGGCGCAAGAACGAGTCGGACGGGCGCGCGCATCTGCTGTTCATGACGCCGGAGGCCAAAGCCAAAGTCGATGACCTCGACCTCCACGTGTCATCGGAAACGGCCTCGGTTCTCGATCGGCTCGCGCCCGGCGAGATCGAGCAATTGTCATCGGCGATGGCGGACATCGAACGGCTGCTGTCGCCCTCGTCCTCCGGACTCGCCACGCGCTTGCGCAGTCCGCGGTGCGGCGATTTCGGCTGGATGATCGAGCGGCACGCCCTGCTCGACGTCTCCGAAGGCGCAAGCCTCGCCAATGAAGCCCACGCGGCATCGGTCGTCGCGCGCTTTTTGCGCGCGATGCAAACCAGCGAGCCGGGCATCGCATGCTGGGTGGCGGAGCAGCAAGGCGCCGCTCGGGTCGGCGCGGCGGTGCTGAACGCGGCATCGAAGAACCAGGCGCGCATCGATCTGCTATTCGTCGAGCCGGGGGCGCGTCGCTGCGGTCTGGGAGAACGGCTCGTCGCCGCTTGCGCGAACTTCGCACAGGGCGCGGGCTACGAAAGCGTCACCTGCGAGTTCGACGATGCACGCGAAGACCTGGGCGGCCTCTTCTTGCGCACCGGCTTCAAGCTCCGGCACGACGAAACGGGCGTGGTATGGGAGCGTGAGTTGCGGCGGATCTACGCCGAGTGAGACGGCGCGTCGCGAGTCGCGGCGCAAAGAAAAACGGCGTCCCGAGGGACGCCGTCGAAAGAACGAATACTCGAGTTCTTAGAACGAAGGTACGACCGAGCCCTTGAACTCGTTCTTCAAGAACTGGCGCACGTCTTCGGACTGATACGCGGCGACCAGTTTCTTCACCCAGGGCTGATCCTTGTCCTTCGCGCGTACCGCGATCAGGTTCGCATACGGGCTATGCACGTCTTCGAGCGCAATCGCGTCTTTCGTCGGCTGCAGGCCGGCTGCGAGCGCGAAGTTCGTGTTGATCGCGGCGGCGTCGACATCGGCGAGGGTGCGGGGCAATTGCGCTGCATCGAGTTCGACCAGCTTGATCTTCTTCGGATTCTCGGCAACGTCGAGCGGCGTGGCGTTGTTGCCATTCACGCCCGCGCCTGCCTTCAGCTTGATGACGCCCTGCGACTGCAATAGCAGAAGCGCACGATTCTCGTTCGAAGGATCGTTCGGCACTGTGACCTTTGCGCCTTGCGGCAGGTCCTTCAGCGACTTCAGCTTTTTCGAATACACGCCGAGCGGCGAAATGTAAGTCAGCCCCGCATTCACGATCTTGTAACCGCGCTGCTTGATCTGGCTGTCGAGATACGGCTGATGCTGGAAGCTGTTGGCGTCGAGGTCGCCGGCATCGAGCGCGGCATTCGGCTGCACATAGTCGTTGAACTCGATCACCTTCACGTTCAACCCTTCACGCTTGGCAACCTTCTCCACGACTTGCCAAATCTGCGCATCAGGACCGCTGATGGTGCCGACCTTGATGACCTTGTCGTCGGCATGGGCCGAGAAGCTCGTAACGAACGCCGCGGACGCCACGAAGGCGGCCAAAGCTTTAAGCAAATTTCTGCGCTGCATGGTGTTCCTGTTTCGAATGCAATTGACTGCGGGAGTGCTGATACCGGCTGCCGCATCAGGCGCGTGGCCGGTGCACGAATCTTCGCACAGCGATGGTGCGAGCGGAAATACGGTTTGCTTATGTGAATATCCGCTGGCGGCGGGCCGTACAATGGAACGCACGCAAACTTCGTCGAGGCAGATCAACATGTACGTGATCAATCTGCGCTACACCGGCGCGCTCGCCGAAATCGACGATGCGCTCGACGAACATCGGGCGTTCCTCGAACGCTACTTCGCTGCTGGCATCTTCGTGATGGCCGGGCCGAAGGTGCCGCGCGATGGCGGCGTCATCATCGCGACGGGTGTCGATCCGGAACAACTCGATGCGATCATCGCCGAGGACCCGTTCGCCCGGCAGCAGCTCGCGCATTACGACATCACCGAGTTCAAGGCCACGCGGCTTGCGCCCGGACTCAACTTGCCGGAACCTTCGACGCCATGAAAAAAAGCGGCTCGCGGGCCGCTTTTTTCACGTTTCGCTGGCTGGTGAGCCGATCAATGCATCAGTCGATCAGCAGCTTCAGATCATGCACCCAGGGCTCGACGCCCTGCCCGTCGCGCGCAAAGAGACGCAGTTTGCCGTCCTTGTCGAACACATAGCTCGCGGCGGTGTGATCCATCGTGTAGTCGGCCGGCGTCTTGCCCGCTGCCTTCGCGTAATACACGCGGAAATCCTTGGCGATCTTCTGCAATTGCGCGTCATCCGCCGGACGCAAGCCAATGTACGACGTGTTGAACGCCGTCACGTATTGCCCGAGCAGATCGGGCGTGTCGCGGGCGGGATCGACGGTGACCATCAGCACTTGCACGTCTTTCGACTTGTCGCCCAGTTGCTTCATGGCCTCGGAAAGCTCCGCGAGCATGGTCGGGCAGACATCCGGGCAATGCGTGTAGCCGAAGAAGAGCACGACCGCCTTGCCCTTGAAGTCCGCGAGCGTGCGGGTCTTGCCGGCTGTATCGGGCAACGAGAAGTCGCTGCCGAACTGCTTGTTGCCGGTGATATCCAGATTCTTGAAGCTAGGCGCCTTATCGCACGCGCACAAAAGCGCCGCGCATGCGAGCAATGCGAGGAGGCGGCGAACGGCGGCCATCATGCGCCGATCACCGTGCGAACGTAGTGGTCGATCAGCAGCGCCGCGAACAGCAGCGACAGATAGACGATCGAATAACGGAAGGCCCGGCGCGCGAGCGCGTCCGAGTAAGCGCGATACAGCTTCCACGCGTAGCCGAGGAACACCGCGCCCAGCGCAATCGCGCTCGCCAGATAGACGACGCCGCTCATTCCGGAGATGAAAGGCATCAGCGTGACGGCGAACAGCACGATGGTGTAGAGGAAGATGTTTAGCAGCGTGTACTTTTCACCGTGGGTGACGGGAAGCATCGGCAGGCCGGCGTTCTCGTAATCCTTGCGGCGATACAGCGCGAGCGCCCAGAAATGCGGCGGCGTCCACACGAAGATGATGAGCACGAGAATCCACGCGTCGCCGGGAACGGAGCCCGTGACGGCGGCCCATCCGAGCGCCGGCGGCATCGCGCCCGACGCGCCGCCGATCACGATGTTTTGCGGCGTATAAGGCTTCAGCAACAGCGTGTAGATGACCGCGTAGCCGACGAACGTCGCGACGGTGAGCCACATCGTCAGCGGATTGGTGAACGTGTAAAGCGTCCACATGCCGATGCCGCCCAACACCGCCGAGAACATCAGAATCTGCGTGCTGGTGATCTGCCCGCGCGCCGACGGACGCCACGCAGTGCGACGCATCTTCGCATCGACTTTCTGCTCGACGAGGCAATTGATGGCGAACGCGCCGGCAGCCAGCAGCCAGATGCCGACCGCGCCGCCGATCAGTTTGGTCCACGGCACCATGCCGGGCGTGGAGAGGAACATGCCGATGACCGCGCAGAAGACGGCCAGTTGCGTGACGCGCGGCTTGGTCAGCGCGATGTACTGCGAGACGCGGCTGCCGAGGGGGGAATTGAGTGTGGTGCTATCCATGGACATGGGCCATCACGCTGAAACGACGTCGCGCGCGGGAAGCGCGGCGCGGCCGGGACGGCTGGAAGAGATTCGAAAGTTTAGCATGACGAGCAGCAGCAGCAGGATCGCCGCCCCGCCGTTGTGCGCGACGGCGACCGGCAGCGGCCATTGCAGGACGATGTTCGACATGCCCGTCAGAAACTGGATGACGATGACCGCCAGCACGCCGTTCGCCGGCTTGCGCAGCGACTCGAAGCGGCGCAGCTTCGCCGCGAGCCACAGCAGATACAGCACCACGACGACCGCGAACGTGCGATGCGTCCAGTGGATCGCGACGAGCGCATCCTGCGAGATCACGTCGCCATCGCCGGTCATGCCGAGCGCGCGCCACAGGTGAAAGCCGTGTTCGAAGTTCATCGGCGGAATCCATTGGCCGTTGCAGAGCGGAAAATCGGTGCAGGCCAGCACAGCATAGTTCGTGCTCACCCAGCCGCCGAGCGCAATCTGCACGACCAGCAGCACGAGTCCGAAGACGGCGGCGGGCATCCAGCGAGCGGCGGCCGAATCGAGCGATGGAACCGGCGTCATGCGCGCCGCGAGCCAGCCGAGCACGCCGAGGAGCGCGAGTCCGAGCAGCAGATGCGTCGTCACGATCACCGGCTGCAGCTTGAGCGTGACGGTCCAGGCACCGAACGCGCCCTGCAGGCAGATCAGCAGCAGAATGCCGGTCGGCCACCACGGCGACAAGTGCAGCGGACGGCGCTTGATGCGCGCGGTCCACGCGATGACGACCTGCGCGATGATCAGCACGCCGATCGCCATCGCGAAATAACGATGCAGCATCTCGATCCACGCCTTGACCATGCTGACGGGGCCGGTGGGCATCGCCTGATACGCGGCGGAAATCTGCGCGTGCGCGATGAACGGCGACGACGTCCCGTAACAGCCCGGCCAGTCCGGGCAGCCGAGACCGGAATCGGTCAGGCGCGTGAAGCCGCCGAACATGATCAGGTCGAGCGTGAGAAACGTGGTGAGCCAGACGAGCTTCCTGAACTTGTAGTCATCGGCTTTCACCCAGACATAGGACAGCGGCAAAAGTGCAATGCACACACCGATCAGTCCCAGTTGCAACACGAAATTCATAGTCCACCCTCAACCAATGCGCGACCACTTCAACAGCTTCGCCAGGTCCGCGTTGATCTTCTTCGGGTCCGGGTCCTTCGGGAAGCGCATCATCAGATTGCCGTTGGGATCGACGAGAAAGATGTGATCCGTCAGCTTCGTGCCGTCCGTCACCGGCAGCCAGTCCGCAACGGCGCGCGGATCGGCGATCAGCATGCGCGTGTCCGGCTGCGGATAGGCCGCCTTGATGACATCGGCGACGGGCTTGTCATCGGTGCGCAGCCAGACGTTGACCACGCGGTCGCGCTCCGCCGATTGCAGCACGCGTACCTGTCGCATGTAATAAAGGCGCGTGACGCATTGCTCATTGCAATCGCCGCCGTTGACCGTGATCATCAGCCATTTGCCTTCGAGCGATTTGAACGGAAGCGTTTGCCCCTTTTCATCGGTCACGACGAGTTGCGACGGAATCGGGCGTTGCGGATCGATCAGCTTGCCGTAGCTCGACGTGCCGCCTGCAGGCTTGAAGACGTAGTACATCAGATACGACGCGATCACGGGCGCAGCGCAGACCAGCGCGAGCAGCACGAGCATCCAGCGGCCGCTGGTCCAGGAGCCTTTGGAAGGCGTGCGCTGGCGCGTGGTCGGCTTGTCGGCGGCGGTCGTGGGACGTTGGGAAGGCATCGGATATCAAGAGTGAATTCAGGCGTGGTTCGCGGCTTCGTCGTCGTCGCGAGGATGATCTTCCGCGCCGGTCTTCTTCGCGGCGCGGCGCGCGGCATACAGGCCGAAGCCCACGGCGGCGACGGCCATGCCCCACCACTGGAGCATGTAGCCGTAATTGCGTTCGACGCCGAGCGTCGGCGCGGGCCAGTCGCGCACGAGCCGGTCGTGCGTGTCGTTCGTCTGCTGGATCACGAACGGCTGCAGCGCGAGCCCCGTCTCCGCGGCGAACGCGGGAATGCTCAGGTTCTGGCGAATCTGCTGACGCGCCGCCGATCCGCCCTTTCCCAGTTCGAACGCCTGCGATGGATTCGCGCGTGCGACGCCCTGAATATCGACGATGCCCTTCGGCGTCTCGTACCGTTCGATTCCGGTGCGATCGGCAAGGTTGCGCGGCAGCCATCCGCGATTGACGAGCACATAGCCGCCGCCCTCGAGTTTAAGCGGCATCACGACATAAAAGCCGGGCTGATCGTTATACGGACGATTGTCCAGATACACGACACGCTCCGGCATGAACTCGCCGCGCGCCTCGACGCGATGGAATTCGACCGACTTGAGCGGCAGCGGATCGACGCTCACGCGCTGCGCCGGCGCGTTCTCGAATGCGACGATGCGCGCGTTCAGCGCTTCTTTCTGAAGCGCACGATCGCGCTGCCAGAAACCCAGGCGCACCGTCACAGCCACGACGATGAGGATGAGGACCGTGGGCCAGAAGCGTATTTTCATGCGCGCCGGGACCGCAGTGAAGCGTTGCGCGCCGCGCGGCGCGATGCGTCGAGTGAGATAATGAGATGACTCGTTTCCATACTGCTCAATGCGTTATCCGGGCAACTTGAGCACCATTGCCGGCTGGTTTCATGCACATTATCGTCGCCATCGCTTTCATCCTCATTCTCGGCAGCCTCGGTTCGGCGCTGTACTTCATGATGACCGACCGCGGCAAGACCAAGCGGATGGTCTGGTCGCTCGCCATGCGCGTCGGGCTGTCCATCTCGCTGTTCCTGTTCATCCTCTTCGCGCACTGGATGGGCTGGATCCAGTCGACCGGCATCCCCCTCGGACGATAACCCGGCGCAAAGGTTCTCCAATACGGGACGGATTGTCGCGGGGCGCGGCGTTTTCGCCATCTCGCGCGCGCTAAATTGAAACGCCGCCCCGGAAGCATCGGGGCGGCGCGAATTCACTGCTCGACTGCGCGGTCAGCCAGGCGTGCCGAAGCCGCCCGCCCGAATCCCGCTTACAGCCAGTACACGACGACGTACAGCCCGAGCCACACGACGTCGACGAAGTGCCAGTACCACGCGGCGCCTTCGAATGCGAAGTGGTGCTCCGCCGTGAAGTGTCCGCGAATCAGTCGCACCAGCACGACCGCCAGCATCGTGCCGCCCAGGAACACGTGGAAGCCGTGGAAGCCGGTCAGCAGGAAGAACGTCGAACCGTACACGCCGGACGCAAGCGTCAGATTCAGTTCGTTGTATGCGTGGAAGTATTCGTAGCCCTGGCAGAACAGGAAGATCACGCCGAGCAGCACCGTCGCGGCGAGCCAGCCGATCGCCTTCTTGCGATGATCTTCACGCAGCGCATGGTGCGCCACCGTCAGCGTCGCGCCGGAGCTCAGCAGCAGCGCCGTGTTGATGGTCGGCAGGGGCCACGGCACCATCGCGCGGAAATGCGGGACCAGCGCTGCGGGGCCGTTGTTGGGCCACACGGCGGAGAAGTCCGGCCAGATCAGCTTGTAATCGAGGCTGCCGAGTTCGTGCATCGCGATGGCGCGCGCATAGAAGAGCGCGCCGAAGAACGCGCCGAAGAACATCACTTCGGAGAAGATGAACCAGCTCATGCTCCAGCGATACGACACATCCACGCGCTTGCCGTACATCCCGCCTTCCGATTCGGAGATCGCGTCGCCGAACCAGTGCCACAGCACGAACAGCACGAACAGCAGGCCGAGGAACGTGGTGAACGGCGCGAACGAATGACCGTTGATCCACGCCGCCAGCGAGGCCAGCATCACCAGCAAGCCGCACGCAGCCAGAATCGGATGCCGTGACGGATGCGGCACGAAATAGTACGGGCTCTCGTTTTGACCGCTCATTGTTGATTCTCCACTTCGATCCAGTTGCTTGAATTTTTCTGATGCCGCATCGCCGCGCTCAGGCGCCGCGCGATCGTTGCGTCTATCCGTCTTTTATCCGTCTATCCGACCACCGCCCGCACGACCACCAGCAACAGCACGATGAACAGCACAGCACCGATCACGCCAGCCGCGATCAGGTGCAGCGGGTTGAGCTGCGCCGCATCGTTTTCCAGATCGGCGCGACGCCGCACGCCGAAGAACGACCAGAACACCGCCTTCACGAGCTTCAAGAATCCGCCTTTGCGCGGCGTCCGGGCATTCATGGCGCTCAGGTTCCCTTGGCGACCGACTTCGGCGCATCGAGTTCGAAGAACGTGTACGACAGCGTGATCGTCTTCACGTCTTTCGGCAGCTTCGGATCGACGACGAACACCACCGGCATGCGCTTCGTCTCGTTCGGTTCCAGCGTCTGCTGCGTGAAGCAGAAGCATTCGATCTTCTTGAAGTACTCGGTGGCCTGCTTCGGCGCATAACTCGGAATGGCCTGCGCCTTCACCGTGCGGCCCTGTTCGTTGGTGACCTGATACATCACCGTCATCACTTCGCCCGGATGGATATCCAGGTTCGTCTGTTCCGGCTTGAACTGCAGCGGCCCGCGCGCGTTCGCATCGAACTCGATGGAAACGGTGCGGCTCGCATCGACCTGCGTGTTCTTTGCCTCGCGCGCGCCGACGTCGCGCTGCACGAGATTGTTGATGCCGGTGATCTGGCAGATCGCGCGATACATCGGCACGAGCGCGAACCCGAAGCCGAACATCATCGCGGCGACGACGAAGAGCTTGAAGAGCATCGACCGGTTGAACGAGCGGTCGACGCGCGAATCATCCTGCTGAGTGGACACGTTATCCTCGCGACAACAGGTACTGTCTGACGACGATACCCAGAAAAAAGACGGCGGCGATCAACACCATGATGAGGCCGAGCCGCTTGTTGCCCGCGCGGATTTCGTCGGGCGTGCGTCTTTTTTGTGGATTCGGGGCCATGCTTTCCTGGACTGACTGGCTGCAAGGCGTCCAGCGCTTCAACTGGGCAGCCTTGCAGCACGATGAAACGACTTACTCGACCGTCGGCGGGTTCTCGAACGTATGGAACGGCGCCGGGCTCGGCACGGTCCATTCGAGGCCCTGCGCGCCATCCCACGGCTTGTCGCCGGCCTTCTCGTGCTCGCCGCCGCCGCGATACGTCGGCAGCGCGACCGCGAACAGGAAGTACACCTGCGCGAGACCGAAACCGAACGCGCCGATCGTCGCGATCTGGTTGAAGTCCGTGAACTGCGCCGGATAATCCGCATAGCGGCGCGGCATGCCCGCGAGACCCAGGAAGTGCATCGGGAAGAAGGTGACGTTGAACGTGATCATCGACACCCAGAAGTGGATCTTCCCGCGCATCTCGTTGTACATCCAGCCGGTCCACTTCGGCGACCAGTAATACCAGCCCGAGAACAGCGCGAACAGCGAACCCGCCACCAGCACGTAGTGGAAGTGCGCCACCACGTAGTAAGTGCCGTGCATCTGGATGTCGAGCGGCGCCATCGACAGGATCAGGCCGGTGAAGCCGCCCATCGTGAACACGAACAGGAACCCGATCGCGAACAGCATCGGGGTTTCGAAGGTCAACGCGCCGCGCCACATCGTCGCGACCCAGTTGAAGACCTTCACGCCCGTCGGCACGGCGATCAGCATCGTCGCGTACATGAAGAAGAGCTGGCCCGTCACCGGCATGCCGGTGGCGAACATGTGGTGCGCCCACACCATGAACGAGAGAATCGCGATCGATGCGGTTGCGTACACCATCGAGCTATAGCCGAACAGCGGCTTGCGCGAGAACGCCGGGATCACCTGCGACACGATCCCGAACGCCGGCAAGATCATGATGTACACCTCGGGGTGCCCGAAGAACCAGAAGATGTGCTGGTACATGACCGGATCGCCGCCGCCCGCCGCGTTGAAGAACGACGTGCCGAAGTGGCGGTCGAACAGCACCATCGTGATCGCGCCCGCCAGAACCGGCATTACGGCGATCAGCAGGTACGCGGTGATGAGCCACGTCCACGCGAACATCGGCATCTTCATGAGCGTCATGCCCGGCGCGCGCATGTTCAGAATCGTCACGACGATGTTGATGCCGCCCATGATCGACGACGCGCCCATGATGTGCACCGCGAAAATCGCGAAGTCCATGCCGGGGCCCATCTGCGTCGACAGCGGCGCGTAGAGCGTCCACCCTGCGGCGGTCGCGCCGCCCGGCACGAAGAACGAGCCGACGAGCAGCACCGCAGCAACCGGCAGCAGCCAGAAGCTGAAGTTGTTCATCCGCGCGAACGCCATGTCCGATGCGCCGATCTGCAGCGGCACCATCCAGTTCGCGAAACCGACGAACGCCGGCATGATCGCGCCGAACACCATGATGAGGCCGTGCATGGTGGTCAGCTGGTTGAAGAACTCGGGGCGCATGATCTGCAGGCCCGGCTCGAACAGCTCGGCGCGAATGCCGAGCGCCATCACGCCCCCGGAGAGGAACATGATGAACGAGAACAACAGGTACAGCGTACCGATGTCCTTGTGGTTGGTGGCCCAGAGCCACCTGCGCCAACCATGCGGCACTTCGTGCGCATGGTCGTCGTGCGCGTGGTCGTGACCCGCGACTACATCGTGTCCGATGCTAGACATGACAATCATCTCCTAAAGCGAATACTCGTGGCACTTGGCTTCCCGGCGCTTCTCCGTTGCCTCAGCGAAGGAGAAGCGCGTGCGAGACATGTCAAGCAGCCGGACTGATTTCCACGCGGCGTGCTTCCTTCGCATCCGTGCCGCCCGTGACGGACTCGGGCTTCTTCAATACGATACGTTCTTCGGCCACGCCTGCCGCCTTCAGCGCGTCGCGCACGGCTTGCGCGCGCTGCTTCGCGAGATCGGCGTTGAGGTCGGCGCCGCCGGTTGCATCGGTAAAGCCCGACAGCGCGATCTTCGCGTCCGGATGGGCCTTCGCGTATGCTGCCGCGGCTTCCACTGCGTTCTTTGCGTCGGTCGGCAGCGTGCTCTTGCCCGTCTCGAAGTACACGCTCGCCGGCAAGCCTGCGGCTTGACTCGCCGCTGCGCCCGATGCCGCCGGCGCGCTCGCTTCCGCCGCAGCCGGCGCCGCGGCGCTCGCCGCGTCGGGCGCAAAAGCCGCTGCCGTTGCCGCGCCGCCTTCAGGCATCTTGCCGTTGCGGGCGTCGGCCACTTGCTTCGGCTGCAGCATGTCGCCTGCGTGGTTGCTCCACGCGTTGCGCTCGTAGGTCACGACCGATGCGATTTCGACGTCGTTCAGCGTGGTCTGCCACGGCGGCATGGCGCCCTTGCCGTGCAGCACGATGTTCAAGTGCTCGGCGATCGGGCCGCTCGCGACCTTGCTGCCGTCGATGGCCGGGAACTGGCCCGCGCCCTTGCCGGTCGGCTGGTGACAGACCGCGCAGTTCGATGCGTAGACCTGCGCGCCGCGCGTCTTCAGCTCGTCCATCGTGTAGGTCTTGTTCGGATCGTCGGTTGAAGAAGCCATTTTCTTCTTCTGCGCATCGACCCACTTCGTATAGTCGTCGGTGGACAGCACGTTCACGACGACCGGCATGTACGCGTGCTCCTTGCCGCACAGTTCCGTACAGAAGCCGCGATACACGCCGACCTTCTCCGCCTTGAACCACGTGTCGCGCACGAAGCCGGGAATCGCGTCCTGCTTCACGCCGAACGCCGGCACATACCACGAGTGAACGACGTCGTTCGCCGTGGTGATGATGCGGATCTTCCTGTCGACCGGAACGACGAGCGGGTTATCGACTTCCTGCAGATAGAGATCGGAGATCGGCTCCTGGCCGTTCACCTGGCTGCGCGGCGTGGACAGCGTCGAGAGGAAGCTGATGCCCTCGCCCGGCCCCTTCACGTAGTCGTAGCCCCACTTCCACTGATAGCCGGTGACCTTCACGGTGAGATCGGCGTTGGTCGTGTCCTTCATGGCGACGACCGCCTTCGTGGCCGGCAGCGCCATCAGAATGACGATGATGAACGGTACGATCGTCCAGATGATTTCGACCGTGGTGCTTTCGTGGAAATGCGCCGGCTTGAAACCCTTCGACTTGCGATGCTTCACCACCGAATAGAACATCACCCCGAACACGCCGATGAAGATGACGGTACAGATGATGAGCATGAAGATATGGAGGCCGTAGAGCTCCTCGGCGATCTTCGTCACAGGCTGCTGGAAGTTGATTTCGTTCACAGCGGGACCGCCAGGACTGTCGTTGACCGCCAGGGCTACGCCGGCGTTCAGCAGTGCGCCTGCCGCCAGCACGCCCGCGAGGGCTCGCTTGATTGTTTTCATAGCATCCTTACCCAAAATTTCCATTCAAACCCTCGACCCCCGTGGGCATCGCGCCTGGTTGCCCGTTCCTCTTCAGGCAAGGCGTCTCAGTGACGCCTGCAACTCGGCAGCAAACTGCCTGCGACGATGCTGTGCAAGGTGCAGTCCGATTTTCACCGATTGACCGCGCGACACGATCGTAAGCGGCTCTCTCGGCGTCGCACCCGCTTCGACCCGCACCCAGCGCGGGTTGAACTCGAACTGCGTCAATACTTCGGCGTTCATCTGTTCGATCAACAACCGGTTTCGATACAGCCGGATTCTTTCGTAATCGACGGCGTGCCGCGCGTGGATCACGAACGCGACGGCCACGACCATCAACTCGACTCCGGTGAACGGCAGCACCAGCCAGGCGCCATTCAGAAAAAGCGGTGTCGCGATTGCCAGCGAAAACAGCGCAAGCGACAAATAGAAGCACACGAACTGACGCGGCGAGACCGAGCAGTTGCGTTTCATCAGCCAGTCTCTGACAACCGGCTCGGACTCCGTCAGCGTTTGACTCACCTGCATCGCCGCCTCCATCCATCCGCACGCAATCACATACATTTGCTCGAATTTCGCCCAAATTTGTGTCAGTCCGGGCGACAAACTGACGCATTATAGGCGGGTTGGGTGGCATCCACAAGCAAGGGTGGTCGCGTCGCAGAGCCAAGCGCCACAAGCCTCTGCGCCCAATTGACGCAGATTTTCACATGTCTTTTGGGCGCTAATCTCTGACATAACACGCGCCCTCTTTACGGCAATTGCAATGCCGTTCATCGACTTTCCCGCGACTCCCTAGCGGCCGCGTTTCGGCCCCCGCCCGATATCTTCCAGCCGCACGATGCCATGCCCTTCCGCCGTCGTTCGCGGCGCCGCTTTCCACGCGTGACCATAGATGACTTCGAAGGTCAGCGGGATGGCGCCGTCCTCGCGACGCAGCGCCCCGAGCGCCCGATGAACCGCGCCGCGCAAGGCTTCGGCGGCAGCGGCATCGGCTCGATCGGCCTCTGCGCGCTCGAACGGATACGCGCCCCAGCGCGTCACATCCGCGAGCAGCGACTCAGGCGAACGATAGGTGATCGTCAGCACTTCCTGATCCATGACCGGAATCTCGAACCCGCTTTCGACGAGCATGTCGCCGAGATCGTGCATGTCGACGAAATCGATCGTGTGCGGCATCGGCGCGAGGCCCAGCGTGCGCTCGGCTTCGCGATACGCGGCGGCGAGCTCACGCAGGGTATCGGGACCGAAGGTGCTGAACATCAGCAGGCCGTTGACCTTCAGCACGCGTTGCCATTCGGGCAACACGACGTCGGGGCGCGCATGCCAGTGCAGCGCGAGGTTCGACCATAGCAATTCGAATGCGCCGCCCGCGAACGGCAGCGCGGAGAAATCGGCCTGCGCGAGTTGCGGGCCGCGTGCACCGAACGCTCGCGCGAGCGTCGACGGCAGAAAGCGCCGCCAGCCGGCGCCGGATTCGGCTTCCGCGGCCCCGGCGGCGCGGGCGCGCGCGAGCATCGCGGAGGAAATATCGACGCCCAGCACGGATGCCTCGGGGAATCGTTCCCGCAAACGTCCCAGGTCCGCGCCGACGCCGCAGGCCGCATCGAGGACGCGCATCGGCGCGACCTTGATGTACTCCAGACGCTCGCGCATACGATCCGCGATTTCACGCGGCAGGAACGCGACTTCGTCGAAGGCAGCGGCGCGACGGTCGAAAATCTCGCGCAAGCGGCGCGGATCATAGGCCGGTCGGCTAGTTTTGGGGGACGTGGGGGACATGACGATCAGTTCGCGAAGAGTGCGAAGTATACTCGGTCGTCTTGAAATGGGCCGATGCCAGGGCGGTTTCGGCCTTCTCGTACGGATTCCCACGCACGCCCCGTCATGAAACTCGTCCGCCATTTGTCGCCACTTCGCGCTTTCTTTGCAACGCACGCACGCGTTGTGGCAGCGATGGCGCGCCAGACGCTCGACCTTGCGCTGCCAAGTCAGTGCGCGTTATGCGGCAATGTGTCGCAGCAGTTTCTGTGCAACGGATGCGACGGGCAGTACTGGAACGAGCCGCGGTTCCGATGCGCCACCTGTGCGATGCCGCTCGCGCCGTCGCATGTCAGGCGAGAACGCGAAGACGTGCGGCTCCATTGCGCCGCATGTCTCGAGAATCCGCCCGCGTTCAACGACACCATCGCGCTCGCGGACTATCGCGCGCCGCTCGACACGCTGGCCGTCGAACTGAAGTTTCGCGCGCGTCTCGCGGCGGGCGCCGCCTTCGCGCGTCATCTGCACGCGATCTTCGAAGACAGCGCCCTGCCGACGCCCGATGTCCTCGCGCCGGTGCCGTTGTCGCGAAAGCGGCTCATCGCGCGCGGCTACAACCAGGCGTGGGCGATCGCGCGTCCGCTCGCGCGACACCTCGGCGTTCCAGCCGATGCCGCGCTCGTCGCGCGAGTCGTTCATACTGCGGCGCAATCCAGGCTCGACGTCGATACGCGCAGGCGCAATGTCGCGCGCGCGTTCGTCGTTCGGAGCGATGTGCGCGGCAAGCACGTCGGCATCGTCGACGACGTGATGACGTCCGGCGCGACGCTCGATGCCCTCGCCCGCACGCTCAAGCTCGCAGGCGCGCGCCGCGTCACCAACTTCGTCGCGCTGCGCACGCCGAAAGATTGATTAACACAGCCGGAACTCACGCAATCCATGTTCAATGTCGTACTCGTCGAACCCGAAATCCCGCCGAATACCGGCAACGTCATCCGTCTGTGCGCGAACACGGGCGCGCGACTGCATCTCATCGAGCCGCTCGGCTTTCCGCTCGACGACGCGAAGCTGCGCCGCGCCGGTCTCGATTACCACGAGTACGCCGAAATGAATGTGCACGCGGACTGGGATGCGTTCATCGCGAAGGAATCGCCCGATGCCGCGCGCATGTTCGCGTTCACGACGCGCGGTTCGACGCCCTTCTTCGACCACGCGTTCAAGCCGGGCGACTGGTTCGTGTTCGGCGCGGAAACGCGGGGCCTCGCGACGGAATTGCTCGACCGCTTCCCGAGCGAGCAGCGCGTGCGCCTGCCGATGCGTCCGGGCAATCGGAGCCTGAACTTGTCGAATACGGTGGCGATCGTGACGTTCGAAGCGTGGCGTCAGGCAGGCTTCGAAGGCGGGGCCTGATTCGGCAACTCCGCAAGATAAAGCGCGAGCATCGAATCCTGGAAACAGGCGAAGACCACGCGCTCGACTGAAGGCGTGCGCGGCAGCGTCTCGATGACCGTCGATACCGCGATTCGCACCGCCGCTTCGACCGGAAAGCGATAGATGCCGCAACTGATCGCCGGAAACGCGATCGACTTGCAGTGCGCTTCATGCGCGAGTTCCAGCGAGCGTCGATAGCAACGCGCGAGCAGTTCCGGCTCGTCGCGCTTGCCGCCGCTCCAGCGCGGCCCGACCGCGTGAATGACGTGGCGGGCCGGCAAGTCATAGCCAGCGGTGATTTTCGCGTCGCCGGTCTCGCACCCGCCGAGCGTTTGGCACTCGCGCAGCAGACCGCGCCCCGCTCTGCGATGGATCGCGCCGTCGACACCGCCTCCGCCCAGCAGCGACTTGTTCGCCGCATTGACGATGGCGTCGACGTCGAGCGTGGTGATATCGGCGACTACGGCTTCGAGCCGGGCCATGACGCGCTCCGATACGTTGCGCTTATTCCGCCTTCGCGTCGCGGTTCAGCAGGGCCTGGACGGCATCGCGCGGGGCGACCTGATCGAACAGCACGCGGCATACCGCGTTCGTGATCGGCACATCGATGCCGCGCGACTGCGCCAATGCGAGAACCGCGCGCGCGCATCGCACGCCTTCGGCAACGTGGCCGAGCGCGGCGAGGATTTCATCGAGCGTGCGGCCGCTCGCGAGCTGCATGCCGACCGTGCGGTTGCGCGAAAGATCGCCGGTGGCGGTCAGGATCAGATCGCCGAGGCCCGTGAGGCCGGTGAAGGTCTCCGCGCGGCCGCCCAGCGCCGCGCCGAGGCGCGACATTTCCGCGAGCCCGCGCGTGATCAGCGCCGCGCGCGCGTTCAGGCCGAGGCCGAGGCCATCCGAGATGCCGGTCGCGATGGCGAGAACATTCTTCACCGCGCCGCCCACTTCGACGCCGATCACGTCGTCGCCGGTATAGATGCGCATCGCGCCATGATGGAACGCGGCGACCGTGCGCGCGCACAAGTCCGCCGATGGACTCGCCACGGTGAGCGCGACGGGCAAGCCTTGACCCACTTCGCGCGCAAAGCTCGGCCCCGACAGCGTGCCGTTGCTCGCATGGCCGGGAAGTTCGGCGGCGACGACTTCGTTCGGCAGACACTGCGTATCGGCCTCGAAGCCTTTGCACAGCCAGACAATATGCGCCGGAACGACGTTCGCCTGACGCATCGCGCGGCACAGCGCACGCAAGCCGGCAACGGGCGTCGCGACGACGCAGAGCGCATCCGGCGCGGCCGCGTGTTCGAGCGCGACGCCGATGTCCGCTTCGAACGCGAGCGACTCGGGCAAGCGCACGTCCGCGAGATAACGCGTGTTTTCGTGACTATGGGAAAGAGAATCGATGAGCGCGCGATCGCGCGCCCACAGCATCGTGTCGTGCCGTGTCGCAAGGTGGCCCGCCAGTGCGGTGCCCCATGCGCCGGCGCCGAGGACGGCTACTTTCATGCTCGGCTCCGGTCGGCAGAGTCAGGACAGGGCGATGACGCTCAGTGCGTCGCGCCGTTTGCCGCGCCTTCCTGCGCGCTCGCGAGTTGCGCGAGACGTTGCTCGTACAGCGCCTGGAAGTTGATTTCCGCGAGGTGGATCGGCGGGAAACCGGCGCGGGTGATCGCATCCGCGATGTTCGAGCGCAAGTACGGGAACAGGATGGTCGGGCATGCGATGCCAACGAGCGGGTCGGTCTGCTCGGCAGGAATGTTGCGGATATCGAAGATGCCGGCCTGCTTGGCTTCGATCAGAAAGGCGACCTTGTCGGCGACCTTCGCCGTGACCGTGCCCGTCACCAGCACTTCAAAGACGCTTTCCGCGAGGCGATCGGCCTTCACGTCGACTTCGACTTCAACCGACGGCATTTCCTGTTCGAGGAAGATGGCGGGCGAGTTCGGCTGCTCGAGCGACATGTCCTTCAGGTAGATGCGCTGGATGTTGAAAAACGGCTGGTTGTTCTCGTCGGACATAGTGGTTCCCTAGGTAAATCGGTTGCCCGGCGCATGACCGGGCAGCGTGTGGTGTGTCAGGCCGACTCGAGCAGCGGAACGAGACCGCCCTTGCGGTCGAGCGCCGAAAGATCGTCGTAGCCGCCGACGTGCGTGTCGCCGATATAGACCTGCGGCACGGTGCGGCGTCCGGTGCGCTGCATCATTTCCTCGCGGCGGCCCGGTTCACGATCGATCAGCACTTTCTCGATGCTTTCGACCCCGCGGGACTTTAAAAGACGTTCGGCCATCTGGCAATACGGGCACACTTGAGTGCTGTACATGACGACTTTCTTCACTTGACGGCTCCTTGTTTTACGACCGGCATTCCTGCCTTCTGCCAGGCATCAACCCCGCCCTGCAAGACATGGACCTCAGCGTAGCCAGCTTCCGACACGGTGCGGCTGGCGCGCTGCGATCGCTGTCCGGTCTGACAAACGAGCACGACCGGATTGCTCTTATTCTTGGCGATCTGGCCGATCTTTGCTTGGAGCTCCGCCGCGTCGATATTGCGCGCCGACGGCAGATGGCCCTGCGCGAATTCCGCGGCAGGCCGGATATCCACGACGACGGCGTTGCGGCGGTTGATCAGCGTGGTGGCTTCGGCGGCGGAAATGCCGCCGCGTCCGCGACGCGTGATGGCGGGCCACAGAAGCAGCGCGCCGGAGATGAGCGCAATGACGATGAGTGCGATATTCGTGTAATCAGTGAAAAACTTCACGTCTAGGGCCGCCGAAAGATAGTGGAGAAGGGAGAAAGGAAAATGGG
The DNA here is from genome assembly GCF_031450805.1 of Caballeronia sp. LZ016. Classification (NCBI taxonomy): domain Bacteria; kingdom Pseudomonadati; phylum Pseudomonadota; class Betaproteobacteria; order Burkholderiales; family Burkholderiaceae; genus Caballeronia; species Caballeronia sp. LZ016. The sequence continues at coordinate 598,583 of NZ_JARTVY010000001.1, forward strand.
GGCAATCCCGGCATTATAAAATAACCCTTTCCCGCGATGGCCCAGGCCATCCGGCCGATGGCGGCACTCCCCGCGCGATGGCAGGATGACGGAGTGCAAATCGGCGCAAGCGCTTTCTCAACTGACCGACCTATCAAACATGTACAAGCTAGTGCTCATCCGCCACGGCGAATCGACGTGGAACAAGGAAAACCGGTTCACCGGCTGGGTCGACGTCGACCTCACCGAGCAGGGCAATCGCGAAGCGCGTCAGGCCGGCGTGCTGCTGCGGGAAGCCGGCTACACGTTCGACCTCGCGTACACGTCCGTGCTTAAGCGGGCAATCCGCACGCTGTGGCACGTTCAGGACGAGATGGACCTGATGTATATCCCGGTTGTCCATTCATGGCGTCTGAACGAGCGTCACTACGGCGCGCTCGCCGGGCTGAACAAGGCGGAGACGGCGAAAAAGTATGGCGACGACCAGGTGCTCGTCTGGCGCCGCAGCTACGACACGCCGCCGCCCGCGCTCGATCCTTCGGACGAACGCGCGTCGTACAACGATCCGCGCTACGCAAAGGTTCCGCGCGAGCAGTTGCCGCTCACCGAATGCCTGAAGGACACCGTGGCGCGCGTGCTGCCGGTGTGGAACGAGTCCATCGCGCCGGCCATCAAGGCGGGCAAGCAGGTATTGATCGCCGCGCACGGCAATTCAATGCGTGCGCTCGTGAAGTACCTGGACGAGATCTCGGACGCGGACATCGTCGGGCTGAATATTCCGAACGGCGTTCCGCTCGTCTATGAACTCGACGAAAACCTGAAGCCGATCAAGCATTACTATCTCGGCGACGCCGACGCCATCGCCGCCGCGCAGGCAGCGGTTGCCAAGCAGGGCAAGGCGGGCTGACGCGCCTCGGCCCGACAACTTTGCAAGTGCACGGGCGCTTCGCCGCAAGCGCCCGTGGCCTATTGCTGTCGCCCGGCTACGCCCCGGGCATTTAAGTTGCGTTTAAGTCGTCTTTGGAGGGGAGCGGGTATACTGGCCCGTCACCCACGATGCTGCTCATTCGATTCCGAACGCACTCTCTATGCGAAAGAACCTGAAAAACTTCGGCCTGATCGCCGTAGGCGTTGCCGCCGGCGCGCTCGCCACCTTGCAGATCTCCGCGTCCGCTCAGCAAGCCGCATCGTCGCCGCTGCCGCTCGATCAATTGCGGCTTTTCGCCGAAGTCTTCGGGCAAATCAAGCACGAATACGTCGAACCCGTCGATGACAAGAAGCTCCTCACCGCCGCCATCAAGGGCATGGTGTCGAGCCTCGATCCGCACTCGTCCTACCTCGACAAGACCGACTACGAAGAGCTTCAGGAACAGACGAAGGGACGGTTCGCGGGCCTGGGTATCGAAATTTCCTCCGAAGACGGGCTGATCAAGGTCATTTCGCCGATCGAGGACACGCCCGCATTCCGCGCGGGCATTCGTCCGGGCGACCTCATCACCCGCATCAACGACAAGCCGGTGCGCGGCATGACGCTCGACAAGGCCGTCAAGCAGATGCGCGGCGAGCCGGGCACAAAGGTCACGCTGACCATCTTCCGCAAGAGCGACGACCGCACGTTCCCGCTGACCGTCACGCGCGCCGTGATCCGCGTGCAGTCGGTGAAGATGAAGGTGCCGGAGCCGGGCTACGGGTACATCCGGATCACCAGCTTCCAGGAACGCACGGTGCCGGACCTCGCGTCGAAGCTGCAGGACCTCGCGCGTCAACAGCCGAACCTGAAGGGCCTCGTACTGGACCTGCGCAATAACGGCGGCGGCCTGCTGCAAAGCGCGGTCGGTGTCGCGGGGGCGTTCCTGCCGGACAACGCCATCGTCGTGTCGACGAACGGGCAGATCGCCGACGCCAAGCAGACGTTCCGGGATACTTACGACAACTATCGCCTGCCGTCCTTCGATCAGGACCCGCTGAAGACGGTGCCGGAAGTCTTCAAGAAGGTGCCGATGGTCGTGCTGACCAACGCCTATTCGGCGTCGGCTTCCGAAATCGTGGCGGGTGCGCTGCAGGATCATCATCGCGCGCTGATCGTCGGCAAGACGACATTCGGCAAGGGCTCGGTGCAGACCGTTCGCCCGATGACCGCCGACACCGCGCTGCGCCTGACCACGGCGTACTACTACACGCCGAGCGGCAAGTCCATTCAGAACCAGGGCGTGCGCCCGGACGTGCCGGTGGATCAGTACGCGGACGGCGATCCCGACGACGCGCTCGTGACCCGCGAAGTCGACTATTCGAACCACCTCGCAAACACGCAGGACCCGAACGAGAAGAAGGAGCAGGACCAGCGCGAGCAGGATCGTCTGGAACAACTGCGCCTGCTCGAAGAGCAGAACGACAAGAAAACGCCGGAGCAACGCCGCAAGGATCGCGAGCGCAAGCCGGTCGAATTCGGCAGCACCGACGACTTCATGCTCCAGCAGGCGCTGAACAAGCTCGAAGGCAAGCAGGTCGTCGAGTCGAAGTCGTTCGCCGAGCGCAAGCTCGCGCAGAGCAAGCCGGCTCGCTCCGCATCGGCGCCGGTCGTCGCTCAGCCGGCAGCGCCCGCCGCGCCGGGCTCGTCGCCGGCTTCGGGCACCGTGCCGGCTTCGTCGCCGACTGCGCAGCAGTCGAAGTAACCAAGCAGCAAGGCTTCGCGGCATCGCGCCGCGAAGCCGTTTCCCCTCCCCGCGCGCTTAGAATGTCACGTTCAAGCGCGCCGTCTTTTTCGGCGTTCCCTTCGCAGCACCATCGGCGCATCCACGCGCGAGCTCGATGAACGACGACCAACTCCTCCGCTATTCCCGCCACATTCTCGTCGATGAAATCGGCATCGAAGCGCAGCAGCGTTTTCTCGATGCGCGGGCGATCATCGTCGGCGCGGGGGGATTGGGCGCGCCCGCCGCGATGTATCTGGCGGCGGCGGGCATCGGAACGCTGACGCTCGTCGATGCCGATACCGTCGATCTCACGAATCTGCAGCGCCAGATCGTCCACGCGACGCGCTCGGTCGGGCAAGCCAAGGTCGAATCCGCGCGTCGCACGCTGAACGCGCTGAACCCGGACGTACGAATCGACGCCGTCGACGCGCGCGCCGACGCAGCCTGGCTCGATGCGAACCTGCCCGGCGCGAGCGTCGTGCTCGATTGCAGCGACAACTTCGCGACGCGCCACGCGATCAACGCGGCTTGCGTCGCACATGGCGTGCCGCTCGTCTCCGGTGCGGCGCTGCGCTTCGACGGGCAGATCAGCACCTTCGATTTCCGCTCGCCGGAATCGCCGTGCTATGCGTGCGTTTTCCCGCCGGATCAGGCCTTCGAGGAAGTCGCGTGCTCGACGATGGGCGTGTTCTCGCCGACGGTCGGCATCATCGGCGCAATGCAGGCGGCCGAAGCGTTGCGGGTGATCGGCGGATTCGGCGAGACGCTTAGCGGAAGGCTGATGATGCTCGACTCGCTGCGCATGGAGTGGAACACGATGAAAATCGCGCGGCAGCCGGATTGCCCGGTTTGCAGCGCGCGTCACGCCCGATAGCGTTCAGGCTTTTTGCAGCCGGGCCAGCGCCGCCTGCAATTCGTTCGGTTCGAAGGACGCGAGCACATCCGCGACCGGCTTTTCCAGCGCCTTCAGATTCGAGCGCAGAATTTCCTGCTTCACGACGAGCAACTGGCTCGGATGCATCGAGAATTCCGTCAGGCCGAGCCCGAGCAACAGACGCGTGACCGACGGATCGCCCGCCATTTCCCCGCACACCGAGACCGGCACGCCCGCGCGCTTCGCCTCGCGCAGCGTCAGCGCGATCAGATGCAGCACGGCCGGATGCAGCGGATCGTAGAGATGCGCGACGGAGTTGTCCGCGCGGTCGATTGCGAGCGTGTACTGAATCAGGTCGTTGGTCCCGATCGACAGAAAGTCCAGCCGGCTCAGGAACAACTGCACCGCGATGGCCGCCGCCGGGATTTCGATCATCGCGCCGATCTGCACCTGACGGTCGTACGCAATGCCGGCGTCGTCCAGCTGGCGCTTGGCCTCGCGGATCAGATCCAGCGTCTGATCGATCTCCTGCGCGTGCGCAAGCATCGGAATCAGAATCTTCGTCGGGCCGAACGCGGACGCACGGAGGATCGCGCGCAGTTGCGTCATGAACATCTGCGGCTCTGAAAGACTCCAGCGGATCGCGCGCAAGCCGAGCGCCGGATTCGGCGCCGTCTCATAGCCGTCGCCGCCGGACATCGAATCGAGCGGCTTGTCCGCGCCGACGTCGATCGTGCGAATCGTCACCGGCTTGCCGTTCATCAGTTCGACGGCGCGCTTGTACGCCTCGAACTGCTCCTCCTCTTCCGGCAGCCGGTCCTTGTGATTCATGAACAGGAATTCGGTGCGGAACAGGCCGACGCCCATCGCGCCGGCTTCGACGGCCACTTGCGCATCGTCGGGCAGTTCGATGTTCGCGCACAACTCGATCTTGGTGCCGCAGAGCGTTTGCGTCGGCGAAAACTTGAGGCGCTGCAGCTTGCGCTGTTCCAGCAGCTTCTCGCTTTGCCGATACGAATATTCCTCGAGGACGATCGGCGCGGGGTCGACGATCACGATGCCGTGATCGCCATCGACGATGATCAGATCGTTCTGGCGAATCAGCACGCTCGCCTGCTGCACGCCGACCGACGCCGGAATGCCGAGACTGCGCGCGACGATCGCCGTATGCGACGTGCGGCCGCCGAGATCGGTGACGAAGCCCTTGAACGCCTGCGTCTTGAACTGGAGCATGTCGGCGGGCGCGATATCGTGCGCAACGACGATCATCTCGTTGTGGCCGTTGCTCGCGGCCGTATGCACGACGAGCGACGCGGCGGTCGGCGCGCCCGCAAGCGCCTTCAGGAGACGCTCGACGACCTGCTCGACGTCGGCTTTACGTTCGCGCAGGTATTCGTCCTCGATTTCATCGAAGTAACTGCCGAGAATGTCGAGCTGTTCGGTCAGCGCCCACTCGACGTTGTAGCGGCGCGTGCGAATGAGATCGATGGTTTCCTGCACGAGCATGGCGTCGTTCAGGATCATCGTATGCACGTTGATGAACGCGCTCATTTCGCTGGGCGCATCGGCGGAAAGGTCTTCGCGCAACGCCTCCAGTTCGGCGGCGACAGCGGCCTGCGCCGCGCCGAAGCGTTCGATTTCAGCGTCGATCCGCTCCGGCTCGATCAGGTAATGCGCGACATCCAGCGCGGCCGGCGCAATGAGATACGCCCGCCCGATGGCGATGCCTCGTGAAACGGGAATTCCATGCAGCGTGAAAGACACGCGCACCTCCTCTAGTTGTGATGTATCCGCGTTCTCCCAGAACCCGCGGGGGCTTGGTGGCCGCCCAGCCCATTATAAGTTCGAAGCATTGCAAAGTCCCTGCACGGACTGCCGCGCGCCAGCCGTGCCGGTCGCAGACTCGTCCGGCGCGAGCGAGCCGGTCGACACAAAAAAGCCGCGTCGATGCGCGGCTCATGAGGGTCGATGCGGGAATGATGGACTTATTGCCCTTCGCCGAATTTGTCGGCGATCAGGGCAAGAATGGCTTGCATGGCTTCGGCTTCATCCGCGCCTTCGGTTTCGATGGTCACCGTGCTGCCGATGCCGGCCGCCAGCATCATCACCCCCATGATGCTCTTCGCGTTGATCCGGCGGCCGTTGCGGCTCATCCAGATTTCGCACTGAAAACTCCCCGCGAGTTGCGTGAGCTTGGCCGAAGCACGCGCATGGAGCCCCAGCTTGTTCACGATCGTTGTTTCTTGTTGCAGCATGATGCTCCGGAACGCTAGTGGATGAATGAAGCGGCGTCAGTGACTGGCGGCTTTTGCGGCGGCCAGATCGGCGCTCGCGGAACACGCGGGATCGGGCGAGCCGGCCACTTTGGTCGCGATTGCGCAGGGATTGAGCGGCGTCGACGCATCAAGTTCCTGAATGCCCTTCGAGCCGCCCTGCAGAATCTTTTCCGACAGCGTGTCGAGCGGCGTCGCGCGGTAACAGACGGCGCGCACGAGCATCGGCAGGTTCACGCCCGCGAGGATGCGCACATCCGCGTCGGCGAGGCTCGCGGCGATGTTGGCGGGCGTCGCGCCGAACACGTCGGTCAACACGATCGCGCCGTTGCCTTCCTTCAGACGATCGATTTCCGAGCGCGCGAACGCGCGTACTTCGACGGGATCGCAGTCGGGCATTACGTCGATAACGCCGATGCGCGCGGGCAAGCCGCCGTAAATGTGGGCGACGCACTCACGGAGCGCGGTAGCGAGCGGTGCGTGCGCAATGATCAGAATGCCAGCCATAACAGGATTGCTGCCTCTGTGAACGAAACGTCAGAGTTCGCTCGAAAGCGCGCGAGCGTCGCGTGGTGCCAGTCGTATATGCGTCCGGGCGGTCGGGAAATCAACGGCCGGAACGCGCTGCTGAAATGTGATCCAGCCCCGAATGCAAGCCGCCGGGAAGTTGATTGTAACAGCGCCCGCGACACGCGTTTTGCAGTGCGACACACGCCGCCCACGCGAAGAAGCGCCCGTTCTCAGCCGACGGCGCGCTCGAGAGCGTCGATGAACATGCCCGCCACGTCGAAGCCCGTCTGGTCCATGATTTCGCGGAAGCACGTCGGGCTCGTGACGTTCACTTCAGTCAGGTAGTCGCCGATCGCGTCCAGTCCGACGAGCAGCAGCCCGCGCGCCTTCAGCGCCGGCCCGAGCGCCTCGGCGATCTCGCGATCGCGCGCCGAGAGCGGTTGCGCGCGGCCGAGTCCGCCCGCCGCGAGGTTGCCGCGCACTTCGCCGCCCTGCGGGATGCGCGCGAGCGAATACGGCACCGGCTCGCCGCCGATCAACAGAATGCGCTTGTCGCCGTCGGTAATCTGCGGGATGAACTTCTGCGACATGACCATGCGCGCGCCGTCCTCGCTCAGCATCTCGATGATCGAACCGAGATTCATGCCGTCGGCCTTCACGCGAAACACGCCCATGCCGCCCATGCCGTCGAGCGGCTTCAGGATGACATCGCCGTGTTCGGCGTGGAATGCGCGCAGACGCGCGGCATCGCGCGTGACGAGCGTCGGCGCCACGTATTGCGGCCATTCCGCGATGGCGAGCTTCTCCGAATGATCGCGAATTGCCTGCGGCTTGTTGAACACGCGGGCGCCCTGCCGCTCCGCGATTTCCAGCAGCCAGGTCGCGTTCACGTATTCGAGGTCGAACGGCGGGTCCTTGCGCATGAGCACCGCGTCGAACTTAGCGAGCGATACGTTCGCCGGCTCGTTCGCCGAGTACCACGGCGAGCGGTCGCTATCCGCTTCATCGCCGACGATCGCGATACGGCGCACGATCGACTCCACCGCGCCACCCGTCCACGCGAGCTGGTGCGGCTCGCACGCGTACAGCACGTGGCCGCGACGCGCGGCTTCGGCCATCATCGCGTAGGTCGAGTCCTTATAGATCCTGAAGCGATCGAGCGGATCGGCGATAAAGAGAATGTCCATGTGTATTCGCTTGATTGACGCGGCCTGCGAGCTTACCGCAAGCCGCGCAATTAGACCTGAATGGCTTCGGGGTCCGTTTTTTCCAGTTCCACCGATGCGGCGAGCAGCCCGAGCCGCGCGACCACGCCATACATGTAGAAGCGATTCGGCGGCGCCGCGCCCGGCTTCGCGTGCGTGTCCGGCAGCGCGGTGTGTTCGAAGCCGAGCGGCACGAAGTGCATGCCCGGCGCGTTCAGGTTCTGATCGCGCTCGCGCGAATCGTGCACGCGGTAAAAGCCGCCGACCACGTACCGGTCGATCATGTAAACCACCGGCTCCGCGACCGCATTCTCGACGCGCTCGAACGTATGCACGCCTTCCTGCACGATGACGTCGTGGACTTGCAGTCCTTCCTTCGCGTCGTTCATCTTGACGCGCTCGCGCTTCGTCAGCGCGGCGACTTCGCTTGCGTCGTGCACGGTCATCACGCCCTTGCCGTACGTGCCGGCATCGGCCTTGATGACGACATACGGCTTCTCGCTGATGCCGTACTCGCGATACTTCTTCGCAATCTTCTTGATGACGCCGTCGATGGCGTCCGCAAGCGCTTCCTCGCCCGTGCGTGCTTCGTAGTCCACGCCTTCGACGTGCGCGAAGTACGGGTTCACCATCCACGGGTCGATTTCGACCATCTTCGCGAACTTCTTCGCGACATCGTCATAACACGAGAAGTGCGTCGACTTGCGGCGCACCGCCCAGCCCGCATGCAGCGGCGGCAGCAGATACTGCTCGTGCAGGTTTTCGAGCACCGGCGGAATGCCCGCCGAGAGGTCATTGTTGAGCAGGATCGAACAGGGATCGAAGTTCTTGAGACCGAGACGGCGCGGCGTGCGCTCGAGCGGTTCGAGCACGATCTTCTGGCCGTCGGCGAGCGGGATCGTCACCGGGCCGTGAATGTTTTCATCGAGCGTGCCGAAGCGGACGTTCAGCCCCGCTTGCCGCATGATGGTCGCGAGCCGCGCGACGTTCTCGAGATAGAACGCATTGCGCGTATGCCGCTCCGGAATCACGAGCAGATTCTTCGCGTCGGGGCAGATTTTTTCGATGGACGCCATCGCCGCCTGCACGGCCAGCGGCAGCACTTCCTGCGGCAGATTGTTGAAGCCGCCCGGGAACAGGTTCGTATCGACGGGCGCGAGTTTGAACCCCGCGTTACGCAGATCGACGGAACAGTAGAACGGCGGCGTGTGCTCCTGCCATTCGAGACGAAACCACCGCTCGATGGCAGGCGTGGCCTCCAGGATTTTCCGCTCGAGATCGAGCAGAGGACCATTCAACGCCGTAACTAAATGCGGAACCATTGATTTCTCGCGAACAGCTTTGCATGGGACCGGCTTCGCGCGCCAACACGACAGCGCCGGCCGACAGAGACGAAAGATTGTAGAGCAATTGCTTTGCCTAATTGGGGATGGGCCGCCAATTACCAAGGTTTCCCGGCTCCCGGCAGTCATCTGTATCGCGCGCCGCTGGACGAAAGTGCGGCAGACCGCGCAGCCAAAAAAAACCCGCCATCGAAGGCGGGCCAAGTCGCTGCGCTCGTTGCTTGGACCGCGCCGGCGTGCGCCGGTCGCGGTATTGTGATCGACGCGTTACTCGACGTGCTCGCCATGCAAGGTGACGTCCAGCCCTTCGCGTTCCTGTTCTTCGGTGACACGCAAGCCCATGACCATGTCGATGACCTTCAGCAGGATGAAGCTGACGACGCCCGAGTAGATCAGCGTGACGATCACGCCTTTCGCCTGCACGAGCACGCTGCCGTCGAAACCGCCGATGTCCTTGACCGCGAACACGCCGGTCAGCAGCGCACCGATGATCCCGCCGACGCCGTGCACGCCGAACGCATCGAGCGAGTCGTCGTAATTAAACTTGTGCTTGAGCCAGGTGGCCGACCAGAAGCAGACCACGCCCGCAACGATGCCGATCACGATCGCGCCCGTCACGCCGACGAAGCCCGAGGCCGGCGTCACGGCCACCAGACCCGCGACCGCGCCCGAGATGATGCCGAGCACCGACGGCTTGCCCTTCGTGATCCACTCCGCGAACATCCAGCCGAATGCGGCGAATGCGGTGGCGATTTGCGTCGTCAGCATGGCGAAGCCGGCACGGCCGTCAGCCGCGACCGCCGAACCTGCATTGAAGCCGAACCAGCCGATCCACAGCATCGACGCGCCGATCAGCGAGAGCACGAGGTTGTGCGGCGCCATGACTTCGCGGCCGTAGCCTACGCGCTTGCCGAGGACGATACAGCACATCAGGCCCGCGATACCCGCGTTGATGTGAACGACGGTGCCGCCCGCGAAGTCGAGCACGCCCGCCGACGCGAGCCAGCCGGTCGGTTCCCAGACCATGTGCGCGATCGGCGAGTAGACGATCAGCGACCACAGCGTCATGAAGACGAGCATCGCGGAGAACTTCATGCGGTCGGCGAACGCACCGGTGATGAGCGCCGGCGTGATGATCGCGAACGTCAACTGGAACGCGAAATACACGGACTCCGGAATGGTCGATGCAAGGTGGCTGACGGTGAGCGTCGTCGCCTTGTCGCCCTTGATGTAGGCCATGCCGTGCAGGAACACGCGCGAGAAGCCGCCGAGGAACGAACCGCCCGGCGTGAACGCGATGCTGTAGCCGACGACCGTCCAGAGGATCGTGATCAGGCAGCAGATCGCGAAGCTCTGCATCACGGTGGCGAGCACGTTCTTCTTGCGGACCATGCCCGCGTAGAAAAGCGCGAGGCCCGGAATCGTCATGAACAGCACGAGCGCGACGGACGTCAGCATCCAGGCGGTGTCGCCCGAACTGATCTTCGACGAATCGACCATGAACGGCTCGGTCGGCGCGCTCGGTGCGGCCTCCGATGCAGCCTGTGCAGCCGACGCCGCTTCCGCCGACGAAGCCATCGCCGTGTTCGCGCTGGCCGGCGCGCTCGCGTTCGATGCGGCGTCGGTCGCGGGCGCCGAGGCGGCGGCCGGAGCGGACGCGTCCTGAGCGAGAGCGGTGCCGACAGTCGCGCCTGCCAGCGCGGTCGCCACCAACAGGGACATCAAAAAGTTACGCATTCTTCTGGTTCCTCTTATCGCCGATTATTCTTAGAGCGCGTCCGCGCCGGTCTCGCCGGTACGAATGCGAATGACCTGCTCGATTGCGGTCACGAAGATCTTCCCGTCGCCGATCTTGCCCGTGCGCGCGGCACGCTCGACGGCTTCGATCGCCTGGTCGACGATGTCGTCGGACACGGCCGCCTCGATCTTCACCTTCGGCAGGAAGTCGACGACGTACTCCGCGCCGCGATACAGCTCCGTGTGCCCTTTCTGACGACCGAAGCCTTTCACCTCGGTCACGGTGATTCCCGAAACGCCGATCGCCGATAACGCTTCACGCGCTTCGTCCAGCTTGAACGGCTTGATGATTGCGGTAATGAGCTTCATGTATCCCTCGCTGTGGTTTCCTGATCTTTCCGCGTGCCGTTCGGTGAAAAAGCGTGCAGAAAAGGTCGCGCCATCAATGCAACTCGTATGCCATGCTAATAACCACGCGGGTTTGCGCAATTCAGCCGCCGAATGAGGTTTTCCCTCTGCCGAACGGCTAACGCGGCCACCACACGCTGGCGGAGGGGCAGGTTCGTTGCTAGAGTGGTCCCAAGGTCCCGTAAAAAAGGGCAGGGACGGCGAAAGAGGCCGCGCGCCGGCGCTAAAATCGCGTCGCCTTCGGGATTGCCCCGCCATGTATCGCCGCAACGCAGCGGCGCACCACTTTCGACCATTCGAAAGCGCGGGGCACTGACCTAACAATGAATGCACATTATTTGTGCACACAGGGAGAAACGATGAAGCAGCCCAACGACGTATTCAACGACCTTCAGCAGAAGATGAGCGACCTGTTCAAGAATTCGCCGGCGAAAGACGTCGAAAAAAACATGAAGGCGATGCTCCAGCACGGCTTCTCCCGGCTCGATCTCGTCACGCGCGAGGAATTCGATACGCAGACGCAGGTGCTCGTGCGCACGCGCGCGCGTCTGGAGGAACTGGAAAAGCGCGTCGCGCAACTGGAACAGCGGCTGGCAAGCGGCGGCACGTCGCAGGACTGACGCGCGCTCCTCATCTCTCGTATCCGGCCGGCGAGCCGTGACGTTCTAGTCTTATTGCGGCGCGGCTTTTCGCTTGCGCCGATTCGGGTGAAATCATGTCGCTTGCCGTGGTACGCAGCCGCGCGCCCGCGCCTGGGCGCGCGCCGGAAGTCGTCGTCGAAGTCCATCTTGCCAACGGGTTGCCGTCGTTCTCTATCGTCGGCCTTCCCGATCTCGAAGTCCGCGAAAGCCGCGAGCGCGTACGCGCCGCGCTTCAGAACTGCGGCTTCGACTTTCCCGTCAGCCGCATCACCGTCAATCTCGCGCCCGCAGACTTGCCCAAGGAGTCCGGCCGCTTCGACTTGCCCATCGCGCTCGGCATTCTGGCCGCGAGCGGGCAGATTCCGGCGGAATCGCTGGAGCATCGTGAGTTTGCCGGTGAGTTGTCACTGACAGGCGCGTTGCGGCCGATGCGCGGCGCGTTCGCGATGGTCTGTGGCGCGGCACGCCAGCATGCCGCGTCCGATGCGCGCGTCCCCGATATCTATCTGCCGCTCGCGAGCGCAGCGGAAGCCGCGCTGGTGCCGGGCATCGACGTGTACGGCGCCGACGATCTCCGTGCACTGTGCGCTCACCTCAACGGCGTGCCGGATGCGCGCCTCAGTCCGGTGCAGGCCGCAACGCTTTCCGACGCCAACGCCGTGACGTCGCCCGATCTCGCGGATGTCATCGGTCATCCCGGTGCGCGGCGTGCTCTCGAAGTCGCGGCGGCGGGCGGGCATCATCTGCTGATGGTCGGGCCACCCGGCGCCGGGAAGTCGATGCTGGCCGCGCGTCTGCCCGGCCTTCTCCCGCCGATGACCGATGACGAAGCACTCACGTCCGCCGCCATTCTCTCCGCCAGTTCGATGGGTTTCACGCCCGCGCAGTGGCGACAGCGGCCGTTTCGCGCACCGCATCACTCATCGAGTTCGGTTGCGCTCGTCGGCGGGCGTAATCCGCCGCAGCCGGGCGAAATCACGCTCGCCCATCTGGGCGTCCTGTTTCTCGACGAACTGCCCGAATTCGACCGCAAAGTGCTCGAAACGCTGCGCGAACCGCTGGAAGCGGGCCGAATCACCATTTCACGGGCGGCGCAGCAGGCCGACTTCCCGGCCGCCTGCCAGCTCGTCGCCGCGATGAATCCCTGCCCGTGCGGCTGGCGCGGCGACCCGGGCGGCCGTTGCCGATGCTCGCCGGAAATCGCCGCCCGGTATCTGCGCAAGCTGTCGGGGCCGCTGATGGATCGCATCGATATTCAGATCGAGTTGCCCGCACTATCGCCTGCGGAGTTGTCGGCACGGACCGCGAAGCGCGGCGAGTCGAGCGCAGTCGTCGCCGCGCGCATCGCCGTGGCGCGCGAAATTCAATTGCGGCGTCAGGGCAAGACCAATCGCGAGCTAGACGGACGCGAAGCCGATGACGTCTGCCGCCCCGACGCGACGGGCGAGTCGCTGCTGCGGTCGGCGGGCGAGCGGTTCGGGTGGTCGGCGCGAGCCTATTACCGCGTGCTGAAGGTCGTACGTACGATTGCCGACCTGGCCGGCGCCGACACGCCCGATGCCGCGCATGTCGCGGAGGCGGTGCAGTACCGGCGCGCCTTGTCGATCGCCTGACGGTGCGGCGAAAGATTGCTTGTCAAGACTTGACTTATGCACACGAAGGCGCTCCGCAGCACCTGATGACCGCGACAAGCCGCCTGCGCACGCCCATTTCACAGACCATTGATTTTATTGAACTAATTAACTTGCCGAGAAGTAGAGCAAAGTAAGCGCAACCGCATAAGGCGGTCTTTTGATGCGTGTCACACACTCTTTTCCACAAAGTTATCCACAGATATTGTGGATAGTGGAAAAAGCCCTGACAAATCCGCGTATTACGCGCGGTTGCTCCGACGCAACCTTCACTGCAATGCCCTTTGCATAGTGCCTAGTTAACTCGGCGTTGACTTAATTCGAGGCATCACTCTAAAAAAGTTTGAAGGACGTGAAGAACTGGTCGGCCTGCTCTGCCGGCGGAGTCTTGTCCGCGACGATCGCCAGTTGATACACGTGCGCGCCGCGCGCGACGAAGCGAGCCTGGATGGTCCGCGCCTCCCGCTTCTGGCCGCTCTGGCCGCTTACCCGCATCTCGCTACCCAGCACGCGGCCTCCGGCGGCGAGCTCGATCTGCGTCGCGCGGGCGTCGGGCCGCGCGTTGACGTTACGTGCGAGGCCCTGCTCCAGGTAATCGAGCGCGGCGCGCTGAAGCGCCGGATCGGCGCTCGGCAGGACGACCGTGCCGACGGCGAATACGGCGTCATTGGCTTCGGCGGTTTGCATGCGCATGATCATCGGCTGGCCCGCGATTTCGATCTTGCGTTCGGCCGCGCGCGGCTTGGCCGGCAGCGTCACTTCGTAGCCGTCGTCGTTATTCTGCAGGGTTCGCCAGTCGTAGGACGGCGTGCAAGCGACGAGCGCGGCGCATGCTAGCGAAGCGCACACTGCTGCAACCGGCGATGAGAGACGTGCGGCAAAACGGCGCATGTTCGCCGCGACGAGGGATGAAACAGACGTCATATCGATTGGATGCCCGGAAAAGCATCATTATCGCGCCGCAGCCCGAGGGCCGACCCGGGCGCTGTCACGCTCCAACGCGCGATTGGCGTAAAATGCTTGCCACGTTTCGTTGCGATTGCGCCCGTCGCGGCGCTCGAGTCCGCAATCCGAGGTTCCCATGTCCCAAACCACCGAAGCCACTTCCGCACGCGCGAAAAGTCCGCTGCGTTACATCGTGATGGCGCTGGTCGCCGGCGTGATCGCGTGCACCGGCTACTTCGCGTTCGGCGGGCAGCAGCGCGCGCCCGACGCCACCTTCACGCTGTTGTCGGGCCAGAAGATTTCGACATCGGGTGACCTGAAAGGCAAGGTCTATCTCGTCAATTTCTGGGCGACGAGTTGCGAGACCTGCATGAAGGAAATGCCCGACATGATCAACACGTACAACAAGTTCAAAGGGCGCGGCCTCGAATTCGTCGCGGTGGCGATGAGCTACGACGCCCCGATGTACGTCAGCAATTACGCGCAGACGCGCAATCTGCCGTTCAAGGTTGCAATGGACGACGGCAGCGCCGCCAGGCAGTTCGGCAATGTGCAGCTTACGCCGACGACTTTCGTCATCGATAAAAACGGCAAGATCCTGAAGCGCTATGTCGGTGAGCCGACGTTCGCGGAACTCGACGCGCTGCTCGACAAAGCGCTCGGCTCGGCAGCATGAACAACGCCCGCTTCGGCGGGCGTTGTCTTTTTATCGTTCGGCATCGCCTTTCACCGCGATTCCGTACCGTTTGATCTTCTCGTAGAGCGTCGCCTTGCCCACTTGCAGGCGATCCGCCGCCACGGCCACCGCGCCGCCGCACTGCTCCAGCGTTTCGCCGATGACCGCGCGCTCGAACTGCTCGGTGCGCTCCTTCAGCGATTGCGTCGTCATGTCGGCCGATGCGCCGATATCGTCGATGACGCCGAGCACCATCCGGTCCGCCGCGTTGCGCAGTTCCCGCACGTTGCCGGGCCAGTCGCGCTGCATCAGTTCGGCGCGCTGACGGTCGGTGATGAGCGGCGCGGGCCGCTCGTAGCGCACGGCGGCATCCAGCAGAAAGTGTTCGAAGAGCGGCACGATGTCCTCGCGGCGCTCGTTGAGCGGCGGCAGCGTGATCGTCACGACATTCAGCCGGTACAGCAGGTCGCGCCGGAACGTGCCTTGTGCGACGTGTTCGTTCATGTCGCCTTTCGCGGCGGCAACCAGTCGCAGATTCGCCCGCACGGGCTGATTCGAGCCGAGCCGCTCCAGCACGCCATCCTGAAGCACGCGCAGCAGTTTCACTTGCAGCGAGAGCGGCATGCTTTCGATTTCATCGAGAAACAGCGTGCCGCCCGACGCATGCTCGAGCTTGCCGATGCGCCGTTTCTGCGCGCCGGTGAACGCGCCCGCTTCGAAGCCGAACATCTCCGATTCGAACATCGGCTCCGGCAGTGCGCCGCAATTCACCGCGATGAACGGCTTGTCGCGACGCGGCGACAGATCGTGCAGGCTGCGCGCGATCAGCTCCTTGCCGGCGCCGGTATCGCCGTTGATGAGCACGGACGCATCCGTCGGCGCGACATTCGCGATCAGCCGGCGCACCTGCTCAATTGCGGGACTGCGCCCGATGATGCGCGGCGCCACGCTGCTTTGCTCCGCCAGTTCGCGACGCAACGCCTGATTCTCGAGCACGAGCTTGCGGCGCTCCAGCGCGCGCCGCACCGCTTCCACGAGCCGCTCCGACGCGAACGGCTTTTCGATGAAGTCGTACGCGCCGTCGCGCATCGCCTGAACGGCCATGGAAATATCGCCGTGACCGGTGACGAGCAACACCGGCACCTCGGGCGCGCGCTCGCGGCACTGCGCGAGCAGATCGAGGCCGCTTGCGCCGGGCAGCCGGATATCGCTGACGATGACGCCGGGAAAATTCGCGTCGATAGCGCGCGCCGCCGATTCGACGCTCCCGTGGCCCGTCACCTCGAAGCCCGCGAGTTGCAGGCTCTGTACGCTCGCGCGCCGCACGAGTTCGTCGTCTTCGATGAAGATCACCTGCAAGCCGGTGGTCATTGTCTTGCCTCGATTCAGTTTGCTATGCACGACGCAGCGTCAATACGAATTCTGCGCCGTGCGAACGATCCGCGTCGGCCTGCGTGCCGCCTTCCGGTCCATCCGCGACGATCGGCGCGATCACGTTCCGGGCGACGAGCGTGCCGCCGTAATCCCGCGCGATCGCCGATGAAATCGCGAGTCCGAGACCCAGTCCGTGGCCCGTTTCCTTCGTCGTGAAGAACGGTTCGAACAAATGCGGCAGCGCATCGGCGGGAATGCCGGGGCCGTTGTCACGCACGACGATCGCGACGGCGTCCGGCCGCGCGTCGATGTCGACGACGATGCGCGGCGCATCGCAGGAAGCGACGGCGTCGAGCGCATTGCCGATCAGGTTGATGAACACCTGCTCCAGCCGCAAATCCTCGCAGCGCACGTGGATAGGCGCGGCGTTGCCTTCGAGTTCCGGGGCGAGGTCGATCGCGACGTTCTTCAGGCGCGGTCCGAGCATCGCGAACACGTTTCTCAGCGCGCGGGCCACGTCGGTGCGCGCGTTCTTCGGCCGCGCCTTCGCCACGAAGAGCTTCAACTGGTTCGTGATCTTGCCCATGCGCTCGGTCAGCGCGGCAATCGCTTCCAGGTTCTCCCGCGCCGCCGCCTGATCGCCGCGGTCGATCAGCACGCGCGTGTTGTCGGAGAAACTGCGCAGCGCCGCGAGCGGCTGATTGAGTTCATGCGTGATTCCGGCGGCCATCTGGCCGAGCGCGGCGAGCTTGCTGGCCTGAATGAGCTCGTCGTGGGCGGCGCGCAAATCCTGCTCCGCGCGCGTGCGCTCGTTCACTTCCTTCGTCAGTTGCGCGTTCGCCTGCGACAAATCCGCCGTGCGCTCCGCGACGCGCTGATTCAGCTCCGCATACGCCGTCTGCAGCATCTCGCGGCTGCGGATCATCTCGCCCACGCGCGCGCGGCGCATCCGCCAGTAGAACGCGAGCAAGCAGAGCGACAAAAAGACGAGCGCGGTCACGACGACCGCCGTCTGCGCCGCGCTCTCGACGGGATCGAGGGGCGCCATCGTGATTAATTGCCAGTCGGGTTCGCCGATCGAGCGGCGCGTCGCCAGAAAACTGAGCGCGTTCAGCCCGCCGCCGACGCGCACGATCTGCGCGCCGCCTTCGAGCGTCTCGACGATGGACATCGGCAGCGGCGTGATCGGTTGCTGCGCGTACTGGCGCGTCGAATAAACCGACGCCTCCACGCTCTGCGGCAGCGGCCGCACCGTGTGATATTTCCACGACGGCACGGACGACAGAAAGATCACGCCGTGATCGTCGGTGACGAGCAGCGGTTCGGACGCGTCCGCGCCTTGCAGCCATTCGAGGTTGAGCTTGACGACGGCCACGCCGATGAGTTCATGCGAGCCTTCCCGATAAACCGGCTGCGAAATGTAGTAGCCCGGTTCGAGCGAAATGGTGCCGAGTCCGAAGAATCGTCCGACGCCGCCCTTCAGGGCATCGACGAAATACGGCCGGAAGTGATATTCGACGCCGACGAAGCTGTCCGGCCCCTGCCAGTTGCTCGCCGCGACGCAAAAGCCGTTGGCGCGGATGAGATAGGTCGCGGTCGCGTGCGAGCGGCGATTGAGGTCTTCGAGATAGCGATTCGCGCGATCGACGTTGCGCGCATCGGGCGCGGCCAGCACGTCCTGCACGAACGGGTGGCGCGAAAGAAGATAGGGAAGATATTCGTAGCGGTCGAGCGTGCTCTTGAGCGTGCTCGTCGTGCGATCGACGCGCGCGGCCGCATTGCGCCGCAACTCGTCGATGCCGCGCTGCCACGCAACATGCCACGTCAGCGCACAGCACGCCGTGAGCAGCGCGATCAGCGCGAAGATCACGAAGATGCGGCGCGTCACTTGAGCAGATTCCCGCGAGTGAGAATCCGTCATTGTGGCATACGCGTTTTCCGGGTACGCCGACCCTGAGGCGCGCGGCGAAGCATCCGCCGATCGGTGCTTCGCCGCGCGTTGCATGGCTTGAATGGTGCGGACGGCTTAGACGGTTTCCGCTTCGGTGTCGTCGGCGCCGTGACTCAGCGCGGCACGCAGCTTGTTGCGATCGAGCTCGCGCTCCCACGCCGACACCACCACCGTCGCCACGCCGTTGCCGACGATATTCGTCAGCGCGCGGCATTCGCTCATGAAGCGGTCGATGCCGAGAATCAGCACCATGCCCGACAGCGGAATGGTCGGCACCACGGCCAGCGTCGCCGCCAGCGTGATGAAGCCCGCGCCCGTCACGCCGCTTGCGCCCTTGGAAGTCAGCATCGTCACCGCGAGCAGCGTCAACTGCTGGCCCCAGGTGAGGTCCGTATTCGTCGCCTGCGCGATGAACAGCACGGCCATCGTCATGTAGATGTTCGTGCCGTCGAGATTGAACGAATAGCCGGTCGGCACGACGAGACCCACGACCGAACGCGAGCAGCCGAGTTTTTCGAGCTTGAGCATCAGTTGCGGCAGCGCGGCTTCGGAAGAACTCGTGCCGAGCACGATCAGCATCTCTTCCTTGATGTACGCGATGAACTTCAGCACCGAGAAGCCGACCATCCGCGCGATGGCGCCGAGCACCACGACGACGAACACGATCGACGTCAGATAGAACGTGCCGATGAGCTTGAGCATCGGCACGAGCGAGCCGATGCCGTACTTGCCGATGGTGAACGCCATCGCGCCGAACGCGCCGATCGGGGCGAGCTTCGTGATGATGCCGACCATGCCGAACAGCACGCCCGACAGGCCTTCGATGAACGTCGTCACGACCTTGCCGCGCTCGCCGAGATGCGCGAGCACCGCGCCGAACAGCAGCGCGATCAGCAGGATCTGCAGGATTTCGCCTTGCGAGAACGCCGACACGAGCGTGTCCGGGATGATGTGCATGAAGAAGTCGACCGTGCTCTGGCCGTGCGCCTTGGCGGCGTAGGTATCGATCGCCTTGTGGTCGAGCGTGGCGGGATCGACGTTGAAGCCGACGCCCGGCTTCAGCACGTGCGTCGCGATGAGGCCGAGCACCAGTGCGAACGTCGACACGACTTCGAAGTACAGCAGGGCCTTGCCGCCTACGCGCCCGACCTTCTTCATGTCTTCCATCCCGGCGATGCCGGTGACGACGGTACAGAAGATGATCGGTCCGATGACCATCTTGATGAGCTTGATGAAGCCGTCGCCGAGCGGCTTCATGTCGGTGGCGAGGGTGGGATAGAAATGCCCGAGTGCGATGCCGATGGCGATGGCGGCGAGCACCTGCACGTACAGGACTTTATAGAAAGGTTTCTTCACGATGGTTCCAGACAAGATCAGGCAGTTGGCAAAAGAGCGCCAGCGGCGAGCCGCGAAGAGCGGGCAAAGCGTCGTTGCGCGGGGAGCCGCGCACGTCGGATCGCGTCGCGTAAGCGAGAGCCGCTACGTCGACGGATTCAGGGACGGCTGGATGCGAAAGGGGTCATCGGCGTGTCTCCTTGACTTTTATGGGCGGCTTCGCGGGCCGTACCGTCTCTATTGCAAGGGCGATGCCAGTGTTCGTTTTCGGCTAAACGCTTGTCGCGGCTGGGATTTTTCGAAGTGCGGATGCGCGTGACGTCCGGGTTTCCGGAAATCGGGAATGCGGTTGTCCGATGCTCTGGACGGCCTGAACTGCCAACCTTCTTTGATAGTCGTTTATCGTCGACGACTCGAAAGCCGAAAAAAAACCCACGTTACCGTGGGTTTCCGTTCCTGCCCGAAGTGCACGTGCCTCAAACGACGCCAGCGCCGTGCGCCTGCACGTCTGCGTGATAGCTCGAGCGCACCATCGCGCCGACCGCCGCGTGCGTGAAGCCCATCTTGTAGGCTTCTTCCTCGTACATCTTGAACGTGTCCGGATGCACGTAAGCACGCACCGGCAAATGATGCTCGGACGGCTGCAAATACTGGCCGATCGTCAGCATGTCGACATCGTGAGCGCGCAGATCGCGCATCACCTGAAGAATCTCTTCTTCCGTTTCGCCGAGACCGACCATCAGGCCCGATTTCGTCGCGACTTCCGGATGCAGCGCCTTGAAGTCCTTCAGCAGCTTCAGCGAATGGTGATAGTCCGAACCCGGACGCGCTTCCTTGTAAAGACGCGGCACCGTTTCGAGGTTGTGATTCATCACGTCGGGTGGCGCGGCCGTCAGGATATTGATCGCGCGATCCAGGCGCCCCCGGAAGTCCGGCGTCAGAATCTCGATGCGCGTCTCTGGCGAATGCTCCCGTACCTGCCGGATGCATTCGACGAAATGCGCCGCGCCGCCGTCGCGCAGGTCGTCGCGATCGACGCTCGTGATGACCACGTACTTCAACTTGAGCGCGCCGATGGTCCGCGCGAGGTTGATCGGCTCTTCGGGATCGAGCGGATCGGGGCGGCCGTGGCCGACATCGCAAAACGGGCAGCGGCGCGTGCACTTGTCGCCCATGATCATGAACGTTGCCGTGCCTTTGCCGAAGCACTCGCCGATATTCGGGCAGCTCGCTTCTTCACACACCGTATGCAGGTTGTGCTCGCGCAGAATCTGCTTGATTTCGTAGAACCGCGAATTGCCCGTCGCCGTGCGCACGCGAATCCAGTCCGGCTTCTTGAGCTTCTCGATCGGCACGACCTTGATCGGAATACGCGATGTCTTCGCCTGCGCTTTTTGCTTCGCGGTAGCGTCGTAGGCAGCGGGAGTGGGAACAGGCGCCGATGAGGCGGCGTCGCCGGCCAGGTTTGCGGTTGCGTCAGTCATTCGGTTGTCCGGTAGATGCAGCGAAACGGCTCGCGCCGTCTTGCGGTTGAGCGGCGGCGCCCTGCGAGCCGTCTATCTGGAGCGCCAGCCTTTCGGCGAGCGTGAGTGCTACGTCGCGCCAGCCGGCGGTGACGCCGAGCGTCGCCATGTCGACGGTTTCGAGTCCCGCGTAGCCGCACGGGTTGATCGCGAGGAACGGCCGCAGATCCATCTCCACGTTCAGGCTGACGCCGTGATAGCTGCACCCGTTGCGGATTTTGAGCCCGAGCGCGGCGATCTTCGCGCCCAGATGCGCCTCATGCAGACGAACGTTCGCGCCTTGCTGCGCCTGTTCCGCCGACGGCCGCGCGACGTAAATGCCGGGCGCGCCAGCCTTGCGGTCGGTCGCGAGATTATACGTCGCGAGCGTTTCGATGACGGCCTCTTCGATGCGCCGCACGAGTTCGCGCACCATCAGCTTGCGGCGGCGCAAGTCGAGCAGCAGGTACGCGACGATCTGCCCCGGGCCGTGATACGTGATCTGCCCGCCGCGATCCACCTTGACGAGCGGAATGCCGCTGTCGGCGAGCAACAGGTGCGCGGGATCGCCCGCGAGGCCGAGCGTGAAAACCTGCGGATGTTCGACGAGCCAGATTTCGTCGGGCGTATCGGGCGTGCGG
Source organism: Caballeronia sp. LZ016 (assembly GCF_031450805.1). Taxonomy (NCBI): domain Bacteria; kingdom Pseudomonadati; phylum Pseudomonadota; class Betaproteobacteria; order Burkholderiales; family Burkholderiaceae; genus Caballeronia; species Caballeronia sp. LZ016. Next base: position 620,301 of record NZ_JARTVY010000001.1, read on the forward strand.
GTGTCGGTGAACGCGCGCATCGCATCGAAACTTTCGCTGTACGGCTCGACGCCGCGCCAGCGTAAATGGACGCCGTGCAGCACGCCGACGGCGGCGTCGAAGGAAGTCTCGGGAAGGAAGTCAAGCGGCGTGGCGGACATGGTTCCGGTAGTTTACCGAAATCGCACCATGCCCGCCGGGAGTAGAAAGCGCGCAAGCCCTCAGACCGTGCGCCAGCCGGCGCGCAGGCGCTGCGCGAGCCGTTCGATGCCTGTCGATAGCCAGCGCATCGCGCGTTCGTCGCGGCGCGGGAGCATCGTGAAGACGACGCAGGCCGGCTTGTCGCCTTCCGCCGATAGCCACAGGCGTTCGCGGCTGCGCAGCTTCAGGCGATCGCCGGGCGCGAGCCAGTAGTCTTCGATGTCGTCGCTGCGCGTCGCCCAGACCGGGCCGCCATGCACGGTGAGCCGCGTGCTGCGCGCGATGCGCATTGGCACGGTTTCGCCCGGCTTGATTTCGAAGGTGACGCTTGTCGATATTTCTCGCATGATCCACTCCGCCAAGGAACGTTTCGATGACTACAATCCTAGGCGTGGCAAGGCATCCGGCAAAACGATCAATTTTCACTGCTATGTGAGCCGAATTGACAAACGCATCGACATCGATCCACATGGACCTGCGCCAGCTCCCCGCACTGAATGCACTGCGCGCGTTCGAAGCCGCCGCGCGTCACGAGAGCTTTTCTCGCGCCGCCGATGAACTGTTCGTCACACACGGCGCGGTCAGCCACCAGATTCGCGCGCTTGAAGCCGAGCTTGCCGTCACGCTCTTCGCCCGCGACGGCAAGCGCGTGCGGCTCACCGACCGTGGCCGTCAGTACGCCGCCGACGTGCGCGCGGCGCTCGTTGCGCTCGCCGAATCGACGCGGCGCATCCGCGCAGGCGACCGCGACCGCCGGCTGGTGGTATCGACGATTCCCTCCTTCTCCGCGCGATGGCTGACCTCGCGCGTGGGCGGGTTCATCGAAAAGCATCCCGAATTCGATCTCGAATTGCTGTCCACCAGTTCGCTCACGGACTTCAGCCGCGACGACGTCGACCTCGCCATCCGCTTCGGCTATGGCAAATATGCCGGCGTACACGCCGAACCTCTGCTCGACGAAGTGTTCTTCCCGGCCTGCTCGCCGCGCTTCAACGGCGGCGCGCTGCCGCGCACGCCCGCCGACCTGCCGAATTTGCAACTCCTTCGTTCGAGCGACGAACTCTGGCGGCCGTGGTTCGACGCAGCCGGTCTCCCCGACGTGCCCGAGCCGAAGCGCGGCGTCTTATATGAGGATTCGTCGAATCTGCTGCAGGCGGCCATCGACGGCCAGGGGATCGCGCTCGTGCGGCGCTCGCTCGCGATGCAGGAAGTGATCGCGGGAAGGCTGGTGCGGCTTTTCAACGTGGATGGTCCGAGCCCGTGGACCTATTTCTTCGTATGTCCGCCTGAATTGCTTGGAACGGCTCGCGTTCAGGCGTTTCGTGAATGGATTTTCGCGGAAGCGGAACAGTTCCGCCTGCTCTACGAGCGCACGCCCGCAGTGTGCGATGCGCCCGCAGGCGATCTCAGAGCACTACCTTGACCATCGGATGACCGGTGAGCGCACGATAAATGTCGTCCAGATGCGCGCGATTCTGCGCGCGCACGGTGCACGTGAGCCCGGTGTAGTTGCCCCCCGACGACGGCCGCGTTTCGATGCGCGTGACGTCGAACTCGCCGTCGAACTCGCGGATCACCGTGACGATGGTGTCCTGAAACTCGGGGTGCGACTTGCCCATCACCTTGATCGGGAAATCGCAGGGGAAATCGAAGAGGTCGTCGGTGGTGGTCGGTTGTTTGGTGGAATCGGACATGGCTTTCTCCTTAACCTGCGCGGCTCGCCTGATTCGCGAACTCCCGCGCTTTCGCCCGCTGGTAGGCATCGTATAGCGCAGCATAGACCGGGCCGGGGCGGCCGCCGCCGACGCTCGCGCCATCCAGCGTCGTGATCGGCATCACTTCCTTCGTCGCCGAACTGATCATGATTTCATCGGCGGCGCGCAATTCGGCCTCGGTGATGTCGCGTTCCTGAAACGGAATGCCCGCCTCGGCCGCCAGTTCTTCGATCAGCCCGTAGCGGATGCCTTCGAGGATGCGCGGTCCGCGCGGCGCGCCCAGCAGCGTGCCGCCTGCAACAATCCACACATTTGAGGACGAACCTTCGGTAAGCAAGCCGTCGCGCAACTGGATGGTTTCGAGCGCGTCGTTTTCCGCTGCGTGCTGCGCCATCAGCACGTTGCCGAGCAGCGATATCGATTTGATGTCGCAATGCAGCCAGCGTTTGTCCTCGGCGGTCACGGCTACCGCGCCTTGCGCGCGGCTCGCGTCGCTCGGATACGCGATCGGACTCAGCATCACGAACACCGTCGGCGCGATGCCCGTTGGAAACGCGTGCCCGCGCTTCGCCGCGACGCCGCGCGTAACCTGAATGTAGACGAGCGCATCGCCGGGGCCGGCGTTCGAATCGATCGCGCGATGAATCAGGGCGCGCCAGCCGGCATCGTCAAAGGGATTGCCGATGCGAATCTTGCCGAGACTGCGGTTCAGACGCGCGAGATGCTGCGCGAGGCGGAACGGCAGACGCGCGCCGCCGGACTGCGCGTAAAGCGGCACGACTTCATAGACGCCGTCACCGAAGATGAACCCGCGATCCAGCACGGGAATGCGCGCTTCGGAGAGCGGCCCCCATTCGCCGTTCAGATAGACCGTCGGGTCGAATACATCGGCGTGGGTCGAGTTCATCGGTGCCGCTCCGTTCGGAACAAACGCGTTTTACTTCCGCTTCTGCCACATCAGCAGCGCGGAATCCCACAAGCGGCCGAACAGGCCCGCTTCCGGCACTTCCTGCAGCGCGACGAGCGGGAACTGCGCGACTTCCTTGCCATCGGCCATCATCCGGACGGTGCCGACTTGCTGGCCCTTCTTCACCGGCGCGATGATCAGATCGTTGCGCGTGATCGTCGGCTTGACCTTGTCGCCGAGACCCTTCGGCACGGTGATGTACTGATCCGTCGATACGCCCGCCTGCACGTTGTCCGCCGCGCCCTTGTACACGCGCGGCGATTCGACCACCTGATTCGCCTTGTAGAGACGCAGCGCGTCATAGGCCGTGTAGCCGTAGCTCAGCATCTTGAGGCTGTCCTGCACGCGCGCCGACTCCTTCGGCTCGCCCATCATCACCGCGACGAGGCGGCGGCTCGCGTCCGGCGTGCCGACGAGCGGACGCTTGGCCGTCGCGACCAGGCAGTAGCCGGCGGCCTTCGTGTGGCCGGTCTTGAGGCCATCGACGGAGGAGTCGAGCCACAGCAGGCGGTTACGGTTCGGCTGCTTGATCTTGTTATACGTGAACTCCTTTTCCGAGAAGATGCTGTAGTACTCGGGGAAGTCGCGGATCAGACGCGTGGACAGCACCGCGAGATCGCCGGCGGTCGTGTAGTGCTGCGGATCGGGCATGCCGTTCACGTCGGCATAGTGCGTGTGCTTCATGCCGATGCGCTGCGCCGCGCCGTTCATCAGATTGACGAAGTTGGCCTCGCTGCCGCCGACCAGTTCGGCCAGCGCGATAGCCGCGTCGTTGCCCGACTGGATGATCATGCCGTACACGAGGTCATGCACCGTGACCGGCTTGTTCGCCTCGATGAACATGCGCGACTCGTCGGTCCGCACGCGGCGCACGGCCTCGCTCGGCATCACGGTCTGATCCATGTTGATCTTCTTCGCTTTGAGCGCGTCGAAGACGAGATAAGCGGTCATCAGCTTGGTCAGCGACGCCGGTTCCACGCGCTCGTCAGGATTGCCCGATGCGAGCACCTGGTTGCTGGTCGCGTCGACGAGCACCCACGAACGGGCCGTGACCGCGGGCGGCGGCACTTGCGCCAGTGCGCTCGCAGCGGCGAAGACGGCCGGCAGCACGATAGCGGCCTTCAGCGCGCGAAGCCTTACGGAAGAAGCAGGAGCGGAAACAGAAACGGACGGGACAGAAAAGCCGGAAGGGAAAAAGCGCATAGGATCGGTCGGCAGAAAGTGCGTCGGCGCAACGCCCGGAATGATCCGAAAGGCGGCGAAGCGCGGGTTGAACAGGCAGACCGTCGATGCCGGTCGGCGCTTCGCCTGATTCTCCGGGAGGCCGGAAAGCCGGCACTCGCGGTGGCGCGGCGAAGAGCGCTCATTCGACAGACGGCCGCGCCATCGGTTCTCAAACGTTTGTTTTCGAAACGTCGCGTTGGCCGGCATGAGAGCCGGCGTTCAGGCGTCGGGCTTTTCGCCGGAACCGATTCGCTCTCGCGTTGCGGCGACAAGAATGCGAATGGCCGGGCGAAAAAATTCTGCGCCATTATACGCGCGGCTCACAGCGCCTTTGCTGTCAATCTGCCCGTCTTTGGCCCGAAGCCGCGCTTTTTAAGGCGATGCCTAGGCACGTTTCCGGGTTCGGCTCACGCGCCCGCGCTACCGCCAGGCGTCGACGATCACGCGCTTCAGGATATGCAGCTTGCGGTGAAAGAAGTGTTCGCCGCCCGGAATCACCACGACCGGCAATTCCTGCGGACGCGCCCAGTCGTACACGGATGCGATCGGCACCGTGTCGTCCACTTCGCCGTGAATCACCAGCGTGTTCTCGGGCACCGGGGCCACGTCCCAGCGGCTCGCCGCCGTGCCGACGAACACCAGCCGTTCGATCGCCTGCCCTTCGTCCGTCAGGCGCTTCGCCACGTGCGACAGCACGAAGGTGCCGAACGAAAAGCCCGCGAGCACGATGGGCACATCGCCCTGCCCCGGCTGCGCGCGCATGTGAGCGATGACGGCCAGCAGGTCCTCGCGCTCGCCAATGCCGTTGTCGTGCTCGCCTTCCGTCTGCCCGACGCCACGGAAATTGGAGCGATACGTCGTATAGCCGAGCTGAACGAAGGTCCGCGCGAGCGTCTGCGCAACCTTGTTGTCCATGGTGCCGCCGAAAAGCGGATGCGGATGCGCGACGAGCGCGATGCCGCGCGGCGCGGCGTCGGTCCGGTCGAGCGCGACTTCGATCTTGCCGGCCGGCCCGTCGATCAGGAATTTTTCTGTTTGCGCGTTCATGCGGCGAGGCGTTGTTTAAACCGGTTGATCGATGAGAAGACGCTCGACGATCTTCCCGTTGGCGAGATGCGAATCGACGATTTCGTCGATGTCCGTTTCATCGACATACGTGTACCACGTGCCTTCCGGGTACACGACCACGACCGGCCCCAGCTCGCAGCGGTCGAGGCAGCCCGCCTTGTTGATCCGCACCTTGCCTTCGCCCGCGAGGCCCAGCTTCTTCACGCGCTTTTTCGCGTGCTCCTGCATCGCCTGCGCATTGCAGTTCGCGCAGCTCGGCCGCGTTGCGTCGGCGTCGCGCTGATTGAGGCAGAAGAACACGTGGTACTTGTAGAAAGAATCCATGAGTATCGGGTGCGCCGGGCGAATGAGTGTCGGTCGATTATAGCGAGCGATGTCCCGCGCTGCCGTCAGCGCTCATCGCCCGCGCCGCCCGAATTCCCCACGCGCCGCCGCATGACCCATGCGCGTTCCGCCGCCGACGCGAGCCAGCCCAGCGCCGCATACGGCCACACCCACGCGAGCCAGTGCAGCAGCCCGTTGAAGTGCAGGTAGCGGCCTTGCCGCCAGTCGGCGAGCACGATGTCGAAGTACGGATTCACCGGCAGCAGATTGACGAGCGCGAGCCCGGCGACGAGCGCCCCGCCCGCCAGCGCCGCCCGCAGCGCACGCGGCAGCGCGACCGACAGCACGCCCGCCACCGCGCCGATGCCGATGCCTTCGAGCGCGCCATCGGTGGCCCAGTCGAACGTCAGGCCCGCGCGCGATTGCAGGAACGACGCGCCCGCTTTTGCAAACAGCGTCGCGACGATGAGGCCGATCATCAGGCGGATGCGCGGCGCGCGTTCGCGCGTCAGCAACGTCACGAGCACGAGCGCCGCAAAGAGATTCGACGACGTGATGAGCGCTTCCCATGAATCGTCGGGCAATAGCGCGCCGAGCCGGTCCGGCCAGCTTTCGATGTCCCACGCGGCGGGCGTCCAGACGAGGATCGCGTCCTGCATCGCCGGATCGAGGCTGTCCCAGAGCACGCGCGGAAGGTCGCCGCCGCCGAAGAGATACGGTGCGGGGAACATCGCCGCGAACGGCCACAACGCCGATAGCCCGATGACATACGCGCCGTGCCGCTCGAACCACGTGAAGCGGATGCGCCTCAAAAGGCCGCGATCGAGCAGCGCGCTGGTCGCGGGCGCGATCAGCACGCCGCCGACGAGCGCACCGAGCGCATTCGCGCCGAGATCGAGGTTCGACGACACGCGCGTCGGCAGATAGGTCTGGATGGACTCCATCACGCCCGACAACAGCCCCCCGCCGACGAATGCGGCGCACACCGCCGCCGATCCCCGCCAGCGCGGATACAGCGCGAGCACGATCAGCGCGCCGAGCGGCATATAGCCGAGCACGTTCGTGACGACGTCGAATGCCGTCAGATATTGCGGAAGCGGATCGGTGAGAAACGCGAAAGGCCCGATGCCGAGCGATCGCCAGCCGGAAAACGGATACAGCGAGCCGTACACGACGAGCGCCGCATACGCGATGAGCGCCTGCCGCGAAAACGCCGACGGGCGGCGCTGCCATTGCTTGATCGTCATGAGCCGCCCGAGCGCCTCCGTTCGAGCGAGGGTGGTCGAAGTGTCGATGTCATCGTGACGCGGCGAGCGGCTGCGCGTCGAGCCACGCGCTCAGTTGTGCGATCAGATCGTCGGATGCTGCCGCGAGCGCGCGCGCGCCGCCGGCTGCATCGGCGCTCGGCGCGGGGGCGCTGGCGGCGAACACGCGCTGTGCGACGACGCGGCCTTGCTGCGTCAGCGTCGCGCGCACCGACACGGAGCCGTGGCTCCGCTCGGGCGCATCGAAGACCTGCTCGAAGCCGGTCAGTTCGAGTTCGAGCAGCGGCGCGCGTACCGGATCGGCGCCCGTCAGCACCGGGCCGCGCGCCGACAGCGCCGCGCGCAGGCGCTGGGTCAGCAGTTGCGCGGGCGGCATCGTCCAGTGGCTGTTCGCGTAGGCGCCGGTGCGCTGCGCGTCGGTGTAGCTCATCCGGTAGACGAACGCGTCGGTTTCCAGGCTGCGCGGCGCGCCGACGGCCAACACCTTCACGGGCGGCATCGCTTTGGTTTCGCCCGATGCAGGCGGCGCGCCGAGGTCATAGCGCGCGTCGGGCGCGACGCTGCCGTTCGATGCGCAGCCGCCGAGCATCGTCATCCCGATGAATACGAGCGCGAGCGCCGTGCGGTTCAACTCTGTGTATGCCATGAGATTCCTTTTCAACGCGCGGGATTCGCCGGCCAGACGAAACCCGGCTCGCCCGGCCCCGGCGGCATCGACGGCGCACCGAACAAGACGCTGCGCGGGCTCGCGCTGAACGTATCGGCGGCGCGGTCGACGGAACGCGCGGCGCCGGCCAGATCGTCGGTGAACGAGTAGAGACGCGGCAACGCCTCGAAGCCGACGCGCGCCGTCATCTCGCGCAGCGATTCGTTCATGTCCGCGAGCGACGTGGCCGCCTGTTCCGCCGCGTTGCCCGCCTTGTTCAGGTTCGTGAGGAGCGGCCCGTTCTCGCGGTTCAGATTCTGGATGAACGCATTCGTCGATGCCAGCGTGCGGTCGAGCTGCTGCAGCGTCTGCGGCAGGCGCGACGTCGCGGGCCCTGCCTGACTGGCCAGCGATGCGATGCCGTCGGCCGCGCCCTGCAGGCTCTTTGCGGTGTGCATGAGCTGATTGCGCACGTCGTCGGAGAGGAATTTATCCGCATCGTCGGATAGCCGCTCGAACCGGCGCAGGATCACTTCGCCGCGCTCCTGCAACTGCTCGAAGAGGCCCGGACGCATCGGCACTTCGGCGACGTGTTGCGGCGACGAAGCGAGCGCGGCCGTGTCCTTGCCGGTGTCGTCGAGCTGCACGAACGCGATGCCCGTCACGCCCTGAAAGCCGAGCGTCGCGAACGTGGAGCGCGTCATCGGCGCGTTCTTGTCGACGAGGATGCGGATGCGAATCTGCCCCGGATGCGACTTGTCGAAGCGGATCGACTCGACCTTGCCGACGCCGAGACCGCGGTAACGCACGGCGGCATCGGTGAACAGGCCGGTCACGTTGGTGCGCGCGATCAGGTCGTAGGGCACGCGCACCGTGCGATCGACGTTGAAGAAGAACGCCGCGAACGCGATCGCCAGCACGAGCACGATGGTGAACAGCCCGGTCCAGAACGCGTGTGATTTGTTTTCCATCGGCGGGTTCCTTCTCTCTCTTGGGCGTGGCGTCGGCTATCTGATGGTGGACGAGGCGTCGTCGAGCGCGACGGCGGGCAGCTTCGCGCGTCGCTCGGGCGGCAGCGCGGCGAGCGCACGCCGTCCGCGCCGCCCCAGAAAATACTCGCGGATGAACGGATGATCCACCGCCACCGCCTCTTCCACGGGCGCGGCAACCAGCACGCGCCGGTCCGCGAGCACGGCGACGCGCGTGGACAGCGCGACCATCGTATCGAGATCGTGCGTGACCATCACGACCGTCAGGCCGAGCGCGCGATGCAGCGTTGCGATCAGATCGACGAATTCGTCCGATGCCTTCGGATCGAGACCGGCGGTCGGCTCGTCCAGGAACAGCAGTTCGGGTTCGAGCGCGATCGCCCGCGCGATGCCGACGCGCTTCACCATGCCGCCCGACAGTGCCGACGGCATCTTGCTCGCGTGCTTGCACGACAGCCCGACCATTTCGAGCTTGAGCATCACGAACTCGCGGATCAGATCCTCGGGAATCTTTCCGAGTTCTCGAAACGGCTGTGCGATGTTGTCATACACCGTCAGCGACGAGAACAGCGCGCCTTGCTGAAACATCATGCCGGAGCGCGTGCGCAGCATCTTGGCGGTTTCGTCGTCCATGCGCGCCCATTCTTCGCCGAGCACGCGGATCGTGCCGGATGTCGGCGATTCGAGTCCCAGAATCTGCCGAACGAGCGTGGTCTTGCCCGAGCCCGAGCCGCCGAGCAGCGCGACGATTTCGCCGCGCCGCACGTCGAGGTTCAGGTGCTCGTGGATCACCGTTCTGCCGTAGCGCTTGGTGACGTCGCGCACTTCGATGACCGGCTCCGCGATGACGGGCGGCGGCTGATGGCGTACGGCGGTGGCGAGCGTCGTCGACATGTGCGTTATAGGCCCACGTTCTGGAAGAGGATCGCGAAGACGGCGTCGGCGAGGATGACGATGGTGATCGACGTGACGACGGAAGTCGTCGTGCCTTCGCCGAGACTTTGCGAATTTGCCTTGATGCGAAAGCCGAAGTGACAGGCGGCGAGCGCGATCAGCATGCCGAACACGACGCCCTTGCCGAGCCCGATCCACAGATTGGCGATCGGCACGACGGATGGCAGGGAGCGGATGAAAAACGAAATGTCGATGGACAGCACGAGCTTCGCCGCGAGCGCGCCGCCCACGAGCGCGATGATGTTCGTCCACATGACGAGCAGCGGCATGGCGATGCCGAGCGCGATCACGCGCGGCAGGACGAGCCGCAGACCGTGCGGGATGCCCATGACCTGCATCGCGTCGAGTTCTTCGGTGACGCGCATCACCCCGATCTGCGCGGTGATCGCGGAGCCGGAGCGCCCGGCGACGAGAATGGCGGACAGCACGGGCCCGAGCTCGCGTATGACGGACAGCCCGAGAATGTTCACGATGTACTGGTTCGCGCCGAACATGCGCAACTGCTGCGCGGACAGATAGCTGAGCACGATGCCGATCAGGAACGCGACGAGCGCGGTAATGGCGAGCGCCTGCGCGCCGGCGCTGTAGATGTTCGCGGAGATTTCGGTCCACGGCGTGCGATTCGGACGCCGCACGATCGAAGCGAGATCCATGAGAAAGCCGCCGAACATCGAGAGGCCGCCGTGCAGATGATCGAGGAACGCGAAGATCAGTTGTCCGAGCCGTGTGACGGGATCGGTGCGATCGACGGGTTCGGGTTCTTCGCGCTCGGCGTCGAGCAGCGCGACGCGCTCGAAGATTTCGCGCTGCGTGTCCGATAGCGCGATGGTCGCGGGCATCTTGCGGCCCCAGATGCGCCAGAGCGCCTGTCCGCCGACGTGATCGAGCCGCTCGACGGAGAGCAGGTCCCACTGGCTGATGGCTTCGCGCCCGATGGCGCGCAGCCGCCGCGTGACGCCGCTTTTGGCGCGATCACGCGCGAGCGCGAGCGCGGTCCATTGGCCCGAAAGCCGGACCACCTTGCCTTGCTGACCGGCTTCCACTCGCAGGCGGGGCGGCGTGTCGAAGTTCAAGGGTGTTGGGGCGGGGGTGGGAGGGAGAGGACATTGTAGCGAAGGTTGTGCGGGGGGCTTGAGTCCGTGAGGTTCGGGGCAATGTCATCCCGCTATCGCGAGCGGACGAATTCCCGGAGGCAACGCGACACAACACTCGTCGCAGGTCAACGCGAGCCGCTATACGAACGGTGACACCGCCCGCCTGCTTTCGAACCCGGAAGTGAAGGCCGCTTACGACGCGCTGGAACCCCGGTACGCCGCCGTGGAAGCCCTCTTGCTGGCGCGCAAGCAAGCCGATCTTACTTAAGCTCAGATTGCCGCCCGCATGGGCGCCACTGCATCCGCCGTCGCACGCCTCGAAGCATCGCTGATCAGCGAAAGCCCCCGCCCTCCATCGCCACCCTGCGCAAATACGCGGCGGCCTGCGGCAAGACGCTTCACATCGCCTTCATATGACCGCAGCGGAGACAAGCACGCCGATACCGCCCCGCTACAATATCCCGCATGAACCCCTCCGCCTCCTTCGCCCCCGACGCCCCGTGGCGCATCGATCGCAATCGGCTCGCGACGCTCGCCGCGCGTCCCGCGCATGACTGGGACATCGAAATCGTCGATGAAACGGGCTCCACCAACGCCGATCTCATCGAGCGGCTGCGCGCCCTCCCGCGCGACAACACGCCGGGCGATCCGCCCGCGCCCATCGTCCGGGTCGCGTACTCGCAGACGGCGGGCCGCGGCCGGCGTGGCCGCGCATGGCTCGGGGAGCCGGGCAACGCGCTGCTGATGTCGGTCGGCTATGTGCTGCGGCGTCCTATCGAAGCGCTGTCGGGATTGAGCCTCGCCACCGGCGTCGCCGTGCTCGACGCACTCGCGCGCCTGCCGCTCTCGCCCTCCGCGCGCCCCGCACTCAAATGGCCGAACGACGTCCTGCTCGACGACGGCAAGCTCGCCGGCATCCTCATCGAAACCGCATGGAGCGCGCCCGGTGCGACAGCCGTGGTGATCGGCATCGGCATCAATCTGCACGGCGCGGAACAACTGTCCGCTCAGGTCGATGACGCCAATCGCCAGGCCGCGTCCGCCGTTCCCGGCGCGACGCCCGCCACGCTCGCCCGCGCATGGCCCGACGCGAACCTCACCGACACGCTCGCCGCGCTCCTCAACGCCCTCGACGCCGCCCTCCCGCGCTTCGAGACCGAAGGCTTCAAGCCGTTCCGCCAGCGCTGGACGGACGCCCACGCCTACGCCGGCCGCGAAGTCGTGCTGATCGATCAGGGACAGGAAATCACGCGAGGCGTCGCTTCCGGCGTCGACGATAGCGGCCAGCTGATGATCGACGCGCCCGAAGGACCGCGCACCGTCGCCACCGGCGAGCCGAGCTTGCGCCTCGCGAAGGAACGTCCGTGAGGCACACGCCGAACCTGCTGATCGATGCGGGCAACAGCCGCATCAAGTGGTCGCTCGTCGATGAAACCGGCGCGGCTATCGCGAGCGGCGCGTTAGAGCACGAGCGCGAGACATCGCAACACGACGACCCGGCGCTCGGCGCATGGTCATCGCTGCCGCATCCTGCCGACGCGTGGATGTCGAACGTGGCGGGCGCATCGGTACAGGAGCGGATCGAGCGTCTGATCGACGCGCACTGGCCTGCGTTGCCCCGCACCGTCGTGCGGGCGAAGCCGCGTCAATGCGGCGTGATCAACGGCTACTCGGAACCCGGGCAGCTCGGCAGCGATCGCTGGGCCGGCCTGATCGCCGCGCGCGCCGCGTATCCGGGCGAGAACGTGCTGATCGCCACTTTCGGCACCGCAACGACGCTCGAAGCCTTGCGCGCGAACGGCGTCTTCACGGGCGGCCTGATCGCGCCGGGCTGGTCGCTGATGATGCAATCGCTCGGCAGCCGCACCGCGCAACTGCCGACGCTCGACGCCACCGCCGCCAAACGCGCGCTCAATGCCGCCGCCGAAAAGCCGCACGGCGTCTTCGCGATCGATACCGCCGCCGCATTATCGTCCGGTTGCCTGCTTGCGCAAGCGAGCCTCATCGAACGAGCCTGGCGCGACCTGCGCGACGACTGGAAGGCGGATGTGCGCCTCGTGCTGAGCGGCGGCGCAGCCGATGAAATCGCGGGCGCGCTCGACGCGCCTTACACTCGCCACGATTCACTGGTGCTGTCGGGACTCGCGCTCATCGCGCGCGACGCGGCGGCGCTTCACTCTTTATGATTCTGATCGACTGACGGAGCCCAAGAATGCTGCGCTGGCTCATCGCCATTTTGACCCTGGCCAACCTTTTGATGTTCGCGCTGGTGCACGGCACGTTCGGCCCGCTGCCGGCTGCCGGCGCGCGCGAGCCGCAACACCTGATGCAGCAGGTGCGGCCCGAAACGCTGAGCATGCGCCCGCTACATCCCGAGGAAGCCGCCGATCAGCCGCAGGTCGGCGGTCCCGCGCCCGCCGCCAAGGTTCAGACGTCGCCGCTAGGCCAGTAAGGCCGGATCACGACTGCGCGCGCACTTTCCTGAGCAGCGCGGTCGTTGAGCGGTCATGTTCGAAGGCGATCGCCAGCGCCTTGCCGCCCCAACCCCGCACCAGCGCCGATTCCGCGAGCTTGTCCATGTCGTAATCGCCGCCTTTCACGAGCACATCGGGATGCACGGCGTCGATCAACTGCAGCGGCGTCGACTCCTCGAACTTCACGACGAAGTCCACGCTCTCGAGCGCGGCGAGCAGCGCCATGCGATCGTCTTCGTGATTGATCGGGCGATCGTCGCCCTTGCCGAGCATGCGAACGGAGGCATCGCTGTTGACGCCGACAATCAGCGTCGCGCCGAGCGCCTTCGCATCGGCGAGATAGGTCACGTGTCCGCGATGCAGGATATCGAACACGCCGTTGGTGAATACGACCGGCCCGGCGAGCGTCGGACGGAGCGCGGCGAGCGCGTCGCGCGTGGTGATCTTGCGTTCGAAAATGGCGGGCATGGCGACGCTCGGTGCAGTGGTCCAGGAGCGCGCATTGTGCCACGGCGACCCGCGCCTTCCGCGCGCTGCTCTGGACGTCCGGGTGCGAAAAAAAACGGCCCGTCAGTTCACTGACGGGCCGCTTCCTTCAAAAGGGGCTTTCGACGATCAGGCCGGCTGCTGCCCGGCCGCGCTGCCCGCCGCTTGCAGACGCTGCACCACTTCCTTGCGATAGCGGTTGAGCTCCTGCGCGGTGACGAACGAGCGCTCGAAGAGAATGGACAGGTTATGCAGAATGCGTTCGACGACCTTCTTCTCCCAGCTGTCGTCGAAGCGGATCTGGTCGTCGAGCCAGCGCTCGAGCCACTCCGGATCGGGCAGACGGGACTGCACGGTATCGCGCGGGAAAAGCGCCTGGTTCACGTGCAGATTCGTGGGATGCAGCGGCTTTTCCGTGCGACGCGCCGACGCCATCAGCACGCCGATCTTCGCAAACGCGGCGCGCGCGGAATCGCCCGCATTCGCGAGCGCCTTCTTCATGTAGCGCAGGTACGCGCCGCCATGACGGGCTTCGTCGCGCGAAATGGTTTCGTAGATGTGCTTGATGACCGGCTCGGTATGCCATTCCGCCGCCCGGCGATACCAGTGGTTCAAGCGGATTTCGCCGCAGAAATGCAGCATCAGGGTTTCGAGCGGCGGCGCCGGATCGAATTCGAAGCGCACCGCGTGCAGCTCTTCTTCCGTCGGCACGAGTTCGGGCTTGAAGCGGCGCAGGTATTCCATCAACACCAGCGAATGCTTCTGCTCCTCGAAAAACCACACGCTCATGAAAGCGGAGAAGTCGCTGTCGTGATGATTGTCACGCAAGAACATTTCCGTTGCGGGAAGAGCGGACCATTCGGTGATCGCGTTCATCTTGATGGTCTTCGCCTGCTCGTCGGAGAGCAGCGACGCATCGAACTTGTCCCACGGGATGTCCTTCTCCATATCCCAGCGAACGGATTCCAGCGATTTATAAAGTTCCGGATAAAGCATGGTGTTCATAGTCCACCCCTGATGCCACTTATGCGACGTTATATCTATAAGACTCTCGGCCCGAGCGTGCGCATAACGCTGCGCGCGAGCAACCAAGCTTTCAATTTTACGCGGGATTCGAGCGGTTACAGACGAAAACCGACAACAAAGCGCCATATTCAGCGCCGCGGCAACGCATTTCAGCCGCGCCTGACAGCCGTGCGATGTGCGGATGCACGCAGTGTGCGTCTTGTCTACCGTGGGTGAGGAGCGAAACGTGTGCCTGAGGTAGGGCCGGCTTTTCGCGCGGCGTGCTGCGCGGCTTACAGCGTGGCCTGCGCTTGTGACAGCGCGATGTTGCACTGGTTCGCGCACGCTGCGGCCCGAAGCGCGGCGAATGCCGTTCAGCCCGCGGGCCCGCTTCAGCTCGCCGTCTGAGACTGCTCCGGCAAGCCGGCCGATGATAGCACGGAGGCCGAACGCCAGGCCGCGACGGATTCTTCGATCGCGGTCAGGCCGGGCAGCTGATCGACGCCCTCGTGAATTTTCCGGCGCAGCGCGGGACTACTGCCTCCGACCCACATTCGCACGTGCGCCGGCAGCATGCTGCGCAGCTCCGTCAGCACATTGGCGATGACTTGCGCCGGCAGCACCGACGTGAACGACAGCGCGACGACATCGATTTCGTGCGCCCTCACCGCACTGGCGATATCGTGCAGCGGCGTCTGCAGCCCGAGCTGGATGCACGTGCATTCCGATAGCGTGAACATCGCTTCGGCCATCAGGATGCCGAGACCGTGGCCTTCGCCGGACAGCGTCGTGAGCAGCAGGCGCGGACGTCCGCCGCGTGCGCGCACCGCATCGGAGAGCGGGCGCATCAGGCTGCGCAGCGTGACCTGCAGCGCCTCGCTGAAGAGATGCTCGTGATAGACCTGCAGCGTGCCCGACGCCCACGCGTTGCCGACTCGCGCCGACAGCGGCGCGGCCACGTCGAGAACGAAGCGTTCGAGGCCTTCACGCGTCGCGCGCTTGAGCAGCCCGAAACGGAAGTCTTCGTAAGCGCCATTGCGCAGCAACGCGACCATCTGGTCGAGTTCGACATCCGGCGCGTCCTGGCCGATACCGGACGACTGCGCGAGTTGCTGCAATTGCTCGACCGGCTGCGCGAGCACCTTGCTCGGCCGATGCCCCGCGTCGAGCAGGCGCTTGACGAGCCGCAGCTTCGACACCTGTTCCTGCGGATACAGCCGTTCGCCGCCGGGCGAGCGCAGCGGTTGGGGAAAGCCGTAGCGGCGCTCCCATACGCGCAGCGTGTCCTTCGTCAGCCCGATTTCCTGGGCGATGGCGCCGATACCGATGCCCGTCAGCCCGCTCTCGAAGCCGTGCGATCGCGCCGGCTCGGCGGCAGCGTCGCCCTGGGCTGTGTCGCCGGCATCCTCGTCCGGGACCGGGCTTTCGTTCGATGAGTTTGTCATGGACAGAGTGAAAATGAATCACACTCATCGACGGTGCACGGAGCGTGCCTGATAAGCCGGGTGGACAAAGCGCGGGTAAGCGGGCGCTTAACGATGGACAGAACCAGGCCGGAGGCACTCTGCGCCTGGCGCAGAAGCCAGGGAAAACGCCCGGCGGCTTTTCAGCCGGCGGGCGTCGCGCAAAGCGGATTGCGTCGAACCGACGCTCACTCGCCTTTCTTTCGCGGCGGCGATTTTTTTACAGCCGCCTTTCGGGCTGCGGCGGCATCGGGCTTGGATTCGGCGCCGCCAGCGGGATCGCCAGGGGCAGGTGTCTGCGCCGCCGTTTCCGCCGAAGCGTCCTGCTGCCCGGGCGCGCCGGTCATGCCGGGCTGGATCATCGCGAGATGGGCGAGCTGGTTGAACTGCGATTGCAGCACGTTCCACCAGCCGCTCGGATCGAAGCCCGGTGGCAAGTTCGCGGACTGCGCCGCGTCGTCCGTGGCCGACGGTTGCGGTCCGGTTTCCTGCTTCGGGCCGTCAGGTGTGGCCGCGCCGCCCATCGGCCAGCGGCCGGCCGCCTTTTGCGTATCCGCCGCCGCGTTCTTCGCGCCTTCCATCGACGTCTGCGCGAACGCGCCGAACGAGCGCAACGTCGCGAGCGTGGCGCGCTGCACCTCGAGCGCCTGGATGGCCGATTGCAGCATGTTGAGATTCAGCTTGAGCCATTGCTCGACGGCGCGCATGTCGGTGACGCGCTTGTCGAGTTCCTCGATGTTCGTGAGCGGCGCGAGCATGTCGGACATCATCGACAGCGACGGTCCCACGCCCTGCGCGCCGCCCGGCATCGCAGCGGCGAAGGGGTTGAGCCGCATCATTTCCCACATCTTGCCCATCATGTCGGCCTGGCCGAATCCGGGGAAACCGGGAATCGAAAACGGCGGGGTGCCGCCAGTGTTATCGGTCATTCGACGCTCTCCATGATTGGTTGATCCACGCGTTTTTGTCGCGAGGTCGTTCAGAACGGCGCGCCGCCCGGGAAATCCGGCGCGCGGCGCTCGCGCAGCGAACGCATGCCTTCATGCACGTCCGGCCCGGCGAAGCCCATGAATTCGAGCGCGAGCGATGTATCGAACGTGGGCCCCGCCATGCGCAGCCAGTTGTTCAGCGCGTACTTCGTCCAGCGAATCGCGGTCTGCGATCCCTGCGCGAGCCGGTTCGCGACTTCGATCGCCCGCGGCATCAGTTCGCTCTCTTCCACCGCGAGCGATACCAGCCCGATGCGCTCCGCCTCCTCCCCGCTCACCGGCTCGCATAGAAGGAGATAGTACTTGGCCTTCGCCATCCCGCACAGCAGCGGCCACACGATCGCCGCGTGATCGCCCGCCGCGACGCCGAGCCGCGTATGTCCGTCGATGATGCGCGCCGTCTTCGATGCGATCGAGATATCCGCGAGCAGTCCGGCGACGAGCCCTGCGCCGACGGCGGGACCGTGCATCGCGGAGACGATCGGCTTGCTGCAGTTGATGACGTTGTAGACGAGATCGCGCGCCTCGCGCCACACGCGCGCGCGCACATCGAAGTCGTTCGCCATCTCTTCGACGAGCGCCAGATCGCCGCCCGCCGAGAAGCCCTTGCCCTCGCCGCGAATCAGCGCGACGCGCGTCTCGGGATCGCGATCGATGTCGCGCCAGATATCCGCCAGTTCGCGGTGCATGTTGGCGTCGGCGGTGGAGAGGCCGCTCTTGTTCGCGCCCGCGCCGGGCATCACCACTTCGAGCACGCCGTGCGCGTGACGGCGCAGTTGCAGCGACGTGTAGCCGGAATAAAGAGAAAGGTCGCTCATGTCGATCGCGTGTGATTTAGCGCGGCTGATACACCCACTTGCCGTCGCGTATCTCGACCATCACGCGGGCGCGCTGATCGAGGCCGATGTGATCGTTCGCCGTCATGTTGACGACGCCATTCGTATCCGCGAAGTTCTTCGTGCCTTCGAGCGCATCGCGCAATGCGTTGCGGAACGCCGGCGTGCCGGGCGCGGCGGCCTTCAGCGCGATGGGCGCGGCGCGTTCCAGCAGCATCCCCGCATCCCATGTGTACGAGCCGAACGCCGACACCGTCCCCGTGCCCTGCTTCGCTTCGTACAGTTTGATGTAGTTGAGCGCGAGCCGTTTCGCCGGATGATCGTCGGGCAATTGCGCGGCGACCAGCACCGGGCTCGTCGGCAGAAACGTGCCGTTGCAATCCGCGCCGCACACGCGCAGGAAGTCGCGGTTGCCCACGCCGTGGTTGTGATAGACGAGGCCCTTGTAGCCGCGCTGCGCGAGCGTTTTCGGCGGCAGCGCAGCGGGCGTGCCGGCCGCGCCTACTACGACCGCATCCGGCTTCGCGGCGAGAATCTTGAGGATCTGCCCGGTCACGCTCGGGTCCGTGCGGTTGAAGCGCTCGTTCGCCACCACGTTGATCTTGTGAAGCTGTGCGAACTTCGCGACTTCCGCGTAAAAGGTCTCGCCGAGGGCATCGGCCTGGCCGATGTACGCGAGCGTCTTCACGCCGTGATTGCTCGCGTGCTCGGCGATGGCGGAGGCCATCATCGCGTCGGTTTGCGGCGTCTTGAACACCCAGCGGCGCTTGTCGTCCACCGGTTCGATGATCTTCGACGATGACGCGAGCGAGATCATCGGCGTCTGTCCTTGCGCGACGACATCGATCATCGCGAGCGAGTTAGGCGTGATGGACGAACCGATGATCGCATCGACCTGATCTTCGGTGATGAGCTTCTTCGTGGTCTGGACGGCTTGCGTGGTGTCGGAGGCGTCGTCGAGCACGATGTAATCGACCGGCCGGCCGCCCATTTCCTTCGGCAGCAGCGCGACGGTATCGCGCGCGGGAATGCCGAGCGATGCGGCGGGCCCTGTCAGCGACAGCACGAGGCCGATCTTCACATGCGGCGTCTCTGCGAACGATGCTGTCGCCAGCATCAACGATACTGCCGCCGCCATCCACTTTCCGCCGCGCATCGACATCTCCTTGTACGTGTTGTTGTCGTCGTGCGGCGTGGGCGCCGCAACGCCCGGCAAGTGTACGGTGGCATGCGCCCTCGACGCATCGGGCGAAACCCGTTGCGTCTTCGGTGCGTCTTCAATGCTCCAGTTGCACGACGGCCTGATCGATCGCGCCGAAAATCGACTTGCCGGCTTCGTCGAAGATTTCGATGCGCACGCTGTCGCCGAACTGCATGAAGCCGGTTTGCGCCGCGCCATGTTCGATGGTTTCGAGGCACCGCTTCTCGGCGATGCAGCAGTAGCCGCGCGTCGCGTCCTTGTTCGAGATGGTGCCCGAGCCAACGATCGACCCCGCGCGCAGATTGCGCGTCTTCGCCGCGTGCGCGATCAACTGGCCGAAGTGGAAGACCATGTCGACGCCGCACTGCGGCTGACCGACCTTCTTGCCGTTCCAGTGCACGATCATCGGGCGATGCACGCGGCCTTCGCGCCATGCGTCGCCGAGCTCGTCGGGAGTCACGGCCACCGGCGAGAACGCGGTCGCGGGCTTGCTCTGAAAGAAACCGAAGCCCTTCGCGAGTTCCGCGGGAATCAGGTTGCGCAGCGATACATCGTTGACCAGCATCAGCAGGCGCACGCTTTTCAACGCTTCGTCCGGCGTGGGGGCCATCTCCACATCCGACGTGATGACGGCCACTTCCGCCTCGAAGTCGATTCCATACGATTCCGACGCGCACACGATATCGTCGGCCGGTCCGAGAAAGTCGTCGCTGCCGCCCTGATACATCAGCGGATCGGTCCAGAATTCGGGCGGCATTTCCACGCCGCGCGCGCGCCGCACGAGCTCGACGTGATTCACGTACGACGAGCCATCGGCCCACTGGAAGGCGCGCGGCAGCGGCGCCATGCACGCTTTCGGATCGAACGAAAACGAATGGCGGGCGCGGCCCTGATTCAGCGCGTCGTACAGCTCGATCAGCTGCGGCGCATAGAAGGTCCAGTCGTCGAGGGCGCGTTGCAGCGTCGTGACGATCCCGTCGGGGATGACTGCCGTGCGCAAATCGCGCGAAACGACGACGAGCTGGCCGTCGCGCGTGCCGTCCTTCAGCGTGGCGAGTTTCATAAGGCGGAGGCGGTGCTGAGATGACGTTAAAGGAAATCTATTTTACGATGGTGAATCGCCTGCCATCCGGCTAATTCCGACGCTTTCCATGCCCTCGCCCCTTCCCGCCACCGCCGACGACGATATCGACGCTTCCGAAGAGAAAGCGCGCTCGGGCATCCAGTCGATCGAAGTCGGCTTTCGCCTGCTCGACGTGCTGACGCACGAGCCGCGCGCGATGATGCTGCGCGACCTCGCGCACCGCGCCGGCATGAGCCCGGCGAAGGCGCATCGGTATCTGGTGAGCTTCGTGCGGCTGGGCGTGGTATCGCAGGACCCGCTTTCCGGCCGTTACGAACTCGGCGGCTTCGCGCTGCAAATGGGACTGGCGCGGCTCGCGCGCGTGGACGGCGTGAGGCTCGCGCGCATCGCGCTCGCCGGCTTGCGCGACCGGCTGGACCAGACCGTGGGCATCGCCGTGTGGGGCAATCAGGGGCCGACCGTCGTGCACTGGATGGAGTCGAGCTATCCGGCGAAGGCATCGCTGAAACTGGGCGATGTGATGCCGCTGCTGTCGTCCGCGACGGGCCTGCTGTTCGCCGCCTATCTGCCGCGCAGCAAGACGCAGCCGATGCTCGACCGGGAACTCGCTGCCAACAAGCAGACAATCGCCGATATTGAGCCGCTGCTCGCCGATGTCCGCGAACACGGTGCGGCGCGTGTCGAAGGCATGCTGCTGCCGACGATCCACGCGTTCTGCACGCCGGTCTTCGATTCCACCGGCGATCTGGCGCTCGGGTTGATCGCGCTCGGTCACGAAGGCGCGTTCGATACGCGCTGGGGTGGCGAAATCGACGCCGCGCTTCGCGAGTGCGCGCGCGGCCTGTCGTACGAACTGGGGTATCGCGCCAGCGATGCCCCGGCGCACTGAGGAACATCGAATCGGCGCCGCCTGTCTTAACCGTTTGTCCCGTTCGCCGCACGCGCTCGCCTTTTGCTTCCCTGTTTCGATGCCCTTGTCTGACTTCCGCCGTCCTCGCCCCATGTCGGGCGAGCCGTTCTCCGCCGCGTCCTCAAACGCCCCGCCTCGCCGCTGGACGCGATGGGGGCTGGCCGCGCTCGTCGTCGCCGGCTTGCATTTCGGCGCGATGCGCTGGATCGAGTTCGCGAAGCAGCCGGTCAATCCCCCGCCGATGGAAAAGCCGCCGGTGCAAGTGGAGTTGCTCACGCCGAAGCCCGTCGCGCCGCCGACGCCAGCGCCTGCAAAGCCCGCGACGCTCAGGCCCGCGCATCCTGCGCCGAGAGCGCAACCGGCGCCCGCGCCGGTGCTGAGCGCCGCTACGCCGCAACCCGCTGCGCCCGCGACGGAATCGACGGAAGTGGCGAGTTCGGCCCCCGTGGAGGCGTCCGCGCCGCCGCCCGCAGCCGAGCCGCCTGCACCCGCCGCCGCATCGGGCGACAAAATCGACGTCCCGCCGACCGGCGAGTTGCGCTACGACACCCTCGTGAACGGCGTGATGAACCAGACCGGCACGATCCACTGGACCAACGACGGCCAGCGCTACGAGATGGTGGTCTCGATACCCCTGCCGTTCGTCGGGCCTTTCGTGTATTCGAGCAAGGGACATATCGATGCGTTCGGTATCGCCCCGGAACAGTATTCGGAGAAACGCGGCCGCCGCGCCGCCGATATCGCCATCTTCAATCGCGATACGAAGCAGATCGTCTATACGCGCACGCCGAACAGCCAGCCGCTCGCCGACGGCGCGCAGGACCGATTCAGCGTCGTGATGCAGTTGACGAGTCTCGTGCGCGGCGCACCGGACCGGTACAAGCCCGGCGTCACGCGCCAGTTCAGCGTCGCGGACAACGACAGCAGCGAAATCTGGCCGATGGAAACCGTCGGCGATGAAACGGTGGAAGCGCGCGGCGGATACGTCACCGCGCGGCATTTCACACGCCTGCCGCGCCGCGAAGGGGACCGGCGCAGGCTCGATGTGTGGCTTGCTCCGGCACTCGGATGGCTGCCGGTTCGCATTCTGCAAACCGAGCCGAACGGCATGCAGGTTGAAATGCTGTGGGCGGGCAACATTCAGTCGCCGTCCGCTGCGGCGCAGCCCGAGGCTCCGGGCACGCGGGATGCATCTGAAGAAACCGCGCCCGCCCCGAGTCCTCAGATCAGGCCCTGATGGCGGCGCGTCGAAGCGCGCATCCACACGCGGACAAGCTTTTCTCACGGAGCCGATATGCAGTTGAACATCAATGGCATCGACACGCGGTACGTACTCGACAACGAAGGCGGCGGTCCCTGGCTCACGTTCATCCACCAGTTGGCGGGCGATCTGTCGGTCTGGGACCAGATGGCCGGTTATTTCCGCAACAGTTACACCGTGTTGCGTTACGACTTGCGCGGCCACGGACACACGGCGGTGTCGCCGGATGCCTTCACCATCGACGATCTTGCCGATGACCTCTCGGAACTGCTCGACCGCCTCGGCGCGCCGTCGACGCATGTCGTCGGGTTGTCCATCGGCGGAATGGTCGCGCAGAAGTTCGCGATCAGGCATGCGGACAAGGTCGATTCACTGACGGTTGCCGGCGCGCCCGCCTTCATCCGCGAGGAAGCGCGTCCGACGTTTGCGCAACGCGCCGCGTCCGTGCGCGAAAGCGGAATGGCAAGTATCGTGGAACCGACGCTTGCGCGCTGGCTCACTGCGGATTTCCGCAAGGCGCATCCGGAGGTCGTCGAGCAGATTGCCGAAACCATCGCCCATACGCCTGCCGAAGGTTTTGCGCGTGCAGCCGAGGCATTGAGCCGCTTCGATGCGCGCGCCGGGCTGGCGTCGATTGCGAAACGCACGCTGGTCGTGGCTGGTGAACTGGACAATGGCACGCCGCATGCTGAATCCAAAGTGATCGCGGACACGGTGCCGGGCGCGCAGTTCGAGTTACTGAATGCGGCACATCTGTCTCCGGTCGAGGTGTCACAGCGTTTTTGCGCATTGCTGGATGCGTTCTTGCGCGGGCCCGCCTGAGCTTGTATCACAAGAAATAGCCTCGATAAAACCGGCATCACGTCGAGGCCACCCCTTGAATTCCCACCCCGTCGCTCCACTTAGGATGCAGGTTTGCCAGAAGCAAAAGGAATAAGGAGTGTCGCCATGCAAATGATCTACAACAGCCCTAACTATTGCGTCGTCGAGTTTCCGCCGCAGGACAACCATCTCGCGATGATGTCGGGCGGTTACGAAATCGTCGACAAGAACACGCAACGGGAGATCTTCATCGACGGTGCGCTTGCCGAGAAGTTTCGGGAGCATGTGCAAAAGCTGATCGAAGAAGAACCATCGCTCGAGGATGTGGATGAATTCCTCGGCCAGTTCGACGTTTTGATGACCCAGCCGGTCGTGCTTCACTGATTTACCGCGCGGGCGCATCACGCGCCTCGCGCCGCCACTGCTTGCCGGCGCTCAGGCGAGCCATGCAGCAAGGCAAACAAGCGACACGCCAGAAAGACCCCGTCCCTTATCGGCGGGGTTCTTTTTTTGTGCGTCGGGACTTTGCGTCCGCCGTCCCGCGCGGAGCGATTGCGCTTGGCTGCGGCTACAATGACGGACTAATTCATCATCGGGTACAGGGCCTGTCCGTCATGAACCAGAACGCCTATCCGAGTCCGTCGGGCGCGAAGTCGCCCGCGCGCGAGTACACGCGCGGCGCCGCGCTGCCTGCGCTTTTGCAACGACGCATCCTGATTCTCGATGGCGCAATGGGCACCATGATCCAGCGCTACAAGCTCGACGAAGCCGCGTATCGCGGCGAGCGTTTCAGGGATTACGAGCGCGATATCAAGGGCAACAACGAGTTGTTGTCGATCACGCAACCGCAAATCATCCGCGAGATTCACGACAAGTATCTGGCTGCGGGCGCGGACATCATCGAGACGAATACGTTCGGCGCGACGCGTGTAGCGCAGGCCGACTATGGCATGGAAGAACTCGCGGCTGAAATGAACCTCGCATCGGCGAGGCTCGCGCGCGAAGCCTGCGATGCCTTCTCCACGCCCGAGAAGCCACGCTTTGTTGCCGGCGCGATCGGACCGACGCCGAAGACCGCGAGCATTTCGCCCGACGTCAACGATCCGGGCGCACGCAACGTCACCTTCGACGAGCTGCGCGACACCTATTACGAGCAGGCGAAAGCGCTGCTGGATGCGGGCTGCGACCTGTTCCTCGTAGAAACCATTTTCGACACGCTGAACGCAAAGGCTGCGCTCTTTGCGCTCGATGAGTTGTTCGAGGACACCGGTGAACTCGTGCCGATCATGATTTCGGGAACCGTCACGGATGCATCCGGGCGCATCCTGTCGGGGCAAACGGTCGAGGCGTTCTGGAACTCGCTGCGTCATGCGAAACCGCTGACGTTCGGGCTGAACTGCGCGTTGGGCGCGGCGCTGATGCGTCCGTATATCGCCGAGCTGGCGAAGCTGTGCGATACCTATGTTTCGTGTTATCCGAACGCGGGCCTGCCTAACCCGATGAGCGATACGGGCTTCGACGAAACGCCGGACGTAACGTCGGGATTGCTGAAGGAATTCGCGGAAGCCGGGTTGGTGAATCTTGCGGGCGGGTGCTGCGGGACGACGCCGGAGCATATCGCGGAGATTGCGAAGGCGCTGATGGAAGTGAAGCCGCGGAAGTTTCCGTCGCAGTATCGGGATGCCGCCTGACATCAAAGAGACAAGAATATGACCGATCACACGATGCGTCTTTCCGGCCTCGAGCCGTTCAACGTCACCGACGGCTCGCTTTTCATCAACGTCGGCGAGCGCACGAACGTGACCGGCTCGAAGGCGTTCGCCCGCATGATCCTGAACGGCCAGTTCGACGAAGCCCTGGCCGTTGCCCGCCAGCAGGTCGAGAACGGCGCGCAGGTCATCGACATCAATATGGACGAGGCCATGCTCGATTCGAAAGCCGCCATGGTGCGCTTTCTGAATCTGATCGCGTCGGAGCCGGACATCGCCCGCGTGCCGATCATGATCGACTCGTCGAAGTTCGAGGTGATCGAAGCGGGCCTGAAGTGCGTGCAGGGCAAAGCCATCGTCAATTCCATCTCGCTGAAGGAAGGCGAAGACGCGTTCCGTCATCACGCGAACCTGATCCGGCGTTACGGCGCGGCCGCCGTCGTCATGGCCTTCGACGAGCAAGGCCAGGCCGATACCTTCGAGCGCAAGACGCAAATCTGCAAGCGCTCCTACGACATCCTCGTGAACGAAGTCGGCTTCGCGCCCGAAGACATCATCTTCGACCCGAACATCTTCGCCATCGCGACGGGCATCGAAGAGCACAACAATTACGCAGTCGATTTCATCAACGCCACCCGCTGGATCAAGCAGAACCTGCCGCACGCGAAAGTGAGCGGCGGCGTCTCCAACGTGTCGTTCTCGTTCCGGGGCAACGATCCGGTGCGCGAAGCCATCCACACCGTGTTCCTGTATCACGCGATTCAGGCCGGCATGGACATGGGCATCGTCAATGCGGGGCAACTCGGCGTCTATGCCGATCTCGACGCCGAACTGCGCGAGCGCGTGGAAGATGTCGTGCTCAATCGCCGCGACGACGCGACCGACCGTCTGCTCGAAATCGCCGACAAGTTCAAGACCGGCGCAGCGAAGAAAGAAGAGAACCTCGAGTGGCGCAACCAGCCGGTGGAGCAGCGGCTTTCGCATGCGCTCGTGCACGGCATCACGAACTTCATCGTCGAAGATACCGAGGAAGTGCGCGCGAAAATCGAAGCCGCTGGCGGCCGGCCGATCAACGTGATCGAAGGTCCGTTGATGGACGGCATGAACATCGTCGGCGACCTGTTCGGCGCGGGCAAGATGTTCCTCCCGCAAGTCGTGAAGTCGGCCCGCGTGATGAAGCAGGCGGTGGCGCACCTCATTCCGTTCATCGAAGAAGAGAAGAAGCGCATGGCGGATGCCGGCGCGGACGTGCGCTCGAAAGGCAAGATCGTCATCGCGACCGTCAAGGGCGATGTGCACGACATCGGCAAGAACATCGTGTCGGTGGTGCTCCAGTGCAACAACTTCGAAGTCGTCAACATGGGCGTGATGGTGCCCTGCGCGACCATCCTCCAGAAGGCGAAGGAAGAAGGCGCGGATATCATCGGTCTGTCGGGGCTCATCACGCCGAGCCTCGAAGAGATGGCTTACGTCGCGTCCGAAATGCAGCGCGACGAATATTTCCGCAGCAAGCAAACGCCGCTTCTGATCGGCGGCGCGACGACCTCGCGCGTGCATACCGCCGTGAAAATCGCGCCAAACTACGAAGGGCCGGTGGTCTATGTGCCGGATGCGTCGCGTTCGGTGTCGGTGGCGTCGAGCCTGTTGTCGGACCAAGGCGCGGCCCGCTATCTCGACGAACTCAAGAGCGATTACGAGCGCATCCGCAATCAGCACGCGAACAAGAAAGCGCAGCCGATGGTCACTTACGCCGAAGCGCGCGCGAACAAGACGAAGATCGACTGGAACGCGTACACGCCGAAGAAGCCGAGCTTCATCGGTCGGCGCGTGTTCAAGAACTATGACCTCGCGGAACTGGCGAACTATATCGACTGGGCGCCATTCTTCCAGACCTGGGACCTCGCCGGCCCGTATCCCGCCATTCTGAACGACGAGATCGTCGGCGAATCGGCGCGGCGCGTGTTCTCGGACGGCAAGTCGATGCTTTCGCGCATCATCCAGGGCCGATGGCTGACGGCGAACGGCGTCGTCATGCTGCTGCCGGCCAACACGGTCAATGACGACGACATCGAGATCTACACGGACGAATCCCGCTCGCAAGTGGCGATGACATGGCGCAACCTGCGTCAGCAGAGCGTGCGTCCCGTCGTCGACGGCGTGATGCGCCCGAACCGCTCGCTGGCGGATTTCATCGCGCCGAAGGAATCGGGCGTGAAAGACTACATCGGTCTGTTCGCGGTGACGGCCGGACTCGGTGTCGACAAGAAGGAGAAACAGTTCGAAGCCGACCACGACGACTACAGCGCGATCATGCTGAAGGCGCTCGCGGATCGTTTCGCGGAAGCATTCGCCGAAGCCCTGCATGCGCGCGTGCGCCGCGAACTGTGGGGTTACGCAGCGAACGAAACGCTCGACAACGACGCGATGATCGCGGAACAGTACGTGGGCATTCGTCCGGCGCCCGGCTATCCGGCGTGTCCGGATCACCTCGTCAAGCGCGACATGTTCGAAGTGCTCCAGGCGGACGAACTCGGCATGAGCCTCACGGAATCGCTCGCAATGTTGCCGGCCGCGAGCGTGTCGGGCTTTTATCTGGCGCATCCGGACAGCACGTACTTCTCGGTCGGCAAGATCGGTGACGACCAGGTGCAGAGTTTCGCTGAACGCATGGCGATATCGTCGTCGGATGCGCAACGGGCGCTCGCTCCGCTTCGCTGATTGCGCACACGCAACATATCCCGCGCCTGATAGCCGGAAACAGGCAGGCTTTCGGCGGGAATATTTTGATTTCCGTAGACTTGTAGCCGCGATAGGCCGTCACGATGACGGCCACGCATTCTTTTCGTCACGGAGAAAGTCGCATGAAGAAGATGACGTCCGCCATAGCCGTTTCGATCGCCGCGGCTGTGTTCGCAGCGTCCGGTTCGGCTGCCTTCGCACAGGCCAGCAGCACGGAGGCTTCGTCCTACTCGCCGCCACAAACGGAGCACAAGAAGAAGCCGAAGAAGGCAAAGAAGCCGACGACGGCCAAACCGGCGCCCGCGGAAGGCGGCCAGTCGCAGTAAGCGCCCGCTTCACAGCAGAAAAAAAAGAAAACCCGCATCGCCGTTGCCGATGCGGGTTTTTTCGAACGTCAGGCGCTTCTCAACGAGGCTTACACACCCCAGAGAATGTCCTTGTTCTCTTTCTGCGCGAGCCGCAGCATGTCGAGAAACGGGTAGGCGCGCTGCGCGAGTCCGATGGGGATCTCATGCGGGTCGTGACCGGCCTCGCCTTCGTGGAAATGTCCGTCGTGCTCGGCACGTTCTCGCTTGTCGGTCACGATGGCCGCTTCGAGCTTCTGAATGGCGGCGGGCAGTTCTTCCTGCGTAATGACGCCACGTTCCGTCAGCGGCTTGCCGATGATGCCGAGCAGATACTCCGCGAGGTTATCGAGCATCATGACATCGGGTGCAGCCATGGTCTTGAATGTAATCAGCATGGGAAGGTCCTTTTCCTTTTGTTGGATGACAGCCGGTCTTCGATGCAAACCTTGTTGCAAGCGCGCCGACGAGCCTGTTCTTCGCTGACAGCCACCCTCTTTAGACAGTTTAGCATTTGCTAAACTCCCGGTTTAGCAATGTCTCACGCCCGAATCGCGCGTGCTTTCGCGTCGTTTCGCGCGGCTTTTCACTCGCGGTAGGCCTTGACGCCGCGTCGCACGGCGTGTCGCTTCGCCTTCATCCATCGCATCCGCATCCGCTTCACTGGATCACATTCAGCATGCTGCCCGCACACAAAGAAATCCTGGAAACGCTCCTCTCCGACGCGGTCAAGCAGGTCGCGCAATCCACGCAAGGCGCCACCGAAGCCGCCTTCGTCGCGCCCGCGATCGTCCTCGAACGGCCGAAGGTCGCGGCTCACGGCGACGTGGCGTCCAATGTCGCGATGCAGCTCGCGAAGCCGCTGCGCGCGAATCCGCGCCAGCTCGCCCAGCAGATCGTCGATGCCGTCCTCGCGCATCCGCTGGCGAAGGGTCTGGTCGAGAGCGCCGAGGTCGCCGGTCCAGGCTTCATCAATCTGCGTCTCGCCGCGAAGGCCAAGCAAGACGTGATCCCGGCGGTACTGAAGGAAGCCGCCGCGTTCGGCCGCTCGACGCGTGACGCGGGCAGGCACGTGCTCGTCGAATTCGTATCGGCGAATCCGACGGGACCGTTGCACGTCGGCCACGGCCGTCAGGCCGCCCTCGGCGACGCGCTTTCGAACCTGCTCGCGACGCAGGGCTACGATGTGCATCGCGAGTTCTATTACAACGACGCGGGCGTGCAAATCGGCAATCTCGCGATTTCGACGCAGGCGCGCGCCCGCGGCTTCAAGCCCGGCGACGCCGAGTGGCCGGAAGCGGCGTACAACGGCGAATACATCGCGGATATCGCGCGCGACTACATGGCGGGCGCGACCGTCGCGGCGAAGGACGGCGAGCCGGTCAAGGGCCGCGGCGACGTCGAAGATCTCGAAGCCATCCGCACGTTCGCGGTCGCTTATCTGCGTCACGAACAGGACATGGACCTGACCGCGTTCGGCGTGAAGTTCGATCAGTTCTATCTCGAGTCGTCGCTGTACAAGGAAGGGCGCGTCGAAGAGACGGTGCAGGCGCTGATCGATGCCGGCAGGACCTACGAGCAGGACGGCGCGCTCTGGCTGCGCACCACCGACGACGGCGACGACAAGGACCGCGTGATGCGCAAGTCCGACGGCACCTACACCTACTTCGTGCCGGATGTCGCCTATCACGTCACCAAGTGGCGGCGCGGCTTCACGAAGGTCATCAACATTCAGGGCTCCGACCATCACGGCACGATCGCGCGCGTGCGCGCCGGCTTGCAAGGGCTCGGCATCGGCATTCCGAAGGGCTATCCCGATTACGTGCTGCACAAGATGGTGACCGTCATGCGCGACGGCCAGGAAGTGAAAATTTCGAAGCGGGCGGGCAGCTACGTCACCGTGCGCGATCTGATCGAATGGTCGGGCGGCATGACGCCGGGCAGCGAAGCCGCGCCCGATCAACTGGATGCCGACATGATCCGCCGCGGCCGCGACGCCGTGCGCTTCTTCCTGATCTCGCGCAAGGCGGACACCGAGTTCGTGTTCGACATCGACCTCGCGCTCAAGCAGAACGACGAGAATCCGGTGTACTACGTGCAATACGCGCACGCACGCATCTGCACGATCCTGAGCGACTGGAAGGACCGCTACGCAGGCGACATCGCGCAGGCCGCGAATGCCGATCTCTCGCCGCTCGCCAGCGATCGCGCGATGGCGCTGCTCAACAAGCTCGCCGAGTTTCCGGAGATGCTCGCGCACGCCGCCGACGAACTCGCGCCGCACGCCGTCGCGTTCTATCTGCGCGACCTCGCTGGCGAATTTCACTCGTTCTACAATGCCGAGCGCGTGCTGGTGGACGACGAAAAAGAGCGCACCGCGCGCATCGCACTGCTCGCGGCCACGCGTCAGGTGCTCGAGAACGGTCTGGCCACCATCGGCGTGTCCGCGCCGCAGAAGATGTAGGCGCATTTCCGAGCCTCCGCGCGCGCCTGTAACTTTGTGACTCTTCGGCGTGCGCGGACGCCAGCATGGCGCGGGCTCGCATGACGCGACCGCTATAATCGTCGGCCAACTCGAAGACTTTTTGCAGGTGATTCATACGATGGCAAAACCACGCCGCACGTCGAAGCAGTCGCAATCGAAGCAAACGGGGGGAACCTTTCTCGGCATCGTGCTGGGTCTGATCGTCGGACTCGCGATCGCCGTGATCGTCGCGCTGTACATCACCCGCGCCCCGACGCCGTTCGTGGCGAAGGTCGCGCCGCCGGCATCGGATACCTCCTCCGCGCCCGCTGCGCAGCCGTACGACCCGAACCGTCCGCTGCAAGGCAAGACGCCCGGTCAGCCGGTGCCGCAAGCCGCGCAACCCACGCCTCCGAACACCGCTCCCGGCCAGAGCAACAACCAGACGCAGTCGTCGGGCGTGCTCGACGAACCGCAGATCGTCGAAGTGCCGCCCACTATTGGCCCGACGGCGTCCGCGCCGAAAAGCGGCAGCGCGGCCATCGTGAAGAAGCCCGAGCCGGCTCCCGGCACGAACGGCACCACGCCGCCGACCGCCGCCACGCCGCCGAAGGCCGGCAGCGCCCCGCCCGCCACCGCGAAGACCACGCCGCCCGCTCCGGGCGATGTGAACACCGGCTATTTCCTGCAAGTCGGCGCATACAAGACCCAGTCCGATGCGGAGCAGCAGCGTGCGCGTCTCGGCTTCCAGGGCTTCGAATCGAAGGTCACGCAGCGTGACGCCGGCGGCGTGACGTACTATCGCGTGCGTATCGGACCGTTCGCGAAGTTCGAGGACATGAACACGGCGCGCCAGCGCCTGTCCGATGCGGGCGTCGACACCGCCGTGATCCGCTTCTCGAAGCAATAAGCCGTACAGGCATGACCTCGCCCGCGCCGCCGCACGACGGCGCGGGGAGACGAAGCGCGGCGCGCAGCCTTAAGCCTGGTTTAAGCGTCGTATGTCCCACTTATGGCCTTTTACGCGGCTGCTACGTTGCCCTCACTTGCTCCTTCGCTCTCTTTCCGATCATGAAAAAACTGTTTAGCGCCTTCGCCCTTTCCCTCGGCATCGCCGCCGCGTCGTTGAGCATCGCGGACGTGGCGTCCGCCGCTCCCGCCGCAGGCAAGGACTACACGGTGCTGCAGGCCCCGCAGCCGGCGGGCGCCGAGGCAGGCAAGATCGAAGTCATCGAATTCTTCTGGTACGGCTGCCCGCACTGCAACGAATTCGAGCCGTATATCGAGGCGTGGGAGAAGAAGCAGGGCCCGGACGTCGTATTCAAGC
Source organism: Caballeronia sp. LZ016 (assembly GCF_031450805.1). Taxonomy (NCBI): domain Bacteria; kingdom Pseudomonadati; phylum Pseudomonadota; class Betaproteobacteria; order Burkholderiales; family Burkholderiaceae; genus Caballeronia; species Caballeronia sp. LZ016. The sequence continues at coordinate 651,841 of NZ_JARTVY010000001.1, forward strand.
GCGTGCCGGTGGCGTTCCGCGACGACTTCATCCCGCATTCGAAGATGTATCACGCGCTCGTCGCGCTCGGCGTCGCGGAGAAGGTCACGCCGGCCGTCTTCAACGAAATACACGTGAAGAAAAACTATCTGATGACGCCCGAAGCGCAGGCGACCTTCCTCGCGACGCAAGGTGTCGACAAGAAGAAGTATCTGGACGCGTACAACTCGTTCTCGACGCAAAGCGACGTCAAGCGCGACGCCAAGCTGCAGCAGGACTACAAGATCGACGGCGTGCCGACGGTCGTCGTGCAGGGCAAGTACGTCACGGGTCCGGCGCAGACGAACAGCCTGCAAGGCACGACGCAGGTGATGGACTACCTTGTTCAGCAAGTGCGCGCCAAGAAAATGTAACTACGCAAGGCCGGTATGAATGCAGTCCCGTTGAAGGTTTTCATTACCGGCGCGTCGAGTGGAATCGGTCAGGCACTGGCCGAGGAATACGTGAAGCGCGGGGCCGTGGTCGGCCTCGTCGCCCGACGCGCCGAGTCTCTCGCAGCATTGGCCGCGCGCCATCCCGAAGCATCCCTCTTCCTTTATCCCGCCGATGTCCGCGATCCCGAAGCAATCGCCGATGCCGCGCGCCGCTTCATCGCCGAGCACGGCACGCCGGACATCGTGATCGCGAATGCGGGCATCAGCCAGGGCGCGCTCACCGGCCACGGCGAGCTCGAGACGTTTCGCGCGGTGATGGACGTCAATTATTTCGGCATGGTCGCGACGTTCGAGCCGTTCGTCGCGTCGATGACGGCGGCGCGGCGCGGCACGCTCGTCGGCATTGCGAGCGTCGCCGGCGTGCGCGGGTTGCCGGGATCGGGCGCATATAGCGCGTCGAAATCCGCCGCGGCGAAGTATCTCGAGTCGTTGCGCGTGGAAATGAGACCGCAGGGCGTCGCGGTCGTCACCATTGCGCCGGGCTACGTGCGTACCGAGATGACGGCGCACAATCCGTATCGCATGCCGTTCCTGATGGACGCCGACCGCTTCGCCGCAAAAACCGCCGATGCGATCGCCCGCAAAGTGCGCTACGCGACGTTCCCGTGGCAGATGCGCATCGTCGGCATGTTGCTGCATGTGCTGCCGCGCTGGCTCTACGACGCGGCCTTCGAGCGCGCGCCGCGCAAACCGCGCGCGGGCAATTGAACGGCGCGTAAAAAAATCCGGCCAGAATGGCCGGATTTTTTTTGTCCGCTGCGGGCTGGCCGGCTCGATCGGAAGCCGCCCAGTCCGCGGGATCAGAACGCCACGTACGGCCCGCTGTTCGGCAAGTCGTATCCGACGTACACGTGCCGTCCGAAGAAGAACGGCAAGCCGAAATCGAAATAGCCGCTCATTCCGAGCTGACCCGCGAGGCTGTTGAACGCGTACTTGCCGCCGCCCGACGTCAGCGTGCGCGCGCTGACGACGCTGAACGGCACCGTCGCCGTATTGCCTTCGCTGCCCTTCACCGTCGCTGAAAGCGACTGCTCCGAGCTCGGGCAATAAAACACGCTCGAACTGGAACACAGCGGGAAGTTGTCCTGGAAGAAGAGGCCGTTCGATCCCGAATCGAAGAACGTCTGAAGCGTCGCGCCCTTGTACGTCCCGGTGAGGTCGCCGTAGGTATCGGTGCCGAGCTTCGTCACGCCGGTAAGCGCGTTGTTGCTCTGCGTGCCGATGCCGAACACCAGCGTGCCGCTCGCGCTGGCCGCGCCGGTATCGGGAACCGGCGGCAACTGCAGGATCACGCCGTTGTTGTTCACCGAGAACTTCCTGACCGGATTGGTGACTTGCTGCGCCACCGGCACGACCGTCCCCGTGCAGTTCGTGCCGTTCGCGCACGAGAAGTACATGCTGTTGAGCGCGGTCGTTGCGCAGTTGGTGCCGCAATCGTAAGTCGCCGGTCCGATACCGAGAATGCCGTTCGCGCCGATATCGGCGGTGGAGTTCTCGTCGTTGCCGGACGGACAGCCGTTCATGCCCGTTGGCGCCGCCGATGCATCGAGATCGCCGATGATCTGCACCGGCACCGCGCTCGCCACTTCCGAGCCCATGCGGACGTCCGCCTGCCGGATCGTGCCCCACGTATAGCCGTCCGCGAAACCGGCGCATTCGGCAAGCTGCCCGCCGTTCGCCGCCTGCACCGTCGGCAGGCTGCCGAGGACCGACTGCGCCGCCGAATTCAGGATGCGCAGCCCGAAGGAGGCGGTATCGAGCTGAATGTGATCGATGGTCTGACAGACGTTGGTGCCGGGCGCGCACACCGTCACGGAGACGTTGGGGATGTTGACGAAATTGGCGACGCCCGCGTCGACGGTGATCGGCACGGCGTTCGTGCCGTTCGGGGCGATGGGCTGTGCGCTCGCCGCGCTGGACGAGCCGCCGCCCGAGCCTGAACCGCCCGAGGAGCCGCCGTTCGAGCTGGAATGATCGTCGCCGCCGCCGCATGCGGCAAGCGTCAGCGCGAGAAACAGTGCGCTGAACCAGCGGACTGTATTGCCGGCGCGCGATGAGGAAGCCGCACCGGGGCCGAGTGTCGTTCTACGCATGTCGGATTCTCCGGTCGCTTACTGAATGTCGCTGGCGGACACGCCGGCGGGCAAAGACTGCGGCAGGTACGCGCTTCCCGCGAACGAGCCCATATGGCCGCCGGAATTCACGACGAGGCCGGGGTCCTGGACGCTTACCGGGCCGCGCCCGCCGCGGGCGGTGCGCTGCGCGAGCAGGCCTTGCTGATACTGCGGGAAGTAGCTGCCGAGCAGCGTCGCGAGGTCCGGCATGCGCGGCCCGCGCCATGCGATGCCGAACACCGTGCCAGCCGACGATACGTATTCGTTGACGACCGTTCCGCTCGCGAGCGTGGTCGTGCGGACGGTGTAGTCGGATGCAGCCGATGCCGATGCGCCCGATGCGGCGGCATGCACGACCGCCTTCGCGGTGGTCGCACCTTGCGGCGCGCTCAGCGGATCGCCGCCGAGTCCGGCGTGCGCGGGCACGACGGCGCATACGCCGACCACGCCCGCAATCAAGGCCAACGACGCCTTGAGATGCCCATGACGAGCTTGCTTCAGTGCCTTCACTGGGCCTCCTGTCTGTCCTGTGAATGTGTGCCTTGCGCAGCCTTCGAAGGCCGCGCGGGCGTCTCATTGTCGCGGCGCTTTCGCCGCTTTCGCGCGCACCGGTATGGACGCTCTAGCCATCAGTATGCCAAACCCGCGAAAACGAGTGCCGGCAGGCATCAGAGATGCGGCGGATGAGAGTGGAATCGTAAGACAGGGAAAAGTTCCGTGTCGATCGATGCTTTGCGAAACGCAAGCATCCACGGAACGGACAGGCGCGACGAAGCGGAACGCATCGAACGATGCGCTCCGCTTAGCGTCGTTGCGGCCGGCAGGACGTCTCAGAATCCGAGGCTGGCGAGCAGATCGTCGACCTGCGACTGATCCTGCACGACGTCGCTGCGTCCTTGCGGGTTGATCTGCGGGCCGTTGAGCAGCGATTCCGGGCTGCCGCTCGCCGACACCAGCGCCGCCGCCGATGCGGCGAACTGCTCGCGGCGCTCCGGCGCGATGTTTTCCAGGAGAACGCCCAGCAATTGCTGCTCGATCAGATGCACGACGTCCGTGATCTTCTTGATGACCTGCCCCGTCAAGTCCTGGAAGTCCTGCGCGAGCATGATCTCCAGCAGTTGCGCGTTGGTCGCCTGCGTCTTCTCCGGCACGCCTTGCAGAAAACTGCGCGTCTGCGCGAGCAGTTCCGCCGCTTCGCCCTGCGCGAGCGGCGCGCCGTACCATTGCGCCCAGCGCGCGTCGAGCGCCTGCGCTTCGGCCTGCATCGCTTCCTGCATCGGCTTTGCGAGTTCGATCGCATTGAGCGCGCGATCCGCCGCCTGCTCGGTCATCGTCGCGACATACTTCAGGCGATCGCGGGCGTCGGGCACGGCTTCCGCCGCCGCTTCGAGCTGCTTGTCGAGCCCGAGCTCGCGCATCGAGTCGCGCAGCGTCCGCGTCAACTGGCCGATGCGCGCGAGAATGCGGTCGCTCGACTGATCGCCGTCACTCTCGACACTTGCCGCAGCGAATTCAGTGGTCAGATCGTTCACGATCAGCTCCCGGTTTTGGCCATCTTCTCGAGAATCTTGGTGAGCTTCTCGTCGAGCGTGGCAGCCGTGAACGGCTTCACCACATAACCATTCGCGCCCGCCTGCGCCGCCGCGATGATGTTCTCCTTCTTCGATTCCGCCGTCACCATCAGCACCGGCAGATGCGACAGCGCCGCGTCCGCGCGAATCTGCTGCAGCATCGAGAGGCCGTCGAGGTTCGGCATGTTCCAGTCGGAAATCACGAAGTCGAAGCCGCCGCCACGCAGACGCGCAAGACCCGCCGCGCCGTCTTCCGCTTCGTCGACGTTCGAATAGCCGAGTTCCTTCAGCAGATTGCGCACGATACGACGCATCGTCGGAAAATCGTCGACGACGAGGATCTTCATGTTCTTGTCCATCACTACTCCCTTGTGTTCTTCAACGCGGCGACGCCGCACATTCAATCGAAAAAATCAGACGCGCTGTACGCGGTCGCCCATCGACGCCAGCCGCGCCATCACGCGGCGGCTCATTTCAGACAGCGGCGCGATTTCGCTCGCGCCGCCCATTGCAATCGCTTCGCGCGGCATGCCGAACACCACGCAACTCGCTTCGTCCTGTGCGAGCGTGTACGCGCCCGCCTGCTGCATCTCGAGCAGGCCCGCCGCCCCGTCGCGGCCCATGCCGGTCAGGATCACGCCGATCGCGTTCTTGCCCGCGTGCTGCGCCGCCGAACGGAACAGCACATCCACCGACGGCCGATGCCGGTTCACCGGCGCCGCATCGGAAAGATGCGCGACGTAGTTCGCCCCGCTCCGCGCGAGCACGAGGTGCGCGTGGCCCGGCGCAATATACGCATGGCCCGGCAAGACGCGCTCGCCGTGCTCCGCTTCCTTCACCGCGATGCGGCACAGCCCGTTCAGGCGCTGCGCGAACGACTTCGTGAAGCCCGGCGGCATGTGCTGCGCGATCATCACGGCAGGCGCATCGGGCGGCAGCGGCACGAGCACTTCGCGGATCGCTTCCGTTCCGCCCGTCGATGCGCCGACGATTACGAGCTTCTCGGTCGAGACGAGCGGATTGTTCAGATGCGGCGATGCCTTCGGCGCGGCATGCGCCGATGCGGCGGCCACGTGCGTCGTTTGCCGCACGCGCGCCCGCGACGCCGCCCGCACCTTGTCGGCGAGTTTCTCGGCGTAGTCGAGCATGCCGTCGCGAATGCCCACCTTCGGCTTCGTCACGAAATCCACCGCGCCGAGTTCCAGCGCGCGCAGCGTGATTTCGTTGCCGCGCTCGGTCAGCGACGACACCATGACGACCGGCATCGGCCGCAGGCGCATCAGCTTCTCCAGGAAGTCGAGGCCGTCCATGCGCGGCATTTCGACATCGAGCGTCAGCACATCCGGGTTGTGCAGCTTGATCAGTTCACGCGCGACGAGCGGATCGGGCGCGGTCGCGCACACGTGCATGTCGGGCTGCGAGTTGATGATTTCCGTCATCAGACTGCGCACGAGCGCCGAGTCGTCGACGCACAGCACCTTGATCTTCGGGGTGTTCGGCGTGCCGTTCATGCTTCCTCCGTCGTCTTGATGCCGCGCAGAACGCTCGATGCGCCGAACAGTTCGACACGCGGCTTGCGCACCGTCGGGCTCGCAGCGCTTGCTGCATTCGCGCCGAAAAGCTCGACACGCGGCTTGCCCTTCGTGCGATCGACATTGAACAGTTCGACGCGCGCACGCGCTTTCGCGAGCCGGTCGGCGCGCTCTTCCGGCGTGCGCCTGACGAGCGCCTGCTCGCGTTCGACGACGACCGGATCGTGCTGCGTCTTCAGCTTCTTGACCATCACCTGGCCCGTGCGCGGCATGAACGCGACCTTGCGCGGATACATGCCCTGCAAGTCCTCGGCGACGATGCGAATCTTCTCCAGCGCGAGATAGCGGCGCACGAATTCCGAGTTGCGATCGCCGATGTTGATCGTCGTCATGCCCGCGAGCACCGCGCCGCCGCCGAATACCTTGGCTTCGAAACGCTCGCGCCGCCCGCCGCGCTTGATGAGTTCGTTGATGAGCACTTCCATCGCGTAGGCGCCGTAGCGCATCGAATCGGACGATGCGTGCGACGGATCGGAGCCGTCGTCGGGCAGCATGAAGTGATTCATTCCGCCGATGCCCGCCGTGCGGTCGTTGATGCACGCCGCCACGCACGAGCCGAGCACGGTCACGAGCACCATGTCCTCGCTCGTCATGTAGAACTCGTTCGGCAGGAGCTTCACGCCCGGCTTCTTGAAGTGGTTGTCGAAATACAGATTCGACGCGATCGGCAGCCCGCTCATGCCGGCTCTCCGGCGAGCACGCGCGCCGGCTTCGCCACCCCGGCCGGCTTCGTGTCGCGCGTCAGTTCGTAGACGGTCTGTCCGCGCAGCCTGAACGCCTGCGACACATACGTGAAGTTCTCCGAATGGCCCGCGAACAGCAGGCCGCCCGGCTTCATCAGCGGCTCGAAGCGCGAAAGCACCTGGCCTTGCGTCGGCTTGTCGAAGTAGATCATCACGTTGCGGCAGAAGATCGCGTCGAACGGACCTTTGACGTCGTAGCGCGCGTCGGTCAGGTTGACGCGGCCGAAGTTCACCATCGCGCGCAACTCCGGGCGCACTTTCACGAGCCCCGCTTGCGCGCCCTTGCCCTTCAGAAAAAAGCGCTTGAGACGCTCCACGGGCATCGCCTTCACCTGATCGAGCGAATACACGCCCGCATCGGCCCTGGCGAGCACCTGGCTGTCGATATCGCTCGCGTACACCGTGCAGTGACGCGCGGCCTGTTCGCCGAGTGCTTCGACGAGCGTCATCGCGATCGAATACGGCTCCTCGCCCGTCGATGCCGCCGAGCACCACACCGACACCGGCTGCTGCCGGCGCTTCGCGAAGTCCGCGAGGATCGGAAAGTGATGCGACTCGCGGAAGAACGCGGTGAGGTTGGTCGTCAGCGCGTTGACGAAGGCTTCCCACTCGGCGCTGTCGTCGTTGGATTCGAGACGGTCCAGATACTCCTTGAAGGTATCGAGACCGCATGCGCGCAGGCGGCGGGCGAGCCGGCTGTAGGCCATGTCGCGCTTGTGGTCCGACAGCGAGATGCCCGCGCGGCGATGAATCAGCTCGCGGATGCGGGCGAAGTCGGTCACGGTGAATTCGAAGTCGCGCTCGACTTCCGGACCGCGTATGCCCCCGGCGAGTTCGACGCGTGCCTTGTTTGCGTTCGGCGTTGCCATGATGATGTCTCGTGCTTTACTGGCGTCGTCATCGACGCTTGCCTGAGGCTTGCTCGACGCTCGCCTCTTTACCGCGCGCCGGGGTCGTTCGCTTGCTTGCCTTGCTGCAGCGGTGATGCCTCAGAAGGTTTCCCAGTCGCCGTCGTCGGCGGTGGCGGCCTTCGCGCGCGGCGCGTTTGCAGCCGGTGCGCTTGCTCGCGGCGCGGGTTTCGCGACGCTCGCGGGCTTGCTTGCATCGCGGCTCTTATCCTTGATAACGGCCGTATCCGCCGCGACGTTAGGCTCTTGCGAAACTTTTGCGGCGACCGGCGCTTTCACCGGCTTTGCGGCCGCGGCCGGCGCAGCAGCAGCCGACACCGGCTCCACGCGCGCCGGCTTCGTCGCAGGCGATGCCAGCCGCGACGCCGCCACGGATGCGCTCGGCCGCGCCGGCACCGCCGCGCCGTCGATGCGCCATTGCCCGACGACGCCCTTCAGCTGCCGCGTCTGCTCTTCGAGCGATGCGGCAGCCGCCGCCGCCTCTTCGACGAGCGCCGCGTTCTGCTGCGTCACGCTGTCCATCTGCGTGACGGCGCGATTGACCTGCTCGATGCCGTCGGACTGCTCTTCCGATGCCGCGCTGATCTCGCCCATGATGTCGGTCACGCGGCGCACCGCCTGGACGATCTCGCCCATGGTTTCGCCAGCGCGCGTGACGAGTTCCGAGCCGCTTTGCACCTTGTCGGCGGAATCGCCAATCAGCGCCTTGATTTCTTTCGCCGCCGCCGCGCTGCGTTGCGCGAGCGATCGCACTTCGCCCGCGACAACCGCGAAGCCGCGTCCTTCCTCGCCTGCGCGCGCCGCTTCGACCGCGGCGTTCAACGCGAGAATGTTGGTCTGGAACGCGATGCCTTCGATCACGCCGATGATGTCCACGACCTTGCTCGAACTCGACGCGATGGCGTTCATCGTATCGACGACCTGCTCGACGACCTGGCCGCCGCGCGACGCGATATCCGATGCGTTCACCGCGAGCTGGCTCGCCTGACGCGCGTTGTCCGCGTTCTGCTTCACCGTGCTCGTGAGTTCTTCCATGCTCGACGCCGTTTCCTGCAGCGACGCCGCCTGCTCTTCCGTGCGCTGCGACAGATCCGTGTTGCCGCTCGCGATTTCGTGCGCGCCGACATCGATCGATTCCGCGCCGCGATGCACCGCGCCGACCATCGTCGTGAGATTGGCGCGCATCTGTTCGATGCCCGCGAACAGACGCCCGATTTCGTTGTGGCTGTCCGAATGCGCGGCTCTCGTCAGGTCGCCGCGCGACATGCGCTCGAAGTGCTCGACGGCTTCGTTGATCGGCTTGACAATGAGCCCGCCGAGCGCGAAGCGCGTGCCGATCAGGATCAGCACGGACAAGCCGAGCAGCCCGCCGATGACGACGATCAGCGTCGCGTTTTCCGCCGATGCGCTCGCGCGGGATTGCTCCGCATGTTTCTGCTGGAACGCGACTGCGGCGGTCATGGCCTGATCGAACGCGACGAACATCGGGCTGATCTTCGTGTCGGCGATCGCGTGGTACGCGGCCATGTCGTTCGCGCGGATCGCGGCGAATTCCGGTTCGACGCCGGTTTTCATCAGCGCATCGTGCTGCGTGACGAGCGCATCGAGCGTCTCTTTCGGCAGCATCGGCTTGTTCGTGCCCAGGTACAGCTTCCAGTTCTCATCGCTCTTGTCGAGCAGATACTGGCCGCGGTCCAGGGCCTTCTTCGCTTCCGCCTCGTTGCCCGCTTCGGCGAGCGAGCGCACGCGATCCAGCGTGATGCGCGCGCGCAGCAGGTACGACGACGTTTCCGACAACGCGCGCATGGCGACCATGTCTTCCTGCGCGAGCGACGCAAGCGAGGCGCTCGCGGAACTCAGGCCGACGAGCGACAGCGCGCCGATGATGGCCGAACAACCGACGAACAACAGACCGACGAGCGTGAGCGTCGTGCGGATCGACAACTTCTTGAGCATGGCTTCTTTCCTTGGCCCGCGACGCGTGCGAGTGCTTTACTTACGCGGCGACGGAGTCGATCAACTCCATCTCGCGGCTGGTCATGAGCTTTTCGATATCCATCAGGATCAGCATGCGGCCATCCACCGTGCCGAGCCCGGTGAGATATTCCGACGTGAGCGTCGCGCCGAATTCCGGGGCGGGCATCACCTGCTCCTGCGTGAGCGTGAGCACGTCGGACACGCCGTCGACCACCATGCCGACCACGCGATGCGCGACGTTCAGGATGATGACGACCGTCTGGTTGTCGTACTCGACGCGGCCGAGATTGAACTTGATACGCATGTCCACGATCGGCACGATGATGCCGCGCAGATTGATCACGCCCTTGATGAACGCCGGCGCATTCGCAATGCGCGTGACGCTGTCGTAGCCGCGAATCTCCTGCACCTTCAGGATGTCGATGCCGTATTCCTCGGCGCCCAGCGTGAACACGAGGAATTCCTGTCCCGCTGCTTCGGCGTGCTGCGCATCGCGGCGCGAAAGAGCGGCTTGAGTCGATTGGATGTCTGCCATGAGAATCCCCAGAGTCGGTCGTATGTTTAGTGGGTATGCGAGTGCTGCGCCCGCGATTCGCGATTGAGCGCGGCGACGTCGACGATCAGCGCGACGCTGCCATCGCCCAGAATGGTCGCGGCGGAAATGCCGTGCACTTTGCGGTAATTCGTTTCGAGGTTCTTCACGACAACTTGCTGCTGGCCGACGAGTTCGTCGATCAGCATGGCCATGCGCCGTCCTTCGGTCTGCAGGATCGTGACGATGCCCTGCGTCGGCTCCGTGCGCGCGCCTTCGACATCGAACACCGAATGCAGCGCGACGAGCGGCAGGTATTCACCGCGCACGCGCACCACGCGCTCGCCGTTGGCTACCGTGTAGATGTCCTCGGCGACGGGCTGCAGCGACTCCATCACGAAGTTGAGCGGCAGAATGAAGATTTCGTTGCCGACCTTCACCGACATGCCGTCGAGAATCGCGAGCGTGAGCGGCAGCACGATCTTCGTGGTCGTGCCCGCGCCCTGACGCGACATGATTTCGACGTGGCCGCCCATCGACTGGATGTTGCGCTTCACCACGTCCATGCCGACGCCGCGCCCGGAGATATCGGTGACCTGCTCGGCGGTCGAAAAGCCCGGCATGAAGATGAGCTGCCACACTTCTTCGTCGCTCATCGATTCGCTGACCTGCATGCCCTGCTTCTGCGCCTTCGCGAGAATCTTGTCGCGGCGCAGGCCCGCGCCGTCGTCGCTCACTTCAATGACGATGTTGCCGCCGTGATGCGCCGCCGACAGCACGAGCTGCCCGGTCGCGGGCTTGCCCGCCGAGCGGCGCGCTTCCACGGTCTCGATGCCGTGATCGAGCGAATTGCGCACGAGGTGCGTGAGCGGATCGATGATGCGCTCGATCAGGCTCTTGTCGAGCTCGGTCGCCTGACCGAACGTGACGAGTTCCACATCCTTGCCGAGCTTGCCGGCAATATCGCGCACGAGGCGCGGGAAGCGGCTGAATACGTAGTCCATCGGCATCATGCGGATGGACATGACGGCCTCTTGCAGATCGCGCGCGTTGCGTTCGAGCTGCGCCATGCCGTTGAAAAGACGGTCGTGCAGGGCGGGGTCGAACGCGCTCGTGGTTTCCGCCAGCATCGCCTGCGTGATGACGAGTTCGCCCACGAGGTTGATGAGCTGGTCGACCTTCTCCACGCCGACGCGAATCGAGCTGCCTTCCGCCGATGCCGCCGCGGCCGGGCGCGCCTTCTTCTCGGCGTCGCCCGATGCGGTCTTCTGTTTTTCGCTCGATGACGGGATGGCGGCGGCCACGTTCACCGCCGCCTTCGCCGTTTCCTCGTCCTTCTGCTCTGCCGCGGATGCGGGCGCGTCCTGCGCCTGCGATACGACCGGCTGAGCCCGTGGCGTCTGCTGCTCCGCGGCCGGAGGCGCGCTTTCGTGCGCGTCGCCCCGGCCGATCGTGATCTGCGATTCATCGATCACGAAGCAGCACACAGCCACGATGTCGTCGGCGGAGACGTCTGACTCGAGCCATAGCACGAGTTCGGCGTCCGTCTTTTTCTCTCCGACGATGCTGCCCAGGTTCCCCAGCTCCTCGGTCAAAGTCGCCAGGTCCTTCTCGCCCACCCCCCGTAGCGTAATTTTCAGGTGGGGTCCTGCTGCCGCAGCCGATGCATCCGCTGCGGTTCCTTCATTCGTCGATCCCGTCGCGCCGTCGGCGAGTTCGAATGCGCCATCCCAGTTGCCGTCGTCTTCGATCGCTTCGGCGGCCTGTGCCAGCACGTGCGCAGGCGGTGCGTTCGGGCCTTCGTAAGCCGGCGCCGGTTCTGTTTGCGAAAGCGCTGCCAGCGCTTGCGGTTCCGCGACCGCGCCGCCTTGCTGCCCGGCGTCTTCGTTCTTGAGCCGTTCGAGCTTCGCGCAGATCGCGGCGGCGGCGGCCGCATCCGGGTCCTCGCTCGCGCGATACGCGGCGAGCTGATCGGAGAGCACGTCCTTCGTCGCGAGGAAGGTGTCGATCATGTCGCGGCGCAGAACGAGCTCGTTGTTGCGTGCGCGATCGAGCAGCGATTCGAGGATGTGCGTCGTTTCGGTGAGCGCCGTGAAGCCGAAGGTCGCCGCGCCGCCCTTGATGGAATGCGCCGCGCGGAAGATCGCCGCGAGATCCTCGGGATCGGGATTCGCGATATCCAGAACGAGCAGCAGTTGCTCCATCTGCGCGAGCAGTTCATCGGCTTCGTCGAAGAAGGTTTGATAGAACTGGGTAATGTCGAGTGTCATGCTTGTGTCACCATCGGCGCGTGCGTGCGCGGGTTGTCTTCTGCTTTCGCTTTAGTGCTGCGTGTTCTGCGAGATCGCCGCGACCACTTCGGTCAGCAGGTCCGGATCGAGCGGCTTCTCGATCCAGCCCGTCGCGCCCGCGGCCCGCGCCGCGTCCTTGAACGGCTCGCCGTCTTCCGTCGTGAGCACGAGGATCGGCGTCGCCGTGTAAGCGGGATTCGCCCGCAATTCGACGATCAGATCGAGCCCGCTCTTCTTCGGCATGTGGTGGTCCGTGAGCACGAGATCGAAGCGCTCGGCGAGCGCCCATTCGAGTCCTTCGTTGCCGTCCGACGCCACGGTCACCTCGTAGCCCGCTGTCGTCAGCGTGGCGGAGAGGATTTGCCGCATGGCGGCGGAATCGTCGATTGCCAGAATGTTCTTGATCATGTGTGTGTCTCGCGGTCTTGCCCTGATGACGGCCAAAACGTGTGGAGTCTTGAGCGTTTTTTTGACGCGATAGCGCTTAATTCGCGAGCTTGCCGACAAGCGGCGCGGCGCCCGGTTTCGCCGGGGCGTTGTCGAATACCGCGCCGGGCGCGCCGTCGTCGCGCAGCATCGCGGCTTCGGACCGGTGATTGAGCACGATCACGCTGATGCGCCGGTTTTCGGGATCGAGCGGATTCTGCCTGTTGAGGTTCTGCGTCGATGCGAGGCCGAGCACGCGCAGCACTTTGGCTTCGTCCATGCCGCCCGCGATCAGCTCGCGCCGCGACGCGTTCGCGCGATCCGCCGACAATTCCCAGTTGCTGTAGCCCTTTTCGCCGCCCGCGTACTTCACGGCGTCGGTATGTCCCTGCACGACGATGCGGTTCGGCACGTCGTTCAGCGTGCGGCCGATTTCGCGCAGGATGTCGCGCATGTAGGGCTGCACCGTATCGCTGGAGAGTGCGAACATCGGGCGCTTCTGGGTATCGACGATTTCGATGCGCAAGCCCTGCTGCGTCGATTCGATGCGTATCTGCTGCTTGAACTGCTGCAGCGTCGGGTTCGCTTCGATCGCCGCCATCAGCTTCACCTGCAGATCGTGCAGGCGCACCTGTTCGCGCCGCTCGAGCTCGGTCGTCGCCTGCCTGAGCGCTTCGTCGTCCGGTTCGGCGCGCGGCGTGCGGCTGTCGGTCGTGCGCATGGTGCCCGCCTCCTGGCTGGACAGATCGCGCCCGCCGCCCTCGATGATGCTGTTGTCCATGCCGACAGTCTTGCCGCCGACCATCGCCGCCTTCAGCGGCATGTTGAAGTACTCGGCGATTCCTCGACGCTGCACCGGCGACGTGGACGACAGCAGCCACATCAGCAGGAAAAACGCCATCATCGCGGTCATGAAGTCGGCATAGGCGAGCTTCCACGCGCCGCCGTGATGCCCCTTCGCGCCACGGCCGACGACACGCTTGATGAAGATCGGGCGATCCTTTTCGCTGCTCATGATGTCGTCACTTCGCCTTCACGCGGCGCACGTGTTCTTCGAGTTCGGAGAACGACGGGCGCTCCGTCGAGAACAGCACCTTGCGGCCGAACTCGACTGCGATCGCGGGCGCGTAGCCGTTGAGGCTCGCGAGGATCGTCACCTTGATGCACTGGAACATCTTCGTCTGCTCGGCGACGCGCTGCTCCGCGATGTTCGCGAGCGGCGCGATGAAGCCGTACGACAGCAGGATGCCGAGGAACGTGCCGACGAGCGCCTGCGCGATCATCTCGCCGAGAATCGCGGGCGGCTGATCGGCGGACGCCATCGTGTGCACGACGCCCATCACGGCCGCGACGATGCCGAACGCGGGCATCGCATCGCCCACTTTCGAGAGCGCCTGCGCGGGTGCTTCGCCTTCGACGTGATGCGTTTCGATCTCCTCGTCCATCAGGCTCTCGATTTCGAACGCATTCATGTTGCCGCCGACCATCAGGCGCAGATAGTCCGTCATGAATTCGACGATGTGATGGTCCGCGAGAATCTTCGGGTACTGGCTGAAGATGGGGCTCTTGCCGGGATCGTCGATGTCGGCTTCGAGCGTGAGCGTGCCTTCCTTGCGCGCCTTGGCGAGCAGCACGTACAGCAGGCCCATCAGCTCCATGTACACGTCCTTGTTGTACTTGGAGCCCTTGAACAGCGTAGGAATGACGAGCAGCGTCGCCTTGATCGTCTTCATTCCGTTGCCGAGGATGAACGCGCCGACGCCGGCGCCCGCGATCATCAGGATTTCGACCGGCTGCACGAGCGCGCCGAGGTGGCCGCCTTCGAGCGCGTAACCGCCGAAAACGGACAGCAAGGTCACGAGCGTTCCAACAAAGATCAGCACGGGCAAGTCCTCGGGTTCTGATGCGGATGACCGGCGTGAGTGCGCGGTTAAGGATGTTTACGGCATGAGGGAAGAAAACTTTGAGGCGGGGGCGCCGCGAGGCGTGCGGCGCGATGGCGCGGCGGTGCGCGCGCCGTCTTGCTGTCGGCGCGGCGGTGCGTTCAGGCGATGTGCGCGACGGGAGCGTCGGCGGGTTGAGAAACGGCCGCCGCCTTTCCCTTGTCCGCGAGCGAAGAGAGCACCACGTGATCGTCGAACCGGAAGCGGCACAGCAGATGGCTCGACGACGCTACCTTCAGCGCCTGCGCCGGCGTCAGCGCCGACAGGACTTCGGCGACGCGCTCCGACAAGCCGAGGCGAAACATCGCCGCGACGCGATCTTCCTGCAGCAGCCGCTGCGCGAGCAGCAAGTACGACAGATTCACCTCGCGGATCTCCGCGAGCACGCCCGTATTGGTGGCCGTCATCCTCTTCCCCGAGTCGATTCGTGGCTGGTCAGGCCGGCGGGAAACGTTTGCTCGAATGCGTCAAAAAAACGGCGCATCCGGCCCCGCAATAATGTGTCGGCCGATTGTCGCCCGGCGCGGCTCACTCGCATATCGGACATACATACCGACCGGCTGACGGAATATCGCTCGCGATCGTGTAGGAAAAATTCGTACAGAAGCGTGATGCTTGCTGGTCGGCAGAGGGTTTATCGGCGGAAAACTAAGCGAACTTGAGGGCGTTATCCGGGAACAGAACGTGCTATGGAACGCCTCGCCGCGCTCCTTGCGTGTCGTCTGCATCCCGACCGCTTCGGGCCGGTGCAATTTCTCACTTCGTAACAGCCGTTGTTTCGCGCTGTAACAACGTTAAGCGATTGAAAAATGACGTGAAATGCCGCTCTCGATCCCGATAATGAACGTAAGGGATAACCCGGTCGAGAGCCGGAACCGATTTCGGGTGGTCTGAGCGGCGAACTTGCCGCAGCCGCGCCGCCCGTCCGAAAGGCATGCGTCCATCGTTCGACCGGCTTCATCGCATGTTCATACGAATGCTTTGCACAGGGCCGGAGTCACGCCGGAAACGCCACTCCGCCGCTGCCTTGCAAGGACCGCCGAGGCGTCGAACCGCCAGCCGCGGACCACACTGGAGAACCACGATATGCGAATCGCACAAATTGCACCGTTGCACGAAGCAGTCCCCCCGAAGTTCTACGGCGGCACTGAGCGCGTGGTGTCCTATCTGACGGATGCGCTCGTCGACCTCGGCCACGATGTAACCTTGTTTGCAAGCGGCGATTCGCAAACCCGTGCGACCCTCGAAGCGGCCTGGCCGCGTGCGCTGCGACTCGATCCGACCATCCGCGATCCGCTCGCGCCGCATATGCTGCTGCTGGAAACGGTCCGCCGCCGCGCGCATGAGTTCGACGTGCTGCACTTCCACCTCGACTACATGCCGTTCCCGCTGTTCTCGCAGATGGATACGCCGTTCGTCACGACGCTGCACGGCCGCCTCGATCTGCCCGAACTTCAGCCGATCTTCAACACGTTCACGAACGCGAACGTCATTTCCATCTCGGATAATCAGCGTGGCCCGCTGCCGCAGGCCAACTGGCTGAACACGGTTTACCACGGTCTGCCGGACGACCTGCTCACCCCGCAGCCGCACAAGAAGCCGGAATATCTCGCGTTCCTGGGCCGCATTTGCCCCGAAAAGCGCGCCGACCTCGCCATCAAGATCGCGGCGCAAAGCGGCCTGCCGCTGAAGATCGCGGCGAAGGTGGACAAGGTCGACCAGGACTATTTCAAGTCGACCATCGAGCCGCTGCTGTCGCAGGCGCACGTCGAGTTCATCGGCGAGATCAACGAGGCGCAGAAACCGGAGTTTCTGTCGGGCGCAAAGGCGCTGCTGTTCCCGATCGACTGGAACGAGCCGTTCGGCCTCGTGATGATCGAATCGATGGCTTGCGGCACGCCGGTGATCGCTTTCAATCGCGGGTCGGTGCCGGAAGTGATCGATCATGGCGTGACCGGCTTCATCTGCGAAGACGTGCAAGGCGCGGTGGGCGCGCTGCACCGGATCGACGAACTGTCGCGCACCGAGATTCGCGCGCAATTCGAACGCCGTTTCAGCGCGAAGACGATGGCGCAGAACTACGTCGACACCTACACGTCGATGCTGCAGGCCGCGAAGCGCCCGGTGTTGCGCCAGGTCGTGGGCTAAAGCCTTTCCGCTTTCGGCATCACTCTGGAATGCCGCCCGATTCGGGCGGCATTTTCTTTTTTACCGACAAACCGCGCGCCCTGTGATCCGCGCAACGATCGACCATTTTTGACAGTTGGAGAAAAGAGCCGCGCTTAAACTGCGCTCCGCAGAAGCAGTCGGCTTTCTTGCGTTAAATCAACGATCTTCATCTTTCACAGGGCTGGATCATGCAATTGTCGAAGCGTCTCGGCGCTGAAGTTTTCGGTACTTTCTGGCTCGTGCTGGGCGGTTGCGGCAGCGCCGTTCTGGCTGCGGCCTTTCCTCATGTCGGCATCGGGCTGGCTGGCGTGTCGCTCGCCTTCGGCCTCACCGTGCTGACCATGGCCTACGCCATCGGCCACGTTTCCGGCTGTCACCTGAACCCGGCGGTCAGCATCGGCCTCACGGTCGCGGGCCGGTTTCCGGTGCGCGATCTCGCGCCGTACATCGTCGCGCAAGTCGTCGGCGCGACGCTCGGCGCGTTCGTGCTGAAGCTCATCGCGACGGGCGCGCCGGGCTTCGATCTGTTTGCAAGCGGCTTTGCGGCAAACGGCTTCGGCGAGCACTCGCCGGGTCATTACACGATGTTCGCGGCGCTCGTCTGCGAAGTCGTGATGACGTTCTTCTTCCTCTTCGTAATCCTCGGCGCCACCGACGACCGCGCCCCGAAAGGCTTTGCGCCGATCGCCATCGGCCTGTGCCTGACGCTCATCCACCTGATTTCGATTCCGGTCACGAATACGTCGGTGAACCCGGCGCGCTCGACGGGCCAGGCGTTCTTCGTCGGCGGCTGGGCATTGGATCAGCTCTGGCTGTTCTGGATTGCGCCGATCGTGGGCGCGGTTATCGCCGGCATTGTTTATCCGCTGCTGACTTCTGAATCCGAAGCGCGCAAGGTCGGTGCAGTCGCGCAGTAAGCTGCTTTAGCCATTCGACGAAACGGGCGCTTATGCGCCCGTTTCCTTTTGCGCGTGACTGTCGCGCACTTCGCATTAAAAGCGCGCGACAGATGTAATGGCGCATTACGCAATTCGCTTAATAACTTCACCGCAGACATTGCGCTTCATCGCCGAAGGCCCGCCAGACAAGGCGCTCGCGGCTTCACGATCGGCATCTGCGCCCTTACGCGCGGCTTGCACACGGTAACAAGTCGTCGAAGCGTGTAAGACAGCGGGCGCTTACATTGGACTCGTGCGACACACGTCGCCTTCCAGGAGAAACACCATGAAGCGCATCGTCATTCAAACGCTCGTTGCAACCGGCCTTGTCGCAGGCGCCATCGGGGCCGCTCAGGCGCATACGGATCTTCACGTCGGCGTGTCGCTCGGATCGCCGGTCTATGCGGCGCCCGCGCCGGTGTATGTGCGTCCCGCTGCGCCGGTGTATCGCTCGCCGGTGTGGCGACATGAGGAGCCGCGCTGGCGTGGCGACTACGGTCGCCACGGCCATGACAACGGGCGCTGGAACCGCGCGCGCTGGGATCATGGCCGGCCGGGCAACTGGGACCGCCGCGGCTGATCGCGCGAAGGTCCGGGCGAAGCGGCCGATTGCCGGCCGCTTCGCGAAGCATCACCGCGGCGAAGCGATTGCGTCGCGGATATCGAACAGCTTGCGCAGCTGATGCGCGACGCCCGCTTCGAAGTTGTTGCCGATGCGCGGCACCTTCGGCAAGCGCGCGATCAGGTCCGGATTCGCGTTGTTCATCATGAACGGATGCCCGGCTGTTTCGAGCAAGTCGATGTCGTTCATGTTGTCGCCGAACGCGACGCACTGCGCGGGATCGATATCCAGCCGCTCGAGCACGTAACGCAGTGCGCGGCCTTTGGATACATCCGACGTCATCACTTCGAGGCAGTCCGGCAGCGAGTACGTGACGTACAGGGAATCGCCGAACTCGCGCTTCAGATTCGCGGCGGTGTACGCGAGATCCGCCGGCTCGCCGATGTAGAGCACCTTCGCGATGTTCTCGCCGTCGTGCTCGCGCAGGTTCATCACCTCGTACTTGAAGCCGGAATCCTGATGGAAGACGAGCAGCTCCGGCGCGTGGCGGTCGATGAGCCAGGCGTCGTCGGCGAACAGGTTGACGATCACGCGTCCGTGCTCGCCCACGACATCCGGCTGCACCAGACGACGCACGAAAGCCGGCGCGAGATCGCGCGAGTAGATGTTTTCGTCGCCGGGTGCGTGCACGCGCGCGCCATTCGACGTGATCAGGTACGCGTCGACGCCGAGCAGGTCGCGTATACCGGCGACATCGCGATAATGCCGTCCCGTCGCGATGATGACCGGCACGCCGCGCGACGCGAGTGTGCGCAGCGTTTGTGCGGTGAAAGGATCGAGCTGGTGGTCGCTGTTGAGAAGCGTACCGTCGAGATCAGTTGCGATGACCGAATACATGGCTGCCCTGTTTGAGCGCGAAGCTGGCTATTTTATCGCGGCGCGGCCGCCTGTCCGCGCGACCGTGCCCGGCGACAACGATGCGCGCCGCGCCAGTTCCAGCGCGCCCGCGACGGAATCGGCGCGGGGCTTGCGCAGCCGTTCACGAACGAGCGCCGGCACGAAAGGTTCGTATGGCGCGGCCAGTCCGCCGCACAGCGCAACCGGCAGCGTGCCGGCCGGATCGAGCGCGGCGACGAGGAGTTCAATTTCGCGCCCCGCCTGTTCGAGCAATCGGGCAGCTGCCGGATGATGCCTGTACTCGAAGACGCTCGGCGCGAGCGTTGCATACGCCGTCTGATTCGACGCGCACAGCCAGACGACGAGACTGTCGCGATCCGTCGCGCCGGTCAGCGCGAGCAGCGCGCGGGACCAGTCGTCTGCGGGGGCGCGGCCGTCGAGCACCTGCTGCAGGTGGACGACCGCGCGCAGGCCGAGCCACGCGCCGCTGGCTTCGTCGCCGCTCGGAAAGCCGTAGCCTCCGGCGATATGGCAGACGCCGCCCTCGTCCAGCGACGCCGCGATGCTGCCCGTCCCGAGCGCCACGACAACGCCCGGCTCGCCCGCGTGCGCGCCGATGACGGTCGTGTACGCGTCGCTTTCCACGCTCAGCGCGTGCAACGGCGGCGCGATGTCGAGAAACGCCGCGAGCCATTGCGCGTTGTTGACGCCCGCGAGCCCGCAGCCCATCGAGCAGGCGCGCCAGTCGAAAGGCAGCGCGGCGGCTTCGAACGCGCGCTCGCAGGCATCGCCGATGGCGTGCCACGCCCGTTCGACGCCCAACCCGAGCCCCGACGGGCCGCCGCTCGCACGGGCCAGTTCGACGCCGTTTGCATCGGCGAGGATCACGCGCGTGCCGCTTCCGCCGCCGTCGATGCCGAGCAGAAATCCATTGAATTGCGAAGTCAGTGTGTTCATGGGCGCAAGCATAACGGCGCGAATGCGGCGCGCCAATTAGCCGAATGGCAAAGGGCATGCGGCAACGGCGTTCGGCTATGCTGGCGCAGTCAAAAAACGAGGATTCCCAAATGACCGACACCGAACCGATCCGCTGCGCCTGGGCCATGACGCCGGCCATGGCGCACTACCACGACACCGAATGGGGCGTGCCTTCGCGCGACGACCGCCACCTCTTCGAAATGCTCGTGCTGGAGGGCGCTCAGGCCGGCCTTTCTTGGTCGACCATTCTTAATAAGCGCGACGGCTATCGCGCGCTGTTCGCGGATTTCGACATCGACACGGTCGCGCGCTTCACCGATGCCGACGTCGAGCGGATCGTCGGCGACGCGCGGATCGTTCGGAATCGCGCGAAGATCCAGTCCGCCGTGCTCAATGCTCGCGCGGTGCAGCGTATCCAGGCCGAACACGGCTCATTCGCGGCGTTCGTGTGGTCGTTCGTCGATGGCGAAACGATCGATACCCCGCGCGACGCCAGCAACCCGACGCCCGCATCGACGCCGGAATCCGACGCCATGAGCCGCGCGCTGAAGCAATACGGCTGCAAGTTCGTCGGCACGACCATTTGCTACGCCTTCATGCAGGCAACCGGCATGGTCAACGACCACGCCGCCGACTGCGTGTCGCGTGCGAAAGCTAGGACAAAGCGCAAAGCGGCCGCCGGGGCGGGACATTAGGCCGCGTCCGATCCTACAAATTTTTGCTTTTTGGCAACATGCGAGACGCTAAAACGCGTCGTGAGGGAAAGTCCTGATAGCACGTGTTTTATTGCAATGAAGCAAGGCGAGACCCGCGCGCAGTCAGGCGCCTCGTCTGCTTCTGCGGCGCTGCACGATCGTGCGCGTCGTGTAAAAATGGCGTCCTCGCGTGCGTTGCCGCACCTTTTTACCGAGCCGAACCGTTATAACTGACGGTGTGCGGATCGTTCACTGAGTGGAGAGATCCGCCGCGAGTACAGGACGCTCGAAGTGGTCGTTAGTGTCCAAGGCCGGGAAAACCATCGTGCTCGAAGCAGTAGCCGGACGGCAATGTCGCCGCCCGGACACCGCAGGTGCAGGTTGCTCGAAACTCAACGCATGGCCGCTGCGCAGGGGCGCAGGGGAGAAAGATCATGAAAAGCCTGAACTTCTTGACGCATCAGGAGATTTTCAACAACGCGGTACAGCATCTTTTCGCGCAGGGGCAGGCCGCTTTGCTGCCTCGCGGCGGCGGCGCTTATCGCGGATACTGCGGCGGCTGCCCGATAGGCACGTACATCAAGCCGCGCGATTACGTCACGGCGATGGAAGGCGTGCCCATCCGCTACCTTGCAAAACCGCCCGAAGCGGTGCCGGCCTACATGGATGCCGGCGTCGCGGCGCTCAAGCGTGCGCTGCTGCGCGCGCGCATCAACGTCTTCGATCCTAATACCGTCGAACTGCTTTCTTGCCTGCAGAACGTGCACGACGTTTTCGGCAAATGGGAATGGCGCGAGCGCCTCACGTCGATCGCGCGGCAATTCGGTCTGTCGGCCGAGCTCCTGAAAACGGCTGCATAAGCGCACGGGTGCCGTATGTTGAGCCCTATCCGGATGCTGAGCCCGCAAGACATCTACGAACGCGTCACTGCGCATCTGCTCGCGCAACGCGCGGTCTCGGAAGATGACAACGGCTCCTGCCGTCTGCGCAGTCCGCACGGCCACAAGTGTGCGATCGGCTCGCTAGTCCGCGACGACGTCTATGAGGCCGAACTCGAAGGCGTCGGCATTTCGTACTATCGGCATGCGCGGGACGGCAAGCTGCTGCGCGCGCTCTATGCGTCGAATGTGAATGCGTACGATCCCAACGTCATCGATCTGCTGATCGAACTGGAGCAGGTCCACGACGACGCGAGCGTCGAGGAATGGCCGCATCTGCTGGCGGCGCTGGGCAGGCGGCACGCGTTCGTCTGACGCGCTGCCGGCAGCGAATAACGCCGCAAAAACGAAACGGCGGTGCGCCCTCTCGGGTCGCACCGCCGTTTTGCCGTTCCGGTCAGGGTTTCAGCCCGGCCCCGGCGATGACGCTTTAGTGCATCTTCTTCGGCAGCATCTGGCTACGCAGGCGCTTGCGCAGACGCGAAACAGCCGCGGCCTTCTTGCGCTTGCGTGCGGTGGTCGGCTTTTCGTAGGACTGGCGCTCGCGCAGTTCCGCGATCAGGCCGTTCTTTTCGATCGTACGGCGAAAGCGACGAATCGCGACATCGAACGGCTCGTTTTCTTTGAGGACGATAGTGGTCATGTGAATCCTGTTTGCTAAACGTATTTTCAAGTGCGCAACGGAAAAACCGCCGCGCGCCGGCACTCCGATCGTCCGCCGGACATGACGCACCTCGAAGGCGCGACGGGCGGACACGAGCAAAGCGGCCACGGAGGCCGGAAAAGAGAGAGTTGAGATTCAGCCGCGAGAGCGGCATGCGTGTTCGCGGAAGCTACCTGAACGCGCATTTCTGAGCCGTTCGCCGCCAGCTTTTGACGTTGTCATATTCAGCGGCGAAGGCAAAAATCGGGCACATTTCTCGATTCGGGCGCGATGTTACCAGAACACCGCGCCCCTGCCAACTCTTCGAAGCACGCCAAGCCTTTGATGCAACAGATTTATTTCTGCCAGGCGCTGGCTTCGTCAAGGGTTTTAAGGTCTTCCGCCGAGAGCAGCAGCTGCGTCGCGGCGGCGAGACTCTCCAGTTGGGTGACCGACGTCGCGCTGGCAATCGGCGCGGTCACGCTCGGCCGCGCGATGATCCACGCAAGCGCGACAGTCGCGGGCGTCGTGCTGTTGCGCGTGGCCACTTCGACGAGCGCATCGACGATATTCAGCCCACGATCGTTCAAATACTTCTCGACGCGCGAGCCGCGCGCCGCCTGTGTCGTATCTTCCTTCGACCGGTATTTGCCCGACAGGAAGCCGCTCGCCAGGCTGAAATACGTGACGACCGCAATCTTGTGTTTTTCCGCGACCGGTTCGAGATCGGTTTCATAGCCTTCGCGGTCGTACAGGTTGTACTCCGGCTGAAGAATCTGATAGGCGGGCAATCCTGATTCCTTCGAGACCCGCAACGCCTCTTCCAGCCGCTCGCCCGTGTAGTTCGACGCGCCGATCACGCGCACCTTCCCCGCCTTGACGAGCTTCTGATACGCGTCGAGCGTCTCGTCGAGCGGCGTCTTGTCGTCGTCGAGATGGGAGAAGTAGACGTCGATGTAATCGGTCTTGAGGCGGCGCAGCGAATCGTCGACGGCCGCCGCGATGTTCGCCGCCGAGAGCCCCGCACGCGTGCCGAGCATGCCGACCTTGGTGGCGAGCACGATCTTGTGGCGCTTGCCGCTTTCCCTGAACCACTTGCCGATGATCGCTTCGGACTCGCCGCCCTGATGCCCGTCGACCCATGCGGAATAGACGTCCGCCGTATCGACGAAGTTGAGGCCGTGATCGACGAAGGCATCGAGGATGGAGAACGACGTGCGCTCGTCGGCCGTCCAGCCGAAGACGTTGCCGCCGAATACGAGCGGCGCGACTTTGATATCCGATGTGCCGATGCTGCGCGTTTGCATGGGTCCTCTCTCCGTTGGAAAAGTGCGTCAGCCGATGATACATGCGGCCCTCGCCGCCTGCAGGCATGCGCCGTCAGCCGGCAAACGTAAAACTAAAACGAAAACTGAGGGGAAAAGCGGCCCCTTTTCGAGACTTTCGTTTGCGGGGCTTCACCTAACATCGCTTCAGTCCAGAAAAGTCTTCCGAAGCCCGAACGCCCTTGCACATGAGCAATTTGCTGATTTATTCGATGGCCGAGTTCGCGCCGATCACCGTTCCACTCCTCGATATCTGCGCGCCTCGCAAGATCGCGGAAATCGGGCTCGAATTCGGCGGCAACACCCGCATTCTGTCCGACTGGGCCGAAGCCCACGACGCCACGCTCACCTGCATCGATCCGACGCCGCGCCCGGAAGCGACCGCGTGGATCGAAAGCACGAGGCATATCGAGTTGCAGCGCGCGACGAGCCATGACGCGATCCCGCGCATCGCCGATGTCGACGCATGGTTCATCGACGGCGATCACAACTGGTACACGGTCTTCAACGAATTGCGGCTGATCGAAGAACGCTCGCACGCCGACGGCAAGCCGGTGCTCGCTTTCATGCACGACGTCTGCTGGCCCGCCGGCCGTCGCGATCAGTACTACAACCCCGCCGCGATCCCCGCCGAGTTCCGCCAGCCGTATAGCTATGGCAACGGCGTGACGCTCGGCAATCCGGGCAAGGTGCGTGGCGGCTTCGGCTCGCCGGAAGGATCGTTCGCTTATGCCGACCACGAAGGCGGCCCGCGCAATGGCGTCTTGACCGCGCTCGAAGATTTCATCGCGCAGTCGGATACCGACTATGTGTATGCGGTGATTCCGCTCGTGTTCGGCCTCGCCGTGCTGATCGAGCGCACGCATCCGTGCATCGAGGCAATCGCGCAGATTCTCGCGCCGTATCACAACAACCCGCTGCTGGCGCGCGTCGAAGAGAACCGCCTCGCGAACTATCTCACCGTGATCGCCGCGCACGCGCGCTGATCCGTCCACCATTCCAACGCCCGCACGCGTCAGAGGAGCATCCTGAACATGACCGACCGCAACATACCGGCCGCAGACCTGATGGCGGCCTGGTCCGCCAAACTCGACGGCCGCAAGGTCGCCACTTTCGACTGTTTCGACACCATCTTCTGGCGCGGCGTGGCCGAGCCGATCGATGTGTACTACGCGCTCGCCGAAGACCCGCTGTTCGTCGCGCATCGCATCGGCGCTCGTGTGCGCACGCAGGCCGAAGCCACTGCGCGCACGAACCGCTCGTTCAGGAACGGCACGTTCGAAGCATCGCTCGAAGAAATCTATGCGGTGTGCGCGCCGCACGCGGACGAGTCCACCGTTCGCGAACTGGCCGAGCGCGAAGTTCAGAAGGAGATCGAAATCGGCTTCGCTTTCGAGCCGGTGCTCGCGCTGATGCGCGAAGCGAAGGCGCGCGGTCTTGCCGTCGCGATCGTCAGCGATACTTACTATAGCGAGGCGCAACTGCGCCGCATCCTGTTCGCGACCGCGCCTGAACTCGAAACGCTGCTCGACCACGTCTTCTGCTCTTCCGAATTCGGCTTCGGCAAGTCGAACGGGCTGTGGCCGAAGATCATGGCGAAGCTGGGCGTGAGCGCCGCGGACATCCTGCATACGGGCGACAACCCGGTCGCCGACTATGCCGCGCCGATGTCGCTCGGCATCGGCTGCGTGCATCTCTTACAACGCGACGAAGATACGTCGAAGGCCGAGCGTCAGCGCCTCATCGCAGCGCGCCTGCTGTTTCCGGCCATCCGCTCGACGCAGGCGGCCCCGAGCCTCTATCACGGCCTGAAGGCGCAGCAACTCACGCGCAGGCAGGACCCGAACGAGCGCGTCGGCTACTGGGCGCTGGGCCCGATCGTCTACAGCTTCGCGCGCTTCATCCTCGACGAGCGCCGCACGCTGAACGCGACCGGCAAGCCGCACAAGTTCGCATTCCTCATGCGCGACGGCCATTTGCTGCGGCTTGCGTGCGAGGTCATGTCGAACGAAGCCATGAGCGATCCGGTCTATCTGAGCCGCTTCACCGCCGTGGCCGTCTCGTTCGATAGCGGCGAGAGCATCCAGCGCTACGCAGGCAAGCACGCGGCATCGCATCCGCTCTATGTCATCTGCGATCAGATGCTGATGCCGCCCGAGCTCAAGAAGAAAGTGCTCGCACGCGCAATGAAGGCGAAGGACCCGGCGCACGAGTTCCGCAGGCTGCTTGCCGAGCGCGCGACGCAAAAGACCATCGTGAGCCAGTCCAACGCGCTGCGCGCACGGCTTTTCCGCCACCTGCAGCGCACCGTCGGCCTGGAACGCGGTGACACGCTGGTGCTCGCGGACCTCGGCTATTACGGGACGATTCAGCACGCCATCCGCGATGTCTTCAAGCGCCATTACGACGTGGATGTCATCGGCCGATACTTCGCCTCGCTCGATTCGCCGGGATCCCATCTCGACCGCCGTGCGCTGATCGATGCAAGCTGGACCGAGGAGAACGTCGTTGAAACGCTTATCGCGCATATTGGCGATTTCGAGCAGATGTGCGCGATCAGTTGCGGCAGCGTGATCGCCTACGAACAGGACGGCACGCCGATTCTCGCCGACGTCAAGAAAGGCAGCATGCAGCTCGAAACGACGCACGCGATCCAGCAAGCGTGTCTGCAGTTCATTCGCGATGTCGAGGCGACGCCCGCCATTCATTTGCCGGCGCTCACGCCCGAACGGCTGCGCGTGGTCGCGGCTATCGAACTGGCGCGGCTCGTCTATCTGCCCGAGCACGAGGAAATCGAGCGCAGCGCGAGATCGCTCTTCGAGCTGAACGTCGGCACCGATATCGCGTTCGATGTAGCCAACGTCGACGCGGGCATCAAGGGCCTGCGCCAGCGCGGCCCGTTCTATATGCGCAGCATCGGCAAGGGCTTCCGGACCGGGTATCCGTCGGAGATGCGTTACGCGGGCATCGACCAGGCGATCTTCCTGATGTCGATTCGCCGTCACCGCCTCGACTTCACGGTCGACGATACCTCGTACCGGCGCATCGATGTCCCCGCGCTGTTCGTGCGCGGCAACGAAAGCGCGACGCAGAGCGTCTCGGCGCGCGCGACTTACGACGGCTTCTATTCGGTCGTCCTGCCGCGTTCGCAATTCGACACCGCGTTGATGATCGGCCGCGAGCTGAGCTGGATGCAGCTCGAATCGGCGACGACATTCTCCGCCGAGTATCTGGATTCGAGTTCCGAATTCGATCGCCAGCGCGCTTTGGAAGCCGGCACCGAGATCATTCTCGACGGCATGGAAGAACGTGAACCGGGCATTTATCAGGTTTCACCGAACGGACTTATTTATCTGCCGGCGGCAAAGGAACAATCTCAGCAAGTGGTACGGCTGATTTTCCGTCCGCTTGCTAAAGCCGCCGCCACGCAAATGGCTCACGCTTTGTAGTTTTTATTCGTCGACCGCAGTCGGGAAAGCCGTCGCAAGAAGGCCAAAAGCCTTGTCGCGCAAGCCTTCCCGGCCGATCGAAAAGACCCGGTGCATAAGCCCTAAAGTTTTTTTCGGGCAGCCCGATAACCTAAGGTAAGGCGGTCAGCGTAAGTTCCAAAACAGCGCGACGCCGTAACTGATGTAGGCGTTAAAGACGCCATACTTTAAAGAGGGAAAACAAGCCATGTTGAACATCAATACCAACACGCTGTCGCAAGCTACGCAAAAGAACCTGGCTGGTTCGCAAAGCGCCCTGTCGTCGGCAATCAACCGCCTTTCGTCGGGCAAGCGCATCAACAGCGCGGCTGACGATGCAGCAGGTCTCGCGATTTCGACGAACATGACGTCGTACGTCAACGCGCTGAACCAGGGCGTGTCGAACGCAAACAACGCAATCTCGATGATCCAGACGGCATCGGGCGGCCTCAGCTCCACGACGGACAACCTGCAACGTATCCGCCAGCTCGCCGTTCAGGCTGCTGACGGCTCGCTGTCCGACACGCAGCGCGGCTACCTCCAGACGGAAGTGAGCCAGCGTCTCGGCGAACTGGATCGCGTCGCGAACCAGACCACGTTCAACGGCCAGGCCATGCTGTCGGGTTCGGTTTCGTCGGTGTCGTTCCAGATCGGCGCAGTGGCGAACCAGACGCTGAGCGTCGACTTCGGCAGCGTTTCGATGGGCTCGACCGGCCTGTTCGGTTCGGTGAGCGTGGACATCTCGACGGCAAGCGGCGCGCAAAACGTGATCGGCTATGTCGACACCGCGCTCGACACGGTCAACACGCTGCAATCGACGCTCGGCGCTGAGCAGAACCGCTTCACGTCGGCTGTCTCCAGCCTGCAATCGCAGTCGACCAACCTGAGCTCGGCACAATCGGCGATCACCGACGCAGACTTCGCACAAGAAACCGCGAACCTGTCGAAGGCGCAAGTGCTGCAGCAAGCCGGTATCTCGGTTCTGGCGCAAGCGAACTCGATGCCGCAGCAAGTGCTGAAGCTCCTCGGCTAAAGCACCTTCACTCACCCCGCTGCGTTCTGGCGGGGTTCAGTGCGCGACTGGGAGGCTTGCCTCCCAGCTTTCGTTAGCGGCGCGCAAAGACGTACCCCGCGCCGCTCACGAAAGCTCGCAACATATAGGCAGTCCGTCCGGAGCATCCGATGACCACCACCACCTCGACCACGAGTTCGACCGACATCAGCGCCACGCTGGCCGCTGCCGCGCAGTCCATCATCAGCGGCGCGACCAATTCCTCGCTCGACGTCTCCACGCTCGTCTCCTCGATCGTCACCGCCAAGACGACGGGCCAGGCCACGCAGATCGCGAAGAAGACGGCGAGCGACAACACGCTGTTGTCCGCCGTGTCGCAGATCAAGTCCGCGCTCTCCTCGCTGCAATCGTCCCTTTCCAGCCTGTCCGACGGCACGGGGCTCGCAGCGTACACGGCGACGGCCAGCGGCAGCGGACTGACCGCCACCGCCGGCACGAGCGCGGTCGCCGGTTCGTATGAGATCAAGGTCAACAACGTGGCGAGCGCGCAGAAGATTTCATCGACGGCGCACGCGGCCACCGACACCTTCGGCGCCGGCACGCTCACGCTGAGTCTCGGATCCAGTTCGATGAACGTCACGCTCGACGGCACCAACACGCTCGCGAGCATCGCATCGTCGATCAACTCGGCGAACGACAACCCCGGCATCAGCGCGACCATCGTGACCGGCACGGACGGCCAGCACCTCGTGCTCGCCTCGAAGACCACGGGCGCGGCGAACACGATCTCGGTGACTGCGGGCGCGGGCGTCGATTCATCGCTTTCGTACAGCGCGGGCAGCAGCAATTTCACGGAAACGTCGAAGGCGCAGGATGCGTCGCTGACGGTCGACGGCACCGCGGTCACGAGCTCGACGAACACACTCACGACGGCCATCGGCGGCGTGACGCTCAATCTCGCGTCGGCTGCGGCGGGCAGCACGCAAACGCTGACCGTGGCGTCCGACACGACCACGGAAAAGAGCACGATCAAGGCGTTCGTCGATTCCTACAACTCCTTCGTGAGCCAGGCTGCGGCGCTGTCCACTTTCGACTCGACGAAAGCCGCCGGCTCGCAAGGCGGCGCACTGCTCGGCGATTCGATGCTGCAGACGATCAGAAGCACGCTCGCGAACATCGTCACGAGCGGTGTGACGTCCGGCTCCGGATCGACGTCGACGACCACGAACCTGGCTTCGATCGGCATCGACCTTCAGGACGACGGCACGCTGTCGATCGACGACTCCAAGCTCTCGACCGCGCTCTCGAACAGCCCGACGCGCGTGCAGCAGTTGTTCAGCCAGACGAACGGCATCGGCAAGCAGCTCAGCTCGAAGATCACGACGTTCCTGCAGACGGGCGGCGTCATCGACACGCGCACGACGGCGCTCAACGCCGACCTCAAGAGCCTGACCGATCAGACGGCCAAGCTGCAGACCTACGCCGACAGCCTGACCTCGCAATACAACGCGCAATTCACGGCGCTCAACACGCTGATGGCGACGATGCAGAACAACACCGCGTATCTGACGCAGCTCTTCGGCGGCACGAACAGCGCGGGCGCGCTGGCGACGAACAAGTAACCCGCGACGCACGGAGACGGATGTGAGCCAACACGAATTGCTGACGAACGCAGTGACGCTGACCCGCGCGATGGCCGCGGCGGCCGCCGCTGGCGACTGGATCGAAGCCGCGCGCGTGGCCGAACTGCGCTCGCCGGTCATCATGCAGTTGCAGAACGACCGCGATTCCGCGACGCTGCAGGCGGCTCGCGACATTCAGGCGCTCGATGCCTCGCTGATGCAGACGGCGGAAGCGGCGCGCATGTCGCTCGGCGAGGGCTTTCGTGAAGCCACCGCTCGCATCGACGCGGCGAGCCGCTATCAACAGGCCGCGCGCCTCTAAAGTTTTCCGGATCGGGGCCGATAAACAAACAACAACAAGAACAACGCGTCGATGTCCGACGCGCCGCCTGAACATCGATGCCCGCCTCGCGCGGGCATTTTCTTTTGCGGGCTCAGTGCGCGCCTAGCGGCCGAGGGTCAGCGTCAGATAGGCGGCGTACAGCACGCCATTGCCCAGCAGCGCCCAGAGCGCGACGCCATTGCCGCGTGCATGAAAACGCAGCCACGCCGCCGCCGCAAGCGTGATCAGCACGCCGGTCAGCACTTCGATTCGCGGCTCCCACGGCGTCAGCATGATGCCGATAGCGGGCAAGAGCGTCCCCTGAAACACCATCGCGCCGGTGATGTTGCCGAACGCGAGCGTGTCCTTGCCGCGCCGCGCCCACAGGATGCTGTTCACCTTCTCGGGCAGCTCCGTAGCGATCGGAATGATGATGAGCGACAGCAGCAGCGCCGATACCCCGAGCGCCTGCGACACGCCTTCGACCCCGTGAATGAAGCCCTTCGCCCCGCCGACGAGCAGCACGATGCCGGCGAGGAACTGCAGCATGATGGACCCGAGGCTGGTCTTCAGGCCGAGACGCGAGATAAAGAGCGTTTCGGGTGCTTCCGTGCCGTGCCCGCTTTCGACGAGATTCGCGGAAGCGCGGAACGTCGCGACGACATAGATGATGTACAGCACGACGAGCCCGCCCGCGAACAGCGCGCGCACTTGCCACGCATGATGCGGCACGAACATCGCGCCTGCCGCGATCAAAAACGCCACGAGGAAGAAGTTGAGGTCACGCGTGAAGCCGCTGCGCTCGGGCGTGATGACGCCGCGCAAGCCGCGCGACTTCACGATGGCGAGCGTCATCAGGCAGGTGGAGAGTGTCGCGAGCATCAGCGGTGCGCCGAGAATCGCGCCGACGCCGATTTCTTCGTTGACCGCGCGGCTCGCGGTGCCGCCCAGGAGCGCGATGATCGGCACGGTGGTCTCCGGCAATGCCGTGCCGACCGCCGCGAACAGCGAACCGGTGACGCCTTCCGAGATGCCGAGCCGTTCGCCCAGATGTTCGAGCGCGTTGGTGAAGAGTTCGGATGCGATCAGGATGATCGCGAGCATGAATGCGAGTTCGAGGAAGAGCATCGTCATGCGGCACCCCGCATCGAACGATGGAAAGCGGACGCGGCGCCAGTGCGAATGCCAGCGCGGGTGAACAATGAATATTGTGATTGTGGGGACACGACGATGATTCCACGGCCGGACGTCAGCGAACCATGATGCGCCACGCCCGTCCGACCAGGAACGACATAGCGCATCAATGGTCTCGCCAAACCGGACCGGTCGAACGCGCCACGGCAGAGAAAGCCGAGGATGTTGACGCGTTCTCCTTCGCAAGACGAAGGAAGGCTACTCCCCAAAGACGGGGGCCAGTGTAGCGTGACGCGCACGGTTCGGCAAGCCGCGCGCCCGCGCGAGGCATAACGGTATGCGCAATGCTTCGTTGTGACGGCTCGCGCCGTTGGATAAGCTGTCGCGCGGGCGCGGCGCTTGCACGCGTCGCCGTGCCCGGCAGATCCCGAGCAACAAGAAAACCGATGTGTGACCGAGAGTCACGGGAGAATCCATGCGCCTCAACCGCTCCAAAGTCCGCGCCACCGCCGCGCTCGCAGCCGCCCTCGTGGCCGCGCCGATCCTCGCGATGTCGAAGCCGCTCACCGTATGCACGGAATCGAGTCCGGATGGCTTCGATGTCGTCCAGTTCAATTCCCTCGTGACGACGAACGCATCGGCGGACGTCGTCTTCAATACGCTCGTCTCGTACGACGAGGCCGCGAAGAAGGTCGCGCCATCGCTTGCGCAGAAGTGGGACGTATCGAGCGATGGGCTCACGTACACGTTCCATCTGCGCCCGAACGTGCAATTCCAGACCACCGACTACTTCAAGCCCACGCGCCCGCTCAACGCGGATGACGTCGTTTTCACGTTCGAGCGCATGCTGTCGGACAGCAATCCGTGGCACAAGGTGGCGGGCGCAAGCGGCTTTCCACATGCGCAGTCGATGGGCCTCGTGAAGCTCATCAAGGCTGTAACGAAGGTCGACGACCAGACGGTGAAATTCCAACTGAACGAGCCGAACGCGACCTTCGTGCCGATCCTCACGATGGGCTTCGCATCGATCTATTCGGCCGAGTACGCGGACCGGTTGCTGAAGGAGAACAGGCAGCTCGACATCAACAGCAAGCCCATCGGCACGGGCCCGTTCGTGCTCAGGAGCTACACGAAGGATGCGGTCATCCGCTACGACGTGAACCCGTCGTACTGGGGACCGAAGCCGAAGGTCGATCGCCTGATCTATGCGATCACGCCCGATGCCTCGGTGCGCGCGCAGAAGATCAAGGCGGGCGAATGTCAGATTGCGCTGTCGCCGAAGCCGCAGGACGTGCTCGATGCGAAGAGGGACAAGTCGCTCGAGGTGAGCGAGACGCCGGCGTTCATGACGGCCTTCGTCGCGCTGAACACGCAGAAGAAGCCGCTCGACAATCCGAAGGTGCGCCAGGCGCTGAACATGGCGTTCGATCGCACGACGTACATGAAGACCGTGTTCGACAACACCGCATCGCCGGCGGTGAATCCGTATCCGCCGAATACGTGGAGCTACGACAAGAGCGTGCAGGCTTATCCCTATTCGACGGATCGCGCGAAGAAGCTGCTTGCCGATGCGGGCCTGCCGAACGGCTTTGAGACGACGATCTGGGTGCGTCCGAATGGCAGCGTACTGAATCCGAATCCGAAGGCAGGCGCGGAGTTGCTTCAGGCCGATCTGGCGAAGATCGGCGTGAAGGCGCAGGTGAAGGTGATCGAATGGGGCGAGCTGATCAAGGAAGCGAAGCAGGGCCAGCACGACATGCTGTTCATGGGCTGGGCCGGCGACAACGGCGATCCGGATAACTATCTTTCGCCGCTATTCAGTTGCAATGCGGTGAAGTCCGGCATCAACTTCGCGCGCTTCTGCGATGCGCAGCTCGACAAGCTGATCGCGGATGGCAAGGCGACGCCCGATGTCGCGAAGCGCACGAAATCGTATGTCGACGCGCAGAAGATCATCCACGATCAGGCGCTGTGGATTCCGCTCGTGTATCCGACGGCCGCGGCGCTGACACGCGCGAATGTCAGCGGGTATAACGTGAGTCCGTTCGGGCGGCAGAATTTCGGGGCGGTTTCGGTGCAGTAAACGGAGACGTCACGCCGGCGCGAACCGCATCACCCCATCCGCGCCGGTCCGACGCTTCAACGCGCCCTCGAGCCAGAGCAGATTCAAATGCGCGAGCGCCTCCCCGAGCGCGAACGTCATCTGGTGAATATCGAGCTGGCGCTTGAACATGATGGGCACGATATCGGCGGCGCTGCAGGGCTTCGTGGCGCACGCCTCCCGCACTTCCGCCAGCCGCGCGCGATGATGCTCCCTCAGTTGCCCGATGCGCGTCTGCACGCCGCGAAACGGCTTGCCGTGCGACGGAAGCGCGAGGACATCGGCGGGCATGGCTTCATAGCGGCCGAGCGATTCCAGATACAGCGCAAGCGGATTGCCTTCCGGCTCGATCGCGAACACCGACACGTTCGTCGAGATGCGCGGCAACACCATGTCGCCGGAAATCAGCAGCGTGTCCGATGCGCAATACAACGCGCTATGTTCGGGCGAATGGCCATAGCCCGTCACCACTTCCCATTCTCGCTCGCCGATGCGCAAGCGATCGCCATCGCGGATACGGCGAAACTCACGCGGCACGGAAGGCACGAGCGTCGGGTAATAGCTGTCGCGCTTCTTGAGCGCTTCGAGCGATGCTTCATCGGTCAGGCCGTGCGTCGCGAAATGCCGCGCCGCGCGTTCGCCGCCAGCGTTGGAACCGTCGCCTGCGGCCATCACGCGGCCCATCGCGTATTCGCCGAGCGAGATCCAGAGCCGCACGTTCCAGCGTTGCCGGTCGCCGCCATTGCAGAGCCAGTCGGCAAGACCGAGGTGGTCGGGATGACAATGCGTGACGATCACGCGCAACACGGGCAGGCCGTCGAGCACGGTATCGAAGACACGCTCCCAGCTCGCGCGGATGCCGTCGTTTGCAATGCCGCAATCGATGACCGTCCAGCCTCGCACGCCGTCGATCTCATCGCGCAAAAGCCAGAGATTGATGTGATCGAGCGCGAACGGCAGCGGCATGCGCAGCCAGTGGACGCCAGGCGCCACTTCCTTCACGCCGCCCGGCTCGGGCAATTCGTCGGCGAATACATAATCGAGCTGGTGTTCGAGTGCGTTCATCGTTGTGCCTTAGGGATTTTCGCCGCATTGCAATCCGGCGAGGTTGACGATAACGTAAACGTCATTCTATCGTTGGACGCCTGTCCGCGCGTCGCGCTTTCCAGATGACTCAGCCCACGCATTACACGATCACCGAACTGGCGCGCGAGTTCGACGTCACGCCGCGCGCCATCCGCTTCTACGAAGATCAGGGCCTTCTCGCACCGCGACGCGAAGGCGCGAACGGCCTGCGCCGCGTGTATTCGCCGCGCGACCGCACGCGGCTGAAGCTCACATTGCGCGGCAAGCGGCTCGGCTTCACGCTGTCGGAAATTCGCACGCTGCTCGATCTCTACGATTCCCCGACCGGCTCGGCGACGCAACTGCGCGCGTTCATCGACACCATCGCCGCGCATCGGGAAGTGCTGCAGCGTCAGCTCGAAGACCTCAACACCACGCTCACCGAACTGGCCGCTTACGAAGAGCAAGGCCGCGCGCTGCTCGCGGCCGGCATCGACAAGCGGACGCGCCGGTCGAAAGCCGCCTGATGCGAGCCGACATGAACCACTTCCCCAAGCTGCTCTCGTCGCAAATCGGCTTCGATGTGGCGCAGACGCTGCTCGAAGGGTTCGACCGGCACTACCGCGTGTTCCGCGAAGCCGCGGTCAAGGCGAAGACGCTGTTCGAGCAAGGCGACTGGCACGCGCTCTCGCAGCTTGCGCGCGAGCGCATCACGTCGTACGACGAGCGCGTCGACGAATGCGTGGCGCGGCTCGAAGACGAGTACGACGCCGAGAACATCGACGACGACGTGTGGCAGCAAATCAAGCTGCATTACATCGGCCTGTTGACGACGCACCGCCAGCCGGAGTGCGCCGAAACCTTCTTCAACTCGGTGTGCTGCAAGATCCTGCATCGCTCGTACTTCAACAACGACTTCATCTTCGTGCGGCCGGCCATCTCGACCGAGTACATCGAGAACGACGAGCCCGCCGCGAAGCCGACATACCGCGCGTATTACCCGGACAAGGACGGCCTGGCCGCCACCCTCGAACGCATCGTCACCAACTTCCAGTTGCAGCCGCCGTTCGAAGACCTGACGCGCGACGTGCAATGCGTGATGCAATCGCTGAGAGACACCTTCGGCGACTTCGCGCCCGCGCCGAATTTCCAGATTCACGTGCTGTCGTCGCTGTTCTTTCGCAACAAGGCGGCGTATATCGTCGGGCGCATCATTCACGGCGATTCGCTGCTGCCTTTCGCCATCGCCGTCCGTCACACCCGCCCCGGCCTGCTCGCGCTCGATACGGTGCTGCTCGAGCGCCAGCAACTGCTCATCATCTTCAGCTTTTCGCATTCGTATTTTCTCGTCGACATGGAAGTGCCGTCGGCCTACGTGCAGTTTCTGGGCAGCATCATGCCGGCGAAGCCGAACGCGGAAATCTATACGTCGCTGGGGCTTCAGAAGCAGGGCAAGAACCTCTTCTATCGCGACCTGCTGCATCACCTGAAGCATTCGAGCGATCAGTTCATCATCGCGCCGGGCATCAAGGGTCTCGTGATGATCGTGTTCACGCTGCCGTCGTTTCCTTATGTGTTCAAGCTCATCAAGGATGCGTTTCCGCCGCCGAAAGACACCACGCGCGCGAAGATCGAGGACAAGTACCTGCTCGTGAAACGCCACGACCGGCTGGGCCGCATGGCCGATACGCTCGAATATTCCAGCGTCGCGCTGCCGCTCGCGCGGCTCGATCATTCGCTGATCCGCGAACTGGAGAAGGAAGCGCCATCCATGATCGAATACGAAGGCGACAAGCTGGTCATTCGACATGTGTATATCGAGCGGCGCATGGTGCCGCTCAACCTTTTCCTGCAGAACGGCAACGCCGATGACATCGATCACGGCATCAAGGAATTCGGCGATGCGATCAAGCAGTTGATCCAGGCCAACATCTTTCCCGGCGATATGCTGTACAAGAACTTCGGCGTGACGCGTCATGGCCGCGTGGTGTTCTACGATTACGACGAGATCGAGTACCTGACCGATTGCAACGTGCGCCGCGTGCCGCCGCCGCGCAACGAGGAAGACGAACTGTCGGGCGAGCCGTGGTATACCGTCGGGCCGCACGATATCTTTCCCGAAACGTACGGCACGTTCCTGCTCGGCGATCCGCGCGTGCGCGAAGCATTTATGCGTCATCACGCGGATTTCTTCGACCCTGCGCTATGGCAGCGTCACAAGGAGCAATTGCTGCGAGGCGAACTCGCCGATTTTTTCCCCTACGACGGAGCCATCCGTTTCTGCGTCCGTTACCCGGACCGATTCGACAAGGCATCCGCACGCGCCGCGTGAGTCGCGGCGCATCCTCGAAACATGCAACACGCAACACAGCAAACGAACATGACTGACCGAAACAACGACGCCGCTCATCCCCTCGCCCATCTCTTGGACAACAACCAGAGCTGGGTCACGCGCAAGCTCGCCGAGGACGCGGAATTCTTCGAGCGGCTCGCGCATCAGCAGGCGCCGGAATACCTGTGGATCGGCTGCTCCGATTCGCGCGTGCCGGCCAACCAGATCATCGGCTTGCCGCCGGGCGAAGTGTTCGTGCATCGGAATATCGCGAACGTGGTCGTGCACTCGGACCTCAACGCGCTGTCGGTGATTCAATTCGCCGTCGATCTGCTGAAGGTGAAGCACATCATGGTCGTCGGCCATTACGGCTGCTCGGGCGTGGGCGCGGCGCTCGTCGGACGGCGCGTGGGTCTCGCGGACAACTGGCTGCGTCACGTGGAAGACGTGCGCGAGAAGCACGCCGCGCTGCTCGACGAATGGCCGATGGGCGAAGCGCGGCATCGCCGGCTCGTGGAATTGAACACCATCGAGCAGACGCTGAACGTATGCCGCACGACCGTCGTCAACGACGCCTGGGCGCGCGGACAGGACCTCACGATTCACGGCTGGACCTACGGCGTCCACGATGGCCGTCTGCGCAACATGGGCATGATGATCAGTTCGCATGAAGCGGTGGACCCGACATATCAATCGTGCCTCGCCGCGTTGACGCGCGACGGCGCACACGCAGCGGAGAACGACGTGATCGCGTCGGATGCGGCGCGGCTCGGCGATGTTCCCGCCGTCATTCAGGGCGTCATCAAGGAGCTAAAACATGAGTGAGACAGGTAACGATGCAGTCGTCATCGTCGCGGCTGCGCGCACGCCGATGGCCGCGTTCCAGGGCGACTTCGCTGCAATGACCGCGCCGCAGCTCGGCGCAGCGGCGATCGGCGCGGCAGTCGAACGCGCGGGCCTCGCACCGGAGGAGATCGACGAAGCGATCATGGGCTGCGTGCTGCCCGCGGGCCAGGGCCAGGCGCCCGCCCGCCAGGCGGCGCTCGGCGCGGGCTTGCCGCTGTCCACCGGCTGCACGACGATCAACAAGATGTGCGGCTCCGGCATGCGCGCCGCGATGTTCGCGCACGACATGCTGCTCGCGGGCTCGGCAAACGTGATCGTCGCGGGCGGCATGGAAAGCATGACGAACGCGCCGTATCTGCTGCCGAAGGCGCGCGGCGGGATGCGCATGGGACACGGCCAGGTGATGGATCACATGTTCCTCGACGGCCTCGAAGACGCCTACGAAAAAGGCCGGCTGATGGGCACGTTCGCGGAGCAGTGCGCGTCGTCTTATGCGTTCTCGCGTGAATCGCAGGATGCGTTCGCGGTCGAATCCCTGCGGCGCGCGCAACGCGCGAACGAGGACGGATCGTTCGAATGGGAAATTGCGCCGGTCACGGTGCAGGGCAGGAAGGGCGAGACACGCATCGCGCGCGACGAGCAGCCGTTCAAGGCGAACATCGAAAAGATTCCGTCGCTCAAGCCCGCGTTCGCGAAGGACGGCACGGTGACGGCGGCGAATTCATCGTCGATATCGGATGGCGCGGCGGCGCTCGTGATGATGCGCGAATCGACCGCGAAGCGCCTCGGCGCGACGCCGATTGCGCGTGTCGCCGGGCACAGCACGTTCGCGCAGCAGCCCGCGTTGTTCACGACGGCGCCCGTCGGCGCAATCGCGAAACTCTTCGAAAAGAACGGCTGGCGCGCGAGCGATGTCGATCTCTACGAGATCAACGAGGCATTCGCCGTCGTGACGATGGCCGCCATGCGCGAACACGATCTCCCGCACGACAAGGTCAACGTGAACGGCGGCGCTTGCGCGCTCGGGCATCCGATCGGCGCGTCGGGCGCGCGGATTCTCGTCACGCTGATCGGCGCGTTGCGCACGCGCGGGCTGAAGCGCGGCGTGGCAACGTTGTGCATCGGCGGCGGCGAGGCGACGGCGATGGGTATCGAACTGATCTGAGGCCACCCACTGACCACCACCATGAAGACCGCTCTCATCATCGGCGCATCGCGCGGCATCGGCCATGAGTTCGCGCGCGAGTATTGCCGCGACGGCTGGCGCGTGCTGGCCACCGCGCGCGACAAATCCGCGCTTTCAGCGCTGGACGCGCTCGGCGCGCAAACCTTCTCGCTCGATGTCACGCAGCCTGAGCAGATCGCCGCGCTCGCGTGGCAACTCGACGAAGAGCGGCTCGATGTCGCGATCATCGTGTCGGGCGTGTACGGCCCGCGCACCGAAGGCGTCGAAACCCCGAGCAACGACGATTTCGACGATGTGATGCACACCAACGTGCGCGGCCCGATGCAACTCATCCCCGTGTTGCTGCCACTCACCGATGCCGCGCATGGCGTGCTCGCCGTCGTGTCGAGCAAGATGGGCAGCATCAGCGAGGCGAGCGGCACGACCGGCTGGCTGTATCGCGCGAGCAAGGCGGCGCTCAATTCCGCGATCAAGGTGGCGTCGCTGGAGTCGCGGCACTCCGCGTGCATTGCGCTGCATCCCGGCTGGGTGCGAACGGAGATGGGCGGGCCGTCGGCCGCAATCGACGTGGCGCGCAGCGTCACCGGCATGCGCGCGGTGATCGCCGAAGCGCGCGCACTGCGCGACGACTTCAACGGCCGCTTCATTCAGTACGACGGCACGAAGCTCGACTGGTAACTTCACTCAATCGGAACTCATCGAATGACCTATCACGTGCACGGCGTCTCGGCATCCGGCAACTGCTACAAGGTGCGGCTCGCCCTCGAACAACTGAACTTGCCGTACGCCTGGCATGAAGTGGACATGATGCACGGCGCCACGCGCACCGATGAGTTCAAGAAGCTGAATCCGAACGGCAAGGTGCCGGTGTTGTGCATCGACGAGACGACGACGCTTTCCGAGTCCGACGCCATTCTCTGCTATCTCGCCGATGGCACGCCGCTCATGCCCGACGATCGCCTGCAACGCGCGCAAGTGCTGCAGTGGATGTTCTTCGAGCAGTACAGCCATGAGCCGTATGTGGCTGTCGCGCGCTTCATCCTCCAGTTCCTGAAGCAGTCCGACGATCCGCGCCTGCCCGACAAAACCGCCGGTTCGTATCGCGCGCTCGACGTGATGGAACAGCATCTCGCGACGCGCACGTTCCTCGTCGCCGAACGCTATACGGTCGCGGACATCGCGTTGTTCGCTTACACGCATGTCGCCGATGAAGCCGGTCTCGACCTGTCGCGCTATCCGTCGATTCGCGCGTGGCTCGATCGCGTGCGCAGCCAGCCGCGCCACGTCGCCATGCCGGGAGTCGATGCATGAAGCCGGTCGAGTGTCCGTGCGGCGGGGCGTCGCCGGCGGCGGGACCGAACGCGCGCGCGCCGCGCTATGCGGACTGCTGTGGCCGTTTCATCGACGGTCACGCCGCGCCCGCAAACGCGATGGAACTGATGCGCTCGCGCTATACCGCCTACGTGCTCGGCAACACGGCGTATTTGCGCGCAACGTGGGACGACTCAACCTGCCCGCCCGGTCTCGATGCCTCCGATACCGCCACCCGCTGGCTCGGCCTGCAGATCAAACGCCACACGCCGATCGACGCGGATCACGAGGAAGTCGAGTTCGTCGCGCGGTACAAGGTGGACGGACGCGCGCACCGGCTGCACGAGGCGAGCCGATTCCGGCGGGCAGAAAACGGCCGATGGATTTACATCGACGGCGAAATAAAAGAAAAGTAAATGCTTTCTTAATACAAGCAACGAATTAGACGGTATTAATTTCCTTAAAATCCCCTTCCAGATTAAGCTGTTACGGGGTTTCCTTTATTGTGCAGTGCAATTTTGAACGGGTAATCTCTCTTTACGCCAGCGCAATGTCATGTTCGCGCCGGGCAAAGAGCGGCGCTCCGTTTCAAAGCCTGTTCGAAGCCATTCGTCGTGCCTTCTCGAGGCGCGACTCCCGAAACCAGCATTCGATACTGCTCCCCGCGAGCAGCGACAGGTTTGTGACTTCGATCAGCGCAGGGTTCGGACCGCGCCGCGTCAACATCGATGGGATGCAGTCGGAGTACACGGATGGCGATCACTAACTGGTTGGTCGGATGCAGCATGGTGTGCTCGCTCGCGACGGCGTTCGTCGCGTCCGCCGCGCGCGCCGAACCGATCGGCGGCGTGCGTCAGTCCGAAGGGCTTTCTGCCCCGGTCTTCGGCAAGATTCCCGATGCGCTCGATCCGAACCTGCCGGTTGTCGCCAACGGTCTGAACGAGACCGTCATCGGCGTGCCGGAAGACGACATCGCGCTCGAAACCACGGTGTTCAAACCGGACGGCGCGGGTCCGTTCCCGATGATCGTCTTCAATCACGGCAAGCTTCCCGGCAACGCGCACGCGCAGCCGCGCAATCGGCCGATCGCGCTGGCGCGTGAGTTCGTGCGTCACGGCTATGTGGTGGTCGTGCCCAATCGTCGAGGCTTTGCGAGTTCGGGCGGCGACTACACGGGACACGGCTGCAACGTCGAAGCCAATGGCTTTGCGCAGGCACGCGACGTGGCGGCGACCGTCGCTTACATGAGCGAGCAGCCGTATGTCGACAAGACGCACATCGTCGTCGCGGGCACGTCGCACGGCGGCCTGACGACGATCGCCTACGGGGCGCGGGATGCCGTCGCGGCGCCCGGCGTGCGCGGCCTCATCAATTTCTCGGGCGGGCTGCGTCAGGACGAATGCGCGGGCTGGCAGAAGAATCTCGTCAATGCGTTCGGCGCCTACGGCGAGCACGTCCGCCTGCCGTCGCTCTGGCTCTATGGCGACAACGACTCGGTCTGGCAAGGCGATCTCTCCGCGCAGATGTACGGCGCGTTCGTCGCGCACGGCGCGCGCGCGGACATGATGGATTTCGGCACGTACAAGAGCGACGCGCACCGGCTCGTCGGCGATCGCGACGGCGTGCAGGTCTGGTGGCCGCGCGTGAAGACGTTCCTCGCGCAGATCGGCATGCCGACCTCGGTGCAGTATCAGGTCGCCGAGCCGCGCGCGCCGCAGGCATCGGGTTACGCGAGTCTCGATTCGGTGCAGTCGGTGCCGTATGTCGACGAAAGCGGGCGCGCCGGGTATCGCAATTTCCTGAGCCAGTATTCGAGCCGCGCGTTCGCCGTGTCCGATTCGGGCGCGTGGTCATGGGCCGAAGGCGGCGACGATCCGATGTCCGTCGCCATCGCGGGCTGTCAGAAGCAGAGCAGCGATCCGTGCCGCCTCTACGCGGTGGACGACGCCGTCGTGTGGAAGGGTGCCGGTGGGCAAACGCAGACGGCATCGCGCTGAACGCCTTTACGATCGCATCGGGAACGCCGGCCACGTGCCGGCGTTTTTGCATCTTGCGCCGCGATCTTTTCTGTACGCGGCGCGATCGGCGAAGATGCACGCGATAACGCGTTGCCGCCTATCCGATGCGCGCGTCCGCCCGGCGCAAATGTCCGTCGAAAAGGGAA
Organism: Caballeronia sp. LZ016; assembly: GCF_031450805.1. Lineage (NCBI taxonomy): Bacteria > Pseudomonadati > Pseudomonadota > Betaproteobacteria > Burkholderiales > Burkholderiaceae > Caballeronia > Caballeronia sp. LZ016. The sequence goes on from NZ_JARTVY010000001.1 coordinate 694,118, forward strand.
GCCCGCGCGCATTTTCGGGATAATTGGAGCGCGCGATGTCTCGCGCGTTTTCCTCGAAATGCGCAGGCCCTGCGGCCTGCCCGATGTACCGGCTCGCGTCACGCGCGGGCCTGGGAGCCGTTTTTGAATACAGAAGCGAATCAAGACTGGGTTGCGCGCTCGCTCGCCGCCGTATGGCATCCGTGCACCCAGATGAAACACCACGAGCGCGTGCCGCTCGTGCCGATCGCGCGCGGCAAGGGCGCGTGGCTCTACGATCACGAAGGCAATCGCTATCTCGACGCGATCAGTTCGTGGTGGGTCAATCTCTTCGGCCACGCGAACGACGACATTAACCGCGCGCTGAAAGATCAACTCGACACGCTGGAACACGCGATGCTCGCGGGCTGCACCCACGCGCCCGCCGTCGAATTGTCCGAACGTCTTTCCGCGCTCACGCAGCACACGCTCGGCCATGCGTTCTTCGCGTCGGATGGCGCGTCGGCGGTCGAGATCGCGCTGAAGATGAGCTTTCACTACTGGCGCAATCGCGGTCAGAACGAGAAGCGCGAGTTCGCGTGCCTCGCGAACAGCTATCACGGCGAGACCATCGGCGCGCTCGGCGTGACGGATGTCGCGCTTTTCAAGGACGCTTACGATCCGTTGATTCGTCACGCGCACGTGGTCGCATCGCCGGCGGCGGCGGGCGTGGACGAGGCCATCGCCGCGATGCGATCGCTGTTCGAAGCACGCGCCACGCAGCTTGCCGCCGTGATCGTCGAGCCGCTCGTGCAATGCGCGGCGGGCATGGCGATGTACGACGCGTCGTATCTCACGCGTCTGCGCGCGCTTTGCGACGAGTTCGGCGTCCACCTGATCGCCGATGAAATCGCGGTCGGCTGCGGCCGCACGGGCACGTTCTTCGCCTGCGAGCAGGCGGGCGTGTGGCCCGACTTCGTGTGCCTGTCGAAGGGCATCAGCGGCGGCTACCTGCCGCTATCCATCGTCCTCACGCGCGACGAGATTTACGCCGCCTTTTACGACGACGACGTAACGCGCGGCTTCCTGCATTCGCATTCGTACACGGGCAATCCGCTCGCGTGCCGCGCGGCGCTGGCGACGCTCGATCTGTTCGACAGCGCGAACGTGCTTGCCGCGAACAGGCGCAAGTCGGCGTTGCTGCGCGAAGCCTTGCAGCCGCTTATCCGGCATGATCGCGTGCGCAATCTGCGCGAGCGCGGGACCATCTTCGCGTTCGATGTCGATATCGACGACAAGACGTTCTCCCGCCGCTTCTTCGCCAATGCGCTGAAGCGCGAGCTGCTGATGCGGCCCATCGGCAATACGGTGTACATGATGCCGCCGTACATCCTCACCGACGACGAACTGCTCCTGCTCGCGCAACGCACGCGCGACACGCTCGACGCCACGCTTATGGAGCATGCCGCATGAGCAACACGTCGCAAGCGCTCTTCGACGCGCTGAAACAGGGTCTCGCCGATATCGACGCACGCGGTTTGCGCCGCCGCCGCCGCACCATCGACGGCGCGAACTCCGCGCACATGACCGTCGATGGCCGCGCGATGATCGGCTTCGCCAGCAACGACTATCTCGGCCTCGCCGCGCACGGTGCAATCCGCGCGGCGCTCGCGGAAGGCGCGTCGCGGTACGGCGCGGGCAGCGGCGGTTCGCATCTGCTCGGCGGCCACTCACGCGCCCACGCGCAACTGGAAGACGATCTCGCCGCGTTCTCGGGCGGTTTCGTCGACGATCCGCGCGCGCTCTACTTCAGCACCGGCTACATGGCGAACCTCGCCGTGCTGACGACGCTTGCCGGCCGCGGCACGCTCGTGTTCTCGGATGCGCTGAATCACGCGTCGCTGATCGACGGCGTGCGGCTTTCCCGCGCGCAGACGCAGATTTATCCCCATGCGGACATCGACGCGCTCGACGCCATGCTGGACGCCTCGCGCGATGAAACCGCGACGAAGCTGATCGTCACCGATTCGGTGTTCAGCATGGACGGCGACATCGCGCCGCTCGCGCGCCTCGTCGACGTGGCGCAGAAGTACGGCGCGTGGCTCGTCGTCGATGACGCGCACGGCTTCGGCGTGCTCGGTCCCGAAGGACGGGGCGCGCTCGCGCACTTTGCGCTGCGCTCGCCGCATCTCGTCTATGTCGGCACGCTCGGCAAGGCGGCGGGCGTCGCAGGCGCGTTCGTCTGCGCGGATGCGACCGTCATCGAATGGCTCGTGCAGCGCGCGCGGCCGTATATCTTCACGACGGCGTCGCCGCCTGCGGTCGCGCATGCGGTATCGGCGAGTATCGGGATCATTGCAAGCGATGAGGGCGATGCGCGACGGGCGCATCTTGCATCGCTCGTCGATACGACGCGCGCGATGCTGAAACGCACGCGCTGGCTGCCGGTCGAATCGCAGACGGCGGTGCAGCCGCTCGTCATCGGCGGCAACGATGAAACCGTCGCGCTCGCCGCCGCCCTCGATGCGCAAGGGCTATGGGTGCCGGCGATTCGTCCGCCGACGGTGCCCTCGGGCACGTCGCGTCTGCGCATTTCGCTTTCGGCCGCGCATACCGACGATGACCTTGCGCGCCTCGATCACGCTTTGAGTACGCTATGACCGCTTTATCCTTATTCGTCGCCGGAACCGATACGGAGATCGGCAAGACGTTCGTTTCGTCGGCGCTGCTGCACGGCTTGGCGCGCGCGGGCCTGCGCGCCGCCGCGATGAAGCCGATCGCCTCGGGCGCAGCCATGCGCGACGGCGTCCTTCACAACGAGGACGCCGATCAACTCGACGCCGCCGCCAACGTCGCGTTGCCGCCTCACATTCGCACGCCGTTCATGATGCGCGAGCCGATTGCGCCGCATATCGCCGCGGCGCGTGAAGGCATCGCGCTGGATATCGGGCGTATCGTGGAGGCGCATCGCTTCGCGGTGACGCAGGCGGATATCGTCGTGGTGGAAGGCGTCGGCGGCTTTCGCGTGCCGCTCGACGATAAGCACGACACCGCCGATCTCGCCGTCGCGCTGAACGTGCCGGTGGTGCTCGTCGTCGGCATGCGGCTCGGGTGCATCAGCCATGCGCTGCTGACGGTGGAAGCGATCACGTCGCGCGGGCTGACGCTCGCGGGGTGGGTCGCGAATCGCGTCGATCCCGACATGCTGTATCCGGACGAGAACGTTCGGACGCTTGAACAACTCATCGATGCGCCGCTCATCGGCGTCATCCCTCATATCGCACCGGCCGATGCGTCGCGCGCCGCCGATCATCTCGACGCGCGCCTTCTGCTCGACCGGCTTCAACCCAAGGACTGAACTCATATGACGCAGACCATGACTGCTGAAATCGCAAAGCCTATCGAAGTGCAGACGCAGACGCCCGCGCGCTGGCGCGTCGCCGATGTCGTAGCGCTCTACGAGCTGCCGTTCAACGATTTGCTGTATCGCGCGCAGACGGTGCATCGCGAGCATTTCGATCCGAACGCGGTGCAATTGTCCACGCTGTTGTCGATCAAGACTGGCGGCTGCGAGGAAGACTGCGCGTACTGTCCGCAGTCGGTGCATCACGAAACGGGCGTGAAGGCCGACAAGCTGATGGAAGTCGATGCCGTGCTGAAGGCCGCCGAGACCGCGAAGGCGAATGGCGCGACGCGGTTTTGCATGGGCGCGGCGTGGCGCAATCCGAAGGATCGACATCTGGAGCCGATCAAGCAGATGATTCGCGGCGTGAAGGCGATGGGCATGGAAACGTGCGTGACGCTCGGTATGCTGGAGGCGCATCAGGCGCAAAGCCTGCGCGATGCGGGCCTCGATTACTACAACCACAATCTCGATACGTCGCCGGAGTTCTACGGCCAGATCATCTCGACGCGCACGTATCAGGATCGGCTCGATACGCTCGAGCATGTGCGCGATGCGGGCATCAACGTGTGCTGCGGGGGGATCGTCGGGATGGGCGAATCGCGTCGCGAGCGCGCGGGACTGATATCGCAGCTGGCGAATATGGAGCCGTATCCGGAGTCGGTGCCGATCAACAATCTCGTGCAGGTCGCGGGCACGCCGCTGACGGGCACGGAGGCGCTCGATCCGTTCGAATTCGTGCGGACGATCGCGGTGGCGCGCATCACGATGCCGAAGGCGATGGTGCGGCTGTCGGCCGGGCGCGAGCAGATGGACGAGGCGCTGCAGGCGCTTTGTTTCGCGGCGGGCGCGAATTCGATCTTTTATGGCGACCAGTTGCTGACGACGAGTAACCCGCAAGCCGAGGCGGACAGGAAGCTGATCGGGCGGTTGGGGATGCGGGCGGAAGCGGCGGGGGATGTGAGCGCGAGGTAGGGAATGCGCCGGGCTCGCTACCTCGTCGCGAGCCCCGATGCGCGGCGCCATTCCAAAGCTGTTGCCTGGCCGCGCGCGAACGCAGTGCATGACCGGAAGGCGCTAATTCCGCGCGTTCCGCTTCGCTTCTCATGCCATCAGGGCAAGATGGATGCTCGTCGACCGATGCAGTCTTACGCAGCGGATTCAGTGGAGGCTTGGGCAATTAACACCGCGCCACACGTCGTTTTGTGGCCTTCGAGTGGGATAGGTTCGCCGAAGTCCAGGCTATCTTCACAGCCTTCAGCTATCGTGAAGACATGCGGATCGCACTGAGGACACGTAACCTTGTCGCCCTTGCGCGCGATAGGAATCTCGGCGCGGCTCCAGGTCGACGATGGGCTGCCTGAAACAACCTTGCCGCCGTGACTCGTCGTGTCGCCGACGACGATTTGGGCTCTGCCGTTCATCGTTGCTCGTTCCATTCAGCTTCCTCGTTGCGTGTCGCTGGCAGGAGACTGGAGGGATTTGATCGGCGGGTCCTGGTAGGTTGTGTCAATCGTGTATCCGGTTGCGCGAAGTTTCGCTTCGGTCGCAAGGCGATCCTTGTGATAGCGGGCGAGTTCCGGAGCAATGAGATCCTTCCAGTGCATGATCTTCTCCCTTTTGCCAGAAAAGAATCCAATTCCATAATTGGAGAATTCACTCTGCGCCTTGACACTAATCAGATAGGTACTCTTGCCAACGAAGCCGCCCATATTGCTTCGTGAAACGACAACCTCAAGGTACACGCCGTCTGCCTGAAATTTCCATCTGGGACCGTACCGTGTTGCAGCAGTCCATTCGTCAAGTGTAGGTGTGTAGGAAGAGTCGAGTGAGTAAAGGCCCAAGCCATCGGGGTCTGTGCCGTACGTCCACGCTTGTCTTCCGAGTAAGCGCGGGTCCAGTACATCGATGTAACGCTTCCATCCAGCAGCACGCAGCATGGCGAGGAAGCTCATCACCCGGGCGCGAGCCGCTTCATCGGTGTCGGCCTGCTGCGGGCTGACACCGAAATTGACGTTCCACTTGAAGATTCCTTCCGGAACGTCTTGATCTGCGGTACCGAGTATGGACAGAACATTTTCTACCGTAAAGCTGTGCGGTCCATGCGAGAACTCCACGTTTCCAAGTTCGCCTCCTACCCAACTGCGTTGATAAAAGGCCATGCCCGTAGGATGATTGTCGACGCTTGCGCCCGGTGCATCGATGTCTGAAAGCTGCGGGTTGCCCAGTCGAATAATGGTGAGAGGCTGAGGCATGCTGTTATCTCGTTTTGCCAATGCTGTATGAAAGTTCGAGAACGTTGCGGCCAGACCGCACACAAATATTGTTGCAAGGAGGACAGCGAAGAGCGGTGTCCGTTTCATGGTGCCATCTCCTCATCGCCCCAACTCTTGATTTCTTTCAGAAATCCGAACATCTTGTCGGTGTGTTTGCGCATAAGGTCGTCATACTTGGTCGCGGCGTCTGTGATCCACGCCATGCGTTGCTGATAGTCTTCGAGCACGAATCGATCTGGGGTATCCAACCTGAACTCGATGTCCTTCGCGTACGACACCATTCGGATACCGAGCTTGTCGGCGAAGAAGCGGATCGCCTTGCGCGCCGATGCGAAGATGTTGCCACCCGCACTGGTCGCGACGTGCCCGCCCGTGCTTTGCCATTCATCGTTGCTCGTTCCATTCAGCTTCCTCGTTGCGTGTCGCTGGCAGGAGACTGGAGGGATTTGATCGGCGGGTCCTGGTAGGTTGTGTCAATCGTGTATCCGGTTGCGCGAAGTTTCGCTTCGGTCGCAAGGCGATCCTTGTGATAGCGGGCGAGTTCCGGAGCAATGAGATCCTTCCAGTGCATGATCTTCTCCCTTTTGCCAGAAAAGAATCCAATTCCATAATTGGTGAATTCACTCTGCGCCTTGACACTAATCAGATAGGTACTCTTGCCAACGAAGCCGCCCATATTGCTTCGTGACACGACAACCTCAAGGTACACGCCGTCTGCCTGAAATTTCCATCTGGGACCGTACCGTGCTGCAGCCGTCCATTCGTCAAGTGTAGGTGTGTAGGAAGAGTCGAGGGAGTAAAGGCCCAAGCCATCGGGGTCTGTGCCGTACGTCCACGCCTGTCTTCCGAGTAAGCGCGGGTCCAGTACATCGATGTAACGCTTCCAACCAGCAGCCCGCAGCATGGCGAGGAAGCTCATCACCCGGGCGCGAGCCGCTTCATCGGTGTCGGCCTGCTGCGGGCTGACACCGAAATTGACGTTCCACTTGAAGATTCCTTCCGGAACGTCTTGATCTGCGGTACCGAGTATGGACAGAACATTTTCTACCGTAAAGCTGTGCGGTCCATGCGAGAACTCCACGTTTCCAAGTTCGCCTCCTACCCAACTGCGTTGATAAAAGGCCATGCCCGTAGGATGATTGTCGACGCTTGCGCCCGGTGCATCGATGTCTGAAAGCTGCGGGTTGCCCAGTCGAATAATGGTGAGAGGCTGAGGCATGCTGTTATCTCGTTTTGCCAATGCTGTATGAAAGTTCGAGAACGTTGCGGCCAGACCGCACACAAATATTGTTGCAAGGAGGACAGCGAAGAGCGGTGTCCGTCTCATGGTGCCATCTCCTCATCGCCCCAACTCTTGATTTCTTTCAGAAATCCGAACATCTTGTCGGTGTGATTGCGCATAAGGTCGTCATACTTGGTCGCGGCGTCTGTGATCCACGCCATGCGTTGCCGATAGTCTTCGAGCACCAATCGATCTGGGGCATCCGACCTGAACTCGATGTTCTCGGTTTTGTAGTCCGAAGTTAAGACCAACTGAAGGCCGGGAACCAACGCTCGGATAACGGGTGAAAGCGCGATATCGGAGCCGTTGGACAGACCATATTGCATGCGGTCGATCGATTGATTGATGGCCGTGTCGTCCGAAGTCCCCAAAACGGCCCGCTGTAATCCGAGCCAGCGTGCGAAGCTTGGATCATCATAGATAAGGCCCTGAAGCACCTCACCCTGTTCGTGCTGTGCGATCAGAAGCAGGTGCTTTAGAGCAATAGCGGGTCTCCTGATGTCAGTGGCAGCCTCCCATTCGCTGACCGCCCGGAAACCGTCCCTAACAATAGGCGTGCACATCAAATAACCAAGCTCAACTTTCTTAACCCCCGTCGCACCATCAACCTCATAAGGCACCTTGTTAATCGATTCCGCATACCCCTTTTGCCGCTGAAAATTAGCCTTCACTTGGGAAACGAAGTTCTCGCTGTTGCGCGATGCTGCGCATTTCTGGAATGTATCCGCGCCTGCGGCGTAAGCATAGAACCATGCGAGTACATCATTGAAGAGCCAGAGGTTCCCACGGCCCAAGCCTTCATGCAAAGCCGACCACGGCACCGCTTTCACCTGCCATTGGTGAAACGTAGCCGCCACTTGTTTGGAAGCAAATGCCCCCAGACCCAGCCAGTAGAACCGGCCGATCTTGTCGGGCTGTCCCAAATGAAAGTCTTCCAGAAACACGCGCGCATAAGCTGCCGCAATGCGTCGCGCCCGGACTTCGTAATTGCTGACGAACTCCGGCGTTTTGCTTTCCATCTGCCGATTGGAAACGTGAGGTTCACCCTCTCGATAATCCGCCATATGATTGTGCGACGGCGCACGCGTCACGAGTTGGCGCATAGCAAATTGCTGCGCGAGAGACCAAATGATGTCGCAGCTGCACCGCGCATCGACGCAAGTGTCCGATTCGGGATTAGTCGTACCGCTTACCGCGAGATTTGCTGTCACGAGAGTTCCGTTTATCGTTGTTGTTGTGTGGCCGAGTTTGCCGCCGGGCCGGAAGCACTGGCGAAATCGTCCCAATGCAGGCTGAAGTCCACGTTGTCTTGCTGCGGGGTGTTCACGCGAGGGGAGCGTCCGACGGCGTCGGTGCGGAACACATGTCCGCCCGAGGCTCCCTGAATCACATAGTCCACTCCGGGCAGCGGTTGACCCGTTGGAGAAAGCACGCGGAAAACCTGGTCGTTCGCCTGCACATCCGGCGAACCCTGCGGATTCACCCCGATGGGTTTGGGCGGCATGTTCTTAGCCTGTGCGTTAACCTCATACACGGAACCGCCCACGGTGATCTTGCCGCTCTTCAAGCTGATGTAGCTATCACCGCCCTGGATCGTCACTTCTTCGCGAGCCTTGATCGTGATGCGATTGGCCGTCTGCGTGATATCGAGCTTCGCCAGCAGATTGATGCTTTTCTTGAGCGCCTGGACGTCAATGTCCTCCGCGTACGACACCATTCGGATGCCGAGCTTGTAGGCGAAGAAGCGGATCGCCTTGCGCGCCGATGCGAAGATGTTGCCACCCGCGCTGGTCGCGACGTGCCCGCCCGCAGTCATCGTGGTATCTGCACCGCTATGCACATTCACATGACTCGCAGCGGTCTGTGCGATGTCGGCGGCTGAAGCCACGAGCACATGTGGCTTGCTCGAGCCTGCGACCGGATTAGATCCCCGAGAAGCCGCATGTTGCATCTCGGCGATCTGCGTCTTCAAGGTCTGCGTGATGTAAAGCCGATCTTGCATGTCTTGTGCATATGCCTGCACTGCAGCCTGTGCCAGCACGTCTTGTTGCTCGTTGGCTTGCGTTAAACGCTGGATTGTCTCGCCCATGTCGGCTGCAGGCGAACTCGCGCCACTACGCGCCTCCGTCGTGATCAGCATGCCTTGATTGGCCCGCAGCACGCCCCACGCATCGGTGGCCAACTCCCAGCCCAGCCCGCGCGCCTCCTGGCGCCCTTTCTGATAGACGATTCGCGTGTTGTAGCCGAGCACGAGCCGCGAGTTCGCCTGATCGCTTGCTACCTGCACCTGCTGCTTGCCGGGCGTGTCATCGGTGACGACGTAGTTGTGCCCCTGCCCTTCCAGCGCCTTGCTAACCAAGCCCGTCAGCGCCATGTTCCGCGGCAACTCGAACGGCGGCGGATTGAACTGATTGACCTTGCTCGCCATCACGAACGGCTTGTCCGGATCGCCTTCGTGATAGCCGATGGTCACTTCATCCCCGATGCGCGGCACCGAAATAAAGCTATGCGGCCCGCCATGCCACGGCAGCGACACCCGCACCCAGCAGCTCGAATTCTGGTCCATCTGACCGAGCCGGTCCCACTTGAACTGGATACGCACGCGCGCGTAGCCATCGAGCCACAGCGGCTGCTTCTCCGGCCCGACGACCACCGCGGTCTCCGGGTGCGCGCGCGGCTTCTCCATCGGCATCAGCTTGAAGAACACATCGGCCGGCTGCAGCACCATCTCTGTCACGCAGTGATACTGTGCATCGCTGCCGGGGGTGGCGGTGAGTTCATCCGGATTCTGGATGTCGATGGACGTCGACACCACCAGATACCTGTTGTTCAGCGTGCGCTCGGGATGGCCCTCGATCCTCAGCGTCCGCCCCATCGCGATGCCGCGCGCGTTCGCCGTCGCGTGAAGCCTGAAGCCCTCGCTGCGCAAGGCCTCGACTCGCACACGCGCCAGATAATCGCCTTCGTTACGATGATCGTTCGGCTGGCCGTCCAGCCCCATCGCGCCCGCGAGCGGCTGCGTGTAGTCGCCCCAGTGATACTGCGCGATGTTGTCAAACGAGGACTCGCTATGGCGCTGCTGATTCAGATCGAACGAGCCGTTCGACAGCGTGTAGTCGTAGTCGTTGACCGTCACATCACCCGGCGTGATCTGCCGCAGCACCTTCAGACTATGGATGTGCTCTTCGTCAATGCGTTTGCCCTCGGGCGAGTGATACAGTACCGAGTCGTACGCATTGCCGTGCTTCTTGTGCGAGCCGGGCGAATCGCACAGCATGAGTTTCATGCCATCGAAGTAGTAATACAGCCCCCACTCGCTCCACAGTTGCTTTAGAAATTCGTAGTCGCTTTGCCAGAACTGTCTGATGAAGTCGCGCTTCGGAAAGACATTGTTGTTCAGCGCGACGGCGGCCAGGCGCTTGTCCCACGGGAACGTGTAGCTCTTCAGCACCGCCTCCGTGACGTCCAAGACGCTCACGTCCTGGAACACCCGATTATCTCGATTTTGCGATGCCAGCCAGAGCCAAGGTCTGACCGTGAACCGGTAATAGACGCGCCGCTCATCGCTGCCGGTCTGCTGCACTTCAGTGATGAGGCCGTTGATCCTGCGCACGCCTGCGCCGACGTTGCCTGCACCCAGATTGCCGGGCAAGCCCGGAACGAAGGTTCCCTTGCCCTCAAATTCGACCTGTATTTCGATCGGTTTGCCGACCAGTTCATCGGGTTTGACGAGGTCGCGCGCATTCCAGATGCGAAACGTCGGGCTGTCGACCGAGGCCAGATCGACCTCATAGTGAAAGAGCTCCCCGAGCGCCTCGACACGTTTAACGCGCTGAGGGATGAGGATGTCGGCGCCGCCCCAGGTGGGCAGCGCCTGGCACTCGATCTTCAGCGTGCGGCTTTGCAGCGGATTGAACATCTGTTACTGCTCCCTGATTATTTTGATTAGGTCACGGTGCTTGCCGTGCAGGAATGATTTGGACGGGTTTGCTAGCGCGTTAGCCACACAACGGATCTACGCCCTGCTTTTCCAAGCGCAGTTCAAGTTCGCAAGTTCGGAGACCGGCATGCAAACGCGCGTGGGGCGACTCGCCTCGAAACCGCGCCTCAACACAGGCAGTCACGGCGGATCCGCATGCCCGGGATGCGCCGTGGCGACGGATGACTGTAATAGGGAACGAACATAGACAGGTGCCCAACTTAGCAGTGCACCCCGTAATCAGATAGAAGAATTTTCTTAAAGTGGCCGGCTTTGTGCGACGCTTCGTTAAACCAACGAATGTCAACTGTCAGTCATCTCGCGGCGCGTCGACGCCCGGGCATCGATGCAGATGACTGCTTGATAGCAACATGACGGGACTCGATCGTTTTCAGCGCGTGCGACACGACCAAACATAGAAAGGGTGATCGCCCCGCTGCTGCGCGAGCTACTCTTCCAACAGGCGTACACGGCGGCCTGCGCTTCACCCTGCGCATCGGGAAGTTTCAAGCTAGTGTGATCACTCCGCCGCCACCGTGCGACACCTTCTTGCTCGATGGTTTCTCACGCCGCATCATCGCGGCTTCAATAGGCCTTGCTCGCGAGCGAAAGAAAAATCGTAAGCAGCGGTGTGACTGTCCATGAACTCGACAGACAGGACACTCGTTGCAATTTATCAATGGCCAATTGTCTACCCGGAACGAATGGACAATGCGTCGCACTGCTTGAGGTGACGAAATGAAGTCTCTACTGCTGTCGCTACTGACACTACTAGCGCTTCGGCTCTGCCTAGTATCGATTCCAGCCAACGCCGTCCAGCCCAAGGAGCCGCCACTCATGTGCGGCGATTTGCTCAGTGAGATGAAACTGCAACGCAGCGATATCGAATTCGTACGTTGCGAGTACCAGTCCGGGGACGGCGCCGATGGCCTCAAAGCGACCTACCGCGTAGCAGGCAAGGACATCCTCAACGTCGAGAACTGGTTGATCCGCTCGGCAGGCGTCATGAGATTGCGCTTCGCCTGCTGCGGATGGGAAACAAGCGATGGCGTCATCAAAGACCGCAAAGGATCGACTTACTACATCGGAATGGGCGGCGAAGCGTATTTCGATGGCCACATGTACGACACCCGAAAAGAACTAACCAGGATGCCCTACATCAATCTATACGTGACTCACTATTTTTATTGACTCACCGTGCCGCCCACTGCGGGTGCCTAGCCGACTTCGCCGCACCCGCGAGCCGTTTCACAGACTCACTTCCTGTCCACCACCACCTGATCGAACGTCCCGCCATCGGCGAAATGCGTTTGCTGCGCCTTCTGCCAGTTCCCGAACATCTCATCCACGGTAAAGGTCTTCAGCGGCTTGAACTCGCTCGCATGTTTCGCGAGCACTTCCGCATTACGCGGCCGCAAGTGATGCCGCGCGATGATCTCCTGCGCCTGCGGCGTATAGAGGAACTCGAGATAAGCCTGCGCTTCCTTGCGCGTGCCGCGCTTGTCCACCACCTTGTCGACGATCGATACGGGCGGCTCCGCCAGCAAGCTCGCCGACGGATACACCGCATCGAAATCCTTCGCGCCCGCGCCGCTTTCGATCAGCCCGACTTCGTTCTCGAACGTCACGAGCACATCGCCGATACCGCGCTGCGTGAATGTCGTCGTCGCGCCGCGTCCGCCCGTGTCGAGCACCGGCACGTTGCGGAAAATCGCTTTCTCGAAGTCCTGCGCCTGCGCATCGGTGGCGCCCTGCTGCTTCTTGTATCCCCATGCCGCGAGATACGTATAACGCCCGTTGCCCGATGTCTTCGGATTCGCGATGATCGCCTGCACGCCGGGCCGCGCCAGATCGCTCCAGTCCTTGATGTTCTTCGGGTTGCCGTGGCGCACGAGGAAGACCATCGTCGTCGTGTACGGCGCGCTGCCGTTCGGAAGACGCGTGCGCCAGTTCGCCGGCACGAGCTGGCCGCGCTCGGCGAGCAGGTCGATATCGTTCGGCTGGTTCATCGTGACGACATCCGCCTGTAGCCCCTGCATCACCGATAAAGCCTGCGCGCTCGATGCCCCATGCGACTGCCGCACGGACACCGTCTCGCCCGTGCGCTTCTTGTAATCGGCAACGAAGGCCGCATCGATATCCTTGTACAGCTCGCGCGTCACGTCGTAAGACACGTTGAGCAAGGTCGTCTCCGCCTGAGCGGCGCCCGCCGCCATGCACCACGCCGCGCCCGCCGCGAGCGCGAGCTTCCTGAATGCCGCCATGTGGTTCCCCGAAAAAGCCGTTGCGTTAAAGAAGCGAAAGGCCGCGCGAAGGCGGCCATCGAGTGTATCGGACCGCGGGCGGCGCGCGTCATCCATACGCGTGCTCGCGCAGGAACAGGTCCTCCGCGCCGCGCTCCGCAGGCGGCGCCCAGTGCGCGAGGGTATCGACGAGATACTTCGCATGCGGCCACGGCCCATAGCCCGCCGACGTGTTGATGTGCCCGGCGTCGCCGAGATTCACAAACGCGCTGCCCAACTGCTGCGCGAGATCGCGCGCGTCGCCGAGCGGCATCCACGGATCGGTTTCGCTGCCGACGAGTATCGACGGCGCCGCAAGCCGCATCGGCTCGAAGCGGCCGGCGAGGCGAAACTTGGCCGGGCTCGCGGGCGCGACGAACAGCACGCCGACGACGTTCGCCCGCACGCGCCCGCGCAAGAGCGCATGCGCCGTCGCGAGACAGCCGAAACTGTGCGCGGCCAGCACGACAGGCCGCCGCAAATCGTCGAGCCGCGTTTCGACCGCGCTCGCCCAGGTGTCGAGCTGCGGCGCATCCCAGTCCGCCTGCTCGACGCGCGACGCCTCCACGTATTGCCGCTCCAGCCAGCTTTGCCAGTGCGCGCCCTCGCTGCCGTGCAGTCCCGGCACGGTGACGAGCATGGGCCGCCCGGATGAATCGTCGATGTTGTGCATGCCTGCCTCGCGCAGCGTTTCGGTCATTCGTCATTCTCCCGTGACGCATCGCGCGCGCGAACGATTCAATCGTCATTTCCATATGCGCGATGTGAACGCTGCGTGTATCCGCACGTAGAATGTCCCGAACCATCACACGGAGGCCGTATGTCCGATCTGCCCGACGAATCCGCCGACCGCTTCGAGCACGCGGATCATTCGCGAACGCAGCGCACGCTGCAACCGTTCCACCTCGCCTTCCCCGTCACGAGCCTGGACAACGCCCGCGCGTTCTACGGCGAACTGCTCGGCTGCCCGGAAGGCCGCAGTTCGCCCGACTGGGTCGATTTCGATTTCTTCGGTCATCAACTGGTCGCGCATCTTTCGCCGGACGAGGCGCGGCCCGCCGCGAAGAACGCCGTCGACGGCGACGACGTCCCCGTGCGCCACTTCGGCGTCGTCCTGTCGATGAGCGACTGGCGCGCGCTCGCCGAACGCCTCGAGGGCGTGGGGACGAAGTTCATCATCGAGCCGCATGTCCGGTTCAAGGGCGAAGTCGGCGAACAGGCGACGATGTTCTTTCTCGACCCGTGCGGCAACGCGCTCGAATTCAAGGCGTTCAACGACATCGGCCAGCTCTTCGCCAAATGAGCCGCATGAAGATCATCTTCTACGAACAGAACACCGACACCGGCGCCTGGCTGCGCGGTTTCGCCCGCGAGCTGCCCGGCGCGGATGTTCGCGTATGGGAACCCGGCGATACCGCGCCCGCCGACTACGCGATCGTCTGGCGCGCGCCGCGCGCATTGTTCGCCAACCGGCCCGACCTGAAGGCCGTGTTCAACCTCGGCGCGGGCGTCGATGCGATTCTCGATGTCGAGCGCAAGGAGCCGGGCCTGCTGCCGCCCAACGCGATGCTCGTGCGCCTCGAAGACACCGGCATGGCGCAACAGATGGCCGAGTACGCGACTTATGCGGTGCTGCGCTTCATGCGCCGCTTCGACGAGTACGAAGCGCTGCAGCGCGCAGGCCGCTGGGAAAAGCTGACGCAACATGCGCGCAAGGACTTCACGGTCGGCGTGCTGGGCCTCGGCGTGCTCGGCGGCGAAGTGGCGCGGAGTCTCGTGAATCTTGGCGTGCCGGTGCGCGGTTATAGCCGCACGGCGAAGGAGATCGAAGGCGTCGCGGTGTACGCGGGCCCCGGTCGGTTCGACGCCTTTCTCGACGGCGCGCACGTCCTCATCAATCTGCTGCCGCATACGCCGGATACCGAAGGCATCCTGAATGCGCGCGCGTTCGGCAGGCTCGCGCGCGGCGCCTATCTGGTGAACGTCGCACGCGGCCCGCATCTCGTCGACGCCGACCTCATCGATGCACTCGACAGCGGCCAGCTCGCCGGCGCGTTGCTCGATGTCTTCCACACCGAGCCGTTGCCGCAGGAGCATCCGTTCTGGCGGCATCCGCGCATTGGCGTGACGCCGCATATATCGGCGGAGACCTTGCGCGAAGAAAGCATCGTGCAGATCGCCGCGAAGATCAAAGCGCTCGCGCGCGGCGAGACCATCAGCGGTGTGGTGGACGTCGAGCGCGGATACTGAACGCGACCAGCACATTCGAAGGAGACAAGCATGATCCCATCCAGAGTCAAGATCGTCGAAGTCGGGCCGCGCGATGGCCTGCAGAACGAAAAGACCTTCGTGCCCACGGAAACCAAGATCGAGCTCGTGAACCGGCTCGCGCGCGCGGGCATCGTCAATGTCGAGTCGACGTCGTTCGTCTCGCCGAAATGGGTGCCGCAAATGGCCGACGCCGCCGCGCTGCTCGCCGGCATCGAGCGCAGGGCGGGCACGATCTACTCCGTGCTGACGCCGAACATGCGCGGCTTCGAAGGCGCGCTCGAAGCGAAGGCCGACGAAATCGTGATCTTCGGCGCGGCGAGCGAAGCGTTCTCGCAAAAGAACATCAACTGCAGCATCGCGGAGAGCATCGCGCGATTCGAGCCGGTCGCGAAAGCGGCGAAGGACGCGGGCATGCGCTTGCGCGCCAGCATTTCCTGCGCGCTCGGCTGCCCGTATCAGGGCGAAGTGAGCGTCGCATCCGTGGTCGATGTCGTCGAGCGCATGAAGGCGCTCGGCTGCGACGAAATCGATATCGCCGATACCATCGGCGTCGCCACGCCCGGGCGCACGCGCGAAGTCGTCGCGGCGGCATCGAAGGTGTTTCCGCGCGAGCGCCTCTCGGGACATTTTCACGATACGTACGGCCAGGCCATCGGCAATATCTATGCGGCGCTTCTCGAAGGCATCGAGATTTTTCATGCGTCGGTGGCGGGACTCGGCGGCTGTCCGTATGCGAAAGGAGCGACCGGCAACGTCGCGACCGAGGACGTCGTGTATCTGATGAACGGACTCGGCATCGAGACCGGCGTAAATCTCGACGAACTCGTTGAAATCGGCGACTTCATTTCCAGCGCGATCGGCAAGCCCAGCGCATCGCGCGCGGGCAAGGCGCTGCTCGCGAAGAAACGCGGCGAGCAAGCGTGCGCATGAAAGGACAACGACGATGATCGAACCCACTGAACTCGACGCCCTCCCCGATTCCGCGCGCCGCGTCGCGCTGCTGCTCAGGGAGCGCGGCCATCCGCATCCGGTCGTGATGCTGCCGGAGACGGGCAAGACATCGGCGGAAGCGGCGGCCGGCCTCGGCTGCTCGATTGCGCAGATCGCCAAGTCGATTCTTTTCCGACGCCGCGCAGACGACGCGCCCGTGCTCGTGATCGCAAGCGGCGCGAATCGCGTCGATGAAGCGAAGGTCGCGGCTCGCGTGGGCGCACTGGCCCGCGCGGACGCCCGGTTCGTGCGCGAGAAGACCGGCTATGCGATAGGCGGCGTCTGCCCGATCGGTCATGCGGTCGAGCCCCTCACGCTGATCGACGAAGACCTCCTCGCGCTCGAAAGTCTATGGGCCGCGGCCGGGCATCCGCATGCGGTGTTCAACCTGTCGCCGCGCGAGCTTGTCGAGCTGACGCGCGCGCCGGTCATCGACGTCGCGTTGCGCGAGACAGCGTGATGAACGGCGTGTCGTCGCCTTGCGTCGACGTGTGCCGCATGAACGCGGAAACCGGCTTCTGCGATGGCTGCCTTCGGACCATCGATGAAATCGCCGCATGGTCCGCATATGACGACGACGCGAGGCGCGCCGTGCTCGATCGCGTCGAAAGCCGCCGGCATGGCGCGCGCGTCGTGAGAATCGGCGAAGCGTTCGAAGGGACGCTTTCGCTGCCGCCCGATTCCATTCGCCAATTCGCGACGCTCGTCGATGACCGTAATCCGCTGCATCACGACGACGCCTACGCGCGCGCGAGCCGCTTCGGCGCGCTGATCGCATCCGGCACGCAGCCGACCGCGCATCTGATGGCGATGATCGCCACGCATTTCTCGCAGTACGCGCAGCCGCTGGGGCTGGAATTCGGCATCAAGCTGACGCGGGCGGTGAAAGCGAACGACGTCATCACGATGCGCTGGCGGGTCGTCGAAGCGAAGTGGAAAGCGAGCTTGGGCGGCGATCTCGTGAAGCTCGAAGGCGGCGCGGTGAATCAGGCGGGCGAAACGGTGATGAAGGCGACGGCAACCATTGTCGTGATGCCATTATGAAGACGCTCCCCGGCTCGATGACCGTCTTCGAGCGCGGCTGGCTCTCGTCGAACAACGTACTCTTCACGAGCGATGAAGGTACGGCGCTCGTCGATACGGGTTACGTGTCGCACGCGCCGCAAACGCTCGCGCTCGTGCAGCGGAAGCTCGGCGCGCGCCCGCTCGATCTCATCGTGAATACGCATCTGCATTCGGACCATTGCGGCGGCAATGCGCTGCTCCAGGCGACCTACGGCTGCGAGACGCTGATTCCGTCGGGCGAAGCGGAAGCCGTTCGCAACTGGCGCCACGACGCGCTGACCTTCGACGCAACCGGCCAGCGCTGCGACCGCTTCGGTTTTACCGGCGTCATGGAAAACGGTGCGGCGCTCAGGCTCGGCGGCGCGTCGTGGTCGGTGCTCGGCGCGCCCGGCCACGATCCGCATTCGCTGATGCTTTATTGCGCCGACGCGCGCGTGCTCATCAGCGCCGATGCGTTGTGGGAAAACGGCTTCGGCGTGATCTTTCCGGAGCTCGAGGGCGAGAGCGGCTTCGCGGAAGAACGCGCGGTGCTCGAACTGATCGCGCGGCTCGATATCGACATCGTGATTCCCGGCCACGGCGCGCCTTTCAGCGATGTCGCGCGTGCGCTCGATGTCGCATCGTCGCGGCTCGATTACTTGCAGGCCGATCCCGCGCGCAACGCGAAGAACGCGCTCAAGGTGCTGATGGTCTTCAAGCTAATGGAAGTGCGCGCGATGACCTTCGACGCGCTCGTCGCGATGACCACGCGCGCACGCGTCATGCGCGCCGCCGCCGATGCGCTCGCCCCGCCGAACGAGCGGCGCGCGTTGATCGAAAAAGTCGTGGGGGAACTGGCGAAGGCGGGTGCGGTGACGGTCAGCGCCGGTGTCGTATCGGC
Organism: Caballeronia sp. LZ016; assembly: GCF_031450805.1. Lineage (NCBI taxonomy): Bacteria > Pseudomonadati > Pseudomonadota > Betaproteobacteria > Burkholderiales > Burkholderiaceae > Caballeronia > Caballeronia sp. LZ016. The sequence continues at coordinate 712,504 of NZ_JARTVY010000001.1, forward strand.
CAAATGACGTGAACGCGAAGCACAAAAAAGAAAGCCGCTTGTCAGCTACGGCAAGCGGCGAACATAGACGTGATCAACGTCGGGAATCATCCTAACCCGGCGCTATCGGGCGTGCATCGGTGCTTTCCCTACAGAAGTTTAACGGTCCGTTAAAGACCGAATGACGCTCCGTCTTCTTTACCGATTTCACCTCATGACGCCTCCGCTTTGAAGAACGCGAGCATCTCTTCGACGAGCATCGCGGGCTCCTCCTCGGGGATGTAATGACCGCACGGCAGGGCCCTGCCGCTCACATCGCGGGCGACGCGCCGCCATTCTTCGAGCGCGTCGAAACATCGCTCGATCACGCCTTGATTGCCCCACAGCGCGCGCAAGGGACACGCGATTCGCGCACCGCGTTCGATGTCCGCGCGATCGTGCGCGAGGTCGATGCCCGCCGACGCGCGGTAGTCCTCGCACATCGCGAAGACGGCGCCGGGCTGCGCGAGCGCATCGCGATACGCCTGCAACGCATGCGGCGCAAACGGCGCGAGGCCGGCGTGACGATTGCCCATCACGCGATCGATGTACGCATCCGGATTGCCGCCGATCAGCAGTTCCGGCAGCGGCGACGGCTGGATCAGCAGGAACCAGTGGAAGTAGGCAGTGGCGAATTCGCGGTCCGTCGCTTCGTACATCGCGAGCGTCGGCGCGATGTCGAGCAGCATCAGCCGATCGACGGCGTCGGGGAAATCCATCGCCATGCGATGCGCGACCCGCGCGCCGCGATCGTGCGCGCAGACGAGGAACCGCTCGAAGCCGAAGTGCCGCATCACCGCGATCTGGTCGGCGGCCATCGCGCGCTTCGAATACGGCGTGTGATCTTCGTCGCTCGCCGGCTTCGACGATGCGCCATACCCGCGCAGATCCGTCGCGATGACGGTGAAGTGGCGCGCCAGCACGTCGGCGCACTTGTGCCAGATCTCGTGCGTTTGCGGATGGCCGTGCAGCAGCAGAAGCGGCGGACCGTCGCCGCCCTTCGTCCCGGCGATGGCGACGCCGGCATCGCCAGCATGGATTCGAAACGGCTCGTAATCGGCGAAAGACATGATGTGTTCTTGTTGTTGCGCTGGGCTCATTGTAGGCGTGGCGTTCCGACTGCTTCTCTTCGATGGCGGCATTCGCCCCGAAACCGAAGAAGTCCTCGGGATTTGCCGGATCGCACCGAGACGCGCCATGCCTATAATCGAACGATCGTTCTGAAGCGGCGGTCCGGTGCATGCTTATAGACGCCGCTTCGGGGGCCGCAAGAACATATGTCTGGAGACTCGCGCATGGCACTCCCCGCCGTCCTGCAGAACCTCGCGTTGCCGGTCATCGGCTCGCCGATGTTCATCGTCAGTTATCCCGATCTCGTGCTCGCGCAATGCAAGGCGGGCATCGTCGGATCGTTTCCCGCGTTGAACGCGCGGCCCGCCGAGTTGCTCGACGAATGGCTCACGCAAATTCAGGCGTCGCTCGCGGCGCATCGGGCGGCGAATCCCGATGCGGTCATCGGGCCGATCGCGGTGAACCAGATCGTGCATCAGTCAAACGCGCGGCTCGAACACGACGTGCGCGTGTGCGTCAAGCATAAGGTGCCGATCTTCATCACGAGCCTGCGCGCGCCGGTCAGGGAGATGATCGACGCGGTGCATTCGTACGGCGGGATCGTGCTGCACGATGTCATCAATCTGCGTCACGCGCAAAAGGCGCTGGAAGCCGGCGTCGATGGACTGATTCTCGTCGCGGCGGGCGCGGGCGGACACGCGGGCACCACGTCGCCGTTCGCGCTCGTCGGCGAAGTGCGGCGCATCTTCGACGGGCCGATCGTGCTTTCGGGGTCCATCGCGAATGGCGGATCGATTCTCGCCGCTCAGGCGATGGGCGCGGACCTGGCCTACATGGGCACGCGCTTCATCGCGACACGCGAGGCGCACGCGCTCGAAAGCTACAAACAGGCGATCGTCGATGCCAACGCGGCCGATATCGTCTATACGAACCTGTTCACGGGCGTGCACGGCAATTACATCCGCCAGAGCATCGTGAACGCGGGGCTGGACCCGGAGGCACTGCCCGCATCCGATAAAACCGCGATGAATTTCGGCGACGGTTCCAGCAAGGCAAAAGCGTGGAAGGACATCTGGGGTGCGGGCCAGGGCGTCGGCCTGATGAACGACGTGCCGAGCGTCGCCGAACTGGTCGCGCGGCTGAGGCGCGAATACGACGACACCAAGGCGCGGCTTGCCATTCGGTGACGCGTCCTTCGTCGTCCGCATGAAAGAAAACACCGCGTACTCGACGCGGTGTTTTCGTTTGGAGCCTGCGTGAGTTAGAACTTCGCGCGGACGCCGACGCCGAAGGTATCGCCCGTCGAGATGCCCGAGTACTTGTCGTTGAGGTAGGCCGCGTAGACGTCGGTGCGCTTCGAGAGCGGATAGTCGTAACCGACAGCCCAGCTCTTGTGCGTCTGGTCGAAGCCGCCGTTGCTGCGCGAGTACGCGTAGGACGCCATCACCGTGCCCGGCCCGACCGGCACCGTCACGCCGCCCTGCCCCGTGTTGACGTGGAACGAAGTCGGCTCGATGTCGTTCTTCGTGTACATGTACTGCGCGAAGAACTTGACGTACTTCATGTCGTACGACGCGCCCAGTTGCGCGACGCTCTGGCTCTTGAAGCCCGGCGTCACGAACGCGTTCGATGTGGGCAGGTCGCCCGGCGTCGCGTTGAAGTTGACGTACTGGTACACGCCGGTCGCCGCGAACGGGCCGTGGAAGTACAGGAACTGCGCGCTCCACTTCTTCGAGCGGCCATCGCCCGCGTTATTGCCGAACGCGTACATCGCGCTGCCCGACAGGCCGTTGAAGTCCGGCGTCGTGTACTGGACCGCGTTGTTCCAGCCGGAATCGCCCGTCACGCCCTGATCGGTCCTGTACGTCGGGAACGTGCCCTGGCCGAGGAACACGTGGGAGACCATCGGCGAGAATACGTACGAGTCGACGAACGGGTTGAAGAGAATCGTCGAGACGAAGAGTTGCGTGGTCAGACGGCCAGCGGTGAACGTGCCGATGGGACCTTGAATGCCGACATACGAGTTACGGGCGAAGAACGTGTCGCCGTCGAAGCGGCCGTAACGGCCGTTCTGCGCGCGAAAGAAGCTCTCGAGGGTGAAGATCGCCTTGTAGCCGCCGCCCAGGTCTTCTGCGCCCTTCATGCCCCAGTACGACGTCGACATGCCGCCGCCGCTCACGTTCCAGGCGCGTTCGTTGCCCGGAAACTTCGTTGCGCCGACCCATTCGTCGACCTGACCATAGAGCGAAACGCTCGACTGCGCATGAGCGGCGCCTGCCGCGAGAAAGCCGATCATCGCTGCGACGACGGTCGCCTTGACCGTTGCTTTTGCCGCTTTCTGCGTCGCACGGTTGACGGTTGGCTTCATGGACTCTCCTGTCTTTGTCAAAAATTAAAAGCGTAGCGGGCGAGGGACGTTAATCGCCATCGTCTGACCGGCGTGATGGGCTTCTGGCCGAGGGCGTCGCGTGGGGAGCGGCACCATCTTTACGGACCATTTATCCGGTCAAAAATATTTCTGGTTATCGCGGGTATAGCGGTTTCAGTACTCCCTCGCGCAATCGTCGGTGACGTCGCGGCTTCGCACTCCGATTCGCGCGATGCAACGACGTGTTTTGCCGCACCGGAGCATTGAACCGGCGGGCCTGAGGACGCGATGAAAGGAGTTTGGAAACTACTGGATACACGCAATCAGCCGAAGGCCGCATTGTCCTTGCGCGCAAAAAGGAGGGGAATGTCTGGCAGGAAATGTGACGCGTCACTGTGGCGTGATTACGTCACCGTGACGCGCGCGCTGGACGCGGCTTTTATTTTTAGATAACTGCTTGCCGCCAATTATTGCCGCTGCTTTCAGTTCCGAAAGTTGGCATTGGCCGGCGCGCGGCCATCGTCGGACGGGCGGCCCTGCGAACGCGGGATGCTCCGCTCCTGGTTGTAGCGCGTGATGTCGGCGCGGATGGAGCCTGCGCCACGGAACGGCGCGGCCTGCTCGACTTGCGGAACCGGGCGCACTTCGGCGCTGACCGGCGTGAGCCCGTCTTTCGCGGCCACCGGGGTGTAGTGAAGCGACTGACGGCTGGCCGGCGAATCGGCATATACGGCGGGCGATACCCACTCGACGCGCGGACCCGCGAGCGCAAACGATCCCGCGACCGCCAGCGCAGCGAGCGCGGAAGATGCCAGAAGCCGAGTGGTTTTGCGAATGCCAGTGAGCGCCATGTCGAAACTGCCTGCATCCAACACGAGTCTTCGACCGCGCATCGAACGTGAACACGATTCGATGACGCGCGACACCGGCCGCCGTTGGAGCACGCAAGACACGGCATCGACCGATGCACCGTCTCGCCGACCGGAGTATCCACAATTTATTTCGGCGGGCCGCAGCCGTCGAGCCAAAAAGTGTTAGGCCGCCTCAATGGTTGTAACACCATGTTACGTCAGAGTTTTTTCGCTTCGCGGTCCTGAACGCGCTTGACTTTCCTAGGACGAAACGTCGTACCGGCGGCGGCATTCCTGCACGGTCTGAATGTTGCTCCACACCGCTTGGCTCCGCGACATGCCGAGATTCATGCCGAAACGGAATCAATCGAGCGAAGAAATGAATTTGCCAATTCAATCGAGTGCGAGCCAAAATCATGGTTTTCCCTGACGCGACGCAGGTTCTGGCTGCATGTGCCGCCCGGCGATCGCCCGAGTGCGAGAATTTCTGATGGCCCGGCCAAAATATCTCCCAGACAATTTCACGCTGGCGCTCGTCGGCACTGTCATCATCGCGAGCTTCCTGCCGTGTCGCGGCAGCGCGGCGGTCGCCTTCAACTGGATCACCAACGTCGCCATCGGGCTGCTGTTCTTCCTGCACGGCGCAAAGCTATCGCGGGAGGCCATTGTCGCCGGCGCGATGCATTGGCGGCTTCACCTGGTCGTGCTGCTCAGCACTTTCGTGATGTTCCCGCTGCTCGGTCTTGCACTGAAGCCCGTGCTGAGCCCGCTTGTCACGCCCGCGCTGTACGGCGGCATCCTGTTCCTTTGCACCTTGCCTTCGACGGTTCAGTCGTCCATTGCTTTCACGTCGATGGCCAAGGGCAACGTGCCCGCCGCCGTTTGCAGCGCATCGGCGTCGAGCCTGCTCGGGATCTTCATCACGCCCGCGCTCGTCGGTCTGCTGGTGAGCGATCACGGCGCGGCGAGCGGATCGCCGTGGCATACCGTCGGGAACATCGTGCTGCAATTGCTCGTGCCGTTCGTTGCCGGCCAGTTGCTGCGACCGGCCATCGGCAAATGGGTGGACCGCCACAAGGCGATGCTCAAGTTCGTCGATCAGGGCTCGATTCTGCTCGTCGTCTATGTCGCGTTCAGCGAAGCGGTCAACGAAGGCATCTGGCATTCGATCCCGCTGTCGGCGCTGGGCGGCCTCGTTGCGGTGAACATCGTCCTGCTCGCGGTTGCGCTCCTCATCACCGCGTTCGCCGCGAAAAAGCTGGGCTTCAGCCGTGCGGACCAGATCACCATCATCTTCTGCGGCTCGAAGAAAAGCCTCGCGTCGGGCATTCCGATGGCGAAGGTCATCTTCGCCACGCACGCGGTCGGCGCAGTGGTGTTGCCGCTCATGTTGTTCCACCAGATCCAGTTGATGGTCTGCGCCGTGCTCGCACAGCGCTGGGGCTCTCGCAAGACCATGGCCGAGCCGGTGCGCGACAGCAAGACCGTCGGCGCTCCGGCGCGCCGCTGATACACGCAGCATCGTTGCTCCCCCGCTTCAGCAAAGGCCGCCTCGTGCGGCCTTTTGCCATTTGAGCGCATCCGTATTGCGCCGTCGATTCAGCCGGACGTCATAGGCCAAACAAGCTGCTCATCGGCAGTGTTACGGCGCCGGGAAACTTCGTTCGACGCTTTCGCCTATGTCCTTCGGCCGAATGGCGCTCGGGAACGGCCCTTGCCACACTTGGTTCCATGCACGCGGACACCGCGACCCACACGAACCAGCCTGGAGGACGCCTCGCATCATGCCGATTGCCTCGTCGACCGAACATCGCGCGATTTCATCCGCGCGGCGCGTCTTTGCCTGTGATCGTTCCGATCGGCATGGTCTCGGCAGGGGCGCAGGCGAGCGATCGTCCTCGCGGCTCCATGCGGCATCGCGCTTCCATGCGCCCGCGGCCGCGCGTTCCGCCACCGCAGTGTGGAGCGCGCCATGGCACGCGTGACGACGCGCAGTCCTTCCACGCGACGCGCCGAAGGCGGCGTGGCCCATCGCGTCATGCCAGGAAACGGCACGCTCGAGTCGACATGGCAAGGCTGGCCGCGCCTCGCCGCGCTGCCCGAGGTCACGCCCGGGGAACTGGTGCCGTCCGGAGGCCGCGCGGTAGTCATCGCACCGCACCCGGACTATGAAGTGCTCGGCACTGGCGGGCTGCTCGCACTGCTTTCCGAATTGAACCGAAGCGTGCTGATCGTCGCGGTCACGGACGGCACCGCGAGTCACCCGCATTCCACCGAATGGTCGCCCGAACGGCTCGCCGCGGCGCGGCCGCTCGAAACTCGCGAGGCATTGCAGCGGCTCAACCTTCGGCAGGTTCAGGTCGCGCGGCTCGGCTTGCAGGACGGCGCCGCCGAACGCATCGAGCCGGGCCTGTTAGGCGGTCTCTCGAAGTGGCTTCGGTCCGATGACATCGTGTTCGCACCCTGGCGTTACGACGGACATCCCGATCACGAAGCCGTCGGGCGGGCGGCCTGCCTCGCAGCGGATGCGCTCGGCCTGCCGTTCGTCGAAGTGCCGCTCTGCGCGTGGCACTGGGCGTCGCCCGACGACGCACGCGTGCCCTGGAGCCGCGCCCGCCGTATCGTGCTGGACGATGCAACGCACGCCCGCAAGCTGCTCGCAGTGCAGGCGTTCAGGAGCCAGCTGGAGCCCGATAAAACGGCGGGGCGAGCGCCGGTGCTCGAAGAACACGCGCTGGCACGGCTGACCCGAGCTTTCGAAGTCGTGCTCATCTAAGCCACGGAGCAGCGTCTGTTCTGCGGCTTTTACTAAACACAGACCATCCACTCGAGCCTTTTCGAGACAAGGCTTTACTGGTTTCCTCTAGTCCTGCCGGACGTGTTTTCGCGATTCTTTACTATACAATCCGCGAATCAAGCGAACCCCGCGCGTGCGATAAACAACGCGCCCCGGCTTCAGGACAGAAAACATCACGATGGCCACTACCATCCGCGACGTCGCCCGTGCGGCAAGCGTTTCGATCGGGACGGTTTCGCGCGCGCTCAAGAATCAGCCGGGCTTGTCGGAAGCCACGCGCGTGCGCGTCGTCGAAGTGGCGCAGCGGCTCGGTTACGACTCCGCGCAACTGCGCACCCGCATTCGGCGCGTCATGTTCCTGCTGCATCGTCAGCACAACAACTTCGCGGTCAGCCCGTTTTTTTCGCAAGTGCTGCACGGCTTCGAGGAGGCGTGCAGCGAGCGCCGGCTCGTGCCGTCCGTGCTCACGGCTGGTCCGACGCAGGATCTCGCGCAGCCAATGCGCCTGCACGCGCCCGACGCCATCGCGGTGGCGGGCTTCGTCGAGCCGGAACTGCTCGTGCATCTGCAATCGCTGGCGCGGCCCATCGTGCTGATCGACCTGTGCGCGCCGGGCTTCCGCTCGGTGAACATCGACAACGCGAAAGGCGCGTCGCTCGCGATGGCGCATCTCTTCGCGACGGGCCGGCGGCGCATCGCGTTCATCGGCGGATCGCTTGCGCATCACAGCATCGCGCAACGGGCGCTCGGCTATCGCAAGGCGTATTTCGATGCCGGCCTGCTGTTCGATCCGACGCTCGAGATCAACGCACAAGCCGGTCTTCCTGCGGATCTCGCCGCCGCCGACGCGATGGAGCGCCTCATCGCCGATGCCCGCGTGCGATCGAATCCGCTGCCCGACGCGGTTTTCGCCTATAACGATGCAGCGGCCCTCGCCGCGATGCGCGTCTGTCTCGCGCACGGCCTGCGCGTGCCGGAGGACATCGCGTTCGTCGGTTTCGACGACATCCCCGCCGCCGCGCACAGCATGCCGCCGCTCTCGACCGTGGCCGTCGACAAGGAAGCGCTCGGCCGACGGGGCGTGGAACTGCTGCTCGAAGATCATTCGAACCCGCTGGCCCAGACCGATTCGCTGATGAGCGTCGAATTCATCGCTCGCGCGAGTTCGCGCAAGAAAGAGGACATCCGCACGCCATGAACCTGACCGCCTCCCCCGCCATCGCCGCTGCAAGCGAGCAGGCAGTGGATCAGAACATCGACTTCCGCAGCCGCGAGTTCCTGCTCTCGCACGTGCGCGACACGCTCGCGTTCTATGCGCCCGTCGCCCGCGATCCGTCCGGCGGCTTCTTTCATTTCTTCAAGGACGACGGCACGGTCTACGACCGCACGACGCGTCACCTCGTGAGCAGCACGCGGTTCGTCTTCAACTACGCGATGGCGTACCGGCATTTCGGCGACGCAGCGTATCTGGACGACGCGCGCCACGCCTTCCGCTTCCTGCGCGACGCGCACTGGGACGCCGTGCACGAAGGCTACGACTGGGAGATCGAGTGGCGCGACGGCCAGAAGCGCACGCTCGACGGCACGCGCCATTGCTATGGCCTGGCCTTCGTGCTGCTCGCGTGCGCGCATGCCGCGATGGCGGGCATCGACGAAGCCCGGCCGATGATCGACGACACCTTCGCGCTGATGGAGCGCCGCTTCTGGGACGCCGGCGCCGGCCTCTACGCCGACGAAGCCACGCCCGACTGGCGGCTTTCCGACTATCGCGGGCAGAACGCAAACATGCACGCGACCGAAGCGCTGCTCGCCGCATACGAGGCCACCGGTCACGTGCTCTATCTGGATCGCGCCGAGAAGATCGCGGGCAACATCACGCTGCGGCAGGCGGGGCTGTCGAACGGGCTCGTGTGGGAACACTTTCACCGCGACTGGTCCGTGGACTGGCATTACAACGAATCGGACAGTTCGAATATCTTTCGTCCGTGGGGATTCCAGCCCGGCCATCAGACCGAATGGGCGAAGCTGCTGCTGATTCTCGAACGTCATCGCGCGCTGCCCTGGCTTGCCTCCCGCGCCATCGAACTGTTCGACGCGGGCTTTTGCCGCGCGTGGGACAACCGTCATGGCGGTCTCTACTACGGCTTCGGGCCGGACGACAGCATCTGCGATCACGACAAATACTTCTGGGTGCAGGCCGAGAGCTTCGCGGCCGCCGCGCTGCTCGGCGCGCGCACCGGCAGCGAGCGCTTCTGGGACTGCTACGACGAACTCTGGCGTTATAGCTGGGCGCACTTCGTCGATCATCGGTACGGCGCGTGGTATCGCATCCTCACGTGCGACAACCGCAAGTACAGCGACGAGAAAAGTCCCGCCGGCAAGACCGACTACCACACGATGGGCGCGTGCTACGAAGTGCTGAACGCGCTCGGCTCCCCGAACAACGCACGGTGAACACGATGCCGACCGATCAAATTCCTTTCCCGCAGTTCGTCTCCGCCGGCGACATCCTCACGGACATGATCCGCACGGGCGAATCCAGCTGGCTGTCGCGTCCGGGCGGCGCGGGCTGGAACGTCGCGCGCGCGGTCGCACGGCTCGGCCTGCCGACCGCGTGCGCCGGATCGATGGGCGTCGACAACTTCTCCGACGATCTGTGGGAAGCGAGCGCCGCCGCCGGTCTCGACATGCGCTTCATGCAGCGCGTGGAACGGCCGCCGCTGCTCGCCATCGTCCACAAGACGCAGCCGCCGACCTACTACTTCATGGGCGAAAACGGCGCGGACCTCGCGTTCGATCCGTCGAAGCTGCCGCAAGGGTGGATGGAACGCGTGAAATGGGCGCACTTCGGCTGCATCAGTCTCGTGCGCCAGCCGCTCGGCCGCACGCTCGCCGCGCTCGCCGCCCAACTGCGCGAGCACGGCGTCAAGATCAGTTTCGATCCGAACTACCGCAACCTGATGGAGCACGGCTACGAGCCGATCCTGCGCCAGATGGCGGGCCTCGCCGATCTCATCAAGGTTTCCGACGAGGACCTGCACATGCTGTTTCGCGGCATCCCGGAAGAGGAGGCGCTCGCCCGCATCCGCGCGATGAACCCGCAAGCCACCGTGCTCGTGACACGCGGCTCCTCGGAAGCGACGCTTTTCTCGGGCGATCAAAGCTATAGCGCCCGCCCGCCCGCCGTGGAAGTCGCCGATACCGTCGGCGCGGGCGACGCCTCCATCGGCGGTCTGCTCTACAGCCTGATGTCGCGCCACGGCGGCTGGCCGGATCATCTGAAATTCGCGCTCGCGGCGGGCGCGGCGGCATGCCGTCACTCGGGCGCGCATTCGCCGACGCTTTCCGAAGTCGAGGAACTGCTGCGAGGCTAAGGACGAAACGAAACGCGCCGACACACGCATCGCATGACTGCGTGCTAGCATGAATTCGATGGTTACGTTCCGGCCTCGAGGCGAATCGATCATGGAAGACACGACGTACACGAAAGGCATCTACACGGCGACGATCGGCGTGCGCGCCATCGATGACGGCAAGTTCCAGGGCCTCGTCTCGCTTGCCCGCGACGACGGCGAAGCGGCCGACGCGACGCTCTACGAAGTCGAGGCCGCATCGGAAAACGAGCACGAAGCGCTCGACGAAGCGCGCGCGCTCGCGCATCGCATCCTCGGGGAAATCGAACTGTAGGGCTGGCGCGGCCGGACTGCAGGCCGAACGCATCGGAGGAACATCATGGCGGAACAGGTCTTCCTTTACGGCGTCTATTCGATCCACGTGAGACCCATCGAGCTGCAAGGCTCGCGATGGGACGCTGAGTACGAGATTCGCCATCTGGATCACGCGGTGAAGACGTGGACGACCGTCGGCGGCGACGATGGCCTGGTTAATCCCGCCGATGCCGTCAAGCTGGCGCACGAACGCGCGGTAGCCGACATCGAAGCCGGCGCGGGCATTCCGAAGCCGCGCGCGTTTCCCTAATCCACCGCTTTCGCGTGCGGTCTGAGGCCGAGCCGCTCCGCTTCCAGACGATCGATCGTCGCGGCGCGCTCGTAGCCGTCACGGGCGATCGCCCGCTCGACGTAATCGAACAGCACGCCTTGCGGTTCGATGATGCGCGCGAGAAATCCGATCTGCAGCGTGCTCGCGAGCAGCAGGTCCGCCGCCGTGAACTGCTCGCCGAGCAGCCACTGGCCTTCTTCGAGCGCGCTCTCGATCGCATGCTCGACGCGCGCGAGATCGCCCCATCCGAAGCTCACCGTATTGCCCTCTGCGCCTGTCATTCGCTCGGCCATCGCGGGTTCGAGGCATGAGCCGGTGAAGAACATCCATTGCAGAAAGCGGCCGCGCGCCGGATCGCCAAGCGGCATGCCGAGCCGCGCCTGTGGATAGCGGTCCGCGAGATACAGCAGCACCGCGCCGGATTCGGCGACGCGCACGAGGCCATCTTCGAGCGCGGGCAGCTTCGCCATCGGGTTGACGCGGCAGAACGCGCTGTCGTTCTGCGCGCCGGCGCGGATGTTGACGCGCACGAGTTCATAGGGCACGCGCATTTCTTCGAGCATCCACAGCGCGCGAAAGGCGCGCGTCTTCGGCCAGTAGAAGAGCTTCATCGCCGTCCTTTTCCAGTCGTCGCTCCAGCCGATCAGGTTAGTCCCAAATCGGCCGGCGACACATGCGGGCCGGCTCCGGGTTTACGTGAAGCGCGCCCGAATCGAGAAGATTTCGCTCGCTTGTCCCGGAAATCATCCGCTTGCGTTTCGATGCGGCCGGAATTGAAGCAAGTGCGCAAAAACATTCCGATATCGTCGGCGAAGAATGGCGTATCGCTCTCATCTCAAAAGAGACACGCCCATGAACGCACGCGTCCCTGCTTCGACTTTTGCCCCTGCGCTTTCGGACTACCAGTTGAGCGACAATCTCGCCGCCACCAGCGGGCGCATCTTTCTGACGGGCACGCAGGCGCTCGTGCGCCTCGTACTGATGCAGCGCGCGCTCGACCGCGCCGCAAATCTGAACACGGCCGGCTTCATCAGCGGTTATCGCGGCTCGCCGCTCGGCATGGTCGACCAGCAACTGTGGAAGGCGAAGAAACTGCTCGCATCGCACGACGTGCGCTTTCTGCCCGCGATCAACGAGGAACTCGGCGGCACCGCCGTGCTCGGCACGCAGCGCGTGGAAAGCGATCCGGAGCGCACCGTCGATGGCGTCTTCGCGATGTGGTACGGCAAGGGGCCGGGCGTCGACCGCGCCGGCGACGCCCTGAAGCACGGCAACGCGTACGGTTCGTCGCCGCATGGCGGCGTGCTCGTCGTCGCGGGCGATGACCACGGCTGCGTGTCGTCGTCGATGCCGCATCAGAGCGATCAGGCGATGATCGCGTGGCACATGCCGGTGGTGAATCCGTCGAACATCGCGGACATGCTCGAATTCGGCCTTTACGGCTGGGCCCTCTCGCGCTTTTCCGGCGCGTGGGTCGGCTTCAAGGCGATTTCGGAAACGGTCGAATCCGGCTTGACGGTCGACCTCGACGCGTTGCAGACGATCTGGAAAGCACCCGACGATTTCATCGCGCCGGCCGGCGGCCTGCACAACCGCTGGCCCGACCTGCCGAGCCTCACGATCGAAGCGCGGCTGCACGCCAAGCTCGACGCGGTGCGTCACTTCGCGCGCAAGAACAGCATCGACAAGTGGATCGCGCCGAGTCCGCGCGCGAACGTCGGCATCGTGACGTGCGGCAAGGCGCATCTCGATCTGATGGAAGCGCTGCGCCGCCTGGAACTCACCGTCGACGATCTCGATGCCGCGGGCGTGCGCATTTACAAGGTCGGGCTGTCGTTTCCGCTCGAAACGACGCGGCTCGACGCCTTCGTCGACGGGCTTTCGGAAGTGCTCGTGATCGAAGAGAAAGGGCCGGTCATCGAGCAGCAGATCAAGGACCATCTCTACAACCGCACGTCGGGCGCGCGGCCTGTCGTCATCGGCAAGGCGACGCAAGACGGTACGCCGCTGCTGCCCGCGCTCGGCGAACTGCGGCCGTCCCGCGTGCTGCCGGTCTTCGCGCAATGGCTCGCGCGCCACAAGCCCGCGCTCGATCGCCGCGAGAAAGTGGTCGATCTCGTCGCGCCGCAAATCCTCTCGAATATCGCCGATGCCGTGAAGCGCACGCCCTATTTCTGCTCGGGCTGCCCGCACAATACGTCGACGAAAGTGCCGGAAGGATCGGTCGCGCAGGCGGGCATCGGCTGCCACTTCATGGCGTCGTGGATGGAGCGCGATACCACCGGCCTTATTCAGATGGGCGGCGAGGGCGTCGACTGGGCGTCGCACGCGATGTTCACGAAGACGCCGCACGTCTTCCAGAATCTCGGCGACGGCACCTACTTCCATTCCGGCATTCTCGCGATCCGCCAGGCCGTCGCCGCGAAAGCGAACATCACGTACAAGATTCTCTATAACGATGCCGTCGCGATGACGGGCGGCCAGCCGGTCGACGGCAGCATCTCCGTGCCGCAGATCGCGCGGCAAGTCGAAGCGGAAGGCATTGCGCTGCTCGTCGTGGTCAGCGACGAACCCGAGAAGTACGACGGCCATCACGACCGGTTTCCGAACGGCACGACGTTCCATCATCGCGGCGAACTCGATGCCGTCCAGCGCCGCCTGCGCGAGACGCCCGGCGTGACCGTGCTCATCTACGACCAGACGTGCGCCGCCGAAAAGCGCCGCCGCCGCAAGAAAGGCGAGTTCCCCGATCCGGACAAGCGGCTCTTCATTAATGAGGCGGTGTGCGAAGGCTGCGGCGACTGCGGCGTGCAGTCGAATTGTCTTTCGGTCGAACCGGTCGAGACGGAGCTTGGAAGAAAGCGCCGCATCGATCAGTCCTCGTGCAACAAGGACTATTCGTGCGTGAACGGCTTTTGCCCGAGCTTCGTCACGCTCGAAGGCGCGAAGCTGAAGAAGGCCGAAGGCCATGCGTTCGATTCGGCCGAACTCGCGCGCCGCGTCGATGCGCTGCCGATGCCGCACGCGCATCTCGATCACGCGCCGTACGACATTCTGGTGACGGGCGTGGGCGGCACGGGCGTCGTGACCGTCGGCGCGCTGATCAGCATGGCGGCGCATCTGGAAGGCAAGAGCGCATCCGTGCTCGATTTCATGGGCTTCGCGCAGAAAGGCGGATCGGTGCTGTCGTTCGTGCGCTTCGCCGCCACCGATGCGCTTCTGAACCAGGTCCGCATCGACACGCAGCAGGCCGACCTGCTGCTCGCCTGCGATATGGTCGTCGGCGCGAGCCCGGAAGCGTTGCAGACGGTGCGGCACGATCGCACGAAGATCGTGGTGAATACGCACGCGATTCCGAACGCGACGTTCGTGCAGAACCCCGACGCGAATCTCCATGCCGATGCGCTCATCGACAAGATGCGCCACGCCGCCGGTCCGAACGCCGCCGACGCGCTTCGCACCTGCGATGCGCAATCGCTCGCGGCGCGCTTTCTCGGCGATACCATCGGCGCGAACATTCTGATGCTCGGCTTCGCGTGGCAGCTCGGGCTCGTGCCCGTGTCGCACGGCGCGTTGATGCGCGCGCTCGAGCTGAACAACGTTGCGGTGCCGGCGAACAAGCTGGCGTTCGCAATTGGCCGGCTCGCGGCGGCGGACATGAGCGCGCTCGATGCGCTGGCGGCATCCGCGCAGCCGAAGCGCGTCGCGATGGAGCAGATGCCGCTTGCGGACCTCGTTCGCGATCGCGAGGAACGGCTGCTGGCATATGGCGGCGAGAAGTACGTGAAGCGTTATCGTTCGCTGCTCGACAAGGCAGCCGCGAATGACGAGGTGAAGCGCGCCATCGCCATCACGTTCTACAAGCTGCTCGCGGTGAAGGACGAGTACGAAGTCGCGCGCCTGCACGCGGACCCGGCGTTTCGGGCCGCGCTCGCGGCGCAGTTCGAAGGCACGGCGGGCGACGACTACACGGTGAAGTTCAACCTCGCGCCGCCGGTTCTGTCGCACGGCGGCGTGCCGAAGAAGAAGACCTTCGGCCAGTGGATGTGGCCGGTGTTCCGCGGGCTGTCGAAAGTGCGTGCGCTGCGCGGCACGGCCCTCGATCCGTTCGGCAAGACGCTGGAACGCCGCATGGAACGGCAGTTGGCGAACGACTACGAAATCACGATGCAACGCGCGCTCGCCCGACTCGACGCCCGCAACGCGAAGGACGTGCAAGCGCTCGCCGCGCTGTTCGAACGCGTGCGCGGCTACGGTCACGTGAAGCTCGCCAATCTCGCGATGATCAAGCGCAGCGAGCGCGATATCGCCGCGCGTCTCGGCATCGAAGCGGCGACGGGCGATGCGGTGCGCGCCGCCATCGACACGATGAAGGGCGCATCGTCGCTAAAGGGGATCCCGGTGGTCGTGGCGAAGTGATCAGTCGTCGTCGGGCAGCCAGTCGATATCGCCGCACAGGACGCAGCGCTTGCCGCCCGAACGCGTTTCGACCGACAGCGTGACGCACGGCATCGCTTCGTTGATCGACAGATACGGCTTCGTCACGTGCACGCGCTCGGGATCGCCGAGCGCCGCGCGAAAGTACGGACGGCGCAGCCAGTTGGCGCCTTGCGCGTCGACGAGCGGAAGGAAGCGCGCTTCATGGGCGGCGCGATCGGCGCGCAGCACGACATTGCGGCCCGACTGCCGCCCGTTCTGATCGAGCAGGAAACAGCGCGCGGCGTGATCGAGCGCGAGGAAATTCCAGCACACCTCGTCGAGCGGTTCGCCCGCCGCGAGCCGCTCGGCGGCGCGTTCGAACGCGCGAACGTAGGGCTGAAGCCGCGTCGCCACGCGCCGCTCGCGCGCTTCGGTCTGGAATCGATAACGCTCGGTGAGATCGCTGATGATGGTTTCTGCGTGCGCGCCATCGGCCAGCCCCGGATGCGGCCGCGCGAAGAAGAAGCCCTGCACGAAGTCCGCGCCGCTCGCGAGCGCAAGCTGCGCCTCGTGCTCCGTCTCGACGCCTTCGATCAGCACGAGCTTGCCCGCTTCGTGCAGCAGCGAGACGATGCCCGACAGCACCGCCTCCATGTTGCGCCGCTGCTTCACCGTGCGCGCGGACAGCGGCGCATGGACGTTGTGTCCCGCGTGCGCGAGCATCACGCGATCGAGCTTGACGATATCCGGATCGAGCTGCCAGATGCGTTCGATGTTCGTATGCCCCGCGCCGAAATCGTCGAGCGCGATGAGAAAGCCGTGATCGCGGAACTGCTGCACCGCCTGCGCGAGACCTTCGATATCCTCGGCGCTCTGCTCCAGCACTTCGAGCACGACGCGTCGCGGCTCGATATGCAGCCGCTTCAGGTTCGCGAGCAACGCCGCCGCGTGATACGGCTCGGTCAGCGCACCGGGATGCACGTTGAGAAAGAGCCATTCGGTCTGGGCGCCCAGCATCTTGAAGTTCTCCAGATGCAGCGCCTGCGCGAGCCTGTCGATCTGCAGCGCTTCCCCGACGCGCGCCGCCTGCCCGAAGACATCGACGGGCGATACCGGGCGATCGAGCGCATCATGCGCGCGCAACAGCCCTTCGTAACCGACCGCCCGCATATGCGACAGGCTGAACACCGGCTGGAACACGCTCGACAGCGTCCACTCGCCGTGCTCGACGGAATAGCGGTCGAGTCCCGACATCACGCCAAGCTCGAAACTGCGCGGGGAAATCGTCGTCTTTTCGGGGTTGGCGATCACCATGTCGATGCCCTCCCACATGCCGTATGCTCCGGTCGCGCGCCGGTCCCGCCTGATACCGTTGTCATAAGAACAGCCCTCGGTGGTAACGCCGGGAGTCTCGTGTCCCGTGGCTGTCGATAAAGCAATGTCCATGCGCGCGATGCCCTCGTATTTGTCGGCGTTTAGCGCGTCCGATGCACCGTCGGCAGGCGATTCCCGCACTTCGACGCACCGCATCGGTGCGCCTCGCAAAATGTCATCGCAGGCGCGACCGGCTAAACTTTTGCGTCAACCCTGTCTCCCGAAACGAACGGACATCGCGCGGACGCCGCGCGCGTCCCGCATTCTCATTGCCTGCATGGAAATCGTCTTCACCGTTCTCATCCTGCTGATGATCGTCGCGCTGTCGGGCGTCGGCCTGTCGCTGCTGCCCATCAAGCTGCCGCTTCCGCTGATTCAGATCGCCATCGGCGCGATGCTCGCGTGGCCCGGCTTCGGCCTGCACGTGACGTTCGATCCCGAACTGTTCATGCTGCTGTTCATTCCGCCGCTGCTGTTCGCGGACGGCTGGCGCATTCCGAAGCGCGAGCTGTACATGCAGCGCCGCGCGATTCTCATGCTGGCGCTGGGGCTGGTGTTCATCACCGTCGGCGCGCTGGGCTATTTCCTTCACTGGATGATTCCGGAGATGCCGCTGCCCGTCGCGTTCGCGCTCGCCGCCGTGCTCTCGCCGACCGATGCCGTCGCGCTGACGGGCATCGCCGGGCGCAATCGCATTCCGGCAAACCTGATGCATGTCCTCGAAGGCGAAGCGCTGATGAACGACGCGTCCGGTCTCGTCGCGCTGAAGTTCGCCATCGCGGCCGCGCTCACCGGCATGTTCTCGCTGCGCGAGGCGGCGGTGAGCTTCGTGGTGATCGCAGTGGGCGGGCTCGTGATCGGCGCGGCGATCAGCTATGCCGTCACCGAAATCCCGGCGCGCATCCTCAAGTTTTCCGACGAAGACGATCCCGCCGCCGGCGTCATCCTCACCGTGCTGATCCCGTTCGCCGCGTACGTCATCGCCGAGCGCGCGGGTTGTTCGGGCATTCTGGCGGCGGTATCGGCGGGGATGATGATGAACATCCAGAGCCTGCGCGACAGCATTCCGAGCGCCGTGCGCGTGCGCATGACGAGCACCTGGACGATGATCGAGTTCGTCTTCAACGGCATGGTGTTCCTGCTGCTCGGGCTGCAATTGCCGCACATCATCGGGCAGGCGCTGGTGGAGGCGCATCACGACGGCAACGCGCGAGTCGGCATGCTGATCGGCTATGTGCTTGCAACGGTGATCGCGCTGTACGCGCTGCGCTTCGTGTGGGTCTATTGCCTGCGCTGGTTCGCGAGCCGCAGCGCGGCGAAGTCGGGCCTCGAAAGCGCCGCGCCCGGCATCCGCACGCTCGCGATGACGACCATCGGCGGCGTGCGTGGCGCGGTGACGCTCGCGGGCGTGCTGTCCTTGCCCGTCACGCTCGATAACGGCGCGCCGCTCGCCGGACGCGACCTCGCGATCTTCATCGCGTCGTCGGTGATTCTGGCGTCGTTGACGGTGGCGGTCGTCGGCTTGCCGGTGATGTTGCGCGGGGCGAAGCGCGAGCGCAATCCGCACGCCGCCGAAGAGCGCATGGCGCGCCTGCGCGCGGCGCAAGCGGCGATCCGCGCCATCGACGATACGCATGACGTGTTGATCGAAGAAATGGACGAAGCGGCGTCCGCCCGTTGCGCCGATACGACCGCGCGCGTGATGAGCGTGTACCGGCGCCGGCTGGCATCGCTCGGCGACGATGAAGCGCCGCGCGCGGCAGCGAAGAAAAGTGAAATCGTGGAGACGCGGCTGAAGATGGCGGCGCTGCGAGCCGAGCGCGCAGAATTGCTGCGGCTGCGAACCGATCAGGCAATCAACGACGAGACGCTGAACAAGCTGATGCGGGAGATCGATCTTTCGGAGACGGCGATCGTGAACCGGAAGCGCGGCATGGCGGGGTGATTCGCCGAAAGCCCGCGCGATGCGGGCTTTCGGCAGGGCGACGACTCAGACGACGCCGGAGCCGCGCCGGCGCAGGAGCGCATAGAAAATGATCGCGCCGAACGTTGCGGTCCCGATGCCGCCGAGCGCAAAGCCGCCGAGCCTGAGCGTGAAGTCGCCTGCGCCGAGCACGAGCGTGACAGCCGCCACGATCAGATTGCGGTTATCCGAGAAATCCACCTTGTTGACGACCCAGATGCGCGCGCCCGTCACCGCAATCAGCCCGAAGACGACGATCGACACGCCGCCGAGCACCGGCCCTGGAATGGTCTGGATGACCGCGCCGAACTTCGGCGAGAAGCCGAGCACGATGGCGAACAGCGCCGCGATGACAAAAACGAGCGTCGAGTAGATCTTCGTGACCGCCATCACGCCGATGTTTTCCGCGTACGTCGTCACGCCCGTGCCGCCCGCGAAGCCCGACACGATGGTCGCGAGGCCGTCGCCGATGAACGCCCGGCCGATGTACTTGTCGAGGCTGCGTCCGGTCATCGCGCCGACCGCCTTGATGTGGCCGAGATTCTCCGCAACGAGAATGATCGCGATGGGCGCGAGCAGGGTCATCGCCTGTGCGTTGAAGACGGGCGCGGTGAAATGCGGCAGGCCGAACCACGCGGCGTTGGAGACGATCGAGAAGTCGATCGGCTTGCCCATGCTCATGCCGTTGGTCAGCACCGCATAGATGACGTACGCGATTGCAAGGCCGATCAGGATCAGCAGCCGCTGCGCCATGCCTCGCGCGAACACCGCGACGCCGCCGACGCACAGCACGGTGACGAGCGCCATCCACGAATCGAAGTTGCTGCCGCTCACGCCCTTGACCGCGATGGGCGCGAGATTCAGCCCGATCACGCAGACGATCGAACCGGTGACGACCGGCGGCATCAGCGTTTCGATCCATTTCGTGCCGATTGCTGCGACGATCAGCCCGATGATCGCGTAAGCCACGCCGCACGCGATGATCCCGCCGAGCGCGACCGGGATATTCATGTTCGGCCCGTGTCCGCCGTAGCCGGTGATCGCGATTACCAGCCCGATGAACGCGAAGCTCGAGCCCAGATAGCTCGGCACCCGTCCGCCGACGAGCACGAAAAACAGCAGCGTGCCGATGCCCGACATGAAGATGCACAGATTCGGATCGAAGCCCATGAGCAGCGGCGCGAGCACGGTCGAGCCGAACATGGCGACGACGTGCTGCACGCCCATGGCGATCATTTGCGGCCAGTGCAGCCGTTCGTCGGGCGCGACGACGCGGCCGCCTTGCGCATCCGGCTGGACCGGCCAGCGCGGGAAGTATGAATCGGACATGGCAACGCTCCTTCTCGGCGATCTTTGAACAGGCGCGAGTGTACGGAGTGGGTCGGGCAGTGGCAAGCGAAGCGAAATTACGTGTGGCTTACGGGATGATCGGGGATTTTGCGGGCCGATTCGGTGTGGTAAGCGCAGCCCGCGTCCATATCGCGACCTGCGACCCGCGGCCCGCTGCGCCGTTGCGCTGCCGGGCGCGTTCGACAAGCGCGCGCGCCAAGGCTGAATTGGTCGATGCCCGCGGCAGGTAATATCCACGCCGCTAGCGACGCGCGCCCTTGACGCTTCGGCGCGCTTCTTGGCCGCGTCCGCCGACATGGGGCTACGCCGGGCGAGGGAACGGCCATCGCCCGCAACGGACGCGAGGCGGCACTAGTCCGCGCCCGCTACGACGTCCGCATGCTGCGCTAGCAGCTGAAAGGCGATGCCCTTCTTTTGCGCAATGTTCTCGGTCAAGCTGCACGCCCCGCGAGGCGGCATTCGCATGGACCAGATGACGCCAATTTTGAGCGCGGGATGTGGGATGTGGGGAACGAAGCGCACGGCTCTCGAACGAATTGCCGCCGCCGTTTGATTGACTAGAAGCAATCAATTAGGAAGCGTCCTAGTTTTAGGAAAAGTCGTATGTAACGGGTGACGCGCGCCACGTATGCTGTCCGTGTGCGTATCCCCATGTATATGCACGAAGTCGTTGCAACTCTCCGATTACCGCCCTCGTTCCCCGGCTTGGGCGGTTCTTTTTTTTCTGCCTCGTTTAGTTTCTCCTTCCCGGCCGCGTCCGCGCGATCATCGCCTCCATCACGGCCGCAGGTCGCGCAAGACGCCCCTCTTCCTTCAAGGCTTTACTGTCGCACCGGCTTCTTCGCCAGCTTCCGCTGCAAGGTGCGCCGATGCATGTTGAGCGCGCGCGCCGTCGCCGAGATGTTGCCGTTGTTTTCCGCGAGCGCGCGCTGGATGTGCTCCCATTCCAGCCGCGCGACGGACAGCAGCGTCGGGTTCTCGATTGCTTCCTCCGCCGTCTGCTCGCTCGCCTCTTCGTGCAGCGCCGC
Source organism: Caballeronia sp. LZ016 (assembly GCF_031450805.1). Lineage (NCBI taxonomy): Bacteria > Pseudomonadati > Pseudomonadota > Betaproteobacteria > Burkholderiales > Burkholderiaceae > Caballeronia > Caballeronia sp. LZ016. Next base: position 733,742 of record NZ_JARTVY010000001.1, read on the forward strand.
GAGAATCGATTCGACATTCGCCGGCTTCGCAAGGTAATTGTCCGCGCCGTCCTTCACCGCCTGAACCGCCGTCGCGATGCTCGCGTATCCCGTCAGCACGAGAATGCGCGCGTCCGGTTGCAGGTCGCGCAGCGGCGCGACGAGGCGCAGGCCGGAATCGTTGCCGAGATGAAGGTCGACGGTGATCTGGCCGAACTTGTGCTGATTGGCGAGCTTCACCGCTTCGTCGGCATTGTGCGCCTGATGCGGGGTGTAGCCGCGCCGTGCGAGACCGCGCGCCAGGATGCCTGAGAAAACCTCGTCGTCATCGATGATCAAAAAGTTCGTATCGCTCATTTTCGTTTCTCCTTGTTGACCGCCACCGGCATATCCGCGCCCGCGCGGTCCCTTTCACTATTTCGATTCCTGCATGCGGCTCAAACTGCGCCGCTCGATTCCGTCCGCGCGGCCTGGCCCGCCGCCGTCACCGCCCCGCGATCCGGCAATCGCAAGACGGCGCGGGTGCCGCGCGGCTCGCCCGGCAACAGTTCGATCGCCCCGTCGAGCCGCGCCGCGGCCTCGAACGCCAGATAGAGTCCGACGCCATGACCGCCCTGCGTGCTGTCGACCGGCCCCGCGCCCAGCGATGCGCGCAGCGCGGGCGGAATTCCCGCGCCGTGATCGCAGACTTCGAAACGCACGTACGGCGCGCGATCTACCTTTTCGGTCACCGTCTGCAGCGAGACGAACTCGCTGCTCGCGCGCGCGGCGTTGTCGAGAAGGATCGTGAGAATCTGACCGACGGCGACGGCATCGTCGATGGATGCGCCCGCCGGGGTATCGCCGACCTGCCTGAACTTCACCTGCGGATGACGCAGCCGCCACTGCTCGACGAAGCTCTTCAGCCATTCGTCGAGCGCCTGCCGGCTCGACGGCCCGCTTGCCCGGCTGCGCAGGCGCGCGAGCGCCGACGTGCACAGCCCCATCTGCTGCTCGAGCAGTTCGAAATCGGCGGAATACGGCGCGAGGTTACGGTCGTGCGCGGCGGCATCGCGGAGCTCTTCGGAGAGCATCGCGATAGTGGAAAGCGGCGTGCCCATCTCATGCGCGACGGTCGCCGCCTGCACGCCGAGCGCTACCGCCCGTTCATCGCGCAGATGGCGTTGCTGGGCATCGGCGAGCGCGGCGTCGCGCAGGCGCAGTCCGCGCGACATGCGCGCGACGAACCAGCCGATCAGCCCCACGCTCACCATGAAATTGACCCACAGGCCGGTGCGGAAATAATCGAAGAGATTCGCCGGATTCTCGATATTGAGCGGCACGTAGTTGTAGCTGAGCAGCGCATAACAGGCGACGGCGAAGAGCGCGAGGCAGGTCATCATCGCCCAGGGAAGAATGGCTGCGGCGATTGCGAGCGAGGGCAGATAAAGCGTCACGAACGGATTCGTCGCGCCGCCGGAGAGAAAGAGCAGCGCGGAAAGCGCGCCGAGGTCCACGCACATCTGGCCGAAAAGCTCGAGATTCGTCTCGGGCCGCGCCCGCGCGACGCGCAGCCACGTCAGCCCGTTGAAGATCATCTCGAGCATGATGACGAGGAGCATCGCCGGCAGCGGGAGCTTCGCGCCGTAGAAGATCTGCACGACGGCGATGGTCGACAACTGGCCGATGATCGCGAGCGAGCGAAGCCAGAAAAGATGGCCCAGGTTGACGCGTCCGGTATTGGTTATGCGGTGCATGTTCCGTCGATTGCGTGCCGGGCCGCGCAAGCGCCGCCGGGCGTTTCGTGTTCCATGCGGCATTATCCCGCTTGCGCGCACCCCGGAACCGCCGATGGCGCGATTTGTCGCACCTTGCGCGGCACACGCTCTGCTATTCGATGTCGGCGGCGCGCGTCTTTTCGATCAGCGCAACGAGGCACGCGCGGCACAGGCAAGGCTCGTCTGGCTGCAGGAGATCCGCCGGCAGCGCGGGAAGCGCGGCGCACCAGCAGGTCGAGTCGCCCGCGAGCGAACCGCATCGGAACGGCGCGCCGCAACGTGCGCAGACGGGTGCGCCGTCCGTGCGCTGCCCGCGTGTGGATTCGATGTTCATCGTGGTGACGTGTTGATGACAACAAGGAATATCGCCGATGATCGCACGCCGGCCGCCGAGCCGGAAAACGCGGCGGCGTCGCGGGAAAACCATCCTGTTGCGCTGCCTCAGTCCTGTACAATCCGGCGTGTTTAAACGCTCTTTGCCTCAACTGCCGCCATGTCCGACCTTCCCGACCTCACGCAGATCGCGCCTACCCTGAAGGCTGAAATTCTGGCCGAGGCGCTGCCTTATATTCGTCAGTATCACGGCAAGACGGTCGTGATTAAATACGGCGGCAATGCAATGACCGAGGAGCGCCTGAAGCAGGGCTTCGCGCGCGACGTCATCCTGCTGAAACTGGTCGGCATCAATCCGGTGATCGTCCACGGCGGCGGCCCGCAGATCGATCAGGCGCTGAAGAAAATCGGCAAGCAGGGCACCTTCATTCAGGGCATGCGCGTCACCGACGAAGAGACGATGGAAGTCGTCGAATGGGTGCTCGGCGGCGAAGTGCAGCAGGACATCGTCACGCTCATCAATCACTTCGGCGGTCAGGCGGTCGGGCTGACGGGCAAGGACGGCGGCCTTATCCACGCGCGCAAGCTGATGATGCCGGACCGCGACAACCCCGGCCAGTTCATCGACATCGGGCAAGTGGGCGAAGTCGAGTCGATCAATCCGGCCGTCGTGAAGGCGCTGCAGGACGACGCGTTCATTCCCGTCATTTCGCCTATCGGCTTCGGCGAAGACGGCCTGTCGTACAACATCAATGCGGATCTGGTCGCGGGCAAGCTGGCCGTCGTGCTGAACGCGGAAAAGCTCGTCATGATGACGAACATCCCCGGCGTGATGGACAAGGAAGGCAACCTGCTGACGGACCTTTCCGCGCGCGAAATCGACGCCCTCTTCGCCGATGGCACCATCTCCGGCGGCATGCTGCCGAAGATTTCGTCGGCGCTCGATGCCGCGAAGAGCGGCGTGCGCTCGGTGCACATCATCGACGGGCGCATCGAACATTCGGTGCTGCTCGAGATCCTGACCGAGCAGCCGTTCGGCACCATGATCCGCTCGCACTGAGCTTCTTCCCGTCACAACGCCCGCCACCGCGCGGGCGTTTCTTCGAGCGCCATGAATTCGCAACGCCCTTTGCGCCGCCGTCGCGTCGAACCGCGCGGCCCCGTCTGGCTCTTCGACCTCGACAACACGCTGCATCACGCGTCGCATCAGGTTTTCCCGGCCATCAATCGCGCGATGACGCAGTACATCATCGACCGCGTCGGGGTGGATATCGACGAGGCGAACCGGCTGCGCGTCGGCTATACGGTGCGTTACGGCGCGGCGCTGCTCGGGCTCGTCAAGCATCACGGCGTCGATCCCGCCGACTTCCTGCATGTGGTCCATACGTTCTCCGATCTTCCGTCGATGCTGCGCGCCGAACGCGGCATCAAGCGCATGCTGCACGCGTTGCCCGGACGAAAGATCGTGCTGACCAACGGGCCGTCCGTGTACGCGCGGGCAGTGCTCGCGGAACTGGGCATCGACAGGCTGTTCGAGCGCGTGATCGCGATCGAGGACATGCGCGCAGGCGACCGATGGCGCGCCAAGCCGGATGCGCCGATGCTTCGCCAGGCGATGCGCCGCGCGCACGTGCGGCTCTCCGATGCGATCCTCGTGGAAGATACGCGCGGGCATCTCAAGCGCTATCGTCGGCTCGGCATCCGGACGGTGTGGATCGTCGGGCATCTGCCGGTGGCGCGCACGTCGAGCGGCTCGGTGTCGGTGCGGCTGCCGGGCGCGGGGCGGCCGCACTATGTGGATCGCACGGTAAAGTCCGTTCGCGCGCTTTCGCTCGGACTTCGCGGTCGTGCGTTCGGGCGGCCCGATCCGAAGGTGTAAGCGGGCGCAAGTCCTTCGCCGTCCGAAGGGGCATCGCGCATACCGGCGACTTGTCCGCTTTTATTACGTTTTCCGCTATACTTCACCGCTAATCTGAATTGAACACGCGCCGATTTGCTGACTCGATTGCGGGCGCGCGAACCCAGGGCCGAAGCCCGGCGGTTCACTATAAATGCGGCTAAAGAGGTCGTCAGCCGCGCCCATGCTCCGCGCACAGCCGACACCGTTTAGCCGCTTCGTCAAAGGCGGAATGAATGGAATCGATCGGCATCGTCAGTCCCCAAACCCTGCACTTCAAAGAGCCGCTCGTCCTGCAGAGCGGCAGTTCGCTCGGCGACTATGAACTCGTCGTGGAAACGTATGGCGAGCTCAACGCCGCACGCTCGAACGCGGTGCTCGTGTGCCACGCGCTCAATGCATCGCATCATGTCGCGGGCGTCTATGCGGACGACCCGAAGAACGTCGGCTGGTGGGACAACATGGTCGGTCCCGGCAAGCCGCTCGATACCAATCGCTTCTTCGTGATCGGCGTGAACAATTTCGGCTCGTGCTTCGGCTCGACGGGTCCGATGAGCATCGATCGCACGACGGCCAAGCCCTACGGCGCGAGCTTTCCCGTCGTGACCGTCGAAGACTGGGTGCATGCGCAGGCGCGCGTGGCGGACCGCTTCGGCATCGAACGATTCGCCGCCGTCATGGGCGGCAGCCTCGGCGGGATGCAGGCGCTCGCGTGGAGCATCATGTATCCGGAGCGGCTCGGGCACTGCATCGTGATTGCGTCGACGCCGAAGCTGTCCGCGCAGAACATCGCGTTCAACGAAACGGCGCGCTCGGCGATCCTCTCCGATCCCGACTTCCACGGCGGCGATTACTACGCGCATGGCGTGAAGCCGCGCCGCGGCTTGCGCGTCGCGCGGATGATCGGCCACATCACTTATCTGTCGGACGACGACATGGCCGTCAAGTTCGGCCGCGCGCTGCGCCGTGCCGAAGGCGCGCTCGATGCGTACAACTTCAACTTCGACGTGGAGTTCGAAGTGGAGTCGTATCTGCGCTATCAGGCCGACAAGTTCGCCGAATACTTCGATGCCAACACGTATCTGCTCATTACCCGCGCACTCGATTACTTCGATCCCGCGAAGTCCCACGACGGCGATCTGACCAGAACGCTCGCCAGCACCAAGGCGAAGTATCTGATCGCGAGCTTCACCACCGACTGGCGTTTCGCGCCCGCGCGCTCGCGCGAAATCGTGAAGGCGCTGCTCGACAACAAGCGCACGGTGAGTTACGCGGAGATCGACGCGCCGCACGGCCACGACGCCTTCCTGCTCGACGACGCGCGCTATCACAACCTGATGCGCGCCTACTACGAACGTATCGCCACGGAGGTCGGCGCATGAACCAGAACACTCTCGATTCCCTTGCGCTGCGCTCGGACTTTCGCGCGATCGCGCGCTGGGTGGAGCCGCGCGCGACGGTGCTCGATCTCGGCTGCGGCGACGGCTCGCTGCTCTCGCTGCTCGGCGAAGAGCTCGAAGTGAACGGCTACGGCATCGAAATCAACGACGCCGGCGTGCTTGCATGTGCGCAGAAAGGCGTGAACGTGATTCAGCAGAATCTCGAGGACGGCCTGCGTCTCTTCGAAGACGACAGCTTCGACTTCGCGATCCTCTCGCAGACGCTGCAGACGATCCACCAGACCGCCGCGATCCTGCGCGAAACGGTGCGCGTCGGGCGTGAGTGCATCGTTTCGTTTCCGAACTTCGGCTACTGGCCGCATCGGCTGGCGGTCATTCAGGGGCGCATGCCGGTGTCGAAATCGCTGCCTTATCAATGGCATAACACGCCCAACGTGCGCGTGCTGACCATCAAGGATTTCGAGGCGCTCGCGCCCGAAGTAGGCATCGAGATCCTGGACCGGGTGGTGCTGCATGGCGGGCAAACCGTCCGTTGGGGCGCGAACTGGCGTGGTAGTCTTGCGGTCTATCGCGTGAAGCGCCGGTGATTCGTCCCGGCTTCATCGCATCGACAACGCTTTTTCATCATCGACATGCCCGACACGCCACACGAGGCGCCCGCTCTTACTGCTCACGAAGATGATCCCGATTGGCACGCGTTCCTGAACAAGCGCATTCTGATCTGCATCGTTCTCGGTTTCACCTCCGGTCTGCCGCTTTTCACGCTCGTCAATCTGATTCAGGCGTGGCTCACGACCGAGCACATCAACGTCAAGCAGATCGGCCTGTTCGCGCTGATCGGGCTTCCCTATACGTGGAAGTTCGTGTGGGCGCCGCTGATGGACCGCTACGTTCCGCACCTGCCGTTCTGGCAGCCGGGCCGGCGGCGCGGCTGGATGCTGCTCACGCAAGTGCTCGTGGCGCTCGCCATCGGCGCGTTCGGCTTCTTTTCGCCTGCGCAGAATCTCTGGACCGTCGCGGGCATCGCCCTGTTGCTGGCGATCTTCAGCGCGAGTCAGGATATCGTCATCGACGCATACCGGCGCGAATTGCTCGCCGATACCGAGCAAGGTCTCGGCAACGCGGTTCACGTCAACGCGTACAAGGTGGCGGGCCTGGTGCCGGGATCGCTCGCGCTGATTCTCGCCGGTTTCCTGCCGTGGAAAACCGTTTTCGTCGTGACCGCGCTGTTCATGCTGCCCGGCATCGTCATGACGCTTTGCATCAGGGAACCGGAAATCCACGGCGCGCCGCCGAAGAACCTGCGCGACGCGATCATCGAGCCGTTCCATGAATTCGTGACGCGCGACGGCTGGCGCACCGCGCTGCTCGTGCTCGGCTTCATCTTCCTCTACAAGCTCGGCGACACGATGGCGACGGCGCTCGCCACGAAGTTCTTCCTCGATATCGGTTTCACGATGCCGCAGATCGGCGTGATTGCGAAGACAGTCGCGTTCTGGACGAGCATCGCGGGTGGAATCATCGGCGGCGTGTTTCTCGTGAAGATCGGCATCGCGCGCGGACTGTGGATTTTCGGCGTGCTGCAGATCGTCGCGACCATCGGATTCGCCTGGCTCGCGAAGATCGGGCCGTCGCCGCTCGCGCTCGGCGTGCTGTACGGCTTCGAGACGTTCGCGACGGGCCTGACGCTCGCGACGTTCACCGCGTACATCGCGAGCACAACGGACCCGCGCTACACCGCGACACAGTTCGCGCTCTTCACGAGCCTTGCCGCGGTGCCGCGCACGGTGGCGGCGTCGGCGAGCGGGTTCATCGTCGCGCAGACGGGCTGGTTCGAGTACTTCCTCGTGTGCGTCGTGCTGTCGATTCCGGGCATGTTACTGTTGCCGTTGATCGCGCCCTGGAGAACGAAACGATGACGGTGCGGAACTTCGCCAATCGTGCGCTGGCCGGCGTGCTGGCTGCGGCGTCGCTTGTGTCGGTCGCCTCGCTGACACCGCTCGCCGCCCGCGCGCAGGACGAGGATCGCGCGCCGCCCGCCTACACCGCGCCGAACAGCCAGGTCCGCTTCGGCAATACGGCGCTCTTTCGGAATCTGATTCCCCCCGCGACGCTCGAACAGCAGTCCGCCGACGAATATGCGCAGATCGTTCGCGAGGCGGAGCGCAACAAGCTGCTGCTCGCGAGCGACAATCCGCTCGTCAAGCGCGTGCGCGATATCGTGAATCACGAGGTTCCGTTCGCGCTGAAGTGGAACGACCGCTCGAAGGCGTGGAAGTGGGAAACGAGCGTCGTCAGGTCGAACGAGATCCGGATGTACTGTCTGCCGGGCGGCAAGATCGTCGTGTATAGCGGACTGATCGAGAAGATGCGGCTGAACGACAACGAGATCGGCATGATGGTCGGCCACGAGATCGCTCACGCGCTGCGGGAACATGCGCGCGAGCGGCTCGGACGGCAGCAGGCCGCACAACTGACCGCGGGCACGATGCCGCAGCTTTTCGGCTTCGCGGACGTCGGCTCGACGCCGCTCGGCATCGGCGATCAGTTGCTCGCGATGCGCTACTCCCCCGCGGACGAAACCGAAGCCGATGTGATCGGCAGCGAGATCGCCTCGCGCGCAGGTTACGATCCGCGCGCCGCCGTCACGCTGTGGAACAAGGTCGATACGGCCACGCGTCGCGCCGACAACGGCTTCATCTGGATGCATCCGTACGGCCCCGATCGCCGGCAGGACTTGCTCAAACGCATGCCCGACATGATGCCGCTCTATGCGAAGGCGATCGGCAAGAACATCGATCAGCTGCCGGCTTATGCCGGCATGGGGCGGTTCAAGAAAACGGGGCGCTGACCGCGCTTACTTCTTCGCGAGCTTCCAGTCGTAATCGACCGTCAGCGGCGCGTGATCGCTGAACTTGATATCGCGGTACACGGAAGTGCGCTTCGCGGTCGCGGCGACTTCCTTCGTCGCGATCTGATAATCGATGCGCCACCCGACGTTCTTCGCATACGCCTGGCCGCGATTGCTCCACCACGTGTACTGTTCGGGGCGCGTGTCGAGCGTGCGGAAAACATCGACGTACCCGACTTCGTCGAACAGTTTCGTGAGCCATTCGCGCTCTTCGGGCAGGCAACCGGAGTTCTTCTGGTTGCTCTTCCAGTTCTTGATATCGATTTCCTTGTGCACGATGTTCACGTCGCCGCACACGATCACTTCGCGTTGCTTCGACAGTTCCGCGAGATGCGGCATGAACTCGTCCATGAAACGATACTTCGCCTGCTGACGTTCTTCACCGCTCGAACCCGACGGCACGTACACCGAAATAACCGACAGCTTGCCGAAGCGCGCTTCCACGTAGCGTCCTTCGGGATCGAACTCGTCGCTGCCGAAGCCGATGATCACATCGTCAGGCTCATGGCGCGTGTAGACGCCCGCGCCGCTATAGCCCTTCTTGACCGCGTGCTGAAAGTAGCCTTGAAAGCCGTGCGGCGCGAGAAACTCGGGCGTCAGATCGTCCTGCGAGCACTTGATTTCCTGCACGCAGACGACATCGGATTGTTGTTCGCCGAACCAGTCGAAGAAGCCTTTCTTGGCGGCCGAACGAATGCCGTTCAGATTGGCGGTGATGACGCGAAACATATGCTTCCTTTTATTGGTGTCCTGATTATTCGACCTTGATGCCCTTGAGCGATTCCTTCGCCGGCGGGAATTCCAGCTTCATGCCCTGCATGATGCGCAGAAGCAGTTCGGCGACCATCAAGTTTCGATGCGTCTTCGAATTGCCGGGGATGATGTACCACGGCGCGTATTCCGTCGATGTCGACCCGAGCGCCACTTCATACGCATGCCGGTAATCGTCCCAGAGCTTGCGGGCCTCGAGATCGGAGACATCGAACTTCCAGTGCTTGGTCGGATCGTCGATGCGCGCCTGCAGACGCTCGCGCTGTTCGTCCTTCGAGATGTGCAGGAAACATTTGACGATGGTCGTGCCGGTATCTGCGAGCAGCGCTTCGAAATCGCGGATATGTCGATAGCGTCGCTCGCACTCGTCGTCGTCGATCTGCTTGAGCACGCGCGGCACCAGCACGTCTTCGTAGTGGCTGCGATTGAAGATCGCGAATTCGCCGGCCATCGGTGCTTGCGCGTGAACGCGCCACAAGAAGTCGTGCGCGGCCTCGCGTTCGGAGGGCGCGCGAAACGGCACGATGCGCAGGCCGAGCGGATCGACGTCGTGAAAGACCGCGCGGACGGTGCCGTCCTTGCCGCTCGTGTCCATGCCTTGCAGCACGAGCAGCACCCGCCGATGCCGCTGCGCATGCAGGCGTTCCTGCAGGTCGTCGAGCAGCGTGCCGATTTCCGCGAGGCGCGCGCGGTCATCGTCTTTTGCGCCGGTGGAAAACGGCTTCGCAGAGGGATCGACGGAGCTTAGATCGAATGGCTTGAGCTTCTTGCCGCCGTCGAAGAATGGGACGCGAAAATCGTCGAGCTCGGGGGTTTTTGCCATGTCTCTTTTCGCCTTATCAAATAAAAACGGGCTGCTGCCAGGCTTTGCCGGCAACAGCCCGTAAATGTCCGTTCAGACGCTCAGGATAATTTCTTTTTCAAAAGCTCGTTGACCTGCTGCGGATTCGCCTTCCCCTTGGTCGCCTTCATCGCCTGGCCGATCAGCGCGTTGAACGCCTTCTCCTTGCCCGCGCGGAATTCGTCCACGGACTTCTGATTGGCGGCGAGCACTTGGTCGATGATCGCTTCGAGCGCGCCGGTATCCGAAATCTGCTTCAGCCCCTTCGCTTCGATGGTGCGGTCCGCCGCGCCCTCGTCCGTTGCCTTCTCTTCCCAGATCGACTGAAAAATGTCCTTCGCGATCTTGTTCGAGATGGTGCCGTCCGCAATGCGCTGCAGAATCAACGCGAGCTGCGCCGCCGAAACCGGCGATTCGCCAATCTCCAGCGACTCACGGTTTAGTTGGGCGGAGACATCGCCCATCAGCCAGTTCGCCGCGATCTTCGCCTGCGCCGCGCCCGCCTTCGCGACGACGGCCTCGAAGTACGCTGCCATCGCCTTCGACGAAGTCAGGACGCCCGCGTCGTACGGCGTCAGACCATAGTTCTCGGCGAAACGCTTCTGCATGCCCGCGGGCAGCTCGGGCATATCGCCCTTCACGCTTTCGACCCACGCCGAATCGATCACGAGCGGCATCAGATCGGGATCGGGAAAATAGCGGTAATCGTGCGCGTCTTCCTTGCTGCGCATCGAGCGCGTTTCGCGCTTGTCCGGATCGTACAGACGCGTTTCCTGCACCACAGTGCCGCCGTCTTCGATCAACTCGATCTGACGACGCACTTCGTACTGAATCGCCTCTTCCAGAAAGCGGAACGAGTTCAGGTTCTTGATCTCCGCACGCGTGCCGAACTCTTGCTGGCCGACCGGGCGCACCGACACGTTCGCATCGCAGCGGAACGAGCCTTCCTGCATGTTGCCGTCGCAGATGCCGAGCCACACGACCAGCCCGTGGAGCGCCTTCGCATAGGCGACCGCTTCCGCCGCGCTGCGCATTTCCGGCTCCGTGACGATCTCGAGCAGCGGCGTGCCCGCGCGATTCAGGTCGATGCCCGTCATGCCCGCGAAGTCTTCGTGCAGCGACTTGCCGGCATCCTCTTCGAGGTGCGCGCGCGTCAGGTTGACGGTCTTCTCGTACGCATCCTTGCCGGCCTTTTCGTTCGCCGGCACCTGAATGGTAATCTGACCGCCCTGCACGACAGGAATCTCGTACTGGCTGATCTGATAGCCCTTCGGCAGATCAGGATAGAAGTAGTTCTTGCGCGCGAAGATGCTGCGCGGCGCGATGTGCGCGCCGATCGCCAGCCCGAAGCGGATCGCACGCTCGACCGCGCCGCGATTCATCACGGGCAGGACGCCCGGCAACGCGAGATCGACGGGACAAGCCTGCGTATTCGGCGCAGCGCCGAATTGCGTCGGCGCGCCGGAAAAAATCTTGGAGACGGTGGACAACTGCGCGTGCGTTTCCAGACCGATGACGACTTCCCACTGCATGTTCACACTCCCGATGCCGATGGTGCCTTCTGGTGCCAGTCGGTCGCGCGCTGGAACGCATCGGCGACCTGGAGCATCCGGGCTTCGTTGAAATAGTTGCCGACGATCTGCAAGCCGACCGGGCGATTCGCGTTCGCGCCCGCGCCGAAACCGCACGGCACGCTCATGCCGGGCAGGCCCGCGAGGCTGACCGACAGCGTGTAGATATCGGCGAGATACATCTGAACGGGATCGTCGGTCTTCTCGCCGAGATTCCAGGCCACCGACGGCGCGACCGGCCCCATGATGACATCGCACTGCTTGAACGCTTCCTGAAAGTCGCGCGCGATGATGCGGCGAATCTTCTGCGCCTGCAGATAGTACGCATCGTAATAGCCATGCGAGAGCACGTAAGTGCCGACGAGAATCCGGCGCTTCACTTCCGGCCCGAAGCCTTCGGCGCGCGACTTCTTGTACATGTCGAGCAGATCGGTGTAGTGCGCGGCGCGATGACCGTAGCGCACGCCGTCGAAGCGCGACAAATTCGACGATGCTTCAGCAGGCGCAATGATGTAGTACACCGGAATCGAAAGCTCGGTCTTTGGCAGCGATACATCCACGAGCGTCGCGCCGAGCGTTTCGTAGGCTTTCAGCGCGGCTTCGATGGAGGCGCGCACGTCGTCGGCGAGGCCCGCGCCGAAGTACTCCTTCGGCAGGCCGATGCGCAGGCCGGCGAGCGGCTTCGCAGCGTCGTCGCCACTCCACGTTGCGCCGAGATGGCGCGTGTAATCCTCGTTCTCGCGCTGCAGGCTCGTGGAGTCGCGCTCGTCGAAGCCGGCCATCGCGTTGAGAAGCAGCGCGCAGTCGGCTGCGGTTTGCGCCATCGGGCCGCCCTGATCCAGCGACGATGCAAACGCGATCATCCCGTAGCGCGACACGCGGCCATACGTCGGCTTGATGCCGGTGATGCCGGTGAACGACGCCGGCTGGCGAATGGAGCCGCCCGTGTCCGTGCCTGTCGCGGCCGGCGCGAGACGCGCGGCCACCGCCGCCGCCGAGCCGCCCGATGAACCGCCAGGCACCGCGCTGGCATCCCACGGGTTCTTGACCGGGCCGAAGTATGAGTTCTCATTGGACGAGCCCATTGCGAACTCGTCCATGTTCGTCTTGCCGAGGCACACCATGCCGGCGCGCTTCAGGCGCTCGACGACGGTCGCATCGAACGGGCTCGCGTAGTTCTCCAGCATGTGGGAGCCCGCCGTCGACGACCAGCCGCGCGTGACGAACACGTCCTTGTGCGCGATGGGCAGGCCGGTCAGCGCGCCCGCGCCTCCTTGCGCGATGAGCGCGTCGGCGGCGCGCGCCTGCTCGAACGTCAGCTCGCGATCGACGCCGATGAACGCGTTGAGGTCCTTCGCGGCCTCGATGCGTTGCAGATACGACTGGGCCAGCTCGACGGCGGAGATTTCCTTCGAGTCGAGCGCGGCGCGCAGTTCGGTCAAGCTTTTCTGATGCATTGCAGTTCCCTGATGTACGCGGCGGCGTCACGCCGCGCGCAATATCGATGTTTCGACGCGCGTCCGAGCGATGCTTATTCGATCACCTTCGGCACCAGATACAGGCCGTCCTGCACGGCGGGCGCCGAACGCTGGAACTCTTCGCGTTCGACCGGCTCTGAGACTGCGTCGTCACGCAGTCGCAGCGCGACGTCCTCGATCGCGTCGATGGGATGCGCGAGCGGCTCGATGCCGGCGGTATCCACAGCCTGCATCTGTTCGACCAGTCCGAAGAAATCGTTGAGCCGAGCAAGCGTCGGTTCGGCCTCGTCGTCGGGCAATTCGAGCCGCGCCAGATGGGCGATGCGTTTTACGTCGGTCAGGGTCAAAGACATGGGATCACCGGAGAAAAACATGAACAACTCACACGCCAAAAACGTTCGCTGCAACAGACAGTTACGATCTGGGCGGAAAGCCGTCGAAGCGGGGCCGAGGATGGCAAAAAGTGCCGTCCTTTTCCTATAGAAACCCCCAAATTATAAGGTATCATTACACGTTCGACTCACATCCGGATCGACCTGTCAGCGGCTTTCTCCTTGCTTCGATGCTTTGCGAGAAACGTTTGCGTGGCACGTTCAACTCCGCGGTAGATTTCTGCTCGGATTTGCATTCACGGCGGGCCTTATCGCCGTCCCCGCAAACCGTTATTTTTTCCGCTGCCGTCCCCGGCGCTCTTAACGAGGCACGGCTACCCAGCGAGACAGGATTTTTGAATGTTCGGCTTTTTGCGCAGCTATTTTTCCAACGACCTGGCGATTGACCTCGGAACCGCCAACACGCTGATCTACATGCGCGGCAAAGGAATCGTCCTCGACGAGCCGTCAGTCGTCTCCATCCGCCAGGAAGGCGGCCCGAACGGCAAGAAGACCATTCAGGCTGTCGGCAAGGAAGCAAAGCAGATGCTCGGCAAGGTGCCGGGCAACATCGAAGCCATCCGCCCGATGAAAGACGGCGTCATCGCCGACTTCACCGTCACCGAGCAGATGATCAAGCAGTTCATCAAGACTGCACACGAATCCCGCATGTTCTCGCCGTCACCGCGCATCATCATCTGCGTGCCGTGCGGCTCCACGCAAGTCGAGCGCCGCGCCATCAAGGAAGCGGCACACGGCGCGGGCGCATCGCAGGTGTATCTGATCGAAGAACCGATGGCCGCTGCGATCGGCGCAGGCCTGCCGGTTTCGGAAGCAACCGGCTCGATGGTCGTCGACATCGGCGGCGGCACGACGGAAGTCGGCGTCATCTCGCTGGGCGGCATCGTGTACAAGGGTTCGGTGCGCGTCGGCGGCGACAAGTTCGACGAAGCCATCGTCAATTACATCCGCCGCAATTACGGCATGCTGATTGGCGAGCAAACGGCTGAAGCCATCAAGAAGGAAATCGGCTCGGCGTTCCCCGGCTCCGAAGTGAAGGAAATGGAAGTCAAGGGCCGTAATCTGTCCGAAGGCATTCCGCGCAGCTTCACTATTTCGAGCAACGAAATCCTCGAAGCACTGACTGACCCGCTGAATCAAATCGTGTCGTCGGTGAAGATCGCGCTGGAACAGACGCCGCCGGAACTCGGTGCGGACATCGCGGAACGCGGCATGATGCTGACTGGCGGCGGCGCACTCCTGCGCGACCTCGACCGCCTGCTCGCGGAAGAAACCGGCCTGCCGGTGCTCGTCGCCGAAGACCCGCTGACGTGCGTCGTGCGCGGCTCGGGCATGGCCCTCGAACGCATGGACAAGCTGGGCAGCATCTTCTCCTACGAGTGATGTCGGCCTTCAGCGTCCTTGAATCCACGCGACGCTGAGACGACACTCACAACATCCGCGTAACGCAACGCGCGCACGGCCCGGCAATCGCCCGGGCCGTTGTCGAAAATTAGCGCAGGGCAGGTCCCGCCTCTAGCGGCAAAGCCTGCAGCATCGATCCACCCGCTCACGCCCTCGGCGCCGACCATGGAATACAGTCCGCCGCCACTTTTCAAGCAAGGCCCTTCCGCGCTCGCGCGCCTGATCTTCTTCGTGGTGCTGGCCATTGCGCTGCTCGTCTCCGACGCGCGCTTCAGTACGCTCGAGATCGTGCGCGGGATGCTCGGCGCCGGGCTTTATCCGCTGCAGCGAGCGGCGCTCGTGCCACGCGACATCTTCATGGGCGCGGCCGATCTCGCCGTGACCAGCGCTAACCTGCGCAGCGAGAACCGCAAGCTCGCGGACAAGAATCTCGAACTGTCCGTCAAAGCCGGCGACGCCGCGCAACTGACGATCGAGAACGCGCATCTTCGGGCGCTGCTGAATCTGCAGAACCGCGCGACGACGCAAACCACCCCCGCCGAAATCCAGTACGACACACGCGATCCTTTCACGCAGAAGGTCGTGATCGGCAAAGGCTCGCAGCATGGCATCCAGGATGGCGCACCGGTCGTCGATGAAGAAGGCGTCATCGGCCAGGTCACGCGCGTCTTTCCGCTGCAATCGGAAGTCTCGCTTCTTACCGACAAGGACCAGGCCGTTCCCGTGCAGATCGCGCGCACGGGGTTGCGCAGCGTCATCTACGGCACGCCGAAGGGCGACACGCTCGATCTTCGTTTCGTGCCGATCAGCGCGGACGTGCAAGTCGGCGATCAACTCGTGACGAGCGGACTCGACGGCGTTTATCCGCCGGGGCTCGCGGTGGCCAAGGTCTTGCGCGTCGACAAGCAGGCGGATACCGCATTCGCACGCGTGGTTTGCGTGCCGGTCGCGGCGGTGCGCGGCGCGCGCCAGTTGCTCGTGCTGCATTACAACCTGAACGTGCCGCCGAATCCGGTGGAAGTCGAAGCCGCGGCGGCTGCCAAAGAAGCGAAGGAAAACAAGGGCAAGAAGAAGTCGACATCGAAGGCGGCTGCGGCAGCGGGAGCCAGCGGTGCATCGGCGGCGGCTTCCGCCGCGCCGGCGGCTGCGGCAAGCGGGTCGTCGGCCGCAGCAGCGGCCGCAGCGCCCGCCACGCCCAAGCCGGCATCCAGTGCGGCAGCGCCGAAACACAGCGGAAGGGCGCACGCGCCGAAGCCCGCTTCATCGGGAGCCGCGCGATGAATCGCCCGCAATACATCCTTCAGCCGGTCAATCCGTACTTCATCACGTTCAGCCTCGCGGCCGCGTTCCTGCTGAACCTCGTGCCCTGGGGCCGTCTCGTCGGCGTTCCTGACTTCGTCGCGCTGGTGCTGCTGTTCTGGAACGTCCAGCAGCCGCGCAAGGTCGGCATGGGCATCGCGTTCCTGCTCGGCATCCTGATGGACGTCCACAGCGCCAATCTCCTCGGCGAGCATGCGCTGGCGTACACGCTGCTGTCCTACGGTGCGATCACCATTCACCGGCGCGTCTTGTGGATGTCGCTGCCCGTGCAGATGCTCGTCGTCGCGCCGCTGCTCGTCGGCGCGCATCTCGTGCCATTCGTGATCCGCCTGATGACGGGCGCCGCGTTTCCCGGCTGGAGCTATCTCATCAACGGATTCGTCGAAGCGCTGCTTTGGCCGATCGCGAGTTTCCTGCTGCTGATGCCGCAACGGCGCGCAGCCGATCCCGACGACACGCGCCCTATCTGAGCGCTGCCGCGCGTCGAGCGTCGCCTGAACGCTCGCGCGCGGACTACACTTGAATCGCGATACATCGCGAAAACCTCGCGAAACCTGCATGACCGAAATCAAGAACACCGAGCAACAGTTGTCGAAGTTCCGCCTGCGCGTCGCGGCGGCGGGACTGTTCGTGTTCGTCTGCTTCGGGCTGATCGGCCTGCGCTTCCTCTATCTGCAGGTCTGGCACTTCAGCAAGTACTCGCTGCAGGCAAACGAAAACCGCATCTCCGTTGCGCCGATCGTGCCGAACCGCGGCATCATTACCGATCGCAACGGCATCGTGCTCGCGAAGAACTATTCCGCGTACACGCTCGAAATCACGCCGTCGAAGATCAACGGCACGCTCGACGAAGTCATCGACAACATCTCGCAAGTCATTGCCGTCGATGCGCGCGACCGCCGGCGTTTCAAGAAGCTGCTGGAAGACTCGAAGAATTTCGAAAGCCTGCCGATCCGCACGCGCCTGACCGACGAGGAAGTCGCCAGGTTCACCGCGCAACGCTTCCGCTTTCCGGGCGTCGAAGTCCGCGCGCGTTTGTTCCGCCAATATCCGCTCGGGACGACCGCGGCGCATGTGATCGGCTACATCGGCCGCATTTCCCAGCGCGATCAGGAGCGCATCGACGATGCGAGCGACGCCAACGACGCCGCCTCTGATCATTACGATCCGCGTCTCAACGCGGACAACTACAAGGGCACGGATTACGTCGGCAAGATCGGCGTCGAGCAGAGTTACGAGACGGAGCTGCACGGCCTGACCGGTTTCGAGGAAGTCGAAGTCACGGCGGGCGGGCGTCCCGTGCGCACCATGTCGCGCACGCAGGCGACACCCGGCAACAACCTCGTGCTGTCGCTCGATATCGGCTTGCAGCAGGTGGCGGAGCAGGCGTTCGCGGGCAAGCGCGGCGCGCTCGTCGCGATCGAGCCGTCGACGGGCGACGTGCTCGCGTTCGTGTCCGCGCCGAGCTTCGATCCGAATTCTTTCGTCGACGGCATCGATCAGCAGACCTGGGACGCGCTCAACAATTCGCCGGATCATCCGCTGTTGAATCGTCCGTTGCACGGCACGTATCCGCCCGGCTCGACCTATAAGCCGTTCATGGCGCTCGCGGCACTGACGCTTCACAAGCGGACGCCGGGCTGGGGCTTCCAGGATCCGGGCTACTTCACGTTCGGCGGCCACACGTTCCGCAACGACGTGCGTTCGGGCCAGGGCTGGGTGGACATGAACCGCGCGATCGTCGTGTCGAACGACACGTACTTCTACATGCTCGCGCGCGATCTCGGCGTGAACGCAATGGCCGGCTTCATGAAACCGTGGGGCTTCGGGCAGATCACCGGCATCGATATCGCGGGCGAGGCGCGCGGCATCCTGCCGTCGACGGAATGGAAGCGCAAGGCGTATCGGAAGCCGGAGCAGCAGCGCTGGTACGAAGGCGAAACGATCAGTCTCGGCATCGGCCAGGGCTACAACTCGTTCACCATCCTGCAACTCGCGCACGCCACGGCGACGCTCGCGAATAACGGCGTCGTGATGAAACCGCACCTGGTGCGCGATATCGAGAACCCCATCACCAAGGCGGAACGCACGGTGGTGCGCGATCCCAGCGACAAGATTCCGGTGCGCCAGCAGGATGTCGACTTCATCAAGCGCGCAATGGAAGGCGTGATCACCAACGGCACGGCAGCGAAGGTGTTCGCCGGCGCGCCTTATCTGGCGGCGGGCAAGACCGGCACCGCACAGGTCTATTCGCTGCAGGGCGCGAACTACAAGGGACACGCCACCGCCGAACACCTGCGCGACCACGCGCTCTTCATCGCGTTCGCACCGGCCGAGCAGCCGAAGATCGCGGTCGCGCTGATCGTCGAAAACGGCGGCTGGGGCGCGGAATCCGCCGGTCCCATCGCGCGAAAAGTTCTCGACTATTACCTGATCGACCGCATGAAGGCCGGCGCCGAAGCGGCCGCCGTGGCCGCCGCGGCATCCGCGACGGAAGACGCGGGCGTGCCCGTGATCGGCGGCGTGCAATCGCCGGCTGCGGCGGCGTTGCCGGCATCGGTTGCGAATCGTTCGCCGGCGTTTTCGCCGTCGGCGGCTTCCGATCCGGCCGTCGCGAAGGCGGCGTCGGCGCCGCCCGTTCCGGCGTCATCGCCGTCCGCGGCGAAGCCGAAAGCGGCCTCGGCGCCGTCGGCTGCGCTGCCCGCGTCGTCACCGACGCCGGCCCCCGCCCGCAAGCGCGGACAAAAGAACGCACCGGCCGAGCCGGCTCCGACGATGACGCGCGGTCCCGGAAACGACGGCGTTCGCACTTTCGTGCCGACCGGCGGCATCGACGAATAAAGGAAACCGGCATGCAAATGCATATGCAATTCGACAAGCACGCGTGGATCGAGCGCGCGAAGCGCATGTTCGCGGGCTTCGATCGTCCGCTCGCGCTGATCGTTTTTCTGCTGCTGTGCGTCGGTATCGTCACGCTGTACAGCGCGAGTCTCGACATGCCGGGGCGCGTGGAAGACCAACTGCGCAACATCATGCTGACCTTCGGCCTGATGTGGGTGCTCGCGAATATCCCGCCGCCCACGCTGATGCGCTTCGCCGTGCCGCTCTATACCGTGGGCGTCGCGCTGCTGGTGGCGGTCGCGGCGTTCGGGCTGACGCGCAAGGGCGCGAAACGCTGGCTGAACGTCGGCGTCGTGATCCAGCCGTCCGAAATCATGAAGATCGCGATGCCGCTGATGCTCGCGTGGTACTACCAGCGGCGCGAGGGCAACATCCGCTGGTGGGATTTCATCGTCGGGTTCTTGATTCTGATGCTGCCGGTCGGCCTGATCGCCAAGCAGCCGGACCTCGGCACGGCGGTGCTCGTATTCGCGGCGGGCGTGTTCGTCATCTACTTCGCCGGTCTGAGTTTCAAGCTGATCGTGCCCGTGCTGGCGGCGGCGGTGATCGTGGTGGCGAGCATCGCGGTGTTCCAGGACCGCATCTGCCAGCCGGCAGTCAACTGGCCGATGATGCACGATTACCAGAAGCATCGCGTCTGCACGCTGCTCGATCCGACGTCCGATCCGCTCGGCAAAGGCTTCCACACCATTCAGGCGGTCATCGCCATCGGCTCGGGCGGCACGCTCGGCAAAGGCTGGCTGAAGGGCACACAGGCGCACCTCGAATTCATCCCGGAGAAGCACACGGACTTCATCTTCGCAGTGTTTTCGGAAGAATTCGGGCTCGCGGGCGGGCTGGTGCTGCTCTTCCTTTATATGGCGCTGATCGCGCGCGGGCTGTTCATCGCGGCGAACGGCGCAACCTTCTTCGGGCGATTACTGGCCGGATCGCTCACGCTCGCGTTCTTTACCTACGCGTTCGTCAACATCGGCATGGTGAGCGGAATTCTGCCGGTCGTGGGCGTGCCGCTGCCATTCATGAGCTACGGCGGCACCGCGCTGACGACGCTCGGCGTCGCGGTCGGACTCATCATGAGCGTCGCGCGGCAGAAGCGGTTGATGCAGGGCTGAGCGCATCCGCCAGAGAGCCGCTTATTGAGGCTTCTGCCGCTCGAGTTCCGCGCTCAATTGCTGATACTTCAGCTTCGCCGCCGGATCGCCCTGAGCGGCCGCCGCCGCGTAGTACGCACGGGCGACGTTGAGATTGCGTTCGACGCCGTCGCCTCCGCGCTCGTAAAACGATCCCGCGACGTACTGCGCGGTCATGTCGCCGCCCTGCGCGGCCTTCTTGTACCAGGCGAACGCCTGCGTGTTGTCGCGCGCGGTGCCGCGTCCATCGAGAAACTGATTCGCCAGCGCGAGTTCCGCCTGAACGTGGCCCTGACTGGCCGCGCGAAGAAACCACCGATGCGCCTCCGCCGGGTCTTTCTCGACGAACTCGCCGTCGTCATACATCTTGCCGTACACGTACTGCGCGTGCGTCATGTTGGCGTCCGCCGCGCGACGCAGCCACTTCTTGCCTTCGTCGACATCGGCGGGGCCGCCTTCGCCGTTCAGCAGCATCATCGCGTAATTGAATTCCGCGAGGCGGCTGCCCTTCTCCGCCGCGCGGCGAAACTCCGAGCGCGCCGCGACGAAATTCCCCGCGTTGTAATCGGCGACGGCGTTCTGCGTCGCCAGGTCGGGCGTCTTCGGCGCGCCTTGTGCGTGCGCGCCGCCGCAAACTAGACACAGCGCAGCCGATGCCGCCGCCACGCCGCCACGCCATGCGCGTTTCATGCTCTTGCCTCCTGCAACGCCTGCCGCGTCGCCTTCAGCAGCCACATGACATCGGCTGCGATCGACACGAGCTTGATCCCCGCCTGCGCGTATTGCCGCGCGCTCGCGACATCCAGCGCAAAGATGCCGCTGGCGATACCCGCGCGCTTCGCCGCATCCGCGATTCTTTCGATGGCCGCGTGCACGTCCGGATGTTTGGCGTCGCCGAGATGCCCGAGACTCGCGGCCAGATCCGCCGGGCCGATGAACAGGCAATCGACGCCCGGCGTTGCGGCGATTTCATCGACGGCTTCCAGCGCCGCCACCGATTCGATCTGCACGATCGTCGCCACCTGCGCGTTCGCGCCCGCCACGTAGTCGCGCCGCATACCGTATGCCGCCGCACGGACCGCGCCCGCGACGCCGCGCAGTCCATCGAGTTGCGCTTCGGTCGGGTATTGCGTGAGCCGCACGACACGCGCGGCATCGTCGGCCGATTGGACGTTCGGGAACATCAGCGTGCGCGCGCCTGCATCCAGCACGCGCTTGACGAGCCAGCCCTCGGCGAACGGCACGCGCACGATCGGTTCGGTCGGCAGGTGCGCCGCCGCGATCGCGCGGAGTTGCTCGACGACATCGCGGCTATCGTTCGGGGAATGCTCCATGTCGATGCACAGCCAGTCGTAGCCCGCGTGCGCGAGCGCTTCGGCGGCATCGGCGCTGCATAGCGACAGCCACAGTCCGAACAAGGGACCGGGTTCGCTCAGGCGCTGCTTGAGGGGATTGGTGAAGGTGCTCATCGCGCGGCTCCGTGTGAGGCGCGTGCGCGCGATGCGAGGGACGACTGAAGAGATGACGGCATGCTCGCGCTCCATTTCTTGTCGACCGGCGTGGGCCGGATGCAGGAGGATGCGGTCGCCTGCGAGGGCGACTCACCGGGCGATCATACCGTGTTCGCGTGCTTACTCGCGTTCGACGTCCGCCCAGCAATTCGGCGTCTCGTAGAGGCGCAGGCGCTTGAGCTTGAGATTGACGCCGTAATGCGCGTCGTACACGTCGGCAAGAATGCGGAACGCGACGGCCGCCATGTTTTCGACGGTCGGGATGCGGTCGAAGACGACGGTCTTGTGATCGGCAAGCGACTGCAGGAATTCGCGCACCTTCGCGTCGCCTTCATAGACGATGAACGCGTGATCCCACTTGTTGACGAGATGCTCCATCGCCAGGGATTTGACGTCGGCGAAGTCCATCACCATGCCGCGATCCGGCGCGCCTTCCACATCGACGAGGTCGCCTTGCAGGGTAATCTCGAGCACGTAACGATGCCCGTGCAGGTTGCGGCACTGGCTGCGGTGATCAGGGATGCGGTGGCCCGCATCGAATTCGAGTTTTCGGGTAATCGTCTGCACGTCGGCTCGATCGTCTTTCAGGGGATATTCAGATATTTGTGCGTCTGCATCGACAGGCGCCACTTCGGATGCCGCTTGCACCAGTCGACCGCGAGCTTCGTGTTGATATCGCGGGACGGGCCGTCCATCGGCTGCACGAGAAAATATTCGAAGTCGAGCTTCTCGTAGTCGGCCAAGCGCTGGTTGTCCTGCGGCACGACCACTTTCAGTTCGTTGCCCTTCGTGACGACCAGCGGCGCGTCCGCCTTCGGGCTCACGCAGATCCAGTCGATGCTGTCGAGCACCGGCATCGAACCGTTGGTTTCGATCGCCATTTCGAAGCCGGCCTCGTGCAGCGCGTCCACGAACGGCTGATCGATCTGCAGCATCGGCTCGCCGCCCGTACAGACGACGAACTTGTGCGCCTGCCCTTCCGGCCAGAGCGATGCGATCTTCGCGACGAGTTCCGCCGGCGTCCGATACTTGCCGCCGTTCTCGCCATCGGTGCCGACGAAATCGGTATCGCAGAAGCGGCAGACCGCGTCCGCGCGATCCTCTTCGCGTCCGGACCAGAGGTTGCAGCCGGCAAAGCGGCAAAAGACTGCCGGGCGGCCCGCATTCGCGCCTTCGCCCTGCAGCGTGTAGAAGATTTCCTTTACCGCGTACGTCATGACTGCTTAAACCGGTTCGGTGATGACTTGCTCGCCCGCGCGATACGCCTCGTATCCACGCTTGCGCAGTTTGCATGCCGGGCACTGGCCGCAGCCGTAGCCCCATTCGTGCAGTTCGGCGCGCTCGCCGACATAGCAGGTATGCGTCTCGACGCGAATCAGTTCGACGAGCGCCTCGCCGCCCAGCGTTTCCGCGAGACGCCATGTATCGGCCTTATCGAGCCACATAAGCGGCGTTTCGAGCGCATAGCGCGTTTCCATGCCGAGATTCAGCGCGACTTGCAGCGCTTTCATCGTGTCGTCGCGGCAATCCGGATAGCCGGAGAAATCCGTCTCGCACATGCCGCCGACAAGCACCTTCAACCCGCGCCGATACGCCACGGCCGCCGCGATCGTCATGAACAGCAGATTGCGGCCCGGCACGAACGTGTTCGGCAGGCCGTTCGCCGTCGACTGGATTTCGATTTCGCGGGTCATCGCGGTGTCGCTGATCGCGCCGAGCACGGACAGGTCGATCATGTGATCGTCGCCGAGCCGCGACGCCCATTGCGGAAACTGGCGCGCGACTTCGGTTCGGAAGCCGCTGCGGCATTCCAGTTCGACGCGATGACGCTGGCCGTAATCGAAGCCCAGCGTCTCGACGGTCTGATAGCGTTCGAGCGCCCATGCGAGGCACGTGGCCGAGTCCTGGCCGCCGGAAAACAGCACGAGGGCGCTGTCCTTCGCGTCTATCCGAGTCACCGTGAAAACTCCGTGTATGAGATGGGCGTCACGCGCCGCGCGAGCGCAACGACCGGCGTTGGCGATGTGAAAGTCCAGTATAGGCCGGCCGGCTTTTTTCGAACGCGCGCGCCCTTTATGACTCCGATAGCGGATCGGCGGAAGATTGGCCGCCCGTTTGCGCGTTGTTCGGGCGCGATTCGGAGCATCGAAAAGAAAAGGACTTGCGGTCCGAGGACGAGGCAAGTCCTTAATTCGGCGCGAATTTTAGCATGTCGGCACGTTGTTCGCCGAGCTGCGGACGGGCCATGCAGACGCCCGTGCGCCCAGCCAACGAACACGGATGCACGCCCGCAAATGAAAAAGCCCGAGAGCGATTAACTCTCGGGCTTCTTGCATTCTGGTGGCCTGGGACGGAATCGAACCATCGACACGCGGATTTTCAATCCGCTGCTCTACCAACTGAGCTACCGGGCCAACGAAGAGGTGAAACTATATCAGACGGATGCCTGACGCTCAAGCCTTTTTCCGCAATTTTCTCGCTTTCGTCGAAACTGGCGTCCACGCACGCCTTAAACCTCGTTCTTGTTCTTCCCGAGGTCGACACCCAACTGCTTGAGCTTGCGATACAGGTGCGTGCGTTCCAGCCCCGTCTTCTCCGCGACGCGCGTCATGCTGCCGTTCTCGCGCGCAAGGTGATACTCGAAGTACGCGCGCTCGAAGGCATCGCGGGCATCGCGCAGCGGGATGTCGAACGAAATCGATGCCGTCTGTCCCGCGTGGCCCGACGCCGCGCCGCCCGCGCCCGCATCGCCGGCCGATGCGTTCAGCGCGGAAGCGGTCGGCAGCGCAGCCGCGATCGGCACGCCCGACGCGCCCGCGTTCATCGCCGGCTTGAGCGTAGCGGTCACGGCCGGCGCGGCGGTGCCATGCGCGAGCCCTTGCTCGACCGCCTTCAGCAGCTTCTGCAGCGCGATGGGCTTTTCCAGGAAATTGAGCGCGCCGATCTTCGTCGCCTCGACCGCCGTGTCGATGGTCGCGTGACCCGACATCATGATGACCGGCATCGTGAGCTTGCCCTGCGCGGCCCACTCCTTGAGAAGCGTGACGCCGTCGGTGTCGGGCATCCAGATGTCGAGCAGGACGAGATCCGGCGTCTGCTGCAGGCGGTACTCGCGCGCATGCTGCGCGTTCTCCGCCACATCCACCACGTGGCCCTCGTCGCTCAGGATCTCGGAGAGCAGTTCCCGGATCCCCATTTCATCGTCTACCACCAGGATGGTTGCCATTTAAGCTGCCCTTGTCTGCACTGTTGCTTTTGTCGTTCCGTGTTTCGCGGCGGTCGCGGATGAAGGCGTCGCGCCGTCGGCGGCGGTTTCATCCGCGAGCTGAAGGAACAAGATCGAGATTTGCGCGCCTTCCACGACGTCGCCCGTCCTGGACCGGTTTCGAATGTCGATGCGCGCGCCGTGCTCGTCGACGATCTTCTTCACCGTTGCAAGTCCCAGACCCGTGCCCTTCGCCTTCGTCGTCACATAAGGCTCGAATGCGCGCGACAGAATGCGCGCCGGAAAGCCCGCGCCGTTATCCGATACCGTGAGCCGAACCGCGACGCGCGCATGCCCCGACGCATCCGGTTCGCCATATTCTACTGTCCTCGTTTCGAGCAGCACGCGCGGCTCGGGTACATCGGCGACGGCGTCCTGCGCGTTCTGCAACAGGTTATGGATGACCTGACGGATCTGCGTGGCATCGCCGCGAATGACCGGCAGCTTCGCGAGGTCGACCTTGATCGGACTCTTGCCTTCCTCGATGCCGTAGAGGGTCAGCACTTCGCCGACCAGATCGTTCAACTGCAGGTTCGCGAGCACCGCGGGCGGCGTGCGCGCGTATTCGCGGAAGTCGTCGACCATGCGCTTCATCGCCTGAACCTGATTCACGATGGTCGTCGATGCGCGCTTGAGCACGTCCGCGTCCTGCGGCGCGAGCTTGTCCGCGAGCTTCATTTGCAGGCGCTCGGCGGAAAGCTGAATGGGCGTGAGCGGATTCTTGATCTCGTGCGCGAGACGCCGCGCCACTTCGCCCCAGGCGACGGAGCGCTGCGCGGAAATGACGTCGGAGATGTCGTCGAAAACGACGACATAGCCGGTTGTTTCGGTGTCTTCAGTATCGCTTTCGGTGCTCGCGAGCAGTTGCGTGCCGCGCACGAGCAAGGTCAGCGGATCGTTCTCGCCCGGCACCGTCACCGCGACCTGCTGCTGCCAATGCCCGCGATCGCCTGCCGGATGGCCGCTGCCGATCGCCGCCGCGTCGCGCTCGGCGAATGCCTTCTTCACCATGGCGCCGAAATCGGCGAGCACGTCGATGCTGTCGAGCGGCTGATTGATGAGCGCGCCGAACGGCTGACGGAAGATGCGCGCCGCGCCGCGATTCGCGGTCGTCAGCCGGAACTGCCGGTCGAACACGAATACGCCCGCCGTCAGATTCGCGAGGATGCTTTCGAGATACGCCTTCGAGTGCTCCAGCGCGATGCGGTTGTTTTCCACCGCCGCGCGCGCCTCCGATAACTGCCGCGTCATCGCGTTGAAAGACTGCGTGAGAAAGCCCAGTTCGTCGCGCGAATTGATCTCGCGTTTGGGCGTGTAATCGCCCTCGGCCACTTCCTTGGTGCCCTGCGCGAGCAGGAACAACGGGCGCGCGAGCTGGTTGCCGAGCGCGAGCGCGAGCATCATCGCGATGAACGTCGCCAGAAAGAGCGCGAGCGTCAGCGTGCCGATATACATCTTCCGCAAGCCGGTGCGCCCGAGCCGCTTTTCCTGATACTCGCGATACGCCCGCTGCACCGCATCCGCATTGCGCGCCAGTTCCTGACTCACGGGCTGCTCGATCTGCAGGAAGCGATCGACGTGCTGGAATTCCGTGGTCGTCGTCGGGTCGGGGATCTTCGTGATGACGCGCAGCCGCAGCGCGCCCTTCGGCCCGTTCGATGACGGATCGCCGTCTATTTCCCCTTCTATCGCGCCGAACGGACGATCCTGCGCCGCTTTCAGCATCGCGCCGCTCGGCTCGTTGGTCGGCAGCAACGCATAAATGTTGCCCGATGCCTGCGCGACGGTCCGCAAGCCGGGCACGCGCAGTGTTCCACCGCCCGCGCTCAGGTCCTCGCGATTGTATTGATCGCGCGGACGCTCGAACACGACGGCGTCCTGCACGCCGTATTGATCGCGCAGGCGCAGAAGCGACAATGTGAGGCTCGACGGATCGGCGCTCGCCAGTTGATCGCTCATCTGGCGGCCGCGGTTCTTGAAATCCGCAAGCGATGTTTCGAGCATGCCGCGGCCGAGCGTGAGGCCGGAAGTCAGCGCGGTCTCGACGTTCACGTCGAACCATGATTCGATGCTTCGCGAAACAAACTGATACGACACGACGTAGATGATCGCGCCCGGCAGCACGCCGACGAGCGCAAAGATCAGCGCGAGCTTGGCGAGGAGCCGGGTGCCGAAGCGCCCTTGCCTCACCCTCGACACGATGATGAGCGTGAGCCCGATCACGATCAGCATGAACACGCACGCCACCGCTACGTTCGCGGCATAAAGCCAGCCGTAATAGCGGTCGAAGAACTCCGTGTTCGCGCTCGCGAGCGCGAGCATCACGAGCAGCAGAACCGCCGTGAGCGCAACTGTCGAGACCAGCAGCCGGACGACAAGACTCTTCATGTCCGTGCGGCCGCGTCGAAATCTATTTCGCACGTTCTGCCGCCGTAAAAGTGAATCGCTTCCAGTCCGAGGACAGGTTCCAGTCGCGGTTGTTGACCGCGTCGATCTGGAACGGCTTGGGCATCAGCGCGATGTCGAGTTGCATGCGCACCGATGCGTTATACGTTTCTCCGCCATGCACCTGATTCCGGTCGATGACATGCCACGACGCGACGTGCTTGATGACCGCCAACGCTTCGTTCAGCGATGCAAAGCGCAACTGCAGCCCGCCCGTCGATACACGGTATTCGTTCGTCAAAGGTTGATACGAAAGGCGGATGCTTTGCGACACGTTGACGGGCTCTTCGTCGAACCAGTACCAGCGCGGCCGCGACAGCGCGAAGTCGATGGTGAAGTAGAGCGGCACGCTGCGATTCACGGCTTCTTCGAGACTGCTGTTGAGATCGAAGTCGAAATGCGCATCGAGACTCCAGCCGTTATTGTCCGCCTGCAACGACGCGCGCTGCACGGAGATCGTCTCGGCGAGCGCGGGTTCCGCTGCGGCGAAGCTCAGCCAGAGCGCCAGCGCAGTCCAGATGACGGCCGCGAGCCGAAGCGGAAGAATGCGTTTTATCGTCACCGTTTCTGAAAGCGCGCGTAGAAGAATCCGTCGTGGTCCGCGATGATGTCCGCGTTCCGGTTCGATGGCGTGCTTGCGCCCTCTGCATCGCCCGGACCGTGGCGTTCGACAGCTGTACCGTCCGGTGACTCCTGCACCGCACTCGCGCTCGCGCGCGCCGCCGTCGGCAGCAGTTGCCCCGGCGCGTCCAATCGTACCGCATCTTCATGGGTCGCTTCAAACCAGCGGGCCTGCTCTTCGCCCTCCTCCGGGAAGATGGAACACGTCACATACAGCAGTTGGCCGCCCTTCGCGACGAGCGGCCACAGCGCCGAGAGAATGCGTCGTTGCTCGTCGACGAGCGCCGCGATATCCGATGGCCGGCGCAGCCAGCGAATGTCCGGATGACGCCGCACGATGCCCGACGCCGAGCACGGCACGTCCGCGAGAATGCGATCGAAGGGCACGCCGTCGAACCAGGGCGAAGGCTCTCCGGCATCGCCGACGCGCACATCGGCCGAGAGTTTCAGGCGCTCGAGATTCTGCCCGATGCGGCTTGCGCGGTCCGCGTCGCTTTCGAGCGCGACGAGGTCGACATTCGCGAGTTCGAGAATGTGGCCCGTCTTGCCGCCGGGCGCGGCGCAGGCGTCGAGCACGCGCATGCCGTCACGGGCATCGAGCCATTGAGCCGCGAGCTGCGCGCCCGCATCCTGAACGGACACTTCGCCTTGCGCGAAGCCGGGAATGCGATCGACGGGCATCGGCGTTTCCAGGCGCACCGCGTGCAGACCGACCGCTTGCGCGTCGATGCCCTCGGCCTTCAGGCGATGGACGTAATCATCGACATTCGTGTGCCGCGCATTGACCCGCAGCGTGAGCGGGCCTTGTGCGTTGCCCGCGTCGAGAATGCGTTCCCACGCTTGCGGCTGTGCGCGCCGAACGGCGTCGATCCACCATTGCGGATAGTTCCACCGCGCAACGGGGTTCGTCCTCGCATCGTCGATGAGCGTGTCGCGTTCGCGCAGGAAGTTGCGCAGCACCGCGTTCACGAGTCCCTTCGCGAACGCGAATTCGCGGCGCGCGGCGATTGCGCTCACGGCCTGATCGACGACCGTGAACGGCGCGTAGGCGGCGTGGGCTTCGTTGTCGGTGAGGAGCGCGAAGGCGCACGCCAGAATGTTGCCGACGTGCGGGGGCGGTGCTTTGCGGACGAGCTTGTGCAGGAGCGCATCGGCGAGTGCGAGGCGGCGCATCGTGCGATACGCGATGTCCTGGATCGCGCCGCGCGCCGCCGCATGCTTGCCCGACGCAACCACCGTCTGGATCGCGGCGGGCAACGCCGAACCCGCGCGCACCGCGCCGACGGCGTGCGCCGCGCCATCGAGCGCGAACGCGAGCGAATCGGGCGCGAGATGCAGCGCGCTCATGCGGGACGGTCCGCGCGTCGGCTGGTGCGCGGCGTCGAGCCGCCGGGAAGGCTTGTCGGTCATGTCGGGAGGGATCGGCTTCGCACAAACGGGAATTGTAACGTGCGATGAAACGCGGTCCGAACGCGCGGGCGAGCGCGCCGGGAACCGCGGGAGAACGCCATACGAAAAAGGCCGCCCCGATGACTCGGGACGGCCTTTCGAACCGACGCTCGGCGGATTACATCCGGCCTGTGCGCGCCATCTCCATCAAGCGCGCGACGCGCTCTTCGGTTGCCGGGTGCGTCGAGAACCAGTTTGCGATGCTCCCGCCGGATAGCGGATTCATGATCATCATCTGCGCCGTCGCCGGATGGGCCTCCGCTGCCGGGAACGGCACGCCCGACGCATACGCGTGAATCTTCTCCAGCGCGCTCGCGAGCGCTTGGGGATCGCCCGAAATCTGCGCGCCGCCGCGGTCCGCCTCGAACTCGCGGGCGCGGGAAATCGCCATCTGGATCATCGCACCGGCGATGGGCGCGAGAATCGCCACCGCGATGCTCGCGATGGGGTTCGAGGGACGGCCTTCTTCATCGCGTCCGCCGAAGAACATTGCGAAGTTGGCGAGCGCGGAAATTGCGCCGGCCATTGTCGCCGAGATGGTGGAGATGAGGATGTCGCGATGCTTCACGTGCGCCAGTTCGTGCGCCATCACGCCGCGCATCTCGCGCTCGGACAGCACGCGCAGAATGCCCGTGGTCGCCGCGACTGCCGCGTGCTCGGGATTGCGGCCCGTGGCGAACGCGTTGGGCGCGTCCTCGTTGATCAGATAGACGCGCGGCATCGGCAACTGGGCGCGCGTCGCGAGCTCGCGCACCATGCGATAAAACTGCGGCGCAGTGGTTTCGTCGACTTCCTGCGCGTTGTACATGCGCAGAACCATCTTGTCCGAGAACCAGTACGAGAAGAAATTCATGCCGAGCGCGACGAGCAGCGCGAGCATCATGCCCTTCGATCCGCCGATCATGCCGCCGATCACGACGAAGAGGGCCGTGATCGCTGCCATCAGCATCGCGGTTTTGACCCAGTTGAACATATGCGGAGCTCCTTCTCCCTAATACGATGCGCAATTCGCGCGGTGGTCCCGACCTAGGCGGCCGGGACAGCCATTGTAAGCAAAATGTTAGATAGGGTCATCCGCGAATAATTCAACTATCTGTGCGACGTCGCCAATTTGATGCCGAGGCCGACGAACGCACCGCCCACGCCGCGATCGAGCCACTTCTTTACGCCGGGCTTGCCGGAGAACCGCTCGGTGACGCTGCCCGCGATCCACGCGACGAAACTGTTCCAGACCGTGCTCATCGCGATGAACACGAGGCCGAGCGCGAGAAACGCGAGGGTTTTGTGCTGGCTGTCGGCGGCGACGAATTGCGGGAAGAACGAGACGAAGAACAGCACTACCTTCGGATTCAGCACGTTGGTGACGAAGCCCTGCGTGAAAAGCTGGCGGAGCGACTTCGGCGCGGACTTCGCGCTGGGCTGTGCACTGGCGGCGTCGGTGATGTCCTCGTGCTTCGCGAAAATCAGCCGTACGCCGAGATAGATGAGATAAATCGCGCCCGCGATCTTCACGACAGTGAACGCCGTCGCGGATGCCGCGAGAATTGCCGTCAGCCCGAATGCGCAAGCAAGCGTGTGCACGATGCAGCCCGCCGAAATGCCGAGTGCGGAAACGATGCCCGCGCCTCGTCCCTGCGCGACGCTGCGCCCGACGATGTAAGCGGTGTCCGGCCCCGGCGTGACGTTGAGCAAGAAAACCGCGACCAGGAAGAAGGCAAAACCGGTGATGCCAAGCATGAGAAGCCTCCAGGCGGGCTTGTGAGCGATCTCTTTATTCTAAGCCGCGCTCATCGCCCTGAACGGCAAACCGCTGTCCTTTCGACAAAGCTGCGCCGGCAAGGAACTCGCGCACCGGCAGACGCTTGCCGCCAGGCTTTTGCAACTGCGTGAGCCTGAGTGCACCGCTGCCGCACGCGACGACCACCCCTTCCGGCGATACATCCACGATCGCGCCCGGCTCGCCGCTCACGCCGCTCAGAGGCTGGGCGGCCCAAATCTTGATGGCCGCATCGCCGAGCATTCCCGCCGCGCCCGGAAACGGGTCGAAGGCCCGCACCTGCCGCACGAGTTCCTCAGCCGGCCGGCGCCAGTCGAGCGCCGCTTCGTGCTTGGCAATTTTTTCGGCGTAAGTCGTGCCGTCGTCGGGCTGGGGTATCGACGGGAGCGAGCCGTCGCGTTCGAGATCGCGCAAAGCCGCGACGATCAGGTTCGCGCCCATTTCCGCAAGACGGTCGTGCAGCGTGGCAGTGGTGTCGTCGGGACCGATGACGGTGCGCGCTTCGCGGATCATCGCGCCGGTGTCGAGGCCGGCGTCCATCTGCATGAGCGTGATGCCGGTTTCGGTGTCGCCCGCTTCGATCGCACGATGGATCGGCGCGGCTCCGCGCCAGCGCGGCAGCAGCGACGCGTGGATGTTGATCGCGCCACGCGGCGGAATATCGAGCACTTCCTGCGGAAGAATCAGCCCGTAAGCCGCGACGACCATGACATCGTGCGGCGTGGCGCGCAGCAGGTCGATGGCGTCGGCTGCTTCCTGCGGATACTTGCCCGCGCGCCTCAGCGATGTCGGCTGCGCGACCGTCAGCCCATGTTCGAGCGCGAAGCGTTTGACCGGGCTCGCGGTCAGCTTCATGCCGCGTCCGGCGGGCCGGTCGGGCTGAGTCAGCACGAGCGGAACCGTAAATCCGGCCGCATGGATGGCCGCAAGCGCGGCGGCGGCGAATTCAGGTGTACCGGCGAAAACGACGCGCAGCGATTGAGTCATCGATGAAAACTACCTTCAGGCTTACCAGCAAAAAACGTGAATCCAGTGCGTCTTAAAGCGCTTTTTCGAGCTTTTTCATTTTGCCGCGAATGCGCGTCTGCTTCAGCGTCGACAGATATTCGACGAACACGTGCCCCGCCAGATGATCCATCTCGTGCTGGATGCAGACTGCGAGCAGGCCCTCGCAATCCAGTTCGAACGTCTCGCCCTTCTCGTTCAGCGCCTTGACGCGAACCTTGTCGGGACGCTCGACGAAATCGTAAATGCCCGGCACCGAAAGGCAGCCCTCTTCCCACTCCTTCTTGACTTCGCTCGCCCAGACGATCTCCGGGTTGATGAACACCATCAACTGATCGTGGGTGTCCGACACGTCGATGACGATCACGCGCTCGTGCACGTCCACCTGCGTCGCCGCGAGGCCGACGCCGGGCGCGGCATACATGGTCTCGGCCATGTCCGCGACGAGCTTGCGGATGCGGTCGTCCACCACGGCGACGGGCTTCGCCACCTTGTTCAGCCGCTTGTCCGGGTAGTTGAGTATGTTGAGCAGAGCCATGATTCGGATTATCTACGCGCGCTGCGACGCGTGTGAAGTCGGCCATTCGGCCAGGTTGCGGGTAGTTGGCGGCATGCCGAAGATATGCGGGCGAATCCGACGGATTCAACGCCGCCGGCAAGCGGCCGGACAGCGTCGCTACGGTCCGGAAAGCGCGGCCGGGCGACGATTTTTTATATGTACGGGATTAAAAATCTTAACATGACGACCGCCACCCTGCCGACCGATACCGCCGCTCCCGAAACCGTCGCCCCGCCGTCCGGCGCCGATGCCGACGAACTGCGCGCGTGGTTGCGTCTCGCGCATGCGAAAGGGCTGCGGCCGCTGGCGTTGCGCACGCTCCTCGGCGCGTTCGGCGGGCCACTGGAAGTGTTGTCGGAGAGTTTCGCGTCGCTCGCGCAGGTTGCCGGCGAGAACGCGGCGAACGCCGTCGTCGCGCCGCCCGGCGATATCGAAGGCGTGTCTTTCGATGACTATATGGAACAGGTCTGCGAATGGCTGTCGGAGCCGGGCAACCGGATACTGACGCTCGCCGACGCGGACTATCCGCAAGCGCTGCTGACGATGCCCGACCCGCCGCCGCTGCTTTACGCGAAAGGACGGCTGGACGTGCTTCAGACCCGCGCCGTGGCGATCGTCGGCAGCCGGCACGCTTCGCCGCAAGGCGCCGAGGACGCGCGCCGTTTCGCGCGGTCGCTGTCCGACGCGGGGCTGGCGGTCGTGTCGGGGATGGCGCTCGGCATCGACGCGGCTGCGCATCGCGGGGCGCTCGACGGTCGCGTGGGGACCATCGCCGTCATCGGCACGGGCGCGGATCTCGTCTACCCGGCGCAGAATCACACCCTCGCGCATGAGATCGTCCGCGGCGGCGCCATCGTGTCGGAATGGCCGCTCGGCACGCCCGCGCGGTCGGCGAACTTCCCGCAGCGCAACCGGCTGATCGCGGGATTGTCGGGCGGCGTGCTGATCGTGGAAGCAGCGATGCGCTCCGGATCGCTCATCACCGCGCGGCTCGCCAACGAAATGGGGCGCGACGTCTTCGCCATTCCGGGGTCGATTCACGCGCCGCTGTCGCAGGGTTGTCATCGGCTCATCAAGCAAGGCGCGAAGCTCGTCGAAACGCCCGAAGACGTGCTCGAAGAGTTCGGTTTTCCGGCTGCGCGCAGACGCAGAAGCGGCCGCACGGCAGACCTGAAACCCCGACCGGCGAGCGCGTCGTGGGCATCGGCGCGGCTGCCCGGGGCTCAGCCGCCCGCCGACGCCGAACGCGTGCTCGCCGCGCTCGGTCACGCGCCCGCGACGCTTGAAATTCTCGCCGCGCGGACCGGTCTCGACGGAGCCGCGATCCAGGCCGCGCTACTGCAACTCGAACTGGCGGGCGTGGCGACAGCGCTGCCGGGCGGTCGATACGCCGCCCTCGAACGCTCGTGAACTCGCCTCGTGCTACATTCGCGGAAAATCAGCCTGTCACGCCCCCGCTCCACGAAGGATTCGTCAAACGCCATGTCCGCGCTCAATCTCGATACCGATGCCGATCAAATCGCCGAGCGCATCGCCGAGTCCGGCACGCTGTTCGTCGCATGCCTGTGCGCGGAGTGGTGCGGCACGTGCCGTGAGTATCGCGAAGGCTTCGACAGGCTCGCCGCCGCGCATCCGGACATCTGTTTCGCGTGGATCGACATCGAGAATCATGCAGACCGTTTCGACGACCTCGATGTCGAGAATTTTCCGACCATTCTGATCGAGGATTCGGTCACGACCCGCTTCTTTGGCACGGTGCTGCCGCAAGTGTCGATCGTCGAGCGGATGCTCACCGACCTGACCGCGCTGCCGAACATGGCAGGCGCACCGAAGCTGCGTCCGGCGCTTGCTGCCGCGTAGACAAAACCGGGGCATTGCGGGACCCGAAACGGTCGGAAACCGCCGGTTCGGTAAGCGTCCTTATCGACGCCTCGGCGCGCATCGCGCAAAGCCTGTGCTATAAAGCGGTCGTTATGCGGTCCAAACGGGGCCGCTGCCAGACCACAACCCTATTGAGTCATGTCCAAAGCCCTGATCATCGCTGAGAAGCCCTCCGTCGCGAACGACATCGCGCGCGCGCTGGGCGGCTTCACGAAGCATGACGAGTACTACGAGAGCGACGACTACGTCCTCTCGTCCGCGGTCGGCCACCTGCTCGAAATCGCCGCGCCGGAGGAATACGACGTCAAGCGCGGTAAATGGAGCTTCGCGAACCTGCCCGTCATCCCCCCGCATTTCGACCTGAACCCGATCGCGAAAAGCGAATCGCGGCTGAAGGTCTTGACGAAGCTGCTGAAACGCAAGGACATCGACCGGCTCATCAACGCCTGCGACGCGGGGCGCGAGGGTGAGCTGATTTTCCGCCTCATCGCGCAGCACGCGAAGGCGAAGCAGCCGGTCCAGCGCCTCTGGCTCCAGTCGATGACGCCCGCCGCCATCCGTGAAGGCTTCGCGCATCTGCGCAGCGACGCCGACATGCAACCGCTCGCCGACGCCGCCCGTTGCCGTTCCGAAGCCGACTGGCTGGTCGGCATCAACGGCACGCGTGCGATGACCGCGTTCAACAGCAAGGGCGGCGGTTTCTTCCTGACGACAGTTGGCCGCGTTCAGACGCCAACGTTGTCCATCGTCGTCGAACGCGAAGAGAAGATTCGCCGCTTCGTGCCGCGCGACTATTGGGAAGTGCGCGCCGAATTCATCGCGGCGAAGGGTATCTATGAGGGCCGCTGGTTCGATCCGAAGTTCAAGCGCGTCGAGAACGATCCCGAGCAGCGCGACTCGCGCCTCTGGAGCCTCGCGGCGGCGGAATCGGTGGTCGCGGCGTGTCGCGGCAAGACCGGCATCGTCACCGAAGAGTCGAAGCCGTCGACGCAAATGTCGCCGCTGCTCTTCGACCTGACGAGCCTGCAGCGCGAAGCGAACAGCCGCTTCGGCTTCTCGGCGAAGAACACGCTCGGCCTCGCGCAGGCGCTGTATGAAAAGCACAAGGTCCTGACCTACCCGCGTACGGATTCCCGCGCGCTGCCGGAGGACTACCTCGGCACGGTCAAGGAAACGCTGACCATGCTGAAGGAGAGCAACAACTACCTGCCGTTTGCCAAGCAGGTGCTCGATAAGGGCTGGGTCAAGCCGAACAAGCGCATCTTCGACAACTCGAAGATCAGCGATCACTTCGCCATCATCCCCACGCTGCAGGCGCCGAAAGCGCTGTCGGAGCCGGAACAGAAACTGTATGACCTTGTCGTCAAGCGCTTCCTGTCGGTGTTCTTCCCGGCGGCGGAGTACCTGGTGACGACGCGCATCACCGAAGTCGCGGGGCATCACTTCAAGACGGAAGGCAAGGTGCTCGTCGAGCCGGGCTGGCTGCAGGTCTACGGCCGCGAAGCTGCGGGCGAAGACGGCAATCTCGTGCCGGTGCAGAAGGACGAAAAGGTCGATGTCGAGAAGGTCGCCGCGCAAGCGCTCGTGACCAAGCCGCCCGCGCGCTACAACGAAGCGTCGCTGCTCTCGGCGATGGAAGGCGCGGGCAAGCTCGTCGAAGACGAAGAACTGCGGGATGCGATGGCCGCGAAGGGTCTCGGCACGCCGGCGACGCGCGCCGCGATCATCGAAGGGCTGCTCGGCGAGAAGTACATGGTGCGCGAAGGCCGCGAGCTGATTCCGACGGCCAAGGCGTTCCAGTTGATGACGCTTCTTCGCGGCCTGGGCGTTGAAGAGCTCACCGCGCCGGAACTGACCGGCCAGTGGGAGCACAAGCTGTCGCAGATGGAGCGCGGGAATCTGCATCGCGATGCGTTCATGCAGGAAATTGCGCGCATGACGCAGACCATCGTGAAGCGTGCGAAGGAGTACGACTCCGACACCATCCCCGGCGATTACGCGACGCTGGAAACGCCGTGCCCTCATTGCGGCGCGCAGGTGAAGGAGAACTATCGCCGGTTCGCCTGTACGAAGTGCGAATTTTCGATTTCGAAGGTTCCGGGCGGGCGTCAGTTCGAGATTCCGGAAGTCGAGGAATTGCTGCGCGAGAAAACCATCGGGCCGCTTTCCGGCTTCCGCAGCAAGATGGGGCGTCCGTTCTCGGCCATCCTGAAGCTTTCGTTCGACGACGAAATCAAGAACTTCAAGCTGGAATTCGACTTCGGTCAGGACACCGGCGGCGAAGACGGCGAACCGCCCGATTTCTCGGAGCAGACGCCGGTCGGCGCGTGCCCGAAGTGTCAGTCGCGCGTATTCGAGCACGGCATGAGCTACGTCTGCGAGAACTCCGTCGCGAATCCGAAGACCTGCGATTTCCGCTCCGGCAAGGTCATTCTGCAACAGGAAATCGGACGCGAGCAGATGGAAAAGCTGCTGAACGGCGGCCGCACGGATCTGCTGACGAATTTCAAATCGTCGCGGACCGGGCGCAACTTCAAGGCGTTTCTGGTCAAGCAGCCTGACGGAAAGATCGGCTTCGAGTTCGAGAAGAAGGAAGCCAAGCCGGGCGCGAAAACGGCGGCGAAGCGCGGGGCCGCTGCGGAGCCGCAGACCGATACCGCCGACGATGGCGATAGCGATGTCGCCGTAGCCGCGAAGACGACGCGCGCGAAGGCCGCGACGAAGACCGTAGCCGCGAAGAAAGCGCCGGCAAAAAAGGCGGCTGCGAAGAAGGCTGCGACGCGGAAGGCAAGTTGATAGCGCGCCGCCGCGCTAAACGTCCCTGATCGAAAGCACGAAGCCCGCGAAGCGATTCGCGGGCTTTTTTTCTGCTGCCGCCAGCCAGGAAGCACATAGCCCGCGAAAGCAAATCTTGCGGGCCTGTCTCAGCTGAAAAAACTAAAACGGCGACGCCGCCGGCACCCGCCCTCGCGTCCGCGACGGCTTCGACAATTTCGGTCCCAGTTCGCCGTCCATCGAACGCGAGCGCGGCGCGGGGGGCGGCGCTTGCGGTTCATCGGCAGGCTCGTACTGCGCACTGCCGGCAGCCGGCTTGCCCATGCCGTCGCGAATCCATTGCTCGCCAAGCTGATGATTCGGCGTCTGGCTGAAATGCTCGACGAGGTGATCGATGAACGTCCGCACCTTCGCCGGCAGATGCCGCCGGCTCGGATACGCGACGTTGATCTCGACCTGCGGCAACTGATAGTCGCTCAGCAGGCGCACCAGCTGGCCGCGTTTCATGTCGTTGCCGATCAGGTAGCTCGGCAAAATTGCGATCCCCATGCCGAGCAGCGCAAACTGCCGCAGCATCTCGGTATTGTTGGCGATGATCACGTTCGACGGCCGTACGCGCACCTCGCCTTCCGGGCCGGTGAACACGCGTTCGTCGCCCCAGTATTCGGACGGCAGGCTCAGGCACGGATGTTCCAGCAGATGTTCCGGCCGCGTCGGCGTGCCGTGCTTTTCCAGGTACGCCGGCGTGGCGCAGACGGTCATGCAGCCGGTCGTCAGCCGCCGCGTGACGACGCTCGCACTCTTCACCTGCCGCGCAATGACGATGCCGACATCGAAACCTTCCTCCACCAGATCGACCTGGCGGTCCACGAGCGTCACATCGGGGATGACTTTCGGATAGCGCTGCGCGTACGTCTGCAGGACGGGCGCGAGATTGTGAAGACCGAACACGACCGGCGCGACGATGCGCAGTGAGCCGAGCGGCTCATGATTGCGCGCGACGACCATCTGTTCGACGTCCTCGAGTTCATCGAGAATCTGGCGCGCTCGCTCGAGATAGACCTGACCGGATTCGGTAAGCGAAAGGCTGCGCGTGGTGCGATTGAGCAGGCGCGTGCCGAGGCGGCTTTCGAGATCCGCGACGTGCCGCGTCGCGACCGCGTTCGAGATGTCCATCGCGCTCGCGGCCCTGGCAAAACTGCCGAGATCGGCCACGCGGACGAACACTCTCATCGACTGCAAATGATCCATGGGACAACTCCTGCCGCCAGGCGGCTCACAATTCTGCTGCAAGGCAATTCAGAATTATCCTAGGACTGGCGAAATCGTGCAGAAGTTGCGGTTGGCGATTGCCTTTTCGAAAAAAATCGTGGACGAAGCGCGCTCGGCGGGGAAGATACCTTTCCCGCCGACCGCCTTTCAGAACGTTGCATCGACGAGCGATGCACAAGGTTGAAGCATCACGCGGCCAGTCGCTTCTCCATGCCGGCCTTCGCTTCGGGCAGCGCGTCCGGCAGCCCTCGCTGCAGGCGGCTGAACAGTTCGTCGTGCAGCGCGAGTTCATCGCGCCAGGCGGCGTCGTTTACCGAGATGACCTGCTCGAACTGGTCGCGCGTGAAGTCGAGCCCGCCCCAGTCGATGTCCTCGTAACGCGGCGAAATGCCGAACGCGTGCTCTTCACCGCTCGCGGTGCCTTCGATACGGCCGACCATCCAGTTCAGCACGCGCATGTTTTCGCCGAAGCCCGGCCAGACGAACTTGCCGTCGTCGCCCTTGCGGAACCAGTTGACGCAGAAGAACTTCGGCGCCTTCGCGTTCAGCGCTTCGAGGCGTTCGCCGATCTTCAGCCAGTGACCGAAATAGTCGGTCATGTTGTAGCCGCAGAACGGCAGCATGGCGAACGGATCGCGGCGCACGACGCCCTGTTGCCCGGCGGCGGCGGCGGTGGTTTCGGAGCCCATCGTCGCGGCCATGTAGACGCCTTCTTTCCAGTCGCGCGCCTCGGTGACGAGCGGCACGGTCGTCGAGCGGCGTCCGCCGAAGATGAACGCGTCGATCGGCACGCCTGCCGGGTTTTCCCAGTCCGGATCGATCGACGGACATTGCGACGCCGGCGCCGTGAAGCGCGCGTTCGGATGCGCGGCCTTCGCACCGGTTTCCTTGGCGAGCTCGGGCGTCCAGTCGCGGCCCTGCCAGTCGATCAGATGCGCGGGCGGCGAGTCGGTCATGCCTTCCCACCAGACGTCGCCGTCATCGGTCAGCGCGACGTTCGTGAAGATCACGTTCTCCTTGAGCGTCGCCATCGCGTTGAAGTTCGTCTTTTCGCTCGTGCCCGGCGCAACGCCGAAGTAGCCGGCTTCGGGGTTGATCGCGTAGAGGCGGCCGTCTTTACCGGGCTTGATCCACGCGATGTCGTCGCCGATGGTCGTCACCTTCCAGCCGTTCAGGTCTTGCGGCGGGATCAGCATCGCGAAGTTGGTCTTGCCGCACGCCGACGGAAACGCCGCCGCGACGTGATGCTTGCGGCCCTCGGGCGACGTGACGCCGAGAATGAGCATGTGCTCGGCGAGCCAGCCTTCGTCGCGGCCCATCGTCGATGCGATGCGCAGCGCGAAGCACTTCTTGCCCAGCAGCGCGTTGCCGCCGTAGCCGGAGCCGAAGCTCCAGATTTCTCGCGATTCCGGGAAATGCACGATGTACTTCGTGTCGTTGCACGGCCAGGGCACGTCCTTGCGGCCATCGACGAGCGGTGCGCCGACCGAATGCACGCAAGGCACGAATTCGCCTTCCTCACCGAGCACGTCGTAAACCTCGCGGCCCATGCGCGTCATGATGCGCATGTTCGTGACGACGTACGGGCTGTCCGACAACTCGACGCCGATATGCGCGATCGGCGAGCCGAGCGGGCCCATCGAGAACGGCACGACGTACATCGTGCGGCCGCGCATCGCGCCTTCGAACAGGCCGTCGAGCGTCGAGCGCATTTCCTGCGGGTCGATCCAGTTGTTCGTGGGGCCTGCGTCTTCGGCGCGCTCCGAGCAGATAAACGTTCTGTCTTCGACGCGCGCGACGTCCGAGGGATCGGAGCAGGCCAGAAAGGAATTGGGGCGTTTCGCGGGATTGAGCTTCTTCATCGTGCCGGCGGCGACCATCTGTTCGCAGAGGCGGTCGTATTCGGCTTGCGTGCCGTCGCACCAGACGACGCGATCGGGTTTAGTCAGCGCGGCGACGCGTTGAACCCATTCGATCAATCGTCGGTGCCGGACATGGGCCGGCGCGCCTACATCGACGACGTTGTTTTTATTTTCTTCGGCTACTGCGGGCTGGTTCATCGAGCTGTCTCCGTTTCTGCAATGAAAACCGTGAGCCCGGACGCTGCATGCGAGAGGCGTTGGGGCCGGAACCGCCGTGCATTTCGGGAGTAATTCGTCGCACAAAAGACGGTTCCGTTGCCGATTGCGGCGTCATCGGGCCTGATCCCTGCGACGCTGGGCCGTGGCGGCTTGCGTCGCTAAGGAACAAACTGTTAAAAAGAGATACTAAGCGGCCTGTCCCCTTGCGGATTACCGTGTTTTCCGCAATGGCGCCGCGCTTTCTCGTTTTCCAAGCAATCGTCTGCCCGGAAACCGGGAAATCAGCATAACACCGTCATGCCGCGCCGCCTTGATGTCGGGCAGCGAAGATCCATTTCGTGAGATTTAGAGCGGTTTTCTCGGTAATTACCCGAAGTTAATCCGCTCCATTTACGCGAGTCGAACAGATAATGCAGCACGTTTGATGCCTACAAAAAGCCAATCAATGCCCATGAAAATCGCCATTCTCGACGACTACCAGGACGCCGTAAGGAAGCTCGACTGCTTTCATCTTCTCGATGATCACGAAGTGAAAGTCTTTAATAACACGGTGCGTGGACTCGGACAGTTGGCTAGCAGACTGTCGGAAGTGGATGCGCTGGTGCTGATCCGCGAACGCACGCGCATCAGTTCGCAGCTCCTCGATAAATGCCCGAAATTGCGCATGATCAGCCAGACGGGCCGCGCGGGCGGCGGGCATATCGATATCGACGCATGTACGGAACGCGGCATCGCCGTGCTCGAAGGGACCGGATCGCCGGTCGCGCCGGCCGAACTGACGTGGGCGCTGATCATGGCCGCGCAGCGGCGCATTCCGCAATACGTCGCGAATCTGAAGCAGGGCGCGTGGCAGCAGTCGGGGCTGAAGACGTCGGCGCTGCCGCCGAACTTCGGCCTCGGGCAAATGCTGCGCGGGCAGACGCTCGGCATCTGGGGCTACGGAAAGATCGGCCAGCTTGTGGCGGGTTATGGCAAGGCGTTCGGCATGAACGTGCTCGTGCATGGCCGCGAGCATTCGCTGGCGGCGGCGCGCGAGGATGGCTTCGCTGTCGTTGAGAGCCGAGATGCGCTCTTCGAACAAAGCGACGTGCTGACCGTGCATCTGCGCCTGACCGACGAAACGCGCGGCATCGTCCGGACGGATGATCTGATGCGAATGAAGCCGACCGCCCTCTTCGTCAATACGAGCCGCGCCGAACTGCTCGAAGAGAACGCGCTCCTGAACTCGCTGCATCACAACCGGCCGGGGATGGTCGCGGTCGACGTGTACGAAAGCGAGCCGATTCTTCAGGGTTACGGCCTCTTGCGCATGGAGAACGTGATCTGCACGCCGCACATCGGCTACGTGGAGCGCGAGAGCTATGAGCTTTACTTCAGCGCGGCGTTCGGCAACATTCTCGCGTTCGATGCCGGCGATACGTCGAGCGTGTCGAATCCGGAAGCGCTGCAACACGCGCGCCGCCGATAAGCGCAGGCTGCGTCAGGCCGTCGACACGTCGATCGACGGTTCGCAGCGCACCGGAAAATTCACCGAGTTCGCGATGAAGCAGAAGCGGTGCGCCTCTTCGTGCAGGCGCGCCGCGAGGGCCGTATCGCCGCCCGCGCCGATGGTCACGCGCGGGCGCAGCATGACATCGGCGAAGCGGCCGCTTCGGTTGGCGTCTTCCTGCATGATGCCGACGGCGTCATCGACATAGCCGGTCACGACGATCTTGTTGACCGCGCACAGGTGCAGATACCACAGCATGTGGCACGACGACAGCGAC
The DNA here is from genome assembly GCF_031450805.1 of Caballeronia sp. LZ016. Classification (NCBI taxonomy): domain Bacteria; kingdom Pseudomonadati; phylum Pseudomonadota; class Betaproteobacteria; order Burkholderiales; family Burkholderiaceae; genus Caballeronia; species Caballeronia sp. LZ016. Next base: position 776,234 of record NZ_JARTVY010000001.1, read on the forward strand.
GCTACGAACAACTCTTCCGGATTGTGGCGCGCGGCATCGCCGCGAAACGCGGGATCGCTCGATGCCTCGATCGCGGCCTTGTTCGCGACGCGCACCACATGATCGCGCGAGTAGGCATCGTAGGCGGACGTGCCGGAACCGCGATTGCCCGTCCATGCGATGGTGAGTTCGTAGGTGTGCTGCTTCGACACGGCGCGCTCCTTTGTTCCGCTAAGCAACGTGCGATGCGGTCTGCATCAGTCGCGGAAGGCGTTCGAGGAAGTCTTCGCCATCCGCGCGGCCCAGGTCGCAAGCATGCTGCATCTGCGACGGGCTCGTATAGTCCCAGCTCGATATCGGCACCTTGCGCGACGGCTGCACGTAGATGCGCCGCTGCTCGCCATGCGGCACGACGAAGGTGCGCTCGCGCGGATACAGCCGCGTGACCATGACGAGCACCATCCCCGGTGATGCGTCGAGCGCGGAGACCGGGACGTTGTCGACCATGCCGCCATCGAGAACCGGGCGGCCGTTGCGTCGGAGGATCGGCGTGAAAGGCGGCGTGCTCGACGATTGCAGGATCAGATCGGCGAGGTCTTCTATCGTCGCGCATTCCTGCGCCCGCACGAATTCAGGATGGAAGCCGAGCGCCTGACCGAGCGTCGGATGCAGCGTCTTGCGCACGTACTTTTCGATGTTGTACGCGATTAGCCCCGCCGCGACCGCGCTGCGCGCGCCGAGCCAGCGAGGCAAATGCGATACGCCGATGCGGATCTCCGGCGCGGAAGCCAGCTCGTGAAAACGATCGGCGAAGATGTCGAGCAGCGCCTGCCGATAGATGCGGTAATGCGGGAAGACGGACTGCCCGCGCAGCAGGTTGCCCCAGTACGCGTTTTTCGTGTTGCCGCGCAGGGCTTGCGCGTAGTAGTCCATGACCCGGCGCGCGTCGTTCGTGTAGAGCATGCACGCGGTGGCCGCGCCCGCCGAGATGCCCGCGATGATGCGCGGCCTGAGCTTCAATTCCGGCTGGATGACGTCCCAGAAACCGGCTTGCCACCAGCAGCGATTGCCGCCGCCGGCGAATACGACCTGATCGAACATTTATTTGCTAAGGAGCGCGTAGGTTGTCGTGGCGTGGGCGGCGAGGTCGCCGCTGGCGTCGTGCATGTCGATTTCGCCGAACACGAGGTTGCGACCGCGACGCATGACGCGCGCGGTGACGAGCACGTCGCCGGATTTCACCGGGCGCATGAATGTGGTGTTGAGCGAGACGGTGGTCATCGGCGAGAAGCCGCCCATCGTGTGTGAGATGGCGACGACCATCGCGGTATCGGCGGCGGCCATAAAGACCTGGCCGCAGATCACGCCGCCTGCGTGCCGCAGGTGCGCCGAATATGGCAGACGCAGGGTGACGCAGTCATCGCCGATGGATTCGGGGGCAAGCGACAACTCGCGAACCCAGGGCGCCAGGATCTCGTCGAGCAACGCTCGGATGGCGGCTTCGTCCATTTGTTTGGCTCGTGCGGTGAGTGGAGGCGTCATGATACCGGCTCGGGCCTGCGTGCCTTGCGGTCCGCGCGTCATCGCGAGCGCAAAATTTTTCGCGATAGACGCTTGCGCTTTTCGAAATACTCCCGCTATAATTTCGCTTCTGTTGGGGCGTTAGCTCAGTTGGTAGAGCAGCGGACTCTTAATCCGTAGGTCGAGTGTTCGAGTCACTCACGCCCCACCAAAGAATTCGAAAGGCCGGTTAGCGAAAGCTGACCGGCCTTTTTCATTTCCGGCATGTCTTCTTACCCTCGGCCCCTGCCTTAGCGAAACTGTCTCGGTCGACGGCTCTCCATCCCTCCGCTCCCTTCTTTACCGACGCACCCGCCCGCGCCGGGTTTTTCAGACCCGTCCGAACCCCTCGCCTCCTCGAATCGCCTGACAATCGCCTCCCTTCGCCGTCTTGAGTCAGACAAGCGAGCCGATCAACTGCTCATCAACAGTTTTCCATCGGCCAGCAACGCTGCACCACATCGAACCGACGGCGTCTTTCCAGAGGCCAATCCATGAAGTCAATCAAAGCGCGCACAGCGCTCATCACCGCTTCTGTCATTGCAGTCCTGAGCGGTTGCGCGACAGAAGCATCGCGTTCGTTGCCGGTTCCCGAAGTGAGCAGCGCGCGCACGCCGTACGCCGGCAAGCCCGTTGCCGTCTCCATCGGCAAATTCGATAACCGCTCGAGCTACATGCGCGGCGTCTTTTCGGATGGCGTCGATCGCGTCGGCAGCCAGGCAAAGACCATCCTGCAAACGACGTTGCAGCAGAGCCGCCGCTTCACCGTGCTCGACCGCGACAACCTCGGCGAGATCAAGCAGGAAGCCGCCATCGGCAACAAGAGTCAGGCGCTGAAAGGCGCCAACTACGTCATTACCGGCGACGTGACGGAATTCGGCCGCAAGGACGTCGGCGATCATCAACTGTTCGGTGTCCTCGGCAGCGGCAAGACCCAAGTCGCCTACGCGAAGGTCAGTCTCAATATCGTCGATACGACCACCTCCGAAGTCGTCGCATCCAGTCAGGGCGCGGGCGAATACAGCTTGTCGAACCGCGAAGTCATCGGCTTCGGCGGCACCGCGAGCTACGACTCGACGCTCAACGGCAAGGTCCTCGATCTGGCGGTCCAGGAAGCAGTCAATCACCTCGTCGAAAAAGTCGACGCCGGCGCGCTTGAAGCCGCCAAGTAACCGCATCACTCACCAGTCCATTCAAACATGCTTCACAAGAATCACTTTCTGACCGGCCTCGCGCTGCCGGTCGCGGCGGCGTGCGCGCTGCTGACCGGTTGCGCCACGCAGGGCGCTGCGCCGCTGTATCAATGGGACGGCTATCAGCCGCAGGTCTACGAATACTTCAAGGCTCAGAAGAGCCCGACCGAGCAGATCGACGCGCTCGAGAAGGCACGCCAGCAGATCCTCGCGAAGGGCAAGGCGCTGCCGCCGGGCTTCCACGCGCATCTCGGCACGCTGTACGCAAGCATCGGCCAAACCGATTCAGCGCGCCAGGAACTGACCGCCGAGAAAGAACAGTTCCCCGAGTCGTCCGTGTATATGGACTTTTTGTTGAGCCATCTCAAGTAAGCGCCGACCAACCATGACCATGAATTTCTCACGCCGGCTTTTCGCCATGCTCGCCGCATTGCTGATGCTGAGCGCATGCGCCTCGCGCGCACCGCAACAAGCCGACTACACGGCATTCCGCAACAGCAAGCCGCACTCGATTCTCGTGCTGCCGCCCGTCAACCAGACATCCGATATCAACGCGACGCACGGCATGCTGGCGCAAATGACGATGCCGCTCGCCGAAGGCGGCTATTACGTCGTGCCCGTAGCCGAGATGGAGGAAACCTTCAAGCACAACGGCCTGACCACGCCGACCGACATCCAGAACACCGCGCCCGCGAAGCTCCGCGAAATCTTCGGCGCGGATGCCGCCCTGTACACGACCGTCACCAGCTACGGCTCGAAGTTCGTCGTTATCGACAGCAAGACGGTCGTCGCTGCAAATGCGAAGCTGGTCGACCTGCGCTCCGGCGACGAACTCTGGAAGGGAACGGCGACGGCGAACGGCAGTGAAACGGGCTTCAACGTCGGCATGGGCAACGGCAGCCTCGTCGGCATACTCGTTCAGGGCGTCGCGAAGCAGATCACGAATTCGCTGACCGACAAGTCCTTCGATGTCGCCGGCCTCACGAGCCAGCGACTGCTCGCGACAGGTGGCAAGACCGGGCTGCTTTACGGCCCGCGCTCGCCGAAGTTCGGCACCGACTAAAGCGCTGGCGATGGACGCCGTTCATGCGTCCATCGCCCGCCTTCGTCACAGCACTTCCGCTCCCCTCTTCGCCAGCAGTTCCCGCAGCACGGACCGATGGCATCGCGCCTCGTCCTCGCAGTAACACCCCACCGACAGATTCGCCGTATGCGAAAGCGCCGCCAGCAGATCCAGCGATTTGCTCGCGTCCGGCTCCGCCATCTGCGACTTGAACTTCCTCACGAAGTCGCGCCACGCCTTGTCGCTTTCCGCGTGCAACGCCTCCGCCACCAGTTCGGCCGACGGCGACAGGTTCGGATACCACACGTCATAGAAATCGCGGCTCGCGAACTCGGATTTCGGCACGCCGCGCGGCGGACGGCGAACCGTGCCGATACGCAAGCCCTCGTTGTCCGCGCGCGGTGAGCCGAGCCGCACGATTCGAATCGCCATTCGTTGTCTCCTTCCGATCTCGTCGGCACAGCATAACCGCCGCCGATATGCCGATGAAAGCATCGTCGAGCGCGATGCTTCGGCTTCCCGTATCGTGTCGCATTATTCTCCTTCCGCTTAACTACGGAACCGAACGTGTCCGCCGATACCGCTTCCCCGACGCCCCGCGACCCCGACGCGCCGATGACCCCGCTCGAGCGCCGCGGCATGGCCGCGCTTCTGCTCGCCGTCGCGATGGCGACGCTCGACACCGCCATCGCCAATACCGCGCTGCCGGCCATCGCCGCCGATCTTCACGCGACGCCCGCCGCGTCGGTCTGGATCATCAACGCATATCAGCTTGCAATGGTCGCCACGCTGTTGCCGCTTGCCGCGCTGGGCGGAATCGTCGGACATCGGCGGGTTTATCTCGGTGGACTGATTCTGTTCACGATCGCGTCCGCCGTTTGCGCGTTCTCGTGGTCGCTGCCGACGCTCGTCGCGGCGCGCCTTCTGCAAGGGCTCGGCGCCAGCGCGATCATGAGCGTCAACACGGCGCTCATCAGCGCGATTTTTCCGCTGCATCGGCTGGGACGCGGTGTCGGGCTGAATGCGCTGATCGTCGGCACCGCGTTCGCTGTCGGGCCGACCGTCGCGTCGATCGTGCTCTCGCTCGGAACGTGGCCGTGGCTCTTCGCCGTCAATCTGCCGGTCGGCGCGCTCGCACTCTTCATCGCGTGGCCCGCGCTTCCGCAGACGAAGCGCAGCGCGCATGGTTTCGACCGCGTCGCTGCCGCGCTCAACGTGGTCACGTTCGCGGCGCTGATTTTCGCGTTGGGCGAAGCGGCGCAGCGCGCGCCGTCGCGAACCGTGCTGGCGTCGCTCGGCGTGGCGCTCGTCGCGGGCGCGTTGATGCTGCGTCGGGAGCGCGGACACCCCGCGCCGATGCTGCCCGTCGATCTCTTTCGACGCCCGATGTTCGCGCTATCGACGATGACCGCCGTTTGCTCGTTCGCCGCGCAGGGTCTCGCGTTCGTATCGCTGCCGTTCTACTTCGAGGGCGTGCTCGGCCGGACGCAGGTCGAAACCGGCTTCCTGATGACGCCCTGGTCCGTGCTCGTCGCGCTGATGGCGCCGATCGCCGGCCGCCTCTCGGATCGCTATCCGCCCGGTCTGCTCGGCGGGATCGGCCTGGCCATTCTCTGCGCGGGAATGGTGTCGCTCGCGGCGCTGCCGGCGGACCCACATGCGCTCGATATCTGCATTCGCATGTCGATTTGCGGCGCGGGCTTCGGCTTCTTCCAGTCGCCGAACCTGAAAGCGTTCATGGCGAGCGCGCCACGCGAACGCAGCGGAGGCGCGAGCGGCGTCGTTGCCACTGCACGGCTGATTGGTCAGGCGCTCGGCGCGGCGCTGGTGGCGTTGTGTTTCGGGATCGCGGGCAAGCACGGGCCGGGGCTGGCGCTTTCGCTCGGCGCGGGCTTCGCGGGGGCGGCGAGTGTGGCGAGCGGCTTGCGGCTCGTCACGCGTGATCGGAGCGAGGCGCCGGTGAAGATGGCGCGGGAGTGAATGAAAGCGCTGGCGGGTTACACGCGCTTGCGCCGGGTGTCAGTGGCGGGGAGCGCTGGATCAGCCGCGCGAGCTTGCGTGCCGTGCGCGCGACACCGTTCGCGACTTGCGCCGCGTGTCGCCGGCGGAAAGCGCCGGATCGGTCGCGCGACGTGCGCCGTGTCGTCGAGCGAACTTGCAAGCGACTGAGCAGATGACGCTGGAGTGAACAGAAGCGCTCGCGTGTTGTACGCGCTTGCGCCGGGTGTCAATGGCGGAGAGCGCTGGATCAGCCGCGCGAGCTTGCAAGTCGATCCAGCAGATGACGCTGAAGTGAATGAACGCCCTCGCGTGCCGTGCGCGTGACGGTTAGCGGCGCGCGTCTGCGCCGTATCGTCGAGCGGGCTTTCATCGTTAGCGAAGGCTCTATCTTTCGCGGATACCGCCGCTGTCCACGCACGAGCATGCGCCGCCGCGCGACTCACATCCGCCGGACCTTGACCTTGCGTCCCTTGAGCTTCCCGGCGCCCAGCTTGCGCACCGCGTCCTCAGCGACGCCTCGCTCGACTGCGACGTAGGTCACCATATCCATCACGTTGATCTTGCCGATTTGCTCGCCCTTGAAGCCGGCCTCGCCGGTGAGCGCGCCGAGCACGTCGCCGGGGCGGATCTTGTCTTTGCGGCCGCCGAGAATCTGCAGCGTCGCCATCGGCGGCTTCAGGTGCCCCGGTTCCGCCGACGTGAGTTCCGAGAGCGGATGCCACTCCACTTCTGCCCGCTGCGCTTCCTCGATTGCACCGACGCGCCCCATCTCGTCCATGCTCGCCAGCGACAGCGCCCAGCCTTCCTCGCCCGCGCGCCCTGTCCGGCCGATGCGATGCACGTGCACCTCGGGATCGGGCGTCACATCGACGTTGATGACGGCCTCCAGTTGCGCGATGTCGAGCCCGCGGGCGGCGACATCCGTTGCGACGAGCACCGAGCAGCTGCGATTGGCGAACTGCACGAGGACCTGATCGCGCTCGCGCTGATCGAGTTCGCCGTGCAGGGTCAGCGCTTCGAAGCCTTGTGCGCGCAGCACATCGAGCAGATCGCGGCATTGCTGCTTCGTGTTGCAGAACGCCAGCGTGCTGACGGGGCGATAGTGGTCGAGCAGCAGGCCGACCGCGTGCAACCGTTCGTGATCCTCGACCTGATAGAAACGCTGCTTGATTTTCGCGTTGCTGTGCTGCTCGGTGAGCTTGACCTCGCGCTGATTGCGCAGGAACTGCTGACTCAGTTTGACGATGCCTTCGGGATATGTCGCCGAGAACAGCAAGGTCTGCCGATCCTTCGGACATTGCCGCGCCACCGATGCGATATCGTCGAAGAAGCCCATGTCGAGCATGCGATCGGCTTCATCGAGGACGAGCGTGCGGACGGCATCGAGCGAGAGCGTCTCCCGCTGCAGATGGTCCATGATGCGCCCCGGCGTCCCCACGACGATATGCGCGCCGTGTTCGAGGCTCGCGATTTGCGGACGCATTGGCGTGCCGCCGCATAGCGTCAGCACCTTGATGTTGTCTTCCGCGCGCGCGAGGCGGCGGATTTCCTGCGTGACCTGATCGGCGAGTTCGCGCGTGGGGCAAAGCACGAGCGCTTGCACCGCGAACTGGGCGGCGTCGAGCCGGGCGAGCAGCGGCAGCGTGAAGGCGGCGGTTTTGCCGCTGCCGGTTTTGGCCTGCGCGATGAGATCGTGTCCCGCGAGCGCGTGCGGCAGGCTGGCGGCCTGGATCGGCGTCATCGACGTGTAGCCGAGTTGTTGCAGGTTGGCCTGCATCGCTGGCGTGAGCGGCAGGCTGGCAAAGGATGATTCGGTCGTCATGGTGTTAGCGCTTGCCGTAGGGCGGGATTTCGGTGACTTGCTCGTACGTGGTTTCGCCTTCCTTTGTCTGGTGGCGTGTCACGTAGTTGCGTGCGCCGCACATCGGGCAGCGGAATAGCAGGCCCTGGCCTTCGTTGTGAATGTCGACGTCGGAGAGCTTCCAGTCTGCGCCGCAGGACTGGTTTCGGCAGGTGAACATGGTGGGGGCGCGTGGCGCGATGAAGTGGGGTAAAGCGAGAGTGTACGCGGGTCGGACGATGGTGCGGTCCCGGCTGGGGGCAAGCCGACTGCGTGATGGTGCGTCCGTGGTCAGCCTTGGCGCGCGGGCGCGACGATAGCCGCGCGCCCGCGCACCGGCCCGAACGATGTCAGATGCTCATCGGTCAACTTGGTCGGTCACTGGAGACAACGACTCAGCGAGCTTCGTCAGTCTCACGAACTCGGCACGATAGCCAAATTCATCGCTTGCCTTGGCCGCGTTCGCCCACTTGGCGATGGAAGACCACGGCGTCGATGTCAACGCCGGATTACCGCGCAGCTTTTGACCATATGCGGCCACCGCGGCGAGAAAGCGCGTCTCGCTGGAAGCGCTGTCGAACGATGCGCGAAGCGCCGTCTCGTCGAGCGGCAGTGAAACCAGGTTACTGCGGCTGCCAGCCGGACTCTTCCAGCGCAGTTTGAGATAGGCGAGTTCCGAGCCGTGACTGCCCGAATCGCGCTTGTCCGCTTGATAGCGCGATGGATCGATGCTCGGCTGTTGCCCCTTCAACGTTAGTTCGTACAGCACAGTGACGCGTTTGCCTGCGCCGATATCGCCGGCATCGACCTTGTCGTCGTTGAACGCTTCGTTGGTCAACTGACGCTTCTCGTAGCCGATCTGGCGATACTCGATCACCTGAGCGGGATTGAACTCGATCTGCGCTTTCACGTCCTTCGCGACGGTCACGAGCGTCGACTGCATCTCGTCGTGCAGCACCTTGTTCGCTTCCGACAGCGAATCGATGTAACTGTAGTTGCCGTTTCCTGCGTCCGCGACCTGCACCATCATCGCGTCGTTGAAGTTCGAATCGCCGACGCCCAGCGTCGACAGAGTGACGCCCGACTCTCGTTCGTGTTTGATCATGTCGGTCAGCGCCTCGGTGCTCGTGACGCCGACATTGAAGTCGCCATCCGTCGCGAGCAGCACGCGATTGACGCCGCGCTTGATGAACCCTCGTCGCGCCATCTGATAGGCCAACTGCAGGCCGGACGCGCCCGCCGTTCCTCCGCCAGCCTCCAATCGATCGATCGCGGCTTCGATCTTGTCGATTTCCGTGCCCGACGTCGGCTCGAGCACGACCTGCGTGCCGTCCGCGTACGTGACCAGCGAGACGGTGTCCTTAGCGCGCAATTGCCTCGTCAGCAACTTGAGTGCGGACTTGATCAAAGGCAGACGTTCGGCGGAATTCATGGAGCCGGACACGTCGACGAGAAAGACGAGGTTCGATGCCGGCACGGACTGTTTGCCGTCGTTCAACGCTTGCACGTTGACGCGGAGCAAGGTCTTGCCACTGTTCCATGGGCTAGGCGCGAGTTCGTAGTCGACGGCGAAAGGAGAATCGCCCAGCCGCTTGCCGGCGCCGCCTTCCGACGGGAAGTAGTTGACGAGTTCCTCGACGCGGACGGCGTCTGCGGGAGGCATTTGGCCTTGATTCAGGAAGCGCCGGACGTTGGCATAGCTGCCAGTATCCATGTCGAGGCTGAACGTGGTCAGGGGATGCTCGGCGACCTGCCTGATGCCGTTGTCGTCGTAGCGTTTGTATTGTGCGGTGTCTTGCACGGCGGGGCTGACGTACGCGGGCGGCGACACAAGCTTCATCGCCATGATGACAGGCGGCTGAGGCGGAGCGGGGCTTACTGCTTGCACCGCTGATGGAGCGGGAAGTGGCACTTGAGCCTGGGGTAGAGCGCTTCGCTGCTGCGCGACCTGCCTGTCTGCCGGCTGCGTGCCGCAACCGCTCAGCCATGTGACGATCGCACAAACGAGCCAACCGTATCGAGTTATTTTTCTCACGATGCTTCCTAGAATGATGCCCGGCATTGCACGGACGGAATTCCCGCTTGCGACGCCTTTTCGAAGGACAGCAAGCGAAACGACCCGGGATTAAACGGGGCAGCATCAGAATGGGAAAGCGGAATCGTCTGAAAAACGAAGACGTGGTTACGGATAGCGGCGGGTCGTGTCCGGGGACGTTAGCGCCGCGTGGGGCTTGCGACGCCGCAGGGAGCGGTGGCTTGGAAGGCTGATGCGGTTGGGAGCGCGAGGTGGCAAGTCATCGCTCCACTGAGGCAAGTCCATTCGATGCGATTACTTGTCGTCCTGCTGGCGAGGATAGCTCAGAGAACTCGTGTACGAATTTTGATGCAACGGCCGCGCCTTGCTATGGCGCGGCCCCGGGGAAAGTGATCTATCGATTCATTACCGACTGATCGTCGATCTTCGCTTACCCCTCAAACATCAATATTCCCCGCCCGCAACGCATTGCTCTCGATAAACGCCCGGCGCGGCTCCACGTCATCGCCCATGAGCGTCGTAAAGATGCCATCCGCGGCAATTGCATCTTCGATCTGCACGCGCAGCAGCCGCCGCACATTGGGGTCCATCGTCGTTTCCCAGAGTTGCTCGGGATTCATCTCGCCCAAGCCCTTATAACGCTGCTTGGAAACGTTGCGCTCGGCATCCGCGATCAGCCACTTCATCGCGTTCTTGAAGTCGGACACCGCCATCGACCGTTCGCCGCGCTTGATCAGCGCACCTTCGCCGATCAAACCCTTGAACGTATCCGCCGTCGAAACGAGCTGCTTATAGTCCGCGGTCAACTGAAGGTCTTCATCGAAAACAGAAACCTTCACATTGCCGTGATGACGCCGCTTGATATGCAGCGAGCGCACTTCGCGCACCTGATCGTAAGCCGACTCGACGCTGACCTCCGGCTTGAGCGGATCAGCACGCAGCCGCTCCTCCAGCCGCTTCGCCGATGCCTCCGCCAGTTCCTGCGACGAAAGATCGATCACCACGCCATCCATCACCGCTTCGAGCGCGGCGGCATCGTAGATACGGCTCAGTCGATCCACCACCGCCTGCGCCAGCAAATACGCGCGCGCAAGTTCGCCGAGCGCATCGCCGCTGATGCCTTCCGCGCCTTCACTCGGAATCAATTCCGAGCCGTTCAGCGCCAGCTTCAACATGTGCTGATTGAGCTCGTGCGCGTCCTTCATATACCGCTCGTCCTTGCCCGCCTTGATCTTGTACAGCGGCGGCTGCGCGATGTAGATGTACCCGCGCTCGACGATCTCGGGCATCTGCCGATAAAAGAACGTCAGCAGCAGCGTGCGGATGTGCGCGCCGTCCACGTCCGCATCCGTCATGATGATGATGCGGTGATAACGCAGCTTGTCCAAGTTGTAGTCGTCCTTACCGATGCCACAGCCCAGCGCCGTCACCAGCGTCACGATCTGCTCGGACGAAATCAGCTTGTCGAAGCGCGCCTTCTCCACGTTCAGCACCTTGCCGCGCAACGGCAAGATTGCCTGGAACTTGCGGTCGCGTCCCTGCTTCGCCGACCCGCCCGCCGAGTCGCCCTCGACGATATAAATCTCCGACTTCGCCGGATCCTTCTCCTGGCAATCCGCGAGCTTGCCCGGCAAGCCGATGCCGTCGAGCACGCCCTTGCGTCGCGTCATTTCGCGGGCCTTGCGCGCGGCATCGCGCGCACGCGCGGCATCGACGATCTTGCCGGTGATGATCTTCGCGTCGTTCGGCGTTTCCTGCAGATAGTCTTCCAGCGCCTTCGCGACGACCTCCTCCACCGGCGCGCGCACTTCCGACGACACCAGCTTGTCCTTCGTCTGCGAGCTGAACTTCGGCTCGGGCACCTTCACCGACAACACGCACGACAAGCCCTCGCGCATGTCGTCGCCGGTCGTCTCGACCTTCGCCTTCTTCGCAATCTCGTTGTCCGTGATGTACTTGTTGATGACGCGCGTCATCGCCGCGCGCAGGCCGGTCAGGTGGGTGCCGCCATCGCGCTGCGGAATGTTGTTCGTGAAGCAGAGCACGCTTTCGTTGAAGCTGTCGTTCCACTGCATCGCCACTTCCACGGTCACGTTCTCGCGCTCGCCGGTCGCGTGGAATACGGTCGGATGCAGCACTTGCTTCTGCTTGTTGATGTATTCGACGAAGCCCTTCACGCCCCCCGCGAACGCGAAGTCATCTTCCTTGCCCGTGCGCAAGTCCGTCAGGCGGATACGCACGCCGTTATTCAGGAAGGACAGCTCGCGCATGCGCTTGGCAAGAATGTCGTAGTGAAATTCGACATTGCCGAAGATGGTCGCATCCGCCAGAAAGTGCACCTCGGTGCCGCGGTTTTCCGTATCGCCGACGACGGGCATCGGCGAATACTGCACGCCGTCTTCCTCGACGATCTCGCGGTTCTGCACGACGCCGCGCGCAAATTCCATGAAATGCTTCTTGCCGTCGCGGCGCACCGTGAGGCGCAGCCATTCGGACAGCGCGTTCACACACGACACGCCCACGCCGTGCAGGCCGCCCGACACCTTGTAGCTGTTCTGATCGAACTTGCCGCCTGCGTGCAGCTCCGTCATCACGATCTCAGCGGCGCTGCGCTTCGGATCGTGCTTGTCGTCGCGCTTCAGGCCCGTGGGCACGCCGCGGCCGTTGTCCGTCACCGAGATGGAGTTGTCCGCGTGAATGGTCACGTGGATGTCGTCGCAATAGCCGGCGAGCGCTTCGTCGATGGAGTTGTCCAGCACTTCGAAGACGAGGTGATGCAGACCGGTGCCATCCGACGTATCGCCGATATACATGCCAGGGCGCTTGCGCACCGCTTCCAGACCTTCGAGGATCTGAATGGACGATGCGCCGTAGCTGTTGTCGGGCTGCGAATTTGTGTTTTCAGTCATGGATTTCTTCCGGTTCTGCGTCACTGCTTCGGTTACTGCTCGAACTTTTCAAAACACCTTAAAAACGCCAAAGGGGCGCGCCGCCCCTTGGAGTGTCATCGGTATCGGCGCGCGTCAGATGCGCATCGGCATCACCACGTACTTGAATTCCTCGTTCTCGGGAATCGTAATGAGCGCGCTGGAATTGGCGTCGCCAAGCGCGACTTGCAGCGTGTCGACCTTCAGATTCGCGAGCACGTCGAGCAGGTACGTGACGTTGAATCCGATGTCGACGGTATCGCCCTGATATGCGATCTCGAGTTCTTCCTGCGCCTCTTCCTGATCCGCGTTAGTCGACATGATTTTGAGCTGGCCCGGCTCGATCAGGCAGCGCACGCCCTTGAACTTGTCGGAGGTCAGAATGGCCGCGCGCTGCAGCGAGCGCTGCAACTCCTCACGGCCGATTTCGAACGTGTTCTTGTGCGACTTCGGAATGACGCGCTGAAAGTCCGGGAACTTGCCTTCGACCAGCTTCGACACCAGTTCGACCTGGCCGAAGGTGAACTTCACCTGCGTCGCGGCGATATCGATCTTGAGCGTGTCGTCGATGTCCTCCAGCAAACGCTGCAGTTCCAGAATGGTCTTTCGCGGAATGATGACTTCCTGACGCGGGAACGCGCCGCCGTCGATTTTCATCGACGAGAACGCGAGGCGGTGGCCATCCGTTGCGACGGCCATGAGCTGGTCGCCATCCACCACGAGCAGCATGCCGTTCAGGTAGTAGCGAATGTCCTGCTGGGCCATCGCGAAGTACACCATGCCGAGCAGCTGGCGGAACGTCTTCTGCGGAACCGACAGGCTCGCGCCGAAGTCAGTAGCCTGGTTGACCGTGGGAAATTCGTCTGCGGCGAGCGTCTGCAGCGCGAAACGGCTCTTGCCCGAGCGCACCGTGAGGCGCTTGTCGGAGAGGTCGAGCGCGACTTCGCCGGAGGGCATCGCGCGCAGAATGTCGAGCAGCTTGCGCGCAGCGACGGTGGTCGCAACCTGATCGCCGCCGACGCCGAAATCCGCGCGCGTGGTGATCTGAAGTTCGAGGTCCGTCGAGAGGAACGACACGTCGGCGCCGTTCTTGGTGATGAGCAGATTCGCGAGGATAGGCAACGTGTGGCGGCGTTCCACGATACCGCTCACGGTTTGCAGCGGCCTTAGAAGATTATCTCGTTCGGTCTTGACCAGTTGCATAGAGTTCCTTCATTGATGTGACGGCCTGTCCAGCGGTTTGCCACCGCTGCTTCGTCCTGCACCGCCGGACAACCTCGTAACACGCGTTGCCGGCCCCCCGCCGGTCACTCGCGAAAGCTTGCGCTCGAGAACCGCCCAGGCCAACGGACGGCAAACCTGTATTGTGCCTGAAAACGGAACCACTCCCTAAAAATAGGGGCGTTTTCGCCAATAAACAGGCCCGCGGCACGCGCTTTTCGAGGCGTGCGTTCCTGATCCGCGCAGCGCGCGGCTCAACCCTTGAGCGTCTGCTCGAGCACGTGCAGTTCGTGATTCAACTGGGCATCGTTCGCACGCTCGGCGGCGATCTTGCGCACCGCATGCAGCACGGTCGTGTGATCGCGCCCGCCGAACAGCTCGCCGATTTCCGGCAGGCTCTTCTGCGTGAGTTCCTTCGCCAGATACATCGCGATCTGGCGCGGTCGCGCGATATTGGCCGGCCGCTTCTTCGAGTACATGTCGGCGACCTTGATGTTGTAGAAATCGGCGACGGTCTTCTGGATGTTCTCCACCGAAATCTGCCGGTTCTGCACCGTCAGCAGGTCTTTCAGCGCCTCGCGCGTCAGTTCGATGGTGATTTCGCGGCCGTGGAACTTCGAATACGCGAGGATCTTGCGCAGCGCGCCTTCGAGTTCGCGCACGTTCGAGCGCAGATGCTTCGCGACGAAAAACGCCACGTCTTCCGACAGGCTCACGCCTTCGGAGAACGCCTTGCGCATCAGAATCGCCACGCGCATTTCGAGTTCGGGCGGCTCGATCGCGACCGTCAACCCGGAGTCGAAGCGCGAGATCAGGCGATCGTCGATGCCGGAGATTTCCTTCGGATACGTATCGCTCGTGATGATGACCTGCGCCTTGTTCGCGACGAGCGCCTCGAACGCGTAGAAGAACTCTTCCTGCGTGCGGGACTTGCCCGAGAAGAATTGAATATCGTCGATGAGCAGCAGATCGAGCGAGTGGTAGTAGCGCTTGAAGTCGTCGAACGCCTTGCGCTGGTACGCCTTCACCACATCGGAGACATATTGCTCCGCGTGGATGTAGCGGATGCGCGCGCCGGCCTTGTCCATCAACAGCTGATTGCCGATGGCGTGGATCAGGTGCGTCTTGCCGAGGCCCACGCCGCCGTACAGAAAGAGCGGGTTGTACGAGATGCCCGGATTGTCGGCGACCTGAATGGCCGCCGCGCGCGCCAGCTGGTTCGCCTTACCGGTCACGAAGTTGTCGAACGTGAGGACCGGATTGAGCTTCGAGCGCTCGAACGCGGAATCGTTTTCACCGCCCGCCGACGGCGCGCCGCCCGGCCGCCACGTGCGCCGGCCAGCGGCGGCTTCGTTGGCGTCGAGGCTCGGGAGGTCCAGATCGGCCTGGTCTTCGTGCATCGCCTGCGCCTGCTGCGCGGCCTCGGCTGCGAGCGCGTTCACGTGCGCGGCGGCGTTCGCATGTGCGACGACGGTCGGCGCCTGCTGCGCGGGCAATGGCGCCGACGGCGCCGGCGGACGGGGCGCGCTCACGCTCGGACGCGGCGCCGCATTCGGGCCGCCGCCGATCGCGCTGCGCGCGGTGGCTTTCGGATCGAGAACGAACTGTACGTCGATGGGCGCGCTGAAGAACTCGCGCGCCACATCGGCGATGCGGCCGGAGAACTGGCTCTTCACCCAGTCGAGCTTGAAGCGATTGGGAGCGGCGATGCGCAGGGTGCTCGCGTCGGCATCGAAGTCGACCGGGGTTAGCGGCTTGATCCACGTGACGTACTGCTGGGGCGTGAGCTCGCGCTCCAGCAATGCGGAACAGTGTTCCCAGAAATCGTTCATCGAATGCGGTCGTTATGGTTGCTGCGCGCACCTGCGGCCATGCTTGCCAAAAATTGCGGCAAGTCCCGGCACGGCCAAGCAGGCATGCTCCGGAGGCTTACGCCGCAAGGGTTTGCGGGCGAACGGCGGGCCGAAGCAGCGGGCGGATATTTGGGAGTAAGGCGAGATTCTAACGCCAAACCCGCAGAGCGCGCGAGTTATCCACAGGGTCAAATCAGCGCGACGATGGGTGGCCGGCGACGGCCGATGCCTCGCGTATCGGCGCTAAAGTATTGACGGTCAATAGGAAAACGGTTTAAATAGCGGGTTCCGCGAAATCAGAATTCCTGGAACCTCCGGCCATCGCGCTTGCAGTGACCACACTGGAGCCAAGCCCGCGCGGTCAATCAACTCAAGTGAGAGCACCATGAAACGTACTTACCAACCTTCCGTGACGCGCCGCAAGCGCACCCATGGCTTCCGCGTTCGCATGAAGACCGCTGGCGGCCGCAAGGTCATCAACGCTCGCCGCGCGAAGGGCCGCAAGCGCCTGGCAGTCTAAGCTGCCAAGTGTACGCTCGCGGTTGGGCATTGCACTCGACGGCGAGCCGGTCACGCGCCGCACAGAAGTCTTGAGACAGGACATCGTTCAGTTGCCGGCGCACGCCGCGTTCCCCAAGGCCGCAAGGCTGCTGAAAACGGATGAGTTCTCATCCGTTTTTCGTTTGCGCCCCTGGCGACGCTCGCCGCACTTCGTCCTGTACGGCAAGCCCACGGGCGGCGAGGCGCGGCTGGGGCTCGTCATCGGCAAGAAACAGGCGCCGCGCGCGGTCACGCGTAACCTGATCAAACGGCTCGCGCGCGAGGCGTTTCGTCTGCGACGGGAACAGTTGCGCGGATTCGACATTCTCGTGCGGCTGCACGCGAAAATCGACCGCAAGGCGATGCCCAGCGCCAGTTCCCCGCCGCTTCATGCGTTATGCCGCGGCGAACTGGAAGCATTGTTCGACCGTGCCGTGCGCGAAGCCGCGCGCCGCGCAGCCGAATCCGTGACGCGGCCGCCGAGCGCGCCCGCTGTCGACGACTCATCCGGCCCTTCAGGGTCATGAAGCGCAGGCTTCGTCAGGTTTGGCCCTCACGGCGGACATGACGCGCGGCGCGAAGCTTATGCAAACGGCACTCATCGCGTTGTTGCGCTTCTACAAGGTTGCTGTGAGCCCTCTGCTCGGCAACCGGTGCCGCTTTTACCCTTCCTGTTCCGACTACGCGCGCGAGGCAATCCAGTATCATGGCGCCGCGCGTGGCACATATCTGGCCGCGAGAAGGCTTTGCCGCTGTCATCCGTTCTCGGCAGGCGGCATCGATCTCGTGCCGCCGCCCGCCGGGCGCACCGACTTTCCCGACCCGCACGACCCGCCATCGGCTGGCTCCATGGCTCGGGAACCGGCAGCGGAAGCCGCTCATAAAAAGCATTCACCACTAAACGGCGCGTAAGGCGCTTTTCGATCGACACTGAGACAACGCATGGATATCAAACGCACCGTCCTATGGGTCATCTTCTTCGTGTCAGTTGTCATGCTGTTCGACAACTGGCAGCGCGACCACGGGCGCCCGTCGATGTTCTTCCCGAGCGCGACGCAGCCGGCCAAGACCGCCAGCAATCCGGCACCGGGCTCGGCCACGCCGGGCGCGCAGCCGTCCGAACTGCCCAGCGCGCCGGCCGGCGCCGCTCCCGGCACGGCCACGCCGCCCGCCACGGCGGCATCGCAACTGGTCAAGTTCACGACCGACGTGTACTCGGGTGAGATCGACACGCGCGGCGGCACCCTGTCGAAGCTGTCGCTTCTGAAGGAAGGTGACGGCAAGCAGCCCGACCTTTACATCACGCTGTTCGATCACACGGCGAACCACACGTATCTCGCACGCACGGGCCTGCTCGGCGGCGACTTCCCGAATCACAACGACGTCTTCACGCCGGTGCCCGGCCAGACATCGCTGTCGGGCGATGCAAAGACGCTGACGCTCGCGTTCGAATCGCCGGTGAAGGGCGGCGTGAAGGTCGTGAAGACGTACACGTTCACGCGCGGAAGCTACGTGATCAACGTCGATACGAAGATCGAGAACGTCGGCAGCGCGCCGGTCACGCCGAAGCTCTATATGGAACTCGTGCGCGACAACACGCCGGTGGAAACGCCGCGCTTCTCGCACACGTTCATCGGGCCGGCTGTCTATACGGAAGCGAAGCACTTCCAGAAGATCGATTTTTCGGACATCGACAAGAACAAGGCCGACTTCGTGCCGTCCGCGAACAATGGCTGGATCGCGATGGTGCAACATTACTTCGCGTCCGCCTGGATTCCGAAGGAAGGCGTGCAGCGTGACATCTACGTGCAGAAGATCGATCCGGTGCTGTATCGCGTCGGCGTGCAGCAGCCGGTGCAGACGATCGCGCCGGGACAGAGCGTGAACGTCGATGCTCGCCTCTTCGCCGGTCCGGAAGAAGAGCGCATGCTGGAAGGCATCGCGCCGGGCCTGGAACTGGTGAAGGACTACGGCATGGTGACGATCATCGCCAAGCCGCTCTTCTGGCTGCTGGAGAAGATTCACGGCTACGTCGGCAACTGGGGCTGGGCGATCGTGCTGCTCACGCTGCTCATCAAGGCCGTGTTCTTCCCGCTGTCGGCGGCGAGCTACAAGTCGATGGCGCGCATGAAGGAAATCACGCCGCGCATGCAGCAGATTCGCGAGCGCTTCAAGAGCGATCCGCAGAAGATGAATGCGCAGCTGATGGAGCTGTACAAGACGGAGAAGGTGAATCCGTTTGGCGGCTGCCTGCCGGTGGTCGTGCAGATTCCGGTGTTCATTTCGCTGTACTGGGTGCTGCTGTCGTCGGTGGAGATGCGCGGCGCGCCGTGGATCGGCTGGATTCACGATCTGTCGCAGCAGGACCCGTATTTCATCCTGCCGGTGCTGATGGCCGTCTCGATGTTCCTGCAGACGAAGCTGAACCCCACGCCGCCGGACCCCGTGCAGGCCAAGATGATGATGTTCATGCCGATCGCGTTTTCGGTCATGTTCTTCTTCTTCCCGGCGGGTCTCGTGCTGTACTACGTGGTGAACAACGTGCTGTCGATCGCGCAGCAGTACTACATCACCCGAATGATGGGACAGAGCAGGAAGAAGGCGGCTTGAGTTTCGGCTGATCAGGTTTGAATGTGGAAACGCCCGGCTTTGCCGGGCGTTTTTGTTTTCAGGGCTATCGCTTCATCGCGCCATAAAACTGATCGATAAGCTCCTCGAGCAAATATCGATGATGCGGCGATAGCGCCTCGATCTTCGACGCCAGTTCCAGCGTCTCCTCCGATGCCGGATATTTCTCGTCGCGCGCCAGCGGTTTCGGCGTGGTCTGGGCGCTGCCGCTCGGTGGCGGGCCATAGTGCAGCCAATGCAGGTCGACCTTCAGCCACTCGGCGAGCGTCTGCAGTTTGTCGACTGTCGGAATGGAGCGCCCCGTGAGCCACTTGTGGGCGGTTTGCGGCGAGACCGGTTCGCCGCGGAAGCGCAGGTTGAATTTGTTCGCGAGATCGGTAGCGCCTCGCATTCTTTCGGGCGAACGGGCCATCGAGAACTTGAGTCGTTCCGAGAAATCGGCTTTTTCTTGTGGTGTAGGCATGCTTTCGATTGTGCAAGGCAATCGCTGCCATGTAGTCAACCATGCGGGCGATATATCGCGGAAGTCGGACGTTTTTTATCCTGCGCGCGCGTTTGAAATTGCTGCTCAAAAGCAAGCAAAATGGCGCGCGAAACGCTTGCCCCACAAGCCATCCATCTTTTTCACAGCCGCCCAGCCAAACCGAGTCAGAACCAGAGGCGTATCTTGTTTAAGATAATGCAAGAATAATCCTAATGAGAGGCGGACGATCCCGCGCGATACAATGCCGGCACTCCCATCACCTCCGACGAGCCGCCATGCTGAGCAACGACACCGATCCGATCGTCGCAATCGCCACCGCGCCGGGGCGCGGGGGGATCGGCGTCGTGCGGTTGTCGTTCGGGCGTGCGGGAGAAGCGGCCGCGCAGCAGGCGATGCTCGCGTTATGCGGACAGGCACTTGCGCCGCGTCACGCCAGCTACGTGCCGTTCATCGACGGCAACGGAGAAGCGCTCGATCGCGGCATCGCGCTGTACTTTCCCGCGCCGCACTCGTACACGGGCGAGCATGTGCTGGAGCTGCAGGGCCACGGCGGCCCGATCGTGTTGCAACTCGTGCTGCAACGAGCGATTCAAGCGGGCCGCGGCTTCGGCCTTCGGCTCGCCGAGCCGGGAGAATTCACGCGCCGCGCATTCCTCAATGACAAACTGGATCTGGCGCAGGCGGAGGCCGTCGCGGATCTGATCGAAGCAAGCACGGAAGCCGCCGCGCGGTCGGCCGGCCGCTCGCTCGAAGGCGCGTTCTCGCGCGAGATTCACGCGCTCGTGGAAGACGTCATCACGCTGCGGATGCTGGTCGAAGCCACGCTCGACTTCCCCGAAGAGGAGATCGACTTCCTCGAAGCTGCCGACGCGCGCGGCAAGCTCGCCCACATCCGGCAGCGGCTGGACGTCGTGTTGAGCGAAGCGCGTCAGGGGGCGCTGTTACGCGAAGGGATGTCGGTCGTGCTTGCGGGAAAACCGAACGTCGGCAAATCGTCGCTCTTGAATGCGCTGGCGGGTGCGGAACTGGCCATCGTCACGCCGATCGCCGGCACGACGCGCGACAAGGTCGCGCAAACTATCCAGGTCGAGGGTATTCCGCTGCATATCATCGACACGGCAGGACTGCGCGAAACCGAGGACGAAGTCGAGCGTATCGGTATCGAGCGGACGTGGGGGGAAATCGAACGCGCCGACGTCGTGCTTCATCTGCTCGATGCGCGCGCCTCGCTCACGCCTGAAGACGAGGCAATCGCCGCGCGGTTCCCGCAAGACGTGCCGGTCGTGCGCGTGCTGAACAAGACCGATCTGGCAGGTGCGCCCGCAGAGGTACGCCACAGCGACGCGCACGCTCGCGAAGTGAACTTGTCGGCGAAGACTGGCGACGGCATTGCGCTATTGCGCGGCGAGTTGCTGAAGATTGCCGGTTGGCAAGCAGGCGCGGAAAGCGTCTATCTCGCGCGCGAACGGCATCTGATCGCGCTGCGCGAGGCACGCGATCACCTCGCGCTCGCAGCCGACCACGCGACTCAGCAGTCGCAGGTGCTGGACCTTTTCGCCGAAGAACTGCGTCTCGCGCAAGACAGCCTCAACGCGATCACCGGCGAATTCACATCCGACGATCTGTTGGGCGTCATCTTCAGCCGGTTCTGCATCGGCAAATAATTACGCGCCTTCGGGCTTTCCGAGCGCGCGCAATTCCGCGGTGAGTTTCTCTGCCTCCTCCGGCCGTCCGTGAAAAGCGGCCGGCGTGTTCTGGAACATCTCGATGCGATACGTGCCGTCGCAAAGCGATAGTACGAGCGTCTGCATCGCGTTCAGCCGGTCGTCGAGCGCGGCTGCATTTCGCGGCCACATTCCGGCGACCGCGCGCAGCAGCAGCGTCTGCCCTGCAGCCAGCCGCCTCACCTCACGCACTTTCGCGACGAAAAGCGGCGTCGGATGCTGCGCGAAGATCGGCGCGAGATGTGCCTCGATGCATGTGCGCCCGTCGATCGCGCTGCCGTCGAAGCCGATCAGACTGCCGCGCTCCGTGAACCGCGCGGCCATGCCGACGGCGTTCTGGCGATTCCAGTCGTCGAGCAGCGCGAAGTACTGTTGCCGGGCGCTCGTGGCCCAGTCGTCGAGTTCGCTCATGCCGCTTTCTTCCAGGCCGCCGCGAACACGCCCGCGCCCATCAGCAGCGCGCCGCCCGTCCGGTTCACCACGCGTTGCACCGACGGCTTCCGGATTGCGCGACGCGCGCCCGATGCGAGCAGCGCGTAAGCCAGTGCGTTCGCTGCGGCAAGACCGACGAACGTCCCCTCGAAGATCGCGATTTGCGAGACGCTGGCCGCGTGCGGATCGATGAATTGCGGCACGAATGCGACGAAGAAAATGATGCTCTTGGGATTGAGCGTGGTGACGGCGTAGGCATGCGCCAGGATGCGCCCCGTGCGCAGGTCGTCGCTGGCCGTGATGGCGTCTGGATCGATGACCGGCGCGCGCCACAGCTTCACGCCCAGATACACGAGGTACGCCGCGCCGATCCACTTGACGACCGTGAACAGCTCGGCCGATGCCGCGAGCACCACACCGAGGCCGAGCATGGATGCGGTCATCGCGGTGAGATCGCCGAGCGCAACGCCGATTGTCGTCGCGAGCGCGTACTTTCGGCCGTGACCGAGCGCGTAGGACACGACGAGCAACACGGTCGGCCCGGGAATCGCGACAAGAATGGCGGATGCGATGGCAAACGGCAGCCATTGAGCGAAGGTCATGTTTTCTCCTGAGGTCTCCTGATAGGAAAGTCGATTTATCCACGAACGGCGGGTTATGGCAATAGGCCGTTCGGCCAGCTATCAGGAAGACGTTCGGCCTCCTAGAGTGAAGTTTCATGCGCTGCACAAAACGGCGCAAAGGATAATCCACTGTGCAGGCGCCTCCTGAAAGCACCATATATTTCCGCGAAGCGCAAATGCCCGCATTAGCCGTTCTTTTCATTCATGCGGCGCATCCGGGTCGGAGGATGCGACATTCTGACGTGTTGCGCTCGCACACAACATGTGCTTGCAAGTTTCCTGCGCTCATCTAGCATCAGTCTTGCGGTCGCACCGCTTTTAAATACATAGCTAATGTCGAATCGTTTTGTTTGGAGGCCGAGTATATGAAGAAATGCGCCACTGCTCTCTTCGTCGCGATGGGCTTTTTTGCCGTCGTCTCCTCCGCGCAAGCTCAGGATAGTGTGATTCAGCCTCAGCAGACATTCAAGTTCAGGCCGGATTCATACGGCTGCTTGTCCAAAGATAAATTCGATTCAGCCGATAAACACGCGAGAGCCGGCGAGCATCAGCAAATGCAGCAGTTTTTCGAAGGCTATGAATGCATATCGACGCCGGTCGATTCGCATTTCAGGGTATTGCGAGTTGTCGGGCATGACGTCGAATTCGTGAATGCCGCCAATAACGATACGCAGGGCATGTGGACCACGGATCGGTTCATCGATCAATAAACGAATGAGTTCTAGTCGTCGATAAGCGGCGCGATTCCCGATCGCGCCGCTTCGCGTCACGCCCGATGTTTCGCCTTCGGGCTTCCATTTCCGCATCGATTCGCCGCACAATATCGGACTTGCTTGCGTCCGCCGTGCGGTGCTCCGCTCCGCCGTGCCGCTCCCCTCCAACTCATTCGCCGGGCGAAAGCATCGGCGCCATTGCTGCATGGCTCTCAAATCCACGATTTATAAGGCCGACCTCCAGATTGCCGACATGGATCGCCACTACTACGGCGATCATTCTCTGACCATCGCGCGGCATCCGTCCGAGACCGACGAACGCATGATGGTGCGTGTCGCGGCGTTCGGCCTGTTCGCCGGCGAGCGACTCGAATTTTGCAAAGGCCTCTCGGATACCGACGAGCCCGATCTCTGGCAAAAGGATCTGACCGGGCAGATCCAGTTGTGGATCGAAGCCGGCCAACCGGACGAAAGGCGCATCGCGAAGGCGAGCGGGCGCTCGGAGCGCGTGGTGATCATCGCGTATGCGGGCAGGACGGCGGATATCTGGTGGCAGGGCGTGAAGGGCAAGGTCGATCGCCTCCGCAATGTGACGGTGTGGTCGCTCGAGGATGGCGTCGCGGACGCGCTCGGCAAGCTGGCCGAACGGACGATGCGGCTTCAACTCATGGTGCAGGACGGCGAGGCATCGCTGGGAAACGCGACGGTCGATCCGGTCGCGATCCGCTGGAACGTGCTTAAAGCGTCGGGAGCGTGAGCGAGCTTAGGCTTCGGGCGGTCCTTTCAGTTCGATCATGTTGTTCTCCGGATCGAATATGTAAAGCGACGTGCCGAAGCCTTCGGCGCCATAGCGCCGCGCCTCTTCGCCGATGCGTGCGCCGTGCTGTTCGAAGTGAGCGCGCAGGGCGTCGGCATCGAATGGCTCGACGCGCAGGCACAGGTGATCCACGTTGCGGCCGACGCCCGGTGCGCCGTTTTCCGGACGATCGATTGATGCGCCCTCGGCCAGCAGGTCGATGAGCGACCGGCCGGCGCGCATCTGCACGAGGCCGATCTCGCGCTGCTCTTTCTCGATGGGGCAGTGAAGCGCCGATTGGTAGAAGTGGATCATGTTGTCGAGATCGATGCAGCGAATCACGACGTGATCGATTTCGCGGATGCTGAAGTGCATGTTGCCCTCGCATGAGGATGGAGGCCGCAAATGGAAAGGGCTTGGCGCGAAGCCAAGCCCTTTTGGGTCGTGGTGGAGAGGAGGAGGATCGAACTCCCGACCTTCGCATTGCGAACGCGACGCTCTCCCAGCTGAGCTACCCCCCCAACGAAACAAAATTGTACCACAGCCCTCTCAGCACCAAGCAAGCGCGCCCCGAGCCGTAGACCACGCTACTTCTGCGGCGCCCCGGCCAGCACCCACGCGACGACCGTCTTGATATCGCCGTCTTTCATCGCTGGATGCGAAGGCATCGGAATCGAACCCCAGACGCCCGCGCCGCCGTCCTTCACCTTCTTGGCCAGCTTCGCATTCGCCTGCGCATCGCCCTTGTACTTCTGCGCGACCTGCTGAAACGACGGCCCCACCAGCTTGCGATCCACCGCATGACAGCCCATGCACGCGTTGCTGCGCGCGATCGCGATCGCATTCTCCACCGACACCGGCTGCTCCGCCGCGAACGCCGGCATCGACACCACCATAGACGACAACGCCATCACGAGCGCGCCGCTCACACTCCTTGCTTCAAACATCGTCGACACCTATCACTTGCCCGTAGTAGAACCACCCGGATGCACGTCCGAGTTCTTGACCGGCGCAGGCGACTGCTGATCCAGCGGCCGCGCCGTCACCGATGAATCCGGCACCGCGCCCACCGTCGCATCCGTCGACGACGACGCCGCAGCCGGCGCACTCGCGCCCGACGCAGCCGCCGCTTCCAGCGCCTTCGCCTCGTCCGGCTTGATGTACTGGAACACCTTCACGACCTGCTCAACGCCCGGCACCCGCGCCGCGACATCCGCGCCATGCGCGCCTTCGTCCTGCGTCACGAGTCCCATCAGATAAACAATGCTTCGCTCGCACACGACCTTGTAATAGTTCGCCGACAGATCCTTCTCGCCAACCATCGCAGTCTTCACGCGACCTTCGAGATACGAATCGTTGGCCCGCGACGAATACGTGCTCGCGGGCTGCACCGCCAGTTCATTGACGATACCGCCCACGTTGTTGATATCGCGCACCACCGCTTCGGCGCGCTGCTTCGACGCGTCGTCGGGCACCTCGCCCGTCAGCAACACGCGCCGGTTGAACACGGTCACGTTGACATGCGCCTGATCCGACACGTTGTCCTTGATGCGCGAAAGCGCCTTGACCTGAATCTCGCGATCCTCGGTCTGCGCGCCGAGCGTACGGCGATCCGTGGCGATCAGCGTGCCGCCCGCCGCCGCGCCGACAACAGCGAGCGCACAGCCCTGCAGCGTCAGCGCGACGCCCGACAACAGGCTCACCATCAGCGTGGCATTCGCCAGCGCCGCCTTGACGCGTGTCTTCTTCATCAAATCCGTTCCCCTTTTGAAGTTCAGTCTTCGCCCAGCAGCATCGCGTCGATGCCGTCGCACAGGCAATGGATGGTCAGCAGATGGATTTCGTGGATGCGCGCGGTCCGCTCGGACGGCACGCAGATGTGGATGTCGGTATCGACGAGCACCTCGGACATCGCGCCGCCGCCGTTGCCAGTCAGCGCGATCACGATCATCTCGCGCTCATGCGCCTCCTGAACCGCGGCAAGCACGTTCACCGAATTGCCCGATGTGCTGATCGCGAGCAACACGTCGCCTGCCTGACCCAGCGCGCGCACCTGGTTCGAGAAGATCTGCTCGAACGCATAGTCGTTGCCGATGGCCGTCAGTATCGACGAGTCCGTCGTCAGCGCAATGGCCGGCAAGCCCGGACGCTCGCGCTCGAAGCGGCCGATCAGCGACGCCGCGAAGCGTTGTGCATCGGCAGCCGAACCGCCGTTGCCGCATACGAGAATCTTCGAACCGTTCGCGAGCGCGCTGAAGAGCGTGTCGACGGCGGCCGCGATCGGGACCGCGAGCGAATCGAGTGCTTCGAGCTTGAGCGCGGCGCTGTCGCGGAATTGCTGTTGGATTCGTTCGACTGACATCGACTCTCGGTTCATCGGCCGCGATGCGGCGTTCGTTGCATAGGACGTTGGACGCAAGGCGCGCGTGCGCGCGTCGAGTGTGCGCAGTTTACCGCATGCATCATGCGGCCGACCGTGGCTCAGGACTCGTCGGCGCGAAAGGCGTCGCGAAGCCAGCGGATACGGCCCGCATCGAACGCGACGACGTCGAACCGGCACGCGGGCAACGCACCGCGCCATGTCGTCAGGTAGTGCTGCGCGGCGCGCACGAGCCGCATGCGCTTCGTCACGCCGACGCTCGCCGCCGCATCCGCGAAGCGCCGGCTGCTGCGCGCACGCACTTCGACGAAGATCAGCGCGCCGCGTTCATCGAGCATCACGAGATCGATCTCGCCGCCGCGGCATCGCACGTTGCGCGCAACGAGCCGCATGCGTCGCCGCTGCAGAAATTCGAGCGCGCGTGCCTCGAAAGCATCGCCGAGCGTTTTGGACATGGGCTTCCCGCTAAAGTTGTCGGCCACGCGCGTGGCAGAATGTCGTCCTTTACCCTGCACGTCCGCGCACATGCTTCAGATCTCCGAATTAGCCGACGGGCAGCAGTATCCGACGGGCGCGCTCTATGTCGTCGCGACCCCCATCGGCAATGCCGCCGACATCACCGTGCGCGCGCTGCACGTGCTCGGTCTCGTCGATCGCATCGCCGCCGAAGACACGCGCAACACCGCACAACTGCTCGCGCGCTACGGCATCTCGAAGCCGTCGATCGCCGTGCACGAACACAACGAGCGCAGCGCGGCCCAACGCGTGATCGAGCATCTGCAGAGCGGCCAGCGCGTCGCGTGCGTATCGGACGCAGGCACGCCCGGCATCTCCGATCCCGGCGCGCGTCTCGTCGATGCCGTCCGCGAAGCCGGCCTGCCCGTGATTCCGCTGCCGGGCCCGAGCGCGGTCGTCACTGCATTGAGCGCAGCCGGCGCGTGGGTCGAGGGCTTCACGTTCGTCGGCTTTCTGCCGGCCAAGCCGAAGCAACGCGCGGCGCAGCTTCGAACGCTCGCGAATAATCGAATGGCGCTGGTGTTCTATGAAGCGCCGCATCGCATCGTCGAGACGACGCGCGCACTCGGCGAAGCGTTCGGCGGCGACCGGCAACTGCTGATCGCGCGAGAACTGACGAAGTTACATGAGAGCCTGCATCGCTGCACCCTGGCCGAAGGGCCAATGTGGCTCGAAGGCGATGCGAACCGTCAGCGCGGCGAGTTCGTGCTCGTCGTCGAAGGCGCGCCGGAAGCGGAAGACGCGGAAGACGCGCACGATGCCCTGCTTGCCACGTTGCTGGACGAACTATCGGTGAAGAGCGCGGCGCGCATCGCAGCGACGTTGACGGGTGCGTCGCGCAACGCGCTTTACGATCGAGCGCTTCGGCTCAGCAAGCAGAAAGAAGAAGAGTAGAAAAGCAAAGGGCCGTCGATGACGGCCCTTCGTATGTCGAACACGCGCTGAACGCTCAGTTCACGTTGTCGTCGGCGAGCGATTGCGACTGTTCGCGCGCGGCACGCGCTTCTTGCTGCGTGAGTCCTTCGATCTTCACCTTCTGCGTGCCGACGCTGCGCATGCCGAGCGCCGAAGCGGCCGCATAAGAAAGATCGATCACGCGATTACCCACGTAAGGACCGCGATCGTTGATTTTCACGACGACGGTCTTGTGATTCGACTCGTTCGTCACCCGCACCCACGACGCCAGCGGCAGCGTGCGATGCGCGGCGGTCATTGCGTTCATGTTGAACTTCTCGCCGCTCGCCGTCTTGCGGCCGTGAAAGAGGCGGCCATACCACGAGGCCTTGCCCTTCTGCTCGAAATTGCCAACGTCCGGCCCGGCCGTTATCGGCTCGGCGTCCGCGAGCGACTGCCCTTTCCCGGCATCCTGCGACGGAACCGCATTGAGCTTGGTATCGAATGCGAGCGGCGTATCGGCGGAGCGGGCATTGCTCGTGCTGGTAGAGCCTGCCGTCTGATGATACGACGATGGCGGCATCGTGGAAGCAACATCGCCCGATCCCGGTGCGGCGCAGCCGGCCAGCACCCCAACGGCTAGCAGGCTCGCGATATGTCGAATGTATCGAACATCCATAGACGTGTACCAACGGTAAAGAGGCCACCGCGTCGCGCTGATGAGCGCGCGCAAGGCAGCCAAAGGCTTTGCCGTGCAAGACAGCGCGCCGTTCCAACGAGCGAACGGCGGACTGATGCCCGGATGCGGCGTACGTGTGCCGCAAACGCCCGGTTATCGTTCACGTCTGGCGCAACCTGTCCCCGGCAGCCTGACCAGACCCCACAAGCCGCCATCGAACGTTGGCATCACGCTCGTGCGCGTCTCGGCAGGAGACGGCGCAGGAACGGCGGCGTAGGCCCCATCCAGCGTGACGGCGCGAAGACCATCGGACGGACGCGCGGCGCCCGGCTGGACAAGACGTGTGCACCTACGAGAAGGTGCGTTGAGTTGCAGTTGCGAGGCTTTTGGCCCCTAACAGCGTACTGATGGCGATTGTAAAAACGCACTGGCGTTCCAACGAATCACCCATTGACGGCATGGTGAAACCGATGCACAAGTGAGCCCATTATACAAAAAAATCGGGGTTCGGCTGGCGGGACTGCGGAAATCGCCATTGATTCTGACTATGAGCGTAAGAATTTCCGTATTTTTGAGCCATTCGCGGGTCTACACGCGCCTTCGTCGATGCAGACCCGCCCCCGGTACAATGAGCGTTTTTACACGCGCGTCAGCATCATCGACAGACCCATGAAAGTCATTCTTGTTCCCGTGACGCCATTCCAGCAGAACTGCTCCATCGTCATTTGCGAAGCGACGCAGCGCGCGGCCGTCGTCGACCCGGGCGGCGATATCGAGCGGATCATCGCGGAGGTGCAGAAGCAAGGCTTGACCGTCGAGAAGATCCTGCTGACGCACGGCCATCTCGACCATTGCGGGGGCGCGAAGGCGCTGGCGAATCACTTCGGAATACAGATAGAAGGTCCGCACAAGGAAGACGCGTTCTGGATCGATCAACTGCCCGCGCAAAGGCAGCGCTTCGGCTTTTCGAATGCGGAAGCGTTCACGCCCGACCGCTGGCTGGAAGACGGAGACACTGTTCGTTTCGGCGAGGAAGAAATGGAGGTCTACTTCTGTCCCGGCCACACGCCGGGTCACGTGGTGTTCTTCAGCCGGACGCATCGACTCGCGTTTGTCGGCGATGTGCTGTTCTCGGGCTCCATCGGCCGCACGGACTTCCCACGCGGCAATCATGCGGAACTGATCCGCTCGATTCGCGACAAGCTCTGGCCGCTCGGCGACGATGTCACCTTCGTTCCGGGTCACGGCCCGGCATCGACATTCGGTGAGGAGCGTCGCAGCAATCCGTTTGTCCGCGATGGAGTCGCAGCATGAACGCGATCCCCGAAATCTACGTCAGCACCGATGTCGAAGCCGACGGCCCGATCCCCGGCCCGCACTCGATGCTGAGCTTCGCATCGGCGGCCTACACGGCGGACAAGCAGCTCATCGGCACGTTCTCGGCGAATCTGGAAACGCTCGAAGGGGCTGCGCCGCATCCTGTGCAGGCAGCGTGGTGGAAAACGCAGCCGGAAGCGTGGGCCGCGTGCCGCATCGACTTGCAGAAGCCAGAAGTCGCGCTGGTGAAATACGTCGAATGGGTCGAGGCGCTGCCGGGCAAGCCGGTGTTCGTCGCGTACCCGGCGGGCTTCGACTTCACCTATATGTTCTGGTACATGATGCGCTTCGCCGAGCGATGCCCGTTTTCATGGTCCGCCCTGGACATCAAGACGCTTGCCTTCGCGATGACCGGCCTGCCCTATCGCAAGGCAATCAAACCGCGTCTGCCGAAGCACTGGTTCGATGAACTGCCGCACACGCACGTCGCACTCGACGACGCCATCGAGCAGGGCGCGCTGTTCTGCAATATGCTGGCGGAACTGCAGGCATCGCATGCGGCGGCGGCAAAAGCGGCTGAAAGCGCGGCTGAAAATGCCGGGTCATCGGCCGAGGATCATCTGAAAGGTAAAAACGCGCCGTCTAGCCGGTGAGTAAGGGAAACTACCTCATTGCACCGGCGTTGCATTGCCTTTCTTTTCTGACACCACTACTATGAGAGTTAAATCGCGACCGAACGGAGGCGCAGTTGACTCTCGACACGTTCTCACAAAAAATCCTGCGTCTTCTGCAACTGGACGCCCGGCGCTCCGTTCAGGAAATCTCCGATCAGGTCGGCCTCTCCAGCACGCCGTGCTGGCGGCGGATCAAGGACATGGAACAGTCCGGCGTCATTCAGCGTTATACCGCGCTGCTTGATCGAGAAAAGCTCGGCCTGCATGTCTGCGCACTCGCGCATATCCATCTCACGCGGCATACGGAAGGCGGCGTCGAGCAGTTCGAACGCGAAATCGCTACGTGCCCGGAAGTGACCGAGTGCTACAGCACGACGGGCGAATCCGATTACATCCTGAAGATCGTCGCGCCCGATATCAAGGCGTACGACGCTTTCCTGCACGACCGGATCTTCAAGATTCCGGCGGTCGCGCAGGTTCGCACGAGCGTCGTGCTTCGCGAGATCAAGTTCGATACGCAACTGCCGTTGTGAATCGACGCAGCGCGTGTCAATCGGCGGCGTGTTGCGGTGGTTGATGCGCGGCGCGCCTGATTGACTGAGCTACGCGAATCTCCCGCGCGCCGAGCGTCTGCCTGAGCGCTTCAAGATCGACTCTGGCGAGGCGGAATTCCGTATCGCCCGATTTCGCCTGCAGCAGCAGAATCTCCACGTCGAAGCCGCGCTTCAGATAATGAAGATTGAGCGCATCGACGGATAAACCCTCTTCGGCCAAAGCCGCGCGCACGGCCTCCGCGACGGTCGAGCGCAGCGGGTAATTGCCGGGCAGCGGATTCGCGGCATCGCTTTCCGGATCGACGTGAATGAGCGCGTCGATCACGCGCGCGTCGGTGAGAATATGCGCCCGCGCCGATTCCGCGATGAAATGCCCTTCGGAAACCGTAATGAGCGGATCGACGAGGATATGCGCATCGACGATCGCCAGGTCGCCCATTTTGCGCGTGCGCAAATCATGCACATCGCGCACGCCGGGCGTGTCGAGCAAAATGCCGCGTAAATCGGCGGTTGTCGCTTCATCGAGCGCGCGGTCCGACAGGTCCTGCAACGCATCCCAGGCAAAGCTCCAGCCCATTTTGCCGATCATGAAACCGACGAGCGCCGCCGCAATTGGATCGAGAATACGAAAACCGGCGAGACTGCCGATGATCCCCAGCGCAACCACCAGCGAAGAGGCCGCATCCGAACGCGCGTGCCATGCATTCGCGACCAGCATTGCAGAACGCACGCGTTCCGCAGCCCGCAACATATATCGAAACAGCGCTTCCTTCGAAAGCAGCACGATAATGGCGACGGCCAGTGCGCTGGCATGTACTGGCGGAATATCGTGAGGATGCATGATGCGCGTCCCGGCGCGCCACAACATTCCCGCGCCGACAACGATCAGCAATCCGCCGAGGAAAAGCGAAGCGACGGTTTCATACCGGCTGTGACCGTAGTTGTGATCGATATCCGGAACCGCAGCGGCCTTTCGGTTAGCGATCAGTACGACAAAATCCGACACGATATCGGCCAGAGAGTGCACGCCGTCCGCTATCAACGCCTGCGAGTGCGCAATTACACCCACGACTAGCTGGCCTGCAGTCAGGCCGCTATTAAGCACGATACTCGTCCACGTCGTCCGGACAGCCACCGCCTGCTTTTCCGCCGCATCCGCCACTGAAAGTGACATGTAATTCGCCTCGTGTCGTCGAGGTATGATTTTATCAGCGCGGCGCGATGCGATCGCGCCCCGTCCGATGCCAACCTCGTTGAGAATCAGCAGGTTATATCGCGAGGCGGTCGACGGTACCGGCCAGCCTGGGGACCTGCGGCTTCAGCGGTCGCCAAAAGAAAAGCCGCGCACAAAGGCGCGGCTTTTCTGCATCTTCATATCCGGGCCGGCTTATTTGCCGATCAGGAAACTGTCACGATCCTGGCCTGCGATCCACTTCGGCGGCTTGCCACGGCCCGACCAGGTGCTGCCGCTTTCCGGGTCGCGATATTTAGGCGCGACGCCCGAACGGCCACGCGACGATGCCTTGGCGGATTTGCCGCCTCGCCCGCCCGCCAATTCCTGAAGCGTGATGCCATAATCCGCCATCTTCTGTTTGATCTCATTAAGTACTTCGGCGTATTCGCGCGACTTCGCTTCTTCGATCTGACGCTCGAGAGACTCGCGTTGTGCGAGGAGTTCCTTGTATGAAGGCATGGCAATTCCTTAAGTGGTGTGCTGTATTGCGAGTCAGGCGCCCGCTCAATCAGTTATCAGTATAGCCTCGGACTGGTCCGGAGATTAACACAAAACCGATTATCGCGGCGGGTCGCATTGACATTAACGGGTTTAGATGTATTGCCTCGTAACATTTGCCGGCATTGCGGGGCATTCACGCTGTCGCTGTTTGTTGGAATCTGACGACTTCCGCGAACTCTTCCGCTGTCATGGAATGAAAGCACCCATAGTCGCCAGTCAGGAAATTCCCATCACATGGCAACTTTCCAAGCCAGCTTCATTCCTGCGGACCGGATATCGCTCCGGTCGCATATTCTGAGCCGGTGTTCACGTCTGACGCTCGAAGCAATCGATAACTGCGGCTTTCAAATCGTCCATCGTGAGCTTGGGTTTATCGAATGTAAAACGATTGCGAGTTCCGTCACCGAGGAAATCGCAACCGTAACGATCAATCCCTAATAAATCGACATTAGTGGGCCGGCGCGCATAAGTATCGAAAAAGGCGCATAGCGACGACTCATCGGCGGCGCAGATGGGTTCCAGCGGATCGATTTCGTCGCCTCCGAGCCAGCCCATCGCGCCGAAACCGCCGATAAAGCGCATTCGTTCGGGCTTCATTACCCAGAACGCAAAATCGCCTAGCTGGAGATAGCGCTCGGCGTCCGGGTGATAACGCAAATAACGCTGCGCCAGTTCGTCGCGTTCGTGTTCGTCCGCCGGCGCGAACGTGCCGAGCAAGGTCAGCCGCTGTCCCTCGAGCACCTGGCCGTCCGTTGCGTGAGCGACCAGAAAACCGGCGCGCGCATCGGCCTGGAGATTGCGGGTGTGTTCGGCGAGACGGCTGATGAGCAGCATCGGCGCATGACGCGCGGTCGGCGCGAACGGCAACGCGGTCGGATATGGAAACCCGTGAGGATCGCGCGAATGCGTGGCGAGCGTGCCTTCCGATACGCGATGGATCAGATGCAGCGGCGCTTGTGGCGGAATATGCATGCGGGTTCTTCCGGAATGAGCATCGGAAAATGGTAATGCACCGTCAGCGAGCGTGTCTCCTGGCCGTTCGATAGAATCGTAAGCTTGCGCGCCGGACGGCATCATCTCCGGTTCACAGGCGCCCCTCGCAACCGCGGCATTCGCCCACTTTCTCCAACGGCCTTTTCGTGTCCGACTCGACTACCGCCTCCTCTGCCCGCGAGTCCAATCCGTCGCTCGCACTGCATCGCAGCCTGCCTCACGCGACGCGCCAGCGCGCCCGTTACGCGACCATGGCCGTCTTCTTCATCGCCGGCATGATGTACGCCTCGTGGGGCGTGCATGTCCCGACCGTGCGGGACAAATTCGCGCTCAGCCCCGGCATGCTGTCGCTCGCGCTCTTCGCCGTCGCGGGGGGGTCGATCTTCGCGATGCTCACCACCGCGTCGTGGATCGCCCGCGCGGGATCGCGCACGGCCTGCATGGCGGGCGGCATCACGATGAGCGTATGCGGCGCGCTGATCCTCGTCGTGCCGAGCTTCTGGCTGCTGCTGCTCGTGCTCGCGATATTCGGCTGCGGCATGGCGACGCTCGACGTCGCGATGAACGCCGAAGCAAGCGCGGTCGAAGAAGCGCTTGCGCGGCCGATCATGTCGTCGCTGCACGGCATGTTCAGCATCGGCGGGATGGCGGGCGCGGCAATCGGCGGGGCGCTGATCGCGCACGGCCTCGCGCCCGCGGCGCATCTCGCGCTCGCGTCGGGGGCCAGCGTCATCGTATTGCTCGCGTCGGTGCCGTCGGTGCTGCCGCACGTGCCGCATCACGAAGCGCACGCGAAGGCGTCGTCGTCGAACCGCTGGCGTTCGGGCGCGCTGTGGGCGCTCGGCGGCCTGGCGCTCGTCGCGTTGATCGCGGAAGGCGCGATGTACGACTGGGCCACCGTCTATATGCGCGATGTCGTGCTCGCCACGCATTCATTGTCCAGCGCCGCTTACGCCGCGTTCTCCGGCGGCATGGCGGCCGGGCGCTTCGGCGGCGATGCGGTGCGCGCGCGTTTCGGCGCGCCGCAGCTCGTGTTCAGCAGCGCGGGGCTGGCGTTCGTCGGCATGGTGATGGCGCTCGTCTTTCCGAACGCCATCGTCACGATGACCGGCTTCACGTTGATGGGCCTCGGTCTCGCGAACATGATGCCCGTGCTGTTCGCAGCGGCTGCGCGCGTCAAGGGCGTGACGGCGGCCGAAGGGCTCGCGCAGGTTGCGGGCCTCGCGTATTTCGGCTTGCTGCTGGGACCGGTGCTGATCGGCGGCGTCGCGCAGGTCAGTTCGCTGCCGGTCGGCTTGTGCATCGTCGCCGCGTGTTGCGCGGGCGTTGCGCTCATCGGTCCGCGTATCCTCAGGCGGCTGAAGATATAAAAAAACGCGCGGACCTTCGAAGTCCGCGCGTTCTTCAGGACGAATGTCCCGCAGCGATTACATCTTGACCACGTCGAGCAGCGTCTTCTTGCCCTTCTTGTAGTCGTACAGCGAGATCACGCCGTGCTTCAGGTCGCCCTTCGAGTCGAAGGTGGTCTGGCCGATCACGCCCTTGTAGTCCGTATTCGGCATCGCGGCGAGAATCTTCGCCGGATCGGCCGAGTTCGCGCGCTTCATCGCATCGACGATGATGTACACGGCGTCATACGTGAACGGCGCGTAAATCTGGATCGGCTGGCCGTAACGCTTCTGGAACTTGGCCGCGAAAGCCTGACCGCCTTCCATCTTCTCGAGCGCCATGCCTGCTTCCGAGCACACGACGTTGTCGGTTGCGTCGCCGGCCAGGTCAGCCAGCTTTTCCGTGCAGACGCCGTCACCCGCCAGCACCTTCGCGCGCAGGCCGAGCTGCTTCGCCTGCTTGGCGAACGGGCCGCCGGTCGCGTCCATGCCGCCGTACATCACGGCGTCGGGGTTTTCGCCCTTGATCTTCGTGAGAATTGCGCGGAAGTCGACGGCCTTGTCGTTCGTCGCGTCGTGCGACACGACCTTCAGGCCCAGCGACTTGGCGGTCTTCTCGAATTCGTTCGCGAGACCCTGGCCGTATGCGGTCGAATCGTCGACCACGGCGACCGTCTTCACCTTCAGGCTCTTAGCCGCGTAGTTGGCGAGCGCCGGGCCTTGCTGCGCATCGGTCGCGACGACGCGATACGTCGTCTTGAAGCCTTGCTGCGTGTAGGCCGGGTTCGTTGCCGACGGGGAAATCTGAACGATGCCCGCGTCGCTGTAAATCTTCGATGCCGGGATGGACGTACCGGAGTTCAGGTGGCCGACGACTGCGACGACCTTGTCATCGACGAGCTTCTGCGCGACTTGCGTAGCGGTACGCGGGTCGGCTGCATCGTCTTGCGGGTCCAGTTGCAGCGTGATCTTTTGACCGCCGATGGTGAGACCCTTTGCGTTGATCTCTTCGACTGCCAGCCGCGCGCCGTTTTCGTTGTCTTTGCCCAGGTGAGCGATACCGCCGGTCAGCGGTGCGACGTGACCGATCTTGACGACCTGGTCGGCTGCTGCGGACGTTGCCAACGTAGCGAACAGCACGGCTGCGGCGCTGATCGGCAACACTTTGTGAAGCTTGGTGTTCATGTAAGTCTCCAGTTTCGGTCCAAAACAACGACAACGTAATCGCCCTGTGCCCCGTCTTTCATCACGATCGCTCAGTCCCGTGGACGACCACGCCGGATGCATCGTCATGCACTTGGCAAGTCCTTCCGGCCGGCCGTTCGTGGCGGCCGCCATCCGCACTGCGCGCAAGTGTAGGGTTGTCAAATTAATTTAGGGAAGTTTTTTAAGATAGTGGTGTGACTACCGATTAACGCCCGGTTGAGAAGCCTGCGAACTTGTGCTGGCAATTCCGCTGGCAAGCAATGTTCATGGGGGTTTCCGGGGCATCGCGCGAGGCGGGCTTGTTGCGCGCTTCAAGTTCGCCGCGCGCGCGCCGATAATCCGCCGCTCATCTTCATTAGCCAGTTTTAAAAGGCCGTTTTCACGATCCGTTCAGGCACGCGCCTCTAAAAATGCGCCGGCGCGTCAAAGCGCGTGCCAGCGCGCGCTCAGGCGACTGAAAGGGAAAGCTGGCACACTCACTCGCCTGCGTTTCTCACCGAACAAACAAGGAGCTTAGACGTGACCGTTTCCGTGACTTCCCGATGGATCGACATTCCCGCCGACGGCGGCAGCTTCCAGGGCTATCTTGCGTTGCCGAAGACCGGGACCGGGCCCGCGGTCATCATCCTGCAGGAAATCTTCGGCGTGAATTCGCACATTCGCAGCGTCGCGGATCAATATGCGGCCGATGGCTATATCGCACTCGCCCCCGATGTTTTCTGGCGCACGCAGCCGCGCGTCGAACTGGGATATGAAGGCGCGGATCGCGACAAGGCGATGGAACTGCTGCAGAAGACCCATCTCGATTCAGCCGTCGCCGATGTCGGCGCGGCCGCGAAGGCGCTGCGCGCGCTGCCGGAAGTCAACGGCAAGGTCGCGGCGATCGGCTACTGCTTCGGCGGACGGCTCGCGTATCTCGCTGCGGCGGAAGGCTCGGTGGATGTGGCCGTGGCCTACTACGGCGGCGGCATCCAGAACCAGCTCGACAAGGCCGATCAGCTGAAGGCGCCGATCCAGTTCCACTACGGCGAACTCGACGCCCACATTCCCGCCGATGCCGTCGACGCCGTGCGTCAGCGCTTCGCGGGCCGCGCGGATGCCGAAGTCCATGTGTACCCCGGCGCCGATCACGGCTTCAATTGCGGCGAGCGCGCGTCGTATCACGCGAAGGCGTCCGCGTTCGCGCACGGACGCACGCTGGCGTTCCTCGGCGAACATCTGTAAGACGCGCGGACCTCGCGCCCGATGACGTCGCCGTTGCGGCGTCATCGTCATATCAGCGCGGGTAAGCCCTCCACGAGCAGGAACGCGACAAGCACGCCGACGAGCGCGCCGAACGCCCTGAGCACGTTGTTCTTGAAGTGCGAAGCGCATGGAATGGCCCCGAGAAACAGCGCGCCTGCAAGCGCCATCGGGATGACCAGAATGAAGTCGCCGATCGTGAAATACGTCATGGTGCGTCTCCCATCGTCCTGCTTTTCGTTCTCGATGCGCTCCTCGCGAGAACGCCATCGACGATTCGAGTATAGGCCGCAAGAGACGGGGCGTTGACGGGCGACAGCTGGCCGGAAGGCGACCCCAGCGTGCGGAGCCTTGCGCCGCAAGGCCCGCGCAGCCGCGCTATTAAGCGGACGCGGTAAAACCCTTAGTTTCCTCAGATTTCATTCGGCTTGCACGACGCGCTCGCGGCCATGCAGATAAGCGGCGGCCGCGAGCCCGATAAGCAGCAGTCCGCCGATCAGGCCCGCCACGCCCGGCCATCCGAACGCGGTCCAGAAATGCCCGCCATACGATCCGACGAGGCTCGACCCCAGGTAGTACGCGAGGAGATAGAGCGCGGCGGCCTGTCCTTTCGCCTGCGCCGCGAGACGTCCGACCCAGCCGCTCGCCACCGAGTGTCCGGCGAAGAAGCCGAACGTCAGACACGCAATGCCGCCGATGATCACCGGCAGAGACATCGACAGCGTCAGCGCAATGCCGATCATCATCAGCACGAGACTCGCCATCAGCACGCGGCCGCGTCCGAAAACATCCGCCATCTTGCCCGACCACGGCGAGGCGACCACGCCCGTCAGATAAACGGTGAAAATGGCGCCGATCTCGGTCTGACTGAGGCTGAACGGCGCGCCGAGCAGCCGATATCCGACGTAGTTGTACAGGGTGACGAAGCTCCCCATCAGCACTAAGCCGGTGAGGAACAGAAACGGCAACCCGCGATGTCGCAGATGCCCCGCAAGCGAGCGCCGATGATGATGAAACCCGACGCCGCGCCGCGGTTTGAACCGTCGCGACGGCGGCAGGAGCGAGCGGAACGCGAACGTTGCGAGCAGCCCCAGCAGGCCGATACCGCCGATCGCCACCCGCCAGCCGAAGAAATCCGCGAGCACGCCGCTGATGACACGTCCGGCCATGCCGCCTATCGCCGTCCCGCCGACGTAGAGGCCCATCGCGAGGCCGAGTCCTTCCGGATGCACTTCCTCCGCGAGATACGCCATGGCTACAGCCGGCACGCCACCGAGCGCGAAGCCTTCGAGCGCACGCACGATCAGCAGCGCGTGCCAGTCAGGCAGCAAGGCCGCGATCACCGTGAGCACGGACGACGCGAGCAACGATAGCGTCATCAGCCGATGCCGGCTCCAGCTCTCGGACACGAAGCCGGCAATGAAGATTGCGACGGCCAGCGCCGCCGTGCTTACCGACACGGCCAGTGCGCTCACGGCCGGACTCACGCCAAACGATCGCGTGAATTCGGGCAGCAGCGGCTGCACGCAATAAAGCAGCGAGAACGTCGCATAGCCGGCGAAAAGCAGCGCGAGCGACGCGCGCCAGTATGCGCGCGAGCCGCGTTCGAGATAGGCCGTTGCGTCGTCGGCTGAAGCATTCACGGGTAAGTCTCCGCTTAAAACATCAAACGCGTAACCATACGCCGTTCCCTAGGGTTTTGCCTGATGCAGCGGCGCATTCGACGTGCCGCAGTACGGGACTGACGCTTGCGATACCTGCGTGAGGCAACAATTCACGGCGAAGAGCATCGCATTCGCGCGCCGCCATGCGCTAAAGTAAGCGCACAATCGTTCATGAAAGCCGCGCATGTCGCGCTTCACGCAACAAAGACGCGGCGATTGTCGGTGCACGAGCCGTGGAAAGCCTGGCGGGTGCAACACTTCGCCGGCGCATCGTTTGTCGATCGCCGGCACGTAAACGGGGATTCATCATGCAAATCGGTTCGATTGTCCGCTCCGTGCATATTGCCGTGCCTCAGGGCGCGCGCGGCATCGTCATGCGCATTCTCGGCGACATGGCAATGGTCGCTTGGTACGCAGGCGAACCCGGCGTCACCAAGCTGCTCAATACCGAGCCCTTCTTTCTCGAAGACCTGATCGATACGGGCGATGTCGTGCGCCCGTCCAACACGGTCGTCCATTGAAGACGCTGCGCGGCGGCTGACAAAGCGTCGCCGTGCCGGTGACCGGAAGGCACGGCACAATGTCGGAATGAACTCATTTCATTCCGATTCTGCCGATGCGTCCGCCGCCGACGCTCCGCCCTTCGCCGGCCTCACGCCCGAGCGCGTGCTCGATGCCGTCGATGGTCTGCTGATGCCCGCAGGCGCGCGCACCGACGGCCGCCTGTTGCCCCTCAACAGCTACGAGAACCGCGTGTATCAGGTCGGCGTCGAGGACGGGCCGCCCGTGATCGCAAAGTTCTACCGCCCGCAACGCTGGTCCAACGAAGCGATTCTCGAAGAGCATGCGTTCGTTGCGAGCCTCGTCGCACATGAGATCCCGGCGGTGCCCGCTCGCGTCTTCGAAGGCACGACGCTGCACGAGTTCGACGGCTTTCGCTTCTCCGTCTTCGAGCGGCGCGGCGGGCGCGCGCCCGACCTCGACCGCCGCGACACGCTCGAATGGCTCGGGCGCTTCATCGGGCGCATTCATGCGGTGGGCGGGATGGCGCCGTATCGGGAACGGCCGACGCTCGATATCCAGACCTTCGGCTATGAGCCGCGCGAGTTTCTGCTGGCGCATCGCTTCGTCCCCGACGATGTTCGCGAGGCTTACGAGCGCGTCGTATCGCTGGCGCTGGAAGGCGTCGCGCAGTGCTTCGAGCGCGCGGGAGATATCGGCCAGTTGCGCATGCACGGCGATTGTCACCCGAGCAACGTGCTGTGGACCGATGCGGGTCCCCACTTCGTCGATTTCGACGACAGCCGCATGGGCCCCGCGATTCAGGATTTATGGCTGCTGCTGCCCGCCGGACGCGCGGAAGCGTCGCGCGCGCTCGCCGACCTGCTCGCGGGCTATGAAGACTTCCGGGAATTCGATCAGCGTGAGCTGCATCTGATCGAAGCGCTGCGCACGCTGCGCCTGATTCACTACTCCGCCTGGCTCGCGCGCCGCTGGGACGATCCGGCTTTTCCCGCCGCGTTTCCGTGGTTCAACACGCAGCGTTACTGGGAAGACCGCATCCTCGAACTGCGCGAGCAGGTCGGCGCGATGCAGGAAGGCCCGTTGTGGCCCGTTTGAAATGTTTCGTAAATAACGCCGATCGTCAGGCAATCGCAAAAGATTGTGCTGCGCATTCATGCGTGTAATGATAACAATTCTCATTTGCCCGCCTATGCTCGATCGCAGCGTGTAACCCGCGATCAGGGCGTGGCTTTGCCTACGAACCGCCCGATCCGGAGAGACGCGTGAACGCGCCTGACACACTCAATCCCCAGCCGACGAACGGCTCGGCCCAATATCGCCCGCATGGACGCCTGATCGACGACGCCGAGCAACTCGTGCGCAAGAATCGCTCGCGCCGCTCGACGTTTCTCAAGTGGCTGCGCAAGGTGCACGGCTGGGTCGGTCTGTGGGGCGCGATACTCGGCCTGCTATTCGGCGTCACCGGCTTTCTGCTGAATCACCGCGCGCCGCCGATGCGTATCTCGACCGGGGAGCCGCAGGTATCGCAGATGCAGCTAGCGTTGCCGGCAGGCGGGTTCAAGTCGCCGCGCGACATGGGCGTGTGGCTCAAGCAGGAACTGAAACTCGACGGCAACCTGGGCCGCACGCGCCGCGAGCCGGCGCATCCTGTCGGCTGGGGCGACAAGAGCACGATGCAGCCCGAGCAATGGTCGGCGATGGTCTCGACGCCGGGCAGCAGTGTCATGGCGGAATACTGGGTCGGCAACAACTTCGTCTCGGTGAAGCGGACGGAAAACACCTTCCTCGCGATGATGACGAACCTGCACAAGGGCGTCGGCCTGAGCGTCGGCTGGGTGCTCCTCATCGATACGCTCGCCGGCAGCCTGATTCTGCTTTCGCTGACCGGCGTCCTGCTATGGACCGAGTTGAACAAGCGCAAGACGGCCGGCGCGGCGATCGTCACTGTCTCGCTGATCGCGATGGTCGTCTGTGGCTTGATGTAAGTCAGCGCGCCGCCGACGCCCGGCGCTTTCGCGGGTTATGCCGCGTCAGCCAGAGATAGAGGCCGCTTCCGAGTACGACCACGGTCAGCACGTCGAACGCGGCCCAGAGAATCTTGAGCGGCATGCCGCCGAAATCGCCGAAATGCAGCGGCTGCGAGCCGAGCAGCACTTTCAGATACCACGGCAATTCGCGTGAATCGGTGAGCGCGCCGGTGGACGCATCGACGAGCACGGGCCGGAGAATGCGCGTGGTCAGAATGCCGTCGCCGCGCATCCACACTGCATAGTGATGCGGACTGCTGAAGCGCGTACCCGGAAACGCGACGAACGACGGAATCATGTCCGGTGCGAGCCGTTGCGCGGTCTTCACGGCATCGTCGATAGAAGCGCGCGCCACCGACGGCGGCTGTCCCTGATACGGGGCGATCATCCGCGCGAGCTGATCGTTGCGCCACGCTTCGAGCATGAGATCGGCGAGCGTGTTGATGGAACCCGTCGCGCCCACGAGCAGCGCCCACGCGAGCGTCAGCATGCCGATGGCGTTATGCCAGTCCAGCCACACGATGCGCCGCTTCTTCTTCAGTCGCACGCGCCCCAGTCCCACTTTGCGCCAGAACGGCAAGTACACGACGACGCCCGATACGATCGCCGCGAGAAAGACCACGCCCATCGCGCCGAGGAAGAGCTTGCCGAAGAGTCCGGCGAACATGTCGACATGC
This sequence comes from Caballeronia sp. LZ016, assembly GCF_031450805.1. NCBI lineage: Bacteria > Pseudomonadati > Pseudomonadota > Betaproteobacteria > Burkholderiales > Burkholderiaceae > Caballeronia > Caballeronia sp. LZ016. Next base: position 818,317 of record NZ_JARTVY010000001.1, read on the forward strand.
AGCTTCAGCAACACGAATTTCAGCGATCCTTTGCCCGGCGGCATGCCGAGCGGCTGCGCGGTGCGGGCATCGACGGTTGTGCTGAGCGTGTCGTCGGGCGGCGTGTCGGCGCGCGGCGCCGTGACGACGATCGGCAGCAGCGGCTCGTCCGGCTCCCAGATCATGTATTGCGGCACATGACCGCGATGTTCCTTCAGCGCGGCGCCGAGCACCGCGTCGTAGCTCGCGCGCGCATTCGCCTGCGATGCAGGGAGCGCCGGCGCTTCGATCGCGTCGCCCGTCAGGAGATCGAGTTCGTGGCCGAACACGAGCGGCAGGCCCGTCAGACACAGCAAGAGCATGAAGGCGGTGCAGACGAGACTCGTCCAGCGATGCACGATCGACCAGATGCGCAATGCGCGCTGGCTCATGGCGCGACGCTCGCGGGTGGCGTCGGCGTGCAACGCGGCTGCGCGTGGACCGTCGCCGGTCAGGAATTTGCCGGGCATGGAAAACGATGGAAAGAACAAGCGGCTGCGCCTGCCCGACGACGATTCGCCGGGTGCGCAAATGAGAACCATTATTATAAGCGGCAGACGTCAGGCTTTTGTAATCAAACGCCGCAAGCCTCGCCGGTGCCGGCTATTTCGCGTGCCGCCTTCGCACCTTCGACGCGCAACAACTCGGGCAGCGAAACGCCGTTCTTCGCGGCGGTGACTTCGGCGAGGATCGAGACGGCGATCTCCGGCGGCGTTCTGCTGCCGATGTAAATTCCGACCGGTCCGTGGAGCCGCGCGAGTTCGGCGTCGTTGAGATCGAATTCCTTCAGCCGCTCCCGCCGCGCCGCGTTATTGCGCCGCGACCCGAGCGCGCCCACGTAGAACGCGGGCGTTTTCAGCGCCTCCATCAGCGCAAGATCGTCCAGCTTGGGATCGTGAGTCAGCGCGATGACGGCGCACCGCTCGTCGAGCTTCATGTCCATCACGGTGTCGTCGGGCATGGTACGAACGATGGTGGTGCCGGGTACGTCCCACTCGTCCGTGTACTCGACGCGCGGATCGCATACGGTCACGTGATAGTCCAGCCCGACTGCGATGCTGCACAGATACCGCGACAACTGCCCCGCCCCGATCACGAGCATGCGGTAGCGCGGGCCGTGAATGGTCAGCAGGGTCGCGCCGTCGAACGCGACGCCATCCGTGGCCTGCGCGGGTTCGAGCCGCGCGGCGCCCGTCGCCATGTCGAGCGTGCGCGCGACGAGCCGTCCGCTTTCCACCGCCGCGCACAGTTCCGCAATGCCGCTTTCGCGCGTGAGCGGCTCCAGCACGAGCTGAATGGTGCCGCCGCACGGCAGCCCGAAGCGATGCGCTTCTTCCGCGCTAATGCCGTACTTCACCGCTTCCGGCTTCGTCTGCTCGATGCCGCCTTGCCGCACGCGTTCGATCAGATCGTCCTCGATACAGCCGCCCGACACCGAGCCGACGACATGTCCGTCGCCGCGCACCGCGAGCATCGCGCCCTCCGGCCGCGGCGACGAACCCCACGTCTTGACCACCGTGACGAGCAGCACGCGCTTGCCCTCTTCGAGCCATTGCGCGCTGTGTTTCAGGACTTCGAGATCCACGCTGTCCATGATTTCTTTCCTTTCTCTTCCTTCTCTTCACCGCCTGATTCCTCGGCGGAAGCATCCTGCTGCGCGTTCGACCCTTGCCCGTTCTGAAGCTGCGCGCCGAATCGCTTGAAAAATTCAGCTGCAATCTTACGCGCTGCGCCATCCACGAGGCGCGAGCCGATCTGCGCGAGCTTGCCGCCAACTTGCGCGTTCGCGCTGTAGGTAAGCTTCGTGGTGTCGGCTTCGTCGCCCGGCTCGAGGTTCACTTTCGCGTTGCCCTTGCTGAAACCGGCTGCACCGCCCTGCCCCTCGAAAACGATGGTGTACGTGTGCGGCGCGTCGATCTCGGTCAGTTCCATGCGTCCCTTGAAGCGTGCCTTGACCGGACCGACGGCGGCAGTCATCCCGACGGCATAGGCATTTTCACCGTCCGCCTCGATACTGTCGCAGCCGGGGATGCAGGCCTTGAGGATCGCCGTGTCGTTGAGCGCTTCCCACGCGCGCGTCTGCGGCACCGGCAACGTGTGAGTTTCGGTCAGTTCCATCGCGTGTGTTCTCCATGCGTGCGGGCGCCGCGCGCGGATAGCGCGGTGAGTTCCCGTCCGACAGCGGCGAGGCTGTCGAGGTTATGAGCCGCGAGCATCGCATCGACGTGCGGCAGGATTGCGCGCACGCCTCGCGCGCGGGGCGTGAAGCCGTCGTATCGCAGAAGCGGATTGAGCCACACCAGCCGATGCGCAAAGCGCGCGAGCCGCGCCATCTCGGCATCGAGCACGTCGATCGCTTCGTGGTCCAGTCCATCGGTGACGAGCAGGACCGTCGCCCGGCCGGCGAGCACGCGACGCGCCCATCGCCGGTTGAACTCCGCCAGCGCCGCGCCGATGCGCGTGCCGCCCGACCAGTCCGCGACCTGCTCGCCGAGCGTCGTGATCGCGACATCGGGATCGCGCTCGCGCAGCGCACGCGTCGCGTTGGTCAGGCGCGTGCCGAACAGGAACACTTGCAGACGCTCGCGCGATTGCAGCAGCGCATGGCAGAAGTACAGCACGGCGCGGGAATACGCGCTCATCGAACCGGAGATGTCGAGCAGCAGAACGAGCGGCGGCCTGCGCTCCAGGACCGCGCGATACTTCCACGCGGTCCAGTCGCCGCCCGCGCGCACGGCCTGCCGCGCGCTGGCGCGCAGATCGGCGTGCGTGCCGCGCGACGCCGCCTTGAGCCGGCGCGTCGGCTCCGTTGCGAGCGGCAGGCGATGCGCGCGAATCTGATGCCGCAGCGCGCGCCACTCGTCGGCGGTGAGCGTGTCGAAATCGCGATGGCTCAGGCGTTCCTGCGCGCTGAAGCTGATGCGCGCATGCGTCTGTTCGGGCTTCGATTCCGGCGCGGGCGCAGTCTTCGGCTCCGCGCGCGCCGCGAGCGCATCGGCGAGACGGTTGTTGCGCTTCGGCGGCGGCGCACCGCTTTCGACCTTCGGCAGCAATAGCGCGCGCAGCTTGCCTTCCCAGTCCGGATCGCGCCAGAAAAGATCGAACGCGGCATCGAAGATATCGCGCTCGTCGTTGGCGTGGACCAGAAGGCAGGCGAGCGTGGCGCGCACGTCATCGCGACGGCGCAAGTCGATGAACCGCAACGCCTCGATCGCGTCGACCGCGTGCGCCGGCGACATGCCGAGCCCCGCGCCCCGCAGCAGCCGCACGAAATGAACGACGTTGCGCGCAAGCGGTTCCATCGTCACGCCTTCGCGGCCGTCGACAAACATTGCGCAATCGTCGATGCGTCCATGCGCGCAAGATCGTCCTGGTACTTGAGCAGCACGCCGAGCGTGTCCCGCACCGATTGCGGGTCCAGTTCCGAAACCGAAAGCGCGGCAAGCGCCCGGCACCAGTCGATGGTTTCCGCGACGCCCGGCGCCTTGAACAGATCCATCGTCCGCAATTCGTGGACGAACGCGACGGCCCGCGCCTGCAACGCGCGGCTGGCTTCTGGCGCGCGCGCCGCCACGATCGCCAGTTCGGCATTGCGCTCGGGATAGCCAATCCACTGATACAGGCAGCGCCGTTTCAGCGCGTCATGCACTTCGCGCGTGCGGTTGGACGTCATCACGACGAGCGGCGGCCGTGCCGCGCGCACGGTCCCGTACTCGGGAATCGACACCTGAAAGTCCGACAGCAGTTCCAGCAGAAACGCTTCGAACGGCTCGTCGGCGCGGTCGATTTCATCGATCAGGAGCACGCGGCGCGCGGCGGCGTTATCCGGATCGGGCAACAGCGCCTGCAAGAGCGGACGCTTCAGCAAGAACTCCCCGCGATACAGCGAATCGTTCGACGGCGTTTCCCCGGAAGCCTCCGCAAGCCGCAGCGCCATGATCTGCCGCGGATAGTCCCATTCGTATAACGCGCTCGCCGTATCGAGCCCTTCGTAGCATTGCAGCCGCAAGAGCGCCGTGCCGCAGATGCCCGCCGCCGCCTTCGCGAGCTCGGTCTTGCCGACGCCCGGCTCGCCTTCGAGGAACAGCGGCCGCTGCATCTTCAGCGCGAGAAACAGCGCCGTCGCAAGCTCGCGGCTCGCGAAGTACTGATGCTCGCGCAGGCGGGCGAGCGTATCGTCGATCGAATCCGGCTCGCTCGGCATCACGTTCCGAACGACATCGCGCGCTCGATCGCGCGGCCCGCCAGCACCGGGATCAAATGCGCGCGATACGCCGCGCTCGCGTGCATGTCGTCGTTGAGGCCGTCGGCGGGAATCGTCACGCCGCGCGCCGACGCCACCGAGAAGTCCTTCGACAACGCCGCCTCCAGTTCCTTCGCCCGGAACGCGGATGGCGCCGCGCCCGTCACGCCGACGCGCACGCCGTCGGCGAGCTTCGCGACGAACACGCCGACCAGCGCGAAGTGGGACGCGGGATTGCGGAACTTCTCGTAGCCCGCGCGTTCGGCGAGCGGAAACTCGACGGCGGTAATCAGCTCGTCCGGTTCAAGGGCGGTTTCGTACATGCCGATGAAGAAGTCGTCGGCGGCGATGCGGCGTCGGTCCGTCACGATGGTGGCGTTCAGCGCGAGCACGGCCGAGGGATAGCAGGCGGCGGGATCGTCGTTGGCAAGCGATCCGCCGATGGTTCCGCGCTCGCGAACCTGCCTGTCGCCGATGCGGCTCGCCAGATCGGCGAGGCCGGGCAGCGCGCGCCGGACATCCGCGTTCGATGCAACCTGCGCGTGGCACATCGCCCCGCCGATGGTCAGCTTGCCCGCATCGAGCGTGACGGTTTTCATCGACGCAATGCGTGTCACGTCGACGAGCGCCGAGGGCTGCGCGAGCCGCAGGCGCATGGTCGGCAGCAGGCTCTGGCCGCCCGCGAGAAACTTGGCGTCCCCGTCGGCGGAAAGCGCGGCGACGGCGGCTTGCGCTTCGTTCGGCCGTTGATAGTCGAAGGTGTACATGGCGTCGTCCTCAGGCGTGTTGAGCGGCGTGCATCGCGGTCCAGACGCGATGCGGCGTCGCCGGCATCTGCAAGTCCTTCACGCCGAGCGGCGCGAGGGCATCGAGAATCGCGTTGATGACGGCCGGCGGCGAACCGATCGCGCCCGCTTCGCCGCAGCCCTTCACGCCGAGCGGGTTGTGCGTGCACGGCGTGCCCTTCGCGGTCTCCACATCGAAGCTCGGCAGGTCGATTGCGTGCGGCATCGCGTAGTCCATGAAGGAGCCGGAAAGCAACTGGCCGCTGTCCTTGTCGTACACGCAGCGTTCGAGCATCGCCTGTCCGATGCCCTGCCCCAGCCCGCCGTGCACTTGTCCTTCGACGATCATCGGATTGATGACGTTGCCGAAGTCGTCGACGGCGGTGAACTTCTGGATGCGCGTTTCGCCCGTATCGCGATCCACCTCGACTTCGCACACATATGCGCCGGACGGATACGTGAAGTTGGTCGGATCGTAGAACGCGTTCTCGTTGAGGCCCGGCTCCAGCGTTTCGAGCGGGAAGTTGTGCGGCACGTACGCCGCGAGCGATACGTCCGCGAACGTCTTGGTCCGGTCCGTGCCCGCGACGCGGAACACGCCGTTATTGAATTCGACGTCCTGCGGCGATGCTTCGAGCAGATGCGCGGCGATCTTCTTCGCCTTGGCTTCGATCTTGTCGAGCGCCTTCACGATGGCCGAGCCGCCGACCGCGAGCGAGCGCGATCCATACGTGCCCATGCCGAACGGGATGCGGCCGGTATCGCCATGAATGATCTCGACGTTCTCGAGCGCAATGCCGAGCCTGTCCGCGACCACTTGCGCAAACGTCGTTTCGTGCCCCTGACCGTGACTGTGCGAGCCGGTGAACACGGTGACCGAGCCGGTCGGATGCACCCGCACTTCGCCCGCTTCGAACAGGCCCGCGCGCGCGCCCAGCGCCCCCGCGACGTTCGACGGCGCGAGCCCGCACGCCTCGATGTAGCACGAATAGCCGATGCCGCGCAGCTTGCCCTTCTGCTGCGATTCCTCGCGGCGCTTATCGAAGCCCGCGACATCCGCCAGTTGCAGCGCGCGGTCGAGGATGGCGTCGTAATCGCCGGTGTCGTACGTGAGGCCGACCGGCGTTGCATACGGAAACTCGCGGATGAAGTTGCGGCGGCGCAACTCGACCGGGTCCATGTTCAGCTCGCGCGCCGCCGTTTCGACGAGCCGCTCGACGACGTAGGTCGCCTCGGGACGGCCCGCGCCGCGGTAGGCATCGACAGGCACCGTGTTCGTGAACACCGCCTTCACTTCGGCGTAGATGGCGGGCGTCGCGTACTGGCCGGCGAGCAGCGTCGCATAAAGGATGGTCGGCACCGACGACGCGAACGTCGACAGATACGCGCCCATGTTCGCCGTCGTGTGAACGCGCATGCCGAGGAACTTGCCGTCCTTGTCGAGCGCCAGTTCGGCTTTGGTGACGTGATCGCGGCCGTGCGCGTCGGAGAGAAAGGCTTCGGAACGCTCGGCGGCCCACTTGATGGGACGCCCCACTTTCTTCGATGCCGACGTCAGCGCGACGTCCTCCGCATAGAGAAAGATCTTCGAGCCGAAGCCGCCGCCGACGTCCGGCGCGATCACGCGCAGCTTCGATTCCGGCAGCGACAGCACGAAGGCCGCCATCAGCAATCGCTCGACGTGCGGGTTCTGATTCGCGACGTACACCGTGTAGCTGTCGTCGTGCTTCGAGTAGCTCGCGTTGACGGCGCGCGGCTCGATCGCGTTCGGGACGAGGCGCTGATTCACGATGTCGAGCGTCGTCACGTGCGCGGCCTGCGCGAACGCGGCGTCGGTGCGCGCCTTGTCGCCGTGGCCCCAGTTGTAGCAGACGTTGTCCGGCACGCCGTCGTGAACGAGCGGCTTGCCGGGATCGGCCGCGCTGGCGGTATCGACCACGGCGGGCAACTCTTCGTAGTCCACGACGATCAATTCGACCGCGTCCTTCGCTTCCTTCAGCGATTCGGCGACGACGAGCGCGACCTGATCGCCCACATGCAGCACCTTGTCATGCGCGATCACGGGATGCGGCGGCTCGTGCATCGGCGAGCCATCGGTGCTGTGGATCAGCCATCCGCACGGCAGGCCGCCGACGTTCTCGGCTGCGAGGTCCTTGCCGGTAAAGATGGCGATGACGCCGGGCGACGCCGTGGCGGCGTCGATGTCGATCGAGCGGATGCGCGCGTGCGCATGGGGCGATCGAAGAAATACGCCGTAGCTTTGCTGCGGCAGGACGACGTCGTCGGTGTACTGGCCGGCGCCCGTCAGGAAGCGATAGTCTTCCTTGCGCTTGACGCCGGCGCCAATCAGCTTCTGTTGCTCAGGTGCGTTCATCGCGGTCTCTCCGTTGGTAGGCGCGATTCGTCTGTCAGGGAGGGCTTCGCGTCAGGGGCGCGCCTTCATGTTCTGTGCGCCTTCCAGCACCGCTTTCACGATGTTGTGATAGCCGGTGCAGCGGCACAGATTGCCGTCGAGTTGTTCGCGCACTTCGTCTTCGGAGAGTTCGGGCGATTCAGCCGCGAGCGCGCTTGCGGTCATCACCATGCCCGGCGTGCAGAAGCCGCACTGCAGGCCGTGGCATTCCCTGAACGCCGCCTGCATCGGGTGGAGCTGCCCGTCTTTCGACATGCCTTCGATGGTCGTCACTTCAAGACCATCGGCCTGTGCGGCGAGGATGTTGCACGACTTGATCGCGCGGCCGTCGAGATGCACGGTGCACGCGCCGCACTGCGCGGTGTCGCAGCCGACGTGCGTGCCGGTGAGCCTGAGGTGTTCGCGGAGAAACTGGACGAGCAGAAGATGCGGTTCGACGTTCGCGGTCACCGGTTTCCCGTTGACCGTCAGACTGATGCTGAGCGGCATTACTGTCTCCTTATTGGCCGGAGTCGACGCTCCTTTGCGCCTTTCCGGTCCCATGCACGATATTGCCGGGGATGGACCCGCCTCACGCCGCTCGCGCCATGCACCTCATCACGTCCTGAACCTGGCTTGGGCTAAGCGTCCAGCTGGGAATTCGTGTTGTGTGTCACGGCGAGTAAAGCACAAAACGACGGGCGTCGCTATTAGGCGCACGCCCGTGCAATCGCCGGTTCGATCGCTTTTCCGGTGCCCTTAAATGCAAAACGCCGCCCCGTGGGGCGGCGTTGTGTGCATCGAAAGTCGGCTGTTTCAGCGCGTCACGGTTTCGCGATTCGCGCCCGGGGCGCGCTCGCCCGTGCGGCCCAGCGCCGAACGATGGCGCGAGTAGACGAAGTAGATCACGAGGCCGATCAGCAGCCACACGACGAATGCGATCCACGTCGCCGCCGCCAGATTGAGCATCAGGAACAGGCACGACGCCACCGCGAGAATCGGCACCACGGGCACGCCGGGGCAGCGGAACGCGCGCGGCAGGTCCGGATGCGTGCGGCGCAGGATCAGCACGGCGATGGAGACCATCGAGAACGCGGCGAGCGTGCCGATATTGATCAGCTCGGCCAGCACGTTGAGCGGCACCAGCGCGCCGATCAGCCCGAAGAAGATGCCGACGAGCCACGTCGTGAAGAACGGCGTCGCGTAACGCGGATGCACGCTCGACAACTTCGCGGGCAGGAGACCGTCGCGCGACATCGCGTAGATGATGCGGGTCTGACCGTAGCTCATGACGAGAATCACGGTGAGCATGCCGAGCACCGCGCCGAGATCGATGAAGCCCGCGACCCAGTTCTGTCCGGCCACTTGCAGCGCATACGACACCGGATGCGAGATGCTCGCGAACTGCGCCGCCGGCACGATGCCGGTCACGACCGCCGCCACCGCCACGTAGAGCACCGCGCAGACAGCCAGCGACGAGATGATGCCGATGGGCAGGTCGCGCTTCGGGTTCTTCACTTCCTCAGCCGCCGACGACACGGAATCGAAGCCGATGAACGCGAAGAACATCACCGCCGCCGCGCCGAAGACGCCCGACCAGCCGTTCGGCATGAACGGGTGCCAGTTCGCCGGCGTGACGTGGAACACGCCGACTGCGATCACCAGCAGCACGACCGTCACCTTGATCGCGACCATGATGTTGTTGATGCGCGTCGATTCCTTCACGCCGATCGACAGCAGCCACGTGATGACCATCATCACGAGAAACGCGGGCAGATTGAACAACGTGACGTGACCCGGCAGCGCGCCCGGCGCGGCGGTCAGCGCGGTCGGCAGGCCGATGCCGAAGCCGGACAGCAGCGACTGCAGATAGCCCGACCATCCGACGGAAACCGCGGACGTCGCGAGGCCGTATTCGAGCATCAGGTCCCAGCCGATGATCCAGGCGGCGAGCTCGCCGAGCGTCGCGTACGAATAGGTGTAGATGGAACCGGCGACGGGGATCGTCGATGAAAATTCGGCGTACGCGAGAGCGGCGAAGCAGCAGGCGATCGCCGCGACGATGAACGACACCATCAGCGCCGGGCCGGCCTGAACCGCGCCCGTGCCCGTCAGCACGAAAATGCCCGTGCCGATGATCGCGCCGATGCCGAGGAAGGTCAGGTCCAGCGCACCGAGCGTTTTCTTGAGAGAGGTGCTGTGCGCGCCGGCCAGCATGTGCTCGATGTTTTTCTTACGGAACAACGACATTGCAGTAAGTCTCCTTGCGGCGCTCGCGTGCGCCTTCCTTCGGGAAAACCCGATATTTTAGCGGAGTCAAGGAGAATGCCCACGTTTGGGGCGACGCGCGCCTTTTCGACGCAACTTTTCACGGTTCTATCTTGTTTGAGATAAATCCGCTCATGCAGCGATGGCCGGATTCATATCGACGAGCCGGTTGCTCATCACGTAGTAGGTGAGTTCGGCGTTGTTCGCGAGCTTCATCTTGTCGAGCAGACGGGCGCGATACGCGCTGACCGTTTTAACCGACAGCGAAAGCGCGTGCGCGATGTCCGTCAGCCGTTTGCCCGATGCAAGCATGCAGAGCGTCTGGAATTCCCGATCGGAGAGCGTTTCGTGCGGCTGACGCTCGGTATCGAGCGAAACATATGTGGCGAGCGCCTCCGCCATCTCCGCGCTGATGTATTTGCGGCCGGCGGCAACTTGCTGAATCGCGCGGATCATCAGCGCGGGATCGGCGGTTTTCGAGAGATAACCCGAAGCGCCGGCCTTCAGCGCGCGCACGGCGTACTGGTCCTCGCGATACATCGAGAACATGAGAACCGGCACGGCCTGTTTCAGGCGCTTGAGGCGTTTGAGGACGTCGAGTCCGTTGATGTCCGGCAGCGAAACGTCAAGCAGGACGATGTCGCAAGCGTCGCGCGCCGAGAGTGCTAACGCGTCCGCGCCGGTCGCCGCTTCGCGCACCTCCGATGCGATGCCGCGCTCCAGCAGCAATTGCGCGACGCCACGGCGCACGATCGCGTGGTCGTCGGCGAGCAGGACTTTGAGCGTCATCAACTTGCTCAGCCGTTGACGGCGCGCGATACCGAGCGCGGCATGACAGTTCGCGGCAGGCGCGCCCGCACGGACGTGCCGCCCGCTTTCGATGACGCAATCTGCAACGTGCCGCCGAGCGCTTCGCAACGCTCGCGCATGCCTGTCAGGCCGAAGCGTCCGGTCTTACGGCGCGCGGCCGGCGAGATGCCGATGCCATCGTCCTCGACAAGGAGCGTTAGTGCGTGTTCGTCGACGGTGATGGTGACGCTGGCGTGCGTTGCCTGCGCGTGACGAGCGACGTTCGCGAGCGCTTCCTGCGCGATGCGATAGAGCGTGAGCGCGACGGCGTCCGGCACGGCAGTTTCAACCGAATAAGATAAATCGATTCGAAGCGACGATACCGTTCGGAGCGTGTCGATCGATCGACTAAGCGAAGCGGCGAGCCCGTCCTCGAGCTCCGGCTCATGCAACCGTTCGACCACGCGATGGTTAGCTTTCGCAGCTTCCGCCAGACATTCGCGCGCCTGGCGAAGCGCTTCGGCGCAGACGGCGGGTGCATCGGCCGGGAGGAAGTATTCCGCGCGGGAAATCGCCAGATTCGCGGCGGTGAGGATCGCGCCGGTTTCGTCGTGCAGATCGCGGGCGATGCTTCGGCGGGCGCGCTCGTCGGCGCTGGCGAGCCGCGCGCCCAGTTCGCGGACGCGATCACTGAGCCGCTGCAACTCACGGTCGTTGCGCAACGAGGCTTCGAACAACGAAGAAAACGGCGAGGACAACGCCTCCGCCGCCGACGGCGAAGCCGCGCGCATGGCAGCGCGGGACGTGGGGCGCTCATCGTGCGCCGACGTAGCCAACCTGTTCATTGTTCCTCGCTTTGAGCGCAAGTGAAGCTACGTCCTCGGTAAGCGCACGAGCCGGCGTAACCAAATTTACACTCTGTAACATCGACGGCGGACGAAGCAACGCATTTGCATCGCTCAACGGGATTGCATCATATCTCAAAATTATGATGAATCCCATGTGCGACAAGGTTTGCGGCGATGGACTTCATGCCGTTTGGCAGCATCGGTGCATGCTGTCAGTAGGGAGACGTCCTACGCGAGTTGTAACAGGCCACCGATAGGGCAAAAAAAAACCGGAGCGCGAAGGCCCCGGTTTTTCCATTTCCACGACGCCGCCGCAATCAGCCGACGAACGCTTTCTCAACAACGTAGTGGCCCGGATGGTTGTTGCTGCCTTCCTGGAAGCCCATTGAGTCGAGCAACTGGCGGGTGTCGCGCAGCATGTGCGGGCTGCCGCAAAGCATCACGCGGTCGTTTTCGATCGAAAACGGCTCCACGCCGATATCCGAGAACAGCTTCTTCGTCTCGATCAGATCGGTAATGCGACCGCGGTTCGCGAACTCCTCGCGGGTCACCGTCGGGTAATACACGAGCTTCTCCGACACGATTTCACCGATATGCTCATGCGCCGGCAAATGCTCGGTGATGAAATCCTTGTACGCGAGTTCATCGACGAAACGGCAGGTGTGCGTCAGCACGATCTTGTCGAAACGGTCGTAAACCTCCGGGTCCTTGATGATCGACATGAACGGCGCGAGGCCTGTGCCGGTCGACAGCAGCCACAGCGTCTTGCCGGGCAGCAGGTTATCCGCGACGAGCGTGCCCGTCGGCTTCTTGCCGATCAACACGGAGTCGCCCACCTTCAAATGCTGAAGGCGCGAGGTCAGCGGGCCGTCCGGCACCTTGATGCTCAAGAATTCGAGATGCTCTTCGTAGTTCGCGCTCGCGAGGCTGTACGCGCGCAGCAGCGGCTTGCCGTCGACTTCGAGGCCCACCATCGTGAACTGGCCGTTCTCAAAGCGGAACGAGGCGTCGCGGGTGCAGGTGAAACTGAAAAGCGTGTCGGTCCAGTGGTGGACGCTCAGAACGGTTTGAGAGTTAAGGTTGCTCATGGCTTCTTGGACTAGGCGAAAACGGTGACGCTCACGGGCTGGACGTCAGAAGGGCGCTACGCTCGACGCTGCGCGAAAGGACGGATCGAATGGCTCGACGTCCGCGATTCCATGCTCTCTGCCTTCAACGGCGGCGCATGTGCCGGGGCGCAATCGGCTATTTTAACCCGATAGCCGATGCGCGTCCCGAGGCCGCTCGATGCACCGAGCGCGGCCCTTCATTGCCGACCGGCAACAGATAGCCGCGATCACGCATGATAACAACCGACGCCGGGCCTAGCCGGAATCCCCCTTCCGGCAAAAGGCGGCGGCGTCGCCGTTCAGATGCGCTGATCCGTCGACGGCTTTTCCCACAGGTTGATGCCGCCTTCCTGCGCGTACTGGTCGATTTCCGCGAGTTCTTCCTGGCTGAAGTCGAGATTCTTCAACGCGCCGACGTTTTCGACGACCTGCTCCGCGCGGCTCGCGCCGATCAGCACGGAGGTCACGCGTCCGCCGCGCAGCGCCCATGCGAGCGCCATCTGCGCGAGACTCTGACCGCGCCGCTCGGCCAGTTCGTTCAGCTTGCGCACGTGCGCGAGGTTATCGTCGCTCAAATGCTCCTGCTTCAGCGACCCGCCGCCCGGCTTGTTGACGCGCGCATCCTGCGGTACGCCGTTCAGATACTTGCTCGTCAGCAGGCCCTGCGCGAGCGGCGTGAACGCGATGCTGCCCGCGCCGACATCGTCGAGCGTGTCGAGCAGTTCCTCCTCGATCCAGCGATTCAGCATGTTGTACGACGGCTGATGGATCAGGAGCGGCACCTTGTGCTCGGCCAGCAGCTTCGCCATTTCACGCGTCTTCGCGGCCGAATACGACGAAATGCCGACATACAGCGCCTTGCCCGAATGCACGGCCGTCGCCAATGCGCCCGCGGTTTCCTCGAGCGGCGTGTCGGCATCGAAACGATGCGAATAGAAAATATCGACGTAATCGAGGCCCATGCGCTTCAGGCTTTGGTCGAGGCTCGCGAGCACGTACTTGCGCGATCCGCCGCCCTGGCCGTACGGACCGGGCCACATGTCCCAGCCCGCTTTCGACGAAATCAGCAATTCGTCGCGATACGGCCGGAAGTCGTCCTTGAACAGCCGGCCGAAGTTCGTCTCCGCGCTGCCGTACGGCGGGCCGTAGTTGTTCGCCAGATCGAAATGCGTAATGCCGAGATCGAACGCGGCGCGCAGAATTTCGCGCTGCGCCGAGAGCGGCGTCGTGTCACCGAAGTTGTGCCAGAGACCGAGCGACAACGCCGGGAGTTTGAGCCCGCTCTTGCCGCACGTGCGGTATTGCATCTGCGTGTAGCGCTCGGAGGCTGCTTCGTAAGCCATGACGGATTTCCTTTGCGGGTTGCGGAATTGAACTAACTTCGACAAGCGTGAACGGCCGATGCCCGGTTTCCCTGCGATACGCTCGCAAGTCCGGTCAGAGCCGTCAATGGTAAGCGAATCGGCGCGGGCGCGAGTGGGGCGCTTCGGCCGCCTTGCGCCGCCTGAGGACGAACGATCATCCGAACAAAAGGAGAGCACTCGTGGATTCAATCGATAAACTGCGTCCCGCCTACGACTTCATGCTCACGCTCGGGCTCACTTACGGCGTGAACATTCTGATGGCGATTCTGATCGTCGCGGTCGGCTGGTGGATTTCGAATATCGTCTCGAACGCGCTGCGGCGCACGCTGTCCCGCACGAATGTCGATGCCACGCTCACGCCCGTGCTCGCGAGCCTCGCGATGTGGTCGATCCGCGTGGTCGCGATCGTCGCCGCGCTCGGGAAGTTCGGCATCGCGGCGGCGAGCATCCTGACTGTGCTCGGCGCGGCGGGACTCGCCATCGGCCTCGCGCTCCAGGGCACGCTGCAGAACATCGCGGCGGGGCTGATGCTCCTGCTGCTGCGGCCGTTTCGCGTCGGCGATTACATCGAGGGCATCGGCGTGACGGCGGGAACGGTCAACGAAATCGGCCTCTTCACGACGCGTCTCACGAAGGCCGACGGCATCGTCATGTATGTGCCGAACAGCATCATCTGGGCGAACCCGGTGACCAACTACAGTGCGAACGAGCGCCGCCGCGTGGTGCTCAACTTCCTCGTGCAACACGGGCAAAACGTCGAGCAAGTGCTGGCCGAACTGCGCCGAATGGTGGCGCAGGACGCGCGGATCGTTCAGGACGGCGCGTCCGCGCCGTGGATCGCCGTCACCGATTACACCGATACGGGCGTCAAGTTCAATGTCGGCGTCTGGACCAGCGCGGCGGATCATCCGGGCGTGCAGGCCGACTTGCTGCGTCAGATTCAACCGCTCACGCGTGTGCCGGTTGCCGCGTGACTGGACGCGCCCGGGCGCGCCTTGTAAGCTGGCGCGCCCCATCCCGAAAAGAGCGAGGACACGTATGACCCGGGCGATTTCCGTTGCATTGCTTGTCGGCGGCGTCGTGCTGCTTTACTTCGGCGGCCAGTCGTTTCATTCGCTGAGCAACGACGTATCGCGATTCTTCACCGGCTCGCCCACGAACAAGACGATCTGGCTGATCGCGGGCGGCATCGTCGCGTCGCTTGCGGGTCTGATCGGCCTTTCGCTGCCGTCGAAGCGCTGAGCGCGCTGCGTCAGATCAGCGCGACTTCCGGCTTCGACGCCGATCGCGTGCCCGGCAGCGGCGCATTGCTCGCGCCGCGATACGTGTACACGAGCGAGAACTTAACGTGCTCGGTCAGGTTCTTGCCCGCCGAATGCAGCGTATTGCAGTGAAAGAACACGACATCGCCCTTCTTCAGCGCGGGTGAGAACGCCGTGCGGATCAGGGCGGCGTTCTCCGGCACGTCCGCGCGAAAGAACTTCGCCCCGTCGAAACGATCCGACGTGAACGCCAGCCGATGCGACCTCGGCACGAACCACAGCGCGCCGTTATCGACGGTTTCGTCGCCGAGCGCCACCCACGCGGAAACCAGGTCGTCGCGCTCGAAAGCCCAGTAGCGCACATCGCGATGCCAGCCCGTCAGGCTGCCGTACGCCGGATGCTTCGTCATCACGCAGTTGTGATGCGCGCGCGACAGATACGGCGTCTCGCCGAAATATAGCTCCATCCAGCCGCGCACTTCCGGCGACATCGCGAAGTCCGCGAAGAGAGGATGGCGTGCGTAGGCGTCGAGCAGGCGTCGCACGGTTTGTCCGCCCGGCGCGTGCCTCGATTGCGGCGCGCCGGGATATTGCAGGTCGGCTTCGTATTCGACCGGTGCGGCGGCCTCGGCCAGTTGCCGCTGCGCGACTTCGCGCATCGCGTCGCAACGCGCTTCGGGCACGAGCCCGTTCACGATGACGAAGCCCGTCTCGCGCAACTCCTGCACTTGCTCTTTCTTCGATTTCAGCGACGTTTGTTCAGACATGTTCGTTGAGCCTCGGCGCGGCCTACGCATCGCCTCATGCGACCCGCGCGATACCCGAAATTGGGGCGAATACGGTCATTGTAAGTCGGACGCGGCGCAAGAGCCCGCCCGCTGGGCTTTCGAATCTGCGTATTAAGCGCCGGCTTTAATAATCGACAGGGAAAACGCGGACTTAACGCAGTAATAAAGTCCTTGTACATTGACTGCATCGATTCGGTGCAACTTCATATCCGAGCTTGAATCGAAGCCTTGAACGTTACTTTCGAGACAACTTGCCGTCGAGTCTGCGACCGATTTTCGATCGCGCAAACGGACCTCATGCCGACATGACCCAACGTATTGCTACTGGCCTTCGACGCGTCGCATCGAGCGCCGCGCGGCCCGCCCGGCGCGGCGTGATCCGCGCATTGCGCCATCATTCGGCGCGCACGCAGGCGCTCGCGGAGCAGATCAGGAATGTGCATCCCGTCGATGGCATTCGCTCCTGGTTTCGCGGATTCTTCTTCAATATTCGCGTGCGCGCGGCTTCGCGCAGCGTTTCGCTGAAGACGCTGCTGCGGCGTCCCATGCAATTGCGCGCGCCGACGCCCAAGCCGAAGAGCGCCACGCTGACGAGCCGGCGGCCGCGTCGCGTGTCGCCGAGCAGCGCTGGATGGTACGACTTCGCGGTGCGCTGAAGCCGTACGCCTCAGAATCACCGGCCACAAAAAAACCGGCAGGCGCGAAGCCTGCCGGTTTTTTTATCTCAGCCCCACGCCGACTTTACGCCACGCGCGCGACCGGTTCGGTGCCTGCCGCTTCGGCCAGCACGAGCGCCTTGTCCGTGGCTTCCCACGAGAATTCCGGCTCTTCGCGGCCGAAGTGGCCATACGCGGCCGACTTTTCGTAGATCGGGCGCAGCAAGTCGAGCATCTGGATGATGCCCTTGGGACGCAGATCGAAGTGCTCGAGCACGAGCTTCGTGATTTCCGCATCCGACACGCGGCCCGTGCCGAACGTGTTGACCATGACGGAAGTCGGGCGCGCGACGCCGATGGCGTACGACACCTGAATCAACGCACGCGAAGCCAGCCCCGCTGCGACGATGTTCTTCGCGACGTAACGGCCCGCGTAAGCCGCCGAGCGGTCCACCTTCGACGGATCTTTGCCCGAGAACGCGCCGCCGCCGTGCGGAGCCGCGCCGCCGTAGGTATCGACGATGATCTTGCGGCCCGTCAGGCCGCAATCGCCTTGCGGACCGCCGATCACGAACCGGCCCGTCGGGTTCACCAGGAACTTGATGTCGCCCTTGATGAGTTCTTTCGGCAGCGTCGGCTTGATGACTTCTTCGATCACCGCTTCGCGCAATTGCGGAAGGTCGATGTCCGGCGAGTGCTGCGTGGACAGCACGACGGTATCGATGGAGTGCGCCTTGCCGTCGACATAACGCACGGTGACTTGCGACTTCGCATCCGGACGCAGCCAGGGCAAACGGCCATCGCGGCGCAGGTTCGCCTGACGCTCGACCAGACGGTGCGACAGGTGAATGGGCAGCGGCATGAGTTCGGGCGTTTCGTCGCACGCGTAGCCGAACATCAGGCCCTGGTCGCCGGCGCCCTGGTCCAGGTTGTCGTCGTGAGCCTTGTTCACGCCTTGCGCGATGTCCGGCGATTGCTTGTCGTACGCGACGAGCACCGCGCAGCCGCGATAGTCGATGCCGTAATCGGTGTTGTCGTAACCGATGCGCTTGATGGTGTCGCGCGCGATCTGGATGTAATCGACGTTGGCGTTGGTCGTGATTTCGCCCGCGAGGACGACGAGACCGGTATTGCAGAGCGTTTCCGCCGCGACGCGCGAGTATTTGTCCTGCGACAAAATGGCGTCGAGGATGGCGTCGGAGATTTGGTCGGCGACCTTGTCCGGGTGGCCTTCGGAAACGGATTCGGAAGTAAAGAGGTAATCGTTTGACACGCTTCAGACTCCAATTGAGTACGGTTGAGATTCACGTAGCCGACTTCGTTTGGAGTCTGAAGCGGCGACGCTTTAGCGGATGTCCTTTCTCCGGCTTCTACCCGATGATCAGGCTTCAGCCGGCTTCGCCCCGCAAGTTGTCCATTAACTCGGCGAAGGTCTTATTATACCGGTTTCCCGTGTTTTTACAGAGCCGAACGCTTGTTGTCATTCGTCCCGCGTCAATATTTCGCTCCTCGCCACGGCCCGTCAGTTCGCTGGGGCACGTCATGCTAGGGCGCATCGGTGTATCGCTCGCCATTGGCTTTCTCAAGTTTCTGGCCGTCATTCCTTATGGCGTCACCGCCCGTTTCGGCGATGGCCTCGGCTGGCTGCTTTATCAGATTCCGAGCCGCCGCAAGCGCATCGTGCATACGAATCTGAAACTTTGCTTCCCCGACTGGACGCCGGAGCGCCGCGAAGAAGTCGCGCAGATGCATTTTCGGCACGCGATCCGCAGCTATGTGGAGCGCAGCGTGCAATGGTTCGGCTCCGCGAAGAAGCTCGAAAAGCTCATCGAAGTCGATAGCGCCGTCGACCTGACCGATCCCGATCTTCCGCCGACGCTCTTCCTCGGCCTGCACTTCGTCGGCATCGAAGCGGGATCGATCTTCCTCAATTACTCGCTGCACCGGCAGTGCGGATCGCTTTATCAGCCGTTTTCTAATCCGCAGATCGAAGCCGTGGCGAAAGCGCAGCGAGCGCGCTTTGGCGCGGACATGGCGAGCCGCGCGGACAGCGCGCGCATCGTGCTGCGCTGGCTGCGCGACCGCAAGCCGGTGATGCTCGGCGCGGACATGGATTACGGCATGCGCAATTCGACGTTCGTGCCGTTTTTCGGCATTCCGACGTGTACGCTGACGGCGGTCGGCCGGCTCGCGAAGACGGGGAAGGCGCAAGTCGTGCCGTTCATCGGCGAGGTGTTGCCGGACTACAAGGGCTATCGGCTGAAGATATTCGAGCCGTGGGAGAACTACCCGACCGGCGACGACGATGCCGACGCGCGCCGCATGAACGAATTCCTCGAACAGCAGATTCCGCGCATTCCGGAGCAGTATTACTGGGTCCACAAGCGTTTCAAGACGCGGCCGCCCGGCGAACCCGGCTTTTATTGAGCGTTGATCGAGCGTTGAAGCGGCGCCGAACGGCGCTGCATGGCTCACATACAATAGCGGCCATGAAACTCAAGTTCACCAAGATGCAGGGCGCGGGCAACGACTTCGTCGTCCTCGACGGCTACTCGCAGGCGCTCGATCTCAGCGCCGCAGACGTGCGCGCTCTGGCGGACCGTCACTTCGGCGTGGGCGCGGATCAATTGCTGCTCGTCGAAAAGCCGACTGTTGACGGCGTCGATTTCAAGTACCGCATCTTCAATTGCGATGGCGGCGAAGTCGAGCATTGCGGCAACGGCGCGCGCTGCTTCGTGAAGTTCGTGCGCGATCGCGGGCTCACGGATGCATCGACCATCCGCGTGCAGGTGCAGAAAGGCATCATCACGCTGACGATGCAGGATGACGGCGAAGTGGTGGTCGATATGAGCACGCCCGTCTTCGATCCGCCCGACGTGCCGTTCGACGCGCACGGTCTCGAAGGCCGCCGCGAAGGCAACGACACGCTCTGGCCGCTCGACGTGGCCGGCGAAACGCGCTGGATTTCCGTCGTGTCGATGGGCAATCCGCACGCGGTGCAAGTCGTCGACGACATCGAAGCGTATTCCGTGCTGACCGAAGGGCCGCTCGTCGAACGTCACGCGCGCTTTCCGAAGCGCGTCAACGCGGGCTTCATGCAGATCGTCGATCGCCATTCGGTCAGGCTGCGCGTCTACGAGCGCGGCGCGGGCGAAACGCTCGCGTGCGGCACCGGCGCGTGCGCGGCGGTGGCGGCGGGCATCCGTCGCGGCCTGGTGGATTCGCCGGTGCGCGTCGCCACGCACGGCGGCACGCTGACGATTCGCTGGGACGGCGCGCGCGACGAATCCGCTGCGCTCTTCATGGCCGGCCCCGCGGCCACGGTGTTCGAGGGCGAGATCGAGCTTCCCGGCATCGGCTGAGCCGGACCACGCATTTATTTGTATCAGGCAAACATGAATCCACGCGAAGTCGCCGACTATCTGCTCGCCAACCCCGATTTCTTCGTCGAGCACGCTGAACTGCTCGGCACCATCCGGCTGTCGAATCCGCATGGCAAGGCCGCCGTGTCGCTGCAGGAACGGCAGATGGAAATGCTGCGCGACAAGAACAAGCAGCTCGAGAGGCGTCTCGCCGAACTGCTGCGCTACGGCCACGAAAACGACAGCATCTCCACGAAGTTCAACCGCTGGACCACGCGCGTGATCGGCCAGCGCGATCCGTACGCGTTGCCCGCCACCATCAGCCGCGGCCTGTGCGAAGTCTTCGACGTGCCGCACGCCGCGCTGCGTATATGGGATGTCGATGAAGCGTATCGGCAGGCCGACTTCGCGCGTCATGTCGGCGAGGAAGTACGCATCTTCGCGCACAGTCTCGATGCGCCTTACTGCGGCGCGAACAGTGGTTTTGCGGCGGCGCAGTGGCTCGGCGCGGCGAACTCGGCATCCGCGACGAGCGGCGCAGCGGGCGGCGCATCCGCCGACCGCGGCATTCAATCGGTTGCGCTGCTCGCGCTGCGCGATCCGCAAGCCGGCCCCGATGCACCCGCGTTCGGCCTGCTCGTGATGGGATCGCCCGATGCGCGCCGTTTCCACGACGGCATGGCCACGGATTTCCTCACGCAGATCGGCGTGCTGGCGAGCGCGGCGCTGAGCCGTCTGCTGCCCAACTGAGCCGCCCATGACCGACGCCGCCGACAACGCCTCAAGCGATCCGGTCGCCGCCTATCTGGCGATGCTCGAACACGAGCGGCGTCTCTCCGAACACACGCTGCGCGGCTACACCTACGAGCTCGGCGAACTGCGCGCGCTCGCGAAAGGCCGCGCGCTCGAAACGCTGACGGCGGCGGACATGCGCGGCGCGGTCGTGCGCGCGCACGCGGCGGGCCTCTCGTCGCGATCGATTGCGCATCGGCTGTCGGCGTGGCGGGCGTTCTATCGATGGCTCGCGGAGCGCGTCCCGATGCCGGCGAATCCGGTCGCGACCGTGCGTGCGCCGAAACGCGAGAAGACGCTGCCGAAGGCGCTTTCCGTCGATGACGCGATGACGCTGATGGACGCGCCGCAAGCCGGCACGCCGGAATCGCTGCGCGATCACGCAATCCTCGAACTGTTCTACTCGTCCGGGCTGCGGCTCGCGGAACTCGTCGGACTCGATGTCCGGTTCGTCGAAAAAGACGGCTACCGGTCGGCGGGCTGGCTCGATCTCGCGCACGAGGAAGTGACCGTGCTCGGCAAGGGCGGCCGCCGGCGTTCGGTGCCGGTCGGCCGCAAGGCGATCGACGCACTGCGCGCATGGATCGAAGTCCGCGATCCGTTCGTCAAACTCGATCCGTATCCGCTGTTTCTTTCGGTGCGCGGCAATCGCATGTCGCCGGGCGTCGTGCGCGAACGCGTCAAGCGCATCGCGCTGATGGCCGGCATTCCGACGAACGTCCATCCGCACGTGCTGCGCCATTCGTTCGCCACGCACGTGCTGCAGTCGAGCGGCGACCTGCGCGCGGTGCAGGAACTCCTCGGCCATGCGAGCATCACCGCGACGCAGGTTTATACGTCGCTCGATTTCCAGCATCTCGCCCGCGTCTACGACTCGGCGCATCCGCGCGCGAAGAAGCGCGACTAACTTCGGGCGCGCCTCGCGCGCTTTCCTCTACGCAATGAATACCATCACGCTCAAACCGGCGAAGGACAAGTCGCTCGTTCGCCGCCATCCGTGGATTTACGCGAACGCCATCGCGCGCATCGACGGCAATCCCGCGCCCGGCGCGACCGTCACCGTGCGCGCCGCCGATGGCCGCTTTCTCGCGCGGGCATCGTACAGTCCGCATTCGCAGATTCGCGCCCGCGTCTGGACATTCGACGAAGCCGAGCCCGTCGACCACGCCTTCTTCAAGCGACGCGTGCAGCGCGCGGTCGCGCACCGGCAGGCGATGGTCCGCGATACCGGCGCGACACGCCTCGTCTTCGGCGAAGCGGACGGCCTGCCGGGCTTGATCGTCGATTACTACGTCGCCGATCACGACGCGCACTCGCAACTCGTCTGCCAGTTCATGGCGACGGGCGTCGAAGCGTGGAAAGAGGCGATCGTGCAGGCGCTCGTCGCCGCGACCGGTTGCCCGAATGTCTACGAACGCTCGGATGTCTCGATCCGCCAGAAAGAGGGCCTCGAGCAGATCACCGGCGTGCTCGCCGGCCAGCCGCCCGCCGAGACGCTCATCACGAACGAATGCGGCGTGCGCTATCACGTCGACGTGCGCAACGGCCACAAGACGGGCTTCTACGTCGATCAGCGCGATAACCGCGTGCTCGTGCAGCAAAACGCGCAGGGTCGCGAAGTGCTCAACTGCTTCTGTTACACCGGCGGATTCTCGCTGGCAGCGTTGAAGGGCGGAGCGACGCGCGTCGTATCCGTCGATTCATCGGGCGAAGCGCTCGCTCTCGCGCGCGAGAACGTGACGGCCAACGGCTTCGACGCGCAAAAGGCCGAGTGGCTCGACGCGGACGCGTTCAAGACGCTGCGCCGTCTCTACGACGAAGGCCAGCGCTTCGACCTGATCGTGCTCGATCCGCCGAAGTTCGCTCCGTCGCGCGAAACCGTCGATCGCGCCGCGCGCGCTTACAAGGACATCAACCTGAGCGGTTTCAAGCTGCTGCGTCCGGGCGGCCTGCTCTTCACGTATTCGTGCTCCGGCGCGATCGATTCCGAACTGTTCCAGAAGATCGTCGCGGGCGCGGCGGCGGATGCCCGCGTCGATGCGCGCATCCTGAAGCGGCTCGGCGCGGGCGTCGATCATCCGCTGCTGACGGCGTTTCCCGAAGGCGAGTACCTGAAAGGGCTGCTGTCGCAAATTGCGTGAACGGCCGCATTTGAGCGCGATTGGCAGGCGAAGCATCGGCTCGATGAATATGTTCCAATAAGCGATTCGACGCGATTCCCGAACACTGACAAGGAAACAGGCGACACCATGATTCCCGTAACCATCCTGACCGGCTTTCTCGGCAGCGGAAAGACGACGCTGCTGAAGCGCATCCTGAACGAGAAGCACGGCATGAAGATCGCCGTGATCGAGAACGAGTTCGGCGAAGAGAACATCGACAACGAGATCCTCGTGCAGGACACGAACGAGCAGATCATCCAGATGAGCAACGGCTGCATCTGCTGCACGATCCGCGGCGATCTGGCGCGCGCCCTCGAAGACCTGGCGAACCGCAAGAAGGCAGGCACGCTCGATTTCGATCGCGTGGTGATCGAAACCACCGGTCTGGCGAATCCGGGCCCGGTCGCGCAGACGTTCTTCATGGACAACACCGTCGCGGACGAATTCCTGCTCGACGCCATCATCACGCTCGTCGATGCGAAGCACGCGAACACGCAACTCGATCAGCAGGAAGTGGTGCAGCGCCAGGTCGGTTTCGCGGATCGCCTGTTCGTCACGAAATCCGATCTCGTCGATGCAGAGGCGCTCGAAGCGCTGAAGCATCGCCTGCTGCATATGAACCCGCGCGCCGCGATCAAGGTCGTCAATTTCGGCGAAGCGGACATCAAGGAAATTTTCGACCTGCGCGGCTTCAATCTGAATTCGAAGCTGGAGATCGATCCGGACTTCCTCGCGGAAGACGATCACGACCATGCGCATGACCACGCACATGAGCATGACCACGACCATTCGACGTGCGGTCACGACCACAGTCACGATCACGATCATCATCACCACAACCATCATCACGCGCATCACGACGACAAGATCAAGTCGTTCGTGTATCGCAGCGACAAGCCGTTCGATCCGAACCGTCTCGAAGACTTTCTCGGCGGCATTCTGCAGATCTACGGCGAGCGGCTTCTGCGCTACAAGGGCGTGCTTTATATGAAGGGCGTGGATCGCAAGGTCGTGTTCCAGGGCGTGCATCAGATGATGGGCAGCGACCTCGCGGGCAAGTGGCTGCCGGTCGAGAAGAAGAACAGCAAGATGGTGTTCATCGGTATCGAGCTGCCGAAAGACCTCATCACGGACGGCCTCGACGCCTGTCTCGTGAAGTAATCCGCAATGCCGATGCGTCCGGCACGCATCTGGCTTGCACGTGCGATAGCGCTTCGCGGCGCTGCGCACGAAACGACAAAACGCCGCCGCGAGGCTCGCAGGCGGCGTTTTTCGTGGTGCTTTTCGCTCCCCATATGTAATCAGCCCCACGAACGGACATCGCTTTTTGCACGTTCAGGCGTTATATTTTTGAGATTCCGACAGTTTTTGACAGGGTTTTCCGTAGGTTCAGTCGGAAATTGCGGTTCAGTTACAATACAGCCCCACTGGAGAAGGGCAGACCCGTTCGGCGCGCGTCCGTGAGCGCTTGACCGTCGGGTGTGAGAAGAAGGGATGTCCCGAGGGACGATGTCTCGACTGGCCGGGGAGGGCCGGTCGGGCGGAGCGCCGGGCGGGCCGGGAGCTGTCGGAGGCAGCGTCGGAGCAGCATCCAATATCGGTTTCCAGAGGAGTTCGGCCCCGCATCGAGTGTCGCGTGATGCCAAAACGCTGCAGGCATGCGGGTAACGCAAGTGCGGGCGTTGCGAAGACATCGCCCTACATTGAAGAAGCAAGCAGATGACAACGAAACTCTTGACCGAAGCCGAAATCCTGAAGATGAGCGAGAAGGACTACATGAACGAGGAACAACTCGCCTTCTTCAAGAACCGGCTCGAGCAGTTGCAAGCGGACATTCTCAAGAATGCCGGCCAGACAACGGAAAATCTGCGGGAAACGGTGATCGTGCCGGACCCGGCGGACCGCGCGACCATCGAGGAAGAGCATGCATTGGAGCTGCGCACGCGTGATCGTGAGCGCAAGCTGCTGAAGAAGGTGCAGCAATCGCTCGCGCGCATCGAATCCGGCGATTACGGCTGGTGCGAAGAAACCGGCGAGCCGATCGGCATTCCGCGCCTGATCGCGCGCCCGACCGCGACGCTTTCGCTCGAAGCGCAAGAACGCCGCGAACTGCGCCAGAAGCTCTTCGGCGACTGAAGCGCACGCCGCGCGCGGCGAATCGCGGGGCGACCCGCGACGGGGGAATCGCCGGCGCGAAAAATGGCTGCTCACCGCGCAGCAACCTGAAAAGGCACACGATCCACGTGTGCCTTTTTGCTTATGCGGCGCTCGAATCACGCCACGTCCGCACACTTGATAAATCGCCCCACGCCCTAAGATAAACAGGACGCGCCCGCTCCACCAAAGGCGCGCGCGCGGCGCCGTACGCCTGGTCCCAAGAGCCGGCGGAACCCCGCGCCGTGCACTCCATCGAATTCTCGACTGCGTGGCGGTTCGTCGGTCAATGCGAAGCCGCCCGCGTTCTTCTGTTTTCTTAAGGAACGCACATGGAACAATTTCACGGCACGACTATCGTCTCCGTGCGACGCGGCGGCAAAGTCGCGTTGGGCGGCGATGGTCAGGTGACGCTCGGCAACATCGTCATGAAGGGAGGCGCGAAGAAGGTGCGCCGCATCTATGGCGGCAAGGTGCTGGTCGGATTCGCCGGCGGCACCGCCGACGCGTTCTCGCTGCTCGATCGCTTCGAAGCCAAGCTCGAAAAGCATCAGGGCAATCTCACGCGCGCCGCCGTCGAACTCGCGAAGGACTGGCGCACCGACCGGATGCTGCGCCGGCTCGAAGCCATGCTCATCACCGCGGACAAGGACGCGACGCTCGTCGTCACGGGCAACGGCGACGTGCTCGATCCCGAAAACGGCATCTGCGCGATCGGTTCCGGCGGCGCCTACGCACAAGCCGCCGCGCAGGCGCTCGCGGAAAACACCGAGCTGTCGCCGCGCGATATCGTCGAAAAAGCGCTGACCATCGCCGGCGACATGTGCATCTATACCAATCACAATCGCGTCATCGAGACGATCGAATAAAGGACCCCGCGATGACCACCATGACTCCCTCCGAAATCGTCTCCGAACTGGACAAACACATCATCGGCCAGGGGCGCGCGAAGAAAGCCGTCGCCGTCGCGCTGCGCAATCGCTGGCGTCGTCAGCAGGTCGCGGAGCCGCTGCGCCAGGAAATCACGCCGAAGAACATCCTGATGATCGGGCCGACGGGCGTCGGCAAAACCGAGATCGCGCGGCGCCTCGCCAAGCTCGCGGACGCGCCGTTCATCAAGATCGAAGCGACCAAGTTCACCGAAGTCGGCTACGTGGGCCGCGATGTGGACAGCATCGTGCGCGACCTGATCGAGATTTCCGTCAAGCAGACGCGTGAATCCGAGATGAAGAAGGTACGCACGAAGGCCGAGGATCGCGCCGAAGACCGCATCCTCGATATCCTGCTGCCGACGGCACGCCCGGTCGGTTTCGGCGCGGCCGAGACCACCAGCGAAGGCGACAACACCACGCGTCAGACTTTCCGCAAGCGCCTGCGCGAAGGCGCGCTGGACGACAAGGAAATCGAGCTCGACGTGGAAATGCCGCAAGTCGGCATGGACATCATGGGGCCGCCGGGCATGGAAGACATGACCGAGCAGATTCGCTCGATGTTCGCGAACATCGGCGGCGGCAAGAAGACGCGGCGCAAGGTGAAGGTCAAGGAAGCGCTCAAGCTCCTGACCGACGAGGAAGCCGGCAAGATGCTCAACGACGAGGAGGTCAAGAGCCGCGCGGTTCAGAACGTCGAGCAGAACGGCATCGTGTTTCTCGATGAAATCGACAAGATCGCGTCCCGCAGCGAAGTCGGCGGGGCGGAGGTGTCGCGTGCGGGCGTGCAGCGCGATTTGCTGCCGCTCGTCGAAGGCACGACGATCAACACGAAGTACGGGATGATCAAGACGGATCACATTCTCTTCATCGCGAGCGGCGCGTTTCATCTTGCGAAGCCGAGCGACCTGATTCCCGAACTGCAGGGCCGCTTCCCGATCCGCGTCGAACTGGATTCGCTCTCGGTGCAGGACTTCGAATCGATCCTGAATTCGACCGATGCGAGCCTCGTCAAGCAGTACAAGGCGCTGCTCGCCACCGAAGACGTCGAGCTCGATTTCGCCGATGACGGCATCCGCCGGCTCGCGGAAATCGCGTACTCGGTCAACGAAAAGACGGAGAACATCGGCGCGCGGCGGCTCTATACGGTCATCGAGAAACTGCTCGAAGAAGTGTCGTTCGCGGCGGGCAATCACGCCGGACAGCCGGTAAAGATCGACGCGGCTTACGTCGATCGCGCGCTGGGCGAAGTCGCGCAGGACGAGGATTTGTCGCGTTACGTGCTGTAAGTCGACTCCGTGACGACAAAACCGGGCCGTGCGCCCGGTTTTTTTACGCCCGCCGAATGGCAACATGAAAGCGACAGGCGAAAAAAAACCCGCCTTGATCGGCGGGTTGAATCCATATCAGGAGGAGACATGGAGGAGACAGTTCCAATCATACACAGCGGGTTGATGCGACGCAATAGTTTTTTTAGTAAAAACCCCTATGGCGTCGATGTGTGGTATCTGTGCGTCACTTTTTGTGACGGGCGGGACCAAACCGCTCGATGACACCGCAAGAAACGGCGCGTACCCTCATGGGCGCGGCGATACAGTGGACGCATCCTGAAGCCGCCGAGGTTCTCATGCATACCGCCGACATCGATCAGTCCCATCAGTCCTATCAGTCCGAGGAAAGCCGCTGGCAAGCCGTCGCCGAGCGCGACCCACGCGCCGACGGCGCATTCTTCTTCGCCGTGCGCACGACAGGCGTGTTCTGCCGGCCCTCGTGCGCGTCGCGTGCGCCGCGTCGCGAGAACGTGTCGTTCTTCACGACGACCGACGAAGCCGCCGCCGCCGGATATCGCCCGTGCAAGCGATGCCAGCCGACGAGCCTGCCGCGCGAACTGGCAATCGTCGAACGAGCATGCAAGGCGCTCGACGCCGATCCGCAGCAGCGCATGACCCTCGCGCAACTGAGCGCAGCCGTGTACGTCAGCCCATTTCACTTGCAAAGGCTGTTCACCCGCATCGTCGGCATTTCGCCGCGGCAGTATCAGGCGGCGCAGCGCGCGGGCGTCCTTCGCGACGCACTGCAGCGCGGCCGCGACGTGACGCGCGCGACGCACGACGCCGGATTCTCGCCCTCGCGGATGTACGAAGCGGCAGCGACGGAACTCGGCATGACGCCATCGGCATATCGGCGCAAGGGCGCGGGGCTTACGGTGCGCTACGTCACCGCCGAAACGCCGCTCGGCACGGCGCTGGTCGCGGCCACGGACAAGGGCGTCTGCAAGATTGCATTCGCCGATGACCGCGAGGCACTCATTGCCCAGTTGGCCGCGGATTTCGCTCGGGCCGAGCGCATCGAGGACGCCGCGCGGCTCGAGCCGTTCGTCGCGCAGATTCGCGCCTATTTGCAAGGCACGCGCGAGCGGTTCGACCTGCCGCTCGACATCGGCGCGACCGCGTTTCAGCAGCGCGTGTGGGACGCGCTGCGGCGGATTCCGTACGGGCAGACGCGCAGTTACACGGAGATCGCAGCGTCGGTCGGTTCGCCGGGCGCGGTTCGGGCCGTAGCCAACGCCTGCGCATCGAATCCGGTGGCGCTCGCGATTCCGTGCCATCGCGTGATCGGCAAGGACGGCGCGATCGCCGGGTATCGCTGGGGCATCGCGCGCAAGGAAACGCTGCTCGGCGCCGAGCGCACTCACAAGGAGGCCGGCAAGGTCGCCTGATAAGCCGTACCGCTACGCCCGCCGTCGCAACGATGCGCGGGCGTTTCCTTGTGGAGAAGAGGCTGCGAGACGCCGTGCAAAGTGCGCGAATCCTTGCCGGTTGTGACCTCAAGCACGCGCAACATCGAAATGTTAAAGTGCCCGCTACCCGAACATATGACCGGGCGCGAGCCGCTCGCGCTCCTCGCACACCGCTTCGATGGCAAACAAGAATTCCGCTCACTCCGCAGCCGGCGCGTATCAGCGCAGGCTCGCCGCGCTTGCGTCCGGCCCGCATGCCGATGCCCTGCGCCAAGGCTTGCGCGGCATCGAGAAAGAAAGCCTGCGCGTGACGCCCAACGGCGAGCTCGCGATGGCGCCGCATCCGCGCTCGCTCGGATCGGCGCTGACGCACCCGCTCATCACCACCGACTATTCCGAAGCGCTCGTCGAACTCATCACGCCCGCCGAAGCCGATGCAGCGCATGCCATCGAACGTCTCGATGCGATTCATCGCTTCGCGTACGCGCATCTCGGCGACGAGCTGCTGTGGAACAACTCGATGCCGAACGCGCTGCCGCCGGACGACCAGATTCCGATCGGCCAGTACGGCACGTCGAACATCGGCCGGCTGAAGCATGTGTACCGGCAGGGATTGTCGCTGCGCTATGGCCGCACGATGCAATGCATCGCGGGCATCCACTATAACTATTCGCTCGACGACCAGGTCTGGCGCGCCTGGCAGGCGCTCGAACCGGCGATCACGCTGACGGAGCAGGACTTCCGGTCGCAGCGCTATTTCGCGCTCATCCGCAACTTCCGGCGCACGAGCTGGCTGCTGATGTATCTGTTCGGGGCGTCGCCCGCGCTGGACAAGCGCTTCGTCGAAGGCAAGCCGCATTCGCTTGAGCAATTCGACGCCGACACGTTCTACCTGCCGCACGCCACCAGCCTGCGCATGAGCGATCTCGGCTACACGAACAATCCGGCGCAGGCGGATTTGCTGCCGAGCTACGACAACCTCGACGCCTATCTCGACGTGCTCGCCAAAGCCGTGAGCCAGCCGTATGCGCCTTACGAGGCCATCGGCACACAGCGCGACGGCGAGTGGGTGCAGATCAACACCAACGTGCTGCAGATCGAGAACGAGTTCTACTCGACGATCCGCCCGAAGCGCATCGCGCGATCCGGCGAGCGACCGCTGCATGCGCTGGCCGAGCGCGGCGTGCAGTACATCGAAGTGCGTTGCCTCGACATCGACCCGTTCGCGCCGGCCGGCATTTCGCTCGAAACGGCGCGCTTTCTGGACGCGTATCTGCTTTATTGCGCGCTCGAGGACAGCCCGCTTCTGCCGCGCGAGGCAAGCGTGGAAGCAAACGACAACTTCAGCGCGATCACGAAGGAAGGGCGCAAGCCCGGTTTGATGCTTCGCCGCGACGGCGCGCCGGTGAGCATGCAGCAATGGGCGAACGAACTGTTCGATGCGATTCGACCGGCTGCGGCGACGCTGGACAAGCTCATCGGCACGGACGATCACGTGCGGGCGCTGGAAGCGCTGCGTCCTCGCATCGCCGATGCCGCACTCACGCCGTCCGCCCGCGTCCTCCAGACGATGCGCGACAAGCGGCAATCCTTCGACGCGTTCGCACTCGACGTGAGCCTCCGGCACGCGGGGCACTATCGCGGCAATCCGCTGCCGGCGGACGAGGAGCGCGAGATGGCGGCGCTCGCGGCGAAGTCGCTGGAAGAACAGGCCACCATCGAACGCAGCGAAACGGAACCGTTCGACTCGTTCATCGCCGCTTATCGCGATTACAAGCTGACTCGCGTCGACATTTGAGAAGCGCAGGTTTTTCTTGCTGCGCCGGTTTTGCGTCGGCAAGAAGTACTCGTTTTGAAACAGACGGCAACGCGCCGAACATCATCGTCGATGGCTAGTCGAAAATTGGCTTTTTATCGACCAACGGGGATGCGAGGGGTATGCGATGAACCACAAATTAATAAGCGCCGCTGCGTCGCTCGCCTTGCTCGCCGGCTGCGCGACCGAAACGCACGTCAGCAGCCAGACAATGGAGCAGGCCACCGCGCCGCTCACCTGCATGAGCAAGCTCGAATGCGACGCATGGTGGGCGCGCGCTCAGGTCTGGGTCACGAACCACTCCGAGTACAAGCTGCAGGCCATCACGGATTCGATCATTCAGACCGCCGGGCCGTCGAGCGGAAAGCGTGCGCTCGCGTATCAGATCACCAAGACGCCGAGCAACGAAGGCACGGCGACAATCGGCTTCGCCGCGCATTGCGATAGCCCGCTCGGCTGCGAGCCGAATCCCTGGGCGGCGGGCGCGGACTTCAAGAACTTCGTGCGCAACGGCGCGCCGCGACCCGCCAGCGCGACGCCGCAAGCGGTGCAGACGCCGCCGCCTCAGCCGCAGCCCGTACCGCTCAATCTCGACAGCCAGCCCGGCCAGTCCGTCGCGCCGCTCACGCCGCAATAAGCGCCGCAATAAGCGCCGCGGTGAACGCGTGCAGCGTCAGTGTCCCATCGACGCTGACGCGCCTTTCTTCGGCTTGGTCAGCCAGACCATCGCGGCGAGCACGATGAACGCATAGAAGGAAATGCGGAAGAAGTCGTTCGTCGACATCATGTACGCCTGAGCCGTCACGACCCGATCCAGCTGCGCCGCCAGCGCCTGGCCCGACAAGCCGAGGCCGGAGAGCGCGCTGGTGTATTCCGTCGTCGTCGGCGAGTACGCGGTGACCGATTCCGTCAACACCGCGTGATGCCGGATCATGCCGTTTTCCCAGAACGTCGTGCTGACGGCCGTGCCGATCGCGCCCGACAAGGTCCGCAGGAAGTTGGACAGCCCCGCCGCGCCCGCGAGCCGGTCGTCGGAGACGCTCGACAGTGTGATGGTGGTCATCGGCACGAAGAAGCACGCGACGCCGATGCCCTGCACGAGCCGGGGATAGATGATGTCGTGGAACGGCGTATCCAGCGTGAAGGTGGAGTTCCAGTACGACACGAGCGCGAACACGATGAACGCGAAGCTCGCCACCACGCGCAGATTCATCCGATGCATGTTCTGGCCGATCATCGGTGAAAGCACGAGCGCGAGAATGCCGACCGGCGCGGTCGCGAGACCCGCGAGCCACGGCGTGTAACCGAGCACGGTCTGAAGCCACAGCGGCAGCACGACCACGGAGCCGAAGAACGCGAGAAAGCCGAGCGAGGTGATGAGCACGCCCATCGCGAAATTGCGGTCGCGGAACAGCGACAGGTCGATGACCGGCTCCTTCTCCGTGATCTCCCACACGAACATGAACGCGAGCGACACGGCCGCGACGATCGCCAGTGCGACGATGAACCTGGAGCTGAACCAGTCGCGATCCTTGCCGAGGTCGAGCATCATTTGAAGGCTCGCGACGCCGATCACGAGCAGCGTCAGCCCGACGCCGTCGATGCGCTGTTTCGTCGTCTTCGTCTCATGACCGCGCAGCAGGAAATACGCGATGGCCGCCGAGAAGATGCCGATCGGCACGTTGATATAGAAGATCCAGGGCCACGTGTAGTTATCGGTAATGTAGCCGCCCATCACCGGGCCGAAGATCGGCGCGACGATGACGGTCATCGCCCAGAGGCCGAGCGCGAGTCCGCGCTTCTCCGGCGGATAGCTGCGCATGAGGATGGTTTGCGACAGCGGGACCATCGGTCCGGAGACGAGACCTTGCAGCAGCCGGAATCCGATCAGCGACTCGAAGTTATGCGCGAAGCCGCAGAGCGCCGATGCGATCGAGAACAGCAGCACGGAAATCGTGAACAGCTTGACCTCGCCGACGCGCCGCGCGAGCCAGCCGGTCAGCGGCACGGCGATCGCCGACGCCACCGAATACGACGAGATCACCCACGTGCCCTCGCTCGTTGCGACGCCGAGGCTACCGGAAATCGTCGGCACCGCGACGTTCGCGATAGACGTATCGAGCACTTCCATGAACGTGCCGAGCGCGAGGCCCATCGTCAGCAACGCGAGAATGCCGCCGGCAAGCGGCGTCGGGGCGGGCGGTTCGGCGTGGCCGGCGGGATCGGTCGGTGCGGTCGTAGACATTCTTTTTAGTGCTCCGGCGTTTTCGTAAGTAGGTGCCGCGTCATTCTCTGCTCAGACAGTGAAACGCGCAGCATAAAACCTGGCTGTCTGCGTTAGTCGAGGCTGCAGCCGGGGCAAGCGTCCGTCGGCGAGTTGTCGATGACGCGCGCCAGCATCGCGATCAGGGAATCGAGCTCCGTGCGGCTGAAACCGCGCAACTGCTCATTGAGCACCGCTGCCCCGATGGCCGGCAGTCGCGCCGCCGCATCCTGTCCGCGCTCGCTCAGCTTCAGTTCGACGATGCGCCGGTCGGTGTCGCTGCGCGTGCGTCGCACGAAGCCCTTCTTTTCGAGCCGGTCGAGCATGCGGGTCATCGAACCGCTGTCATAGGACATTTCCCGCGACAGTTCGAGCGGCGTGCGCGCGCGTCCCGACGCCAGACACAAGATCACGCCGA
Source organism: Caballeronia sp. LZ016 (assembly GCF_031450805.1). Lineage (NCBI taxonomy): Bacteria > Pseudomonadati > Pseudomonadota > Betaproteobacteria > Burkholderiales > Burkholderiaceae > Caballeronia > Caballeronia sp. LZ016. The sequence continues at coordinate 851,475 of NZ_JARTVY010000001.1, forward strand.
TCTGCTGCGATGTCAGCCCGAGCGGCTTCAGCGCCTGATCGGTGCGCGCCATCAGCACGTTGCGCGCCTTCGCGAGGTGATAGCCCAGGCTGGTTTCCAGCTGAATCGTGGCGGGATCGTAAAGCGGTTCGCTGTCCATTCCGTAATGACCTCGGCGCGGGCGTGCCGCGATACAACAGGTCTCAAAAAAGCAGATAGCAGTATCTTGAAAAGTAGTTGCTTAGTCAATATTATTTGATGCATCGCGTCACGCGCTCATTGCGCCACTCGAATCCATGTTTTGATGCCAGCCGCGTCTACCGACGACGCCCAGGACCTTCCGATGACCCGCTTCGCCCACATCGCCCGCCGACGCTTCGGCCAAGTCAGCAGCACGATCGCTCGCGCTTCCCGTCAGTTCGTCCCATCGAAACTGAATGCGTGGAAAGTCGCGCTGTATCTGATCGTTTTTCTGCTGCCGGGCGGTTCGTTCGCGGTGCTGGGGATGGGATGGTTCGAGAATCGGCATAAGAGGAAGCGCGCGGGCGCAGCGTCCCAGGGCCGGATGCTCCCTTCATCGTCGGCGCCGTGCACGGGAAGCTGCGGCGCGACCGGCCGCTGAAGTAACGCGCCGTAACTCATTCCTCCATCGGCGTAACACCAGGCTCGCGGCGAAGCCGTTACGCTAACGTCTGCCCGACGCCCGCCGCGCTCGATCTCGCGGGCGTTCCGTTACTATCTCGGCCGACCGGGTTCGTCGCACTGACGAGCCACCGCCGACAGGATTCCCCACAAGCAGATGCCGTATCGCCTCGCCGCTTCCGCCTCGTTCTCTTCCCGCCGCGCAGCCCGCGCCGTGCGGCATCTCAGCGCCATTGCGTTCGCTGTGGCCGTCGCCGGATGCGCCGTCGGTCCCGACTATCAGCGTCCGTCCACGCCGATGCCGGCCAGCTATAAGGAAGCGCCTCAAGGCTGGAAAGTCGCGCAGCCGTCCGATCAGTTCGACCGCGGCGAATGGTGGACCATTTACAACGACACGCAACTCAACGACCTCGAAACGCGCCTGAATCAGTCGAACCAGAGCATCGCGCAATATGCGGCGGCTTATCGGCAGGCGCGGGCGCTCGTCGGCGAGGCAAGGGCTTCGTATTTCCCGACGATCGGCGCGTCGGCGTCGGGGTCGCGCTCGGGGACGGGCGCGGGCAACCGCTCGACGAGCAGTTCGAGCTTCGGCCAGCAGGGTTCGGTCAACAATCAGTTCAGTCTCGCGCTGGACGCAACGTGGGAGCCGGACCTCTGGGGCAGCATCGGGCGAACGGTGAATGCGCAGAAGGCCGGGCAGCAGGGCGCCGCCGCCGATCTCGCGAATGCGCGCCTTTCGGCACAGGCAACACTCGCGCAGACTTACTTCCAGTTGCGCTCGCTCGACGCGCAGCAAAAGCTCCTCGACGAAACCGTCGGCGCTTATCAGCAATCGCTCAGGCTCACGCAAAACCAGTATGCGCAGGGCATCGTCGCGCGCTCGGACGTGATTCAGGCGCAGACGCAACTGCAGTCCGCACAGGCCGCCGCGATCGATAACGGCGTCGCCCGCGCGCAGTACGAGCACGCGATCGCCGTGCTGGTCGGCGAGCCGGCGTCGACGTTCTCGCTTCCCGCGATGCCGCTCGACGCCACGCCGCCGACGGTGCCCGCGGAAATGCCGTCGGCGATTCTGGAGCGGCGGCCGGATATCGCGTCCGCCGAGCGCAAGGCCGCGGCGGCGAACGAGCAGATCGGCATCGAAATCGCGGCTTACTTTCCGTCGCTGACGCTGTCGGCGCAGGGCGGCTTCGAGAGTTCGGTGCTGTCGCAGTTGCTGCGCGCGCCGTCGCGCTTCTGGACGCTGGGGCCGGATATCGCCGCGACGATCTTCGACGGCGGCTTGCGCGCCGCTCGCACCGACGCGGCCCGCGCCGCTTACGACCAGAACGTGGCGACGTATCGGCAGACGGTGCTGACCGCGTTCCAGGACGTCGAAGACAATCTCGCGTCGCTGCGGATTCTGGAAAAGGAAGTCGTGGTGCAACAGCAGGCGGTCGAGTCCGCGCAGCAGGCGCTCGCAATCATCAACAACCAGTACAAGGCGGGGACCGTCGCGTTCATCAACGTGCTGACCGCGCAGACGACCGCGTTCACCGCTCAGCAGAAGCTCGCGAGTATCGCGGGTCAGCGGATGGTGTCGTCGGTCGGGCTCGTGAAGGCGCTCGGCGGCGGATGGGACGCCGGACAGATGGACCGCGAAACGGGCGGCGTCGAAGCGCCCGTCGCGGCATCGGCAGAGAAGCGCGCGCCGGGCGGCTAATACCGCGCGAAGGTCAGCGCGACGGTGTCGGGATCGGTGTGGCGCCCCAACAGGTTCAACAGGCCGGCGAGGTTCTCGCGCTGCTCCGGCTCGGCTTTCGCGGTGCCTTCGAACGACGTCGCGCCCTGCGCGAGCATGCCGTTGCCCGTCAGCAATAGCGGTCCCTTCGTCGTCGTTAAATTGATGGCCGCCTGCGCACCCTGCGCCTGCAACGCCACGCGATACGACCCGAGCGGCCTCACACGCGATACGCGCGAGGCCATGTCGTCGAGCGTGACCACGAACTGTCCGTAGGCGTTGTTCCCGAGCACGCGGAATTCGGTCCACGAAAGCCGCACGGTTCCGTCGAAATTCAGCGTGTTGAACGGCGCGCCGAGACCGGCGAGCAGCGTCGCGGGCACGGCCATCGCGCCGGGCGAAAGCGATGCCCCGCGCGTCGTCGCGTCGACGGTGACGGCGTCGGGCATCGCCTCGGTCTGCCGCATGGTCATGTGGATGCGGCCCGTGAATAGCGGCCAGAAGGCCGTCGTCCATTCGATGCGCCCCGGCAGCAGCGTCGCGCCCGCGCCGTCGCCGCCCGCCGCGAGCATCAGCGTCGCGGAGCCGCGCCACAGCGAACCGGCCGGATCGACGAGATTCACATGGCCGCCGGTCGCGCGCGCGAACTGCGGCGTGATCCACGCGGCAGGCATCATCACGAGCAGCGTTCCGGCAATCGACAACACCATCACGACAAGCGCCGGCAGCGCGAGCCGGATTCTGCGAGTCCAATAGCTCATTTGACCCCGGCCGGTTGCAGCGATGCGGTCAGGTCCACCTGGCCGTCCGGTTTCAGCGCCGTCACATGCGCCTCCGACACCTGCACCTTGAACTGCTTGCGTGCGTCGTCGAGCCACATCGTCCAGTTCGGAAACGATGCGTTCTTCAACTGAATCTGCACCGCCGCGCCGATCACCTGAACCTGCGTCGGCTGCATGCCGCTGTCCGTGAGCGATTTGGCGAGCGCATCGCGCAGCGCGCCGCCTGTCGGCGTCACGCTTTCCGCGTTACCCGCGAGCGCGCGCGCTTCGGTGGCTTGCGCGGTCATCGTCGCCAGCTGGCGCTGCATGGTCGGCAGCGTTTCGCGCAGGCGCTCGCGGCCTTCGAAAGCCGGCGCCCACAAGACGAGATAGATCAGCGCGACGCCGAGCACGAGACCGCCCCACAGCAGCAGCGTCTTTTCGCGCGGCGTGCGCGCTTCCCAGAATTCGGAAAGCGTCCGTCCGAGTTCTGCTTTCATTGGCCGCTCCTGATCGTCCATTTGCCGGTATTGGTGTCGATCGCGCCGTTCAGCCCGTTCGATGCGAGGCGCTTCGTCAGGTCGGGATCGACCTTCGTTTCCGGCTTGAAAGTGACTTCCAGACGCCGGTCGCGATAATCCAGCCCCGCGATGCCGTTTACCGGCACCGGGCCGAGCGAACGCGCGAGGCCGTCGGCCAGGGAAAGGAAATCCGAAGGCGACAGTTCGCCCGACGCGACGCGCAGGCGGTCGAGGTTGCGCGACATCTGATCGGGCGCGTCGAGCACGACGGTCGTTTTCGGAAACGCGTTGAGCAGCAGCTCGGTCATCTGCGCGCTGATCGCGTCACGCTGGCGGGCAAGCTGAAGCCACTGCACGTTGATTCCGATGATCGACACGATGACCGACGCCGCCACGAGCGCGATCGGCACGCGCAGACGCCGCATGGTCGCGCGATCGAGCCGCCACGGTTGCGCGGCGAATTCGAACTGGCACAGGTCGAAGCGGCTCGCCAGCGCCTGCCGCGCGAAGGCTTCGAACGCGAGCGGCTCGGCATCGGCGAGCGCCGTGGCGCCGCGCGACGACGCGAGGCGCGGCTCGTCGCCCGGCAGGTCGGCGAGCGAATACAGCGTGACGGCATGATCGCCGGCGAGCGCGGCGAGCGTCGGCGCGATGGAGTCGGCGGGAAGCGCGAGACCTTCGCCGAGCGCCGCGCCTTCGCCACGGGCAATGGCGATCTCGACGCGGGGCGTGGCCGGAACCGGCGCGGTCGCTTCGATTTCGCCGATCAGCGCCGGCGCGGTCGATACGACGTTGCCGAGCAATCCCGCGATGAACGGCGTTTGCGTGAACGCTTCGCCTTCGATCGCTTCGACGGCCGGCACCGGCAAGCAGCGCATCGCCGGCACGGCTTTGAGATTGCGATGCCCCGCGCTCGCGAACGCATCGCACACGAAGCGGAACCAGCCGCGATCGATCACCGCGACCACGCGACGCCCATCCGCGAGCGCGACGGGATCGACCGCGATATGACAGGTCTGCGGGTCCTGAATCAGCTGATCTTCGACGACGTTCGGCAGCGCCTGGCGCAGACGTGGTCCCTTGAGCGGCGGCACGGCTGCGGCGAGCAGCAGCGTATCGCGCGCGGCGACGATCAGCACCGTCATGCCGGCGCGCGGCAACAGGCCGACTGCGGCGCGGCCGGCGCGCTGCGTCTCGCCGCGCTTGTCGAGCAGCAGGAACGGCAAGTCCGGCAGGTTCCACTCCTGCGAGCGCACCGCGGGATCGCGCGGCGGCAATAGAACGATCAGTGTGCTCAAAGGCCACTTCCTCTTGTCAGAAACATCGTCATCAGAGCGCGTCGCGCGTATAGACGATGCGCGTGGTGTGCGTCGTCGGATCGCGGTAGACGAGTGTCGTGCGCTCGAGCTGCGCGCGCTCGTGGTCGACGCGACCGTGAATCACGAAATAGCGCGTGGTGACGTCGAGCTCGCTCGGATCGATCGACGTCGATTTCACGCCTGCGCCGGTCAGCGCGAGCTGCACGTTGCCGGCATCGTGGAAGAACACCGTCTCGCGGCGCGCGACGAACGCCTGCGCCTGCGACAGACTCATTCCTTCCACCACTGCGGCGACTACTTCGGCGGGCGCGGTGTTCATGTTGACAGGCGTCGTCGTCGGCAGCACGGTGACGAACTTGCGCAGCTTCGCCACCGCCTCGGCCGAGAAGCCGGGCACGTCGAGCAGCGAGTCGACGCTGATCATCTGCAGCGGCGCGACCGGCGCGTTGCTGTCGGCGTCCTTCAGGCCGGGATCGTCGGTGAAGTTGCCGCCGCCCGCGCCGCCGCCTTGCGCGATCGCGGCCATCGTCTGCTCCGGCGATGTCGCGAGGCTCGCGCCGTTGCCGGTCTGCGTCTGGAAGCGCGTCGCGGACCGAGCGAGTCCTGCGCGCATCTGCAAGGCCACCGTCTTCGCCAGCGATCCGTTGATGCCGAGCAGCGTCAACAGCCGCTGGAAAGACTGAATCTGCTGCACGTTGATGGTCAGCACGCCGGGCGTCGGCGTCGCGACCAGATTGCGCAGGTTGAACTTCGCCTGCGCATCTTCGATCGAGCCGGACAGATAAGTCTGCGCCCCTTCCTGCGCGCGCACTTCGCCGATCTGCCCGAGAAAATCGGAGAGCTTCGTCTTTGCGATCGGCACGCCCCACACGCCGCCGAGATACGTGACCGTCGGAGAGGTATCGGCTTCGGATCGCAGAATGAGCCGTGTCCAGTCGAGCGCGCTGCGCGAAATCCACTGCGCCTGTGCGAGCAGCCGCTGATTTTCGATGCGCCGCACCTGCACCTGCTGCCGCCACAACATGCCCGACACGAGAATGGCGGACAGCGCGACGACCAGCAACGCGCTGATGATCGCGACGCCCCGTTCCCTTGCGCTTCTGCCCGGCTTGCGCATCGTCACTCTCCGACCAGGAACACGCGCGTGATCGGCACGCGCAGATTCGGCGCGCCGACCGCCACCTGAATGCCGGACACCGCGCGCGCGAGCGGGGCGTTGCCGAGCTGCGGCACCTTCAGGTTGTTGTCGTTGTCGTTGATCTGCGAGAGCACGTCGGCCATCCGCGTCGTCCAGCCCTTCTGCGGAATGTAGACGCGCGCCGCCAGCGATCCGACGCCGCCCATCAACGGTATCGCGCTCCAGCCATCGGCGGCGTCGCCCGATGACAGCGCGCGCCGCACTTCGCCGACGTTTTCGAGCGGCGGCGACGCATACCGCACGATGCGCCCGTTCGACAGCCGGTACCGCACCACCTGCAAGCGCGGCGCGGTGTTCGGCGCGAACACGCCGCGCACGATCTGCAGCGAGCCGTTGCCGAGCGACACGGCGGGTTGCCCGGCTTCGTCGTCGGTTGCCGCCTGGCGAGCGTCGATACGCATCTGGTCGAATAATTGCGCGACCACGCGCTCGTCTTCCATCGAACTGGCGATGGTCGCGCGCGAGCGGATGATCGAATCGAGTCCGCGCCACGACAGCACCGCGATGACCGCGAGAATCGCAATCGCGATCAGCATTTCGAGCAGCGTGAAACCGCGCTGCCGCTGGCCCGTGCGCCGGGCCTCAGAGCGAGCGATTCGTTTCATTCGCCACCACCGTGACCATTTGCGCGAGGTTGCCCGAGCGGCCGGGCGTCGAAACGAACATCTCGACGCGCCGGAAAATCGGATTGGGCGTCGCGGTGACGCGCTGCGTGCAGACGAGCTTCAGATTGCCTTGCGAGCAGTCGAACGTGCGCGAGCCGATATCCGGAAACGCGCGCGAAAGCCGAAGCTGCGCGAGTTCGTTGTCCGCGCTCCAGCCCGCCAGCAGCCGCCGATGCAGGTCCGCTTCGCCCGTCGCGAGTGAGCCGACCGCGCGCAGCGAGGCCGCGAGCGCCACCGCGATGATCGCCAGCGCGACGAGCACTTCGATCATCGTGAAGCCGGATGTTCTGCGGTGCGCCGGCATCACCGCACCTGAAAGCGGCCGTTGCCGCTGCCGATGATCGTCGCGCGGCCCGCCGCCGAGACGAGCGTGATTTCCATCGGCGTATCGATGGCTTCCGTGCCGAAGATCAGACGGCTCACGGACTTGTCCGAATCGAGAAACTGGATGGTCACGCCCGTCACGCCGCCTTCCCAGCGCCGCGCGCGAAGCAGGTCGTCGCGCAGCGGACGCCAGCCGTCCTCGGTGCGAATGTCGAAGCGGAAACCGCCGTCGACCGGCTGCCAGGCGATCGGGCGGGCGCGCACTTGCGCTTCATCGCCCGCGGATTCGAAAAGCAGCGCGAGCCGCTGCGCCTCTTCGTTCAGATCGGTGCGCGGATTGCGCGTGAGCTGCAGCGACGCGAGCGACACGAGCAAGCCGGCGATGACCAGCACGACGAGCATTTCCAGCAGCGTGAAACCTGCCTGACGACGCGCTTTCCGATGCCCGTTCACGCTGATCCCTCAACGACGCGATGTCTATTGCCACGAGCCGACGTCGGCATCGTTGCCTTCGCCGCCGGCCTTGTTGTCCGCGCCGTAGCTGAACACGTCGATTTCGCCGTGCACGCCCGGATTCAGGTATTGATACTGACCGCCCCACGGATCGGCGGGCAGGCGCTCCAGATAGCCGCCGTCTTTCCAGTTGTTCGGCACCGGCTCGGTGGACGGCTTTTCGATCAGCGCGCGCAAGCCCTGCTCTTGCGTCGGATAGCGGCCGTTGTCGAGCCGGTAGAGCTTCATCGCCTGCATGACGGTGCCGATGTCCTGCTTCGCGGCGACGCGGCGCGCTTCGTCCGGACGGCTCATGATCTTCGGCACGATGAGCGCGGCGAGAATGCCGAGAATCGCGATCACGACCATGATTTCGATGAGCGTGAAGCCTCGTTGACGGCGCGCCTGCGCCTGGGTGATTTTCATGCGGCGTTGCGTCCACATTTGCATGACTGCTACCTCGTGGTTGATTCTGGGCTTGCGCCCGCTTTGATTAAAGAACAAGCGGCTTACACGGATGGAAGCCGCCGGGCATTCTATCGACCGGCTCCTGCCGCGCCGTGACCGCGGTCAATGGCGCGCGGCTCACCGCACGTAGATGGTCGGTCCGGGCGGCATCGGCGGCAGGAAGATTTCGGACTTCCCGCCGTTGCGTTCGATGATGATCGAGCGCGGCCGCACTTCCGACAGTTTCACGCCCTGCGTGAGCGCGCTGCCGAGCGACACCGCGCGCGGCGGTTCGCCGCCGTAGCTCACGATGGCCGCCGCGCCGCCCCGCAGCGCGAGGATGCCGAACAGATGCACATCCGAATTCGCCTGACGCTCGAGTTGTCCGCCGAAAATCGTCGCGGCCTGTTCGACCGATGGCGTGCGGGTCGCGGCGGCGGCGGGCAGCGGCGCGGTTTGGCGCGAGGTCAGCGTGACGACCCAGTACGTCACCGTCACGCAAAAGAGCGCGAGGGCGGCAAGCGTCAGCAGGCGGGTTTGCAGGGCGTTCATTACTGCACCAGATTGTTCAGTTCGATGATCGGCAGCATCACCGCGAGCACGATGACCAGCACCACGCCGCCCATCGCCAGGATCAGCAACGGTTCGAGCAGGCTCGTCAGGAACATCGTGCGGCGTTCGAGCTCGCGCGCTTCGCCTTCGGAAGCGCGATCGAGCATCGTGGTGACATCGCCGGTGGCTTCGCCGGAGCGGATCAGATGCACGAGCACGGGCGGAAACGTCTTCGTGTTGCCGAGCGCGCGCGACAGGGACGAGCCTTCGCGCACCCGCACGATGGCGTCGTCGACGTTATTGCGCATCGCCGTGTTGCTCAGCGTTTCGCCCGCGGCCTGCAACGCCCGCAGAATCGGCACGCCGGCAGCGGTCAGGATGGCGAGCGTACTGGCGAAGCGCACCGTGTTATAGCCGCGCACCAGCTTGCCGATGAGCGGCGCGGTCAGCACCCAGCGGTCGAACGCGAGGCGGGGCCCGGGCCGCGACAGAATGCGCCGCACGAGCCAGGCGATCACCACCACTGCGATCAGCACCGCCCACCAGTAGCTGCGCACGAATGCGGACAGCGCCATCATCATCACGGTGAGAAAGGGCAGCGCCTGCTTGGTGCTCGCGAACACGTTCACCACTTGCGGCACGACATAGCTCAACAGGAACGTGACGATGCCGAACGCGATGATCGTCACGATGCCCGGATACGTGAAGGCCAGGATGATCTTCTGCTTCAGCGCGTTGCGCTGCTCGATGTAATCGGCGAGACGCGACAGCACGAGCCCGAGCTTGCCGGTGTGCTCGCCCGCCGCCACCAGTGCGCGATAAATCTCCGGAAAGTCCTTCGGATGCTGCGCGAGCGCATTCGCGAACGAATGGCCGCCGAGCACTTCGGCGCGAATCGCGGCCATCAGCTCGCGGATGTAATCGCGTTCGGACTGCTCGGTCAGCACCGCGAGCGTTTCGCCGAGCGGCAGGCCGGCGATCAACAGGCTCGCCAGCTGGCGGGTCAGAATGGCCTGTTCGCGCTGCGACAGACGACGCCCGAGCGACAGCCGCTGCTGCCGCTCGCCGCGCGTGCGCGTGCCCGCCGCCTCGACGACGAGCGGCGTCAGCCCTTGCGTGCGCAACTGGCTGCGCGCGGCGCGGGCGCTGTCGGCATCGAGCACGCCGGTCTGCGTCTTGCCCGCGTGGTCGATCGCTTCGAAACGGAATGCTGGCATACGTTACGCTCCGCCCTTAGTCGCCGCCGGTCACGCGCAGCACTTCTTCGAGCGATGTCACGCCCGCCGCGAGCCAGCGGTTGCCGTCCTCGCGCAGCGTGCGCATGCCTTGCGCGCGGCCGGCCGCGAGAATCTCGGCATCGGCGGCGTTGCGATGGATCAGCGGACGGATCGCGTCGTCGATCAGCAGCAGTTCGTAGACGCCGCGACGGCCCACATAGCCCGACTGGCCGCATCGGTCGCAGCCGACCGGATGCCAGTGCTTCACGCCGTTTTCTTCCTCGCGCTCTTCCTTGCACACCGGACACAACTGGCGCACGAGCCGCTGCGCGAGCACGCCCAGCAGCGACGACGCGAGCAGGTACGGCTCGACGCCCATGTCGGTGAGACGCGTGACGGCGGATGCCGCATCGTTCGTGTGCAGCGTCGCGAGCACCAGGTGACCGGTCAGCGACGCCTGCACCGCGATCTGCGCGGTTTCGAGGTCGCGGATTTCACCGATCATGATGATGTCGGGATCCTGGCGAAGAATCGAGCGCAGCGCCCGCGCGAACGTCATGCCGATGCGCTCGTTCACCTGCGTCTGGCCGATGCCCGACAAGTCGTATTCGATCGGGTCTTCCACCGTCATGATGTTGGTGGTCGTCGTTTCGAGCCGCGACATCGACGCATAGAGCGTGGTGGTCTTGCCGGAGCCGGTCGGCCCGGTCACGAGCACGATGCCGTGCGGCTTGCCGATCAGCTTGTCGAAGTTCACGAGCGTGTCGCGCGCCATGCCGAGCGTTTCGAGATTCAGGCGCTGCGCGTCCTTTTCGAGCAGACGCAGCACGGCACGTTCGCCGTGACCGGTCGGCAGCGTGGACACGCGGACATCGACCGGACGGCCGCCGACGCGCAACGTGATGCGGCCATCCTGCGGCAGGCGTTTCTCGGCGATATCGAGCTGCGCCATGATCTTGATGCGCGAAATCAGCGCGCCGTGCAGCGCCTTCTTCGGACGCACGACGTCGCGCAGCGTGCCGTCGACGCGGAACCGCACCACCGACGCGTTCTCGAACGGCTCGATGTGGATATCCGACGCCTGTTCGCGCGCCGCTTGCGTCAGGAGCGCGTTGATCATGCGGATGATCGGCGCGTCGTCCTCCGATTCCAGCAGGTCTTCCACTTCGGGAATGTCCTGCATGAGACGCGACAGATCGACTTCGCCTTCGACTTCGCCGACCACTTGCGCGGCGCTGCCGTCGTTGCGGGCGTACGCGGCGTTGATCGCGGCGGCGAGTTCGTCGGCGGATTTGCGGACGATCGAGAGCGCGCCGAAATTGCGCGCGACTTCCGCCAGCGCGGCATCGCTCGTGCGCTCGCTGATCCACACTTCGATGCTGTCCGCATGCTGATGCGCGAGCAAAATCTGCCCGCTGCGCGCGAAGCCGTAAGGCACGAGCCGCGCGGCCAGCGGCGACGCGGCCGTGGCGGCCCCGTGCTCGGCCGTATCGGCGATCGAGTTCGTGCTCTCGGCTACCGCGTTCAACGTGCTCACGGTCGGGCTCCTGTCGGACTGCTGTCGAGCGGCCGCGCGCTCGGCGCGTTGTTCGGCACCGCGTAGTTGTTCGTCGCCGCGTTGCCCGGCATGGCGTTGGTCGCCGCGTTGCCGGGCATTGCGTTCGTCGCGCCGTTCGCGGGCGCCGGATACGTGCCCTGCGGCGCCTGCTGATACGGCTGCGGCGCCGGGCCGGCGTTCGGGTCCTGCGGCAGCGTCGAACTCGGCACGCCGCGCGTCAGGTTGTTCCAGTCGAGCAGATTCTGGGCCGGCGCCCCACCGCCTTCACTCGGGCCGAGCGGCTTCGGCGGCATCATCGGCACATTCTGATCCTTGATGACGCGGTTATCCGTTGTCGATCCGTATTGCTGCTGGCGCAGATAGTCGTAACGCGTGTTCGCGATCTGCGTGGCCGTGGCCTGGTCGCGCACGATCACCGGACGCAGGAACACCATCAGGTTCGTTTTCGTGCGCGTCTTGCTTTCGCTGCGGAACAGGCTGCCGATGAACGGAATGTCGCCGAGCAGCGGAATCTTGCTGTTGTTGTTGTTGTACTGGTCCTGCATCAAACCGCCCAGCACGACGATTTCCCCGTCATCCGCAAGGATGGTCGATTGCACCGAGCGCGTATTGATGGTCACGCCGCCCGGATCGGTCTTGGTCGTGGCATCGACGCTCGAATCTTCCTGATAGATCTGCATCTTGAGCACGCCGCCATCCGTGATCTGCGGCTTCACGTGCAGCGTCACGCCGACGTCGCGGCGGTCGAACGTGTTGAACGCCGTCACCGACGTCGCCGCGTTGGCGGTCGGCGTGGCGTACGAGCCCGTCACCACCGGCACGTTCTGGCCGACGACGATCTTCGCTTCCTCGTTGTCGAGCGTAATCAGATTCGGCGTGGAAAGGATGTTGGCGTCCGCCGATGTCGACAGCGCCTGCAGCAGCCCGCCCAGACCGAACAGATTGCCGAAGCGGTGCAGCAGGCCGATGTTGAGGCCGTTGGCGAGCAGGCCGGTCGTCGACGTGATGGCGGAGGGATTCTGCGCGATCGCATTGCCCTGCACGGTCAGATCGAAGATGTTCGTGTTGCCGGAGCCGAAACTCGTGCTGCCGTAGAGCGCGTTGTTGCCGCCGTTCGAGAGCAGCAAGCCCTGCCACTGAATGCCGAGATTCGCGCCCGTCGTCGCGGAAAGCTCGACGATCAGCGCTTCGATGTAGACCTGCGCGCGGCGCGCGTCCAGTTGGTCGATGACCGAGCGCAGGTTGCGATAGACCGGATCGGCCGCGGTGATGATGAGCGAATTCGTCGCGGAATCCGCCTGGATCATGCCGCCGCCGCTGCCCGTGTCGTTGCCGCTGTCGCTGTCCTTGTTGGACGAGAAGCTGCTGTCGCGGTTGCCGCCCGAGCCGGACATCGGATTGTTGCCCATGCCCGAACTGCTGCTGCTGCTCATGCCGCCAGGCAGCGGCGGCATCCCGGCGGTGCCCGTCGATGTGGACGAGTTGCCGAGGCCGCTCTGCCCGAACGAGTTCGATGTATTCGAGTTGGAACTGCTCGAACTGTTGTCCGAGCCGCCGCCCTTGCCGAGCATCGCCCGCAGCGTCTTGGCAAGACGCGTCGCGTCGGCGTTGCGCAGCGCCACGACGTGCATGTTGCCGGGCTCGGACGTGGGTGCATCCAGCTTTTTCGCCAGCGCCTTCGCCGCCGCGAGGCGCGCGCTGCTGGACGCGCGGAACATCAGCGAGTTCGTGCGCGCGTCGGGCGTGACGGTGACTTTGAGCGTCGCGTCGGTGCTGCCGATGGTGCCGGGATCGAGCAGCTTGTTCATCTGCTCGGCGACATCGATGGCGTTCGCGTTCTTGAGCGCGACGACATCGACTTCGCGGCCCGCTGCGGTATCGATACCCGCGATGATGCCGGCGATACGCCGCACGTTGTCGGCGTAATCGGTGACGACGAGCGTGTTGTTCGCGGGATAGGCGGCGATCGTGTTGTTCGGCGAGATCAGCGGGCGCAGCACCGGCAGCAGATTGTTCGCCGATTCGTTGCGCAGCGTGAAGACCTGCGTGATGACCTGATCGCCGCGCGCGCCCGGCGCATTGCCGACGTAGGTCGGCACGCCCTGCAGCTTGGCGTCGGCTTCGGGCACGACCTTCAGGACGCCGTGATCCTGCACGAGCGAGAAGCCCTGCATGCGCAGCGACGACTGCAACGTCTTCAGCGCCTGTTCCTCCGGGACCGGATTTTCGGAAACGAGGTTGAGCTGCCCCTTCACACGGGGGTCGACGATGATGGTTTTGCCGGTAGCCGCCCCGATCGCCTTCGCGACCTGATCGATATCGGCGTTGACGAAATTCAACGTCACTTGCGCGTGCGCGGCTTGCGCGACGATAAGTCCCGCCGCCAGCAGTGCCGTCGCCATGCGACGCAGTGCCATAGGTTGTCTTCTCATGGATGTGATGTCTGAGCCGGCCTACAAAAATTAACCGGCTAAGGCAACGCCGTTCATTCATTCGACGGCGCTGCCGACCGTGGTGCGAGCGTGTCCGCTCCACCACGATTATTTATAAAAATGTGACGATAGCAGCTTTGCGTAACGAATTTATTCCAATTCGCTGACGTATTGGCTGCAGCCGGCTGCGTGCCGAGTGATTCCCGCCGCCGCTAAAGCCCTACAGAAACTTGCCGATAGACCGTCAGGCGGCTTCCGTCGACCCGGTCGATTTTGCGCGGGAGCCGAATTGTAACGCGTATACAATACTTTATTATTCATACGTTTAGCTGCGCATCGCGGGCCGTCTCAGGCCGCGGCGGCGGCTGCTCGCGCGCCGCGCCTGGCCTATGTCGGCTAGCCAACTTATGGCCTGAAACGTCAGCCGGTATCATACGGGCGGTTCCGCTTGGCCGGCGCGTGCTTCATACGCGGGTTTTCCCGACGCCGGCCTGGCTCGAACATTGGGTTTCCGGCGTCGGCGCGCACGCGTCGCGTCGGCGGTATGACGTCCCGCGTCGGCGGATGGAGTAGATAGACGATGAAGAGATTCCTGCGATTACCTGTGATGGCGCTCGGCGCGATATTGGCGGCCGGCGCGGCACATGCCGACTGCTTTGACGAAGCGGCCAAGTATCAGAAGGTGAATCCGCTCATACTGCGCGCCATTGCCTGGCAGGAATCGCACAACAAACCCGACGCCATCAACAAGAACGCCAACGGCTCGACGGACTACGGGCTGATGCAGATCAATTCCATCCACCTCAACACGCTGTCCCAATACGGGATTTCGAGCGGCACGCTGATGGAACCGTGCAAGAGCGTCTACGTCGCCGCGTGGCACTTGCGCCAGAAGATGAACAAGTACGGCAACTCGTGGCAGGCGGTCGGTGCTTACCATTCCGAAACACCCGCGCTGCGCGACAAATACTCGGCGCAGATCATCGAGATTTTGCGGCGCTGGAAGCTGCTGCAAGCCGCCAAGTAATCCGAACGTCGAAGGGGCAGCGGCCGCAAGCGCCGCTTCCGCTGCATTTTGATGCAGAATCGTCGCTTTGAGCCCTCGCGACGCCCCGGCGCGCTTCCACCGATCGCCCGCAATGAATCAGACACCACTGCCAGTCACCGTGCTTTCGGGCTTCATCGGCGCGGGCAAGTCCACGCTTCTCGACGCGCTGCTCGCCAATCGGCAGGACTTGCGAATCGGCACGATCGCCGGTCATGCGCTGCACGACCTCGAACAGGCGCTCGTCGATCTCGCCGCACAGCAGCGCTTCGACGCCATCGTGATCGAATCGACGGCGGTCGATAACCCGATGGACATCGCCGAACATCCCGCTTTCGCCGACGACGACGAAGCCGCGCTCGCCGGCCGCGCGCGTCTCGATACCTTCGTGACCGTCGTCGATGCATCGAGCTTCATGCGGGACTATGCATCGGCGGATTCGCTGGCGGAGCGGGGCATCGATATCGGCGACGAAGCGCACGACGAAGGCAGGACGGTCGTCGAAACGCTCGTCGAGCAGATCGAATTCTGCGATGTGATCGTGCTGAACAAGATCGATCTCGTCGATGAAGCAGAACTCGAGGAAGTGGCGCGCGTGCTGCACGCGCTCAATCCGCGCGCCGTGCAAGTGCGCGCGCAGTCCGGCAACGCGCCCGTCGACGAGTTGATCGACACCGGCCGCTTCGAATTCGATGCCACGGCGAGCGCGCCGGGCTGGCTGTCGATTCTCAACGGCGATACCGCAGATGAGGGGAGCGCCGGGCATTACGTGTATCGCGCACGGCGGCCTTTTCATCCCGATCGGCTCTGGAATCTGCTGCACCAGGAATGGCCGGATGTGTTGCGTGCGAAGGGCTTCTTCTGGCTCGCGACGCGCAGTGTCGTCGGCGGGTCGTTGTCGCAGGCGGGCGGGACGCTGCGTCACGGTCCGGCAGGCGTGTGGTGGGCGGCTCAGGATCGCAGCGAATGGCCGACGGATGACCCCGAACTCGAAGCGGAAATCGTCGCGGAATGGTTCGGCGATCCGGACGACAACAGCATCGGCGACAGACGGCAGGAGCTGGTGCTGATCGGTCTCGATCTCGATGCCGACGCGTGGCAGCGCAAGTTCGACGCATGCCTGCTGACCGACGAAGAATGGGCGCTCGGCGCTGACGGCTGGCGGCAGTTCAGCGACCCGTTCCCGGCGTGGGACGTGGAAGAACACGATCACGACCATGAGCACGATGACCAAGATCATCATGACCACGGCCCCGGCTGTGGTTGCGACGATCATCGGCAGTAAAGCCGAAAAAAAACCCGCCGATGGCGGGTTTTCAGATTCTCATGGTCTCCAGCTTATCTCCGCACATGCGGAAGAACCTGACCAACAGGCGCTGCGAGGCGCTGCGCGGTAGCGGAGAGCGCCACACACGGCAGACAGCTTACTTCTTGTTGACTGCGTCCTTGAATGCCTTGCCGGCCGTGAACTTGACCGTCTTTGCCGCCGGAATCTTGATGGATTCGCCGGTCTTCGGGTTACGGCCGGTGCGCGCTGCGCGCTTTCCCGAGCCGAAGCTACCGAAACCGATCAACTGTACCGCGTCACCTTTCGAGACAGCCTTCTTGATCACTTCGAGCAACGTGTCGAGCGTTTCGCCGGTTTGAGCTTTGCTGGCGCCGGTCTGAGCGGCTACGGCGTCGATCAATTCCTGTTTGTTCATTAAGGTTCCTTTATCAGTTTAGGTTGACACGAACAGCGCGAACGCGCCGATTATACGTGCGCAAGCTCTGCAGTCGAGTAGGGGCGCCCTTCTGGCGGGCCTGTCGCGGCTGTCGGGCGAACCGGCGCGGTTTCGCGTCGCTTCGTCTGCATTGCCTTGCGTCAAAGCTCTCGCGCCGCCTACGAACGAGGCGCTTCGTATGATAGCGCAGCGCAAACCCAATCAGGATAAGGGTTTCAAAGATTTACCCTTATGTAACGAGGGTTGCCGGCAGGTTTTTGGCGCGCAATGTCCGCCCGTCCGGGCAGGGTTTTCGAGGGGGCGATCGAAACTGGAACGCGCGTTGGTTTTTGCCAACGTTCCGGGCGAAAACGCTTGTCCGTATTGGGTTTGCGGCGTTCGGGCCCCGTTCGGGGCTGCGAGCGATACAGTGTCACGTTCCCTCCGACTTCACGCTCGACGCATGACCGACTGCTCGCCGCTTCTCGCATTTCACGATCTTCCCGCGCGCTGGAAGGACAAGCGCATCTTCACGTTTCTCGCTGCGGATGCGGGCAACGGGAGTCTCAAGGCCTTGCTCGCGGTATGGCGTCGATGGCGCGAATCCGGCGCGCGCAGCGAGCGTCTGCATCTCGTTGCGACTGTGCCGCCCACGGTTCCGGAAGATGACGACGCGCTCGCGGCCGAACTCGGCGACGCGTTGCCGATACGCACGCCTGGTCTGCATCGCCTGGAATTCGATGCCGGGCGCGTCGTCCTGACGCTCGCAATCGGAAACGAAAACGACATGCTGCCGAAGCTGTGGCTGCGCGCCGATGCGATGCACTTCGACGCATCGCAACACGACGATCCGCGCAAGCTCTGCAAGACGCTCGCACGCTTCGCCGCCGATGACGCGACGCTATCGGCGTCGGCCGCCGAGCCTGCGAAAGCAGCTTTGCTGAAGGCCCTTGCAGCTTCCGGCTTCGACTGCAACGCGACGTCCGACGGCATGACAGGCCGCTTCGCGCCGCGCTGGCGCGTGCGCCGTCACGAACCGCCCGTCGCCTGCCATGCGCCGGTGCGCGAGGCGATCGTCATCGGCGCGGGACTCGCGGGATGCGCGATGACATCGGCGCTCGCGTCTCGCGGATGGCGCGTCACGCTGATCGACCGCCACGCGTCGCCCGCGCTCGACGCATCGGGCAATCCGGCTGGCGTCTTTCATCCGATCGTCTGGCGCGACGACAGCATCGCCGCTCGACTGACGCGCGCCGGTTTTCTCCACGCGCTGCGTCGATGGCCCGCGCTCGAAGCGGCGGGCCACGACTTGCAGCGCAGCGTCGCGGGCCTCCTGCAAATCGCCGACACGCCCGAGGATGCGGACGCGCTCGCCGCCGCCATCGAACGATTCGGCTACCCGCGCGAGTACGTCACCGCGATGACGCGCGACGCAGCATCGCGGGCGGCGGGCGTCGATGTCGCGCGCGGCGGATGGTTTTTCCCGCACGGCGGCTCCATCTCGCCAGCGGCCGTCTGCGCGGCGCAACTGGCCGCCGCCGGCGACGCGCTTACCGCGCGCATGAACACGGAAGTGGCGCGGATCGAGCAGGACGGCCGCGGCTGGCAGGCGTTCGATGCCGGCGGCGCACTCATCGCGAAAGCGCCCGTCGTGGTGCTGGCGAACGCCCGCGATGCGGCGCGCCTCGCCGGCCTTCACGGCGAACCGACACGGGGCGTGCGCGGCCAGCTTTCGATCCTCGGCGCAAGCCCGCTCGATGCACTGCGCGTGCCGGTCATCGGCGACGGATACGCGGTACCGCTGGGCAACGGCCGCACGCTGATCGGCGCGACGTACGACATCGACGATACGGACCCCCACATGCGCGATGCGGGACATCGGGAAAATATCGAGCGCGTCGGCCGCATGCTACCGGCGCTTCGCGACGTATCCGCGTCGCAGGGACGCGTGGCGTTTCGCTGCGTGACGAGCGACCGCATGCCGATGATCGGCCAGCTCGCCGACGAAACCGCCGCTCGCCGCGACGCGCAGAGGCTGTCGGGCGCGTGGCCGCTCGACCTCGCACGCGTCGAAGGTCTGTACGGGGCGTTCGCGTTCGGTTCGCGCGGCCTCGTGTGGGCGGCGCTCGCGGCGGAACTCATCGCATCGCAGATCGGAGGCGAGCCGTGGCCCATCGAACGGGAGCTGGCGGAAGCCATCGACCCGGCGCGATTCCTGTTGCGAGCGTTACGTCACGGAGAGATCACCGCGGCGTAGTTATCCTCGTGACTCTGTGGATAAGCCAGGGAATTGCGGCAAGAAGAGCTGTGAACGCGTTGTGCACGTAAACGGGACAAGCGGCAGACACCCCTGGAACGGCTCAAAGTTGTTCTGCGTTAACGGCGCGGCAAGAACATGTTTACCGCGCGGTTCTTCGACGCGCATCTCTTTGACCCGCAACGGTAAACACGGGTTGTCCACAGAAGCGGCGGCGCCTTGTTAACTACTACTACGTTTATATACAGTAAACCTGTAAACACCTGAAGGCGGGGTCATCGACAGCGGAAAACCCGATGCCCGACCGGTCGCTATTTCCGCAACGAGCCGCAAGCAGTCGCTTTTACTTCTTAGGAATCATGGGGTTGCAGTTCGGCCGCAGGCACCGGCGTGTGGCACAATCGCGCTTCTTCCTGCGTCGCGCCGGTCAGCCGGCGACCGCTTCAATGGAACGACGCTTGCGGAACGACAATCCGATCATCAAGCCGCAAGTTCGTTTTCCAGGTCCGGCCAGCGCTCGCGCGCGGCGCATCCCAGTGCTTTCCGAGAGCCAGGATGCGAGCAAGCCAGGCAGCTCGAGCCGGACGCGTCACAAGGTCGTACACGGCTGAACCGTGACGCCGTGTTCGGTCAAGTTCGTTTGGCCTGAATGAACCTACGCTCAGTCGTTGTCGGGTAGCGCGTATCGGCGTGTCCCGCGAGTCTCGCTGTAACGCGCGGCCCATGCGACCGGCGTGTCCTCTGCTGCAGCAACGAAGGAGAAGCCCATAAGATGAATTCGGCATTTTCATTTCTTCCCGCGTGGCCGCTCGAACCCGACGCCATTCTGTGGGCCGGTCTCGCGCTGGTCACGGCGGGCCTCGCCGGAGAATTGCTGTGGCGCGCATGGCGGCTGCCGCGCATCACGGGCTACGCGGTGATCGGCCTCATCGCGGGCAATGCGGGTCTCGGCGTGATCGACGCCAGCGCGGGTGGCCTGTCGCGCCCGCTGCTCGATGTCGCGCTCGGACTGCTGCTGTTCGAACTCGGCGGCCGGCTCGACCTGCGCTGGATCCGCCGCAATCCTTATCTGATCTTGTCGAGCATCGCGGAATCGACGCTGACCTTCATTCTCGTGCTGATTGCACTGATGCTCGTCAAGGTGCCGACGATGCCCTCGATCGTGATCGCCGCGATCGCGATGGCGACTTCACCCGCGATGGTCATCCAGCTCAAGACCGAACTGCGCGCGGAAGGCCAGGTCACCCAGCGGCTGATGACGTTGACCGCGCTTAACAGCATGTACGCGGTCATCGTCGAAAAGCTCGCGGCGGGCGTGCTGCATCAGGAGATTTACGGCAACACGTTCGCGACGATTCTTCAGCCGCTGTATCTGCTGCTCGGCTCGCTCGTGCTCGCGTTTCTGCTCGCGCGCGCGTGCAACCTGCTCTACCGGCGTCTGAACGCGAACGACGAGCATTCGTTCGTCGCGCTCTTCGGCCTCGTGCTGCTGGCGATCGCCGTCGCGCACATCTTCAAGCTCTCGACGATCCTCGCGCTGCTCGCGGCGGGCATCATCGTGAAGAATGCCGATGAGCGGCCGCAACTGTGGCCGTCGCATTTCGGCTCGGCGGGGTGGCTTCTCACCGTCATTCTGTTCGCCCTGACGCTGACTTCGTTCCACTGGCGCGATATTGCGCTGGGCGGGGTGGCGGCGCTCGGGCTGATCGTCGCGCGGGTGATCGGCAAGCTCGTGGGCGTGATGATCTTCGCAAAACCGAGCGGACTGAACTGGAAGCAGGGCGCGGCGCTCGGCGTGGCGCTCACGCCGATGTCTGCGCTCGCGTACCTGCTCGTCGACGACATGTACGTGCTGTATCCCGACTACGACCCGACCTTGCGCGCGATCGTCATGTGTTCGATCGTCGTGCTTCAGATCGCGACGCCCTTCGTGGTTTACCGTAGTTTGTCCGCGGTCGGCGAGCGCCGCGAGTAAGCGCGCGCCGCCGCTCATGCACTGATCAACAAGAGGCGTCATGGCACTCGAACCATTCATCGACTCCGAGCCGTTCACGTTCGGCGTGGAACTGGAGATCCAGGTCGTCAATACGCACGACTACGATTTGACTCGCGCCGCGTCCGACCTGATGCGGCTCATCAAGGACGAAAAGATTCCCGGCAACATCACGCCGGAGATCACCGAAAGCATGATCGAGCTTTCGACGGGCATCTGCACGACACACGAGCAGGCCGTCGCCGATCTGCGCAAGATTCGCGATACGCTCGTCGCGGCGGCGGACCAACTGAACGTCGGACTCGCGGGCGGCGGCACGCACGCGTTCCAGCAATGGAGCGATCGCCAGATCTACGACGCGCCGCGCTTTCAGTACATCTCGGAGCTGTACGGCTATCTCGCGAAGCAGTTCACGGTCTTCGGGCAGCACGTGCATATCGGTTGCCCCGATCCGAACAGCGCGTTGTTCCTGCTGCACGCGATGTCGCGCTACATCCCGCACTTCATCGCGTTGTCGGCATCGTCGCCGTATATTCAGGGCGTCGATACGGGCTTTCACTCGGCGCGGCTCAACTCCGTGTTCGCGTTTCCGCTGTCGGGACGCGCGCCGTTCACGCTCACGTGGGACAGCTTCGAAGAATACTTCTCGAAGATGGTCAACACGGGCGTCGTCAACAGCATGAAGGACTTCTACTGGGACATCCGGCCGAAGCCCGGTTTCGGCACCATCGAAGTCCGCGTGATGGACACGCCGCTTTCTGTCGATCGCGCCGCGGCCATCGCTTGCTACATTCAAACGTTGTCGCGTTACCTGCTGCTCGACAAGCCGCTGACGCCGAAGGAAGACGACTACCTCGTCTATACGTTCAACCGCTTCGAAGCATGCCGCTTCGGTCTCGGAGGCACGTGCATCCATCCGCAGACGGGCGAGCGCCGCACCATCGCCGAGGACATCCTCGCCACGCTCGACGTGCTCGCTCCCCATGCCGAAGCGCTCGGTTCGCAAGCGGCGCTCGCACAGGTCGCGGATATCGCGCGCGGCGGCGTCAATGATGCGTCGTGGCTGCGCGGCGTATTCGACAAGGAAAAGTCCCTGCACGAAGCCGTCCGTCAGCAATGCCTGCAATGGCGCGCCTGAGACGGCGCGCGCATTACCCGCATTAGCGTCAATCCGAGAAGGCCGCCTGTAATGTATCCGGCGGCCTTTTTCCTTCGGACCCGTTCAGGCGTCGCTGTGTATGAAACGCGTGCATGTCGCCGCGCAATAGGATTCCTTCCACCGCGATTAGCGCAAAGCCGAATGGCATCCTTAAGATTTGCATTCAGCGTCCGTATACCTGAGTAATAGAAAGTAACGGAGTCAGTCTGTTGCCGTTGGTTACTGAAAGAACATCCCGAAAGGCAATCGGACCGGCGTCTGTTCCTTGCACGAAGGCCCGCAACGGACCGGAACGTGGCCTTCCGCACGATACCGACCGTTACCGAAAATACACTCACGACGAAATAAGCCGTTTTTCCACGGGTTATCCACAGTTTTGCGTGGATAATTAAGGTGTACGTTTCGTCTCAGTCGCTTAGAATGGCGACTTTCCCGGCGGCGCGGTATAGTCGGCGAAAGAGCGCCACGGCTGGACAAAAGAAGGCGCAAAACGAAGAGGGTGGCAATGTCCCCTTTCAGGCAAAGCGAATTGGCTTGGTACGCCTGAATTTTGAGACGGCGGGGACCACGAACCGGGAGTTATCCCGACGAACGGACAAGGTGAGTCGGGGCGGCTTTCGGGGCGAGGGGTTCGCGGTTCCAGGCGGACATGCCGTCGAAACCCATAAAGCGGAAAACAAGCGAAATATTATGAGTGAAGGCGTTTACGGAGAGCAGGCGACGGGGCGGGTGACCCACGGCCTGCTGAGGCTGAGCACTGCGATGCGCAGCCAGGCTTGGGAGTGGGCGGAAGGTGCGGGGCTCACGCCGACTCAAGGTGAAATTCTCGTGCTGCTCATGCAGCGTAAAGGGCCGATGCGCCTTGGCGAGATTGCGCGCGAGACGGCGCTGACCGCCGCGACGACGAGCGATGCCGTCAGCACGCTCGAAGGCAAGGGGCTCGTCGAAAAGCGCCGCGCCCTCGACGATGGCCGCGCCCTCGCGGTTCGTCTGACCGCCCGCGGCCGCACTGCCGCAAAGAAGGCGCTGCAATGGCCGGACTTCCTCTCGAAGGCGGTCGGCACGCTGCGCGAAGACGAGCAGGCGGCGCTCTATCGCTCGCTGCTGAAGACGATTCGTCAACTCGAAGCGCAGCAGCAGATTCCCGCGCACCGCATGTGCCTCTCCTGTTCGCACTTCGAGGTCAGCAAGAACCCGAAGAAGGTCTCGCATCACTGCGCGCTTCTTCAGATCGACATGGCCGACACGGACCTGCGTCTCGACTGTTCGGTATACGAAGAAGGCGATCTCGGCCAGCAGAAGAAAGTCTGGAAAGTCTTCGCGCAGATCGCCTGAAGCCGGGCAGGAAATATCGGTGGCATTCCGCGCTGTGAGGCGTCGGCGAGTCGGTTAGACTGTGCCGTCGCGCCTCGCAGCGAGGCGCGGCTCGTCCCTGGTTCTTGTTCCGGGCCACGCAGTCGACTCTGGAAGCGCCGATGAAACATGAAGTCCTGGCGATTCGCCACGTCCATTTCGAAGATCTCGGCAGTCTGGAGCTGGTCCTCGGCGACCGTGGCCATCTCGTGCGTTATCTCGACGTCGGGCGCGGGCGCATCGCGGCGCCGAATCCGCTGGACCCGTCGTTGCTCGTCGTGCTCGGCGGGCCGATCGGCGCATATGAAGACGCGCACTATCCCCATCTCGGCCCGCTGCTGTCGATGCTCGAAAAGCGCATTGCAGCGGGCCTCCCTACCATCGGCATCTGTCTCGGCTCGCAGCTGATCGCGCGGGCGCTCGGCGCGCGCGTGTATTCGTCGGGGCGGCTCGAGCTCGGCTGGTCGCCGCTTTCGCTGACGGAAGCGGGACGCGCATCGCCGTTGCGCCATCTCGATTCGCTGCCCGTCTTTCACTGGCACGGCGATACGTTCGATCTGCCCGAAGGCGCGACGCATCTTGCATCGACCGAAGCGTGCGCGCATCAGGCGTTCTCCTGGGGCGAGCATGTGCTCGCGCTGCAGTGTCATGCAGAAGTGCTGACGGACCGCTTCGAGAACTGGCTGATCACGTATCCCGCCGATATCGCTCGTGGCGGTGCAACCGTCACCGGCTTGCGAGATGCAACCGCCCGGCACGGAGCCGCCCTCGAAACCGCCGCCCGCGCGATGTTCGGCGAATGGCTCGACCGCTTTCCCTCTGCATCGCGAGCAGGCTGATTCGCCGGCGCTGCGCGCAAAAAAGCGCAGTGCTATGCTCGATCGCTCCTCTTCGCGACGGGCTTACTACATGAGCGCGCTGTTCACTCCCGCGACCCTTCGAGGTCTGCACGTTCCCAATCGCATCGTCGTTTCACCGATGTGCCAGTACTCCGCCGAGCGCGGCGAAGCCACCGCGTGGCACATGATCCATCTCGGCCATCTGGCGTTGTCCGGAGCGGGGATGCTGTGCATCGAGGCGACGGCGGTGGAGCCGGACGGACGCATCACGCCGGGCGACCTCGGCTTGTGGGACGACGTCACCGAAGCGGCGCTGCGGCCCGTGCTCGCGGCGATTCGTAAGCATTCGAAGATCGCAGTGACGATGCAGCTCGCGCATGCGGGCCGCAAGGCATCGAGCCGCAAGCCGTGGGAGGGCGGGCAGCTCATCTACGTCGCGGATGGCGGATGGATGACGCACGCGCCATCGGCTGTTGCGCATAAGCCCGGCGAAACGCCGCCGCTCGCGCTCGATACCGCCGGCCTCTTGCGCGTGAAGGAAGCCTTCGTGGCCTCGGCGCGGCGGGCCGCGCGGCTCGGCATCGACGCGCTCGAGGTTCACGCGGCGCATGGCTATCTGCTGCATCAGTTTCTGTCGCCGATTTCGAATCAGCGCACCGACGAATACGGCGGATCGCGCGAAAACCGCATGCGTTATCCGCTCGAGATTTTCGATGCCGTGCGCGCGGCGTTTCCGGATAACAGGCCCGTCGGCGTGCGCGTCTCGGCCACGGACTGGGTAGAAGGCGGATGGGGCATCGAAGATACGATCGCGTTCGCATCGGAATTGAAGAAGCGCGGCGTCGACTGGATCGACGTATCGTCGGGCGGGGTATCGCCCCAGCAGAAGATTCCGCTCGAGCCGGGCTATCAGACGCCGTTCGCGAAGGCCGTCAAGGAAGCGACGGACGTGACCACCATCGCGGTCGGGCTCATCACGGAGCCGAAGCATGCGGAAGATGTCATCGCGAGCGGGCAGGCCGACTTCGTTGCGATGGCGCGCGCGATGCTCTACGATCCGCGCTGGCCGTGGCACGCCGCGGCGCAGCTTGGCGCAACCGTCAGCGCCCCGCCGCAGTACTGGCGTTCGCAACCGCGCGAGCAGAAGCACTTGTTCGGCGACGTATCGTTCGGCCAGCGCTAGTTCGGCCCGGTTGAGAAGCGAGCGCGCGGGAGTGTACGATACCGTCGTTACCGTTGAACGCGGCGCCTTCGAGGCCACCGCGTTTTTTTATGCCCCGGCTCCCGCAAGCGTTCATCGCGCCGAGCGACACGGGCATGAAGCCCCACACAGATTCGTTACTTAGGATTCGTTCGATGAGTTCACGCAAGGTCACCGTTCGCCGTTCGGGCGTGCATGGCAAGGGCGTGTTTGCCGTGAAGCCGATCGCCGCCGGCGATAAGGTGATGGAATACAAAGGCGAGCGCATTTCGTGGAAGGAGGCGCTGCGCCGTCATCCGCACAATCCGGACGAACCGAATCACACCTTCTACTTTGCACTCGAGGACGGCCGCGTGATCGACGGCAAGATCGACGGCAACAGCGCGAAGTACATCAATCACTCGTGCGCGCCGAACTGCGAGGCCGAGGAAGTCGAAGGCCGCGTGTTCATCCACGCGCTGCGCGACATCGAGCCGGACGAAGAGCTCAACTACGACTACGGGCTAGTGATCGAAGGGCGCATTACCAAGAAGCTGAAGAAGGAATACGAATGCCGCTGCGGCGCGAAGAAGTGCCGTGGCACCATGCTCGCGCTCAAGAAGAAAAAGTAAGCGCTCGCTTATTTCTCCACGGCAACCGTTGCGGACGTTTCGGCTTGCTGCGTCTTCAGCGGCATCCGCACGATGAAGCGTGCGCCGCCTTCGGGCGCGTCGTCGTAATGCACGCTGCCGCCGTGCAGCGCGACGATGTCGTGCACGATGGCGAGCCCGAGCCCCGCGCCGCCTTCCACGCTCTGACCATCGCCACGGAAGAAGCGTTTGAACAGATCCGGCTGCTGATCTGCCGGGACGCCGGGGCCGTTGTCTTCGATCACCACTTCGCCAAAGCGCGTGCCTTCCTCGTTGTGCCAGTCCGAGACGGTCAGCGTGATGCGCGCGCCTTCGTGGCGAACCGGCGGCACGTACTTGAGCGCGTTGTCGATGAGGTTTGCGAGCACTTCGCGCACGAGCACGACGTTGCCGCGCACCGTCAACGGATGGTCGTTCTCCGGGTCGTCCGTGCGCTGAAAACCGAGATCGACCCGCGCGGCCAGCGCGCGCGGCACCCATTCCGCACCGGTTTCGAACGCCAGTGCGGCGAAGTCGAAGTCCGTGAAGCGCGCCGCCTGTTCGCCCGGCTCGGCGCGCGCCAGCGACAGCAGCTGATTCGACAGCCGCACGGCCCGGTCCGCCGATGCGCGCAGTTCCTTCACCGCTTCAACCGTCTTCGCGGGATCGCGTGAGCTGAGCGCCTGTTCCGCGTGCAGCTTCACGGCCGTCAGCGGCGTGCGCAACTGATGCGCGGCATCGGCAATGAACTTGCGCTGCGCATCGAGCGCTGTTTGCAGGCGCACGAGCAGGCCGTTCATCGCGCTCGTGAGCGGGCGGATCTCGCTCGGCACATGCGATTCGTCGACCGGCTCGAGCGAGACGTGTGTCTGGCGATTGAGCGCGTCGGCGAGGTCGGTGAGCGGGTTCAGCTGCTGATTCACGACGCGCCACACGATCACCCAGCCGGCAAGCAGCAACAGCAGCAGCGGCATCATGATCGCGACCAGAAACTCCACCGCGATGCGATACCGCGATCCCACGCGCTGCGCCACTTCCACGACGATCGGATTGCCGGTCTGCTGCGGCACCCGCACTTGCGCGGCGCGCACGCTGGTGCCCTGATAGTGCGTCTCGAAGACGTACGCGTAATGGATGCGCCGCACGGACGTGCCGGTGAGCGGAAGATCGGGATCGCCGGCTATTTCCTCGTCGCCCGTGCTGATGCGGTAGACGAGCTGCTCGACCGGATCGGAAAACATCGCCTGGGCGAGCGGCGGGACGGTGACGGGGGCATCGACGCCCGCGAGCTGGATTTGCTTTGAGATGGCGGTGGCGAGATCCGCCAGCGAACGATCGACGACGTGCTGCGTGTATTGCCACGCGAGCCAGTACGCCATGAGCCCGGACATCAGCGCGAGCAGCGATAGCGGCGCGGCGAGACGGCGCAGCAGCGTGCGCCGCAGGCTCGGCGGCGCAGGAGGTCGGGTGGGCGTCGATCGCGCCAGATCGAGCCAGTCTTCGCGAGCGAAACGCTGATCGCCCGCGCGCCGGGTGGGAAGTCGCAAAGCGTTTTAGGGCGAAGGCGGGCGATACATCACGCCGCTTGCCGGATCTCCTGAAGCAGATAACCGAAGCCGCGCACCGTCACGATTTCCACGCGCGTGTTCTCGAGCTTCTTGCGCACGCGATGCACGTACACTTCGATGGCCGTATCGCCGAGATCGCCGCCGAAGTGCGTCAGATGATCCTGCAACTGCGCCTTGCTCACGACACGGCCGTGACGCAGCAGCAGCATTTCGAGCACCGCGAATTCGCGCGGCGACAGTTCCAGCGGACGCTCGTCGTTGAAGATGCGGCGATCGACGCCCGACAGGCGCAGGCCGCCCAGCGTGACTTCGGGACGCGGCACGTCGCCGTGGGGACCGCTGCGGCGCATCACGGCGCGAATGCGTGCTTCGAGTTCCTGCGGCTCGAACGGCTTGAGCATGTAGTCGTCCGCGCCGCTGTTGAGCCCTTGCACGCGGTCGTGCAGTTCGTCGCGCGCGGTGAGGATGATGACCGGTGTGTGCCGATTGCCTTGCCGGAAGCGCGAGAGCAGCGTCATGCCGTCGATGCCGGGCAAGCCCAGATCGAGAATGACGAGCTCGTGGCGGTTCTGCGCGAGCGCCTGCTCGGCGAAGATGCCGTCGTGAACCATGTCGACGGTGAAGCCGGATTGCTCCAGGCTGCTTTGGATGCCGCGCGCAATGGGGCGGTCGTCTTCGATCAGGAGGATTCGCATGAAGTCGCTCAGTACATTGGGTTGAATTCGATCCGGCGTTCAGGTCCGCGCGATGCGGCGGGTAGCGCGGGGTCGGGCCGGATCGAAACCGTTACTTCTCATGCGGCGCCGCGCGGCTTGACGTCGAGCGGCGCGGTCGATTGCCGTCTTCAGGCCTTGTGCGCTGCTGATTGTACCGCTTCGAACCCGCACGCCGACCCGCGTCCGAAAGGCGGTATCTTGCACCGTTCACGCAGTTTACGAGCGGTTCAAAATCTGCCTTCATCATTGAAAGATACGCCGGGATTCTGCTTACGTTTGCTTTCGCATCGCCTTGCAATCGTGCGATTCGGCCACGTCTTCGGCGTCGGCGTGCTTTCGCCGGTGTCATGGTTCGTAATACGCGCGTTACCTTGTCGGGCGATGTAAGCCGGTGTTAATCCGCGCGCGGAAGATCATGCGGCGCGTCGGTGATGCAAGCGATGCGCTAAAGTCGCATCTTCATCCGCTTTCGCGCGAATCCGCCTCATGCTGGAACTCGATCATTTCGACCTTGCCCTGCTCGATGTCCTTCAGCGCTTCGGGCGCGCCACCCATCAGCAGCTTGCCGAGCAGGTGCCGCTCTCGGCATCGCAGATCGGGCGGCGCTTGCAGCGGCTGGAAGCGACGGGCGTGATCGAGGGCTATCGCGTGATGCTGCGTCCCGAGAAGCTCGGCCTCGGCGTGACGGCGTTCACGAGCCTGAAGCTCAAGCATCATGGCGACACGGTGATCGAGCAGTTTCAACAGGAGATCGATGCGTTGCCCGAGGTGCTCGAATGTCACGCGACCGTCGGCGATGCGGATTATTTGCTGCGCATTGTCGCGCCCGATCTGAACGCGCTGTCGGGCTTCGTGATGAAGAAGCTGATGCGCGTGCCGGGCGTGGACAGCGTGCGTTCGAACATCGTGTTGACGACGTTCAAGCGCAACGGCCCGTTGCCGCTCGATCACCTCTCCGGCGACGCTTCCTGAGCGGGATTCAGTAAATCCACATAGGCGAGCGGCACCAGATCCGCTTGCGCCACGCCCAGCCGCGCGAACATCTCGTGCGCTTCCTGATGGCCGCCGGCTTCGTCGTCGTCCTGTCCGAGCACGACTTCCAGTTCGACGAAATCGCCCAGGCCGTCCACGCGATCCAGATGAATGCGCGTGCGTCCGACCAGATACACATGCCGCTCCTTGGAGACGATGCCGCGCGTCGTCAGCGCCTGGGCGAGCAGGGTGTGCATGGCTTCCGCGTTGATCACCGGGCTGCGCGAATAGTACGAGACCTTCGGGCCGTCGCGATCGTCGCGCTGATAGAAGATCAGTTCGGATGGCGTGCCGTCGTCGAACTGGCGCAGCTTGAGGCGGCCGGCCGGCACGTCGTAGAAGAAGTCTTGCTGGCGAAAGACGAGCGGCGCGTCGGTGGCGAGCGCGGCCGCGCGTTCCCGGAGTTCGTCGAAACGGTGCGCGCGAGCCTTGATTTCGATGTTGCGTGCCATGAAGGAAGTCTCCGGTGGTGGGCGTCGAAGAGCGTACCAGTCTTATCGTGAACGTTGCGTTACACGGACCACTGAGCGTCGATGAGTTTCAGCGCAGCGGCGATGGCCGGTTCTTCGCGACGTTCGGCGAGCGCGATGAACGATAGCTGCGTTGGCACGGTGACGCCATCGACGATGGTGAGCGCGTGTGCGTGCGCCTGAGCGAGCGCGATGGAATCGCGCGCGAGCGAGAGTCCGACGCCGGACTTCACCAGATCGAGCATCGATGGTTCCTGATCGACTTCGGCGACCTTGACGGGCATTGCGCCGGCTTCGCGGAACACGCGCGACAGCAGCCGGTTGTGCGCGGATTCGTGCGGCGTCCATATCCACGGCAGCTTGGCGAGAGCGGCCCAGCTGCGTTTGCCTTTGTTGACGCGGTTGTGCCATCCGGCGGGCGCGAGCACGTGATAGGAAAACGGCGTGAGCCGGACGACGTGAAAGCGTTCGCCGTCGCGAGTGCCGTCGATGGCGGGATCGCCGATGTAGTAGCCGACATCGAGATCACGGGACTTGACGCGTTCGAGGACCCAGCCGGACATGCCGTGCCGCATGGCCGGTTCGATGCGCGAATAGGTTTCGACGAGTTGCCGCAGGAACCCGCCGAGCCGCAGAAATTCCGGATCGAGGATCGTCCCGATACGCAGGGTTCCGCTGACTTCGTGCCGCAGCGCGGCGGCGGCCCGCTGGACTTCGGAGGCGGCGGCGATGGCGCGCTCGGCGTGGGGCAGGAGTGCTTCCCCGTCGCGGGTGAGGAGGAGACCGTGCGAGGTGCGTTTGAAGAGGACGACCCCGAGCATTTCCTGGAGGTTTTTGATTTGCAGGCTGACTGCGGGCTGCGTGACATGCAATTGGGCGGCGGCCCGCGTGAGATTGCCTTCGCGGGCGACGGTGAGAAAGGCGCGCAGGAGGATGTAGTCCATGAGTGATATTAGCGCGACTTATATTGCGGATGAACAGAACTCATTGGATTAGGGAGAAACGTCGCACTAGTCTTGGTAGATAACGAAGCAAAAAGCACGAGAGGCGATGTGATGCGGCGTCAAGACCGAGAAGCGTAGGCCGACCCGATTGACCGATTGCCCGCATAGCGGGGCGGAGCTGTTTGGTGCTGTGCCATTAGGTTGGAGTGTGCGAGGTGACAGTGGCGCATCGGAAACTGCTATCTCTGCATGGGACCAGGGTCAGACGTTGAAGCGCCAACTCGGGTCGACAGCCAGGAAATTGACTCCCGCCCCGGGAGGGGCGCACGAATAGACCTACACGAATACAAGCTTCACGAGCCAAGAAGCCAGGAGACAAGCATCATGAACGAGAGAAAAGAAGAAGGCGCCTTCGACTACATCATCATAGGTGCGGGCACGGCCGGCTGCGTGCTGGCCAACCGCCTGACGCAAGACCCGGCGATAAACGTCCTGCTGCTGGAAGCAGGCGGCAAGGACGATTACCACTGGATCCACATCCCGGTGGGCTACTTGTACTGCATAGGCAACCCAAGAACCGACTGGCTATACAAGACCCAAAAAGAACCGGGCCTGAACGACAGAGCGCTCTCCTATCCGAGAGGAAAGGTGCTAGGCGGATGCTCATCGATAAACGGCATGATCTACATGCGCGGCCAGCGCGAGGACTACGACGACTGGGCGCACATCACCGGCGATTCGAACTGGTCCTGGGACTCGGTACTTCCGATCTTCAAACGTAGCGAGGACCACTACGCCGGTGAAAACGAATGGCACGGCACGGGCGGCGAATGGCGCGTAGAGAAGCAGCGGCTCAAGTGGAAGATCCTGGAAACCTTCGCGCAGGCCGCGCAGCAAACAGGCATCCCCGCGACGGATGACTTCAATCGCGGCGACAACACCGGCGTCGGCTATTTCGATGTGAACCAGCGCGGCGGCATCCGCTGGAACGCGGCGAAGGCGTTTCTGCGCGAAGCCATGAAGCGCCCCAACCTCACGACGATCACCGGCGCACACACGCAAAAGCTCGTGTTCGATGGCGCACGTTGCGTCGGTGTGGCCTATCGCGGCGGCGACACGGACTTCATCGCGCGTGCGCGTTGCGAAGTCATCCTGAGCGCGGGTGCGGTCAATTCACCGCAGATTCTGGAACTATCGGGCGTCGGCAATGGCGCGCGTCTGCAGCGCCTCGGCATCGATGTGGTGCGTCATCTGCGAGGCGTCGGCGAGAACCTGCAGGATCACTTGCAATTGCGCATGGCGTATAAGGTCAACGGCGCGCGCACGCTCAACACGCTGTCCGCGCGCTGGTGGGGCAAGCTTTTCATCGGCATGCAATACGCGTTGATGCGAAGCGGTCCGATGTCGATGGCGCCATCGCAACTCGGCGCGTTTGCCAGATCGAATCCCGACGATGCATCGATCAAACGTCCCGATGTCCAGTATCACGTGCAGCCGTTATCGCTCGAACGCTTCGGCGAGCCATTGCATCCGTTCAACGCGTTCACGGCATCCGTATGCAATCTGCGGCCGACATCGCGCGGCAGCGTGCATATCGAATCGCCGGACCTTCATGCCGCGCCGTTGATCGCGCCGAATTACCTGTCGACGGATCACGACCGCGAAGTGGCCGTCAACTCGCTGCGTCTCACGCGGCGCATCGTGAGCGCGCCCGCATTGTCGCGTCACGCGCCCGAAGAGATCCTGCCCGGCATCCAGTTCCAGACGCAGGAAGAGCTCGTCGAAGCAGCGGGCAATATCGGCACGACGATTTTTCATCCGGTGGGCACATGCCGCATGGGCGCCGACAACGATCCCGCCGCGGTCGTCGATAGCCGCCTGCGCGTGATCGGCGTGCGTGGCTTGCGTGTGGTCGATGCATCGGTGATGCCGGTCATCACATCGGGCAACACGAATTCGCCTACGTTGATGATCGCGGAACGCGCGAGCGAGATGATTCGCGAAGACAGGGGCGCGGTGCAAACGCAGGAGGTCATCGCTGCGGCGCTTGCTTGAGCATGAGCGCAATCGAGCAGCACGCAGCGTGCCCTGATTGCGTGCATCGCCCGTCAGATTACTAAGTGCAAATCCCAATGATTGCGCTGCATCATTGGCGCGACAATGGCCCCGGATCAGAGTGATGCTCGGCTTACCTCGTGCCCGCGTTGTGCAGTACGCAATAGCATGAAATAGCAGCACGAAGCGCAGGACGAAGCGAACCGTACCGGAATCGAAACCACGTTCGGGTGCGCGCGGAAAGAACAATAAGGCGCAGGCGAAATCGTCGTTTAGCGCCTCACTTCGCATGGAAGGGGACATGATTCTCGGCGATACCATTCTGGAAACGCGAGGGCTCACCAAAGAATTCAAAGGCTTCACGGCCGTGAATGGCGTCAACCTGCGCGTGCGCCGCGGCTCGATCCATGCGCTCATCGGACCGAACGGCGCAGGCAAGACCACTTGCTTCAATCTGCTCACCAAATTTCTGGAACCGACGGCAGGCCAGATCGTCTTCAATGGCGCCGACATCACGCGCGAACGGCCCGCTCATATCGCACGGCGCGGCATCATTCGTTCGTTTCAGATTTCCGCCGTGTTTCCGCATTTGACCGTGCTGCAGAACGTACGCATCGGCTTGCAGCGGCAGCTCGGTACGTCGTTTCAATTCTGGCGCAGCGAACGTTCGCTCGATGCATTGAATGACCGCGCAATGGACCTGCTCACGCAAGTGGGCCTCACCGATTTCGCCGACACGAAAACCGTCGAGCTTTCTTACGGACGCAAGCGCGCGCTCGAGATCGCCACGACGCTTTCGATGGAACCCGAACTCATGCTGCTCGACGAACCGACGCAAGGCATGGGGCACGAAGATGTCGATCGTGTGACGGCGCTCATCAAGAAGGTATCGGCGGGGCGCACCATTCTCATGGTCGAGCACAACATGAACGTGATCGCCGGCATCTCCGACACCATCACCGTCCTTCAGCGCGGCGAAGTGCTCGCCGAAGGCAACTACGCGGAAGTATCGAAGAATCCGCTCGTGATGGAAGCCTACATGGGCAGCGCCGATGCGGCGCTCACTGGAGCGCACGCATGAGCACCATCGTCGAAGAGCGCCGCTCGCGTGAGGCGAACGGCGCAGCGGGTAATGCGCCCGCGCTGGAAATCGCGGGATTGCAGGCGTGGTACGGGGAATCGCACATCCTGCATGGCGTCGACCTGAAGGTGAATCGCGGCGAAGTCGTCACGCTGCTCGGCCGCAACGGCGCGGGCCGCACCACGACGCTGCGCGCCATCATGGGTCTGACGGGCCGGCGCACGGGCTCGATCCGCGTGGGCGGACGCGAGACCATCGGGCTGCCGACGCACAAGATCGCGCATCACGGGGTCGGCTACTGTCCGGAAGAGCGCGGCATTTTCTCGAGCCTGTCGTGCGAAGAGAATCTGCTCTTGCCGCCGCTCGTCGGCAATGCGAAAGAAGCGATGCCGCTCGACGAACTCTATTCGATGTTCCCGAACCTGAAGGAGCGGCGCGCGAGCCAGGGCACGCGTCTGTCGGGTGGCGAGCAGCAGATGCTTGCCGTCGCGCGCATTCTGCGCACGGGCGCGAACCTGCTTCTGCTCGATGAGATATCGGAGGGACTTGCGCCCGTCATCGTACAGACACTCGCGCGCATGATCCTCATGCTGAAGTCGCGCGGCTACACGATCGTGATGGTCGAACAGAATTTTCGCTTCGCGGCGCCGCTCGCGGATCGCTTCTATGTGATGGAGCATGGAAACATCGTCGAGCATTTCGGCGCGGGGGAACTCGAAGCGAAGATGCCCGTGCTGCATGAACTGCTCGGGGTGTGATGGCAATACGAGCAAGGCCAGCTTGACAGCAAGAACCAAAACTCACGGAGACTGGAATGAAAAAGAAGACCCTCGCGCGCCTCTCTTCTCTTTGCTTTGCGGCTGCGGCGGCGAGTGTGGCGCTGATGAGCAGCGGCGCGCAGGCCGCCGACGCCAATAGCGTCAAGATCGGCTTCGTCACCGACTTGTCGGGGCTTTACGCCGATATCGACGGACAGGGCGGCCTGGAAGCCATCCGCATGGCGATCGCCGATTTCGGCGGCAAGGTGAACGGCAAGCCGATCGAACTCGTGTATGCGGACCATCAGAACAAGGCGGACATCGCGGCATCGCGGGCGCGGGAGTGGATCGACCGTGACGGCGTGAACGTGATCATCGGCGGAACGAATTCGGCCACCGCCCTTTCCACCGCGCAAGTCGCGGCCGAGAAGAAAGTGCCGTACATCAACATCGGCGCGGGCGCGGACAACCTCACGAACGAGCAGTGCTCGCCGTACACCGTCCACTATGCATACGACACGATGGCGCTCGCGAAGGGCACCGGCTCCGCGGTGACGAAGCAGGGCGGCAAGTCGTGGTACTTCCTGACCGCCGACTACGCATTCGGCAAGGCGCTGGAGAAGAACACGTCGGATGTCGTGAAGGCCAACGGCGGGCAAGTGCTCGGAACGGTGCGTCATCCGCTGTCGGCGTCGGACTTCTCGTCGTTCCTGCTGCAGGCGCAGGGATCGAAGGCTCAAGTGCTCGGCCTCGCCAACGCGGGCGGCGACACGATCAATTCGATCAAGGCGGCGAAGGAATTCGGCGTTACCAAGTCGATGAAAATCGCCGCGCTCCTCATCTTCCTGACGGACATTCACAGCCTCGGACTCGAAACGACGCAAGGTCTCGTCGCGACCGATAGCTGGTACTGGAACAAGGACGAAAAGACGCGCGAATGGGCGAAGCGCTACTTCGCGAAGATGAAGAAGATGCCGACGAGTCTGCAGGCCGCCGATTACTCCGCCGTCACGACGTACCTGAAGGCGGTGCAGGCAGCGGGCGGCACGGACAGCGACAAGGTCATGGGCGAGCTGAAGAAGGCGAAGATCGACGACTTCTATGCGAAGGGCTATATCCGCCAGGACGGTTCGATGATCCACGACATGTATCTGATGGAAGTGAAGAAACCTTCGGAATCCAAAGAACCGTGGGACTACTACAAGATCTCGGCGACGATTCCGGGCGAGCAGGCGTTCGCCACCAAGGCTGAATCGCGCTGCGCGGCCTGGAAGTAAGTTCGCGGTGAGAAGACGTGGCGGGCGGCTCGCGGGCCGCCCGTCGCCACAACGATTCTGACGGCAGGTCCAATGGAAATATTCGGCATACCGCTCGCCGCGATGATGAGCCAGTTGCTGCTCGGCCTGGTGAACGGTTCGTTCTACGCGATCCTGAGTCTCGGCCTCGCGGTGATCTTCGGCTTGCTCAACGTCATCAATTTCGCGCACGGCGCGCTATTCATGCTGGGCGCGATGCTCGCGTGGATGGGCTATTCGTACTTCAACGTTCCTTATTGGGCGATGCTCGTGCTCGCGCCCGTCATCGTCGGCGTGCTGGGCGTCGTCATCGAACGTTCGATGCTGCGCTGGCTCTACAAGCTCGATCATCTCTACGGCTTGCTGCTCACGTTCGGACTCACGCTCGTGATCGAAGGCGTGTTCCGTTCCATCTACGGCTCGTCGGGGCAGCCGTACGACGTGCCGTCGCTCCTGTCCGGCGCGACGAATCTCGGCTTCATGTTCCTGCCGAACTATCGCGCATGGGTGGTCGTCGCGTCGCTGATCGTGTGCTTCGCGACGTGGTTCGTCATCGAGAAGACGCGCATCGGCGCGTATTTGCGGGCCGGCACGGAGAACCCGAAGCTCGTCGAGGCGTTCGGCGTCAACGTGCCGCTGATGATCACGCTGACCTACGGCTTCGGCGTCGCGCTCGCGGCGTTCGCGGGCGTGCTGGCCGCGCCGGTCATTCAGGTATCGCCGCTGATGGGGCAGTCGATGATCATCACCGTGTTCGCCGTCGTGGTGATCGGCGGGATGGGCTCGATCATGGGCTCCATTCTCACGGGCTTGCTGCTCGGCGTGATCGAAGGCTTCACGCGCGTGTTCTATCCGGAAGCGTCGGCGACGGTCGTCTTCGTCATCATGGCGCTCGTGCTGCTCGTGCGTCCGGCAGGACTCTTCGGCAAGGAAAAATGATGCAGAGAAAAGCGCTATACGTGCTGTTGCTGATCGCCCTGGTCATCGCGCCGTTCGCGGGCGTGTATCCGGTCTTCATGATGAAGGTGCTGTGCTTCGCGCTGTTCGCGGCGGCGTTCAACCTGCTGATCGGCTATACGGGACTGCTTTCGTTCGGGCACGCGATGTTCCTGTCGAGCGCGGGCTACACGGCCGGTTATGCGATCCAGACGCTCGGTTTCACGCCGGAGCTGGGCGTGCTCGTGGGCACGGCGGTCGCGACGCTCCTCGGCGTGGTCGTCGGGCTGCTCGCCATTCGCCGTCAGGGCATCTACTTCGCGATGGTCACGCTCGCGCTGGCGCAGATGGTTTATTTCGTCTTCCTGCAAGCGCCGTTCACGCACGGCGAAGATGGACTGCAAGGCGTGCCGCGCGGCAAGCTGTTCGGCATCGTCAACCTGAGCAACGATGTGACGCTGTACTACATCGTGCTGCTGGTG
The DNA here is from genome assembly GCF_031450805.1 of Caballeronia sp. LZ016. Lineage (NCBI taxonomy): Bacteria > Pseudomonadati > Pseudomonadota > Betaproteobacteria > Burkholderiales > Burkholderiaceae > Caballeronia > Caballeronia sp. LZ016. Next base: position 888,797 of record NZ_JARTVY010000001.1, read on the forward strand.
ATGCTGCTCGCGTTCGCGCTCATCGTGCGCATCGTGCATTCGCCGTTCGGGCAGGTGCTGATCGCGATCAAGGAGAACGAGCCGCGGGCCGTATCGCTCGGCTACGACACCGCGCGCTACAAGCTGCTCGCGTTCGTGCTGTCGGCGGGGCTCGCGGGCCTCGCGGGCGCCACGAAGACGCTCGTGCTCGGCTTCGAAACGCTCGGCGATGCCTACTGGACCATGTCCGGCCTCGTCGTGCTGATGACGCTCGTCGGCGGCATGAGCACGATGTTCGGACCGCTGCTCGGCGCGGCGATCATCGTGGCGCTCGAAGACCGGCTCGGTGATATCGGCACGGGTATCGCCAATCTCACGGGCGTCGCGTGGTTCAATTCACTCGGCGAATCGGTGACGATCGTGACCGGCGTGATCTTCATTGCGTGCGTGCTGGCGTTCCGGCGCGGCATCGTGGGGGAGATCGTCGCCCGGGTCCGGCCGTTACAGGGATAACGCAATTTAGTTTGAATTCCGAACGAAGGAGCCAAACGTAAAGCGCCTGCTTCACGGCAATATGCGCGCCCCTTTGAGGTGCTTGCATGCACCACTAGGGTAAATGCTAGGTTGTCGTGAAATGGTCACGACATTACTATCCTTCCTAGTTCTGTTGCACCCGAATTTTTGAGGTGGAGAACGAGGAGACATGAGGCACAAAGTGCCCAAATCGAAAGCGCTGTTGGATGACTCCAACAGCGCTTTTTTATTTGTCCGCCGATAATAACGCACGCCGATTGCGATTTACCAGACAGATAATCCCGGCAGGAAATTCCACAGCACGGCGGGGCGTGCGCTGGGCCTCACGAGAAGCGCCGCCAGTCCTTCAAAACGCTTGCTGGGCGGCGCCCGGCTCCGCTAAACTGCATTTCCCGACCCGCTGGTCGGCGATTCGCAACATAAATAAATCCGCGGACTTCGAAGCATCAGATCCATCCGGCAAGACTTCAATTCGAACTGACGATTCACGGGGTGCAAATCAATGAAGTGGGCGTTACGCGGTAAAGCGGCCGTTATGGCCATTGCGGGAATGACAGCGGTTTTCAGCACGCAGGTTTGGGCGGACGTGAAAATAGGCGTGACGGTATCGGCGACAGGGCCGGCTGCATCGCTCGGTATTCCGGAGAAGAACACCATCGCGTTATTGCCGAAAGAAGTCGCGGGGCAAAAGGTGCAATACATCGTGCTCGACGACGCCACGGATTCCACGCAAGCCGTGAAGAACGCGCGCAAGCTCACGAGCGAAGATCGTGTCGATGCGCTCATCGGTTCCACTGTCGTGCCCAACTCACTCGCGATGATCGACATCGCCGCCGAAACCGGCACCCCGATGATCTCGATGGCCGCCGCGGCCAGCATCGTCGAACCGATGGACAGCAAGCGCGCGTGGGTCTACAAGACGCCGCAGAACGACATCCTCATGGCCACGGCCATCGCGCAACACATGGCCAATCATGGCGTGAAGACGGTCGCCTTTATCGGCTTCTCGGATGCGTATGGCGAGAGCTGGTTCAAGGAGTTCTCGAAGGCGGCGGATCTGGCGAAGGTGAAGGTCGTCGCGAACGAGCGCTTCGCGCGCAACGATGCTTCGGTGACGGGCCAGGTCCTGAAGATGATGTCGCAGAACGCCGATGCCGTATTGATCGCCGGCGCGGGAACGCCGGCCGCGCTGCCGCAAAAGACGCTTAAAGAGCGCGGGTACAAGGGCAAGGTTTATCAGACGCACGGCGTCGCCAATAACGATTTCCTCCGCGTATGCGGCAGGGATTGCGAGAACACGTTCCTGCCGGCGGGGCCGTTGCTCGTCGCTGAACAGTTGCTCGACAGCAATCCGGTGAAGCAGGCTGCGCTCACCTACAAGAAAGCGTATGAAGGCGCGTATGGCGCAGGTTCCGTCTCGACATTCGGCGGTCACGCGTGGGACGCGGGCCTCATTCTTCAACGGACGATACCCATCGCGTTGAAGAAGGGCCAGCCGGGCACGCCCGCGTTCCGCGAGGCGTTGCGCGCGGCCATCGAGGAAACGAAGAATCTGCCCGCGTCGCACGGCATCTTCAACATGAGCGCGAACGATCACTCCGGGCTCGATCAGCGGGCGCGCGTGATGGTCGAAATCGTCGGCGGCAAGTGGAAGCTGTCGGCCAACTGAACGTCGACATGTGAATCGATTCCGACATCAAAGGCGCGTTGCAACGAACGCGCCTTTTTTGTTGTGCCGAAGTAGAAAGATGAAGGCGCAAAGCCTCGCGGATGAACTGGGCGACTGTCGTCGACGGTCAGGGAAAACGAGCCTAGGCATGGTGTAACGCGGTAAATAGATTGAGTGCGCCTCTGATAGGCCGCATCGATAAATACTCGCAGCAGCACAGTCGCGTTTGGAGACGAGCAATGAAAACGAAGAAAGCATGGGTTAGCAAAAGCGCCGCGCTTGCCATCGCCGGCAGCGCGTTTTTCAGCACGGGCGCGGTATTCGCGCAGGTGAAGATCGGCGTGACTTTGTCGGCGACGGGACCGGCGGCATCGCTTGGGATTCCCGAGAAAAATACCATCGCGCTGTTGCCGAAGGAAATCGGCGGCAAGTCGGTGCAATACATCGTGCTCGACGACGGCTCCGACACGAGCCGCGCCGTGCAGAACACGCGCAAGCTGATCGACGAAGATCACGTCGACGCGATCATCGGCTCGACGGTCACGCCGAATTCGCTCGCGATGATCGATCCCGCATCGAGCGCAAGGACGCCGATGATCTCGATGGCCGCGTCCGCCGCGATCATCTCGCCGATGGACAGCAAGCGCGCGTGGGTGTTCAAGACGCCGCAGAACGACGCCCTCATGGCCGACGCCATCGCGGGCTACATGGAGAAGCACGGCGTGAAGACCGTGGGCTTCATCGGCTTCGCGGACGCCTACGGCGACGGCTGGTACAACGTCTTCAACGCGGCGGCCTCGGCACACAAGCTGAAGATCGTCACGAACGAGCGCTATAACCGCACGGATACGTCCGTCACGGGTCAGGTGCTCAAAACGATGGGCGCGAACCCGGATGCCGTGCTGATCGCGGGCGCGGGCACGCCATCGGCATTGCCGGCGAAGGCGCTGAAGGAGCGCGGCTACAAGGGCAAGGTCTATCAGACGCACGGCGTCGCGAATAACGACTTCCTGCGCGTGTGCGGCAAGGACTGCGAAGGCGAGATTCTGCCCGCGGGTCCCGTGCTCGTCACCGAACAACTGCCGGACAGCAATCCGGTGAAGAAGTCGTCGGCGGCGTACAAGGACGCTTATGAGAAGGCTAACGGCGCGGGTTCGCTGTCGACGTTCGGCGGTCACGCATGGGATGCCGGCCAGATGCTCGCACGCGCGATCCCCGAAGCGCTGAAGAAGGCGCAGCCCGGCACGCCCGAGTTCCGCGAAGCGCTGCGCGCCGCGCTCGAGAATCTGAAGGACTTGCCCGTCGCGCACGGCATCATGAATACGACGCCGAACGATCACAACGGCTTCGACGATCGCGCGCGCGTGATGGTGCAGATCGTCGATGGCAAGTGGAAGCTGCTGAACGACTGATCGACGCAGGACGCAGCGGTTCCTGAGCGTCCTCGTCTCCGATTTTCAAGATAGGGAAGCGGCGCGCCGGTGGTGCGCCGCTTTTCCCATGTTCCACGGACGCTGACCGTCCGCAGATTTTCAGTAGCTCAAAAGAGGAAGTATGGACTTATCGATTGCGGCGATTCTCGCGCAAGACGGCATCACCACGGGAGCGATCTACGCCTTGCTCGCGCTCGCGCTGGTGCTCGTGTTCTCGGTGACACGCGTCATCTTTATTCCGCAGGGCGAATTCGTCGCGTATGGCGCGCTCACGCTTGCTGCGCTTCAGACCCAGAAGCTGCCCGCGACGTGCTTTCTGCTCATCGCGATGGGCGCGGGCTGTTTCGTCGCGGAAGGCGTCTCGATCGTGCGGCATCCGGGGCGCTATCACCAGATCGGGCGCCTGCTCGCCGTGCTGGCGGCGAAGTATCTGTTGTTTCCCGTCGCTGTGTGGGGCGTCACCCAGGCCGTATTCGCGCAGCCGCTGCCGATGGTCGCGCAGATCGCGCTTACGCTGCTCATCGTCGTGCCGATGGGGCCGTTCGTCTATCGGCTCGCGTATGAGCCGATTGCGGAGGCGAGCACGCTGCTGCTCCTGATCGTCGCGGTGGCCGTCCACTTTGCGATGGTCGGCCTCGGGCTTGTCATGTTCGGCGCAGAAGGCTCGCGCACGACCGCGTTCTCCGATGCCAACTTCAACATCGGCAGCGTGTCGATCTCCGGGCAAAGTCTGTGGGTCGTCGGCACGGCCGTCGTGCTGATCGCGGCGCTGTATTTTTACTTCGACCGCTCGATTTCCGGCAAGGCGCTGCGCGCGACGTCGGTGAATCGGCTGGGGGCGAGGCTCGTCGGCATCGGAACGACGCAGGCGGGGCGGCTGGCCTTTACGCTGGCGGCCGGCCTCGGCGCACTGTGCGGGGTTCTTGTCGCCCCGATCACGACCATCTATTACGACTCGGGCTTTCTGATCGGCCTCAAGGGCTTCGTCGGGGCGATTGTCGGCGGGCTGGTGAGCTATCCGCTGGCGGCCGCGGGATCGCTGCTGGTCGGCCTGCTGGAGTCGTATTCGTCGTTCTGGGCGAGTGCTTACAAAGAGGTCATCGTCTTCACGCTGATCATTCCGGTGCTGCTGTGGCGAAGCCTGGCGAGCCCGCATTCGGACGAAGACGAGGAGTAATCCGATGACATTCCTACATCGATATCGATTCTTCTGGCTGTTTCTCGTCGTCGTGTTCGCGCTGCCCGTTCTGCCCGGCGCGGTCGCCGTGCCGGAGTACTGGATCACGCTGCTGAACTACATCGGCCTGTATTCCATCGTGGCGATCGGGCTCGTGCTGCTGACGGGCATCGGCGGGATGACGAGCTTCGGACAGGCGGCCTTCGTCGGCGTGGGCGCATACGCGACCGCGTTCCTGACGACGCGTTACGGCGTCTCGCCGTGGCTTGCGTTGATTGCGGGCGTCGTGCTGACGGCGTTCATCGCGCTGCTGCTCGGCCTCATCACGATGCGGCTGTCCGGGCACTTCCTGCCGCTCGGGACCATTGCGTGGGGGCTCTCGCTGTTCTACCTCTTCGGAAACATGGAGTTGCTCGGCAAATACGACGGCATCAACGGCATTCCGGTGTTGAATCTGTTCGGCTGGCAGCTCGAATCGGGGCGAAGCATTTACTACCTGATTTGGGTCGTCGTGCTGCTGGCGGTCGTATCTGTTCAGAATTTGCTTAATAGTCGGCCGGGCCGTGCGATCCGCGCGCTGCGTGGCGGCGGGATCATGGCCGAGGCAATGGGCGTCAACACCGCGTGGATGCGCGTCGTCATCTTTATTTATGCAGCAGTTCTCGCGGCGATTTCCGGCTTCCTCTACGCGCATCTGCAGCGTGCCGTGAATCCGACGCCCTTCGGGCTGAATCACGGCATCGAGTTTCTGTTCATGGCGGTGGTCGGCGGTGTCTCGCATGTCTGGGGTGCGATTCTCGGCGCGACGATTCTCACCGTATTGCAGGACTACCTGCAGACGCTGCTGCCAAAGCTGATCGGTGCGAATGGCAATTTCGAGATCATCGTCTTCGGCGTCGTGATGGTGCTGCTGCTGCAGTATGCACGGCAGGGCGTCTGGCCATTCGTCGCGCGGCTGTTCCCGCGCGGCCCGCGCGCGCACGTGCCTGAGCATGGCGAGGCGTTGCCGCAGCGCAGCAAACCGGCGGCAGGCGAACCGCTTCTTATCGTCGATAAGGCGCGCAAGCAGTTCGGCGGCCTCGTCGCGGTCAACGATGTAAGTTTCGATGTGAGGGCCGGCGAGATTATCGGTCTCATCGGGCCGAACGGTGCGGGCAAGTCGACGACCTTCAACCTCGTTACGGGGGTTCTCCAGGCGACAGCCGGAGCGATCACTTTTCACGGTGAACGGATCGACAAGCTGACATCGCGTCAGATCGTGAAGCGCGGCATTGGAAGGACATTCCAGCACGTCAAGATGCTGCCGGGGATGAGCGTGCTCGAGAACGTCGCAATCGGTGCGCACCTGCGGGGGAACACCGGGGTGTGGCGAAGCATTGCCCGCCTCAATGCGGCGGAGGAAGCGCGACTGATGGCCGAAGCTGCGAAGCAGATCGCGCGAGTCGGACTTGAGAAACATCTGTACAGCGAGGCGGGCAGCCTGGCGCTCGGTCAGCAACGCATTCTCGAAATCGCGCGTGCGCTCTGCTGCGACCCGACGTTATTGCTGCTGGACGAGCCGGCGGCAGGGCTTCGTTATCAGGAGAAGCAGCAACTCGCCGACTTGCTTCGTAAATTGCGCGCGGAAGGAATGAGCATCCTGCTCGTCGAACACGACATGGACTTCGTAATGAATCTGACTGATCGGCTCGTCGTAATGGAATTCGGGACGAAGATCGCCGAAGGCTTGCCGCAACAGGTGCAGAAAGACCCTGCGGTTCTCGAAGCGTATCTGGGCGGAGTGGAATGATGAGCGAACCGATTCTCGAAGTCAGCGGTCTGTCCGTGCGATACGGAAAGGTCGAAGCGTTGCACGACGCCAAGCTGACGGTTGGGGCGGGGCAGATCGTCTCGGTCATCGGCCCGAACGGTGCGGGCAAATCGACGCTGCTCAATGCCATCATGGGCGCGCTGCCGCAGACCGGCCATGCGAAGGGCGTCGTCCGTTACGTCGGTGACGATGTGTCGGCCCTTGCGATAGAGCGGCGCGTTGCGCGTGGCATGTGCCTGGTCCCGGAGAAGCGCGAGCTGTTCTCGTCGATGGCGGTCGAGGACAATCTCGTTTTGGGGGCCTATCGGCGCAAGCGGGCCGGGGCACGTAACTATCTGGATCAACTCGACCGCGTCTTCGATACCTTTCCGCGTCTCAAGGAGCGCCGCAAGCAGGCGGCCGGCACCTTGTCCGGAGGCGAACGGCAAATGCTGGCGGTCGGTCGCGCGCTGATGGGAAAGCCGCAACTCCTCATGCTCGATGAGCCGAGTCTTGGTTTGGCGCCGCTGATTGTGAAGGAGATATTTCACATCATCAGCGCGCTCAGGCAGACCGGTGTCGCGACGTTACTGATCGAACAGAATGCGCGCGCAGCGCTGCAAATCTCGGACTACGGGTACGTGCTCGAGACGGGGGAATTTGCGCTCGAGGGCAGGGCGGCGGAGCTGCAGCACAATCCACAGGTCATCGAGACGTATCTCGGACTGGCGAAGAAGGCAATCTAAGCCCCTTCTCACCCGAGCGATGGCGTGTTTCACGTGAAACACGCCATTTTTTCGCCCGCACAAAGCGATGAGATTCGAGCCGAAGCGGAACCCGATATAATCCTGCGATATTCCATCTTCAGGTTCGTGTCGTTCGCACACGAAATCCCAATGCTTTATCCCACAGAATTCGATGTGATCGTCGTCGGTGGCGGTCACGCAGGCACCGAGGCGGCCCTGGCGTCCGCGCGCATGGGCTGCAAGACGCTGCTTTTGACTCATAACATCGAGACGCTCGGCCAGATGAGTTGCAATCCGTCCATCGGCGGCATTGGCAAAGGTCATCTCGTTAAGGAAGTCGATGCGCTGGGCGGCGCCATGGCGGCCGCGACGGACGAATCGGGCATCCAGTTCCGGATACTCAACTCCTCGAAGGGCCCGGCAGTGCGAGCCACGCGCGCGCAGGCTGACCGACTGCTCTATAAGCACGCGATTCGTCATCGGCTCGAAAATCAGCCAAACCTCTGGCTATTCCAACAGGCCGTCGACGATCTCATGGTCGAAGGGGACCGCGTCGTTGGCGCTGTCACACAGGTCGGACTCCGTTTCAGAGCGCGCGCGGTCGTGCTGACGGCGGGGACATTCCTCGATGGCAAGATCCACGTCGGCCTCAACAATTACGTCGGCGGGCGCGCGGGCGATCCGGCCGCCGTGTCGCTGTCGGCGCGGCTCAAGGAACTCAAGCTCCCGCAAGGCCGTTTGAAAACCGGTACGCCGCCGCGTATCGATGGGCGCACCATCGACTTCTCCGTGTTGGAGGAGCAACCAGGAGACCTCGATCCGATCCCGGTATTCTCGTTCCTCGGGCGCGTTGAACAGCATCCGCGCCAAATGCCGTGCTGGGTCACGCATACGAACGCCCAGACGCACGACATCATTCGCTCGGGGCTTGACCGCTCGCCGATGTACACCGGCGTCATCGAGGGGGTCGGCCCGCGCTATTGCCCGTCGATCGAGGACAAGATTCATCGCTTCGCTTCGAAGGACGCGCATCAGATCTTCCTTGAACCGGAGGGGCTTACGACGAACGAGTTCTATCCGAACGGTATTTCCACAAGCCTTCCGTTCGATGTTCAACTCGATCTCGTGCGCTCGATGCAGGGTCTCGAACACGCGCACATCCTGCGTCCGGGCTACGCGATCGAATACGATTATTTCGACCCTAGGGCGTTGAAGGCATCGCTGGAAACGAAAGCCATAAGCGGTTTGTTCTTCGCCGGCCAAATCAATGGAACGACGGGGTACGAGGAGGCGGCGGCGCAGGGGCTTCTCGCGGGCATCAATGCAGGCCTGCAGGTGCAAGGGAAGGAAGCATGGTCGCCGCGTCGCGATCAGGCTTACCTCGGCGTGCTGGTCGATGACCTCGTGACGCGGGGCGTGTCCGAGCCTTACCGCATGTTCACGAGCCGCGCGGAGTATCGTCTGTCGCTGCGCGAAGATAATGCCGACATGCGCTTGACCGAGATTGGGCGGGAACTTGGCGTTATCGACGACGTGCGTTGGGACGCATTCAGCCGAAAGCGCGATGCTGTTTCACGTGAAACAGAGCGGCTGCGTTCGACATGGGTAAGTCCCAAGACGCTGTCGGCTGAAAATGCGACCGCTCTGCTCGGCAAGCCGATCGATCACGAGTACAGTCTTGCCGATCTTCTGCGTCGCCCTGGCGTGTCCTACGACGGAATCTGCGCACTGCGAGACGGCCAATGCGCGCCTGAAGCGCCACTCGCTGACGATTCCGTGCTCCTCGCACAGATCAAGGAGCAGATCGAAATCGGGGTGAAGTATCAGGGCTATATCGACCGGCAAGCAGATGAGATTGTTCGAAACGGCGCGCAGGAGAACACGCGCTTGCCCGAAGGAATCGACTACGCCGAAGTGCGCGGGCTGTCCTTCGAGGCGCGGCAGAAACTGACGCAGCATCGCCCGGAAACGATTGGTCAGGCATCGCGTATTTCCGGGATCACGCCCGCAGCCATTTCCCTGCTGATGGTGCACCTGAAGCGTGGCCTTGGCCGACGAGGCAGAAACGCCGACGATGCATCTGCAACGAGCACGACGGCGGCCCAATGACCGACCTTGCAAGCATGCTGGACGACGGCGCTTCGCAATTGGGCATCGCGCTGTCGACAGGGCAGAAGCAGCAACTGCTCGACTATGTCGCACTGCTGGCCAAGTGGAACGCTGTCTACAATCTGACGGCAATCCGCGATCCGAAGCAGATGATGATTCAACACATTCTGGATTCGCTGGCGATCGTCCCGGCGATTCAGCGACGCAATGCCTCGACGGTCCTCGACGTAGGCTCGGGCGGTGGCTTGCCGGGCATTGTCATCGCGATCGCGCTGCCGAATGTTCGCGTGACGCTGAACGATATCGTCCACAAGAAGACCGCTTTCCAGTCGCAGGCGAAGGCGCACTTGAGCCTCGTTAATCTTTCCGTCGTGACAGGGCGCGTCGAAAGCCTGACTCCAGGCGTCGAGATACCGGGAAAATTCGACGCAATTGTGTCGCGTGCATTCGCAGAACTCGCGGATTTCGTTACACTTTGCCGTCATCTGGTCGCGGACAACGGTCGCATCCTTGCGATGAAAGGTATCAGGCCGGACGCGGAAATCGCACGCTTGCCGGTCGGAGCGACCGTGGCCGGCATCGAACGATTGACGGTGCCGAAGCTGGACGCCGAACGGCATCTCGTCGAAGTCGCGTTCGACGCCTAAGCGGCCGCAACGACTCAGCCATGCTGATCTTCTGACAGCGAAGTAACGAGGACACTAACGATGGCAAAAATCTTCTGCGTCGCAAATCAGAAGGGCGGCGTTGGAAAAACCACGACCGCAGTCAACCTCGCGGCGAGCCTCGTCGGGCTCAAACAACGCGTCTTGCTGATCGACCTTGACCCGCAGGGCAACGCGACGATGGGCAGCGGCGTCGATAAGGCCGCGTGCGAGAACACGGTGTATGAGGTGCTCGTCGACGGCGTCACCATCCGCGAAGCGCGCGTGCGGCCCGAGGCGGTTGGCTATGATGTGCTGCCGGCCAATCGGGAATTGGCAGGCGCCGAAGTCGAACTGGTCGCGATGGAGAATCGCGAACGCATTCTCCGTGCTGCCATCGACGACATAGTTCGGGACTATGATTTCGTACTGATCGATTGTCCTCCGGCGCTGTCGCTGTTGACGCTGAACGCGCTGTGCGCCGCACACGGCGTCGTCATCCCTATGCAATGCGAATATTTCGCGCTGGAAGGCTTGTCCGACCTCGTCAACACAATTAAACAAATTCACGCGAACCTGAACCGTGACCTGAAGGTGATCGGCTTGTTGCGCGTGATGTTCGACCCGCGAATCACGCTGCAGCAACAGGTTTCAGATCAACTGAAGGCGCATTTCGGCGACAAGGTTTTTGATGTCGTCATCCCGCGCAACGTGCGTCTTGCCGAGGCGCCGAGTTACGGGCTGCCGGGCGTCGTGTTCGACAAGTCATCGCGCGGCGCGCAGGCGTATATCCAGTTCGGCACTGAAATGATCGAGCGCGTCCGCGCGCTGCAACCCCATTCGATGCGGCAGGAAACGCCGACGGAGGAACCGAAATGAGCGCAGTGATGAAGAAGAAGGGTCTCGGCCGCGGCCTGGACGCGTTGCTCGGCGGTAGCGTGGATATCACGGAAGCCGTGCGCGGCGAGGGCACGCCGACGGTGTTGTCGCTCGATAAGCTGCAAGCCGGCAAGTATCAGCCCCGTACGCGCATGGATGAAGGCGCGTTGCAGGAGCTTGCGGCGAGTATCCGCGCGCAGGGTCTGATGCAGCCGATTCTCGTGCGTTCGGTTGCCGATCAGCAGTATGAAATCATCGCCGGCGAGCGCCGGTTCCGCGCAGCGCGCCTCGCCGGGCTCGAGGAAGTGCCGGTGCTCGTGAAGAACGTGCCCGACCAGGCGGCCGCCGCGATGGCGCTGATCGAGAACATTCAGCGCGAGGACTTGAATCCGCTGGAAGAGGCGCAGGGCATCCAACGCCTGCTCGATGAGTTCACCTTCACGCACGAGCAGGCAGCCGAAGCGGTCGGGCGCTCGCGCAGTGCAGTGTCGAACCTGCTGCGCCTTCTGAATCTCGCAACGCCGGTCCAGACGATGCTGCTGGCCGGCGATCTCGACATGGGCCACGCGCGCGCGCTGCTCGCCGTGGATGCCGCGACGCAGATTCAGCTCGCGAATCACGTCGTGAACCGGCGTCTGTCGGTGCGTGAAACCGAGCGCCTCGTCGCGGCGACGCTCAAGCAGACGCCCGCCACGAAAGCGCGTCCTGCCAGCGACGGCGGCCGCGATACGCGACGCCTCGAAGAAGAGCTGTCGGATATCCTGGCAGCCAGCGTCAAGATCAAGCTTGGCGGCAGGGGCCGGGGAAAGGTCACGATCGATTTCGGCAACCTCGACGCACTCGAAGGCATTCTGACGAAGCTGCGCGGTAGCAGCGTCGAAACGCCGACGACGGCGGTCTGACCGCGCGCGCGACCTTGTCCGAATACAACGCAAAGGGCGCGCCGCCCGATGTGCTGACGCGCGTCTGGAAAACCGTTTGCAAAGAGCCGGTTCTCACGATTCTCGTTGCGGCGCTCGTCGTGCTGCAGGTCGCGCGTCCGCGCTCCTGGTCGTCGCTGCCGGGCCTCGTCGACTGGCAGACGGTGCTGACGCTCGCGGGACTGCTCATTCTTACGAAGGCAATCGAATACTCAGGATTCCTGATGTGGGCGGCGCATCGCCTCGTGCATCACATCCACGGAGAGAGGGGGCTCGCGCTGTTTCTCGTCGCGCTGGCGGCCGCGTTATCTACGGTGCTGACGAACGACGTCGCGCTGTTCGCCGTCGTGCCGCTTGCGTTGTCGCTCAACAAACTTGCGCCGCTGCCCATGAAGCGGCTCGTAATCGTAATCGCGCTGGCCGTTAATGCGGGGTCGATTCTCACACCGCTTGGGAATCCTCAGAATCTCTTCCTCTGGCAAACGAGCGGCGTGTCGTTCGGCGCGTTTGTATGGGCGCTCTTGCCGCTATGTGCGGCGCTGATGGCGCTGCTCGCCGTAATGACGTTCGCGATGTTTCGCGCCACGCCGCTCGACCTTTCGGGCGATGTTGAAGCGCATTCCGTCGACCGCGTGCTTTGCGGCGTCAGCGCAGTGGCGTTTGCGGCCTTCGTCGCGCTCGCGGACGCGCATCACGCGGGACCCGGACTTGCCGCGGTCGCCATCGGCTTCCTGTTGTGGCGACGTGAGATCGTCTTGAAGATCGACTGGCTGCTGCTGCTCATCTTCGTGCTGATGTTCATCGTGCTTCGGAGCGCGGCGGCGTTGCCATCGGTTCACGACGCAATCGCGCATATGGGCATCGATTCGCCCGCGCGCGCGTTCGCTGCCGGCGCGGTGTTATCGCAAGGCATCAGCAACGTGCCGGCGGCGATCGTGCTCGCCGAGTTTTCGAAGGATTGGCGGGCACTCGCCTTCGGCGTGAGCGTCGGCGGATTCGGCATCGCGATCGGCTCGCTCGCGAATCTCATCGCCGTGCGACTGTCCGGCGAAAAGGCGATGTGGATGCGCTTCCACGCAGTCTCCATTCCGTTCTGGATCGCCGCCGCCGCAATTGGATGGCTCCTCGTCTGATGCCATCCGCGCATCGGACGGAATCTGAAAATCTGCTTGCAGTCACAAGAAAAATCTCGGTTTCGAGACCATTTTTAGGCTTCGTCTGCTTGGCTTTTGACACACCTAAACTATTGAATCCGTGACAACAATCGCTTACAATCCCCCGGATTTATCAGCTAGGCCACCTCGAAAGCGCGACGAAAGCGCAAGGTGATTTCCCGGACTTTCGGTTCTCTCGGTTGAGGGCTCGGAGACGGTGCGAGAGTGAATCGCGCGCGAGTCTCGAGCAAAACGCGAAGCAAATGCGCGAACGAAACATGCAAGCCAGCGCTCGCTCGACCGGCGACAGCAACGCCACCGGAAATCAGCCGCGAAGTTCGTTGGAGGACTCGTGGGAGGCCGAAGCGCAAGATAACAATATCGTTCCGCTCACGCGGGATCAGGCAGAAAAGCTGTTTGGACCCGAAGTGAGTCGTCCATCGCGTGTCACGCCGTTCAAGGTCGTGGCAGCGCAAATGGTTTTGTCCCTGGGTGCGACGCTGCTGTGGTGGCTGTTTTACAAGCCACCGGGGGATGCTGCGCTGTCCGCCTTCATGGGAGGGGCGATCTGCTGGCTGCCTGCCGCGTTGTTCGCGGCGCGCCTGCAAGCGAAGACGGGTGCCGAGACGATCATGAGCTGGATGGTCGGCGAAGCAATCAAGATGGGTGCGACGATTGCTATGTTCGTCGCGGTCGCGTTCTGGTACAAGAATGCGCTGTGGCTACCGCTGCTCGTCACGTACATCGTCGCGTTAAAGACGTACTGGATTGCAATGGCGCTGCGTTGATGCGGCGCCTGGCCGGAACATGACCCCCCAGGTAAGTGCGGGGCGGCTGACCGGCAACTAGCATGAGACAAGTGCGGAGGGTGTTCCGCACACGGGCCTTCCGCCTGGAGCCGCAACGCGAAGCGGCGGCTCGGAGCGGCTGGCGTCGAAAGATTTTTGACAATTTGGGTGGCTTTAACGATATGGCAGCTAGCGAAGGAACGCACGCTCTGGATCCGTCCGAGTACATTGCGCACCACTTGCAGAATCTTTCCACGCACCACCAGACGTCGATTTTCGACATCCACGTCTGGAATCTGGACACGCTGTTCTGGTCCATTCTGTGTGGCCTTTTGACCATCATCATCCTCGGCCTCGCGGCGCGTAAGGCGACGTCCGGTGTACCCGGCCGCTTCCAGTGCGCTATCGAAATGCTCGTGGAGATGGTGGAAGATCAGTCGAAGTCGATGATCCACGGCAACCGCCGCTTCATCGCGCCGCTCGCGCTGACCGTGTTCGTCTGGGTCGCCCTGATGAACTCGCTCGACTTCATCCCGGTGGACCTGCCTGGCCGCGTTATCGGCTGGCTCGGTCTCGAAAACGTCCTGCCCCACCACCGCATCGTTCCGACGGCTGACCTCAACGGCACCATCGGCATCGCGCTGGGCGTCTTCATTCTGATGATCTACTACAACTTCAAGATCAAGGGCGCCGGCGGCTTCGTGCACGAACTGCTGTCCGCTCCGTTCGGCGCGCATCCGGTCTTGTGGATTCCGAACCTCGCGCTGAACATCATCGAGTTCGTGGCCAAGACAGTGTCGCTCGGCATGCGGCTGTTCGGCAACATGTACGCCGGCGAACTGCTGTTCCTGCTCATCGCGTTGCTCGGCAGCATGTGGCACTTCAGCGCGGACGCCTCCGTACTTGGCTTTATCGGCCACGTGGCCGCGGGTACGATCTGGGCGATTTTCCACATCCTGATCGTGTTTCTGCAGGCTTTCATCTTCATGATGCTGACGCTGGTGTATATCGGCCAGGCTCATGACACGCATTAACGCGACACTGCCGCAGTTCGGAATCGCCAACGGTTCTACGTTTCAATCTTCATAAATCAAGTTCTAAAGTCTTTAATCAAAGGAGTGATCATGCAAGCTTTCATCGCCAACATCCAGGGTCTGACCGCCGTCGGTATCGGCATCATCATCGGCCTGGGTGCAATCGGCGCCTGTATCGGTATCGGTCTGATGGGCGGCAAGTACATCGAGGCTTGCGCGCGTCAGCCCGAACTGATGAACCCGCTGCAGACCAAGATGTTCCTGTTGGCTGGTCTGATCGACGCGGCGTTCCTGATCGGCGTTGGTGTGGCAATGCTGTTTGCGTTCGCGAACCCGCTGCTCGCACGTCTCGGCGGCTGAGGTTCCTCGGAAGTGTGCGTCTGATCTTTTGACATGACGCAAACCGGAACGGTGAGGCGCTGATCGAGCACAACAGCCGGTTAGCGCCTTTTAACCGTTTCACTCTCCCGAAAAGCAACGTTTAAGGAAACACCGTGAATCTCAACGCAACCCTGTTTGCGCAAATGGTCGTTTTTCTGATCCTCGCGTGGTTCACGATGAAGTTCGTGTGGCCGCCGTTGATCAACGCCCTCGACGAGCGCTCGAAGAAGATTGCCGACGGCCTCGCCGCCGCCGACAAGGGCAAGGCGGAACTCGAAGCTGCGCATAAGCGCGTCGACCAGGAACTCGCCCAGGCACGCAACGACGGCCAGCAGCGTATTGCTGACGCTGAAAAGCGCGCTGCCGCCGTCGCCGACGAAATCAAGGCTAACGCTCAGGCAGAAGCCGCGCGCATCGTCGCGCAAGCCAAGGCGGACGCCGACCAGCAAATCGTCAAGGCTCGCGAAGCACTGCGCGCCGAAGTCGCCGCGCTGGCCGTCAAGGGCGCCGAGCAAATTCTGAAGCGCGAAGTCGATCAGAAGGCTCACGCCGACCTGCTGAATCAACTCAAAACCGAGCTCTGATCATGGCCGAACTTGCAACCATCGCTCGTCCTTACGCAGAAGCGCTGTTCCGCGTGGCCGAAACCGGCGATCTCGCGGGCTGGTCCACCTTCGTCGAGGAGCTGGCACAGGTTGCGCGTCTGCCCGAAGTGGAAACGGTCGCCTCGAGCCCGAAGGTGAGCCGCGAGCAGATCACGGATTTGCTGCTCGCCGCGGTGAAGTCGCCGCTCGCTCAGAGCAATGCTCAGGCGAAGAATTTCGTGCGCATGTTGGTGGAGAATCATCGCCTGCCGCTGCTGCCCGAGATCGCCGTCCAGTTCGACGAGCTGAAGAACGCCCGTGAAGGTGCGGCCGACGCGTATATCGTCAGCGCGTTCCCCCTCGAAGGCGCACAGTTGAACGACTTGGTCGCAAGCCTCGAACGCAAGTTCGAGCGCAAGCTGAAGCCGATCGTCGAAGTCGATCAGTCGCTGATCGGCGGCGTTCGCGTGACGGTCGGCGACGAAGTGCTCGATACCTCGGTCCGCGCGCGCCTCGCCAGCATGCAGACGGCTCTGACCGCCTGACGCTTCCCGGAAGCGCCTTAGCTGGCACGCAACAGAATTGACTATCAGGAGCGAATAATGCAACTCAATCCCTCTGAGATCAGCGAGCTGATCAAGAGCCGGATCCAGGGCCTTGAAGCGAGCGCGGACGTTCGCAACCAGGGCACCGTGATCTCCGTGACCGACGGTATCGTGCGTATCCACGGCCTGTCGGACGTGATGCAGGGCGAAATGCTCGAATTCCCGGGCAACACGTTCGGCCTCGCGTTGAACCTCGAGCGCGACTCGGTCGGCGCCGTTATTCTCGGTGAGTACGAGCACATCACGGAAGGCGACATCGTCAAGACGACGGGCCGCATTCTCGAAGTGCCGGTTGGTCCCGAACTGATCGGCCGCGTGGTCGATGCACTCGGCAACCCCATCGACGGCAAGGGTCCGGTCAACGCGAAGATGACCGACGCGATCGAAAAGATCGCTCCGGGCGTGATCTGGCGTAAGTCGGTGTCGCAGCCGGTGCAAACGGGTCTCAAGTCGATCGACGCAATGGTGCCGATCGGCCGCGGCCAGCGCGAGCTGATCATCGGCGACCGTCAGTGCGGCAAGAGCGCCGTCGCTGTCGACGCGATCATCAACCAGAAGGGCAAGGACCTCATCTGTATCTACGTCGCGATCGGCCAGAAGGCTTCGTCGATCATGAACGTGGTGCGCAAGCTCGAAGAAACCGGCGCGATGGCTTACACCATCGTCGTGGCGGCTTCGGCTTCGGAATCGGCTGCGATGCAATACCTCGCGCCGTACGCCGGCTGCACGATGGGCGAATACTTCCGCGATCGCGGCCAGGACGCGTTGATCGTCTATGACGATTTGACCAAGCAAGCATGGGCGTATCGTCAGATTTCGCTGTTGCTGCGCCGTCCGCCGGGCCGTGAGGCGTATCCCGGTGACGTGTTCTATCTGCACTCGCGTCTGCTCGAGCGTGCCGCTCGCGTCTCGGAAGAGTACGTCGAGAAGTTCACCAACGGCGAAGTGAAGGGCAAGAGCGGCTCGCTGACGGCGCTGCCGGTCATCGAAACCCAAGCCGGCGACGTGACCGCGTTCGTTCCGACGAACGTCATCTCGATTACCGATGGCCAGATCTTCCTGGAAACCGACCTGTTCAACGCCGGTATCCGCCCTGCGATCAACGCGGGCGTGTCGGTGTCGCGCGTCGGTGGTGCGGCTCAGACCAAGGTCGTGAAGAAGCTGTCGGGCGGTATCCGTACCGACCTCGCGCAGTATCGTGAACTGGCTGCATTCGCACAGTTCGCGTCGGACCTCGACGAAGCCACCCGCAAGCAGTTGGAGCGCGGCCGCCGCGTGACGGAACTGCTGAAGCAGCCGCAATATCAGCCGCTGCAGGTGTGGGAGCTGTCGGTGGCGCTGTTCGCGGCCAACAACGGCTATCTCGACGATCTGGAAGTCTCGCAAGTCCTGCCGTTTGAAAAGGGCATGCGCGAATACCTGAAGACGAGCCATGCCGATCTGATTAAGCGCATCGAAGACAACAAAGACTTGTCGAAGGACGACGAAGGCGCACTGCATGCCGCGCTGAAGGACTTCAAGAAGTCGGGCGCTTATTGATCGGGACAGAGGAGAAACGCGCGGCGCGAAGGCGCCGCGCGGCTTCGATCAAGGAGTAAGCAATGGCTGGAATGAAGGAAATTCGCGGCAAGATCAAGAGCGTGCAGAACACGCGAAAGATCACGAAAGCGATGGAAATGGTCGCCGCATCGAAGATGCGCCGCGCCCAGGAGCGCATGCGTTCCGCCCGTCCGTATGCCGACAAGGTCCGCGCAATCGCCGCGCACATGAGCGCAGCGAACCCCGAGTATCGTCACCCGTTCATGGTGAAGAACGAGGGCGCGAAGACGGCCGGCCTGATCCTCGTCACGACCGACAAGGGTCTGTGCGGCGGCATGAACACGAACATCCTGCGTGCGTCGCTGACCAAGATCAAAGAGCTGGATCAGAGCGGCGTGTCCGTCGAGGCGTCGGCTATCGGCGGCAAGGGGCTCGGTTTCCTGAACCGGCTGCGCGCCAAGGTCGTGTCGCAAGTCACGCAACTGGGCGATACGCCGCATCTGGAAAAGCTGATCGGCGCGATCAAGGTGCAGCTCGACCTGTATTCGGAAGGCAAGATCAACGCGGTGTACCTGGCGTACACGCGCTTCGTCAATACGATGAAGCAGGAAGCGGTGATCGAGCAATTGCTGCCGCTGTCGGTTGACGACCTCAATCAGAAGAACGCGGACGCTGATACGCCGAAGACGTCGTGGGACTACATCTACGAGCCCGACGCTCAGACGGTGGTGGACGACCTGCTCGTGCGCTACGTGGAAGCGCTCGTGTATCAGGCGGTCGCGGAAAACATGGCGTCCGAGCAGTCGGCGCGCATGGTCGCGATGAAGGCCGCGTCCGACAACGCGAAGCAAGTGATCAACGAACTGCAGCTCGTCTATAACAAGAGCCGCCAGGCCGCGATTACGAAAGAATTGTCGGAAATCGTCGGCGGCGCCGCAGCGGTCTGAGTCTGACCGCGTGAAAGAACACAGTATCTAAAGGAAATGCGATGAGTACTACTGCTTTGGTAGAAGGCAAGATCGTACAGTGCATCGGCGCCGTTATCGACGTGGAATTTCCGCGTGCGCAAATGCCGAAGATTTACGACGCGCTCATTCTGGAAGGCACCGAACTGACGCTCGAAGTCCAGCAGCAGCTGGGCGACGGCGTGGTCCGCACCATCTGTCTGGGTGCGTCCGACGGCCTGCGCCGCGGCACGATGGTCAAGAACACCGGCAAGCCCATCAGCGTGCCGGTGGGCAAGCCGACGCTCGGCCGCATCATGGACGTGCTCGGCCGCCCGATCGACGAAGCCGGCCCGATCGACAGCGCCAACCTGCGCTCGATCCACCAGGCTGCACCTTCGTTCGACGAACTGTCGCCGTCGACCGAACTGCTCGAAACCGGCATCAAGGTTATCGACCTGATCTGCCCGTTCGCCAAGGGCGGCAAGGTCGGCCTGTTCGGCGGTGCGGGCGTGGGCAAGACCGTGAACATGATGGAACTCATCAACAACATCGCGAAGGAACACGGCGGTTATTCCGTGTTCGCCGGTGTGGGTGAGCGTACCCGTGAAGGGAACGACTTCTATCACGAAATGAAGGACTCGAACGTTCTCGACAAGGTCGCGCTGGTGTACGGCCAGATGAACGAGCCGCCGGGCAACCGTCTGCGCGTCGCGCTGACCGGTCTGACGATGGCCGAGCACTTCCGTGACGAAGGTCTCGACGTGCTGTTCTTCGTTGACAACATCTATCGTTTCACGCTGGCGGGTACGGAAGTGTCCGCACTGCTCGGCCGTATGCCTTCGGCAGTGGGCTATCAGCCGACGCTGGCTGAAGAAATGGGCAAGCTGCAAGAGCGCATCACGTCGACGAAGACCGGCTCCATCACGTCGGTTCAGGCCGTGTACGTCCCTGCGGACGACTTGACCGACCCGTCGCCGGCTACGACCTTCGGCCACCTGGACGCAACTGTCGTGTTGTCGCGTGACATCGCTTCGCTCGGTATCTACCCCGCCGTGGATCCGCTCGATTCGACCTCGCGTCAGATCGACCCGAACGTGATCGGCGAAGAGCACTACTCGATCACGCGCGGCGTTCAGCAGACGCTGCAGCGCTACAAGGAACTGCGCGACATCATCGCGATTCTGGGCATGGACGAA
Organism: Caballeronia sp. LZ016; assembly: GCF_031450805.1. NCBI lineage: Bacteria > Pseudomonadati > Pseudomonadota > Betaproteobacteria > Burkholderiales > Burkholderiaceae > Caballeronia > Caballeronia sp. LZ016. Next base: position 908,904 of record NZ_JARTVY010000001.1, read on the forward strand.
CTGTCGCCGGAAGACAAGCTGTCGGTCGCGCGCGCTCGTAAGATCCAGCGTTTCCTGTCGCAGCCGTTCCACGTTGCTGAAGTGTTCACGGGTTCGCCGGGCAAGTACGTGCCGCTGAAGGAAACCATCCGCGGCTTCAAGATGATCGTCGAAGGCGAGTGCGATCATCTGCCGGAGCAGGCGTTCTACATGGTCGGCACGATCGACGAAGCCTTCGAAAAGGCCAAGAAGATCCAGTAAGGTCGGGTTCGTCAGGCGGACGCCGATGTCACGCATCGGCGTCCTCGATTGAAACCGACGACAGGAGTCGACATAAATGGCAACCATCAAAGTAGACGTCGTCAGCGCGGAAGAGCAGATCTTCTCGGGCCAGGCGAAGTTCGTCGCGCTGCCGGGCGAATCGGGTGAGCTCGGCATTCTGCCGGGTCACACGCCGCTCATCACGCGCATTCGTCCGGGCGCCGTGCGCATCGAGGCGGAAGACGGCTCGGAAGAGTTCGTGTTCGTGGCCGGCGGGATTCTCGAAGTCCAGCCGGGCATCGTGACCGTGCTCGCCGATACCGCCATCCGCGGCGCCGATCTCGACGAAGCGAAGGCCGAGCAAGCGAAGAAGCGCGCCGAGGAAGCGTTGCAAAACAACACCTCGGAACTCGAATACGCCACCGCGCAAGCGGAACTGGCGTATGCGGCTGCCCAACTCGCGGCAATCCAGCGTCTGCGCAAGGTGCACGCGAAGCACTAAGCAACGACGCTTCACGAGCGGTCAGAGAAAGCAGCCTTCGGGCTGCTTTTTTTATGCGCGCGCCCGATGCGACGGCACGAAGCGCTGCGGGTAACACTCAATGCCCCCGCGCGCGACCGGCGGGCACAATGGCCTTCCAGTCAGCCTTCATTCGGGCGGAGACCATCGATGGCAACACAACCGACGCAGGCCGGCGCGCAGATCGAACCGCGCGACGGGCTTTCCTATGTCCGCGGCGCAACCGATATCCCCTTGAGCGATGCGACCGTATCGCGCTTCCTTCATGAAACAGTCGGGCGTTTTCCGGACCGGCCGGCTGTCGTTTTCCGCGAGCAAAGCATCCGCTGGACGTGGCGCGAGTTCGCGCATGAAGTCGATGTGCTCGCAAGCGGCCTGCTCGCGCTCGGGCTGAAGGCGGGCGACCGGGTCGGCATCTGGTCGCCGAATCGCGTGGAATGGCTGCTGACCCAATTCGCAACGGCGCGCATGGGCGCTGTGCTCGTCAACATCAATCCGGCGTACCGGTTGGCGGAACTCGAGTACGCGCTGAACAAGGTCGGCTGTAAAGCCATTGTGGCAGCGGAGCAATTCAAGTCGTCGAAGTATCTTGAGATGTTGCAGACGCTCGCACCCGAGCTCGCCGATGCCGAGCCCAAGGCGCTGCAAGCGGCCCGGTTGCCCGAGCTGCGCGCCGTGATCCGCATGGGCGCCACCGCGACGCCGGGCATGCTTAACTTTGACGACGTGATGCACCGGGGACGCGCCGCCCTCGATCCCGCGCACCTCGACGCACTCGAAGCGACGCTCCGGCCGGACGACGCGATCAACATCCAGTTCACGAGCGGCACGACCGGCAATCCGAAGGGCGCGACGCTCACGCATCGCAACATCGTCAACAACGCGCGATACATCGCGATGGCGATGCGGCTCACCGAAGCGGATTCGCTGTGCATCCCGGTGCCGCTGTATCACTGCTTCGGCATGGTGCTAGCGGTGCTGGCGTGCGTCTCAACGGGCGCGGCGATGATATTTCCCGGCGAGGCCTTCGATCCCGCCGCGACGCTCGCCGCTGTCCACGAAGAGCGTTGCACGGCGCTGCATGGCGTGCCGACGATGTTCATCGCGGAACTGGACCACCCGGACTTCGCGAAATACGATCTGAGTCGCCTGCGAACGGGCATCATGGCCGGCTCGCCGTGTCCGATCGAGACCATGAAGCGCGTCGTTTCGACGATGCATCTCGCCGAAATCACCATCGCCTACGGGATGACGGAAACGAGTCCCGTATCGTTCCAGAGCTCGACCACGGACCCGCTCGACAAGCGCACGACGACCGTCGGCCGCATTCAGCCGCATCTCGAAGTGAAGATTGTCGATCCGCTCGGCGAAATCGTGCCGGTCGGCGAAACGGGCGAGCTTTGCACGCGCGGTTATTCCGTGATGAGAGGCTATTGGGGCGACGACGAAAAGACGCGCGAAGCGATCATCGACGGATGGATGCATACCGGCGATCTCGCGACGATCGACGCCGAAGGCTACTGCAACATTGTCGGCCGCCTGAAGGACATGGTCATACGCGGCGGGGAGAACGTGTATCCGCGCGAAATCGAGGAATTTCTATTTCGTCATCCGAAGATTCAGTCGGTGCAGGTATTCGGCGTGCCGGACGAAAAGTATGGCGAGGAAGTATGCGCGTGGGTCGTGGTGCGTCCCGGCGAAGTGGCGAGCGAAGACGATATTCGCGCGTTTTGCCAAGGACAAATCGCCCATTACAAGATTCCGCGTTATATCCGCTTTGTCGATGAACTGCCGATGACCGTCACCGGGAAAGCGCAGAAGTTCGTGATGCGTGCGCGGATGATCGACGAACTCAAACTCGCCGAATCGAAAACCGCATAAGCCGGACCGCGCAGGTCAGTCAAAGGGAGCGGAAAAGACAGAGGGAGCGCATGGCGCTCCCTTCTGTCATGGGACAAACGTCCGTGCGACCAGCGCAAACGTTTGTTCAGGCGAAAAAAAAGCGGGCCTGGAGCCCGCTAAAAACCACACGCTACGGGGTTAGCGCGAGGAGACCAACTGTGGGAGACTTCGATTTCATTTCACAAATCGAAGAACGATCCCAACACCGATGTCCCTGGAAGAGTTTCGACCTAAGTCGACCACCGAAACGCGCGGTATTTGCACTGCGCGCTCGAATCCATCCGTGTTGAAACCGTTTGAACAGATTGTGGGCGAATTGAATCGGGATCGCCGTAACAAAGTGTTTCAGGTTGTAACCCGCGCCCGTCAAGGCGCCGATAAACAATCTCGCGTGAATCCGCCTTTTGTCTTGCAAATATTGTTGGTTATTCAGCCGATTTATTCTGTCGCCGCGCGCAAGCGTCAAAATACCGCTTTTTGACGCGGCGGCCAAATACGTAATCGTCAGAAAAATAGCACGTGCGGACGGAAGAAATCGATTAGAAAACGCCTACACACTCGTTCGATTCACATAACCAATTGTTGGAGACTCGCATGACCATTGATGCAGCTTTGCTCCGCTATTACCGCGAAGTCGCCGAAACGTTTCCGCCGCTCGCACCGGACGCCGACGCACCCGCGGTACGTCAGCGGTTCAAGGCCGTCGCGCAAGCGTATGCGCGAGAACGCGGCGACGCTGTGACCGTCGAGGACATTGACATTGTTTTGCAAGAACGGACGCTCAACGCGCGCATATATAAGCCGCGCGGGACGGCCGGCCCGTTGCCGCTGCTCGTCTATTTTCACGGCGGCGGCTGGGTCGTCGGCGATATCGACACCCACGACGCGCTCGTCGCGCGGCTTGCGCTCGACGCACAGTGCGCCGTCGCGAGCGTGGACTACCGCCTCGCGCCCGAGCACCCGTTCCCCGCGCCTTGCGACGACGCCCTCGACACCCTGATCTGGTTCGCGGAACATCGCTCGCGCCTCGGCTTCGCGACGGATCGGCTGGGCGTCGGCGGCGACAGCGCGGGGGCGCATCTGGCGGTCGTTGCGGCGCGTGGCGCGAACGAGCGCGTGGCGGGCCTCGTCGGCTTGCAACTGCTGCTTTACCCGGTCATGCGCCGGCAATTCGAGAGTGCGAGCTGTATCGCCAATGCGAATGGCCCCGGGCTGACGAACGACGAGATGAAGTGGTACTGGACGCAATTCCTGTCCGGCGTCAACCCCGGCGACCACGACGTCCGCGCTTTTCCGCTGGCCGAGCCGTTCGAGCGCACGCCAGCGCGCGCGCTGATCGTGGCCGCTGCCTACGATCCGCTGTACGACGACGCCTTCGAGCTCAAGCGCTTTCTCGAAACCAACGGCGGTCGCGTCGAACTGATCGACGCCACCGACATGACGCACGGCTTCGCGCGCCTGCATACGCAGTCCGAGGCCGCGCAAGGCTGGCTGCGGAAGATCGGCGAGCGCGCTGGCGAGTTGCTGCGCGCCGGGCGATAGACGCCTACTTGAGCCACTTGTCGACGACCGTCTGAAACTCGCCGGTCGAACGCGTCAGATGCAGCCATTGATCGACGTACTGCTGCCATGCGACGTCCCCGCGCGGCAGCAGATACGCCTTCTCGCCGAACTGAAACGGCTTGTCGGGATGCACCGAGCACAGACCGGGATTGAGCTTTTGTTGCAGCAGCGTTTCGGAGGCGTCGGTGACCATGACATCGGCGTGGCCGTCGAGGATCTGCTTGAAGATCGTCACGTTGTCCGGATACTCGATCAACTGCGAGTGCGAGAAGTATTGCTTCGCGAAGCGCTCGTTCGTGCCCCCGGGATTGACGATCGTGCGCACGCCCGGCTGGTCGATTGCGGCGACGGTCTGATACTTGTCGACGTCGGCGCAACGCACGATCGGTGTCTTGCCGTCCTCCATGTACGGCGCGGTGAAGAACGCGCGCTTCTGGCGGTCCAGCGTCGTCGATACGCCGCCCACGGCGATATCGCATTTCGCGATGAAATCGTTCATCAGATTCGACCACGATGTCTTCACGTACTCGGCCCTCGCGCCCAGCGACTTTGCGAGGCTGTCCGCCAGATCGATGTCGATGCCTTCGAACTGCCCGTCCGGCTTGAGGAACGAATACGGCTTGTAGTCGCCCGTCGTGCAGACGCGCAGCGTGTGGCGCGCGAGAACCTCATCGAGCCGCGAGGAAGCGGGCGCGGGCGCGGGTGCGATTTGCGCGACGCTGCCGGCCTGAACCGTCTGGGCGCACGCGACGCCCGATGCGAAAACCGACCACGCGACTGCACACGTGGCGAGACTGAAGGACGTGCGTTTCATCGATGCTCCTGATTGTTGTTGTGGCGATGAGGCGGCATCGATGATAGCGAGCACGCGGTCGTCTGAACATCATCTTGAAAAGACGCGCGGCCGTGCGGATTTGCCGCCGCGCTGCTGCGAAAACGTGCAGCCGCTCCGGTAGAATGGACGATTCTCTTCTGGCTTCAGCACCGAGCGACGTGGCACAGACTCTTCTCAACGACACCTTCCTGCGTGCGCTGCTGCGCCAGCCGACCGACTACACGCCGATCTGGCTGATGCGCCAGGCGGGCCGCTACCTGCCCGAATACAACGCGACGCGCGCGCGAGCCGGCAGTTTTCTCGGCCTCGCGAAGAATCCGGATTTCGCGACGGAAGTCACGCTGCAACCGCTCGAACGCTTTCCGCTCGACGCCGCCATCCTCTTCTCGGACATCCTGACGGTTCCCGACGCGATGGGCCTCGGGCTCAACTTCGTGCAGGGCGAAGGCCCGCGCTTCGAGCGCACCGTACGCACGGAAGACGACGTGAAGCGCCTCGCGGTGCCGGATATCGACGCGACGCTGCGCTACGTAACCGACGCCGTGAGTCAGATTCGCCGCGCGCTGACGGACGCGCAGGGCCGTCAGAAAGTCCCGCTCATCGGCTTCTCCGGCAGTCCGTGGACGCTCGCCTGCTATATGGTCGAGGGCGGCGGCTCGGACGACCATCGCACTGTCAAGTCGATGGCTTATGCGCGTCCCGACCTGATGCATCGCATCCTGGACGTGAACGCGCGTGCCGTGACCGCGTATCTGAACGCCCAGATCGAAGCGGGCGCGCAATCCGTGATGATCTTCGACACCTGGGGCGGTGCGCTCGCCGATGGCGCTTATCAGCGCTTTTCGCTCGACTACATCGCGAAGGTCGTCGCGGGACTGAAGCGCGAGCACGACGGCGCACGCGTACCGGTCATCACGTTCACGAAGGGCGGCGGATTGTGGCTGGAAGAAATCGCCGCAACGGGCGTGGACGCAGTCGGTCTCGACTGGACGACGAACCTCGGCGTCGCACGGGAGCGCGTGGGCGGCCGCGTGGCGCTTCAGGGCAACATCGATCCGTCCGTACTCTTCGCGCCGCCCGAGGCGATTCGGGCCGAAGCGCGCGGCGTGCTCGACAGCTTCGGGAATTTTCCGGGCCACGTCTTTAACCTCGGCCACGGCATTTCGCAGTTCACGCCGCCCGAACACGTCGCCGAACTGGTCGATGAAGTTCATCAGTACAGCCGCAAAGTGCGCGCCGCGTAACTCCCAACGGGCGATGCTGCGGTGCAGCGTCATCCGGATCGCCCGCCCTTCGCGGTGCGCCGGGATGTCAAGATCGACTTATGCACATTTTGTTCGTTGCGTCGCGCCATCAGACATATGGGCCGGTGCAAGCCATAAAGTGCCTCTATTTCTGATGCAAGTGCCTGTTTCTCAACAACTTTAGTCAGCTTTGTCCGAAATGTGGGCAAGCGCACATAAGCGATCCGTGACATTCCTCCCGGCGACGCAAGGCGGACTTCTCAACAAAGTTATCCACAGCCCTGTGGAAAGCACCGGAAATCCAAAAAAAATCGCTCACTTACGGGCGCTTTTGACGTTTCACTTCAACTTCTCCGTGGCACGGCTTGTCGCGCCGTGGGATTGCGCCACCACCGCTGCTGACGAGCGCGCCGGGCGATGACCGACCTGTTCGTGCGCGTCGCCATCGATCAGCCGATGCCCGTGCTGTTCGACTATCGCTACTCGCTGCCCGACCCGCCGGCCCCCGGCATGCTCGTGCTCGTGCCCTTCGGACGGCGCGAGGTGGTCGGCCTGATCTGCGAGATCACATCGGCGACCGATGTCCCTGCCAGCAAATTGCGAGACGTGAGCAAGCTATGCACGGGCTGTCCGCCGCTGTCGATGCAATGGATCGCGCTGACCGCTTTCGCTGCGGATTACTACCAGCGCGGCCTCGGCGAAGTGGCGTTGCCCGCACTCCCGCAAGCATTGCGCGATGCGTCGCGCTGGGAGCGGCTTCTGACGGTCGAACCGCGCTTCGCTCTGCTGCCGTCTGGCCGCGCGGAGATGCATGACGCGTTGCCGCCGCGCGCAACCGCGATTCGCCGTCTCGCCGACGCGCTGACAGCAGAAGATCCGCTCGCGCTTTCCGATGCCCGCGCGCTGCATCCGAAAGCCGCCGCCATCTTCGACGACTGGCTTGCACGAGGCTGGATCGAACACGCAGCGCCCGAACCCTCGCCATCGCAACCCTCTCCGACGGGCGCGGTGCAGCTTCCGCGCCTCACCGACGAACAGCGCGAAGCGGTCGAAGCCATCGCCGGCGCGCAGGGCTTCGCGCCGTTCCTGCTGCATGGCGTAACGGGCAGCGGCAAGACGGAGGTCTATCTCCACGCACTCGCCGAACTGCTCGTCGCGCGGCCCGACGCGCAGGCGCTCGTCCTCGTGCCGGAAATCAACCTGACGCCGCAGTTCGAAGCCGCATTCCGGTCGCGCTTCGCCGCGTTGACGGCAGGTTCCATCGTGACGATGCACAGCGGCCTTGCCGAAGGCGAGCGTGCGCGAAACTGGCTGGCGGCGCATACGGGCAACGCGCGAATCGTGCTCGGCACGCGGCTCGCGATTCTCGCGTCGGCGCCGAAGCTCGCGATGATCGTCGTCGATGAAGAGCACGATCCCGCGTACAAGCAGCAAGAGGGGCTGCGCTATTCCGCGCGCGATCTGGCGGTTTATCGCGCGAAGCAACTGGGTATTCCGGTCGTGCTGGGCTCCGCGACGCCATCGCTCGAAACGTGGTGGCAGGCCGAGCAGGGGCGCTACACGCGCCTGACGCTCACGCGCCGCGCCGTCGCAGAGGCTGCGTTGCCGGCCGTGCGGCTCATCGATCTCGAAGAAGAGCGCCGGCGCGGCCGCGCTTCAGTCGAAGGGTTGTCGGGGCCGCTCATCGCCGCATTGAAGTCGCGGCTCGAGCGAGGCGAACAAAGTCTTGTCTTCCTCAACCGCCGTGGCTACGCGCCCATTCTTTCGTGCGAGGCGTGCGGCTGGGTCGCGGGCTGTCCGCGCTGCAGCGCCTACGCCGTGCTTCACAAGCCGGAGCGCGCGCTGCGCTGTCACCATTGCGGTTGGGAATCGCGCATTCCGAAGTCGTGTCCGGAGTGCGGCAATATCGACATTGCACCGATGGGACGCGGCACGCAGCGCGTCGAGGAGACGCTCGCGAGCGTCGTGCCGGGCGCGCGCGTGTTGCGCATCGACGCGGACAGCACGCGCCGCAAGGGCAGCGCACAAGCACTCTTTTCGGATGTCCACGCCGGTGAAGTCGATATCCTCGTCGGCACCCAGATGATCGCGAAAGGCCACGACTTTCGCCGCGTGACGCTCGTCGGCGTCCTGAATGCCGATACCGCACTCTTTTCGCACGATTTCCGCGCGAGCGAGCGGCTTTTCGCGCAGCTGACGCAGGTGAGCGGACGCGCAGGCCGCGCCGGTCTGCCGGGCGAAGTGCTGATTCAGACGCGCTATCCGCGCCACGCGCTTTATATGGCGTTATCGCGGCAGGATTACGTGGGCTTCGCCAATGCGACGCTCGCGGAGCGGCGCGACGCGCGGTTGCCTCCGTTCGTCTATCAGGCGATGCTGCGCGCCGAAGGCCGCACGCTGGAAGCGGCCATCGCGTTCCTGGCGGAAGCCGCAGCGGCGTTCGCGTCCTTGCCGGGTGCCGATCGCGTGACGGTCTACGATCCGGTGCCGCTCACCATCGTGAAGGTGTTCAACGTGCATCGCGCGCAACTGCTGCTGGAGAGCGGGTCGCGCGCCGCGCTGCAGTCCGCGTTGCGCGCGTGGCAGCCGGTGCTGCGCGCGCTCAAGGGCGTATTGCGCTGGAACGTCGAAGTCGATCCGCTCGACGTTTGAGCGCGGTCAGACTTGCTTGACGCGCGACCGGTCGGCGGGCGCGGGCGCAACCTCGTCGCGCGATTCTTCGACGGCATCCGTGCGCGCCGACGCACCGCGCACGAACAACACGACGCAGGCCGCAAATACGATCCAGACGCCGACAATCCACATCCAAGTGCTCATGCTGCTCTTCTCCCCGTAAGCCGTTAGCCGCGCCGTCGGCGGGCCTCGGCCTTTATATCGGCTGCGGGGATGCATTTACTTAGGGCTTTGTCCCAAAAAACTTGAGTTAGGGAAAGTACTAGGCATAATCCGCCATCCGCCAACGACGCGCTGCACCGTGCGGAGCCTTGTCGCTAAAGGGTTTGACGGTGGTGCAACCCTGCGGAAAACGTCGGTTGCACCTTTTATATCAGCGGGGTACGATTCGCCAACTTTTTGGTCTTTCGCCGGGTAGGCACGACCGGCAAACGAAGGAAATATGGCGAGCACAACCCTTGGCGTCAAAGTCGACGATTTGCTGCGGTCCCGGCTGAAAGACGCCGCCACGCGACTGGAACGCACCCCGCACTGGCTCATCAAGCAGGCGATCTTCGCTTATCTCGAACGTATCGAGCACGGCCAGCTTCCGCCGGAACTGTCGGGCGCGAATGGCGCGTCGGATATGACCGACGCCGCGTCTGTCGACACCGACGAAGACGGCGCACCGCATCCGTTCCTCGACTTCGCGCAGAACGTGCAGCCGCAATCGGTGCTGCGCGCTGCGATTACCGCAGCGTATCGGCGGCCGGAGCCGGAGTGCGTGCCGTTTCTCATCGGCCAGGCGCGCTTGCCCGCGACCGTCGCCGCGGATACGGAGAAGCTCGCGACAAAGCTCGTCGAAGCGCTGCGCGCAAAGAGCACCGGCGGCGGCGTCGAAGGGCTGATCCACGAGTTCTCGCTGTCGAGCCAGGAAGGCGTCGCGCTGATGTGCCTCGCCGAAGCGCTGTTGCGCATCCCCGATCGCGCCACGCGCGACGCGCTGATCCGCGACAAGATCAGCAAGGGCGACTGGCGCTCGCATATGGGCCAGGCGCCGTCGCTCTTCGTGAACGCCGCGACGTGGGGCCTGATGATCACCGGCAAGCTCGTCACGACGAACAGCGAAGCGGGTCTATCGTCGGCGCTGACGCGGATGATCGGCAAGGGCGGCGAACCGCTGATCCGCAAGGGCGTCGACATGGCGATGCGCCTGATGGGCGAGCAGTTCGTCACCGGCGAGACGATCTCCGAAGCGCTCGCGAACAGCCGCAAGTTCGAAGCGCGCGGTTTCCGCTACTCGTACGACATGCTCGGCGAAGCCGCGACGACCGAGGAAGACGCACAACGCTACTACGCATCCTACGAGCAGGCGATTCACGCCATCGGCAAGGCGGCGGGCGGGCGCGGCATCTACGAAGGTCCCGGCATCTCCATCAAGCTTTCCGCGCTGCATCCGCGCTATTCGCGCTCGCAACAAGAGCGCACGATGACCGAACTGCTGCCGCGCGTGCGCGCGCTGGCGCAGCTCGCGCGCCGTTATGACATCGGGCTGAATATCGACGCAGAAGAAGCCGACCGTCTCGAGTTGTCGCTGGATCTGCTCGAAGCGCTGTGCTTCGATCCCGAACTCGCGGGCTGGAACGGCATCGGCTTCGTGGTGCAGGGGTATCAGAAGCGTTGCCCGTTCGTGATCGACTATCTGATCGATCTCGCGCGCCGCAGCCGTCATCGTTTGATGATTCGCCTCGTGAAAGGCGCGTACTGGGATACGGAAATCAAGCGCGCGCAAGTAGACGGCCTCGAAGGCTATCCGGTGTACACGCGCAAGATCTACACGGACATTTCGTACCTCGCGTGCGCGAAGAAGCTGCTCGCGGCGCCCGATGCCGTCTATCCGCAATTCGCGACGCACAACGCGTACACGCTGTCGGCCATCTATCACCTGGCGGGCCAGAATTATTACCCCGGCCAGTACGAATTCCAGTGCCTGCACGGCATGGGCGAGCCGCTCTACGAAGAAGTCACCGGCCGCGACAAGCTGAACCGTCCGTGCCGTGTGTATGCGCCGGTCGGCACGCACGAAACGCTGCTCGCTTATCTCGTGCGCCGTCTGCTCGAGAACGGCGCGAACACGTCGTTCGTGAACCGCATCGCGGATGAATCCGTGCCGGTGAAGGATCTCGTGCAGGACCCGATCGAAGAAGCGCAGAAGATCGTTCCGCTCGGCGCGCCGCACGCGAAGATTCCGCTGCCGCGCCAGCTTTACGGCAACGAGCGCCTCAACTCGATGGGCCTCGATCTGTCGAATGAGCATCGGCTGGCGTCGCTGTCGTCGGCGTTGCTCGCGAGCGGCAATCATCCGTGGCAGGCCGCGCCGATGCTCGAAGGCGGTTCGCTCGCCGACGGCGTTGCGCGCGATATCCGCAATCCGGCCGATCACCGCGATGTGGTCGGCACCGTGGTCGAAGCGTCGTCGGAACAGGTGAGCGCCGCGCTCGCGAACGCGATGGCCGCCGCACCGATCTGGCAGGCGACGCCCGTCGACGATCGCGCCGACTGCCTCTCGCGCGCCGCCGATCTGCTCGAAGCGCAAATGCACACGCTGATGGGCCTCATCATCCGCGAGGCCGGCAAGTCGCTGCCGAACGCGATTGCGGAGATACGCGAAGCCGTCGATTTCCTGCGGTATTACGCGTCGCAAATCCGCGCGGAGTTTTCGAACGATACGCATCGTCCGCTGGGTCCGGTGGTCTGCATCAGCCCGTGGAACTTCCCGCTGGCGATTTTCACGGGTCAGGTCGCGGCGGCGCTCGCAGCCGGCAATCCCGTGCTCGCGAAGCCTGCGGAACAGACGCCGCTGATCGCCGCGCAAGCGGTGCGCATCTTGCGCAAAGCCGGCGTGCCGGCGGGCGCCGTGCAACTGCTGCCGGGCGATGGCGAAACCGTGGGCGCGGCGCTCGTCGCCGATGCGCGCACGCGCGCCGTCATGTTCACCGGCTCGACGGAAGTCGCGCGCCTCATCAACAAGACGCTGTCGGAGCGGCTCGATTCGGAAGGCCGCCCGATTCCGCTGATCGCCGAAACCGGTGGCCAGAACGCGATGATCGTCGATTCGTCGGCGCTCGCGGAACAGGTCGTCGCCGACGTGATGCAGTCATCGTTCGATTCCGCCGGTCAACGCTGCTCGGCGCTGCGCGTTCTGTGCCTGCAGGACGATGTCGCCGATCGCACGCTCGAAATGCTCACCGGCGCGATGAAGCAACTCGCGGTGGGCAATCCGGACCGGCTGTCGGTGGATGTCGGCCCGGTCATCGATAAAGACGCGAAGCGCAGCATCGACGCGCACATCGCATCGATGCGCGAGAAGGGCCGCAAGGTCGTGCAACTGCCGCTGCCCGAAGGCTGCGCGCAAGGCACGTTCGTGCCGCCGACGCTGATCGAACTGGAAAGCATCGACGAATTGAAGCGCGAGGTTTTCGGACCGGTGCTGCATGTGGTGCGTTATCGCCGCGCGTCTCTTGATAAACTGCTCGACCAAATTCGTACGACGGGTTACGGCCTGACGCTCGGCATCCATACGCGCATCGACGAAACCATCGCGCATGTCATCTCGCGCGCGCACGTGGGCAACATCTACGTGAACCGCAACGTGATCGGCGCGGTGGTCGGCGTGCAGCCGTTCGGCGGCGAAGGTCTCTCGGGTACGGGTCCGAAAGCGGGCGGTGCGCTGTATCTGCAGCGCCTGCTGGCGAAGCGTCCGACCGGCTTGCCGAAGTCGCTGGCGAGCACGCTCGTCGTCGATGAAATCGCATCCGGCGACACGCCCGCCGCTGCGCTGACCGCACTGCGCGACTGGGCGATCGGCGAGCGCGATCCGCAGACGGCCGCACGCTGTGACGGCTATCTGCAGCATGTGCTGGCGGGCGCGACGGCGGTGCTGGCCGGCCCGACCGGCGAGCGCAATACGTACACGTTGAGCGCGCGGGGCACGGTGCTGTGCGTGGCATCGACGGAAAGCGGCGCGCGCGCGCAGTTTGCCGCCGCGCTGGCGACGGGCAACAAGGCGCTTTTCGCGGGGTCGGCGGGCGAGCAGCTGGTGGCGTCGTTGCCGGCGTCGCTGAAGGCCCATGCGGCGGTGAGCAAGGATTCCGCAGCGGGCTTCGACGCCGTGTTGTTCGAAGGTGATAGCGATGAACTGCTGTCGCTCGTGAAGGAAATCGCCAAGCGTCCGGGACCGATCGTATCGGTGCAGGGCGTGGCGGCGGGCACCTTCGCCGACGCTGGCCACGACGGCGAAGACTATGCGCTCGAACGTCTGTTGACGGAACGCTCGGTGAGCGTGAACACGGCGGCGGCGGGCGGCAATGCGAATTTGATGACGATCGGTTGAGACGTTCGCGGCGCTCGGTTCAACAAATTCAAACAAACGGCAGCCGGCACGGCGATCCCGGCACAAGCTGCCATCCACACTGGTACTAGGAGAAGCTATGAAGTACACGATGAACAAGCTGGCAGCAGCCCTGACGCTCGCTGGCCTGTCGCTGGCGGGGACCGCGGTTGCACAGCAAGTCGAGGATGTGAAGGTCGGTTTCGCGGGTCCGATGACCGGCGCGCAAGCGCACTACGGCAAGGACTTCCAGAACGGCATCACGCTGGCCGTCGAAGAGTTCAACGCGACGAAGCCGGTGATCGGCGGCAAGCCGGTTCGCATCGTGCTGGATTCGGCGGACGATCAGGCCGACCCGCGCACGGGTACGACTGTCGCGCAGAAGCTGGTCGACGACGGCATCAAGGGCATGCTCGGCCACTTCAACTCGGGCACGACGATTCCGGCTTCGCGCATCTACGCGAACGCGGGCATTCCGCAGATCGCGATGGCGACCGCGCCGGAATACACGACGCAGGGCTTCAAGACCACGTTCCGCATGATGACGTCCGACACGCAGCAGGGTTCGGTCGCGGGCGAGTTCGCGGTGAAGAACCTGAAGGTCAAGAAGATCGCTATCGTCGATGACCGCACGGCTTACGGCCAGGGCCTCGCCGACCAGTTCGAGAAGGCGGCGAAGGCGGCGGGCGGCACGATCGTCGATCGCGAGTTCACGAACGACAAGGCCGTCGACTTCAAGGCGATTCTGACCAAGATCAAGGCGGCGAACCCGGACCTCGTCTATTACGGCGGCGCCGATTCGCAAGCCGGCCCGATGGCCAAGCAGATGAAGACGCTGGGCTTCCGCGCGCCGCTGATGGCGGGCGAAATGGTGAAGACGGACACGTTCCTGAAGATCGCGGGCGATGCGGCCGACGGCACGGTGGCTTCGCTGGCTGGTTTGCCGATGAACGAAATGCCGGGTGGCGCGGCATACGAAGCGAAGTACAAGAAGCGCTTCAACGAAGAAGTGCAGACATACTCGCCGTACGCCTATGATGGCGCGATGGCCATGTTCAGCGCGATGAAGGCGGCCAACTCGACGGACCCGGCCAAGTATCTGCCGCTGCTTGCGAAGACCGACATGCAGGGCGTGACGGCGAAGCATCTGTCGTATGACGCGAAGGGCGATCTGAAGAACGGCGGGATTACGCTGTACAAGGTCGTCGGCGGCAAGTGGACGACGCTGCAGAGCGTGGGCGGGAAGTAAGGCTTAGGCGTTCAGCCTGCTTGAAACGGCTCGGTTCGCGATTGGCGGCCGGGCCGTTTTGCATTTAGTTTGCCGCTCGAATCTTGCTGGCGAACGGTCCTTTCGATAGCCGAGGCCCATCGGAAGCTGCACCTATTCCACCGGCTTATCGACCCGCTTATACCCCGTCACCATCGCACGAATAAGCTCCTCGCGTGTCCAGACGGTCATCAGCACGGCAGCGGCGATATGCACGCAGGCGAAGATTTCGATGACGAGCGAAAGCCAGGTATGAATCTCCTGCGGCCAGTCTTCGCCCCAGAAAACATCCAGCCGCATGAGCCATCCCGACAGGCCGAGCGCGAGGATCAGGAACCACAGAAAAAGCGCCATCAACCCGCCGAGCGGATTATGCGATCGATGATGAACCGGCCGGCCCGCCGCGAGCGAGCGCAGATATTCACGCAGACGCGCGCGCGTCGGCCACCACGCCGAGAAACGCGCATTCGCCGAGCCGATGAAACCCCACACGATGCGCGCGACAACCAGCCCCGCCGCGATGTACCCCAGCAGCCGATGCGCGGCATCGGTCGGCCCGAACAGATTCCACACGACGATGCCCGCCACCGTCCAGTGCGTGAGCCGGACCCAGATGTCCCAAACCTTTACGCGCATCGACATGGAAGACAGCTCGCTCAGTCGACTTCGGACTTCACGACATCGAGCGTTTTCGTGTCGTAATAAATTTCGACTTTCTTGCCGTCCTTGTCGTGACCGTAGATCTCGTAGCAGTTGCCGTCGACCTTGAACTTGCGGATCTTGTAGCCCTGCGACTCGATCCTGGCCTTGGCGTCCGACTCCTTCATCCACTCGCCCTTCGGATGCGCCGTGCAATCGGCTTTCGCCAACGCCGCGCCAGAGAAGCCCAGCGCCAATGCAACCGCAAGAATCTTAAGCATCGCTAACTCCCAGTGTTTGGAGCGGATTACTCTACTGCCACCGGGAGTTAATCGCAAGCAAATCGAAAGCTGACGATCAACGCTTGCCTTGCTGACGAATCTGTTCGAGCGTCGCGCCCGGCGTGCTCTGGTCTTGCGGAATGCGGATTTCGATGACCGCAGGCAGTCCTGATTCCACGGCGCGATCGAACGCGGGCATGAACTGGTCCGTCGTCTCGACGCGTTCGCCGTGCGCGCCGAACGCCCGCGCATACGCGACGAAATCCGGATTGGTCAGCCCCGTCCCGTGCACGCGATGCGGATAGTGCCGCTCCTGATGCATCCGGATCGTGCCGTATTGCGCGTTATTCACGACGACGAAAATCACGGCCAGCCGATACTGCATCGCCGTCGCGATTTCGTGGCTCGCCATCATGAAGCAGCCGTCGCCGGCGAACGCGATTACCGTGCGGTCCGGATACAGCGACTTCGCCGCGATGGCCGCCGGCACGCCGTAGCCCATCGCGCCGCTCGTCGGTGCGACCTGCGAGCGGAAATGCCGATACGAATAATGCCGATGCAGCCACGTCGCATAATTTCCCGCGCCGTTCGTGAGAATGGCATCGGCGGGGAGGCGTTCGGCGAGCGCGCGCATGATTTCGCCGAGCTGGACATCGCCGATCATCGGCCTGGGCTTGCGCCATTCCAGATACGCGGCATGTGCCGCTTCAGCCGATCCCGCCCACGCGATCCCGGCAGGCGGCTCGAGCGCCGCGAGCATCGACGCAATCTCCGGCATGCCCGATACAACGGCCAGGTCCGCGCTATACACGCGCCCCAGTTCCTCCGCGCCCTGATGCACGTGAATGAGCGTCTGCTTCGTCTTCGGGATATCGAGCAGCGTGTAGCCGCCCGTCGTCGATTCGCCCATGCGCGGACCCAGCACGAAGAGCACATCGGCTTCGCGCACGCGGGCAGCGAGCGCCGGATTGATGCCGAGGCCCACATCGCCCGCATAGTTCGGATGCTCGTTGTTGAGCGTGTCCTGAAAGCGGAAGGCGCAGCCGGCCGGCAACTGCCATCGCTCGATGAAGCGCGCGAAGTCTTGCGTCGCGCCTTCCGTCCAGCCGCTGCCGCCCGCGATCACGAACGGCTTCTCGGCATTGGCGAGCATGTCGCGCAGCCGCTCCATCTGCGCCGGCGAAGGCGATGCCGCCACACGCTGATAACGCGGCGCAGCGGGTACGGCATCGCACGCTTCGGTCAGCATGTCCTCGGGCAGCGCGAGCACGACCGGCCCCGGACGCCCCGCCGTCGCGACGTGAAACGCATGACTCATGTATTCGGGAACGCGGCGCGGATCGTCGATCTGCGCGACCCATTTCGCCATCTGCCCGAACATGCGCCGATAGTCGATTTCCTGAAACGCCTCGCGATCCATGTGGTCGCGCGCGCATTGGCCGATGAGCAGGATCATCGGCGTGGAATCCTGATACGCGGTGTGCACGCCGATGGAGGCGTGCGTGGCTCCCGGCCCGCGCGTCACGATGGCGACGCCCGGCCGGCCGGTCAGCTTGCCGACCGCTTCGGCCATGTTCGCCGCGCCCGCCTCGTGGCGGCACACGATGGTCTGAATCTGGTCCGTTTCGTCGTGCAGCGAATCCAGCACGGCGAGGAAGCTCTCGCCGGGCACGCAGAACACGCGCTCGACGCCGTGATGCACGAGCGCATCGACGACGAGCCGCGCGCCGGTGGTTTGAGTGGAAGCGGGGGAAACATCGGACGCCATGCGTAAAAGTCTCCTGTCTGTTCTGGTTGGCGGATGCGCGCCCTCTAGCTTACGCCGTGGACGGCGCAGCAAGCCGATTCTTTACCCCCGATCCGTCCATCAGCCGAAATACCCCTTTTTCACACCCTTTATCCAGCGATAGGCGAAGCGGCTTCTTCGCAATAATGGCTTCACTGAAAAGCGGGCACGTCGAAACATCCGGCGACGCCCGCCTCGCAAAGATCGCAGTCATTCCTCATCGGGGGCAAGTTTGAACATTCGTAAATTCATTGGCGCGAACAGCCGCGACGCACTGCGACAGGTTCGCGAAGCGCTCGGCCCCGATGCAGTCGTGTTGTCGAACCGTACGCTGGACGATGGTTCCGTCGAGATCGTCAGTGTCGCGGATAGCGATATCGCGTCGATCTCGCCGGATGCGCAAGACCTGGCCGTGCCCGCGACGTTCGCGAGCGCCACGCCGCGCGCCGCGCTGGCGCAGGCAGCCGCCGCCAGGCAGGCCGCACCGAATCCGTATGCAAGCGGCGACGTGTTCTCGTCCGTTTTCGGCGCGAACACCGACGCGGACGATGAAGCAGCATCTTCCGCCGACGAAGCGTCCCGCACGATGGCCGATTCCAACCCGTGGCTGATCCAGCATGCGCGACGCATCGCCGAACAAGCGGCGACGCCGTCGAATCGTCCGTTGACGGCATCGTCGGCGATTGCGCGCGGCCTGGGCGTGCCGGTGCCGCCGAAAGCGCAAGGCGTCGACAAGACCGAGACGGCGAATCACGCGTTGCGCCAGCTGGCGCAGCCGAAGATCGACACCCCCGACTGGGCCCGCGAAGCCGCGCAGGTCGCCGCACGCCGCGCCGCGCAAAAGATCAACGCGAGCGCGCCGCAAGCGGAAGCATCGCCGGCATCGACCGAGGGTGCGTTCGATGGCTTGCCCGCGAACGCGGCGGCCGTCGTCACCGAGGCGATCCGCGCCCGCATGGAAGAGGTCGTCAACGAAACGGTGATGAACGAACTGTCGTCGATGCGCTCGATGATGGAAGAACACTTCTCCGGCCTGCTGTGGGGCGATCGCCAGCGCCGCACGCCGAGCAACGCCGTGCTGACCAAGCGCCTGTTCGCCGCCGGATTTTCCGCGCAGCTCGTACGCATGGTCATCGACAACATGCCGGAGATGGAAAGCGCCGAGCACGCGATGGAATGGGTGCAGCAGGTGCTCGAATCGAATCTGCCGGTGATGGCGAGCGAAGACGCGCTGATGGAACGTGGCGGCGTGTTCGCGCTGATGGGCCCGACGGGCGTCGGCAAGACGACGACCACCGCGAAGCTTGCCGCGCGCTGCGTGATGCGCTTCGGCGCAAGCAAGGTCGCGCTGCTGACCACGGACAGCTACCGGATCGGCGCGCACGAGCAACTGCGCATTTTCGGCAAGATTCTCGGCGTCTCGGTGCATGCGGTGAAGGACGCAGCCGACCTGCAACTGGCGCTGTCGGAGTTGCGCAACAAGCACATCGTGCTGATCGACACCATCGGCATGAGCCAGCGCGATCGCACCGTCTCCGACCAGATTTCGATGCTGTGCGGCGCGGGTCATCCGGTGCAGCGCCTGTTGCTGCTCAACGCGACGAGCCACGGCGACACGCTGAACGAAGTCGTGCAGGCGTACAAGAGCGCGGCCGATCAGCCGCCGCTCGCGGGCTGCATCCTGACCAAGCTCGATGAAGCGACGAACCTGGGCGGCGTGCTCGACACGGTTATCCGCTACAAGCTGCCGGTGCATTACGTATCGACCGGACAGAAGGTGCCGGAAAACCTGTACGTGGCGACCAAGCGTTTTCTGATCAAGAGCGCGTTCTGCATTCCGCGCGACGGTTCGCCGTTCGTGCCGCAGGACGAGGAAGTGCCGGCGCTGCTTTCCGCATTGTCCGCGCGTGCCGCGGCCGAACTCCATGAGGTCCGCTTTGGATAAGCTCGTGCTCGACCAGGCTGAAGGCCTGAGACGGTTGCTGACGCGTGCAGGCTCGCGCGTGGTGGCGGTCGCGGGCGGACCGGCGGGCATCGGCTGCACGTCGGCGGTGGTGAATCTCGGTGCGGCGCTCGCCGTGCATGGCAAGGATGTGCTCGTCATCGACGAGCGGCAGAACGGAACATCGGTGAGCCGCATGGCTGGGCTTTGCGGATCGCAGGCGATGAGCGCGGTGATGTCCGGCCGCCACGCGCTGCAGGACGTCGTCACGCGCTCGCCGCTCGGCTTTTCGCTGATCGCCGCGCCTCGCGAGGAGCGCGTGAGCCACGACGCCGCGCAATGCCGCGCGCTGCTCGACGGATCGGCGGACATCGTGCTGATCGATACGCAACTGGATCGGCATGGCGCGTTGTCGTCGCTCGCGGCGCAGGCGCATGACTTTCTGATCGTCACGCGTGCGGCTGCGCCGGCGATCACCGAGGCGTATGCGTGCATGAAGCGTCTGCACTACGCGCATGCGATCGGCCAGTTCCGTGTGCTGATCAATCACGTGCAGAACCCGGCCGATGCAGCGGTCGCGTTCGAGAACCTGTCGGGCGTCGCGAGCCGGTATCTGGCTGTGTCGCTCGTGCATGCGGGATATGTGTCCGAGGATGCGCGCATTACTCGGGCGAGGGAGCTGTCGCGTTCGGTGGTGGAGGCGTTTCCGGCAACGGCTGCGGCGCGCGACTATCGCCAGATTGCGGCGGAGCTTCTTCACTGGCCGATGCGTCCCGCGCTTCTTGCGGGCGATGCGGAAATTCGAAACGAAGTGCAGTTTTTGGTTGGCGAGTCTGACAAGGGCGGGCGGGAAGTGGCGCGAAGGGCGCCGATGTTTCCCGGCCATGCATTGAGCAGCACGGCGTCGATGTGATCAAGACAAAGGTGACCCAGATGTACAACGCCCAAGGCAAACTCTCGCAGTCCGACGTGTTGACGCGCTACGCGCCGCTCGTTCGCCGGCTGGGACTGCAGCTCGTCGCCAAGATGCCGGCGAGCGTGGATCTCGACGATCTGATCCAGGCCGGCATGATCGGCCTGATGGATGCGGCGAGCCGTTACAAGGAAGATCAGGGTGCGCAGTTCGAGACGTATGCGAGCCAGCGCATCCGCGGCGCGATGCTCGACGAGTTGCGCGCGAACGACTGGTTGCCGCGCAGCATGCGCAAGACATCGCGCGAGGTGGAATCGGCGGTGCACAAGGTCGAGCAGAGTCTCGGACGTTCGGCGAGCGAGGTGGAGATCGCCGAGCACATGAAGCTGCCGCTCGACGAATACCAATCGATGCTGCAGGACTTGCACGGCAGCCAGTTGATCTATTACGAAGACTTCGATCGTTCGGCGGATGACGAGCCGTTTCTGGACCGGTATTGCGTGGATCGGTCGGACCCGCTGTCGGCGCTGCTCGATGAGAGCTTGCGCGGGGCGCTGATCGAGGCGATCGATCGGTTGCCGGAGCGCGAGAAGCTCTTGATGAGTCTGTATTACGAGCGCGGGTTGAATCTGCGCGAGATCGGCGCGGTGATGGAAGTCAGCGAGTCGCGCGTTTGCCAGCTGCATAGCCAGGCGGTGGCGAGGCTGCGGGCGAAGTTGCGGGAGCAGGAGTGGACGGGGGTGGAGGCTTGAGGGGGTAGATCCCGCAGCGGCCATCAGCTTCTGCAACGCCTAAGAGATTGAACGTCTGAAGAGCCGCGCGCCTTCAGATTGTCGTGAAGCTAAGCGGATTCGATGCATCGGTTGCCGGTCCGCTTCTTCCGGTCTCCGAAGTGGCATAACCCAGACCTCCAGTCGCCACCGCTTCGCAGATTCGTTTCTTGGTTCACGCGTTCGGGATGAAGGCGCTGCGTCATAAGGCGGCTTCCTGCAAACGCTCAGGAGCCCAGACATGTTCGATCAATGCGACTACCAATTCGCGCCGGGTCCGCTGTTCCTCCTTCGTGAAAGTGTCGAAGGCCCTGAATGGCAGTTGATGTTCTGCAGCAAACTGCTGGAACTTCGGTTGGTGCTGGTAAGCGCTCGCGTCCAAGCTTGCCGCGTAGAAGTTCTGCTTGGCGTAGTGCGGGCGCTTGTCGGCGAATGACTTGTCTTGCAGACTACGGTTCACGTCGGCAGGCAGCAAAAGGAGGGAAGCCACGTGGTTCCGCCACTCTTGGAACTCCTGCTCGTCTGCGAAGTGCTCGGCCACAGCCTCATAGTCGTCGGCCCAAATGTGCTCGATGTCGAACGGATTCTTGACATCCCGCCTGACTAGTTTGTCGAAGGACTCGGTGCGGCCCGCGCCGGCCTCGGTCGCGGCCGTCAGGCGCGCCAACAGGTGAGCGATATAGCGACGGCTGAATTGATTAAGTCCTAGACCATCAATGCCCGTTCGGCCTCTGGCGACGCTGCCCTCAAACGTTACGTCGTCTTCTTCCAGCTTTTTAGTCAGCGCCTCTACCAACTCCGACAAAGGTTTGCGACGAATATCGCGGCATAGCAGCCACATGGCATACGACACACTTGAGTATCCGACGCGGATGTAGTTCACCACACGGCGCATCAGCCAGATGTCAAGGTAGGTGGCCGTCACGGCTAGCTTCCGACGCACGGTGTCGTCGTCGTCCGTTTCGATGAGCGGCGCCAGCAGCACCGTGCCCTGCCACGTGAAATCGTTGTGAGCGTTGTAGTAGATGGGCTCCAGACCGGGCGTGTAGTGTCGGCTGGCGGCGAGAACGCGCCGGTAGGCTCTAGCGAAGAACGGGAAGCTCTGGGCCATCAGATGCTGATTGGCTTGTGCCTTGCCCAGGCCGAGTTGCACGCTGTGATCGCGCACCCAGCGGTGAAAGACTGATCCGATGAGTTCCCAGTCCTTGTCCACGGCGCCTGCCTTGCGTTCGCGCGTGGAGTCGGCGTATTGCGCGCGTAGCCAAGCCTTGATGCAATTGGCGTCGCGCTCGGGCTCGTGGCTACCGCCCCACGAGATTAGCTCTAGAACCTCGTGCTTCCAAGTCTGGTTAGCCTGCATGCGGGCTTGCGGGTCTTCGATCGGGGCCAGCAAGTAGGCCTTGAGCATGTCCACCGGGCTGAGCGGTTTGCCGCGATCATTCATGGTTTCGAAGATCGCGTACGCGTAGTTGTCGTTGTCAGTGGCGATCTCGATCAAGCCCACCCGCGTGAGGAGCCAGTAGATGAAGTGTGGCAGCGCGTCGCCAAGATCGACCAGCAGGTCGTTGGCCTCGATGTCGCTGTAACGGGCGTACATCGTTTGAATGGACTCATCTTTGCCATCAGGGCTGTAGTCGTAGCCCTGGAACAGCGCCTGGATAACTGGAAGGCGCTCGGGGATGTCGAGGTTGAACTTGGGCTCGCCCAAGTTGTCGCTGAAGATCAGGGGCGCCATGGTCTTCGACACCGGCAACTCCCGTGCTTCCGCCGCGCGGTATAGGCAGATGAGCAGCAGCGTAAGCGAAGTCACCCGCTGCTGGCCATCGATCAGATAATTTTTGCCGTTGCGCTTGCTGACGATGATGGAGCCGAGAAAGTATTCACCGTAGCTGCTCACTGCCGGAGTCTCGTCCCCTGCCTGGTACTGAGAGAAGAACTTGGCTTGTAGGTCTGATAGCAGTTCGTCGATATTCTCCTTTTCCCACTTGTACTCGCGCTGATACTCGTCGATGGAGAAGGACTGACTTTGCAGCAATTGCTGCACGCTACGGTAATGCGGTGTGATGGCGCTCATGGCGTGTCCCTCACGCGTCTTGGTTTTGGGTTTCAGCTTGTCGCCGGCCACTTCGACTTGGTCGGCAGTCGGTAGCAGCAGGGTTCTGCCGGTTACCAGCTCTTGCATCATGCCCTGCTCGAAGGCGCGCATTTTGGCGGGTCGTTCTTCTAGGGCGGGAAGGTCGACCTGCATGTCGGACAGGACCTTGCTTCGCGTCAATCAACGGCTGAATGAGGTGGGCATTGATTTTGTCGCCGATATCGGTCTTGCCCTTCAGCGCGATCATGTCCTTGAACCTGGCCCCGTTTGGGATAAGCATCGGCGGCGCGAGATTGTCGCTACCGGCGTATTTGTCCCTGATGCACTTGATGAACAGCATGGACAGGGAGTAGTCCTTGTACTGGCTGGCATCCATGCCGCCACGCAGTTCATCGCAAGAGGCCCAGACGAAGGAGTAGAGGTCTGATTTCTTGATGGCCATGAAGCGGTCAGGCTCGTGTGGTGAGTCGTCGCAGAGGCCGAAATGTTACCCTTCCGGCAGGCGGACATTGCAAAAAGTCATCGCGCGTTGTGGCGAAGTCGTTTCGCGCGATGGGCGCTCCCGATACACAGCAGCAACGGCGTGGGCACTTCAGTAATCCCCAGGTCACCGCCTGAAAGGCGAAGACCGCTTTCCGGCACGAAACCGATACCTGAAGAATAGAAAGGGTGGACTCTTGCTAGGCAAATTATCGTTGGCGCGCCCGGCTGGGATCGAACCAGCAACCCCTGCCTTCGGAGGGCAGTACTCTATCCATTGAGCTACGGGCGCATCTGCTGAGAATCTTGCTTGCGGGGTGCCGGAAGGCGACAGCAAGACCCATGCGAATCCGAGAGGATACCTGTTTTCCGTGCATCCGTCCATGTCAGGGCGTTTCAGCGCCACATCGGGCTTCGATGAACTGCGGGTAAACGCCCGCCACGCGCTCCATCGCCCCGACGCCTTCCGTTAAACGTTCCGTCTATAATCGACCGTGCCCCTGGCGACGCCAGGGCGAAGCGGTAGCCGTCACGCTGTCTGAACCGACTCAATCAAAAAACGGGAGACGAGACAAGCATGAGCGAAGCACCCCACGGAGCCCCGATCAGGACACCCGGCCAACTCATCGCGGCAGTCATCGCGGGGTTCGGCATCCCGGTCGCCATCATCATCCTGCTCGCCGTCTACGTCGATACCTCGACGCGCACCGGCGCGGGCACCGACATCGACGCCTCCGTGCAAGAGCGCATCGCGCCCGCCGCGAAAGTCGATATCCGCGATGCCAACGCCCCCCGCGTCTACAAAACCGGCGAAGAAGTGTTCAAGGCCGTCTGCTCCGCATGCCATGCGACAGGCACCGCTGGCGCACCCAAGCTCGGCGATGCCGGTGCATGGGCTCCGCGTATCGGCGAAGGCTACGACACGCTGCTGCACAACGCGCTCAACGGCAAAGGTGCGATGCCCCCGCGCGGCGGCGCCAGTCCCGACGACTACAGCGACTTCGAGATCGCGCGCGCCGTCGTCTACATGGCGAACAACGCCGGCGCAAAGTTCGCGGAACCGGCGCAACCCGCACCGGGCGCGGCGGCGGGTGCATCGGCTGCCGCATCCGCTTCGGCGCCGGCCGCCGCTTCCGGCGCGACCGACAACGCCCAGGCCGCAGCCGCCCTCGCTGCGCTGGCCTCAGTGCCGCAGACCGCATCGGCGCCGGCTGCTGGCGCCCAAAGCGCCGATGCCGCGCAAGCCGGCAAGGCGCTCTACGAACAGGTGTGTCAGGCGTGTCACGCGGCAGGCGTACTGAACGCGCCGAAGTTCGGCGACAAGGCGGCCTGGGCGCCGCGCCTCAAAGAGCCGATGGAAACCGTCTACAACTACGCGCTTCACGGCAAGGGCGCGATGCCGCCGAAAGGCGGATCGAATGCATCGGACGCGGATGTGAAAGCCGCCGTCGATTACATGGTGAACGCGTCGAAGTAAGGCCGCGGCGATAACAAACCCTGCGCACGCCCCAGGCGTCGCAGGGTTTGCCGTCAGTTCTTTTGCAACATCGCCTTCAGCATCGCCATCCGGTCCTTCGGCGACAACGGCGCTTCTTCCGCCGTCGGCGGCGGCGCGTCGTCGAGCAGCATCTCCGGGATAAAGCGCGACGGCTCGCACACCACCGTCTCCCGCGCGCGCTTGCGTTTCTTGCACCAGTTCAGATGCAGGCTGCGCTGCGCCCGCGTGATCGCCACATACATCAGCCGGCGCTCTTCCTCGATGCGGGCATCGTCGATCGGACCGTCATCGTCCGAACTCCCGCGATGCGGCATGATGCCTTCCTCGACGCCCACTAGAAACACGTGCGGATACTCGAGCCCCTTCGACGCATGGACGGTCGAGAGCCGCACCGCGTCCGGGTCCTCGTCCTTGCCTTCCAGCATCGACATCAGCGCGACGGTCTGGATCAGCCCGAGCAGGTTCTTGCCGTCGTCGGCGAGGCCATCGGCGGTGTCGTAGCCGGTCTGTTCGGCTTCCGGCGACAACTCCGGCTTCGTGCCCTTGCGCTTCAGCCATTCGCAAAATTCGAGGACGTTCTGCCACTTGGACTGAGCCTGCCGCTCGTCGAAGGCATCGTACAGGTAGGCTTCGTAGTGGATGGCTTCCATCATGTCGTCGAGCACGGTGCTTGCCGGATCACGCGCGGCGCGGTCCGACAGCCGGCGTATCCACTCGCAGAACGTGCGCAGCGGTTCGACTTGCCGCGCTGACAGCCGCGCCTCGATGCCGCCCATGAACACCGCCTCGAACAGCGACACCTTCGCCGCGCCCGCGAACGCGCCGAGCGCTTCGAGCGTCGTGTTGCCGACGCCGCGCCGGGGCGTCGTGATCGCGCGGATGAACGCGGGATCGTCGTCCGGATTCGCGATCAGCCGCAAATACGCAATGATGTCCTTGATCTCCGCGCGATCGAAAAACGACTGCCCGCCCGACAGCACATACGGAATGCGCTCGCGACGCAGCACCTGCTCGAAGATGCGCGCCTGAAAATTTCCGCGATACAGAATGGCGTAATCGCGGAACGCCGCGCGCCGCTCGAACTTGTGCGCCGAAAGCCGGAAGACCACGGATTCCGCTTCGTGCTCTTCGTCGTTGCATCCGGTGACGGTGATGGTGTCGCCCATGCCGTGCTCCGACCACAGCTTTTTCTCGAAGAGCTTCGGATTGTTGGCGATGACGTTGTTCGCCGCCGTCAGAATCCGCACCGTCGACCGATAGTTCTGCTCCAGCTTGATGACGTGCAGCTTCGGGAAGTCCTTGCTCAGCTGCGCGAGGTTCTCGAGCGTGGCGCCGCGCCAGCCGTAGATGGCCTGATCGTCGTCGCCCACGGCGGTGAACGCCGCGCGCGGACCGGCCAGCAGCTTCAGCAATTCGTACTGGCAGGCGTTGGTGTCCTGATACTCGTCGATCAGCAGGTAGCGCAGGCGGTTCTGCCACTTCTCGCGCACCTGCTCGTTCTCCGCGAAGAGTTGCGCGGGGCGCAGGATCAGATCGTCGAAGTCGAGCGCCTGATACGCATGAAGCGTCGCGGCATAGCTGCGATAGACGATCGCCGCCTGATGCTCGTCCTCGTTGCTCGCGAGGACGGCGGCCTGATCGGGCGAGACCATCGCGTTCTTCCACAGCGAAATGATCGACTGCACCTTGCGGATGAGGCCCTTGTCCGTCGTGCCGAGCTGTTCCTGGACCATGCCGAAGCAGTCGTCGGAATCCATGATCGAGAACTGCGGCTTTAGCCCGACGTGCTCCGCTTCCTGGCGCATGATCTGGACGCCGAGCGAATGGAACGTGCAGATGGTCAACTGATTGACCGGCACCTTGCGGCCTTCCTTGCCGGGCGTCGTCAGTGTCTTGCCTTCGAGGAGCTTGGCGGTCCGCTCGCGCATTTCGAGCGCGGCCTTGTTCGTGAAGGTGAGCGCGGCGATGTGCTTCGGCTCGAAGCCGCGTCCTTCGATCAGGTGCGCGATCTTCTGCGTGATCACGCGCGTCTTGCCGCTGCCCGCGCCCGCGAGCACGAGACAGGGACCATCGAGATAGCGCACCGCTTCGCTTTGCGCGGCGTTGAGACCTGCGGACATCGTTCTGGACTTTGGAGAGTGAGGCGCGCGGCAACCGGTAAAAAACACCGCCGCTGATGGACTGCGAGCATTCGCCCGGCGACACACGGTTCGTGCGCGCGGCGAATTCGAGAGCGCGATGTTAACACGATAAAACGCGATGGGATTTGGCCCCGCTTGGCGTTCGGCTTGCCGCTGCGGTTTGCCGCGATCGGGCCGCGTGCCACAATATCCGGTCGATTCAAACAGGATGATGCCCACAATGAGTTCAGCACTGAAAGTCGGCCTGATGGGCTATGGCCTTGCCGGCGCGACGTTCCATGCGCCCGTCATCGAGCATTGCGGCCGCGCGAGCGTGACGGCCATCGCGACGAGCCAGGCCGAGCGCGCGCAGGCCGATTATCCGGACGCGCGGATCGTTGCGGACTTCGATGCGCTCGCCGCCATCGATGAGATCGCGTGCATCGTTATCGCAACCCCCAACGATACGCACTTCGACCTTGCGCGCCGTGCGTTGACGGCGGGCAAGCACGTGGTCGTCGACAAGCCGGTGACGCTCACCGCTGCCGACGCGCGCGCGCTGGCCGATCTCGCGCAGCAGAATGGCTTGCTGTTCGCGCCGTTTCACAACCGCCGCTGGGACGGCGATTTCATGACGGCGCGCGGGCTGATCGAAAGCGGGCGGCTCGGGCGCATCACGCATTACGAATCGCATTTCGATCGGTTCCGCCCGAAAGTGCCGCAACGCTGGCGCGAGGAGGCGTCGAGAGGCGGCGGTCTGCTGTTCGATCTCGGGCCGCATCTGATCGATCAGGCGCTCGCGCTTTTCGGCGTGCCGCAGACGGTGACGGCTTTCGTGAAGGCGCATCGCGACCACGCGCACGCGCCGGATTATGTGCATCTCGTGCTCGGCTATGCGGACAAGGAAGTGGTGCTGCATGCGAGCGCGCTCGCCGCGCTCGAGCCGCCGCGGTTCGCGATTCACGGCACGCGCGGCAGTTATGTGAAGACCGGCCTCGACGTGCAGGAAGATCAGTTGCGCGCTGGCCTGCGCCCTGGCGATGCAGGCTTCGGCAAGAATCCGCCCGGACTGCTGCGCGAGGTGGACGGCGATCACGACCTGCGCCATGAATTCGCGACGCGCGATGGGGCGTATGTGGAGTTTTATCGCGCGCTGGCGGCGTCGGTGCTGGATGGCAAGCCGTTTCCGGTGACGCCGCAGGATGCGGTGGATACGATGACCGTCATCGAGCTGGCGATGCAAAGCGAGCGGGAAGGGAGGAGGGTGGAGTTCGTGCGGGGGTGACGTGATTCCTGCTGTTTAGCAGACGTTGCGGGTGCGTAATAAAAAGATAAACGCTGAAGCCGTAGGGCCTGTACTATTCCGAACACTCGAATAACAGGCCAACGCTACTTGAACCTCCCTCACCCGTTAGTCATGATTGGCTCGACGCTCTTTTCGAAATGACGATCAGTGCGCAGAGCAACGAGTTCGTTGTGAAGCGCATAGAGCGAGACGCGCAGCAGTCACTTCAACGAAACGCTGATGAGCCGCAGATGTGCTGGCTCGTTCTGGCGTTTGTCGCGTTCTTGCGTAGCGACCGGGATAGATTCATTCGTTGCGCCGAAGCGGCCTATGCGTTGGCCAACTATGACTCGATGGTGCTGGGTAACGCCGCGTCGCTAGCTTTGAACCTCGGAGCGACCGATCTGGCGGTGAAGTACGCCCGTCGACTCGCTGCAATGAAGCACGGTCACGCCCGGATGTTCCTTGCTGCGGCTCGTGCGCTCTATGGCGCGACTCTTTTCGAAGAAGCGAATGCGGTCATGCACTCCGGCAACATCCAGCACGCGCTCACAGAAAGCGACTGCTTTCTCGTTGAGATGAACGATCTGATCGCGTCGTTTCAGCGTTCTGGCGTCGATCCACAAACGCGCATGGCCCTGTTGCAACTCGCCAGTTCGACGATACGGGCATCCGGCCACGCGATAAGGCGGACGCGCCCGGTGCGCTTTCCCGACCACACCGTGCGATACGAGTTCTACATCGACCAGTCTGCAAGCCAGTGCGCCAACGTGAACGTTGCCATCGCGGAAGCGCTCACCGACGAGTTCGATGACGCCCACCCCGAGTTGATTACCTTCGTTTGCCGCCCGCTCGCATCGTTCGTACCGCGCGGCACGTCCTTTGAAATTGCGCGATGAGTATCGAAGTCGAGGATCTGATCGGCCTGGCGCAGCAACTCGCTGCGGGCGGCAGTGAGTGCGAATGGCGCTCGGGCGCATCACGTGCGTACTACGCTGCTTATCACCAAGCTTTGCAGGTAGCGGACAAGTGCTTGCCGCCCGGCCATGACGCAGCAGGAGTGCATCAACGCCTGACTGATCGATACATCGCGCACGGAAAGAAGGGCAAAGTGCTTGCCTACCTGCTCATCGACCTCAAGAAGATAAGAACACTCGCGGACTACCATCTTGCGGATGCGTTCGACCAGCACGACGCGACCGACCTCGTCGCAAACTGCGTGGCCTTCCTGACGCGCGCGGACGCGTTCCGATCAATGGCGGAAGCCGACGCATCCGCAACGGTCTGAAGCCGTGCCGCCGAAGTTCACCGCCGATTCACATTCCCCGACGTCGTAATCACGTTTCCGCCGATGTCCCGGCAATTGACATTGCCGGAAACCGTCTCCACGGACCCGCCGACATCGCCACAAGTGATGTTGCCCGACACGACCGAGACGCGCCCCGCCTGGCCGTGCACGCTCAGCCGTTCGCAACTGTCCACGTCGATTCGTTCGACGTCGCCCTGAACTTCGATGATGACGCGCAGCGAGTCATCGACGGTCACGGTCTCTCCGTCGACCGTCACCTGCTTGCCGCGGACGGAAATGCTGTTGCCGGTCACCGTCCGGCCGTTGATCGTGATGGATGCCATGATCGATACGAAATCGGGTTTGCAAACAAAGAAGTGTAGGAGACAGCGCCGCCCCGAACGTAACGAATCGTGCCGATCACAGCGGCGCGACGCGCGCAATCGCCCGCCTCCGAATCCGTTTGACAACCCCATTTCCGTCGCGTAAATTCTGCCGCACGCGTCGGGAGAGCGCGTGGCCGTCGTCGTGCACTGCACAGCGAACGCCGCGCCGCCGAAGGGGCACACCCGCAAACTCTCAGGCAAAAGGACCGGCCGCGTCGGAGGAGTCAATCCTCCGTACTCTGGAGAGCGGCAGCGGCTTCCTCCAAGGAAGAAGCCAGTTGCCCACCGAAGGGGCGCGCGATGGACCATCGGCACACGCCGGGTCCGCGCAATCTCTCAGGTACCGAGGACAGAGGGGTCACGCATCGCAATTGCATCGTGGGTCGCGCTTCGTATGCCGCATCGGGCGGCGCGCGAAGCGGCGTTCCGCAGGCAAAGAGCGCTGCGTGGCCTTTTTTGTTTTCGCGAACCGAGGCCCCGATGACCGCACTTCAACACACGCCCCTGCACGCCGCTCACCTCGCGCTCAACGCGCGCATGGTCGATTTCGGCGGCTGGGACATGCCCGTCAACTACGGTTCGCAGATCGACGAACACCGCGCCGTACGCACCGACGCCGGCATGTTCGACGTCTCGCACATGCGCGTCGTCGATTTCGAGGGCGACGCCGTCCGCGACTTCTTCCGCTACGCCATTGCCAATAACGTCGACAAGCTCACGACGCCGGGCCGCGCGCTCTACTCGTGCCTGCTCAAGAGCGACGGCGGCGTCATCGACGACCTCATCGTTTACTTCTTCTCCGAAACGAACTTTCGCGTGGTCGTCAACGCGAGCACGGCGGACAAGGACATTGCGTGGTTCGGGCAGCTGAACGCCGAAGGCGGCTTCAATCTGTCGATCACGCCGCGCGGCGATCTCGGCATCATCGCGGTGCAAGGGCCGAACGCGCGCGAGAAAGTCTGGCAAGTGCTGCCCGACACGCGCGCCGCGACCCAGGACATCAAGCCGTTCAACGCCGTCACGTTTCCCGCCACCGCATACGGCGAGCTGATGCTCGCGCGCACCGGCTACACGGGCGAGGACGGCTTCGAAATCGTCGTTCCGGCGACGCACGTCGAAGCGCTGTGGAACGCGCTGCACGCCGCTGGCGTGAAGCCCGCCGGCCTCGGCGCACGCGACACGCTGCGGCTCGAAGCCGGCATGAATCTCTACGGCCAGGACATGGACGAAAACGTGTCGCCGCTCGACGCGGGCCTCGCCTGGACCGTCGATCTGAAGACGCCGCGTGACTTCGTCGGCCGCGCGGCGCTGGAAACGAACGGCACGAAGGCCGGCTTCGTCGGGCTCGTGCTCATCAAGGAAAACGGTCGTGCGGGCGGCGTGCTGCGCGCCCATCAAAAAGTCGTGACGCCGCACGGCGAGGGCGAAATCACGAGCGGCACGTTCTCCCCGTCGATGCAGGAGTCGATCGCATTCGCTCGCGTGCCGGCCGCTGTCGCGCCGGGCGACACGGTGCAGGTTGTCATCCGCGACAAGCAAGTCCCCGCGCGCGTGGTAAAACTTCCGTTCGTGCGCAACGGCAAGGTTCTCGTAGCCCCCCAGTAAGCCGATGCGCGCGTTTTCCCAGTCAAAACTTCACGAACGAACGAACCACGCAAGGAGCATCCAATGAGCATCCCGGCCGATCTGAAATACACCGAATCGCACGAATGGGTCCGCACGGAATCCGACGGCACACTGACCGTCGGCATCACCGATCACGCCCAGGAAGCGCTCGGCGACATCGTGTTCGTCGAACTGCCCGCGGCGGGCAAGTCGGTTGCGGCAGGCGACGCGATCGCCGTCATCGAATCGGTGAAGGCCGCCTCGGACATCTACGCACCGGTCTCGGGCGAAATCGTCGCGGCAAACGACGCATTGACGTCATCGCCGGATCAGGTGAACGGCGCGCCATACGAAAGCTGGCTCTTCAAGATCAAGCCCGCGAGCGACGCGGGTCTCGAGAAGCTGCTCGACGCCGAAGGCTACGGCAAGTCGATCGGCGAATAACCCTCTATCAGACGAGAGCGGTTTCGAGGAAGGAGCCGCTTTCGCAGGAATTCACATGAAGCTCGAACACCCGGATCGCCTGATGAACCGCACTTCCCTGTCACTCGCCGCGCTCGAATGCCACGATGCGTTCGCTGGCCGGCACATCGGCCCCGACGCCGCCGATCAGCGCGCAATGCTCGACGCGCTCGGTTTCGCATCGCGCGCGGCCTTCATCGACGCGGTGATTCCCGAAGCGATTCGCCGCAAGGAGACGCTGCCGCTCGGCGCCTTCACGCAGCCGAAGAGCGAAGCAGAAGCGCTCGCGTCGTTGCGCAAGCTCGCGGACGAGAATCTGGTGTTTCGAACCTTCATCGGCCAGGGTTACTACGGCACGCACACGCCGGCGGTGATCCTGCGCAACGTGCTCGAAAATCCGGCGTGGTACACGGCTTACACGCCGTATCAGCCGGAAATCTCGCAGGGACGCCTCGAAGCGCTGCTCAATTTCCAGCAGATGGTGATGGACCTCACGGGCCTCGCGATGGCCAACGCATCGCTGCTCGACGAGGCCACCGCCGCTGCCGAAGCAATGACGCTTCTGCAACGCGTCGGCAAGCCGAAGTCGAACGTGTTCTACGTTGCGGACGACGTGCTGCCGCAGACCATCGAAGTGGTGAAGACGCGCGCAAAGCCGGCGGGCATCGAGGTCAAAGTCGGCCCCGCAGCCGACGCCGCGAGCGCCAACGCGTTTGGCGTGCTGCTGCAATATCCGGGCGCGAACGGCGACGTGCGGGACTACCGCGCGCTGGCCGAAGCGATTCACGCCGCGGGCGGACATGTGGTTGCGTCGGCGGACCTGCTCGCGCTGACGCTCATCACGCCGCCGGGCGAATGGGGCGCGGACGTGGCCATCGGCAATACGCAGCGTTTCGGCGTGCCGGTCGGCTTCGGCGGGCCGCACGCTGCCTACATGTCCGTGCGGGACGAGTTCAAGCGCCAGATGCCGGGCCGTCTCGTCGGCGTGACGGTCGACGCGCAAGGCAATTCCGCGCTGCGTCTCGCGCTGCAAACGCGCGAACAGCACATCCGCCGCGAAAAGGCGACATCGAACGTCTGCACGGCGCAGGCGCTGCTCGCGATCATGGCGAGCATGTACGCGGTCTATCACGGCCCGCAAGGCTTGAAGACGATCGCGCTGCGCGTGAACCGCGTCGCGTCGATCTTCGCGGCGGGCGTCGCGAAGCTCGGCTATTCCATCGCCAACGAGACGTTCTTCGATACCGTCACCATCGACAGCGGCGCGAACACCACCGCGCTGCATCAGGCCGCTCACGCCGCGCATATCAACCTGCGGCACGTGAGCGCCAGCCAGGTCGGCGTATCGCTCGATGAAACCACCACGCGCGACGACCTGCTGAAGCTGTTCGCACTGTTCGCGGAAGTCGCGGGCAAGACCGAAACCTTCGACATCGACGCGCTCGACGCCGCGCTGAAGGACTCGCTCCCGGCCGGACTCAAGCGCACGAGCGATTACCTCACGCATCCGGTCTTCAACCGCCATCACTCCGAACACGAAATGCTGCGCTATCTGCGCAGCCTCGCCGACAAGGACCTCGCGCTCGACCGCACGATGATCCCGCTCGGCTCGTGCACGATGAAGCTGAACGCCACGTCCGAGATGCTGCCGGTCACGTGGCCGGAGTTCGCGCAGATCCATCCGTTCGCGCCCGCCGAACAGACGCTCGGCTATCGCACGATGATCGATCAGCTCGAACAAATGCTCGTCGCGTGCACGGGTTATGCGGCTGTGTCATTGCAGCCGAACGCGGGATCACAGGGCGAGTACGCGGGCCTGCTCATCATTCATGCGTATCACGAGTCGCGTGGCGAAGGGCATCGCAACGTGTGCCTGATTCCGGCGTCCGCGCACGGCACGAACCCGGCATCGGCGCAAATGGCTGGCATGCAGGTGGTCGTCGTCGCGTGCGATGCGAACGGCAACGTCGATATCGAAGACCTGAAGGCGAAGGCCGAGAAGCATTCGGCGAATCTCGCGGCGATCATGATCACGTATCCGTCGACACACGGCGTGTTCGAGCGCAACGTGCGCGAGATTTGCGACATCGTGCATCAGCACGGCGGCCAGGTTTATGTCGATGGCGCCAACATGAACGCGATGGTCGGCCTCTGCGCGCCGGGCCAGTTCGGCGGCGACGTGTCGCATCTGAACTTGCACAAGACGTTCTGCATTCCGCACGGCGGCGGCGGGCCGGGCGTCGGTCCGGTCGCGGTCGGCGCGCATCTCGCGAAGTTCCTGCCGAAGCAGACGTCCACCGGCTATAAGCGCGATGAAGCGGGCATCGGCGCGGTATCGTCGGCGCCGTATGGCTCGGCGGCCATTCTGCCGATCTCGTGGATGTATATCGCGATGATGGGCGCGCAGGGCCTCACCGCCGCCACGGAAAGCGCGATTCTCGCCGCGAACTATGTCGCGAAGCGCCTCGCGCCGCACTATCCGGTGCTCTATAGCGGCCCCGGCGGGCTGGTCGCGCACGAGTGCATTCTCGACGTGCGGCCGATCAAGGAAGCGAGCGGCATCTCGGTGGAGGACGTGGCCAAGCGGCTGATCGACTACGGCTTCCACGCGCCGACGATGAGCTTCCCCGTTCCCGGCACGCTGATGGTGGAGCCGACAGAATCCGAGTCGAAGGAAGAACTGGATCGCTTCATCGACGCGATGATCGCCATTCGCGAAGAGATTCGCGCGGTCGAGGAAGGCCGCGCCGATCGCGAGGACAACGTGCTGAAAAACGCGCCGCACACGGCTGCGGTCGTGACCGCCGACGCGTGGAATCATGCGTACACGCGCGAGCAGGCGGCGTATCCGGTGAAGTCGCTCGTGGCGCGCAAGTACTGGTCCCCCGTGGGCCGTGCGGACAACGCGTACGGCGATCGCAACCTGATGTGCTCCTGCGTGCCCATTTCGGACTACGCGGACGCCTGAGCGCGGAAGCGAGCGTGACAGCCGCGAGTCGCCCGGAAGCGTAAAGCATTGTCGGGTGAACTTGCGGCGTGTTCGGGAACGGCTAACATCTCACCCCTGACCAAAGCAATCAGGGAGTGCATATGGCGCTGAAGGTGCGAAAGGTGAACGAGGCGAGCCGTTTCCGGACGACGCACACAACGCTGGCAACGCTCGCCGCGATCTGCGCAGCGTCCGCGCTGATGGCCGCGCCGGCCGCGCACGCGGCAATGAACTTCTGCGCCGCGCCCGCCATGCAGACGAGCGAGCGCACCCATGCCGATCCGGGCGTGAAGGCGCTGGTGAACGCGGTGCAATCGCACGTCGACGATCAGCCGAAGCCGCGCGCCACGCTGCACACCGAAGGCACGCTGCCGCACGAAGGCATCCATGATGAAAGCGTCGAAGCCGCGCGCGATCTCGGCCTCATGCGCGATGCCGCGCTGGCCTGGCGCGCGACCGGCAACGAACGGTATCTGCGGCTGGTCGATCGCTTCCTGTTCGCGTGGACCACTCAGTACAAGCCGAGCTTCAATCCGATCGACGAAACGAATTTCGAATCGCTGATTCTCGCCTACGACCTGACGGCGAGCGCGCTGCCGGTCAGGACGCGCAATGCGGCGAACGCGTTCATCGCGAAGATGGTGACGGGCTATATCGCGGATATCGACAAGCAGCCGCGTCCGCTCACGGGCACGTATCGGAACAACTGGCAGAGTCATCGCGTGAAGCTGGTGGCGATGGGCGCGTTCACCATTGACGATCGCAAGATGATCAACGCGGCGCAGCGGCTCTTTGTCGAGCATATCGGCGACAACATCGCGCCGGACGGGTCCACGGTCGATTTCTCCGAACGCGATGCTTTGCACTACGTCACCTACGACCTGCAGCCGCTCGTGACGGCCGCGCTTTCGGCGCGGCGGCACAACCGCAACTGGCTGCCGGAACGCGCGGCGACCGGCGCCACGCTCGCCGATGCGCTCAACTGGCTCACGCCCTATGCGCTCGGCACCCGAACGCACGAGGAGTTCGTGCGTTCGACCGTACCTTTCGATGCCAGGCGTCGCGAGGCCGGCCTGCCGGGTTCATCGGGCCAGTGGGACCCGAAGAACGCGGCGGAACTCTTTCATCTGGCGGCGCGTCTCGACGGCCGCTATGCGCCGGTGGCGTTGCGGCTCGCGCCGACGCCTCCCGCGTGGCTCGCGGTCTGTCTGCCGCTGCCGGCGCGCTAATCTCTTTCGCAGGAACAGTCATGGCAGTCAGCGTTTTCGATCTCTTCAAAGTCGGCATCGGCCCTTCCAGCTCACACACTGTCGGACCGATGCGCGCCGCGCTGATGTTCGCGCAAGGCCTGGAACGCGACGGGCTGCTCGGCGCGGTGGCATCGGTGAAATGCGAGCTGTATGGATCGCTCGGCGCGACGGGCAAAGGCCACGGCACGGATCGCGGCGTGATGCTCGGCCTGATGGGCGACGCACCGGATACCGTCGATGCCCGCACCATCGTCCCGCGCCTCGAGGCGGTTCGCACGTCGAAGACGCTTGCCTTGCTCGGAACGCGCGAGATTCCGTTCTCGGTGAAGGAGAACATCGCGTTCTATCGGCAAGCGCTGCCCGAGCATCCGAACGGCATGAAGCTGCATGCATTCGATGCGAGCGGCCAGCCTTTGCGCGATGCGACGTATCTGTCCGTGGGCGGCGGCTTCGTGGTGACGGCGGGCGCGGCGAACACGGCGGTGCTGACGGCGCACGAGCAGTTGCCTTACCCGTTTCAGACCGGCGACGAACTGATGAAGATGTGCGCCGATTCGGGCCGGTCGATTGCGCAGCTCATGTGGGAAAACGAGCGCATCTGGCGCAGTGAAGACGAGATTCGCGCGGGCCTGTTGCGCATCTGGGACGTGATGCAGGATTGCGTCGCGCGGGGGTGCGGCATCGGCAATCCGGAAGCGGATGGCAATTTGCCGGGACCGTTTCAGGTGAAGCGCCGTGCGCCGCAGCTTTATCGGGCGCTGGCGGGCAAGCCTGAGCAGGCGCTGCGCGATCCGTTATCGATGATCGACTGGATCAATCTTTATGCGATCGCCGTGAACGAAGAAAACGCGGTGGGCGGACGCGTCGTGACGGCGCCGACGAACGGGGCGGCGGGCATCATCCCGGCCGTGCTGCATTACTACGATCGCTTCGTGCCGGGTTCGAACGAGCAGGGCGTGATCGACTTCCTGCTGACGGCGGCGGCCATCGGCATTCTGTACAAGATGAACGCGTCGATATCCGGTGCGGAAGTGGGATGCCAGGGCGAAGTGGGCGTCGCGTGTTCGATGGCGGCGGGCGCGCTTGCGGCGGTGCTCGGCGGCACGCCGGCGCAGGTGGAGAACGCGGCGGAAATCGGCATGGAGCACAACCTCGGGCTGACGTGCGATCCGGTCGGCGGGATGGTGCAGATTCCGTGCATCGAACGGAACGCGATGGGATCGGTGAAGGCGGTGAACGCCGCGCGCATGGCGATGCGCGGGGACGGGTCGCATTACGTATCGCTGGATTCGGTCATCAAGACGATGCGCGAAACCGGCGCGGATATGAAGACGAAGTACAAGGAGACGTCGCGCGGCGGGTTGGCGGTGAATATTGTGGAGTGTTGAGGGAATTCGGAGCTGCTATCCACGTCACCTGCCTGCAGGCGCCTGAGTGCGCATGGACGCAGCTCGAGCACCAATCCATACGATTGGAATAATGCGTTACGAGCAAGCTGACACGTACCAGCCGGCACTAAGATTGAGGTGTTATATATCGTTAGATATCCCGATCGATCTGCCATGCAAACGAAAGCGACAACAACCGATAGGATAGCCGCAGCAGACAAAGATGAGTTTCCTGCCCTTGCGATCCGCTTCGAGGGTAACAATGCTGAGCAACACGAGCTTGACCTGAACCAACCGGGACAGTCGATGCAGGGGTTTGCGCGGATATTTGCGGTAAGCGCCCATTTCCTGAAAACAGGTAAACTTAGTAAGCACCTGGACGCGCTGGACGTGCAGGTGCTTGCGATTCCCGTTGCATAACATCACTGCTTCGAGGTGTTAGCGGTCGTGAGAAGCGTTATTGGCAGCCGGGAACTCTGTTCCGGAGTGTTCGGCGCGCTTCTTACGACCCTTGTCCAGTATGTGCTGTCCCGCCGAGACTGTGCTGTCCCGCCGAGACAAAGACGAGATGAAGTATTTGAGCGAAGCCCTGCAGCAGGCTCTTCGCAACAATCAGGGCACTGTCGACAAGCTGATGGATACCATCAACAAGATGGCGGACGCGCTTCGGCCAGCCGCCAGGCAAGCCCTAACGCCGATCGATCGCTCTTGCAAACGCATTGACCTGTATGCGAGCGGCGAAAAATTCGCAGAGTTGGGCGCCGAACAGAAACGCGCTTTCGCGGATGCTGACATGGTGGTCGCGGACCATTCCACGGTCTACTCCGGTCTGATTTCTGAATTCGATATGGCAACCGGCGCGTGCAAAGTGACGCTAGATGGAGAGCTGGCGCGCATCTCCGCGCAGGTGACGGATCCCATCTTCAACCGACCAAACAATCCTTATGTCGAGGCAATGGCTGCAACTCGCACTCTGCGCTTCGTTGCTAAGGCGGAACAGAATGCGGATGGTGAGCCAATGAAGCTTTATATCTCCGACACTGCAGAAAGCGTCCCCAGAAGGGCTGACATAGCCATCACCCCCCAATCAGATTAACCACCTTCACATTCCGCGTATCCGGCACTTCCGCATAAGAGATCACCTTCAACTGCGGCAGGCTCCGGCGCAGGAAGCGCGCCAGCATCGCGCGCAGCGAATGCTGCACGAGCAGCACCGGCGGCAACCCCAGATTCTGCTGACGCATCATCGCGTTTTGCGTCGACGTCATCAGCGTTTGCGCCAGCCCCGGCTCCAGACCGGGATTCGGCCCCGTCGATAACGCCTGCGACAACACCCGCTCCAGCGTCGGATCGAGGCCCATCACCTGCAGATCGTTGCTGCCCGGATACCACTGCTGCGTGATCGCGCGCCCCAGCGCCAGACGCACCGCAGCCGTCAGCTCGTACGGATCGGAAATACGCGGTCCATGCTCCTGCAGCGCATCCAGGATCGTGCGCATGTCGCGAATCGGCACGCTTTCGTCGAGCAGGTTCTGCAACACCTTCTGCAAGGTCGTGAGCGACAGCGTCTTCGGCACGAGATCGTCGGTGAGCGATGGCGTGTCCTTGCCGATGCGCTCCAGCAGCGCCTGCACCTCCTGTCGTCCGAGCAGTTCCGCCGCATGCGTGACGACGAGGTGATTCAGATGCGTCGCCACCACCGTGCTCGCATCGACGACCGTATAGCCGTAGACCTGCGCCTGCTCGCGCATCGCCGTGTCGATCCACACCGCCGGCAGGCCGAACGCCGGGTCCGTCGTCTGCGCGCCAGGCAGCGTCGCCGAAACCTGCCCCGGGTTGATCGCGAGCCACTGACCCGGGAACGCTTCGCCGACGCCCACTTCCACGCCCTTCAGCGCAATGCGATACCCGTTCGGACGCAACTCGAGGTTGTCGCGGATATGAATGACCGGCGGCAAGAAGCCGATTTCCTGCGCAAACTTCTTGCGGATGCCCTTGATGCGCTTCAGCAATTCGCCGTCCGCGTTGCGATCCACGAGCGGAATCAGCCGATAGCCCACTTCGAGACCCAGCGGATCGATGAGCGCGACATCCTCCCAGCTCGCCTCCGCGCTTTCAGCGGACGCGCCAGCGGCGGCGGCGATCGGCGTGACGTCCGTGACGACGCCCGATTTCTTCTTCGCTTCCGCACGCTTGTTCATCGAACGTGCGGCATAAACGAGGCCGCCCCCAAGCAGCAGAAACGCGAAGTGCGGCATGCCCGGAATCAGCCCCATTATGCCGATGATGACGCCCGTGATCATCAGCACGCGCGGATTCTGGAACAACTGGCCGGTCAACTGCGTGCCGATGTCCTCTTCCGTCGCGACGCGCGACACGATCACGCCCGCCGCCGTCGAAATGATGAGCGACGGAATCTGCGCAACGAGGCCGTCGCCGATGGTCAGCAGCGTGTAATTGGTCGCCGCGTGCGCGAAGTCCATGTCGTGCTGAAGCATGCCGACGATCAGCCCGCCGACGATGTTGATCACCATGATCAGCAAGCCCGCGATCGCGTCGCCGCGCACGAACTTCGATGCACCGTCCATCGAACCGTAGAACTCGGACTCCTGCGCGACCGCCGTGCGGCGCTTCTTCGCGACTTCCTCGTTGATGAGGCCGGCGTTCAGATCGGCGTCGATGGCCATCTGCTTGCCGGGCATCGCGTCGAGCGTGAAGCGCGCGCCGACTTCCGCGATACGTCCCGCACCCTTCGTGATGACCATGAAGTTGATGATCATCAGGATCACGAACACGACGATACCGACCGCGAAGTTGCCGCCGACGAGAAAGTGCCCGAACGATTCGATCACCTGGCCCGCCGCGTCCGGACCGGTGTGGCCCTGCAGCAGCACGATACGCGTCGACGCGACGTTGAGCGACAGGCGCAGCAGCGTCGAAAAGAGCAGCACGCTCGGAAATGCCGCGAAGTCGAGCGGCTTTTGCGTGTACATGCTGACGAGCAGCACCATCACCGACAGCGCGATGTTGAACGTGAACAGCAGGTCCAGCAGAAACGCCGGCAACGGCAGGATCATCATGCCGAGGATCATGCAGATGAGGATCGGGCCGGCAAGCGCCCGAAGGTTCTGCGTGCCGAGCGCGTCGGGTCGTTTCGCGAAAAATCCAGCGCGCGCGTTCATGCTGCGGCTCCTTGTGATGAGTTGTCGCCGGAAAGCGCTTCAGCGGCTTCCTGATCGGCGTCGGCGTCGGATACGCCGCCTTTGTCCAGTTCCTTCGGCACGTCGAGATCGGTCGGATCGTCGGGCTTGATGCCGCCGTCTGCCTTGTAGCGCTTGAGCTGATACACCCACGCCAGCACTTGCGCGACCGCGCCGTACAGCGCGCCCGGAATCTCGCGGTTGATCTCGACGTTGTGATACAGCGCCCGCGCAAGCGGCGGCGCTTCGAGCAGCGGCACGTTATTTTCACGGCCGAGTTCGCGGATGCGCGCCGCGACAAGATTCACGCCCTTCGCGACGACCTTCGGCGCGCGCATCTCGCCGTCGGCATACTTGAGCGCGACCGCGAAGTGCGTCGGGTTCGTGACGATGACATCGGCGGTCGGGATCGCCTGCATCATCCGGCGACGCGCGGCCGCACGCTGCTGCTGGCGAATCTTGCCCTTGATATGCGGGTCGCCTTCGTTTTCCTTGTGCTCGCGCTTCACTTCTTCCTTGCTCATGCGAAGCTTCTTCGCATGCGACCACATCTGATACGGCACATCGACGACCGCGACGAGAAACAGCCCGCCGATCGCCATGCCGCAGCACACGAGGATCAGGTGCATCACATCGGCGAGCGCGAGGCCGAGCGGCTTCGTGAGCAGGCCCAGCACTTCGGCTTTGCGGCTCCACATCGCCGAGCCCGCCATGCCGCCGACGACGATCGTCTTGAGAATCGACATGCCGAGCTGAATCGGACCCTGCGACGAGAACATCTTGCCGAGCCCGCTGATCGGATTGAGGCGGCCGAAGTTGGGCGCGAGCGGCTTCGTCGTGATGAGCCAGCCGCCGAGAGCCATCGGCGCGGCGAGCGCGGCGACGGCCGTCAACGCGAGCACCGGCAGCACGGCAAGCATGCCTTCCTTGCTGGCGTTGGCCGCGCCGATCATCATCTGGCGCGTGTCGAGCACGGTCTCGTGATTGAAGGTGAACGCGCCGCGCAGGATCGACTGCAAATGTCCGCCGATCGATCCGGACAACGCCCATACGCCGCAGAAGCCTGCCGCGAGCAACGCGAACGAGGCGAGTTCCCGCGAGCGCGCAACCTGGCCTTCCTCCCGCGCCTTTTCCAGGCGCTTGGGAGTGGCTGATTCGGTTTTTTCGAGATCGCTTTCTTCCGCCACCGCTTGCTCCGCTTCGTGCTCGCTTTCTGTGATGGAAGCGATTATTGCGGAAGGCGTCGAGCGGCCATCGGCGGATTAAGCCGCGGAAAACCGGGTTAATCGATGAATAAGGCGCCGGGCAATGCAAACGGCGCATGACCGGTGAAGTCATGCGCCGTGGAGAGAAAGCCGGCGGCGATCATGCGCCCGGCACGCGTCCGTCCGGGCCGTAGAAGCCGGACTTCGACGGCGCGACCTGCAGCGCCGCGAGCGCCTTGCGGTTGTATTCCATGCGGGTGCGGATCAGCACGCCGTTGTTGTTGTTGCCCTGCTTCGCACGGCGGGCGGCGGCGCAAAGGAGCGTCCATTGTTCGGCGAGTTGCGCATCGCCCTCGGCGGCGGCTTCCATGCCGATGAATCCGCCCGGCAGGCCGAGCGCGCCGAGCTGCGTGTCGCGCTGCTGCTCGAGCACGCCGATGCGCTCGGTCAGCGCGGTCTTTTGCCCGATGATCTCCGGCAGCGCGGCGAGCGGCTGCGCGGCGATCAGCGCTTTTTCCTCGTGGGCGAGGAGGGATTCGAACGCCTGAACAGCGGCGATTTCTTCGATGACAGTGGCAAGCAGGGCGTCTCTCATTGCAGCTCGCTAAAACGCGGGTTTCGTCAAAGCCGCCCGGCGCCGTCCACGTCGTGCTCCGGGCGAGCCCGGGCCGTTGCGTTTCAGCCGCCAGTCGGCGGGGTTCTCGTTTGCAGCAGGTCGCGCGCAGTGCTCAGCATGCCGTCGGCGATCTTGCTGGTATCGATCTTCAGGCTGCCGTCGCGGATCGCGGCCTTGATCGATTCGACCTTCGCCGTATCGATGTCCGAGCCGTTCGACGCACGCAAGTCCGACGACAACGTCGACAGACTCACCGGCGATGCCGCGCCCGCTTTCACGCCGGTGGCCGGCGTGGTGGTGGCGGCAGCCGCAGCAGTTTTCGCATCGCTTTGCGATGCGCGTTGTGAGCCTTCCTGCAGGCTCGCCAGAGTGGTGTTGCTTTTCGATTCGATTTTCACGATGTCCATTCCCGAACGTGTTGAGTCCTTTATCGGCGGGGGGTCTCGGAAACTTTACCCTGCCTTGGTGGCGCAGCACACGTTCGGCGACATCATCGCCCGCAAAGCCTTACGGGGCGGGCCTTCGATCGAATTGCAACAAAGTGAAACATTCGGTAATCAATTCTTCGGACGGTCCTGGCCGGGTCGGGAATGGACGGCGGCGCCCGTCACATGCGGATTTCCACCGTCTGACTATCCTTGACGACGCCCGTCACGATCTGGCCGCCAGCGGTCTTCACGCGGACCTGCTGGCCGGGCGTGGCGTTGTTCATCGCGCTGCCTTCGGACGATATCGAGAAGCCCGAGCCGTCGGTGACGACGCGAACCGTCTGCCCGATCGCCACCGAGCTTGCTGCGCGCAGCATGTCGGTGCGCAGCGGCAGGCCCGCCGGCACGCGCGACAGCGTCACCGCGCCGACCGCCTGCGACGGATCGGTGACGACGGCTTGCGGCATCGCGGTGAGATCGCCGTCGCGGGCGACGAGATCGGCGTTGCCGAGCACTTCGCCCGGCGCGACCGCGCGTGCGGCGACGTAGTACGTCGCGTTGATCGACACCCGCGCCTGAACATACAGCGTCCACGGCCGCTCGCCGACGCAGCGCACGCCGACCGTCACGCGGCCCCAGAGGCGCGCGCCCGTCGGCATGAACGGATCGAGCGCCGTGCAGGCGGCGAGGCCGCGCGGGAAGACGGGCGTCACGGTGATATCGACTTTGCCGGGCAAGCCGGCGGCTTGTTGCTGCAAGAACGCGAGCGCGGCGGCGCGGATGGTCTCGCCATCC
Source organism: Caballeronia sp. LZ016 (assembly GCF_031450805.1). NCBI lineage: Bacteria > Pseudomonadati > Pseudomonadota > Betaproteobacteria > Burkholderiales > Burkholderiaceae > Caballeronia > Caballeronia sp. LZ016. The sequence continues at coordinate 952,938 of NZ_JARTVY010000001.1, forward strand.
TGCATCGTCGCAGCGCCAGCGGCGGCGGGCTGCGGCGTGAAGCTCGCGCGCTTCATGGCGGGCGCATCGGGAGCGGACGGCGTGAAGTTCGCGCGCCTGACCGGCGATGCGTCGCCCGCCGCGATCGGGCGTGCGTTGGCCGTGCGCGACGCGGCGGCGTCATCGCGCGTGACGACGACGGGGATCACGTCGCGCGCGGCGGATGCAGCCGCCGCCATCGGCTTGACGGCTGCGGCAACGGGAGCCGGCTTCGCTTCGCCAGCGCCGGGAATGACGATCATCCCGCTCGCATCGTCCATTGCGTCGTCTGCGGATTCGGCGCGCGCTTCGAGCGCGAGCGCGGCGTGGCGCATCGCGGCATCCGCGGCTTTGGTCGCAGCGCGGTAGCCGGGCGCGGGCGCAAGATAAGGCGCGGGCGTCGGCGCAACCGTGGAAACAGCAGAAGCAGCGGCGGGAAGGGCCTTCGCCATATCCGCGACCGCCGAAGGATTCGTCTCCGCGTTGCCGGGAATCGCGATGAAGCCGTCGCCCTGCTGCGCGAACGCGCTGGCGACGAGCCCCACGACGCCGACGAACAGCGACGCGCGGCGTGCAAAAGACGCCACGCACGGCGACGCGACTTTCGACGGATGCCCGGCGGACCTGCTCATCACTTTCTCCTTGCTCGCCGCGCCAGGCGCAGACACGTTGTTCGACTCGATCGTTGAGCGCGGAATCGATCCGCCTCTCACCACGACCCAGATTCTAGATAGCCGGCGTCACGCTCAAGCCTCGAATAGAGGCCGCGTTTCCCGGTTATTCATCGGATCAGTCATTGCGCGCCGCTCCTAAGATGCGTGTCATGCAAAAAGGCCCGCGCGGTACGGCGGGCGTCTGCGACATCACGAACTTGGGGAATCCAGGGAATGCTAGACAAGCTCGACAAGGAATTGGCGTTCGGCCGCGAAGCGCTCGATGTGCGCGCGTACCGGCAGGAACTGCTGTCGTCGAATATCGCGAACGCCGACACGCCCGGCTACAAGGCGCGCGACGTGAACTTCTCCACGGCGCTCGCCGGCGCGCTGAAGCAGGGCGGCGGATCGGCGGCGTCGAACGCATCGACGCTGAAGATGGCGCAGCCGGTATCGATCACGAGCGGCGCGTCGATGGCCGTGACCGCGAAGGGACACCTGTCCGGCACGTCGACGCTCGCCGCATCCGGCGGTTCGAGCGACGACTACGGCCGGCTCGCGTATCGCGTGCCGAGCCAGCCATCGCTCGACGGCAACACGGTCGATCTCGACGCCGAACGCGTGCAGTTCGCGGACAACGCGCTGCACTTCGAAGCCGGCATGACGGTGCTCACCTCGCAGATCAAGTCGATGCTGTCCGCCATTACAACCAATAGCTGAGGAAGAGCATGCCTTCATTGATGAACATATTCAGCGTCGCCGGCTCGGCGATGTCGGCTCAGGCGCAGCGCCTGAACGTGACCGCGTCGAATCTGGCGAACGCGGACAGCACGACCGGACCGGACGGCCAGCCGTACAAGGCGAAGCAGGTCGTGTTCGCCGTCGATCCGCTCGGCGGCGCGAGAAGCGGCTCCGGCCAGCAGGTCGGCGGCGTGCAGGTGACGGGCGTCATCGACGATCCGAGCCCCATGAAAACCAGCTACGACCCAAGCAACCCGGCGGCGAACGCGGACGGCTATGTGACGCTGCCGAACGTCGATCCCGTGCAGGAGATGGTCAACATGATTTCCGCGTCGCGTTCCTATCAGGCGAACGTCGAAACGCTCAACACCGCCAAGCAATTGATGCTCAAGACCCTGACCATCGGAACCTGAACCGGACTCTGAGGAATAACCCGTGACGACCAACACCACGATCGGCAGCAACGGCACCCAGGTGTCGCAGACGCTGCTCGACACCATGAACGGCGCGTCGAGCGCATCGAGCTCGTCGGCCAGCAGCACGAGCGGCACGTCCGCTTCGGACCTGCAGAACACCTTTCTCACGCTGCTCGTGACGCAACTGAAGAACCAGGACCCGACCAATCCCGCCGACAGCTCGCAGATGACTTCGCAGCTCGCGCAGATCAACACGGTGTCGGGCATCGGCCAGCTGAACACGTCGCTGAGTTCGCTCGCGACGCAACTCTCCGCGGGCCAGTCGACGCAGGCCGCGTTGCTGATCGGCTCCAACGTACTCGCGCCGGGCAATGCGCTGACCGTATCGAGCGGGGCGTCGTCGAGCTTCGGCGTGCAGCTCGCCAACGATGTCAGCGACCTGCAGATCGTCGTGAAGGACAAGTCGGGGAACATCGTCAATACGCTCGACCTCGGCGCGCAGGGCGCAGGCGTGGTGCCGGTATCGGGCTGGACGCCGGTCGATTCGAAGGGCGCGACGCTCGCCGACGGCAGCTACACGATCACCGCGCAAGGCACGATCAACGGCCAGCAGGCCACCGCCACGACGCTTTCCGCTTCGCAAGTGCAGAGCGTCGTGCAGATGTCGGGCGGCGCGCCGGGCCTGAAGCTCGCGAACGGCTCGACGGTTGCGCTGACCAGCGTCGCTTCGATTCTTTGATTCCAACTTCCTTTGCTGCCGGGATGCCCCGGCTAAAGAGTAAAACATGAGCTACCAACAAGCACTGAGCGGTCTGGGCGCCGCGTCGAGCGATCTGGATGTGATCGGCAACAACATCGCGAACGCGAATACCGTCGGCTTCAAGCAGGGCGCCGCGCAGTTCGCGGACATGTACGCCAGTTCCATGGCCACCGCCGTGTCGAACCAGATCGGCATCGGCACGCGCCTCGCCGAAGTGCAGCAGCAGTTCTCGCAAGGCACGATCACCACGACGAACCAGGCGCTCGACGTCGCGATCAACGGCAACGGCTTCTATCAGCTGTCGAACAACGGCTCGGTCGTGTACTCGCGCAACGGCGTGTTCCATCTCGACAACAGCGGCAACATCGTCAACTCGGCGGGCCTGCAACTGATGGGCTATGCAGCCGATTCCGGCGGCGTCGTCAACAGCGCGAGCACGGTGCCGCTGACGGTGCCGACCGCGAACATCGCGCCGACCGCGACGAAGACCATCACCGCTGCGTTCAACCTGAACTCGCAGGACGACGTGAAGCCCGTCGCCGACTTCGACCCGACCAACGGCAACACGTATAACGCATCGACTTCCGTGGATGCGTACGACTCGCTCGGCGGCACGCAAAAGGTCTCCGTCTACTTCACGAAGACCGGCACGAACACGTGGGAAGCGTTCGCAGGCTACGGCGATCCGGTCTCGCAGCAGACCGACCTCGGCGCGGTGAGCTTCGATGCGTCGGGCAATCTGACGTCCGGCAAGACTTTCACTTTCACGATCCCGAACGGCGCGGACCCGACGCCCGGCGCGACGCAATCGTTGACGCTGAACCTCGCGGGCACCACGCAATACGGCGCGAAGAGCGGCCTCACGAACCTGACCCAGGACGGCAACAGCACGGGCGAACTGACGGGCTTCACGGTCGGCACCGACGGCATGCTGACGGGCAACTACTCGAACGGCGAAACGAAGGCGCTCGGCCAGATCGCGATTGCGAACTTCAATAACCAGAACGGCCTGCAGAACCTCGGCGGCAACGTGTATGCGCAGACCGCGGCTTCGGGCGCGGCGCAAGTCTCGGTGCCCGGCTCGACCAATCACGGCACGCTTACGGGCGGCGCGGTGGAAAACTCGAACGTCGATCTGACCAACGAGCTCGTCAATCTGATCACCGCGCAGCGCAACTATCAGGCGAACGCGCAGACGATCAAGACGCAGCAGACCGTCGACCAGACGCTGATCAATCTGTAAGCACCGTCCGCACGCATAGGAAAGAAGGAAGCGATTCATGGACCGTCTGATCTACACCGCGATGACCGGCGCAAGCCAGTCGCTCGAGCAGCAAGCCGTCGTGGCGAACAACCTCGCGAACGCATCGACCACGGGTTTCAAGGCGCAACTCGCGGCGTTCCGTCAGGTGCCGATGTCGTTCGAGAACCAGTCCGCCGACGGCACGACGCGCACCTTCGTGCTGTCGTCGACGCCGACCGCCGATTATTCCGCCGGCCCGATCCAGCAGACCGGCAATCCGCTCGACGTGGCGGTGCAGGGACCGGGCTGGCTGTCCGTGCAAACGGCGGACGGCGGAGAGGCGTACACGCGCGCCGGCAATCTGCATGTGGATCAGAACGGGCAGCTGGTGACGGCGAACAACCTGCCGGTGCTCGGCAACGGCGGTCCGCTGTCGGTGCCGCCGGGCGCTGAAATCACAATCGGCAAGGACGGCACGATTTCCGCGCTGATTCCCGGCGATCCGCCGACCGCCATCGCGACCGTCGATCAACTGAAGCTCGTCAATCCCGATCCGGCGACGCTCTCGCGCGGCGACGACGGCCTCTATCGCACGGCAAGCGGCGACCCCGCCGATGCAGACCCGAACGTTGTCGTGGTCGGCGGCGCGCTGGAGGGCAGCAACGTGAATCCGGTCTCCGCGATGGTCTCGATGATTACCAACGCGCGCCAGTTCCAGATGCAGACCAAGCTGATGGAATCGGCGGACCAGAACGAACAGTCGGCCAACAAGCTGCTCAACTTCTCCTAAGCGAAAACGCAAAGTCAGGAAACGAACATGAATCGCTCTCTCTACATCGCCGCGACCGGCATGAATGCGCAGCAAGCGCAAATGGATGTGATCTCGAACAACCTCGCGAACGTGGCCACCAACGGCTTCAAGGGCTCGCGCGCCGTGTTCGAGGATCTGCTGTATCAGACGACCCGCCAGCCGGGCGCGAATTCCACGCAGCAAACGGAGCTCGCATCCGGCATACAGCTCGGCACCGGCGTGCAGCAGGTCGCGACCGAACGTCTCTACACGCAAGGCAATCTGCAGCAGACGGGCAACTCGAAGGACGTCGCCATCAACGGCCAGGGCTTCTTTCAGGTGACGATGCCGGACGGCACGACCTCGTACACGCGCGACGGCTCGTTCCAGACCAACGCGCAGGGCCAGCTCGTCACGTCGAGCGGCTATCAGCTCAACCCGGCCATCACGATTCCGCAGAACGCGACGTCGATCACCATCGGCTCGGACGGCACGGTGTCGATCACGCAGCCGGGCTCGACCGCCGCGACGAACGTCGGCGCGATTCAGCTTGCGACCTTCATCAATCCGGCCGGTCTCGAAGCGCGCGGCGAAAACCTGTTCTCCGAAACGGGCAGCTCGGGCGCGCCGAACGTCTCGCAGCCGGGCCTGAACGGCGCCGGCTCGCTGCAGCAGGGCTATGTGGAAGCGTCGAACGTGAACGTGGTGCAGGAACTGGTCAACATGATCCAGACGCAGCGTGCGTACGAAATCAACAGCAAGGCCGTGACGACGTCCGACCAGATGCTGCAGACGCTCTCGCAAATGCAGGTTTAACCCTCTATTCGACGGATGGGATTGCCGAAGATGGCGTCACACTGACGCATCTTTCGCTTCAATCGAGTTATCAAGATGTCGCCTACTTCAATCTTCGCGCGTGCTTCGATGGCGGTGCTCATGTCGGCGCTCGCCGCATGCGCCCTCGTGCCGAAAGAGCCGATCATCCAGCAGCCGATGACCGCGCGTCCGCCGCAGCCGCCCGTCGGCACGCGTTCGCCCGGCGCGATCTACAACGCGGGCTATGCAGGCCGTCCGCTTTTCGAAGACCAGCGGCCGCGCAATGTCGGCGACATCCTGACGATCGTCATTTCGGAGAACGTCAACGCGACGAAGTCGTCGGCGGCGAACACCAACCGTGGCGGCTCGGGCTCGTTCTCGGTGCCGACGACGCCCGGCATCTTCGGCGGTCTCTTCAACAACACGAACCTGTCGGCCACCGGCGCGAACAAGTTCACGGCGGCCGGCGGCGCGAGCGCGGCGAACACGTTCAGCGGCACGCTGACCGTCACCGTCACCGAAGTGCTGCCGAACGGAAACCTGATGGTGAGCGGCGAGAAGCAAATGCTCATCAATCAGGGCAACGAATTCGTGCGCTTCTCGGGCGTCGTCAATCCGACGACGATCTCGGGCAGCAACACCGTGTACTCCACGCAAATCGCCGACGCCAAGATCGAGTATTCGGCGAAGGGCTATATCGACGAAGCGCAGAACATGGGCTGGCTGCAGCGCTTCTTCCTCAACGTCGCGCCGTTCTGATCATGACTCCGCTTCTTCGTTTCGTTTCGTTCTCGCTCGCGGCCGCGCTGGTCGCCATTGGCTCCGCGCAGCACGCGCATGCCGAGCGTCTCAAGGATCTCGTCTCGTTCCAGGGCGTGCGCGACAACCCGCTCATCGGCTACGGTCTCGTCGTCGGTCTCGACGGCACGGGCGACCAGACCATGCAGACGCCGTTCACCACGCAGAGCCTGACCAACATGCTCGGCAACCTCGGCATCACCGTGAACTCGGCAACGACGCAGAACATGCAGTTGAAGAACGTCGCCGCCGTGATGGTGACGGCGACGCTGCCGCCGTTCTCGCGTCCCGGCGAAGCGATCGACGTGACGGTGTCGTCGCTTGGCAACGCGAAGAGCCTGCGCGGCGGCACGCTGCTCATGTCCCCGCTCAAGGGCGCGGACGGCCAGGTCTATGCGATGGCGCAGGGCAATCTCGTGGTCGGCGGCGCGGGGGCGAGCGCGAACGGCAGCAAGGTGCAGGTCAATCAGCTTGCGGTGGGCCGCATTTCGGGCGGCGCGATCGTCGAGCGCGCGGTGCCGACGGCGTTGCAGCAGCAGGGCGGCGTGATGCAGATGGAAATGCGCGAGATGGACTTCGACACGACGCAGCGCGTCGTCGCGGCGGTGAACAACCAGTTCGGCATGGGCACGGCGCTCGCGCTCGATGGCCGCACGATTCAGCTTCGCGCGCCGCAGGACGCCGCCGAGCAGGTGGCCTTCATGGCGCAACTGCAGAACATCGACGTGCGTCCGGCGCAGGCCGCCGCGAAGGTGATTCTCAATGCGCGCACCGGCTCGATCGTGATGAATCAGATGGTGACGCTGCAGAACTGCGCGGTCGCGCACGGCAACCTGTCGGTGGTCATCAACACGCAGACGGCGGTGAGTCAGCCCAATGCGCTGTCGAACGGGCAGACGGTGGCGGCGAAGCAATCGCAGATTCAGCTGAAGCAGGACAGCGGCGCGCTCAAGATGCTGTCGGCGGGCGCGAATCTCGCGGATGTCGTGAAGGGGCTGAACGCACTCGGCGCGACGCCTGCGGACCTGATCTCGATCCTTCAGTCGATGAAGGCGGCAGGCGCGCTGCGCGCCGACCTCGAGATCATCTAAGGAGGACGGCACATGAACCCGAATACGAACGGTATCGCCAGCACGGCGCTGGCATCGACCGATACGAGCGGATTGTCGAACCTGTCGAATCGCTTTGCGCTCGACACACAGGGCTTCGATGCGCTGCGCGCGCAGGCGAGTGCGAATCCGCAGCAGGGCCTGAAGGCGGCCGCGCAGCAATTCGACGCCGTCTTCACGCAGATGATGCTGAAGAGCATGCGTGACGCGACGCCATCGGACAGTCCGTTCGAATCGAACGATACGAAGTCGTTCACGGCGATGCTCGATCAGCAGCTATCGCAGCAGATGTCGTCGAAGGGCATTGGCGTGGCGGACATGATGCTCAAGCAGCTCATGCGCAACGCGGGCGGCAAGACCGACGCGCACGGCATGGGCAGCAACACTGCAATGAATGCGATGAGCGCGCTCGCGGGCGGCGGCAGCGGCGGCGACATCGAAGCGAACGCGGGCAACATCGCCGCGATGAACGCGATGGCGAAGGCGTATGCGGCGGCGCAGGCGAACCGGAACGGCGCATCGCTCGGCGATGGCCGCGGCTACACGGCGGCGAGTGCGCTGGAGCCGCCGGCGCGCGGCAACGGGTCGGACAAGGTGAATGCGTTCGTCGAGCGTCTTGCGGCGCCTGCGCAGGCGGCGAGCGCGGCGACGGGCATTCCGGCTCGGTTCATCATCGGCCAGGCGGCGCTGGAGTCGGGCTGGGGCAAGCGCGAGATCAGGCAGGCGAACGGCGCGACGAGCCACAACATTTTCGGCATCAAGGCGACGAGCAGCTGGACCGGGAAGACGGTGAACGCGGTGACGACGGAGTACGTCAACGGGCAGCCGAAGAAGGTGGTCGAGCGCTTCCGCGCCTATGACTCGTATGAGGAAGCGCTGACGGATTACGCGAGCTTCATCAAGAACAATCCGCGTTATGCGCCGGTCGTGGAGGCGTCGCGCGATGTGGCGGGCTTCGCGCACGGCATGCAGAAGGCCGGTTATGCGACGGACCCGCAGTACGCGAAGAAGCTGATTTCGATCATGAAGCAGATCGTCTGACGGCGGCCCGGAAGGTGCAAACGTTTTACGTGTGAACGCACGGCGCACCACACAAGTTTTGCGCGACGGCCCCTAAACTTTTCGTGAGGCATGCCGCTAACTCGTGGACGACAAGTACCGGATCGAGGCGATGCGGATTGCCGCGTGGCGTCGAGAGGCGGGCGATGCGGGGGGGAAAATGAACACGGCCAGCACCATGAATACCAATCACAAGCATGACTTTGCCGACGACGACTGCGACCACGAAGTGGATTTCGGGCGTCGGAATCCGCTGGAGATCGGCGTATCGCTGCGCAATCTCGCGAATCGGGGCGATTTTCTGACGGCGCAATATGGCGACGCGCAGATCGTCACGCGTTTGCTGGATGTCGATGTGACGTCGCATCGATTCACTTTCGACTGGGGCGGCGTGGCGGATCAGAATCGCGATGTACTGCGTGCGCAGAAGTTGATTTTCCATGCGGCGCCGGAGGGCGTGCGGGTGGAATTCACGACGGCTGCGGCGCGCGAGACGACGTTCGATGGCCGGCCTGCGTTCGAGGCGGAGTTTCCGCCGGTGCTGTATTACATGCAGCGTCGCGAGTATTTTCGCGTCGAAGCGCCGGTGCTCGATCCGTATATTTGCAGCGGGTCGCTGCCGGGTGGGGATCGGTTTCGATTTGAAGTGCACGATTTGTCGCTGGGTGGCGTTGCGTTGCGCACGTCGGATGAGCGGGTTGCGGATATGGAGATGGGTGTCGTGATTCAGGATGCTGAATTGCACTTCACTGCAACCGGGAAGGTTACGCTCGATATCAAGCTGGTTTCGCATCGCGAGTCGCTTACGCCTAAGGGCGATCGGCGGTTTACGCTTGGGTTCAAGTTCGTTTCGATGCCGGGGTCGGCGGAGAATACGCTTCAGCGGCTTATTACTCAGCTTGAGATGAAGCGGCGGGCTTTGGCCAAGTGAGTGCGGTTTTCTTGGGAACCGCTTGTTGACCGCTTTTTTTGCGTTGAACTTGTATTCGTGTCGGTCTATTAGTGCGCCCCTCCCCGGGGCGGGGGTCACTTTCTTGGCTGTCGACCAGAGTTGGCGCTTCAGCGCCTTACTCTGGTCCCATGCAAAGAAAGTCACCACAGAAAGCAGCCTTGCTCGAACCGCTCGATGCACTGATTCGTGTGGTCACTCCGTAGAACATCGGTGGCACTCAGCTTGACAGAGCCCTGAATCAGCTTCCACGCCCACTGACTACTTACGTCCTCCGAGCCCCTCGGCTCGTCAAAACCTACTGTGCGTTTAGTACGTCGCGCACAAAAACTCACTCGGTGAATCAGTCAGTCTCTTTACGGCGCACCCCTATAGAGACCGACGCGACATAAAGTTCACCGAAAAGGCTCCGAATACCCCATCAGTTCGACAAATGAAAACGCAAAAGAAGAACCGATAATCAAAAAGCCAAGGCTCCGGCTAAAGGAACCGAAACGATCCGCCGATATAGAACGCAACGGCAAGCGCGGAGCGAGGCACCACCCCCCGCGGGCAGCGAAAAATAGGAACCCCCGTCAATGTCCAACAACATCTTCAACATCGGCCTGTCGGGCTTGAACGCGGCCCAATGGGGCCTGACGACGACTGGTCAGAACATCAGCAATGCGGCCACACCGGGCTATACGCTCGAGAAGGTCGCGTATCAGGAATCGCCCGGGCAATTCACCGGCTCCGGCTACTTGGGCAGCGGCGTGCAGACCGCCACCGTCACGCGCCAGTACAGCCAGTACCTCACGACGCAAGTCAACAACACGCAATCGTCGAGCAGCGCAGCGAACACGTACTACACGATGATCTCGCAGCTCAACAACCTCGTCGGCGATCCGACCGAAGGCATCGCTGCAGGCATCACCAGCTACTTCTCCGGCCTCCAGTCCGTTTCGAACGCCGCAAGCAGCTCCGCGTCGCGTCAATCGCTCATCAGCAGCGCGCAGACGCTCGCCAATCAACTGACGTCCGCCGGCGAGCAATACGACCAACTGCGACAAAGCGTCAACACGCAACTGACCAGCGCCGTATCGTCGATCAACAGCTACGCGCAGCAAATCGCCGATCTCAACAAGCAGATCAACATCGCAAGCGGATCGGGACAGCAGCCGAATCAATTGCTCGATCAGCGCGACCAGGCCGTCGCCAATCTCAGTTCGATGATCGGCGTGCAAGTCGTGCAGCAGGACGGAAACTACAACGTGTTCATCGGCAACGGACAGCCGCTCGTCGTCGGCAGCACGCAATACGGTCTGCAAACCGTCGCATCGCCGTCGGATCCGAGCGAGCTCACCGTCGCCTTCAAGAGCCGCGACGGGTCCACGCCGACCGCCGCGCAGACGCAATACATCGACGACTCCGCGCTCACGGGCGGCGTCGTCGGCGGCCTCGTCGCCTTCCGCAACGAGACGCTCGATCCGGCGCAGGCGCAACTCGGCGCCATCGCGACCAGTTTCGCCGCGCAATTGAACGGGCAGAACGCGCTCGGCCTCGACCTCAACGGCAATCCGGGCGGCGCGCTGTTCTCGACCGGCGATCCCGTGATCTACGCCGACGCGCGCAACAAGGGCAACGGCAGCGTGTCGGTCTCGTTTGCCGATCCGACGCAGCCGACCACCAGCGACTACGACATCACGTTCGACGGAACCGACTACCAGGTGACGGACAGCGCGTCGGGCAAGGCGCTCGGCAGCTTCTCGGCGGCGGATGGCGAAGGCACGGTCGCCGGCCTCAAGATCACCGTGTCGGGAACGATGCAGAAGGGCGATTCCTTCAGCATCCAGCCGACGCGCGCCGCGCTCGACAACTTCGCACTCGCGACGACCAGCGCCGGCGCGATCGCGGCGGCATCGCCGGCGGTGTCGTCGGCATCGACGAGCAACACCGGCACGGCGTCGATCACATCGGCCACGGTCGCGGCGGGCTATACCATGCCGACGGGATCGGGCATCACGCTGACTTACGACACGGCGGCGAGCGGCTTCACGTCGAACGTCGATGTGACGGTGAACGGCGCCACGTATGCGGCGAACTCGACGATTCCGTACGACTCATCGAAGGGACTCACGATCACGTCGAACGGCGTCAGCGCGACGATCAGCGGCAAGCCCGCCGATAACGACACGTTCAGCATCGCGCCGAACAAGGGCGGCACGAGCGACGGCAGCAATGCGCTCAAGATGGCGAACCTCGTGTCGGCGAAGTCGCTCGACGGCGGCAGCGAGACGCTGACGAGTTCGTATGCGGCGTATGTCAACACCATCGGCAACCAGACGAATCAACTCAAGGCGACGAGTTCGTCGCAGACCGCGCTGCTCAATCAGGCGACGACGGCGCAGCAATCCGTGCAGGGCGTGAACCTGAACGAGGAAGCGGCGAATCTGATTCAGTATCAGCAGCTTTATCAGGCGAACAGCAAGGTGATCCAGACGGCGTCGAGCCTGTTCCAGACGCTGCTCGGCATCTTCAATTAAGGCGAACCGCGATGCGTATTTCCAGTTCCCAGTACTTCAACATGAACGTCGCTTCGATGAGCGACCAGCAGAGCACGCTTGCGTCGATGTATCAGCAGATTTCGGCGGGCAAGCGCATTCTCACGGCATCGGACGATCCGCTCGGCGCCGCGCAGGCGGTGCAACTCACGCTGCGCAGCGGCGCGCTTGCGCAATACAGCACGAATCAGACGACGGCGCTGTCCGCGTTACAGCAGGAAGATTCGACGTTGAGCGACGTGAGCAGCGTAATGCAGAGCATTCAGTCGAAGCTCGTGCAGGCGGGCGACGGATCGCTCAACGATTCGAACCGTGCGGCGGTTGCGGATGCGATCAAGGGCTATCGCGATCAGCTGATGGGCCTCGCCAACACGACCGATGGCAGCGGCAACTACATCTTCTCGGGCCTGAAGGGCGGCACGAAGCCGTTCTCGGATGATCCGTCGGGTGTCGGCACGACCTATTCGGGCGATTACGGCCAGCGCACGATGCAGATCAGCGAAGGACGCTCGATTGCCGTGGGCGATACGGGCGCATCGATTTTCCGCAGCGTATCGCCGACGGAGAGCGATCCGGTATCGAGTGCGGCTTCGGGCAATACGGGTACGGGCACGATCAGTTCGGTGAGCATGGAGGACACGAGCAACCCGAACAACGCGAGCACGTACACGATCACGTTTTCTGTCGATGCGACCGCTGGCACGACGAGCTATCTGGTGACGGCGACGCCGCCGGATTCGTCGTTGCCGACGACGCCGACTGCGTACACGGGCAAGACGGACATTGCGCTTGGCGGACAGAAAGTGACGATCGACGGGACGCCCGCGAACAACGATACGTTCACGGTGCAGCCGGCGGCGACGGACAACAACGACATCTTTGCGACGCTGGATAATCTGGTGAACGCGCTGAAGCAGCCGACGAACACGCCTGGGGCGCAGGCGGCGCTCGTCAATGCGCTGACTACGGCTGGGACCAAGATCGACAATACGTTCAATAACGTGCTGTCGGCGCAGACGGTGGTCGGGGGACGCGAGCAGGAAGTGCAGTCCACGCAGACTGCGATGCAGACGACGCAAACTCAGACGGCTTCTGATCTTGCCAATCTGACTAGCATCGATCTTGTTTCTGCTATCAGCTCTTATGAGTTGACGCAAACATCGTTGCAGGCTGCGCAGATGGCTTTTACGCAGATTCAGAAAATGTCGTTGTTTGATTACTTGGGCAGTTGAGGCCTCTTTGGAGCTGCTTTCTTTGTCGCTGTAGTGAAAGTCTTCAAAGAAAGCTGCTTCTTGCGGGGAACTGGTATTCGTGTCGGTCTGTTAGGTCGGCCCTTCCCGGGGAAGGGCAATTTTCCTTTGCGTTGACTTGTATTCGTGTCGGTCTATTTGTGCGCCCCTCCCCGGGGCGGGGGTCACTTTCTTTGCTGCTGCAAAGAAAGCACGATGAGCTGGGGCGTGAGCGGAACGAGTCGGGCGACCAGTTCGGCGATGCCGTCAGCGCAATTGGCGACACGGAAGTACTCGTTGGACTCGTGAAAGGCGACGTCGAGAAAGGCGCCGCTGACATCGATACCGACGAACAAGGGAGAAACGGAAGAGGATTGGATTTGGTTCACCACAGCACCCATACTTGCAAAAAATACGAGCTCGAGGCTCATTCAACTGTCCGGGTTCTTAGCAGTAAGATGAAGCGGCGCCACCAGCTTTCTTTCGGGCTGCGAGCCCTTGTCACACAAACGGGCTACCGCTTCGGCGAACCGGAAGGGATCAGTTTCCGGACGCTGGGAACAATATACAAGTCACCAAAGAAAGCAGCTTTTCGGGCCCAAAGCACAATACGCGTGACCACTCCGTAGAACATCGGTGGCACTCAGCTTGACAGAGCCCTGAATCACCTTCCACGCCCACTGACGACTCACGTCCTCCGAGCCCCTTGGCTCGACAAACCAGTGGGGCACCATGCGCAACGCAGGCTCAGCGCGAATCGCGTTGCAACTCACGTTAGATGGCAGCGACCGATGCAAAACGTCGTTCGCTACGGACGACAACGGCTGGCTGTTGACGACCAGATTCTTGCCCGCGTGGCACCTACGTAGAACGGTCCGACGAGCCAAGCAGCTGAAAGTACGTTGACGTGCGACGCGCTTGAAGGCTGAGAACCTTAGGTTCATTACCGACTAGTTTCTTGCGTGCGCGGGCTTCCCACACGGCAGACTTTGACAAGCCAAGAGGCTCAGTAAGCGTATGTCATTAGTGGCTGAGGAGAGTGATCGAGGTAATGAAACTTAACCTGATGGGCGACTAAGTTCTTCTGCGTGGTGCTTGGCAGACGGTAGGTTTTGACGAGCCAAGGGGCTCGGAGGACGTTAGTCGTCAGTGGGCGTGGAAGGTGATTCAGGGCTCTGTCAAGCTGAGTGCCACCGATGTTCTACGAAGTGACCAAACGGTGACTGCTTTGGGCCAGAAAAGCTGCTTTCTTTGGTTACTTTCTTTGCATGGGACCAGAGTAAGGCGCTAAAGCGCCAACTCTGGTCGACAGCAAAGAAAGTGACCCCCGCCCCGGGGAGGGGCGTGCTAATAGACCGACACGAATACAAGTTCCCCGAAGCGAAAGCGAAAGCCAAAGCCAAAGCCAAAGCCAAAGCCAAAGCCAAAGCGAAATCTAGAACATCCCTTGCGCAACGCGCCCCACCTGTGCAATTCCGGAATCAAAGACCCGCAAGAAGAAGGGCAAAAGGTTAGGCACCATGAGCTGCAGCAAGAGCAACCCCACGAGCATCGTGACAGGAAACCCGACCTGAAAGATGCCAATCTGTGGCGCAGCCCGGTTAAGAATCCCGAGCGCGAGGTTAGCGATAAGCAAAGCAGCCACAACCGGCAACGCCAGCAAAAGTCCGGTAGCGAAGATACTGCCGCCATAGCCGACGAGCACCCGCCACCCCTGCGCATGTGAAGCCGCAGCAACGACATTCGCCCCGACCGGCACGTTCTGAAACGTGGTCACGAGCGCGCCGATCAACTGCAGATGCCCATCGAAGACGAGAAACGCGAGCATCGCCAGCGTATTGAGGTATCGCGACACCACGACCGCATTCCCGCCCGCGCGCGGGTCGTAAAGCATCGCGAAGCCGAGGCCCATCTGCTGTCCGATGAATTCGCCGGCCGCATCGATGGCCGCAAAGGCAATCTGCATCGTCATCCCAATGGCCGCGCCGATCAAAAACTGATTCACGATGATCCACACGCCCGCCGCCGAAAACACCGTCGCCTGCGGCATGGCCGGCAACGTCGGCGCAACGATCAGCGTAACGAACGCCGCAAGCGCGATCTTGACACGCATCGGAATGGCCATGTGGCTCAGAATCGGCGCCGTCGCCACGACCGCGAGAATACGCACGAACGGCCAGAGAAAGGCGGTCAGCCAGCCATTCAGCTGCGCATAGGTGACGGAAAACATCGCGGCGGCTCAGCCCGTAATGCCGGGCGTGATGGTGAACACATGCCGCATGTAGTCGAGCAACGTGGAAAGCATCCACGGCCCGGCGATGACGAGCGTCACCGCAACGGCAATCAACTTGGGAATGAACGACAGCGTCGACTCATTGATCTGCGTGGCCGCCTGAAACAGGCTCACCACCAGACCCACGACCAGCGCCACCAGCAGCAGCGGCGCGGCCAGCAAGAGGGCGACATACATCGCCTGATGCGCCATCGTCATGACGGATTCGGGTGTCATCTCAAAGTCTCAACAAGTCAACAAACGAAGGTCGATCAACGAAGGTCGACCAACGAAGGTCAGGAAACGAAGCTCTGCGCAAGCGAGCCGATCAGCAACTGCCAGCCATCGACGAGCACGAAAAGCATCAGCTTGAACGGCAGCGCAATCGTGGAAGGCGAAACCATCATCATGCCCATCGACATCAGCACGCTCGCCACCACCATGTCGATGATAAGAAACGGAATGAAGATCGTGAAGCCGATCTGAAAGCCCGTCTTCAACTCGCTCGTCACGAACGACGGCACGAGCAGCGAGAGCGGCACGTCCTCGGGACCGTTCATCGGCGGGGCCTTCGAAATGCGGGCGAAAAGCGCAAGATCCGATTCGCGCGTCTGCTTCAGCATGAACTGCTTGAAGGGCGCGACGCCGCGCGTCATCGCCTGCTCCATCGCGATCGTGCCTTCGGAGAAGGGCTTGTACGCGTCGTTATACGCCTTGTCGAGAACCGGCGACATCACGAAGAACGAAAGAAAGAGCGCCAGTCCGACGAGCACCTGATTCGGCGGCGTGCTCGACGTGCCGAGGGCCTGGCGCAGCAGCGACAGCACGATGATGATGCGCGTGAAGCTCGTCATCATCAGGACCATCGCGGGGAGGAACGAGAGCATCGTCAGCAGCAGCATCGTCTGCACACTGAGCGAATACGTCGTGCCGCCGTTGGGGCCGGGGCTCGTGTTGAAGGCGGGCAAACCCGCCGTGCTTTGCGCGAGCGCCGCGTACGGCATCACCGCGATGACAACAGGCAGCGCGACTTTGATTCCGCGCACGATGTGACGACTGACCTGCATTACTTGCTCCCGCCTACGAAAACGTAGTCATGTTCGACAGGCTGAATTGTCGATCAGGCGGCTCGCAAACGATGGCGGGAAAAGAGGGGGGATTCGGGTCTAACTCGTTCTATTGCGAACGACGCTCAGGCCCGTTTTCCGGCGCCGAAATCAAAAGCGCGCGGCCCTCGCGGACCGCGCGCTCAGTGACCACTGTGCGAGCGACAGCTTACTTGCCGCCGCCGGCGAACTTCTGCAGCCGCTTGCTCGCTTCGCCTGCGAGGGCATCGCAAAAGCGCTGGCCGAACGAGCCTTGCAACGTTTGCGCGGGCGAGGGCGCTTGACCGGCGGGAACATCGACTTCCGCCAATCCGGCCGGCATCGTATGCAGGAGCCGCACGTTGCCGGGCCCCGCGCCGAGCACGAGCCACGTGTCGCCCACTTCGACGACCGCCACGCGTTCCTTGTTGCCGAGCGATGCACCGCCTACCACCTTGACGATGCCGCTTCGCTTGCCGCCCTGAAAGCCGAACTTGCGGGCGAGCCATGCGCAGCCGAACACGAACCCGATCACGATGACGAGACCGAGCAGCGTCTGCAGCACCGCGCCGAAGCCGAGCGACGGCACCGCGCTTCCCGCACCGACGCCCGATGCGATCTGCGCCGCGTGATTCACCGCGTTCATATCGGCGGCGCGGGCGAAGGACGACACCGCCAGAAGCGGTGCGGCGAACAACGAGCCAGCGGCGATGCGTTTCATCGATTCAGCTTCCGGATACGTTCGGACGGCGTGATGATGTCCGTCAGGCGGATGCCGAACTTGTCGTTGACGACGACCACTTCGCCTTGCGCGATGAGGCAGCCGTTCACGAGCACGTCCATCGGTTCGCCGGCGAGACCGTCGAGTTCCACGACCGAGCCTTGCGCGAGCTGCAGCAGGTTGCGGATGGCGATCTTCGTGCGGCCGAGTTCCACCGTCATCTGGACGGGAATGTCGAGAATCATCTCGATGTCGTTGCGCGTGGACGGCGTCGCGGCTTTCGACAGCGGCTGGAACACGCCGGCGGAGGCGACCGGCGTATCGTTGCCGTTCTGTTCGGCGAGCGCGGCGGCCCAATCGTCCATGGCCATTTCTTCGTTGTTCGAAACGGTCGCGCCGGGCTGCGTGTCTTCCTGCATCAAATCACTCATAACTACCTTCCTTCGGGGAATCGCTTGCGCTGATCATGTTCTGGACGCGCAGCGCGTATTGACCATTGAAAATTCCGTAGCCGCATTCCATGACGGGCACGCCATCCACTTTCGCGACGACGTGCTCGGGAATGTCGATCGGCAAAACATCGCCCGCGCGCATGTTGAGCAGCTTCTCGAACGACGAGCGAATCTCCGCGAGATCGACCGTCAGTTCCACTTCCGCCGATTGCACTTGTTGCGACAGCACGCGCACCCAGCGGCGGTCCACTTCGAGCGCTTCGCCCTGAATCGGCGATGAGAGCACGTCGCGGATCGGTTCGATCATCGAGTACGGGAAGCAGATATGCAGCGTGCCGCCCGTCGAGCCGAATTCGATCGTGAACTGCGTGACGATGACGATTTCGTTCGGCGTCGCGACGTTCGCGAACTGCGTGTGCATTTCCGAGCGCATGTATTCGAACTGCAGCGGACGCACGCTGCGCCAGGACGCCGCGTAGTGTTCGAACACGAGGTTGAGCAGCTTGTGGATGATGCGCTGCTCCGTCTGCGTGAACTCGCGGCCTTCGACGCGCGTATGGAAGCGCCCGTCGCCGCCGAAGAGGTTATCGACGACGAAGAACACGAGATTCGGATCGAACACGAACAGCGACGTGCCGCGCAGGGGCTTCACGTGGACGAGGTTCAGGTTCGTCGGGATCGGCAGATTGCGCGTGAATTCGCTGTACTTCTGCACCTTCACGGGACCGACGGAGATTTCCGCCGAGCGCCGCATGAAGTTGAAGATGCCGACGCGCATGAGGCGCGCGAAGCGGTCGTTGATGATTTCGAGGCCGGGCATCCGGCCGCGGACGATGCGTTCCTGCGTCGCGATGTTGTAGGGACGTACGCCGGCGCCGGGCTTGTTCTCGTCGGAGACCTGGTCTATTTCGCCGGTGACGCCTTTGAGGAGGGCATCGACCTCCTCTTGCGACATGAACTCTTCGTGGCCCATGACTCTTTCCGTTCCTTAGTTTGGTGCCGGGGGCTTACTGGACGACGAACTCGGTGAAGAGCACTTCATCGACGCGGGCGGGCTGATCGGGCGTGCTGGCGGTGGCTTCGACTGCGCTGCGCAGTTCGGCTGCGAGCTTGCGTTTGCCGTCGATGGTCGCGAGTTCTTCGGGGTGTCTGGCGGAGAGGATCAGCAGTACGCGGCTGCGGATTTCCGGCATGCGTTCGGTGAGGGCGGCCTGGCCTTTTTGATCCTTGAGCTTGAGCGTGAGCCCGACGCGCAGGTAGTGCATGATGCCGTCGTCGGATTGCAGGTTGACGGTGAGCGAGTCGAGCGGGAAAAACACGGGCGGCGGCAGTGGCGCGGGTTTCGCGGGACCGTGGTTCGTCTTGCCGATGAGGAAGTAGGCGCCGCCGGCGCCTGCGCCGAGCAGGACGATTGCGCCGATCGCGACGATCAGGATGCGCTTGAGTTTGCCGCTTTTCGCGGGAACGATGGGTTGCTGGTTTGCGGTCGTGGTAGCCATGAATGCGTGCCTCTTTCGATAGGGTGCATTGTTCGCTATCGCACCGAATTGTGATGGGGGGAATAGAGGGGGGTTTCGGGGTTATCTTTGGGTTTTGGACGGGGATTGGCGCTCGAGGGGGGGACGCTGGCGCTTGGTCTTCGGTTCTCGGCGCTTGCCTGGCGTTGTGCTTGTTATCGCGTCGGGCTATTGGCTCGCACGCCTTCTCGCGGCGGGGCAATTTTTCTTTGCGGTGAGCTTGTATTCGTGTCGGTCTATTAGTGCGCGCCTTCCGGGGCAGGGCAATTTTTCTTTGCGGGGAACTTGTATTCGTGTCGGTCTATTAGTGCGCCCCTCCCCGGGGCGGGGGTAACTTTCTTTGCTGCTGCAAAGAAAGTCACCAAAGAAAGCAGCTTTTCGGGCCCAAAGCACAATACGCGTGACCACTTCGTAGAACATCGGTGGCACTCAGCTTGACAGAGCCCTGAATTACCTTCCTCGCCCACTGACGACTCACGTCCTCCGAGCCCCTTGGCTCGACAAAACCAGTGGGGCACCATGCGCAACGCACGCTCAGCGCGAATCGGTATTCACAGTCCAAGATTTGCCTCCCACGCCCACTGACAACTAACGCCCCGAACCTCTTGGCTCTACAAAAACCAGTGGGGCGCGAGACGCTACTCACACTCAACGAGAACGATCACTGTGCAAGAGTGGATAAAAGGAGCACCCTGCTGGGGCGCACACCAAGCGTTGCACGGCGGCAAGTTTGATGATTAACCGAGTGAGTTTCTGTGCGCGTGGTACTGAGCGCACAGTAGGTTTTGACGAGCCAAGGGGCTCGGAGGACGTTAGTAGTCAGTGGGCGTGGAAGGTCATTCAGGGCTCTGTCAAGCTGAGTGCCACCGATGTTCTACGAAGTGGTCACGCGTGTGTGCTTTGGGCCTGAAAAGCTGCTTTCTTTGGTGACTTTCTTTGCAGCAGCAAAGAAAGTTACCCCCGCCCCGGGGAGGGGCGTGCTAATAGACCGACACGAATACAAGTTCCCCGAAGCGAAGGCCAGCGCAGACGCAGACGCAAGAGCAAAAGCAAAGGCAAAAGCGAAAGCAAAAGCAAAAAAGCTACCGCCTGAAGCCTCAGGCAAACGTATCCACCAGTCCCACAACCCGCCGCACCGGCAAACCAGCCCCCGAAGCGCCGCCAGCGATACCAACACCGCCAGCAGTACCCCCACGCCGGCCGCCACTGTCGCCCTGCTCACGCGAACCCTGATCCTGCCGCCCAAACGCCGATCCATCCGAAACAGAAGCACTCCCAAGGCTAATGCCATTCGCCTCCATGGCCTCCCGCAGCTTGGGCATAGCCGCCTCGACGGCCTCCCGAACCTGCGCATGCTGCGAAACGAACAGCGCATGCGCATGGTTATCGGCGACCTGGAGCGTCACTTGCAGCGGCCCAAGATCCTTCGGATTGAGCGTCAATTCAGCACTCTGCTGATCCGCATTCGACAAAAATACCACCTTCTGACTGAACGCATCGTCCCAGCCGGACCCGCCCACGTGCGGCGCAATCGCCGCGCTCGTCGCCGCCGTCATCGCGCCCTGCGGATTCGATACCACCGAACCCGCCGATGCCGTCTGCATCGCCACCGCGTGCGCCGCAGCATCCGCTGCCTGCTTGTACGCGGCAGTCGCTCCATCGGCAATAACCGGCGTCAGCGCGGCCTGCGCATGAGTCACCGCAGTCGCGTCACCCTGAACAGCGGCGGCCGCATTCTTGCCATCGCCCGTCGATGCATTCGTCAACACCACACCGCGCGCGCCCTTGCCGCCGCTCGGCAAATCCTTGCCGGCTTCCGCGCCAGCGTGTCCCGATGCCGCCGTCACGACCGCAGCCGCCGGCGGATTGCTCATCGCCGCCAGCGCAGCTTGCAACGCGTCCGGCGCCGATTTGGCATCGCCGGTTTTCTTCGTGTCGCCAGTCGCGGATGCATCGTCATCCGTCGATACCGTCGTCAAGCTGCCCGTCGCCGCATCGGCGAGATCGGCGAGCGTCGTGTCGTCGGCAGCAGCATCGGAATTCGCGTCTGCATTCGCAGCACTAGCCGCATTCGCAGCATCGGCGCGCGCCTTCGCGTCGGCGGCAGCCTTGGCCGCTGCATCGGCGGAACCGCCCGGCTTCGTCGATGACGTCGCCTTCGATCCATCCGCGCTTTCGGTCTTGTCCGCAGGCTTCGATGCGTCCGCCGCAGCATCGCTCGCATCCGCAGACGACGATGCCTGCGCGTCATCACTTTGCTTGGCAGCGCTGTCGTCGGGCTCGGGCGCGTCATGCACGCTCGACTCGTTGCCCGAAGTCAGCGCCTGCGCCGCTTGCGCCTCGGCATTGGCGCGATCGGTGATGCTCTGCAGCGTCAGCCCGAACGACGCGCCCGCGCTCGCCGCGCGCCGGGCCGCCGATGCGCCCGAAGACGAAGACGATGACGAGGCACCCGTCAGCGCGCCAGTAAATGAAACGGAGGACATATCAGTCTCTGGAAATCGATGAATGAACTACACGCGGACAAACGCCGCTAAAAATCTCAAGCCCGTGCAGCACGCATGCGAAGCACCTTCGCCGCATGCTCGTCGGCCTCGCGCTGTTCGACGCGCGCCGCTTTCTTCGCAAGCACCGCTTCGCCGCGCGCCGCAAGCACTTCGTAACTGCCGACCTTCTGCTTCTTGAGCCGCCACTCGGGCTTCATCGCCTCGATGCGGTGATCCGCCATGACGAGCGCCGCGCGCTGCTGCGCGATGGCCGCATCGAGCGTATCGACGAAAGCCTGAAAATTGCGCAGCGTCTGCGCCGTCGTGCCTTGTTGCGCCGATGCCGTGAACTTCGCGTGGTACTCGTCGCGATAAGTCACGAGCGATGCGAGCTGCGCCTCGGCGTCGTTTTTTTCCTGCTGCAGTTTGCCCAGCTTTTTAGTGGCGGAGTCGAGCTCTTCTTGCGCGAGTTCGATGAGCGTGTTGATCGGCAGATTCTTGGACATGGACGTGCGGTCTCTGTGGTCGGGGTCTACGCGTTCTTATGACGAATGGCTCGAATACTAGTCGAAAAGCTGATGCAACAAATCGAGGCTCGGTTCAAAATTTGCCTGCTCACGAAAGCCTTGCTGTAAAAACGACTCCATCCGCGGATACAGCGCAATCGCACGGTCCAGCAACGCATCCCGTCCGTGCGAATACGCACCGACATTGATCAAATCCTTGTTCCGCTGATAGCGCGAAAGCATCTGCTTGAAGAGACGCACGCGCTCGAGATGCTTGTCGTCGATGATCGATGTCATCACGCGGCTGATCGACTGTTCGATGTCGATCGCCGGATAATGCCCCGCTTCCGCCAGCGACCGGTTCAGCACGATATGCCCGTCGAGAATCGCGCGCGCGGAATCGGCGATCGGGTCCTGCTGATCGTCGCCTTCGGTGAGCACCGTGTAGAACGCGGTGATCGAACCGCCGCCTTCCGGTCCATTGCCCGTCCGCTCGACGAGCGCCGGCAGCCTCGCGAACACCGACGGCGGATAGCCCTTCGTCGCGGGCGGCTCGCCGATGGCGAGCGCGATCTCGCGCTGCGCCATCGCGTAGCGGGTGAGCGAATCCATCAGCATCAGCACGTGCTTGCCCTGATCGCGGAAATATTCGGCAAGCGAGGTCGTGTACGCGGCGGCCTGCATCCGCAGCACGGGCGATACGTCCGCCGGCGCGGCGACGACCACCGAGCGGGCAAGTCCGTCCTCGCCCAGAATCTGCTCGATGAATTCCTTCACTTCGCGGCCCCGCTCGCCGATCAGCCCGATCACGATCACTTCCGCGCTCGTGTAGCGCGCCATCGTGCCGAGCAACACCGATTTACCGACGCCCGAGCCCGCGAACAACCCCATGCGCTGGCCGCGTCCGACCGTGAGCAGCGAATTGATCGCGCGCACGCCGACGTCGAGCACTTTATGAATCGGCTCGCGATTCAGCGGATTGATGACGGGCCCGGCCAGCGGCGCATCCATCTTCGCGCCGAGCGGACCGAGGCCATCGAGCGGGCGGCCGGAAGCATCGACCACGCGGCCGAGCATTTCCCAGCCGACGGGCAAACGCTTCGCGCCCGCCATCGGATCATTGATCGGCGCGCTCTCCAGCGGATACACCCGCGCGCCGGGCAGAAGACCCGCGACTTCGGTCGTCGGCATCAGGAACAGCTTGTCGCCCGCGAAGCCGACGACTTCGGCTTCGGCTGCCGGGATCGCGCTGCCAGGCGGCAACTCGATCATGCATTCCGATCCCACGCCCATCTTCAGACCGACCGCTTCGAGCACGAGACCCGCGGCGCGCGTGAGGCGGCCGCACGGACGCAGCGGCTTCGCAATGGCGTTGCGCGACTTCAGCGCGTCGAGCTTGTCGCGCCACGTGTCGATGTGCGGATTGCCCGCGAGCGCGGCCAGTTCGGCGATCGTGCGCGCGGCGTGCGTGTCGGCCTGTTCGTCGGCGGCGGCTTCGTCGCCCGCGAGCGGTCCGAACGACGCCCGCGCGAGTTCCTGTTCGAGCGCGCTCAGTCCATCCTGCGTAATCCGGTTGTTCACCACGGCTTGTTCCTCCCGAGCGCGGCGGCCACGCGTTCCCATCGCGATGCGTTGGTCGCATCGATTTCCCCGGTCGCGGCGTGCGCCTTGCAGCCGCCGCGTTCGATGGCCGGATCGGGCCGCACCGTCCAGCCGGCGGCTTCGAGTTCTTCCTTCAGATACGAATCGACGACCGGCAAATCCGTCGGGCTGACGACGAGCGTCGGCGCGCCCGAAAGCTCCGGCTCGGCGGCGATCACTTCACGCGCCACGGCCACGAGCGCGGTCGGATCGAGCGTCAGATGCTGACGCACGACCTGCTGCGCGATGTCGATGGCCAGCGCCGCGAGCGATTCCGCGATGGCGGCGTCGGCGGCCTGCAGCGCGGTCTTGAACGTGTCGGCGATTTGCGCGAGTTGCGCCGCTTGCGCGAGCGCTTCCTTGCGGCCTTCCTCGAAGCCGCGCGCCTCGCCCTGCTCGAAGCCCGCCTTGAAGCCCAGCGCCTGACCGGCGACGTGCCCCTTCGCGAGACCCTGCGCATGGGCGTCTTCCTCGACGCGGCGCAGATGCGCTTCGAGCGCAGCCTGTTCCGCCGCGCTGTTGTCGACGGTGACGGGATCGAACGACGCCATCTCCCAACGCTGATACGCCGACACGTTGGCCTTTGCCACGGCAGCGTCAGACATATGCGTCCTCCGCCTTGCCGCCTAGCTGGATCTGGCCGTTCTCGGCGAGATTGCGCACGATCTGCAGAATCTTGCGCTGCTGCTGCTCCACTTCCGACACACGCACCGGACCGCGTGAATCGAGGTCTTCGGCGAGCAGTTCCGCCGCGCGCTGCGACATGTTCGACAGGAACTTCTGGCGCAAGCCGGGCTGCGCGCCTTTCAGCGACACGATCAGCGTTTCCGACTCGACTTCCTTCAGCAGCAACTGGATCGCGCGGTCTTCCAGATCGAGCAGGTTCTCGAACACGAACATCTGGTCGATGATCTTCTGCGCGAGTTCGGCGTCGTACTCGCGCACGTTCGACAGCACGCCTTCCTCGTGATTGCTCGACATGAAGTTGAGAATCTCCGCCGCCGTGCGGATGCCGCCCATTGGCGCGCGCTTCAGGTTGTCGCTGCCCGAGAGGAGCGTGGTCAGCACGTCGTCGAGTTCGCGCAGCGCGGCGGGCTGAATGCCGTCGAGCGTCGCGATGCGCAGCAGCACATCGTTACGCAGCCGGTCGTTCAGGAGCGACACGATTTCCGAAGCCTGATCGCGGTCCAGGTGCACGAGAATCGTCGCGATGATCTGCGGATGCTCGTTCTTGATGAGTTCCGCGACCGCGCCCGAGTCCATCCACTTGAGGCCTTCGATACCGCTCGTATCGCTGCCTTGCAGAATGCGGTCGATCAGCGCGCCGGCCTTGGTTTCGCCGAGCGCCTTCGTCAGCACCGAGCGGATGTATTCGCTCGAATCGAGCGACAGCGCGGTGTGCTTTTCGGCTTCCTGCACGAATTCGGTCAGCACGTTGTCGAGCTGCTCGCGCGTCACGTTCTTCAGCGCCGCCATCGTCGCGCCGATTTTCTGCACCTCGCGCGGCGCGAGATACTTGAAAACGTCGGCGGCTTCTTCCTCACCGATCGACATCAGGAGGAGAGCGGCTTTATTCAGGCCTTCAGCGTTCATCGGACACCCAGTTCTTCACGACGGTCGCAACGATTCTCGGGTCCTGGCGCGCGACCATCCGCGCGTAGTCGAGATTGCGATCGAATTTAGCCTTGTTGCTTTCATGACCGAGGAGACTCACCTCGGCATCCATTTCTTCGTCAACCTTCTTCTCGCCGGCCGCCGCCGGGCCGTCGAGCAGCGAGAGCTCGTCCGGCGCACCGGCCAGCGCGGGCGCGACTTCGGGCGGCGGCGGGAAAGCGCGGCGCATCGCCGGCTTCACCATGCTGAAGTACAGGAACAGCGCCACGATGCCGATGCCCACGTACTTCGCGAGCGAGATGCCGCGCGCGATCATGTCGGGCGTGCGCCACCACGGCACATCCGGCGTCGCGTTCAGGTCCGACGAGAACGCGCTGTTCACCACGTTGACGGAATCGCCGCGCTTCTCGTCGTAGCCCATTGCGTCCTTCACGAGCTGCTGCACTTGCGCGAGCTTGTCGGCGGCGAGCGGCGTCATCGTGACGTTGCCCTTTGCATCGACCTTGCGCTCGAAGTTCACGACGACCGCCACGGACAGACGCTTGATGCCGCCCGTCGCCTGCTCGAAGTGGCGCACGGTGCGATCCACTTCATAGTTCGTCGTCGTGTCGCGGCGCTGATTCTGCGGCGTGGACTTCGTCGCGGCCGTGCCGGATGCGGCGGCATCGATCGGCGCGGATGCCGCTTGCGGCGGCTGGTTCGACAGCGCGCCCGGCACGCCCGTCGCACCGCTGCCCGACGTTTCGCTCGATTCGCTCGATTGCTGGCTGCGGATCGCCGTGCTCTGCGGATTCGCGTTCGGGCCATAGCTTTCGGCCGTCTGCTCGAGCTTCGAGAAATCGATATCCGCGCTCACCTGTGACCGCGCATTGCCGGCGCCGAAGAGCGGCGCGAGGATCGCGTCGATGCGTTTTTGCGTGTTGTGCTCGATCTGCTGCACGTACTTCAGTTGCGATGCGTCGAGGCCGTTCGCGGCGCTCTGGCTCGTGAGCAGGTTGCCGTCCTGATCGACGATGTTCACGTTCTTCACCGGCATGTCCGGCACGCCCGACGACACCATGTGCGCGATCGCGAGCACTTGCCCTTCGTCGAGCACGCGGCCGGGGTAGAGGTTGACCATCACGGAGGCGGTCGGCAGTTCCTTGTCGCGCACGAAGACGCTCGGCTTCGGAATCGCCAGGTGCACGCGCGCCGACTTGACCGACGAGATCGAGCCGATGGTGCGCTCGAGTTCGCCTTCCAGCGCGCGCTGATAGTTGATCTGCTCGGCGAACTGGCTGATGCCGAACTTCTGGTTGTCCATCAGTTCGAAGCCGACCGAGCCGTTCTTCGGCAGACCCTGGCTCGCGAGACGCAGACGCGTCTCGTGAACCTGCTCGGCCGGAACCAGAATGGCGCCGCCGCCTTCGGACAGCTTGTACGGAATGTTGCCCTGCTGAAGCGCGGTAACGATTGCGCCGCCATCGCGATCCGACAGATTGCTGAACAGCACGCGATAGTCCGGCTGGCGCGACCAGAGCAGCAGCCCCGCGACGACCATCGCCAGCACGGCCACCGCGATGATCAGCGGCACGCGCGGGTTCGAGCGGAATTGCGAAAGCATCGGCACGCGCTGTGCGAAGCCGCCGAAATTGCCGCCCGACAGGCCCGCGCCCGCAGCGGCGCTTGCGGCCGCGCCGGGTTGCGCGCCCGCCAGGCCCATTCTGGCGTCGGGCGTAATCAAAGAGTTGTTGGGCGTTTCCATTTGGCGTCGATACTCCGAATCTTGGCGTCTTCCCGTCTCCGCCGTTCGTCAGCGGTTGAGGAGTCTTTTCACGATGGGGATTATCCGCACAACATTGCAAGTCGATTCGATGAATAGAGCCGGGTTTCCCCCGTTCTTCGGGCGGTTTGGAAGCGCACCCGCTGCTAATCTTTCTCAAGCCCGGCGAGGCGTCAAATGCGCCGCCCGGACATCCTTCTGTTCTTTGCAATAGCGTTGCAGTCATACGGAGTCAACATGAACTTTCCGATCAATCCGCTTTCCGCCGCACTGAGCGCGATCCAGTCGATGTCCGCGCAGGCGGCCGGCGGCGCGGCGGCGTCCGGCGCAGTCACCGGCGCGGCCTCCGGCGCAGGCGCAAGCTCCGGCGCGGTGAGCGCGGGCAGCTTCGCGGATGCGCTGAAATCGTCGATCGACAAGATCAGCGACAACCAGACGAAAGCGGTCAACGAAGCGCACGCGTTCGAAATCGGCGCGCCGAACGTCTCGCTCAACGACGTGATGGTGGACATGCAGAAGGCGAACGTCGGACTGCAGTTCGGCCTCCAGGTCCGCAACAAGCTGGTGTCGGCGTACAACGAAATCATGCAGATCTCCGTCTGACGCGTTCAGACGCCGTCCGTGCGACCCGGCCGTTCGGGCCCCGCAGCCTTGCCCCTAAAGCTTTGCCGCGTTTCTCCGATAACCCCGATAACAGCACGGCGAACGATGGTTCGCTCGCGACAGCGGGCGGCGCCTTCGTGATTTCCGCCGGCACCGATTTCTTTCCGGACACGCGACGGGCGTCCGGACGGGCGGCGAATCGCCGCGCCGGCATCGCATTCAGGGAGAGCCACGATGTATTCGCAGGGACAGGCGGGAGCCAACGCATATGCGCGCGTCGGCGTTCAGACGGGCGTGATGGGAGCCAGCCCGCACCGGCTCATCGTGATGCTTTATCAGGGCGCGCGGCAGGCCATCGCGCAGGCGCGGATGCATCAGCAGCAGAACAACATCGGGGCACGCGGGGCGGCGATCACCAAGGCGATCAACATCGTCGAAAGCGGCTTGCAGCAGGCGCTGAACAAGGAAGCGGGCGGCGAAATCGCGCAACGGCTGGACGCGCTGTATTCGTACATGACGCGCCGGCTCCTCGAGGCGAACCTGAAACAGGACGAGAAGAT
Source organism: Caballeronia sp. LZ016 (assembly GCF_031450805.1). NCBI lineage: Bacteria > Pseudomonadati > Pseudomonadota > Betaproteobacteria > Burkholderiales > Burkholderiaceae > Caballeronia > Caballeronia sp. LZ016. The sequence continues at coordinate 981,278 of NZ_JARTVY010000001.1, forward strand.
GCTCGTGGAAGTCGACGACTTGCTCGCGACGCTCGAGGAAGCGTGGGTTGGAATCGGACCGGAAGTGGCGCAGATGACCGCGGCAGCCGTCTGAACGAAGCGGCGGGCGACTGCCAGAGAAGAATGAAAACCACACAAGAATACTTCGCTCACTACGAAGCCATCGCCGCACTTTCCGCCCAGATGCTGGTCGCGGCGCGCGAAGGCGACTGGAGCGAACTAAAGGCGATGCAGGGTGTGTATCGCGAGCTGATCGACCAGTTGCAGGAAACGGATGCCGGGTCGGAGCTCGACGAAAGCGCCCGCGCGCGCAAGCTGGATCTGGTGAAGAAGATTCTCGCCGATGACGCCGCCATCCGCGATCTGAGCTCGCCGAGCCTTGCCCGCCTGTCGGCGCTTTTCACTGTCAACAGCACGGCGCGCGTTCTTAAGAAGATGGTCGGACTGCGTTGAAAGACGCGCCGCGCTTAGCGGACGCACTTGAGGATTTCGGCATGACAGGACTCGACTCCACGCTGGCGGCACTGCTTGCGAGCCGCACCGACCTCGTCCTGTCCGCTATCCGCGCGGCCGATGGCGTCAACGGCGCAGCCGGCGCCGCCGCTGGCCGCACGACCACCCAGGCGGATACATCGCATTCCGTCGATACGCCCGTCACGCCGGCATCCGGCGCGGCGAACGCGGCGGCATCGGCGAAAACGGAGCTTTCGGACGTCGCGCGCACGCTCGACGTCATTTCGCGGCTCGGCGGCGCGGCGCCCGCCGTCATCGGCGATACGCCTCTCTGGCCGACGCCCCCGCGCCCCGCGAGCGCCTTCGCGGCGCTCACCACCGGTCTTTTCGATACCGCTTTCTCCGCCAACGCTGCCGCCGTCGCCGCTGCGCGCGCCGCGAGCCTGAACCTGCCGCCGCTGCCGGCGTCCGTGCTGGCGGGCGAACTGGCGAAAACCGTCCGCGAAAGCGGGCTCTTCTACGAATCGCATCTCGCGCAGTGGCTGGCGGGGCAGCGCACGGCGGCGTCGCTCGGCAACGAGCCGCAGGCGCACGTCGATGCCCGCGCGATGCCGCTCGACTTCACCGACGATTTCCACGCCGCAGCCGACGTTCCGGACACGCCCGCGCCCGCGCCGATGCCCGCGCGTCCCGTCGCAATGCCACAGACGCCGCAGCAGGCGGCGGCGCTCGCGGCATCGGTGCGCGACGCCCCGGCATCCGTGCTATCGAATTCGCAGACGGCGAGCGCCGCGCCGGCGACGAGCGCGCAGCCGGGATCGCATGAATCGGCGGTGCAGGCGTCCGTGACGGCGGGCATTCATCCGGCGACGCTCGATGTCGTGCGCCAGCAGCTCGACATGCTCGCCAACGGGCAGTTTCGCTGGCAGGGCGACGCGTGGCCGGGGACGCGCTTCGAATGGGAAATCGGCCGCGAGCCGCGCGACGCCCGCACGCCCGACGCGCCCGCCGACGATCGCGCATGGCGCACGCGCGTGACGCTTTCGCTGCCGGCGCTCGGCACGGTGGACGCCGAACTCGTGCTGACCGGCGAGCGATTGACGGTGCGCATAAAGGCGAGCGATCGCGGCGCGGGCCGCCTTGCGTCGGATGGCGCGGCTTTCGCGCGTCAACTGGAAGCGGCGGGGATCGCGCTGGCGTCGTTCTCCGTGCGTCCGGCGGACGGCGCCGCGGACATCGACCTCGGCGAGCACGGCGCGAGCGCGAAGCCGGTGCGCTCGCCGCTCGCGCATCTGTTTGGCAGCGACGGAGGCTCGGCATGAGCACGCCCTACAGCCGTAAGCAGGCGACGGCGCTGACCTACGACGCCGCGAATCACGAAACGACGCCGCGCGTCGTCGCGAAGGGTTACGGGCTCGTCGCGGAAATGATCGTGCAGCGCGCGAAGGAAGCGGGCGTGTACGTGCACGACTCGCCCGAAATGGTGTCGCTGCTAATGCAGGTCGATCTGGACGCGCATATTCCGCCCGCGCTTTATCAGGCGGTGGCGGAATTGCTGTCGTGGGTTTATCGGCTGGAGAACGAGGAGCCGATTCGGGAAGCGGGGCGAGCGGTTCGCTGACGGCCGCCGCATCGCTGCCCGCTATCCCGCAAACGCCCTTTCCACGATCCCTCCGTGATCGAACCGCGCCGGCAACGTTCCGTACACCCGCCCGGTATCGCCGCGCGCATCGCCGAGCCGCGTGTCGAGGAACGCCTGCGCCACATCCGCAGGCGCATGGCGCGCCATCAGCACGGCTTGCGCGCATAACGCCAGCCGCTGGGCGATGCCCCGCGCCGACGCCTCGCGCGAAGACGCATCGCCCGTCAGCATCGCCACCAGTCCCTGCAGCGCCGCCCCGAGCGCCGGCTGCGTCGCCGCCGTCTCGCGCCAGTCGTCGAACAGCGCGTGCGCCGCGTCCTGTTCGCGCTCGAACGCGCGCAGCACGTCGAGACACATCACGTTGCCGGAGCCTTCCCAGATCGAATTGACCGGCGCTTCGCGATAGAAACGCGCCATCGGTCCGGTCTCGACGTAGCCGTTGCCGCCCCAGACTTCCATCGCCTCGCCGGTGAATTCGAGCGCGCGCTTGCACACCCAGAACTTCGCCGCCGGCGTCACGATGCGCCGCCACGCGCGCTCGTGCGGCGCGCTGCCCGCCGCCGCGCTCTGCTCGAACGCGCCCGCGAGCCGCATGAACAGCAGCGTCGCCGCTTCCGATTCGAGCGCGAGGTCCGCCAGCACGTTGCGCATCAGCGGCTGATCGGCGAGCCGCGCGCCGAACGCGTTGCGATGCCGCGCGTGATGAATCGCCTGCACGAGCGCCGCACGCATCAGCGCCGCGCTGCCGATCGCGCAGTCGAGCCGCGTGAAGTTCGCCATCTCGATGATCGTCGGCACGCCGCGTCCTTCGTCGCCGATCATCACGCCGTAGGCATCGAAAAATTCGACTTCGCTGCTCGCATTCGAGCGGTTGCCGAGCTTGTCCTTCAGCCGCTGCACATGCACCGCGTTCTTGCGGCCGTCCGGCGCGAAGCGCGGCACGTAGAAACACGACAGCGCGCCTTCGTCGGCGGTGCGCGCGAGGACGAGATGCGCGTCGCATTGCGGCGCCGAGAAGAACCACTTGTGGCCGATCAGCCGATATTCGCCGCCGCGCCCGCCGCCACCGATCGCATGCGCCCGCGTGCGATTGCTGCGCACATCCGAGCCGCCTTGCTTTTCGGTCATGCCCATGCCGATCATCATCGAGCGCTTGCCGGCTTCGAGCGGGATGTCGCGCGGATCGTGTTCACGCGACAGCAGCGGCGCCGCGAGCCGCGCGTATAGCGCCGGTTCGCGGCGCAAGACGGGAATGCTCGCGAAGGTCATCGTGACCGGACAGAGCGACCCGGATTCGAGCTGGCCGTGCAGAAAGTAGCCCGCGCAGCGCGCGGCCATCGATCCGGCGCGCGCCCGGGGTTCGAACGGGAGCGCCTGCAGGCCCTCGTGACGCAGGCGGCGCAGCAATTCGTGCCACGCCGGATGAAACTCGATGGCGTCGATCCGTTCGCCGCGTGCATCGTGCGTCGCGAGTTCCGGCGCGTGGCGGTTCGCCAGGTCCGCGAGCGCGAGCACGTCCGGCTGCGTGAGGGCGCGGGCATCGCGCGACAGCGCCTCCGCATGCCACTGCGCGCCCTCGCGCCCGACGGCGGCGGCGAGCGCGCGGTCGGCCGAGAAGGCGTCGTAATCGCAAAGCGGCGGCGCCTGATTCGTGACGTGATGCGTCGCGCCGAAAGAAAAGGCGTGTGCGTCGGCCAATGGCGAATCCATGCGTCGGTCTCCCTCATGCGTGGCGCGGCAACGGCGCCGTGTGTTCCACGCGACACTCGCCGAATGCTTCGCCGCCATCTCGAATTTATCCATCATAGGCCGCGCTTCCGGCCGGGGTGTAGAGGCATCGCTCTGTTCAATCGGGCCGGGCGTGGCGGCGCGGTTGTCACAGCATCGTCAACTTTTCTGCGGCGCAGTCTGAAAGCACTGTGCGCTGAGACAAATCCGATTGTTCAGGCGTCCACGCTGACGGGCCGGAACGCGAACCTATAATCGGCCCGACCTACCGGGCACGACTGCCCGCGCGACCACGCCTTTTCTGGAAGTAATCCGAATGAGCATCAACCTCAATCAATTGGTACAGGGCGCTTTGAACGAAAGCGTGTTGCAGCATCTGGCCACACGCGTCGGCTGCACGCCGGAATCCGCCAAGCGCGTGATCTCGTTGTGCAGTCCTGCGCTTATCGGCGCGATGATGAGCAAGGCGTCGTCGCTCGATGGCGCGCGCAACCTCTTCGCATCGGTCATGTCGCCGAGCGTGAACACGCATATCGCCGACGAACTGCCGCACTTCGTCATGCACGAAGAAGGCATGCAGTCGCTGCTGGCCACGGGCGCATCGGTGGAAGGCGCGGTCGCCTCACACGACAGCCTCAACAGGCTGAGCGAGCGCATCGCCGACCACACCGGCGTCGCGGCGGATTCGACCCGCGCGCTGACGGGCGTGGTCGGGGCAACCGTCCTCGGGCTGCTCAAACGCTATTTCATGCAGCACAACGGTCAGGTCGGCTCTTTGCCGACGCTGCTCGGTCATCAACTGCCCGTCGTGCGCGCGAACATGACGGACGCCTTCGCGCAGGCGCTCGGGCTCGGCTCGGTCGGCGCGTTTCTGGCGGGCGTGGCGTCGCGGCTGAAGGCGGTGTCGTCGCACCTGGAGCATCCGGCTACGCACGAGGCGGCGGCATTCCCCATTCAGAACGACCGCCCGCCCGAGCCGGAGGCCCCCGACGAAACGCATGACGCGCCGGGCAAGCGCAAATGGCTGTGGGTGGCGAATGCGGCTGCGCTCGCGCTATTCGCGGCGCTCGTCGCGCGGGGCTGCGCGACCGACGACAAGCCGAAGGAGCAAGCAGCCGATGCGCAAGCGGACGCTTCGGCCGCGTCGGATTCTTTCGCGGATTCGCCCGGCGGCATCGCCGCGGATGCGTCCGCATCCGCGCCGGGTCAGGCGTCCATCCCGACGTTGCTGCCTGGCAGAGAGGCGGTGGCTTCGTTCACTGTCGATGCGTCCGGCGTGCCGACGCTCAGCGCGAAGGTCGGCAGCGAGGAGGAGCGGCAGGTCCTGATCGACACGTTGTCGTCCATGCTCGGCGGCGACAAGTTCCATGCAAACGTGACCGTCGATCCGGACACCAAGCCGTCCACGTGGGTCGGCAAGCTCGACAAGCTGCTTCCCGTGCTGACGCTGCCCGGCGCGCGCGTGCACATCGCGGGCGACAAGATCGAACTGGGCGGCGAGGCCGCCGACGCGAAGCTCGGCTGGCTCGACAAGCTGAAGTCGGTGTTCGGCTCGGACTGGAAGATCGGCGCTGCATCGAGCCCAGCGGATGCGCCGGCATCGGCCGCATCTGCCGCGTCCGGTAGTTTGGTCGTGTCGAACGGCGAGGCGTGCTCCCCGCCGGCCATCGCCCGGATGCTGAACCAGAAGCCGATCAACTTCCGCGTCGGCTCGAATACGCCTCCCGCCGCCGCAATGGCGGCGCTCGCCAAGTCCGCCGAGACGCTCAGGGCATGCGACGAAAGCGTGTCGCCGATCAAGCTGCAGATCGCCGGCTATTCCGACAACACGGGCAGCGCGGCATTGAACGTCGCGCTGTCGAAGAAGCGTGCGGAAGCGGTGCGCGCCTATCTGGTGAAGCACGGCATTCCGGCGACTTCGCTGACGGCGCAAGGCTTCGGCGAAGCCAGCCCGATCGCCAGCAACGACACGCCCGCCGGACGCATGGCGAATCGCCGCATCGAGTTCCAGGAAGTGCGCTGATCCGGCATTCGTTTCCATTCCCGCGCCGATCCCCGCGCCGGGCCGCCATTCGCGGCTGCGGCGCGGTTTTCGTTTCAGCGGCGTCTGCGCGCGAAGCCATCGGCCATGAAGTCCTGGTCCAGATTCGCCGGCAAGGTTTCGCGCGCGACTTCGATCCACGCGCGCGCCGCATGCGACAGATACCCGTTGCGCCGCCAGCCGACCGCCATGTCCCAGTGAATTTCGGGCGCGACGACCGGGCGGCACGTGAATGCCTCCGCGTCGAGGCGGCGGCAATACGGCGCGGGCAATAGCGCGATGCCGACGCCCGCCTGCACCAGCGCCGCCATGAAATCCCAATGTCCGCTGCGGCCGACGATCGTCGGCGAAAAGCCCGCCTCCCGGCACGCGTGCAGCACCACGTCGTTGAGCGCGAGGCTCTCGCCATAGAACACGAAAGGCTCCGCGGCGAGATCGGCGAGCGGCACTTCGTCGACTTCGTCCCAGCGCGAGCCTTTTTGCGCGACCAGCCACAGAATCTGGCGGCTGACGGGCAGCACGTCGAACATTTCGGTATCGACCGGCTGCAGGACGCCGCCGAGTTCCAGTTCGCCGTCGATCAGCGCGGCTTCGATCGCCTTCGATCCGCGCTCGAACAGTTTCAGCTCGACTTTCGGATACCGCTTTCGGAACGCCGCGATGGCCGGCGTGAAAAGCGAGCCGCCCATCGGCGGAATGCCGATAGTGAGCGTCCCGCGCCCGAACGTGCCGAGGTCGTTCAATTCGGCCTCGAGCCGGGCGTGCGCCGCGAGCACGTCGACGCCGCGCTGATAGACGATCTGCCCGGCGTCGGTCAGCACCATCTGCCGGCCCTCGCGCAGCAAAAGCGGCGAGCCGATTTCGTCTTCGAGCGCCTTGACCATCTTGCTGATGGTCGGTTGCGTGACGAACATGTGCTCGGCGGCCGTCGTGAAACTCTTCTGCTTCACCACTTCAACGAAGTAACGCAGCGCACGCAGTTCCATTTCGGCCTCCGGATTCCATTCAGGAATGATGTGGATAAGCTTAAGTCATTTTTTTTATGGGAGGAGTGCCCATATACTCGGACTACAGGTTAACCCTAGTCATATTCCTAATCCGGAACTCGCCATGTCCGCCGTTCTTTCGCATCAGACGCCGTCCAGCAACGCCCGCGCTTCGGCAGCGCGTTTCATGCGCGTTGCGGTGCAGTCGGCGGGCATCGCCGGCATCTGGTTCGCGGCGGATTTCGTCGCGCGCACGCTGGCGCTGCCGGTGCCGGGCGGCGTCATCGGATTGATCGCGCTGCTCCTCCTGCTGATGTGCGGCGGCGTGGCGCCGCGCTGGGTCAAGGCGGGCGCGGACTGGCTGCTCGCCGACATGCTGCTGTTCTTCATTCCGGCAGCGGTCGCGGTCGTGCAATACGGCGGTCTGTTCAGAGAGGAAGGCTGGCGGCTCGCGCTGGTTGTCATCGGTGGAACGCTGATGGTGATGATCGCCGTGGCGTTCGCCGTCGATCGCGCTGCGCGGCTCGAACGCCGTCTCGCGCTGCGACGCGCGCGCGTCGCACGGCACGCGGCCCGCGCCTGACCGTCGTCCACGCACCGATGAATCACTTCTACGCATCCCTTTTCCATGACGACGCCGGCCGCCTGATCGCGGCCGCCTGCTTCGTGCTGACGGTCGCGCTGTACTTCGCGTCCAAGCGCCTCTACGCGCGCTACAAAAGCCCGTGGCTCACGCCGCTCCTCGCGGTTCCGGCGGTGCTCGCGCTGATCGTCGTGACCGCGCGCATTCCGTATTCGGTCTACTTCGCCGACACGCGCTGGCTGATGTGGCTGCTCGGCCCCGCGACCGTCGCGTTCGCCGTGCCAATCTACGAATATCGCGGGCTGCTGAAGCGCCACTGGATTTCGCTGACGGTCGGCGTGACGGTCGGAATTCTGGTGGGCGTCGGCGGATCGCTGGCGCTGGCGAAGCTGCTGCATCTGTCGCCGGAACTGCAGCGAAGCCTCGCGACGCGCTCTGTTTCCACACCGTTCGCGCTCGCCGTATCCGACAAGATTCACGCGTCGAAGGATCTCACCGCGCTTTTCGTGATCGCCACAGGCGTGTGCGGGATGCTGTTCGGCGAACTCGTGCTCGCGCTCGTGCCGCTGCGCACGCGGCTCGCGCGCGGCGCGCTCTTCGGCGCGGCGGCGCACGGCGTCGGCACCGCGAAGGCGCGCGAACTCGGGAGCGAAGAGGGCGTCGTCTCCAGCCTCACGATGATGATCGCGGGTGTCGTCATGGTGCTGCTCGCGCCGCTGCTTTCCGCGTTGCCATTCTGAGCGAAATCGGCCAATCAAGAGCCAAACCATCTCAAAAGACTTTGCTACAATCGACCCTCGCCCCCGAGGAGCGTTGCGACGGATGACCCGCTGAAAAGCATCATTCGCCAGGCTCGGAGGCATTCAATCCGGAAGGCCTTCCAAGCCACCGCATTCGAACGGCGCTCACGTCAACATTTCTAGTCTTTTTAGAAAAGGAGGGCGTGATGAACGCCGCAGTTCTCGATTCCCAAAACACCAAGGATTTCGTCGTCGCCGACATGTCGCTCGCCGCATGGGGCCGCAAAGAGCTCGACATCGCCGAGACGGAAATGCCGGGCCTCGTGCAGATTCGCGAAGAATACAAGGCGCAGCAGCCGCTGAAGGGCGCGCGCGTCGCCGGTTCGCTGCACATGACCATTCAGACCGGCGTGCTGATCGAAACGCTGAAGGCGCTGGGCGCGGACGTGCGCTGGGCGTCGTGCAACATTTTCTCGACGCAGGATCACGCTGCCGCGGCAATCGCCGATGGCGGCACGCCGGTGTTCGCGTTCAAGGGCGAATCGCTCGACGAGTACTGGGAATTCTCGCACCGCATCTTCGAATGGCCGAACGGCGAATTCGCGAACATGATTCTCGATGACGGCGGCGACGCCACGCTGCTGCTGATCCTCGGCTCGAAGGCGGAGAAGGATCGCTCGGTCATCGCCAAGCCGACGAACGAAGAAGAAGTCGCGCTGTACAAGTCGATCGAGCGCCACCTCGACGCCGATCCGACGTGGTATTCCACGCGCCTCGCGCACATTCAGGGCGTGACGGAAGAAACGACGACGGGCGTGCATCGCCTGTATCAGATGGAAAAGGAAGGCCGTCTGCCGTTCCCTGCCATCAACGTCAATGATTCGGTCACGAAGTCGAAGTTCGACAACCTGTACGGCTGCCGCGAGTCCCTCGTGGACGGCATCAAGCGCGCGACGGACGTGATGATCGCGGGCAAGATCGCGGTCGTGGCCGGCTACGGCGACGTGGGCAAGGGCTGCGCGCAATCGCTGCGCGGTCTGGGCGCGACGGTGTGGGTCACCGAAATCGATCCGATCTGCGCGCTGCAGGCGGCGATGGAAGGCTATCGCGTCGTGACGATGGAATACGCCGCCGACAAGGCCGACATCTTCGTGACGGCGACGGGCAACTACCACGTCATCAATCACGACCACATGAAGGCGATGCGCAACAACGCGATCGTCTGCAACATCGGTCACTTCGATTCCGAAATCGACGTTGCGTCCACGCGCCAGTACACGTGGGACAACATCAAGCCGCAGGTCGATCACATCATCTTCCCGGACGGCAAGCGCATCATTCTGCTGGCCGAAGGGCGTCTCGTGAACCTCGGCTGCGCAACGGGCCATCCGTCGTTCGTGATGTCGAACTCGTTCACGAACCAGACGCTCGCGCAGATCGAACTGTTCACGCGCGGCGACCAGTACGAGAACAAGGTCTACGTGCTGCCGAAGCATCTCGACGAGAAGGTCGCGCGTCTGCACCTCGGCCGCATCGGTGCTGAGCTGACCGTGCTGTCGGATGAGCAGGCAGGCTACATCGGCGTCGAAAAGAACGGTCCGTTCAAGCCGAACCACTACCGCTATTAATTAACGCGGCAAACGCGACGGCTGTCGCGCGCGGGCGCCTCGTGCATCCGCGCGCCGCTGCGCCCGACGACGACCATCCCGGAGAACTTCGATGACCGTGCTGCTGACATGGCTGATCAACGCGCTCGCGCTTCTGATCATCACCTATCTGGTGCCGTCGATTCACATACGCAGTTTCGGCACGGCGCTCATCATCGCGGTCGTGCTGGGGCTGATCAACGCGGTGCTGCGCCCGGTCCTCATCGTCCTGACGCTGCCGGTCACCGTCCTCACGCTCGGCCTCTTCATCCTCGTGGTGAACGCGCTGTGCTTCTGGCTGTGCTCGTCCTTGCTGAAGGGCTTCGAAGTATCGGGATTCTGGTCCGCGTTCTTCGGCTCGATTCTGTACAGCATCGTGTCGTGGCTTCTGTCGGCGCTCATCTTCGGGCAGCGCAACTTCGGGTAGCCGCCGCGCTTCTCGCGCACACATCAACATGAAACCGATCGAACTCTCATTCGAGTTTTTCCCGCCGAAGACGCAGGAAGGCGTGGACAAGTTGCGGGCTTCGCGCGCGCAGCTGGCGAAGCTCTCGCCGAAGTTCGTCTCCGTGACCTTCGGCGCGGGCGGCTCCACGCAGCAAGGCACGCTCGACACGGTGCTCGAAATGGCGGCGGAAGGCTTCGAGGCGGCGCCGCATCTTTCGTGCATCGGCTCGTCGAAGGAAAGCCTGCGGGCGATTCTCGGCGCGTATCGCGAGCACGGCATTCGCCATATCGTCGCGCTGCGCGGCGATCTGCCTTCGGGCATGGGCGAAGTCGGCGAACTGCGCTATGCGTCCGAGCTCGTGGCGTTCATTCGCCAGGAGCACGGCGACTGGTTCCACATCGAAGTCGCTGCGTATCCGGAGTTTCATCCGCAGTCGCGTTCGCCGCGCGTCGATCTCGAGAACTTCGCGCGCAAAGTGAAAGCGGGCGCGAACGCGGCGATCACGCAGTACTTCTTCAACGCGGACGCGTACTTCGAGTTCGTCGACGAAACGAAGAAGCTGGGCGTCGATGTGCCGATCACGCCGGGCATCATGCCCATCACCAACTTCTCGCAACTCATGCGCTTCTCCGACATGTGCGGCGCGGAAGTGCCGAAGTGGATCGCGCGCCGGCTGGAAAGCTATGGCGACGATCGCGAGTCGATCCGCGCGTTCGGCCTCGACGTGGTGACGGGCCTGTGCCGCCGTCTCGTCGATGAAGGCGCACCGGGGCTGCATTTCTATACGTTGAACGGTGCGGCCGCGACGAAGACCATCTGCGAGCGCCTCGGCTTCGGCAAAGCCTGATCCTCGTTGTCTGCATCACCCGCGCGGCGTTCGTCGCGCGGTTCTTCTTCCCTCCCGAATCAACGCCTGCGCCTCACGGCTTCGCTCGCGGCGAAACTGGGGAAAACCGCGTATCCACGTCATATTTGTTCGTGCTAGTGTTGCGCCCGGTTTTTTCGTCCGCTAACAAGGCGGAGGACGCGATCAAGTAAGATCGCGCTACGCTGGCCAGAAGCCGGCACTGACCTGGAGGAAACATGAATAAGAATGGCCTGTTGCGAGCCGCCCGCTTGTCGGCGCTCATGGGCGCTGTCGCTACGGCAACGCTGTTCGCGGCGAGCGCTGCGAACGCGGCAATCCCGAACAAGACACTGATTTACTGCTCCGAAGGCAGCCCCGCCGGTTTCGATCCCGCGCAATACACCACCGGCACCGATTTCACCGCGAACACGTTCACTGTGTACAACCGCCTCGTGGAATTCGAGCGTGGCGGCACGAAGGTCGAACCGGGCCTCGCCGAAAAGTGGGAAGTCTCGCCCGATGGCCTGACTTACACGTTCCATCTGCGCCACGGCGTCAAGTTCCAGACGACGTCCTACTTCAAGCCGACGCGCGAATTCAACGCCGACGACGTGCTCTTCACGTTCAACCGCATGCTGGATGCGAATCATCCGTTCCGCAAGGCGTACAACGTGCAGTTCCCGTACTTCACGGACCTGGGCCTCGACAAGCTGATCGCGAAGGTCGACAAGGTCGATCCGTACACCGTCAAGTTCACGCTGAAGGAAGTGAGCGCGCCGTTCATCCAGAACATGGCGATGGAATACGCGTCGATCCTCTCCGCCGAATACGCGGACAAGCTGCTCAAGGACGGCAAGGCCGCGGACATCAATCAGTATCCGCTCGGCACGGGTCCGTTCATCTTCCGCAGCTATACGAAGGACGCGACCATCCGCTTCGACGGCAATCCGGACTACTGGAAGCCGAACGCGGTGCAGATTTCGAAGCTCATCTTTTCGATCACGCCGGACGCCGCCGTGCGCGTGCAGAAGCTGAAGAGCAACGAATGCCAGGTGATGAGCTATCCGCGCCCGGGCGATATCTCGGCGCTGAAGTCCGCATCGAATGTGGATACGCCGTCGCAGGCCGGCTTCAACGAAGGTTACGTCGCCTATAACGTGACGAAGAAGGACCTCGGCAACGCCGATGTTCGCCGTGCGCTCGACATGGCCATCAACAAGAAGGCGATCATCGATTCCGTGTATCAGGGCGCGGGCCAGGCGGCCACCGCACCGATGCCGCCCACGCAGTGGTCCTACGTCAAGAATCTGAAGACGAACCCGTACGACACCGCGAAGGCAAAGGAACTGCTCTCGAAGGCCGGCTTCCCGAACGGTTTCGAAATCACGCTGTGGGCCATGCCCGTGCAACGCGCATATAACCCGAATGCCCGTTTGATGGCCGAAATGATCCAGGCCGACTGGGCGAAGATCGGCGTGAAGGCGAATATCGTTTCGTACGAGTGGGGCGAGTATCTGAAGCGCGCGCACGCGGGCGAACACGATGCCATGCTCATCGGCTGGACCGGCGACAACGGCGATCCCGACAACTGGCTCGGCACGCTGCTCGGCTGCGACGCCGTGAAGGGCAGCAACTTCTCGAAGTGGTGTTACAAGCCGTTCGACGATCTCGTCGTGAAGGGCCGCTCGACCACCGATGTCGCCGCGCGCACGAAGGCTTACACCGACGCGCAGCAGATCTTCGCGCAACAACTTCCGTTCTCGCCGATCGCGCATTCGACCGTCTATCAGCCGGTCAGCAAGAAGGTGACGAACATGAAGATCGAGCCGCTCGGCTACGTGCGCTTCGATGGCGTCGGCGTGCAGTAAGCTAGTCGACGGAACGCTTTTTGCGCTTGTAAATAATTAGTCGAAACATGGCCGGCGGCGCGGATCGAACGATCCGGCCGCCGGTCACGTATTGATCCCACGAACGATATCAAAGGGCGATCATGTTCCGATTCGTTTTGCGACGCATAGGAATGGTGATACCGACGTTCATCGGCATTACGATTCTCGCGTTCGCACTCATCCACCTGATCCCGGGCGATCCCATCGAAGTGATGATGGGCGAGCGGGGCGTGGACCCGGCAATGCACGCCGAAGCCATGAAGCGCCTGGGGCTCGACCAGCCGCTTCCGCTCCAGTACCTCACGTATGTCGGCCATGCGCTCAAGGGCGATCTCGGCACGTCCATCATCACGAATACGAGCGTGATGGGCGAGTTCATGGCGCGCTTTCCGGCCACCGTCGAGCTGTCCATTTGCGCGATGATCTTCGCGCTCGTCGTCGGCTTGCCGGCTGGCGTCGCGGCGGCGCTCAAGCGCGGCACGGTCGTCGATCATGGCGTGATGGGCACCGCGCTCACCGGCTATTCCATGCCGATCTTCTGGTGGGGCCTGATCCTCATCATGTTCTTCTCCGCGAAGCTCGGATGGACGCCGGTATCGGGCCGCATCGCGGTGGAGTACGACATTCCGCACGTCACGGGCTTCATGCTGATCGACTCCCTCTTCTCGACCGATGAAGGTGCGTTCACATCGGCGTTGTCGCATCTGATCCTGCCGACCATCGTGCTCGGCACGATTCCGCTCGCGGTCGTCGCGCGCATGACGCGCTCTTCGATGCTCGAAGTGCTGCGCGAGGACTACATCCGCACGGCGCGCGCGAAGGGCTTGTCGCCGTTGCGCGTGGTCGTCGTGCATGCGCTGCGTAACGCGCTGATTCCTGTCGTCACCGTGATCGGCCTGCAGGTCGGCACGCTGCTCGCGGGCGCGGTGCTGACCGAGACGCTGTTCTCGTGGCCAGGCGTCGGCAAGTGGCTGATCGACGCCATTTCGCGGCGTGACTATCCGGTCGTGCAAGGCGGCATTCTGATGATCGCGTCGCTCGTGATCGTCGTGAACCTGGTCGTCGATCTGCTCTACGGCGTGTTGAATCCGCGCATTCGCCATACTCGCTGAGGAACACGATGGCCGACATTCAAAACAATCTTCCGCCCGGCGCGCTGACGCCGCCGTCGGGCCGCATCGTCGCGGCGCGCGAGTTCTGGGCGAACTTCTCGCGCAATCGCGGCGCCGTTGCGGCTGGCGCGATCGTCATCGCGCTCATCTTCGTCGCGATCTTCGCGCCGCTGATCGCGCCGCATAGCCCGATCGAGCAATACCGCGACTTCGTGAAAATTCCGCCCGCGTGGCTCGAAGGCGGCAATCGCATGTTTCTGCTCGGCACCGACGAAGCGGGCCGCGACATCCTTTCGCGCCTGATGTACGGCGCGCGGCTGTCGTTCTGGATCGGCTTCGTGTCCGTGGTGCTCGCGCTGATTCCGGGCGTCGTGCTCGGGCTGATGGCCGCGTTCTTCAACTGGCTCGATACGCCGATCATGCGCGTGATGGACGTGCTGCTCGCGCTGCCCTCGCTGCTGCTCGCGGTCGCCGTCGTGGCCATCATCGGGCCGGGCCTCGTCAATACGATGCTCGCCATTGCGATCGTCGCGCTGCCGGGTTATGTGCGCCTCACGCGCGCTTCCGCGCTGGGCGAGCTGCAGAAGGAATACGTGACGGCATCGCGCGTCGCGGGCGCGGGCACCGTGCGGCTCATGTTCTCGCAAGTGCTGCCGAACTGCGCCGCGCCGCTGATCGTGCAGGCGACGCTCGGTTTCTCATCCGCCATTCTGGATGCCGCCGCGCTCGGCTTTCTCGGCCTCGGCGTGCAGCCGCCGGCGGCGGAGTGGGGCGCGATGCTGGCATCGGCGCGCGATTACATCGAAAGCGCATGGTGGATCGTGACGATGCCCGGTCTCTCTATTCTCATCTCGGTGCTCGTCATCAACCTGCTCGGCGACGGGCTGCGCGACGCGCTCGATCCGAAATTGAAACGGATGGGATGACATGAACGATTTATTGACTATCCGTAACCTGCAAGTCACCTTCGGCGGCACGCAGGCCGTCGATCGCATCAGCCTGTCGGTGGCGCCCGGCGAAGTGGTCGGCGTCGTCGGCGAATCCGGTTCGGGCAAGAGCGTCACGATGATGGCGCTGATGGGCCTCATCGATGCCCCCGGCAAGGTCACTGCCGATCAGGTCACCTTCGACGGCCGCGACTTGCTGAAGGCGTCGGCGCGCGAGCGTCGAAGGATCATCGGGAAGGACATCGCGATGGTGTTTCAGGATGCGCTCACCAGCCTGAACCCAAGCTATACCGTCGGCTATCAGATCAAGGAAGTGCTGAAGCTGCACGAAGGCTTGCGCGGCGATGCGTTGCACAAGCGCGCGCTCGAACTGCTCGACCAGGTGGGCATTCCGGATGCGAAAAGCCGCATCGATGCGTTCCCGCATCAGATGTCGGGCGGCATGAATCAGCGCGTGATGATCGCGATGGCGGTCGCGTGCAATCCGAAGCTGCTCATCGCCGACGAACCGACCACCGCGCTCGACGTGACCATTCAGGCGCAGATCATGGAACTGCTGGTGCGCCTGCAGAAGGAACGCGGCATGGCGCTCGTGCTGATCTCGCACGATCTCGCGGTCGTGTCGGAAGTGGCGCAGCGCGTGGCGGTGATGTACGCGGGCGAGATCATCGAAACGAATCATGTGCCGGCGATCTTCAGCGAGCCGCATCATCCGTACACCGAAGCGCTGCTCGCCGCGATTCCCGAGCACAGCCGGGGCGCGGCGCGTCTTGCGGCGTTGCCGGGCATGGTGCCGGGCCGCGACGACCGGCCGAGCGGGTGCCTCTTCGCGCCGCGCTGCAAGTATGCCGTCGACGATTGCTGGAAGGGACGGCCGCATCTTTATCAACTGGACTGGAACGATCCGGCCGTGCGTGCGCGCTGCATCAAGCCGCTCAATGTCGCTCGCGATGTCGAGCAGGCGGTGCGCGAGGAGCGTGAAGCACAGATCGTCGGGGAGGGTGCGCGATGAATGCAGTACCGAAGGAACTCAGTCGGGACATCGTGCTCGCCGCCGACAAGCTCACGAAGCATTACTCGGTCAAGCGCAGCATGTTCACGCAGGGCACCGTGAAGGCGCTCAACGGCGTGTCGTTCGAATTGCAGCGCGGGCGCACACTGGCGGTCGTCGGCGAATCGGGATGCGGCAAGTCCACGCTCGCCCGTCAGTTGACGATGATCGAAACGCCCACGTCGGGCCGGCTGCTGATCGAAGGCGAGGACGTGGCGGGCGCGAGCAAGGCGAAGATCGCCGAGTTGCGGCAGCGCGTGCAGATGGTGTTTCAGAACCCGTTTGCGTCGCTGAATCCGCGCAAGACGGTGGAGCAGACGCTCGGCGAGCCGCTCGCGATCAACACGAAGCTCTCGTCGACGGAACGCGCGGAACGCATCGCGAAAATGATGCGCACCGTCGGCCTGCGGCCCGAACATGCATCGCGCTATCCGCACATGTTTTCGGGCGGGCAGCGTCAGCGCGTGGCGATTGCGCGCGCGATGATTCTCGATCCGCAGATCGTCGTGGCGGACGAGCCGGTGTCGGCGCTCGACGTATCCATTCAGGCGCAGATTCTGAATCTCTTCATGGATCTGCAGCAGGAGTTCGGCACGAGCTACGTGTTCATCTCGCACAACCTGTCGGTCGTGGAGCATATCGCCGACGACGTGATGGTGATGTACTTCGGCGGTATCGCGGAACTCGGCGACAAGAAGACCATCTTTGCGAATCCGCGCCATCCGTACACGCGCTCGCTGATGTCCGCGACGCCTGCGCTCTTCGAGGAAGACCGCCGCATCAAGATCAGGCTGCAGGGCGAAATGCCGTCGCCGCTGAATCCGCCATCGGGCTGCACGTTCCATCAGCGTTGCCCGTATGCGATCGAGCGATGCCGGGTGGAGGAACCGGCGCTGCGCGTCGTCGATGGCCGCCAGGTGTCGTGTCATCGCGCCGAGGAGGTCGGTGAAGGCGAAGCCTGAATCGCAGGCGGCGCGCCGGTTGATCGACCGGGCGCGCCGCTTCGTGTCCTGTGGCATGGCGCTGCTCGCGCGGCGTGCTGGCGTCGTGGCGTACGCAATGGCGCTGTGGTTCACGCTGTCGCTTGCGTTGTCGACGGCGGCGTTCGCGGTCTCCGGATCGCGCAGTCCGCCAGGCGGCACGCCTCAACCCGCAGGCGATGCAAGCGCGACGGATGTGCCCGCATCGATTGCATCGCCCGCGACGCCGCCGAGAACCGACCGCTCCGACGGCACGACGGCAAGCGGCCCCGTCCGTGCGCAACCGCCGCGCATGCCCTTTTACGTTGCGACGAAGGGCGCGACGACGATCTATCTGCTCGGCACGCTGCACGTCGGTTTCCCGACCGACTATCCGCCCGAGCAACCGTTTCGCAGACCGATTCTCGCGGCGCTGTATGCATCGCCGACACTGGCGCTCGAAATCTCCCCCGACGAACTGCTGCTCGCGCAAGACGACGTCAACCGCTACGGCATGTGCCGCAGCGAATGTCTGATCGACTATCTGCCGGATTCAATGTGGAGAAAGGTCGAGGCGCGCATGCGCGGCAATCCTGTTGCGCTGAAGAACCTGCGGCATACGAGGCCGTGGCTCGCATCGATGCTGATCCAGACCTATGACACGCTGAAGGCCGGGTTCCAGAGCGAATACGGCACGGAGGCGCAATTGCAGAACGTCTATCTGCGGGTGCGCGGGAAGATAGTGGGGCTGGAGACGCTGAACGAGCAAATATCGACGTTTACGCATCTTTCGTCGGCGCAGCAACGCGAGATGCTGGCGCAGGATCTCGTGCAGACCTCGGCGGAGAATGTGGCCGATGTGAAGGAGTTGCATCGGCTATGGCGTATCGGCGATGCGGACGCGCTGAAGGCCTGGGACGATGCGAAAAGCAGCAAGCTCGCGCGGTCGAAGACGCTGGCGGCGCAGGTGGATAACCGCGTGGTGTATGAGCGCAACCGGCGATTCGCGCAGCGGATGGTGACGCTGGCCGCGCCCGATCGGCCGGTGTTCGTCGCGATCGGGGCGTTGCATCTTGGAGGGGAAAGGGGCGTGCTGGAGTTGTTGAGGAGGAGGGGGTTCGTGGTGGTTTCGGGTTAGCCTTTCAGCAACCGGGACCGGCTGCTTCGACCGTTGCCGATGGCGTCACCGCGTTGCAACGGCGCGCGCAACCTCACTCGACACGCGCCGTTTCTCAGTGCCGCTTCAAATAAACATCAGCCAGTTCAACAGAAAAATATTCACGACCAGCAGCGTCAGCGCAGTCGGCACCTGCACCTTGATGACCGCGTTCTTGTCGGGTAACTCGAGCAGCGCCGCAGGCACGATGTTGAAATTCGCGGCCATCGGCGTCATCAGCGTGCCGCAGTAGCCGGAGAACATGCCGATGGCGACCATCGTCGCGGGATTGCCGTGGAAGACGCCGACGAGAATCGGCACGCCGACGCCGCCCGTCATCACCGGAAACGCGGCGAAGCCGTTGCCCATCACCATCGTAAAGAGCGCCATGCCGATGCAGTACACGGCCACCGCGACGAGCCGATAGTCGAGATTGACGTAAGCCGTCGTCACGTGCGCGACGGCCTTGCCGACGCCCGCATCCGAGAACACCAGCCCGAGCATGCCGAGCATTTGCGGCAGCACGGCGGCCCACGACAGCGCATCGATCAGGCGGCGCGCCTCGCGCATCGACTGGCCGACCGTATCGCGCGTCATCACGCACGCGACAGCCAGCGCGATCACGCAGCCGATCCCGAAGCCGATCAGCGTCACGTTCTTCAACTCGATCAGCGGCCTGCCGCCGAACACGAGATGGCTCGCACCGAGCGTCAGGATCACGGTGACGACGGGAATCGTCAGCGCGGGCACGAAGAGCTTGTTGCCGAGACGCACGGCGCTCTGGCGGCGCGTTTCTTCGGAGAGCATCTTCGGCTTCGCGCCGGTGACGCCGCCGAGGCCCGCGATCAGCGCCATCGCCACGACGAGCACGCCGACGACCGACACCGGCAGCCAGTCCCCGATCAGGAAGATCAGCGCGTACACGAGCCAGAACACGCCCGCCGTCAGCCGGCGCGGATGCGACTTGTCCGTGAGGATCATGCCCGCGACGACCACGAGGACGATGCCGACGAGATAGAAGAGATAGTTGATCGTGAGCGTCATGCTTTCTCTCCTGCGACATTGCGCGTGAGCGCATCGAGTTCGCGCGTCAGTCGACGGTCGAGCAGCCAGAGGCGAAAGCCGTGGATCAGGAACGCGCAAATGGCGGTCGGGATGCCCCAGACGGCCACGTGCATCGGCTCGACGATGATGCCTGCCTCCTTCAGGAACGTGACCATCAGCACGATTGCGCCGAACGCCACGAAGATGTCCTCGCCGAAGAACAGGCCGACGTTATCGGTTGCGGCGGAGTACGCGCGCAGCTTGTATCGCACCGCGTCGGACAGCTTGCCGTAGCGCGCTTCCGTCGCGCCTTCGGCCATCGGCGCGAGCAACGGCCGCACCATTTGCGGATGACCGCCCAGGCCCGTCAGGCCGACGGCCGCCGTCAGTTCGCGCACCAGCAGATAGACGATCAGCAGACGCCCCGCCGTCGCCGCGCGGATGCCCGAAATCCAGATCTGCGCGCGTTCGCGCAGTCCGTGCCGCTCCAGCAGGCCGATGACCGCGAGCGGCAACAGGATGATGAGCGGAATGTTTCGCGTCTTGAGAAAGCCGTTGCCGATGGCGCTCAGGATGCGCTCGGGCGGAAAGTGCGCCGCGAATCCGGTGATGATCGCGGCGGCGGCTACGATCAGCATCGGATTGAAGCGCAGCACGAAGCCCACGATGATGACGGCCACGCCGATGAGCGGCCATAAACTGACTGGGGTTGCCATGAGATCTCCAAACGAACATGGATAAACACACCGCGCCTCGAACCGGGCGCGTGGTCGACTGCGCGGCTCTCGTGGCCGCTTGCTAAAACGCCCCGCTGGGCGGGGCGTTCAATGCTCGGTTACGGCCTTCAGGCGGCGCCGGCGGCGCGCACGCCGATGCCCGCGACGGCCAGTGCGCCACGAATGCGCCGCGCGAACGCGAGCGCGTGTTCGCCGTCGCCATGCAGGCAGATGGTCTGCGCATTGAGCGGCACCCATTCGCCCGATACCGCCTGCACGCGCTGCTCGCGCACCATCGAAAGCGTGCGGTCGAGCACGACGTCTTCATCGTCCAGCAGTGCGCCCGGCTCCTTGCGCGGCACGAGAGAACCATCGGCGCGATAGCCGCGATCCGCGAACACTTCTTCGACCGCGCGAAGCCCCGCGCGCTTCGCGGCATCGACGAGACCGCTGTTCGCCAGCCCGAAGACGAGCAGCGTCGGATCGAAATCGCGCACGGCGGCGACGATCGCATCGGCGATCTGCGGCGTTCTCGCGGCCTGGTTGTACAGCGCGCCGTGCGGCTTCACGTGCGCGATGCGCCCGCCTTCCGCTTTGGCAATCGCAGCCAGCGCGCCAAGCTGATACAGCACGCCCGCGTAAATCTCTTCGGGCGGCAGGTCCATTTCCTTGCGGCCGAAGTTCTCCGGATCGTTGAAGCTCGGATGCGCGCCGATCGCCACGCCCTTCGCCACCGCCCAGCGCACGCAATCGCGCATCGCGGTGGCGCCGCCCGCATGCCAGCCGCACGCGATGTTCGCGGAACTCACGAGGTCGAGCAGCGCTTCGTCGGAGCCGCAGCCTTCGCCGAGGTCGGCGTTGAGATCGATTTCCATGTTAGTCGTCGAGAGAGTCGTTGGGTTGGTGCGTCATCGCGCGATGCGCTCCTCGTGCATCGCGATGGCCGTTTCCACTTGCGCTACGTACTGCCGTTCTTCAGCGAGCGCGTGCCGCGCTTCTTCCACCGAGGTCTCGATGAAGCGCACGCCTCCGTTGAGCCGTGCCTGCGCGAGCTTCCACAAGTCGGCGCGGATGACCGCGCCGATCTTCGGATAACCGCCGGTCGTCTGCGCATCGCCCATCAGGATGATCGGCTGCCCGTTCGGCGGCACCTGGATCGTGCCGGGCAAGACCGCATGAGAGAGCAGCTCCGTCCGGTCGCGGCGCTCGAGCGGTGTGCCCGCGAGCCGGAAGCCCATGCGGTTGCTGTTCGGCGTGATCGTCCATTCCTCGTTCCAGAAGTCCTCGTGCGCCTTGTCGCTGAAGCCCGCATATTCCGGACCGCGCAGCACGCGAATGGGCGCCGCCCAGGCGAGACCGGGCGCGTGCCGGCCGCGCCGCACGGGTTCATCCACGAGAACGAATTTGCACCACGCGGGCGCCTTGACGCCGAAGGCCGGTTCTTCCGGCGAGAACGCGATGCCCTTGCGCGGCTGGGGCACGCCGACCGGCAAGCGGTCGCCGTCGCGCAGCGCCCGCCCGCCGAGTCCGCCGAAGCACGCGCCGAGGTCGGTGCTGCGCGAACCGAGCATCGGCAAAACGTCGATGCCGCCCGCGATGCTCACATAGCAGCGCATGCCGCGCTTCGCCGCGCGCAGCGTCAGTTCCTGGCCCGCGCGCACCGGCAGGCTCCACCACGAATAGACCGGCGCGTCGTCGAGCGTCGCGCCGAAGTCGGTGCCCGTGATGGCGATGCGCGTCGCGCGCTTGAAGCGCAGGACGGTCGGCCCGAACGTCACTTCGATACCCGCCGCATCCGGCCGGTTGCCGACCAGCCGATTGCCGATTTCCAGCGACAGCGAATCCAGCGCACCGCCCGAACTGACGCCGAGATGGCGATACCCGTGGCGGCCCAGATCCTGCACCGTGGACAGCACGCCTGCGCGAATCACGTCGATCATGCGCGGACCTCCAGCGCCGTGAAGCGGACGCGGTCGCCAGGCTGCATCAGCGTCGGCGGATTGCGCGACGGGTCGAAGAGCCTGAGTTCGGTGCGGCCGAGCAGTTGCCATCCGCCCGGCGACACAGCCGGATAGATGCCCGTCTGCGCCCCGCCGATGCCCACCGATCCGGCCGGCACTTCGAGGCGCGGCTCGCGGCGGCGCGGCATGTGCAACGCGGGATCGAGCCCGCCGAGATACGCGAAGCCCGGCTGGAAGCCCAGGAAGAACACGATGTATTCGGCTTCGGTGTGCCGCTTCACGACTTCATCGATGGACAGCCCCGCGTACTTCGCCAGCTCGGCGAGATCCGGGCCTTCCTCGCCGCCGTAGCGGACCGGAATCTCGATCTGCGCGCCGGGCTCATCGGCGCTGCCGGCGGCGTCCCATCCCGCTTCCAGTTGCGCGGCGAGGCTTGCATAGTCGGCTTCGAGCGGATCGAAAACGATCGTCAGATTGTTCATGCCGGGCACGACTTCGACGACATGCGGCATCAGGCGCGCGCGGTCGGCCAACGCCCAGATGCGCCGCTGGCAGTCGATCGTGGCGGGCGGCGCGGCTTCGCAAACAAGCGCGCTGTCGCCCAGCGGATGGATTCGTGGTGGTGTCATGGCTTCCAGTCTTGCGTCGGCACGGCGCGAAGAACGCGTTTCTCTTCGCCGCGTCGTGCACACGATGTTACATTGTCAATAAATTATCAAGAAGTTATCAATACGCGTTTGTCTGGAGTGTGGCGCACGTGGGTTCCGCTAGACTCCGGTTCAATTTCCAATGGTCATCGCCATGTCGCGTCACCCTGCCAAGATTGTGTCGTCCGAACATCTCGTCTCCGAAACCAGCGCGGAACTGTCCGAGTTCGAATACGCGCTCATCATGGCGAGCAACGCGTTCAATCGATGGATGGTGCGCTGCATGTCCGCGGCCGGCGCGAAGGACATGACGGCGGTGGAAGTGTCGCTGCTGCATCACGTGAACCATCGGGATCGCAAGAAGAAGCTCGCCGATATCTGCTTCGTGCTGAATATCGAGGACACGCACGTCGCGACTTATGCGCTGAAGAAGCTCGTCGCGCGCGGCTATGTGACGAGCGAAAAGACCGGCAAGGAAGTGTTCTTTTCCGCAACGCCCGAGGGGCGCGAGTTGTGCGGCAAATACCGCGAAGTGCGGGAAAGCTGCCTGATTTCGGCGCTTCGCGAGAGCGGATTGACCAACGAGCAGATCGGCGAGGCCGCGCAACTCATGCGCAACGCGTCCGGTCTCTACGACACCGCCGCGCGCGCGGCGGCATCGCTCTGAGCGCGACCGGCGGTCAGTAAAGCGCGGCTTCGGTGACGATCGCATCGAGCGGCATGTCGTGCGATTCGCGCGGCAGCGCATCGAGCTTGCCCGCTTCATACGCGATGCCGATCGTGACCGGCTTCTTCGCGACCGGCCACGCCGCGAGCGTGCGGTCGTAATAGCCGCCGCCATAGCCCAGCCGATAACGGTCCGCATCGAAACCGACGCACGGCACGAGCAGCAGTTCCGGCGCCACGACGCGCTCCTCCTCGGGCACGGGGATTCGATAGCGGCCCGACTTCATCGGGGAATCGGCGCGCCACGCGTGGAAGGCCATCGGTGCGTGAGGCTGGACGACGATGGGCAGCGCGGCTTCTCGCGCCTCATCCGCGGCGAGCCACTCGGCGAGTACGGCGCGGGCGTCGAACTCGCCGGCCACCGGCCAGTAGAAGCCGATGCATCCGACCGCGCGTGCTTCGAGCACCGCGCGAAGGCGCGCGGCCAGCGCGGCATCGGCGTGCGCGCGGGACGGCTCTTCCTGCTTGGCTTCGCGGGCTGCGAGCAGCGTCGCTCGAAGGGTGCTTTTGGGTTCCGCGCAAACGTTGCGTGCTATGCTTTGGACCGATCTTTGGACCACCTCGCGCTCCAGTAATAACGATGTCAAAACGCCTCAACCGAGTATATCTCGCGGCCGGTTACGCTCTTGCCGCCGCGACGCTCGTCGCTTGCGCAACGGCCACCGCCGTCCCGCCGGACGCCGACTTCTCGCCGTCCTCCGACGACCGCATTTTCATGCAATTGCGCGAAGCCTCGCGCGCGAACGATGCAGGCCGCGCCGCTTCGCTCGCCTCGCAGATTCCGAATTATCCCGCGCCCGGCTACATCGAATATTTCACGATCAAGCCGCAGCTTTTCGATGCGCAAGGCCACGCGCGCCCCGACGCGCCGGACGCGCCCGTGCTCTCGTTCCTGCAGCGCTACGACGGCCAGGCCATTGCCGACCGCATGCGCAACGACTATCTCGTCGTGCTCGGCGGCCGTCACGACTGGCGCAACTTCGAGCAGCAGTATTCGCGTTTCGTGCTGAACGACGACACGCAGGTCAAGTGTTATGCGCTCGAAGCCCGCATGTCGCGCGGCGAGAACGTCGCGGATGCGGCGCGCGCGCTGCTCGTCGATCCGAAATGGTACGGCGACGGCTGCGTCGATCTGATCGCCGCGCTCGCCGAGTCCGGCCAGTTCACGAGCGACGACATCTGGCAGCAGATCCGCCTCGCCTACGAGCAGAACTACACGACGACCGGCGCGAATATCGTCGATGCGCTCGGTCAGGAAAGGCCGAAGCCCGAACTGCTGGACAATGCCGTCAGCAAGCCGCCGCTCTATCTCGCGCGGGGCGTCATGCCGAACACGCCGGCGCATCAGTTGACGCTGCTCGCCGTCACGCGCCTCGCGCGCAACGATCCGGCAATGGCCGCCGCCACGTTCAGTTCCGTCGCGCCGAGCCTCACGCCTGCCGAGCGCGCGATCGGCTGGGGCGCCATCGGCTATCAGGCGGCGTTGAAGCGCATGCCGGCGGCGGCGGACTGGTATCGGCTGTCGGCGAATGCGCAGTTGTCGAATCCTGCGTACGAATGGCGCACGCGCAGTGCGCTGCTCGCCGGCGACTGGAACATGGTGCGGTGGTCGGTCGAGCAGATGCCGCCGACGCTGCGCAGCCAGCCCTCGTGGACCTACTGGCATGCGCGCGCCGTGAAGCAGGCCGGCGACACCGCCACGGCGAATCAGGAGTTCCAGAGCATCGCGGATCAATACAACTTCTACGGCCAGCTCGCGCTGGAAGAACTCGGCCAGAAGATCACGGTGCCGCCGCGCACGACCGTATCCGATGCGGAAATCGCGCAGATGCAGTCGGTGCCGGGCTTCGCGCTGTCGCAGCGTTTCTATGCGCTCAACATGCGGCTGGAAGGCAATCGCGAATGGAACTGGCCGCTGCGCAGCATGACCGACCGGCAATTGCTCGCCGCGGCGCAGTACGCGAAGCGCATCGAACTGTTCGACCGTACTGTGAACACCGCCGACAAGACGAAGGCCGAGCATGACTTCTCGCTGCGGTATCTCTCGCCGTTCCGCGAGATCGTCGAGCGCGATGCGCAAAACACCGGGCTCGATATCGAATGGGCGTACGGGCTGATCCGCCAGGAGTCGCGCTTCATCATCAACGCGCGGTCGGAAGTCGGCGCGGGCGGCCTCATGCAATTGATGCCCGGCACAGCGCAACTGGTCGCGAAGAAGATCGGTCTCGGGCCGGTGTCGCGCGCGCAGATGAACGACATCAACACGAACATCCTGCTCGGCACGAATTACCTGTCGATGATCTACAATCAATTCGATAACTCGCCCGTGCTCGCCACCGCTGGCTACAACGCCGGTCCCGGACGGCCGAAGCAATGGCGGCAGGATTTGCGGGCGCCCGTCGAGGGCGCGGTTTTTGCTGAAACCATTCCGTTTTCCGAGACGCGCGATTACGTGAAGAACGTGCTGTCGAACACCGTGTATTACGCAGCGCTGTTCGAAGGCCGTCCGCAATCGCTGAAGGCGCGGCTGGGTTATATCGCGCCGTAAGCGCATTCACACGACGCCGCGCGTTTCGAGACGCGCGGCGGCTCGTCTTCGCATCTGTCTGCGCATCGTCAGCCGCAATCGGCAAGCCGTGATATCCAAGAGGCGAACATGCGACATCAAAACGTAGCGCTCATCGGCGGTTCCGGTTTCATCGGGAGCCATCTCGTCAACGCGCTCGTCGATCTCGGCAAGAACGTCCGCATCGCCACGCGGCGGCGCGCGAACGCGGCGCATCTGACGCTGCTTCCCGTCGATGTCCTCGAAACCGACGTGCACGATCCCGTGAAACTCGCCGGCTTCGTTGCGGAAGCGGACGCGGTCATCAATCTCGTCGGCGTGCTGCAGGGAAGCCGCGGCGACCCTTACGGCCCGGAGTTCGCGCGCGCGCATGTCGAGTTGCCGCGCAAGATCGCCGCCGCATGCGAGGCGAAGGGCGTGCGCAGGCTGATCCACATGAGCGCGATCGGCGCCGACGCGCACGGCCCGAGCATGTATCTGCGATCGAAAGGCGACGGCGAAAAACTGATCCGCGAGTCGGGTCTCGACTGGACGATCTTCCGAAGCTCGGTGGTCTTCGGTCCCGAGGACAATCTGCTGAATCAGTTCGCGTTCCTTCAGCGCATCTTTCCGGTGATTCCGCTTGCCTGCGCCGATGCGCAATTTCAGCCCGTCTTCGTCGGCGATGTCGCGAAGGCGATCGTCAATGTGCTCGACCTCGATGCAGCGAACCGCATGACCTACGAACTCGCGGGTCCGGGCGTGTACACGCTCGCTGAACTCGTGCGCTTCGCGGGCGCGACGATCGGACGGCGTGCGCGCATCATCAAGCTGCCGGAAAGCCTCGGCCGGCTACAGGCGATGACGCTGGAAATGGCGCCGGGCGAGCCGGTCATGTCGCGGGACAATCTCGATTCGATGAAGACGCCGAGCATCGCGAGCGGCCCGCTCGCGCCGGAACTCGGCATCGGCGAGCCGGCGAGCATCGAGGCGATTGCGCCGCTGTATCTCACCGGCAATTCGCCGCGTTCGCGCTTCAATACTTTCCGCGCCACGGCGCATCGATGAACTCGGAACCGCATGAAACTCGTTATCGGTGACAAGAACACTTCTTCCTGGTCCATGCGTCCGTGGGTGCTGCTCACGCACTTCGGCATTGCGTTCGACGAGACGCTGATTCGCCTTGGCCAGCCCGACACGAAAGCGAGGATTCTCGACGTCACGCCATCGGGCAAGGTGCCGTGTCTCATCACCGATAGCGGCGATGCCGTGTGGGAATCGCTCGCGATCATGGAAACGATCGCGGAAAGCCATCCGCAACACGCGATGTGGCCGCGTGACGCCGCTGCCCGCGCGCTTGCCCGCAGCATCAGCGCGGAGATGCACGCCGGCTTCGTGAACTTGCGTCAGAACATGCCGATGCAGATTGCCAATCATGCGCCCGGCATCGGTGCGACGCCGGCGACGCTTTTCGATATCGCGCGCATCGATGCAATGTGGAGCGACTGTCTCGCGCGATCGGGCGGACCGTTTCTGTTCGGTGACTTCGGCATCGCGGATGCGATGTACGCGCCGGTCGTCATGCGCTTCAATTCTTACGAGCCGGCGCTGAGCGAGGGATCGCGCGCGTATGCGCGCCGCGTGACGGAGTTGCCGGCGGTGGCTGCGTGGATCGACGATGCCCGCAAGGAAGCCGCGCGATGAATATCTACGCGGTAGGCGGCGCGATCCGCGATGAGTTGCTCGGCATGCCGGTGATGGATCGCGACTACGTGGTTGTCGGCGCGACGCCCGAGCAGATGGTGGCGCAGGGGTATCGACCGGTCGGAAAGGATTTTCCGGTGTTCCTGCATCCGCAGACGCACGAGGAGTATGCGCTCGCGCGCACCGAGCGCAAGACGGCGGCGGGGTATCACGGCTTCCAGTTCTACTATTCGCCGGATGTCACGCTCGAAGAAGATCTGGCGCGCCGCGATCTGACGGTCAACGCGATGGCGCGTGAAGTGACGCCGGCAGGCGAGCTGACGGGTCCGGTGATCGATCCGTTCAATGGCAGGGCTGATCTGGAGAACAAGGTCTTCAGGCATGTGGGCGATGCGTTCGTCGAAGATCCGGTGCGGATTCTTCGGCTTGCGCGATTCGCTGCGCGCTTTGCGGATTTCAGCGTCGCGCCGGAGACCGGGGCGTTGATGAAGAAGATGGTCGAGGCCGGCGAAGTCGATGCGCTCGTGCCAGAGCGCGTGTGGCAGGAAGTGTCGCGCGGTTTGATGGAGGCGAAGCCCTCGCGGATGTTCGAGGTGTTGCGCGGATGCGGTGCGCTTGCGCGGATTCTTCCGGAGGTCGATGCGCTTTGGGGTGTGCCGCAGCGTGCGGACTATCATCCGGAGGTCGACACGGGCGTTCATGTGATGATGGTGCTCGACTATGCGGCATCGCAGGGATTCACGTTACCGGTGCGCTTCGCCGCGCTGACGCACGATCTCGGCAAGGCGACGACGCCTGAGGATGTGCTGCCGCGTCATATCGGGCATGAGGGACGCAGTGTCGATTTGCTGAAGCCTTTGTGCGAGCGTTTGCGCGTGCCGAACGAGTGTCGCGATCTGGCGATGCTCGTCGCGCGTGAGCATGGGAATATTCATCGCGTGATGGATATGGGCGCGGCCGCGCTGGTGCGCTTGTTCGAGCGATCGGACGCGTTGCGCAAGCCGGCGCGCTTTGCGGAGGCGCTGCAGGCTTGTCTGGCGGATATTCGCGGAAGGCTCGGGCTCGAGGCGCAGCCTTATCCGCAGGCCGAGCGGTTGCGGGTTGCACTTGTCGCTGCTCGCGGGGTCGATGCCGGTGCCGTGGCTTTGAGGCTGGCTTCCGAGCCTTCCCGGATCAAGGATGCCGTGCATGAGGCACGGGTTGCGGCGGTGCAGGCTGCGGTTTTCTCCTGAATCTCTTTCATCGTCGAGCTCGTTATCGCGTCGGTCTATTGAGTCGCCCGCCCCGGGGAGAGGCGCACTAATAGACCGACACGAATACGAGTTCAACGCAAAACAAAAACACCTAAAGCGCCCGAGCAATCAAAGAAAGCAGAATAGAAAGCAAAAGCGTCGACATGAAGGGAAACGAGTACTCCCGCCCGAAGATGCGCAAATTGAAGTCCCCGGGCAACCGCCCGATGCCGAGCTTCCTGAGCCAAGGCCAGCACCCAGAAAGAATCACGAGCGCGATAAAAGTAGTGAGTACCCAGCGGATCATGGTCGAAAGAACCTAAAGCGTATGCGACCGGTCGCCCGACGAAAACGCATCGACCGTACCCGGGATACCGCGTGAAAACGCAATCACCTTGAACAACTCGCCCATCTCCGCCTCGGACAAGAGCTTCTGCACGGCATTAGCCGCAGGCAAAAAACGCTTCACATCCGCAGGATCGAATTCATTGAGCACATCCGTGATGCCGGCGTTCATCAGAAACCGCGCCTGCGATGTAAAGCCCAGCAAATCAGCACCCGTCCCCACGCCCGCTTCCGCAATGCCGGTGAATTCCACATGCGCTGTAATATCCTGCAACCCCGGATACAAAAACGGATCGGTGTGCGCACGATGCCGGTAATGGCACATCAGCGTCCCGCCCGCGCGCTGCGCATGATAAAACTCGCGGCGCGGAAAACCATAATCGATAAAGAACGCCGCCCCGCGCACGAGCATCGTGCAAACGGTTTTCGTGAATGCAAGCGCGGCCTCATGCGTCTCCGTCAGATATTCGGCGAAAGGCTCGTCATTGGTCTCATCGATGGCTTCATCGATCAAACGGATCGGCTCATCGACAGAAAGAGAACAATCCTCGAACCCAAAGCCATCGTCCCGGACAACGACGCCCCGCTCGTGCCACGCGCCCAGCTTGCGCACCACCAGACGCACCGGCATCGCGTCGAGCACTTCGTTGCCGATCACCACGCCTTCGAACGCATCGGGCAACGCATCGAGCCATTCGACCTTCGCGGCGAGCGCGGGCGCTTGCGCCGTCAACGTCTCGCGCTGCCGATCGCGCAGCTCGCCCGATAGATCGACAATCGAGTAACGCTCGACGTCCACGCCGAGTTCCGCAAGCGCCGACAGCAGCCCTGACGCGAGCTTGCCCGTGCCGGCGCCGAACTCCATCAGAGCTCGCGTGCCGCTTTCCCGCAACGCCTGCGCCACCGGCCGCGCCAGCGTCTTCGCGAACAAGGGCGACAGTTCGGGCGCCGTCACGAAGTCGCTGCCGTCTTCCGCGCGACGGCCGAACTTCATCGCACCGCCGCTGTAGTAGCCAAGGCCGGGCGCGTACAGCGCCAGGTCCATGTATCGGTCGAAGGGAAGCCAGCCGCCCGCCGCCGCGATGCGCTCGCGAATCAGGTGAACCAGCGCCTCGGACTGCGCGAGCGCGTCGGCGCCCGGAGCAGGTAAACTATCGGATCGTTGAGCATTCGGATTCATCCCAGCATTGTAAATGAGCGCTTCCTCGCCGTTTTCCCCCGCAAATCCGCCTGTTTCCCGCTCCGGGGAACCGCGTCCACGCGCCGTGCTCGTGACGGGCGCAGGCAAACGCATCGGGCGGGGCATCGCGCTGGAATTCGCCCGCCAGGGATGGAACGTCGCGGTTCACTACGGCCAGTCCGAACGCGAAGCACGCGAAACCGTCGCGCAGATCGAAGCGCTCGGCCGCCGCGCGGTCGCCCTCCAGGCCGATCTCGCCGATGAAGCCGCCGTCGCCCAACTCGTGCCCGCGTGCGTCGAATCGTTCGGCGGGCTGCAGTGCGTGGTGAACTGCGCGTCGCGCTTCGACGAAGACACCGCCGCGAACTTCGGCTACGCGAAGCTGATGCAAATGACCGCGGTGAATCTCGCCGCGCCGCTCACGCTCGCCCGCACGCTGCACGAAGCGACGCCCGACGACGCCGCCAACGACGACGCGCGCCGCGGCGTCGTCATCAACGTGCTCGATCAGAAGCTCTACAACATGAACCCGGATTACCTCTCGTACACGCTGACGAAGGCCGCGCTCGACAATGCGACCGTCGCGCTGGCGCAGGCGCTCGCGCCCAGGCTGCGTGTCGTCGGGCTCGCGCCGGGACTCACGCTCGTCTCGGCGTGGCAGACGCCCGCGTCGTTCGAGGCGGCGCATCGCGTGACGCCGCTCGGGCGCGCATCGACCGTCGACGATCTCGCGCAGGCCGCGTGCTATCTGGCGAACGCGCACGGCGTGACCGGCACGACGCTCGTCGTCGATGGCGGGCAGCATCTCGTGCCGAGCCCGCGCGACGTGATGTACATGATCGACGCGCAAAAGCCTTAACCTTGGAACCCCACACATGCTTGCCGCTCTCTCGCATCCCCGGCTGACCGATTGCCGGCGGCTTTTCCTGCGCAATTACGAAGTGCGCATCAACATCGGCGTGCACGACTTCGAGAAGCGCGGCGAGCAACGCGTCGTGATCAACGTCGAGCTGTTCGTGCCGCTCGCGCTGTCCACACCCGTCGCTGACAAGCTCGCGGAAGTCGTCGATTACGATTTCATGCGATCCACCATCGCGGAGCGCGTGAAGCGCGGCCACATCCATCTGCAGGAAACGCTCTGCGACGACGTCGCCGCCGCGCTGCTCGCGCATCCGAACGTCCGGGCCGTCGCGGTATCGACGGAAAAGCCCGATGTCTATCCGGACTGCGACGCGGTCGGCGTCGAAGTCTTTCGCATCAAAGAGGAACGAGCATGAACGCGCGTGAAGCCATCGACCACGTAGAAGAAGAAAAGCCCGCGCGCGAAGCCATGACGAAGCGCCAGCAGAAAGAAGCCTACGAGAACAACAAGCTGTTCAAGCGGATCGCGCGGCAGGTCGGCCAGGCGATCGGCGACTTCAACATGATCGAGCAGGGCGACAAGGTAATGGTCTGCCTGTCCGGCGGAA
Organism: Caballeronia sp. LZ016; assembly: GCF_031450805.1. Lineage (NCBI taxonomy): Bacteria > Pseudomonadati > Pseudomonadota > Betaproteobacteria > Burkholderiales > Burkholderiaceae > Caballeronia > Caballeronia sp. LZ016. The sequence continues at coordinate 1,013,075 of NZ_JARTVY010000001.1, forward strand.
AGGACAGCTACGCGATGCTCGATATCCTCATGCGCCTGCGCGAGCGCGCGCCGATCGACTTCGATATCGTCGCCGTCAATCTCGATCAGAAGCAACCAGGCTTTCCGGAGCATGTGCTACCGGAGTATCTGTCGAAGCTCGACATTCCGTTTCATATCGAGAATCAGGACACGTACAGCATCGTCAAGCGGCTCGTGCCGGAAGGCAAGACGACGTGCTCGCTGTGCTCGCGGCTGCGGCGCGGCATTCTGTATCGCGTGGCGGGCGAGCTCGGCGCGACGAAGATCGCGCTGGGGCATCATCGCGACGACATCCTGCAGACGCTTTTGCTCAACATGTTCTACGGCGGCAAGCTGAAGGGCATGCCGCCCAAGCTGCAATCGGACGACGGCAGGAACGTCGTCATCCGTCCGCTCGCTTACGTGAAGGAAACGGACCTCGAGAAATACGCCGAACTGCGCGAATTCCCGATCATCCCGTGCAATCTGTGCGGCAGCCAGCCGAACCTGAAGCGCGCGGAAATGAAGGCGCTGATCCGCGAATGGGACAAGCGTTTTCCGGGGCGCGTCGAGAACATGTTCAACGCGCTGTCGAACGTGGTGCCGTCGCATCTGATGGACAGCGCGCTGTTCCCGTTCGCCAGCCTGCGCGCGACCGGCGAGCCCGATCCGCAAGGCGACATCGCGTTCGACGAAGAACCGTGCGCGAGCGAACCGTCAGGATCGTCGAAGGCCATTTCAATTGTCCAGTTCGACGACCTGTAAAAGCTCGTCCGACAAGGCCGGGCGTGGTTTCGGGGCGCCGTTTCGGACAAGTTCGCATGCTATATTGGCCCGACCTCAAACCCGGCTTCAACCTGCAAGAAACTCGCGATGAACATCGTCATCCTCGCTGCCGGCATGGGCAAGCGCATGCGCTCCGCCCTGCCGAAAGTACTTCATCCCCTGGCGGGCCGGCCGCTGCTGGCACATGTCATCGAAACGGCGCGCACGCTGTCGCCTGCGCGTCTGGTGGTCGTCGTGGGACACGGCGCGGACAAGGTCCGCGAAGCCGTCGGCGCGCCCGACGTGCAATTTGCCATTCAGGACAAGCAACTCGGCACCGGACACGCCGTGCAGCAGGCGCTGCCGCTGCTCGATCCCTCCGTGCCGACGCTCGTGCTCTACGGCGACGTGCCGCTCACGCGCGCCAGCACGCTGAAGCGCCTGCTCGACGCGGCCGGACCCGAACGCTACGGCGTGCTCACGGTAACGGTGGATGATCCGAGCGGCTACGGCCGCATCGTGCGTGACGCGGGCGGCGCGGTGCGAAAGATCGTCGAGCAGAAGGATGCGAGCGAAGAAGAACGGCGCATCGCGGAGATCAACACGGGCATCGTCGTATCGCCGACGCGCACGCTGGACGCATGGCTCGCGTCGCTCAAGAACGACAACGCTCAAGGCGAGTTCTATCTGACCGATGTCGTCGAGCGCGCGATCGAGGCCGGCGTCGAAGTCGTCACGGCGCAGCCCGACGCCGAATGGGAAACGCTCGGCGTGAACAGCAAGGTTCAGCTCGCGGAACTGGAGCGCGTCCATCAGCGCAACGTCGCGCACGCGCTGCTCGAAGCCGGCGTGACGCTGGCCGATCCCGCGCGCATCGACGTGCGCGGCACGCTGGAATGCGGCGCGGACGTATCCATCGACGTGAACTGCGTGTTCGAAGGCCGCGTGACGCTCGCGGACAACGTGAGCATCGGGCCGAACTGCGTCATTCGCGATGCATCGATCGGTGCGGGCACGCGCGTCGATGCGTACACGCATATCGAAGGCGGCACGACGGGCGCGAAGGTCGTGCTCGGACCGTACGCGCGGCTGCGTCCGGGCGCGGTGCTCGGCGACGAAGCGCACGTCGGCAACTTCGTCGAAGTGAAGAACGCGGTGATGGGTCACGGCGCGAAGGCGAACCACTTGAGCTATATCGGCGATTCCGATATCGGCGCGCGCGTGAATGTCGGCGCGGGCACCATCACCTGCAATTACGACGGCGCGAACAAGCATCGCACGATCGTGGAAGACGATGTGTTCATCGGCTCGGACACGCAACTCGTCGCGCCGGTGCGCGTCGGGCGCGGCGTGACGATCGCGGCGGGCACGACGGTCTGGAAGGACGTGGGCGAAGGCGAACTCGTGCTCAACGAGAAGCGCCAGGTCAGCAAGACGGGCTACGTTCGCCCGACCAAGAAGAAAAGTTGAAGCGCGCTGGGCCGTGCCGAAAGGCGCGGCCTTCTCATTGGTGCGTTCGGTTCGGATATCAAAGGAAAACGCCATGTGCGGAATTGTCGGCGCGGTTGCGCAACGTAACATCGTCCCGGTGCTCGTCGAAGGTTTGCGGCGGCTCGAATATCGCGGCTATGACTCGTGCGGCGTCGCCGTATTGAGTCATGGCGAGCCGCGCCGCGCGCGCAGTGTCGCGCGCGTGTCGGATCTCGACGCGCAAGTGAAGGAAACGGACCTCGCCGGCATGACGGGCATCGCGCACACGCGCTGGGCGACGCACGGCGCGCCCGTCACCGACAACGCGCATCCCATCTTTTCGCGCGATACGGTGGCGCTCGTGCACAACGGCATCATCGAGAACTACGAGTCGCTGCGCACGATGCTGCGCGACAAGGGTTACGAATTCGTCTCGCAGACGGATACCGAAGTCATCGCGCATCTGATCCACAGCATGTATCGCGGCGATCTCTTTCAGACCGTGCGCGAAGCCGTCAAGCAATTGCACGGCGCGTATGCGATCGCGGTGATGCACAAGGATCAGCCGCATACGGTGGTGGGCGCGCGCCAGGGTTCGCCGCTCGTCGTCGGCGTGGGCGAGGGCGAGAACTTCCTCGCCTCCGATGCACTCGCGCTGGCGGGCAGCACCGATCGCTTCGCGTTCCTGGAAGAAGGCGATGTCGTCGAAATCGCGCTGGATGGCGTGAAGATCGTCGATCGCCAGGGCTTGCCCGCCGAGCGCGAAGTGCGCGTGGTGACGGCGTATGGCGGCGCGGTGGAGCTCGGGCCGTATCGCCACTTCATGCAGAAGGAAATCTTCGAGCAGCCGCGCGCGATCACCGACACGATCCCGCAAACGGACGGCTTCGATCCGGTTCTCTTCGGCGAGAACGCGAGGGATGTGTTCGCGGGCATCGACAGTCTGCTGATTCTCGCGTGCGGCACGAGCTATTACTCGGGGCTGACGGCCAAATACTGGCTGGAGTCGATCGCAAAGATTCCGACGCAAGTGGAGATTGCGAGCGAGTATCGGTATCGCGAGTCGGTGCCGAATCCGAAGGCGCTGGTCGTCGTCATTTCGCAATCGGGCGAAACCGCCGATACGCTCGCCGCGCTGAAGCACGCGCAGTCGCTCGGCCACGCGCATACGCTCGCCGTATGCAACGTCGCAACGAGCGCGATGGTGCGTCAGACGGAGCTCGCGTTCTTGACCCATGCGGGAACGGAGATCGGCGTGGCGTCGACGAAAGCGTTCACGACGCAGCTCGTCGGCCTGTTCGTGCTGGCGGTGACGCTCGCGAAGCTGCGCGGCCGCGTCGATGCGAAGCAGGAAGCCGCGTATCTCGGTCAATTGCGCCACTTGCCGGCGGCGCTCAATAGCGTGCTGGCGCTGGAGCCGCAGATCATCGCTTGGTCGGAAGAGTTCGCGCGCAAAGAGAATGCGCTGTTCCTCGGGCGCGGGCTGCATTATCCGATCGCGCTGGAAGGGGCGCTGAAGCTCAAGGAGATTTCGTATATTCACGCGGAGGCGTATCCGGCGGGCGAGCTGAAGCACGGGCCGCTCGCGCTCGTGACGGAAGCAATGCCGGTCGTGACGGTCGCGCCGAACGATACGCTGCTCGAAAAGCTGAAGTCGAACATGCAGGAAGTGCGGGCGCGTGGCGGCGAGCTGTACGTGTTCGCCGATGCGGATACGCGCATCGTCAGCGAAGACGGGATTCATGTCATCCGGATGCCGGAGCACTACGGGGCGTTGTCGCCCATCCTGCACGTGGTGCCGCTGCAACTGCTCGCGTATCACACGGCGTGTGCGCGCGGGACGGATGTCGATAAGCCGCGGAATCTGGCTAAGTCGGTGACGGTGGAGTGATGTCGTTGCGGGTGTAGTTGGATGCAAGCCAGGAGCGCCTCTTCCGAGGCGCTTTTTTATTGCTGCACGCAGTCCGATTCCGCGTTTACCTGTGGACAACCCTGTAAACACCCGCCGCGTAAACTGTTCACCCTTTCTGCATAACCCGCCGTCTCGCTGGAATGACTAAAAGTTGTCCTGGCTTCGCGTGGAAATCCGCTGACAAATACCGAAGTTGTTTACTCGGCAAGTCATTGACGCAAAACGAGCGAAGGGGGTTATCCACTGAAACGGCGCGGGCTTGTTAACTACTACCACGTATACATACGAATCCTTTTGTTTACCTAGAGACGCGCCGAGCGCTGCCCAAAACAAAAGCACCGCCACTCACTCGACAGCCGTCTCGTGAACCTGCCGCAGCCGCTCACGGCTGTTGCTCAAGTGCATCCGCATCGCGGCGCGGGCATCGTCGGCATCCTGTCGAACGATGGCCTGATAAATCGCCTTGTGTTCGTTCAGCACATTACGCAATCGCTCGATCTGGTCCAGTTCCGCGATCTCGGCTTTGCCGAGGCGCGTGCGCGGGCTCACCGCGCGCCCCATCTGACTGAGCACATCGTAGAAATAGCGATTGCCGCTCGCCCGCGCGATCTGCAAATGGAACTCGACGTCATGCTCGAGCACATCGGTGCTGTGATTCGCGATCTGCTCTTCGTAACGTTCGATGGCGCGGGCAATCTGCCTGAGATGCTGCTCCGTCCGGCGCCCCGCCGCGAGCGCAGCCGCCGCGCCTTCAAGATCGATTCGAAATTCGATGATCGCCATGATGTCGAGCAGGCTCGACAAGTCGGCATCGTAAAGCCGCACCGACTCTCGATCCGCCAGCGCGCGGATGAACGTCCCGACGCCGTGCCGCGTCTCCACGATGTTCGCCGCCTGCAACCGCGATACCGCTTCCCGCACCACCGAGCGGCTCACCGTCATCTGTTTCATGAGCGCGGCTTCGGTCGGAATCTTGTCGCCGGGGCGAAGCACGCCACGTTCGATCTCTTCGATGAGCGCGGCGACGACTTTGTCGGTGAGGCTGGCCATTTTCGGTGTTCGTTCTGATAGTGATCGATGTCGGATGACGCTGTTGACGCGCCGGCGCAGGTTACGCCGGGACGTCCGATGAACCATCATGGAGTCACGGTTGCGCTCCGTCAATTCTGCACGTTCATCGATCATAAGACATCATATCTCCGGTAGCTGATGCGACATACTAGTGAAACGCCTTTACTGCAACGACGTTTAGGGTTAACGCTCCGTTCCAACCGCGCGAAAAGCGGGTATCTTCTGTTAAGACGTCCTATGACTTAATCACCTAGCCATCGCGCAGCCGCCACCAGGGAGGCACCATGCCGTCTTCGACACCGTATCAACCTTTACCCAATGCGTTCCGCACATCGCTGCGTGCGCGAGACAAGCTGATCGGCTGCTGGTCCTCGCTGGCGAGTCCGATCGTCACCGAGTTGCTGGGCGTCGTCGGCTTCGACTGGATCCTGCTGGACGCCGAGCACGCGCCCAACGATGCGCTCACGTTGATACCGCAACTGATGGCGCTCAAGGACAGCGTGAGCGCGCCCGTCGTGCGCCCGCCCGCGAACGAACCGGTCGCGATCAAGCGGCTGCTGGATGCCGGCTTCGTCAACTTCCTGATTCCGTTCGTCGACAGCGCCGCCGACGCTCGCCGCGCCGTCGCAGCCACGCGTTATCCGCCGCACGGCATCCGTGGCGTGTCGGTCGGGCATCGCGGGAACCGGTACGGGACGGTCGCGGACTACTTCAAGGTGGCGAACGACAACATCAGCGTCGCGGTGCAGATCGAAAGCCGCGCGGCCGTCGATGCGATCGACGAAATCGCGGCCATCGATGGCGTCGATGCGCTGTTCGTCGGCCCGTCCGATCTCGCCGCCTCGTACGGCCATCTCGGCAACGCGAATCATCCGGACGTGCAGGCCGCCATCGCCCGCGTGTTCGAACGGGCGCACGCGGCCGGCAAGCCGAGCGGCATTCTCGCGCCCGTGCAGCAAGACGCGGAACGCTATCTGTCGATGGGCTGCACGCTCGTCGCCGTCTGCGCGGACCTCGGCATGCTTCGCAACGCCGCGCAGGGCGTGAAGAAACAATTCATCGAAGAGTAAGCTGCGGAAGGTCCGCGCTTCTCTCGCAACTCCAGGACATCGATACCTGAACACAAGGAGCAATACATGGCGACAAAAGCAGGCTTCATCGGTCTCGGCATCATGGGTCTTCCCATGGCGGCCAATCTCGTCAAGAACGGCGTGGAGCTGGCCGCGTTCACGCGCAGCGGCGTGCCGGCCGAACTGACGCAGGCGGGCGCCACGGCATGCGACAGCCCGGCGGCCGTGGCAGAGAAAGCCGACATCGTCTTCCTGATGGTGCCGGACACGCCCGATGTCGAGCGCGTGCTGTTCGGCGAGAACGGCGTTGCAAATTCGCTGCGCGCCGGGCAGATCGTCGTCGACATGAGCTCGATTTCGCCGATCGCCACGCGCGAGTTCGCCGCGAAAGTGCGGGAGCGCGGCGCCGATTACCTTGATGCGCCCGTCTCCGGCGGCGAGGTCGGAGCCAAGGCGGCGTCGCTCACGATCATGGTCGGCGGCGCGCAGGCCACCTTCGACAAGGTGAAGCCGCTCTTCGAGATGATGGGCAAGAACATCTCGCTGATCGGCGAGGTCGGCGCGGGGCAGGTGTGCAAGGTCGCGAACCAGGTGATCGTCGCCGCGACGATCGAAGCGGTCGGCGAAGCGCTCCTGCTCGCCTCGAAAGCCGGCGTCGATGCCGAAAAGGTCCGCACCGCGCTGATGGGCGGATTCGCATCCTCGCGGATTCTGGAGGTCCACGGCGAACGGATGACGAAGCGCACGTTCAATCCGGGCTTCCGCATCGAGCTGCATCAGAAGGACTTGAACCTGGCGCTTTCGACCGCGCAATCGCTCGGTGTATCGCTGCCGAATACCGCGACGTGCCAGGCGCTATTCAACGCCTGCGCCGCGCACGGCGGCAAGGCATGGGACCACTCTGGCATGGTCCGGGCGCTGGAGATTCTGGCCGATCACGAAATCGGACAGGGCGCGAAGTAAGCGTTCAAACCCTCCGTCAGCTTCGAGCCGGCGCAAGCCGGCTTTTTTACGCCCGTCGTGTCCGGTTGTCGGACGTCTACTAACCTCATTGCAGTGATTCGGTCAAAACCCGCGCCAGCCGATGCAGCGGGTAAACACGTGATGGCAAAGTCGTCCGATGATCATAAAATGTCATCAGACAACCTACCACATTCCGGAGACAACCTTGCGATCCGCTCCCGTCACGCGCGCCGACGACTTGCTCGAGTCGGCCAGTTCCAAGGTCAAGCGCCACGTCCTGCCCTTGTTCCTCATCATGTTCATCGCGAACTACATCGATCGCGTGAACGTCGGTTTCGTCAACTCGCACATGCAGGCCGATCTCGGCATCGGCGCGGCCGCCTACGGGCTGGGCAGCGGGCTGTTTTTCATCGGCTATGCGCTGTTCGAAGTGCCGTCGAACGTGCTCATGCAGAAGTACGGCGCGCGTGCTTGGCTCACGCGAATCATGGGAACGTGGGGCATCGTCGCGGCGGCGATGGCCTTCGTCTGGAACGACACGTCGTTCTACGTGCTGCGCTTTCTGCTCGGCGTGGCCGAAGCGGGCTTCTTCCCCGGCGTCGTTTTCTATTTCACGCAATGGCTGCCGCAGAAGGAGCGCGGCAAGGCGATCGCCGTGTTCCTGGGCGGCTCCGCAATCGCGTCGGTGCTGTCGGGGCCGATCACGGGCGGCCTCCTGTCGATTCGCGGGCTCGGCCTGCACGGCTGGCAGTGGATGTTCCTCATCGAAGGCGGCTTCTCCGTGCTGCTGTGCGGCCTGAGCTGGACGCTGCTGAAGTCGCGCATTGCCGATGCCCACTGGCTCACCGCCGACGAGCGTCACGCGCTCGAGAAAGCGATCGCGAACGAACAGGCCGAGCGCGAAGCCACGAGCGGCCGTCATGTTTCCGCGCTCAAGCTGCTGAAAGACCCGCAGATCGTGCTCTTCTGTTTCCTCTACTTCGCGATCCAGCTCACCATTTACGCCGCGACGTTCTGGCTGCCGACGATCATCCGCAAGATGGGCGGCCTCACCGATTTCCAGGTCGGCTTGTTCAACGCCGTACCGTGGCTGATCGCGATGGTCGCGATGTACTGCTTCGCGCTGCTCTCCGCGCGGTGGCGCTTCCAGCAGGCGTGGCTCGCGACGGCGCTCGTCATCGCGGCGTGCGGGCTGTTCGCATCGACAACGGGCAACCCGGTGCTGTCCTTCGTCGCAATCTGCTTCTCGGCAATCGGCTTCAAGGCGGCGGCGTCGCTGTTCTGGCCGATTCCGCAAGGCTATCTCGATGCCCGCGTCGCGGCGGCCGTGATCGCGCTCATCAACTCGGTCGGCAATCTCGGCGGTTTCTTCGCGCCGGCCACCTTCGGCTATCTTCAACAACATACGGGCTCGGTGTCGGGCGGGTTGTACGCCCTCGGCGTCGCGTCGCTGATCGCGGCGGCGGCGGCCTTTTTGACGCGCAACCGGCGCTCGCAAGGAACGCCCGTCGGCAACGCATCGCCCCGCAACGCACATTGAACGCGGCTTGACCATCCACTTCGGGAACACTCACATGTCGACCAACGCTATCCAATCGAACGCCACTCCGAAAGTCACGGAACTGCGCGTCGTGCCCGTCGCGGGCCGCGACAGCATGCTGATGAACCTCTCCGGTGCCCATGCTCCGTTTTTCACGCGCAACATCGTCATCCTCAAGGACAGCGCGGGGAATACCGGTGTCGGCGAAGTGCCGGGCGGCGAGAACATCCGCAGGACCATCGACGATGCGCGCGCGTTCGTCGTCGGGCAATCCATCGGCAACATGCAGGCGGTGCTGAACCGCGTTCGCACGCAGTTCGCGGATCGCGATGCCGGCGGGCGCGGCCTGCAAACCTTCGACCTGCGCACGACGATTCACGCCGTCACCGCGCTCGAAGCGGCGCTGCTCGACCTGCTCGGCCAGCATCTGGGCGTGCCCGTCGCGGCGCTGCTCGGCGAAGGCCAGCAGCGCGAGGAAGTCGAAATGCTCGGCTATCTGTTCTATATCGGCGACCGCAACAAGACGGAACTGCCGTATGCGTCCGGCGCCGATGGCCGCGACGACTGGGAACGCCTGCGCACCCAAGTCGCGCTGACGCCGGAAGCGGTCGTGCGCCTCGCGGAAGCCGCGCAAGCGCGTTACGGCTTCAACGACTTCAAGCTCAAGGGCGGCGTGCTCGCGGGCGATGCCGAGATCGAAGCGGTCACGGCGCTGGCCGAGCGCTTCCCGGAGGCGCGCGTGACGCTCGATCCGAACGGCGCATGGTCGCTTGCGGAAGCGATTCGCCTGTGCCGCGACAAGCACGACGTCCTGGCTTACGCGGAAGATCCGTGCGGTGCGGAGAACGGCTATTCGGGCCGCGAAGTGATGGCCGAATTCCGCCGCGCGACCGGCCTGCCGACCGCAACGAACATGATCGCGACCGACTGGCGTCAGATGGGCCACGCCATCCAGTTGCAATCGGTCGATATTCCGCTCGCCGATCCGCATTTCTGGACGATGCAAGGCTCGGTGCGCGTCGCGCAGATGTGCAACGACTGGGGCCTCACGTGGGGATCGCATTCGAACAATCACTTCGATGTGTCGCTCGCGATGTTCACGCATGTCGCGGCAGCCGCGCCGGGCAAGATCACCGCGATCGATACGCACTGGATCTGGCAGGACGGCCAGCGCCTGACGCGCGATCCGCTGCAGATCGTCGGCGGCAAGGTGAAGGTGCCGGCGACGCCGGGACTCGGCGTGGAACTGGATATGGACGAGATCGAGAAGGCGCACGCGCTTTATCTCGAGCACGGCCTCGGCGCGCGCGACGACGGCATCGCGATGCAGTATCTGATTCCCAACTGGAAGTTCGACAACAAGCGGCCTTGCCTCGTGCGCTGAAGCCGAAGCGCGAGTTGCTTACGACTCGCGCTTCAATCTTTCGATGAGCGCCATCGCGGCGGCGGGATTGGCGGGCTTATGCCCGCTGATCACGTACAGATAAACGTCACGCGCGGATGCCTTCGCAGCCGGTTTGCCTACTGTCTGCAAGTCGTCGGGCGCACCGCCTGCCGCCCATTGCTTTGCGCGCTTCGCCCAGCCGTCGAGCGCGGCCTTCGTATAGCCGTTCGCCGGCTTGTCGGTCGTGCCCATGATGCGCGCGTAGACGAAGGGCGCGGTCACATCCGCGATTTGCGGATACTTCGAATCGCCCGCCACCACCGCCGCCACGCCGTATTTCCGAAGCAGCGCGACGAACGCCGGATCGACGAAACTCGCGTGCCGCGCTTCGACGGCATGACGAATCGCGCGCCCTTGCACTTCTTGCGGCAGCAGCTTCAGGAAGTTCTCGAAGTCTTCGGCATCGAACTGCTTGGTCGGCGCGAATTGCCAGTTGATCGGGCCGAGCTTGTCCTTCAGTTCCAGCACGCCGCTCGCGAAGAAGCGTTCGATGGATTCGCCCGCTTCCGCAAGCACCCGCCGATGCGTCGAATAGCGCGATGCCTTCAGCGAGAACACGAAGTCGTCGGGCGTTTCGTCGTGCCACTTGGCGAACGTCGCGGGTTTTTGCGAGCCGTAGAACGTGCCGTTCACTTCGATGCTCGTGAGGGCGCGGCTCGCGTATTCGAGTTCGCGCTTCTGCGCGAGTCCTTCGGGATAGAACGTGCCCCGCCACGGCTCGAAGTTCCATCCTCCCACGCCGATGCGAATGCTCGACGTGCCGGTCGTTTTCTTTTTGGTCGCCATGAGGCGTCTCCTGTCCGAACTTGTCACGAGTGTAACGAACACGAAGACCGCGCGTGCGCCGCGCTACATCCTCCCGGCGAAGCAAGGGCGCGTCCGGCGCGCCCTCGGGTGCCGAAGCCGAATCAATTGCCGAAGAAAATATCGCACTGCGGACCGCGCACGCAGGGCCTGGACATCGCGCTGCCGCCCATCGTCATCGAGCCGGCGCCGCCGCGCGTCGACGGTACGCCGCCATACGATGCATCGCCGGTGCTTTCCATGTTCGCGCCCTGCTGCATCGCGCCGGGCTGGGTCCATGTATCCGGCGTGGCCTGCCCTGGCACTTGCGCGGTCCGATAATAGCTTTGCTGCGCCGATGCGACGCCCGCAGCGGCGAGTAACGTGACGGCAAGCGCCGCCCTGACCAGATTCGATTTCATGTCGTCGACTCCTTGATTGGGATGCCCGATGACCGGTGCTGCTTCATCGCGCATCCGTACGTATCCGATGAGCCGCCGGAAGCGCGCAGCGCGGACGTTCGTGCATCGCTTCTTCCCTTCGCGTTGCGCGCGTTTGCGGCATTTCCGTTATAGGCGGCGCGTTTCGCAATGAACAGGAAATACGCTTTACCGTCGGCGATCCGGTCGGCGATATGACACGATACGGTCAACGATGACATGCGCCGCCCGCAATAGAATGCAAGTCATGCACGAACCCACGAATCACGGACTCAGGAGAGCGCGATGACCGTCACCATCTACCACAACCCCCAATGCGGCACGTCGCGCAACACGCTCGCGCTCATCCGCAACGCGGGTATCGAACCGAATGTCGTCGAATATCTGACGCATCCGCCGAGCCGCGAGACGCTCACTGCGCTGATCGCGCGCGCCGGGCTTTCCGTGCGCGACGCGCTGCGCGAAAAGGGCACGCCGTACGCGGAACTCGGTCTCGGCGATCCCGCGCTCACCGACGATCAGCTCATCGACGCGATGCTCGCCCATCCGATCCTCATCAATCGCCCGTTCGTCGATACGCCGATCGGCGCGCGGCTGTGCCGTCCATCGGAACAGGTGATCGATATCCTTCCGTCGCCGCAGAAAGGACCGTTCACGAAGGAAGACGGCGAAGTGGTCATCGACGAGCAGGGCAAGCGCGTGCGCTGACGCACATGGCCGTTACTCGACGTTACCTTTCTCGCATTGCCGTTGCACCTGTGTCCGACCTCGCCTTCTAGACTGCACCTGACTCACACGGCACGCGGTGCAGGAGATAAGCGAGATGAAGAACAAACTTCTTGGTACGGTCGTCGGGCTCGCCGGACTGGCGGCGCTTGCGGTATCGGCATCGGCTTCGGCGCATGTCGATGTGGCGGTCGGCGTCGGCGTGCCGGCTTATTACGGCCCGGCGCAACCGGTGTACGTGCAGCCGGCGCCGGTCGCTTATGGCTATGGCTACAGATACGGCGACGGCTGGCGCGAGCAGCGCTGGCGCGAACATGAATGGCGCGAGCGCCGTGAGCGCCACTGGCGGCATGAAATGCGTCGCGAGGAGCGCTGGCGCGACCGGCACGGCTGGTAACGGAACCGGCTTCATCTACGCGGCGGGCTTTCCCGGCCCGCCGCGTTTTCGTTCGCGCTGCGCCGACGCGTCGCACGCAATCGCCCGCAGTCGCGCGGATGCGATCGCTTGAATGGGCCAGCGGCAAACGCGATGCCCGCGCCGCGCGGCGATCAGTCCTCGTCGACGCTGCCGCCCGCTTCGCGTTCGCCGGGCGGCTTGCGCATCCATCGCCGAAGCAGGCTTTTCTCGACGACGCGGCCCACGATCAGCAGCACGATCAGCATGACGGTAGCGATGATCGCGAGGCTCCAGACGCCGAGCCCGCACAGGATGCCGACCGCCGCCGTGACCCAGATCGAAGCGGCCGTCGTGAGCCCGCGGATGCGATTCTCCGTCTGATTCTGAATGATGACGCCCGCGCCCAGAAAGCCGATCCCCGTCACGATGCCCTGCACGACGCGCGACACGTCAGCGTCGTCGTAAAGCGTGCGCGTGGAGAAGCCCATTGCGCACATCGTTGCGATGCAGGCGCCGAGCGAGACCAGCCCGAGCGTCTTCATGCCGGTCGGCTTGCCGTGCAGATCGCGGTCGATACCGATGATGCAGCCCACGAGCACCGCGCAAAGCATTCGCAGGACGGCATCGATGAGGACGGGGTAGGGCAGCATCGCGGGCTCCGTTGTCGGTTTTCTTGTCGCGCGGAGAGGGGCGCGGATCGGTATTGCAACTGTAAGTCCGTCGATCTTCGCATTGAAGCGATGCAAACGACAGTGGCGCGCACCGCGCGAATTTTGTCGCGCTAACGTGCTGTGCTCCGCACTACGTACAAGCGAGTGAAAACGACATGACTCACCAGGCGAAGTTCTCGATGGTCGACGCGGCCCCGACGCCCGTCGGCCCGTTCTCGCATGCGGCCGAAGCCGACGGCTGGGTGTTCCTGACCGGCCAGATGCCGACGCATCCCGACGACGACAACGCGCCGCTGCCCGATGGCATCGCAGCACAGACGCGACGCGTGATGGACAACCTCATCATCGTGCTGACGGGTTTGGGCCTCACGCTCGACCACGTCGTGAGCGTGCGGATCTTCCTGACCGAATTCAAGCGCGATTACGACGCGATGAATGCCGTGTATCGCTCGTACTTCGCGCCGAAGCCGCTGCCGGCGCGCACGTGCATCGGCGTGACGGCGCTCGCACGCGATGCGCTCGTGGAAATCGACTTCGTTGCAAGGCGCCCGTAGATCAGCGACGCGCCTTCGACGCATCCACCCATCGGAACGTGAGATTGATGCGCTCGCCGCGCGCGCCCGGCTCCTTCGGCACGCGATGCACCCATTCGAGCTGCGTGCGTCCGCGCATGACCAGAAGACTGCCGTGAGTGAGGGAGAGCGTGTGCGTGGTGTGCGTGCGGACATGGCGAAATTCGAACGTCCGCGCCGTGCCGAGGCTCACGGATGCGATCACCGGCTCCGGCCCGAGTTCGCGTTCCTTGTCGGCGTGCCAGCCCATGCTGTCCTGTCCGCTGCGATAGCGATTGATCAGCACGCTGTTGAAGCGCGCCCCGGCGGCTTCTTGCGCCGCATCGCGCAGTTGCGCGACGGCGGGCGTCCACGGCTGCGGCACGTTGCGTATGCCCGAGTAGACATAGACCGCATCCGGCTCGCCTTGCCATGCGGTGAGTCGGGGCAGCGGCACGCGGCCGCCCGGCGTGTTCATGGTGTCCTGCTGCCAGCGCACTTCATCGATCAGCGCGCCCATCAGGTCGCAGCCGGCGTCCGCGGCGATCCAGTCCGGATGCCACGCGATATCGGGCTTGGGGATGTCGTCGAAGAGATCGAACATGGCGATGCGCGCCGATGCGTCCAAAAGGTTCACGATAGCAGAGCCATCGCGCGGCGGCGTTGCGCTTTGATTGCGTTATCGCACGTTTGGGCGCGCGCGGAGCGTGTGCTACAGTCGGCGCGATCATCTTGAAAATAAGGGAGGCGCATGACGACCACCGCCGAAGCACACGGCGGCGCGGAAAGCCGCCGCATCCTGCTTGTCGACGATAGCGCCGACGCCGCATTCGCCATGTCGATGCTGCTCGAAGCTCTCGGTCATGAAGTGCGCACGGAGCACGACGGCCCGTGCGCGCTGAAGTCCATCGACGATTTCCGGCCCGACGTAGTGGTGCTGGACATCGGCCTGCCGGGAATGAGCGGCTTCGACGTCGCGCGCGAGATGCGCAAACGCGATGCGACTCGCGGCGCGCTGCTGCTCGCGCTCACGGGTTACGGCAGTGCCGCTGACCGCAAGGACGCGCTCAACGCCGGTTTCGATCATCACCTCACGAAGCCGGTGTCCATCGGCGATCTTCAGGCGCTGCTCGCGCGCACGTAAGCGCGCGAGCAAGTCTCATTCGATCCGCAGCCTCGCCATGTAGGGCAGGTGATCGGAGAGCCACGCGGTGTCCTGCGTCGGCACGAGCCATTCGAGCGGCCTCAGTCCGCGTACGAACATCTTGTCGAGCGCGAGCGCCGGCGAGAACGCCGGGAACGTGCGGCCCGATTCGCCGAGCATAGTCGCCACTTCGTGCATGCCCAGTTCGCCGAAGAGCGGCACCGAGTCGTTGCGCCAGTCGTTGAAATCGCCCGCCAGCACGAGCGGCCCGTCGGGCGCTTCCTTCGCGATCCAGTGCGCGATCCAGTTCATCTGACGCAGCCGCGCCGCACGCGTCAGTGCGAGATGCGCGCACAGCAGCGTGATGGCGTGACCTGCGAACGTCGCGCGCGCCACGAGCAGCCCGCGCTTTTCGAAGCGATGCGCGGAGATGTCCCATCGTCCGGACAGATCGAGCGGATGCGGTGAAAGGATGGCGTTGCCGTGCCGCCATGACGGCTTGAACACGTTCGGCCCGAGCGCGATCTGCAGTTCGAGCGCGGTGGCGATTTCAGTGGCCTGGCAATGCCAGACATCGTCGAGCGGAGCGGAGAGCGGCTTGCCGAAGCCGCTTGCGAGCACCGGCTGCGGCATGCGCCGCGCCATCGCTTCCTGAAGGAAATAGACGTCGGCGTTGGTGGTCTGAACCCACCGCTGCATCGCGGTCCACGCGCGCAAGCCGAGCGGCGAGCGGCCCTTGTGCAGATTCCAGCTCACCGCCGTGAAATCCGGCGTGATGGCATTCGCGGACGGTGCTGGCGGAAGATGTTCTGGGTTTCGCATGCGTTCGTTGTCTTGTACGCGCCGGCAGCCGGTCACTCGGCCGGCGCGGATGGTGCGAGGCTGGCGCGCACCCGGTACGCCAGCGACGGATTGCTGTCGATGATCTGCCACTGCGCCCATTCTCCCGGCTTCAGCACGAGACCGGGATGCGAGCCGCTCACCTGGCGCGGCGTCGGCGGCAGCTTGCAGCCGGACGCCGATGTGCGCGATGCATCCTCTTCGATCATCTCCTGCGCATCGATGGCGAGCGTGATGTCGTCGGCGCTCGCGTGCGTCGGCGACACGGTGACGGTGCGTTGCAGGTCGATATCGCCGGCCGGCTTGTCGGCGCAACCGACGCGGTTCTGCACGACATTGTGATGCGTGTCCGTGCGGGCCTGACCGACGTTCGTCGTCGCGGAGAACGAGTCGATCTGCTGGCCGTCGCGCACGACTTGCAGTTCCCAGTCGACCGGCTGCGGCGCGTTCTGCGCCAAGACGCCGTGATTCGCGGCAAGGCAGGCGCTCACGACGAGCGCGGATCGGAGCCGATGCAACAGTGCGGTGCGGTTTCTTTTCGTCATTGAAAGCTTCTCCGGCGCGCGGGCTTGATCGGATGGCGGCCCGGCCGCACCCGCGCTGGCGTGCGACGGCCGCCGAATCGGCGTTGCTCGGCCGTGTCGGGAGCACGTTCCGAACCCGCCCGCCGCATCGATCCGACGATGATACTAGCCCACGGCATCATCGGCTGACACGACCGATATTGGCAGCAGACGCCCCCGACTGCTCGCTTGCGCATGGTTGTGTCATCGATACACTGAATCCGTCGATCAATCAAAACGACGGGGTGTGACATGACGACGGCCGTGGTCAAACAAGAACTGGCGGTGGCATCGTTCAGCAAGGTCTACAGTCTCGACGACGTGGAAAGCGCGCTCAACGACCTGTCCGACGGCGCAAGCGAAGCCCTGCGCGCCACCTACGAAAAGATGCTCAAGGTCGGCAATTTGCGCTTCTGCGTGAAGCCGAACCGCATGCCGTCCATCGACGATCTCGCGGCCTCGCTGCCGAACTTCGACGAACCGCTCGACGACATCCGCAAGCAGATCGCGCTGTGCCTCGAAACCGACGACCGCCTCGAACTGTTGCCGATGCTGCTCCTCGGCGAACCGGGCATCGGCAAGACGCACTTCGCGAAACAACTCGCGCGGCTGCTCGGCACGTCCAGCCATTACGTCGCGATGAGTTCCCTCACGGCCGGCTGGATTCTGTCGGGCGCGTCGTCGCAATGGCGCAATGCGAAGCCGGGAAAAGTGTTCGACGCGCTCGTGAACGGCAGTTACGCGAACCCCGTCATCACCGTCGATGAAATCGACAAGGCAACCGGCGACGCGCAATACGATCCGCTCGGCGCGCTCTATGCGCTGCTCGAGCACGACACGGCGCAGTCGTTCATCGACGAATTCGCGGAAGTGCCGATCAACGCGGGCAACGTCGTGTGGATCGCGACCGCCAACGACGCCCGCGCGATCCCCGAGCCGCTTCTCAACCGCATGAACGTGTACGAGATTCCCGCGCCGGACCGCGACGGCGCGCGGCGTATCGCCCAGGCGATCTACGCGGAGATTCGCGAAGCGCACGCGTGGGGCGCGCGCTTTCCCGAAACGCTTGCCGACGCCCCGCTCGATGCGCTCACGCAGGCATCGCCGCGTGGCATGCGGCGCGCGATGCTCAACGCGTTCGGCAACGCGCGTATCGACGGGAGGCATCGCGTCGAGGCGCGCGATATTCAGCTCGATCGGCAGTCGCGCCGGAAGTCGATGGGGTTTTGACGAGGCGAAATTGGCGAAACTGCCGAAAAGCGGCCGAAAACCTGCCATTTTGGACATCTGGCGGGCCGATTCTCGACTTTTTCCGAATTGCACCGGAAAACGACGTCAACCGCGCGGTTTTGTTGTGCGACGCGCAATAGTCGCGCACGTAGAATAGTTAGATCGAGTTGGCGCGGAAAGAGACATGGATCGGATCGAATGCGTGGTCATCGGGGCGGGCGTGGTCGGGCTCGCCATTGCGCGGGCGCTGGCCTTGCGCGGGCGCGAAGTCATCGTGCTGGAAGCGGGCGAGGCCATCGGCGTCGGCACGAGTTCGCGCAACAGCGAAGTGATTCACGCGGGCATCTACTATCCGCGCGGTTCGCAAAAAGCCGAGCTGTGCGTGCGCGGACGCGAGATGCTGTACGAATTCTGCGCCGCGCATGGCGTGCCGCATCGGCAATGCGGGAAGCTGCTCGTCGCGACCGCGCGCAACCAGATTCCGCAGCTCGCGGCCATCGAACAGAAGGGCATCGAGAATCGCGTCGAAGGGCTCGCGCGCATCAGCGGCGCACAGGCGATGGAAATGGAACCGCAACTGCGATGCGTCGAAGCGGTGTATTCGCCGCGCACGGGCATTGTCGACAGCCATCAGTTCATGCTCGCGCTTCAGGGCGATGCGGAGAACCACGGCGCGAGCGTCGTGTTCCATACGCCGGTGGTCGGCATCGATGCGCGCGAAGGCTGCTTTATCGTCGAGACGGGCGGGGAAGCGCCCGCGCGGTTCCGGGCGTCGTATCTCATCAACAGCGCCGGGCTGCACGCGAACGATATCGCGCGGCGCATTCGCGGCCTCGACGACCGTCACGTGCCGCCGCTCTACTTCGCGAAGGGCAATTACTTCAGCGTGAGCGGGCGCGCGCCGTTCGAGCGGCTCATCTATCCGATGCCGAACGAGGCGGGCCTCGGCGTGCACCTGACGATCGATATGGGCGGTCAGGCGAAGTTCGGCCCCGACGTGGAATGGGTGACGTCGCTGAACTACGATGTCGATCCGCGCCGCGCCGATTCCTTCTATGCGGCGATCCGCGCGTACTGGCCCGGCCTGCCCGACGACGCGCTGCAGCCGGCCTATGCCGGCATCCGGCCGAAGCTCTCCGGCCCCGGCCAGGCTGCCGCCGATTTCATGATCCAGGGCAAATCGGCGCATGGCGTGCCGGGGCTCGTGAATCTCTTCGGCATGGAATCGCCAGGGTTGACGGCATCGCTTGCCATCGGCGAGCGCGTCGCGGACATGGCGCGGTAGTTTCGGCAGAGCGGCCGTCACCGCTTATTCCGAGGATTCGTCGTCATGCTGTCGCTCGTGTGTTGATATGCTCGGGTCGTCGCCGTCGTCAGAACGGCGCTTCCCCCAATACAACATGGAGCGAGTCACCATGAAGACATCCCGTCGCACGTTTCTGATCACCAGCGTGGGCGTTGCATCGACGTTCGCGCTCGGCTCACGCGCCGCTTTCGCCGACGCGCCGAAGGTGGAAGAAAGCGATCCTACCGCTCAGGCGCTCGGCTACAAGCTGGACGCGAGCAAGGTCGACAAGGCCAAGTTCCCGAAGTACGCCGCGGGCCAGGACTGCGGCAACTGCCAGTTCTACCAGGGCAAAGCCGCCGATCCGTTCGCGCCGTGCCCGATGTTCGCGAACAAGCTCGTCGCATCGAAGGGCTGGTGCAGCGCCTACGCCAAGAGGGCCTAACGCGGCAAAAGCGTATCCATCGAAGCGCGCCCGGCTGAAAAGCCCGGCGCGCTTTTTCGTTTCGCCGCTTCTTTCGCTTTTCCTCATCGCTTGATAACCCAACGCGCGGTCTTTACACTCGCCAAGGCTAAAAATAACCTCGCGCTTCGCTTTCGATGCCTCGATTCGTCGACTCGCGGATAAGGCGGCGGCGCGGCACACTACATCGTCGGACCCATGAGTCCGGCGCACATCCAACGACAGAGGGGTACGCATGGCAGGCAGACCATTGAACGCGCGCGCCGTAGTGGCCGCCGTGATCGGCAACGCGCTGGAGTGGTACGACTTCACCGTTTTCGGGTTCATGACCGTCGTGATCGCGCGGCTGTTCTTCCCGAGCGAGAGCGACTACTCGTCGATTCTCCTGACCACCGCGACCTTCGGCGTCGCGTTCGTGATGCGGCCGATCGGCGGCATCGTGCTCGGGCTGTATGCGGATCGCGCCGGGCGCAAGGCCGCGCTGATGCTCGTCATCGGGATGATGACGCTCGGCATCCTGCTGCTCGCCATTGCGCCGCCTTATTCGGCGATCGGGATCGGCGGACCGCTCATCATCGTGGCGGCGCGGCTCATTCAGGGCTTTTCCGCAGGCGGCGAGTTCGGCAGTTCGACGGCGCTCCTGATCGAAGCCGCGCCGTTCTCGAAGCGCGGCTTCTACGGCAGCTTCCAGATGGCGAGCCAGGCCGCCGCGCTGCTGCTCGGCGCGGTGGTCGGCGCAGCGGTGTCGCGCGGAATGTCGCCGCAGGCGCTCGAATCGTGGGGCTGGCGCGTGCCGTTCATCCTCGGGCTCGTGATCGGGCCGGTCGGCCTGTACATCCGGCGCAACATGACGGACACGGAAGCCTTCCTGCACGCGCGGAAGACCGCGCAGCCCGCGACGCTCGGCGAAGTGTTTCGCGGGCACAGCCGGGAAATCCTGTGCGGGCTCGGCTCCGTCGTCGCGCTGACGGTCACGGTCTACGTGCTGATCGCCTACCTGCCGACGTTCGCGGTCAAGCAACTGAAGCTGCCGTTCGGGCAGTCGTTCACGGCGTTGATCGTGGGCAATCTGCTGCTGACCGTGCTGTGCCCGGTGGCGGGCGCGTGGTCAGATCGCATCGGCCGCAAGGGACTGACGCTGTGGTCGCTGCTCATCACGCTCATCGTGATCTATCCGCTTTTCGCGTGGCTCGCGGCCGAGCCGAGCGTGATGCGGCTCGTCATCGTGCAGAGCGTGCTGTCGATCACGCTGTCCGGGTACTACGGCCCGTTCGGCGCGCTGCTCGCGGAGCTGTTCCCGGCGCACGTGCGGTCGACCGGCTTGTCGCTCGCGTATAACATCGCGGTGATGATCTTCGGCGGCTTCGGGCAGTTCATCGTGACGTGGCTGATCCGCGTCACGGAATCGCAACTCGCGCCGACCTTCTATGTGATGGCCGGACTCGTGATTTCGCTCGTCGCGGTCGCGTGCATTCCCGCCGCGCGCCACGCCGACGTCGACGAAGCGCGCAGTGTCACTCGTTAGGCGGCATCGCCATGAAAGTAATTGAAAGCGGCAAGTTCACGGCAGAGCGCGCGTGGGGCGCGCTCGATATCTGCGTGATGAACGGCACGTCGTGCCGTCTGCACTGGACGGACGCGCCGTATAAATGGCACGTAAACGACGGCGAGGAAGTGTTCGCGGTCATGGACGGCGTGGTGCGGATGCACGTGCGCGACGCCGACGGCGAGCGCACCGTCACGCTCAATGCCGGCGATATCTTCCACGCCCAGGCCGGCGACGAGCACTACGCCGAACCCGTGGGCGCGGCGCGTATTCTCGTGATCGAGAAACAGGGAAGCGTCTGACCGCGCTTCAGCGTTGCAGGCCGGCTGCGACGAGCAGTTCGGCCAGCGCCTCGGTCATGCCGCCTTCGTTTGCGTCGGCGCGTTCCTTGAGTTGCCTGACGAGCTTTTCGTCCAGCTTGCACGCGAACGGCACGAGTCCCTTCGCCTGATCCAGCTTGCGCTGCTCGCGACGATCCGTCTTCGGCGAAGCCGTGCCGCCGATGGCCGCGCGGCCGCCTTGCTTCAGGTCGTTGGCGAGCTTGAATGCCTTGTTCTGTTCCAGTTGAAATTTGTTCACGCGATGCTCCGATGCGGCGGTTTTGAGTGTGCCGTATTGTACGTGGCCGGCGCTCGCGTCCGGGTCATGCCTGAGCGGCATCGGCGAGCGCGTCGATGCGCGCGCGCATGCGCTTCCAGTGCGACCCTTCCCAGAACACGCGATGACACACATCGCACGTGACGAAGCGTGTGTGGCGCTGGCGCACGCCGTCCGGCACACGATTGTCGATTTCGTCGGGACCGGCGGCACGCAGCGGTGCATTACACATCAGGCATAAGCGAAACGCGCGCAAATGCGGCGCGAGGTCGAGCCGTTCGGCGACTTCACGCCATTGCTCGTCCGGCTGCAGCGCGCGCACGTAGCACCCGCGCAGCACGGTGCGGCGCTTGAGCAGCTCGCGGTCGCGCGTGAGCACGATGCGCGATTCGTTCTGCGCGAGGCGCTCGATCTCGTCGTCGGCGAAGTTGTTGTCGTACCGCGTGTCGAAGCCGCCGAGCCGCAGCAGTTGCGCGAGACCGCCGAGATGGGCGTCGGCGATGAAGCGCAGGTCCGACGCCTTCATCGGTGGACGCAACAGCAGCGCGCCGTCCGCCATGCCGGGCGGCGCGCGGTGCGGCGGATAAACCTCGATGAGGTCGCCCGGCTGTATTTGCACCTCGAAGCCGGCCGGGCGGCCGTTGCGCACGACGAGATCCACTTCCGTATGCGGCACGCCGAGCGCCTCGATCATGTGCTTGGTCGACGACGTCGGCGGACAGGCGCATTCGAACGTGCATCCCCGCTGCGACCGGGCGAGGAAGTCGTTCAGTTCGTGATGAAAATGAAAGCGCGCCGTGACCATGCAGCAGTATGGCATCGGCCGCCGCTGCGTGCTTCGGGGCGTTGTGCTCTACTGGCGTGACTCAGGACAACGGATAGCGGAGCGCATCAGTATGGATATCGGATTCATCGGATTGGGAGAAATGGGCAGCGCGATGGCGAGCAATGCGCTGAAGGCGGGGCATTCGGTGCGCGTGTGGAATCGCTCGCGCGACAAGACGCGCGCGCTCGCGGATCAGGGCGCGTCCGTCGTCGATACACCCGAGCAGGCCTTCGCCGGCGACGCGGCCTTCTCCATGCTCGCCGACGATAACGCGCTGCGCTCGGTGCTCATCGACGGCGGCCTCGTCAAGCATGCGCCGAAGGGGCTCGTGCACGTCAACATGGCGACGATCTCGGCGGCGCTCGCCGTCGAACTGGCGGAACTGCACGCGCAGCATGGCGTCGCGTATGTCGCCGCGCCCGTGCTCGGCCGTCCCGATGTCGCCGCGGCGGGCAAGCTCAACATTCTCGCGGCGGGCGCGGACGCGGATATCGATCGCGTGCAGCCCGTGCTCGATGCGCTCGGGCAGAAGACGTGGCGCGTCGGTCAGGCGCCGCAGCACGCGAACGTGCTCAAGCTCGCGGCGAATTTCATGCTGGCATCGGCGATCGAGACGGTCGGCGAAGCGGCGGCGCTCGTGACCGGCCACGGCATCGAAGCCCAGGCGTTCCTCGACGTCATCACGAATTCGCTGTTTCCGGGGCCGGTCTATGCGGGATACGGCAAGATGATCGCGGAGCGACGCTACGAGCCGGCGTTGTTCAAGGCGCGGCTCGGGCTGAAGGACGTGCGCCTCGCCATCGCCGCCGGCGATGCCGTCAACGTGCCGCTGCCTGTCGCAAGCGTCGTTCGCGACAACCTCGTCGATGCGCTTGCGCACGGCGACGGTGAGAAGGACTTCGCGGTGCTCGGACAGGTCGCAGCGCGGCGCGCGGGTCGATAAACAACACGCGCGTTGGGCCGGGAGGGGCACGCGGCATAATCCTCTCCCTTTCTTTTCTTCCCATGCCGCAATGAAGTTGCAAGTCTGGTGGCCGTTCGTCGCCTCCGCCTTCGTGATATTCGCCATTCCCGGTCCCAGCCTGCTGCTCATGATGACGCACGCCGCGCGCTACGGCATGCGCCGCTGCGTCGCGACGATGGCCGGATCGCTCTGCGCGCTCGTCATCATGCTGTCCGGATCGGCGGCGGGACTGCACGTGCTGCTCGATGCATGGCCGCGCGTTTTCGATGCGCTGCGTATCGCCGGCGGCGCCTATCTCGTCTGGCTGGGCGTCAGAAGCTGGCGCGCGAAGGCCGGCCCGGTGGAGGCGCGCGATAACAGCGGCGGTGCGCAAACGCCCGTCGTCAAATCCGCGACGCTCTTTCGCAATGGATTCTTCGTCGCGAGCAGCAACCCTAAAGCGATCGTCTTTGCCGCCGCGGTGCTGCCGCAATTCATCGATGCCACGCAGCCGATCCTTCCGCAGTTCTCCGTGCTGTTGCCGACGTTCGCGGTCATCGTGGTCGGCTGGTACGCCGTCTATGCGGGACTCGGCGCGCGCATCGGCGAGAAGCTGAGAAGCGCAGCCGTCGCGCGAACCTTCAACCGCTTGACGGGCGGCGTGTTCGTCGGCTTCGGCGCGGTCATGGCGCTGCTGCGGCACTGATACTCCGGACCGCTAAGGTCTGCATAAACGGGAGCAGGCTTTGCTGCTATTGCAACGCTTCATTCGCTTGCGAACATACGGGCACGGCTCGCCAGGACGATAGTAGCGGTCGGGCAGCACAGCGAGAACGCAACTGTCGCGCGGCAAGGCCTGTGCGACACGTTGCATGGGATGAAGGCCGCCGCAATCACGACACGCGAGCCGCGCTCGATCGACAGGAGACGCCCATGCATACAAGGAGACGAAGCGTCGCGCTCACCGCGTTTTGTTGCGGCGTGATGATCGCGTTGCCGTTCGCGTCAGCCGCCCGCGCCGACGATACCCCAAGCCCCTGCGATGCGTTGAAGCGCATCGTGGCGGCATCGCCGAAGTTTTCATCGCTGACGGCGATCGACGGCCGTCCGGTCGCGCTCTCTTACGGCGACGACGCGCAATGCGCGGCATCGCAGATGAACTATCGATGCACGTGGACGCCGCACGGCGGCTCGAGCGCCGACGCGCTGCAAGGCGTCGCCGCCGATATCGCAGCGTGTCTGCCCGACGCGACGCACGACCAGAACTCGCCCGCGCGGCAGCATTTCGTCATCGGGCCGCGTGGATCGCGTACGGAAATCGCGGCGTCGCAGGCGGGCGCGAACAAACTCAGGCTCGAAATCTACGCAACCCGGTGAGGCGGTCATGAGCAAACGCATCCTGATAGCCGATGACGACGACGACGCGTTGACGGGTCTCGCGCATCTGCTCAACGGCATGGGACACGACGTGGCGCTGGCGGCCAACGGCGCGCAGGCGGTGAAAGTGGCGGCTCAGTTCGCGCCGGAAGTGGTGATTCTCGATCTCGGAATGCCCATCGTCGACGGCCTCGCTGCGGCGCGTGCGTTGCGCGAGACGCCCAACGGCGCGGCAATGCTGCTGGTCGCGCTGACGGGCTGGGGACAGCCGCAGCATCGGGAGATGACGCAGGAGGCAGGTTTCGACATTCATCTCGTCAAGCCGATCTCTGCCGATCAACTGCAGTTCATCCTGTCGATGACGCAGCCATGAAGCGGGAATTGTTGCGACGCATCATTTATTTTGGTATAGTCGTTCCTGTCTCCTCCATGTCTCCACTGAATGGATTCAGCCCGCCAACCCAGGCGGGCTTTTTTTCGTCTGTCGTCCGCACGTTGCGCATGAAAAAA
The DNA here is from genome assembly GCF_031450805.1 of Caballeronia sp. LZ016. NCBI lineage: Bacteria > Pseudomonadati > Pseudomonadota > Betaproteobacteria > Burkholderiales > Burkholderiaceae > Caballeronia > Caballeronia sp. LZ016. The sequence goes on from NZ_JARTVY010000001.1 coordinate 1,038,201, forward strand.
GCCGACGCAAGGTCGGCTTCCTGGTCCGATACAGCGACGTGGTCAGCGCTGCAGGCCGGCGGCTTCGTCCGCGCCGATGGCCAGATTCATGCACTGGATCGCCGCGCCCGATGCGCCCTTTCCGAGATTGTCCAGCCGCGCGACCGTGACGAAGCGCTCGTCGTTGCCGAACACGAAGATATCGACGCGATTGGTGTCATTGCACGCCTGAACGTCGAAGAAGCCGTTATCCAGATTGCTTTCGGCGTCGAACGGCATCACGCGGACGAACGGCTCGTTCGCGTAGTATTCGGCGAGCATCGCGCGCACGTCCTGCGGCTTGGCCGGCCGGGCGAGCTGGTCGGGCGAAAAATACGTCGTGACCGCGAGACCCTTCAGGAACGGCCCGACGATGGGCGTGAAAATCGGCGCGCGCTGCAAGCCGGTGCGCACCGACATCTCCGGCAGATGCTTGTGCGTCAGGCCGAGCGCATAGGCGCGCGGGCTCGTGAGGCGCGCATCGCCGCCCGCTTTGTATTCGGCGATCATCTTCTTGCCGCCGCCGCTGTAGCCGGTGATGGAGTACGCGTGCGCGGCGAAGTCGATCGGCAACAGTCCGCCCGCGACCAGCGGCTGTACCGACAACACGAACGCCGACGCATGGCAGCCCGGCACCGCAATGCGCTTCGACGTGCGCAGCCGCTCGCGCTGGGCGCGCGACAGTTCGGGCAGGCCGTACGCCCAGTCGTCGGCGGTGCGGAAGGCGGTGCTGGCATCGATCACGCAGGTTCTGTCGTTGCCCGGCTCGACCAGGGAAACCGATTCGCGCGACGCCGCATCGGGCAGGCACAGGAACGTCACGTCCGACGCGTTGATGAGCCGGCCGCGCTCGGCGACGTCCTTCCGTTTCGCTTCGTCGATGCGCAACACTTCGATGTCACGGCGCTGCGACAGATATTCAAAAATCTTCAGGCCGGTGGTGCCTTCCTGTCCGTCGACAAATACTTTCGTGGTCATCTCGATCTCACTGGTTCGGGCGACACCGCACGCGCGCCTGCCGCAAAAACGCCATTCTAAGTCGTTTCCGAGGCCGGTTGATGTCGCGCCGCGCAGCGAAGACGAAGCGGCCGCGTCCTGTTGCGCAACTTACCGGCCGGACCAGCGCGCCGTGACGGCGGCGATGCGCGCGCCGAACGCCTTCGCCGTTTCCAGATCGCCGGCGGGCGGCGCTTCTTCCGGCGATGCATCGGCGGGCGATTGCGCCAGCAGTCCCGTGAAACCGCCAACGAAGTTCAGGTCGTTGCGCGTCGCGGCCTTCGTGTTCGACGGCATCATGCCGGTGCCCGCCCAGATCATGCCGTGCTGCATCGCGAGCGTGACCAGATAGGAGATCGTCGAGAACTTGTCGCCGTTCATCGTCGCGGAATTGGTGAAGCCGGCCGCGATCTTGTCCTTCCACTTCTGGGCGAACCACGGTTTCGAGCTGGCGTCGGCAAACTTCTTGAAGTCGGCGGACGGCCCGCCCATGTAGGTCGGCGCGCCGAAGACGATGGCGTCGGCGGCGTCGAGTTCGGCCCAGGCGGCATCGTCGATTTCGCCGACAGCCAGCAATTTCGCGTTCGCGCCGGCGTCGCTTGCGCCGGTCAGCACGGCTTCTGCGACCTTCTTCGTGTGACCGTAGCCGCTGTGATAAACGATGATGATGTTCGACATGTCCCCTCCTGGCTGCCGGTCCGCCGATAGCGGCGCGCGCATCGAAACGCGAATGGCACGATGCGCGCGGCCAGTCTAGCAAGAACAAATTCGTCGATACTGGCGCGAACGCACGCTGGAAGCGAAATAGTCGCGCGGGCGTTCAGCGCTCGGGCCTTTCGGTTATCGCTTGAGGGTGAAGGTGAACTGCGCGCTGGCGATGGCCATCGTGCGGATTTCGTGCTCGAACATGAGCGCGGGCGTGCCCTGGCGCAACCGCAGTTCGTCGCTGCTCAGCGCGTACACGGTCACGACATAGCGGTGCGCCTTGCCGGGCGGCGGACACGGGCCGCCATAGCCTTCTGTGTCCCAGTCGTTGCGCGCTTCGACTGCGCCGAGCTTGCGCAGCGCGCCGGACGCGCTCGCGTTGGCCGGCAGACGGGTGACGTTCGCCGGAATGCCGGCGACGGCCCAGTGCCACCAGCCGCGTCCGGGAGCGTCGACGTCGAAGATGGTTATCGCGAAGCTGCGGGTTTGCGGCGGCGCGCCGCGCCATGCGATCTGCGGGGAGTGATTGCCGCCTTTGCAGTCCGACTCATTGAAAAGCAATTCCCGGCCGACGGATTTGCCCGGCGTGATATCCGTGCTCGAAACAGTGAACGCCGACTCTGCAGCCACGACGCGCGCATGGAACAAAAAAGTGACGAAACTGATGGCACTCGAGGCAAATACAGCAGCGTTTCTCCAACGCATGATCCGACATGCGACGCGCATGGCTGACTCCAGGCAGTCGCTTCCGCGCGTATAGCAGCGTTTCGCCGACTGCAACGATGTTTTTTGTCTCAGTGATGCGCTTCATACGAAGATGCAGTTTAACATTGCAACAAAGCATTAAAAGGTTGATCCTTGGGATTCAACCTATAGCGCAAATTCAGCGGCGTTCTGTATGGCGCTCCTGAAGGCGGTCATGACACCAGACTCTGTTGGTCAAAATATGAGCTATTTGACATCGATTCGCGTGGCAGTCAATCAACCGGATATGGGGGAAGAATAAATGAGCCAGCGAATACAGGTCATCATCGCAGACGACCATCCGGTCATTTTGTTCGGCGCCACGCAGGCACTGAGCAAGTTTCCGGAAGTCGATGTGGTCGGGCAGGCCCGGCAGTCGACGGAACTCGTCCAGCTTCTCCAGAAAACGCATTGCGACGTTCTGGTGACGGACCTTGCCATGCCCGGCGGATCATACGGCGACGGCATGCCGCTGCTCGGCTATATCGGCCGCCAGTTCCCGAAGGTGCGGCTCGTCGTGCTGACGATGCTCGAAAATCCGGCCTTGCTCAAACGTTTGCGTGAAGTCGGCGTCATGTCGATCATCAACAAGGCCGACGACATGAACCACATCGGCTGGGCCATCCAGCACGTGATGCGCGGGCAGGAGTATCTGGGGCCATCGGTGAAGGCGGCGCTCGACAGCATGGGCATCGGCGTGACGGGGCAACAGCGCGGCGTCATCCTGTCTAAGCGTGAGCTCGAAGTGGTGCGCCTCTTCGTGTCCGGCATGACGATTACTGAAATTGCGGCTCAGTTGCGTCGCAGTATCAAGACCATCAGCACGCAAAAGAACACGGCGATGCGCAAGCTCGGCATCGAACGCGATTCCGAGCTTTTTCAGTGTGCGCAGAGTAACGGGTTAATGAATCTGTCCGCATATTCAGGCGATGGCTCGCTTGAAGATTCTCCGATGCCCAATCCCAACGCGCTTTAACGGCTAATAAGCGCTCGAATGAAAAAAGCCGCTGATTTTAGTCAGCGGCTTTTCTTTTTTATGTATTAAAAACAGCGAGCGCCTTATTGCGGTGCTGCGGTGGCGCCGCCGTGCGCGGCCGACCATTCAGCCGGCGCGTGCAGGAATTTCTCGACTTCATCGAGCGTTCTGGTTTCGAAATAGCCCTGTTCCTTGGCGACGCGCAATACGTCCCACCAGGTGGCGAGCGCGTGCAGATCGACATCGATGTCCTTCAGCACCGACACGCTTTCCTTGAAGATGTTGTAGTGAAACAAGACGAAGCAGTGGTTCACCGTTGCGCCGGCCGTGCGCAGCGCGTTGATGAAGTTGATCTTGCTGCGGCTGTCGGTGGTCAGGTCTTCGACGAGCAGCACGCGCTGGCCTTCGGTGAGCAGGCCTTCGATCTGCGCATTGCGGCCGAAGCCCTTCGGCTTCTTGCGCACGTACTGCATCGGCACCATCAGGCGATCGGCGATCCACGCGGCGAACGGAATACCGGCGGTCTCGCCACCCGCGACGGCATCGATCTGTTCGTAGCCGACATCGCGCAGGATGGTGGCTTCCGCCATTTCCATCAGGCCGCGGCGCACGCGCGGATACGAGATCAGCTTGCGGCAGTCGATATAAACCGGGCTCGCCCAGCCGGACGTGAAGATGAACGGTTTTTCCGCGTTGAAATGCACCGCCTGCACTTCGAGCAGCATCTTGGCGGTGGTGTCGGAGATCGTCTGGCGATCGAAGCCTGTCATGGGCGAATCCTTGAACTGGTGTGGCGCTTCGAGAAGCGAGAAGGCGGCGCGAGGGCCCGGGCGTTTTGGGCGGGACGCGAAACGAGCCGTCTTTCGAAGGGCTGTTCCACCTGTCCCTGCGCGCGTGTCGACGGGACTTTCGACGCCTCCAGCGCCCACTGTCCCACGCACGGCTAACCCGCGATTTTACCCGAGGCGGCGCGCCGGAGCGAGCCGCGGCCGGTGTTTCGCGCTTTCTGGCCGGTATTTGCCAAAGTCGCAGCGGCGGGGCGGCGCGCTGGCTCCTAGACTGATCTGACACCGCTGCAGACGACGTTTAAGGCAAGCGGTGATTCATCCTTGGGGTGCGCGTCGCTGTACGGCATGCCTTTGTTCAAGGGAATTCGCATGGTGCGTGACAAGGCGGACAACGTCGGCGCGCTGATCGTCGTGCTGTGGCTTGCAGTGACTCATGCGTCCGGCGGGCAAGCCGCGACGTGTGCGCCCCCATCACCTTCGGCAACGTCCTATACGGCGAGCGGCTGCGACGCAATCGTCCCCGGCGGCACATTCGATACGGGCGCGGCGGCCTACGCGGCCGTCCTGCATGCCGCGAATAGCGGATCGATCACCGTCACCGCGCCCGTCACGCTTCGCTCATCCGGCGACGAATCGACCGGCGGCTATGTCGAAAGCGGCGGCCGCATCGACTTCGGCGATAGCGGCTCCTCCGTGACGACACGCGGCGCGCATTCCAACGGCGCGCACGTGTTCGGCGACGGGAGCATCGCCGGACGCGTCAGCCTGACGACCTACGGCGAGCGCTCCCATGCCGCGTTCGTCGATTTCGGCGGAACGATGACGCTCCGCGATTCGACCATCGTCACGTACGGGCCGCAGGCGGGCGGGCTGATCGTCGCGACCGGATCGATCAGCCTGCTGGGCACGAGTTCGGTAACGACAGCGGGCGACGACGCCCCGGGGCTCGGGCAGTCTTCGGACGGGTCGAGCATCGTCGTCGATGCGGGCGGCGGCCGCACATCGGTGCGTACGACGGGGACCGGCTCGCCCGGCGCGCTCGTCGAATCGCCCGGTTCGATGGTGCTGCGCAACGTCGATGTGCGCACCGAAGGCGGCGCGTCGCCGGGGCTTGCCGCGACGGTCGCGGGCGCGTCGATCGATGCAGCCGGCACCACCGTGACCACGCTCGGCGATGCCGCAATCGGCGCAGACGCGACCGGCTCGGGCACGCTCACGTTGAACGCCGGTGCGATAACGACATCCGGCGCTGGGGCGCATGCGCTCGTGGCGAGCGGCGCGGATTCGCGGATCACCGCCGAGCGCGCGCAAGTGACGACGCAAGGCGCGTCCGCGCATGGGATCGTGTTGCGCGACGGCGGCGGCATCGTCATGCGCAACGCGGCGGTGCGGGCGCTCGGCGCGGCGGCGGACGCGTTGAGGGTGACGGGCGGTACGCCATCCGCTCCGATGCGCGCGGAGTTCGCCGGCACGACGCTCGCGAGCAGCCAGGGCGCGGCAATCGCCGTGCAGGACGGATCGGCGCGCGTGCTGGTTGCGGGCGGTGGCGCATCGGGTCCGGCGTTGCTGGCGGTGGACAGCATCGCGCGGTCGAGCGATCTCGAGCTTACTGCGAGCGGCGCGACGCTCTACGGCGCGTCGGCGATGCGCGGGCCGGCGTCGGCTGGCGCGACCGTCCGCGTGACGCTCGTCGACGGCGCGACGTGGTGGATCACCGGCGATTCCACGCTCACGAGCCTGAACAGCGCGGGCAGCGTCGCAGGCTTCGCACGGGTCCCGGATGGCGCGTTCCACAGCCTGACGGCGCGCCAATTTCACGGCGACGCAGCGACGCTCGTGCTGAACACTGCGCTCGGCGGCGATCGTTCGGCGTCGGATCGGCTCGTCATCGACGGCGGCGCGGCAACGGGCACCACCGGCGTGCGCATCGCGAACGCGGGGGGACGCGGCGCGCTCACGTTCGACGGCATTCGCGTCATCGAAGCGATTAACGGCGGCATCGCGCCCGAGACCGCGTTCAGATTGAGCGGGCGGGCGGTGGCGGGGCCGTATGAATATCGCCTGTATCGGGGAAGCCTCACCGCTCCCGGCGATGGCAACTGGTACTTGCGCTCGCAGCGACCGCCCAAGCCGCCGCTGCCGCCGGCGCCTTCGCCCGGTCCGACGCCATCGCCATCGCCATCGCCGTCGCCGTCGCCGTCGCCTGAACCTGCGCCCGGTCCGACGCCGACGCCCACGCCGCAATATCGCCCGGAAGTAGCGGCCTACCTCGCGAACGCCACTGCCGCGAGAATGATGTTCCTTCACAGCCTCCACGATCGCCTGAATTCGCTTCCCGCCGATCCCGCAGCGGCCTCCGACGAAGCCGGTCGCGACGCATGGCTGCGCCTCGTCGGGCGTTCGACCAACAGTGCTGCATCCGGCGACGAATACAGCGCGCGAATACGCAGCGTGCTGCTTCAGGGCGGCAGCGACCTCGTGCACCGCCGCCTTATGAGCGATGACGATCGCCTGCTGTTCGGCGCGATGGCCGGCTACGGCTACGTCCACAGCGATGGATCCGCTGCCGACAGCGACGAGCACGCGGCGGGCACCGTCAACGGCTACAGCGTCGGCATGTATGCGACGTGGTTCGCAAACGCACGATCGCGTCTCGGACCGTACGTCGATAGCTGGCTGCAATTCGGATGGATGGACAAGCACGTGCGCGGCGACGACCTGCCGGACGTCGGGTATCACACGAAGGCGTGGGCGGCATCGGTCGAGACGGGCTGGGCGTTTCCGCTCGGCGTGTCGTGGCGGATCGAGCCGCAGGTGCAGGCGGTCTGGCTGCGGCAACTCGGTATCGACGTGACGGAGCCGAACGGCACCGAGCTCACGAAGGGCGCGTCGAGCAACATCATCACGCGCGTGGGCGTGCGGCTATCGCGTGAAATCGACGCGGGCGGCGGCCGGCGCTTCGCTCCTTACGCCGCGTTCAACTGGTGGCACGACCAGTCGAACCTCGTCATCGCATTCAGCGATGTCTCCTTGCCGCAGATGTTTCCGACCAACCGCTACGAAGTGCGGCTTGGGCTGAACGCCGCATTCGCCAGGCGCTGGTCGGCCTGGGGCGACATTTCCGGCCAGTGGGGCGCACAGGCCTATTCGCAATACGGCGTGCGGTTCAACGCGCGCTACATCTGGTGATCCGTCACGCCGACGAACGCAGCCTGCAATGCTGCTTCGCGTCATTTCAAAGACGCGGTGTACACTGAACGTCCAAAAAATATCGAGCCTTCGTCCGCCCGCATCACCCCTGCGGGCGCGACGCCGTGTCTATCCGACATGCCGGGCGACTGAAAACATGGGTCCATCGATTCACACCCCCACTCATTGTTCGAGCGGTCGCAGGCTGTGAACCCTGTCCAAATAAATTCCCAAACGTCTCAGGATAATCAGGTCAATCATGGACGAACAACTGAAGCAAAGCGCTCTCGCGTATCACCAGAATCCCCGCCCCGGCAAGATTTCGGTCACGCCGACCAAACCGCTGTCGAATCAACTCGACTTGTCGCTGGCGTATTCGCCGGGCGTGGCAGCCGCCTGCATGGCCATCTTCGATGAACCGCTCGACGCGCAGAAGTACACGTCGCGCGCGAACCTCGTCGGTGTCGTGACGAACGGCACGGCCGTGCTGGGCCTCGGCAACATCGGTCCGCTCGCGGCCAAGCCGGTAATGGAAGGCAAGGGGTGTCTGTTCAAGAAGTTCGCGGGCATCGACGTGTTCGATATCGAGTTGGACGAAACGGACCCGGACAAGCTCGTCGATGCGATCGCAATGCTCGAGCCGACGCTCGGCGGCATCAACCTCGAGGACATCAAGGCGCCGGAATGCTTCTATATCGAAAAGAAGCTGCGCGAACGCATGAAGATTCCGGTCTTCCATGACGATCAGCACGGTACGGCGATCATCGCATCGGCCGCGATTCTCAACGGCCTGAAGGTGGTCGGCAAGAAGCTCGATGAAGTGAAGCTCGTTTGCTCCGGCGCGGGTGCGGCAGCGATCGCATGTCTGGACCTGCTCGTGCATCTGGGCCTGAAGAAGTCGAACACGCTCGTCGCCGATTCGAAGGGCGTGATCTATGAAGGCCGCGGCAATCTCGATGCTTCGAAGGAGCGCTATCAGGCGAGCACCGACGCACGGACGCTCGGCGATGCGATGCACGGCTGCGACGTGTTCCTCGGCTGTTCGAGCGCCGGCGTGCTCAAGCCGGAGATGGTCGCGACGATGGCCGACAAGCCGCTGATTCTCGCGCTGGCGAATCCGGAGCCGGAAATTCGTCCGGAAGAAGCGAAGAAGGTGCGGCCCGACTGCATCATCGCGACGGGCCGTTCGGACTATCCGAACCAGGTCAACAACGTGCTGTGCTTCCCGTTCATCTTCCGCGGCGCGCTGGATGTCGGCGCGACGACCATCACGGAAGAAATGAAGCTCGCATGCGTGCGCGCGATCGCGGAACTCGCCGAAGAAACCGATCAGGGCGATGAAGTCGCCAAAGCGTACGAAGGCCATTCGCTGGAATTCGGTCCGGAGTATCTGATTCCGAAGCCGTTCGATCCGCGTCTCATCATCAAGATTGCGCCGGCTGTCGCGCAGGCCGCGATGGATTCCGGTGTCGCGACGCGTCCGATTCAGGACATGGATGCGTATCGCGAGACGCTCGGCGCGACGGTGTATCGCACGGGCATGGTGATGCGTCCGGTGTTCGCGGCGGCGAAGGCGGCGCCTGCGCGCATCGCGTTCGCGGAAGGCGAAGATGAGCGCGTGCTGCGCGCCGCGCAATTCGTGCTGCTGGAGAAGATTGCGAAGCCGATCATCATCGGCCGTCCGGCGGTGGTCGAGATGCGTCTGCAAAAGATGGGTTCGAAGCTGAAGCCGGGCGTCGACTTCGAGATCGTGAACCCGGAAGACGATCCGCGCTATCAGAAGAGCTGGCAGGCGTATCACGAGATCGCCGCGCGCGAGGGCGTGACGCCGGAAAGCGCGAAGGCCGCGCTGCGCAAGTTCAACACGCTGATCGGCGCGATCCTGATTCATACCGGCGATGCCGACGGCATGATCTGCGGGCTGATCGATACGTATCAGGATCACCTGAAATTCGTCGAGCAGGTGCTCGGCAAGGCGGAAGGCGCAAATAACTTCGCGGCGATGAATCTGCTGATGCTGCAGGGGCGCAATCTGTTCATCAGCGATACGTACGTCAACGAGACGCCGACACCCGAGCAACTCGCCGACATGACGATTCTCGCTGCGCGTGAGATCGAGCGGTTCGGGATTCAGCCGAAGGTGGCGCTGGTGTCGAATTCGAACTTCGGCAGCGTGCCGAGCGCGTCGAGCAAGCGGATGGCGGAAGCGCGCAAGCTGCTTGCGGAGCGTGCGCCCGATCTCGAAGTGGATGGCGAGATGCACGGCGATGCGGCTTTGTCGGAGACCGTGCGTAAGTCCGCGTTCCCGGGGACGACGCTGCACGGTGAGGCGAATTTGCTGATCATGCCGAACGTCGAGGCGGCGAATATCACGTACAACCTGCTCAAGATGGTGAGCGGGGAAGGCGTCACCGTCGGACCCTTCTTGCTGGGTGCTTCCAAACCGGTGCATATTCTGACGCCTGCGGCTACCGTGCGGCGGATCATCAATATGACGGCGGTGGCGAGCGCTAATGCGAGCGTGAATAAGGCTAAGTAAGCGGTAGTTTCGCTGCGTTGATGACGGCGATCCGGGGACCGGGTCGCCGTTTTCGTTATTGGCCTAGCAAGGACGCAATCTTGAGAACCGTGTCGAATAGCGGCCCGGTTGCGAAAATCTGCTGTCGCTTTAGCCTGTCCGGTGAAAGTCGGGCGGCCTGGCCGTGATGTAATACGGTCTGCTTAGCTTCTCGTCGGCAGCATGGAGATCATCGTAGAAACGTTTCGAGCAACCGGCGAAGCATCGGCGGCGGCGATTCGCGTGCGTCCGCTGGCGGGGCAAGGACTCAGTACCGCATTGCGCGTCGAATGCAGTCGGAGCATGCGACAGCAATATCCTGTCGGCACGCTCTTTCGACTGGTGGTGAAGCTGATTCATCGCGAAGGCACGCCCTTGCTTTATGCACACTTCGCCGCGCTGTTCGAGTCCGTCACGCCAGAAGAAGCAGAGCGCTTTATCGCCGCGAGGTATCGCAGGACCGGAGGGTCAATGCTTTGACGTGAACTGCAAGAAGAAGGCGGTTCGCACGCGAACCGCCTCTCGGGGGAAGTGAAGAGCGCTCACGCCACCTGCCGCTTCGCCCCGCCTTCCCGATCCCGCCACTGCGCCAGCAGCTTCTCCCACTTGACCTTCGCCGCCTTGACGTTGTTCTCCTTGATGTGCCCGTACCCGCGCATCGAATCGGGAAGACTGGCGAGTTCGATCGCCAGTGGCAGCTTCTGCATCGACAATCCGGTGATCAGTTCGCGAACGAGCGCCTCGTATTCCGCAATCAACGCCCGCTCCATCTTCCGTTCTTCCGTGCGCCCGAACGGGTCCAGCCCCGTCCCGCGCAAGAACTTGAGGCGAGCGAGAAAACGCATCGCGGGCATCATCCACGGGCCGTACTGCTTTTTGACCAGCCGCCCGTGCGCGTCCTTCCTGGAAAACGAAGGCGGCGCGAGATGAAACTTGATCTTCCAGTCGCCTTCGAAGCTCCCGCGAACCTTCTCGATAAAAGCCGGATCGGCATATAACCGCGCGACTTCGTACTCGTCCTTGTAAGCCATCAGCTTGTGCAGATTCCTCGCGACAGCTTCGGTGAGCAGGAAATCGCCGACGCCCAGCGCCGCCTCGGCCGCACGCACGTCCGCAACGAGCCTTCCATAACGCGCGGCGTACGCGGCGTTCTGATACTTCGCCAGGTAATCGAGCCGCTTGTCGATCAGCGAATCGAGCGCCTTCGGCGTGTGCAGCGCGATGATCTTCGCCGGCGACGCATCGGGCGATCCATGAGCCAGCCGCGTCACGGCCGCCAGATCATGGGCCGCGCGCCGTCCCCACTCGAACGCGGCCAGATTCTTCTCGACCTGCACCGCGTTCAACTCGATCGCCCGCACCAGCGATTCATGCAGCAGCGGCAACCATCCCTTCTGCCACGCGTACCCGAGCACGAACGGATTCGTGTAGATCGCGTCGCCCATGAGCGCAACGGCGAAACGGTTCGCATCGACGAGCGCGACATGCTCGCCAGCCGCCGCGCGGATATCGGCTTCCGCACTCGCGCCCGGAAAACGCCAGTTCGGGTCCTTGATGAACGCGGCAGTCGGCGTCTGCGCACTATTGACGACGACGCGCGTATGCCCCGGCTGCATCCGCGAGCCGCATTCGTCGCTCGCGGTCACGAGGGCGTCGCAGCCGATGACGAGATCCGCCTCGCCCATCGCGATGCGCGTCGCGTGGATATCGGCGGGGCTGTTCGCAATCTGCACGTGGCTCATCACGGCGCCGCCCTTTTGCGCGAGGCCGGTGACATCGAGCACCGTCACGCCCTTCTGTTCCAGATGCGCCGCCATGCCGAGCAGCGCGCCGATGGTCACGACGCCCGTGCCGCCGACGCCCGTCACAAGCACGCCGTACGGCCGGCCGATGGAAGGCAGGTCAGGCGTGGGAACAGGCGGCATCGCTTCGCCGGCGACGCTCGTCGCCTTCGGCTTCTTCAGCTGGCCGCCTTCGACCGTCACGAAGCTCGGGCAGAAGCCGTTGAGGCACGAGTAGTCCTTATTGCACGTCGACTGATTGACCTGGCGCTTCGTACCGTACTCGGTATCCAGCGGCTCGACGGAAAGGCAATTCGACTTCACGGAGCAATCGCCGCAGCCTTCGCACACCGCCTCGTTGATCACGACACGTTTCGCCGGATCGGGAAACGCACCGCGCTTGCGGCGGCGACGCTTCTCCGTAGCGCACGTCTGGTCGTAGATCAGAATCGACGTGCCGGCGATCTCGCGCAACTGGCGCTGAATGTCGTCGAGCTTGTCGCGATGATGCACCTCGATGCCCGGCGCAATGCCGACGTCCGGCGTGTACTTTTCGGGCTGATCGGTCACGATCACGATCTTCGCCGCGCCTTCCGCAGCCAGTTGATGCGTGATCTGCGGCACGGTCAGCACGCCGTCGACGGGTTGGCCGCCCGTCATCGCGACGGCATCGTTATAAAGAATCTTGTAGGTGATGTTCACCTTCGCCGCGATCGCCGCGCGAATGGCGAGCAGCCCGGAGTGGAAGTACGTACCGTCGCCGAGATTGGCGAACACGTGCTTGTCGCCGGAAAACGGCGCCTGCCCGACCCACGCAACGCCTTCGCCGCCCATCTGGCTGAACGTGCTCGTGTTACGGTCCATCCAGACCGTCATGTAGTGACAGCCGATGCCCGCCATCGCACGCGATCCCTCGGGCACGTTCGTCGACGTGTTGTGCGGGCAACCCGAGCAGAACCACGGCTTGCGCTCGGCCTCGACACGCGGCCGGGCGAGCGCCTTCTCCTTCGCTTCGATCACCGCGATGCGCGCCGCGATACGCGCGCGGACATCGGCGGGGAGATCGAATTTGTCGAGCCTCGTTGCGATCGCCTTCGCGATGATCGCCGGCGACAGTTCGTAATGCGCGGGCAACAGCCAGTTGCCCATCGGCACCGACCATTCGCCGCCCGCGCCGTCCTTTTCGTCGAACTTGCCGAAAACGCGCGGACGCTGCGCATCGGGCCAGTTGTACAACTCTTCCTTGATCGCGTATTCGAGAATCTGGCGCTTCTCTTCGACGACGAGAATTTCGTCGAGACCGCGCGCGAATTGCTGCGCGCCTTGCGCTTCGAGCGGCCACACGCAGCCGACCTTGTACAGGCGAATGCCGATCTGCGCGCAGGTTTCATCGTCGAGGCCCAGGTCGGTGAGCGCCTGACGCACGTCGAGGTACGCCTTGCCCGCCGTCATGATGCCGAAGCGGGCCCGCGGCGAATCGATCTCGATGCGGTCCAGCTTGTTCGCCCGCACATAGGCGAGCGCGGCATACCACTTGTAATCGAGCAGACGCGCTTCCTGCACGAGCGGCGGATCGGGCCAGCGGATGTTCAGGCCGCCGTCGGGCATCGCGAAATCGGTCGGAATCACGATCTGCGTGCGATGCGGGTCGATATCCACCGACGCCGACGATTCCACCACGTCCGTCACGCACTTCATCGCGACCCAGAGGCCGGAATAGCGGCTCATCGCCCAGCCGTGGAGACCGAAGTCGAGATACTCCTGCACGTTCGACGGAAACAGCACCGGCAACCCGCACGCCTTGAAAAGATGCTCGGACTGGTGCGCGAGCGTCGATGACTTCGCGGCGTGGTCATCGCCGGCGAGCACGAGAACGCCGCCATGTTGCGACGATCCGGCGGAATTGCCGTGCTTGAAGACATCGCCGGAGCGGTCGACGCCGGGGCCTTTGCCGTACCACATCGAAAAGACGCCGTCGTACTGTGCGCTCGGATACAGGTTGACTTGCTGCGAGCCCCAGACGGCCGTCGCCGCCAGGTCTTCGTTCACGCCCGGCTGAAATACGACCTGATGCGCGGCCAAATGCTTCTTCGCCTTCCACAGCGACTGATCGAGACCACCGAGGGGAGAACCGCGATAACCGGAGATGAAGCCGGCGGTATTGAGACCGGCGGCCTTGTCGCGCTCTTGCTGGAGCATCGGCAGGCGCACCAGCGCCTGGATGCCGCTCATATAAGCGCGGCCGCGTTCGAGCGTGTATTTGTCGTCGAGTGTGACGGATTTCAGCGCGGCTTCTAGCGAAGCTCTTTGTTCTGCGTCTAGCGGGGCGTTCATTATGTGTCTTCCTCCACCCGAGTTTGGGATCACCAAAGCATGTTTCGGGCCGCCGCCTCTTGTGGACGCGTTGGCCGGGACTTCAAGTGTGCCGATGCACGCCTCGGGCAGACAGTGGGACAAACCCGTTCGTTATCCCGCCGCGCGCAGGCTGCGCTTTGTTACAGGTGTAAAAGCGACGCGAATGCGGAACCCTCGTTTCGAACTCTGTCTAAACGGGCGCCTGGCGCGGTTTGCCAGGAGTCGTACACGCAGTCATAAGGAGAAATTAAATGAAGCAACGCCACATCCAGAGTTTCCTGATGGTCTCGGCGGCCTTTTTCGCGATCAGCGCCCCGATGGGCGGCGCCCGCGCAAACTCGCCGTTCGGAGCGACGTCCGCGCCGCAAGTCGTGCAGGCGCGCGCGCAAATTTCGCAGACGCGCACCGGCGAGCGTCGCGAATCCGAACGCAGCAACGACGATACGGCGAACTGACCGCATCGCAGCGGCGGGTTCGGCTGAAATCCGCCGCGAAAAGCAAAAGGGACATGAGCGCTTCATGTCCCTTTTTTGCGTCCGCTCCCTTGTTAGCTCGCGCTGGTGTCTTTCAGGACACCGCGCCGCATCTGGTCCAGTTCGATCGATTCGAACAGCGCCTTGAAGTTGCCCTCGCCGAAGCCCTGATTCCCCTTGCGCTGAATGATCTCGAAGAAGATCGGCCCGATCTGGTTCTCCGTGAAAATCTGCAGCAGGATTTCGTCGCGCACGCCGTCGATCAGAATCTTGCGCTTGCGCAACTCCGCGACGTTTTCGCCGTGGTTCGGCACGCGGCGATCGACGAGTTCGTAATACGTGTCGATGGTATCGAGCAGCGCGATTTCGGCCGTGCGGAGGCCATCGACGGTGGCGTAGATATTGTTCGTGCCCAGCGCGATGTGCTGAATGCCTTCGCCGCGATAGGCGTCGAGATATTCCTGAATCTGGCCGGCGTTCTCGGAGCCTTCTTCGTTGATCGGAATGCGGATCTTGCCGCACGGTGAGGTCATCGCCTTGGACTTCACCGCGGTCACCTTGCCTTCGATGTCGAAATAGCGCGCTTCGCGGAAGTTGAAGAGACGCTCGTAGAACTCGGCCCATTCGATCATCCGGCCGCGATGCACGTTATGCGTCAGATGGTCGATATACGTCAGCCCGTGACCGACCGGATTCGGGTCCGCGCCGGGAATCGGCTCGAAATCGACATCGTAAATGCTGATGTCGCCAATGCTGCCCGGCTGCGCGCCGTTCTTGCCGCGCCAGCGGTCGACGAAGTAGATCAGCGAATCGCCGATGCCCTTGATCGCCGGAATGTTCAGTTCCATCGGGCCGGTCTTGTTGTCGAAGCCCCACGCGCCCAGTTCGAGCGCGCGTTGATAAGCCTTGCCGGCATCCGCGACGCGAAACGCAATCGCGCAAATTGACGGACCGTGCAGGCGCGCGAAGCGCTGCGCGAAGGAATCGGCTTCCGCGTTGATGATGAAGTTGATATCGCCTTGCCGATACAGCGTCACGTTCTTGTGCCGATGCTTTGCAATGGCGGTAAAGCCCATCTGCTCGAACAATCGCCCGAGGGCGACGGGATCGGGCGCGGTGTACTCGATGAATTCGAAGCCGTCGGTGCCGACGGGATTCTCCCAGTTCGATGCGGTCATTGCGTGTCTCCTGATCTGCGCGGCGTTGCGCGACGTGGAGACAAGTTTAGCGAGCGTCGCGCGCCAAAAGTTTGCGAAACAAATCGCCGCTTTCTAGTATTGCGCAACAAGCTGCCAACAGAACGCGAACGGGAGACAGATCATGGCCGAACCTGAAATCGACGCAATCGACCGCAAGATTCTCGCGATTCTGCAGGAGAACGGGCGGCTATCGAACCAGGAAATCGCGGATCGCGTGAGCCTGTCACCCAGTCCGTGCTTGCGGCGCATTCGGCGGCTGGAGGAAACGGGCGTGATTCGTGGCTATGTTGCGCTGCTCGACGCCAAAAAGCTCGGGCTAGGGCTTCTGGCATATGTCAACGTGCGGCTGGAAAAGCGCGGCGGAATGCCGGTCGCCGCCGGCACGCCGAAACCGCCGACGCACGGCGATCTGTTTCGTGAAGCGGTGCGCTCATGGCCCGAAGTGGTCGCCTGCGACGCGATGACCGGCGAAATGGACTTCCTGCTGCGCGTGCAGGTGCGCGACATGGAGCACTTTTCGCGCTTCGTGGAGGATCAGTTGCTGCACCATCCGTCGGTAATCGACGTTCGTTCGAGCTTTTCGCTCGAGCGCATCAAGGAAACGACGGTGCTGCCGCTGCGTTAGCCTGAACAAAAAGAAAGGGCGGTCTCGGCCGCCCTGGTGTGGTCCCGCTCGCAGCGCGCCCCGCGCTGTCCTAAAGAATCAGGCCGCGTCGGCCGTCGGCATGAACGCCTTGAAAACTTGCGATGCGCGATGCGCCTGGCGCTTGATCGCGTAGTCGAACACGGCGGCTTGCTCCTGAAGCATTTCGGCCATGATGCTCGTCTGATCGGCCGGTTGAAGCGAGAGATACGCGTCCGCTTCGCCGTATGCGTACTCGATCTTCATGCCCGACTTGCGCGCGATATGCATCATCGTCTTGTTGCGCGAAAGACAATGCATGTACAACTCCGACACGTGCGTATTGCGGCTGCGCATGGCGGCGCGTTCGAACAGCTTCGTGCCGATGCCGCGCCCGCGCGCGCTTTCGAGCACCGATACGCCGAATTCGGCGGTGCGCTTGTCGCCGTCGGCAGGCAGATAGGCCAGGTGGCCGACGCCGACCAGTTCCAGCGAGGCGCCGAACACGCCGAAAACCGTGTCGTTCGTGAAGTTCAGATTGCGAACGTAATTCTCGATGACGTGATCCGGCACGATCTGGCCGAACCGCAGCAGACGGTCGTCTTCGTCGAGCGCAAGAAAGTGCGTGAGGAGACGCTCGCGGTCTGCCGAAGACAGTTCGCGCACGAGAACTGGCATACGCGCGGCGTCCGGCAGCGGACGGTCGCTAGCGACGATCTGCTCGGCGTTGCGGTTGTAGGTCAGTTCCACGATGTTCTCCTGTCGTTCGTACGAATGCTGCATAGCAAAACGCATTCTATCCGGTTCGGGAGAATTCGATACGGGAAAACCCTTAAAAACCGTGGAGCGGGAGTTCTAAATAGTTGTGTGATCGCGACAATATCGAGCGAATTCAGTCGGTTACGTGATTGGCTGCGTACCGCAGGCCGCGTTGTCGCACCGCAGCAAGCTCAACGGTCCGCGTCGGCAAGCCCGTGCTCGATCATCCCGACGACCTCCTCCGCGAACTCGCCGTAGCCCAGCTTGCCGCCCGGCTTGAGCCACGTGAACGTCCAGTTGATCATGCCGAAGACCATCATCGTGAGCGCGGTCTGATTGTCCTTCGTCACGCGGTGCGGGTACGCGCGCGCGAGTTGGCGCGCGAACGCCGCGACGATATCGCGCTGACGGCCGAGCACGATCTCGCGCTGCGCCTCTTCAAGATATTTGACGTCGTTTAGAAGCGCGACGTGCCGGCTGTGCGACGTCTCATACTCCGCGAGGAACGCGCGCAGCAGTTCGGCGAAGGCCTGGCGCTCGTCGAGGCCGCGTCGCTCGCTCGCGCCTTCCACCTCCGCGATGATCAGCATCAGCCGCTTCGTGTAGCGGTCGAGAAGATCGAAGAGGATCGCTTCCTTGCTCTCGTAATAGTGATAAAGCCGCGCTTTCGACGTGCCGCTCGCGGCGGCCAGATCCGCCATCGACGTGCTCGGGTAGCTCGTCTGCGCGAATTTGGCGGCGGCCAGTTCGAGAATCTGCTCGCGTTGTGTTTCGTGGTCAGGCGCTTTCGTACGGGCCATTGATCGGACGTTCTTTTCGGCTTATTGGCTTGTCTGCATTACCGCCGCAGTTCGGCGTCGACGATTTCCGACGGGGTGCCGCGTATTTTAAGCCGCCCCGCCGCGACGAGTTCGCGGCATCGCCAGAAGGCGACCGAATCGCTCAGCAGGAAGTCGAACTGCTGCGTCATCGCCTCGCCGGCGATGCGCCTCGCGGGGCGCCACTCGGACGTCGCGATGTCGAGCATCGCTTCGTCGACGTCGGTCCACGTGCCTGAGACCAGCATGTTGTCGCGCAGGCGGCGGTTTTCGGCGTTGGAGTGCTTCGCTTCCTGCCATTCGAGCGCGAGCCGGCTGATGCGCAGCACGGAGATGGGCGCGGCGCTCGGCAGCTTCGCCACCAGTTGATGCGGCGAGAACATGCCGACAGCGGTCGCGCGGTCGGGCCGGCTCGCCTCCTCGGGATGCGCGTCAGGAGCGGCGACGGACAGATCGTCGAAGGCCAGCTTCGCTTCGTTCAGCCGCTGCGGCACATTGCGCAAGTGATAGGCGACGCGCCGCAGCGTGAGCTGATCCGCCGCGCTCTGGCCGTGCCACACGACCACCTGCGCATCGCCGCGCGCGAGACGGCCGAAGAGCGCCTGTTGCGCCTTGAGCTCCGCTTCGAAATCGACCGCGCTGTTCCAGACGTGACGCCAGAACGTCGCGCGCGCGACCGGCGATTCGTCCACATCGCGGATGGGACCGACGGCGAGATCGTCGCGCAGGGCGATCACCTGGTCGTCGCGCCCGGCGAGCAGAAGCGCTTCTGTCAGCGACCGGGCGGCGCTGTCGCCATTCGTGACGTGAATCAAGTTCATGGTGTCGGCATGCCGGAAGACGAAGGGACCGCGATGTGCGGTCCCAGTTTAAGCCAATCGCCGCGCGCGCCGGTGTGGCCTTTCGCGCTCAGATCAACGCTCGTCGAAGCTCACGACGACGCGCTCGCTCACCGGATGACACTGGCACGTCAGCACGAATCCGTCGTCGATTTCGTGTTGCTCGAGCGTGTAGTTCTTGTCCATCTTCACCGTCCCCTCGACGACCTTCGCGCGGCACGTGCAGCAGACGCCGCCCTTGCATGCATAGGGCAGCGCGAGCCCCGCCTTCAGGCCGACATCCAGCACGCTCACGCCTTCGTACGGCAGGCGCAGCTTGCGCTTCTTTCCGTCGATGATCAGTTCGAGGTCCGCCGCCGGCGTGCTTTCCGTGATCTCGATTTGCGGCACGCCCGCTTGCGGCAGCGGCGTACCGAACCGCTCGACGTGGATGCGATCCGCCGCCACGCCCGATTCCTTCAGCGCGGATTCGGCGGCATCCATCATCGGCGCGGGACCGCAGATGAACGCTTCGTCGATTTCGTCCGGCGGCAACAGCGTCTCGAGGAATGCCTTGCACTTCGCCTTGTCGAGCACGCCGTTGAACAGCTCGACGTCCTGCAGGTCGTCCGACAGCACGTGATACAGCACGAGCCGGCTCATGTAGCGGTTTTTCAGGTCTTCCAGTTCTTCGGCGAACATGATCGCGTCCACGCTGCGGTTGCCGTACACGAGCGTGAAGCGGCTCGTCGGCTCGAGATCGAGCGTCGTCTTGATGATTGCCAGCACTGGCGTAATGCCCGAGCCGCCCGAAAACGCGACATAGTGCTTCGCGTGATCGGCGTTCAGGTGCGTGAAGAAGCGCCCGTCGGGCGTCATGACCTCGATTTCATGACCCGGCTTAAGGGTGTCGAACGCGAAGTTCGAGAAGCGTCCGCCCCGCACGCGCTTGATGCCGATGCGCAATTCGCCGTCGCGATCGTAATCGGTCACGCCGACGCAAATCGAATACGAGCGGCGCGTTTCCTCGCCGTCGATATGCGTCTTCAGCGTCACGAACTGGCCCTGCGTGAAGCGAAAAGCGTCGCGCAGTTCGGGCGGCACGTCGAACGAGACGGTGACGGCATCGGCGGTTTCGGGACGAACGTCGCGGATGCGCAGCGGATGAAATTGCGGAGTCGCCATGATGATCGTGTCTCGGAGCAGTCAATACGGCTTGAAGTAATCGAACGGCTCGCGGCAATCGATGCAGCGATACAGCGCCTTGCACGCCGTCGAGCCGAATTGCGCGAGCCTTTCCGTGTGCGCGGAGCCGCAGCGCGGACAGGGGATGACTTCCTTCTTGTACGGCACGAAGCGCAGCGGTTGTTCGGTGCTGCTGCAAGCGCCCGTGGGCGGCGCGATGCCGTAGCGGCGCAGCTTTTCGCGCGCGTCGCCGGTAATCCAGTCGGTCGTCCAGGCGGGCGCGAGCACGGTCTTGACGCGATGCGCGCCGAGTTCCGCGTTCTCGAGCGCATGGGCGATGTCCTCCGCGATCTGCGACATCGCCGGGCAACCGGAGTACGTCGGCGTGATGACGACTTCGAGCACGCCGTCGTCGCCGTGGCGGACGTCGCGCAGGATGCCGAGCTCACGGATCGACACGACCGGGATTTCCGGATCGGGCACCGATTCGAGGACGGACCACGCGCGTTGCAGCGCGGCGTCGCTCTGGGCGTTCGGGCTCGTCGTCACCAGGTCGCACCCGGATGCTGCCGCGCGAGACTTTGCATTTCCGCGAGCAGATAACCCATGTGCTCCGAATGCTCGCCGAGCTTGCCCGTGCTGACGTGCTTCACTTCTGCGGGCGCGCGCAGGGTGGCTTCGTCGATCGCCGATGCAACCGCATCGCGCCACACGGCTTCGAAATCGCTCGCCAGCGGCGCGATGCCCGCTTCGGCCACCGCGCGCTCGACGGCGTCGGGATGAAAGAATTCGCGCGTGTAGGGCATCAGATAATCGAGCGCCGCCTGCGCCCGCCGGTGCGATTCGTCCGTGCCGTCGCCGAAGCGCACGAACCAGTCGCGGGCGTGGTGCAAGTGGTATCGCGTTTCCTTGATCGATTTCGCCGCGATCGCCGCGAGCTGCGCATCCGACGATGCCTGCAACGCCGTCCACAGCTCGGCCATCAGCGCCGAATACAGAAAGTTGCGCACGATGGTCACCGCGTAGTCGCGTTCGGTGCGCGCCGTGCCCGCGAGCGGGCCGAAGTGCGGCAGCTCGACGAGCGTGTAATTCGCGAAATCGCGCTCGCCGCGGAAATAGGCGTAATCGTCTTCCGTCTTCTGCTGGCCGGTGAGCGCGGCTTCGAGCGTCGCCGCATGGGAGTACAGCAGCCGCGCCTGCCCGATCAGATCGAGACTCATGTTCGCAAGCGCGATGTCTTCTTCCAGCGCCGGGCCGTGACTGCACCATTCGGCGTTGCGCTGGCCGAGGATCAGCGCGTTATCGGCGAGACGCAGCACATAGGCGAGATGTTCGGTGCTCATGTCGCGCCCTTACATGTGGTTGATTTCGTCGGGCAGCACGAAGAACGTCGGATGCCGGTAGATCTTGTCCCCGGCGGGCTCGAACAGCTCGCCCTTGTCGGCCGGATCGGACGCCGTAATGGCCGACGACGGCACCACCCAGATGCTCACGCCCTCCTGACGTCGCGTGTAGACATCGCGCGCCATGCGCAGCGCGGCGCTGGCATCGGCGGCGTGGAGGCTGCCGCAATGCTTGTGATCGAGTCCCTGCTTGCTGCGCACGAAGACTTCCCAGATCGGCCATTCCTTGTTCATCTCTCTCGTCTCCTGATTACGCTGCTTCGCGATGCGCGCGCGCCGCTTGTTTTTGCGCGTACGCAAGCGCGGCCTCACGCACCCATGCACCGTCGTCGTGTGCCTTGACGCGGGTGGCGAGGCGCTCCTTGTTGCAGGGGCCGTCGCCGTTGACGACGCGCCAGAATTCTTCCCAGTCGATCTCGCCGTAGTCGTGCGCGCCGCGCACCGCGTTCCATTTCAGATCGGGATCGGGCAACGTGACGCCGAGAATCTTCGCCTGCTCGACGGTCGCATCGACGAACTTCTGCCGCAGGTCGTCGTTCGAGATGCGCTTGATGCCCCAGGCGAACGACTGGCCGCTGTGGATCGAATCCTTGTCGCTCGGGCCGAACATCATCAGCACCGGCCACCACCAGCGGTTCACCGCCTGCTGCACGAGATCCTTTTGCGCCTGCGTGCCTTTCATCATCGCGAGAAGGGCGTCGAAACCTTGCCGCTGATGGAACGACTCTTCCTTGCAGATGCGGATCATCGCCCGCGCATAAGGGCCGTAGGTGCAGCGGCACAGCGGGATCTGGTTCATGATCGCCGCGCCGTCGACCAGCCAGCCGATCACGCCGACATCGGCCCACGTGGGCGTCGGATAGTTGAAGATGCTCGAATATTTCGCTCGGCCCGCGTGCAGCGCATCGACCAGTTGATCGCGCGATACGCCCAGCGTTTCTGCCGCGCTATATAGATAGAGACCGTGGCCGCCTTCGTCCTGAACCTTGGCGAGCAGGATCGCCTTGCGCTTGAGGCTCGGCGCGCGGCTGATCCAGTTGCCCTCCGGCTGCATGCCGATGATCTCGGAATGCGCGTGCTGCGAAATCTGCCGAACCAGCGTCTTGCGGTAAGCCTCCGGCATCCAGTCTTGCGGTTCGATCTTGCCGTCGGCCTGCATCACGGCGTCGAAGCGTTGCTGATCGGAAGAGGCGTCGGCGGGGGCCTCCGAAGCGGGCTGCTGACCGGGAAGATCGAGAGATTGGGTGTACATGGCGGACACTCGCTCATGGGAAGTCGCTGTCGGCCGATTATAAACCGACCGGACGGTCGGGCAATTGCTTTTTTCGGGATGGCCGGGAATTCACCTAGGCGGGCCGCAATGAAAAACGGCGCCGCTCCTTTTGGGAGCCGGCGCCGCGTCGCGGATGGCAGGGAATTGCTTAGCGAACAGTTTGTCCGGCGAAATCCTCAGCGTCGACGTCATAGCCCGACGGCTCCCAGCGCACCGCGAACAGTGCGACGAGCCCGGCGAGCGGCGCGACCGCGATGATCCAGAACACCTTCGTCCCGAGCGCGGCGGACAGCACAGGGAACAGGAACAGCGAAACGGTCGAGCTTGCGCGCATGAGCGTCTGGTTGAAGCCGACGCCCACGCCGCGCAGCGATGTCGGATAGCTCAGCGACGCGAACGTCATGCTGTGCGAGCCCGGCCCGATGCCCTGGCCCAGCAGGAACGCGGCGAGCAGCGCGATCGCAATGACGACCTGCGCGCCCGTCGCCGGCTTGCCGACGACCGCGAGCCCGACGAGCGCCGCCAATTGAAACGCGTAGCCGACGACGGTGAGGTTCCACGCGCCGAACTTCGGCACGGTCCGCACCGCGAACAGCCCGCCGGCGAACGCAAAGCACAGGTTCAGCGCGAGCGACGCGAGAATCGTGGTGAGCATCGACTGCGCGAGGAAGCTGGAGATGATGACCGGCAGCCCGAACGCGACGGCGTTATACGCGAACGAAGACGCAATCGCGATGACCGTCGCCAGCACGGTGCGGCGCAGATACACCCCGCGCAGCAACGCGCCATAGTTCGCGAACGACGCGCGGCGCGCTTTCGGTGCTTTCGATGCTGCCAGTGCGCTCGCGTCTACGCGGGCATCGATGCCATATGAGCGTTTCAGGATCGCGGCGGCGCCGGCGAGATCGCCCTGATTGGCCGCCCACACGGGCGATTCGCTCATGTAGCGGCTGCGGATCGCGATGATCGCGATCGCCGGGACCGCCCCGAAGCCGAGAATCAGCCGCCACAGCCAGCCCGCGTTGTGCTCGGGCAGCACGGCGTACAGGCCGAGCACGAGCAGATAGGAAACGCTGATCGCGGCGTACCACGTCGGGCACCACATCGCGACGCGCGCGGCCTTGTTGCCACGACCTTGCAACCGCGAGAACTCGGCGAGAAACGCCATCGCGACCGGTAGATCGATGCCGACGCCCAGCCCCATCACGAAGCGCGCTCCGCCGAGCACCCACGCGTTCGGCGCGAGCGCGCAGGCAATCGCCGCGACGACGAAGAAGAACATGTCGGCCATGAAGACGCGATAGCGGCCGACCTTGTCGGTCAGATAGCCGCCAAGAAATGCGCCGATGATCGCGCCGAAGGTGATCGCGGATGCGACGAAACCGGTTCCGGTCGGCGTCAACGAAAACTCGCGGGCGATGTCCTTCATGCCGAACGCGAGCGCGCCGAGGTCGTAGGCATCGAGGAAAATTCCGCCGAGCGCGATGGCGACGACAATGCGCGCGTCGCTCCCGACGGCCGCGCCGCGATTGACCAGACTGGAAACATCCGCGGCGCTGCGGATAACGGGGCGCGCGTCGGGGGCGGCTTGAGGTGAAGCGCGATCGGGCGCGGTGGAGACTGACATGACTGGACCAAAAAGGTAGAAAGTTGTCGATTCAACGAATCGCGCGATCGTACTGGCCGGACTCCGTGCGACCAAATTCTTTTTTGTTATTTAAAGACTTACGAGGACGCGCGGGCTCTGCGCGAGTCGCGCCGACCGTGCGATGCGACAATGGCGCTCTCGTTTCTTAGCGGCTTTGAGGATGGCGTCTGTCAAAAACAACGAATCGGTCGAGCAGGTGGTCGAAGTTGCGATCGTCGGCGGCGGGCCGGCCGGCCTGATGGCCGCCGAAGCGCTCGCGGCAGGCGGCGCGCGCGTCGACGTCTTCGATGCGATGCCGTCCGTCGGTCGGAAGTTTCTGATGGCCGGCAAGGGCGGCATGAATCTCACCCACTCCGAGCCCGCCGATGCGTTTCTCGGCCGGTATGGCGCGCGCCGCGCGAACATCGCCCCGCTGCTCGCGCGGTTCGACGCCGCCGCGCTGCGGGAGTGGGTGCACAACCTGGGCGTCGAGACGTTCGTCGGCAGTTCGGGCCGCGTCTTCCCTACCGACATGAAAGCTGCGCCGATGCTGCGCGCGTGGCTGCATCGGCTGCGCGCGTCGGGGGTGACGCTGCACATGAGGCATCGATGGCTCGGCTGGGCCGGCGAAGGCGTCTCGGTTTCGCGTTTCGCCACGCCGCAGGGCGAGAAGCGCGTTCGTCACGACGCGCTCGTGCTCGCGCCGGGCGGGGCAAGCTGGCCGCAACTGGGCTCGGATGGCGGTGCGGTCGCCCATCTGGCGGCGCGTGGCGTCGACGTGCGGCCGTTTCTGCCGTCGAACTGCGGTTTCGATGTCGGCTGGACGCGGCACTTCAGCAGCCGGTTCGCGGGCGAGCCGCTCAAGTCGGTGGCGATCGGCGTGCCGCGCGCGGATGGCGAGGTGGACTGGCGCATCGGCGAATGCCTGATTACGGAGCAGGGCATCGAGGGGAGTCTGATCTACGCGCTTTCCGCACCGATTCGGGATCGTCTGATCGCAAGCGGCGATGCGGGGACGACGCTTCTCCTCGATCTCACGCCGCAGCTTTCCGCCGAGCGTGTCCGCGATGAAGTGCTGCATCCGCGCGGGGCGCGTTCGCTGTCGAGTCATCTGCAGAGCCGCCTGCATCTGGCGGGTGTCAAGGCGGGATTGCTGCGCGAATGTCTCGCGAAAGAGGAGTACGCCGATCTCGAGACGCTCGCGGCACGCATCAAGGCGCTGCCCTTGCGCGTGCTGCGCCCCCGTCCGATTGCCGAAGTCATCAGTAGCGCGGGCGGCGTCGCGTTCGAATCGCTCGATGAGCGGTCGATGATCGCCGCGCTGCCCGGCGTGTTCTGCGCGGGCGAGATGCTCGACTGGGAAGCGCCGACGGGCGGTTATCTGCTGACGGCGTGTTTTGCGAGCGGACTTGTCGCGGGGGAAGGGGCGCTCGCGTGGCTTCGGGAGCGGGCTCGCGATCTATAGTCAAACGCCCGGCGACCGCGCGCAGCGACCGCCGGACACCCCACTTCAAATCATCGCGCGACGAGCCGCCAAAGCGACGTCACTTCCGCCGATCGCGCCGCATAAAGCGGGTCGGCCTTGTCCGCCGCGCGCGGATGATGCGGCTTCACGTCGATCCGGCCGTCGACCTTGAGACCCGCTGCATCGATCCATTCCTGAAGCTGCGCACGCGTGCGCAGCCCGAGATGTTCCGCAAAGTCGGAGAGGATCAACCAGCCTTCGCCGCCCGGGGTCAGATGCGCGGCGAGCCCGTCGAGGAAGCCGCGCAGCATGCGGCTGTCGGGATCGTAGATCGCGTGCTCGATGGCGGCGCTCGGTCGCGCCGGCAGCCACGGCGGATTGCAGACGACCAGCGGCGCGCGTCCTTCGGGAAAGAGATTCGCCTCGACGACTTCGACCTGCTTGCCCAGGCCCAGTTGGGCGATGTTCTCGCGTGCACACGCGAGCGCGCGCGGATCGACGTCCGTTGCTACAACGCGCTCGACGCCGCGGCGCGCCAGCACCGCCGCCAGCACGCCGGTTCCGGCGCCGATATCGAAGGCAAGCGAATGAGACGGCAGCGGCTGATTGGCGACCAGATCGACATACTCGCCGCGCACGGGCGAAAACACGCCGTAATACGGATGAATCCGGCCGCCGGTCGCCTTGATCTCGACGCCCTTCTTGCGCCACTCGTGCGCGCCGATCAAACCGAGCACTTCGCGCAACGAAACGACCGAGGCTTCGTCGGCCGGTCCATAGGCCTCTTCGCAAGCCTGACGCACGTCCGGCGCGCGGCGCAGCGGAATGGCGTACTGCTCGTCGAGCGGAAGGATCAGCATTGCGAGGGTGCGCGCACGCTGCGATTGCGCGAGACGATGAAAATTGAACGCATCGACGGGCGAAGCGGGTTTTTCCGCCGCCGCTTTCTTCGCCTTGCGCGGCTTGTTGTCGATACGGCGGGCCATCGCCTGCAGCAACTGGCGCGCGTTCTGGAAGTCTCCACGCCAAAGAATCGCGGTGCCCTCGCAGGCGAGGCGGTACGCGTGATCGGCGGTCATCTGATCGTGTCCGATCACGACGCGCTTCGGCGGCTGATTGCCGCTTTCGGATCGCCAGCGGGCAGAGCGGGCTTCGCCGTCTTCTTCCCAGTGAAGCTGCGGCGGAACATCGGTTGTGCTGCTTTTCGATTGCATAGTGTCTTTGCGCCAAAGGATCTGGCTGCATTGTGAGGCCATTTCGGGCGCGCGGGCCGACGGACCACACATTCGACGCCTTACATGTGACGATCAGGCACAATTCTGCCTTTCTTCGAACCCATCGCCGAATGAAACTCCGAGTTCTCGCCGCGACTTGCGCGGCTGCGCTTGTGCTCCCGTTCGCTTGCGCATCGAGCGCGATCGCCGCCGATACGGCCGAGGCGCCCGTCAACGACCACTGGGTCAGCGCGTGGGCGACCGCATTGCAGGCGATCCCGCACCTCGCCAAGCTGCCGCCGCTTTATCGCGCGCCGGAGGTCGGCGGCCGGACCGTGCGTCAGGTGATCTATCCGCAACTCGCCGGCCGGGAAATGCGGCTGCGCATCAGCAATTTGTATGGCAGTGAGCCGCTTGTAGTCCAATCGATGACGGCAGCGCGCGCAGTCAGCGGCAATGGTGCGGCGATTCAGCCGGCGACGAGCCGGCCGGTGCTGTTTGCCGGCAACAAAAGCGTGACGGTCCCGCCCGGCGGACAGGTCGCGAGCGATCCCGTCGCTTTCGATGTCGTGGCGCATCAGCCGCTCGCCATCAGTATGTCCATGGGCAAGGATCAGAAGCTCGTGGCGTGGCATCGGATCGCCAGTCAGGTGAATTATGTGTCGACGCCGGGCGACCGGACGGAGGACGCGGCCGCGACAGCCTTCCGCACGCGGTTCACCCAGTATGCGTGGCTCACGAACGTGTCGGTGCAAAGTCCGTCGGCGCGTGCCGTCGTTGCCATCGGCGATTCGATCACGGACGGCATGCGTTCGACGCTGAACGCGAACCGTCGCTGGCCCGACGCCTTTGCGCGGCAAATCGCGCAGAAAGGCGACGGGCAGGTGGCGGTCGTCAACGCGGGAATCAGCGGAAACCGGCTGCTCAGTAATTCCCCGTGCTACGGCGAGGCGATGGTGAGCCGCTTCGACCGGGACGCACTGCGCCAGCCAGGCGTGCGCGCGATCATCGTGCTGATCGGTATCAATGACATCAACTTTGCGGCGATGCCCGCGCGGGAGGGGCTCGATTGCGACGCGCCTCATACGCAGGTCAACGCAGAAGCGCTCTTGCGCGGGTATCAACGGTTGATCGCTCAGGCGCATCAGCGTGGCATCAAGATTTATGGCGCGACGCTGACGCCCGCTTCGCTGCCGGCCGAGCGCGAGGCTATCCGCACGGCAGTGAACGCGTCGCTGCGCTCGAGCCGGTCTTTTGACGGCGTCATCGATTTCGACGAGGCGTTGCGTGACCCCGCGCGTCCGAGCGAAATGCAGCGGCGGTATGACAGTGGCGATCACATTCATCCGAGCGACGCTGGGTATGCGGCGATGGCGGCAGCGGTGCCGGTGGAACTCGTGGCGGGCGCGTCAAGATAGGAGTCGTTCAGGCACTTGTTCGGCGACGGGAAATAAATCTGCGTCATCCCCTTGTAATCGCGGTCTGGTTGGCCTAATATTCCGCTCCTTGTCGCAAGACGAGGAGACGCCAGAGAAACAGGCGTCCTCGAAGTCGACAGATTTTGGAAGCGAAAGCAAAAAAAGTTGTTGACAGAGAGAAAAAGATTCTTCATAATCTCGTTTCTCTGCTGCTGACGCAGCGACGCAAGACGAAGCAGGAAGGTCTCGCGAATGTTCTTTAAAAACTAACAGCCGATAAGTGTGGGCGCTTGATGGCGAGTGCGGTTCTGGTGCTTAGGTGCTGGAGCGACAAGCAAAAGTAATCAAGAGTCTCACACGAAGTATTAAGAGGAAGGTTTATCTGTCTTCGGACGGATTAATCATCGTCAGTACGTTGAGTGAGCGACCGGTTTCTAACGGAACCGAAAAACAGTAACAGGGTTTGAACTGAAGAGTTTGATCCTGGCTCAGATTGAACGCTGGCGGCATGCCTTACACATGCAAGTCGGACGGCAGCGCGGGTTTCGGCCTGGCGGCGAGTGGCGAACGGGTGAGTAATACATCGGAACGTGTCCTGTAGTGGGGGATAGCCCGGCGAAAGCCGGATTAATACCGCATACGATCTACGGAGGAAAGCGGGGGATCTTCGGACCTCGCGCTGCAGGGGCGGCCGATGGCAGATTAGCTAGTTGGTGGGGTAAAGGCCTACCAAGGCGACGATCTGTAGCTGGTCTGAGAGGACGACCAGCCACACTGGGACTGAGACACGGCCCAGACTCCTACGGGAGGCAGCAGTGGGGAATTTTGGACAATGGGGGCAACCCTGATCCAGCAATGCCGCGTGTGTGAAGAAGGCCTTCGGGTTGTAAAGCACTTTTGTCCGGAAAGAAAACTTCGTCCCTAATATGGATGGAGGATGACGGTACCGGAAGAATAAGCACCGGCTAACTACGTGCCAGCAGCCGCGGTAATACGTAGGGTGCGAGCGTTAATCGGAATTACTGGGCGTAAAGCGTGCGCAGGCGGTCTGTTAAGACCGATGTGAAATCCCCGGGCTTAACCTGGGAACTGCATTGGTGACTGGCAGGCTTTGAGTGTGGCAGAGGGAGGTAGAATTCCACGTGTAGCAGTGAAATGCGTAGAGATGTGGAGGAATACCGATGGCGAAGGCAGCCTCCTGGGCCAACACTGACGCTCATGCACGAAAGCGTGGGGAGCAAACAGGATTAGATACCCTGGTAGTCCACGCCCTAAACGATGTCAACTAGTTGTTGGGGATTCATTTCCTTAGTAACGTAGCTAACGCGTGAAGTTGACCGCCTGGGGAGTACGGTCGCAAGATTAAAACTCAAAGGAATTGACGGGGACCCGCACAAGCGGTGGATGATGTGGATTAATTCGATGCAACGCGAAAAACCTTACCTACCCTTGACATGGTCGGAACCCTGCTGAAAGGTGGGGGTGCTCGAAAGAGAACCGGCGCACAGGTGCTGCATGGCTGTCGTCAGCTCGTGTCGTGAGATGTTGGGTTAAGTCCCGCAACGAGCGCAACCCTTGTCCTTAGTTGCTACGCAAGAGCACTCTAAGGAGACTGCCGGTGACAAACCGGAGGAAGGTGGGGATGACGTCAAGTCCTCATGGCCCTTATGGGTAGGGCTTCACACGTCATACAATGGTCGGAACAGAGGGTTGCCAAGCCGCGAGGTGGAGCCAATCCCAGAAAACCGATCGTAGTCCGGATCGCAGTCTGCAACTCGACTGCGTGAAGCTGGAATCGCTAGTAATCGCGGATCAGCATGCCGCGGTGAATACGTTCCCGGGTCTTGTACACACCGCCCGTCACACCATGGGAGTGGGTTTCACCAGAAGTAGGTAGCCTAACCGCAAGGAGGGCGCTTACCACGGTGGGATTCATGACTGGGGTGAAGTCGTAACAAGGTAGCCGTATCGGAAGGTGCGGCTGGATCACCTCCTTTCTCGAGCTTCGCGCTTAAAGTTAAGCGCTCACGCTTATCGGCTGTCAGAAAGACAGGCTAAGGGTCTGTAGCTCAGTCGGTTAGAGCACCGTCTTGATAAGGCGGGGGTCGTTGGTTCGAATCCAACCAGACCCACCATCCGAATCAGGCGTGGCTGGGCAACACCTTAGTCAGGCCTCATCGGGGGATTAGCTCAGCTGGGAGAGCACCTGCTTTGCAAGCAGGGGGTCGTCGGTTCGATCCCGTCATCCTCCACCAATCCTCAATGCCTAGCGCTTCGGGTAAGCGTTAAGCATTGGCGATTGCTAGCCAGTTGATGTCGCAAGTATTGAAACACGCTTGTCGGCTAAACGTTCTTTAACAATCTGGAAGAAGTAGTAAAGAGAATCTGGGAAAGCGCTTAGAGATGGGCGTGAGTAGCAGGTTCAGGGTAGTGATTGTATCGAGTATGAAAAGTGATCTTAATGATGACTTGGAATACGGCACAACGCGAAAACTCAGCCTATGGCGGATGTGGCTCGATGAGAGACGCACTCGTTATAGGGTCAAGCGAACAAGTGCATGTGGTGGATGCCTTGGCGATCACAGGCGATGAAGGACGCGGTAGCCTGCGAAAAGCTTCGGGGAGCTGGCAAACGAGCATTGATCCGAAGATGTCCGAATGGGGAAACCCGGCCCGTATGGGTCACCCATGACTGAATACATAGGTCATGTGGAGCGAACGCGGTGAACTGAAACATCTAAGTAACCGCAGGAAAAGAAATCAACCGAGATTCCCAAAGTAGTGGCGAGCGAAATGGGAAGAGCCTGTACTCTTTATCTGCATTGTTAGCTGAACGCTCTGGAAAGTGCGGCCATAGCAGGTGATAGCCCTGTAAGCGAAAGCAGCGTGGAAGAACTAGGGGTACGACAAGTAGGGCGGGACACGTGAAATCCTGTCTGAAGATGGGGGGACCATCCTCCAAGGCTAAATACTCGTGATCGACCGATAGTGAACCAGTACCGTGAGGGAAAGGCGAAAAGAACCCCGGGAGGGGAGTGAAATAGATCCTGAAACCGCATGCATACAAACAGTCGGAGCCTCGCAAGGGGTGACGGCGTACCTTTTGTATAATGGGTCAGCGACTTACGTTCAGTAGCGAGCTTAACTGATTAAGGCAGGCGTAGCGAAAGCGAGTCCGAATAGGGCGATCAGTTGCTGGGCGTAGACCCGAAACCAAGTGATCTATCCATGGCCAGGTTGAAGGTGCGGTAACACGTACTGGAGGACCGAACCCACTAACGTTGAAAAGTTAGGGGATGAGCTGTGGATAGGGGTGAAAGGCTAAACAAACTTGGAAATAGCTGGTTCTCTCCGAAAACTATTTAGGTAGTGCCTCGTGTATCACCTTCGGGGGTAGAGCACTGTCATGGTTGTGGGGTCCATTGCGGATTACTACGCCATAGCAAACTCCGAATACCGAAGAGTGCAATCACGGGAGACAGACATCGGGTGCTAACGTCCGGTGTCAAGAGGGAAACAACCCAGACCGCCAGCTAAGGTCCCCAAGATTGGCTAAGTGGGAAACGAAGTGGGAAGGCTAAAACAGTCAGGAGGTTGGCTTAGAAGCAGCCACCCTTTAAAGAAAGCGTAATAGCTCACTGATCGAGTCGTCCTGCGCGGAAGATGTAACGGGGCTCAAGCCAGTCACCGAAGCTGCGGATGCGTACGCAAGTACGTGTGGTAGGAGAGCGTTCCGTAAGCCTGCGAAGGTGTGTCGAAAGGCATGCTGGAGGTATCGGAAGTGCGAATGCTGACATGAGTAGCGATAAAGGGGGTGAAAAGCCCCCTCGCCGTAAGCCCAAGGTTTCCTACGCAACGTTCATCGGCGTAGGGTGAGTCGGCCCCTAAGGCGAGGCAGAAATGCGTAGCTGATGGGAAGCAGGTCAATATTCCTGCACCATTGTTAGATGCGATGGGGGGACGGATCGCGGAAGGTTGTCCGGGTGTTGGACGTCCCGGTCGCTGCATTGGAGAAGGTGCTCAGGCAAATCCGGGCACAGGATTCAAGGGTGTGGCGCGAGCTTCTTCGGAAGCGAAGCAATTGGAAGTGGTTCCAAGAAAAGCCTCTAAGCTTCAGTCTAACGATGACCGTACCGCAAACCGACACAGGTGGGCGAGATGAGTATTCTAAGGCGCTTGAGAGAACTCGGGAGAAGGAACTCGGCAAATTGGTACCGTAACTTCGGGATAAGGTACGCCTCTGTAGCTTGACTGGCCTGCGCCAGAAGGGTGAAGAGGTTGCAATAAACTGGTGGCTGCGACTGTTTAATAAAAACACAGCACTCTGCAAACACGAAAGTGGACGTATAGGGTGTGACGCCTGCCCGGTGCCGGAAGATTAAATGATGGGGTGCAAGCTCTTGATTGAAGTCCCGGTAAACGGCGGCCGTAACTATAACGGTCCTAAGGTAGCGAAATTCCTTGTCGGGTAAGTTCCGACCTGCACGAATGGCGTAACGATGGCCACACTGTCTCCTCCCGAGACTCAGCGAAGTTGAAGTGTTTGTGATGATGCAATCTCCCCGCGGCTAGACGGAAAGACCCCATGAACCTTTACTGTAGCTTTGCATTGGACTTTGAACCGATCTGTGTAGGATAGGTGGGAGGCTATGAAACCGGAACGCCAGTTTCGGTGGAGCCGTCCTTGAAATACCACCCTGGTTTGTTTGAGGTTCTAACCTTGGTCCGTGATCCGGATCGGGGACAGTGCATGGTAGGCAGTTTGACTGGGGCGGTCTCCTCCCAAAGCGTAACGGAGGAGTACGAAGGTACGCTAGGTACGGTCGGAAATCGTGCTGATAGTGCAATGGCATAAGCGTGCTTAACTGCGAGACCGACAAGTCGAGCAGGTGCGAAAGCAGGTCATAGTGATCCGGTGGTTCTGTATGGAAGGGCCATCGCTCAACGGATAAAAGGTACTCTGGGGATAACAGGCTGATACCGCCCAAGAGTTCATATCGACGGCGGTGTTTGGCACCTCGATGTCGGCTCATCTCATCCTGGGGCTGTAGCCGGTCCCAAGGGTATGGCTGTTCGCCATTTAAAGAGGTACGTGAGCTGGGTTTAAAACGTCGTGAGACAGTTTGGTCCCTATCTGCCGTGGGCGTTGGATATTTGAAGGGGGCTGCTCCTAGTACGAGAGGACCGGAGTGGACGAACCTCTGGTGTACCGGTTGTCACGCCAGTGGCATCGCCGGGTAGCTATGTTCGGAAGAGATAACCGCTGAAAGCATCTAAGCGGGAAACTCGCCTTAAGATGAGATATCCCCGGGGCTTCGAGCCCCTTGAAGGGTCGTTCCAGACCAGGACGTTGATAGGTCAGGTGTGTAAGTGCAGTAATGCATTGAGCTAACTGATACTAATTGCCCGTAAGGCTTGATCCTATAACCAGTGTGTTTCGCAGTGAGTTAGCGCTTTAGCGCTTACTCACTGCAACCCCCGAAGGGGGCACGCCGGTTGAGTGACGCGACTGTGCCCAACAGTCACTACCGAATCTACTTCTTCCCAGATTGGTTGTGCCGTCCCCAACGCGCACAACAACAAGTCATGCCTGATGACCATAGCGAGTCGGTCCCACCCCTTCCCATCCCGAACAGGACCGTGAAACGACTCCACGCCGATGATAGTGCGGATCCCCGTGTGAAAGTAGGTAATCGTCAGGCTCCTCATGCCTTAAACAAAAACCCCACCCCTCAAAGGTGGGGTTTTTGCGTTTCGTCTTACCTATAAGTGAGAGCCTCGTGTTCAGGGTCGCAAATATTGCTTGACAAGAGCGTGTTGCTACCCCATAATCGATAGTTCTCTGCGGAGGGGTGCCCGAGTGGCTAAAGGGGGCAGACTGTAAATCTGTTGGCTTACGCCTACGTTGGTTCGAATCCAACCTCCTCCACCAGAATTCAAGCGGTAAGGAAATCCAACCCTCGCGGGTGTAGCTCAATGGTAGAGCAGAAGCCTTCCAAGCTTACGACGAGGGTTCGATTCCCTTCACCCGCTCCAGTGTCGGTTAGTTAGTGCCCATGTGGCTCAGTGGTAGAGCACTCCCTTGGTAAGGGAGAGGTCGGCAGTTCGATCCTGCCCATGGGCACCAGTCGTATCAGTCTAGTAAGTAGTAAGTTGCGCGCGGCGCAAGGTGCGAAAATCCTGTTAGGAGTCGAAAATGGCCAAAGGTAAATTCGAGCGGACCAAGCCGCACGTGAACGTGGGCACGATCGGTCACGTTGACCACGGCAAGACCACGCTGACGGCAGCGATCACGACGGTGCTGACCAAGAAGTTCGGCGGCGAAGCGAAGGCATACGACCAGATCGATGCAGCGCCGGAAGAAAAGGCGCGTGGTATCACGATCAACACCGCGCACGTCGAGTACGAAACGGCTAACCGCCATTACGCACACGTCGATTGCCCGGGCCACGCCGACTACGTGAAGAACATGATCACGGGCGCAGCGCAAATGGACGGCGCGATCCTGGTGTGCTCGGCCGCTGACGGCCCGATGCCGCAAACGCGTGAGCACATCCTGCTGGCGCGTCAGGTCGGCGTGCCGTACATCATCGTGTTCCTGAACAAGTGCGACATGGTCGACGACGCCGAGCTGCTCGAACTGGTCGAAATGGAAGTGCGCGAGCTGCTGTCGAAGTACGACTTCCCGGGCGACGACACCCCGATCGTCAAGGGTTCGGCAAAGCTGGCGCTGGAAGGCGACACGGGCGAGCTGGGCGAAGTGGCGATCATGAGCCTGGCCGACGCGCTGGACACCTACATCCCGACGCCGGAGCGCGCAGTCGACGGCTCGTTCCTGATGCCGGTGGAAGACGTGTTCTCGATCTCGGGTCGCGGCACGGTGGTGACGGGTCGCGTCGAGCGCGGCGTGGTGAAGGTCGGCGAGGAAATCGAAATCGTCGGTATCAAGCCGACGGTGAAGACCACCTGCACGGGCGTGGAAATGTTCCGCAAGCTGCTCGACCAGGGTCAGGCAGGCGACAACGTCGGTATTCTGCTGCGCGGCACGAAGCGTGAAGACGTCGAGCGTGGCCAAGTGCTGGCCAAGCCGGGTTCGATCACCCCGCACACGCACTTCACCGCTGAAGTGTACGTGCTGAGCAAGGACGAAGGCGGCCGTCACACGCCGTTCTTCAACAACTACCGTCCGCAGTTCTACTTCCGTACGACGGACGTGACGGGCTCGATCGAGCTGCCGAAGGACAAGGAAATGGTGATGCCGGGCGACAACGTGTCGATCACGGTCAAGCTGATCGCCCCGATCGCCATGGAAGAAGGTCTGCGCTTCGCTATCCGTGAAGGCGGCCGTACCGTCGGCGCAGGTGTCGTTGCGAAGATTATCGAGTAAGAGCCAGAAATCTTTTCGGTAGTCTGTAGTTTTCGGGGTCGGCGAAACCGTCGGCCCCAAATGGTTTAGGGGTATAGCTCAACTGGCAGAGCGTCGGTCTCCAAAACCGAAGGTTGGGGGTTCGATTCCCTCTGCCCCTGCCAAATTCTCGCGCCACGTGGCGCTGTTTAAGGTGTTATGGCGAATCCTTCCGTCGAAACTGTTAATACTTCCAGCGACAAGCTGATGTTGGCGGCTGGTGTATTGTTGGTCTTGGCCGGGTTCGTGGGTTTCTTTCTGCTCGACCGCCAAGAGTGGTATGTTCGCGGTGCGGCGCTTGCCGTCGGCCTCATCGCTGGCGTGGCCGTCGGTCTGGTCTCTGCGCCTGGTAAGGGCTTCATCGCGTTCGCGAAGGACTCTTACAAGGAAGTTCGCAAGGTCGTCTGGCCGACTCGGAAAGAGGCGACGCAGACCACTCTCGTGGTGTTTGCATTTGTCCTCGTCATGGCCATTCTGCTTTGGCTTAGCGATAAGTCGATCGAATGGGTGATTTTCTCGGCGATTCTGGGTTGGAAATGATATGAGCGATACTCCGACATCCCCGAGTGGAAAGCGTTGGTATGTGGTGCACGCCTACTCCGGCATGGAGAAGAGCGTGCAACGTGCGCTTCAGGAGCGCATCGAGCGCGCCGGGATGCAAGACCAGTTCGGTCAGATTCTCGTCCCGACCGAAGAAGTAGTCGAAGTAAAGGGTGGCCACAAGTCGGTCACTGAGCGTCGTTTCTTCCCGGGATACGTCCTGGTCGAAATGGAAATGACGGACGAAACGTGGCACTTGGTCAAGAACACGGCCAAGGTCACTGGTTTCATCGGCGGCACACGCAACCGGCCAAGCCCGATTTCCCCGCGTGAAGTCGAAAAGATCATGTCGCAGATGCAGGAAGGTGTCGAGAAGCCACGGCCGAAGACTCTTTTCGAGGTGGGCGAGATGGTTCGGGTGAAGGAAGGTCCTTTCACCGACTTCAACGGCAACGTCGAGGAAGTGAACTACGAGAAGTCTAAAGTTCGTGTTTCCGTCACGATCTTCGGACGATCGACTCCGGTCGAACTGGAATTCGGTCAGGTCGAAAAGACTTAATCCGAACACATCGCGCGTAGCCTGGTGGCTATCGCGCGATTCGCGCTTACGGTCCGCGTAATGGCCGTTGAGGAGCGTCAGTAGCCGTCATGGTCGAACGCGCGCTATCACTCACCGAACGCTCTCGCGTTCAGCAGAGGTTTTCAACATGGCAAAGAAAATCATCGGCTTTATCAAGCTGCAGATTCCTGCAGGTAAAGCCAACCCGTCGCCGCCGGTCGGTCCGGCACTGGGCCAGCGCGGCCTGAACATCATGGAGTTCTGCAAGGCGTTCAACGCGCAGACTCAAGGCATGGAGCCGGGTCTGCCGGTGCCGGTCGTCATTACGGCATTCGCGGACAAGAGCTTCACCTTCATCATGAAGACGCCGCCGGCTACCGTTCTGATCAAGAAGGCAGCCGCTGTGCAGAAGGGTTCGGCCAAGCCGCACACCGACAAGGTCGGCAACATCACCCGCGCTCAAGCGGAAGAAATCGCGAAGACCAAGATGCCGGACCTTACGGCAGCTGATCTGGACGCCGCCGTGCGCACCATCGCTGGCAGCGCGCGTTCGATGGGTATCACTGTGGAGGGCGTGTAAATGGCTAAGCTTTCTAAGCGCCTTCAGGCATTCGCAAACAAGGTTGATCGCCAGAAGCTGTACGCGATCGACGATGCACTGGCTCTCGTCAAGGAATGCGCAAGCGCAAAGTTCGACGAGTCGATCGACGTAGCAGTGCAACTCGGCATCGATGCGAAGAAGTCGGACCAAGTGGTTCGCGGCTCCGTCGTTCTGCCGGCCGGCACCGGTAAGTCGGTCCGCGTCGCAGTGTTCGCGCAGGGCGAGAAGGCCGAGCAAGCGCGTGCCGCTGGCGCGGAAGTCGTCGGTATGGAAGACCTGGCGGAGCAAGTGAAGGCCGGTAACCTGGACTTCGACGTCGTGATCGCTTCGCCGGACACGATGCGTGTTGTCGGTACGTTAGGCCAGATCCTCGGTCCGCGTGGCCTGATGCCGAACCCCAAGGTCGGCACCGTTACGCCGGACGTCGCGCAAGCAGTCCGCAACGCGAAGGCTGGTCAGGTGCAGTTCCGCGTCGACAAGGCCGGTATCATCCACGGCACGATCGGTCGCGCATCGTTCGAACCTGCTTCGTTGCGTCAGAACCTGGCTGCGCTGATCGACGCGCTGCAAAAGGCCAAGCCGGCGACGAGCAAGGGCGTGTACCTGCGTAAGGTCGCACTGTCGAGCACGATGGGTGTCGGCGTTCGCGTGGATCAGTCCTCGCTGGCGCAATAGTAAGGAATTCCGGCGCGGTCGTCAGACCGCGTCAAACAGGGCTTTGGGCGGTTGTGTAGCGGCGTCATCGCTTCGCAGCCGGTTGTCAAAGACCGTTGGTGGCGGTGTAGAAGTCAGGCAGCGCCTTAATTCAAGCCAACGCAGATGGCGAACCCGAAACAGTTTTGCAGTGGTTGAAGTCGTTTGTCGTGCGTCGCTAGACGGACACCAATCGATCGAAATACTCCTAACAGTCGGACGCCGTTGTCGAACGTGGTGCATGAGGGTTGGACGCCCAAGTGCATCGAATCTGGAGGTTTAACCGTGCCACTGAACAAAGAAGATAAGCAGGCAGTCGTCGCTGAAGTCGCCGCGCAAGTCGCGAAGGCTCAGACGATGGTGCTCGCTGAGTATCGTGGGATCACGGTTGGCGATCTGACCAAGCTGCGCGCGAAAGCGCGTGAGCAACAGGTGTATCTGCGCGTGTTGAAGAACACGCTGGCGCGTCGCGCTGTCGAAGGTACCCCGTTCGCTCCGCTGGCTGAGCAGATGACCGGTCCTCTGATCTACGGCATCTCGGAAGATGCCATTGCCGCTGCCAAGGTCGTCAATGACTTCGGCAAGAGCAATGACAAGTTGATCATCAAGGCTGGTTCCTACGAAGGCAAGGTGATGGACAAGGCAGGCGTGCAAGCGCTGGCCAGCATCCCGAGCCGCGAAGAGCTGCTCTCCAAGCTGTTGTTCGTCATGCAAGCGCCTGTTTCCGGCTTTGCGCGCGCTCTGGCCGCGCTGGCGGAGAAGCAAGGCGAAGCCGCATAACGGAGCCGCTTGGGCGCCCGTCGCTCAGTTAGGTATTAGCTAGATCGCTAGCTCGATCCGAATTCAATTTAGGAGTATTTCAAATGGCAATCGCAAAAGAAGACATCCTGGAAGCCGTTGGCGCGATGTCGGTTCTGGAACTGAACGAGCTGGTCAAGGCGTTCGAAGAGAAGTTTGGCGTGTCGGCAGCTGCTGTTGCTGTCGCTGGCCCGGCTGGTGGCGGCGCTGCTGCTGCTGCCGAAGAGCAAACCGAGTTCACCGTGAACCTGCTCGAAGCAGGCGCGAATAAGGTTTCCGTGATTAAGGCTGTTCGCGAACTGACGGGTCTCGGCCTGAAGGAAGCGAAGGACCTGGTCGACGGCGCACCGAAGCCCATCAAGGAAGCGGTGCCGAAGGCTGCTGCTGAAGAAGCGAAGAAGAAGCTGGAAGACGCAGGCGCGAAGGCTGAAATCAAGTAAGTTTCATTGCGCTGTGCGAAGGCTGGCGGTTTTTCACCGCCGGCCTTTTTGTGCTTTGTGGGGACTGAGTTTTTATGCTTGCGAGCAAGCAAAACGTCCCTGCAGAAGCCAAAGAGAACGGTCGGATCGGCAGGATATTCCGGCATTTCTCTTTGTCTTCTGAAGCGACTGCAGAAGGCAAGTTTGGTCGGGTAGCGGGAAACACAGGCATCCGCTGCCGTCAGCCAGCGGTTGGTAGCGGCCAACCACCAAGCTTCTAGACTCGCGCGTCCTCCCCGGACACGTGCGCGGGTCTCAGTCGGTGAACACCGGGCCGTGTCGTCGAGGTATCCCGCCTCGGTAACGCCCGCCGTGATTCGGAGATCGTATGCAATATTCCTTCACCGAGAAGAAGCGTATTCGCAAGAGTTTCGCGAAGCGCCCCATCGTTCACCAAGTTCCCTTTTTGCTGGCGACCCAGCTTGAATCATTCCAGACGTTTCTGCAAGCAGATACGTCTTCCTCGCAGCGCAAAGCGGAAGGCTTGCAGGCCGCATTTACGTCTGTTTTCCCGATCGTTTCGCACAATGGCTTCGCGCGTCTCGAGTTCGTCAGCTACATGCTGTCGCCGCCCGCATTCAACATCAAGGAATGCCAGCAGCGCGGCCTGACGTACTGCTCCGCCCTGCGCGCGAAGGTCCGCCTCGTTCTGCTCGACAAAGAGTCGCCGAGCAAGCCCGTCGTCAAGGAAGTGAAAGAGCAGGAAGTGTACATGGGCGAAATTCCGCTCATGACGCCGACCGGCTCGTTCGTCATCAACGGTACCGAGCGCGTAATCGTGTCGCAGCTCCACCGTTCGCCTGGCGTGTTCTTCGAGCATGACAAGGGCAAGACCCACAGCTCGGGCAAGCTGCTGTTTTCGGCGCGCATCATCCCTTACCGTGGTTCGTGGCTCGACTTCGAATTCGACCCGAAGGACGTGCTGTATTTCCGCGTCGATCGTCGCCGCAAGATGCCGGTCACGATCCTGCTGAAGGCCATCGGGCTTTCGCCGGAACAGATCCTCGCGAACTTCTTCGTGTTCGACAACTTCGCGCTGATGAACGAAGGCGCGCAGATGGAATTCGTGCCTGAGCGTCTGCGCGGCGAAGTCGCCCGCTTCGACATTCAGGACCGCGAAGGCAACGTCATTGTCACGAAGGACAAGCGGATCAACGCGAAGCACATTCGCGACCTCGAGAACGCCAAGACGAAGTTCATCTCGGTGCCCGAGGAGTATCTGCTCGGCCGCGTGCTGGCGAAGAACGTGATCGACCCCGAGACCGGCGAAGTCATCGCGAACGCGAACGAGGAAATCACGGAATCCGTCCTCGAAAAGCTCCGCGAAGCCAAGGTCAAGGACATCCAGACGCTCTACACGAACGATCTGGATCAAGGCCCGTACATCTCGTCGACACTGCGTATCGACGAAACCGCCGACAAGATGGCCGCGCGCATCGCGATCTATCGCATGATGCGTCCGGGCGAACCGCCGACCGAAGAAGCAGTCGAGGCGCTGTTCAACCGTCTGTTCTACAGCGAAGACGCGTACGACCTGTCGAAGGTCGGCCGCATGAAGTTCAATCGCCGCGTGGGCCGCGATGAAATCATCGGACCGATGACGCTGCAGGACGACGACATCCTCGCGACGATCAAGATCCTGGTCGAGCTGCGCAACGGCAAGGGCGAAGTGGACGACATCGACCACTTGGGCAATCGCCGCGTGCGTTGCGTCGGCGAACTGGCCGAAAACCAGTTCCGCGCAGGTCTCGTGCGTGTGGAGCGTGCAGTCAAGGAACGCTTGGGCCAGGCCGAAAGCGAAAACCTGATGCCGCACGATCTGATCAACTCGAAGCCCATTTCGTCGGCAATTCGCGAGTTCTTCGGTTCGTCGCAGCTCTCGCAGTTCATGGACCAGACCAACCCGCTGTCGGAAATCACGCACAAGCGCCGTGTCTCCGCACTGGGCCCGGGCGGTCTGACGCGCGAGCGCGCGGGCTTCGAAGTCCGCGACGTGCATCCGACGCACTATGGCCGCGTGTGCCCGATCGAAACGCCGGAAGGTCCGAACATCGGTCTGATCAACTCGCTGGCGCTATACGCGCACCTGAACGAATACGGCTTCCTCGAAACGCCGTATCGCAAGGTAGTGGACAGCAAGGTCACGGACCAGATCGACTATCTGTCGGCAATCGAAGAAGGCCGTTACGTGATCGCTCAGGCGAACGCGGCGGTGGCCGAAGACGGCACGTTGACCGACGAACTCGTGTCGTCGCGTGAAGCGGGCGAAACGCTGATGGTCACGCCGGATCGCATCCAGTACATGGACGTGGCGCCGTCGCAGATCGTGTCGGTGGCAGCATCGCTGATTCCGTTCCTCGAGCACGACGACGCGAACCGCGCGCTGATGGGCTCGAACATGCAGCGTCAGGCGGTGCCGTGTCTGCGTCCGGAGAAGCCGGTCGTCGGTACGGGCATCGAGCGTACGGTGGCGGTCGACTCGGGTACGACGGTTCAGGCAATGCGCGGCGGCGTCGTCGATTATGTCGACGCGGGCCGTATCGTGATTCGGGTGAACGACGACGAAGCCGTGGCCGGCGATGTCGGCGTGGACATCTACAACCTGATCAAGTACACGCGTTCGAACCAGAACACGAACATCAACCAGCGTCCGATCGTGAAGATGGGCGACAAGGTCGCGCGCGGCGACGTGCTGGCCGACGGCGCCTCGACGGACCTGGGCGAGCTCGCGCTCGGTCAGAACATGCTGGTCGCGTTCATGCCGTGGAACGGCTACAACTTCGAAGACTCGATCCTGATCTCGGAAAAAGTTGTGGCCGACGACCGTTACACGTCGATCCACATCGAAGAACTGAACGTGGTTGCTCGCGACACGAAGCTCGGACCGGAAGAAATCACGCGCGACATCTCGAACCTCGCGGAAGTGCAGCTTGGCCGTCTCGACGAGTCGGGCATCGTGTACATCGGCGCGGAAGTGGAAGCGGGCGACGTGCTGGTCGGCAAGGTCACGCCGAAGGGCGAGACGCAGCTGACGCCGGAAGAAAAGCTGCTGCGCGCGATCTTCGGCGAGAAGGCATCCGACGTGAAGGACACGTCGCTGCGCGTGCCGTCGGGCATGAGCGGCACGGTCATCGACGTCCAGGTGTTCACGCGCGAAGGCATCACGCGTGACAAGCGTGCGCAACAGATCATCGACGACGAACTGAAGCGCTATCGCCTCGACTTGAACGATCAGCTGCGTATCGTGGAAGGCGACGCGTTCCAGCGTCTCGCACGCATGCTGAACGGCAAGGTCGCGAACGGCGGTCCGAAGAAGCTCGCGAAGGGTACGAAGATCGACCTCGCGTACCTCGAAGATCTCGACCACTACCACTGGTTCGACATCCGCCTCGCGGACGAAGAAGCAGCGGCGCAGCTGGAGGCGATCAAGGACTCGATCGAGCAGAAGCGTCACCAGTTCGACCTCGCGTTCGAAGAGAAGCGCAAGAAGCTCACGCAAGGCGACGAACTGCCGCCGGGCGTGCTGAAGATGGTCAAGGTGTATCTCGCCGTGAAGCGTCGCCTGCAGCCTGGCGACAAGATGGCGGGCCGCCACGGTAACAAGGGTGTCGTGTCGAAGATCGTTCCGATCGAAGACATGCCGTACATGGCCGATGGCCGTCCGGCCGACGTCGTGCTGAATCCGCTCGGCGTTCCGTCGCGGATGAACGTGGGTCAGATTCTCGAAGTGCATCTGGGCTGGGCCGCGAAGGGTCTCGGCTGGCGCATCGGCGAGATGATGCAGCGTCAGGCGAAGATCGAAGAACTGCGCGTGTTCCTCACGCAGATCTACAACGAGTCGGGCCGCAAGGAAGAGCTGGAAAGCTTCTCCGACGACGAGATCCTCGAACTCGCGAAGAACCTGCGCGAAGGCGTGCCGTTCGCAACGCCGGTGTTCGACGGCGCCACGGAAGGCGAAATGGAGCGCGCGCTGGATCTGGCGTTCCCCGACGACATCGCTCAGAACCTGGGCATGAATGCGTCGAAGAACCAGGTCCAGTTGCACGACGGCCGCACGGGCGAGCCGTTCGAGCGCAAGGTCACGGTCGGCTACATGCACTACCTGAAGCTGCACCACCTGGTCGACGACAAGATGCACGCGCGTTCGACCGGCCCGTACTCGCTCGTCACGCAGCAGCCGCTGGGTGGTAAGGCGCAGTTCGGTGGTCAGCGCTTCGGTGAAATGGAAGTGTGGGCGCTCGAGGCGTACGGCGCGTCGTATGTGCTGCAGGAAATGCTGACGGTCAAGTCGGACGACGTGACAGGCCGGACGAAGGTTTATGAGAACCTGGTCAAGGGCGATCACGTGATCGACGCGGGCATGCCGGAATCCTTCAACGTGTTGGTGAAGGAAATCCGCTCGCTCGGTATCGATATCGATCTCGACCGCAACTAATCGGACTACGGAGAGAAAGCAATGAAAGCTCTGCTCGATCTATTCAAGCAAGTCCAACAAGAAGAAGTTTTTGATGCGATCAAGATCGGCCTCGCGTCGCCCGACAAGATCCGTTCGTGGTCGTTCGGCGAAGTGAAGAAGCCGGAGACCATCAACTACCGCACGTTCAAGCCGGAGCGGGATGGTCTGTTTTGCGCGAAGATTTTCGGGCCGATCAAGGACTACGAGTGCCTGTGCGGCAAGTACAAGCGCCTGAAGCACCGTGGCGTGATCTGTGAAAAGTGCGGCGTCGAAGTGACGCTGGCGAAGGTGCGCCGTGAGCGGATGGGCCACATCGAGCTGGCCTCGCCGGTCGCGCACATCTGGTTCCTGAAGTCGCTGCCGTCGCGTCTGGGCATGGTGCTCGACATGACGCTGCGCGACATCGAGCGCGTGCTGTACTTCGAAGCCTACGTGGTCATCGATCCGGGCATGACGCCGCTGAAAGCGCGGCAGATCATGACCGAAGAGGATTACTACAACAAGGTCGAAGAGTACGGCGACGAATTCCGTGCCGAGATGGGCGCGGAAGGCGTGCGCGAGCTGCTGCGCGCGATCAACATCGACGAACAGGTCGAAACGCTCCGCACCGAACTCAAGAACACCGGTTCGGAAGCGAAGATCAAGAAGTACGCGAAGCGCCTGAAGGTGCTCGAGGCGTTCCAGCGTTCGGGCATCAAGCCTGACTGGATGGTGCTCGAAGTGCTGCCGGTGCTGCCGCCGGAACTGCGTCCGCTCGTGCCGCTGGACGGCGGCCGTTTCGCGACCTCGGACCTGAACGACCTGTATCGCCGCGTGATCAACCGTAACAACCGGTTGAAGCGTCTGCTCGAACTGAAGGCGCCTGAGATCATCGTCCGCAACGAAAAGCGGATGCTGCAGGAAGCCGTCGATTC
Source organism: Caballeronia sp. LZ016 (assembly GCF_031450805.1). Taxonomy (NCBI): domain Bacteria; kingdom Pseudomonadati; phylum Pseudomonadota; class Betaproteobacteria; order Burkholderiales; family Burkholderiaceae; genus Caballeronia; species Caballeronia sp. LZ016. The sequence goes on from NZ_JARTVY010000001.1 coordinate 1,083,029, forward strand.
GCTGCTCGACAACGGTCGTCGCGGCAAGGCCATGACCGGCGCGAACAAGCGTCCGCTGAAGTCGCTCGCCGACATGATCAAGGGCAAGGGCGGTCGTTTCCGTCAGAACCTGCTCGGTAAGCGTGTCGACTACTCGGGCCGTTCGGTCATCGTCGTGGGCCCGACGCTCAAGCTGCATCAGTGCGGCCTGCCGAAGCTGATGGCGCTCGAACTGTTCAAGCCTTTCATCTTCAACAAGCTGGAAGTGATGGGCGTCGCGACGACCATCAAGGCCGCGAAGAAGGAAGTCGAGAACCAGACGCCGGTGGTGTGGGACATCCTCGAAGAGGTGATCCGCGAGCATCCGGTCATGCTGAACCGCGCGCCGACGCTGCACCGTCTTGGCATTCAGGCTTTCGAGCCCGTGCTGATCGAAGGTAAGGCAATTCAGCTGCACCCGCTCGTTTGCGCGGCGTTCAACGCCGACTTCGACGGTGACCAGATGGCCGTGCACGTGCCGCTGTCGCTCGAAGCGCAGATGGAAGCGCGCACGCTCATGCTGGCGTCGAACAACGTCCTGTTCCCGGCCAACGGCGATCCGTCGATCGTGCCGTCGCAGGATATCGTGCTGGGCCTGTACTACGCGTCGCGTGAAGCAGTGAACGGCAAGGGCGAAGGCCTGACGTTCACGGGCGTGTCGGAAGTCATCCGCGCGTACGAGAACAAGGAAGTCGAGCTGGCTTCGCGCGTCAACGTCCGCATTACCGAAATGGTGGCGAACGAAGACCAGAGCGAAGGCGCGCCGAAGTTCGTGCCGAAGGTCACGCTGTACGCGACCACGGTCGGCCGTTCGATCCTGTCGGAAATTCTGCCGCCGGGGCTGCCGTTCTCGGTGCTGAACAAGCCGCTCAAGAAGAAGGAAATCTCGCGCCTGATCAACACGGCGTTCCGCAAGTGCGGTCTGCGCGAGACGGTGATTTTCGCCGACCAGCTGATGCAGATGGGTTTCCGCCTCGCAACGCGCGCCGGCATCTCGATTTGCGTGGACGACATGCTCGTGCCGCCGCAGAAAGAGACGATCGTCGGCGACGCCGCGAAGAAGGTGAAGGAGTACGACCGTCAGTACATGTCGGGTCTCGTCACCGCGCAGGAACGCTACAACAACGTGGTCGACATCTGGTCGGCGACGTCGGAAAGCGTCGGCAAGGCGATGATGGAGCAGCTCGCAACCGAGCCCGTGGTGGATCGCGAAGGCAAGGAAACGAAGCAGGAGTCGTTCAACTCCATCTACATGATGGCCGACTCGGGCGCACGTGGCTCCGCCGTGCAGATTCGTCAGCTCGCCGGTATGCGTGGCCTGATGGCGAAGCCGGACGGCTCGATCATCGAAACGCCGATTACCGCGAACTTCCGCGAAGGCCTGAACGTGCTGCAGTACTTCATCTCGACGCACGGCGCACGTAAAGGTCTGGCGGATACGGCGCTGAAGACGGCGAACTCGGGTTACCTGACGCGTCGTCTCGTCGACGTGACGCAGGATCTCGTCGTGGTCGAAGACGATTGCGGTACGTCGAACGGCGTCGCGATGAAGGCGCTGGTCGAAGGCGGTGAAGTTGTCGAAGCGCTGCGTGACCGTATCCTCGGTCGCGTCGCGGTGGCGGACGTCGTCAATCCGGAAACGCAAGAGACGATGTACGCGTCGGGCGAACTGCTCGACGAAGACGCGGTGGAAGAGATCGAACGCCTCGGCATCGACGAAGTCCGCGTGCGCACGCCGCTGACCTGCGAAACGCGTTATGGCCTTTGCGCCGCGTGCTACGGCCGCGACCTGGGTCGTGGCTCGCGCGTGAACGTCGGCGAAGCGGTCGGTGTGATCGCGGCGCAGTCGATCGGCGAACCGGGCACGCAGCTCACGATGCGTACGTTCCACATCGGTGGTGCGGCATCGCGTGCGGCAGTGGCATCGACGGTCGAAGCGAAGTCGAACGGTACGGTGCGTTTCACGGCCACGATGCGCTACGTCACCAACGCGAAGGGCGAGCAGGTCGTCATCTCGCGTTCGGGCGAAGCGATCATCGCGGACGACTTCGGTCGCGAGCGTGAGCGTCACAAGGTGCCGTACGGTGCGACGCTGCTGCAGCTCGACGGCGCGCAGATCAAGGCCGGCGCGCAACTCGCGCAGTGGGACCCGCTGACGCGTCCGATCATCACCGAGTGGGGCGGTACGGTGAAGTTCGAGAACGTCGAAGAAGGCGTGACGGTTGCCAAGCAGATCGACGACGTGACCGGTCTTTCGACCCTCGTCGTGATCGATGCGAAGCGCCGCGGTTCGCAGGCCGGCAAGAGCGTGCGTCCGCAGGTCAAGCTGCTCGACGCGAACGGCGAGGAAGTGAAGATCCCGAACACCGAGCATTCGGTGCAGATCGGCTTCCAGGTCGGCGCACTGATCACCGTGAAGGATGGTCAGCAAGTGCAGGTCGGTGAAGTGCTCGCACGTATTCCGGTTGAAGCGCAGAAGACGCGCGACATTACCGGTGGTCTGCCGCGTGTGGCCGAACTGTTCGAAGCGCGCTCGCCGAAGGACGCCGGCATTCTGGCGGAAGTCACGGGCACGACGTCGTTCGGTAAGGACACGAAGGGCAAGCAGCGTCTCGTCATCACGGACCTCGAAGGCAATCAGCACGAGTTCCTGATCGCGAAGGAAAAGCAGGTGCTGGTGCACGATGGTCAGGTCGTCAACAAGGGCGAAATGATCGTCGACGGTCCTGCCGATCCGCACGACATCCTGCGTCTGCAGGGTATCGAGGCGCTGTCGCGCTACATCGTGGACGAAGTGCAGGACGTGTACCGTCTGCAAGGCGTGAAGATCAACGACAAGCACATCGAAGTGATCGTGCGTCAGATGCTGCGCCGTGTGCAGATCACCGACAACGGCGATACGCGCTTCATTCCGGGCGAACAAGTCGAGCGATCGGACATGCTCGACGAGAACGACCGCATGATCGCGGAAGACAAGCGTCCGGCGACCTACGAGAACGTGCTGCTGGGTATCACGAAGGCGTCGCTGTCGACGGATTCGTTCATCTCGGCGGCGTCGTTCCAGGAAACGACTCGCGTGCTGACCGAAGCCGCGATCATGGGCAAGCGCGACGATCTGCGCGGGCTGAAGGAAAACGTGATCGTCGGCCGTCTGATTCCGGCCGGTACGGGTCTCGCGTTCCACAAGGCGCGCAAGACGAAGGAGTCGGCGGATCGCGAACGCTTCGACCAGATCGCTGCCGAAGAGGCATTCGATTTCGGTACGCCGGAAGCACCGGCAACGGAGCAGCAGCCGCATACCAACGAGTAAGCGAGCCGCGTTTCTCGCAGCACCATCGAACCGCCCGGTACGCCGGGCGGTTTTTTTTGACCTCACGTTTCTCAGCGCATCTCGTCCGAATGGCCAACGTCGCGATCAATGCGGTGTCGTTCGAGCGTGCGTTGATAAAATCGCGTATCCCTCCATGCCGCAGTTCGCGCCTCCCCCTATGACCCGTTCGCTCCAGATCCTCAATGAAGTTTTCGGCTATCCGGCGTTTCGCGGACAGCAGGCGGAGATCGTCGAGCACGTTGCCAACGGTGGCGATTCCCTGGTGCTCATGCCCACGGGCGGCGGTAAATCGCTGTGCTACCAGATTCCGTCGCTGGTGCGGAAGGAAGCGGGCTTCGGCGCGGGCATCGTCGTCTCGCCGCTGATCGCGCTGATGCAGGATCAGGTCGCGGCGCTCACCGAACTCGGCGTGCGTGCCGCATATCTCAATTCGACGCTGTCGGGCGCAGAAGCGGCCGCAACCGAGCGCGCGCTGCGCAACGGCGCGATCGACCTGCTCTATGTGGCGCCGGAGCGCCTCATGACGCCGCGCTTCCTCGACCTGCTCGAGAGTTCGCCGGTCGGCCTGTTCGCGATCGACGAGGCGCACTGCGTCTCCCAGTGGGGCCACGATTTCCGGCCCGAGTACATTCAGCTTTCGGTGTTGCACGAGCGGTTTCCGAACGTTCCGCGGATCGCGCTGACGGCGACGGCCGACGCGATCACGCGCGACGAGATCGTGCATCGGCTGGCGCTCGACGACGCGCGCATCTTCGTGTCGAGCTTCGACCGGCCGAATATCCGCTATCGGATCGTCGAAAAGGATAACGCGCGCTCGCAACTGCTCGACTTCATTCGCGCCGAACACACGAACAGCGACGGCACGACGGACGCGGGCGTGGTTTATTGCCTCTCGCGCCGCAAGGTGGAGGAAACCGCCGACTGGCTCAAAGGGCAGGGCGTTCGCGCGCTGCCCTACCACGCGGGCATGGAGTTCGAAACGCGGCAGAGGCATCAGGAGATGTTCCAGCGCGAGGAAGGCATCGTGATGTGCGCGACGATCGCGTTCGGCATGGGCATCGACAAGCCGGATGTGCGTTTCGTCGCGCACCTGGATCTGCCGAAGAGCGTCGAGGGCTACTATCAGGAAACCGGGCGTGCCGGCCGCGATGGCATGCCCGCGAACGCATGGATGGCCTACGGCCTCGGCGATGTCGTGCAGCAACGCAAGATGATCGACGAGTCCGATGCCGACGACGCTCACAAGCGCGTTCAGGGCGGCAAGCTGGATGCACTCCTGGGCCTCTGTGAAGCTGCGACGTGCCGTCGCGTTCGCCTGCTCGCATACTTCGGCGAGACGAGCAAGCCATGCGGAAATTGCGATACCTGTCTGGAGCCGCCCGCGTCCTTCGATGCCACCCGCGAAGCGCAGATGGCGCTGTCGTGCGTCTACCGCGCACACAAGGCGAGTGGCTTCCATTTCGGCGCGGGGCATCTGATCGACATTCTGCGCGGGACGCGTAGCGAGAAGGTACTGCAGCGCGGCCACGAGAAGATCTCTACGTTCGGCGTCGGAGCAGCGCTGTCCGAGCAGGAATGGCGCGCGGTGTTCCGGCAACTCGTCGCGTTCGGCTATCTGGCCGTCGATCACGACGGCTTCGGCGCGCTCGTTCTCACCGACGCGAGCAAGCCCGTGCTGAAGGGCGAAGAGCGTGTCACGCTTCGCAAATATGTGAAGCCGGTGCGCAATCGGCAATCATCGGGGCGCACCGGCGAACGCGCCGATCCGACGGCGGGCATGTCGCCCCGCGAAAAGGCGCGTTGGGATCGCTTGCGGACCTGGCGTGCCGAAACCGCCAAAAGCGACGGCGTGCCGGCGTATGTCATCTTCCACGACGCGACGCTCGCCGAAATCGCCCGCAGCGATCCCGATAGCATCGACGATTTGCGTCATATCCCCGGCATCGGCGTACGAAAACTCGAGCGTTTCGGCGATGAACTTCTGGACGTGGTCGGCGCGGACTGATGGTCTCCCGCCGCGCGGTGCATTAATTCACGCAACGTGTTGACCGGATTGGGATTTTCAGAATATCATGCTAGGTTCTCGTTCTTGGGGTGATTTCGGGCGCGGCCTAAAGCCGGTCAGTTCGGGCGAAGCCCTATACGAGAAGGTCAGACGCGCGGTTCTTCACGCTTTGCCCGTTCGGAATCGCGCCGATTTTGTTCATTTTTAGGATTAGACAATGCCAACCATCAATCAACTGGTTCGCAAAGGCCGCACGTCGGAAACGACGAAGAGCAAGTCGCCGGCCCTGCAGGACTGCCCGCAGCGTCGTGGCGTGTGCACGCGCGTGTACACCACGACGCCGAAGAAGCCGAACTCGGCACTTCGTAAGGTCGCCAAGGTGCGCCTGACGAACGGCTTCGAAGTCATTTCGTACATCGGTGGTGAAGGCCACAACCTGCAGGAACACTCGGTCGTGCTGATTCGCGGCGGCCGTGTCAAGGACTTGCCGGGTGTGCGTTACCACATGGTTCGCGGCTCGCTGGATACCCAGGGCGTCAAGGATCGTAAGCAGGCTCGCTCGAAGTACGGTGCGAAGCGTGCCAAGGCTGGCAAGTAATAGCCGGCTTTTGCAGTAGTTTCAGGTCGCCGCAAGGCGGTTAAGGCGGTGGTGCCGGAAGTGCCGGTGCTGTCGAGTAAGTGGTCACCCGGCCAAGCTGGTTTAGTCGAGAGATGGATCGGGTTAGTTGGTGGCCGCGGAGCGAAAACGCTCCAACTGAAAAAGTAAAGGAAGAATCATGCCGCGTCGTCGCGAAGTCCCCAAGCGGGAAGTGTTGCCGGATCCGAAGTTCGGCAACGTAGATGTAGCCAAGTTCATGAACGTGCTGATGCTCTCCGGCAAGAAGTCGGTTGCCGAGCGTATCGTGTACGGCGCTTTTGAGCAGATCCAGACCAAGGGTGGCAAGGACCCGCTGGAAGTGTTCACGGTCGCGCTCAACAACGTGAAGCCGGTGGTCGAAGTGAAGAGCCGTCGCGTTGGTGGTGCGAACTATCAGGTTCCGGTCGAAGTGCGTCCCTCGCGTCGTATGGCATTGGCGATGCGTTGGTTGCGCGAAGCCGCGAAGAAGCGCAGCGAAAAGTCGATGGCCCTGCGCCTGGCAGGTGAGCTCTCCGAAGCGGCTGAAGGCCGCGGCGGCGCGATGAAGAAGCGCGACGAAGTTCACCGCATGGCAGAGGCCAACAAGGCATTCTCGCATTTCCGTTTCTAAGCTCCCGCTCGTAGGGCAAACGGAAAAATCAGGGCGGGTGCGCTTTTCCAGGCGCCTCGCCCGTTTGTGTTAGGGCGCTGCCGGCTCATAAGCAATGATCCGGCGCGTCGACCGAATAAAGGATCCCAAGTGGCTCGCAAGACACCTATCGAGCGCTACCGCAACATCGGTATTAGCGCTCACATCGACGCCGGCAAGACGACGACGACCGAGCGCATCCTGTTCTACACGGGCGTGAACCACAAGATCGGTGAAGTTCACGACGGCGCAGCAACGATGGACTGGATGGAGCAGGAGCAGGAGCGCGGCATCACCATCACGTCGGCTGCTACCACGGCCTTCTGGAAGGGCATGGGCGGCAACTATCCCGAGCACCGCATCAACATCATCGACACCCCGGGGCACGTCGACTTCACGATCGAAGTGGAGCGCTCGATGCGCGTCCTCGACGGCGCGTGCATGGTCTACTGCGCGGTCGGCGGCGTGCAGCCGCAGTCGGAAACCGTGTGGCGTCAGGCGAACAAGTACAAGGTTCCCCGTCTCGCGTTCGTCAACAAGATGGACCGTACGGGCGCGAACTTCTTCAAGGTCTATGACCAGTTGAAGACGCGTCTGAAGGCGAACCCGGTTCCCGTCGTCGTGCCGATCGGCTCGGAAGAGAACTTCAAGGGCGTCGTCGATCTGCTGAAGATGAAGGCGATCATTTGGGACGAAGCGTCGCAAGGCACGAAGTTCGACTACGTCGACATCCCGGCTGAGCTCCTCGACTCGTGCAACGAGTGGCGCGAGAAGATGATCGAGTCGGCTGCTGAAGCCAGCGAAGAGCTGATGGAAAAGTACCTCGGCGGCGAAGAGCTGAGCGAAGCGGAAATCGTCAAGGCGATCCGCGACCGGACCATCGCGTGCGAAATCCAGCCGATGCTGTGCGGCACCGCGTTCAAGAACAAGGGCGTGCAGCGCATGCTCGACGCGGTCATCGACTTCCTGCCGTCGCCGGTCGACATTCCGCCGGTCACGGGTGAACTGGAAAGCGGCGAAAAGGCCGAGCGCCGCGCTGCCGACGACGAGAAGTTCTCGGCGCTGGCGTTCAAGATCATGACGGACCCGTTCGTCGGTCAGCTGATCTTCTTCCGCGTGTATTCGGGCATCGTGAATTCGGGTGACACCATCCTGAACGCGACCAAGGACAAGAAGGAACGTCTGGGTCGTATTCTGCAGATGCACGCGAACCAGCGCGAAGAAATCAAGGAAGTGCGCGCGGGCGACATCGCTGCAGCCGTCGGCCTGAAGGAAGCGACCACCGGCGACACGCTCTGCGATCCGCAAAGCCCGATCGTCCTGGAACGCATGATTTTCCCGGAACCGGTGATTTCGCAGGCAGTCGAGCCGAAGACGAAGGCTGACCAGGAGAAGATGGGCCTGGCGCTGAACCGTCTCGCGCAGGAAGACCCGTCGTTCCGCGTCCAGACGGACGAAGAATCGGGCCAGACCATCATTTCGGGCATGGGCGAGCTCCACCTCGAAATTCTGGTCGACCGGATGAAGCGCGAATTCAACGTGGAAGCGACCGTCGGGAAGCCGCAGGTTGCGTACCGCGAAACCATTCGCACGACGGCCGCCGATGTCGACGGCAAGTTCGTCAAGCAGTCGGGCGGTCGCGGCCAGTACGGTCACGCGGTCATCACGCTGGAGCCGAACGAGCAGGGCAAGGGCTACGAGTTCCTGGACGAGATCAAGGGCGGCGTGATTCCGCGCGAATACATCCCGGCCGTGGACAAGGGTATCCAGGAAACGCTGAAGTCGGGCGTGCTAGCTGGCTTCCCCGTCGTGGACGTGAAGGTTCACCTGACGTTCGGTTCGTACCACGACGTCGACTCGAACGAAAACGCGTTCCGCATGGCCGGCTCGATGGCCTTCAAGGAAGCAATGCGCAAGGCAAGCCCGGTCATCCTCGAACCGATGATGGCCGTGGAAGTCGAAACGCCGGAAGACTACATGGGCAACGTGATGGGCGACCTGTCGGGCCGTCGCGGTATCGTCCAGGGCATGGAAGACATGGTTGGCGGCGGCAAGATCGTGCGCGCCGAAGTGCCGCTGTCCGAAATGTTCGGCTATTCGACGTCGCTGCGGTCGCTGACGCAAGGCCGTGCTACGTACACGATGGAGTTCAAGCACTATGCTGAAGCTCCGCGTAACGTCGCCGACGCGATCATCAACGCCAAGGGTAAGTAATACCCGCAAGTCATTCGGCGCGAGCCACAAGCTTTAACCGACAAACAATCTTTGAACGAAGGTAATCATGGCAAAAGGTAAATTCGAGCGGACCAAGCCGCACGTGAACGTGGGCACGATCGGTCACGTTGACCACGGCAAGACCACGCTGACGGCAGCGATCACGACGGTGCTGACCAAGAAGTTCGGCGGCGAAGCGAAGGCATACGACCAGATCGATGCAGCGCCGGAAGAAAAGGCGCGTGGTATCACGATCAACACCGCGCACGTCGAGTACGAAACGGCTAACCGCCACTACGCACACGTCGATTGCCCGGGCCACGCCGACTACGTGAAGAACATGATCACGGGCGCAGCGCAAATGGACGGCGCGATCCTGGTGTGCTCGGCCGCTGACGGCCCGATGCCGCAAACGCGTGAGCACATCCTGCTGGCGCGTCAGGTCGGCGTGCCGTACATCATCGTGTTCCTGAACAAGTGCGACATGGTCGACGACGCCGAGCTGCTCGAGCTGGTCGAAATGGAAGTGCGCGAGCTGCTGTCGAAGTACGACTTCCCGGGCGACGACACCCCGATCGTCAAGGGTTCGGCAAAGCTGGCGCTGGAAGGCGACACGGGCGAGCTGGGCGAAGTGGCGATCATGAGCCTGGCCGACGCGCTGGACACCTACATCCCGACGCCGGAGCGCGCAGTCGACGGCTCGTTCCTGATGCCGGTGGAAGACGTGTTCTCGATCTCGGGTCGCGGCACGGTGGTGACGGGTCGCGTCGAGCGCGGCGTGGTGAAGGTCGGTGAGGAAATCGAAATTGTCGGTATCAAGCCGACGGTGAAGACCACCTGCACGGGCGTGGAAATGTTCCGCAAGCTGCTCGACCAGGGTCAGGCAGGCGACAACGTCGGTATTCTGCTGCGCGGCACGAAGCGTGAAGACGTCGAGCGTGGCCAGGTGCTGGCCAAGCCGGGTTCGATCACCCCGCACACGCACTTCACCGCTGAAGTGTACGTGCTGAGCAAGGACGAAGGCGGCCGTCACACGCCGTTCTTCAACAACTACCGTCCGCAGTTCTACTTCCGTACGACGGACGTGACGGGCTCGATCGAGCTGCCGAAGGACAAGGAAATGGTGATGCCGGGCGACAACGTGTCGATCACGGTCAAGCTGATCGCCCCGATCGCCATGGAAGAAGGTCTGCGCTTCGCTATCCGTGAAGGCGGCCGTACCGTCGGCGCAGGTGTCGTTGCGAAGATTATCGAGTAAAATCTCGGTCTTACTCGAAGTCGTAGTACAGAAGTAATGTGACCGGGGCCGGGTGTTCGCCCTCAGCGAATGCCCGGCCCCTCGCTCTTTTGCCAAATCGGCGGCGCAATACCGCCTCGCTCTTTTCTAAGGAATCGTCATGCAGAACCAGAAAATCCGCATTCGTCTGAAGGCTTTCGACTATCGCCTGATCGATCAATCGGCAGCCGAGATCGTCGATACGGCGAAGCGGACTGGCGCGATCGTCCGTGGCCCGGTGCCGCTGCCGACGCGTATTCAACGTTTTGACATTCTGCGTTCGCCGCACGTCAACAAGACGTCGCGCGACCAGCTCGAAATCCGTACGCACCAGCGCCTGATGGACATCGTCGATCCGACCGACAAGACGGTCGACGCGCTGATGAAGCTCGATCTGCCGGCCGGTGTGGACGTCGAAATCAAGCTGCAGTAAGCCTACAAAGCTCCGCCGGCGTGCCGGACGGAGCTAAGTCTTTGATTGCTTGCGGAAAACGAAAGGCCTTGTTATACTCCAAGGCTTTTCGCGCATTTGCGCAAAAAAGTCTGTCGGGTTTTCGGGCGTAAGTCACTTGAACGCGGCGGGCATTTTGTAATCAGCCCCGACCAATCGCAGTCGGGAATGGAGAAAACGATGAGCCTTGGACTCGTAGGTCGCAAGGTTGGCATGACCCGTATCTTCACGCCTGAGGGGGATTCGATCCCCGTCACCGTGCTGGACGTGTCGGACAACCGCGTGACGCAGATCAAGACCGTTGAAACGGATGGTTATACCGCCGTTCAGGTTGCATTCGGTACTCGCCGCGCATCGCGCGTGACGAAGCCGCTGGCGGGCCACCTCGCCAAAGCCGGCGTTCAAGCCGGTGAAATCCTCAAGGAATTCCATATCGACGCAGCCAAGGCAGGTGAACTGTCGAACGGCGCCGTCGTCGGTACGGACATTTTCGAAGTCGGCCAGAAGGTTGATGTGCAAGGCACGTCGATCGGTAAGGGCTACGCCGGTACCATCAAGCGCTACAACTTCGCCTCGGGCCGCGCAACGCACGGTAACTCGCGTTCGCACAACGTTCCGGGTTCGATCGGTATGGCGCAGGATCCGGGTCGGGTGTTCCCCGGCAAGCGCATGACGGGTCACCTCGGTGACGAAACCGTCACGGTCCAGAATCTCGAAATCGCCCGCATCGACGCTGAGCGCAATCTGCTGCTCGTTCGCGGTGCTGTTCCGGGTGCGAAGGGCGGCAAGGTCTTCGTGACCCCGGCTGTCAAGACGCGTGCTGTGAAAGGAGCGAAATAATGGAACTTAAGCTCCTGAATGCCAATGGTCAGGAAGGCGCTGGCGTGACCGCATCGGACGTCGTGTTCGGTCGCGATTACAACGAAGCCCTGATTCACCAGGTCGTGGTGGCTTATCAAGCCAACGCGCGCAGCGGCAACCGTGCTCAGAAGGACCGTGAGCAGGTCAAGCACACCACCAAGAAGCCGTGGCGTCAGAAGGGTACGGGCCGCGCTCGTGCCGGTATGTCGTCGAGCCCGTTGTGGCGTGGCGGTGGTCGCATTTTCCCGAACTCGCCGGAAGAAAACTTCTCGCACAAGGTCAACAAGAAGATGCATCGCGCAGGCCTCTGCTCGATCTTCTCGCAGTTGGCTCGCGAAGGCCGCATCTCGGTGGTCGAGGATCTCGCGCTCGAAGCGCCGAAGACCAAGCTGTTGGCCGAAAAATTCAAGGCGATGGGTCTCGACTCCGTGTTGGTCATCACCGATACGGTTGACGAAAACCTGTACCTCGCGTCGCGCAACCTGGCCCACGTGGCGGTTGTCGAGCCGCGTTACGCCGACCCGCTCTCGCTGATCTACTTCAAGAAGATTCTGATCACGAAGGCTGCGGTCGCTCAGATCGAGGAGTTGCTGTCATGAGCGAAGTTCGCAAAAACGATCATCGTTTGATGCAAGTTCTGCTCGCGCCGGTGATCTCCGAAAAGGCGACGCTGGTTGCCGACAAGAACGAACAAGTCGTGTTCGAAGTCGCGCCGGACGCCACGAAGCAGGAAGTCAAGGCTGCTGTCGAGCTGCTGTTCAAGGTCGAAGTCAATTCCGTCAACGTGCTCGTCACGAAGGGCAAAGCCAAGCGCTTTGGCCGCTTCAACGGCAAGCGCAAGGACGTGAAGAAGGCGTACGTCTGCCTGAAGCCCGGCCAGGAAATCAACTTTGAAGCGGAGGCCAAGTAATCATGGCAATCGTGAAAGTTAAGCCGACCTCGCCGGGTCGCCGCGCGATGGTCAAGATCGTCAACAAGGATCTGCATAAGGGCAAGCCGTTCGCAGCGCTGCTCGACTCGCAATCCAAGTCGGCGGGCCGTAACAACAACGGCCGTATCACCACGCGTCACCAGGGCGGTGGTCACAAGCAACACTACCGTATCGTCGATTTCCGTCGCAACAAGGACGGCATTCCGGCGAAGGTCGAGCGTCTCGAGTACGACCCGAACCGTAGCGCGAACATTGCGCTGGTTTTGTACGCAGACGGCGAGCGTCGCTACATCATTGCGCCGAAGGGCGTGACGGTTGGCACGCAGCTGATGTCCGGCTCGGAAGCGCCGATTCGCGCAGGCAACACCCTGCCGATCCGCAATATTCCGGTCGGTACGACGATCCACTGCATCGAAATGCTGCCGGGCAAGGGTGCGCAGATCGCGCGTTCGGCTGGTACGTCGGCCATGTTGCTGGCTCGCGAGGGCGTCTACGCACAGGTCCGCCTGCGCTCGGGCGAAATCCGCCGCGTGCACGTCGAGTGCCGTGCGACGATCGGTGAAGTGGGTAACGAAGAGCACAGCCTCCGTCAGATCGGTAAGGCCGGTGCGAACCGCTGGCGCGGTATTCGTCCGACGGTGCGCGGTGTTGCGATGAACCCGATCGATCACCCGCACGGTGGTGGTGAAGGCCGCACGGCTGCAGGTCGCGATCCGGTGAGCCCGTGGGGCACGCCGACGAAGGGCTACCGCACCCGCAGCAATAAGCGCACGACGACGATGATCGTCCAGCGCCGTCACAAGCGTTAAGGAGTAGGCAATGACACGTTCTGCTAAAAAAGGTCCGTTCTGCGACGCTCATTTGCTGAAGAAAGTTGAGGCGGCTGCGTCCACGCGTGACAAGAAGCCGATCAAGACCTGGTCGCGTCGTTCGACGATTCTGCCGGACTTCATCGGTCTGACGATCGCTGTTCACAACGGCCGTCAGCACGTTCCGGTGTACGTCACGGAAAACATGGTCGGCCACAAGCTTGGCGAGTTCGCACTGACCCGTACGTTCAAGGGTCACGCGGCCGACAAGAAGGCCAAGAAATAAGGGGCTATCAAGATGGAAGTGAAAGCAATTCATCGCGGTGCCCGCATCTCGGCGCAGAAAACGCGCCTTGTGGCTGACCAGATTCGTGGTTTGCCGGTCGACAAGGCGCTGAACGTTCTGACGTTCTCGCCAAAGAAGGCGGCGGGTATCGTCAAGAAGGTCGTGCTGTCTGCGATCGCGAATGCGGAACACAACGAAGGCGCCGATATCGACGAGCTCAAGATCACGAGCATCTACGTCGACAAGGCCGCTTCGCTGAAGCGTTTTACCGCGCGCGCAAAGGGTCGTGGTAACCGCATCGAGAAGCAATCCTGTCACATCACTGTGACGGTCGGGAATTAAGGAGCCATACGATGGGACAGAAAATTCATCCGACTGGCTTCCGTTTGGCCGTCAGCCGCAATTGGGCTTCGCGCTGGTACGCGAACAACAACAATTTCGCGGCGATGTTGCAGGAAGACATCGGTGTTCGTGACTACCTGAAGAAGAAGCTGAAGAACGCGTCCGTCGGCCGCGTGGTGATCGAGCGTCCTGCAAAGAACGCACGCATCACGATTTTCAGCTCGCGTCCGGGTGTCGTGATCGGCAAGAAGGGCGAAGACATCGAACTGCTGAAGTCCGAGCTGCAAAAGCGCATGGGCGTTCCGGTTCACGTCAACATCGAAGAAATCCGCAAGCCGGAAACCGATGCTCAACTGATCGCCGATTCCATCACGCAGCAGCTCGAGCGCCGGATCATGTTCCGCCGCGCGATGAAGCGTGCGATGCAAAACGCGATGCGTCTTGGCGCCCAAGGCATCAAGATCATGAGCGCGGGCCGTCTGAACGGTATCGAGATTGCACGTACCGAGTGGTATCGCGAAGGCCGCGTGCCCCTCCATACGCTGCGTGCCGATATCGACTACGCGACGTCGGAAGCGAAGACCACGTACGGCATCATCGGCGTGAAGGTGTGGGTCTACAAGGGCGACACCCTCGGTCGTAACGAAGCGCCGGTGGTGGAAGAAGTCGCGGAAGAGAAGCGTCCGCGTCGCAACGCACGTCCGGGTGGCGATCGCCGTCCGCGCCGTGACGGTGAAGGTGCGCCGGCTGGTGCACGCCGCGGCGGCCCCCGTCGTGGTGGCGCCGGTGGTGACGCGAAGAGTGGAGAATAACGATGCTGCAACCGAAACGCAGAAAGTATCGCAAAGAGCAGAAGGGTCGTAACACCGGCAAGGCGACGCGCGGCAACGCAGTGTCGTTCGGTGAATACGGTCTGAAGGCTATCGGTCGCGGCCGTTTGACCGCGCGTCAGATCGAAGCGGCGCGTCGTGCCATGACGCGTCACATCAAGCGTGGCGGCCGGATCTGGATCCGCATTTTCCCGGACAAGCCGATTTCGCAAAAGCCGGCTGAAGTACGTATGGGTAACGGTAAGGGCAACCCGGAGTACTACGTCGCGGAAATTCAACCGGGCAAGATGCTGTACGAAATGGACGGTGTCTCCGAAGAACTGGCGCGCGAAGCGTTCCGTCTGGCTGCAGCCAAGCTGCCGCTCAAGACGAACTTCGTCATCCGCCAGCTCGGCGCCTAAGGAGTAAACGATGAAGGCATCTGAACTTCACCAGAAGGACCAGGCCGCGCTCAACCAAGAGCTGTCGGACCTGCTTAAGGCGCAATTCGGCCTGCGCATGCAACTCGCGACCCAGCAGCTTACGAACACGAGCCAGCTGAAGAAGGTTCGTCGCGACATCGCACGTGTGCGGACTGTCCTGACTGAAAAGGCGAACCAGAAATGAACGATAGCGTAAAAACCTCGCTCAAGCGGACGCTGGTCGGCAAGGTCGTCAGCAACAAGATGGACAAGACGGTTACCGTGCTGGTCGAGCACCGCGTCAAGCACCCGATCTACGGCAAGTACGTCGTGCGTTCGAAGAAGTATCACGCGCATGACGACGCAAACACGTACAACGAGGGCGACCTCGTTGAAATCCAGGAAACGCGTCCGATTTCGAAGACGAAGGCCTGGGTTGTGTCGAAGTTGCTCGAAGCAGCTCGCGTGATCTGAAGTAGAAGTACCGCGACGCAGTAGGTCGTAAGTGTCGCAGTAAGTTTCGCTTGCAAGACCGAGATTATTTGCTATAATCTCGGTCTTCCCTCTTTGTGGGAGCCCCGTCGCGGGCGAAATTGGTGGGGGAAGCCGGTTCAGGCGCCAGCCTGTATCGACAGATTCACCGGATTGCGATGGCGGGTTTCGTCTGCCCTCGCTGCCTGTTCTAACCCAAGCAGCCGAATGGCTGACGGGACCAAGACTGACCGGATGTGCCATGGTGGTGCGACCGGATTAAGTTGGGAAAGATAAACCATGATCCAGACCGAAACTCGGCTTGAAGTGGCCGACAACACGGGTGCACGTGAAGTCATGTGCATCAAGGTGCTCGGCGGCTCGAAGCGTCGTTACGCTAGCATTGGCGACATCATCAAGGTGACCGTCAAGGAAGCGACGCCGCGCGGACGCGTGAAGAAGGGCGAAATTTATAACGCCGTGGTCGTTCGCACGGCCAAGGGCGTGCGTCGCCAGGATGGCTCGCTTATCAAGTTCGACGGCAATGCCGCCGTTCTTTTGAATACGAAGCTCGAGCCGATCGGCACGCGTATCTTCGGGCCGGTCACGCGTGAACTGCGTAGCGAACGATTCATGAAGATCGTTTCGCTCGCGCCGGAAGTGCTGTAAGGAGTCGCGATGAACAAGATTCGCAAGGGTGACGAAGTCATCGTCATCACCGGCAAGGACAAGGGCAAGCGCGGCACCGTGCTGGTCGTTGCGGAAGACCGTGTGACGGTCGAGGGTATCAACCTCGTCAAGAAGCACGTGAAGCCGAACCCGATGAAGGGAACGACGGGCGGTGTGGAAGCCAAGTCGATGCCGCTGCATATTTCGAACGTCGCACTGGTCGACGCGAATGGCAAGGCGTCGCGTGTTGGCATCAAGGTCGAAGACGGCAAGAAGGTTCGCTTCTTGAAGTCGACCGGCGCCACGCTTAACGCCTGATGCGGAGTTAAAAAATGGCTCGTCTGCAAGAAATTTACAAAGAGAAGGTTGTACCGGAACTCGTCGAAAAGTTCGGTTACAAGTCGGTCATGGAAGTGCCGCGCCTCACCAAGATCACCCTGAACATGGGTCTTGGCGAAGCCGTCGCTGACAAGAAGGTCCTTGAGCACGCCGTTGGCGACCTCACGAAGATCGCTGGCCAAAAGCCGGTTATCACCAAGTCGCGTAAGGCAATCGCTGGTTTCAAAATCCGCGAAGGCTACCCGATTGGCACGATGGTTACCCTGCGTGGCAATGCCATGTACGAATTCCTGGACCGTTTCGTGACAGTGGCGCTGCCTCGCGTGCGCGACTTCCGTGGCGTGTCGGGCAAGGCGTTCGACGGCCGTGGTAACTACAACATCGGTGTGAAAGAGCAGATCATTTTCCCCGAAATCGACTACGACAAGATCGACGCGCTGCGTGGGCTGAACATCAGCATCACGACGACTGCGAAGACCGACGAAGAAGCAAAGGCGCTGCTCGCCGGCTTCAAGTTCCCGTTCAGAAACTGAGGTTACCGTGGCTAAACTGGCACTGATCGAACGTGAAAAGAAGCGCGCGCGCCTGGCAGCCAAGTACGCTCCGAAGCGTGCTGAGCTGAAGGCTGTGATCGACGACGCAAGCAAGTCGGACGAAGAGCGTTACTTCGCCCGCCTGGCGCTGCAACAACTGCCGCGTAACTCGAACCCGACTCGCAAGCGTAACCGCTGCGCGATCACGGGCCGCCCGCGTGGCACGTTCCGCAAGTTCGGACTCGCGCGTAACAAGATTCGTGAAATCGCGTTCCGCGGCGAAATCCCTGGCCTCACCAAGGCGAGCTGGTAATAGGAGAAACATAAATGAGCATGAGTGATCCTATCGCCGATATGCTGACTCGCATCCGCAATGCGCAGATGGTCGAGAAGGTTTCGGTGACTATGCCCTCGTCGAAAGTCAAGGTTGCGATTGCGCAGGTTTTGAAGGACGAAGGTTATATCGACGACTTCGCAGTGAAGGCTGAAGGTGCGAAGACGGAATTGAATATCGCGTTGAAGTACTACGCTGGCCGTCCGGTTATCGAGCGCCTCGAGCGCGTTTCGAAGCCTGGTCTGCGCGTGTACCGCGGTCGCAACGACATCCCGCAGGTCATGAACGGCCTGGGCGTTGCAATCGTGTCGACGCCGAAGGGTGTGATGACCGACCGCAAGGCGCGCCAGAACGGCGTCGGCGGCGAAGTCATCTGCTACGTCGCTTAACGCCGAAGGGAGAGGAAACATGTCTCGAGTAGGTAAAAGCCCGATCGCGCTGCCGCAAGGCGCGGAAGTGGCCGTCAAGGGCGACGTCATCACCGTGAAGGGTCCGCTCGGCACGATTTCGCAAGCGGCCAATCCGCTCGTGAACGTGGCGAACGAGAACGGCACGCTGAACTTCGCGCCGGCTAACGAAAGCCGCGAAGCAAACGCGATGTCCGGCACGATGCGCGCCCTGGTGGCGAACATGGTGTTCGGCGTCACCAAGGGTTTCGAGCGCAAGCTGACGCTGGTTGGCGTTGGTTATCGTGCGCAAGCGCAAGGCGACAAGCTGAACCTGTCGCTGGGTTTCTCGCACCCGGTGGTGCACCAGATGCCGGAAGGCGTCAAGGCTGAAACCCCGTCGCAGACCGAAATCGTGATCAAGGGGATCGACAAGCAGAAAGTCGGACAAGTCGCTGCAGAAGTGCGCGGCTATCGTCCGCCGGAGCCCTACAAGGGCAAGGGCGTGCGCTATTCCGACGAGGTCGTGATCCTCAAAGAAACGAAGAAGAAGTAAGGGTGCGCAATCATGGATAAGACTCAATCTCGCCTGCGCCGCGCTCGTCAGACGCGTATCAAGATCGCTGAGCTGCAGGTCGCGCGTCTCGCCGTGCATCGCACGAATACGCACATCTACGCGCAAGTGTTCTCGGCATGCGGCACGAAAGTGCTGGCCAGCGCATCGACGCTGGAAGCCGAAGTTCGCGCTGAGCTGGCCGACAAGTCGGGCAAGGGCGGCAACATCAACGCTGCAACCCTGATCGGCAAGCGTATTGCCGAGAAGGCCAAGGCTGCCGGCATCGAATCCGTCGCCTTTGACCGCTCGGGTTTCCGCTACCACGGCCGCGTGAAAGCGCTGGCTGACGCGGCGCGCGAAGCCGGGCTCAAGTTCTAAGGGAAGAATTCGTCATGGCAAAGATGCAAGCGAAAGTTCAGGCTGACGAACGCGACGACGGCCTGCGCGAAAAGATGATTTCGGTCAACCGCGTGACCAAGGTCGTGAAGGGTGGCCGGATTCTCGGCTTCGCCGCACTGACCGTGGTTGGCGACGGTGATGGCCGCGTCGGCATGGGCAAGGGCAAGGCGAAGGAAGTTCCGGTTGCCGTTCAGAAGGCAATGGAACAAGCCCGCCGCAACATGTTCAAGGTGCCGCTCAAGAACGGTACGTTGCAACACGAAGTGCACGGCAAGCATGGCGCTTCCGCAGTCCTCCTCGCTCCGGCGAAGGATGGTACGGGCGTGATCGCCGGCGGTCCGATGCGCGCAGTGTTCGACGTGATGGGCGTGCAGAACGTGGTGGCCAAGAGCCACGGCTCGACGAACCCGTACAACCTCGTTCGTGCAACGCTCGACGGTCTGCGCAAGCAGTCGACCCCGGGCGACATCGCGGCGAAGCGCGGCAAGTCCGTCGAAGATATTTTGGGCTAAGCCTCGAGGTCATCATGTCTGAGAAAACTGTCAAGGTTCAGCTCGTCAAGAGCCTGATCGGGACTCGCGAAACGCACCGCGCGACGGTGCGTGGCCTCGGCCTGCGCCGCCTCAACTCGGTTAGCGAGCTGCAGGACACGCCGGCTGTGCGCGGGATGATCAACAAGGTCGCGTACCTCGTTAAGGTCATCGGCTAAGCGGCCGACCCACGGATCCAAGGAGTTGAACATGGAATTGAATAACCTGAAGCCGGCGGAAGGCGCGAAGCACGCTAAGCGTCGCGTCGGTCGCGGCATCGGTTCGGGCCTCGGCAAGACCGCAGGCCGCGGCCACAAGGGTCAGAAATCGCGTTCGGGCGGCTTCCACAAGGTTGGCTTCGAAGGCGGTCAGATGCCGCTGCAGCGTCGCCTGCCGAAGCGCGGCTTCACGTCGTTGACGAAGGAATTCGTCGGTGAAGTGCGCCTCGCTGATCTGGAAAAGCTGCCGGTCGACGAAATCGATCTCTTGGCGCTGAAGCAAGCGGGTCTGGTCGGCGAGCTCATCAAGAGCGCGAAGATCATCAAGACCGGCGAGATCACGCGCAAGGTCACGGTGAAGGGTCTGACGGCAACGAAGGGCGCCCGTGAGGCAATCGAAGCCGCTGGCGGCTCGTTCGCCGAGTAACGCGCTTTCGCCGTTACTAGCACTTGCATCGGAGAAGGTTCTTGGCTAACAGCCCGAGTCTCGCAAAACCCGGTCGAAGCGCGGCGAAATTTGGCGATCTGCGTCGGCGTGCAGTGTTTCTGCTGCTGGCGCTGGTCGTCTACCGCATTGGTGCGCACATTCCGGTCCCCGGCATCGATCCGGATCAACTGGCGAAGCTGTTCCAAAGCCAGTCGGGCGGCATCCTTGGCATGTTCAACATGTTCTCGGGTGGCGCGCTGTCGCGATTCACGATCTTTGCGCTGGGCATCATGCCCTACATTTCGGCGTCGATCATCATGCAGTTGCTGTCGATCGTATCGCCGCAAATGGAAGCATTGAAGAAGGAAGGGCAGGCGGGGCAACGGAAGATCACGCAGTACACGCGTATCTTCACCGTCGTGCTCGCGACCTTCCAGGCGTTCGGTATCGCGGTCGCGCTCGAGAATCAGCCCGCTCTGGTAGTCGATCCCGGCATGGTGTTCCGCCTGACGACGGTGGTGACGCTGGTGACGGGCACGATGTTCCTGATGTGGCTGGGTGAGCAAATCACGGAACGCGGTCTCGGCAACGGCATCTCGATCATCATCTTCGGTGGCATCGCGGCGGGCTTCCCGAACGCGATCGGCGGGTTGTTCGAGCTTGTCCGCACTGGTTCGATGAGCATCATCTCGGCGATCATCATCGTCGTGCTGATCGCGGCGGTCACGTATCTGGTCGTGTTCATCGAACGCGGTCAGCGCAAGATCCTCGTGAACTACGCGAAGCGCCAGGTCGGCAACAAGATTTACGGCGGACAGTCGTCTCATCTGCCGCTGAAGCTGAACATGTCGGGTGTGATTCCGCCGATCTTCGCGTCGTCGATCATCCTCTTCCCGGCAACCATCCTGAACTGGTTCAGTTCGGGTACGCGTACCGGCTGGTTCGCAAACACGCTGCACAGCGTGGCTGAGGCCATCAAGCCCGGTCAACCCGTGTACGTGCTGCTGTATGCGTTGGCGATTGTTTTCTTCTGCTTCTTCTACACCGCACTGGTGTTCAACAGCCGAGAAACCGCCGACAACTTGAAGAAGAGCGGTGCATTCGTTCCGGGTATCCGTCCGGGCGATCAGACTGCACGGTATATCGACCGCATCCTCACGCGTCTGACGCTGGCCGGTGCGATCTATATTGTGTTCGTGTGCCTGTTGCCTGAGTTTCTGGTGTTGCGCTGGAACGTGCCGTTCTATTTTGGTGGAACGTCGCTGCTGATCATTGTCGTCGTCACGATGGACTTCATGGCTCAGGTGCAGTCGTACGTCATGTCGCAACAATATGAGTCGCTGCTCAAGAAGGCAAACTTCAAGGGCGGCAACGTCCCGATGCGTTAATTTAGGACTATGGCCAAAGACGATGTAATCCAGATGCAGGGTGAGGTCATCGAAAACCTCCCCAACGCTACTTTCCGGGTGAAATTGGAAAATGGCCATGTCGTCCTGGGACACATTTCTGGAAAGATGCGGATGCACTATATCCGCATCCTGCCAGGCGACAAGGTTACGGTTGAATTGACGCCTTACGATCTGTCTCGTGCACGGATCGTATTCCGGGCGAAGTGATTTGAAAAAAGGGTAATATCATGAAAGTGATGGCATCGGTTAAGCGCATTTGCCGCAATTGCAAGATCATCAAGCGCAAGGGCGTTGTGCGCGTGATTTGCAGCTCTGATCCGCGCCACAAACAGCGTCAAGGCTGAACGCCGCGCTTTTGCTTGCGCTTTTTGTTTGAGGAAAAACAATGGCACGTATCGCAGGGGTTAACATCCCGAATCACCAGCATACCGAGATCGGCCTGACGGCAATCTTCGGCATCGGACGCACGCGTTCGCGCGGCATTTGCATCGCTGCTGGTGTGGAATTTTCGAAGAAGGTCAAGGACCTCACCGACGCAGACCTCGAAAAGCTGCGTGACGAAGTGGGCAAGTTCATCGTCGAAGGCGACCTGCGCCGTGAAGTGACGATGAACATCAAGCGCCTGATGGACTTGGGTTGCTACCGCGGCATGCGTCATCGCAAGGGCCTGCCCCTGCGTGGCCAGCGTACGCGCACCAACGCCCGTACTCGCAAGGGTCCGCGTCGTGCAGCGCAATCGCTGAAGAAGTAAGCGGAACTGACAGTTACAGGAAAACGTAATGGCTAAGGCTTCGAACAACTCCGCGGCGCAACGCGTTCGCAAGAAGGTCAAGAAGAACGTCGCCGAGGGCGTGGTTCACGTTCACGCGTCGTTCAACAACACCATTATCACGATCACCGACCGTCAAGGTAACGCGCTGGCATGGGCGACCTCGGGTGGCCAGGGTTTCAAGGGCTCGCGCAAGTCGACGCCGTTTGCAGCTCAGGTCGCAGCGGAATCGGCTGGCCGCGTGGCAATGGAATACGGCGTGAAGAACCTCGAAGTGCGGATCAAGGGCCCTGGTCCTGGCCGTGAATCGGCGGTGCGCGCGTTGCATGGTCTTGGCATCAAGATCACCGCGATCTCCGACGTGACGCCGGTCCCGCACAACGGTTGCCGTCCGCCGAAGCGCCGCCGCATCTAAGGCGACGACGCGAGCGCATGTTCCTGCTGATGCGTAAGTATCGGCGGGTTTCGTGCGTGATGAATTTGACTAAGCCCACCGTTCGGCCCAAAGGGTTCGGACTAGCGCGAATGAAAGTTCGCGTGATTAATTTTTAAGGATTCAACGTGGCACGCTATACCGGTCCTAAAGCCAAGCTGTCCCGCCGTGAAGGCACCGACCTGTTCCTGAAGAGCGCACGCCGCTCGCTCGCCGACAAGTGCAAGCTCGACAGCAAGCCCGGCCAACACGGCCGTACCTCGGGCGCGCGTACGTCCGACTACGGCACCCAGTTGCGCGAAAAGCAAAAGGTGAAGCGTATTTACGGTGTGCTGGAGCGTCAGTTCCGCCGCTACTTCGCCGAAGCCGACCGCCGCAAGGGCCCGACGGGCGAAAACCTGCTGCAGTTGCTCGAGTCGCGTCTCGACAACGTCGTGTATCGCATGGGCTTCGGCTCGACGCGCGCTGAAGCGCGTCAGCTGGTCAGCCACAAGTCGATCATGGTGAACGGCCAGGTCGCGAACATCCCGTCGATGCAAGTCAAGTCGGGCGATGTCGTCTCCGTTCGCGAGCAGTCGCGCAAGCAGGCTCGTATCGTCGAGGCGCTGTCGCTGGCAGAGCAAGGCGGCATGCCGAGCTGGGTGTCGGTCGATGCGAAGAAGTTCGAAGGAACGTTCAAGTCGATGCCGGAGCGCAGCGATATCGCTGGCGACATCAACGAAAGCCTGATCGTCGAATTGTATTCGCGTTAATCGCGCGGTAATCGGATTAGCAGCCGGGGAGCCTGATTGCTCGTGGCAAATCGGCGTCCTCGGCTGTTTAATTTTCAGGTTGTTACCGGTCAGCCTTATCGGTGTAACGAGCCGAGGGTATTGAAAAGGAAAACCTATGCAAACCAGTTTGTTGAAGCCCAAGATCATTGCAGTTGAATCGCTTGGCGAGAGCCATGCGAAAGTGGTTATGGAGCCGTTCGAACGCGGCTATGGCCACACCTTGGGTAACGCGCTTCGGCGCGTGCTGCTGTCGTCGATGGTGGGCTACGCGCCGACCGAAGTGACGATCGCAGGCGTCGTGCACGAATACTCGACGCTCGATGGTGTGCAAGAGGATGTAGTCAACCTGCTGTTGAACCTGAAGGGTGTCGTCTTCAAGCTGCACAACCGCGACGAAGTCACGGTGACGCTGCGCAAGGAAGGCGAAGGCGTGGTCACGGCCGGCGATATAGAACTCGCGCATGATTGCGAGGTCATCAACCCGGATCACGTGATTGCTCACCTGTCGAAGGGCGGCAAGCTCGACGTTCAGATCAAGATCGAAAAGGGCCGTGGTTACGTGCCCGGCAACGTGCGTCGTTACGGCGAAGAATCGGCGAAGATTATCGGCCGTATCGTGCTGGACGCGTCGTTCTCGCCGGTGCGCCGCGTGAGCTACGCCGTGGAAAGCGCGCGTGTCGAACAGCGTACCGACCTCGACAAGCTCGTGATGAACATCGAAACCAACGGTGTGATCTCGCCGGAAGAAGCGATCCGTCAATCGGCGCGCATTCTGGTTGATCAACTGTCGGTGTTCGCAGCGCTGGAAGGCACGGAAGCCGCAGCGGAAGCGCCGTCGCGCGCACCGCAGATCGATCCGATCCTGCTGCGCCCGGTGGACGATCTCGAACTCACGGTTCGTTCCGCGAACTGCCTGAAGGCCGAGAACATCTACTACATCGGCGATCTGATCCAGCGTACGGAGAACGAGCTGCTGAAGACTCCGAATCTCGGTCGCAAGTCGCTGAACGAGATCAAGGAAGTGTTGGCCTCGCGCGGTCTGACGCTTGGCATGAAGCTCGAGAACTGGCCGCCGGCCGGGTTGGACAAGTAAGGTGCTGTAACTGGCATAGACGCGGATTTTGCTTTAAAATCCGCGTCTTGCTTTTTCTTCGACCGGCCCGTGCGCAGCCATTTTCCGGCAACGCGCAATAGAAGAGCTGGATCAAAACTCGTTAAAGGAACTGAAAATGCGTCATAAGCACGGTTTGCGGAAACTGAACCGCACGAGCAGCCACCGCCTGGCAATGCTCCGCAATATGTCGAACTCGCTGATCGAGCACGAAGTCATCAAGACGACGCTGCCGAAGGCCAAGGAACTGCGCAAGGTCGTCGAGCCGCTGATCACGCTCGGCAAGAAGCCTTCGCTGGCAAACCGCCGTCTGGCGTTCAACCGCCTGCGCGATCGTGATTCCGTCGCGAAGCTGTTCGACGTCCTCGGCCCGCGTTACGCGAACCGTCCGGGTGGCTATCTGAGCATCCTGAAGTTTGGTTTCCGCGTCGGCGACAACGCTCCGATGGCGCTGGTCCAACTGATGGATCGCCCGGAAATCGAAGAAACCGAAGAAGTTCAAGAAGCGGAATAAGTTCGGTAAGCAGTTCAGCGAAAAGGCCAAGCGTTGCTTGGCCTTTTTGTTTTTGGGCTCGTGCGACCGCGTTTCGCGAACCGCCGGGGGCCACTCCCGAATGCTACGATATCAGCCGTAGTCCGCAATTTCTGGAGCCGTAGGTGAACGTTCCTGTCATTCTGATGTTGACGACGCTGCCCGACGCCGAATCGGCGGGCGCGCTCGCGCAAGCGGTTCTCGAGGCGCGACTGGCAGCCTGCGTGACCAAGCTGGGCGCGGTTGAGTCGCACTATCATTGGAGAGGCGTGCGCGAATCGGCGGAGGAAGTACAAGTGCTGCTCAAGACGAGCGTCGCGCGCAGCGAAGAATTGCAGCGCTTCGTCGAGGCGCGGCATCCGTATGAAACGCCCGAGATTCTCGTCTGGCAGGCGGACGCGTCGCCGCGTTACGGTCAGTGGGTCAATGCAGAAACGCAGCGTCATCTTCATGTTTGAGCTTTCCCGTAGCGCCGCGCTTCGTGTCTTCGGCGCGTTCGTCCTGTTGATGTTGTGCTGTGCCGTCATCGGTGCGGCGCGCGCAGACGACGAATTTCTCGATCCCGCCGCCGCTTTCAAGTTCAGCGCCTCCGAGCAGCCAGGCGAAGTCGACGTGCGATACAAGATTGCCGACGGCTATTACATGTACCGCGAGCGATTCGCCTTCGGGGTGAAGAGCGGCGACGCCACCATTGGCGCGGCGCAGTTGCCGGCCGGAAAAGTCCACTTCGATCAGACGTTCAACAAGGACGTTGAGACGTATCGCGGCGAACTGGTCATTCGTATCCCCGTCGCACAAGCCAAGGGGCCGTTCGAACTCGCGGTAACGTCGCAGGGTTGCGCTGAAAAGGGCATCTGCTATCCGCCGATGGAGCGCACGTATCGCGTGAAGGGCGCGGCGTTGCAAGCAGCGGGCGCGTCGCCTTCGACGCCCTCGGCCGCCGATGCATCCCTGTCATGGTTCGATCGCGCGACGAGCGCCGATTACGCCCAGTCCATGCTCGAAGGCGGCGGCTTCTTCGCAGTCGTGGGCCTGTATTTCGTCGCGGGGATGGTGTTGAGTCTGCTGCCGTGCTCATACCCGATGATCCCGATTCTGTCCGCGATCATCGTCGGCGAAGGTGCGCGCGTGACGCGCGCGCGCGGTTTTTCGCTTTCGGCGTGCTATGTCGTCGGCATGGCGCTCGTCTACACCGTGCTCGGTGTGGCGGCGGCGCTGGTCGGCCAGAGTCTCGGCGCCTGGCTGCAGAACCCGTGGGTGCTCGGGGCTTTCGGCGTGCTGCTCGCGGTCTTCGCTATCGCGCTGATTTCAGGTGTCGATATCGCGTTGCCCGAGCGGTGGCAGAGCAGCGTGAACGAGGCGTCGCAAAAGCGCCCCGGCGGCAAGTTCGCCGCGGTCGCCGCGATGGGCGCGTTGTCTGCGCTCGTCGTGGGCGCGTGCATGACGGCGCCCCTCTTCGCGGTGCTGGCGTTCATCGCGCATACCGGCGATGCGGTGCTTGGCGGCGCGGCGCTCTTTGCCATGGGCATCGGCCTCGGCGTGCCCTTGCTCGTCATCGGACTGGGCGCCGGCTCGATACTGCCGCGCGCAGGCGCCTGGATGGGCAGCGTGAAGGTGTTCTTCGGCGTCGTGC
Source organism: Caballeronia sp. LZ016 (assembly GCF_031450805.1). NCBI lineage: Bacteria > Pseudomonadati > Pseudomonadota > Betaproteobacteria > Burkholderiales > Burkholderiaceae > Caballeronia > Caballeronia sp. LZ016. Next base: position 1,109,571 of record NZ_JARTVY010000001.1, read on the forward strand.
TGCTTGCTGCGGCGTTGTGGATCGTTTGGCCGGTAATCGGCGGCGTCGCGCGGATGTTGCTGAGTGCGCTGTGGCTGCTGATTGCCGCTGCGTCGCTCGGTGTGTTCGGGCGTGGCGCGGCAACGCCGGCAAATGTCTGGAAGCGCCTGGGACGCGGACTCGGCGCGGCGCTCGCCGTGTGGGCCGCGACGCTTCTCGTTGGCCTGGCGGCAGGCTCGACCGACCCGCTGCGTCCATTGGCGGTGCTGGCCTCGCGCAGCGGCGCATCCGGCGCGCAGGGTGCGCCGAACCAGGGCCCGGTCTTCGCCCCGGTGCGGACATCGGCTGAACTGGATTCGGCAGTAAAAGCGGCCGCGCGTCCCGCGATGCTCGATTTCTACGCAGACTGGTGCGTGTCCTGCAAGGAAATGGAGAGCCTGACGTTCTCGGATGCGCGCGTCCAGGCGCGACTCTCGCAGTTGAACTTGCTGCGTGCGGACGTCACCGCGAACAACGCCGACGATCAGTTCCTTCTCAAGCGCTTCAAGCTGTTCGGCCCGCCCGGCATCATCTTCTTCGATGAAAAGGGCAACGAGGTGGCGCGGGTCGTCGGTTATGAATCGGCGGACAAGTTTCTCAAGAGCCTCGACAAACTCAGTCCGTCGAATGGATAAAAAAGGGCGATGCCGCGAAGCATCGCCCTTTCTGCATCAGCCGCGCAGAACCTTACTTCGATGCCCGCAGAATGCGCGCCGCATCGAGCGCGAAGTAGGTCAACACGCCATCTGCGCCCGCGCGCTTGAACGCAAGCAACGATTCCATCATCGCCTTGTCGTGGTCGAGCCAGCCGTTCTGGGTGGCGGCCTTGATCATCGCGTATTCGCCGCTGACCTGATATGCGTACGTCGGGAAGCGGAACTCGTCCTTCACGCGCCGCACGATATCCAGATACGGCATGCCCGGCTTGACCATCACCATGTCTGCGCCTTCCTCGATGTCCATTCGCACTTCGCGCATCGCTTCATCGGAATTCGACGGGTCCATCTGGTAGGTCATCTTGTTGCCCTTGCCCAGATTCGCCGCCGAACCGACCGCGTCGCGGAACGGGCCGTAGAACGCGGACGCGTACTTCGCGGCATACGCCATGATGCGCGTGTGGATGTGGCCGTCGCTTTCGAGCATCTCGCGGATCGCGCCGATGCGGCCATCCATCATGTCCGACGGCGCGACGATATCCACGCCGGCTTCGGCCTGCGTGCGCGCCTGCTCGACGAGAATCTCGCTCGTTTCGTCGTTCTTCACGTAGCCTTCGTCATCCAGCACGCCGTCCTGGCCGTGGCTCGTGTAGGGGTCGAGCGCGACATCGGTGAGCACGCCGAGCGTCGGAAAATTCTTCTTGAGTTCGCGCACGGCGCGCGGAATCAAACCTTCGGGATTGGTCGCTTCGCGGCCATCGGGCGTCTTCAGCGACGGCTCGATCGCCGGAAACAGCGACATCACCGGCACGCCCAGTTCGACGCATTGTTCGGCGACCTTCATCAGCAGATCGACGGACGTGCGCTCGACGCCGGGCATCGACGGAATCGACTGCCGCTCATTCGTGCCTTCGACGATGAAAACCGGGTAGATCAGGTCGTTCGTGGTGAGGATGTTTTCGCGCATCATGCGGCGCGAGAAGTCATCGCGGCGCATGCGGCGCGGACGATGATGGGGATAGAAACTCATGACGTGACTCGATGTGATGTGCTTCGGAGGAAGATCGGAAACGTTGCTCGCGTGCGTGACAGCCCTATGCGACAAGCCCGTCCGCGTCGCGGTAACGTTTTGAGACAATGGTATATCATACCGATCGAGCAACGCGCTTGCGCCGCGCTCCCCGCTTCTCCTCCCTGAGCGGGCGCCAATCGTTATTCGATTAGGCTGTTGACCCGCCGTTATGCGGCGGGTTTTTTTATGCCGGCTCGCGCTCGAATTGCGATGGCGTCGGTCGCGTCGGTCACTCTGCCGCGTCGTCGGATGCGGCCTGCTCGGGGATCAGCCAGCTTTCGATCAGTTCATGCGCTTCGTCGAGACCCGTGCGCTTGAGCGCCGAGAAAAGCTGCACGCTGAGTTCGCCCCGATACCCCGCCGTCTTGTACTCACCGAACGCCTTCTGCGTCGATCGCAGTGCGTTAGTCATTTCCTGTCGCGTCAATTTGTCGCATTTTGTGAGGAGCGCGTGGATCGGCTTTCCGGTCGGCGCGAACCAGTCGACCATGATGCGGTCCAGTTCGGTCAACGGACGGCGCGAATCCATCATCAGGATCATGCCGCGTAGCTGCGCGCGGCTTTGCAGATAAGTGGAGAGCAATTGCTGCCAATGCGCCTTGGCCGCGCCCGGCACTTCTGCGTAGCCGTAGCCCGGCAAATCGACGAGATGCGCGGCAGGCTCATCCTTCGGGCCGACGGAGAAGTAATTGATATGCTGCGTGCGGCCCGGTGTCTTACTGGCGAACGCGAGCCGCTTCTGATTGCAGAGAATGTTGATCGCGGTCGATTTCCCCGCATTCGAGCGTCCGGCAAACGCGATTTCCGGCTGCGGCGTCGGCGGAAGGTCGCGCAGATGATTGACGGTGGTGAAGAAGCGAGCTTGATGGAGCAGAAATGACATTGGCGGGCGATCGAGAGAGAGGCGATGACTGAAGCCTTGAGAACCCCGGCAAATACTGGGCATGCCCCGACTGGCGTCTTTGCGTGTAGCGGGTTATTGTACAATACGACGGTTTCTTAATGACCCGCAGGGCGTAAGACCCAAGGCCGCAGGGGCCACCCATCAAGGAGCGAGACGGTTTTCAGGGCGTTCTTGACGCTCTTTCGTTCGGGTATCTTGCGGCATGTCCGGTTGCCGTCGTTTTTGCAGAACCTCACATTCTCACAAGACGAAAAACAGGGTACGCGAATGAACCGACTGTACAGGTCTCTGGTGGTGCTCAAGGCAGCGGCGGCTTTCGGTTTTGGTGCGAGTTTGAGTGGGTTCGGGGTATCGGTGAACGCGGCGGAGCCTGCTCAGCCGGCCAAGCCCGATGTGGCGAGAGGGCAGGCCATCGCCACGCAGGTCTGCGCCGCGTGTCACGCGGCGGACGGCAACAGCGCCGGCGCTGCGTTTCCGAAACTCGCGGGCCAGCACGCGGAATACATCGTCAAGCAGTTGAAGGACTACAAGACGCAGCCGGGCGCGAAAGCGCCGGCGCGCAACAATCCGATCATGACGGGCATCGCGAGCGCGCTGACGGATCAAGACATGGTCAACGTCGCCGCTTACTTCGCTTCGCAAAAGGCCAAGCCCAACTTCGCGCGTGACAAGAACACCGTCGCGCTCGGCCAGAAGATCTACCGTGGCGGCATCGCGGACAAAGGCGTACCGGCGTGCGCGGCGTGTCACGGGGCAACGGGCATGGGTATCCCGGTGCAATATCCGCGACTGTCGGGACAGTGGGGCGATTACACCGCCGCACAGTTGAACGCCTTCGCGCAGGGCACGCGCAACAACAGTGAGCCGATGCACGCCATCTCGTCTCGCCTCAACGATGCCGAGATGAAAGCGGTAGCGGATTACATCGCCGGATTGCATTAACGCAGCACGCAGCGTCCAGCGGTTCCCGCGAAGGAGCACGAAAGCGGGGAATCGCCCATACTACGATACGAAGCCGGCCCACGAAGGCCGGTGCGAGAACAAGAAAAGGGTGGGACGTCGGTCGGTCAGACCGTTGGCGTCTCCACCCTTTTTTGCTGTCAGCCGGAGTTTGAATGAGCGTCACCACATCGGGTATGCAGTCGAAGTCGAGCCGCCGCGTCATCAGGCATTTCGTCGAACTCGTCAGTTCGATGCGCTTCGCCATCGCCTTGCTGGTCGTGCTGGCGATCGCAAGCATCATCGGGACGGTGCTCACGCAAGACGACCCTTACCCGAACTACGTCAATCAGTTCGGCCCGTTCTGGGCGGACATCTTCCGGGGTCTGAGCCTCTACACCGTGTACAGCGCGTGGTGGTTCATGCTGATCCTGATCTTTCTCGTGATCTCGGTGTCGCTGTGCGTGTTGCGCAATGGCCCGAAGATGATTGCGGACATCAAGAGCTGGAAAGATCGCGTGCACGAAGGCAGCCTGCGCGCGTTTCATCACAAGGGCGAGTTCGTGGTCGCAGTGGATCGCGCGCAGACGGCCGCGACGCTCGAACGCCTGAGCGCGAAGATGGGCTACCGCTTCGTTCGGCGCGAGACGGACAACGGCGCGACGCTGATCGCGGGCAAGCGGGGCGCGCTCACCAAGATCGGCTATATCTCGGCGCATCTGGCGATCGTCGTCATCTGCATCGGCGGGCTGCTCGACAGCAACTTGCCGATCAAGCTGCAGATGTGGCTCTTCGACAAGACGCCGATCAACACCAATGCCGTCATCAACGACATTCCCGCCGAACATCGCCTGTCCACGTCGAACCCGACGTTCCGTGGCTATGCGTGGGTGCCGGAAGGCCAGTATGTCGGCACCGCGATTCTGAATCAGCAGGACGGCTCGATCATTCAGGACCTGCCGTTCTCGATCCAGCTCGACAAGTTCATCGTCGATTACTACTCGACCGGCATGCCGAAGCTTTTCGCGAGCGATATCGTCGTGATCGATCACAAGACCGGCAAGCGTATCCCGGCGCGCATCGAAGTGAACAAGCCGTTCACGTATGAAGGCGTGTCGATCTATCAGTCGAGCTTCCAGGACGGCGGCTCGAAGCTGGAAATGACCGCGTGGCCGATGGCCGGGGGCAGCGCGAAGACGGCGCCGGTCAACGGCGCCATCGGCGGCACGGCGCCCATCGGCGCGCAGTTCGCGGCAGCCAAAGGCGAAACCGTCGAGTTCACGGACTTCCGCGCGATCAACGTCGAAAACATGACGGACGGCAGCGGCACGCCGGACGCACGCGGCGTCGGCAAGAAGGACACACTGCGCGATGCGTTCGACGAGCGCCTGGGCTCCGGCGCGAAAACGTCGAAACCGACCGATTTGCGCAACGTCGGACCATCGGTGCAGTACAAGGTGCGCGGCACGGATGGCCAGGCGCGCGAATACAGCAACTACATGCTGCCGGTCGATGTCGGTGGCCAGCGAATGTTCCTCGCCGGCATGCGCACGAGCCCGAACGATTCGTTCCGCTATTTGCGCATTCCCGCCGACGAGCAAGGCTCGGTCAAGCAGTGGATGGAACTGCGCGCCGCGCTCGCGACGCCCGCGACGCGCGCCGAAGCGGCGCACCGCTTCGCGCTGCGCTCGGTGCCGCAGACGAATACGGACATGCAAAAGCACCTCGAGGAAAGCGCGATCCGCGTGCTGAACCTCTTCGCCGGTGCAGACGAGAACGGCGCGGCGACGGCCAATCCGCAGATGATTGGCGGCTTTCAGAGCATTGCGGCGTTCATCGACCGTTCAGTGCCGAAGGGCGAACAGGAGAAAGCCGCGGGCCTCCTGATGCGCATGCTCGAAGGCGCGATGTGGGACGTCTGGCAGATTTCCCGCGAGCAGAACGGCCTGCCCGCCGCGAAGATCGACGAGAAAAGCACGGCGTTCGTTCAGGCGTCCATCAACGCGCTTTCCGACAGCTTTCTGTACGGTTCTCCCGTCTTCCTGCAACTGGATACCTTCAAGCAGATCCAGGCTTCGGTATTCCAGCTGACGCGCGCGCCGGGTAAAAAAGTGGTGTATCTTGGCAGCCTCCTGCTGGTGGTCGGCATTTTCGCGATGTTTTACGTGCGCGAACGCCGGCTCTGGTTCTGGCTCAAAGATACAGGGCAGGGCGGCGCGAACGTCCTGATGGCGATGTCCACCGCACGCCGCACGCTCGACTTCGAGAAGGAGTTCGAGCGCACGCGCGCGACGGTGGCGGCGGCGCTCGGCGCATCGCCGCTGGATCCCGCTGCGGCGAACGCGCCCGTCGCCGCCTCGTCGCAATCGACATCCGAAGCTGCCAGCTCGGAAGTTTCATCACGGTAAGATCATGGACCTCATACAGACTTCCTCCCACGCCTCCGCCAAGACGGAACGTCCGGCATCGGGCCTCCCCGACGCTCTCGTGTTCGACGATCGTCCGTTCTTCCGCAAGCTCGGCGCGCTCGACTGGCTTTTCGCCCTCGCGATGGTCGCGGGCGCGGGCTTCGCACTCAACCGCTATCACACGTACATGGATGTGTACGACATGGCGGTGCTGATCGGCGCGGTGCCCACGTTCGTCGTCCTCGGCTGGCGCTGGAAGCCGGTGCGCCTGCTGATCGCGTTCATCGCGGTGCTGGCGCTGTCGTCCATTCAGCTTTATCAGCACGACCTCGCGCGCGCGGACACCAATTTCTTCCTCAAGTATTTCCTGTCGAGCCAATCCGCCATTCTGTGGATGAGCGCGCTTTTCATTCTCGCGACGCTGTTCTACTGGATCGGCTTGCTGACGCGCTCGCAGACGGGCGGCGCGATCGGTTCGCGCATGACCTGGGTCGCGGTGCTGATGGGCTTCACCGGTCTCATGGTGCGCTGGTACGAGTCGTACATGATCGGCAGCGATGTCGGCCATATTCCGATTTCGAACCTGTACGAAGTGTTCGTGCTGTTCTGCCTGATTACGTCGCTGTTCTATCTCTATTACGAGCAGCATTACGCGACCCGCCAGATGGGCGCTTTCGTGTTGCTCGTGATCAGCGCAGCGGTCGGCTTCCTGATGTGGTATTCGATCGCCCGCGACGCGCAGCAGATTCAGCCGCTCGTCCCGGCGCTGCAGAGCTGGTGGATGAAGATCCACGTGCCGGCGAACTTCATCGGTTACGGCAGCTTTGCGCTCTCGGCGATGGTTGCCGTCGCGTATCTGGCGAAGCAGCGCGGCGTGTTCGCCGACCGCCTGCCGTCGCTCGAAGTGCTCGACGACGTCATGTACAAGTCGATCGCCGTCGGTTTCGCGTTCTTCACCATCGCCACGATTCTCGGCGCGCTGTGGGCGGCGGAAGCGTGGGGCGGCTACTGGAGCTGGGACCCGAAGGAAACGTGGGCGCTGATCGTCTGGCTGAACTATGCGGCCTGGCTGCACATGCGGCTGATGAAGGGACTGCGCGGCGCAGCGGCGGCATGGTGGGCGCTAACGGGCCTCGTCGTGACGACGTTCGCGTTCCTCGGCGTCAACATGTTCCTGTCCGGCTTGCACAGCTACGGCAAGCTCTGATCCGGCCGCATCGAAGGAAAAAACCGCCACGCATCGCGCTGGCGGTTTTTTTTCGTTCTAACGTGGAATACGGGCACCGGCCGTGCTGTTTGCACCGGTAAGCACCCATGCAAAAGGAGTCATCCTCATGTGGATCAAACGAAATGGCGCGCTTTACGGCGACGACATCGACAGCAGCGAGATCACGCCACGGCACGTGTTCGAAAATCGGCGGCGCGTGTTGCGCTCGATGGGCGCGCTCGCCGCGACGGGTCTCGCCGGCGCGAGCGGTATCGCTCACGCGACGCTGACGTCACCGGATGCCAAAGGACAGAAGCTGGCGGCAAAGACGAATGCGAAATTCGTCGCGCTCGACAAGCCGACGTCGCTCAAGGACATCACGACGTACAACAACTTCTACGAGTTCGGCACCGACAAGAGCGATCCGGCGCAGCACGCGGGCACGCTTCGTCCGCGGCCGTGGAAAGTGTCGGTCGAAGGCGCGATCAGGAACCCGAAGGTGTATGACATCGACGAACTGCTCAAGCTCGCGCCGCTCGAGGAACGCGTCTATCGGCTGCGCTGCGTCGAAGGCTGGTCGATGGCGATTCCGTGGATCGGCGTGTCGCTGTCGGAACTGATCAAGCGCGCGGAGCCGACGGGCAACGCGAAGTACGTGCAGTTCATCAGTCTTGCCGATTCCTCGCAGATGCCCGGACTCTCGACGCCGATCCTCGACTGGCCGTACTCCGAAGGACTGCGCATGGACGAGGCGATGAACCCGCTCACGCTCCTGACCTTCGGGCTGTACGGCGAAGTGCTGCCGAACCAGAACGGCGCGCCGGTGCGGATCATCGTGCCGTGGAAATACGGCTTCAAGAGCGCCAAGTCGCTGGTGAAAATCCGTTTCGTGGAGAAGCAGCCGCCGACGAGCTGGAACAGCTATGCGCCGAGCGAATACGGCTTTTATTCGAACGTGAATCCGAAGGTCGATCACCCGCGCTGGAGTCAGGCGACGGAGCGGCGCATCGGCGAGGACGGCTTCTTTTCGCCGAAGCGCAAGACGCTGATGTTCAACGGATACGGCGACCAGGTCGCGTCGTTGTATCAGGGCATGGACCTCAAGAAGAACTTCTGAATCATGCCGACCGCATCCGAAATAAAGCTGAAACGCGCAGCGGCCGCCGCGCCGCAGACTCGAAACTGGATCGCGCCCGCAAAGGTAGCGGTTTTCGTCGCGATGCTCTATCCGCTGGCGCGCATCGTCGTCCTCGGCTTGACGTCGGGGCTGGGCGCGAATCCGATCGAATTCATCACGCGTTCGACCGGGCTCTGGACGCTCGTCTATCTTTGCATCACGCTCGCCGTCACGCCGCTGCGCCGCCTGACGGGCGTGACCGCGCTCGTGCGCTTTCGCCGCATGATCGGGCTATACGCGTTCTTCTTTGCCGTCTTGCACTTCACGACGTACATCTGGTTCGACAAGTGGTTCGACCTCACGGAGGTGCTGAAGGACATCGGCAAGCGGCCGTTCATCACGGTCGGCTTCGCGGCGTTCCTGCTGCTGATTCCGCTCGCGGCGACTTCCCCCAAGGCGATGGTGAGACAGCTCGGCCGCCGGTGGCAAACGCTGCACCGAACGATCTATCTGATCGCGGCGCTCGCCATCCTGCATTTCTGGTGGATGAAAGCCGGCAAGCACGACTTCGAGCTGCCGAAGATTTACGGCGCAATCGTGATCGTGTTGTTGGGCTGGCGTCTGATTGCCTGGCTCCGGGCGAGATCCGCGCGCGCATGAAAAAAGGCGACGCTTGTTCGAGCGTCGCCTTCGTTCCTGGTCTACCGGGTAAAGAAGATCAGTCCGGCAGGATAGATTCCCCGGCGAACAGCGCTTTCACCGTTTCGCGCTCGCGCACGACGCAGACGCGCTCACCGTCCACCATGACCTCGGCGGCGCGCGGGCGGGTGTTGTAGTTGGAGCTCATCACGAAGCCGTACGCGCCCGCCGAGCAGATGGCGAGCAGATCACCCGGTTCGACGGCCAGATCGCGATCGCGCCCGAGCCAGTCGCCGCTTTCGCAGACCGGGCCGACCACGTCGTATCGGTGCGCGGCGGCATCGCGCTTCGCCACCGGCACGATGCGATGAAACGCCTCGTACATCGCGGGGCGCGCGAGATCGTTCATCGCGGCATCGACGATGGCGAAGTTCTTCTCCTCGCCCGGCTTCAGATATTCCACGCGCGTCAGCAACACTCCCGCATTGCCCACGAGCGAGCGCCCCGGCTCGAAATACACTTCGCGCTGACCGTGGCCGCGCTTCTCGATGTGATCGAGCAGTGTGCGCACGAAGTCGCCGATATCCGGCGGAGTCTCGTTGTCGTACGTGATGCCGAGACCGCCGCCGACATCCACGTGACGAATGCTCATGCCGTCCGCTTCGATCTGCGCGACGAGTTCGAGCAGCTTGTCGAGCGCGTCCAGATACGGGCTGATCTCCGTGATCTGCGAGCCGATGTGGCAGTCGATGCCGACGACGTCCAGATTCGCCATCGCGTGGGCGGCGCGGTAGGTCGCGCGCGCGTCGCTGAACGCCACACCGAACTTGTTCGACTTCAGCCCCGTGGAAATGTAGGGATGCGTCTTCGCGTCGACGTCCGGATTCACACGCAAGGAAACGGGTGCGCGCGTTCCGAGCGACTTCGCCACTTCATTCAACGCATGGAGTTCGGGAATCGATTCCACGTTGAAGCACTTCACGCCGGCCTCGAGTGCTTCGCGCATCTCGGCGGCCGTCTTGCCGACGCCCGAGAACACCGTGTTCTGTGCCTTGCCGCCTGCGGCGAGCACGCGCGCGAGTTCGCCCGACGACACGATATCGAAGCCCGCTCCGAGACGCGCGAACACGTTGAGGACGGCGAGATTGCTGTTGGCCTTCACCGCGACGTGCACGGTCGCGCGTCGGCCGGCGCACGCATCGGCGTAAGCGCGATAAGCGCGCGTCAGGGCATCGCGGGAATAGACGTAGAGCGGCGTGCCGAACTGCTGCGCGAGCGACGCGGCGGAAACGCCTTCGGCGTGGAGTGCGCCGTCGACATAATGGAATGCGGAATCACTCATGCGTGGGCGTGGGTGGAAACGGGTCGGGGATGCGCCGGAGGGCGCACAGGCTTGCTGTCAGTACGCGGACGAGGCCGCTTTCGGTGCGGCGGGCGTCGATTTCAGATTCGTCTCGGGCGCGAGCGAGAGCGCTTCGCCGGACGTATCGGGAATGTCGCCGGTGACGTCCGACGATGCGCGAGCCTTGCTTGCGCCAGATGCGGTTTCGTCGCTCGGAGTCACGTCGGAAGGCGGCGTATCCTGCAGGTTGTCAGGACGCTGCGGCATGGGAGGCACGACGGGAAGATAAAGCGGACCGCGTTGCCCACAACCGCCGAGCGTGACTGTCGCTGCGGCGCAAACGCTGACAGCCGCTACAATCGCGCTCATCCTGAAAACAACTCGCATGACCGTCCCTGTACATAGAATCGATGGAGTTTAGCATGACAGACCAGGAATACCTGACGTTGGCGGAGGCCGTGCTGACCGCGATCGAGCGCGATGTGGACACGGCCGAAGCCGACATCGAGTTCGAGCGAAGCGGCAACGTGCTGACGCTGGAATTCGAGAATCGCACGAAGGTGATCGTCAACTTGCAGCCGCCCAAGCACGAAATCTGGCTCGCGGCGAAGGCGGGCGGATTCCACTACAAATACGTCGATGGTCAGTGGCGCGACACCCGCGACGACAGCGAGTTCTTCGCTGCGCTGAGCAAGTATTCGACCGAGCAGGCAGGCGAGCCGATCTGCTTTTTAGCGTGACCGGCTCGTGAGGTGAGGGGAAAGCAGGCCGTGTGACGAAGGGTCACTGACCCTTGAACAGATTCATGATGTCCTGCTTTTCCTGCTCGCCGACATCGGGCGTCGGCGCGGTCACGCCGGACACGCCGTCGTGTGGCGGCGCCTGACTGACGCCGATCGTCGCGATGAAGCCGTGGCCCGGCGTCATGTCGTCGTAGTACAACTCGCCGCCGAGCGACTTCACATCGGGCGGCATCATCGGCTTGTACTCGGGCACGCCTTGCAGCGCGCGGCCCATGTACTCCATCCACACGGGCAGCGCGAGGCCGCCGCCGGTTTCCCGGTCGCCGAGGCTGCGCGGATTGTCGTAGCCAATCCAAGCAATTGCGACCAGCGAACGCTGATAACCGGCGAACCACGCGTCGCGCGAATCGTTGGTCGTGCCGGTCTTGCCGGCCAGGTCGCCGCGCTTCAGCTGATTCGTCTTCGCGGCCGTGCCGTGCTGCGCGACGCTTTGCAGCAGGCTGTTCATCACGTACGCGTTGCGCGGCGGGATGGCGAGCGGCGCGCTGTCCTGCGCGACGAGCGGCTGCGGATGCGACACCACCGCGCCGCGCGGATCGGTGATATCGGCGATCAGATACGGATTCACGCGATAGCCGCCGTTCGCAAAGACCGCGTAACCCGAAGCCATCTGCAGCGGCGTCACCAGACCCGCGCCGAGCGCCATCGGCAGATACGCCGGATGACGGTCGGCATCGAAGCCAAAGCGCGTGATGTACTGCTGCGCGTACTTCGTGCCGATGTTGTTCAGGATGCGGATCGACACCATGTTCTTCGACTTCTGCAGCGCGGTGCGCATGCTCATCGGGCCGTCGAAGCCGCCGCCGTAGTTCTTCGGCTCCCACGCCTGACCGCCCGTTTCGGCGGCGCTGAAGAAGAGCGGGCCGTCGTTGATGATCGTCGCCGGCGACAAACCCTTCTCGAGCGATGCCGAATAGATGAACGGCTTGAAGCTCGAGCCCGGCTGACGCCACGCCTGGGTGACGTGGTTGAACTTGTTCTTGTTGAAGTCGAACCCGCCGACGAGCGCGCGGATCGCGCCGTCCTGCGGCACGAGCGAAATCAACGCGCCTTCGACTTGCGGCAGTTGCGTGATGGACCAGTCGCCGTCGTCGCCTTTGACGAGACGCACGATCGCACCCGCACGAATGCGCTGGTTCGGCTGCGCGCGCGGGGAAAGCGCGTTCGCGACGAAGCGCAGATCGTTGCCGGTGATGGTGGCCACGTTGCCGTCGATGAAGCTCGCCTTCACTTCCTTGGGACTTGCCGACGTCACCACGGCCGCGACGATTTCGCCGTTGTCCGGATGCTCGGCGAGCGCGTCGTCGATGGCCTGCTCGCGGTCGTCCGGGTCCGACGGCAGGTCGATGAAGCCTTCCGGCCCGCGATACCCGTGACGCCGTTCGTAGTCCATCAGGCCCTTGCGCAGCGCGCGGTAGGCGGCGTCCTGGTCGGCGGAATCGATCGTCGTCACGACGTTCAGGCCGCGTGTATAGGCTTCTTCGCGATATTGCGCGTACATCATCTGACGCACCATTTCCGCGACGTATTCCGCGTGGACGCTGAACTCGCGCCCTTGTCCCTTCACGATGAGCGGCTGTTTCGCCGCCTGGTCGTACTCTTCCTGCGTGATGAAGTTCAGCTCGCGCATGCGCTGAAGGATGTACTCCTGCCGGACCTTCGCGCGCTTCGGATTCACGACCGGGTTATACGCCGACGGCGCCTTCGGCAGCCCCGCGAGCATCGCCGCTTCAGCAAGCGTGATGTCCTTCAGGTCCTTGCCGAAATAGACGCGCGCCGCGCTCGCGAAACCGTACGCACGCTGGCCGAGATAGATCTGATTCATGTACACCTCGAGAATCTGATCTTTCGTGAGCGCGCGCTCGATCTTGTAGGCGAGCAGCATCTCGTAGATCTTGCGCGTGTACGTCCTTTCGCTCGACAGGAAGAAGTTTCGCGCGACCTGCATGGTGATCGTGCTCGCGCCCTGCGATGCGTGTCCGTTCGAGAGTGCAACCGATCCCGCGCGCAGAATGCCCATGACATCGACGCCGCCGTGATCGTAGAAACGCGCGTCTTCGATTGCGAGCACGGCTTTCTTCAGGCGATCCGGCACGTCCTGAATACGCACGACGCTGCGGCGTTCCTCGCCGAATTCGCCGATCAGCACGTGATCCGCCGTGTAGATGCGCAGCGGCACTTTCGGCCGATAGTCGGTCAGCGCATCGAGCGAGGGCAGGTTCGGCATCGCGACGACGAGCGCATAGCCGAACACGAGCGCAATGCACACGATCAGCGCGAAAACGCTGACGAGAGAGCCTAGGAGGAGCCGCTTGAACCACGAGCGTCGAGGCTTTTTCTGGCCTTCGGGCGGCGTGGCCGGCGGATGAGTCGGGGAAGAGGATTGCATAGCACCACCAAAAACAGTCCCGGGATTATAGCCGTCCGGGTTTCGGGATTTTCCTAGGCACTCGGGCAACAGTCCGATGCATCCCGCGCCGTTTTCCTATCGCCAAGATACGCGCGATGCTCCGCGAAAACATCGTGTCATCGCTTGCGTTAGCCATTCGGCCGAATGTTCGCCGCGCGCCGCCTTCACGAGAATTCCTGCATCGAAAGCGCGCGAATGTTTCGGCGCGCGAGTGAAAGAAGGAGTGGACATGAAGAACGAAAGCGCCCTGCGCGGCACGGTACTGACGGCTACGCGCCGGTTCGCGGCGGGTATCGACGTGAGCGAGGACGCGGTGCGGCTCGCGGTTCTCAGCCGGCGGCTGAAGCGGGATTCGACCGTGTGCGTCGAGCATCTGGATGCGGTGCCGATAGCGGCCGGTGCGGTCGTCGGCGGCGATTTCGTCGATCGCGCCGCCGTCGCTGCGGCGCTGCGCGAAGCGGTCGAACGCATGCCGCAGAACGGCGCATGGCGTGCGCTGCGCTGCTCGATGGGGCTGCCGGCGTCGGCGACGCTCACGACGCGCGTTCCGCTCGCGCGGCTTATCGAAGCGCGTCAGACGGACGTGTCGGACATCGGCAGCGATCCGTGCGGCCTGCTGGAGCCGGCGGTGCTCGCCGAAGCCGAGCGCGCCGCGGGCATGGAGCGCGGCGCGCTCGCGGTCGACTGGTCCGTCGAGGCTCGCGACGACGGAAATGCGCACGTCACCATTGCCGCGACCGCGCGACGGCACGTCGAGGCGCGCGTCGAAACAGCGGCGTCGGCGGGCGTCGCGTTATGCGCCATCGACGGTGAGCCGGCTGCGGCTCTGCGTGCGATGCGTCATTCGGGCCGCGTCGAACTGGATGCCGACGCGCGCTATCTCGTCTGCTGGCTCGAAAGCTCGGGGCTGCACGGATGGGTCGTGAACGCCGGCGAGGTCGAGAGCGAAGCGCGTTATCCCGCGCCGGAATACGCGAGCATCACCGACGCGCTGTGCCATCTGGCGGGCGAGACGACGCCCGTCGATTGCGCGTACGTCGGCGGCCAGACGCAATTGCTGGCAAACGCGGGCCTTCCGCTGCCCGCGCTCGCCAGAATGTTCGGCTGTCCCGCGCTGCCGTTCGAATCCGCGCCGTATTGCAACGGCGCGTCGGACATCGATGCCGCGATGAAGCACTCGCCGCTCTTCGCCACCGCCTTCGGGCTCGCCTTGCGCGAGGTGCTGCAATGACGAGCGCCGCCATCGCCGACGGCTTCAATCTGCTGCCGCATCGGTCGCGCAAGCGTCGTGCGCTGCGGCGGCAGCGGCTCGCGATCCTGGCCGTCGCGAGTCTGGCCGGATGCGCGGCTGTCGGAAGCGTCGCCGGCTGGGACGCGTTCGAACGCATGCGTCTCGATGACCGGCGTATCGCGCTGGACGCGACACTGCGCGCGTCGAACGCGGCACTGGACGAGCACGCGCGTCTGCTTCGCGTCGAGGCCGAGCGACGCCGGGCGCGTGAAGCCGCGCAACCGCTCGCCGTACCGCGCAACCGGTTTCTCGCGCTGCTGGAAGCGCTCGCCGATGCACCCCCGCGCACCGATGTCGTCTTGCAACGCGTTACGCAACGGGCCGACGAAGTCGAGCTCGCCGCGCTCGCGCCCGATTCGCAGACGGCGGCGCGCTGGCTCAAGAGGCTGGAGAACCTGCGCGGCGTGCAATCGGTGGAGGTCGTGGAGATGAAGCGGCGCGCGGAAACGAGGCCGTCCGTTAAGCGGGATGCCGTCGCGCCGGCGATCGATCGGTATGAATTCACGGCGCTCGTGCGCTATGAGGCGGCCGGGCAGAAGACTGTCGCGGCACCGGCCAAAGCGTCTGCGAAGGGGGAAGCCCCAATGAACTTCCGGACATCGAACAAAAGGAACCCGCAATGAACACGCTGACGATGACTCTCCCCGGGCGCGCGCGTCCCCGCGAACGCGGTCGCAAGCCGATCCTTCGACCGCTGCACGAGTGGTCGGCGCGCCGTACCGCTTTCACGGCGTTCGCGCTTTTCGCATGTGTCTTCCCGCTCGGCCTCGAAGGCTGGCTCGCGTCCGGCCTGAACCAGCGCGATGCGGCCCGCACCGCGCTCGCCGCCACCCAGCGCAAGGCCGACGATGCCCGCACGATCGTCGCGACACTGCCGGAACTGCGGGCGCGGGCCGCGGCCACCAGCCTGGCGCCGGCAACGTGGACCGCCGCCGATGCGCTCCACGCCGTGGCGGCACTCGCCGCGCAGAGCGGGTTGCGCGTGACGGAGATCGAACCGCAATCGGCGGCGAAAGGCCGTTCGCGCGATTCGGCGCAACCCGCAACCCCGCCCGCGACGCAACGCGCGCTGACTTTCCGCGCGGAGGGCGCGTTTCCCGAAGTGCGCCGCTTTCTGGAAGCGCTCGCCGGTCTGCCGCGCCTGATCGTGCCCGAGGCCGTGCAGATCAAGCGTCAGGCCGGCGCGGTGACGGTCGACGCGACGCTACGCATCCACGACACGCTGCCGGCCGTTCCGCTTTCGGAGCCCGCACGCACGAACGCGTTCATCGTCGATCCGTTCGGCAAGGACGGTGCAACCGGTCTCGCACGCGATGCGGGCATGCTGCTCGTCGGCACGATGGTGGCGCGCCATCGCGCGATGGCGCTCGTGCAGAGCGCGAAGAACGTCGAGCATTACGAACCGGGGCAGAAGATCGGCGACGAGCGGCTCGAGCGCGTGCAGCCCCGCGCGATACAGCTTGCAAGTGGCGAGGGCGCATCGCGCACGCTGACGTTCGCGGAGGATCGCAAGTGAGCAAGGCACTATGCATCTTCCGCGCGATGAGCTTCGCAGCGGTCATCGTCGCGCGTGCGGCAATCGCGGCGGAAGCCGGCGATGCGCCCGTCGCGCTATTGCCGCCGCTGCCCGCATCGCTCGACATCTTGCCGACGGACCAGTTCGCGCTCGAAAACGCGGTGCCGCTGGTGGCCCCGGCGCCCACGCCGACGCCATCGACGCCGCCGGAGGCGACGACTTCCGCGAACGCCGACAAGCCCGAGCCGCTCGAAGGACCGCCCGTGCCGCTGCGGCAACTCGAACGTCTCAGCGGGCAGAAGGCCGACGACGGCAAGCCGATCACGCTCGACCTGAAAAATGCGGACCTGAGCGCCGCGCTGCAGGGCTTCGCGCGCTTCACCGGCCTCAACATCATCGCGAGTGAGAAGGTGCGCGGGCAGGTATCGATCAATCTCGTCGCGGTGCCGTGGCGGCGCGCGTTCGACACGCTTCTCGAAGTCAACGGCCTCGCGATGGAGCAGCACGGCAACGTGATCTGGGTCGCGCCGCTCGCCGAACTGGCGGCGCGCGAGAAGCTGCGCTACGAGGCGCACGCCCGCGCAGCAGACCTCGAACCGCTCGCGAGCCGCACGTTCACGTTGCGGTATCCGCGCGCGGAAGACGTGCGCAAGCTGCTGACCGGCTCGGGCACGCAGCGCGTGCTGTCCAAGCGCGGCTCCGCCATTGCCGACACCCGGACCAATCTTCTCTTCGTCACCGATCTCGACGCTCGCGTGCAGCAGATCGCCGAACTCATCGCGTCGATCGACAGGCCGACGCCGCAAGTGATGATCGAAGCGCGAATCGTCGAGGGCGAGACGGGGCTTTCGCGCAATCTCGGCGTCAAACTGGGCGTCGCGCCGACCGGCGATTCGGCGCGCGGCGTCGCGGGCGGCAAGGACGGGGTGGTATACGATCTGTCGGCGCGGCCCGTCAACGGCTTCGACGCCGCGACCGCCGGGCTCACGCTCTTCGCCGCGCAAGCTACGCGGCTGCTCGATATCGAACTGAGCGCGCTCGAATCCGAAGGGCGGGGACAGATCGTTTCGCGACCGCGCGTCGTGACGGCGGATCGGGTGAAGGCGGTCGTCGAGCAGGGCACGGAGCTGCCGTATCAGGCGAAAGTCGGCAATGGCGTCTCGGGCGTGCAGTTTCGGCGCGCTGCGCTCAAACTGGAGGTCGAACCGCAAATCACGCCGCACGGGCATGTCATTCTCGATCTGGATGTCGCGAAAGACAGCGTCGGCGAGCAGACCGCGGCGGGACCCGCCATCAACACGAAGCACGTGCAGACGCGCGTGGAAGTCGAGGACGGCGGGACCGTTGCGATCGGCGGCATCTATTCAGAAGACGAACGGGTCGATGTCACCGGCGTGCCGGGCCTGTCGAAACTGCCGATCATCGGCTGGCTGTTCCGTCACGACGCGCGGCGCAAGTCGCAGAGCGAGCTGGTCATCCTGATCACGCCGCATGTGGTGGCGGCGAAGGGATGAGGCCGGGCGCGCGACTCGACAAAGCGGGCGGTTTGCCCTTAAGCTGCCGCACGAACAAATTGCATATCGTCAAAGGATCAAGGTTGCAGGAAGGGCACGCGAACGCGAACATCTTTTTCGTCGGACTCATGGGGGCGGGTAAAACCACCGTGGGCCGTGCGGTTGCGCGCCGTCTGCAGCGCTCGTTCATCGATTCCGATCTGGAGATCGAAGCGCGTACCGGCGCGCGCATCCCGGTGATATGGGAACTCGAAGGCGAGGACGGATTCCGCCAGCGCGAGGCGAATGTCATCGACGAGCTTTCGCAGAAGAGCGGCATCGTGCTCGCGACGGGCGGCGGCGCGGTGCTGCGGCAGGAGAATCGCGAACATCTGAGGAATCGCGGCATCGTCATCTATTTGCGCGCGAATCCGCACGACCTTTGGCAACGCACGCGCCGCGACAAGAACCGGCCGCTGCTTCAGACCGAAGACCCGCGCGGCAAGCTCGAAGCGCTCTTCAAAACGCGCGATCCGCTCTATCACGAGTGCGCGCATTTCGTCGTGGAGACCGGGCGGCCGACCGTCAACGCGCTCGTCAACATGGTCCTGATGCAACTGGAGGTGGCCGGCGTCATCAAGTCGGCCGAGTCATAATGTCCCCCATGATTACAGTCAACGTCGAACTGGGCGAGCGCGCCTATCCCATTCATATCGGTGCAGGGCTGATCGGGCGGACGGAGCTTTTTGCGCCGCATATCAAGGGCTCGTCGGTGGCCATCGTCACCAACACGACCGTCGATCCGCTCTATGGCGATACATTGCGCGCCGCGCTCGAACCGCTCGGCAAGAATGTGACGACCGTCGTCCTGCCCGATGGCGAAGCGCACAAGAACTGGG
This sequence comes from Caballeronia sp. LZ016, assembly GCF_031450805.1. Taxonomy (NCBI): domain Bacteria; kingdom Pseudomonadati; phylum Pseudomonadota; class Betaproteobacteria; order Burkholderiales; family Burkholderiaceae; genus Caballeronia; species Caballeronia sp. LZ016. The sequence goes on from NZ_JARTVY010000001.1 coordinate 1,128,285, forward strand.
AAACGCTCAACATCATCTTCGACGCGCTCCTGACCGATCGCGCCGATCGCAAGACGACGCTCATCGCGCTCGGCGGCGGCGTCATCGGCGACATGACCGGTTTTGCAGCGGCGTGCTACATGCGCGGCGTGCCGTTCATCCAGGTGCCGACCACGCTCCTTTCGCAGGTGGATTCGTCGGTCGGCGGCAAGACGGGCATCAATCATCCGCTCGGCAAGAACATGATCGGCGCGTTCTATCAGCCGCAGGCCGTCATCGCGGATATCGGCGCGCTCGATACGCTGCCGAAGCGCGAACTGGCGGCGGGCATCGCGGAAGTCATCAAGACGGGCGCAATCGCCGATGCCGGATTCTTCGAGTGGATCGAAGCGAACATCGGCGCATTGAACAGCCGCGACGGAAACGCGCTCGCGCACGCGGTCAAACGCTCATGCGAAATCAAGGCGTCGGTCGTGGCATCGGACGAGCGCGAGGGCGGGCAACGCGCCATCCTCAATTTCGGCCACACGTTCGGTCACGCTATCGAAGCAGGCCTGGGCTACGGCGAATGGCTGCACGGCGAAGCGGTCGGCTGCGGGATGGTGATGGCCGCGGACTTGTCCGTGCGGCTCGGCAAGCTCGACGACGCCGCGCGCCAGCGGCTCGTGCGCGTCATCGAGGCGGCGAAGTTGCCGGTCGTCGGCCCGAAACTCGGCGATGACCGCTACGTCGACCTGATGAAAGTCGACAAGAAGGCCGAAGCCGGCGAGATCAAATTCATTCTGCTGACCCGCTTCGGCGCGACGGAGATCACGAGCGCGCCGGACCAGGCCGTGCGTGCGACGCTCGCAGCCAGCGTCTGAGCGACGCAGCAGCCGGAACCACGACGATGCGGAGGCAGCCGGTGAGCGAAACAGAAGTCGGATTCGGAGCGCCGTCGCAAGCGGCGCTGGAAGCCCATCTTGCGCCGTACGCGGCGCGTTCGTCGTCGTCGCGGGGGCGCCGTTATGCGGAACAGCCGCCCGCCGCGCGGACCGAGTTTCAGCGCGACCGCGATCGCATCGTCCATTCGACGGCCTTTCGCCGGCTCGAATACAAGACGCAGGTTTTCGTCAATCACGAAGGCGACCTGTTTCGCACGCGGCTGACGCACAGTCTGGAAGTGGCGCAGATCGCGCGTTCCATCGCACGTAATCTGCGGCTGAACGAAGACCTCGTCGAAGCGATATCGCTCGCGCACGATCTCGGACACACGCCTTTCGGCCACGCCGGTCAGGACGCGCTGCACGAGTGCATGCGCCATCACGGCGGCTTCGAGCACAATCTTCAAAGTCTCGCGGTTGTCGATCAACTCGAAGAACACTACGGCGCGTTCGACGGCCTGAACCTCTGCTTCGAAACGCGCGAAGGCATTCTCAAACATTGCTCGCGCGAAAACGCACGCAAGCTCGGCGATCTCGGTGAGCGCTTTCTCGCGGGCCGCCAGCCGTCGCTCGAAGCGCAGATCGCGAACGTCGCGGATGAAATCGCCTACAACAATCACGATGTCGACGATGGCCTGCGCTCCGGCCTGCTCACGCTCGATCAACTGTCCGAAGTCAGTCTCTGGCACACGCATTTCGATGCCGCGCGCGCGGAGTTTCCGGTCATCGAAGGCCGCAGGCTCATCCACGAGACCATACGCCGCATCATCAACACGCTGATCGTGGATCTGATCGAGACCACGAGCCGCAATCTCGCGCGCGTGGCCCCGGCGTCCGTCGAAGATGTGCGCAATGCGCCGCTGCTCGTCGCGCATAGCGATGAAGTCGCTGCGCAAGCCGCCGCGCTCAAGCGCTTTCTGTTCAAGAACCTGTATCGCCATTACCGCGTGATGCGCATGGCCAACAAGGCGAAGCGTGTCGTCACCGGCTTGTTCGACGCCTTCACCGACGACCCGCGCCTTCTGCCGCCCGCCTATCAGGCGCGGCTCGCCGTGGCGGAGGAGTCCGCGAACGACGCCGCCGCGCCGGGCCACGAGAGCACGCAGGCCCGGCTGATCGCGCACTACATCGCGGGCATGACCGATCGATACGCACTGAAGGAATACCAACGTCTGTTTGTCATCGACAACAACTAAGATCGCGCGTTTCAACGCGCGAATCTGCAAAAAGGAGACTCATCGATGAAATGCACGCCCTCGTTCCGCTCGATCACGGCTGCGGCCATTCTGGCGTTCGGCGCCAGCACCGCCGCCCACGCCGCGACCGAAATCCAGTTCTGGCACGCGATGGAAGCCGCCCTCGGCGAGCGCGTGAACGACATCGCGAAAGACTTCAACGCGTCACAGAGCGACTACACGATCGTTCCGGTGTTCAAGGGCACCTATGACCAGACGCTCGCGGCGGGCATCGCGGCGTATCGCAGCGGCAATGCGCCCGCGATCCTGCAAGTCTACGAAGTCGGCACCGCGACGATGATGCAGGCCAAGAAGGCCGTGCTCCCCGTCTCGGACGTGTTCAAGCAAGCGGGCGTGCCGCTCGACGAGAAGGCGTTCGTGCCGACCATCGCCGGCTATTACAGCGACGCGAAGACCGGTCATCTCATCTCGATGCCCTTCAACAGTTCCACGCCCGTCCTCTACTACAACAAGGATGCGTTCAAGAAGGCCGGCCTCGATCCGAATCAGCCGCCGAAGACTTGGGCCGATGTCGAAGCCGACGCGAAGAAGCTGAAGGCGGCGGGCTATTCGTGCGGCTATTCGTCGGGCTGGCAGAGCTGGATTCAGCTCGAGAACTACAGCGCGTGGCACGCGGCGCCGTTTGCATCGAAGAACAACGGCTTCGACGGGCTGGATGCAAAGCTCGAGTTCAACAAGCCGCTGCAGGTCGCGCACATCCAGTTCCTGCGGAAGATGGCGAAGGAAGGCACGTTCACTTACGTGGGGCGCAAGGACGAGCCGGTATCCAAGTTCTACAGCGGCGACTGCGGGATCATCACGAACTCGTCGGGCTCGCGTGCGACTATTCAGAAATACGCGAAGTTCGAGTACGGCGTCGGCATGATGCCTTACGACGCGAGCGTGAAGGGCGCGCCGCAGAACGCGATCATCGGCGGCGCGAGTCTGTGGGTGCTGTCGGGCAAGGACCCAGCCGTGTACAAGGGCGTCGCGAAGTTCCTCGCGTATCTGGCGACGCCGCAGGTCGCGGCCAAGTGGCATCAGGACACCGGTTATCTGCCGGTGACGACCGCCGCCTACGAGCTCACGCAAAAGCAGGGCTTCTACGACAAGAACCCCGGCGCGGATATCGCCATCAAGCAGATGCTGAACAAGCCGCCGCTTGCTTATACGAAGGGTTTGCGTCTCGGCAACATGCCGCAGATTCGCACCATCGTCGATGAAGAACTCGAGCAGGTCTGGGCCGAGAAGAAGACGCCGCAACAGGCGCTCGATTCTTCCGTACAGCGCGGCGACGAACTCCTGCGCCGCTTCGAAAAGAGCGGCGGCTAAGCGGCAAGCATTCAGCGCCAACGTCAGGCATGCGCCCGCGAAAAACGCGGGCGCCGTTCAGGACATACCAATGGAAAAACGGTCTCGTTTCGATACGAGCGTGTTGCCGTATCTGCTCGTCGCGCCTCAGCTCGCGATCACCGCGCTCTTCTTTCTCTGGCCCGCCGGCGAAGCGCTCTGGCAAGCGACGCAAAGTCAGGACGCGTTCGGTACGTCGAGCGAATTTGTCGGCTTCGCCAACTTCAGGCAGCTTTTCGCGGACCCGCTGTATCTGTCGTCGTTCAGTACGACGATGATCTTCTGCGCGCTGGTCACCGTGTCCGGGCTCGTCATCTCGCTGCTGCTCGCTGCGTGCGCGGATCGCGTGACGCGCGGAGCGAAGGCGTATCAGACGCTGCTCATCTGGCCGTATGCGGTCGCGCCGGCCATCGCGGCGGTGCTGTGGTCGTTTCTGTTCAATCCGAGCATCGGGCTCGTGACGTATGCGCTGGCGAAGCAGGGCATCGTGTGGAATCACGCGCTCAACGGTACGCAGGCGATGTTTCTCGTCGTGCTCGCGTCGGTGTGGAAGCAGGTCAGCTATAACTTCCTGTTCTTCTATGCCGGCCTGCAGGCGATACCGCAATCGCTGATCGAAGCCGCCGCGATCGATGGCGCCGGTCCCGTGCGGCGCTTCTTTGGCATCGCGTTGCCGCTGTTGTCGCCGACGAGCTTCTTCCTGCTCGTCGTGAATCTCGTCTACGCGTTCTTCGATACCTTCCCCGTCATCGATGCCGCCACCGGCGGCGGTCCCGCGCAATCCACCAAGACGCTCATCTACAAGATTTTCGCGGAAGGGTTCCAGGGGCTCGACATCGGCAGTTCCGGTGCGCAGTCGGTCGTGCTGATGGTGATCGTCGTCGCGCTGACCATCGTGCAATTCCGCTTTGTCGAACGCAGGGTGCAATACTCATGATCGAGAACCGTCGCGGCTTCGATATCTTTTGTCACGCAGTGCTGATTCTCGGCGTCGCGCTGATCGTTTTCCCGGTCTACGTCGCGTTCTGCGCGGCCACGATGAACGCAAAGGAAGTGTTCAGCGTGCCGCTATCGCTGATTCCGAGCACGCATCTCTTCGAGAACATTGCGAACATCTGGACGCACGGCAGCGGCAATGCAGCGGCGCCTTTCGGACGCATGCTCATCAATAGCCTTGCGATGGCGCTGGTCATCTCCATCGGCAAGATCGCGGTGTCGATCATTTCGGCGTATGCGATCGTGTTCTTCCGCTTCCCGATGAAGAACCTTGCGTTCTGGCTCATCTTCGTCACGCTCATGCTGCCCGTCGAAGTGCGTATCTTTCCGACAGTGCAAGTCGTATCATCGATGCATCTCGCCAACACGTATGCCGGCCTCACGCTGCCGCTGATCGCATCCGCAACCGCGACTTTCCTGTTCCGGCAGTTCTTCATGACGCTGCCCGACGAACTGATGGAAGCGGCGCGCATCGACGGCGCGGGGCCGCTGCGCTTCTTCTGGGACGTGGTGCTGCCGCTGTCGAAGACGAACATCGCGGCGCTGTTCGTCATCACGTTCATCTACGGCTGGAACCAGTACCTCTGGCCGATTCTGATCACCAATCAACAGTCGCTGCAAACGGCGGTGGTCGGCATCAAGAGCATGATCGCCTCGGGCGATACCGCGACCGAATGGCATCTCGTGATGAGCGCGACGCTGCTCGCGATGCTGCCGCCGCTCGCCGTCGTGCTGACGATGCAGCGCTGGTTCGTGCGCGGTCTCGTGGACGCGGAAAAATAAAAATGGAGAGCAGGTATCAATGGCTGCGCTGACACTCAAAGGCGTCAAGAAGACATACGACGGCACGCAATACGTGCTTCATGGCATCGATGTATCGATCAACGATGGCGAGTTCGTCGTGATGGTCGGGCCATCCGGCTGCGGCAAGTCGACGCTACTGCGCATGGTGGCGGGACTGGAGAGCGTGTCGGAAGGCACGATCGAAATCGCGGGCAAGGTCGTGAACAAGCTGGAGCCGAAAGATCGCGATATTGCGATGGTCTTTCAGAATTACGCACTTTATCCGCACATGAGTGTCGCGCAAAATATGGCCTATGCGCTGAAGATCGGCGGAGTGGATCGCGGGACCATCCAGAGCCGCGTTGCGAATGCCGCGCGTATCCTCGAACTCGAGCATCTGCTGGCGCGCAAGCCGCGCGAGTTGTCGGGCGGACAGCGCCAGCGCGTTGCGATGGGGCGTGCAATCGTGCGTGAACCGGCGGTCTTTCTGTTCGACGAACCGCTGTCGAATCTCGACGCGAAACTGCGTGTGCAGATGCGCCTCGAGATTCAGCGCCTGCATGCGCGTCTCGCAACCACGAGCCTGTACGTGACGCATGACCAGATCGAAGCCATGACGCTCGCGCAGCGCGTGATCGTCATGAACAAGGGGCACGCGGAGCAGATCGGTGCGCCGACCGAAGTGTACGAACGGCCGGCTACGGTGTTCGTGGCGAGCTTCATCGGATCGCCGGCCATGAATCTGCTCGAAGGCAAGTTGTCCGAGGATGGTTCGGTGTTCGAAGTAGCGGGTGGCGGGCCGAAGCTGAGGGTCGCGGGCGCGAGCGGTATATCGCGTGCAATGTTCGGGCGCGAGTGGACCGTCGGTATCCGTCCCGAGCACCTGACGCCCGGCAGCCATGAGGCGACGCAAGCGGTGCTCGACGTGGATTCGGCGGAGTTGCTCGGCGCGGACAATCTCGCGCACGGCAAGTGGGGCAAGCATGACGTGGCGGCCCGCTTGCCGCACGCGCATCGGCCGGTGCGCGGCGAGAAGCTCGCGGTATCGGTGCCGGCGCGGCATCTGCATTTGTTCGATCCGGCTACCGGATTGCGCGCCAACTGAAGGAGCTTATGCGATGAGAACCTGGCCGTATCCCGCCATCGTCGCGCATCGCGGCGGCGGCAAGCTCGCGCCCGAGAACACGCTGGAAGGCATCGACACCGGCGCGCGTCTCGGCCTGAAGATGATCGAGTTCGATGCGAAGCTGTCGGCCGACAACGTCGTGTTCCTGCTGCATGACGACGATATCGACCGTACGTCGAACGGGCATGGCGCGGCCAAGTCGATGACCTATGCGCAGTTGCGCGCGCTCGACGCCGGTTCCTGGTTCGGCGAGGACTTCGCGGGCGCGCACATGCCGACGCTCGCCGAAGTGCGGGAGCGATGCGCGTCGCTGAACATGGCCGCGAACATCGAGATCAAGCCGTGTCCGGGGCGCGAAGTGGAAACAGGCGAATGCGTCGCGCGCGAGGCGGCGCGACTGTGGAACGACGCCGAGCCGGAGCCGCTGCTGTCGTCGTTCTCGTATGCGGCGCTGGAGGCGGCGCGCGATGCCGCGCCGAATCTCCCGCGCGGCATGTTGTACGAGCGCGTGCCCGCGGAGTGGCGCGCGCAGACGGCGGCGCTTGCGTGCGTGTCGCTGCACGCGGACCATCGTTCGCTGGACGAAACACGCGTGCGCGAAATCAAGGGCGCGGGCTTGCGCGTGCTCGCCTACACGGTGAACGATCCCGAGCGGGCGCGGTTGCTCGCGCAGTGGGGCGTCGATGCAATCTGCACGGATCGCATCGACGTCATCGGCGCGGACTTTCTGGAAGGCGCGTCGAGGTAAGACGCGCTAGCGGGCGCGCGAAAGAAGAATGCCCGCGACCAGCGCGAGACCGCCAACGATGGCAATGGTCTGCCAGGGCCTGTCGTGGACATAGGCGTCGGCGTCATCAAATGCGGCGGCGGCGCGTTCGCGGACCACGGCGGGTGTGGCGTTGAGGCGTGCGCGCGCGGAATCGATCTGATCGCCGATTCGCGAACGAAGCGCGGCGGCGTCAGCTGACGCGCCGTCCGATAGCATTCCTTCGAGTTCCGAAAGAAGGACGCGCAGTTCGGCGCCGATATCCTGGGCAGCTTCGCGGCCATGACGCGCCATGCGGCGTGCGCGGCGGCCCGTGGCGTTCCATGAATCTCCGATGGCGTCTCGCGTGTTAGGCAGTGCGTTCATAGATCGCTCCGTCGATGGATGAATCGTGGATGGACATACCCGCTTGCATCGCGGGGAAGGTGCTAAGAGCAAGTTGGGTGCCGGCGCATCGCGAGCCTGCCGTGCGGCGTCGGAACACGTAATAACTGCGGTGCCTCGCACCGGCGCGAGTCACATTTACAAGGGGCGTGTAAAAGCAAACGCCGCCATGCGATATCGCATGACGGCGCGTGCCGTGAGCTTGAACCAGTGAAACGCCGGCATGCGAATCAGAAGCGATAGCCGACGCGCAGATACGTCACGATCGGGTTGATCGTGATCTTTGCCTGCGATTGAACGTTGAGCGTACCGACCGGCGTCTGGGCTTGCGTGCTCAGCTTGGCGGTCGCCTTCAGCGGAATGAACGACACGGAGAAACCCGCGAACCAGTGTTCTGTGAAATTGTAGACAGCGCCGACGTTAAAGACCGGCGCCCACGAACTATCCGTATCAACGCTGGTCGGACCATGCAGAACGGAGCCTTCGAATGCGGCGTTGGTAATCTTCGCGTCGGTGAACCAGGTGCGCGTCACGCCCACGCCGACATACGGGCGAAACTTCGCCTGCGGTTCGTTAAAGAAGTATTTGAAGAGCAGCGTTGGGCTCCATTGCTTCGCGCTGCCGATCTTGCCGAACCGATCGAGCGTTCCTGTGCCGTTGAGATCGAACTCTGGCGGAATGCCCATCTCGAATTCGGCGGCGATGTGGTCGGTCGCGAAGTAGCCTACCGTGAAGCCGGCCGTATCCGAGCTGCTGATACCCGCGCCCGTACCCGGCACGCTGATATTGACGGGAGATCCGCCTACACTTGTTTCTTTGAGCGGACCGCTGCTGTCTTGTGGGGCGAGATGAAACCAGCCTGCAGTGGCATAAATGGACCCAGCCGACTGTGCATGTGCCGCGGTCGACACACACGCCAATGCTGCGATCCCCGTTACGACTTGTTTTATTTTCATTTGTGCTCCTCCAGAAAGCACGCCCATTATGAACACAACGTTTCAAAGTAACCATAGCGGCGCCGTAGAGCATTTTCCCTAGGATCGCAGCGGTTCCGGAGTCCCGTTGCACGGCGCTTGCATGCGCCTGTAACCCTGTAGCAGCGGCGTCTCCCGTCAGCCCCCGATCGGGGTAACACAAACGCGATCAACGGAATATCCAGAATGGCACGGCTTGCACGACTCTACGTTCCCGAACAGCCGCAGCATGTCATCCTGCGTGGTCTCGACCAGCAACCTGCCTTCGTCGACGACCAGGACTATCAGCTTTTCATCGACTGCTTGAGGACGGCTTCACGTGATCATCACCTTTCCATCCATGCCTATGCGTTGATGCCGCAGGCCGTGCATCTGCTCGTCACGCCGCGCGACGAAGCCAGTCTGCCCAAAGCGATGCAGGCCGTGGGGCGTCGTTACGTGGCGCACTTCAATCGGCGATACACGCGGCGTGGCACGCTGTGGGAGGGGCGGTACCGCGCGACGGTCATCGAAGGCGAGCGGTATTTCCTGCTCGCGACGCGAGTGGTCGAAACCGCGCCGGTTCGTGCGCAACTCGCTGCATCGCCGCAGGATTACAAGTGGTCGAGCTACCGGCATCACATCGGCGTGACGCTCGATGCGCTCATCACCGATCACCCGCTGTTCTGGTCGCTCGGCAATACGCCGTTCGAGCGTCAGCATGCGTACAAGGAACTGTGCGAGCAGCCGCTCGACGAGCGGGAGACCAACCGTCTGCTGCAAGCCACGCTCAAGGGCTGGGTGCTCGGCAGCGATGCGTACCGCGAATGGGCGTCGCGGGCGGCGAATCGGCGCGTGTCGCCATTGCCGCGCGGGCGCCCGCGTAAAGTGCGCGAAACGCCGCAGACGCAGTAACGGCGGGACTTTTCGCAGGAAGATTCGCAAGCAACGGCGCTTCGCATCTAGGGAGCGCCGTTTATTTTTGACCCGCAATGATGTGGCACTTATTTATTGGGCAGTTCTTGCACCATAACGATAATAGGTGCCAGATCATCAGTTTTTATTTGCCATCGTTTTGATTCGTCGCGTATATTTCGATTTCCGGCGGTTTTGCGGTGCAGCGCGTCAAATGCGCAACCCGCCTCGGTGCCCGAATCTGGACTGCGGGCAGCGGGCAACAAAAAAACGATTCAACGGCCGAGTCGGCCCCTCACAGCAGAGACGGTGTCCCCATGAACGATCATCAGCAGCCGGCAGCCGGTTCGCTTCCCGCCGCGCAGGGCATGTACGACCCTGCGAACGAACATGACGCTTGCGGCGTCGGCTTCGTCGCCCATATCAAGGGCAAGAAAAGCCACGAGATCATTCAGCAGGGTCTCAAGATCCTCGAGAACCTCGATCACCGGGGCGCGGTCGGCGCAGACCCGCTGATGGGCGACGGCGCGGGCATCCTGATTCAGGTGCCGGACGGCTTCTATCGCGAGGAGATGGCCAAGCAGGGCGTGACGCTGCCGCCGGCCGGCGAATACGGCGTCGGCATGATCTTCCTGCCGAAGGAACACGCGTCGCGTCTCGCGTGCGAGCAGGAACTGGAGCGCACGGTCAAGGCAGAGGGCCAGGTGGTGCTCGGCTGGCGCGACGTGCCGGTGGACGGCAACATGCCCATTTCCCCCGCCGTGAAGGCAAGCGAGCCGCTGATCCGCATGATCTTCATCGGGCGCGGCAAGGACATCGTCGTGACGGATGCGCTGGAGCGCAAGCTGTACATCATCCGCAAGACGGCGAGCCATCGCATTCAGGCGCTCAAGCTCAAGCACGGCAAGGAATATTTCGTACCGTCGATGTCCTCGCGCACGGTCGTCTACAAGGGTCTGCTGCTCGCCGGCCAAGTGGGCGTGTATTACCGCGATCTGCAGGACGAGCGCGTCGTGTCGGCGCTGGCGCTCGTGCATCAGCGCTTCTCGACCAACACGTTCCCGGCGTGGGAACTTGCGCACCCGTATCGCATGATCGCGCACAACGGTGAAATCAACACCGTGAAGGGCAACGTGAACTGGCTGAACGCCCGCACCGGCGCGATCGCCTCCTACGTGCTCGGCGACGATCTGCCGAAGCTCTGGCCGCTGATCTATCCGGGCCAGTCGGACACGGCTTCGTTCGACAACTGTCTCGAACTGCTCGTGATGGCAGGCTACCCGCTCGTCCACGCGATGATGATGATGATTCCCGAGGCATGGGAACAGCACACGCTGATGGACGAGAACCGCCGCGCGTTCTACGAATATCACGCGGCGATGATGGAGCCGTGGGACGGACCCGCCGCGATCGCGTTCACGGACGGCCGCCAGATCGGCGCAACGCTCGACCGCAACGGGCTGCGCCCGGCGCGTTACATCGTGACCGACGACGATCTCGTGATCCTCGCGTCGGAAGCGGGCGTGCTGCCGATTCCCGAATCGAAGATCGTCAAGAAGTGGCGTCTGCAGCCGGGCAAGATGTTCCTGATCGACATGGAGCAGGGCCGCATCATCGAGGACAAGGAGCTCAAGGACAACCTCGCGAACGCGAAGCCGTACAAGAGCTGGATCGACGCCGTGCGCATCAAGCTCGACGAGATCGAGCCGAAGGCCGAGGACGTCGAAACGCAGCGCCGCGAAGCCGCCGCGCTGCTCGACCGTCAACAGGCGTTCGGCTATACGCAGGAGGACGTGAAGTTCCTGATGGCGCCGATGGCGCAAGCGGGCGAAGAGGCCATCGGCTCGATGGGCAACGACTCGCCGCTTGCCGTGATGTCCAGCAAGAACAAGACGCTGTATCACTACTTCAAGCAGTTGTTCGCGCAAGTGACGAACCCGCCGATCGACCCGATCCGCGAAAACATGGTGATGTCGCTCGTCTCGTTCATCGGACCGAAGCCGAACCTGCTCGATACCATCAACATCAACCCGACGATGCGCCTCGAAGTGTCGCAGCCCGTGCTCGACTTCAAGGACATCGCGAAGATCCGCGCGATCGATACGTACACCGGCGGCAAGTTCCGCTCGTACGAACTGAGCATCTGCTATCCGGCTGCGTGGGGCAAGGAAGGCGTGGAAGCGCGCATCGCGTCGCTGTGCGCCGAAGCCGTCGATGCCGTGAAGTCCGGCTACAACATCCTGATCGTGTCGGACCGCAAGATGGACCGCGACAACGTCGCGATTCCGGCGCTGCTCGCCACGTCCGCGATCCACACGCATCTCGTGCAGCACGGCCTGCGCACGAGCACGGGTCTCGTCGTGGAGACGGGTTCGGCGCGTGAAACGCATCACTTCGCGCTGCTCGCGGGCTACGGCGCGGAAGCCGTTCACCCGTATCTCGCGCTGGAAACGCTCGCCAACATGGCCGAGGGGCTGAAGGGCGACCTGTCGGCGGACAAGGCCATCTACAACTTCACGAAGGCGGTCGGCAAGGGCCTGCACAAGGTGATGTCGAAGATGGGCATCTCGACGTACATGTCCTACACCGGCGCGCAGATTTTCGAGGCGGTCGGCTTGTCGTCGGATCTCGTGGAGAAGTACTTCAAGGGCACGGCGTCGAAGGTCGGTGGCATCGGCATCTTCGAGGTGGCGGAGGAAGCCATTCGCCTGCATCGCGATGCGTTCGGCGACAACCCCGTCCTCTCGACCATGCTCGACGCGGGCGGCGAATACGCGTACCGCGTGCGCGGCGAAGAACACATGTGGACGCCGGATGCGATCGCCAAGCTGCAGCACTCGGCGCGCAGCAACTCGTACCAGACGTACAAGGAATACGCGCACCTGATCAACGACCAGACCAAGCGTCACATGACGTTCCGCGGTCTGTTCGAGTTCAAGGTCGATCCGGCAAAGGCCATTCCGCTCGACGAAGTGGAGTCGGCAAAGGACATCGTCAAGCGTTTCGCGACCGGCGCAATGTCGCTCGGCTCGATCAGTACGGAAGCGCACGCCACGCTGGCGGTCGCGATGAACCGCATCGGCGGCAAGTCGAACACCGGCGAAGGCGGCGAGGACGAAACGCGTTATCGCAACGAGCTGCGCGGCATTCCGATCAAGAACGGCGACACGCTGCAATCGATCATCGGCAAGGAAGTCATCACCGACATTCCGCTGAAGGACGGCGATTCGCTGCGCTCGAAGATCAAGCAGGTCGCGTCGGGACGCTTCGGCGTGACGGCGGAATATCTGTCGTCGGCGGATCAGATTCAGATCAAGATGGCGCAGGGCGCGAAGCCCGGCGAAGGCGGCCAGTTGCCCGGCCACAAGGTGTCGGACTACATCGGCAAGCTGCGTTACTCGGTGCCGGGCGTGGGCCTCATTTCGCCGCCGCCGCACCACGACATCTATTCGATCGAAGACCTGGCGCAACTCATTCACGATCTGAAGAACGTGAATTCGTCGTCGAGCATTTCGGTGAAGCTCGTGTCCGAAGTGGGCGTCGGCACGGTCGCGGCGGGCGTTGCGAAGGCGAAGGCCGATCACGTCGTGATCGCCGGCCATGACGGCGGTACGGGCGCGTCGCCGCTGTCGTCGCTGAAGCACGCGGGTACGCCGTGGGAACTCGGTCTTGCCGAAACGCAGCAGACGCTGGTGCTGAACCGCCTGCGCGGCCGCATCCGCGTGCAGGCCGACGGCCAGATGAAGACCGGCCGCGACGTCGTGATCGGCGCGCTGCTCGGCGCCGACGAGTTCGGCTTCGCGACGGCGCCGCTCGTCGTCGAAGGCTGCATCATGATGCGCAAGTGCCATCTGAACACGTGCCCGGTCGGCGTCGCGACGCAAGATCCGGTGCTGCGCGCCAAGTTCACCGGCCAGCCTGAGCATGTCGTCAACTACTTCTTCTTCGTCGCCGAAGAAGTGCGCGAAATCATGGCGCAACTGGGCCTGCGCAGGTTCGACGACCTGATCGGCCGCGTCGATCTGCTCGACACGAAGAAGGGCGTCGAGCACTGGAAGGCGAAGGGCCTCGACTTCTCGCGCATCTTCTATCAGGTGCCGGTGGCGAGCGAAGTCGCGCGCAAGCATGAAGACGTGCAGGATCACGGTCTGGACAAGGCGCTCGATCACGTGCTGATCGAGAAGTCGAAGGCGGCGATCGAGAAGGGCGAGCATGTCTCGTTCATTCAGCCGGTGCGCAACGTGAACCGCACGGTCGGCGCCATGCTCTCCGGTCTCATCGCGAAGAAGTACGGCCATGACGGCCTGCCCGACGACACCATCCACATCCAGTTGAAGGGCACGGCGGGCCAGAGCTTCGGCGCGTTCCTCGCGAAGGGCGTGACGCTCGATCTCGTCGGCGACGGCAACGACTACGTCGGCAAGGGCCTGTCGGGTGGACGCATCATCATTCGCCCGACTAACGACTTCCGCGGCAAGTCCGAGGAAAACATCATCTGCGGCAACACGGTGATGTACGGCGCGATCGAAGGCGAATCGTATTTCCGCGGCGTCGCCGGCGAGCGCTTCTGCGTGCGTAACTCGGGCGCGAGGGCGGTCGTCGAGGGCACGGGCGATCACGGCTGCGAATACATGACGGGGGGCACGGTGGTCGTGCTCGGCGAGACGGGCCGCAATTTCGCGGCCGGCATGTCGGGCGGTATCGCGTTTGTGTACGACCCGGACGGCACGTTCGCCGCCAAGTGCAACAAGTCGATGGTCGCGCTCGATCCGGTCCTGCAGCAGGCCGAACAGGAGCGCACGGTGGATCGCGCGCTGTGGCACGCCGGCCAGACCGATGAAGCGCTGCTGAAGGGCCTCGTCGAGCGTCACTTCCAGTTCACGGGATCGCCGCGTGCGAAGGCGCTGCTCGAGAACTGGGATGCGTCGCGTCGTCAGTTCGTGAAGGTCTTCCCGACCGAATACAAGCGCGCGCTCGGCGAACTCGGCGCGAAGAAGGCGAAGGAAGCTCTGGCGGCCTGAAGCCCGACACACACAAAAGCAGGGCTCTCCGATGCGCGGCATCGGAGAGCGCGATCCTCACCAAATACAGAGAAAGAAATGGGCAAGGCAACCGGTTTTCTCGAGTTCGAACGCCGCCATGAGGCGTACGAAGCACCGCTGACCCGCGTCAAGCATTACAAGGAATTCGTCGCCGCACTGACCGATGACGACGCCAAGGTGCAGGGCGCGCGCTGCATGGACTGCGGCATTCCGTTCTGCAACAACGGCTGTCCGGTCAACAACATCATTCCGGACTTCAACGATCTCGTGTTCCGCCAGGACTGGAAGACCGCGATCGAAGTCCTGCATTCGACGAACAACTTCCCGGAGTTCACGGGCCGCATCTGTCCGGCGCCGTGCGAGGCGGCGTGCACGCTCGGCATCAACGAAGATCCGGTCGGCATCAAGTCGATCGAACGCAAGATCATCGACAAGGCGTGGGAAGAAGGCTGGGTCGCGCCGCAGCCGCCGAAGCACAAGACGGGCAGGAAGGTGGCCGTCGTCGGTTCAGGTCCTGCCGGTCTCGCCGTCGCGCAGCAACTGGCGCGCGCGGGGCATGACGTCGTCGTGTTCGAGAAGAACGATCGCATCGGCGGATTGCTGCGTTATGGCATCCCCGATTTCAAGCTGGAGAAGTGGCTGATCGACCGCCGCATGCGCCAGATGGAAGCGGAAGGCGTGTCGTTCCGCACGAACGTGTTCGTCGGCCGCGATCCGCTGCCGGCGCATATCGGCAATACGGCGAAGGAAAGCATCACGCCGGAAGAGTTGAAAGAGCAGTTCGATGCGGTCGTGATCGCGGGCGGTTCGGAAACGCCGCGCGATCTGCCGGTGCCGGGGCGCGAACTGGAAGGCATTTATTTCGCAATGGAATTTTTGCCGCAGCAGAACAAGGTCAATGCGGGCGACAAGCTCGCCGATCAATTGCTCGCGAAGGGCAAGCATGTCGTCGTGATCGGCGGCGGCGATACGGGTTCAGACTGCGTGGGCACATCCAATCGGCATGGCGCGAAGGACGTGACGCAGTTCGAGTTGCTCGCGCAGCCGCCCGAGGAAGAGAACAAGCCGCTCGTTTGGCCTTACTGGCCGATCAAGCTGCGCACCTCGTCGTCGCATGAAGAGGGCTGCGAGCGCGACTGGTCGGTGGCGACGAAGCGCTTCGAGGGCAAGAACGGCAAGGTCGAGAAGCTGATTGCGGCGCGCGTCGAGTGGAAGGGCGGGAAGATGGTCGAAGTGCCCGGCTCGGAGTTCGAGATGAAGGCGGACCTCGTGTTGCTCGCGATGGGCTTCACGCAGCCGCTGTCGCCGGTTCTGGAAGCGTTCGGCGTGGACAAGGATGCGCGCGGCAACGTGCGGGCATCGACGGAAGGCGACAAGGCGTATTACACGTCGGTGGACAAGGTGTTCACGGCGGGCGATATGCGGCGCGGACAGTCGCTCGTCGTGTGGGCGATTCGGGAAGGCCGCCAGTGCGCGCGATCGGTGGATGCCTATTTGATGGGGAGCAGTGAGTTGCCGCGGTAAGTTTGTGCCGGCGGAAAAGAAGGGCGGAAGGCCGTGAGGCTTTCCGCCTTTTTTTGTTTCTAAGCCACGCGCATGCGATGGCGGATCTTCTTGGCGAGCGCGGCTTCGGCGTCGATCGAATCGACCATGTCGTTGGCTGCGTTCATGAGGCGGCGAAGATCGATACTCGGGATAGCACGCGCATCCTGGAAAACGATGATCGAATCGAAGCGTTCGACGTACTGCTCGACGTGTTGCAGCACGATCGTAGCGACGCGGGCGCGTTCCGAATTGAGCACGCCGAAAACGAACAGCGGGGTTTGCGAGCCTTTCAGGAGGAAGTCGATGGGGTAGTCGGCGGCATCCGGTACTCCCGCGCAGATGTATCTCGGCACGACGTTAGCCTTGCCGACGATATCTCCGAGCCTGCGTTCCAGATCATCAAAAAATGTCGAGGCAACGCGCGGCTTGCTCCAACTCCTTAGATCACCCACGCGCAGTAGTGCTTGTCCGAAGCGCAGCAGCGAAAGGCCCAACTGCGCTTCGGCGGAATCCGCGACGACTTGGCCATCGTCAGCGAGGCGTGCGCCATACTCGGCTAGCGTCTGATCAAGCAACACGCGCCGGGGGCCGCGTAACAAAGCGGTTGCATCGGAATCGTAGGACATCCGCATGAACGTAGTGCCTGCGTCTTCGAGCCGCCAACCGCCCATGATTTGCCTTAACCACACGGTGATGTAATCACCGTCAGGTTCCATGAGGGGCATGCATAAGCGAATCGAATCACCGTCCGGGGCGACGTTGATTTCGGAGCACCATGACTCGCACAGCAGGCGCTTTACTGCAGCCGACGCGTCGTTGAGCATCTCAGAACTCTAATTCCGGTTGAAACGGATCGTAGGCTAGCGCAGCGACTCCGCAGTCGCGGCATAGGCATTCGAATGCGCCTTCCAGGGAATTGTAGGATGACATTGCTTCCGCGTAGCCATCGACATGATGTCCCGCTCGGATGTAGCGTTCCGTAGCTAAATGCCGATGGCAGCCGAGGGAAACTTTATTTCCTTCGATGATATTGCCATGCGCATGATAAGGGCCGTTGTAGCGAGCGAGGATGAGTGTTTCATCAGTTGGCCAGACACGGGCCAGGCCAACGGAGAATGCGCTCGGTCGAGTGGCGGACGACCGCAGGAACAGTCGATATAACTGAGTAGCGTCGCGCGCATCGTGCAGCGTGAAATTCTTCTCTTTGTGCCCGCCTTTGAAGACCCATCTCGCGCGTGGATTGGTGATGATCTTCGGAGCGCGTCGCATGGAATCCAGGTCGTGATCCGTTAAGAGTCGAGGGTCCATGAACTGTTGGGTATGAGGAGACGCGTCAGTCTATGACGATATGACGCGCTGCCGTTCAACCAGCCCAACAAATCAGAAAAACCGCACCTGCAATCGCGGGCGGATGCGGCATTCCCAACCCACCGACGCAGCGTCAAGCCTCCACCATCGCCCTCTCGATCTCGATCCGGTAATCATGAAACAGCGCCACCGATTCCCGGTGCGCGACGCTCAGAATCGCGGCCTTCGGCAGCCGATCGACGAGCGTGTTGTAGATATGCAGTTCGTTGTCCGCATCGAGCGCGCTGGTGGCTTCGTCGAGGAACACGAAATCCGGCTTGTGCAAGAGCACGCGCGCCGCGGCGAGCCGTTGCTGTTCGCCCGGCGACAGGCTCCGCGCCCAGTGCCCGCTCTCTTCCAGCCGATCCCCATATGCCTCGAGGTTGCACGCGCGCAGCACTTCGCGCGATTCCTCGTCGGTGAACGTGCCGCCCGGCGACGGATATGCCAGCGCCGCGCGCAGCGTGCCGATCGGCAGATAGCTTTGCTGCGGGACGAACATCATCTTCGCGTCGACGGGGGCGTCGATCGTGCCGTCGCCGAACGGCCAAAGGCCCGCGAGCGCGCGCATCAGCGTGCTCTTGCCCGACCCGGACGGCCCCACGACGAGCCATCGCGATCCCGGCTCCACCGATACATCCGCCACCCGCGACAGCGGCGTGCCGTTCGGCAACGCGAGCAGCAGGCCGGTCGTCGTCAAGGCTTCCGTGCTCGTGTAATGCAGATTGATGCCGCCGCGTTCCGTCGCGGGCGAGTTCTCCTCGCGGATGTGCGTCGAGCGCATCACGCGCTTGAATTCGCGCAGACGGTTGACGGTTGCGCGCCATTCGACCAGCGTCGAATAACTGTTGATGAACCACGAGAACGAATCGCTCACGGTGCCGAATGCCGACGATATCTGCATCAGCACGCCGAAGGAAAACGCGCCCGCGAAGTAGCGCGGCGCGGCCACCATGATCGGAAAAATGATCGCGATCTGGCCATAAAAACTCAGCACGAAGGTCATGCGCTTCGTGTACTTCATGATGAGCCACCAGTTATCGCGGATGCGCTGGAAGATGCTCTTCGCATTCGCGGTTTCGGTGGCGATGCCGTCGTAAAACGCGATCTGCTCGGCGTTCTCGCGCACGCGGATCAGCCCGAAACGGAAGTCCGCTTCCACCTTCTGCTGCTGATAATTGATCGACACGAGCGGATGCCCGACCTTCTGAATGATCAGCGAGCCGAGAATCGCATACAGCGCCGCCGCCCAGACCATATAGCCCGGAATCACGATGGGCGTGCCGCCGAGCGTCAGCGTCAGCGCGCCAGCGAGGGTCCAGAGGATGGTGATGAAGGTGACGAGCGTGACGAGCGTCGAAAGCAGATCGAGCGACAGCGTGAGCGTGGTCGTCGCGAACGATTGCAGGTCGTCGCTGATACGCTGGTCGGGGTTGTCGGCGAGACGGTCGCGCTCGATACGATAGAACGCGCGGTCGCCGAGCCATTGCTCGAGAAACCGGTTCGTGAGCCATTGCCGCCAGCGGAACGCGAGCATCTGGCGCAGATAGCGTCCGTAGACGGCGAGCAGAATATAAGCAAATGCAAGCCCGGTGAAGATCAGCAGCAGATGCGGAAAGTCGCGGACATTCTTGTTCTGCAGCGCGTTATAGAAGTCCGCGTTCCAGCTGTTGAGCCGCACGTTGATCCACACGACCGTCATGTTGATCGCGATGATCGCGACGAGCAGCCCCCACGCCACGCCTCGTTCTTCGGATATCCAGTACGGTTTGATGAGACTCCACGCCGAGACTTCGTCCGCCTTCTGTTGCGTGCTTTCCGGGTTTGAGTTGGCCATGACCTTTCTGCTTGTGCGCCGGCTTGCCGGCGGGTTGACACATGTCGCTGCGGGATCGGGCTGCCGCGATGTCGCGTGCAGCCCGATCCCAGCCTCGCAGATTGTTGAGACGTTCCCTTAACTGCCACTTAATACGGTGCGATCGTTCGATGAACTGCGTTCGGGGCATTGTGCCAGAGTGACGCAGCCGGCGATCAGGCGGCCAAGCGCGCGCGGGCAATCCCGGTTTGCAGCGGCTTCGGCTTTTATGCTCTAATGACTTCCGGCGAAACAGGGGTGCTTCGTGCGCGAGCGGTATCGAAAGTATCGAGCGCGGCGAGGCTGAGAGAGACCCTTTGCACCCGATCCGGGTAATACCGGCGAGGGAAGTTTCCGGAGAACGCGCGACTCCCGCGCCTTCCTCCAGTTTCTTCCAGTCCTCCTTTCCGCTCGGTGCGTCGTTCTCGCGCCGGGCCGGTCTCTCCGCTGTTTCGTCCTTGTTCGCGTGGATTCGCCTACGGCCGCTTCGTTGCGATGCGAAGACGCGTCCGTCGCCAAAGGAGACATCGGATAGTGATTAGCATCGATCAGACCGCAGCGAAGCCCGACTTCGCCGTGATCGGCGGCGGGCTCGTCGGACGGCTCGTCGCGTGGCAACTCGCGGGCGCGGGACACGGCGTTGCGCTGTACGAGCGCGGCGACGAGTCGGGCGCGCAGTCGGCAGCGTGGGTCGCCGCCGCGATGCTCGCGCCGCTCGCCGAAGCCACGAGCGCCGAGCCGCTGGTCGTCGAACTCGGCGCGGCGTCGCTCGCGCGATGGCCGGATCTCCTCGCGGCGCTGCCCGAGCCGGTCTTCTTCCAGCGCAACGGGACGCTCGTCGTCTGGCATGGCGCGGATCGCGCGGAAGCGCCGCTGTTCGAGCGCCGCTTGCGGGCGAACGCGCCCGCCGAATTGCTCGATGGCGGTTTCGTGAAGCTCGCCGGCGCGCAGGTCGCGAAGGCCGAACCCGCACTCGGCACGCGTTTCGCGCAGGGCTGGCTCCTGCCGCACGAAGGCCAGCTCGACAACCGTCAGGCGCTCGCGGCGCTCGCTGCGGGGCTGGCGGCGCGTGGCGTGCAGACGCACTGGAACACGCCCGTCGATGCGATGCCCGACGCGCGCTGGATCATCGATTGCCGCGGACTCGGCGGTAAGCCCGCGTGGCCCGCGCTGCGCGGTATCCGCGGCGAAGTGGCGCGCGTGCATGCGCCGGGCATCGGATTGACGCGGCCGGTCCGGCTGCTGCATCCGCGCTATCCGCTCTACATCGCGCCCAAAGAGAACGACCTCTACGTGATCGGCGCGACCGAAGTCGAAGGCGAGGACATGTCGCCCGTCAGCGTGCGATCGGCGCTTGAACTGCTGAGTGCCGCGTTCGCGGTTCATCCGGGATTCGGCGAGGCGCGCATTCTCGAACTGAACTCGCAATGCCGGCCGACGCTGCCGGATCATCGCCCGGCTATCGCGTGGGACGGGGCGCAGATCGTGCGCGTGAACGGGCTGTATCGGCACGGCTTCATGATCGCGCCCGAAGTCGCGGATTCCGCCTGCGCGCTCGCGGATGCGCTCGTCGGCGGAACCGTGCGCGACGCCGCCTCCTTCGACGACTTCCGCCGCCAGGCGCTATGGTCCGAGCTGCTGCACGGCGCCTTCGAGACGGCGACCGCGTGACCGAGATCAGAGAGAACGCATGAACATCCACATCAATCAGCGCGAGTTCACGTTGCCCGACACGGCGACCGTCACCGACGCGCTCGCCGCTTTCGGTGCGAAGCCGCCGTTCGCCGTCGCGCTGAACGGCCAGTTCGTCGCGCGTGGCGAGCACGGCACGAAGACGCTTTCCACGGGCGACAAGCTCGACATCGTTTCGCCCGTCGCGGGCGGCTGAGCGCATCACCAGAGGACGATCATGACCACACATCCCGCCGCCGATACCCTGACGCTGTACGGCCAGTCGTTTCCGAGCCGCGTGCTGCTCGGCACGTCGCGCTATCCGTCGCTGCAGTCGCTATCGGACTCCATCGACGCCGCGCGTCCCGGCATGGTGACCGTCGCGCTGCGCCGGCAGTCGGAGACCGGCGAGGCCGGCTTCTTCGACGTGCTCAAGCGCCACGGCGTCGCGCTGCTGCCGAACACGGCGGGCTGCCAGAGCGTCGATGAAGTGCTGACCACCGCGTACATGGCGCGTGAAGTGTTCGATACGCCGTGGATCAAGCTGGAACTGATCGGCGACGACTACACGCTGCAGCCGGACCCGATCGGTCTCGTCGAAGCCGCGGCAAAGCTTGTGCGCGACGGCTTCAAGGTGCTGCCGTACTGCACCGAAGACCTCGTGATCGGCCGGCGTCTGCTCGATGCCGGCTGCGAGGCGTTGATGCCGTGGGGCGCGCCCATCGGTACGGGCAAGGGCGTGACCAATCCGTATGGCTTGCGCACGCTGCGCGAGCGCTTGCCGGATGTGCCGCTGATCGTCGATGCCGGTCTCGGCGTGCCGTCGCATGCGTGTCAGGTGATGGAGTGGGGCTTCGACGGCGTGCTGCTGAATACAGCGGTCTCGCAGGCTACGTATCCGCCGCAGATGGCGCGCGCGTTCGCGATGGGCGTCGAGGCGGGACGCACGGCGTTTCTCGCCGGACCGATGGCCGAGCGCGACAGCGCGCACGCGAGCACGCCGGTCGTCGGCATGCCGTTCTGGCACCAGGACGGAGGTGCGGCATGAGCCTGCTCGGACGCGAAGTCTTCTGGCCGCCGGCGGACGAACTGGTCGAAGTTGCCGAGCGCATCCGCGCGCGACTGGGCGACTGGCCCGCCGCCGCGACCCGCTGGCGCATCTGTCTGACGCCGCCTGAATCGCCGGGTGCGCAGGATTTGGCCGTGTTCGCGGAAGCACATGACGTCGACGTCGAATCGCTCGAAGCGGGCGGCGCGGCGGTCGTGCAAGCGCACGGCGAACGCGTGACGCTCACGCGCGGCGGCGACCGCTTCGTGCTCGAAGGCGCGCGCTCCGACGACTGGCTCGCCGCGCTCGCTGCGTTTCTCGACTGCAACTTCGAACCGCACGATGCGCTCGTTCTCGCGCTCGCGTGGCGCAGCGGCGACGAGGCAAAGGCCGACGCATGGCCCGTCGATTTCGCGACGTTTCCGCGCGTCGGCGATCTGCCGCCCGCGCCGCAACCGGCGTTTCCCTCGTGCCCCGACAAGCTGGGGCTGTATCCCGTGCTGCCGAGCGCCGAATGGACGGAGCGCGTGCTCGACCTCGGCGTCGTCACCGCACAGTTGCGCCGCAAGAGCAACGACGCTGGCGACCTCGAGCGCGAGATCGAGCGTTCGGTCGCGGCGGGCCGGCGGCATCAGGCGCGGCTTTTCATCAACGATCACTGGCGCGCGGCGATTGCGGCGGGCGCATACGGCGTCCACCTCGGGCAGGAAGACGTGCAGACCGCCGATTTGAACGCAATCGCGCGGGGGGGATTGCGGCTCGGCCTTTCGACGCACGGCTATTACGAGATGCTGCGCGCGCTGCATTTCCGCCCGAGTTATCTGGCGCTCGGCGCCGTATTCCCGACGACGACCAAAGTGATGCCGACGAAGCCGCAAGGCCTCGCGCGCCTTCGCCGCTACGTGCAGTTGCTCGATGGCCGCGTGCCGCTCGTCGCGATCGGCGGTATCGACGGTCAGGTGATCGCCGACGTGCTCGCCACGGGCGTCGGCAGCGCGGCGGTCGTGCGTGCGGTCACGGAAGCGTCGGATACGGCTGCGGCGGTATCGTCGCTGCAACAGAAGTTTGCAAGTCAATGCTGACAGTTCTTAAAAAGCAAGGAGTGACGGCCTAGGGCGAAGCACCGATTGCACGCAGGCCCTATAATGCGGCGTTTTGCGTCAACGGAATGTCTTACCCAGTGCCAGCCTCTTCAGAGACTCTGCTAGAGCTTCGCGACGTCGACTTCGGTTACGGCGACCGGCTCGTCCTGTCGAACCTGAACATGCGATTCACGCGTGGGCAGGTGGTCGCGGTCATGGGCGGCTCCGGCTGCGGAAAAACCACGACGCTGCGGCTGGTCGGCGGTCTCGTCAGGGCGAGCCGCGGCCAAGTGCTGTACGGCGGCCAGGACGTCGGCGCGCAGACGCGCGACGGCCTCTACGCGCTGCGCCGCAAGATGGGCATGCTCTTTCAATTCGGCGCGCTGTTCACGGACCAGACCGTGTTCGAGAACGTCGCGTTCCCGCTGCGGGAGCACACCGATCTGCCGGAAGAACTCATCCGCGATCTCGTGCTGATGAAGCTGAACGCGGTCGGCTTGCGCGGCGCGCGCGATCTCGCGCCGTCGGAAATCTCGGGCGGCATGGCGCGTCGCGTCGCGCTTGCCCGCGCCATCGCGCTCGACCCCGAACTGATGATGTACGACGAGCCGTTCGCCGGTCTCGATCCCATCTCTCTCGGCATCACCGCCAAGCTGATCCGCACGATCAACGACGCGCTCGGCGCGACCTCCATCCTCGTCACGCACGACGTGCCCGAATCGTTTGCCATCGCGGATTACGTGTACTTCATCGCCAACGGCGGGATTCACGCGGAAGGCACGCCGGACCAGTTGCGCGCGTCGCAAGACCCGACGGTGCGCCAGTTCATCGACGGCACGCCGGACGGTCCTTTCAAGTTCCACTACGCGAGCCAGCCGCTCGCGGCGGATTTCGGCATCGGAGGCAAGGCATGATCAGCGCACTCGGACGCTGGGTGCTCGACGGCTTCGGCACCGCCGGCTACGCGACGCGCATGCTTGTGCGCCTCGTGCTCGAATTCTTCCCGCTGTTGCGCCGCCCGCGGCTTGTCACGAAACAGATCCATTTCGTCGGCAATTATTCGCTTGTCATCATCGCGGTGTCGGGCTTGTTCGTCGGCTTCGTGCTCGGGCTGCAGGGCTATTACACGCTGAATCGCTACGGCTCCGAGCAGGCGCTCGGGCTGCTCGTCGCGCTGTCGCTCGTGCGCGAGCTCGGGCCGGTCGTCACCGCGCTGCTGTTCGCGGGGCGCGCGGGCACGTCGCTCACCGCCGAAATCGGCTTGATGAAAGCGGGCGAGCAGCTAACGGCGATGGAAATGATGGCCGTCGACCCCATGAAAGTGGTGGTCGCGCCGCGCATGTGGGCGGGCATCATCGCCATGCCGGTGCTCGCGGCCATCTTTAGCGCGGTCGGCGTAATCGGCGGCTATGTGGTCGGCGTGCTGCTGATCGGCGTGGATTCCGGCGCGTTCTGGTCACAGATGCAAGGCGGCGTGGACGTGTGGCGCGATGTGGGCAACGGCGTCGTGAAAAGCGTCGTGTTCGGTTTCGCGGTGACGTTCATCGCGTTGTTCCAGGGCTACGAAGCCCGGCCGACGCCCGAAGGCGTCTCGCGCGCGACGACCAAGACGGTCGTGTACGCGTCGCTCGCGGTGCTCGGCCTCGATTTCCTGCTGACCGCGTTGATGTTCAGCTGATGGACCGGGCGCGAACGTCCGCTACGGCGTGGGCGTTGTGAAGGGCACAGACCGTCACGCGCGTTCCGCGACAAGATTTTCTTTGGAAAGACGATGAAAAAGACTGCTCTCGACTTTTGGGTCGGCCTCTTCGTGGTGCTCGGTTTCGTGGCGCTGCTGTTCCTCGCGCTGAAGGCCGGCAACATGAGTTCCCTGTCGTTCCAGCAAACCTATGCGGTGCGGCTCAAGTTCGACAACATCGGCGGGCTCAAGCCGCGCGCGCCCGTGAAAAGCGCGGGCGTGACGGTCGGGCGCGTCGGCTCGATCGGCTTCGATGCGAACACGTACCAGGCGGTCGTGACCATCGATATCGACAAGCAATATCAGTTTCCAAAGGACTCGTCCGCGAAGATCCTGACCTCCGGCCTGCTCGGCGAGCAGTACATCGGCCTGGAGCCGGGCGGTGACGACCAGATGCTCAAGAATGGCGACACGCTCACGATGACGCAATCGGCAGTCGTGCTTGAAAACCTGATCGGTCAATTCCTCTACAACAAGGCTGCGGATTCCGGCGCGTCGAAGTCGGCTGCACCGGCCGCGGCTGCGCCGGCGTTCCCGGGAGCGGCAAGCGCGATGGGCGCTGCGCCTGCACCGGCGGCATCGGCGGCGGGTGCGGCGTCGGACGCCGCCCAATAAGGAGAATCGTATGTACGCGATGGGGCTGCGGCGCGTGCTTGTCTCGGCGGCGGCGGTAACGCTCGCCGGCTGTGCGACGGTGACGACGCCGACCAAAGGCGATCCGTTCGAAAGCTACAACCGCACGATGTTCACGATCAACGACAAGGTCGATCAGGTCGCGCTGAAACCGGTTGCAAAGGCATACGTGTGGGCAGTTCCGGAGCCGGTGCGCAACAGCGTGACCAACTTCTTCTCGAATATCGGCGACGTCTACATCGCGGCGAACAACCTGATGCAGCTGAAGATCGCGGACGGTGTGTCGGACATCATGCGCGTCGCGATCAACACGGTGTTCGGCGTCGGCGGTCTGTTCGACGTCGCGACCGTCGCGAAGCTGCCGAAGCATGCGGGCGACTTCGGCCTGACGCTCGGGCATTACGGCGTGCCGCCCGGGCCGTACGTCGTGTTGCCGTTGCTTGGCCCGAGCACCGTGCGCGACACGAGCGGGCTCGTCGTCGACTATTTCGGCAATCCGCTCAGCTACGTCAGTCCGGATTCGGTGAGCTGGGCGCTGTACGGTGTGAATCTCGTTAATGTGCGAGCGAATTTGCTCGGCGCAACGGATGTCCTCGCGGACGCCGCGCTCGACAAGTACTCGTTCGTGCGTAACGCCTATTTGCAGCGACGCCAGTATCTGATCGGCGAAAGCATGGGCGCCGACGCGGATGCCGCACCGCCCGACTACGACGAAGCGCCGCTGCCGAGCTACGCCGAGCCGGACGGCACGGCAGGCGCCGTTGGCGCTGCCGGCGCGTCGGCGACGGCCGTTGCGCCTGCAGGGGCTGCGTCGGGCGCGGCTCCTGCTTCGGAAACCGCTGCGGCGCCGAACGCGGCCAGTTCGACGGGCAACACGACGGTGCCGGGCAATCAGTATGTCCCGCCGCGTGCTCCGCCGGGCTTCCCTTCGTTCCGCTTGCGCTAGGTGTATCGACGCTAACGCGCGGTAACAAAACCGACAGCATTTTTTACAGCTTGAGCTGCGTGTTCACTGAACTACGGTCACGTGAACGCGCTCAAACCCAAGCCACTTTTTGCAGGAACTGCGATGAAAAAACTCTTTTTGCTTCCCTTGTTTGCCATGTTCATGGCGTTCTGCGGCGCGGCCTCGGCGCAGACCGTCGATACCAACTCGCCCGACGGCATGATCAAGACCGTGACGCAGCAGGTTCTCGATCAGATCAAGACCGACCCGCAACTTCAGTCGGGCAACATTCAGCGCATCACCGAACTCGTCAACCAGAAGATCCTGCCGTACACGGACTTCACGCGCACGACGCGTCTCGTGATGGGCCGCAACTGGAATTCGGCCACGCCGGAACAGCAAAAGCAGATCGTCGAGCAATTCAAGATGCTGTTGATCCGCACGTACTCGGGCGCGCTCGGCCAAGTTCGCAACCAGACCATTCAGTACAAGCCGTTCCGGGCATCGCCGGAAGATACGGATGTCGTCGTTCGCTCCGTCGTGATGAACAACGGTTCGCCGGTGGAGCTGGACTATCGCCTGTACAAGACGCCCCAAGGCTGGCGCGTGTATGACATCAACGTGCTCGGCGCATGGCTGATCCAGGCATACCAGCAGCAGTTCAGCGAGCAGATTTCGCAGCACGGCGTCGATGGCCTGCTGCAGTTCCTGACGCAGCGTAACCAGCAACTGGCGAACGGCAAGGCTTCGTCGTGAGTTCACCCGGCACCGGCGGCCGTTTCCAGACGGCCGCAACGCTGACCCACGAGAGCGCAAAGTCCGCGCTCGAGTCGGGTCTTTCGCGCATCGCCGCGGGCGCGACGGAAGTCGATTGCGCGCCGTTGCGGCAGTTCGATTCGTCCGCGCTCGCCGTGCTGCTCGCATGGCAGCGCGCGGCCACCGCACGCGGCGCCGCGCTCGGTATCGTCAACACTCCCTCCGGGCTTGCCAGTCTCGCGCAAGCCTATGGCGTCGACACGCTGCTTACCTTCCGACATTGATCCTGTACTGACTTTCTTCAGGCGCGGCGGCGCGCTCATCGGGCGCCATTTCCGCCGCAAACAGGATCGTTCCGACGTCGGGTCAATCGGCTTTGCCCTATAATCAAACGTTTTTTCGGGCCGACACCCGGCTCCTTCCGAGCGAGCCCCGGTCCCGTCAAGCAACAAATCCGCCAATCGAGGCGCGGCCGCTGATGCACGCGCACTGTCAATGTCAGCCATAGAAATCCGAAACGTCAGGAAGCGCTACAAGGACCTCCAGGCGCTCAAGGGCGTGAGCCTCACGGTGGAAGAGGGCGAATTCTTCGGCCTGCTCGGGCCGAACGGCGCGGGCAAAACCACGTTGATCAGCATTCTCGCCGGGCTCGCGCGTGCCGACAGCGGCACGATCGCCGTGCGCGGCCATGATGTCGTCAGCGATTTCCGCGCGGCTCGGCGCGCGCTCGGCGTCGTTCCGCAGGAACTCGTGTTCGACCCGTTCTTCACGGTCCGCGAGTCTTTGCGCATTCAGTCCGGCTATTTCGGCTTGCGTAACAACGACGACTGGATCGACGAGGTCATGGCGAATCTCGATCTCACCGAAAAGGCCGATGTCAACACGCGCGCGCTGTCGGGCGGCATGAAGCGCCGCGTGCTGGTCGCGCAGGCGCTGGTGCATCGGCCGCCCGTGATCGTGCTGGACGAGCCGACGGCCGGCGTCGATGTCGAGTTGCGTCAAACGTTGTGGAAATTCATCTCGCGTCTGAACCGCGAAGGCCACACGATCGTTCTGACCACGCATTACCTCGAAGAAGCGGAATCGCTGTGCGACCGCCTCGCGATGCTTCGCCGCGGCGAAGTGGTCGCGCTGGAGCGCACGAGCACGCTGCTGCAGCGTTTCTCCGGCATGCAGCTCTATCTGCGTTTCTCGAGCGGCGTGTTGCCGGCCGAACTGCGTTCGCTGGAAGTCGATCCGCATGCCGTGGGAGGCGCGCAACATTTGCTGCGCCTGTCGAGCTACGACGAAGTCGAGCCGATTCTCGCAAAGTGCCGCGCGGCCGGTTGCACGTTCGATGAAATCGAAGTGCGCAAGGCCGATCTCGAAGATGTGTTCGTGCAGGTCATGAACGAGCCCGAAGTCGTCGAGGGCCTGTCATGAGCGGCTTTCGCACGTTGTTCTACAAGGAGCTGCTGCGCTTCTGGAAAGTGTCGTTCCAGACGGTGCTCGCGCCCATCGTGACCGCGCTGCTTTACCTGACCATCTTCGGCCACGCGCTGTCGGGCCACGTGCAGGTTTATCCTGGCGTCGGCTATACCAGCTTTCTCGTGCCGGGTCTCGTGATGATGAGCGTGCTGCAGAACGCGTTCGCGAACAGCTCGTCGTCGCTGATTCAATCGAAGATCACCGGCAATCTCGTCTTCGTGCTCCTGCCGCCCATCGCGCATTGGGAAATGTTCTTTGCATATGTGCTCGCGTCGGTCGTGCGCGGGTTGTGCGTCGGACTGGGCGTGTTCATCGTGACGATATGGTTCATCCCGATGTCTTTTTCCGCGCCGTTCTACATCATTGCGTTCGCGATGCTCGGTTCGGCGATCCTCGGCACGCTCGGCCTCATCGCCGGCATCTGGGCCGACAAGTTCGATCAGCTGGCCGCGTTCCAGAACTTCCTGATCATGCCGCTCACGTTTCTCTCCGGCGTGTTTTATTCAACGCATACGCTGCCGCCGGTGTGGCGCGCGGTGTCGCATCTAAACCCGTTCTTTTACATGATCGACGGTTTTCGCTACGGCTTCTTCGGCCTTTCCGATGTCAACCCGCTGGTGAGTCTCGGCATCGTCGGCGGCTTTCTGGCCGTGCTGGCGCTGATCGCCGTGCGTCTGCTCGCGAGTGGCTACAAGCTGCGTCACTAACTCATCTCAAGGACACGTTATGTTGCCGACTCCGGAGCAAGTGAAGGATTACATCGCTGGCGGCTTGCAGTGCCAGCATCTCGAAGTGGAAGGCGACGGTCAGCACTTCTTCGCGACGATCGTGAGCGATGCGTTCGTCGGCAAGCGGCTGATCGCGCGTCATCAACTGGTGTATGCAGCGCTCGGCGAGCGCATGCGCGAGGAGATTCATGCGCTCAGCATGAAGACCCTCACTCCCGACGAATGGAAATCGGCCTGATCCATCCGGCGAATCCAGGCAGGCCACAGTCACTCTCAGCAATACCGCAACACCCGGCATCACCCGGCAGGAAACAGTGCGAATCATTCAAGATAACCGCGGCGCCGAATCTGGCTCCGCAGCAGGACGCTCGGTCGAAGGACAAGCAACCATGGACAAACTGGTCATCACAGGGGGCGCGAAGCTCTCCGGCGAAATCACCGTATCGGGCGCGAAGAACGCGGCTTTGCCGATTCTGTGCGCGAGCCTTCTCACCGCCGAGGACGTCCAGCTGTCGAACGTTCCGAATCTGAAGGACGTGCGCACGACGCTCGAACTTCTGCGTCAGATGGGCGTGCAGTCGCAGGCGCTGAACGACGGTTGCGTGACGCTGAACGCATCGAAGGTCGACCAGCTCGTCGCGCCGTATGAGATGGTCAAGACCATGCGCGCGTCGATCCTCGTGCTCGGGCCGCTCGTCGCGCGTTTCGGCGAAGCGAAGGTGTCGCTGCCGGGCGGCTGCGCAATCGGCGCGCGTCCGGTCGACCAGCACATCAAGGGTCTGCAGGCGATGGGCGCCGAAATTAACATCGAGCACGGCTTCATCGAGGCGCGGGCGAAGCGGTTGAAGGGCGCGCGCATCATCACCGACATGATTACCGTCACCGGCACCGAAAACCTGCTGATGGCGGCGGTGCTCGCCGATGGCCAGACGGTCATCGAGAACGCGGCGCGCGAGCCCGAAGTCAGCGACCTGGCGAATCTGCTCGTCGCGATGGGCGCGAAGATCGACGGCATCGGCACCGACCGGCTGGTGATTCAGGGCGTCGAAAAGCTGCACGGCGCGAAGCATGCCGTGGTGCCGGACCGCATCGAAGCGGGCACTTTCCTGTGCGCGGTTGCTGCCGCCGGCGGCGATGTCACGCTGCGTCGCGTCACCCCGTCGCTGCTCGATGCGGTCACCGCAAAGCTGCGCGAGGCGGGCGTGTCGATCGAGGAAGGTGACGACTGGATGCGCGTTCGCATGGACAAGCGTCCGGACGCCGTGAACATTCGCACGTCCGAATACCCCGCGTTCCCGACCGACATGCAGGCGCAGTTCATGGCGCTCAACGCGATTGCAAACGGCACGTCGCAAGTCGTCGAGACCATTTTCGAGAATCGCTTCATGCACGTGCAGGAGCTGAATCGTCTGGGCGCGCGCATCACGATCGACGGCAACACGGCCCTTGTCGCCGGCGTCGAGCAACTGTCGGGCGCCAAGGTAATGGCCACCGATCTGCGCGCGTCGGCGAGTCTCGTGATCGCGGCGATGTGCGCGGACGGGGAAACGCTGATCGACCGCATCTACCATCTGGATCGCGGGTACGACCGCATGGAGTCGAAACTGACGGCCGTGGGCGCGAACGTTCGCCGCATCAAGGGCACCGGGAGCGAGCAATGAGTTCGCTGCCGCAGACATCGGCGTCGGTCGGCGCGAGCGCGCCCCTCACGCTCGCATTGTCGAAAGGGCGTATCTTCGAGGAAACGGTGCCGCTGCTCGCGGCAGCCGGCGTGCAGGTGGCCGAAGATCCGGAAAGCTCGCGCAAGCTGATTCTGCCGACGACCAATCCGAACCTGCGCGTCATCATCGTGCGCGCGACCGATGTCCCGACGTACGTCGAATACGGCGCGGCGGACTTCGGCGTGGCGGGCAAGGACGTGCTGATCGAACACGGCGGCAGCGGGCTGTATCAGCCGGTCGATCTCGATATCGCGCGCTGCCGGATGTCGGTCGCGGTCAAGGCCGGTTTCGACTACGCGAGCGCGGTGCGCCAGGGCGCGCGCCTGCGGGTTGCGACGAAGTACACGCAGACGGCGCGCGAGCACTTCGCCGCGAAGGGCGTGCACGTCGATCTGATCAAGCTGTACGGGTCGATGGAGCTCGCGCCGCTCGTCGGCCTGGCGGATGCGATCGTCGATCTGGTCAGTTCGGGCGGCACGCTGCGCGCCAACAATCTGGTCGAGGTCGAAGAGATCATGCAGATTTCGTCGCGCCTCGTCGTGAATCAGGCGGCGCTGAAGCTGAAGCGCGCGGCGCTCAAGCCGTATCTCGATGCGTTCGAGCGCGCCTCGGCAGGAACGAACAACTAGGGCGGCCGCATCGCGCGGTGCGCCACAGCACACGGAAACCAGCATGTCTATCAAGATTCGTAAGCTCGATTCCAGCACCGCCGGTTTTCAGAAGGCGCTGCGCGCGGTTCTCGCGTTCGAAGCGAGCGAGGACGAAGCCATCGAGCGCGCCGTCGCGCAGATTCTCGCGGACGTGAAATCGCGCGGCGACGCCGCCGTGCTCGAGTACACGAATAAGTTCGATCGCCTGAAAGCGGACAGCGTCGCGGCGCTGGAACTGCCTGCTTCGGAGATGGAAGCCGCGCTCGAAGGGCTCGAACCGAAGCGCCGCGCGGCGCTCGAAGCGGCGGCGGCGCGCGTGCGTGGCTATCACGAGAAGCAGCGCATCGAATGCGGAAGCCATAGCTGGCAATACACGGAAGCCGACGGCACCGTGCTCGGCCAGAAGGTCACGCCGCTCGATCGCGCCGGTATTTACGTGCCGGGCGGCAAGGCGGCGTATCCGTCGTCGGTGCTGATGAATGCGATTCCGGCGCGCGTCGCGGGCGTCAAGGAAATCGTGATGGTCGTGCCGACGCCCGACGGCGTGAAGAATCCGCTCGTGCTCGCGGCTGCGCTGCTCGGCGGTGTGGACCGCGTGTTCACGATCGGCGGCGCGCAGGCGGTCGGCGCGCTCGCGTACGGTACGGAATCCGTGCCGGCCGTCGACAAGATTTGCGGGCCGGGCAACGCGTATGTCGCGTCGGCGAAGCGGCGGGTGTTCGGGACCGTGGGCATCGACATGATCGCGGGTCCGTCCGAAATTCTCGTGATCTGCGACGCCACCACCGACCCGCGCTGGGTCGCAATGGATCTGTTCTCGCAAGCCGAGCACGACGAGCTCGCGCAATCCATTCTGCTGTGCCCCGATGCGGCGTTCATTCAGCGCGTGGAAGACGCGATCGTCGAGTTGCTGCCCGCGATGCCGCGCCGCGACGTGATTCAGCGGTCGCTCGAGGATCGCGGCGCGCTCATCAAGGTGAAGGACATGGCCGAGGCGTGCGCGATCGCCAACGACATCGCGCCGGAGCACCTGGAAATCTCCGCGCTCGATCCGCATCAGTGGGCCGCGCAGATTCACAACGCCGGTGCGATGTTCCTCGGCCGTTACACGAGCGAAAGTCTCGGCGATTACTGCGCCGGGCCGAATCACGTGCTGCCGACTTCGCGGACTGCGCGTTTCTCGTCGCCGCTCGGCGTCTACGACTTCATGAAGCGTTCGAGCGTGATCGAAGTGAGCGCGGACGGGGCGCAGACCCTCGGAGAAATCGCGGCGGAACTGGCTTACGGCGAAGGCTTGCAGGCGCATGCGAAGAGCGCCGAATACCGAATGAAAAACCTCGGCTGAACCTTGCCGGTCCTATCGAACGAGGCGGCCCGAGAGCCGCCGGCGGCATCATGACGACACCACAAGACATCATTCGTCCCGACATCCTCGCGATGACGAGCTATCCGGTGCCCGATTCGTCGGGCCTCATCAAGCTCGACGCGATGGAGAATCCGTACACGCTTCCCGCCGATCTCGCGGAGCGCCTCGGCGCGCATCTCGCGAGCGTCGCGCTGAATCGCTATCCGGCGCCGCGTCCCGCGCATCTGCTCGCGAAGCTCAAGCGGACGATGCACGTGCCCGACGCCTGCGACGTGCTCCTCGGCAACGGCTCGGACGAACTGATCAGCATGATGTCGGTGGCGTGCGCGAGGCCGGGCGCGAAAGTCGTCGCGCCGGTGCCGGGTTTCGTCATGTATCAGATGTCGGCGGCGTTCGCGGGAATGGAGTTCGTCGGCGTGCCGCTCAACGCGGACTTCACGCTCGATGCGAACGCGCTCATCGCCGCCATCGAAGAACACGCCCCGGCGCTCGTCTATCTCGCGTATCCGAACAATCCGACCGGCACGCTCTACAGCGACGCCGACTTGGAACGCGTGATCGCGGCGGCAGGCCGGAGTCTCGTCGTGATCGACGAAGCGTATCAGCCGTTCGCGGAGAAGACGTGGATGCCCCGCGCGGCCGAGTTTGACAATGTCGTCGTGATGCGCACGGTGTCGAAGCTCGGGCTGGCGGGCATTCGCCTGGGCTACATGGCCGGGCGGCCCGAGTGGATCACGCAGTTCGACAAGGTGCGTCCGCCGTACAACATCAACGTGCTCACGCAAGCCACTGCCGATTTCCTGCTCGATCACCTCGATGTGCTCGACGCGCAGGCGGCTGCGCTGCGAGAAGCGCGCACGGAACTCGCACGCGAAGTGGCCGCATTGCCGGGCATGACGGTCTATCCGAGCGCGGGCAACTTTCTGCTCGTGCGCGTGCCGGACGCCGCGCTCGCATTCGAAACGCTTCTGACGTCGCGGGTTTTGATCAAAAACGTGGGTAAAATGCACCCATTGCTTTCAAATTGCGTGCGATTGACGGTCGGAACCGCAGAAGAAAACGCGCACATGGTCGCCGCACTCAAGAAGCTCTCCACTTTCGATTAAGTCTCAAGGAAACACCATGCGCATTGCGGAAGTCGTTCGCAACACCAGCGAAACGCAGATCCGTGTGAAGCTCGATCTGGACGGCGCCGGCAAGCAGAAGCTCGCCACCGGCGTGCCGTTCCTCGATCACATGCTCGATCAGATCGCCCGTCACGGCCTGTTCGACCTCGAAATCGAAGCGCATGGCGACCTCCATATCGACGATCACCATACCGTCGAGGACACCGGCATCACGCTTGGGCAAGCTGTGGCGAAGGCCATCGGCGACCGCAAGGGAATCCGCCGCTACGGGCACTCGTACGTGCCGCTGGACGAAGCGCTCTCGCGCGTGGTCATCGACTTCTCAGGGCGGCCGGGGCTCGAATTCAACGTGCCGTTCACGCGGGCGCGCATCGGCAATTTCGATGTCGACCTCACCATCGAATTTTTCCGTGGCTTCGTGAATCATGCCGGCGTGACGCTGCATATCGACAACCTGCGCGGCATCAACGCGCACCATCAGGTCGAGACCGTGTTCAAGGCCTTCGGCCGCGCGCTTCGCATGGCCGTCGAACTCGACGAACGTGCGGCGGGGCAGATTCCATCGACCAAAGGCAGTCTCTGAACGCTGCATGCCGGTTCGGCGCGACCTCGCGTTCAACCCGGCTGGCCATCCGCGATGGATCTTTTCAAGTCGTTCATATCCTTGCTCGCGCTGATCAACCCGATCGGCGCGATACCGTTTTTTCTCAGCCTCACCGCGCAGCAGTCGGATGTGGAGAAGCGCAACACCATCCGCGTCGCGTGCATTTCGGTGTTCTGCGTGATCGCCGTGACCGCGCTGCTCGGACAGCAGATCATCGCGTTCTTCGGCATTTCGGTCGGATCGTTTGAAGTCGGCGGCGGCATCATCATGTTGCTGATGGCGATCAGCATGCTGAACGCGCAAGTCGGCAACGCGCGCTCGACGCCCGAAGAACGCATGGAAGCCGAGGAGCGCAACAGCATCGCCGTCGTGCCGCTCGCCATTCCGCTGCTGACCGGGCCGGGATCGATCAGCACGGTGATCGTCTACGCCGCCAACGCGCAGCACTGGTACGACCGCTTCGGGCTCGTCGTGCTGGGCGCGATCATCGCGGCGCTGTGCTTCGGCGCGCTGAATCTGGCCGAGCCGATTGCGCGCTGGGTCGGACGGACCGGCATCAATATCGGCACGCGTCTGATGGGATTGATGTTGTCGGCGCTGGCGGTGGAGTTCATCGTCGACGGATTGAAGGCCCTGTTGCCTACTTTGAAATGAAAACTTCAATTGCGATTGTTGATTACGGAATGGGCAACCTGCGCTCGGTGTATCAGGCGCTGAAGAAGGCCGCGCCGGACGCCGACGTGGCGATCGTCGACCAGCCGCAAGCCATTCATGCGGCCGATCGCATCGTGTTGCCGGGCCAGGGCGCCATGCGCGACTGCATGGCGCATCTCGGCGCATCGGGGCTGCAGGAAGCGGTGATGCAGGCGTCGCGCGAGAAGCCGATGCTCGGCGTCTGCGTCGGCGAGCAGATGCTTTTCGACTGGAGCGAGGAAGGCGATACGAAGGGTCTCGGGCTCTTTCCCGGCAAGGTGCTGCGCTTTCATCTGGAAGGCCGCGTGCAGGACGACGGCTCGCGCTTCAAGGTGCCGCAGATGGGCTGGAATCGCGTGCGTCAGACGCAGGCGCATCCGGTGTGGGACGGCATCGCGGATGGCGCGTTCTTCTACTTCGTGCACAGCTACCACGTAGTGCCCGACAATCCGGCGCATACGTCGGGCGAAACCGTCTACGGCGATGCCTTCACGTCCGCAGTCGCGCGCGACAACATCTTCGCGACGCAGTTTCACCCTGAAAAAAGCGCGGACGCGGGGCTGAGGCTGTATCGAAACTTCGTGCACTGGAATCCGTGAGACCTACCGCACGTTAGCCGTCCGGCCTATGCCGGCGGCCGACAGGATGCTGCAAGACTTGTACTACACTAGCGAGACGGCCCGGGCGGCCGTTCTCATCAATTTCATCCAGACACTACGCGATACCTATGCTGCTCATTCCGGCCATCGATCTTAAAGACGGTCAGTGCGTGCGCCTCAAGCAGGGCGATATGGACCAGGCGACCATTTTCTCGGAGGATCCGGCGGCGATGGCCCGGCATTGGGTCGACAAGGGCGCGCGCAGGCTGCACCTCGTCGATCTGAACGGGGCATTCGCGGGCAAGCCGAGAAACGGCGACGCCATCCGCGCGATCATCGAAGAAGTGGGCAGCGAGATCCCGGTGCAACTGGGCGGCGGCATTCGCGATCTGAACACGATCGAACGTTATCTGGACGATGGCCTCTCGTACGTGATCATCGGCACGGCGGCGGTGAAGAATCCCGGTTTCCTGCAGGACGCGTGCACCGCGTTCGCCGGGCACATCATCGTCGGCCTGGACGCGAAGGACGGCAAGGTCGCCACCGACGGCTGGAGCAAGCTGACCGGCCACGAAGTCGTGGACCTCGGCCGCAAGTTCGAGGACTACGGCTGCGAGTCCATCATCTATACCGACATCGGCCGCGACGGCATGCTTCAGGGCATCAACATCGACGCCACCGTGCGGCTCGCGCAAGCGGTAAAGATTCCGGTGATCGCGAGCGGCGGCTTGTCGAGCATCGCGGACATCGAGTCGCTGTGCGAAGTCGAGAGCGAAGGCATCGAAGGCGTGATTTGCGGGCGCGCGATCTACTCCGGCGATCTGGATTTCAACGCCGCGCAAACGCGCGCCGACGCGCTGCGAGAAGCGGACGACGCATAAATTCGGTGCTTCGCCTCTCGCGCGGACTTTGCAGCGCGCCGGGCGGCGCTGGCCGCCCTCACTTGTATCGAACCGGCAGTGGCAAGAACATGGCTCTCGCAAAACGCATCATCCCTTGTCTGGACGTAACCGCTGGGCGCGTCGTCAAGGGCGTCAACTTCGTGGAATTGCGCGACGCGGGCGATCCCGTCGAGATCGCGCGGCGCTATGACGATCAGGGTGCCGACGAACTCACGTTCCTCGACATCACCGCGACGTCCGATCAGCGCGATCTCATCCTGCCGATCATAGAGGCCGTCGCGTCGCAGGTCTTTATCCCGCTGACGGTCGGCGGCGGCGTGCGCGCGGTCGAGGACGTCCGGCGGCTGCTGAACGCGGGCGCGGACAAGATCAGCATGAATTCGTCTGCGGTGGCGAATCCGCAACTCGTGCGCGACGCGTCGGACAAGCATGGTTCGCAGTGCATCGTCGTCGCGATCGACGCGAAGCGCGTATCGGCGGAAGGCGAGCCGGCGCGCTGGGAAGTGTTCACGCACGGCGGCCGCAAGGCGACGGGCATCGGCGCCGTCGAATGGGCGCGCAAGATGGCCGCACTCGGCGCGGGCGAAATTCTGCTGACGAGCATGGATCGCGATGGCACGAAGGCCGGCTTCGATCTCGCGCTGACACGCGCCGTCTCGGACGCCGTGCCGGTCCCGGTGATCGCTTCGGGCGGCGTCGGCTCGCTGCAGCATCTGGCGGACGGTATCGTCGACGGTCACGCCGACGCGGTGCTCGCAGCGAGCATCTTCCACTATGGCGAGCACACGGTCGGTGAAGCGAAGCGCTTCATGGCCGGCCAGGGCATTTCGGTGAGGATCTGACTGTGACCGATCAAGCCAGCTGGCTGGACAGGGTGAAGTGGGACGCCAACGGGCTAGTCCCGGTTATTGCGCAAGAGGCGTCGACGAACGACGTCCTCATGTTCGCGTGGATGAATCGCGAGGCGCTTCTCAAGACCATCGAACTGAAACGCGCCGTGTATTTCTCGCGTTCGCGCCAGCGCTTGTGGTTCAAGGGCGAGGAATCGGGGCACGTACAGCTCGTCCATGACGTGCGTCTCGATTGCGACGAGGACGTCGTGCTGCTCAAAGTCGAGCAGGTTTCGGGCATTGCCTGTCACACGGGCCGCCACTCCTGTTTCTTCCAGAAATTCGAAGGAACGGCTGACAACGGCGAGTGGATCGCCGTCGAGCCGGTCCTGAAAGACCCAGAAAGCATCTATAAATGACGCAAGCCACCACGCTGGACACGCTGCTGCGCCTCGCCGCCGTCATCGACAGCCGCAAGGGCGGCGATCCGGAACAATCCTACGTTTCGCGACTCTTTCATAAAGGTGACGATGCGGTCCTGAAGAAGATCGGCGAGGAAGCGACGGAAGTCGTGCTCGCCGCAAAGGACGCGCGGCACGGCGGTGCGCCCAAGGCGCTCGTCGGCGAAGTCGCCGATTTGTGGTTCCACTGTCTCGTGATGCTGTCGCACTTCGACCTGAGCCCGGCCGACGTGGTCGCTGAACTTGAGCGGCGCGAAGGCTTGTCGGGTATCGAAGAGAAGGCGCTGCGCAAGTCGCGCGAGCGCGAGCGGAACGGCGGCTGACGAGGTTTCGCTCACTTTCTCGCGCACGCGTTGGAGGCAAGCATGAGAACGTCCGATCAGCCGTATCCGCCGACTGTATTCACCGACCCCGGCGAAGCGGAGCGCCTGCGCCGGCTGCGCACGCTGACCCACATCGTCTACGCGCTGTATGCGCTTTATTGGCTGACGGGCGGCTTGACCGTGCTCGTCGCGATCATCATCAACTACCTGAAGCGCGGCGATACGGTGGGCACGCCATACGAAGCGCACTTCACGTGGCAGATCCGCACGTTCTGGTGGGCGGTGCTCGGACACGTTATCGGCGCAGCGTTGCTGTTCGTCGGCATCGGCTTCGTCATCTTGTTTGCGGTCGGTATCTGGACCCTTTATCGCGTCATCAAGGGCTGGCTGTTCCTATACGAAAACAAAGCGATCGAACCGCGCGCGTGGTTCTGATCGGCAACGCCGGGTCTCCGGGCATTGGATATTCATGAGCCAAGACAACTGCATCTTCTGCAAGATCGCCTCGGGGCAGCTTCCGAGCACGAAGGTCTACGAAGACGACGAATTCGTCGCGTTCAACGACATCAATCCGGCGGCGCCGGTTCATGTGCTGGTCATCCCCCGCAAGCACATTGAAACACTTTCGGACTGCTCCGAAAGCGATGCGCCGTTGCTTGGTAGAATGGTGAGTCTCGTTGGCCGTCTGGCAAAAGACCTGGGCGTTTCCTACACAGGGGGCGACACCGGGTTCCGCACGGTCATCAACACCGGGCCGGGCGGCGGGCAGGAGGTGTATCACATTCATGCGCATCTCTTGGCCGGGGAGCGCCCTTGGCGGCGGATGGGCTGATACGGTTTCATCGGCGTGTCGGCTTTTCAACGCAATATTGGGCGCGGAAAATCGATATACGTAAGCTGAAGCGCCATCGCTTCGGCAGGGCCGCAGAGTCGGGCTTCCGTCGCGGAAAATGGCTTGGCGGTCGAACTAAGGAGAGTTTTCATTCATGGGTTCGTTGAGCATTTGGCATTGGTTGATCGTGTTGCTGATCGTGGCGCTCGTCTTCGGGACGAAGAAGTTGCGCAATATCGGCGGCGATCTGGGCGGCGCGGTGAAGGGCTTCAAGGAAGGCATGCGCGAAGGGGACAACCCCGCCTCGCCCGAACAACGTGAACTGCCGCGCAACGGCGCAGTGGACGTGGAAGCGAAGGACAAGACCCGTTCCGGCGACTACCGCTGATCGGGCCGCTGACCGCAACCATTCACTTCTTCGTCAATGCTCGATCTCGGTCTGACCAAAATGGCGCTCATCGGCGTCGTCGCGCTGGTGGTGCTCGGGCCGGAGCGGCTGCCCGGCGTGGCGCGCACGGCTGGTGCGCTCTTCGGCCGCGCGCAGCGATACATCAACGACGTGAAGTCGGAGGTGGCGCGCGAGATGGAGCTCGACGAGCTCAAAAAGATGCGCACGCAGTTCGAAACGGCGGCGTCGAACGTCGAGACGACGATTCACGACAATCTCAAGCGCCACGAATCGGAATTGAACGACGCCTGGAATCAGGGGACGTCGGTTTCACCGAGCATCGCGGGCGGTGAATCGCCGGCGGTGGACGACGGCGGTTCCGGCGAGCAATGGCCCGCCGCTACGCCAGCGCGGCTCAAGCGCAAGAACTGGCGTGTCAAGCAGAGCGCGGTTCCGAGCTGGTACAAGCGCACCACCGCGCGCCGCACGCGCGTGCAGTCGGGCGCGGCGCGCGTCGCGCGGCATACACCCGCCACCCTGCGGCGTCCGACCAAATTCTTCTGATACGGCCGCATTTCTTCCATCGATGACCCATACCGAGGGCCGGCGTGAGCGACCCGCAACAAAATAAAGACGAGCCCGTCGAAGAGACGTTCATTTCGCATCTGGTCGAACTGCGCGATCGCATCATCCGTGCGGGCGCCGCGGTCATCGTCGTATTCATTTCGCTCGTGTACTGGGCGCCCGATATCTTCAAGCTGCTCGCGCGACCGCTGATGCAGAACCTGCCGCGCGACGGCAAGATGATCGTCACGGACGTCACCGGCTCGTTCTTCGTGCCGATGAAAGTCACGATGCTCGTTGCGTTCGTCATTGCGCTGCCCATCGTGCTGTATCAGATCTGGGCGTTCGTCGCGCCCGGCCTGTATCAGCACGAGAAGAAGCTGGTCGGCCCGCTGGTTTTCAGCAGCTACACGCTGTTTCTTTGTGGAATGGCGTTCGCGTACTTCATCGTGTTCCCGACGATTTTCCGCGTGATGGCGCATTACAACGCGCCGCTCGGCGCCGAAATGACGACGGATATCGACAATTACCTGAGCTTCGTGCTGACGATGTTCATCGCGTTCGGCGTGACGTTCGAGGTGCCGATCGTCGTCGTGTTGCTTGCGCGCATGGGCGTAGTGTCGATTGCGAAGCTGAAGCAGATTCGCCCCTATGTGATCGTCGGCGCGTTCGTCATCTCGGCGGTGGTGACGCCGCCGGACGTGTTCTCGCAGCTGATTCTCGCAATTCCACTCGTCATTCTTTATGAGGCGGGGATCGTGGCGGCGCGTTTCGTTGTCGGCAAGGAATCGGTCAAGAGTGAGGAAGCAGCGGCGGACTAGTGCGGTCGCTCTGCGGCGGATTGTCGCGTCTCTGCTTCCGTCACACGTAAAAAAGGCAGATTCCGTTCAACGGAGCTGCCTTTTTCTGTTTCGGGCGCCGACGCATTACTCGTCGCCCTGATCGCCTTGATCCTCGTCGGGCATCTGCGGGGCGCGCGGCTGAGCGGGCCGCTTGCCGATGGTGACGCTGACGTCCAGTTCCCTGTTCTTGCGCATCAGGTGGACCTTTACCGCCGTGCCCGGCTTGATCTGCGCGACGACGTTGAGCAGGCGCGTGGTGTCGGTAATCGTGTCCTCGTTGATGCTGACCAGGATGTCGCCCGGCTTGATGCCCGCTCTGTCAGCAGGACCGCCTTGCAGCACGCCCGCGACAATCGCGCCCGACTTCTGGTCGAGCCCGAACGATTCCGCGATCTCCGGGGTGACGTCCTGTGGCTCGACGCCGATCCATCCGCGCGTGACCGTGCCCGTCGTGATGATGCTTTCGAGCACGCTGCGTGCCGTCGAAACGGGAATGGCGAAGCCGATGCCCAGCGAGCCGCCGCTTCGCGAATAAATTGCGGTGTTGATCCCGAGCAGGTTGCCGTCTACGTCGACGAGCGCACCGCCCGAATTGCCGGGGTTGATCGCCGCGTCGGTCTGGATGAAGTTTTCGAAGGTGTTGATGCCGAGGTGATTGCGCCCGAGCGCGCTGACGATGCCCATCGTTACCGTCTGACCGACGCCGAACGGATTGCCGATCGCCAGCACCACGTCGCCGACGTGCGCCTGATCCATCCGGCCGAGCGTGATCGTCGGCAGATTCGTCATGTTGATTTTCAGTACCGCGAGGTCGGTTTCAGGATCGACGCCGATCACCTTCGCGCTCGACG
This sequence comes from Caballeronia sp. LZ016, assembly GCF_031450805.1. NCBI lineage: Bacteria > Pseudomonadati > Pseudomonadota > Betaproteobacteria > Burkholderiales > Burkholderiaceae > Caballeronia > Caballeronia sp. LZ016. The sequence continues at coordinate 1,170,306 of NZ_JARTVY010000001.1, forward strand.
TGCGACCGTCCGCGAGCGCGACTTCGATCTGATCCGCACCGTCCACGACATGCTGGTTCGTTAGAATGTAGCCTTCCGAGCTGACGATCACCCCCGAGCCCAGATTCGATGCGGGCGGCTCGTCGCTCTTGCGCCGGTTCTTGTCGCCGAAGAAGTAGCGGAACAGCGGGTCTTTCGAGCGCGCGTCCGGCGGCAGATTGCCGTCCTTGCTGGAGAACACGTTGACGACCGCGGGCATGGCCTTTTGCGCGCCTTCGGCATAGGAAGACTGAAGCGGGCGCGAACCGATGCTCGGCGCCACTTCCTGCAGCGCGACGATCGGCTCGGCGAGTTGCTTGCCAAACTGGCCCTGACGTTGAAGCCACTGCGGTTTCAGGGTCGCGATGATAAACATCAGAGCCAAAAGCACGGTGACCGCTTGGGCAAAAAACAGCCAGAAGCGTCTAAGCATTTGAAGGGATAGAGGATTTCATGGATCGGATCGAACTCGAATTGTATCTGAACAATCTGCTGGAAATCGGCCGCTTCAAGGACTATTGCCCGAACGGCCTACAGGTCGAAGGGACTCGCCGTGTTCACAAAATCGCAACCGGCGTGACGGCGTCGCTGGCATTTCTCGAAGCCGCGCTGGACTGGGGCGCGGACACGGTGCTGGTTCATCATGGCTACTTCTGGCGCAACGAAGCGCCGCAGATAACGGGGCGAAAGCATCGGCGTCTGCGCACGCTGATCGCCAACGACGTCAATCTGTTCGCGTACCATCTTCCGCTCGATTCTCACCCGGAACTCGGCAACAACGCGCAACTGGGCGCACGGCTCGGTCTGATTGCGGATGGCCGTTTCGCCGATCAGGATCTCGGTTGGATCGCGCCGCTCACGATGCCGCTGTCGCTCGAGCATTTCACCGCGACCGTTGAAAATGCGCTCGGCCGAAAGCCGCTAGTATTCGGCGATTCGGACCGCGAACTGCGACGCGTCGCATGGTGCACCGGCGGCGCGCAGGGCTATTTGGAGCAAGCGGTTGCGGCCGGCGCGGATGTCTACGTGAGCGGCGAAGTCTCCGAGCAGACCATGCACATTGCGGCGGAGTCAGGCGTCGCGTACATCGCGGCGGGGCATCACGCCACTGAACGATATGGGGTGCAAGCGGTAGGCGCGCATCTGTCCGAGGAGTTCGATATCGAGCACTTGTTCATCGATATCGATAATCCGGTTTAATAGGCGTGCGGCCGATTTTGAAGGGCTGCGGGGCAGTCGGCTTCGGCTTAAAACATTGCTTCACGAGAACGTGCGAAAACGTGGGGAAAACCCGCAAGGCCTGTGACTTCGAGTGATTTTTACTGCGCGGGCCTTGTAAATGGCAACTCCATTCGCGCACACTAGCGGCGGAACACTGATGTGACGGTATAAATCCAACTCAGAAGTGGGGCGTGTGATGCGAGACAAGGACGATAACCGCGTCGACGGCGGCCGCCGTACCTGGCTGATTGCGACGACCGTAGCAGGTGGTTTCGGAGGTGTGGCAACCGTAGTGCCTTTCGTCAGTTCGTTTGCGCCATCGGAAAAGGCGAAAGCGGCGGGCGCGCCTGTCGAGGTCGATATCAGCGGGCTCAAGCCGGGCGAAATGATGACGGTCGCGTGGCGCGGCCGTCCGGTGTGGATCGTGAATCGCACCGACGAAATGCTGGCCGATATCAAGAAGGCCGACAGCGAAGTGGCAGACCCGAATTCCAAGATGGAATTCTCCATGCCGTTGCCGGAGTACTGCAACAACGAATATCGTTCGCGCGCGGATCACAAGAATATTCTCGTGACCGTCGCCGTGTGCACGCACCTCGGGTGCACGCCGACGCCGCGATTCACCGAAGGGCCTCAACCCAATCTCCCTGATAACTGGCCGGGCGGTTTTCTTTGCCCATGCCACGGCTCGACTTATGACCTGGCGGGCCGCGTCTTCAAGAACAAGCCTGCGCCGCAAAATCTGGACGTGCCTCCATACATGTTCACTTCGGCGACGCAACTCGTGATCGGCAAGGACGAAAAGGGAGAGGCTTAAATGGCGACCGCAGACAAGGATGTCGAAACGACGGGCCTCACGGGCTGGATCGACCGCCGGTTTCCGCTCACCGCGAGCTGGAAAAAGCACGTCTCGGAGTATTACGCGCCGAAGAACTTCAACTTCTGGTATTTCTTCGGCTCGCTTTCGCTGCTCGTGCTCGTCATTCAGATCGTGACGGGCATATTTCTCGTCATGAATTACAAGCCGGATGCGACGCTCGCTTTTGCATCGGTTGAATACATCATGCGGGAGGTGCCGTGGGGCTGGCTCATTCGGTACATGCATTCCACCGGCGCTTCCATGTTCTTCGTCGTCGTTTATCTGCACATGTTCCGCAGCCTGATTTATGGGTCATACAGGAAACCGCGCGAACTGGTATGGATTTTCGGCTGTGCTATTTTCCTGTGCCTGATGGCGGAGGCGTTCTTCGGGTATCTGCTGCCTTGGGGGCAAATGTCGTTCTGGGGCGCGCAGGTCATCGTGAATTTGTTTTCGGCCATTCCTTTCATCGGTCCGGATCTTTCGCTCTGGATTCGTGGCGATTATGTCGTGTCGGACGTCACGCTGAACCGCTTCTTCGCGTTTCACGTAATTGCGATTCCGCTCGTGCTGATCGGCTTGGTGGCGGCCCATCTGGTCGCGCTGCACGAGGTCGGATCCAATAATCCCGACGGCATCGAAATCAAGGCAAAGAAGGATGCGAACGGCATTCCGCTCGATGGCATTCCGTTTCATCCGTACTATTCGATCCATGACTTCTTCGGTGTCTGCGTATTTCTGCTGATTTTCGCGGCAATCATCTTCTTCGCCCCGGAAATGGGCGGATATTTCCTTGAAGCGAACAACTTCGTTCCGGCGAATCCGCTGCAGACGCCGCCAGAAATCGCGCCGGTCTGGTATTTCACTGCGTTCTACGCGATGCTCCGCGCGACCACCGATCCGTTCAAGATCGTCCTCATGATCGTGATCGCGCTGCTCGGTGTATTTGCGCTGTTGAGGGCTCGCGGAAAGTGGCGTATTGCGTTGCCGGTACTTGCGCTTGTCGTGATCGTGTTCATGGCGCTGACCGAGTCGAAATTCTGGGGCGTCGTGGTAATGGGCACCGCAGTCGTGTCGCTGTTTTTCCTGCCCTGGCTCGATCGCAGTCCGGTGAAATCCATTCGCTATCGGCCACTCTTCCACAAGGTTTTTTACGCGATCTTCGTGATCGCCTTTCTCGTGCTCGGCTTCCTGGGGACGAGGCCGCCATCGCCGGCGGGGACACTCATCGCACAGATTTGCGCACTGATTTATTTTGCGTTTTTCCTGGGCATGCCTTTCTGGACGCCGCGCGGCAGATTCAAGACGCCGCCCGAGCGAGTGAACTACAAACACCACTGAGCTCACGTCCGGAGATTACGCGATGAAAAAATGGCTCTCGATGATGGCGATGATCGGCGCCGCGATGTTCGCATTCGGCGGCGCGCCGGCCCACGCGGAAGAGGAGGCGGTCCTCGACCGGGCGCCGAATAACGCGGACAATTTTGCGTCGTTGCAGCATGGCGCTCAAATGTTTGTAAACTATTGCCTGAACTGCCACAGTGCGAACCTGATGCGCTACAACCGGCTGACCGATCTCGGCATCAGCCAGAAGGAGATTCAGGACAATCTGCTGTTCACAACGGACAAAATCGGCAACACGATGAGCATCGCGATGCGCCCGGACGACGCGAAAGCGTGGTTCGGCGCGTCGCCGCCCGATTTGTCGGTGGAGGCGAGGGCGCGTGGACGCGACTGGCTCTACACGTATATGCGCAGCTTCTACCGCGATCCGACGCGGCCGACCGGCTGGAATAACCGCGTGTACGAGAACGTCGGCATGCCCCACGTGCTGTGGACGCTGCAAGGCATCCGCGACGCCCGGTTCGCGACGGAAACGGACGAAAAGACCGGCGAAAAGGTAAAAAGATTCGTGGGTTACACTCAGGTGACGCCTGGCGCCATGTCAAACGTGGATTATGATTCAGCTGTGGCCGATCTGGTTTCGTACCTTTCGTGGATGTCCGAACCCGCCCAGCAAACCCGCAAGCGCCTCGGCGTCTGGGTCCTGCTGTTCCTGGCGCTCCTGAGCTTCCTCGCATGGCGTCTGAACGCGGCATACTGGAGAGATATCAAATAGCACGCCAATCGACGGCGTGGGTCGGTGCGACGGCGCTTCCGCCAGGGAGCCGCCTCGGCCGGCCCTTCGAGTTTACTGAAGGGACTTTAAAAACATGATGGTTCTGTATTCCGGCACTACTTGCCCGTTCTCCCAGCGCTGCCGGCTGGTGTTGTTCGAAAAGGGCATGGATTTCGAGATCCGCGACGTCGATCTGTTCAACAAGCCGGAAGACATCGCGGTGATGAACCCCTACGGACAGGTACCGATCCTCGTCGAGCGCGACCTGATTCTGTACGAGTCGAATATCATCAACGAATATATCGACGAGCGGTTTCCGCATCCTCAACTCATGCCGGCTGACCCGGTCCAGCGCGCGCGTGCGCGCCTGTTCCTGCTGAACTTCGAGAAAGAATTGTTCGTGCACGTCGGGACGCTGGAGAACGAAAAGGGCAAAGCGGCCGAGAAGAACCACGAGAAGGCGCGCAGCGCCATCCGTGATCGCCTCACTCAACTGGCGCCGATCTTCTTGAAGAACAAGTACATGCTGGGCGAAGAGTTCTCGATGCTGGACGTGGCGATCGCACCGCTGCTGTGGCGCCTGGATCACTATGGCATCGAACTGTCGAAGAATGCTGCGCCGTTGATGAAGTACGCCGAGCGGATTTTCAGCCGTCCGGCCTATATTGAAGCGCTGACGCCTTCCGAAAAGGTGATGCGTCGATAGTTTGCGAGAGCGGAGCACGGCGGCGCGAGTTCGCATGCCTTGCTCCGGCAGAGGAAAGTTGATGCAAGAAATTTCCACCAAGCCGTATCTGCTTCGCGCGCTCTACGAGTGGTGCACGGATAACGGCTTCACGCCACATATCGCCGTGCGGGTCGACGGGGCCACGCGCGTGCCGCGCCAGTTCGTTCGCAACGACGAGATCGTCCTGAACATCAGCTTCGAGGCGACGAGCCAGTTGCAGATGGGCAATGAATGGATCGAGTTCAGCGCACGATTCTCGGGCAAGTCGCACAAGATCGAGGTGCAGGTAGCCAACGTGCTCGCGATCTACGCGCGAGAGAACGGGCAGGGAATGGCGTTCCCGGTAGAACCGTCGCAGCATGCGGCAGAGCCAGCGCGGTCCGCGGAGCGTGAGGCGCGTCCGGCCGCCCCGGCGGCGGACGAGCGATCGGGTTCTGACGACGCTTCGGCGCCCGAGGAGCCGAGCGTCGGTTCAGCCGAAGATGAAGCTGCGAAATCTTCCACGAGATCGCACCTCAAAGTCGTCAAATGAAGTAGAATCTCGTCCTTCGCCGGCTTAGCTCATCTGGTAGAGCAGTTGATTTGTAATCATCAGGTGGCGGGTTCGAGTCCTGCAGCCGGCACCAAGACTAAGTCGACGGGTCGTGTGATGTCCGCACGGCCCGTTTGATTTCAAGGATCAAGTGTGATCCTGTCTTGGATGAGGTGCCGAAAGGCAAGTCGACAAGAAGCTTCAAAAACTTGTTGACAGACTTCGAAGCGATATTCATAATCTCGTTTCTCTGCTGCTGACGCAGCGACGCAAGACGAAGCAGGAAGGTCTCGCGAATGTTCTTTAAAAACTAACAGCCGATAAGTGTGGGCGCTTGATGGCGAGTGCGGTTCTGGTGCTTAGGTGCTGGAGCGACAAGCAAAAGTAATCAAGAGTCTCACACGAAGTATTAAGAGGAAGGTTTATCTGTCTTCGGACGGATTAATCATCGTCAGTACGTTGAGTGAGCGACCGGTTTCTAACGGAACCGAAAAACAGTAACAGGGTTTGAACTGAAGAGTTTGATCCTGGCTCAGATTGAACGCTGGCGGCATGCCTTACACATGCAAGTCGGACGGCAGCGCGGGTTTCGGCCTGGCGGCGAGTGGCGAACGGGTGAGTAATACATCGGAACGTGTCCTGTAGTGGGGGATAGCCCGGCGAAAGCCGGATTAATACCGCATACGATCTACGGAGGAAAGCGGGGGATCTTCGGACCTCGCGCTGCAGGGGCGGCCGATGGCAGATTAGCTAGTTGGTGGGGTAAAGGCCTACCAAGGCGACGATCTGTAGCTGGTCTGAGAGGACGACCAGCCACACTGGGACTGAGACACGGCCCAGACTCCTACGGGAGGCAGCAGTGGGGAATTTTGGACAATGGGGGCAACCCTGATCCAGCAATGCCGCGTGTGTGAAGAAGGCCTTCGGGTTGTAAAGCACTTTTGTCCGGAAAGAAAACTTCGTCCCTAATATGGATGGAGGATGACGGTACCGGAAGAATAAGCACCGGCTAACTACGTGCCAGCAGCCGCGGTAATACGTAGGGTGCGAGCGTTAATCGGAATTACTGGGCGTAAAGCGTGCGCAGGCGGTCTGTTAAGACCGATGTGAAATCCCCGGGCTTAACCTGGGAACTGCATTGGTGACTGGCAGGCTTTGAGTGTGGCAGAGGGAGGTAGAATTCCACGTGTAGCAGTGAAATGCGTAGAGATGTGGAGGAATACCGATGGCGAAGGCAGCCTCCTGGGCCAACACTGACGCTCATGCACGAAAGCGTGGGGAGCAAACAGGATTAGATACCCTGGTAGTCCACGCCCTAAACGATGTCAACTAGTTGTTGGGGATTCATTTCCTTAGTAACGTAGCTAACGCGTGAAGTTGACCGCCTGGGGAGTACGGTCGCAAGATTAAAACTCAAAGGAATTGACGGGGACCCGCACAAGCGGTGGATGATGTGGATTAATTCGATGCAACGCGAAAAACCTTACCTACCCTTGACATGGTCGGAACCCTGCTGAAAGGTGGGGGTGCTCGAAAGAGAACCGGCGCACAGGTGCTGCATGGCTGTCGTCAGCTCGTGTCGTGAGATGTTGGGTTAAGTCCCGCAACGAGCGCAACCCTTGTCCTTAGTTGCTACGCAAGAGCACTCTAAGGAGACTGCCGGTGACAAACCGGAGGAAGGTGGGGATGACGTCAAGTCCTCATGGCCCTTATGGGTAGGGCTTCACACGTCATACAATGGTCGGAACAGAGGGTTGCCAAGCCGCGAGGTGGAGCCAATCCCAGAAAACCGATCGTAGTCCGGATCGCAGTCTGCAACTCGACTGCGTGAAGCTGGAATCGCTAGTAATCGCGGATCAGCATGCCGCGGTGAATACGTTCCCGGGTCTTGTACACACCGCCCGTCACACCATGGGAGTGGGTTTCACCAGAAGTAGGTAGCCTAACCGCAAGGAGGGCGCTTACCACGGTGGGATTCATGACTGGGGTGAAGTCGTAACAAGGTAGCCGTATCGGAAGGTGCGGCTGGATCACCTCCTTTCTCGAGCTTCGCGCTTAAAGTTAAGCGCTCACGCTTATCGGCTGTCAGAAAGACAGGCTAAGGGTCTGTAGCTCAGTCGGTTAGAGCACCGTCTTGATAAGGCGGGGGTCGTTGGTTCGAATCCAACCAGACCCACCATCCGAATCAGGCGTGGCTGGGCAACACCTTAGTCAGGCCTCATCGGGGGATTAGCTCAGCTGGGAGAGCACCTGCTTTGCAAGCAGGGGGTCGTCGGTTCGATCCCGTCATCCTCCACCAATCCTCAATGCCTAGCGCTTCGGGTAAGCGTTAAGCATTGGCGATTGCTAGCCAGTTGATGTCGCAAGTATTGAAACACGCTTGTCGGCTAAACGTTCTTTAACAATCTGGAAGAAGTAGTAAAGAGAATCTGGGAAAGCGCTTAGAGATGGGCGCGAGTAGCAGGTTCAGGGTAGTGATTGTATCGAGTATGAAAAGTGATCTTAATGATGACTTGGAATACGGCACAACGCGAAAACTCAGCCTATGGCGGATGTGGCTCGATGAGAGACGCACTCGTTATAGGGTCAAGCGAACAAGTGCATGTGGTGGATGCCTTGGCGATCACAGGCGATGAAGGACGCGGTAGCCTGCGAAAAGCTTCGGGGAGCTGGCAAACGAGCATTGATCCGAAGATGTCCGAATGGGGAAACCCGGCCCGTATGGGTCACCCATGACTGAATACATAGGTCATGTGGAGCGAACGCGGTGAACTGAAACATCTAAGTAACCGCAGGAAAAGAAATCAACCGAGATTCCCAAAGTAGTGGCGAGCGAAATGGGAAGAGCCTGTACTCTTTATCTGCATTGTTAGCTGAACGCTCTGGAAAGTGCGGCCATAGCAGGTGATAGCCCTGTAAGCGAAAGCAGCGTGGAAGAACTAGGGGTACGACAAGTAGGGCGGGACACGTGAAATCCTGTCTGAAGATGGGGGGACCATCCTCCAAGGCTAAATACTCGTGATCGACCGATAGTGAACCAGTACCGTGAGGGAAAGGCGAAAAGAACCCCGGGAGGGGAGTGAAATAGATCCTGAAACCGCATGCATACAAACAGTCGGAGCCTCGCAAGGGGTGACGGCGTACCTTTTGTATAATGGGTCAGCGACTTACGTTCAGTAGCGAGCTTAACTGATTAAGGCAGGCGTAGCGAAAGCGAGTCCGAATAGGGCGATCAGTTGCTGGGCGTAGACCCGAAACCAAGTGATCTATCCATGGCCAGGTTGAAGGTGCGGTAACACGTACTGGAGGACCGAACCCACTAACGTTGAAAAGTTAGGGGATGAGCTGTGGATAGGGGTGAAAGGCTAAACAAACTTGGAAATAGCTGGTTCTCTCCGAAAACTATTTAGGTAGTGCCTCGTGTATCACCTTCGGGGGTAGAGCACTGTCATGGTTGTGGGGTCCATTGCGGATTACTACGCCATAGCAAACTCCGAATACCGAAGAGTGCAATCACGGGAGACAGACATCGGGTGCTAACGTCCGGTGTCAAGAGGGAAACAACCCAGACCGCCAGCTAAGGTCCCCAAGATTGGCTAAGTGGGAAACGAAGTGGGAAGGCTAAAACAGTCAGGAGGTTGGCTTAGAAGCAGCCACCCTTTAAAGAAAGCGTAATAGCTCACTGATCGAGTCGTCCTGCGCGGAAGATGTAACGGGGCTCAAGCCAGTCACCGAAGCTGCGGATGCGTACGCAAGTACGTGTGGTAGGAGAGCGTTCCGTAAGCCTGCGAAGGTGTGTCGAAAGGCATGCTGGAGGTATCGGAAGTGCGAATGCTGACATGAGTAGCGATAAAGGGGGTGAAAAGCCCCCTCGCCGTAAGCCCAAGGTTTCCTACGCAACGTTCATCGGCGTAGGGTGAGTCGGCCCCTAAGGCGAGGCAGAAATGCGTAGCTGATGGGAAGCAGGTCAATATTCCTGCACCATTGTTAGATGCGATGGGGGGACGGATCGCGGAAGGTTGTCCGGGTGTTGGACGTCCCGGTCGCTGCATTGGAGAAGGTGCTCAGGCAAATCCGGGCACAGGATTCAAGGGTGTGGCGCGAGCTTCTTCGGAAGCGAAGCAATTGGAAGTGGTTCCAAGAAAAGCCTCTAAGCTTCAGTCTAACGATGACCGTACCGCAAACCGACACAGGTGGGCGAGATGAGTATTCTAAGGCGCTTGAGAGAACTCGGGAGAAGGAACTCGGCAAATTGGTACCGTAACTTCGGGATAAGGTACGCCTCTGTAGCTTGACTGGCCTGCGCCAGAAGGGTGAAGAGGTTGCAATAAACTGGTGGCTGCGACTGTTTAATAAAAACACAGCACTCTGCAAACACGAAAGTGGACGTATAGGGTGTGACGCCTGCCCGGTGCCGGAAGATTAAATGATGGGGTGCAAGCTCTTGATTGAAGTCCCGGTAAACGGCGGCCGTAACTATAACGGTCCTAAGGTAGCGAAATTCCTTGTCGGGTAAGTTCCGACCTGCACGAATGGCGTAACGATGGCCACACTGTCTCCTCCCGAGACTCAGCGAAGTTGAAGTGTTTGTGATGATGCAATCTCCCCGCGGCTAGACGGAAAGACCCCATGAACCTTTACTGTAGCTTTGCATTGGACTTTGAACCGATCTGTGTAGGATAGGTGGGAGGCTATGAAACCGGAACGCCAGTTTCGGTGGAGCCGTCCTTGAAATACCACCCTGGTTTGTTTGAGGTTCTAACCTTGGTCCGTGATCCGGATCGGGGACAGTGCATGGTAGGCAGTTTGACTGGGGCGGTCTCCTCCCAAAGCGTAACGGAGGAGTACGAAGGTACGCTAGGTACGGTCGGAAATCGTGCTGATAGTGCAATGGCATAAGCGTGCTTAACTGCGAGACCGACAAGTCGAGCAGGTGCGAAAGCAGGTCATAGTGATCCGGTGGTTCTGTATGGAAGGGCCATCGCTCAACGGATAAAAGGTACTCTGGGGATAACAGGCTGATACCGCCCAAGAGTTCATATCGACGGCGGTGTTTGGCACCTCGATGTCGGCTCATCTCATCCTGGGGCTGTAGCCGGTCCCAAGGGTATGGCTGTTCGCCATTTAAAGAGGTACGTGAGCTGGGTTTAAAACGTCGTGAGACAGTTTGGTCCCTATCTGCCGTGGGCGTTGGATATTTGAAGGGGGCTGCTCCTAGTACGAGAGGACCGGAGTGGACGAACCTCTGGTGTACCGGTTGTCACGCCAGTGGCATCGCCGGGTAGCTATGTTCGGAAGAGATAACCGCTGAAAGCATCTAAGCGGGAAACTCGCCTTAAGATGAGATATCCCCGGGGCTTCGAGCCCCTTGAAGGGTCGTTCCAGACCAGGACGTTGATAGGTCAGGTGTGTAAGTGCAGTAATGCATTGAGCTAACTGATACTAATTGCCCGTAAGGCTTGATCCTATAACCAGTGTGTTTCGCAGTGAGTTAGCGCTTTAGCGCTTACTCACTGCAACCCCCGAAGGGGGCACGCCGGTTGAGTGACGCGACTGTGCCCAACAGTCACTACCGAATCTACTTCTTCCCAGATTGGTTGTGCCGTCCCCAACGCGCACAACAACAAGTCATGCCTGATGACCATAGCGAGTCGGTCCCACCCCTTCCCATCCCGAACAGGACCGTGAAACGACTCCACGCCGATGATAGTGCGGATCCCCGTGTGAAAGTAGGTAATCGTCAGGCTCCTCATGCCTTAAACAAAAACCCCACCCCTCAAAGGTGGGGTTTTTGCGTTTCAGCCGTGTTTCACGTAGAGGCCCGAGACATCAGCGCGTGATGGCCCGCGCGCTAAAATCCCCACTTCGTATTCCCGTTCGGCTGCTGCCATCGAGTTCCCATGCTACGTTTAAGCGAAATCAAGCTCCCGCTCGATCATCCTGATTCGGCCATCGAACCGGCTGTTGTCGCGCGTCTGGCAGAAATCGGTGTCGCTGCCGAGGAGCTCGTGCATTTCCACGTGTTCCGTCGCGCGCACGATGCCCGCAAGCGCGCCGATATCAAGCTCACGTACATCATCGATGTCACGCTGCAAGACGAGGCATCGGCGCTGGCGCGTCTGAAGGCTCACGCGCATCCGCATTGCGGCGTCACTCCCGACATGAGTTACCACTTCGTAACGAAGGCGCCCGAACGCTCGACGATGCTCCGCCCTGTCGTCATCGGGATGGGGCCCTGCGGGCTTTTCGCCGGCTTGATTCTGGCGCAGATGGGCTTCCGGCCGATCATCCTCGAGCGTGGAAAAGCCGTGCGTGAGCGGACGAAAGACACCTGGGGCCTTTGGCGACGCAACGAACTCAATCCCGAGTCGAACGTGCAGTTCGGCGAAGGCGGCGCCGGTACTTTCTCGGACGGCAAACTCTACAGCCAGATCAAGGACCCGAAGCACTACGGACGGAAGGTGCTCGACGAATTCGTGAAAGCCGGCGCGCCGGAGGACATCCTCTATCTGAGCCGGCCGCACATCGGCACATTCCGTCTCGTGAGCATGGTCGAGAAGATGCGCGCGACCATCCACCAGTTGGGCGGAGAAGTGCGATTTCAGCATCGCGTCGAGGATATCGATATAGACGACGGCAAAGTGCGCGGCCTGCGGCTGTCGACCGGCGAAGTGCTGCGCTGCGAACATGTCGTGCTCGCCGTCGGCCACAGCGCCCGCGATACCTTCGAGATGCTGCATGAGCGCGGCGTCTACATGGAAGCGAAGCCGTTTTCGCTCGGGTTCCGCATCGAGCATCCGCAGGGAGTAATCGACAGGGCGCGCTTCGGCAAGTTCGCCGGTCATGAGCGCCTGGGCGCCGCGGACTACAAGGTGGTGCACCACTGCAGCAACGGACGGGCAGTCTATAGCTTCTGCATGTGCCCGGGCGGGACGGTGGTAGCCGCTACATCGGAGGCGGGGCGCGTCGTCACCAACGGCATGAGCCAGTATTCGCGTGCCGAACGCAATGCGAACGCGGGCATCGTCGTTGGCATCACGCCAGAAGATTATCCGGGCGGCCCGCTGGCCGGCATCGCGTTTCAGAGAAAGTGGGAAGAGCGCGCGTTCGAGCTCGGCGGCGGTGATTACAGCGCGCCGGGGCAACTCGTCGGCGACTTCATCGCTGGGCGTGCGTCGACGTCGCTGGGTTCGGTAATGCCGTCGTATAAACCGGGCGTCAAGCCGACCGACCTGAGCACCGCGTTGCCCGACTACGTGATCGAGGCGATCCGCGAGGCGCTGCCCGAACTGGACAAGAAGATCCCGGGTTTCGCGATGCACGACGCCGTGCTGACCGGCGTCGAAACGCGCACATCGTCGCCACTGCGAGTGCGCCGCAACGACGACTACCAGAGCGTCAATGTCGATGGACTGTACCCGGCGGGCGAGGGCGCGGGCTATGCTGGCGGGATTTACTCGGCGGCGATCGATGGAATCGAGGTTGCCGAAGCTGTCGCGCTGAAGATGATGGCGGAATATTCGGCGACGGTCTGACCCGCGATACCCTGCACGGACGCTGTGAACGCATGTCGCTCGTCGCGACCGATTGAGGCGCGACATCGGCGATTACCTGCCGTCCATCCAGACCGACGGCGCACTGCGGATCCCGGCAACTCGGGCGGCCCGCTCATCAACTTAGCGGAGTGATCGGCATCAACTCGCAGATCTAAAGCCGCACCGGCGGTCTCACGGGCATCTCGTTCGCGTTTCCGATCGACGAAGCGATGCGCGTCGCCGATCAGTTGAAGACGTCGGGCAGATCGTGCGCGGGCGGATCGCGGTGGTTATCGTGAAGCGACGGAGGATGTCGCGGATTCGGTCCAGCGCCTTACGTTGGCCATGAAGCTAGCCGCCGCATCGCTCGCGTCAAGCACGATGCGATGCGACGTCTACGGTACGACAATCAATCAGGTCACCACGCCCACCTGCCACGGCACGAACTCGCTCTGCCCGTAACCGTTGAGCTCACTCTTCGACGCAACGCCCGACGCGCAATCCAGCATCATCTGGAAAATCTGCTCGCCGAGTTCGTCGATGCTCGCAGTACCATCGATCACGCCGCCGCAGTTGATGTCCATATCCTCTTCCTGGCGCTCCCACAACGCGGTGTTCGTCGCGAGCTTCAGTGAAGGGGAGGGCGCGCAGCCATAGGCCGAGCCGCGCCCTGTCGTGAAGCAGATAAGGTTCGCACCGGACGCGACCTGACCCGTCGCGGACATCGGATCGTAGCCCGGCGAGTCCATGAATACGAAACCCTTCGCGTGGATACGCTCGGCGTATTCATAGACTTCGACGAGATTCGTCGTGCCGCCCTTGGCAACCGCGCCCAGCGACTTCTCGAGAATCGTGGTCAGCCCGCCGACCTTGTTGCCCGCCGACGGATTGTTGTCCATGGCCGCGCCGTTGCGCGCGCAATACTCTTCCCACCACTTGATGCGCGTGAGCAGCTTTTCTCCGACTTCGCGGCTCACCGCACGGCGCGTTAGCAAATGCTCCGCTCCGTACACTTCCGGCGTCTCCGAAAGGATGGCCGTGCCGCCATGACTCACGAGCTTGTCGACGGCTGCGCCCAACGCGGGATTCGCCGAAATGCCCGAATAGCCATCCGAGCCGCCGCACTGCAGTCCCACGATCAGATGCGATGCAGGCACCGGCTCGCGCTGCACCCGATTCGCCTCCGCCAGCATTTCCTTGACCAGCGCGATGCCGCGTTCGATCGTCTTCTTCGTTCCGCCGCTGTCCTGAATCGTGAAGCTGCGCAGCCGCTCGCCGTCCTTCAGTCCACTGGATTCCAGCACGCCGGCAATCTGATTCGTCTCGCACCCCAAGCCGACGAAGAGCACCGAATGAAAGTTCGGATGCACCGCATATCCGGCCAGCGTGCGCCGCAGAATGCCGAGCCCTTCGCCCTGCATGTCGATACCGCATCCGAGACCGTGCGTCAGCGCGATCACGCCATCGACGTTCGGATAATCCGCGAGCGCTTCCGGATGCACATCGCGGCGGAAGTGATCCGCGATCGCGCGCGCGACGGTGGCCGAGCAGTTCACGCTCGTCAGCACGCCGATGAAATTGCGCGTCGCGACGCGCCCATCGTCGCGACGGATGCCCATGAACGTCGCGGGCTTGTCGACGACAGGCGTCGGGTGCTTGTCGACACCGAATTCGTGCTCGCGCGCGAAATCGGCCATCGACAGATTCTGCGTATGCACGTGCTGCCCGCGCGCGATCGCCTCTTTCGCCACACCGATTATCTGGTTGTAGCGCTTGACGGGCTCGCCCGCGGCGATCGCCCGCGTGGCGATCTTGTGGCCCGGCGGAATCAGCCCCGCGACGACCAGGTCCTCCGACGCGATGCGCGCGCCGGAGACAAGTTGCCGCGTCGCGATCACGACGTCGTCATTGGGGTGCAGCCGGATGACCGCATGGTCGGTGGATGTGGTGGACATGATGTTTTCTTAGATCGTGGACGGTGCGCGCTTTTCGGACAGCGAATCCTGCTCGGCTTTGTTGAGCGGTTCGATCTTGCCGACAATCACAAGATAGCTGAATGCGCCCAAAAAGCAGAAGCCGCCCGCCACGCACAGCGGAATGACAAACGAACCCTTGGTGATCGCCAGCATGACGCCGGTGAACGTCGTGATGACGATCCCCGCCAGGTTCGACGCGAAGTTCTGAATGCCGCCGATCGACGCAACGTGATCCGGCGTCGGCGCGACATCGCTCGGCAAGGACCAGATGCTTGCAGCAGCAAAGGCCAGCGAAGCGTAGGCGATGCCGAAGAACGCGAGCATCAGATAGGTATTCTCGGTGAACGCGCAAAGCGTGATGACCGACGAAAGCAGCATGCCGCCGACCATGCAGGTCTTGCGTGCGGCGGTCAGGCTCCAGCCGCGCTTGAAGAGCGAGTCCGACACCCAGCCGCCGAGCCAGCCGCCGGGAATCGACATCAGCGCGGGGATGGTGCCGAGCGTGCCAAGAGACTTCAGCGAGAAGCCGTGCGCCTGAACGAGATAGCTCGGGAACCACGTGATGAAGAAGTAGATCACGAAGTTGAGGCAGAAGAAGCCGAGCATCATGCCCCACAGCGTGCGGTACTTGAAAAGCGAAGCCCACGACACCTTGTTTCTCGGTGCGACGGGCGCCGGATCGACATCGACTTCGCCGGTCAGGTCACCCTTCGACTTGTTGCGATAGATGAGGAACCAGCCAAGAATCCACACGAAGCCGATCGCGCCGGTGATGATGAACGACGCTTCCCAGCCGAACGCGCTGATGATGAGCGCAACGACCGGGATCGACAGGGCCGAACCGACGCGCGAGCCGCTATCGAAGATACTCGTCGCGAACGCGCGCTGCGCCTTGGTGAACCATTGCGAGACCAGTTTCGCGCACGACGGATACGCGCCCGCTTCGCCGATGCCGAGCATCAGGCGGCAGCCGAACATGCCGGTGACGCTCGTCGCGACGGCGGTGAGGGCCGTAAACACCGACCACCAGCCGACCGCGAGCGGCAGCGCAATGCGCGCGCCGACGCGATCGACGAACCAGCCGAACGGCATCTGCATCAGCGCGTAGCTCCAGAAGAAGCCGCTCAGAATGAAGCCCATTTCTGCCGGGCCGATATTGAGCGCCTTCTCGATCTGCGGCGCGGCGACCGCGAGATTCGCCCGGTCGATGTAATTGATCGCGATGGCCAGAAAGGCCAGAAATATCACCACCCAACGCATTTTCCGCATCGTTTGTCTCCTCAGTGAAGCGGCACTTCGTTCATATGGCCCTTGCGCGTTCAAGACGCGGTGGGGCCGTGATTGCAAAAAACAATCCGTCGTGCGCGTTCCGCTTTCTAGGGCGGATTCGCGCGCCGGTTCAGCCGACGTCCGCGTTCAGCGCGTCGCGCAGCCGCTTTTGTCCGATGTCGAGCTTCAATTCACGAGCAAGATCGATGACAGGCTGAAAGCGCCGCATCTTCTTTTCTTCGTGATTGCGCGCGATGTCCGATAGCCGGTGCACGAGAAACGGGTTCTCGAAGCGATCGCGCACGCTCGCCAGGTATTCAGCCGCGACATCGTGCTGGCCGAGCGCCGTGAAGACCGGCAGGACTTCGTCGCGCCAGACGGCTTCGAGCGGCTCGCGGAAGGCGGGATCGCGCATCGCGTCGAGGACGGTCATATCGGCTGCGCCGTCGCGTGTGCGCCAGAACTCGGCGAGCATCGTGTGGCCGAGATTGAGCAGCAGCAGCTTGAGGCGTTCGTAATGCGCGAGATCGTCGGTCACGACGATGTCTTCGTGTTCGCACGGCAGCACCATGCCCGCCTGCCGTTCGATGGCCCAGAGCGCGTACGGCTCGGCGATCGCGCCGACCGGCAGGATCGGCTCCGAGACGATGCGGTCGACGAGCGAATTCACCCAGACGCAGTCGCTCGTCAGATAGCGGATAAACGCGTCGTCCGTCCGCCATTGACGAGCGATGCCCAGGACGAGATCGCGCAGCGTGTCGCCGTTGCGCGAAACGAGCTCGCACGGCAGCAGCGTGATCGGCGCGGCGCCGGCGCGAAAGCGCGCGTGCAGCAGAACCGCGAGCTTGGCTGCGAAGCCGCGCGGGGTCTGCTTTCCGTCGAGCAGATCGGCGGTGTCTTCGTCGAAGAGGGCGTAGCCGGCATCGGCCGTGTTGGAGACGATCACTTTTACATCGCGTTGAATCCGTTGCAGCAAGAGCGCCCAATCGTCGTTGGCGTGCAATGCTTCGGTGATCGAATCGCATTCGATCGTCATGTCGATGGTCTCATCACGACGGCGTCCGCGAATGCGGACCGGATAGCGGCCGGTTGCCTTCAGCGCGTCGGTGCGCGCGCGGCTGTCGGCGCTGGACGTGGTCTGCACGACGGTGATCTTGCCGAGCGCGGTGGCCGGATCGCGCCGCGCCGCTTGAGTGACGAAGAAGTCCACGTGCGCTTGCAAGAAGCGGCTCGTGCCGAACTGAAGGATCGGATTGCTCATGGGTGCGTCGCTCGGGGGCCGCTTCCGTCGCTACATGCAGACGGCGGCGAAGGTTGTATTGGGGCGCTTGTGATTGGAAACGGTTCCAACGCGACATAAAAAAATTCGGCCGCGTGGCCTTACCAGATTGCATACTAGTGGCTTGACTCGAAATTGGTCAAGCCACTTGTAAGCGTAAAAAACGGTTCGGACGCCCGGCCCACGGTGCGTCAACCCTTCGCCTGATTACAATCCACGTTTTCCCCGAGCCTTGAGGAGTCTGCCCGTGAGTGTCAAACCCGCCGAAACGCGCCGTCTCTACCTCCAGATCGCCGACAAACTGCGCGGCATGATCGGGCAAAAAGACTTCGCGCCGAACGGCCGGCTGCCATCGGAACGGGAACTGGCGCAGACGCTCGGCGTATCGCGGCCGTCCGTGCGGGAGGCGCTCGTCGCGCTCGAACTGGAGGGGCGCGTAGAGATTCGCATGGGTTCGGGCGTCTATATCTCCGCGACGCCCACGGCCAGGCCGCCAAGCAGTGAGGCGGAGCTTGGCGAGAGTCCCATCGAAATCATGAATGCGCGCAGCGTGATCGAAGGTGCGATTGCGGCGAGCGTCGCGCCGTTCGCCAAGCCGAAGGCACTGAAGGCGCTGCGAACCGTCTACGAAACGATGGCGCGCGAAGTGGAAAGCGGTCAGATACCGATGAGCGCGGATCGCGCCTTTCATATCACCATCGCGCAAATGTCCGGCAACGACGTACTGGTGCGCACCGTCGGCGCGCTGTACGACGAGCGGCACAGTCCGCTGTCATCGACGTTACGGGGACACTTCGAGGGGGAGGAAACGTGGGCGGCCGCGCTGACGGAGCATCGCGACATTCTCGAAGCGCTCGAAGCCCGCGACGCCGTGCAGGCTCAGGCTGCGATGCAGCGCCATATGCGAAATTCCGCCGCGCGGCTGATGACGCGGCGCAAAAGCTGAAGCCGGCGCGTCCTCGGAAGACGAACCGGCGTCCGGAATCCGGGCTTGTCAGCCCGGATAGGCTTCATCCACCTTCAGGCCGGCGAGCTTGAAAATCACCCGCAGCGTTTGCGGCGCGATCTCGCGGCGCGATGCGAGCGTCGTCAGCACGAAGTCCATCACCTTGGCGTACTTGAGCATCGTGAGACACGTCTCGATGTCGGTGGAGCCGTCACGCATCGACTCGGCGAGCCGCAACATCTCCACGGAAATCTCTCGGGCCATCTCGAGCTCGAGCTGCTGCTTTTCGCTCCACGCGGGCATCGCGGTCAGAGCCGCGAGCATCTCCTGAAACTGTTTCTCTGCTTTCTTGTCCGGGATCGCATCCATCGCCGTCCTCTCTTGATCATGGCGCCGGCGAGTCGCATCGCCGCGCTGTGCGTTAGGGTGTTACGTAACGGAACCGGACGCGGTGACGACGCAGGCGTGTCGAGACGCGGCTCGTTACTGACTATATGTTTCTGCGTGCTGCATCTGCGCGTGGCAGCCAGTGACCACACGTGCGTGCCGTCTGTTGCAATGGTCTCATTGTCAGACGATGCACGATCCGTTCCATGCGCTCGTTGTGACGCATAAGCCGATGATTCGATGGCCGGAACAAGAGCGTCTCTGCGCTTTTCGGTAAACTTCCTCTTTTGAGACGGCAGAACCAGCGGTTAGCGCACATTCAGCGCGAACATGCTCCGCTTTTTCATCAACCAGTCACTGATCACGATGGCCAAGAAGTCCCCCGCGTCGGTTCCCGGCACGTCCGAACCTTCGAACAAACATGAAATTCGTCCCGGTCAGTCGATCGAACTGCTGAAGGAATTGCACATCCTCACGCGCGACGGCAAGATGAACCAGGACAGCCGCCGCAAACTGAAGCAGGTCTATCACCTGTTTCAGTTCATCGAACCACTTCTATCCGATGTGCATCAGCACCAGGGTTCCGTATCGCTCGTCGATCACGGCGCGGGGAAGTCATACCTCGGGTTCATTCTCTACGATCTCTTCTTCAAGACTCTGCGCGATCGGTCACACATCTATGGCATAGAGACGCGTGAAGATCTGGTGAAAAAGTCGGAGGAATTGGCGAAACGGCTGGAATTCGACGGCATGTCGTTCCTGAATCTGTCGGTGGCCGAATCGATCGACTCGAATCTTCTTCCCGAGACGGTCGACATCGTCACCGCATTGCACGCCTGCAACACCGCAACCGACGACGCCATCCACTTCGCTCTGCAGAAGAAAGCGCAGTACATCGTGGTGGTGCCGTGCTGTCAGGCGGAAGTCGCGTCCGTGCTGCGCAAGAACAAGGGGCACTCGCTGTCGAAGAACGTGCTGACGGAGATGTGGCGGCATCCGCTGCACACGCGCGAGTTCGGCAGTCAGATCACGAACGTCCTGCGGTGCCTTCAACTCGAGTCGCACGGCTATCAGGTCAGCGTGACCGAACTGGTCGGATGGGAACATTCGATGAAGAACGAGCTCATCATCGCTCAGTTCAAGGACCTGCCGCGCGGCAGGCCGGCACAACGGCTATCGGAAGTGCTGGAAACGCTGGGCCTCGAAGAACTACGCGAGCGCTTCTTCGCGTAACCGTTCAACGTTTGTCCATCCAGGCCCTGAAGCCCTCGTGACCGAGGCGGCGCAGCGTTTCGATGTTGCGCTCATAGATATCGGCGGCGTCGGGAAACGCCGCGACCGCCCGATCGATGCTCGCCTCACGCAACAGATGGAAGATCGGATACGGCGCGCGATTCGTGTAGTTGTCGATATCGTCCGGCTCGGTGCCTTCGAACCGATAATGCGGATGGAAGCTCGCGATCTGCAATTCGCCCGCGAGCCCCATGTCGTTCAGCAGACGATCGGCAAAGAAGAGCGCGTCGTTGTAATCGATGAAGTCGGCGAAGGCGTGCGGCGTGATGAGGAGCGTCGTATCGACCGCTTCCGGATCGCTGTCACGCAGAAGACGCAGTTCGTCCGCCAGTTCGACCACGATGTCCTCCACGCCTCGCGCTTCGCTCACGACGTAGCGAATCTGTCCCTTCACATGGACGCTCTTGGCGAACGGGCAGAGATTGAGGCCGATTACCGCGCGCGTCAGCCAGTGTTGTGTGACCGCGATGACATCGTCGCGCGTGCTTGCATCCATCATGAGTTTTCCTGATTTCCTTGCTCGATGCGCTTCGACGCACATGCCGCATCGATGAGCGTGCGCGCGATGCGCGGCGCGGCGCACAGCGGCCCCGAGCCGGGGCCATAAGTCTGACTGGTCGCGTAGATGCCGTCGACCAGCAGCGCCAGCGATTCTGCCAGTTCCTGCGGATTATCCGCGCCCGCCGCCGCCGAGATTTCCACGAAGCGCGACATCACATAACCCTTGTTCTGGTCGACGAGTTGCCGCGCCGGATGCGCCGGATCGCCGAACTCGCACGCGATGTTGACGAACGGGCACCCGCGATAGTCCGGCGCCGACGCGCGCTTCACCAAATCTTCGAACGCCTGAACGAGTTGCTTCGCCGGCTCGCCGGGATGCTTCGCCACGCTCGCCTCGAAGCGGCGGCGAAAGCCGTCGTCCATGCGCTCAAGATACGCGACGACGAGTTCGTCCTTCGACGCGAACCGCCGATAGAGACTCATCTTGTTGACGCCCGCGCGCTCGACGACGGCATCGACGCCGACCGCGCGAACGCCTTCGCGGTAAAACAACTCCTGGGCTGCGTCGAGCAGTTGTTCCTGCGCGGTCGCGCCATCGGTGCGAACCTGGCGGCGACCCGTGGACTTGGGCTGATCGGCGGATGATCGTGTCAAAGCGCTTCCTCGAAATGTGCGTCGGCCTTGACATGTTACCGATCGGTAACTAAGCTCGCAACTCTGATGTGACAGAGCGGTCACGAATCTCCACGAAACATAACGAAACCGGAGCGGCGATGAATTGGGTTGCGAGACGGCTGAATGGCCGGATGCATTACGGGTGGATCGCGGTAGGCGTCGTATTTCTGGTTCTGCTCGCGGCGGCCGGCACGCGCGCGACGCCGAGCGTGATGATGCTTCCGCTCGAAAAGCAATTCGGCTGGTCGCGCGGCACGATCTCGCTCGCGATTTCGATCAATCTCGCGCTGTATGGCCTTACCGGCCCGTTCGCCGCCGCCGCGATGCAGCGTTTCGGGGTGCGGCCGACACTGCTTGCCGCGCTCGCGACGCTGGCTGCGGGCGTCGGCATTTCGTCGATGATGACCGCGCCGTGGCAGATGGTGATCGTGTGGGGCGTGATGGTCGGCGGTGCGACGGGCGTCGCGGCGCTGACGCTCTCGGCGACGGTGGTGAATCGCTGGTTCACGACGCATCGCGGTCTCGCGATGGGCATCCTCACCGCCAGTTCGGCGACCGGCCAGCTCGTGTTCCTGCCGTTCCTCGCGTCGCTTTCCGAGCATCACGGCTGGCGGCCGGTGGTGTTCGTCGTCGCGGCCGCAACGGCGCTTGTGTTGCCGCTCGTCGCGTGGCTCCTTCCGGAGCGTCCCGCGGATCTCGCGTTGCGTCCCGTCGGCGAAACGGCCGAAGCGCCGCCCGGCGCCGCGCCTACACAAAAAAATCCGATCAAGGTGGCGTTCGGCGCGCTCGGATCGGCGAGCAAGACGCGCGATTTCTGGCTGCTCTTCTTCAGCTTCTTCGTCTGCGGAGCGAGCACGAACGGCTACGTCGGCACGCACCTGATCGCGATGTGCTCGGATTACGGCATGACGCAAGTGCAGGGCGCGACGCTTCTCGCCGCAATGGGCATCTTCGATCTCTTCGGCACGACGCTCTCCGGCTGGCTCTCCGACCGCTTCAACGCGCGGGTGCTGCTGTTCTGGTACTACGGCTTGCGCGGCTTGTCGCTGATTTACTTGCCGTATGCGTTCGGCATCGATTTCTTCGGCCTGCCGCTCTTCGCGGTGTTCTACGGCCTCGACTGGATCGCCACCGTCCCGCCGACGGTGCGCCTCGCCACCGATGTCTACGGCAAGGAATCCGCGCCCATCGTATTCGGCTGGATCGTCGCGGGGCATCAGCTCGGCGCGGCGTTCGCGGCGCTCGGCGGCGGCATGTTGCGATCGAGCCTCGGGAGCTACACCGTCGCGACGATGATCTCGGGCGGCCTGTGCCTCGTCGCAGCCGTAGCGGTGCTGCGCATCAACCGGGCAGGACGGGCTGTCGGCGTGGCGGCCACCTGATGCCCACAGCCTTGTTCTATGCTTGTCGTCGGAGCGGCGCGCCGTTTGCCGAAGCGCGCCGCACGTCTTTCAACGAACGAGGACTGACGCCATGAGTGCGAAACCCGCTCCGACCGATGTCGACATCCACGAACTGATCGCCGGCCGATGGAGCCCGCGCGCGTATGCCGGGGAGCCCGTCGACCGTGCGCAGTTGCATCGGCTGCTGGAGGCGGCGCGCTGGGCGCCGTCTTCCAACAATCTGCAGCCGTGGCGGTTCATCGTTTTCGACCGTCATCGCGATGACGCCGCGTTCCAGCGCGCGTTCGCCACGCTCGCACCGTCCAACCAGACATGGAATGCAAACGTGCCGGTGCTGATCTGCGTCGCGGCGTCGACGCTCACGCCCAGAGGCGAGCCGAACCGCACGGCGGCTTATGACACCGGCGCCGCGGCGATGGCGCTCGTGCTTCAGGCACACGCGATGGGCCTCGCGACGCATCAGATGGGCGGCTTCGACCGCGACGCTTTCCGTGCCGCCTTCTCGATTCCCGAAGACGCGCAACTTGTCGCGATGATCGCAATCGGCCATCACGGCGACGCAAGCCAGCTCGACGACGCGTTGCGCGAGCGCGAAGCCGCGCCGCGAGCGCGTCGCGCCATCGGCGAGACGGCATTCGACGGCGCGTGGGGCAAGGCGTTCGACTGAGTGAGCGCCGGTCAGTGTTCGTCGGCGGCGGAAAGCGGACGCGCCACGTCTTCGAGCGATTTGCGCTCCGCCGCGACGCCCCAGATGCCGGCCACGACCGCCGCTGCCAGCATCAGCGCCGAGCCGATCAGATAGCCGGCGAAGACCGCGCTTCGCTCGTGCGTGTCGATCAGCCGCCCGAAGAGCGTCGGCCCGATGATCCCGCCGAGCGCGGTGCCAAATGCGTAGAAGACCGCGATCGCGAGTGCGCGGATCTCCAGCGGAAAGGTTTCGCTCACGGTCAGATACGCCGAACTCGCCGCCGCGGAGGCAAAGAAGAAAATCACCATCCACGCGATCGTCTGCGTCGTGACCGTGAGCAGGCCCTGCGTGAACATCCAGCCGCTCAGCGTCAGCAGCACGCCCGAGATGGCATACGTGAAAGCGATCATGCGACGCCGGCCCAGCACGTCGAACAAGCGGCCGAGCAGCAGCGGGCCGAGAAAGTTGCCGGCGGCGAACGGCAGCACGTACCAGCCGATGTGATCGCCCGGCACGTGGTAGAAGTCCGTCAGCACGAGCGCGTACGTGAAGAAGATCGCGTTGTAGAAGAACGCCTGCGCGGTCATCAACGTCAGCCCGACGAGCGAACGCCGCCGGTGCGCGTGGAAAAGCGTATGGGCGACTTCCGCGAGCGGCGTGTGGTCGCGCGCGCGCAGCCGTAGCGGCTTGACGGGCGCACGGGCAATTTCCACGCCTCGCTCCTGAAACTCCGCTTCGATTCCTTCGACGATCCTCCGTGCCTCGTCGGCCCGGTTATGCGTGATGAGCCAGCGCGGACTTTCGGGCACCCACATCCGCATGAAAAGCACCGTGAGCCCGAGCAGCGCGCCGATCAGGAAGCAGGCGCGCCAGCCCCAGTCGGACGGGAGCATCGCAGGATCGAGCAGCACGATCGACCCGGCAGCGCCGATGCCCGCGCCGACCCAGAACGTCCCGTTGATGGCAAGATCGGTCCAGCCGCGCAGCCGGGCGGGCGTGAACTCCTGGATCGTCGAGTTGATGGCCGTGTATTCGCCGCCGATGCCCGCGCCGGTCAGAAAACGAAACAGCACGAACGACGCGAGGTTCCAGGAGAACGCGGTTGCAGCGGTGGCGGCGACATAGAGGAAAAGGGTGATAAAAAATAGCTTGCGGCGGCCGAGCCGGTCCGTGAGCCAGCCGAAGCCGAGCGCGCCCAGCACCGCGCCCGCGATATACGCGCTCCCGGCAATGCCGACATCCGCGTTGGAGAACTGGAGCGCCGGACTCGTCTTCAGCGCGCTCGCGACCGCGCCTGCCAACGTCACTTCCAGGCCATCGAGCAACCAGGTGACGCCGAGCGCCATGACGATCAGCGTGTGGAAGCGTCCCCACGGCAGGCGGTCGAGCCGGCCGGGCAAATCGGTTTCGATGATGCCGGCCCGATCGCTCGATGCGGCTGCCGGCCGGTTGTCTTGCGGTGTGGTTGTCTCGTTCATGAAGTCGGGGCGTCCCCTTGTGAACTGCATGGCGGCGAGCAAGGTGCATTCCGCTCTGGTGAGAGGAATGCGGTCAGTTTATATTTATCTTGGCTGCGATTGATGCGTCTCTCCGAACGTGTTAAAAACGCCGTCCACGTTTTTGATATGCGGTGTCGCAGGCTGACGCCGCCGCGACTTCCATGACCTACTGCGCGATCGATTTCGGCACGTCGAATTCCGCCGTTGCCTTGCCCGACGGCCTGCGGATGCGGCTCGCGCCCGTCGAGGGCGACGCGACGACCCTGCCGACCGCCGTGTTCTTCAACACCGACGAGGACAACCAGTCGTATGGCCGCGCGGCGCTCGAGGCGTACATCGACGGCTTCGACGGCCGTCTGATGCGCTCGATGAAGAGCATTCTCGGCTCGCCCCTCGCGGAAAACGTCACCGATCTCGGCGACGGCTCCGCGATCAAGTACACCGATGTGATCACGCTGTTTTTGCAGCATCTGAAGCAAAAGGCGCAGGCGGTCGCCGCCGAACCGCTGACGCGCGCGGTGCTCGGCCGCCCTGTGTTTTTCGTCGACGACGATCCGCGCGCCGACCGCATGGCGCAGAACCAGCTCGAAGCGTGCGCGCACGCCGTCGGGTTCCGCGAGATCGAGTTCCAGTACGAACCGATCGCCGCCGCGTTCGACTACGAGGCGCGTCTCACGCAGGAAGGGCTGGTTCTCGTTGCCGACATCGGCGGGGGCACGTCGGACTTCTCGCTCGTGCGCGTCGGGCCTGAACGTGCGCGTCGTCTGGATCGGAAAAGCGATGTGCTCGCGCATCACGGCGTCCACGTGGCCGGAACCGATTTCGACCGGCGCGTCGAACTGGCGACCATTCTTCGCCAGCTCGGTTATCAGGCGCTCGATCCGCAGGGCCGCGAAGTGCCGAACCGCGTGTACTTCGACCTCGCGACCTGGCACTTGATCAACACGGTCTACGCGCCGAAGCGCGTCGGCGAATTACGGCTGATGCGCCATCTCTACGTCGAGCCGCGTCACCACGACCGGCTGATGCGCGTCGTCGATCGACGGCTCGGCCATGCGCTCACCGCGCACGCGGAGGAGGCGAAAATCGACGTATCGGCGGGCGGTGCGACCGAGATCGACATGGAGGAAATCGAGGAGGCGCTGCGCGTGCCGTTCGACGAGCAGCAATTGATCGATGCGGGCCAGGACGAAACGCGGCGCATCGTCGAGACCGCGCTCGAAACGGTGAAACGCGCGGGCGTCGGCCCGGCGGACGTGGGAGCGGTCTACTTCACCGGCGGCACGACCGGTCTGCGTTTTCTGTCGGATGCGCTGGCGGCGGCGTTTCCGGGCGCGCAGGCCGTGTTCGGCGACCGGCTGGCCAGCGTGGCGACGGGCCTCGGCATCTACGCGCAACGCGTATTCGCCTGAAGAAGGAAAGCGGCGGAAAACGGCGCTCCAATGCAAAAACCCCGCATACGCGGGGTTTTCTCTGAACTCAGCGGGCTTAGGCCGGCTTGATGTTCGCAGCTTGCTTGCCCTTCGGGCCAGTCTTCACTTCATAGGTAACCTTCTGGTTTTCCTGAAGCGTCTTGAAGCCTTCGATGCGGATTTCCGAGAAGTGCGCGAACAGGTCTTCGCCGCCGCCATCCGGGGTGATGAAGCCAAAGCCCTTTGCGTCATTGAACCACTTGACGGTACCGGTTTCCATATTACTTATTCCAAAAAATTTGATGATTAAGGCCGAAGCCAGGGGTGCATGAAAATCAAGGAAGGGGCAATGGGACCAACCGGAGTACCGTAATGGCGAACTACGAAAGAACCACTTCACTCGCCACTTGAAATCCTGCAAGAAGGTTTATACGGCGAAACCATTTCGCGGTCAAATAATATCCGACAACGCTGAGGGGGTTTTTGAGACAGTCCCCGAGCGCTCGCCCATATCCCGGTTCGTCGCTGGACTTTCGTCAGATGGTCTCCGAAAAAAGGTGTTTCCTGACAGCCTTGCACTGCATTAGAAAGGTGCAACCGTTAAACTACGCGCCTTCGTTAAGAAGAGTTGCACCAGCGTCGCTGGATCGCCGGATCGGTTGCCGGCATCCCGGCGGATGCGGCCGCTTAGCCGTGTTCGACTCGCGTGCGACGCGAGACATTGGAGAAGGATAGTGAAGAGTTCGATTCAAAGAAATATCGGGCCGTGGGCGCTGATGCTGACCGGTCTTGGGTCCATCATCGGTTCCGGGTGGCTGTTCGGAGCGTGGAAAGCATCGCAGATCGCCGGGCCCGCCGCGATTTGCGCCTGGGTGATCGGCGCGGTCGTCATCCTGGCTATCGCGCTGACCTACGCGGAACTGGGCGCCATGTTCCCGGAGTCCGGTGGCATGGTGCGCTACGCGCGCTACTCGCACGGCGCACTCGTCGGCTTTATCGCGGCGTGGGCCAACTGGATCGCGATCGTTTCCGTCATTCCGATCGAAGCGGAGGCGTCGATCCAGTACATGAGCACGTGGCCCTACGAATGGGCGCACGAGCTGTTCGTCAACGACACGCTGACGACGAGCGGCCTCGCGCTGTCCGCGTTGCTCGTCATCATTTACTTCATGCTGAACTACTGGGGCGTGAAGGTCTTCGCGCGCGCGAACACCGCCATCACGATCTTCAAGTTCCTGATTCCGGGCGCGACCATCGCCGGCCTCGTCTTCTCCGGCTTCCATGCCGAGAACTTCGGCACCGTGTCGAACTTCGCGCCGTACGGCTGGCCCGCAGTGCTGACAGCCGTCGCGACGAGCGGCATCGTGTTCAGCTTCAACGGCTTCCAGAGCCCGGTGAACCTGGCCGGTGAAGCGCGTCATCCGGCGCGCAGCGTGCCGTTCGCGGTCGTCGGATCGATTCTGATCGCGCTCGTGATCTACGTGCTGCTGCAAGTCGCGTACATCGGCGCGGTGAACCCGAACGACGTGGCGCTCGGCTGGAAGCACTTCCACTTCGCGTCGCCGTTCGCGGAACTGGCCATCGCGCTGAACCTGAACTGGCTGGCCGTCCTGCTTTACATCGACGCCTTTGTCAGCCCGAGCGGCACCGGCACGACTTATATGGCGACGACCACCCGCATGATCTACGCGATGGAGCGCAACAACACGATGCCGAAGATGTTCGGCAACGTGCATCCGTTCTACGGCGTGCCGCGTCAGGCGATGTGGTTCAACCTGATCGTCTCGTTCATCTTCATGTTCTTCTTCCGTGGCTGGGGCACGCTCGCCGCGGTCATCTCGGTGGCGACGGTCATTTCCTACCTGACCGGCCCGATCAGCCTGATGGCGCTGCGCCGCTCGGCGCCCGACCTGGATCGTCCGCTGACGCTGCCGCTGATGGGCGTGATCGCGCCGTTCGCGTTCGTGTGCGCGTCGCTCGTGCTGTACTGGGCGAAGTGGCCGCTGACGGGCGAGATCATTCTGCTGATGGTCGTCGCGCTGCCCGTGTACTTCTACTATCAGGGCAAGACGGGCTTTGCCGGCTGGAGCCGCGATCTCAAGGCGGCATGGTGGCTGATCGGCTATCTCCCGTCGATGGCGGTGATGTCGCTCGTCGGCAGCAAGGAATTCGGCGGAAGCGGGCTTCTTCCGTACGGCTGGGACATGGCCTGCGTGGCCGTGCTTTCGCTGATCTTCTATTACTGGGGCGTGCACACCGGGTATCGCACCGATTACCTCGATGAACGCGAGAGCCGCGACGACATTCTTCACGAAGTCGGCGCGTAAATCTCCGCTGCAATAGAACGAAGCCCGCCCGAGCGATCCGGCGGGCTTCTTCGTTTTGCGGCCCGAATCAGGCGTCCGCGAACACGTAGTTGGTCATCGCGAGGGCGCGCTGGAAAGTCCCGAGCGACTGAATCCCGAGCCGATAATCGTCCGACGCCGCACCGAGCGCGCCGAAGACCGGCAACAGATGCTCGTCCGTGGGATGCATCAGTGCCGCGTGCGGCGCGCGGGCGCGATAGTCGAGGAGGGCGTCGATATCGCGGGCGGCGAGCCGGGATTCGAACCAGTCGGTGAATTCGACGACGCGCGGATCGGCATCTTCGGGGCGCGCGCTGAAATCGGCCATGCGCAGGTTGTGCGTGATCTGCCCCGAACCGACGATCATCACGCCGTCGTCACGCAATTCGCGCAGCGCACGGCCGACGCGAAAGTGATGCGCGGCGTCCAGACGCGGTTGAATCGACAGTTGCGCGACGGGAACGTCCGCGTCGGGGAACATGAGCAGCAGCGGCACCCACGCGCCATGATCGAGCCCGTGAACCGTGGTCGCGCTCGCGATGCCGTGCTCGCCGAGCATCGCGGCGGCGCGTTTGGCGACATCCGGCGCGCCCGGCGCGGGATAGCGCAGTTCGTATAGCGCACGCGGAAATCCGTAGAAGTCGTGGATGGTGTCCGGGCGCTCCGCGATGCTCGCAGCCGGCTCCGCCGTGTTCCAGTGCGCGGACAACGTCAGAATCGCCCGTGGACGCGGCAGCGTCGCGGCGAGCGAGGCGAAACCGGCGGACGGCATCGATGGATCGATCGGCAGCGTCGGCGCGCCGTGCGAAATGAAGACAGTGGGCAGTCGGCTCATGGCGTCAATCCGAAAGTGATGCCATGCAATGTACGTCTTGCCACGGCGGTGATAAAGCGCACCGCTGGTAACGGATTATGTCCCGCCAGTTCGCAATCAGTCCACTTCGCCGCGCAGCCCTTGCCACGCAGCGGCGACCGATTGCGAAACGCCGAACAGGTCGATGACGCGCGCCACCGTGTGATCGACCATTTCGTCGATGCTCGCGGGCTTGTGATAGAACGCCGGCAGCGGCGGAAAGATCACGCCGCCCATTTCCGTCACGGCCGTCATGTTGCGCAGGTGCGCGAGGTTGAACGGCGTTTCGCGCACGAGCAGCACGAGCCGGCGACGCTCCTTGAGCACGACATCGGCGGCGCGGGTGATGAGGTTATCGGAGAGGCCGTGCGCAATGCTGGCGAGCGTGCGCATCGAGCAGGGTGCGACGATCATCCCGTCCGTCGCGAACGACCCGGACGCGATGCTCGCGCCGACATCGCGCACGTTGTGGACGACATCGGCGAGGGCGTGGACAGCGGATTTATCGAGTTCGAGTTCGTGCTGAATGTTCAGCCAGCCCGAGGCGGAGACGAGCAGATGCGTCTCGACGTTCGGCAATCGGCGCAGCGTCTCGAGCAGACGCACGCCGTAGATGGCGCCCGTTGCGCCGGTGATCGCGACGATGAGCCGTCGCTTCACGGCAGCGGGCGCATTCACTTCCAGCGGCTTCTGATGCGGCTCACGCAGCGGCGAACAGCTGCTGCAGTTCGCCTGACTGGTACATCTCCATCATGATGTCCGATCCGCCGATGAACTCGCCCTTTACATAGAGCTGCGGAATGGTCGGCCAGTTGGAGAATTCCTTGATGCCCTGGCGGATGCCTTCGTCTTCGAGGACGTTGACCGTCATGATCTGATCGACGCCGCACGCCTTCAGCACTTGAATGGCGCGGCCGGAGAAGCCGCACATCGGGAATTGCGCCGTGCCTTTCATGAAAAGGACGACCGGGTTTTGATCGACGATCTGCTTGATGCGTTCTTGCGTATCCATGGCGTTCCTGCGCTGTAATGTCGGTTGGACTCAGGTCTCGAAATGATAGCGGATTTCGCCCGCGCGGTTCGGTGCCCGCCTTCAGACGATGAACGTTCCGCCGCTCGTGCGTTCGATGCCCGCGAGGTCGCGCAGCGAACGAACATCGGTGAAGCCGCGTGCTGCGAGCAAATGGCGCACGGCGTCGGCCTGATCGTAGCCGTGCTCGATCCACAGCACGCCGTTGGGCGCGAGCAGCAACGGCGCTGTCTCGACGATGACGCGTATCGCAGAAAGGCCGTCGGCGTCGTCGGTGAGCGCGCCGCGCGGCTCGAACCGCAAGTCGCCTTGCGTCAGATGCGGATCGTCGCTGGCGATGTAGGGCGGGTTGCTCACGATGGCTTCGAAGCGCAGCGACCGGTCGATTTGCGCGGTCCAGTCGCTCTCGATGAACGTCACCGTGCGCGCCGGATCGAGCAGATTCCGCGCATTGCGCCGGGCGACGTCCAGCGCGGCGGGCGAGCGGTCGACGGCCCAGACGCGCGCATCGGGCCGGGCGTGAGCGATTGAAATTGCGATGGCCCCGGTGCCGGTGCCGAGGTCGAGCACGCGCGCGTTCGGCGTCCCGGCGATGGCGTCGAGCGCCGTTTCCACGAGGAGTTCGGTTTCCGGGCGAGGAATCAGCACGTCCGGCGAGACTTCGAATTCCAGACCGAAGAACTCGCGCTTGCCGGTCAGTTGCGCAATCGGCTCGCCGTTCAGGCGCCGCTGCGCCAGCGCCTCAAAGCGTTGCACGGCTTGCGGATCGAGCGGTTCGTCGTCGCGCGTGATGAGTTCCGTGCGCCGCCAGCCGAGCACATGTGTCAGCAGCACGCGTGTTTCCAGCGCGGGCAGCGACGAAGCGCGCTCCAATTGCGCGACCGTCGTCACTCGGCGTCCCCGAGCGCCGCGAGCTGCTCCGCCTGATGCTCGGAAACGAGCGCGCTGATCAGTTCGTCGAGATCGCCGTCCATGATGTATTCGAGCTTGTAGAGCGTGAGATTGATACGGTGATCCGTCATGCGCCCTTGCGGGAAGTTATAGGTGCGGATGCGTTCGGACCGGTCGCCCGAACCGATCAGGCTCTTGCGCGTTGCGGCTTCCTTCGCGTGCTGCTCGTGATACTGCTTGTCCTTGATGCGCGCGGCGAGCACTTTGAGCGCGCGATCCTTGTTCTTGTGCTGCGAGCGGTCGTCCTGACATTCGACGACGATGCCCGTCGGCAAGTGCGTCACGCGCACGGCCGAGTCCGTCTTGTTGATGTGCTGCCCGCCCGCGCCCGATGCACGGAACGTGTCGATGCGCAAATCCGCCGGATTGATCACGACTTCGCTGATTTCATCGGCTTCCGGCATCACGGCGACGGTACACGCCGACGTATGGATGCGTCCCTGCGTTTCGGTCGCCGGCACGCGCTGCACGCGGTGGCCGCCCGATTCGAACTTGAGCCGCGAATACGCGCCCTGACCCGCAAGCCGCACGATTACTTCCTTGTAGCCGCCGAGGTCGGACACGCTTTCGGACATCGTTTCGGCGGTCCAGCGGTTGCGTTCCGCGTAACGCAGATACATGCGCAGCAGATCGCCCGCGAACAACGCGGATTCGTCGCCGCCGGTGCCCGCGCGAATTTCGATGAAGATGTTGCGGTCGTCGTTCGGATCTTTCGGCAGCAGCATCGTCTGCAAGTCGCCTTCGATCTTCGCCATGCGCTCGCGCGCCTCGCCGATTTCCTCTTCGGCGAAATCGCGCATCGACGGATCGGAGAGCAGCTCTTGCGCGGTGGCTTCGTCGTTGAGCGCCTGACGCCAGAGCGCGTACTGATCGACGATCGGGCTGATTTCCGCGTGTTCGCGCGTGAGCTTGCGATACTGGTCCATATCGGACGTCACGTCTTCGCGGCTCAGCAGTTCATTGAGATCGACCTGCCGTTTTGCAAGCTGGTCGAGCTTGCTTTGCATGCTCGTTTTCATCGGGCGGGGATGGAGCGCTCGCTCCAGGAAAGACTGCAATCGGGCGCTGCCGCGCGCTTCGCGCGGAGCATTCGGGAATAGCAAACGGGACGCCGCTAACGGTCCGACGATTCGGACGACGATCCGTGGCGGTAGAAGCCGCTCATCAGGTCGATGAGCTGGTCGCGCTCCTCACGGCTCGCGCGGTTAAGCGCATGCGTGGGGCCGTGAATGAGCTTGTTCGTGAGCGATTGCGACAGCGCTTCGAGCACGGCGGCGGGGTCGTCGCCGCGCGCGAGCAGCTTGCGCGCGCGTTCGACTTCGGCGCGACGCAACGCATCCGCTTGCGTGTGCATGTGACGGATGACCGGCACGATGCTGCGCGCATCGAGCCACTGCATGAAATTCGCGACGCGCGTCTCGATGATGGCCTCGGCCTGCGCGACGGCAGCCTGCCGCGACGCATTGCCTTCGCGAACGATCGCGCCGAGGTCATCGACGGTATAGAGGAAGACGTCTTGCAGATTGCCGACTTCCGGCTCGATGTCGCGCGGCACGGCGAGATCGACCATGAAGATGGGCCGATGCCGGCGCGCCTTCACCGCGCGCTCGACCGCGCCGAGGCCGATGATCGGCAGCGTCGACGCCGTGCACGACACGATGATGTCGAACTCGTGCATGCGCGCGGGTAAGTCGGACAGCGGAATGGCCCGCCCATTGAAGCGTTCGGCGAGCTTCTCGCCGCGCTCGGCGGTGCGATTCGCGACGACGAGTTCACGCGGGCTCTGCGCGGCGAAGTGCGTCGCGCAGAGTTCGATCATTTCCCCCGCGCCGATGAAGAGCACGCGCTGGCTCGACACGTTCTCGAAGATGCGCTGCGCAAGCCTGACGGCGGCGGCGGCCATCGATACCGACTGCGCGCCGATTTCGGTGGTGGAGCGCACTTCCTTCGCGACCGCGAACGTGCGCTGGAACAACTGGTTCAGGTAGGTGCCGAGCGCGCCGGCTTCCGACGCCGTCCGCACGGCGTCCTTCATCTGGCCGACGATCTGCGTTTCGCCGAGGACCATGGAATCCAGTCCCGACGCGACGCGGAACGCGTGGCGTACCGCCTCCGATTGCGGCAGCGCATAGACGTGCGGCGCGAGCTCGGAAACGGGCAGATTGTGGTACTGCGACAGCCAGTGGACGGCGGCTTCGCGCGCGGCGGTGTCGTCGGTGGCGCAGTAGAGTTCGGTGCGGTTGCAGGTCGACAGGATGGCCGCTTCCGGCGATGCCTTGACCTTCGGGCCGAGCCAGACATCCTTCAATGCGGACAAAGCCGGCTTGATCTGTTCGAGCGGAAACGCCACGCGTTCGCGCAGAGCGACAGGCGCAGTGTGGTGGTTGATCCCGATCGTGAGGAGCTGCATGTAATTATGCGTGTGGCCTAAGCCGTTGGCCTTTCAGATAGCCCAATATTATAGCGTTTTACGAATCCCTTCATTTATACGCGGCATTCGGGGAGCGATCCGGCACCGCCGCGCGGCGTATGCGGCCAAAGCTGCTTTCGCCCGGCGCGGCAATCGACCGCACCGTGCGGTCAGGCGAAATACTTCGCAAGCTCCGCTGCTCGCGCTTCGAGTTTCGGCAGCGGCATATCGCGCGTTTCGGCTGCGGCTTGCCGGTTGCGTTCGGCGGCAATCAGCGCGTCGCGCCGGGAGGTGGAGTCGTGGTGAAGGTGGAAGAGCGCGGCGCGCGGTTCCTGAATGGAATGCCAGCGCACCCCGAGCCGGATGGCGCGGCTGAGAAAATCGTCGTCCTCGCCGCCCCAACCGGTGTATCGCGGATCGTATCCCCCAACGCGTACATAATCCGCGCGCTTGATGAGTACGATTGCGCCCGGCGTATTCTCGTACAGCATTTCCATTGCTTCCGGTAACGCTGTTTCCAGATACGGTTCGAATAACGCGTAATTGCCGGCGTCGATGAAATCTTTTCGAAGCGCGTTCGTGACGTTAAACACGCGCAGGAACGGGCACAATGCATCGCTGGATACGCCATTTTTAATTGCGTGAATGCAAAGCGGCAGATATTCGGGATTCGCAATCTTATCCGCATCGTGGAAACAGATCACCTCTCCCGTGCATAAGCGTGCGCCAAGGTTGCACAGTTTCGCTTTGGGAAAAGGGCCGTCGTCGTGAACGAAGACATGGCGGATTTTTTCATCGCCGAGGCCGGACCAGTGGAACGTCGGCGTGGCGTCGGCTTCCATCAGGTAGAGCGTGTAATCTGAATACGTCAGGTTCAAATGGCGGAGCACGCCGCGAAGATTTTCGCGCCGTTCCTGCGTCGAGCCGCGATAGGTCATGATCATCTCAAGACCGTGAAGGGAAATCAGCTTTTTTTCGCTCATGCGTCGCATCCGGGTAAAGCGAAGTCGAAAGAGTATGCCGCCAGACATATGATTGCCGGGCATATTTGCTCGGTGCACTTTATTAGACGCTAATCATTGACTGGCGATAGTGAAATCGAGTGTAACACTTGGGCATTGCGCCGATCTTAAGGATATTCTCAGTAGTCTTTGAGACAGTACAGCGTCTTATTCGCTTTTCGGGCCGCTTGCCATCGCTAACCTGGCCCCCTAAACTCATTCGTTTCGCCCCGGCGCCCTGCGCCGTTTCTGAATCGAAGCCAAATGGAGCGGCCGCCCGATGAGTTGGATCGGCATGATTTTTCTAGGCGCGGTTATCGGCGCGGCGGGTTGGTGGCTCCATCCGCTGCGGCGCGCCGGACGTGTCGGGCAGGGCGCGGCAGGCCGCATATGGACCGCTGTCATTGCAGGCGTGCTGGCGGCCGTCATCGCGCGCATGTTCGGCAACGTCGTCGGTGTCTATCACGATGGCGATACCCTCGAGTGGTTCGCCTGCACGCTGTTCGCGCTGGTCGTCGTCACCGCGACCGTCGCACTGGCGGCGCGCCGCTGAAATCTCCCCAACATCGCATCCATCCGGCATTCAAGGCAGGTCACTCATGAACGATCGCGTTGCACATTCCGCCACCCCCGACGCAGCCACATTCGCGCACCGCGTCGAGACCTTGCGCCGCCGCCTGGCCGCGGACCGGTTCGACGCGGTGCTCGTCCCGTCCGCCGATCCGCACCTGTCCGAGTATTTGCCGGAACGCTGGCAGGCGCGTCAGTGGCTGTCGGGTTTCACCGGCTCGGTCGGCACGCTCGTCGTGACGCAGGATTTCGCGGGCGTCTGGGTCGATAGCCGCTATTGGACGCAGGCGGAGACGCAACTCGCCGGGACCGGCATCGTCTTGATGAAGATGATGGGCGGGCAGCAGACCGCGCCGCACGTCGAATGGCTCGCGGAAAACGTGCCGTCGGGCGGCGTCGTCGTGGTCGATGGCGCGGTGCTCGGCGTCGCGGCGGCGCGCGCACTCGGCGATGCGCTCACCGCGCGAGGCATCGCGCTGCGCACGGATGTCGACGTGCTCGACGCAGTCTGGCCCGATCGCCCAGGCCTGCCGGACGCACCCGTGTACGAGCACGCCGCGCCGCACGCGAGCGTCGCCCGCGCCGACAAGCTCGCGAAGATCCGCGAGGCGATGCGTGCGAAAGACGCGCAGTGGCACTTCATCTCGACGCTCGACGACCTCGCGTGGCTCTTCAACCTGCGCGGCGGCGACGTGAGCTACAACCCGGTGTTCGTCGCGCATGCGCTCGTCGGTCTCGACGACGCCACGATTTTCGTCGCCGAGGGCAAGGTGCCGGACTCGCTGAAAGAGACGCTTTCGCGCGATGGCGTGCGCGTCGCGCCGTACGCGAGCGCGCCCGATGCGCTCGCCGCGTTGCCTGCCGGCGCGACGCTGCTGATCGATCCGCGCCGCATCACACATGGCCTGCTGGAGAAGGCGCCGTCCGGCGTGAAGATCGTCGAGACGGTGAATCCGTCGACGTTCGAGAAGTCGCGCAAGACGCCCGCCGAAGCCGAACACATTCGCTCGACGATGGAGCAGGACGGCGCCGCGCTCGCCGAATTTTTCGCGTGGTTCGAAGAAGCGCTGGGCCGTGAGCGCATCACGGAACTGACCATCGACGAAAAACTCACGGCGGCGCGCGCGCGTCGGCCGGGCTTCGTCAGCCTGAGCTTCGCGACGATCGCGGGCTTCAACGCGAACGGCGCGATGCCTCACTACCGCGCGACCGACGCGTCGCATTCGGTGATCGAAGGCAACGGGCTGCTTCTGATCGATTCCGGCGGGCAATATGTCAGCGGCACGACGGACATCACCCGCGTGGTGCCCATCGGCGAAATCACGGCGGAGCACAAGCGCGATTTCACGATCGTGCTGAAGGGCACCATGGCGCTGTCTCGCGCTCGTTTCCCGCGCGGCATCCGCTCGCCCATGCTCGATTCGATCGCGCGCGCGCCGATCTGGGAAGCGGGCGCGGACTACGGACACGGCACGGGCCACGGCGTCGGCTACTTTCTGAACGTGCACGAAGGACCACAAGTCATTTCCCACTACGCGCCCGCCGAGGCGTGGACGGCGATGGAAGAGGGCATGATCACGTCGATCGAGCCGGGGATTTATCGGCCGGGCAAGTGGGGCATTCGGATCGAAAATCTGGTGATGAACGAGAGCGCCGGCAAGAGCGAGTTCGGCGATTTCCTGTCGTTCGAAACGCTGACGCTTTGCCCGATCGATACGCGCTGCATCGACCTTTCGCTGTTGCGCGACGACGAGCGCGCGTGGCTCAACGCGTATCACGAGACGGTGCGGCGGCGCGTGTCGCCGCATGTCGAGGGGGCGGCGAAGGCGTGGCTCGAGAAGCGGACGCAGGCGATCTGACACAGACAGGGAGCGACCAACGATGACCATCAAAGCAGTCGTATTCGATTTCGGCGGCGTGCTGATCGACTGGGACCGGGAGTATCTCTACCGGCAACTGATTCCGAACGAGACCGAGCGCCGCTGGTTTCTCGATAACGTCTGCAAGATGGATTGGGTCGTCCAGCAAGACGGCGGACAGAGCACCGAGGAAGGCACCGCCGAGCTCGTCGCGCTGTACCCGGAGCACGAAGCGCTGATTCGCGCGTTCTATGCGCGCTGGCATGAGATGGTGGCCGGCGTGCTGCAGGAGGGCGTGGCGCTGGTCGACCGTCTGGATGCGGCAGGCGTGCCGCTGTTCGGGCTGACGAACTGGTCAGCCGAGACGTTCCCCTACGCGTGGGAGCGCTTTGATGTGCTGCGCCGCTTCCGGGAAATCGTCGTGTCGGGACGCGTCGGCCTCGTCAAGCCGGATCCGCAAATCTTCGCGTTGATGCGCGCGGAAATCGAGAAGCATCTGCCGGGCGTCGAACCGCAAGAACTCGTGTTCATCGACGATAACCTGAAGAACGCGGAAGCCGCGACCGCGCTCGGCTGGCACGGCGTTCATTACACCGGCGCGCTCCATACGGAATCGAAGCTGCGCGCGCTGAACCTGCCCATCTGACAGCACGCGAACGGCACGCGCTACTGCGAGAGCAGA
This sequence comes from Caballeronia sp. LZ016, assembly GCF_031450805.1. Classification (NCBI taxonomy): domain Bacteria; kingdom Pseudomonadati; phylum Pseudomonadota; class Betaproteobacteria; order Burkholderiales; family Burkholderiaceae; genus Caballeronia; species Caballeronia sp. LZ016. The sequence continues at coordinate 1,208,346 of NZ_JARTVY010000001.1, forward strand.
TTCTTCAGCGCGTTGCCGATGCCCCGCACCGTATCGCCTGCGCCTTTCGCGACGCCTTCGGCGCTCACGCCCAGCGCCTTCGCGAACCCGGCCGCGAGCTTCCTGGACAGGCTCTCCGAGAGCGAGAATGTCGGATCGCGCAGATCCCCCTCGAGCACGAAATCGAGCTTGATCTCGTCCTTGCGATCTTTCAGCGCGGCGATGGCGGCTTTCGTCGGTATCGAGAGAAAGGTGTCGAGCGGACCGGCGCCGTCGCTGATCTGCAGGTGATTCAGCGTCAGAGAGCCGGGCGCGTGAATGCGGTAGTCGCGCACGCTGGCGTCGATCGTCATGTCGATGGTGCCGCCCGTCACTGCCGCCTTCGCGCCGGCTTTCTTCAGCAGGTAAGGATCGAGCGTCGAAATGTCGACGCTGCGCAGCGTCGCGCGCGTCTGCGAATCCTTGCTGGCGATCACCATCCAGCCGCCCCACGATACCGTGCCCGTGTGCGACGGACCTTTGATGGAGCCGGTCATCGAAAGGGACGTGCGTTCGGCGAGCGCCGGCAGATGCAGATGATCGATGGTCGCGCGTGCGTCGCTGATGAGCACCCGATACGGCGGCTGCTGAACCGATGCATCGAAGAATTCCATCGCGCCGCGTTCGAACGACACGCGGTCGATCAGCTTTTCTTCCTGCGCGGGGCGGGCGGTTTTGTCGGCGGGGCTGGCGTCGGCGGTGCGCGCGGTTTCCTTGAGACCGGGGAGGATGAGCACGCGGCCATCGGCGGCGCGCACGATCGACAGATAGTAGTTGTCGACGCTGACATTGCGCAGATGCACGCGATTCGACAGCGCCGCGCGCATATCGACATCGAGGACGATGCGCTCGGCGCGCATCGCGTCGGACGCCGGCCAGTCGTTCGGGCCGCGCAGCCGCACCCGCGTGAGCGTCACCTGGCCGAAGCCGACATCGATCTCGTCGACGGAACCGTTCGGCCCGAGCGTCTCGCGGATGCGCTCTTTCATCTGATGGGCGATGAAGAACCATCCGCCGATCGCCACGACGACGATCGCAATGACGATCCCCACTGCCCATCGCGCTCCCCGCCGCGCGCCCGATGCCGCCATGTGTTGCGTCTCCCCGTGCTAGCTCGTCGATTGGCGAAAGCCGCCGCGCAAAGAAAAAATGGCGACGTGCCCGAGACAGTCGCCATTTTTGTGCTTGATGTCCGTGCGCGCGCCCGCATTGAGCGCACTCCGGCGCCGGTCAGCGCGTGATCGGCTTGTAGCGCAGGCGCTTGGGTTTCGCGCCTTCTTCGCCGAGGCGCTTGCGCTTGTCGGCCTCGTACTCCTGGTAGTTGCCGTCGAAGAACTCGACGTGCGATTCGCCTTCGAACGCGAGAATGTGCGTGGCGATCCGGTCGAGGAACCAGCGGTCGTGCGAAATCACCATGACCGAGCCGGCGAATTCGAGCAGCGCGTCTTCGAGCGCGCGCAGCGTTTCGACGTCGAGGTCGTTCGACGGTTCGTCGAGCAGCAGCACGTTGCCGCCCGCGATCAGTGTCTTCGCGAGATGCAGACGTCCGCGCTCACCGCCCGACAGGTTGCCGACGAGCTTTTGCTGGTCGCTGCCTTTGAAATTGAAGCGGCCGATGTAGGCGCGCGACGGCGTTTCGTACTTGCCGACGGTGAGCACGTCGGCGCCGCCGGAGATTTCCTCGAAGACGGTCTTGTCGGCTGCGAGCGCGTCGCGGCTTTGATCGACATAGGCGAGCTTGACGGTCGGTCCCTTGATGATTTCGCCCGAATCCGGCTGCTCCTTGCCGGTCAGCATGCGGAACAAGGTGGACTTGCCCGCGCCGTTCGGCCCGATGATGCCGACGATCGCGCCGGCCGGAATCTTCATGCTGAGGTTGTCGATCAGCAGCCGATCGCCATACGCCTTGCTGACGTTCTTGAACTCGATGACTTCGTTGCCGAGCCGATCGCCGACAGGAATGAAGATTTCCTGCGTTTCGTTGCGCTTCTGATATTCCTGGCTGTTCAGTTCCTCGAAGCGTGCGATACGCGCCTTCGATTTCGCCTGACGTCCCTTCGGATTCTGGCGCACCCATTCGAGTTCTTTCTTGATGGCCTTTTGACGCGCGGATTCGCTCGCCTCTTCCTGCTTCAGGCGGTCTTCCTTCTGGTCGAGCCAGCTCGAATAATTGCCCTTCCACGGGATGCCGTGGCCGCGGTCGAGTTCCAGAATCCATTCCGCGGCGTTGTCGAGGAAGTAGCGATCGTGCGTGACTGCGACGACGGTGCCGGGGTAGCGTGTGAGGAACTGCTCGAGCCATTCGACGGATTCGGCGTCGAGGTGGTTGGTCGGTTCGTCGAGCAGCAGCATGTCGGGCTTTTGCAGCAGCAGCTTGCAGAGCGCGACGCGGCGTTTTTCGCCGCCCGAAAGATGTTCGATCTTCGCGTCCCAGGCGGGCAGGCGCAGCGCGTCGGCGGCGACTTCGAGTTGTTGCTCGGGGCTGCCGCCGTCGCTCGTGGCGAGGATGGCTTCGTATTTCGCCTGTTCGGCGGCGAGCTTGTCGAAGTCGGCGTCGGGTTCGGCGTAGGCGGCGTAGATTTCGTCGAGTTTCTTTTGAGCCTGGAAGACATCGCCGAGACCTTCCTCGACGGCCTGACGCACGGTCTGCTGCGGGTCGAGCTGCGGCTCCTGCGGCAGGTAGCCGATGTTGAGGTTCGGCATCGGCTGGGCTTCGCCTTCGATGTCCTTATCGACGCCGGCCATGATGCGGATGAGCGTCGACTTGCCGGAACCGTTCAGCCCGAGCAGGCCGATTTTCGCGCCGGGGAAGAACGAGAGCGAGATGTCTTTCAGGATCTGACGCTTCGGCGGGACGATCTTGCCGACGCGGTTCATGGTGAAGACGTATTGGGCCATGTGGATTGTCTGTGATCGTTTGAAGATGCGAACGCCGTGCGCGGGCGGCGCGTGAACCGGCGTTCGATGGATTCGTTCGCGCGGGATGGTGCGCGTGCCCGCTTCGCTGAACGGGGCGCGGCGGGGTCGTGTGTCATTGTACTTCGGGCTTGAGTCGGGTTATTGCCAGCCGTATCGCCCGCCATATTGCCACCGCGCGACGCCGCCGTGCCGCGAGCATGTGCCGCTGTGATGGCGGCTGAAGCTGTAGGTCCCGTCGCGACACTGGGCGCTCGCGCCTTCGGGGACGACGCCGGAGCGCGAGCGGGCGGGGGAGTGGATGATGTTGCCGTCGCGGTTCTTGTAGTGGCCGTGGTTGTCGAGGTCGGATTCGTTCGGTTGCTGCTGGTACGTGCCGTTGTAGTAGGCGTGGGCTGGAACGTGGGGTAAGACGCCGGTTGCCAGCGCGAGCGCGCAACCTAGCAGGAACGTGCGGATGCTTCTATGTCTCTTCATTTTGTTTTGGCCTCTCATTGTTCTTATCGGCGATCGTTCGCCATGCGCCGCTCATGAAAAAAGCGGAGTGCCATTTTTCAGGCGCTCCGCTTCTAGAAGCAAGGTGTTGTGACGACTCTTGACGCTTCTATCGATTCGTCGGTTTGCTACATGACGCTTCGTTGCTCCTAACAGCGTGAAGCGCTCAATGGAGGGCTGTTGTCAAAGGCTGCGTCGCGGATGGCTGCCTGGAATGATTCGTCGCGGCCATGGTCTTTTCCATCAGCGTGCAGAACGCATCCTGCGTTAAGTCAGGAAACAGCGAGGGCGAGTAGTGCATTCCGCACGAAATCTCTCTGTCCGCAGTCAATTGGGGAGAACGATAGTAAATTCGTTGCAACACATATTTTAAGCCTTCGTCTTTCGTCGCGAAACGAACGCGAATCAGTGGCGCATGGCGGCGCACGGCGGCAACGACTAAAAGCATCCGCGGAATAACGTGTATGTCGCTAAGTACGTTGAAGATGCGTGGACTGTGCGGCTTCAATACGCGACGGGCATGAGCACTGCCGTACAAGCATGCGAGAGCCAAGACGACGAGCGGATCGCTAGTGGGCAAACTGCATTCATGTGCGGATTGGATGATCCGGTTTTCTATTTTGTTTCTACCACGCTTTTCAACGCCCGTGGCGATCATTGGCGCTACGCACTGCAAGAAGCTGGATCGAGCTTCGCTTCTAAAATTAATGTTTCCAGCAAAGGCCTCTGCTAGCTCTTGTGATGCCACGTCAAGGTGGTCGGAGTCAGTGACGGCCAAGCGAAAGAATAGGCGAATAGCTTGGTATTCCTTTTTCTGCGTTACTTGCTTCTCTGTAACCGATTCAGGCTCGCCCAACTGTCCTTCGATAATTGAGAGTAACGGGCTTATGAGATTGCCCGGACGATCCAACTTGCGGGTCTTTCCGAGGTGCTCGATTTTTTTCTTCTCTGTCTGAACAATGCCGTTGTTGCCGTCCTTTATAAGCGACACAAGGCAGCGGTCGAGAAAGTAGACGTATCGAATCGATGGACACCTTTGCATGTCAGCCTCACAACGAAAAAGCGGAGTCCCTTTATCGCGGACTCCGCTCGGCGAGGCAAGCTGCGTTGACCGTTCTTGACGCTCACACGTTAAACAGAAAATTCATCATATCCCCATCCTGCACGACATACTCCTTCCCTTCCGCCCGCATCTTCCCGGCTTCCTTCGCGCCTTGTTCGCCCTTGTACGCGACATAATCATCGAACGAAATCGTCTGTGCGCGAATGAAGCCGCGTTCGAAGTCCGTATGGATCGCGCCCGCCGCCTGCGGCGCCGTATCGCCGATATGGATGGTCCACGCGCGCACTTCCTTCACGCCCGCCGTGAAATACGTCTGCAATCCCAGCAGCTTGAAACCCGCGCGAATCACGCGATTCAGCCCCGGCTCGTCCATGCCCATGTCAGCGAGGAAGTCCTGCTTGTCGGCGTCGTCGAGATCGGCGATTTCCGCTTCGATCGCCGCGCACACCGCCACCACCGGCGCATTTTCTGTTTCCGCATGCTTGCGCACGACGTCGAGATACGGATTGTTCTCGAAGCCATCGTCCTTGACGTTCGCGACATACATCGTCGGCTTCGCGGTGATCAGGCAGAACGGCTTGATAAGCGCCTGTTCATCTTCGTTCAGATTCAGGCCACGCACCGGCTTCGCCTGATCGAGCTGCGCGCGCACTTTCTCGAGCACCGCGACGAGCTTCGCCGCTTCTTTATCGTTGCCCGACTTCGCCGCCTTGGAATAACGCGTGAGCGCCTTCTCGACCGTCGCCAGATCGGCGAGCGCCAGTTCGGTGTTGATGACTTCGATATCCGCGATCGGATCGATCTTGCCCGCAACGTGAATCACGTTCTCGTCTTCGAAGCAGCGCACGACGTGCGTAATGGCATCCGTCTCGCGGATGTTCGCGAGAAACTGATTGCCGAGGCCTTCGCCCTTGCTCGCACCGGCGACCAGGCCCGCGATATCGACGAACTCGACGACCGCCGGCAGGATGCGCTCCGGCTTCACGATTTCCGCCAGCGCCGTCAGACGCGCGTCCGGCACTTCCACGACGCCGACGTTCGGCTCGATCGTGCAGAACGGATAGTTCTCGGCGGCAATCCCCGCCTTGGTCAGTGCATTGAAAAGTGTGGACTTGCCGACGTTAGGCAAGCCGACGATGCCGCATTGGAGGCTCATGGAATCCTTCGAACTGGTGAGACGGCGCTTCGTCGCGCGCATTCGCCAAACGATGCTCGCGAGGCGGCCAGAAATGCGCGCCAGCGCCGGGCCGCATCCGCAGCCGGGCAAACCGACATTGTACCGCCGCCCGGCATCGGGGTTTCCGCGCGATCCGCGTCAAAGCTGCGCCAAAACCCGCGCAACCCTCGCGGCTATAATGCCCCACATGACTTCGCATCCCTTGACCTATCACGCGGTCGTCGTCGGCGGCGGGCTCGTCGGCAAGACGGCTGCACTCGCGCTTGCCCAGTCCGGCCTGCGCACCGCGTTGCTCGCGCCGCAGGCAGCAGGCTTGCCGCCCGGCGCCATCTTCGATTCGCGCATCTACGCGCTGTCGTCCAGTTCACAGGAATTGCTCGAACGGCTGCGCGTCTGGCAGGCGCTCGACCGCTCGCGCCTCGGCCCCGTCTTCGACATGCGCGTGTTCGGCGACGCCCACGCGGAACTGCACTTCTCCGCTTTTCAGGCGTCGGTGCCGCAGCTCGCGTGGATCGCCGAATCGACATTAATCGAACAGGCGCTCGACGCCGCTTTGCGCTTCCAGCCGAGCCTTTCGTGGTTCGAAGCACGCGCGCAAGGCATGACCGTCGAAGAAGACGCGGCGTTCGTCACGCTGTCGAGCGGTGAAACGCTGCAGACCGATCTGATCGTCGGCGCGGACGGCGCGCATTCCTGGGTGCGCGCGCAGATGGGCGCGAAGATGGAGCGTCGCGACTATCGGCAAACGGGCGTCGTCGCGAACTTCAAGGCGGAACGGCCGCACGGCGAAACGGCGTATCAATGGTTCCGCGATACGGAAATCATCGCGTTGCTGCCGCTGCCGGGCGATTACGTGTCGCTCGTCTGGTCGGCGCGCACCGAGCATGCGGACGAACTCGTCGCGCTCGATCCGGCGCAGCTCGCCGCGCAAGTGGAACACGCATCGCAACACATGCTCGGCGCGCTCGATTGCGTGACGCCCGCGCGGGGCTTTCCGCTCGGCCTGCAGACGGTCGACCGGCTGATCGCGCCGCGTGTCGCGCTCGTCGGAGATGCCGCGCATCTCATTCATCCGCTGTGCGGCCAGGGCATGAATCTGGGTCTGCGCGATGTCGCCGCGCTCGCGGATGTCATCGCCAACAAGGAAGCGTTCCGCGACCTCGGGGATTCGATCCTGCTGCGCCGCTACGAACGCGCGCGCCGCGAAGATATTCAGAAGCTGGTGATCGTCACGGACGGCATGCAGCGCCTCTTCTCCGCGCCGGGCACGATCGCACGCGCGATCCGCAACACGGGCATGGCTTTCGTCGGGGCGCAGCCGCTCGCCAAGCGCTGGCTCGTCTCGGCGGCGCTCGGCTGAGCGGTCAACTCACATTCAGCGGGGCGCTCGACCACGTCGCCCCGCGTTCACGGGAAACGGCATGAAAACCACGCTTCGCCTGAGTCTCGCCGCGGTCACGACGCTGGCCGTGACGCTCGGCCTCGGCTATTCGGCTCAGGCCGATCAAACCACCGACAAGCTCAAATCGACGCTCGAATCGCGCATGGGCGATTCGACCATCAAGAGCATCGAGAAAACGCCCGTTTTGGGCCTTTACGAAGTGAACCTTGGTTCCCAAATCATTTATAGCGATGCAGCCGGCAACTACGTGCTGCTCGGCGATCTCGTCGATACGCGCAACAGCAAGAACCTGACCGAAGCGCGGCTCGCGGAAACCAACAAGATCGATTTCGCGAAGCTGCCGTTCGAGAACGCGGTGAAGGTCGTGAAGGGCAACGGCAGCCGGAAGATCGCCGTGTTCTCCGACCCGAACTGTCCATACTGCAAGCAGCTCGAATCGACGCTGAAGTCGATCGATAACGTGACTGTCTACACGTTCCTGTATCCGGTGCTGTCGCCGGACTCCACGGCGAAGTCCAAGTCGATCTGGTGCGCGAAGGATCGCGCGATGAGCTGGGAAGGCTGGATGCTCGACCACAAGGCGCCGACGAGCGCCGCCGCCTGCGACACGACAGCCATCGACAAGAACCTCAAGCTCGGCCGTTCGATGAACATCACCGGCACGCCGACCGTGTTCCTCGCCGATGGCCGCCGTTTGCCGGGCGCGGTGCCTGCGGACCGGTTGGAGAAGGAATTGTCGACGGCACGCTGAAGGCGGTGTGATCGACGGGAAGGAGGCGCATCTGCGCCTCCTTTGGTTTTTCGGCCTGCCATTGCGCACGCGCGCCGTGCAGCCCCAAAAAGAACAAGGACTACGCGATGAATTCCCCGCTGCAACCGGTGCGCTACAGCATCGTGCCGAAGAACCCGGCCGCCCACGTTTTCGAAGTGACCCTCACCGTTGCGGAGCCGGACCCGGCCGGCCAGCGGTTCATGCTGCCGGTGTGGATTCCCGGCAGCTACATGATTCGCGAATTCGCGCGCAACATCGTGACGCTCCAGGCGTTCAACGCGGCGGGGCGGCGAATCGCAATCGAAAAGACCGACAAGCACGCATGGCAGGCCGCCCCGATCGATGGCCCGATCACGCTGCGCTACGAGGTCTACGCGTGGGACATGTCGGTGCGCGCCGCGCATCTGGACGACACCGTCGGCTTTTTCAACGGCACGAGCGTGTTCCTCGCGGTGGAAGGGCAATCGACTGCGCCTTGCATCGTCGATATTCAACCGCCCGCCGGCGGCGCACTTCGCAACTGGCGCGTGGCGACGGCGCTTGCCGAATCGCGTGGAACGAAGCGTTACGGCTTCGGCGCTTACGAGGCGGCGAACTACGACGAACTCGTCGATCATCCCGTCACGCTCGGCGAATTCGCGCTCGGCGGATTCACGGCGCATGGCGTGAAGCATGACATCGTGATTGCGGGACGCGTCGTCGGGCTAGACATGCAGCGGCTCGCCGTCGACCTGAAGCGCGTATGCGAGGCACAGATCGCGCTGTTCGAACCGCGCACGAAGAAAGCGCCGATGGACCGCTACGTGTTCATGACCGTCGCCGTCTCGGATGGCTACGGCGGCCTCGAGCATCGCGCATCGACGGCGCTGATCTGCAATCGCGGCGATCTGCCGGTGCAGGGCCGACCGGAAATGAGCGACGGCTATCGCACGTATCTCGGTTTGTGCAGCCACGAGTACTTCCATACGTGGAACGTGAAGCGCATCAAGCCGGCGGCGTTCGCGCCGTACGATCTGTCGCAGGAGAATTACACGTCGCTGCTGTGGCTCTTCGAAGGCTTCACGTCGTATTACGACGACCTCATGCTCGTGCGCAGCGGACTCATCAGCGCAAGCGACTATTTCTCGCTGCTCGGCAAGACTATCGGCGGCGTGCTGCGCGGCAGCGGCCGGCTGAAGCAATCCGTCGCGCAGAGTTCGTTCGATGCCTGGGTGAAGTACTACCGCGCCGACGAAAACGCGCCGAACGCGATCGTCAGCTATTACCAGAAGGGTTCACTGATCGCGCTCGCATTCGATCTGTCGATTCGCGCGCAAACCGGCAATCGGAAGTCGCTCGACGACGTGATGCGTCTGCTGTGGCAGCGCTACGGCCGCGACTTCTATAACGGCAAGGCGCGGGGCATCCGCGAGGGAGACGTCGAGGCGCTCTTCGCCGAAGCGACCGGCGCGGACTTGCGCACGCTGTTTCGCGACGGCGTGCGCGGCACTCGCGATCTGCCGCTCGACGTGCTGCTGGAGCCGTTCGGCATCGCACTTGCGCCCGACGTGGCGACCAACGGCACGGCCGGCAAGCCGTCGCTCGGCGCGCGCGTGCGAGGCGGCGCGGATTGCACGCTGGCGGTCGTTCACGACGGGGGCGCGGCGCAGAAAGCGGGGCTGTCGGCGGGCGACGTGCTCGTGGCGATCGATGGCCTGCGCGTCACCGGATCGAATCTGGATGCGCTGCTGGCGCGATATCTGCCGGGCGCGAAAGTCGAAATTCATGCGTTCCGACGCGATGAATTGCGTCGCACCGAGTTGCGGCTCGACGCGCCGGAAGTATCGCGTTACGTGCTGACCGCGATGGACGGACGCGGTCCGTCGAAGCAATGGCGCGAGCGCTGGCTGAGAGGTTGAACGCGAGGCTGAGGGCGATTGTTCTACCGGTGCAACGATCCTTCACGGTCGCGCGGCTTTTTCGCGGACGTCGAAAAACTGAGAATGCTTTCCAACGCGGGCGCTTCCGGCGCCCGGATTCATACAGGAAGGAAGACATCATGACGACGATTCTGCAAATCAACTCCGCTGCTCGTTCGCAAGGCGCTCAATCGACGCTGCTGGCCGACGAACTGACCGCAAAGCTGCAACAGAGCAATCCGGGCGCGAAGGTTGCCGTGCGCAATCTGCTTGCGGACAACCTCCCGCACCTCGACGATGCCACGCTCGGCGCGTTCTTCACGCCCGCCGATCAGCGCAGCGCGGAACAGGCGGCGATCGTCGCGAAGAGCGACGCGCTGATCGCGGAACTGCAAGCGGCGGATATCGTCGTGATCGCGGCGCCGCTGTACAACTTCGGCATTTCGTCGCAACTGAAGGCGTACTTCGACCAGATCGCTCGTGCGGGCATCACGTTCCGCTACACCGCGAACGGTCCCGAAGGATTGGTGACGGGCAAGAAGGTGTTCGTGGTGTCGGCGCGTGGCGGAAAGTATGTCGGCACGCCGCACGATTCGCAGACGCCGTATTTGCAGTCGTTCCTCGGCTTCCTCGGCATGACCGATGTGAACTTCATCTACGCGGAAGGCCTGAACATGGGCGCGGATGCGGCCGGTGCGGCGCTCGCGCAAGCACGCGAGGCGATTGCGGCGCTGTAAGCTGGCGATACGCCGGTGCATGAAAAAACCCGCTGGGTCTCGCGACCGCAGCGGGCTTTTTTGCGTCGATCACGTTCCCGGGTGCGCGGTGAAGATCCCCGCGATCAAGGCGCTGATACACGCGATGGCCGGCACAACGGCGATGGCTCGCATTGTCGAGTCTTGTGAACGCGCGGCCCATGTCGCCATTGCTATGGTCAAGACGAAGAAAACAGCGGCGGCCGGGAAAGCATAGCAGCTCAGAGACGCCAGATTGACTCGCCAAAGGTTCGTCAGAATCAAGTACGACACAGAAACTCCTCGAAGTGCCCGCACGTGACCTCGCAGCAGAGAGTCCGTGGAGAATGTCAAACGGCAGCGAATCTGTGCTGTTCGGCACACTGCTCGTGCGTTGAAGCTCACATGATAGTTCGTCATCCTTATATTGAAATTAAGCGCAGTTGATTCATTCTGTGCCAAAAGCCCGCGGGCGATTCAACGGAAAGAGCGCGCTGTCCTCCAGCCGCGTCCAAAAAAAACCCGCTGGGTCTCGCGACCGCAGCGGGTTTTTTTGCGTCGATTCCTTCAATCCGGCAGCCGCCAGTCGATCGGCTCCCGCCCTTGTTGCACGAGATACTCATTCGCGCGCACGAAATGCCCGCATCCGAGAAATCCGCGATGCGCCGACAGCGGCGAAGGATGCGGCGCTTCCAGTACGCAATGCGCCTTTCCCGTCCCTTCGATCAACCCGCGCTTCGCCTGGGCATGCGCGCCCCACAGCATAAAGACGAGGCCATCGTGCCGAAGCGCCATCTCGTGGATGAGCGTGTCGGTGCATTGCTCCCATCCGCGTTTCGCGTGACTGCCGGCTTTATCGCGCTCGACGGTCAGCGATGTGTTGAGCAACAGCACGCCTTGCTTCGCCCACGCATCGAGACAGCCGTGCGACGGCGCTGCAAAGCCGAGACTCGCGTGAATCTCCTTGAAGATGTTGCGCAGCGACGGCGGCGGGCGCACCGGCGCGGGCACCGAGAATGCAAGGCCGTGCGCCTGTGGCGCACCCTTGTCCTCGCCGTGGTACGGGTCCTGGCCGAGAACGATCACCTTGACGTCTTCGGGGCGCGTCAGGCGCAGCGCGCGGAAAACATCGGCGGGATAGACCGTCTTGCCCGTGGCGCGCTCCGCATCGACGAATTCGCATAGCGCCACATAGCGCGGGCTGTCGATGAACGCCTTCAGATGACGCCGCCAGTCGGCGGGCAGGGCGTCGAACTGGCTTTCGAGCGTAGTAAAGCCCGACGCGTCGGATGCGTCCGGTGCGGCTTCGGCTTCCCCGAAAAGAGACGGCTGACGATTCATGCTTCGGCGTCGTTGATATGAGTCTCTGGCCGCTCGCGCAGCCGATACCCGCGCTGCGCCTTGCTGACGTCCTCGGGATCGAGCGCCGGAAAGGCGCCGCGCAACTCGGCGGCAAGCGTTTCGAGCGCGCTTGCGTCGCCCGATTTCAGCTCGATCTCCAGTTCGCTGATCTCCGCGCGGCGCGGCTCGCCATCGACTTCCGCAGTGATCGCGCCGGAATCGAGCGCGACTTCGATCTGCGATCCTTCGCGCTCGACATCCCACACGATGCGCGTGAAATCGGTCCGAAACAGCGCGATGAGATCCGGCGCGGCGGCTTGCAATGCGTCGCGGGCGGCGTCGTCGTCGCAGGCGGCGAGAAGGGCATCGATTTCGAGCGCCTCGCCCAGGACCGGCAATTCCCATTCGTGCCGGCTATGCAATCCGGCCTTCGCTTCGCCGAGCGTCTTGTAGGTCTGCAGCCATTGCTCCGGCGTGCGGCGCAGGCGCAACGCGGACTTCGCCTTGGCGAGCGTCAGCGACGGCGTGTCGAAGTAGACATTGCCGAGCGTCATCGGCTTTCCCGCGCCGGTGCGTTCGTCGAAGAAACGTGCGACATCGTCTTGCGACGAAGGCGGCAGCGCCAGCTTGATTTCTCGTTCGATACCCACGATTGTGCCCGTCAGAAGAACATGCGGGCGAGTTCCGCGCCCGGATCGTCGGCGCGCATGAACGCTTCGCCCACGAGGAAGCTATGCACGTGCATCGCGCGCAGCCGCTCGACATCGACGCGCGACAGAATGCCCGACTCCGTCACGACGATACGATCATCCGGCACCGATTCGAGCATGCCGATGGTCGTGTCGATCGTCGTCTGAAACGTGCGCAGATTGCGGTTGTTGATGCCGATCAGCGGCGTCTTGAGCGTCAGCGCATTGCGCAGTTCGTCGGCGTCGTGCACTTCGACGAGCACCGCGAGCCCGAGCGAATGCGCATACGCTTCGAGGTCCTGCATCTGCGACAGTTCGAGCGCGGCGGCGATCAGCAGGATGCAGTCGGCGCCCATCGCGCGCGCTTCGATGATCTGATACGGATCGATGATGAAGTCTTTGCGCAGCACCGGCAGACTGCACGCGGCGCGCGCTTCTTCGAGATACGCGACGCTGCCCTTGAAGAACTGCACGTCGGTCAGCACGGACAGACACGCGGCGCCGCCTTGCTCATACGAACGGGCGATGTCGGCCGGCACGAAATGCTCGCGCAACACGCCCTTGGACGGACTCGCCTTCTTCACCTCGGCAATGACAGCAGCCTGATTCGCCGCGTGCTTCGCGCGCAAGGCGCCGACGAAATCGCGCAAGTCCCGCGCGCTGGCTTCGAGCTTCAGTTCTTCGAGCGGCGCGCTTTGTTCGGCGGCGCGGATTTCCTCGCGCTTGACCGCAATGATGCGATCCAGAATGTCACTCATGTCGGCTTCCGTTTAACTTTTGAACTGCTGCGTGAACTTGGCCAGCGTCTCGACCTTCTCGCGCGCCGCGCCGCTCGCGATAGCCTCGCGCGCCGCAGCCATGCCATCCGCGATCGAATCGACGACATCTGCGGCATACAGCGCCGCGCCCGCGTTCATCGTAACGATTTCACGCGCGACGCCCGCCTTGTTGTTCAGCGCGCCGAGCAGCATGGCCTTCGATTCCTGCGCGTCCTGCACCTTCAGCGTGCGGTTCGACACCATCTGCAAGCCGAAGTCCTCGGGATGAATTTCGTACTCGGTCACTTCGCCGTTCCTCAGTTCGCCGACCTTGGTCGCGGCCCCCAGCGACACTTCGTCCATGCCGTCCTTGCCGTACACGACGAGCACGTGTTTCGCGCCGAGCCGCTGCATCACGCGGACCTGGATGCCGACGAGATCCTCGTGGAACACGCCCTGCAGCTGATTCGGCGCGCCCGCCGGATTCGTCAGCGGCCCGAGAATGTTGAAGATGGTCCGCACGCCGAGTTCGCGTCGCACCGGCGCGATGTTTTTCATCGCTGGATGATGATTCGGCGCGAACATGAAGCCCATGCCGGTTTCGTGAATCGATGCGGCCACCTGTTCAGGCGTCAGATCGATATTGACGCCGAGCGTTTCGAGCACGTCCGCGCTGCCCGACTTGCTCGACACGCCGCGGTTGCCGTGCTTGGCGACCTTCGCGCCGGCGGCCGCCGTGACGAACATCGACGCAGTGCTGATATTGAAGGTATGCGAGCCATCGCCGCCGGTGCCGACGATATCGACGAAATTGGAGTTGTCGTCGACTTCGACGTGATTGGCGAACTCGCGCATGACGGTGGCCGCCGCCGCGATTTCACCGATGGTTTCCTTCTTCACGCGCAAGCCGGTGATGATCGCGGCGGCCATCACGGGCGACATCTCGCCGCGCATGATCGTGCGCATCAGGTGCAGCATCTCGTCGTGGAATATCTCGCGATGCTCGATCGTGCGTTGCAGCGCTTCCTGTGCAGTGATGGTCATCGTTTCGCGCCCTTGCCTGCGGTAGTGTTTTTCACGAAGTTCTCGAGCAGGGCGTGACCGTGCTCGGAGAGAATCGATTCCGGATGAAACTGCACGCCTTCCACTTCCAGGTCCCTGTGCCGTACACCCATGATCTCGCCGTCCGGTGTCCACGCTGACACTTCCAGACAGTCGGGCAGAGACTCACGTTCAATTGCAAGCGAGTGATAGCGCGTGACGTTGAAGTGTTTGGGCAGATCGGAGAACACGCCCTTACAGTCGGTTTCGATCTGGCTCACCTTGCCGTGCATGATGGTCTGCGCGCGCACGACGCGTCCGCCGAACGCCTCGCCGATCGCCTGGTGGCCGAGGCACACGCCGAGAATCGGCAGCTTGCCGGAGAACTCGCGCAGCACGTCGAGCGTGATGCCCGCGTGCTGCGGATTGCTCGGTCCCGGCGACAGGCAAATGCGGTCGGGTTCCAGCTTCGCGATGTCATCGAGCGTGATTTCGTCGTTACGATAGGTGCGCACGTCCTCGCCGAGCTCGCCGAAGTACTGGACCAGGTTATAGGTGAACGAGTCGTAGTTATCGATCATCAGCAGCATGGTCTTGTCTCCTCAGAAGTCGCTGTCGAGGCCGTCTTGCACTTGCTCGGCGGCGCGCAACACGGCGCGTGCCTTGTTTTCCGTCTCTTGCCATTCGGACTCGGGCACCGAATCGGCCACGACGCCCGCCGCCGCCTGAACATACAGATTGCCCTTGTTGATGAGGCCGGTGCGGATCGCGATCGCCAGATCCATCTCGCCGCTGAACGACAGATACCCGACCGCGCCACCATACAGTCCGCGCTTGACGGGCTCCAGTTCGTCGATCAGTTCCATCGCGCGCACTTTCGGCGCACCGGACAGCGTGCCGGCCGGGAACGTGGCGCGCAGCACGTCGAAGTTGTTCATGCCGGGCTTCAGCTTTCCTTCGACAGAACTCACGATGTGCTGAACGTGCGAGTATTTTTCGATGACCATCTTGTCCGTCACCGCGACCGAACCCGTCTGCGCGATGCGGCCCACGTCGTTGCGCGCGAGGTCGATCAGCATCACGTGTTCGGCGATTTCCTTCGGATCGTTCAGCAATTCGGTGGCGAGCTCGGCGTCGCGCTCGGGCGTGTTGCCGCGCGGACGCGTGCCGGCGAGCGGGCGAATCGTCACGATGCGATCCTCGGCGCGCTTCTCCTGCCGAACGAGAATTTCGGGCGACGCGCCGACCACGTGCACATCCCCGCCGAAGTTGTAGTAGTACATGTACGGCGACGGATTCAACGACCGCAGCGCGCGATACAGCGAGAGTGGATTGTCGCGGAACGGCTTGATGAGACGCTGGCCGACCTGCACCTGCATCAGTTCGCCCGCCGCGATATATTCCTTCGCGCGTCGCACGGCGTTCAGATAATCCTCTTTCGCGAACTCGCGATAGGTCTCCGTTCGCACGCTCGCGGAGGTCACCGGCGGCTGCACGGTCGCGCGCAGCCGGCCGCGCAGTTCGCGCAGACGATGCTTCGCCTTCGCGTAGGCTTCGGGCTTCGTGGGATCGGCGTAGACGATCAGATACAGCTTGCCCGCAAGGTTGTCGATGACCGCGACTTCCTCGGTCAGCAGCAACTGGATGTCGGGCAGGCCGAGGTCGTCGCGCGGGGCCGTGTCCGCCAGTTTTTTCTCGATGTAACGCACTGCGTCATAGCCGAAGTAACCGGCGAGACCGCCGCAAAAACGCGGCAAGCCCGGACGCAGCGCCACTTTGAAGCGCTTCTGGAATCGCTCGATGAACGCGAGCGGATCGCCTTCGTGGGTTTCCGTCACGGCGCCATCGGTGACGACTTGCGACACGCCGTTCTGCACACGCACCATCGTGCGCGCCGGCAAGCCGATGAACGAATAGCGCCCGAAACGCTCGCCGCCGACCACCGATTCGAGCAGGAACGAGTTCGCGCCATTGCGTTCAGGTTGCGCGAGCTTGAGGTAAAGCGAGAGCGGCGTTTCGAGATCGGCGAGCGCTTCGGCGATCAGCGGAATGCGGTTGTAGCCTTCATTGGCCAGCGATTGGAATTCGAGTTCGGTCATGTTGCGATCCTTGATCGACGCGCGCTTTCATCTGGAGATGCGGCATCGGGAAGAATTGGGGCGCTGCGATCGGCTTGTTTCTCGCGTTGTCGGCAGATGCGTGCGAGCCGCACGGATACGGTTCGGACGGCGATCGAACGCCTCGCGGCAGCGCGCGGCATGCGCCACATAGGACGCACGGCAACGCATGCCGAAGCACGGCTCGATGTACCAAATAACGGAAACGGCGCGGGGTTGCGCAGCGAAACAAAAAACGGATGCTGAAGCGAGTGCAGTCAGATGCGACATGGCTTCAGCGTACCTCGGGCGAGGTTAGCGCGACCAGCGACGCCAGGGCCAGGCTCCCCGGTCGATGCTGCTCAGACTCCGTTTTCTGTTGAGAAACATGAAAGATGGACTATTCAGTCAGGGTGGTGTCGGGCGGCGCCAGTGTCGCGGCGATCGCCATGGCTGCGGTTCGCAGCGTGGAAACTATACCATCGGATTTCACCGATTGCACTGCTTTCCCGTGGTTATAGCCATAGGGCACGGTAAGCGTGGCCATGCCGGCGGCGCGGCCCGCGAGCGCATCGTTCTCCGAATCGCCGACCGCGACGGTGTCGCGCGGCAGCACGTCGAGGCGTTCGCACGCGGTGAGCATCGGCAACGGATCGGGCTTCTTGAGCGCGACCGAATCGCCACCGAGAATCACCTTGAAATACTGCGCCACGCCAAAGTGCGACAGCAGTTCCACCGCAAAGCGATGCGGCTTGTTCGTCACGCACGCGAGCGCGATGCCGAGTTCGCGCATTGCTTCCAGACCTTCCTTCACGTCGGGAAAGAGCGTCGAATGCTTGCCGTTGATCTTCGCGTATTCGCTTTGATAGGTGGCGAGCGCGTCGTCGAATCGGGCGGTGGCCTGCGGGTGCGGCAGACGGGCGGCGAGCACGCTGCGGATCAGATTCTCCGAGCCCTTGCCGATGTAGCCGACGACTTCATCGCGCGTAACGAGCGGTTCCACGTCGATGTGCGCGAGCATGCCGTTGAGGGCGGCGACGAAGTCGTCGGCGGTATCCACCATGGTGCCGTCGAGGTCGATGATGGCCGCGCGGATGGGCCGGTTCGCAAAGGCGGGCAACGCCGCCTGGGTATCGCTCATTGTTGCGCTCCCGAATTCGCCAGTTCGACACGCATCGCGTCGATCACCTGCTTATAGTCAGGCTTGCCGAAGATGGCCGAGCCCGCGACGAACGTGTCCGCGCCGGCCGCGGCGATTTCCGCGATGTTGTCCACTTTCACGCCGCCGTCGATCTCGAGGTGGATGTGACGGCCCGTGCGCTCGCGGTAAGCGTCGATGCGCGCACGCGCTTCGCGCAGCTTGTGGAGCGCTTCGGGAATGAACGACTGCCCGCCGAAGCCCGGATTGACCGACATGATCAGAATGAGATCGAGCCGGTCCATTACGTGATCGAGATAATTCAACGGCGTTGCGGGATTGAACACGAGGCCCGCCTTGCAGCCGTGGTCGCGGATCAGCGACAGCGTGCGGTCGATGTGATCCGAACCTTCCGGATGAAAGCTGATCACATTGGCGCCGGCTTTCGCGAAATCGGGCACGATGCGATCGACGGGGCGCACCATCAGATGCACGTCGATAGGCACATCCACGTGCGGGCGGATGGCCTCGCAGACCATCGGGCCGATGGTGAGATTCGGCACGTAGTGGTTGTCCATTACGTCGAAGTGAATCCAGTCGGCTCCGGCGGCGACGACGTTGCGGACTTCCTCGCCGAGCCGGGAAAAATCCGCCGAAAGAATGCTGGGAGCGATGTGAAATTGCGCCATGAGCGTATCTGATAGAGAGGCCAGAGGACGTGAAAGCCTGGTGGCTCGCAGGCCAGCAGGCGCGAAGCGCGGTCAGCGTGCGGCCCCGAGTCCGAAGCCGTGATTCTAACCCGCGATTTTCCCGGCGTAATTCGGCCGAATGGCCAACCGAACGCTACTCGCTACGCTCCGCGCGCAGGATTGCGTGTTGCGGGCACGGGCTGCATCAAGCAGAATGCGTGACCAATAGCGGCACACTCGCTTGCTGTCTGCCGGCAGTGAAGCGACGAATTGACTTGGAACAACGATGAGCCAGTACGAATTCAGCGTGTCCGTCGAGACGCGATACCTGCCCGAACAGTCCGATCCGGACAGCCGCCAATATGCCTTCGCCTACACACTGACGATCCGCAACACCGGCGAGGTCGCGGCTCAGCTCATTTCGCGGCACTGGATCATTACCGACAGTGACAGCCACGTACAGGAAGTAAAGGGACTCGGCGTAATCGGGCAGCAGCCGCTCCTGCCGCCCGGCGAGCAGTTCGAATATACGAGCTGGGCGGTTATCGCGACGCCGGTCGGCACGATGCGCGGCGAATACTTCTGCGTCGCGGAAGACGGCGAGCGCTTCGAGGCGCCGATTGCTGAATTTGCGCTGCACATGCCGCGTACGTTGCATTGAGATTAACGGCGCCTGGCTGCGTCGTTCTCGCGGTTCCGGTGTTTCTTCTTGCCCGATGCCGTCCACGCGACGATGAAAATCAGCAAGGCAAGCGCCACGAGCGCCTCGAGCGCAAAAATCAGCATTGGATATTCGTCGAACAGATCAGACATGGCGGTTCCCATCAAGAACGAGCATTGTATGCGCAGTATCGTGCGAAGCGCCGCACGGGGAGCGGCGTGGGCCGCATCGATCGCAGCGGCCGTGCTGCTCGCCTCGTGCGGCGGCGGGAGTTATGTGAAGCCGGGCCCGAGCACGGCCGGCAGCACGCCCATCCAGACGGGGCAGCGCGCTTCGTCGCGGCTGACCGCTGTGAGCTGGCAACAGGTTCCCGGCTGGAACGACGATTCGCTGATCGGCGCGACCGCCGCGCTGCGTCAGAACTGCAGCCGGCTTGCGCGTCAAGCCAACTGGCAGAAGGCGTGCGCGGCAGCACAGCGTCTGGACGACCTCGACATGTCGGAGGCGCGCAGCTTCTTCGAGACGTATTTCACGCCGTTCCAGTTGGCCAACACCGACGGCACGCTCGACGGCCTCGTGACCGGCTACTACGAACCGCTGTTGCGCGGTTCACGCACGCGGCACGGTGTCTATCAGTATGCGTTGTATCGATGGCCGTATCGCTATAAGGCCGGCACGGCCCTGCCTGCCCGGGCTCAGCTCGAACGCTCTGGCGTGCTGAACGGCAACGAACTGGTCTGGGTCGACGATCCGATAGAAGCGTTCTTCCTGCAAGTGCAAGGCTCGGGACGCGTCGTCATGGAAGACGGCAGCGTGATGCGCGTGGGCTTCGGCGGGACCAATAATCAACCGTACCGGTCGATCGGCAAGGAATTGCTCGATCGTGGCGAACTGACGCCCGGGCAAGCGACGATGCAAGGCATCAAGGCGTGGGCGAAGGCCAATCCAGCGCGCGTCGATGCGCTCCTCGACGTGAATCCGCGCTTCGTGTTCTTCCGCGAAATGCCCGCCACCACGGCGCTGACGACGAGTCTCGGCGACGGCCCGGTCGGCGCGCTCGGGGTGCCGCTGACGCCCGAACGTTCGATCGCGGTCGATCCTTCCGCGATTCCGCTCGGCACGCCCGTGTTTCTCCAGACGACGCGCCCTCTCAGCAACCAGCCGATGAACCGGCTCGTCTTCGCTCAGGACACCGGCACCGCAATCAAGGGCGGCGTGCGCGCCGATTACTTCTGGGGCCTCGGCGACGATGCCGGCGATCTCGCGGGACGCATGAAGCAGGGCGGCCGGATGTGGCTGCTGATGCCCAATTCGTAGTCGCAAGACTTATGGCTTGAGGCTACGCTTGTCCACCACGCGCCGCGCTTTGCCGACAGAACGCTCGATGCCGTTCACCGGCAGCACGTTCACCACGGCGCTGACGCCGATCAGCGCCTTGATGTCGTAGGCGAGCGCAGTCCGGGCGCTGTCCAGCGCAGCCATGTCAGGCGCCGATTCGGGGCACGGCTCGCAGTTCAGCGTGAACACGTCGAGCGGACCGTCCTTCGTCAGCACGATCTGATAGTGCGGCGCGAGCACCGGCCGCTTCAGCAACAACTCCTCGATCTGCGTCGGGAAGACGTTGACGCCGCGCACGATCATCATGTCGTCCGAGCGGCCGGTGATCTTCTCCATGCGGCGCATCGTGCGCGCAGTGCCGGGCAAGAGGCGCGTGAGATCTCGCGTGCGATACCGGATGATCGGCAGCGCTTCTTTCGTTAGCGACGTGAACACCAGTTCGCCGAATTCGCCGTCCGGCAGCACTTCGCCGGTGTCGGGATCGATGATCTCGGGATAGAAGTGGTCTTCCCAGATCGTCGGGCCGTCCTTCGTCTCCGCGCACTCCGAAGCCACGCCCGGTCCCATCACTTCCGAAAGACCGTAGATGTCGACGGCATCGATGCCCATGCGCTGCTCGATTGCACGGCGCATGTCGTTCGTCCAGGGTTCCGCACCGAAGATGCCGATGCGCAGCGAACAGCTTGCCGGATCGACGCCTTGCCGCTCCAGCTCGTCAGCGATGGAGAGCATGTAGCTCGGCGTCACCATGATGATGTCGGGGCGGAAGTCCTGAATCAGTTGCACCTGCTTTTCGGTCTGTCCGCCGCCGAACGGGATGACGGTAAGGCCCGCGCGCTCCGCCCCGTAGTGCGCGCCGAGGCCGCCGGTGAACAGGCCGTAGCCGTAGCTCACGTGCACCTTGTCGCCGCGACGCGCGCCAGCCGCGCGGATCGAACGGGCGACCAGATCCGACCAGGTTTCGATGTCCTTCGCCGTATAACCGACGACGGTTGGCTTGCCCGTCGTGCCCGACGAAGCGTGGATGCGCGCGACCCGTTCCTGCGGCACGGCGAACATGCCGAACGGATAGTTGTCGCGAAGGTCCTTCTTCGTGGTGAACGGAAAGCGCGCGAGGTCGGCGAGCGACTGCACGTCGTCGGGATGCACGCCGGCTTCATCGAACTTGCGGCGATAGACAGGCGAATTGTCGTAGGCGTGCCTGAGCGTCCATTTCAGACGCTGCAACTGCAGCGCGACGAGTTCGTCGCGGCTCGCCTTCTCAATCGCTTCGAGCGGCAACGGTGTAGTCATCGATGTCTCCTTCATGCTCGCTATGCGTCGCGGTCGTCGCCGCGTTCGCGTGATCGATCGGTTCCGTTAAAGGGGAACCACGGCGCCTTTGATCTGGGCGGACTTGCCACGAAACATCGCGACGACTTCGCCTTCGCGATTCGTGACGCGGATATCGTAGATTCCGGTGCGCCCGCTCAATGTCTGCTCCACCGCCTCGGCGGTCAGGCGGTCGCCGCCGTGCACGGGGCGCAGGAATTCGATGGAACATCCCGCCGCCACGGTGCTGACGTTGTAGGAGTTGCACGCGAAGGCGAACGCGGAGTCTGCCAGCGTGAACATCAGGCCGCCGTGGCAGATGGCGTGGCCGTTGAGAAAGTCCGGGCGCACGTTCATCGCGAGCCGCGCATAGCCGGGCCGCACTTCGACTAGCTCGATGCCCAGCGCGCGCGAGCAGGCATCCGCTTCATACATGGCCTTGGCCGTGGCTTCGGCGATTTGTTGAGGCGTCATGCGAGTCTCCCTGATGGTGTCAAAGCCCTTCGAAGCGCGGCGCGCGCTTTTCCTTGAATGCGGCGACGCCCTCGATGTAGTCGGGCGATGCGCCGAGTTCGCGCTGCAGGTCGCGTTCAAGGTCGAGCTGCGCATCGAATGTGCTGGTCGTGCTCGCACGCATGGCCTGTTTGATCGCGGCGATCGCACGCGCGGGCTGCTGCGCGAGTTGCGCGGCCAGTTGCGCGGCGGCGTGCGGCAACTCGGCATCGTCCACGACGCGCCAGACGATGCCCCACGCTTCGGCTTGCTCCGCGCCGAGCTTGTCGCCGGTCAGCGCCAGCCCCAGCGCACGCGCCTCACCGACGCGGCGCGGCAAGAGCCACGTCCCGCCCGAGTCCGGCACGAGGCCGATTTTCACGAACGCCTGAATGAAGCTCGCCGAACGTGCGGCGATGGTGATATCGCAAGCCATCGCCAGGTTGGCGCCCGCGCCGGCGGCTGTGCCATTGACCGCTGCGATGACGGGCAGCGGCATTGTCTGCAGGCGGCGCACGAGCGGATTGAAATGAGCGTCGATCAGTTCGCCGAGATCGGACATCGAACCGGGCGTGAAGTCCAGATCCGCGAGATCCTGACCGGCGCAGAACGCCCGTCCCGCACCGGTCAACACGATCGCGCGCGCGTTCGCTGCCTGGGCTCGATCGAGCGCCTCGCTCAATTGGCCATGCATCTCGCGAGTGAAACTATTCAGTTTGTCGGGCCGATTCAGAGTGATCGTCGCGACGCGCGTATCGCCATTGATTTGAAACAGAACAGACTGCTCGGGCATGGCATCTCCTTTGGCACGGGCCGCGTTCGGGTTCGTCAATTGGTGATGCTAGACGCGCGGCCCGATGCTTTCCATTCGGCCGAACGGCATAAGCCGATTGCACGAATTCGCGTTCTCGTCGTTTTGCTTATGCCGTCTGGCCGGCTTCCGCGAGCGCGGCCTTGGGCGCAACATGCACTCGGCTCTGAACGACGCGGAATCGATTCGCGACGAAGGCGGCATCGGCGAGAGCGGCGTTCGCGGCCGGGTTCGCGCCCGTGCCGTGAAAGTCGGAGAACGCTGCGGACTGGTTGACGAAGACACCGCCCGTCAAGTTGATCGAGAGCGCGACACCGCCGCGTATCGCGGCTTCGTGTGCGGACTCGATGACCGCGTCGTCCGTGCTGTAGACCGACAGCGTCAGCGCGCCGTGCTTTTGCGCGATGGAGCCGGCGAGGTCGAGCGACTGCGCCGTGGATTCGGTCGCGACGACGAACGCGATCGGGCCGAACCATTCTCTCGTGTACGTAGTTTCGTGAGTGCGTGCGTCGAGCTTGAGCAAGAGCGGTGTATGGACCCGCGCCTCGGGGAACGCGGGGTGCGTGAGCGTTTGGCTATCGACCAGCACCTCGCCGAGCCCGCGCGCTTCGGCGATTCGCGCCACGATGCCTTCGTTTTGGATCGCGCCGGTCAGCTCGACGGCGCGCGTGGCATCGGACGTAAGCTTCTCGACCGCGCCGGCGAGCGACGTCGCGACTTCGTCGAAGGTCAGCTGGCCGTCGGCGGTGCGGATGCCGTCGCGCGGCACGTAAATGTTTTGCGGCGCGGTGCACATCTGGCCGGAGTACAACGCGAGCGAGAACGCGATGTTGCGCGCGGCGGCTTTCATATCGTCGACGGAATCGATGACGATCTGATTCACGCCTGCTTTCTCGGTGAAGACCTGCGCCTGATGCGCGTTGCGCTCCAGCCAGGCGCCGTTCTGCGTGCTGCCCGTGAAATCGATCAGCTTGATCTCGGGACGCACGGCGAGTTGCTGAACGAGCGGGCCATCGTTCGGCTCGGTGGCGAGCAGCGTGACGATGTTGGGATCGAAGCCGGCTTCGCCCAACACTTCGCGAGCGATGCGCACTGTGATGGCGAGCGGCAGGATCGCGCCGGGATGCGGCTTGACGATGACGGTGTTGCCCGTGGCCAGATCGGCGAAGATGCCGGGATAACCGTTCCATGTCGGGAACGTGCAGCAGCCCAACACGAGACCGGCGCCGCGCGGGACGATGGTGAAGCGCTTCTGCATCGCGAGCGGCGGATTCTTGCCTTGCGGCTTTTCCCAGTGCGCTTCAGCCGGAATGCGGCGCAGCTGGTCCCAGGCATAGACGACGGCCTCGAGCGCGCGATCTTGCGCATGCGGGCCGCCGGCCTGGAAGGCCATCATGAACGCCTGGCCGGTCGTGTGCATCACGCTGTAGGCGATCTCGAAGCTCGCGCGATTCAGCCGCGCCAGGACCTCGAGGCTGACGCCGACCCAGGCTTGCGGGCCGGCGGCGCGCCACTGCTTTTGAGCGTCAAGCGAGGCACGGACGAGAACGTCCGGGTCCGCCTTCGGATACTTGATGTCGAGCGAGATGCCGAAGGGCGACCGCTCGGCGCCGACGGTTTCGCCCGTCGATGGTTGATCGATTTCGAAGGTCTTGCCCAGATGTGCCTTGAACGCCGCTTCGCCGTCCGCGCTGGCTGTTTCCCCGTACACTTTGGGACTCGGCATTTCGACAAACGGGCTCCAATAGCCGCGTGTTTCGATAGCGGAGAGCGCTTTGTCGAGCATCGCTTCGTGCTTCGTGAACAGGGAATGTGTCATGGTCGCGAGAGAGGATTGGTGGACGGTGCCGATCGATTAATTGACCGACCGGTTGGTTGGTGATGGTAGCATTATCGAGATGATGTACAAGATGGTCTTTCACTAGGACTTACCAGAGGATCGCCAGGAGGAGCGAATGACTTACGAGAACGTGCTGGTAGAGACACGCGGACGGGTCGGACTGATCACGCTGAATCGGCCGAAGGCGCTGAATGCGCTCAACGATGCGCTGATGGACGAACTGGGTACAGCGCTGAAGGCCTTCGACGCGGACGAGAACATCGGCGCGATCGTACTGACTGGCAGCGAGAAGGCGTTTGCGGCGGGCGCGGACATCGGCATGATGGCCGGCTACTCCTATATGGACGTCTATAAAGGCGACTACATCACGCGCAACTGGGAGACCATCCGCTCGATCCGGAAGCCGGTCATCGCTGCGGTGGCGGGCTTCGCGCTCGGAGGCGGCTGCGAGCTGGCCATGATGTGCGACATCGTCATCGCGGCCGACACGGCGAAGTTCGGACAGCCGGAGATCAAGCTCGGCGTGATTCCTGGCGCGGGTGGTACGCAACGCTTGCCTCGAGCGGTGTCGAAGGCGAAGGCGATGGATATGTGCCTGACCGCGCGCATGATGGACGCTGCGGAAGCCGAGCGGGCCGGACTGGTGTCGCGCATCGTTGCGGCGGATCGTTTGCTCGATGAGGCCGTGGAAGCGGGGACTATCATCGCCGGCTTCTCGTTGCCCGCGGTCATGATGGCCAAAGAGGCGGTCAATCGCGCATACGAAACGACGTTGGCGGAAGGCGTCCATTTCGAGCGGCGTCTGTTCCATTCCCTCTTCGCAACGGAAGATCAAAAGGAGGGGATGACGGCGTTTGTCGAGAAGCGAAAGCCGATTTTCAAGCACCGTTAATCGCAGCAAAGAAATCCCTTGCATATTGCCTCGGCGCTAACTAGAATTCCGTTCCTTCGCGATTCACTGAACGCGAAGGAAGCGGGATGAGGCGGTTTGGAAGGGCGCGGGAGAGTGGCGGTAGAAGGTCTCCAGCGCAGTCAGCAAGTAAAGCGATTGAAAAACTTGTTGACAGACTTCGAAGCGATGTTCATAATCTCGTTTCTCTGCTGCTGACGCAGCGACGCAAGACGAAGCAGGGTGGTCTAGCGAATGTTCTTTAAAAACTAACAGCCGATAAGTGTGGGCGCTTGATGGCGAGTGCGGTTCTGGTGCTTAGGTGCTGGAGCGACAAGCAAAAGTAATCAAGAGTCTCACACGAAGTATTAAGAGGAAGGTTTATCTGTCTTCGGACGGATTAATCATCGTCAGTACGTTGAGTGAGCGACCGGTTTCTAACGGAACCGAAAAACAGTAACAGGGTTTGAACTGAAGAGTTTGATCCTGGCTCAGATTGAACGCTGGCGGCATGCCTTACACATGCAAGTCGGACGGCAGCGCGGGCTTCGGCCTGGCGGCGAGTGGCGAACGGGTGAGTAATACATCGGAACGTGTCCTGTAGTGGGGGATAGCCCGGCGAAAGCCGGATTAATACCGCATACGATCTACGGAGGAAAGCGGGGGATCTTCGGACCTCGCGCTGCAGGGGCGGCCGATGGCAGATTAGCTAGTTGGTGGGGTAAAGGCCTACCAAGGCGACGATCTGTAGCTGGTCTGAGAGGACGACCAGCCACACTGGGACTGAGACACGGCCCAGACTCCTACGGGAGGCAGCAGTGGGGAATTTTGGACAATGGGGGCAACCCTGATCCAGCAATGCCGCGTGTGTGAAGAAGGCCTTCGGGTTGTAAAGCACTTTTGTCCGGAAAGAAAACTTCGTCCCTAATATGGATGGAGGATGACGGTACCGGAAGAATAAGCACCGGCTAACTACGTGCCAGCAGCCGCGGTAATACGTAGGGTGCGAGCGTTAATCGGAATTACTGGGCGTAAAGCGTGCGCAGGCGGTCTGTTAAGACCGATGTGAAATCCCCGGGCTTAACCTGGGAACTGCATTGGTGACTGGCAGGCTTTGAGTGTGGCAGAGGGAGGTAGAATTCCACGTGTAGCAGTGAAATGCGTAGAGATGTGGAGGAATACCGATGGCGAAGGCAGCCTCCTGGGCCAACACTGACGCTCATGCACGAAAGCGTGGGGAGCAAACAGGATTAGATACCCTGGTAGTCCACGCCCTAAACGATGTCAACTAGTTGTTGGGGATTCATTTCCTTAGTAACGTAGCTAACGCGTGAAGTTGACCGCCTGGGGAGTACGGTCGCAAGATTAAAACTCAAAGGAATTGACGGGGACCCGCACAAGCGGTGGATGATGTGGATTAATTCGATGCAACGCGAAAAACCTTACCTACCCTTGACATGGTCGGAACCCTGCTGAAAGGTGGGGGTGCTCGAAAGAGAACCGGCGCACAGGTGCTGCATGGCTGTCGTCAGCTCGTGTCGTGAGATGTTGGGTTAAGTCCCGCAACGAGCGCAACCCTTGTCCTTAGTTGCTACGCAAGAGCACTCTAAGGAGACTGCCGGTGACAAACCGGAGGAAGGTGGGGATGACGTCAAGTCCTCATGGCCCTTATGGGTAGGGCTTCACACGTCATACAATGGTCGGAACAGAGGGTTGCCAAGCCGCGAGGTGGAGCCAATCCCAGAAAACCGATCGTAGTCCGGATCGCAGTCTGCAACTCGACTGCGTGAAGCTGGAATCGCTAGTAATCGCGGATCAGCATGCCGCGGTGAATACGTTCCCGGGTCTTGTACACACCGCCCGTCACACCATGGGAGTGGGTTTCACCAGAAGTAGGTAGCCTAACCGCAAGGAGGGCGCTTACCACGGTGGGATTCATGACTGGGGTGAAGTCGTAACAAGGTAGCCGTATCGGAAGGTGCGGCTGGATCACCTCCTTTCTCGAGCTTCGCGCTTAAAGTTAAGCGCTCACGCTTATCGGCTGTCAGAAAGACAGGCTAAGGGTCTGTAGCTCAGTCGGTTAGAGCACCGTCTTGATAAGGCGGGGGTCGTTGGTTCGAATCCAACCAGACCCACCATCCGAATCAGGCGTGGCTGGGCAACACCTTAGTCAGGCCTCATCGGGGGATTAGCTCAGCTGGGAGAGCACCTGCTTTGCAAGCAGGGGGTCGTCGGTTCGATCCCGTCATCCTCCACCAATCCTCAATGCCTAGCGCTTCGGGTAAGCGTTAAGCATTGGCGATTGCTAGCCAGTTGATGTCGCAAGTATTGAAACACGCTTGTCGGCTAAACGTTCTTTAACAATCTGGAAGAAGTAGTAAAGAGAATCTGGGAAAGCGCTTAGAGATGGGCGCGAGTAGCAGGTTCAGGGTAGTGATTGTATCGAGTATGAAAAGTGATCTTAATGATGACTTGGAATACGGCACAACGCGAAAACTCAGCCTATGGCGGATGTGGCTCGATGAGAGACGCACTCGTTATAGGGTCAAGCGAACAAGTGCATGTGGTGGATGCCTTGGCGATCACAGGCGATGAAGGACGCGGTAGCCTGCGAAAAGCTTCGGGGAGCTGGCAAACGAGCATTGATCCGAAGATGTCCGAATGGGGAAACCCGGCCCGTATGGGTCACCCATGACTGAATACATAGGTCATGTGGAGCGAACGCGGTGAACTGAAACATCTAAGTAACCGCAGGAAAAGAAATCAACCGAGATTCCCAAAGTAGTGGCGAGCGAAATGGGAAGAGCCTGTACTCTTTATCTGCATTGTTAGCTGAACGCTCTGGAAAGTGCGGCCATAGCAGGTGATAGCCCTGTAAGCGAAAGCAGCGTGGAAGAACTAGGGGTACGACAAGTAGGGCGGGACACGTGAAATCCTGTCTGAAGATGGGGGGACCATCCTCCAAGGCTAAATACTCGTGATCGACCGATAGTGAACCAGTACCGTGAGGGAAAGGCGAAAAGAACCCCGGGAGGGGAGTGAAATAGATCCTGAAACCGCATGCATACAAACAGTCGGAGCCTCGCAAGGGGTGACGGCGTACCTTTTGTATAATGGGTCAGCGACTTACGTTCAGTAGCGAGCTTAACTGATTAAGGCAGGCGTAGCGAAAGCGAGTCCGAATAGGGCGATCAGTTGCTGGGCGTAGACCCGAAACCAAGTGATCTATCCATGGCCAGGTTGAAGGTGCGGTAACACGTACTGGAGGACCGAACCCACTAACGTTGAAAAGTTAGGGGATGAGCTGTGGATAGGGGTGAAAGGCTAAACAAACTTGGAAATAGCTGGTTCTCTCCGAAAACTATTTAGGTAGTGCCTCGTGTATCACCTTCGGGGGTAGAGCACTGTCATGGTTGTGGGGTCCATTGCGGATTACTACGCCATAGCAAACTCCGAATACCGAAGAGTGCAATCACGGGAGACAGACATCGGGTGCTAACGTCCGGTGTCAAGAGGGAAACAACCCAGACCGCCAGCTAAGGTCCCCAAGATTGGCTAAGTGGGAAACGAAGTGGGAAGGCTAAAACAGTCAGGAGGTTGGCTTAGAAGCAGCCACCCTTTAAAGAAAGCGTAATAGCTCACTGATCGAGTCGTCCTGCGCGGAAGATGTAACGGGGCTCAAGCCAGTCACCGAAGCTGCGGATGCGTACGCAAGTACGTGTGGTAGGAGAGCGTTCCGTAAGCCTGCGAAGGTGTGTCGAAAGGCATGCTGGAGGTATCGGAAGTGCGAATGCTGACATGAGTAGCGATAAAGGGGGTGAAAAGCCCCCTCGCCGTAAGCCCAAGGTTTCCTACGCAACGTTCATCGGCGTAGGGTGAGTCGGCCCCTAAGGCGAGGCAGAAATGCGTAGCTGATGGGAAGCAGGTCAATATTCCTGCACCATTGTTAGATGCGATGGGGGGACGGATCGCGGAAGGTTGTCCGGGTGTTGGACGTCCCGGTCGCTGCATTGGAGAAGGTGCTCAGGCAAATCCGGGCACAGGATTCAAGGGTGTGGCGCGAGCTTCTTCGGAAGCGAAGCAATTGGAAGTGGTTCCAAGAAAAGCCTCTAAGCTTCAGTCTAACGATGACCGTACCGCAAACCGACACAGGTGGGCGAGATGAGTATTCTAAGGCGCTTGAGAGAACTCGGGAGAAGGAACTCGGCAAATTGGTACCGTAACTTCGGGATAAGGTACGCCTCTGTAGCTTGACTGGCCTGCGCCAGAAGGGTGAAGAGGTTGCAATAAACTGGTGGCTGCGACTGTTTAATAAAAACACAGCACTCTGCAAACACGAAAGTGGACGTATAGGGTGTGACGCCTGCCCGGTGCCGGAAGATTAAATGATGGGGTGCAAGCTCTTGATTGAAGTCCCGGTAAACGGCGGCCGTAACTATAACGGTCCTAAGGTAGCGAAATTCCTTGTCGGGTAAGTTCCGACCTGCACGAATGGCGTAACGATGGCCACACTGTCTCCTCCCGAGACTCAGCGAAGTTGAAGTGTTTGTGATGATGCAATCTCCCCGCGGCTAGACGGAAAGACCCCATGAACCTTTACTGTAGCTTTGCATTGGACTTTGAACCGATCTGTGTAGGATAGGTGGGAGGCTATGAAACCGGAACGCCAGTTTCGGTGGAGCCGTCCTTGAAATACCACCCTGGTTTGTTTGAGGTTCTAACCTTGGTCCGTGATCCGGATCGGGGACAGTGCATGGTAGGCAGTTTGACTGGGGCGGTCTCCTCCCAAAGCGTAACGGAGGAGTACGAAGGTACGCTAGGTACGGTCGGAAATCGTGCTGATAGTGCAATGGCATAAGCGTGCTTAACTGCGAGACCGACAAGTCGAGCAGGTGCGAAAGCAGGTCATAGTGATCCGGTGGTTCTGTATGGAAGGGCCATCGCTCAACGGATAAAAGGTACTCTGGGGATAACAGGCTGATACCGCCCAAGAGTTCATATCGACGGCGGTGTTTGGCACCTCGATGTCGGCTCATCTCATCCTGGGGCTGTAGCCGGTCCCAAGGGTATGGCTGTTCGCCATTTAAAGAGGTACGTGAGCTGGGTTTAAAACGTCGTGAGACAGTTTGGTCCCTATCTGCCGTGGGCGTTGGATATTTGAAGGGGGCTGCTCCTAGTACGAGAGGACCGGAGTGGACGAACCTCTGGTGTACCGGTTGTCACGCCAGTGGCATCGCCGGGTAGCTATGTTCGGAAGAGATAACCGCTGAAAGCATCTAAGCGGGAAACTCGCCTTAAGATGAGATATCCCCGGGGCTTCGAGCCCCTTGAAGGGTCGTTCCAGACCAGGACGTTGATAGGTCAGGTGTGTAAGTGCAGTAATGCATTGAGCTAACTGATACTAATTGCCCGTAAGGCTTGATCCTATAACCAGTGTGTTTCGCAGTGAGTTAGCGCTTTAGCGCTTACTCACTGCAACCCCCGAAGGGGGCACGCCGGTTGAGTGACGCGACTGTGCCCAACAGTCACTACCGAATCTACTTCTTCCCAGATTGGTTGTGCCGTCCCCAACGCGCACAACAACAAGTCATGCCTGATGACCATAGCGAGTCGGTCCCACCCCTTCCCATCCCGAACAGGACCGTGAAACGACTCCACGCCGATGATAGTGCGGATCCCCGTGTGAAAGTAGGTAATCGTCAGGCTCCTCATGCCTTAAACAAAAACCCCACCCCTCAAAGGTGGGATTTTTGCGTTTGGGCGCACTTCAGCACGCAGCGTCTTCAAGCGCTGCGCGCTGCCTCAATCAGCGCTGAGGCAAAAATTGCTCTGCCAGTCGCACCCAGTACGATGATCCCACTGACAACAACGCGTCATTGAAGTCGTAGCTGGCGTTGTGCAGCATGCAAGGCCCTGCGCCATGTCCGTGGTCTCGGTGCCCGCCATCGCCGTTGCCCAGAAACGCGTAGCATCCCGGTTTCTCGAGCAGCATGAACGAGAAGTCCTCAGCGCCCATCGTCGGCTCCACTGAACTATCGACCTTATCTGCTCCCACCACCTGGGCCATCACTCGCGCGGCAAACTGCGCCTGTTCTGCGTCGTTGATCGTCGGCGGATAGTTCCGGTGAAAGAGCACTTCTGCTTCGCAGTCGTAGGCGGAAGCCGTTGCCTCCACAATTTTCCGCATCCGCGCTTCGATCAAATCGAGCGTCTCCACGGTAAACGTCCGAACTGTCCCGCCTAACCATGCCTGGTCGGGGACTACGTTCGCAGCCTCTCCCGCATGAATCTGCGTGACGGAAAGCACTGCCGTATCCAACGGCTTCTTGTTGCGCGTGATGATGCTTTGCAACGCATTCGCGATCTGGACAGCTGTGAACACCGGATCGCGACCGTTATGCGGTAGTGCCGCGTGCGAGCCGGTTCCGTTGATGTTGATGCGAAACTCATTACTCGATGCCATGATCGGGCCCTCGGTCACCCCAAAGTGACCAGCCGCGATGCCCGGCCAATTGTGAATGCCGAACACCGCATCGACGGGAAAGCGCGTGAAGAGTCCATCGTCGATCATGGCTTTTGCGCCCGCACCGCCTTCCTCCGCCGGCTGGAAGATGAATACGATCGTCCCATCGAACGTTCCATGTTCGGCCAGGTATTTGGCGGCGCCGAGCAGCATCGCGGTATGGCCGTCGTGGCCACAGGCGTGCATCCGCCCTGCGTGCGTGGATCGATGTTCGAATGTGTTCACTTCCTGGATGGGCAACGCGTCCATGTCGGCGCGCAATCCGATGGACGCGCTACTCGATCCGCGTTTCAAGATGCCGACGACGCCAGTCTTACCCACGCCGCGATGCACGGCGATGCCCCACCGTTCGAGACTTTCAGCCACGAGCTTGGCGGTGCCGACTTCTTCGTATCGCAACTCGGGATGAGCATGGATCGTTCGTCGGAGGGCCTTGATTTCATCGTGAGATGCTTCGATTTCAGGGATCAAACTCATTTGAACTGCTCTCTCGTTGATATTCGGATCGCGCGGATTGACACGCGGCATGACTCATTCTACGCCGCCACTATTTGCTCGATCGGACAGTCGATCGCATAGCCGGCGTAATAGAATTCGTTCATCTGCCGCCGCCCGTTTCTCTGACTGACCGGACTTTTCGATGAACGCTCCCGCCGAGTTTGCACGCGCCGTATGCCCGCATGATTGTCCCGATACCTGCGCGATGCGCGTCACCGTGCAGAACGGCAAGGCCATCAAAATCAGCGGAGATCCCGATCACCCCCCGACGCAGGGCGTCCTCTGCACGAAGGTCACGCGATACGCCGAGCGCACGCATCACAAGGATCGTCTGGTTACGCCATTGCGGCGCGTCGGACCCAAGGGCGCAGGAAAATTCGAAGCGATCGGCTGGGACGAAGCGCTGCGCATCGCTGCTGACCGGCTGCAGCCGATCGCGCGTCGCGCGCCGGAAGCGATTCTGCCGTATAGCTATGCAGGCACGATGGGCCTCGTGCAGGGCGAAAGCATCGCAGCGCGCTTCTTCAACGTGCTCGGCGCATCGCGTCTGGACCGCACGATCTGCGCCGCCGCCGGCGCGGCCGGCCTGCGTTATACCTATGGCGCGAGCGTCGGCATGCACGTCGACTTTTTCGAGGAAAGCGAACTGATTCTGATCTGGGGCGCGAACCCGATCGCATCGAGCCTGCATTTCTGGACGCGCGCGCAGGAGGCAAAGCGGCGCGGCGCGAAGCTCATCGCGATCGATCCGTACAAGTCGCTGACCGCCGAAAAGTGCCATCAGCACATCGCGTTGCGGCCGGGCACGGACGCGGCGCTCGCGCTCGGCATGATGCACGTGCTCATTCGCGAAGGCTTGGTCGACCGGCACTATGTCGATGCCCACACGCTGGGCTTCGATGAACTCGCGGAGCGGGCGGCCCTGTATCCGCCGTCGCGTGCTGCCGCGATATGCGGTATCGACGAGCAAGTGATCGTCGAGCTTGCGCGCGCCTTCGGGTCCGCGAAGAAAGCCGCGATCCGTCTCAACTACGGCATGCAGCGTGTGCGCGGCGGCGGCAACGCGGTGCGGGCGATTGCTTGCCTGCCGTCGTTGACCGGCGCCTGGCGCGAACGGTCCGGCGGGCTGCTGCTGTCGTCGTCCGGCTGGGCGCCGACGCACAGTGCCGCGCTTCAGCGGCCGGACTTGCTGCCGAAAGGATCGACGCTGCCGCGCCTCGTGAACATGAACGCCATCGGGGATGCCTTGCTGCATCCCGGCGACGAGAGTTTCGGCCCGAAAATCGAAGCGCTGATCGTCTACAACTCGAATCCCGTAGCGGTCGCGCCGGATTCCGCGAGAGTCGCGGCGGGCTTTGCGCGCGAGGATCTGTTCACCATTGTGCTGGAACACTTCCAGACAGATACCGCCGATTACGCCGACCTCATCTTCCCCGCGACCACGCAGCTCGAGCATCTCGACGTCCACCAGTCATACGGGCACACGCATGTCATGGCCAATCTGCCTGCCATCGCGCCTGTCGGAGAATCGCGGCCGAACACGGATTTCTTCCGGGGGCTCGCGCGCGCCATGGGTTTGACTGAACCAGCGCTCTTCGAGACCGACGAGCAAATCGCATCGAAGGCGTTCCGCTGGGATCATCCGACGCTGCAAGACAAGAACTGGGACGCGCTCAAATCTTCTGGCTGGATCAAGCTCGATTTGCCCGATGCACCGTTCGCCAATGGCGGCTTCCGCACGCCGTCGGGCAAGTGCGAGTTTTACAGCAAGCGCCTGAAGGACGAGGGCCGCGACCCGCTACCGGATTACATCCCGCCGTACGAGTCCGCTGAAGCCGCGCCCGAACTGGCCGCCCGCTATCCGCTCGCGATGATCTCGCCGCCCGCGCGCAACTTCCTCAACAGCAGTTTCGTGAACATCGAGAGCCTGCGTGCCACGGAGCGCGAGCCGCATCTCGATATCCATCCGCAGGACGCTGCCGAGCGCGGCATCGCCGATGGCATGCAGGTCCGCATCTTCAATGATCGCGGCTCGATGCAGGCGCGCGCGCGCGTGACGGAGCGCGCGCGTGAAGGCGTCGTGGTCGGTTTGTCGATCTGGTGGAAAAAGTTGTCCCCCGATGGCTGCAACGCCAATCAAGTAACGAGCCAGGCACTGACCGATCTGGGGGGATCGGCGACGTTCTACGATTGCCTGGTGGAAGTGGAGTCATTGCATTGAGAAGTCTGAAGCACACGGGTTCGCACGAGCCTGGAATGCGGCGTCTAACCGGATTGTCGGCAGCGGGGCGAGCGGCTAGCATCTCGTTTTCGCACGACCATTCGAAAATCAAATAAAGGAGACGCCGTATGGAGAAACTTTGGCTAAAATCGTATCCGGCCGGCGTGCCTGCGGAGATCGACGCGTCGGCGTATCGGTCGGTGTCTCAACTGCTCGAGGATAGCTTCCGCAAGAACCGCGATCGCCGAGCGTTCGTTTGCATGGGGCGGGCAATCACGTATCGCGAGCTCGACGACATGTCGAAGAAGCTTGCAGCGTGGTTCCAGCACAAGGGGCTGAAGCCCGGCGCGCGCGTCGCGCTGATGATGCCCAACGTGTTGCAGTACCCCGTCGCGATCGCCGCCGTGCTGCGGGCGGGCTACATCGTCGTCAACGTGAATCCGCTGTACACGCCGCGTGAACTCGAGCATCAGCTTCGGGACAGCGGCGCGGAAGTCATCGTCATTCTCGAAAACTTCGCCGTGACTCTGCAGGCCGTGATCGCGAATACGGCGATCAAACATGTCGTCGTCGCGGCGATGGGCGACCTCATGGGCGTGAAAGGGCTCGCGGTCAATTTCGTCGTGCGCCGGATGAAGAAGATGGTGCCCGAGTGGAATCTGCCCGGCAGCATCCGCTTCAACCAGGCTCTCGTCGAAGGCGGCGGACAAACGCTCGCGCCCGTCGAACAGACGCCGGAAGACGTCGCGTTTCTTCAATACACGGGCGGCACGACCGGCGTGGCGAAGGGCGCGACGCTCACGCACCGCAACCTGATCGCCAATGTCCTGCAATCCGAAGTGTGGCTGGAGCCGGCGCGCAAGCAGCGGCCTGACATCGACCAGTTCGTGTGCGTGGTGGCGCTGCCGCTGTATCACATCTTCGCGCTGACGGTGTGCGGCATGCTCACCATCCGTACCGGCGGCCTCGGCGTGCTGATTCCGAATCCGCGCGACGTCGCCGGCATGATCAAGGAGTTGAAGGGCGTTCAGATCAACACGTTCCCTGCGGTCAACACGCTGTATAACGCGATGCTGAACCATCCCGATTTCAGCAAGCTCGATTTCTCCAAGCTCATCGCTGCGAACGGCGGCGGCATGGCGGTGCAGGAGGCCGTCGCGAAGCGCTGGTTTGCGGTGACGGGCGTACCGATCGTCGAAGGTTACGGTTTATCGGAGACGTCGCCCTGCGTGACCTGCAATCCGGTGACGGCCACGGAGTACACCGGCACCATCGGCTTGCCGTTGCCATCGACGGAGATCTCCATCCGCGACGACGACAACCACGAAGTGCCGCTCGGCGAGGCAGGCGAAATCTGCATCCGCGGGCCGCAAGTGATGGCGGGCTACTGGAATCGCCCCGACGAAACCGCCAAGGTGATGACGCCCGACGGCTTCTTCCGATCCGGCGACGTCGGCGTATTCGACGAGCGCGGTTACGTGAAGATCGTCGATCGGAAGAAGGACATGATTCTCGTGTCCGGCTTCAACGTCTATCCGAACGAGATCGAAGACGTGGTTGCGATGCTCCCCGGCGTTTTCGAGGTCGCGGCGGTCGGCGTCAAGGACGACAACTCTGGCGAGGCGGTGAAACTCTTCATCGTGCGCAAGGACGAGAGCCTGACCGAAGCGGATGTCATGGCGCATTGCCGGGAGCGTCTGACGGGCTACAAGCGTCCGCGCATCATCGAGTTTCGCAGTGACCTGCCGAAGAGCAACGTCGGCAAGATCCTGCGGCGGGAGTTGCGCGACGGGACTGTCTGAAGCGCGCGTTATCACGTATAGAGAAGCCTTCGTGTCCGTGGCCGGACGCGAAGGCTTCTCCTTTATGAAGAGCGCGGACGCAAAAAAAGGCGCCCGAAGGCGCCTTTAGTCGATACCGCATTGTTACGTGCTTCTTAGAACTTGTGGCGGATGCCGACGATCGCAGCAACCTGATTCGACGTCGACGACGGCGACAGGCCGTTGATGTTCGCGACAGCGGCAGTGCGCGTCGAGTCGGTGCCCGATGCGTGCTGGTAGATACCGTCGATATACACGTCCGTGCGCTTCGACAGGAAGTAGTCGGCGCCCAGCATGCCCTGATGGTACTTGGCGTTGGTCAGGCCGTAACCCTTCGTGTAGTCGTAAGCCGCGCCGACCAGCAGCGCCGGGGTCAACTGATACTTGAAGTTGATTTCGGCGTTGTGGAACTTGCCCGAACCGCCGGTGTAGCCAGCCGGATTCAGACCCGTGCCCGGCTCCGTGCCGACATCCTTGAATTGCGTATTGCTATACGTCGCGCCGACGGTCGCTGCGCCGAACGTGTAAGCCGCGCCCGCCGAGATCACTTGTTGCGTGTGAGCCGAAGCGAAGCCCGAGTACACGCGGCTGCCCGTCATGTTCGAACCCGTCGTGCTCGAGGCCGGCGTGTTGCCGAAGAACGAGAAGTTCGGATCCTTGACGTTCAAATAGCCCGCGCCCAACTGCAGCGGACCACGCGAGTAGCCGAGGCCGACCGACCAGATCTGGTTGCGGTTGAACTGACCAGCGACACCGCCCAGGCTGTACAAACCGCCGAACGTGAAGCCCGCGTAATTCGCGCTCGTGAACTTGATCGCGTTGTTCACGCGATTCGAGTTGTTCATGTTGTCGAGGTCGCCCGGGTGCGCGCCGAAGTACGTTGCCCACTGGCTGCCGACTTCGAATGCGCCGGTGAAGTCGACCACGGAGTCGTACTGGCGACCCAGCGTGACCGTGCCGAACTGAGCCGTCGACAGACCGACATACGCCTGGCGGCCGAACTCGGCGCCGCCCTGACCCAGACGGCCGTTGAACACGTTAAAGCCGTTTTCCAACACGAACAGTGCCTTCAGACCGCCACCGAGGTCTTCCGTGCCACGCAGGCCCCAACGGCTGCCCTGCACGTTGCCGCTGTTCAGCGCGTACAGCTTCTGGCCGGCGCTGTTGTTGCTATAGAGGAAGCCCGCGTCGATGATGCCGTACAGCGTCACGCTGCTCTGCGCATGTGCGGCGCCAGCGAAGACGCCCAATGCTGCCAGAGCGAGAAGCGACTTTTTCATTGAATAGATCTCCAAGGATGTTCTGCAACTTGTTTTGGCAAGGTCACTGTTCTAGCGCCAGTGTGTTGACGGTCCCTGCCGGAATACTTCTTTACGAAGTTGACACGTAATGTAGCAAACACGTCCTGATCGGCGGAAGGAAAAGGGGGCCGCGTCAGCCGCTCGTGTGACGTTTTTGCAACATGCGCTAAAATCTTGGTTTTTCAGCATTTTCACGAGTCGTGTTTGCCCTAATTACAAAAAATGGCGCTTGCGAACGGGCAAATTCGCATCGCCGACCAGAGAGAATAGGGCTTGCTAAGCATGGGCGGTGGCGCTGCTGCCGAAGCACGAACACGAACAAAGAGGTGAGAACATGACGCTCGATGAAATCATTAGCGAGTTCGATCGGGGCTTGCGTTCCATGGTCGGCGTGAGCCGCATGTCGCGGCCCATTCCCGAATCGATCCCTGCGGGCCGGGTGGAAGGCGCTTCTCTCGCGGCGGAGCCGGAACTCACGGAAAAGGAAAAGGCGCACTCGGCGGGGCTGATGCGCGTGAACCACGTTGGCGAAGTCTGCGCTCAGGCGTTGTATCAGGCGCAAAAGCTCGCGACGAATTCTCCGACGCTCAAAGCGAGCTTCGAGCAGGCGGCTCGCGAAGAAGAAGACCATCTCGCATGGACTGCGCAACGCCTCAAAGACCTGGACTCACGCCCGAGCCTGCTCAACCCGCTCTGGTATGCGGGTGCGCTCGCGATCGGCTTTGCAGCGGGGCGCTTCGGTGACCGCGCGAGCCTCGGCTTCATGGCCGAAACCGAGCGACAGGTCGAGCAGCATCTCGACGGTCACATGCGTACCTTGCCGGCGACGGACTTCGCTTCGCGCGCGATCGTCGAGCAAATGCGGCACGACGAAAGCGCACATGCTGCGGCCGCCATCGGCGCGGGCGGAAGCGAAATGCCGTTTCCGGTGCGGGCGCTCATGCGGGCGGCATCGAAAGTCATGACACGCACCGCTTACTACATCTGATCGGCAGCGGAACGCCGGTGGCCGTGCATCGCAACGAGAGCGGCCATCGAGCCGCGCCCCATTCGTCACACGATGGGCGCACAGAAACCGTTACATTTCACGTCTCTTTCCGGTCGAATTCAGACTTTACCTTCACATCCCGCACTAGCCCTCTAATTTCAAACGAATTTCTTCTCCTCTCGCGCTTCAAGATGTTGCGCTAAGTCCTTGTTCTAACGAGCAAAACCTTCCTGAAAAAATCCGTCGCGTCTTGACCGAGGAAATCCGTTCCTCTAAAGTGGGAGACAGTGTGAGAAAGTGGTTCTTTGTGTGATTGTGGACCCACTTTCGGGAGGTTTGCGGCGGGAGTGGCGTCATCGTGAACGTCGTCAGCTTTGCTGGACCAGCGACACAGACGGTGAGCCGGTCGATAACGGGGAGAAGGGCGAGTGTTCCAAGGGGCGTCGGCGCTGACGCTCGATGCGAAAGGGCGGATGTCGGTTCCGTCTCGCTATCGCGAAGCGCTGCAAGGGCAGGCAGAAGGCCGGGTGACGCTCACGAAGAGCCCGGATGGATGCCTGTTGCTCTTTCCTCGTCCCGAATGGGAAGTCTTTCGCGCCAAGGTCGC
Source organism: Caballeronia sp. LZ016 (assembly GCF_031450805.1). NCBI lineage: Bacteria > Pseudomonadati > Pseudomonadota > Betaproteobacteria > Burkholderiales > Burkholderiaceae > Caballeronia > Caballeronia sp. LZ016. The sequence continues at coordinate 1,247,873 of NZ_JARTVY010000001.1, forward strand.
CGCGCTCCCCATGGAGGCGATGTGGTGGCGGCGCATCTTTCTCGGCAACGCAATGGATGTCGAACTCGACAGCGCCGGGCGCGTGCTGGTGTCGCCCGAGCTTCGTGCTGCCGCGTCGCTCGAAAAAGAAGTGACGCTGCTCGGCATGGGCGCGCACTTCGAATTGTGGGATTCACAGACATATGCCGCGAAGGAAGCCGCGGCGATGGCGCAGGGCATGCCCGAGGCGCTGAAGAACTTCACTTTCTGACGCGGCGCTCAACAACATGGCACCTGCGATGGGAAATGAACTGCAGCATCGCACGGTGCTGCTCAACGAAGCGGTAGACGGACTGATCACGCGCGCGGACGGCATCTATATGGATGGCACCTTCGGGCGCGGCGGTCATAGCCGGGCAATCTTGCAGCGTCTGGGGGAATCGGGGCGGCTCATCGCTTTCGATAAAGACCCGCTCGCAATCGCCACGGCGCAACAGATTCACGATTCGCGTTTTTCGATCGTGCACGACAGCTTTGCGTCGATGCGCGATGCGGCGAGCGAACGCGGAGTGCAGAAGGTGTCTGGCGTGCTGCTGGACCTCGGTGTGTCGTCGCCCCAGGTGGACGATCCCGAGCGCGGCTTCAGCTTCCGGGCGGAAGGCCCGCTCGACATGAGAATGGACCCGACTCGCGGCGAGTCGGCGGCCGAGTGGCTCGCGCGGGCCACGGTGCAGGAATTGACAGAGGTGATCAGAGATTATGGGGAAGAACGGTTTGCTTTTCAGATTGCAAAGGCGCTTGTTGCTCGCCGGGCAGAGTCCGACCGTCTTGGGCCTCTCGTCAGCACGCGCGAGCTTGCCGAAATCGTGGGTCACGTCGTCAAGACCCGTGAAAAGGGCAAGGACCCGGCAACCCGCACCTTTCAGGCTATACGGATTCACATCAATCAAGAGCTTGCGGAGCTGCAGGTAGTCCTCGAGTCGGCACTTTCGATGTTGGAGCAAGGGGGGCGGCTGGTCGTGATCAGCTTTCATTCGCTCGAAGACCGGATCGTCAAACGGTTCATGCAGGCGCAATCGAGCGCGCCGGCGGTGGACCGTCGCTTGCCGATCCGCGCGGTCGATCTGCCGAGTCCGCCTTTGCGGATCGTCGGCCGCGTGTTTCCGAGTGACACCGAAGTCGCCGACAACCCGCGCGCACGGTCCGCGGTCATGCGCATCGCGGAGCGCATCGCGCCATGAACCGCCTCAACATCTTCCTGTTGATGATCGTGCTCGGGTGCGCGCTGTCGGTCGTCAGCGCCACCAACAAGCAGCGGCAGGTGTTCATCGAACTGCAGCGGGCGCAATCGCAGGAACGCCAGCTTCAACAGGATTTCGCCCAGTATCAGTATCAGCAGAGCGCGTTGTCGAAGACTTCGCGCATCGAGCAGTTGGCCACTAACTCACTGAAGATGCAGCCCGTGACGACCGGCCGCACGCAATATCTCACTTACGATCCGGCGACCGCCAAGGCCGCCGATGCGCCCATGCCGCCGCCGCTGCCCGCCTCGGCGCCGTCCGCTCGCGGAGCGAAACGATGAAGAAATCCGCGAAACAAAAGGACGTCGCCTACACGCCGAACCCGATCCTCGCCGTGCGCCTGCCGATGTGGCGCTCGAAGTTCGTCGTGTTCCTGCTGTTCATGGCGTTCGTCGCACTGGCTGCGCGCGCATTCTGGATCCAGGGCCCCGGCAACGCGTTCTTCAAGAAGCAGGGCGAAAACCGCTATCAGCGCACGCTCGAATTGCCCGCCACGCGCGGCCAGATTACCGACCGCAACGGCCTCGTGCTGGCCACGAGTCTGCCCGTGAAGGCCATCTGGGCCATTCCCGAAACGGTGCCGGACGACCTCGGCGCGGACAAGCTGGCCGAACTGGCGAAACTGCTCGACATGTCGCAGAAAGACCTGCGCGCAAAGCTGTCGATGGACAAGACCTTCGTCTACGTCAAGCGTCAGGTGCCGCTCGAAGTCGCGCAGAAGGTAGCGGCGCTCGACATCCCCGGCATTTATTCGCGCGGGGAATACAAGCGCTTCTATCCGGAAGGTGAAATCACCGCGCACCTGATCGGCTTTACTAATATTGAAGACAAGGGTCAGGAAGGCGTCGAACTCGGCGATCAGAGCGTCCTCGCCGGCACGCCGGGCATGCGCCGCGTGATCAAGGATCGCATGGGCCATATCGTCGAGGACGTCGACGAACAAGTGGTGCCGCATAACGGCAAGGACGTCGAACTCTCGATCGACAGCAAGATTCAGTACATCGCGTACACGAACCTGAAAGCCGCCGTCGAGAAGTCGAAAGCGAAGGCGGGCGCGGCCATCGTCATCGATACGAAGACGGGCGAAGTGCTCGCGCTCGTCAACTATCCCACCTACAACCCGAATGACCGCTCGCGCATGACGGGCGAGCAGTTGCGCAATCGCATTCTCACGGACACTTTCGAGCCGGGCTCGATCATGAAGCCGTTCACCGTTTCGCTCGCGCTCGACCTGCATCGCGTGTCGCCGAACACGCTGGTCGAAACAGGCGGCGGCGTGTTCGTGCTCGACGGCGCGCGCATCACGGACGACGCCGGCTTCGGCACCCTGACGGTCGGCGGCGTGATTCAGAAGTCGAGCAATATCGGCGCGACCAAAATTGCGATGCAATTGCGGCCCGAAGAAATGTGGAACATGTACACGAGCATCGGGCTCGGTCAGGCGCCGAAAGTCGGTTTTCCGGGCGCGGTGACCGGGCGTTTGCGGCCGTGGAAGAGCTGGCGGCGTATCGAGCAGGCAACGATGTCCTACGGTTACGGCCTGTCCGCGTCGCTATTCCAGCTCGCTCGCGCTTACACGGCGATCGCGCATGACGGCTCGGTTCTGCCGGTGTCCATCTTCCGCACGGAGGGCGACCAGCCGCCGGTCGGTCAGCAGGTCTTTTCGCCGACCACCGCACGTGAAGTGCGCGCAATGCTCGAAACCGTCGTGTCGAAGAACGGGACGTCGCCGGATGCGGCGGTGCCGGGCTATCGCGTCGGCGGCAAGTCGGGTACGGCGTACAAGCACGCGGGCCGGGGCTATGACAAGTCGAAGTACCGCGCGTCGTTCGTCGGCATGGCGCCGATGCCGAATCCGCGCATCGTCGTGGCCGTATCGGTCGACGAGCCGACGGCCGGCAGCCACTTCGGCGGACAGGTGTCGGGGCCGGTGTTCTCCGGCATTGTCGGCGATACCTTGCGCGCGCTGAATGTGCCGCCCGACATGCCGGTCAAGCAGATGGTGGTGACGGACGAATCCGGCTCCGCGCCGCAATCCGGGGCGCAGCCGGCGAACACCAACAATGCGAACACGGCGAAGAAGGTCGCCGTGTCGAGCAACACGAAGACTCATCCGGGAGTCGTGCGATGAGCGCGGCCCGACAAAGCAAGATGCAGAAGGACGTTTCGAACGCCGTTGATTGGCTGCGCGCGCATGCGCGGCCGGAGGCCCAGTTACATGCCGACACGCGCTCGCTGAAAAGCGGCGACGTGTTTTTCGCCTATGCGGTCGATGGCGCGGACAACCGCGCGTATATCGACGCCGCGTTGAGCGCGGGCGCGGCGGCCGCGCTGTATCAGCCGGAGAACTTCGCGGGAAAGCCGGACGCATCGAAGACGCTCGCCGTCGCCGCGCTGAACGAACTCGCCGGTCCGATCGCGTCCGCGTGGTATGGCGAGCCGACCGCGTCCATGCTGACCGTCGGCGTGACGGGCACCAACGGCAAGACATCGTGCAGCCAGTGGATCGCCACTGCGCTGACCGCGCTCGGCCGCCCATGCGCGATTGTCGGGACGCTCGGCATCGGCATGCCGGGCAAGCTCGTGCATACCGGCTTCACGACACCGGACGCGCCGCAACTCCAGCGCAGTCTCGCGCAGTTGAAGAGCCAGGGCGCGGAAGCCGTCGCGATGGAAGTGTCGTCGCATGCGCTGCATCAGGGGCGCGTGAACGGCACGGATTTCGACATCGCCATCTTCACGAACCTGACGCAGGACCATCTCGACTACCACGGCACGTTCGAAGCCTATGAAGCGGCCAAGGCGCGCCTCTTTGCATGGCCGTCGCTGAAGACGGCGATCGTCAATCGCGACGATGCCGCCGGTCAGCGCCTGATCGCATCGTTGCGCGGCAAGGTCCGCACGATTGCATACGGCGTCGAAATGCTGGCCGATGCCGCGCCGAGCGCCGACGCGATGCTGCTCGCTACCCAGGTCCGTGCGACGGTCACCGGCACCGCGTTTCATCTCTCGTCCGACTGGGGCGAAGCAGAAGTCGAGGTCGGCACGCTCGGCACATTCAACGTCAGCAACCTGCTCGCGGTGCTCGGCGTGCTGCTCGAAGTAGGGGTTCCGTTCGATGCCGCCATCGCGCGCATTGCGAAGCTCGAGTCGGTCAACGGGCGCATGGAGCGTCTCGGCGGCCGCCTGCAAAACGACGAGCCGCTCGTCGTGATCGACTACGCGCACACGCCCGACGCGCTCGACAAGACGCTCGCTGCGCTTCGCCCGATCGCGGATGCGCGGGGCGGCGAGCTCGTCTGCATGTTCGGATGCGGCGGCGACCGCGACGCGACGAAGCGTCCGCTGATGGGCGAGATCGCGGAACGTCTCGCCGATCAGGTCGTCATCACGAGCGACAACCCGCGCAGCGAAGATCCGCTCGGCATCATCGATCAAATCGCCGCCGGCATGAAGGACGCAGCGAAGGCGCGGCGCATCGAAGACCGTGCGAGCGCGATCCTGCAGGCCGTGCGATCGGCGGCGCGCGAGGATGTCGTCGTGCTGGCCGGTAAGGGGCACGAAGCCACACAGGAAATCATGGGCAAGAAGCGCGCGTTCTCCGATCAGGACCACGCGCGCCTCGCGCTCGCAGCACGCGCGACGCAGCGCGGAGGCACGGAATGACCATGTTCAGCTTGCGCGAAGCGGCCGCGCTGATTCCCGGCGCGACGTTCATCGGCGATGAGAGCATTGCGATCGAACGCGTCGTGACGGATAGCCGCGCCATTCAGGCGGGCGATCTTTTCGTCGCGGTGAAGGGCGATCGCTTCGATGCGCATGATTTTCTGGATCAGGTTGCGAAGAGCGGCGCGGCTGCGGCGCTCGTGTCGCGTGAGCTGCGCAATTCGGATGCCTGGCCGCTTCCTGTCATCAAGGTAAAGGACACGCGCGCGGCGCTCGGTGCGCTGGCGCACGGCTGGCGCAAGCGCTACATGATGCCGCTCGTCGCCGTCACGGGCAGCAACGGCAAGACGACGGTGAAGGAAATGATCGCGTCGATCTTCGCGGCGGCTGTCGGCGAAGAAGCGCGCCTCGCGACGGCGGGCAACTTCAATAACGACATCGGCTTGCCGCTCACGCTGTTTCGCCTGAGCGCGGCGCACGAACTGGCCGTGGTCGAACTCGGCATGAATCATCCGGGCGAAACGGCTGAACTCGGCAAGATCGCGGCGCCGACCGTCGCGGTCGTCAACAACGCGCAGCGCGAGCATCAGGAATTCATGGCGACGGTCGAAGCCGTCGCGCTCGAACACGCTTCGGTCATCCATGCGCTCGGCGAAACCGGCACCGCCGTCTTTCCCGCCGACGACCATTACGCGAGCATCTGGCGCGTCGCCGCGACCGGCAATCCGATCATGGACTTCGCGCTCACGAGCGACGAATCGAAAGCCGCCGTCACCGGCACGGTCAGCGGCACGACGGTGCATGTGCGCTCGCCGCAAGGCGTGATCGACGTGACGCTGGCCGTGCTCGGCGAACACAACGCGCGCAATGCGCTGGCGGCAACGGCTGCGGCGCTTGCTGCCGGCGTTTCGCTCGACGCAATCAGGCGCGGCCTCGAAGCATTCCAGCCGGTGAAGGGCCGCCTGCAGGTCAAGCGCGCGGTGATCGGCGCACTGGCCGGCGCGACCGTCATCGACGATACGTACAACTCCAATCCCGACTCCATGCGCGCGGCCATCGACGTCCTCGCGGCGCAAGCCTCGCCGCGCGTGCTCGTGATGGGCGACATGGGCGAAGTCGGCGAAGAAGGGCCGGCGTTTCATCGCGAGGTCGGCGCTTATGCGGCGCAACGCGGCATCGATGCGCTCTTCGCCCTCGGCGACGCCAGCCGCGATTCGGTGAACGCATTCAACGCAACGGCATCGAAGCAGACCGGCGCGCATTTCGACGATGTCGCCGCGCTTGTCGAAGCACTCGAACAGGCCGGGTTCGGACCCGGCGCAACGTATCTCGCCAAAGGCTCGCGCTTCATGAAGATGGAACGCGTGGTTGACGCCCTGACGAGCCCACACCAACCCGCCGCGGGCGCTGCGCCCGCTGCACACTGACTCACTGAAAGAGAAGGCCCAGCATGCTACTCGCACTCGCGCAATGGCTTCAGAATGACGCCAGCTTCATGCGCGTGTTCACCTACATTACTTTCCGCGCCGTGGGAGCCACGGCGACGGCGTTGTTGATCGGTCTGGTCTGCGGCCCGTGGGTGATCCGCAAACTGACCGCGATGAAAGTCGGCCAGGCCGTTCGCAAGGACGGTCCGCAGACGCACCTCGTCAAGTCGGGCACGCCGACCATGGGCGGCGTGCTCATTCTCATCGGCATCGCGGTATCGACGCTGCTTTGGGCCGACCTCACGAATCGCTTCGTGTGGATCGTCATGCTCGTCACGTTCGGCTACGGCGTGATCGGCTGGGTGGACGACTATCGCAAGGTCGTGCACAAGGACCCGCGCGGCATGTCGTCGCGCGAGAAGTATTTCTGGCAATCGGTGATCGGCATTTTCGCGGCGGTTTATCTCGCGTTCAGCGTATCGGAAGCGAACAACGCGCGCGTGTTCGATCTCTTCATGGCGTGGGTGCGCAGCGGCCTCTCGATGGGCCTGCCCGCACGTGCCGACCTCATGCTGCCCTTCCTCAAGTCGATCACGTATCCGCTCGGCGTGTGGGGCTTCATCGCGATGACGTACTTCGTGATCGTCGGGTCGAGCAATGCGGTCAACCTCACCGATGGCCTCGACGGTCTCGTCATCATGCCGGTCGTGCTCGTGGGCGCGTCGCTCGGCGCGTTCGCCTACGTGATGGGCAGCTCGGTCTACTCGAAGTATCTGCTGTTCCCGCACATTCCCGGCGCGGGCGAACTGCTGATCTTCTGCTCGGCGATGGGCGGCGCGGGCCTCGCCTTCCTCTGGTACAACACGCACCCCGCGCAGGTCTTCATGGGCGATGTCGGCGCGCTTGCGCTCGGCGGCGCGCTCGGCACGATCGCGGTCATCGTGCGTCAGGAAATCGTGCTGTTCATCATGGGCGGCATCTTCGTCGCGGAGACGCTCTCGGTGATGCTGCAGGTTTTCTGGTTCAAGTTCACGAAGCGCCGGTATGGCGAGGGCCGCCGTTTCTTCAAGATGGCGCCGCTGCATCACCACTACGAACTGTCCGGCTGGACGGAAACGCAAGTGGTGGTGCGCTTCTGGATCATCACGTTGATGCTGTGTCTGTTTGGCTTGTCGACGCTGAAATTGCGTTGATTTCCGGGCATCCGAAAGTTCGTCTGTTTCTGGTCTAGTTCAAAGGTAAAGCGATGTTTGGCGAGAAGTTTTCCGGTCGGCAAGGTCCGATGGTGCTCGTGCTGGGGCTCGGTGAATCCGGCCTCGCGATGGCGCGCTGGTGCGCCAGGCACGGCTGCCGGCTGCGGATCGCCGATACGCGCGAGAATCCGCCGAACCTGTCCGAATTGGTCATCCATAACATCGATGCGGACTTCGTCGGTGGCACGTTCACGACGGAACTGCTCGACGGCGGCATCGAACTCGTCGCGGTAAGTCCGGGCCTGTCGCCGCTCGCGCCGGATCTCGCGCCGCTCGTCGCCGCCGCGAAGGAACGCGGCATCGCCGTGTGGGGCGAACTCGAACTCTTCGCGCAGGCGCTCGCGGGACTCGCCGTGAACGGCTATCAACCGAAGGTGCTCGCGATCACCGGCACCAACGGCAAGACCACGACGACCGCGCTGACCGGCCTGTTGTGCGAGCGTGCGGGCAAGCGCGTGGCGGTGGCGGGCAACATCAGCCCGGCGATGCTCGACAAGCTCGCCGAAGCCATCGATCAAACTGCGTTGCCCGACGTATGGGTGCTCGAGTTGTCGAGCTTCCAGCTGGAGACCGCGCACACCTTCGAGCCGGACGCCGCCGCGGTGCTCAACATCACACAAGATCATCTCGACTGGCACGGCGGCCTCGATGCCTACGCCGCCGCGAAAGGCCGCATCTTCGGCCCGCGCACCACACGCGTGCTGAATCGCGACGACGCCCGCACGATGGCGCTCGCCGTCAATGTTGCGCAGGACCGCGTCGTGACTTTCGGCCTCGATGAGCCGTCGAAGCTCGGCGACTACGGCTTGCTGCGCGACAACGGCATCGCGTGGCTTGCGGAAGCCATCGATCGCGACGCGGCCAGCGAACCCGCGCCGTCGCGCCGTCGCAGGCAGGAAACAGCCGCGCCGAACGTCGTCGCCAAGCGCCTGATGCCGTCCGACGCGCTGCGCATTCGCGGCTTGCACAACGCAGCCAACGCGCTCGCCGCCCTGGCGCTCGCGCGTGCCATCGGCCTTCCGCTCGCCGCGCTGCTGCACGGCTTGCGCGAGTACCGGGGCGAGCCGCATCGCGTGGAAGTGATCGCTCAGATCGACGGCGTGGATTATGTCGACGACAGCAAGGGCACCAACGTCGGCGCAACCGTCGCCGCGCTCGATGGCCTCGCCCAGCGCGTCGTGCTGATCGCCGGCGGCGACGGCAAGGGGCAGGACTTCTCGCCGCTCGAAGCGCCGGTCGCGCGCTGGGCTCGCGCGGTGATGCTGATCGGCCGTGACGCGCCGCGCATCCGCGAGACGCTCGCATCGACGGGCGTCGCGCTCGAAGATCATGCGACGCTCGAAGCCGCGACGCAGGCCGCCGCGCGCATCGCTGAACCTGGCGACGCCGTGTTGCTGTCGCCCGCGTGCGCGAGCCTCGACATGTTCAAGAACTATGCACACCGCGCGGACGTGTTTCGCAGCGCGGTCGAAGATATCGCCGCAGCGCGGGGAGTGATGCTATGAGCTGGTCGGAACGCTTCGGATCGAAACTGACCGGCCAGCGCAACGCGGTCGCGAACGACTCGCTCGCCGGACGCGCGGGCGCGAGCGCGCGCGTCGGGCGCACGGAGAGCGCGGGCGGCATTTCGAGCGCGGTCAACGGTGTGCGTCCCGCTCGCTCCCGCATGCTCGACTACGATCATTCGCTGCTCTGGGTGACGATCGCGCTGCTCGGCCTCGGCATCGTGATGGTGTATTCGGCATCGATCGCCATGCCCGATTCGCCGAAGTACGCGCAGTATCGCGATTACCACTTTCTCGTGCGTCACCTCATCTCGATCACGACGGCGCTCGTCGGCGCGGTCATCGCATTCAAGATTCCGGTGAAGACGTGGGAGAAGTACGCGCCGAAGCTGTTCCTGCTCGCGCTCGTGCTGCTGGTCATCGTATTGATTCCGCACGTTGGCAAGGGCGTGAACGGCGCGCGCCGCTGGATTCCGCTCGGCATCACGAACATGCAGCCGTCGGAAATCATGAAGCTCGCGGTCACGATCTACGCCGCGAACTACACGGTCCGCAAGCAGGAGTTCATGCACAGCTTCGGCAAGGGCTTCCTGCCGATGGCCGTCGCCGTCGGCGCCGTCGGCGCGCTGCTGCTGCTCGAACCGGACATGGGCGCGTTCATGGTGATCGCCGCGATCGCAATGGGCGTGCTGTTTCTCGGCGGCGTGAACGGCAAGCTGTTCGGCGGTCTCGTTCTGACGGCGGTAGGCACGTTCGCCATGCTCGTGTGGCTGTCGCCGTGGCGTCGCGAGCGCATCTTTGCTTATCTCGATCCGTGGGACGACCGCTACGCGCAAGGCAAGGCGTATCAACTGACGCACTCGCTCATCGCGTTCGGGCGCGGCGAATGGTTCGGCGTCGGCCTGGGCGGCAGCGTCGAAAAGCTCAACTATCTGCCGGAAGCGCATACCGACTTCATCCTTGCGGTGATCGGCGAAGAACTGGGTTTCGTCGGCGTCATCTGCGTGATTCTGCTGTTCTACTGGATCGTGCGCCGCGCGTTCGAAATCGGCCGTCAGGCGCTCGCCCTCGATCGCACGTTCGCGGGCCTGATGGCGAAGGGCGTGGGCATCTGGTTCGGCGCGCAGACCTTCATCAACATGGGCGTGAACCTCGGCCTCTTGCCGACCAAAGGTCTCACGCTGCCGCTCGTGTCCTACGGCGGCTCGGGCATTTTGCTGAACTGCGTCGCGCTGGCGGTGTTGCTGCGCGTGGATTACGAGAACCGGGTCTTGATGCGCGGAGGAAAGGTATGACCGCGCAGAACACCCGCACGCTGATGGTCATGGCCGGCGGCACCGCCGGCCACGTGTTTCCGGGGCTGGCCGTCGCGCACTGGATGCAGGCGCGCGGATGGCGCGTCGTGTGGCTCGGCAACGCGAACGGCATGGAAGCGACGCTCGTCCCGAAGCACGGCATTCCGATGGAATCCGTGCGTTTCGGCGGCGTGCGCGGCAAGGGCATCAAGACCAAGCTGATGCTGCCCGTCAACCTGCTGCGCGCGTGTTCGCAGAGTCTGCGCGTGCTGCGCGAAGTGAAGCCCGATGTCGTGCTCGGCATGGGCGGTTACATCACATTTCCGGCGGGCGTGATGACCCGGCTCGCAGGTTGTCCGCTCGTGCTGCACGAACAGAACTCCATCGCCGGTCTCGCGAACAAGGTGCTCGCGCATCTCGCGAAGCGCGTGCTTGTCGCGTTCCCGAATGCGCTGCCCAATGCCGAATGGACCGGCAATCCGATTCGTGCGGAACTTAACGAGACATTGCCGCCCAAAGAACGCTACGCCGCGCGCTCGGGCAAGCTGAATGTGCTCGTGGTCGGCGGAAGCCTGGGCGCTGCCGCGCTCAACGAAACGGTGCCGAAAGCGCTTGCGTTGCTTGCGGCCGATGTTCGTCCGCGCATCGTGCATCAGGCGGGTGCGAAGCATATCGAAGCATTGGAAGCGAACTATGCGGCAGCGGGTCTGCAGCGCGGCGAAGACTTGCAGCTCGTGCCCTTCATCGAGGACATGGCGAGCGCCTACGCATCCGCCGATCTCGTGATCTGCCGCTCGGGCGCGATGACGGTATCGGAAATCGCGGCGGTCGGCGTGGCGGCGCTCTTCGTGCCGTTCCCGTTCGCCGTCGACGATCACCAGACGACCAACGGCGCCTTCCTTGCGAAGAACGGCGCCGCGGAATTGATACAACAACGCGATTTGTCGGCGGAAAGACTCGCCGGCTGGTTGCGCGCGCAGTCGCGGGAGACGCTCGCCGAAATGGCCGTGCGCTCGCGCGCGCTGGCGAAGCCGGACGCGACCGAACGGGTCGCAAGCATTTGCGCCGACGTCGCCGGCGCGCGTTTGAGCGCGCAAGCTCGGGAGGCACATTAGGACCATGAAACACATCGTCAAGCACATTCACTTCGTCGGTATCGGCGGAGCGGGGATGAGCGGCATCGCAGAAGTGCTGCTCAACCTCGGATATCAGGTCAGCGGTTCGGACCTCTCGCAGAACGCGGTCACTGAGCGGCTGCGTGCGCTCGGCGCGCGCGTCGAGATCGGGCATCGCGAAGAGAACATCGAAGGCGCGAACGCGGTCGTCGTGTCGACGGCTGTCCGCCCCGACAATCCGGAAGTGCTCGCCGCGCGCCATCGCCGTGTGCCGATCGTGCCGCGCGCCGTGATGCTCGCCGAGCTCATGCGCCTGAAACAGGGCATCGCCATTGCCGGCACGCACGGCAAGACCACGACCACGTCGCTCGTCGCGAGCGTGCTCGCCGCGGGCGGGCTCGATCCGACCTTCGTGATCGGCGGGCGTCTCATCAGCGCGGGCGCGAACGCGCGGCTCGGCACAGGCGACTTTATCGTCGCGGAAGCGGACGAGTCCGATGCGTCGTTCCTGAACCTCTTTCCGGTGATCGAAGTCATCACGAACATCGACGCCGATCACATGGACACCTACGGCCACGACTTCGCGCGGCTCAAGCAGGCGTTCATCGAGTTCACGCATCGCCTGCCGTTCTATGGCATTGCGGTGCTGTGCGTCGACGACCCGAACGTGCGCGAAATCCTGCCGTTCGTGTCGAAGCCGATCATCCGCTATGGCATCGGCGCGGAGGCGCAAGTGCGCGCGGTGAACGTCGAGGCGCGCGGCGGCTGCATGCATTTCACGACGATGCGCGAAGATGCGCCGCCGCTCGATATCGTGCTGAATCTGCCGGGTCTGCATAACGTGCAGAACGCGCTCGCGGCCATTGCCATTGCGACTGAACTCGAAGTCGCGGATGCCGATATCCAGAGGGCGCTCGCCGATTTCAACGGTGTCGGCCGGCGCTTCCAGCGATACGGCGAAGTGAAGGCCGCCGACAGCGAAGGCGCGTACACGCTGATCGACGATTACGGCCATCACCCGGTCGAAATGGCCGCGACGATCGCGGCGGCGCGCGGCGCGTTCCCCGACCGGCGTCTCGTGCTCGCATTCCAGCCGCACCGCTATACCCGTACCCGCGACTGCTTCGAGGACTTCGTGAAGGTGCTCTCGACGGTCGACGCCCTCGTGCTCACCGATGTCTACGCGGCCGGCGAAGCGCCGATCGTGGCCGCCGATGGCCGCGCGCTCGCGCGTGCGATTCGCGTCGCCGGGAAGGTCGAGCCGGTGTTCGTCGAAACGGTGGATGAGGTGCCCGACGCGCTGACGACGATCGCGCGCAACGGCGACGTAGTGATCACGATGGGCGCGGGTTCCATCGGCGGTGTATGCGGACGGCTCGCGCAGAGCCAGCCGCAGTGATGACAGCAATGAGCAACGCAATGAGCAACACAGTGAACAACATCGATCCGAAAGTCTTCGGCAAAGTGGCCGTGCTTCTCGGCGGCAATTCCGCTGAGCGCGAGGTCTCGCTCAATTCCGGCCGGCTCGTGCTCGAAGGGCTGCGCGAGGCCGGCGTGGACGCGCATCCGTTCGATCCCGCCGAGCGTCCGCTTTCGGATCTCAAGGCGGAAGGTTTCGAGCGCGCGTTCATCGCGCTGCACGGCGGCTATGGCGAGAATGGCCAGTTGCAGGGCGCGCTGGACTTCTACGGCATCCGGTACACCGGCAGCGGCGTGCTCGGTTCCGCGCTCGGCATGGACAAGCTGCGCACTAAGCTCGTGTGGCAGCAGACCGGCATCCCGACGCCGCCGTTCGAAACCGTCGTGCGCGGCGACGACTATGCCTCGCGCGCGCAGGACATCGTCGCGAAGCTCGGCCTGCCGCTCTTCGTGAAGCCGGCGAGCGAAGGGTCGAGCGTCGCGGTCATCAAGGTGAAGAACGCGGAATCGCTCGTGCCGGCGCTGGAGCAGGCCGCGCAGTTCGACAAGATCGTGATCGTCGAGAAGAGCATCGAGGGCGGCGGCGAGTACACGTGCTGCATCGCGGGCGATCTCGACCTGCCGGTCATCCGCATCATTCCGGCGGGCGAGTTCTACGACTACCACGCCAAGTATGTCGCCGACGACACGCAATATCTGATTCCCTGTGGCCTGACGGACGCGGAAGAAACGCGCATGAAGCAGTTGACGCAGCGCGCGTTCGACATGCTCGGCTGCACCGACTGGGGCCGCGCCGATTTCATGCTGGACGCGGACGGCAACCCGTACTTCCTCGAAGTGAACACCGCGCCCGGCATGACGGATCACTCGCTGCCGCCCAAGGCCGCGCGGGCGGTCGGCATCAGCTACAAGGATCTGGTGGTGAAGGTGTTGTCGCTCACGCTCGCGAGCTAACGAAGGATCAACGGACAAGACGAAGCACAAACCATGTGGAACAACGTTCGCCAGATGAACCTCGCCGCAAGCGCCCTGCACGCCATGCTCGTGCTGATGCTGCTGTGCGCGGCGGGCGTATGGGCGATCCAGCGTCCCGAGTTCCGCCTGCGCGAGATTCAGATCGACGGCGACACCCAGCACATCAATACGCCGACGGTGCGCGCGAGCGTGGTCGGCCATTTGACGGGCAACTTCTTCACTGTCGATCTCGATACCGCGCGCACCGCCTTCGAACAGATGCCGTGGGTGCGTCATGCGAGCGTGCGCCGCGTATGGCCGAACGCCATCGCGGTGACGCTCGAGGAGTACAAGCCGCTCGGCACGTGGGGCAACGATCAATTGGTGAGCGTCGACGGCGAGCTCTTCACCGCGAATCAGGGCGAACTCGACGACGACCTGCCCGCATTCGACGGTCCGGAAGGCACCGCGAAGGAAGTCGTCGCGCGGTATCACGATTTTCAGAAGTGGTTCGCGCCGCTCGATGCGCAGCCGGAGGAAGTGACGCTGTCGCCGCGCTTCGCGTGGACGGTGAAGCTCTCCAACGGCACGCAGATCGAGCTTGGGCGCGAGCGCAATCAGGACACGCTGTTCGACCGCTGCAAGCGGTTCGTCGCATCGTGGCCCTCCGTAACGGGGCGGTGGGGCAAGGAGATCGAATATGCGGACTTGCGTTACCCGAATGGCTTCGCGATACGCGCCGCCAGCATGCGCTTCATCAACGACACCGATAAGGCCAAGAAGTAAGCAGACATCACAGGCATGAGCACGCTATGAGCAAAGACTACAAAGACCTGCTGGTTTCCCTCGACATCGGAACGTCGAAGGTGGTCGCGATCGTCGCCGAATTGAAGGGCGAGGGCCACTACGAGGTGATCGGACTGGGTCAGAGCGACTCGAAGGGGTTGAAGAAGGGCGTCGTGGTCAATATCGAGGCCACGGTGCAGTCCATCCAGCGCGCGCTCGAGGAAGCCGAGCTGATGGCGGATTGCAAGATCACCAACGTCTTCACCGGCATCGCGGGCAGCCACATTCGCAGCTTCAATTCGAGCGGGATGGTCGCGATCAAGGACAAGGAGGTCACGCAGACCGACGTCGCGCGCGTGATCGAGACGGCCAAGGCCATCAACATCCCAACCGATCAGCAGGTGCTGCATATCCTGACGCAGGAATTCATCATCGACGGGCAGGAGGACGTACGCGAGCCCATCGGCATGAGCGGCATCCGCCTGGAAGTGAAGGTGCATATCGTGACGGGCGCGGTGAGCGCGGCGCAGAACATCGTCAAGTGCGTGCGCCGCTGCGGGCTCGAAGTGAACGACCTCATCCTGCAGCCGCTCGCGTCGTCGCTCGCGGTGCTGACCGAGGACGAGAAGGAACTGGGCGTCGTGCTCGTCGATATCGGCGGCGGCACGACCGACATCGCCATCTTCAGCGAAGGCGCGATCCGTCATACCGCCGTGATCCCGATCGCCGGCGACCAGATCACGAGCGACGTCGCGATGGCGCTTCGCACGCCGACGCCCGACGCGGAAGACATCAAGGTGAGTTACGGGATCGCGAAGCAGGCGCTCGCCGATCCGGACGAAATGATCGAAGTGCCGGGCCTCGGCGAACGCGGTCCGCGCACGCTGTCGCGTCAGGCGCTGGCGGCCGTGGTGGAGCCGCGCGTCGAGGAGCTGTTCTCGCTCGTGCAGCAGGTCGTGCGCGAATCCGGTTACGAAGAGCTGCTGTCGAGCGGCGTCGTGCTGACCGGCGGCGCGGCAATGATGCCCGGCATGGTCGAACTCGGCGAAGACATCTTCCTGAAGCCGGTACGCATCGGCGTGCCGGAGTACGCGGGCGGTCTCGCGGATGTCGTGCGCAACCCGCGCTATTCGACCGCGATGGGCCTGCTCGCCGAAGGACGCTCGCAGCGCATGCGCGGCCGCAAGGTCGCGGTGCAGAACGGATCGATGGGACAAGTGCTCACGCGCATGAAGGACTGGTTTCTGGGGAACTTCTAAAGCCCCAGCGCAGCACAGCAGTACGAACAAATTGATGTAAGCAGTGAATATAATTCGCGCCGGTACCGGCGGCTAGCGCGCGGGGAGAGATTGCCCGATCTCTCACCGGATAACGCCGATCTTCATTCTTGACGGAGGCAACATGGATTTCGAAATGCTGGAAACGGAAACCAACGGAACGATCATCAAGGTGGTCGGAGTTGGCGGTGCGGGCGGCAACGCCGTTCAGCACATGATCAACCGGGGTGTGCAGGGCGTCGACTTCATCGTGATGAACACCGACGCGCAGGCGCTGGCCCGCTCGCGCGCGCCGGCGGTTCTGCAGTTGGGCATGACCGGCCTCGGCGCAGGCGCCAAGCCGGAAAAGGGTAAGGAAGCGGCGGAAGATGCACGCGAGCGCATCGCCGACGCGCTGCGTGGCGCTCACATGGTGTTCATCACCGCGGGCATGGGTGGCGGCACGGGCACGGGCGCGGCGCCGGTCGTCGCGCAGATCGCGAAGGAAATGGGCATTCTGACGGTCGGCGTCGTCAGCAAGCCGTTCGAGTTCGAAGGCGGCCGCCGCATGCGCGTCGCTGAAGCCGGCTCGCAGCAACTGGAAGATCACGTCGACTCGCTGATCGTCGTGCTGAACGACAAGCTCTTCGATGTGATGGGCGACGACGCTGAAATGGACAAGTGCTTCCAGTGCGCCGACGACGTGCTGAACAACGCTGTCGCGGGCATCGCTGAAATCATCAATGTCGATGGTCTCGTCAACGTCGACTTCGAAGACGTGAAGACCGTGATGGGCGAGCAGGGCAAGGCGATGATGGGCACGGCGACGGTCGCCGGCGTCGATCGCGCGCGCCTCGCGGCTGAACAGGCCGTGGCGAGCCCGCTGCTCGAAGGCGTGGATCTGTCGGGTGCGCGCGGCGTGCTGGTGAACATTACGTCGAGCCGTTCGCTGCGTCTGTCGGAAACGCGCGAAGTGATGAACACGATCAAATCGTACGCAGCCGACGACGCCACGGTCATCTTCGGCGCCGTGTACGACGACGCAATGGGCGACGCCCTGCGCGTGACGGTCGTTGCGACGGGCCTCGGCCGCGCAGCGAAGAAGCAGCAGCAAGCACCGATGACCCTGTTGCGCACGGGCACCGACAATCAGCCGGTCGCCCACGCAGCACATGGCAACTACGCGCCGCAGCACGGGCAGACGACGGATTACGGTCAACTGGATACGCCGGCAGTGTGGCGTTCGACGCGTGAAACCGCGGCATCGCATGTGCAGGCATTGCAGGAAAAGGGCGTCGACACGTACGACATCCCGGCATTCCTGCGCAAGCAAGCGGACTGACAGGCCCACGCCTTTCGGTTGCTGGCGCCAGCAGTGCAGCCACCGCAGGCTCGTCTGGCGTGAGGCGGCGATGAAGGTTTCGCGTGGGGCAGCTGTCCAAGGCCGCGTCGAATTCGGACGCCAGGCCGTGGCCAGCCGCCCGCGAATTTGCCGAAGGGCAAATGAAACCGGCACCGTCGAAGCACGCACCGGCGGCACTGCGGAACAATGAGCGCCAAGGATGTCCGGGCACTGACGAGGGAAGGACCGAGCATGATCGAAGTGGGTGAAACGTTGCCTGATGCGCGTCTCTTCGAGTTCATCGAAGAGGCGAGCGAGGGCTGCGCCGTGGGACCGAACGGGTTCTCGGCGCGCGAGCGGGCCGAAGGCAGGCGCGTGGTGATCTTCGGATTGCCGGGCGCGTTCACGCCGACGTGCTCCGCCAGACACGTCCCGGGCTACGTCGACGCAGCGGAGGAGTTGTTCGCCGCGGGCATCGACGAAATCTGGTGCGTTTCCGTCAACGACGCGTTCGTCATGAACGCGTGGGGACGCGATCTTCAAACCGCGGGCAAGGTGAAGATGATTGCGGACGGCAGCGCGCGTTTCACTCAGGCACTCGGACTGGATCAGGATTTGGCCGAGCGTGGCATGGGAATCCGTTCCCGGCGCTACGCGATGGTGGTCGACAACGGCGTGGTCAAGACGCTCGCTGTCGAAGCGCCCGGCAAATTCGAAGTCAGCGACGCCCAAAGCATCCTGGCGACGTTGAGCTGATCGCAGCGGCGTCGCGTCGCGTGTCGTTGCAGGCGCGCAACGCTGAAAGACGTCCTCGCAATTGGCAACAACTTAGGGCCGATGACCGGAAATGCCTCCATTCCGGCCATCGGCCCGTTTCACTTGACTCGCCGGGCGTCGCGGCGTAACACAGGGAAACAGTTGATACCTCTTGGTTTGGGACGGAAAGTTCCGAATCGAGTATACTTCGTTCTATTAGAATTCTGCGTGCGATTAATTCCTTTTATCGGGAACGCTATCGGACTAAAAATCATGTTGAAGCAGCGAACAATCAAGACCGTCGTCAAAACCGTGGGAATCGGGCTTCATTCCGGCCGAAAGGTCGATCTGACGCTGCGCCCGGCGCCGGCTGGAACGGGCATCGTCTTCGCGCGGGTCGACCTGCCGCAGCCGGTGGACATTCCGGCGTCCGCCATGGCGATCGGCGATACGCGGCTCGCGTCGGTGTTGCAGAAGGACGGCGCCCGCGTGTCGACCATCGAGCATCTGATGTCGGCGTGCGCGGGTCTCGGCATCGACAATCTCTACGTCGATGTGACCGCCGAAGAAATCCCGATCATGGACGGCAGCGCTGCTTCCTTCGTGTTTCTGATTCAGTCGGCAGGTATCGAAGAGCAGAACGCGCCGAAGAAGTTCATCAAGGTGACGAAGCCCGTCGAAGTCCGCGACGGCGACAAGTTCGCGCGTCTCGAGCCGTATTTCGGGTTCAAGCTGAGCTTCACCATCGACTTCCGTCATCCCGCCGTCGACAAGACGGGCCAGGCGCTGGAAGTGGATTTCGCGACGACGTCCTATGTCCGCGAAATCGCTCGCGCGCGCACGTTCGGTTTCGCGCATGAAGTGGAGATGATGCGCGAACTGGGTCTTGCGCGCGGCGGCAGCATGGACAACGCGATCGTGCTCGACGAATACCGCATTCTGAACAACGACGGCCTCCGCTACGACGACGAGTTTGTGAAGCACAAGATGCTCGACGCGATCGGCGACCTTTACGTGGTGGGGCATCCGCTGCTGGCGTCGTACAAGGCGTACAAGGGCGGCCACGCAATGAACAACATGCTGCTGCGCGAGTTGCTGGCGAACGAGGACGCTTATGAAATCGTCACGTTCGACGACACGCAGAAAGCGCCGCGCGGTTTCGGGTTCGATACGCAAACCGCATTCGCCTGATCATCGGCAGCAGGCATGCAGGGCAATGTGAGCGGCAGCGAAAGCGCCGCTCATTTTTTTTGTCCGCGCCCCTGATGGCGTGCGGCCATGCGCGCGAGCGCTTCCTGCAACGGCGACGGCGCGAGCGTCTCGGCCAGCTCATGCAACGCCGATGCCCCCGCCGCCGACATGCGCGCCTGCTTCGGCGGCGCGGCTTCCTTCACTGCTTGCGGCCGCACGCGGATTTTGAGCGAATCGACCGCCCATCCGCGCTGCTGCAAATCGGCAAGCAAACGTGGCTCGATATGGCGCAGACGCGCCGCCAGCGCGTTGTGCGCGGCGAAGAGCGCGAGCACGCCGTCCTTGATGAAGCCGGGATCGATGTTCGCCGCGAGGTAGTCGGGAAGGAGCGCGGTGAGATCACGCTGGAGCGCCGCCATTTGCTCGACGCCGGCGCGCAGCGCGCGAAACGCGTCGGTCCGATCCAGCACGTCGGCGACGGCTTGCGGCCGGCGCGGATCGAACCGCTTCGGCGCGTACCTTGAATTTGTAGAAAAACGGCTCATTTTTTAATCGACGGACGCCTGACGCGACGCATCGATTGTACCGCGAGGCTGCCGCGCGGCACGCCCGGATGCCTTGTGCGGAGGCCCGCGCGGCCAAGCTTTCAGGCGGTTGACTGTCGCGTGCCGCCGACGTCCGCAAGCCCACGCCGACGCAAGATGTGCTTGACTCGCGTGCTAAAATTCCCGATTCGGTGCGACACGCACACTCGTGTCCGGCCGCCCCACGACAAGGGGCATCGACCGTCGGAAATCAGTTGGGGTCGCGGTCCCGGCTGCTCTGCTGACCATAGTGCTGGCACCTTGAGGCCAGCAATTTGTAGTGAAGCGATACTCGGAGGAGTAACACTGGGTATCGCCATAGGCGATCTCTGGTGCTGCATTCGCTGGAGTTCGCATTGCATTAACTCGGTTACCACCGAGTTCCGCCCTGTCAGCGGCTTCAACTCCGCTGCCAAGCGGATTGTTGTTTGCAAGTCCCAAGCCACAAGCTCAGGGATTCGCTAGCGGTACGAGTGGACAACTCGATGTGTCATTGTTCAAACCGACGCAGCACTGATCGGTTAGTGAACCTGTTATACGACTAGCAGTAGCCTAGGAGGACATGCGTCACTGGTAACGGTGGGGTGTGAAGCTTCTCTGACAATGTAGCCTCCCGGATGTTTCGGGCACACCGGTCCGTGAGGAGGGGTGTGGTACTCCTAGCAGCACTGGGGTACGGAGCTAGGCTGACTGATAGGGTTAACGCAAGTGAACTGCTGATAAACCTCGTTAGAATTGAGGTGCCTAAGCTGCTGTGTGGCACTGACCAAAAGGTATGCGGCCGGCTGTCTCGCTCGAATCTCGGGACACGTCGTCGTTGGGCCGTCGGGGAATAGGCAGAACCTAAGTCAGTCGTGTGACGCATCGGGAACGTGGTAAGCCCGTATTGTTGCCGGGGCTGTTGCCCGGCAGGCGAACCGTGAGGAACGCTGTTGATGGTGCGGGTATGGGAGGACGGAGCAAGCGAACGTCGGGCTGTAATGGCCCGGATAGGAGTTGAGACATTACTCCACGCGAAAGCGGGCAGACTTCCGTCTGGTCTACCGTCGCAAGACGGCTGGCTAACCCTCTGGTACTTGGTTAGATGCGGGCGCATGCGCCTGTATTGATATGTCTGTTCGAGACGTGGGTGCATGCACTCACGTTGAGTTCTGTTGTTCCCCAGCGGGGTGTATCTGCCCCGCTGGGGGAGATGCGCCTTCTGCCGGGGTCTAACCCAAGGTAGGAGAGCAGCATGAGAGTATCGAGTCGAACGACTGGGTCTGCGCTTTCCCACGTCCCAGACAACTGGCACGCTATAGACTGGCGGGTCGTTGAACGGAATGTGAGAGGGATTCAGATTCGAATTGCGAAGGCGACGCGGGAAGGTGACTGGCGCAGGGTGAAGGCCCTGCAACGGATGCTGACTCGCACGTTGTCCGCAAAGCTGTCTGCGGTACGACGTGTTACACAGAACCAAGGTGCGCGAACGGCAGGAGTCGATCGCGAACTGTGGGATTCGCCCGAGAGCCGATGGGAAGCTGTCGGCAGGTTGAAGCGGCGCGGATATAAGGCACTGCCGTTACGGAGAGTCTATATCCCCAAGGCCAATGGGAAAGAACGCCCTCTGGGCATTCCGACCATGCGGGACAGGGCGATGCAAGCCTTGTATCTGTTGGCTTTGGAGCCTGTAGCGGAGTCGAAGGGCGATCCGAACTCATATGGGTTCCGAAGAAACCGCTCTACGGCCGATGCTATGGGTCAACTTCGTGTGTGCCTTTCTCGCGAGGTTTCCGCCTCGTGGATACTGGAGGCAGATATAGAAGGCTTCTTCGATCACATCAACCATGATTGGCTGATCGCGAATGTCCCGATGGACACGAGCATCCTGCGGAAGTGGTTGAAGGCTGGCCTGATTTATCAAGGCCAGTTTCAGGCGACAGAGGCCGGTACGCCACAGGGAGGGATTATCTCCCCGACTTTGGCTAACATTACGCTGGACGGGTTGGAGGACGGTCTGACGACGCACCTACGTGCAAAGTTGGGCAAGACGAAGGCTCGAACGCTGAAGGTGAATGTGGTGCGGTACGCGGATGATTTTGTGATTACTGGTAACTCCTGCGAGTTGCTGGCACAAGACGTCCGGCCTTGGGTGGAAGGATTCCTCGCTCAGCGCGGACTGCGACTATCCGAGCAGAAAACGCGCATCACCCACATTGCCGATGGGTTCGATTTCCTCGGTTGGAACTTTCGGAAGTACAACGGAAAGTACCTGCCGAAACCTAGCAAAAAGAACGCGCAAGCTTTCTATCGCAAGGTGGCGGAAACGATCAGCGGCAACAAAACGGTGTCACAGGCGGATCTAATCCGGCTGTTGAACCCGATGTTGCGGGGATGGGCTCAGTATCATCGGGTCGTCTCGGCTAAGAAGGCGTACAGCCGCATGGAGCATCTGGTTTTTCGGAAGCTTTGGTGGTGGTCCCGCAGGCGACATCCACGCAAGAGTGCCGGATGGGTGAGAAGGAAGTACTTCCATACATCAGGCACCCGGCAGTGGGTCTTTGCTTGCCGTACGCCGTCTGATGACGGTAAGTGGGAGTTGAGTGAGTTGTTCGCACTCAGCGCAATGAGCATCAAACACCACACCAAGATCCAGGGGGACTACAACCCCTTTGATCCCACGTGGGAAGTATATGGCGAGCGCCTGCGACAGACGCGTATGTGGGAATCAATGCGCTACCGTAAGCAGTGGGCGACGCTATATATGTCGCAGGGCGGGCTTTGCGCGCACTGTGGTGGTGCCCTGACGGACGAGACAGGTTGGCACGAACATCATCTGCAATACCGGATGCATGGCGGTTCCGACGCGTTGTCCAACAGGGTTCTGCTCCATCCATTCTGTCATCAACGGGTGCACGCAGGTAACTTGGTAGTAACTAAGCCGGTTCTGGCGTAAGTCGGAACTTTGTTCGTAGATTTGAGCCGTATGCGGGGAAACTCGCACGTACGGTTCTCGGGGGGCCCGATCTTCGTAAGAAGGTCGGGCTACCCGACATTTCACCCAATGGACTTAAGTCGCCGAGGCCTTCCGAGCCCGGACGCAGCTTACCCTGTCGTCCATCCGAAGCCGCGACGCAGACACTGATCCGATGACGACCGGTTTCCTTCAGAAGATTTTTGGCAGCCGCAATCAGCGGCTGGTCAAGCAGTATCAAAAGACCGTTGCGGCGATCAATGCCCTCGAGCCGACCGTCGAGAAGTATTCGGACGATCAGCTGCGCGCGAAGACGGACGAGTTTCGCAAGCGTGTCGCTGGCGGCGAATCGCTCGACGTGCTTCTCCCGGAAGCCTTCGCCGTCTGTCGCGAAGCGAGCCGGCGCGTCCTGAAAATGCGCCACTTCGACGTCCAGCTGATCGGCGGCATGGTCCTGCACTTCGGCAAGATCGCTGAAATGCGCACCGGCGAGGGCAAGACACTCGTCGCCACGCTCGCGGCGTATCTGAACGCGCTGTCGGGCCGTGGCGTGCACGTGGTGACGGTGAACGACTACCTCGCCCAGCGCGACGCCGAATGGATGGCTCGCCTGTACAACTTCCTCGGGCTCTCGTGCGGCGTGAACTTGTCGCAGATGCAGCACGCGCAGAAGCAGGAAGCCTACGCGGCGGACATCACCTACGGCACGAACAACGAATTCGGCTTCGACTATCTGCGCGACAACATGGTCTACGAGACCGACGCGCGCGTGCAGCGGCCGCTCAACTTCGCGATCGTCGACGAAGTGGATTCGATCCTCATCGACGAAGCGCGTACCCCGCTCATCATCTCCGGCCAGGCCGAAGACCACACCGACCTGTACGTGCGCATGAACGCGCTGCCGCCGCTGCTCGAACAGCAGATCGGCGAAGAGAAGGCGGACGGCACGGGCGTCGAGAAGCCGGGCGACTACACGCTCGACGAGAAAGCGCGCCAGGTGTTCCTGACCGAATCGGGCCACGAGAAGGCGGAGCGTCTGCTCGTCGAGTGGGGCTTGATCGGCGAGGGGGAAAGCCTCTACGCGCCGCAGAACATCACGCTGATGCATCACATCTATGCCGCGCTGCGCGCGCATACGCTTTTCCATCGCGATCAGCATTACGTGGTGCAGAGCGGCGAAGTCGTGATCGTCGATGAATTCACGGGCCGCATGATGACCGGCCGCCGCTGGTCGGACGGCTTGCATCAGGCGGTCGAAGCGAAGGAGCACGTGCAGATTCAGGCGGAGAACCAGACGCTCGCCTCGATCACGCTGCAGAACTACTTCCGCATGTACGCGAAGCTGTCCGGCATGACCGGCACGGCGGACACCGAAGCGTACGAGTTCCAGGAGATCTACGGCCTGGAAACGGTCGTGATCCCGACCAACCGTCCGCCGAAGCGCGTCGACAAGCAGGACCAGATCTACAAGACATCGAAGGAACGCTACGACGCGGTCATTCGCGACATCCGCGATTGCGTGGAACGCGGCCAGCCGACGCTCGTCGGCACCACGTCGATCGAAGCGTCGGAGTTGCTGTCCGGCTTGCTGACGCAGGCAGGCGTGCGTCACGAAGTGCTCAACGCGAAGCAGCACGCGCGCGAAGCGGCGATCGTCGCGGAAGCGGGCCGGCCGGGCGTCGTGACCATCGCGACGAACATGGCGGGTCGCGGCACGGACATCGTGCTCGGCGGCAACGTCGAGAAGCAGGCGTCGTTCATCGAGGCGGATCTTTCGATTCCCGAGGACGAAAAAGCCGCGCGCATCCAGAAGCTGCACGACGAATGGCAGGCGCTGCACGACCACGTGAAGGCGGCGGGCGGGCTGCATATCATCGGCACGGAGCGTCACGAATCGCGCCGTATCGACAACCAGCTGCGCGGCCGTGCGGGCCGTCAGGGCGACCCGGGCTCGTCGCGTTTCTATCTCTCGCTGGACGATCCGCTTCTGCGCATCTTCGCGGGTGACCGCGTCCGCGCGATCATGGATCGCCTGAAGATGCCGGAAGGGGAGCCGATCGAAGCGGGCATGGTCACACGTTCGATCGAAGGCGCGCAGCGCAAGGTCGAAGCGCGCAACTTCGATATCCGCAAGCAACTGCTCGAATACGACGACGTCGCGAACGATCAGCGAAAGGTCATCTATCAGCAGCGCAACGAGCTGCTCGAAGCGAACGACGTGCAGGAAACCATCGCCGCGATGCGTCAGGGCGTGATCGGCGATCTGGTTCGCACGTTCGTTCCGGCGGGCAGTATCGAGGAGCAGTGGGACGCGCCGGAACTCGAGGAAGTGCTGCGCAACGAGTGGTCGCTGGACCTGGCCATTCAGGAGATGATCAACGAGTCGAATTCCATCGACGCCGAGGAAATCTGCGAAGCCGTGCTGTCCGCCGCCGACGAAGCGTACGAGGCGAAGGTCGCACTGGTCGGCCGCGAATCGTTCAGCGCGTTCGAGCGCTCGATCATGCTGCAGACGCTCGACAGCCGCTGGCGCGAGCACCTCGCCGCGCTGGATCACCTGCGTCAGGGCATCCATCTGCGCGGCTATGCGCAGAAGAACCCGAAGCAGGAATACAAGCGCGAGGCATTCGAACTGTTCGCCGCGATGCTCGACGCCGTGAAGCAGGAAGTCACGCGCGTCGTGATGAACGTGCAGATCCAGTCGCCGGAACAACTGGAAGAAGCCGCCGAGCAGTACGAGGAGAGGGGCAGCCATCTGGAGAACGTGTCGTTCACGCACGCGGACTTCAATGCGCCCGCCGCGCCGACCGCGACGCCGGCAGCCGCCGCCGCGACCGCCACGGCGCAGATGGTCAATCAGGCGATGGCCACGAACGACGACATCACCGTCGCCACGCGCCCGTCCGACGAAGTGCCGAAGGTCGGCCGCAACGACCCGTGCCCGTGCGGCAGCGGGAAGAAGTACAAGAACTGTCACGGAAAGCTGGCATAAGGGCTTTCTGATCGACGAACGGACGAGCGACGCAGCAATGCGTCGTTTGTCTTTGCAGGTCTCAATCGGGCCGCGCGGCGCGCCCGAGCGTTTCACGGCGCCGTCCAGAGGTTCATCGCTTCAGACGGCGTCAGTCTTTCACAGCGTGCCGGCGCATCGGGCCGGCACTCGCCACCATCAGCGAGTCGCGAACATGGCTGTCAACTTCCCCTCGATCGATCCCGCCGCGCTGCATCCCGTTGCAGGCGTCACGCTAGGCTGGGCCGAAGCGAACATCCGCAAGCCCAATCGCAAGGACGTGCTCGTGATTCGCGTCGATGAAAACGCGACCGTCGCGGGCGTGTTCACGCAGAACCGCTTCTGCGCCGCGCCGGTGACGGTGTGCCGCGAGCATCTCGACGCAGTGCGCACCGGCGGCAAGGGCATTCGCGCGCTGGTCGTCAACACGGGCAACGCGAACGCGGGCACCGGCGAACCGGGCCTGACCCACGCACGCGAAACCTGCGCGGAACTCGCGCGGCTCGCGGGCGTCGACGCCCAGCAGATTCTGCCCTTCTCGACGGGCGTGATTCTCGAACCGCTGCCGATCGATCGCCTGAAAGCCGGCCTGCCCGCCGCGCTCGCGAACCAGCAGGCCGCGCACTGGTTCGACGCCGCGCAGGCCATCATGACGACCGACACGCTGCCGAAGGCGTCGTCGCGGCAAGTGCAGATCGACGGTCACACGGTCACGCTCTCCGGCATCAGCAAGGGCGCGGGCATGATCAAGCCGAACATGGCGACGATGCTCGGCTTTCTCGCTTTCGATGCCGCCGTCGCGCAGCCGGTGCTCGACGAGCTCGTGAAGCACGTGGCGGATCGCTCGTTCAACTGCATCACCATCGACGGCGATACGTCCACGAACGATTCGTTCATCCTCATCGCATCGGGTAAATCGAGCCTGCCCGCGATCACGTCGACGGATGCGCCGGCCTACGCCGCGCTGCGCGACGCAGTGACGGCTGTGGCGCAGGAACTCGCGCAACTGATCGTGCGCGATGGCGAAGGCGCGACGAAGTTCATGACGATCACGGTCGAAGGCGGCAAGGATGTCGCGGAATGCCGGCAGATCGCCTACGCGATCGGCCATTCGCCGCTCGTGAAAACCGCGTTCTACGCGTCCGATCCGAACCTTGGCCGCATCCTCGCGGCCATCGGTTATGCGGGCGTGACGGACCTCGACGTCGGCAAGATCGATCTTTATCTCGACGATGTGCTCGTCGCGAAGGCGGGCGGGCGCAATCCCGACTACCGCGAAGAAGACGGCCAGCGCGTGATGAAGAAGAGCGAAATCGCGATTCGCGTCGTGCTCGGCCGTGGCAACGCGCAGGCGACCGTCTGGACCTGCGACCTCTCGCACGATTACGTCAGCATCAACGCCGACTACCGCTCGTAACGCGCGCTGAACCGGCGCGCAAAGAAACCGACATGGACAAACTCGAACAATTTCTCACGCGCGCCGAAGCGGTTCTGGCACGCATCGAAGGCATGCTGCCGCCTGCAACGCCCGATATCGACTGGCAATCCGCAGTGGCGTTTCGCTGGCGCAAGCGGCAGGGACGCGGCTTTCTGCAGCCGGTGCCCGTCATCTCCCACATTTCGCTCGACGACCTGCAGAACATCGATCGTCAGAAAGCGCTCATCGAGCAGAACACGCGGCAGTTCGTGAACAAGCTGCCTGCGAACAACGTCCTGCTGACCGGCGCGCGCGGAACGGGCAAGTCGTCGCTCATCAAGGCGTGCCTGAACGCGTACGCGAAGGACGGCCTGCGCCTGATCGAAGTCGACAAGGACGATCTTCACGATCTCGGCGACATCGTCGATCTGATCTCGACGCGGCCCGAGCGCTTTATCGTCTTCTGCGACGATTTGTCGTTCGAGGAAGGGGAATCGGGCTACAAGGCGCTGAAGGTCGCGCTCGACGGATCGGTGGCCGCGCAGTCGGACAACGTGCTGATCTATGCGACGTCCAATCGCCGTCATCTGTTGCCCGAATACATGAGCGACAACGAGTCGTACAAGCACATGCCCGATGGCGAGATTCATCCGGGCGAAGTCGTCGAAGAGAAGATTTCGTTGTCCGAGCGTTTCGGGCTGTGGGTAAGTTTCTATCCGTTCAAGCAGGACGACTATCTGACGATCGTCGGCCACTGGCTCAGGCACTTCGGATGCGATGCGGCCGAAATCGAGAGTGCACGCGGCGATGCGCTCGTCTGGGCGCTGGAGCGCGGTTCACGTTCTGGCCGCGTGGCGTGGCAGTTCGCGCGCGACTGGTCGGGCCGCAAGCAATGAGCGGCATGAAGGATGCGCAAACCGACATCGCACCCGATGGCCGCAAGGTGACCGAAGTGGCCGTCGGCGTGATGGTTCACCCGGACGGCCGATATCTGCTCGCGCAGCGGCCCCACGGCAAGCCGTACGAGGGCTACTGGGAATTTCCGGGCGGCAAGCTGGAAGCGGGCGAGAGCGTCGAAGCGGCGCTCGCACGCGAGTTGCACGAGGAACTGGGCATCGATGTCTACGCGTGCGAACTGTGGCGCACGCTGGAACACGACTATCCGCACGCGTACGTGCGTCTTTTCTTCTGCAAGGTGACGGGCTGGACGGGGACGCCGCTTGGCCGCGAGGGGCAGGCAATCACGTGGCAGGCGCTCCCGGTGGACGTCGCACCGCTTTTGCCCGCCGCGATTCCGGTGCTGGAATGGCTCGCGGCGGAAGCGGGGCAATGAACCGACGAAGCGTCTAGTTGAGGCCGCCGTGCGAGTCGTCGTCCGGCGGCGTTTCCTGCGAGTTGCCCGCAATCTTGTATTTTTCCGCTGCCCAGGCGCCGAAATCGATTTGCTTGCAGCGCTCCGAGCAAAACGGACGAAAGCGGTTTTCCGGGACCCAGCGCACTTCCTTCGCGCAGGTCGGACATTTGACGACAGTGGTCATGACGGTAAGGCGTGGCCGGTTGAGCCGGCGTTTGATCGACAGTCGACTATATAAGGCCGAACCGCCCGGTTCAAAGGCTGCAAAGCGTCAGATGAAAGGGAACGTCGACATCGACAGGGCGCGGTTTCAAATCGCCGTCCTGCACGGTGAAACGCACCCACAACATGTACTTGTTGGCGCTCGCT
The DNA here is from genome assembly GCF_031450805.1 of Caballeronia sp. LZ016. Taxonomy (NCBI): domain Bacteria; kingdom Pseudomonadati; phylum Pseudomonadota; class Betaproteobacteria; order Burkholderiales; family Burkholderiaceae; genus Caballeronia; species Caballeronia sp. LZ016. The sequence goes on from NZ_JARTVY010000001.1 coordinate 1,276,805, forward strand.
TCGGGAATGACGCGCACTTCGGGCGATACGCGCACCTGCATCAACTGGTACGTGCGGCCTGAAAGCATCTGCTGATAGCTGCCCTGCATCGCCATGACTTTCGACGCCTGCCCCGACTCGCGGGCGAGCCGAAGGACGATGGAGGCGGCGTCGCGCAGGGCGAGCATCGGCATGACCCAGCTTGCGATGTCCTGACGGCGCTGCTCCACGGGCAACTGCTGCCACGCGTAATACGACGGCAGATCGAACTTGCAGGTGCCGCCGGGGATGATCGTGCGGCTGCGGATGCTCGCAAGCCATTCGTTGTCCGCAAGATGCTGGCCGGTCTTGCCGTGCATGTCGCCGAGACCGGCGAGCGTTTGTTCGATTTCGCCGAGGACGGCTTCCAGCGCCTCCTGCTCGATGCCCGGATTGCCGCGAAACGGCGCGAGCGTCTGACGCTGACGCTCCAGTTCCTTCATCAGGTCGGCTTTGAGATCCGTGCGCCCCGCGACTTCCGCGATTTCGAAGAGCGTTGTCAGCGCCACGTGATGCTCCCGGGGATCTTCCTGCGTCAGGAAGAACGTGAAGCGCTCGAACAAGTCTTCGAGACGCAGCAGCGTCCGAATCCGCTCGTTGAAGGGATACTCGTAAAGGATCAAGCGCTCGCCTCGGCGTGGGTCGGTTGCTTCCGTGAGCGGAAGTCAGCACATTCTAATGCCGCATGCTAACCCTAGCAAATCGAGCCACATTCTCACCGCCGTTGCCGCTTTTTGAGCCGATATTTGCAGCTTCTTCGATGTCTGGCGCTCGAAAACCGTCACCCGGCGAGCTTCGAATAAAGCGCGTGAAGTTCGTCGACGCGATGGGCAAGCGTTTCGAGCGTGGCGGCATCGTCGTTCAGCACCATGTCATCCGCCGCCGCGAGCCGCGTTTCGCGGGAGGCCTGCTTTGCGATGATCGCGAGCACCTGCTCGCGCGGAAAGCCGTTGCGCCGCATGACGCGCGCAATTTGCGTCTCGACCGGACAATCGACGACGAGCACGCGTGACACTCGCGAAGCCCAATTCCCTGATTCGACGAGTAACGGCACCACGACGATGTGGTACGCGCCGCCCGCTTCGGACCGCTGGCGCTCCGTTTCCGCGCGTATCAGCGGATGCAGGATGCCTTCGAGGCGCGCTTTCGCGGTGTCGTCGGTGAAGACGAGTCCGCGCATTCTCGCGCGATCCAGCGAGCCGTCGGGCGCGACGAAGTCACTGCCGAACTCGCTTGCGATCATCGGCATCGCAACGCCGCGCGGCGCCGTGACCTGATGCGCGATGATGTCCGTATCGATCAGCGGGATGCCGCGCGCGGCGAACAGGTCCGCGACCGTGCTCTTGCCGCTGCCGATACCGCCCGTCAGCCCGATGCTGAACATCCGCTGCTCCTTGTCTTCATCCGAATAATGCATAAAGCGGCGTGCCGACGAAAAGCGTGATCGCTCCGCCCGCCGCGAGGAACGGACCGAACGGCAACGGCTCCTCGAAGCGCATGCGGCCCCGCCACGTCGCGAGAATACCGAAGACCGCGCCCGCCACCGCCGAGATCAGGACCACTTGCGCGAGCGCGGCCCAGCCGAGCCACGCGCCGATTGCGGCCAGCAGCTTGAAGTCGCCGTAGCCCATGCCTTCCACGCCGCGCGCCAGCTTGAAGATCCAGTAGACGCACCACAGAAAGAGATAGCCCGCGATCGCGCCGGTGACCGCATCGTGAAGGGTCGCGAATCCGCCTTCACCCAGATTGACGATGAAGCCGGCCCACAGGAGCGGCAACGTCAGCACGTCGGGCAGATAGCGCGTGTCGTAATCGATGAGGCTTGCGGCCAGCAGCGCCGCGCAGAGGCCGAACGCGGCAAGCGCCGGCCAGTCCGGGCCGTAGGCGTAAAGCGAGAGCGCGGCGAGGGCGGCGGTCGCCAGCTCGATCAGCGGATAGCGCGGGCTGACGCGCGCGCCGCACGACGAGCATCGGCCTCTGAGCGCGAGATAGCTGAAGACCGGCACGTTCTCCCAGGCACGCAGCACATGCCCGCAATGGGGACACGCGCTGCGCGGCACTGCGAGATTGAAGCGCTCGGGGTAGGCGTCGGCGGGTGCTTTGGGGGCATCGGGCACGGCGGCGTCGAACTCCGCGCGCCACGCGCGTTCCAGCATCACCGGCAAGCGATGCACGACGACCGTCAGGAAGCTGCCGATCACGAGCCCGAACACGACGGCGAACACATACTGCGCGACGACCGGCAAAGCCGCGAACGGCGCCAGGTAATCGCTCGCGTGATGCGCGGCGGAAGGATCGAACGGAGGCTGCATGATAGGGATGCGATGTCTTTGGCCCGCGATGCTACACCACGTTGCCGAGCTGGATGATCGGAAGATACATCGCGATGACGAGACCGCCCACGAGCGCGCCCAGCACCGCGATGACGAGCGGCTCGCACAGGCTCGCGAATGCGCCGATGCGTTCGTCCACCTGACGATCGGCGAGCGTGGCGAGATCGAGCAGCATCGCATCGAGCGAGCCGGATTCTTCCGCGACCGCGATCGGCTGCACGACGTCTTGCGGGAAGCAGTCGAGCGCGCGCATCGCGGATGCCAGGCGTTCTCCGTTGCGCAGCCGCGCGGCTATCTCGACGGTCGCGCGGTCGAATACCTGGTTGCCGGTGGCGTGCGCGAGGGAATCGAACGCGTCGGAGAGCGGCGTGCCGGCCGCGAGCAGGGTGCCGAGCGCGCGGCTCCATCGGGCGACGCCGAGCGAGCGCAGCAGGGCGCCGACGATCGGCAGCTTCAGCGCGATGCGGTCCGCGGTTTCGCGCGCGCGAGCGGACCGCCTGACCCACCGCGCGCCAAAAAGCACCGCGCAGGCGAAGACGGCCGCGAACCCCATGCCATGACGGGCGACGGCATCGGACAACGCGAGCACGAAGCGCGTCGGCGCGGGCAGCGCGGCGCCGAAGCCATCGAAAATCGTCTTGAACGTCGGCACGACGCCGATCAGCAAGCCCGCCGTGATCGCCAGCGACAGCAGCAGCACCATCACCGGATAGGCGAGCGCGGCGCGCAGCTTCGCGCGCTGAGCGCTGGCGCGGTCGTGATCGTCGGCGAGTCGCGCGAGGACGGCGGGCAACGCGCCGGCCACTTCGCCGACCGCGACGAGCTGGCAATAAAGCGCGCCGAAAGCCGCCGGATGACGCGCGAGCGCCGCCGAGAACGGCACGCCGCGCGTGATGTCGCGCCCAAGAGAACGCACGATGCGCGAAAGACCGCCACGGCCGCCCGCATTGCCGAGCATGTCGAGCGCGCTTGCAAGCGGCAGCCCCGCGTGCAACAAACCGGCGAGCTGACGCGTGAAAACGCCGACATCCGCGGACGATGCCTTCGGCGGCGGTGCGTCGCCTAGTGTCTCGAGTTCGAGGACGATCACGCCGTCGCGTCGCAAGGACGCGCGGGCCGAAGCCGGATCGGCGGCAATCAGCTTGCCGCTCTTGCGCACGCCTTCCGCGTCGATGCCTCGCCAGCCGAAGCGCAGTTCCAATGATCCGTGCGCGCTCATGCGATCTCCGTCGCGTCGACGGCTTCGGCGACGCTCGTGACGCCTTCGCGCACGCGTGCAAACGCGGCGTCGCGCAGCGCCGGCATGCCTTCCGATTGCGCTAGCCGCGCGATTGCATGCGTCGCCGTTCGACCGACGATGAGCTCGCGCATCGCATCGGATACCGGCATCAACTGATGCACGCCGATCCGCCCGCGATACCCGATGCCATGACACGCCGGGCATCCGCGCGGCTCGAACGGCCGCACGCCGTCGTCGAGGGTGAGCGCCGACGGCGTGCGGCACACTTCGCATAGCTTGCGCACGAGCCGTTGCGCGGTGACGAGTCTCAGCGCCGACGCGAGGTTGTACGGCGCGACGCCGATATCGATGAGACGCGCGATGGCGGCAGGCGCGTCGTTCGTGTGAAGCGTGGACAGCACGAGATGGCCGGTCTGCGCGGCCTTTACCGCGACATCGGCGGTCTCGGCATCGCGGATTTCGCCGACCATGATGACATCGGGGTCCTGCCGCATGAACGCGCGCAACGCCACGGCGAAGCTCAGGCCGGCCTTTTCGCGCACGCTGACTTGATTGATGCCGGCGAGCTGGATTTCGGCTGGATCTTCGACCGAGCAGATGTTGCGCGCGTCGGCGTTGAGCATCTGCAGGAAGCAATAGAGGGATAAGGTCTTGCCGCTCCCCGTCGGTCCGGTGACGAGCACGAGGCCGTGCGGCGCGCGAATCGCCGATTCGACGATGCGGCTTTGCCCTTCGTTCAGCCCCAGCGCGCCGAGCGAAAGGTCGGGCGGCAAGGCGTCCAGCCGACGCAGCACGAGCTTTTCGCCGAAGAGCGTCGGCAGGGAATTCACGCGATAGTCGCCGATCTGTCCGCCGCCAAGCGCAAGCCGCAGCCGGCCGTCCTGCGGCACGCGGCGCTCGGCGATATCCATACGCGCCAGCACTTTGATGCGTGTCACGAACGCGTCGCGCAGATGCGGCGGCGGGCGGCGCAGCACGTGCAACGCGCCGTCGACGCGCAGCCGAATGCGCCATTCGTGCTCGGACGGTTCGACGTGGATATCGGACGCGCCGCGCTCGGCGGCTTCACGCAGGGTGTTCGCGAGCAGCGAGACGGCGGGCGTATCGGAATCGGATGCAGTGTCGAGGGCGGAGATCATGGGGCGATGGTGGCGATGACGATGATCCGATCATCCCGCGCCCGCTTGCCCGCGCCTACTCGTCCGAATGGCTAACGCAGCCCGCGCTTGGCCAGCGTCTGCGGGCGGAAGATTTTGACGGTGCGGATCGCCTGATCGTCGCTGCGCAGGACTTCGAAATGAACGCCCGCAATACGCACCGATACGTCGCCGTCCGGAATATCTTCGAGCGTTTCGAGGATGAGACCGTTCAGCGTCTTCGGCCCGTCGGTCGGCAAGCTGATCTTCAGCCAGCGATTCAATTCACGCAGCGGCATGCTGCCCGCGACGATACATTCGCCGTTCTCGTCCCAGCCGCGCGAACCGGCGCTGCGCGGAATCGTCGTCGTGAACTCGCCGATCAGTTCCTCGATGATGTCTTCCGGCGTGACGAGGCCCTGCAACTCACCGTATTCGTCGACCACGATGGCAATGCGGTGGCCGCTCTCCTGAAAATATTGAAGCTGCTGGAACACCGGCGTACCGGCGGGCACGAAGTAAGGTTCCGTGAGCAATTCGCGCAGCGTTTCGCGCTCGAGTTCCTGGTTATGCAGCGCCGACAGCGTCTTGCGCACGTGCAGGATGCCGAGCACGCGGTCGATGTCGCCCTGATAAACGACGAGCTTGTTGTGATAGCAGGTTTCGAGTTGATGCAGGATCTGGTCGAACGGCGCGTCGAAGTCGAGTGCTTCGATGCGGCGGCGGGGGATCATTACGTCGTCGACGGAAATGTTCTCAAGGTCGAACAGATTCAGCAGGATGCTGCGGTGCTTGGTCGGCATGAAGCTGCCCGTTTCCAGCACGATAGTGCGCAGTTCTTCCGGCGACAGACGCTGGTCTCGGCCGCCTTTCGTATTGATGTGCAGCGCGCCGAGAATGGCGTTGGCAAAAAGATTGACGAACCACACCAGTGGCCGCGCGATGCGCATGAGCGGCGCGAGCACGAGACTCGCCGGAAGCGCGACCTTCTCCGGATACGTCGCGCCGACGATTTTCGGCGCGATTTCCGCGAACACGATAATCAGAAACGCGATGACGCCCGTCGTGACCGACAACACGATGTTATTGTGCCCGAACGTGTGCAGTGCGATGGATGTCGTGAGCACCGGGATGATCGTGTTGATCAGGTTGTTGCCGATCAGAATGACGGAAAGCAGCTGGTCGGTCTTCGCAAGCAGCCCCTGCGTGGTGCGCGCGCGCAGCGATCCCTGACTAGCCAGATACTTCAGCCGATGGCGATTGAGCGCCATCATCGACGTTTCGGAGATCGAGAAGAAACCGGAAAGGATGAGAAGCAGAAAGATGGCGCTGATTTGCGCCCATAAGGGAAGGTTGTCCACGCGGTGGTCGAGTAGAAGCGATGATGAAGGGACTATAGCAGACGGCTTTCCCGCTCCGCCCCGCGCCGTTTAGCTTGAGAGCCTTGCGCAGCGGCGGGCTCAAAAGAAAAAACCCGCATGGCGGACCATGCGGGTTTTTGCAATTCTGGTCGGGGTGAGAGGATTCGAACCTCCGGCCTCTACGTCCCGAACGTAGCGCTCTACCAGGCTAAGCTACACCCCGAATTAACTTAACTAGACGTTTTGCGCGTTGAAGTCTCGTTTAAGACTGTCTCGCCGTCGAGTAAGAACATAATTCTAGCAGGCTATCTTTGAAAATGGAACTGGGAAACGAAGAAATTGCATCGGCGGCGGCTTGTGCTTCATTTCGCGCGCATTGCAACGTGTGATCCAGCGCGCCCGACGTGGTGATTGCATGGAAGATGGTGTCGAAGCGATCCGTGCCGCCTTGCTCGATGGCTTCGCGCGCGAGCGTCGCCTGTTCGGGCGTGCCGTGTTCCATCAGATAGATGAGCGGCAGCGTGGGCTTGCCTTCGCGCAGGTCGTCGCCGGCGTTCTTGCCCATCGATTCGGGCGTGCCGGTGTAATCGAGCCAGTCGTCCATGATCTGGAACGCGGTGCCGATGCGCCGGCCGAACTCCGCCGCAGCCGCTTCGGTGCGCGCATCCGCGCCGGACAGCACCGCGCCGAGTTGCGCCGCCGCCTCGAAGAGCTTCGCCGTCTTGTAGCGGATGACCTGCATGTAACGCGCTTCGTCGACGTCCGGGTCGTGCATGTTCAGAAGCTGCAGCACTTCGCCTTCCGAAATGATGTTGGTGGCGACAGACAGAATCTCCATCACGCGCATCTTGCCGACGCTCACCATCATCTCGAACGAGCGAGAGTAAAGGAAATCGCCGACCAGCACGCTCGCCGCGTTGCCGAACAGCGCGTTGGCGGTCTTGCGGCCACGGCGCAAATCGGACTCGTCGACGACATCGTCGTGCAGCAGCGTCGCGGTGTGGATGAATTCCACCACCGCCGCGAGTTCATGGCGATGCCCGGTCGTATCGCCAAGCGCGCCCGCAACCAGCAGCAACAACGCCGGACGCAGCCGCTTGCCGCCCGCGCCGATGATGTACTCGGAAATCTGATTGATGAGCATCACTTCTGATGCCAGGCGCTGCCGGATGACGCGGTTGACCTGCTGCATGTCCTCGGCGATCGGGGCAAGCAGTGCGGCGGCGTCGGGGGAAGAAGTGGCGGTGGACGACATGATCGGCAAATAAGGTAATGCGGCGGATTATAAGGCGAATCGGTGCGGCGACGGGTCCCGCGGCGCGCGATGGTCGCGTGGACGGGCGCAATCGCGATCGGATCGGGGAGAAATCGCCGAAGATCGGACACGGATGCCGCACACCGGGAACATGCGGCAAATGTCAATGCCTTTTGACGTGCTGCCTAACCCTATGTATAATCTCGTGTTTTCCGCGCGTGGTGCGTGGAAAAACGAAATTCTGAGTGAGGTTCTCAATGTACGCGGTCATAAAAACCGGCGGCAAGCAGTATAAGATTGCCGTTGGCGAAAAATTGAAAGTAGAACAGATACCGGCAGACATTGACGCTGAAATCACGCTCGACCAGGTTCTCGCAGTAGGCGAAGGTGAATCGATTCAGTTCGGTACGCCGCTGGTCAGTGGGGCTTCCGTCAAGGCTACCGTCGTGTCCCAGGGTCGTCACAAGAAAGTGACCATCTTCAAGATGCGCCGCCGGAAGCACTACCAAAAGCACGCTGGCCATCGCCAGAACTACACCGAACTGCGCATCGACGCGATCAACGCTTAACGCGTCGCGCATAACGGTAAAGGAGCTATAGCAAATGGCACACAAAAAAGCAGGCGGGTCTTCCCGCAACGGCCGCGACTCGGAATCGAAGCGCCTCGGCGTGAAGGTTTACGGCGGCCAGGCAATCAACGCGGGCGGCATCATCGTTCGCCAGCGCGGCACGCGCATGCACCCGGGTGAAAACGTCGGCATCGGCAAGGACCACACGCTGTTCGCGCTGACCGATGGCCACGTCCAGTTCACGACGAAGGGCGCAGCGAAGAAGCACACGGTCGTCGTCGTCCCGGCAGCGTAAAAAGTACGCACGGGCTTCAGGACCGCAAAAGGCCCCGCGAAGTTCGCGGGGCCTTTTGCATTGGTGCGCGCAAAACGCCGCACCGAGAGAATTCACGGTTATCGATGACCGGCAGCCGCCGGTCACGGCAAAATAGCGTGTCGGCTGCAGCCAGGGCGTTCTCGCCGGGCCAGCCTCATCGCTTGGAAACACGGGACGGAGCAACGCATGAAGTTCATTGACGAAGCGAGGATCGAAGTCATCGCCGGCGACGGGGGAGATGGCAGCGCGTCGATGCGCCGCGAAAAGTTCGTCCCGTTCGGCGGGCCGGACGGCGGCGACGGCGGGCGCGGCGGCAGCGTGTACGCGGTCGCGGATCGCAACATCAACACGCTGATCGACTACCGGTTCGCGAAAAAGCATCAGGCGCGCAACGGCGAAAACGGCCGCGGGTCGGACTGCTACGGCAAAGGCGGCGAAGACATCACGCTGCGCATGCCGGTCGGAACCATCATCTCGGACCAGGAAACGGGCGAAATCATCGCCGATCTGACCGAGCACAATCAACAAGTCCTGATCGCGCAGGGCGGCGCGGGCGGCCTCGGCAACCTGCATTTCAAGTCGAGCACGAACCGCGCGCCGCGTCAGAAGACCGACGGCAAGCCGGGCGAGCGCCGCATGCTCAAGCTCGAACTGAAGGTGCTCGCGGATGTCGGCTTGCTCGGCATGCCGAACGCGGGAAAATCGACGTTCATCTCGTCAGTGTCGAACGCGCGGCCCAAGATCGCCGATTACCCGTTCACGACGCTCGCGCCGAATCTCGGCGTGGTGCGCGTCGGGCCGAGCAAGAGCTTCGTGATCGCGGACATTCCGGGGCTGATCGAAGGCGCGGCGGAAGGCGCGGGGCTGGGTCATCGCTTCCTGCGGCACTTGCAGCGCACCGGCGTGCTGCTGCATCTGGTCGACCTTGCTCCGTTCGATGAAAATGTCGATCCCGTCGCCGATGCGAAAGCGATCGTCGGCGAGCTGCGCAAGTACGACGAGGCGCTTTATGAAAAGCCGCGCTGGCTCGTGCTGAACAAGCTCGACATGGTGCCCGAGGAGGAGCGCGGGGCGCGCGTTAAAGACTTCATCGAGCGTTTCGAATGGGAAGGCCCGGTCTATGAAATCTCCGCGCTGACCGGCCAGGGCTGCGAGGCGCTCACATACGCCATCTTCGATTACATCTCGCAGCATTCCGACGCCTCCCGCGCGGCCGAAGCCGAAGACCTTGCCGCCGACGTCCGCTTTCGTGACGACGCCGCGAGCAAAGAAGCCAACGAGTAAAGAAGCGACCTGCTGAAACGGGCCGCGACACCCGAGGAGAAAGCGCACGATGCGTTCGGTCATCGCCGCTGCGAAGCGAATCGTAGTGAAAGTGGGGTCCAGTCTCGTCACCAACGACGGGCGCGGACTGGATCACGCGGCCATCGCGCGTTGGGCGTCGCAGATCGCGGCGTTGCGCGAGCAGGGCAAGGAAGTCGTGCTCGTCAGTTCGGGCGCGATTGCGGAGGGCATTCACCGGCTCGGCTGGAGCAAGCGGCCGCGCGTGATCGACGAGCTTCAGGCCGCCGCCGCAGTCGGGCAGATGGGGCTCGCGCAGGTCTACGAAAGCAGCTTCGGCGCGCACGGCATCCGCACCGCGCAGATTCTGCTCACGCATGCCGATCTCGCCGATCGCGAGCGTTACCTGAACGCGCGCTCCACGCTTTTGACGCTGCTTCGGCTCGGCGCGGTGCCGATCATCAACGAGAACGACACCGTCATCACCGACGAAATCAAGTTCGGCGACAACGACACGCTCGGCGCGCTCGTGGCGAATCTGATCGAAGGCGATGCGCTCGTGATCCTCACCGATCAGCGCGGCCTTTTCACCGCCGATCCGCGTAAGGACCCGAACGCGACGCTCGTGGAGCAGGCCGATGCCGGCACGCCCGAACTCGAGCAGATGGCCGGCGGCGCGGGCTCGAGCCTCGGGCGCGGCGGCATGCTGACCAAGATTCTCGCGGCCAAGCGTGCGGCGCATAGCGGCGCGAACACCGTGATTGCGAGCGGACGGGAAGCCGATGTGCTGACGCGCCTCGCGTCAGGCGAGATGATCGGCACGCAACTCATCGCACGCACCGCGCGCATCGCGGCGCGCAAACAGTGGATGGCCGATCACCTGCAGGTGCGCGGGCATGTGGTCATCGACAAGGGCGCCGTGCAGAAGCTCACCGCCGACGGAAAGAGCTTGCTGCCGATCGGCGTCGTCGATGTGAAGGGCGCGTTCGATCGCGGGGAAGTGATCGCATGCGTCAACGATCAGGGACAGGAAGTCGCGCGCGGCATCACCAATTACAGTAGTTCGGAAGCGCGGCTGATTCATCGGCGGCCGAGCGGCGAGATCGAGACGGTGCTCGGCTATATGCTCGAACCGGAACTGATCCATCGCGACAATCTGGTGCTCGTCTGAACCGCGAAGCCATGAAAGAAAGCCCGCTGAGCCGAAAGGCCAGCGGGCTTTTAACTATGCAAACGAAACGACGACAACCTCAGCGCAGATTGATCGAACGCTGCGTGCGCTTGTACTGAATGTTCTCGACGATCTGCTTCGCATTGCCGACAGGCAGCTTGCTCGTGCAGAAATAATCCTGATAGAGCGCCGCCTGATACGCGTTCAGTTCGCCGTTTTCGATGCGCCGGAAATCGAACGTGGCGCCGCGATCCCAGCCGGTCTGCGTGTCGTCGATGCTCGCGTAGCGCCGCCATTCGTACGTATCGCAACGGATGCCTTCGTAGTTGACGTTGCGCGCGCCGCCCGGACTCGTCACGACGACGACGTATCGCACGACGCCGTCACTGCCGACGCTGAGCGAAGTCTTGTCGATGGCGAACGTCAGAGGAGTGTTCTGCGAGACGTCGAACGGCAGCAGGCTGGACGTTTGCGGCAGCGGCGGCAACGTATCGACCTTGTTCTCGACCCATTCCGACTTCCGGTCGAGCAGATACGTGAACACGCTGTCATCCTGGTTGGACGCGTTCGGAGCTTTGGAACTGGAACAGCCGGCGAGCGCGGCCAACACGGCCACGGCTACCGCAGATGAGACGATGACTTTCAATTCGATGTTCCCGAAAGACGGATGCGCGGACGGCGAAGCGCCCGGCGCGGCGAGCCATGCTCGCGTGCCGGGTTCTACGAAGTGCCGAGTGTCAAAATGAACGAAGAGCGGCGCCGGTCATTCGCACGATGCACGCGTGGCGATGATCCGCACTTCTTCGCTGATCGTGCATTCTGCCTGAACCGCAGCGCCAGCGGCGGTTACGGCAGGTGCTTCGATCGTCATCGTCTGGACGACGCGTGGATAGCGCGGCCCGTGATGCGCGGCGCGATCGCCGCGAGAGTTGGTTCTCCGCAAGAAGCGGGATAGCTCGGTGAGAGCAAGTTGATAAACGTCGCGCTTGAACTCGATGACCGCATCCAGGGGGACCCAGTACTCGTTCCAGCGCCAAGCATCGAATTCCGGATGGTCCGTCGCGCGCAGGCAAATGTCACAGTCGCGTCCCACCATGCGCAGCAGAAACCATATCTGTTTCTGACCGCGATAATGTCCGCGCACTTCGCGCTTGATGAACTTATCCGGCACCTCATAACGCAGCCAGTCGCGCGTGCGACCGACAACTTTCACGTGTTCAGGCAGCAGGCCGGTTTCTTCGTGTAACTCCCGATACATTGCTTGCACGGGGGTTTCGCCGTATTTGATACCCCCTTGCGGAAACTGCCAGGAATGTTCACGCAGCCGCTTGCCCCAAAACACTTCGTTGCGCGCGTTCAAGAGGATGATGCCGACGTTCGGGCGAAAGCCTTCACGATCCAGCATACAACCACCTTCGAATCCTTTAAAATTGCTTTGATTATAAACAGATAACGGACCCGGCGCATCGGTTTCAACCCGTGGCGGCGGCCGCGTTCCGAGGCAGAAATGCCGCGCGAGTGCCAGGAATCTTTGCCAGGCAACGAGGAAGGCGGCAGAATCTTCTCCTTGTCGGCCAGGATTCAGCGCGTGCGGTACACGAAGGCCGTCCACGCGAAGCCGTCCACCGTTCCGTCGTTCACACGTCTCGCCAGCCTCGTAGCCGCATGCTTTCGAGGCGCGCGCCGCTTTTGGAAAATTCTTGAATGAAAGCATCCCGTTTCTTCATCGGCACCCTGAAGGAAGCCCCCGCCGACGCCGAGATCGTCAGTCACAAGCTGATGATGCGCGCCGGCATGATCCGTCGCGTCGCGGGCGGTATCTACGATTACATGCCGATCGGCCTGCGCTCCATTCGCAAGGTCGAAGCCATCGTGCGTGAAGAGATGAACCGCGCGGGCGCGCTCGAATTGCTGATGCCCGCCGTGCAGCCCGCCGAACTGTGGCAGGAATCGGGCCGCTGGGAGCAATACGGTCCTGAGTTGCTGCGCATCAAGGATCGCCACGAGCGCGATTTCGTGGTCGGGCCGACGCACGAAGAAGTGGTGACGGACATCGCGCGCCGCGAGATCAAGAGCTATCGCCAGTTGCCGGTCAACTTCTATCAGATTCAAACGAAGTTCCGCGATGAAATCCGTCCGCGTTTCGGCGTGATGCGCGGCCGCGAGTTCATCATGAAGGACGCGTATTCGTTCGATAAGGACAGCGCCGGCCTCGCCGAGTCGTATCGCAAGATGTACGACGCGTACGTGCGAATCTTCACGCGCATCGGCCTCGAGTTCCGTGCGGTTGCGGCGGACAACGGTTCGATCGGCGGCAGCGGCTCGCACGAATTCCACGTGATCGCCGAAACGGGCGAGGACGACATCGCGTATTGCCCGACCTCTGATTTCGCGGCGAACGTCGAAGCTGCCGACGCGCTGCCGCTGATCGCGCAACGCGCCGCGCCTGCCGAAGAACTGAAGAAGACGCCGACGCCAGGCAAGGCGAAGTGCGAGGCGGTCGCCGAGCATCTGAACATTCCGCTCGAAAAGACCATCAAGTCGATCATCCTCGCCACCGACAACGAAGGCGCGGAACCGACCATCTGGTTGCTGATGCTGCGTGGCGATCATTCGCTGAACGACATCAAGGTCAACAAGCTGCCGGGCCTCGCGGGCTATCGCTTCGCGACCGAAGCGGAGATCGTCGAATGGTTCGGCACGCCGCCGGGCTATCTCGGGCCGATCGGCACGAAGAAGCCGGTGCGCGTGATCGCCGACCGCACGGTGGCGAACATGAGCGATTTCGTTGTCGGCACGAACGAAGTCGATTACCACACGACCGGCGTGAACTGGGGCCGCGATCTGCCGGAGCCTGAGGTCGCGGATATCCGCAATGTCGTCGCGGGCGATCCTTCGCCGGATGGCAAGGGAACGCTGGAAATCTGCCGCGGCATCGAGGTCGGCCACGTGTTTCAGCTCGGCACGAAGTATTCGGATTCCATGGGCGCGACCTATCTCGACGAGAACGGCAAGCCCGCTCCGATGCTGATGGGCTGCTACGGCATCGGCGTGACGCGCGTGCTGGGCGCGGCGATCGAGCAGAACTTCGATGACAAGGGCATCATCTGGCCCGAATCCATCGCACCGTTCGAAGTGGTGATCTGCCCGATGGGCTACGACCGCAGCGACGCCGTGCGCGAGCAGGCCGACAAGCTGTACGCCACGCTGCAGGAAGCGGGCGTCGACGTGATTCTCGACGATCGCGGCGAGCGTCCCGGCGTGATGTTCGCGGACTGGGAACTGATCGGCGTGCCGCATCGCATCGTGATCGGCGATCGCGGGCTGAAGGAAGGCAAGCTCGAATATCAGGGCCGCCGCGACACCGAAGCCACGCTGCTGCCGGTGGATGAGGCTGCGGGCGTCGTGACAGACAAGGTGCGGGCCGCGCTCGCGAAGTAATGCAGTACAACTTTCTGTCTGCGACGGTTCTGCTGCTGCTGATCACCGATCCGCTCGGCAACATCCCGATCTTCATCAACGCGCTGCGGGGCGTCGCCATCGAGCGGCGCCGCGTGGTGATTCTGCGCGAAGTGGCGATCGCGTTCGGCATCCTGCTGTTGTTCATGCTGGCCGGCGATCACTTCTTGCGCGCGATGCATCTGACGGACTTGTCGTTGCGAATCGGCGGCGGCATTGTGTTGTTTCTGATCGCGCTCCGGATGATCTTCCCGCACCCGGATGGCCCGATGGGCGGCGACTCGCGCGGCGGCGAGCCTTTGATCGTGCCCCTCGCCATTCCCGCGCTCGCCGGGCCGTCGGCGCTCGCCACGGTGATGCTGCTGACATCGCAGGCGCCGGGGAAGATGCTCGAATGGATCGGCGCGCTGACCGTCACGATGGTCGTCTGCGCGGTCGTGCTGATTCTTGCGGAGAAAATCCAGCAGTGGCTCGGCGAGCGTGCGGTGACGGCGTTCGAGCGGTTGATGGGCCTCGTGCTCGTGGCAATTTCCGTCGAGATGATTCTGACCGGGATACGGGCGTTCGTGCATCAGCTATGAAAAAAGCGGCCTCGGCCGCTTTTTTCTTGTCGCGAGAAAAGGCTCACGCTCCTTCGGTCAACGCCCGGATGGTCGGCAAGTTCCGCCAGTAACCCTTCGCATCCATGCCGCAACCGAACACATACCGATCGGGCACTTCGAACCCGCAAAAGTCTGGGCGCAGCGGCTTCGCCTTCGGGATGATCTTCTCGCACAGCACCGCCGACAGGAACTGTTTCGCGCCCATCGCCATGATGCGATCCCGGATGGCGGCCATCGTTTCGCCTTCGTCGAGGATGTCGTCGAGCACGAGCACCACGCGATCCTTCACCGATTCCGCCGGCGCCACGCGCCATTGCATTTCGCTGCCGCCCTTGATGGCGTTGCGATAGCGCGTCAGATGGATGTAGTCGAACTCGAGCGGGAAGTCGAGATGCGGCAGCAGCATGCCGGTGAACACGGCCGCGCCCCCCATGACCGAGAGCACGAGCGGAAAGTCTTCGCTCGTCGCCGCCTTGATGGCCGCAGCCATGCGTTCGATCGATGCGTTGACTTCGTCCGCCGAAACGATCTCTTCGGAGTGGCTGTAGATATGGAGGGCTTCTTCGCGATTCATAGGAAAGCGGGGGAGGCTGATTGCTTGCTGTGGAGAAAAACGGCGGCGCGGACCTTATCATAAACCCGCGCGAAAGCCACGCGGGTCTAGTGCAACGCGATCAACGCATGCCGGGCATCATGCCCTTCATGCCGCGCATCATCTTCTGCAGGTTGCCGCCCTTGAGCTTCTTCATCATGCCGCGCATCTGCTCGTACTGATTCAGCATGCGGTTCACTTCCTGCACATGGACGCCCGCGCCCGCCGCGATACGACGCTTGCGCGCGGCCTTGATCAGCTCCGGCTTCGCGCGCTCCTGCAGCGTCATCGAATTGATGATGCCTTCCATGCGGCGCATCTGCTTCTCGGCGTTGTTCATGTCCGCGCCTTGCGCGGCCTGCTGGAACTGCGCAGGCAGCTTGTCCATCAGCGACGACAGACCGCCCATCTTCTTCATCTGCGACAGTTGCGCCTTGAAGTCGTTCAGATCGAAGTCGCCGCCTTTCTTGACCTTGTCGGCGAGCTTCTGCGCGGCAGCGGTATCCACGCCACGCTGAGCTTCTTCGACGAGCGCGAGGATGTCGCCCATGCCGAGGATCCGGTTCGCCATGCGATCCGGGTGGAAGACTTCGAGGCCATCGAGCTTTTCGGCGACGCCCACGAACTTGATCGGCTTGCCCGTGACATGGCGCACCGAAAGGGCCGCGCCGCCGCGCGAATCGCCGTCGAGCTTGGTCAGCACCACGCCCGTCAGCGGCAGCGCGTCGTTGAATGCCTTGGCGGTGTTGACGGCGTCCTGACCGAGCATCGCATCGACGACGAAGAGGGTTTCGGCGGGCTTCAGCAGCGTATGAAGCTGGGTGATCTCGTTCATCATCGCTTCGTCGATGCCGAGACGGCCGGCCGTATCGACGATCACGACATCGTGATAATGCCGCTTCGCCCAGTCGATCGCCGCGCGCGCGATGTCCGCCGGCTTCTGATCCGGCTCCGACGGGAAGAAGTCCGCGCCGACTTGCTCGGTGACCGTCTGCAACTGGCGGATAGCGGCGGGGCGGTACACGTCGACGGAAACCGTCAGCACCTTCTTCTTCTGCTTCTCGCGCAGCAGCTTGGCGAGCTTGCCGGTGGTCGTTGTTTTACCCGCGCCCTGCAGGCCGGCCATGAGAATGACCGCAGGCGGCGTGACGGCGAGATTGAGTTCGGCCGCCTTGCCTTCGTAGTCGCCGCCGATGACGGCAGTGAGCTCGCGCTGCACGACGCCGACGAGCGCCTGACCCGGCGACAGGCTCGAGAGCACTTCCTCGCCGAGCGCCTTTTCCTTCACCTTTGCGATGAACTCGCGCACGACCGGCAGCGCCACGTCGGCTTCGAGCAGCGCGAGGCGCACTTCGCGCAGCATTTCCTGCGTGTTGGCCTCGGTGAGCCGGGCCTCGCCGCGCAGCGTCTTGACGACGCGCGCCATCCGTTGAGTGAGGTTGTCGAGCATGGGGAATGTAGAGAATGCGGCCCTTGTTTACCTGCGGCGTGAGAGCGGCTTCGCGGCGATGCGCCTTATTTCGGCGCAAGGGGGAAGACGTCGCGGGTTCGGGGCCTAGTGTAAACTTCGAACATGGATATTGTACTGTATGCCCTCACTGCGCTTCTCTACGGCGGACTGGCCGTGGCGGGCTGGCGCGCGCATCGTCATACGGGCGTCGAGCCGGCATTGGCGGGCGTGCCTGCGGGCGTCGGTGCGCCGCCTGCGCCTGCATCGAAAGCGTCCGGCATGAGCGGCGTCGGGCGCGCTCTATTATTAATAGCGTTGCTCGTGCACGGCCTCTTGCTGCACACGACCATCTTCCCGCAGAACGCGATGGTGTTCGGCTTTGCGTTCGCGCTCTCCGCGATGTTCTGGCTCGGCGCGGGCATCTACTGGATCGAGAGCTTCTTCTTTCCGCTCGACGGCTTGCGCCTGCTCGTGCTGCCGCTTGCGTGCGTCGCGTCGCTGTTGCCGCTCGTGTTCGGCGGCGTGCGCGTGCTGTCGTATTCCGCAGCGCCGATGTTCAAGCTGCACTTTCTAATCGCCAACATCGCGTACGGATTGTTCGCCATCGCCGCGCTGCACGCCATCCTGATGCTGATGCTGGAACGCCGCCTGCAGCGCATGCGCGGCCTCGCGATGCGTCACTCCGGCAACAACGGCTGGCTCGCGAGCTGGCTCGACACCTTGCCGCCGCTGCTGACGCTCGAGAAGCTGCTGTTCCGGCTGATCGGCGCGGGCTTCCTGCTGCTGACGCTCACGCTCGTCTCGGGGATCGCGTTCAACGAGCAACTGGTCGATCGCGCGCTGAGCTTCGATCACAAGACCGTGTTCGCTTTCCTGTCCTGGCTGATGTTCGGCGCGCTGCTGACCGCGCGGCGCATCTCCGGCTGGCGCGGGCGCGCGGCGCTTCGCTGGGTGCTCGCATCGTTCGTGGCATTGCTGCTCGCGTATGTCGGCAGCCGGTTCGTGTTCGAAGTGCTGCTGCATCGCGCGGTCATCTGAGCGCGTGATTCCACCTTTCTAGCCGATGCGAAACTTCATTCTTCTAATCGTCCTCTTCTTCGTCACGCAGTGGCTCCTGAAGAAGCTGCGCCGTGCCAACGAGCGCGCGCAATCGGGCGCGACGGGCTCCGCCGGTTCCACGAACTCGACGCGCGGCCGCAATGGCGCCGCCGCGACCGATGCCCCGCAACTCGCCGACCCGCTCATCCGCTGCGCGCAATGCGGCGTGCATACGCCACGCAGCGAATCCATCGTGGTGGCGGGGGAGCGCTTCTGCAGCAACGACCACGCACGCCGTCACGCCGCACGTCCGACAGGCCGCGACGCACGATAAGCACGGTGGCCTTTGCCATCGGTCAAGCGCGATCGATTGCGATCCTCGGATCGCTCGCCAGCGTGCGTCGCCCACATCCATTTCTCCGATTCAGCTCCGCATCGAAGCAACCGGCGAGCCACCGCTGAGCGCCGCGTAAGGGCTTTCTCGCGGCGATGCAGCAGCGTGACGCGCAAGCCCTTGCCGTGCTTTGGCGCAGCAGAAGTCAACCCCGCGCACGCGTTTCCTCAGCAAAAAAAACCTTTTTGAGACCGTGCGAAGTTCCACTATACTTGGTGCCGACAGACGTACTTTGCACTATATCTTGTGTTGTCGAGGCGGCGCCCGCTCCCACGAGCCGGCGCCGTTGGCTTTCCGGCGCAAGAGAAGTTCGGCGGGCGCCGGGCGGTTCCCGGGCTTCGGGGCATACGCGAAGCGCGCCGAGCGCCGGCGAGCAGCATCGTGAGGAAGCAGGCAAGAGAACGCGAGTCGCGTCGACCGATAACCGCGCGCCAACGCGGGTCCCGCACGCGGCGCCAAGAACATGCGGGCCGTCATCGCCGGGAATCGCGTTCAGAGTCGGCTTCACGGCTGGAATTCACAGCCCGGCTTCACCGCAAAAAATCCGCGCGACGCGCGCGGGACAAGTGATAAATCCGCGGATCATCCGCACCATTCGAACACCAGGAGTTTTGCACATGCAAACCACCGAAAACGCCACGTCTTCCTTCGAAGGCGCATCCGCACAGCCGGCAGGCGGTGCGCAGGTTCCGGGCGCGCAAGCGCTCGCGCCCAACACGACGTTTGCCGACTACAAGGTCATCCGTCGCAACGGAAGCGTGGTGTCGTTCGAGCCGTCGAAGATTTCCATCGCCGTGACGAAGGCGTTCATCGCCGTCAATGGCGGGCAGGGGGCGGCTTCGGCACGCGTGCGCGAGCTCGTCGAGCAACTGACGCAGGCGGTCGTGCGCGCGCTCGTGCGCAGCCGTCCGCACGGCGGCACGTTCCACATCGAAGACATTCAGGATCAGGTCGAACTCGCGCTAATGCGCGGCGGCGAGCACAACGTCGCGCGCGCCTACGTGCTGTATCGCGAGAAGCGCACCCAGCAGCGGTCGCAAGAACGTTCGGCCGCGCAGAACGCGCAGTCGCCCGAAGGCGGCGTCATCAACGTGACGGACAACGGCGTCACGCGCCCGCTCGATATGGAAGCGCTGAAAGCGCTGATCGTGTCCGCATGCGCGAATCTGGGCGATGCGGTGTCCGCTGATCCAATCGTCGCCGAAACGGTGAAGAACCTGTACGACGGCGTGCCGATGAGCCAGGTCTACGACTCGGCCATTCTCGCGGCCCGCACGATGATCGAAAAGGACCCGGCGTACAGCCAGGTCACGGCGCGCATCCTGCTGCACACGATCCGCCGCGAAATCCTCGAAGAAGAAGTGACGCAGGCCGAAATGGGCGAGCGTTACGCGGAATACTTCCCGCAGTTCATCAAGCGCGGCGTCGAAGCCGGCCTGCTCGACGAGAAGCTGCAACAGTTCGACCTGAAGCGTCTGGGCGCCGCGCTCGACCAGAACCGCGACCTGCAGTTCGGCTATCTCGGCCTGCAGACGCTGTACGACCGCTACTTCCTGCACGTCGACGGCACGCGCATCGAGTTGCCGCAGGCGTTCTTCATGCGCGTCGCGATGGGTCTGTCGCTCAACGAAATCGACCGTGAAGCGCGTGCGATCGAGTTCTACAACGTGCTGTCGTCGTTCGACTTCATGTCGTCGACGCCGACGCTGTTCAACTCGGGCACGCATCGCTCGCAGTTGTCGTCGTGCTATCTGACGACCGTCGCCGACGACCTCGACGGCATCTACGAAGCGCTGAAGGAAAACGCGCTGCTCTCGAAGTTCGCGGGCGGCCTCGGCAACGACTGGACGCGCGTGCGTGCGCTCGGCTCGCACATCAAGGGCACGAATGGCAAGTCGCAGGGCGTCGTGCCGTTTCTGAAGGTGGTGAACGACACGGCCGTCGCCGTGAATCAGGGTGGCAAGCGCAAGGGCGCGGTGTGCGCGTACCTGGAGACGTGGCACCTGGACATCGAGGAATTCCTCGAGCTGCGCAAGAACACGGGCGATGACCGCCGCCGCACGCACGACATGAACACGGCGAACTGGATTCCCGACCTGTTCATGAAGCGCGTCCACGAAGGCGGCGACTGGACGCTGTTCTCGCCGGCCACGTGCCCGGACCTGCACGATCTGTTCGGCGCGGAGTTCGAGAAGGCGTACACGGCTTACGAAGACAAGGCGGCGCGCGGCGAGATCAAGCTGTTCAAGAAGGTGCCGGCGGCGCAATTGTGGCGCAAGATGCTGGGCATGCTGTTCGAGACGGGCCACCCGTGGATCACGTTCAAGGACCCGTGCAACGTGCGTTCGCCGCAGCAGCACGTGGGCGTCGTTCACTCGTCCAACCTGTGCACGGAAATCACGCTGAACACGAGCGACAGCGAAATCGCCGTGTGCAACCTGGGTTCGGTGAACCTCGTCGCGCACCTGACGAAGCAGGCCGACGGCACGCTCGCGCTGGATCATGCGAAGCTGAAGCGCACGATCAGCGTCGCGATGCGCATGCTCGACAACGTCATCGACATCAATTACTACGCGGTGGCGAAGGCGCGCAATTCGAACCTGAAGCATCGTCCGGTAGGCATGGGCATCATGGGCTTCCAGGACTGCCTGCACTTGCTGCGCACGCCGTACGCGTCTGCGGATGCGGTGGAGTTCGCGGATCGTTCGATGGAAGCTGTCTGCTACTACGCGTATTACGCGTCGACGGAACTGGCGGAAGAGCGCGGCCGTTATGCGACGTATCGCGGCTCGCTGTGGGATCGCGGCATTCTTCCGCAGGACACGATCAAGCTGCTGGCCGAGGCGCGCGGCGGTTACGTCGAAGTGGATTCGACCGAGACGATGGACTGGTCGACGCTGCGTTCGCGCATCGCGACGCACGGCATGCGCAATTCGAACTGCGTGGCGATTGCCCCGACGGCGACGATCTCGAACATTATCGGCGTGTCGGCGTGTATCGAGCCGACGTTCCAGAATTTGTATGTGAAGTCGAATCTGTCGGGCGAATTCACGGTCGTCAACGACTACCTGGTGCGTGATCTGAAGGCGCGCGGCCTGTGGGATGAGGTGATGGTGTCGGACCTGAAGTACTTCGACGGCACCTTGTCGCGTATCGACCGCATTCCGGCGGACCTTCGCGCGATCTACGCGACGGCGTTCGAAGTGGATCCGAAGTGGCTGGTGGAAGCGGCGTCGCGCCGTCAGAAGTGGATCGATCAGGCGCAGTCGCTGAACATCTATATGGCGGGCGCGTCGGGCAAGAAGCTGGACGAGGTCTATAAGCTCGCGTGGCTGCGTGGTCTGAAGACGACGTATTACCTTCGTACGATGGCGGCGACGCACGTCGAGAAGTCGACCGTTGCACACGGTGCGCTGAATGCGGTTCCGTCTTCGGGTTCTGATGGTGGGTTCGGTGCTTCGGGTGCTTCGGGTGGCTCCTCGGCGGCGAGCGGCGCCGCGGGCGGTGGGTTCAATGCGGCATCTGCTTCGGCGGCGGCTGCGCCGGAAGCCGATGGGCCGGTTTGCATGATGCGTCCGGGGGACCCCGGGTTTGATGAGTGTGAGGCCTGTCAGTAAGGGTTTCTAGCTCGGCGCTACCGAGGGCGTTGCTCTCGGGGCGGTTAGGCCGGTCACCGTGGTTTCTTTTCCCCCGGGGGAATAGGGCTTCGGTGCCGGTCTTTTCTTTTGTCGGTCTTGTCGTTTGCGTCGTTAAACAAGCTCACCGAAAGACGAGGCATCCCCCGAACCGCGCGAGCACCGAAACCCATTCATCCCCGCGTCCCACGCGAAATCTCATGTCCCGCATCCCGCGCGAGCCGCGCACTGACCGGCATCGAGAGAAACGAAAACAGACCCACAACCAGAAACGCAGGCCAGAAGTCCGACCACCGCACGGAAGCGTGCCCATTGAGATACTGCGAAAGCTCGAGCGTGATGCCCGCGATCGTCACCCCAAGCCCCAGCGAAACCTGCTGCACGAAACTGGCGAGGCTCGTCGCCCGCCCGACATCGCGCGTCTCGATCTCCGCATAAGCGAGCGAGTTGAGCGAAGTGAACTGCAGCGCAGGAAAGAACCCGCCCAGCAGCACAACCGCCCAGATGACCCACGTCGGGGTGCCGGGAAAGAACGCGCCGCACGCAGCGATTGCGATCCCCGACAACGCCGCGTTATAAAGCAACGTCTGCCGAAAGCCGAAGCGATGCAACACCCGCGACGCCAGCGATCGCATGAACATGCCGCCGAACGCAGAAGCACACGTGATCGCGCCGGACTTGAACGCCGTCATGCCAAGCCCTTCCTGCAGCGCGAGGGGCAGCAGAAACGGCACCGCGCCCAGCCCGATGCGAAAGAGCGAGCCGCCCCCGACGCTCGCCTGAAACGTCGGGACGCGAAAGAAGCGCAAGTCGAGCAACGGCCGCTCGGCGCGTCGCGCGTGCAGGATGTACAGCACGACCATCAGCGCGCCCAGCACGCACATCGCGTACGCGACGCTCGGCGGCACCAGCTCGCCGCCGACGAGCGACAGCCCGAGCATCAATAACACGCCCGCGCTCGCCGAAAGAAAGAAGCCGAACCAGTCGAGCCGCCCGGGATGCTCCTCGCGCGTGTCGGCGATGTATCGATTGGTCAGGTAGATGCCGGCGATGCCGATAGGAATGTTGATGAAGAAGATCAGGCGCCAGTGCAGATACGTCGTAATGAAGCCGCCAAGCAGCGGACCGGCCGCAGGTCCGAGCATTGCAGGCACCGACAGATAGTTCATCGCGCGAATGAACTCCGAGCGACGCACCGAGCGAAAGATGATGATGCGTCCGACAGGCACCATCATCGCGCCGCCGACGCCTTGTATGAAACGCGCGACGGTGAACGTGCCGAGCGATGTCGACGCCGCGCACAGCAACGACCCGACGACGAAGATGCCGATGGCCGTGCGGAATACGACGCGTGCGCCGAACCGGTCCGCAACCCAGCCGCAGATGGGAATGAACACGCCCAGGCCGAGCACATAACTCGTGACCGCAATCTTGAGTGTGACGGGATCGCGTCCGAACGCTCGAGCCATTTCGGGAATCGCAGTGACGATGACGTTGGCGTCGACGCTTTCCATGAACATCGCACATGCGACGATGAGAGGGGCAATGAAAGCTTTGACGGCGAGCGGCATCAGAGAACGCGATCATCATGGCGGGAGGAGCGGCGATTATGGCACCGATGTGGAGCACATGCCGACGGTCACCGACGCGCTATGTGACGCGATGAACATACACGAGGAGTGAAGAAGCGATGGACCCGCAAGACCTGCAACGTCTCGTCACGCAGACGATGCCCTACGGCAAGTACAAGGACCGGCTCCTCGCCGACTTGCCCGGACACTATCTCGCATGGTTCGCGCGTGAGGGTTTTCCTCAAGGCAAGCTCGGCGCGTTGCTCGCACTCATGCACGAGATCGATCACAACAACCTGCGCTCACTGCTCGATCCACTGCGGCGATGATGCTTTTTTCGCACTTGCGCGGCGGCCCTATAGGTTGTATGAGATGGGCGCAGCGGACACAATATCTTGTAGCGAACGCGCCGAAAATGCTAAACTTCGGCAACGAAATCGACGCGGTGGAAACGCACCAGGCGGCGTCCATCAGCGAGTCGAAAGTGTCGTCGGTGCGCGCGAGATGCATACGAAGATCGCGCGTATCAGTGCCGCTTCATCGTCAATGACATCGCATTCGAGATCGCATGAGTCGCATCGAGTTCACGCGTGTCGAAGATCCATGCGAGTCATCGAACGCCGTACATCGGCACGTGCTGCGTCTGCGTTCACACCACAGCTTCGAAGCATCGATGCAACGCAGCGCAGAAGGTATCGAAGCACTCGATGACAGTCAGTCAGGACCGCTTCACACCTGTCTCATCGATGCCCGCATCACGCGTCACACACGAAGCGAAGAGCCAAGTGTTGTATGCAGGTAGCAACGCTGAATCCAAATCGCTGGAAAACGAGAATTTTCATGAGCAAGCTCTTTTATCGCTCATGAAAAGATGGTACAAACCGATCTAAATTGATGGTGAGAATTTATGCTCAACTGGGATGACGAGAACACGACCGTAGCTCCCTCGAGCGCTTCGCAACAGAACTCGTTGCGCAACGCTCAAGGCACGACTTTCGGTACGCAAGCAGCGCATGCTGCAGCTCATCAAGCCGCCCATCAGACTGCTCAGGCGAACAACATCTTCTCCGATGGCTTCGTTCCCCCCGCAGCCGCCACGCCCTCCGCTGGCGCCATCGCCGCGCAGAGCGAAGCGCGTGTCAACGTCGCAGACAAGCGCATCATCAACGGCAAGACCGACGTCAATCAACTGGTCCCGTTCAAGTACAAGTGGGCGTGGGAAAAGTACCTCGCCGGCTGCGCGAATCACTGGATGCCGCAGGAAGTGAACATGTCGCGAGACATCGCCCTGTGGAAAGACCCGAACGGCCTGTCGGATGACGAGCGTCGCATCGTCAAGCGCAACCTCGGCTTCTTCGTGACGGCGGACTCGCTCGCCGCGAACAACATCGTGCTCGGCACGTATCGTCACATCACCGCTCCCGAGTGCCGCCAGTTCCTGCTGCGCCAGGCGTTCGAAGAGGCGATCCATACGCATGCGTATCAGTACATCGTCGAATCGCTCGGTCTCGACGAAAGCGAGATCTTCAACGCGTATCACGAAGTCAAGTCCATCCGGGACAAGGACGAGTTCCTCATCCCGTTCATCCAGACGTTGACCGATCCCGCGTTCACCACCGGCACGCTGGAAGCGGACCAGAAATTGCTCAAGTCGTTGATCGTGTTCGCCTGCATCATGGAAGGGCTGTTCTTCTATGTGGGCTTCACGCAGATTCTGGCGCTGGGTCGCCAGAACAAGATGACGGGCGCGGCGGAGCAGTACCAGTACATCCTCCGCGATGAATCGATGCACTGCAATTTCGGCATCGACCTCATCAACCAGATCAAGCTCGAAGAGCCGCAACTGTGGACCGCCGACTTCAAGGCGGAGATTCGCGAGCTCTTCAAGCAGGCTGTTGATCTCGAATATCGCTACGCTGAAGACACCATGCCGCGCGGGGTTCTCGGCCTGAATGCGTCGATGTTCAAGAGTTACCTGCGCTTCATCTGCAATCGGCGTTGCCAGCAGATTGGCCTGGACCCGCTCTACCCGAACGAGGAAAACCCGTTCCCGTGGATGAGCGAAATGATCGACTTGAAGAAGGAACGCAACTTCTTCGAGACACGCGTGATTGAGTATCAAACCGGCGGCGCGCTGACCTGGGAATAACAACGAGCCCAGGACGTGTTGCAGACGAAATCGATGGGACGGGCAGGCAGCGGCGTGACACTCACGCGCGCCTGACCGACAAGGTTTAGGAGAACGGTCGCCTGATGCAAAGTGCGCCTACTGACTTAACGGAGCAAGTGATCCGATTGGAAGACAGGCGTTTTGCGTTCCCTTCATTGGGATGGGCAAACTTCCCCCCGGAAAACGCCAGCGGCAAGCTCGCTGGCTCGATCAAGCGATGGGCAGCGCTGCGTATGCGCGCTGACTTTATTTGGCGCGCGGTGCCTCGGGGCACGGCGCGCCTTGCCGTATTCATTAGCGTAAGCAGGTGGGATCAGCGTACGCCGATGAATAATCCGCTTCGTAGCGTGTGCCCTGAGAGCCTCCACGCGGGAAGCGGGTTTTGACGAAGGGTGTTGTTTGAACTGACTCTCATCTGAAAACCTGAAGGAGAAAAATCATGGCAGTTGCCAAGAAGAAACCCGCCGCGAAGAAGGCCGCAGCAAAGAAAGTCACCGCCAAGAAGGCAGCCGCTCCGGCGAAGAAGGTAGCAGCGAAGAAGGTTGCCACCAAGAAGGTCGCTGCGAAGAAAGTCGCGGTGAAGACGGTTGCCGCCAAGAAGGCAGCGCCGGCCAAGAAGGCAGCAGCGAAGAAGGTCGCGACCAAGAAAGTAGCGGCGAAGAAGGTTGCAGCGAAGAAGGCGCCGGCGAAGAAGGCCGCAGCCAAGAAAGTCGCTGCCAAGAAGGCGCCTGCCAAGAAGGCCGCAGCCAAGAAAGTCGCGACCAAGAAAGTAGCGACGAAGAAGGCCGCAGCGAAGAAGGCGCCTGCGAAGAAGGCTGCCGCCAAGAAGGCGCCTGCGAAGAAAGCGGCCGCCAAGAAGGCTGCCGCCAAAAAGGCCCCCGCCAAGAAGGCTGCTGCGAAGAAGGCCCCTGCGAAGAAGGCGTCGGCGAAAACCGCCTCTGCCCCTGCCCCTGCCGCGCCTGCTGCTCCTGCGCCCGCTTCGACGTCGGCGTCGGCGCCTGCTCCGGCAGCGAAGAAAGCTGCACCCGCAGCGAAGAAGGCTCCGGCCAAGAAGGCCGCTGCCGCCAAGAAGACGACGGCTGCTGCTCCCGCAACGACGGCAACGACTGTCTCGACGCCCGCTCCGGCCGCTCCGGCTGCAGCGGTCAAGACGGCGCTGAACCCGGCGGCAGCATGGCCGTTCCCGACGGGCAGCCGTCCGTAAGTCTCGGCACCAGCAGGACGCATCATCGCGGCACACTTCGATGTGCCTTAGGACCGGGTAGGGCTACCCGGCCTCAACCCGTCGCGGGGGAAACCCGGCGGCGGGTCTTTCGTTTATGGGGCACTCAGCGAGTTGCCCGCACGCCCAGGCGATCGGCCAACAAGAAAAGCGCATGCCTCTTTCGATGCATGCGCTTTTCTTGTTGGCCGAAGCGTCGCTATGGATTCTTCGGCTGAATGCGTCCGCGCTTGCTTAGTGCGTCACGCGCGTCACGCCGCCGCTCGACAACAGGCGAACGCGCTCGCCAGCTTGAAACACTTCGCCGTTCGATGTCTGCGTGATCGCGCGAAGATCGCCGTTGTCGAGGCGCACGGTGATCTCGAGCCCGTTCTTCGTTGCGACGCTGTTCTCGACCGCGTTACCCGCAACCGCGCCCGCCAGGCCGCCGATGATGCCCGCGATGATCGACCCGTTGCCGCCGCCGATGGCGCTGCCCGCCGCGACGCCGCCAAGCGCGCCGCCACCGATTGCGCCGAGACCGGTCGGCTGCCCGTTGTTCGAACTGATCTTCACGCCGCGCACGCTTTCGACGGTCGCCATGCGCACCGTTTCCTCGCGCTGCGCCTGCGACGCCGTATAGACGTCCGGCGAACTGCTGTTATAGGCGCAGCCCGTCAGCGCCACTGAGCCGATGAGCGCTGCTGCCAGCACGATGCGACTTACCGTTTTCATCCCTTCACTCCCTTCTTCCACTCGCTCACGACAGGCTGGTTCCGAATGCCTGCTTGAAACGCTCTTCGATTTCGGCGCGCGTCGGCGCATAGGTTTGCGGGCCCTGATGTTCGATCTTCAACCCACCCATCAGACTCGCGAGACGCCCCGTCTTTTCCCAGCCAAGATTGTTCTCGATGCCGTACAGCAGGCCGCCGCGGAACGCGTCGCCACAACCGGTCGGATCGATCACCTGACGCGCCTTCGCAACCGGCACGTCGAGCACGCCGCCTTCATGATAAATCTGGGCGCCATGCTCGCCGCGCGTCACGACAAGCGCATCGACACGGCTCTTGATGTCTTCTATCGACCAGCCGGTCTTGTTGCTCAACAACTTGGCTTCGTAATCGTTGACCGCCACGTATTTGGCAAGTTCAATCATGCGACAGAGTTCTACACCTTCAAGGATAGGCAAACCCTGACCCGGATCGAAGACGAACGGCACGCCCGCAGCCGCGAATTGCGCTGCGTGTTCGCGCATGCCGTCGGCGCCGTCCGGCGCCACGATGCCGAGCGTGATGCCCTGCGCTTCGTCGGCGCGGTTGAGGTGCGATTCCATCATCGCGCCGGGGTGGAACGCGGTGATCTGATTGTTCGCGAGATCGGTCGTGATGAAGCATTGCGCCGAATGCTGACCGGGCAGCACGCGCACATATTCTTTCGACAGACCGAGCGCGTCGAGGCGATCGATGTAGAGCTGCGCGTCCGCTTCGCCGAGCGTCGCCATGATCTTCGGATCGCCGCCGAGCAGTTTCAGCGCATACGCGATGTTGCCCGCGCAGCCGCCGAAGTTGCGCCGCATCGTCGGGACCAGGAAGCTGATGTTCAGCATGTGCACCTGATCCGGCAGGATGTGGTCGCCGAAGCGGCCCTGGAAGGTCATGATGTTGTCGTAGGCGAGCGAGCCGCAGATGAGCGTAGCCAAGGCGAACGTCCTTTAAGTTGGGATGCCGAGCAAGAAAATGCGCATACGGCGCGCGGCGGCGGCCTTTCGGCTCGGAGCGGCAGCCGCGCCCCGTATGCGCGGACCGCCAGAAGCGGTCCGGGTCGTGCAGCTTACTTCAGCGCCGACAGCGCCGCATCGTAGTTCGGCTCGTCCTTGATTTCCGGCACGAGTTCCGCATGCAGCACCTTGTTGCTTTCATCGAGCACGACGACAGCGCGCGCCGTCAGTCCCTTGAGCGGGCCGCTCGTGACATCGACGCCATACGCCTGCGCGAATTCACGGCCACGGAACGTCGACGCCGTCACCACGTTGGCGAGCCCCTCCGTCGTGCAGAAGCGCTTGGCGGCGAACGGCAGATCGCCCGACACGACGAGCACGACGGTGTTGTCGAGCTTGCCGGCGGATTCGTTGAACTTGCGCGTGGAGGTGGCGCAAGTGGGGGTGTCGAGGCTCGGCACGATGTTCAGCACCTTGCGCTTGCCGGCGAAGCTCGCGAGCGTGATGTCGCCGAGGTCCGTGCCGACGAGCGTGAACTCGGGGGCCTGCTGTCCTGCGCTCGGAAACGTGCCGCTGACTTCGATGGGATTGCCGCCGAGGGTAACTTGACTCATGTTGCGCTCCAGAGAGATGTCAGATGCTGACGGGAAGATGCACTTGGCGTTAGCGCGATTCAGCGGACAGGACGTGGACGCCCGTCGCGCGATCGCGCCATCACGGATAGAAGACCTGAACGCGGTAATTCGCGGCGACGGCATCGCCGGTATCGAGCCGCACGACGACCGGCTGCGCGCTTTGCGGCGGAAGGCCGATGGCGAATATCGTACCCGGTCGCGCGTAATCCTGCGGCCAGAGCACGCGGCGGATGGCGACATCGCTTTTATCGTCGAGCAGCGTGAGTTCGAGCGCCGGATAGGCGAGGGGAACGTCGGCGCGATTGCGCAGCATCAGCTTGAGTTCGAGCTTGTGCGGACCGTCGACCTGACGCAGCCCCGAACTCTCGATCTGCAGTCCCGCGATATAGCGCGGCGGCGAGAACGTGCAGCCGACTTCGGTGCAGATATCGGCGTAGAGCGCGCGCGTGCCGGGCATGTAGACCATCACCGCTTCGCGCTGCCACCACGCGAGCTGCATGAGAAACATCACCGCGAGCACCGCGGCAAGCAGGTAGCCGGCGATCAGCACGCCTTTCCGCCCGCGCTTGGGCGGCTGCGCGGCGGGACGCGGCTCGCGCATCACGGGAAACGCTTCGTTCGCGCTCGGCGCATGAGCCGCGCCCGGTTGGGACGGCCTCGTGCCGAAGCCCGGCTCGTCGTCGTGCCAGGCGGGCGTGGGCTCGACCGGTGGTGCCGGACGGGCAGGCGGCGTATCCGCCTGGCGATGCCCGGGGCCGATGAACGGCTCCGCGCGGTCGTCGACAGGATTCACGAAGCGCGTCGGCGGCGGTTCGGCACGCGGCGGCGCCGGCTGGGCGCGATCGCCGTCTGGCGCCTTCACCCGAACGAAGGGTTTGCGCCGGTCGTCCGCCGGAGGCTCGACAGCCGGTTCGTTGGCTGCATCTTTTCGAACCGGTCTCGCCGATGCCGCAGCGAATGCCGGCGGCTTCGCTTGGAGCGTAGGGTCGTCGTCTTCGGGGGATGAAGTCCGCTTGCCGAGTTCCAGCGTGCGGGGCACGGCGAGCGTGGGCGGCTCGTGATCGGCTTCGCTCGTCGGCGCAGTGAACGTGGACGGCCCGACCGCGACTTCATCGTCGACGATGGCGGCGTGCTGCGCTTCGTCTGCTGCCGCGGCGTCGTCCGGAAGCTCGAACGTGTGATGCGCGGCGTCGAAGACTTCCTGACAGTGGCCGCAACGCACACGGCCATCATGCGGTGCGACCAGATGCGGGTCGAGCCTGAATACGGTTTCGCAGTGAGGGCAGCGGGTTGCGAGCGCCATTTCTAATGCCATTGGCCTCGCGGCCGCGTCGTGAACGATGGCGCTATTCTAAAGGCTTTCGCGGCGCGTTCCGGCGAGGCACACCCAGCCTTCGTGCTCGCGCCAGACGGCGATGTCGATCCATCGCGCGTAGACCGCCGCGACTTCGTCGGCCTGTCGAGCGAGGATGCCCGACAGCGCGATGCGCCCGCCCGGTTTCACCTTCGCGGAGAGCATCGACGCCATCAGCTTGAGCGGATTGGAAAGAATGTTCGCAACGACGATATCGAACTCGCCGGCGGGGCATTCGTCGGGCAGGCCGTAGGCGACATCGGCGTGGTTGCGTTCGCTGTTCTGGCGCGCGGATTCGACCGCCTGGGGATCGATGTCGATGCCGTGGACCGGATCGGCGCCGCACTTCTTCGCAAGAATGGCGAGGATGCCCGAGCCGCAGCCGTAGTCGAGCAGCGACTGCCCCGGCTTCACCGATTGCTCGAGCCATTCCATGCACAGGCGGGTGGTCGGATGGCTGCCCGTGCCGAACGCGAGGCCGGGGTCGAGTTCGAGGACGAGCGCGGACGGATCGGGCGCGTCATGCCACGACGGCACGACCCAGATGCGCTCGCCGATCGGAATCGGATCGAACTGCGCCTGCGTCAGGCGCACCCAGTCCTGTTCTTCCACGACGCGCACCGAGAACGCAGGCGTCGCGTTCAGGCCGATTTCGTTTGCGGCCGCCGCGAGCAGCACGGCGGGATCGGCGTCTTCGGCCAGCAGCGCGACGACGCGCGAACGCTTCCACGCGCTGCGCTCCGGCGTGAGGCCGGGCTCGCCGAATAGCGGCTGCTCGTCGGGCGTATCGGCGTCGGCGTCTTCGACCGATACCGACAGCGCGCCGATGTCCAGCAGCGCGTCCGACAACGCTTCCGCGTGCTCGCGGTCCAGCTCGGCGATCAGTTCCCGGTAACTCATGCTCGTGTCTCTATCCGACTCAGGACTCTTCCGCCACCGCCGCCTGACGCGCGGCCAGCTTGTTCTCGAGGTAGTGGATGCTCGTGCCGCCCTCGACGAACTTGGCGTCGATCATCAACTCGCGATGCAGCGGGATGTTGGTCGAAATGCCCTCGACGACCATTTCCGACAGCGCGATGCGCATGCGGTTGATGGCCTGCTCGCGCGTCGCGCCGTAGGCGATCAGCTTGCCGATCATCGAATCGTAGTTCGGCGGGACGAAGTAGCCGTTGTACGCGTGCGAGTCGACGCGGATGCCCGGCCCGCCCGGCGCATGCCACGACGTGATGCGTCCCGGCGACGGCGTGAACTTGAACGCGTCTTCGGCATTCACACGGCACTCGATGGCATGGCCGCGGAACTGAATGTCCTTCTGGCGGAACGCGAGCTTCTCGCCGGCGGCGATACGAATCTGCTCCTGCACGATATCGACGCCCGTGATCAGCTCCGTCACCGGATGCTCGACCTGCACGCGCGTGTTCATTTCGATGAAGTAGAACTCGTTGTTCTCGTACAGGAATTCGAACGTGCCTGCGCCGAGATAGCCCATCTTCTTGCATGCGTCGGCGCAGCGATCGCCGATTCGGTCGATCAGCCGCCGCGCGATACCCGGCGCGGGTGCTTCCTCGATGACCTTCTGGTGACGGCGCTGCATCGAGCAATCGCGCTCGCCGAGCCAGATCGCGTTGCGGAACGAGTCCGACAGCACCTGAATCTCGATATGCCGCGGGTTCTCCAGGAATTTCTCCATGTAGACCTGCGGATTGCCGAACGCGCGGCCCGCTTCTTCGCGCGTCATGTTGACCGCGTTGACGAGCGCTGCTTCCGTATGCACGACGCGCATGCCGCGTCCGCCGCCGCCGCCCGCCGCCTTGATGATGACCGGATAGCCGATCGCGCGGGCAATCTTCACGATCTCCTTCGGATCGTCCGGCAACGCGCCTTCCGAGCCCGGCACGCACGGCACGCCGGTCTTGATCATCGTCTGCTTGGCGGTGACCTTGTCGCCCATGAGGCGGATGGTTTCGGGGCGCGGCCCGATAAACGTGAAGCCCGACTGCTCGACGCGCTCGGCGAAGTCGGCGTTCTCGGAGAGGAAGCCGTAGCCGGGGTGGATGGCTTCGGCGTCGGTGACTTCAGCGGCGCTGATGAGCGCCGGCATGTTCAGATACGACAGGTTCGACGGCGCCGGTCCGATACACACGGCTTCGTCGGCGAGCTTGACGTACTTGGCTTCCTTGTCGGCTTCCGAATAGACGACGACGGTCTTGACGCCCAGTTCGCGGCACGCGCGCTGGATGCGAAGCGCGATTTCGCCGCGGTTCGCAATGAGGATTTTTTCAAACATGGCTGTGGGTCGGCTCATCAACGGGCACGCGCGAGCGGCCCTCGGGATTCGAATCGGCGGCGCGCGCTTGCACGAGTCATGCTGAAGCGCGCGCCGGCGCGGTGCAGCCGGCAGACGGAGCGACGCCCCGGCGCACGGCCCGACGCGCTTAGTCGCCGATCACGAAGAGCGGCTGGCCATACTCGACCGCCTGACCGTTCTCGACGAGGATTTCCTTCACGACGCCGGACTTGTCCGCTTCGATCTCGTTCAGGAGTTTCATGGCTTCGATGATGCAGATGGTCTGGCCTTCCTTGACCGTATCGCCGACCTGGACGAACGGATCCGCACCCGGCGACGGCGCGCGATAGAACGAGCCGACCATCGGCGACGTCACGATGTGGCCCTGCGGCGCGGAAGCCGCCGGCGTCGCTGCGCCCGCGCTCGCGCCGGCATCGACGCCCGCGGAAATGCTCGGCGCGGACTGCGTCTGAGCCTGCGGCGCGTACTGCTGCGGCGCCTGCATGTAGACCGGTGCTGCGTTCTTGACGATGCGAACCTTGCCTTCGCCCTCCGTCACTTCCAGCTCCGAGATGCCGGATTCCGAGACGAGGTCGATCAGCGTTTTCAGTTTACGAAGGTCCATCGAAAAATCCCCTTTCAATACTTGGAGACCGGGACTGCCCGGTGCTTGACTTGATTTGTGGGTGTATGACGTCAGCCGCGAGCCGGCGCGAGCGGCCCGCTGGCGCGCGCATGCATTCGGCGCATCGGTGCGCCCGCCCATGCGCGGGCTGCAAAATCGGCGGAGTCGATCGGCACGCGGAGAACGCTCGCACGGAACGTCATGGCGTGATCGCCTGGAAGCGCGCGCCCGAACGGCACGCGAGCAGTCTCATTTCGCGCGGCGCGGCGGCACGGCCCGTTCGATCGGGCATCGGCTGGTTCAGCTGCGTGGCTTTGCGGCGCCGGCGGAATGATCATGGTCGCTTCGGTTGTGCGGAATTCGGCGCACTTTAGCGCCGTTTAGAGAATGTTGTCTAGTTTTGCCGTGCAAGCGCCAAAATCGGGACGGGAGTATTTACCGGCAATGTCGCTACCGAAGGACGAAGTTCCCGCAAAAGCACGCTAAGTTGCTGCTTACTTATCGTAAAGGCGAGGCATCAGGTGGCGATTTTTTACAGCGCGTCCAGCGTTCGCTTGAGTTCCGCTTCGTTCACTTCGCCGAGTTTTGTCGCCCGGACAGCGCCCTTCGAGTCGATGACGACGGTAAATGGCAGTCCACCCGCGTTATTGCCGAAACCCCGCGCAAGATCCGCGCCGCCGAAACCGGTCACGTAGACGGGGTAATCGACCGGGACTTTCTTCAGGAAGTCGTTGACGTTCTTCTCGCTGTCGACGCCGAGCCCGATGAACGTGACACCCTTCTTTTGATATTCGCGTTGCAGCGCGGAGAGCGTCGGCATTTCCTTCACGCACGGGCCGCACCACGATGCCCAGAAGTTGACGACGACCGGCTTGCCCTTGAAAGCCGCGAGCGGCTGCGACGTGCCGGCGGCGGCGGGCGGCGTCGCCTGCCACAATTGTTCGACGGCGTTGCCGCTCGGCTGCGTGGCGGCTTCCGTATCGACGCCGGAAAAGTAATGGCCCGCGTAGAAGCCGCCGACGGTCGCGGCGATCGCAACCGCGAGGGCCGCCAGGATGCGTTTGCTGTTCATGGACGTGAGAGCGTGTTGAAGTTTCAGCCGCCGACTTCGAGCGGCGGACGACCGGAATGGCCGGGATCGTCGAGCAGGGCGCGCACGGCCGCCGCGTTCGCTCGTGCGAGCCGTCCGCGTCCGTCGGCACGCACCGCGCCGCGCAGATCGTTGCTTCCGTAGAGTGCGATATGCACGCCGATCGGCTCCTCGCCGCGTTCGCGATGCAGGAAGCTGAGCGTTTCCACATAGCCGCGCCCCGCGAAGTGACGCGTTTCGGAGACGTCGTACTGAATGTTGGCGTTGAGCAGATAAATGGCGACTTCCTTCGGGTTGTCGCAGAAGCATTGCAGATGGATATCCGAATGCTCGCCCGCCGTGCCGTTGAGCACCGCGCCGGTCAGATACGGATCGAAGGGCTTGAGCCGCTCCATCCAGTCGAGCGCCACCTCGCGCATGCGGCGCAGGACGGCGGGCTGGCTGTCGCTCTGGAAAATCGCCTGGTACTCGCGGATTTCCTCTTCGATCTGATCGTTGTCGGGTAGGAATTCGCCGCCGATTTTCGCCTCGCCGACGACCTGCCGCGCCGCCTTGCGCTTCGCGGTGGAGTAGTCGAGGCCATCTTCGGCGATCATTCTCGCTGCTGCGATCGCGATTTCCTCGCGCACGCGCTGCGGATCGAAGTGTGATTTGCGGACCATTGGGGAATCATACTAGATAACGCCTGGCGGCCTTTGCGGCTCGCGGGCGCGCCGTCAGGCGGCCGGCGCGCTCGGTTACAATATGCGCCTCCAGGCGCGTTCCTGCACGGGCTTTCCGTCCGCGCGCCGTTCGTCTTTTCTGCACTTCATCGCCTGCGCGGCGCAACACGGTTTATGCACATCCATATCCTCGGCATCTGCGGCACCTTCATGGGCGGTCTCGCCGTCCTGGCTCGCGAGGCGGGCCACAAGGTCACGGGCTGCGACGCGGGCGTCTATCCGCCGATGAGCACGCAGCTCGAAGCGCAGGGTATCGAACTGATCGAGGGCTATGGCGTCGAGCAACTCTCGCTGGAACCGGATCTCTTCGTCGTCGGCAATGTGGTGTCGCGCGGCAATCCGCTGATGGAAGCCATCCTGGATCGCGGCCTGCCGTACACGTCCGGCCCGCAATGGCTCGGCGAGCACGTGCTGGCGGGCAAGTGGGTGCTCGCGGTCGCGGGCACGCACGGCAAGACCACGACGAGCTCAATGCTCGCGTGGCTGCTCGAAGACGCCGGCATGAACCCCGGCTTTCTGATCGGCGGCGTGCCGCTCAACTTCGGCATCTCCGCCCGTCTGACCGATTCCAGCTTCTTCGTCATCGAAGCCGACGAGTACGACACCGCGTTCTGCGACAAGCGTTCCAAGTTCGTCCATTACCGGCCGCGCACGGCCGTGCTCAATAACCTCGAGTTCGATCACGCTGATATCTTCCCCGATCTCGCCGCCATCGAAACGCAATTCCATCATCTCGTCCGCACGGTGCCGGGCGTCGGGCGCATCGTGTCGAACGGGCGCGAGGCGGCGCTCGAACGCGTCCTGTCGCGCGGATGCTGGTCGGGCGTCGAGCGTTTCGGCGTCGAAGGGGGATGGCAGGCGCTGCCCGCCCGCGACGGCGAACCCGTCGACGAGCAGTTCGCGGTCTACTGGGAAGGCGAGCGGCAGGGCGTCGTCGAGTGGCAGGTGCAGGGCGAGCACAATCGCATGAACGCGCTCGCGGCGATTGCGGCGGCGCGCTCGGTCGGCGTCCCGGCGGCGCAGTCGGTCAAGTCGCTGGCGGGTTTTCGCAACGTCAAGCGGCGCATGGAAGTGAAGGGCAGCGTCGAGGGCGTCACCGTCTACGATGACTTCGCGCATCATCCGACCGCCATCGAAACCACCGTCGCGGGCTTGCGCACGCGCATCGGCGATGCGGGCCACGCTCGTATCCTCGCCGTGCTCGAGCCGCGCTCGAACACGATGAAGCTCGGCACGATGAAAGCGCAGCTGCCCGCGAGCCTCGCCGGCGCGGATCTCGTGTTCGGCTACGGCGCGCGCGATGGCCGCGACAAGCTCGGCTGGGACCTGGCCGAAGCCTTGTCGCCGCTCGGCGACCGGGCGCAGGCCTTCAATGAAATCGAGCCGCTGGTGAAAGCGGTCGTAGGTGCGGCGCGCCCCGGTGACCACGTGCTCGTGATGAGCAACGGCGGTTTCGGCGGCGTACATCAGAAACTGCTCGATGCGCTGTCGGCGCGTCCGGGTCCGGGGACAACCGCAAGAGGCCCCGCGTGATTCTCTACCTGCACGGCTTTCGCTCGTCTCCCCAATCGTTCAAGGCGCGCATGATGCGCGCGCGCCTCGCGGAACTCGGCCGGCTGAGCGAATGGCAGTGCCCGGTGTTGCCGGTTTCCCCGTGCGACGCCATCACGCTCGCGGAGTCCATCGGCGGCGCGGCGCAGCCGGACGATGTCACCGTCGTCGGCAGTTCGCTCGGCGGCTACTACGCCACCTATCTCGCCGAGAAACACGGCTGGCGCGCGGTGCTGCTGAATCCCGCCGTCATGCCCGACGTCGATCTCAGTGCGTATCTCGGCGAACAGCCGTTGTGGCACGGCGGCGGCACCATTACCGTGCTGCCGCGTCATCTGGACGAGCTTCGCGCGCTTCATGTCGATGCCGTCACGCGCCCCGAGCGCTATTTCCTGATGGCGGCGACCGGCGACGAAGTGCTCGACTATCGCGCGATGCTTGCGCACTATCCGGGCGTTCGCACGACGCTGATCGAAGGCAGCGATCATGCGATCAGTGACTTCGCCGACCATCTCGCCGATGTGCTCGCGTTCTGCGATCAGGCGCCGCGCGCCGCGCTGGCTCCCGCAGCTGCGTGATGCCCCATTCATACGCTGGCGCGCCCGCTGCGCGCCGGTCCACCGTCTTACGAGAGTATTGAGTGAACGTTTTCTTCGAGGAATCGGGTAGTTTCAAGGCCGGCTCGGTCTTGTCGAAACAGGGCGACGCGTTTCAGGTCGAGTTGCCGGGCGGACGCCGCGCCAAGGTCCGCGCGAAGGACGTGCTGATCGAGTTCGAAAAGCCCGCCGCCGGCGATCTGATGCAGGAAGCCGACGCCATCGCACAGGAGATCGACCTCGATTTCCTGTGGGAATGCGCGCCCGACGAGGAGTTTCCGTTCGCCGCGCTCGGCGCGGACTATTTCGGCGACAAGTTCGGCCCCGCCGAACGCGCCGCGCTCGTGCTGCGCATGCACGGCTCGCCGGTCTATTTCCGCCGCAAGGGGCGCGGGCAGTATCAGCGCGCGCCGCAGGAACAGTTGCAGATGGCGCTCGCGTCGCTGGAACGCAAGCGTCAGCAAGCGCTCGTGCAGGCCGGTTACGAAGAGGAACTGAAGGCGGGCAAGCTGCCCGAGGCGCTGAAGGGCAAGGCCATCGGCCTCTTGACGAAGCCGGACAAAAACTCGATCGAGTACAAGGCGCTCGAAGCCGCCGCCGCGGCGCGCGGCATTTCGCAGGCGCGGCTGATGCTCGAATGCGGCGGCATTCCGTCCGCGCGTGCGCTGCACGAGGCGCGTTTCCTGTCGGAGTACTTTCCGCACGGCGTCGGCTTTCCGGCGGTGCAGCCCGCGCCGCTGCCGGATGACCTGCCCGAAGCGCATGTGCAGGCGTTCTCCATCGATGATGTCACGACCACCGAAATCGACGACGCCTTCTCCGTCGAGCATCTTGCGGACGGGCGCCTGCGCATCGGTATCCACATCGCGGCCCCGGCGCTCGGCATCGCGCGCGGCGACACGGTCGATTCCATCGCGCGCAGCCGTCTGTCGACGGTCTACATGCCGGGCGACAAGATCACGATGCTGCCCGACAACGTCGTCGAGGTGTTCACGCTGGGCGAAGGCGGACTGCGTCCGGCGCTGTCGCTCTACATCATCGTGAATCGCGAGACGCAGGAGATCGTCGCCACCGAAACGCGCGCCGAACGCGTGTTCGTGAAAAGCAATCTGCGGCACAACCATCTGGACGAGCACGTCACCGAGGAGAGCCTTGCCGCCGGCACGGGCGACTATCCGCACAAGGAAGACATCGCGGTGCTGTGGCCGCTCGCGCAGTCGCTCTTCGAGAAGCGTCAGCAGGCGCGCGCCACCTACGGCCTCAAGCGCGAAGTGCAGCGCAACAACGACTTCAACTTCTACGTCGAGGGCGAGCACATCACGATCACGCCGCGCCGCCGCGGATCGCCGCTCGATCTGATCGTCGCCGAGCTGGCCATTCTGGCGAATTCTTCGTGGGGCGCGTTTCTCAACGATCACGGCGTGCCGGGCATCTATCGCTCGCAGCGCGGTTTCGGCGGTCCCGGCCCGAAGCGCACGCGCATGCAGACGACGCCCGCGCCGCACGAAGGTCTCGGCGTCGCGCAATATGCGTGGAGCACGTCGCCGCTGCGCCGTTACGTCGACCTCGTCAATCAGTGGCAATTGCTCGCGTGCGTGCAGCACGGCGTCACCGCGAAGCTGGCCGCGCCGTTCAAGCCGAAGGATGCCGACTTGTTCGCGGTCGTGCAGGGCTTCGACGATACCTACAGCGCCTACGCTGATCACCAGCGCCGCATGGAGTATTTCTGGTGTCTGCGCTGGCTGAAGCAGGAGAACAAGCGGCACGTGCCGGCGTCGGTGGTGAAGGACGATCTCGTGCGTCTGGAAGAGATTCCGCTGATCCTGCACGTGCCCGGCCTCGGCGTGCATGCGCGCGGCACGCGGGTGATGCTCGAAGTCGTATCGATCGATGAACTGACCGTCGAAGCGTCGTGCCGCCTGCTGCACGTGATCGACGCGCCGTCCGCGAGCGCGCCCGTCGAGGAAGAGGAAGCCGAAGAAGAAATCATCGAGGCCGACGATCTCAGCGCCGAAAGCGAAGCCGAAGCGCAAGCGGAAGCTTCTGCCGAGCCGCAAGCATCAGCACCGGATTCCACGGAGCCGACGCAATGACCCAGCCTGCGCAAGCCGACCGCTATGCGGTCATCGGGAACCCCGTCGAGCACAGCAAGTCGCCGTGGATTCACGCGCGTTTCGCCGGGCAAACGGGCGAGCCGGTCGAATACAGCCGCATTCTCGGGCCGCTCGGCGGTTTCGAGGCAGCGGTGAAAAGCTTCATCGCGTCGGGCGGGCGTGGCATGAACGTGACCGTCCCGTTCAAGCTCGACGCCCACGCCTTCGCCGATTCGCTCTCGCCGCGCGCGGCGGCGGCCGGCGCGGTGAACACGCTGTCGTTCAGCGACGACGGCGTGCGCGGCGACAACACCGATGGCGTCGGCCTCGTGCGAGACATCGAAGTGAATCTGGGCGTGAGTCTCGAAGGCGCGCGGATCCTGCTGCTGGGCGCGGGCGGCGCGGCGCGCGGCGTCGTGTTGCCGATTTTCGACCGGAAACCGGCTGCCCTCGTCATCGTCAATCGGACGGCGGCGAAGGCGCGCGAACTCGTCGCTCAGTTCGCAGCACGCGCGGAGGAAACCGGCGTAAGCCTTACCGGCGGCGGCGCGGACAGCGCCGATAACGCGCGTTACGACGTAGTCATCAACGCGACGGCCGGCAGTCTCGACGCCGCGCTCCCCGAGTGCGACGACGCCGCATTCGGCGCCGGCACGCTCGCCTACGACATGATGTACGGCCCGAAGCCCACTGTCTTCATGGAGCACGCGGAGCGCCTCGGCGCACGTGCCGCCGATGGTCTCGGCATGCTCGTCGAGCAGGCGGCCGAGTCGTTTTTCATCTGGCGCGGCGTGCGTCCGGACGGCGGCGCGGTGTTGCGCGAATTGCGCCACACGCTCGCGGCCAAAGCCTGATGACCACCGCGCCGGCCTCGAACCGCACGTCGCCGCGCTCGCGGCAGACGCGCCCGGCCGTGCGCCTCGGCCCCGCGCGATGGATCGCCTACGGCATATCGGTGTTCGTCATCGCGGCAATCGCGACGCAGCTCTACTTTTTCGCGCAAGTCGGCGTGTGGACGGTGCTGAATCCCGGTTCGACCGCGTTCATGCGCGCCGACGCGTGGGCGCTCGCGAAAGCCCGCCCCGGCGCGCCGCTGCAACGGACGTGGGTGCCTTACGACCAGATATCGCGCAATCTGAAGCGGGCGATCATCGCGTCCGAAGATGCGAACTTCGTCAACAACAACGGCTATGAGACCGACGCCATCCTGCAGGCGTGGGAGAAAAACAAGGCGCGCGGAAGGATCGTCGCGGGTGGATCGACCATTTCGCAGCAGCTCGCGCGCAACCTGTTCCTGTCGCGCGAGAAAAGCTATCTGCGCAAGGCGCAGGAACTCGTCATCACGTGGATGCTCGAGTTCTGGATGGACAAGCAGCGCATCTTCGAGATCTATCTGAATTCGGTCGAATGGGGCAACGGCGTCTACGGCGCGGAAGCGGCGGCGCAGTATTACTACAAGACATCGGCGGCGAAGCTGACGGCCGGACAAAGCGCGCGCCTCGCCGTGATGCTGCCGCGCCCCAAGTACTTCGACGATCATCGGAACTCGTCGTATCTCGCGGCGCGATCGCGCGTCATCGCGCGACGGATGGGCGCCGCCGAGCTGCCCGAGTGATATTTAGTTGGCGTCGCTAAACATCGCAAAGCCCTGATCCCTCAGGGCTTTTTCTTTTTCCGGCGGCTTTCGGCTGTCAGCCGGGGTCCCAGTATGTGAACGAGTCGATCACATATTGAATTATCGAGATAGCCGGAACTACAATCCGTGCAGGCTTTCGATGGAAGCGCCACGAAGCCCGCGCGCATGCACCGCTGACATGCGCGCATAAAAACAAATTCGGAGACACGTCATGCACTCGATCGCTCGCCCGCGCTCGCGGATTGCGTTGCACGATTCATCGGTTTTCCGCGCCGGCACGCGCCGGTCCGTCCAGGCGTCGCGGCTTTCGCGCGTTGCATGATTCACGAGGGCGAGCCGACATGAGCGATCAGTCCACCAGCGCGACTCGCGCGCGCAGCAGCGCGAGCGGCCCACAGAACACCCCGCCGCACGGACGCGATCCCGATGCCATCGCACTGCCGAGCGCGCTCGTCGATATCACGCCGCAGCAGGCCGGCACGCAGACGCTTTTGCGCGGCCTCGCGATCCTCGAAGCCGCCGCGAACGGCGCGCGCGATCTGCGCTCGTTCAGCGCCGCGCTCGGCACGACGCGCAGCACGACGCACCGGCTCGTCAGCTCGCTCGTGCAGGCGCGCTACCTGCGGCAAGTGCAGGGCGGCTATCTGCTCGGGCCGAAGCTGATCGAACTCGGCACCATCGCGCTGGAGCAGATGCCGCTGACCACCGTTGCGCGGCCGTATCTGCAGGCGCTTGCGCAGCATACGCAGGACACGATCCATCTCGGCGTGCGCGACGGCGACGACGTGCTCTACATCGACAAGATTCCCGGCACGCGCGGACTGGAGATGCGCTCGCGCGTCGGGCACCGGATGCCGCTCGCGTCGACGGGCATCGGCAAGGCGATGATGCTCGATCTCGAGAGCAACGCTTGGAAGAAGCTGCTGGAGGCGTCGCATCGCGCGCTCGCCCGCACGAGC
This sequence comes from Caballeronia sp. LZ016, assembly GCF_031450805.1. NCBI lineage: Bacteria > Pseudomonadati > Pseudomonadota > Betaproteobacteria > Burkholderiales > Burkholderiaceae > Caballeronia > Caballeronia sp. LZ016. Next base: position 1,318,862 of record NZ_JARTVY010000001.1, read on the forward strand.
TTCAAGCCGGATAACCGGCCGGACGTCGGCACGTTCGTGCAGCGCATGACGCGCTATTCGCAAGGCGGCTACACGTTCGACCTGGAAGAGAACGAAGCGTCGATTCGCTGCGTCGCCGCACCCGTGCGCGATGCGTCCGGGGCGATCGTCGCGGCGCTCTCGGTGGCGAGCACCATTCCGTATATGCCCGAGGAGCGCATGGAAGAACTGATTCCGATCGTGCAGCAGGAAGCCCGCGCGATTTCTTCCGAACTCGGCTGGCGCGCGCCGCAAGCCAGCCGCAGGATCAAGCGATGACCGCGCCTCCTGTTGCACCCGCGCTCGTCGCGCTCGACTGGGGCACGACCTCGCTGCGCGCCTATCTGCTCGGCGCGGACGGCGTCGCGCTCGACACCCGCGCATCGCCGGCAGGGATCATGAATCTGCCCGCGGGCGGCTTCGAGCAGGCGTTCGAAGAAACCTGCGGCGCGTGGCTCGACGCGCATCCCGCATTGCCGGTACTGGCGGCGGGCATGGTCGGCAGCGCGCAGGGCTGGGCGGAAGCGCCTTACGTGGACACGCCCGCCGATGCCGATGCGCTCGTCGCAGGCATCGTCGCCATCGAGACGGCGCGCGGCGCGACCGTGCGTATCGTGCCGGGCGTGCTCGAACGGGGCGTGCTGCCGAACGTCATGCGCGGCGAGGAAACGCAGATCGTCGGCGCGTTGGCGAGCGATGCATCGCTGAACGCGGAAGGCGGCGTGCTGATCGGCCTGCCGGGGACGCACGCGAAATGGGCGTTCGTGCAGGCGGGGCGCATCGAGCGCTTCTACACGTTCATGACGGGCGAAGTGTTCGGCGCGCTGCGCGACCACACGATTCTCGGCCGCACGATGCAGCAGGGCGCGGCGGCGGACGCATCGGCATTCGAGCGCGGCGTCGATACCGCACGCGATGCCGGTCATCCCGGCGTGCTCGCGACCATCTTCAGCACGCGCACGCTCGGTCTCACCGCGGAATTAACCCCGGCGCAACAGCCGGATTATCTGTCGGGCCTTCTGATCGGCCACGAACTGCGCGGCCTGTCGGAAGTGCTCGCGCGCGATCAGTCGTCGCTCGCGGGCCGGACGCTGCGGCTCATCGGCAACGAGACGCTTTGCGACCGCTATCGCGCGGCGCTCGCGCGCTTCGGCTGTCACGATGCCGCAACCGTCGCGAACGCCACCGAGCAGGGCCTATACCGAATCGCCGTGCAAGCCGGGCTCGTGCCAGCGCCCGCGCGCGCGGCCTGAGCAGCACGAGAAGGAGTCACGACGATGCAGCCACCCATCAATCTCCCTGCGCCGTATCAGATGCACGACGGTCTCGCGAAGGCGTTCGCCGCGTGTCCGCTGATCGCGATCCTGCGCGGCGTCACGCCCGCCGATGCCGCCGAGCACGGCCGCGCGCTCTATGAAGCGGGCTTTCGCATCGTCGAAGTGCCGCTCAACTCGCCGCAGCCGTTCGACAGCATCGCGGCGATCCGTCAGGCGTTGCCGGCCGATGCCATCGTCGGCGCGGGAACGGTGCTGCATCCGGGCTATGTCGACGACGTGAAGGCCGCCGGCGGCGAACTGATCGTGATGCCGCACAGCGACGGCGATGTCGTCCGCGCCGCCAAGGCGCTCGGGCTCGCGTGCGCGCCGGGCGTCGCCACGCCGAACGAAGGTTTCATCGCGCTGAAGAACGGCGCGGACGTGCTGAAGATGTTCCCCGCCGAACAGCTCGGCCCGACGGTCGTGAAGGCGTGGCGCGCGGTCATCGCGAAGGACGTGCCGCTCGTGCCGGTCGGCGGAATTTCGCCGGACAACATGGGGCCGTTCCTGACGGCGGGCGCGAACGGCTTCGGCCTCGGCTCCGCGCTCTACAAGCCGGGCCAGGGCGTGAAGGTGACGGCGCTTCATGCGAAGGCATTCGTCGGCGGGCTCGCCATCGCGAAAGGTGAGAAACGATGAACCGACTCGCCGGCAAGGTCGCGATCATCACGGGCGCGGGGCGCGGCATCGGTGCGGCGATCGCGCTGGCGTTCGCGCGCGAAGGCGCGGCGGTCGCGCTGGCGGAGCTGGACATCGAAACGGCAAAGGCGACGGCTGCGCGCATCGGACAGGAGACCGGCGCGGAACAGGTGCTGGCGGTGCCGACGGACGTGACGCAAAGCGCATCGGTGAAGGAAGCCGTCGCGGAAGCGGAAGCGCGGCTCGGCCCCGTCGACGTGCTCGTGAACAACGCCGGCATCAACGTGTTCTGCGATCCGCTCACGATGACCGACGACGACTGGCGCCGCTGCTTCGCTGTCGACCTCGACGGTGTCTGGAACGGCTGTCGCGCCGTGTTGCCGGGCATGGTGGCGCGCGGGCGGGGCAGCATCGTGAATATCGCGTCGACGCATGCGTTCAAGATTATCCCCGGCTGCTTTCCGTATCCGGTGGCCAAGCATGGCGTGATCGGCCTCACGCGTGCGCTCGGCATCGAATACGCGCCGAACAACGTGCGCGTGAACGCGATCGCGCCGGGTTACATCGAGACGCAGCTGACGCTCGACTGGTGGAACGAGCAGCCGGATCCCGCCGCCGCGCGGCAGGCGACGCTCGACCTGCAGCCGATGAAGCGCATCGGCCAGCCGCACGAAGTGGCGATGACGGCGGTGTTCCTCGCATCGGATGAAGCGCCGTTCATCAACGCGAGCTGCATCACCGTGGATGGCGGCCGCTCGGCGCTCTATCACGACTAGAACATGAAGAATGACGCACTCGCCGCGGTGCGGCAAAGGCGCTGACGCGCAAGTTGGATGTCGCGATGCGACGGCGGCACGAAAGTAACCAGCAGTCACGAGCAATAACAAGCAGCCACACACACCTTCGTAACGGCCCGTCACGCGGGCTTTTTGAGACAACGGGTAAAAACTCGGGAGACACAAGATGAAACGCAGACTGTTCCTCACGCTGATCGCCACCGCTGCCGCCACGAGCGCCACGATGATCGCCGCGCCCGTCGCGCAGGCCGCCGATGAAGTCAAGATCGGCTTTCTCGTAAAGCAGCCGGAAGAGCCGTGGTTCCAGGACGAATGGAAGTTCGCCGAGGCGGCCGCGAAGAACAAGGGCTTCACGCTCGTGAAGATCGGCGCGCCGTCGGGCGAAAAGGTGATGAGCGCCATCGACAACCTCGCCGCGCAAAAGGCGCAGGGCTTCATCATCTGCACGCCGGACGTGAAGCTCGGACCGGGCATCGTCGCGAAGGCGAAGGCCGACAAACTGAAGATGATGACCGTCGACGACCGCCTGGTCGATGGCTCCGGCAAGCCGATCGAGTCCGTGCCGCACATGGGCATCTCCGCGTACAACATCGGCAAGCAGGTCGGCGACGGCATCGCCGCCGAGATCAAGAAGCGCGGCTGGGACATGAAGGAAGTCGGCGCCATCGACGTGACCTACGAGCAGTTGCCGACCGCGCACGACCGCACGGCCGGCGCCACCGATGCGCTCGTCGCCGCTGGCTTTCCGAAGGCGAACATCATCGCCGCGCCGCAAGCGAAGACCGACACCGAGAACGCGTTCAACGCCGCGAACATCGCGCTCACGAAGAACCCGCAGTTCAAGCACTGGGTTGCGTATGCGCTGAACGACGAAGGCGTGCTCGGCGCGGTGCGCGCGGCGGAAGGCCGTGGCTTCAAGGCCGACAACATGATCGGCATCGGCATCGGCGGGTCGGATTCTGCGCTCAACGAGTTCAAGAAGCCGCAGCCGACGGGCTTCTTCGGCACCGTCATCATCAGCCCGAAGCGTCACGGCGAAGAGACGTCCGAACTGATGTACGCGTGGATCAAGGACGGCAAGACGCCGCCGATGCTCACGCTCACGACCGGCATGCTCGCCACGCGTGACAACGTGGCGTCGGTGCGTCAGCAGATGGGCCTGGCGTCGAACTAAGTCTTTTTCGCGGCAAGCGGGCCGCGCGTGCGGTCCGCTGAAAAACAGGAGGCGATGTGTCAGCGACGCTGCGTTTTGACAATATCGGCAAGGTGTTTCCAGGCGTGCGTGCGCTCGACGGCGTGTCGTTCGACGTCAATGCCGGCGAAGTTCACGGTTTGATGGGCGAGAACGGCGCGGGCAAATCGACCTTGCTGAAGATTCTCGGCGGCGAGTATCAGCCCGATTCGGGGCGCGTGCTCATCGACGAAAGGGAAGTGCATTTCGGGAGCGCGGCGGCATCGATTGCGTCGGGCATCGCGGTGATTCATCAGGAATTGCAGTACGTGCCGGACCTCACCGTGTCCGAGAACCTGCTGCTCGGCGCGTTGCCGAACCGGCTCGGCTGGGTCAACAAGAGCGCCGCGAAAAAGCACGTGCGCGAGCGGCTCGCAGCGATGGGCGTCGATCTCGATCCGAACGCGAAGCTGCGCAAGCTCTCCATCGCGCAGCGGCAGATGGTCGAAATCTGCAAGGCGCTGCTGCGCAACGCGCGCGTGATCGCGCTCGACGAGCCGACGTCGTCGCTGTCGCATCGCGAGACGGAGGTGCTCTTCAAGCTCGTGCGCGACCTGAAGGCCGACAAGCGCGCGCTCATCTACATTTCGCATCGCATGGACGAGATTTACGAGCTGTGCGATGCCTGCACGATTTTCCGCGACGGCCGCAAGATCGCATCGCACACGCGGCTCGCCGAAGTGCCGCGCGATACGCTCGTGCAGGAAATGGTCGGCCGCGAAATCAGCGACATCTACAACTACCGTGCGCGTCCCATCGGCGATGTGCGCTTCGCGGTGAGCAATCTTCAGGGCGATGCGCTTTCCGCACCGGCGAACTTCGAAGTGCGGCGCGGCGAGATCGTCGGGTTCTTCGGACTCGTCGGCGCGGGCCGCAGCGAACTGATGCATCTGGTCTACGGCGCGGACAAGAAAAAGGACGGCACGATCCGCCTCGACGGCCAGCCGATCAAGGTCCGCAACACCGGCGAGGCGATCCGTCACGGCATCGTGCTGTGTCCGGAGGATCGCAAGGAGGAGGGCATCGTCGCAATGGCGACGGTCGCGGAGAACATCAACATTTCGTGCCGGCGGCATTACCTGCGAGCGGGGCTGTTCCTCGATCGCAAGAAGGAGGCGCAGACGGCGGATCGCTTCATCCAATTGCTGAAGATCAAGACGCCGAGCCGCAGGCAGCGCATTCGTTTTCTGTCGGGCGGCAACCAGCAGAAGGCGATTCTGTCGCGCTGGCTCGCGGAGCCGGACCTGAAAGTCGTGATTCTCGATGAACCGACGCGCGGCATCGACGTGGGCGCGAAGCACGAAATCTATAACGTCATCTATCAACTGGCGGAGCGCGGCTGCGCGATCGTGATGATCTCCTCCGAACTGCCGGAAGTGCTGGGCGTGTCGGACCGGATCGTCGTGATGCGGCAGGGGCGCATCGCGGGCGAATTGCCGCGCGGTGAGGCCAACGAACAGTCGGTGCTGAATCTTGCGTTGCCGCAAGCCGAGACGGTCGCCAAGGCCGCGTGAAGGAACAAAAGGGACGAAAGGGAAAGAGGAGCGATAAATGGAAGCCAGAGAAAACATTGCGGTCGAAGCGGTAGCCAACGCGCTGATCCCGCAAAAGAACGACAAGCAGAAGTGGTGGCAGCAGGTCACGGAATACAGCCTCATCGTGATCTTCATCGTGATGTTCGCCACGATGTCGCTGACGGTCGATCATTTCTTCTCGATCGAGAACATGCTCGGCCTCGCGCTGTCGATCTCGCAGATCGGCATGGTCGCCTGCACGATGATGTTCTGCCTCGCCTCGCGCGACTTCGACCTGTCGGTGGGATCGACGATCGCGTTCGCCGGCGTGCTCTGCGCGATGGTGCTGAACGCGACGAACAACACGTTCATCGCGATCATCGCGGCGGTGGCGGCAGGTTCGGTGATCGGCTTCGTGAACGGCGCCGTGATCGCTTACCTGCGCATCAACGCGCTGATCACCACGCTCGCGACGATGGAAATCGTGCGCGGCCTCGGCTTCATCGTGTCGCACGGTCAGGCGGTGGGCGTGTCGTCGGATACGTTCATCGAACTCGGCGGCCTCTCGATGCTCGGCATTTCGCTGCCCATCTGGGTCACGCTCGCGTGCTTCGTCGTGTTCGGCGTCTTGCTGAACCAGACCGTGTACGGGCGCAATACGCTCGCCATCGGCGGCAATCCGGAAGCGTCGCGGCTCGCGGGCATCAACGTGGAACGCACGCGCGTGTGGATTTTCCTGATTCAGGGCGCGGTGACGGCGCTTGCCGGCGTTATCCTTGCTTCGCGCATCACGTCGGGGCAGCCGAACGCGGCTCAAGGCTTCGAACTCAACGTGATTTCGGCGTGCGTGCTCGGCGGCGTGTCGCTGCTCGGCGGGCGCGCGACGATCTCGGGCGTCGTGATCGGCGTGCTCATCATGGGCACCGTCGAGAACGTGATGAACCTGCTCAACATCGACGCGTTCTATCAGTACCTCGTGCGCGGCGCGATCCTGCTCGCCGCGGTGTTGCTCGACCAGTTGAAGAACCGCGGATCGCGGGATTAATCGGGGAGAGATATGGCAATCGACAGCAAACTCGCACGCTATCCGAGCCTTGCCGGCAAGACGGTGCTCATCACGGGCGGCGCGACCGGTATCGGCGCGGGCTTCGTTGAGCACTTCGTCGATCAGGGCGCGAAGGTCGCGTTCTTCGATATCGACACCGCCGCGGGCGAAGCGCTCGCGGACCAGCTTGGCGCATCGGCGGGCGCGGACCGCGTGCGTCCGATGTTCCTGCGCGTCGATCTCACCGACATCGACGCGTTGCGCCAGGGCATCGCCGATGTGCGCAGCGCGCTCGGACCGATCGGCGTGCTCGTCAACAATGCGGCCAACGATCAGCGCCACGCGATCGCGGACGTGACGCCCGAGTACTACGACGCGTGCATCGCGGTGAACATCCGCCATCAGTTCTTCGCGGCGCAGGCGGTCATCGAGGACATGAAGCAACTCGGCGGCGGCTCGATCATCAATCTCGGCTCCGTGAGCTGGATGCTGAAGAACAGCGGCATGCCGGTGTATCTGTCCGCGAAATCGGCGGTGCAGGGCCTGACACGCGGCCTCGCGCGCGATGTCGGCAAGTTCGGCATCCGCGTGAATACGCTCGTGCCGGGCTGGGTGCTCACCGAAAAGCAGAAGCGCCTCTGGTACGACGAGGCCGGCAAGATCGCGCTCAAGCAAGGGCAGTGCATCGACGGCGAACTGCTGCCGCATCACCTCGCGCGCGCGGCGCTCTTTCTCGCTTCCGACGACAGCAGCATGATGACGGCGCAAGACATGATCGTGGATGCGGGGTGGTCCTGATGAGTGGAATCGCTGCGCAACTGTTGATCGACAGCCGATGCACGCTCGGCGAAGGCGCGACGTGGTGCGCCGCGAGCGGGCGCTTCTGGTGGACCGACATCGAGGGCAAGCGCCTGCTGCGCCACGACCCGCGCGACGGCCAGACCGATTCGTTCGCGATGCCCGAGCGCCTTGCGTGCTTCGCGCTGTGCGCCGATCCGGGCGTGCTGTTGCTCGGTCTCGCGTCGCGGCTCGCGTTCTTCGAGATGGCGTCGGGGAGGATCGAGACGATCGTCGAAGTCGAAGCGCATCTGCCGACGCGCCTCAACGATGGCCGCTGCGATCGGCAAGGGCGTTTCGTGTTCGGCACCAAGCACGATGTCGATGACGCCGAGCCGATCGGCGGCTTTTATCGGCTGAACCTCGACTTGTCGCTGGAACGTCTGCCGCTCGGTGATTTCGCAATCAACAACAGCACCGCGTTCAGCCCCGACGGCGCGACGATGTACTACTGCGATACGCCGACGCGTCGGATTCGCGCGTGCGATTATCCGGGCTTCGGCAATCAGCGCGTGTTCGTCGAATTGACGGACGACACGGGCTTCCCCGACGGCTCGACGGTCGATGCCGACGGCGGTCTCTGGAACGCGCAATGGGCCGGCCGGCGCGTCGTGCGTTATGCGCCCGATGGCCGCGAGACGGCGCGCATCGCGGTGCCGAGCGCGCAGCCGAGTTGCGTTGCGTTCGGCGGGGCATCGCTCGATACGCTCTTCATCACGACCGCGCGCGCCGGCCTCGGCGAAGACGCGCTCAACGCCGATCCGCACGCGGGCGGCATTTTCACCGCGCAGCCCGGCGTGCGCGGCATCGCGGAACCGGTGTTCGCCGGCAAACGGAACGGATAAAACGAGGCGGCGCGCGATGACGCGCCGCCCGCTCTGGCCCCGGCGACGCCGGGTCGGTCGCCTCTCGATGGAGCACGAGTCATGACTGTTGCGCGCACGGAGCAAGGGCTGAAATCCGCATCGACGACATCCACCGCGCAGGCGAACGCACGCCGCTCGCGTCTCGCCGCCGCCGCCGAACCGCCGATCCGGCCCGGCCCCAGCACCGCCGTCGTGGCGATCGGCGGCGCGTGCGTCGAAGGCTGCATCACGCTGGCGAACGCGCACTTGCGGCTCGATGTCGCGCCGGCGCTCGGCGGCGGCATCACGCGCTTCGACTGGCGTCACGAAGGCGCGCTCGTGCCGATTTTCCGCCCGTGCGCGAATCCCGGTCCCGGCACCGATCCGAACGACCTCGCGTGCTATCCGCTGCTGCCGTATTCCAACCGCATCGGCAACGGCCACTTTCAGTTCGCGGGACGCGCGATCGACGTGCCGCGCAATCGCCCCGGCGAACCGCTGCCGCTGCATGGCGACGGCTGGCTCGGCGCGTGGCAAGTCGAGGAGGAAGCGGCCACGCGCGTGCGCCTCACGCTCGATCGCCGCGACGGCAGGCCGTATTCGTTTCACGCGGGACAGATCTACGCGCTCGAAGACGCGACGCTCGTCGTCACGCTCGACGTGCGCAATACCGGCAATGAAGCGCTGCCCTTCGGTCTCGGGCTGCATCCGTTCCTGATGCGCGAAGCGGATACCGAGCTTTCGGCCGCGGCGGGCGGCCTCTGGCTCTGCGGCGACGACTGGCTTCCCGTGCGTCATGTTCCCGCGCCGCCCGCGTGGCAGTTCGGCGTCGCCTATCCGATGCCATCGGAGATGGTCAACAACGCGTTCACCGGCTGGAGCGGACGCACGAGCGTGCTGTGGCCGAAGCGGCGCCTCTCGCTGACCATCGCTGCCGATACCGATTACTACGTGCTCTACGCACCGCCCGGCGAGGACTTCTTCTGCTTCGAGCCGGTCGATCACCCGATCAACGCGGTGAACTTGCCTGGCGGCGGCGAGGCCAACGGGATGACCGTGCTCGCGCCCGGCGAGCGGCTCGCGCGTGAGTTCCGGTTCACGGTCGAGCGCACCGGGGAAGCCGCGCGCCGTGCGAGGCCGCGCACCCGCGCAGGGACGAAAGCGCGAGGCCGCGCGGCGCCTGCCCGTTGAGTCGGTCCGGGACGCGACGCCCGCGCAAGATAAAATGCGTGGCACCGACGTTCACCGACTCTTCCCATGTCCTTCATTCAATCGCTCAACGCCGCGTGGTCGCGGACTCAATCGCTCCTGTGCGTCGGCCTCGATCCCGAGCCGTCGAAGTTTCCGGGCGCGCTCAACGGGCGTCCCGACGCGATCTTCGAGTTCTGCAAGAACATCGTCGACGCCACCGCGCCGTATGCGTCGTCGTTCAAGCCGCAGATCGCGTACTTCGCCGCGCATCGGGCGGAAGACCAGCTCGAAGCACTGATCGCGCATATCCATGAAAAGCACGCCGGCATTCCGGTGATCCTCGATGCGAAGCGCGGCGATATCGGCAGCACGGCGGAGCAGTATGCGCGTGAAGCGTTCGAGCGCTATTGCGCCGATGCGGTCACGGTGAATCCGTACATGGGCTTCGATTCCATCGAGCCGTATCTCGCGCATGAAGGCAAGGGCGTGATCGTGCTGTGCCGCACGTCGAACGCGGGCGGCTCGGACCTGCAATTCTTGACGACGGTCGATGGCCTGCCGCTGTATCAGGTCGTCGCGAAGCTCGCGGCGACGAAGTGGAACGACAACGGCCAGCTCGGGCTCGTCGTCGGGGCGACGTTTCCGAAGGAGATCGAAGCGGTGCGGGGCATCGTCGGCGACATGCCGTTGCTGATTCCGGGCATCGGCGCGCAGGGCGGGGACGTGGAAGCCACCGTGCGCGCCGGGCGCACCGCGAACGGCACGGGCATGCTCATCAACTCGTCGCGCGCAATCATCTACGCCGGCAAGGGCGACGACTACGCGAGCGCAGCGGCCGGGGCGGCGAAGAAGACGCGCGATACGATCAACGCATATCGGTGAGCATGCGCGCTCACGCGTCGGGTATCGGCGTGAAAAGCGCCTGAATGTCCTCTTCCGAGAAGCGGGCCACCGCGCCCGCATCTTCCGACAGGATGCCCGCCGCGAGCGCGGCTTTCTTGTCCTGCATCGCCAGAATCTTCTCTTCGATGCTGCCCGACGCCACCAGCTTGTAGACGAACACCGGCTTGTCCTGCCCGATGCGATGCGCGCGGTCCGTCGCCTGATTTTCGGCGGCCGGGTTCCACCACGGATCGTAGTGAATGACGGTATCGGCGGCGGTCAGGTTCAGGCCGACGCCGCCCGCCTTCAGGCTGATCAGGAAAACCGGCGCTTCGCCCGACTGGAACGCGCGCACGGGCGCGGCGCGGTCGGCGGTATCGCCCGTCAGCGTGACATAGGCGATGCCGGCTTCGTCGAGCGCCGCAGCGATGATCCCGAGCATGCCGGTGAACTGCGAGAAGACGAGCACGCGCCGGCCTTCCTCGATCAGCGCGGGCAGCATCTCCATCAACAGCGCGAGCTTCGCCGATTGCTTCACCTGCTTCGCGCTCGCGAGCTTGACGAGCGATGGATCGCAGCACACTTGCCGCAGCTTCAGCAGCGCGTCGAGCATCAGGATATGACTGCGCGCGAAACCCTGTTTCGCGATGGCCTCGCGCACTTTCTGCTGCATCGCCGAGCGCACGGTTTCATAGAGATCGCGTTGCGCGCCTTCGAGATCGACCGTTCGCACGATGGTCGTCTTGGCGGGCAGTTCGGTCGCCACTTCGTCCTTGCGACGGCGCAGCATGAACGGCCGCACGCGCCGCGCGAGCAGATCGCGGCGCGCCTGATCGTTCTGCTTTTCGATGGGCTTGCGCCAGCGGCTCGCGAAATCCTTTTGCGTGCCGAGGAAGCCGGGCAGCAGGAAGTCGAACTGCGACCATAGCTCGCCCAGGTGATTTTCGAGCGGCGTGCCGGTGAGACACAGCCGGTGACGCGCGTCGATCGTGCGGATGATCGACGCCGCCTTGCTCGATGCGTTCTTCACGTATTGCGCTTCGTCGAGAATCAGCACGTGATACGCGTTGAGCGCGAGGGCTTCGTGATCGCGCCACAGCAGCGGGTAAGTGGTGATGACGACATCGTGCTCCGCGATGCTCGCGAAACGCTGCTGTCGCTGCGGTCCTTGCAGATTCAGCAGCCTGAGCGTCGGCGCGAACCGGCGCGCCTCGTCTTGCCAGTTGTTGACGAGCGTCGTCGGAACCACGATCAGCGCCGGACGGTCGAGCCGGCCCGCCTCTTTCTCCACGAGGATGTGCGCGAGCGTCTGCACGGTCTTGCCGAGGCCCATGTCGTCGGCGAGGATGCCGGCGAGGTCGTGCTCCCGCAGGAATTGCATCCATTCGAGCCCTTCGCGCTGATAGTCGCGCAGACTGGCTTTCAGGCTCTTCGGCGCTTTGATCTTGCGCGGGCCGCGCGCGCCTTGCAGCCGTCGCGCGAGTTCGAGCACGGATGTGTCGCCGTGAAATTGCCAGCGCAGCGTTTCGTCGTGTCCGGTGAGGCGGCCGGCTTCGAGCGGCGGCAAGCGCAAGGGCTCGCTCACGTCGGGCGTGCGGCCGTCGAAGAGGTCGATCAACGTCTTCACGAGCGGCTTGAGCCGCGCCGCGCGCAGCCTGACGCGCCGGCCTTCGTCGGTGCGGAATTGAATCGGCTCGGCGTCGTCGATGGCGTCCATGCCGCCGTTCAGCCAGCGCGAGTCGCGCTGCAGCAGTTCAGCCAGCAGCGGTTCGAGACGGACGGGCCGCTGTTCCACCGTGATGCCGAGTTCCAGGTCGAACCAGCCGGCATCGCTGGCGCGCGCGACGGCATCGATGGCTTCCACTTCGATTGCATCGAAGCGCGAGTTGCGCGTGATAACCACGAGCCAGCCGGCGTCACGAAGCGCGGGAACGTGCGTATCGAGGAACGGCTGCCATCCGTCGCGATCGGCCATGATGAAGCCGCCTTCGTAACGCGAATCTTCGTGGCGTCCCGACGCGGTGGTGATCGGCTGCAGACCTGCATCGATCAGGCGACGGATGCAGTCTTGCTCCAGACCGGCGCGGCGCGCGACCTGGACGAGTTCGTCGTCGGCTGTGCGGACGAGCACTTCCGTCGCGTCGGATGGAATCACGATGCCGCCGTAATCGAAGCCGAGCGACGCCACGTCGATTTCGATGGCCGGCGCATTGAGCTTGCGCGGCGGCTCGAGCGTGAAGGTGTCGAGCGTGAGCACCGGCGCCGGCGTGACGTCGATGACGCGCAGTCCCGATCGTGCATCCGCAGGCGGCGCGGGAAACGCGGGCGCGAACTCGCTCAACGATGCGCGCACGACAGCGCTTTCGCGCGCGGTCAGCGGCGGCATGTCGAGATAATCGGAGAGCAGCGTTTCGGGGATGGGCGCGTCGATGGCGCCGGTTTCGTTCGCGAGGGCATCGATGTACCACAGCGGCTCGGTGCGCAGCAGGACGTCGGCATCGGGATCGAGCCCGAGCAGCGCCTGGACACGGTCGCCGTCGCGCGGCATCCATTCGATCGCGGCGCGGCGGCGCGCGCCTTCGGACAGGGGCGTGTCGAGTCTCAACGACCGCGTGTCGGCTTCGAAGTAAAGCCGGCCGGTCGCGAGCATCATCTTCCAGATGAGCGCGCCCTTGGGTCCGGTCAGTGAGTAATGTCCGGCCGAATAAGTGCGTTCGGTTCTGAGCGCGCGAAGGATCGCGTCATCGTCGGGCGTCACGAACTTCGGCGGGTTCTGCCAGGCCTGATAGTTCGGAGACCAGCTTTCGGTCGCGCGGATCGCGCCATCGACGCCCAGCCGCGCCTTGAACGTGACGAGTTCGATCACGCCAGGTTCGAGCGCCGCGGGCGCGAGCACATAAAGGATTCGATGCACCGCGCCGCTCGCGGGCTTGCGCGCGGTTTCCTGCACCACTTGCACGCGCTGGGCTTCTTCGACTTTCGCGCGAAAGGCCGACAGCCACTGTTCGACTTCCGGTCGCACGCCCTTTCTGGCTGCCCGCTCCCGATGTTCGATGGTCGCAAGCAGCGTGGCCGCGATGTGCTTGCACCCGTAGATGACAGGACAACTGCACGATCCATGCGGCTTGCCGCTGTGAAACACGATCTCGACGACGTAAGGAATCGATTCGGTGCCTTGCACGCGAGCCACGATGGCGCCGCCGCTCACGCGGATATGCGAGACCGCGCCGACATAGCCAAGCGCCTTGTCGAATGTGGCGCGGCCCATCCATTTGGCTATTTGTTCTTCAGTGCAGGCGGGCCAGCCGGCCGATTCGTGTCGCGTCTGATTCATGAACTCACTCTGCTCGGTTCATCGCTCGCGGCGTTGCAGAAACTCCAGCAAGCCTCTTAGCGCATGCGCGGCCGCCTGCGTGCGGACCTGTTCGCGATCGCCCTTGAAGTGCTGCGTTTCGAACGCCGTATGCAGCCGGTTGCTCCACGCGAAGCAGACAGTGCCGACCGGCTTTGCGTCGCTGCCGCCTGCGGGGCCCGCCACGCCGGTGATCGACACCGATACCTGCGCGCGGCTGTTGCGCAGCGCGCCTTCGGCCATCGCTTTCGCGACCGGCTCACTGACTGCGCCGTGCTGGTCGATCAGCGCGGCCGGCACGCCGATCATCTCCGTTTTCGCCAGGTTCGAATACGTGACGAAACCGCGCTCGAACCACGCGCTGCTGCCCGAAATATCCGTGATCGCCGCCGCGACCATGCCGCCCGTGCACGATTCGGCGGTGGCGAGCGTCAGCCGTTCGTCGCGCAGCTTGTTGCTGGCGCGGATCGCGAGTTGGTGAACGACGGTATCGGTTGGCATGGCGTGTCTCGCAGGCGAGGAAGGAGTTGGGAAGCCGGGAGCGTCAGGCGGTCATGCGCCACAGGGCGATCACGAGCAACGTGAAGAATGTCGCGACGATGTCATCGAACATGATGCCGAAGCCGCCTTTCAGACGGCGATCGAAATAGCGGATGGGCGGCGGCTTCACCATGTCGAAGAAGCGAAATACGATGAATGCCCACAACTGGCCGGTGAACGTGACGGGTGTGACGAAGAGCAGCACCAGCCAGAACGCGATGATCTCGTCCCACACCACCGCCGACGGATCCGCGACGCCCATCTTCTTCGCCGTGAAGCTGCAGAACCAGCATCCCGCGATGAAGCCCACGAGGATCAGCGCGCCCCATTCCGCGACCGTCAGATGCCGGTTGAACGCAACGAACGACGCCCATGCGAACAGCGTCCCGACGGTGCCCGGCGCGATGGGCGACAGCCCGCTGCCGAAGCCGAGCGAAAGGATGTGCACCGGATGATCGAGCATGAAGCGCGCGGTCGCCTTGCGCGGCGCCGGGCGCGGACGGTCGGACGCGTTCGCGAGAGTCGGGTCAGTCTGCATGAAAGTGGTCGAAGCCTTGCAACGTCAAAGAAAGCGGGGCGCCGGCGCTGTCGCGCCACGCGATTTCCGGCAGGCCGGAAGATTCGATTTTACCGATGCGGGTCAGCGGCACGCCCACGCGTTCGCCGATACGCGCGATTGCTTCGCGTGCGGCTGACGGCGCGGTGAAGCAAAGCTCGTAGTCGTCGCCGCCGGCGAGCGTGCATTGGCGGCGCGCGGTGTTCGGCATGGCGCGCACGGCGTCGGAACAGGGGACGGCGTCGGCATTCACGGTGGCGCGCACGTTCGAGCGCTTCATGATATGCATCAGGTCGCCGGCGAGGCCATCGGAGATATCGAGGGCCGCGTGCGCGACGCCGCCGAGCGCCATGCCGAGCGCAACCCGTGGTTCGGGGCGTTCGAGCGCGCGCTTCCATGCCGATGCCGCGCCTTCCGGCGCCTGCCATTCGCCGAGCATCGCGCCGAGGCCCGCGCGGGCGTCGCCGAGCGCGCCGGAAACGTAGATGTCGTCGCCCGGTTGTGCTGCGTCGCGGCGCAGCGCCGCGCGATGCGACACGTCGCCGAAAACCGTGATGCAGATGTTCAGCGGTCCGCTCGTCGTGTCGCCGCCGATCAGCGCGCAGCCGAACCGGTCGGCCAGCGCGAACATGCCGTCGCTGAACGCTTCGAGCCACGCTTCATCGGCGCGCGGCAACGCGAGCGCGAGCGTGAACGCGTGCGGCTTCGCGCCCATCGCGGCAAGGTCCGACAGATTGACGGCGAGCGCCTTGTGCCCGAGCGCTTGGGGGTCCACATCGGGGAAGAAGTGGCGGCCTTCGACCAGCATGTCCGTCGAAATCGCGAACTGGTGGCCGGCAGGCGGGGCGATGAGCGCGCAGTCGTCGCCGATACCGAGCGGGGCGTCGCCCTGACGTGACGCGGGCGCCTTCGCGCGGCGCGCGAAGAAACGATCGATCAAAGAAAACTCGGAGAGCATCGTCGGCGGATGAGTCATGTTTTGTGCGCTGCAATAACGGAACGGCGGGAACGTCAGCGCGGGAATACGGACAATCGGAATGCGCCGCCTTGTCTCGAAAAAACAGGGCGATGCGCTGCGAGCCTTGTCACGCCGGGCGATCAGACGTTTCGCGGTCACGGCACTTATAGCCGAAATGCGCGGACTGTCCTCCCGAAACCGTAAGGGTTTGGCGCTACAATGCGTTCGAATCTCTATTCTAATTCCCGCACTTTCAGCTCGCCTTATGACGACTCCCGCCAATACGAAGTTGCGCGAAGCCGCGCTCGATTATCACGAGTTCCCGACCCCCGGGAAGATCGCGATCGCCCCGACGAAGCAGATGATCAACCAGCGCGATCTCGCGCTCGCGTATTCGCCGGGCGTTGCGTTCGCATGCGAGGAGATCGTCGCGGACCCGCTGAACGCCGCGCGCTTCACCGCGCGCAGCAACCTCGTCGGCGTGGTGACCAACGGCACGGCGGTGCTCGGGCTCGGCAATATCGGGCCGCTGGCGTCGAAGCCGGTCATGGAAGGCAAGGCGGTGCTGTTCAAGAAGTTCGCCGGCATCGACGTCTTCGATATCGAACTGAACGAAACCGATCCCCACAAGCTCGTCGACGTGATCGCCGCGCTGGAACCGACTTTCGGCGGCATCAATCTGGAAGACATCAAGGCGCCGGATTGCTTTATCGTCGAACGCGAAGCGCGCAAGCGCATGAAGATTCCGGTCTTTCACGACGACCAGCACGGCACGGCCATCGTCGTCGCGGCGGCGGTCACCAACGGGCTGAAGGTGGTCGGCAAGAACATCGGCGAAGTGAAGCTCGTCGCGTCCGGCGCGGGCGCGGCGGCGCTCGCGTGTCTCGATCTGCTCGTCGACCTCGGCATGAAGCTCGAGAACATCTTCGTGACGGACCTGGCCGGCGTGGTCTACAAGGGCCGCGTCGAACTGATGGACCCGGACAAGGAGCGCTTCGCCCGCGAAACGAGCGCGCGCACGCTCGCTGAAGTCATCGAAGGCGCGGACGTGTTCCTCGGCTTGTCGGCGGGCGGCGTGCTGAAGCAGGACATGGTGAAGGGCATGGCCGCGAAGCCGCTGATTCTCGCGCTCGCCAATCCGACGCCGGAAATCCTGCCGGAACTCGCGCTCGAAGTGCGCCCCGACGCGGTGCTCGCAACCGGCCGCACGGACTATCCGAATCAGGTCAACAACGTCCTGTGCTTCCCGTTCATCTTCCGCGGCGCGCTCGATGCAGGCGCGACCACCATCACCAAGGAGATGGAGATCGCGGCGGTGAACGCGATCGCCGAACTGGCGCGCCAGGAACAGAGCGATATCGTCGCAACGGCCTATGGCATTCAGGATTTGTCGTTCGGTCCGGAATATCTGATTCCGAAGCCGTTCGATCCGCGTCTCATCGTGAAGATCGCGCCGGCGGTGGCGAAGGCCGCGATGGAATCCGGCGTGGCGACGCGTCCGATCGAGGACATGGACGCCTACGAACAGCATTTGCAGCAGTTTGTGTATCACAGCGGCACGACGATGAAGCCCGTGTTCCAGCTCGCGCGCAGCGTGGAGCCGGAGAAAAAGCGCATCGTGTTCGCGGAAGGCGAAGAGGAGCGCGTGCTGCGCGCGGTGCAGATCGCCGTCGACGAAAAGATCGCCAGACCGATTCTCATCGGCCGTCCGGCGGTTATCGCGCAGCGCATCACGAAGTTCGGCCTGCGCCTTACGCCGGGCGTGGACTTTACCGTCGTCGATACGGATCACGACGAGCGCTACCGCGATTTCTGGCAGACCTATTACTCGATGATGGCGCGCAAGGGCATCAGCCAGCAGATGGCGAAGCTCGAAATGCGCCGCCGCACGACGCTGATCGGCTCCATGCTCGTCAAGAAGGGCGAAGCGGACGGCATGATCTGCGGCACGGTGAGCACCACGCATCGTCATCTGCACTTCATCGATCAGGTGATCGGCAAGAAGGACGGCTGCAACGTGTACGCGGCGATGAACGCGCTCGTGCTGCCGGGCCGCCAGATTTTTATCGTGGATACGCACGTCAACGTCGACCCGACGCCCGAACAGCTTGCTGAAATCACGATTCTCGCGGCAGAGGAAGTCAAGCGCTTCGGCATCGTGCCGAAGATCGCGCTGCTGTCGCATTCGAACTTCGGCACCAGCAACGCGCCGACCGCGCAGAAGATGCGCGACGTGCTGGCCATCCTGAAAGAGCGCGCGCCCGACCTCGACGTGGACGGTGAGATGCACGGCGACGTCGCGCTCGACGCCCGCTTGCGCCGCGAAGTGCTGCCCGAATCGACGCTCGAAGGCGACGCGAACCTGCTGATCCTGCCCAACATCGATGCAGCGAACATCTCGTACAACCTGCTCAAGACAGCGGCCGGCAACAACATCGCGATCGGGCCGATCCTCCTCGGCGCGGCGAAGCCGGTGCACGTGCTGACGGCGTCGGCGACGGTGCGACGGATCGTCAACATGACAGCCCTACTGGTGGCGGACACGACGGCGACGCGTTAAGCGCCTGGCTCGGGCATCACGCAAGCAACGCGGCAGGAGTTATCCTGCCGCGTTTTTCTTTGGGCGAAAAAAAAGCGTGCCGGTGCGGGCACGCTTGGGGCAGAAGCAAGGGGTTGCCGCCCAAATGCAGAGCAATCGCGATGAGGCTCACCGCGCGAAACTGGCGACAGGTGAGGCAACCCGTCCAGAGGTTTCAATCCCTACGGCGATTATTTTTAACTTGTTTGGTTGAAAACACACTCGGACGAAGGCTAAAAATCCCTGCCTTTTCTCCGGCTTCCAAGCGTGCCGGCGTCGAAGTTGAGAAAAAATTTCCGAAATTCGGCGGAACGTTGCTTCGCCCTGTCATTAGCGATACCCTTATATCTTTCATGGTCGTCGAATTTCGGGTCAACGCGGGGATAATCGTTTCGTGAAGCGTGCATCGGCGTTCGTTTGTATCGTCGCTCTCGGCATCGTTCTGAGCGGTTGCGGCAAGGACGAATCGCACGGCGACGCGGCTTCGAGGCCAACGCCCGCGCCAACGTTCGCGGAGCCGTCGAGCCAAGGGCAGCCGCCAGGTGCGGCAAGCGCCTCTTCGAACGGCGAGCGGCCCGCTGTCACCGAGGCGCGCGGCGATGGTCTCGGAACCATCAGCGTCGCGCAGTTGCCGAGGCAGGCGGTGCAGACGTTGCGGCTGATCGAAGCGGGCGGCCCGTTTCCTTACGAGAAGGACGGCGTCGTGTTCGGCAATCGCGAGCGTCTGCTGCCGCGGCATCCACGCGGCTACTACCACGAATACACAGTCCCCACGCCGCGCGCGCGGGATCGCGGTGCGCGCCGGATCGTATGCGGTGGACCGAAGCGGCAGACAGACGATTGCTACTACTCGGACGACCACTACGCCAGTTTTAAACGCATTGCGGGATAACTAGGGATTAACGGCATGAGCGACAACATCTACGCGCACGACAACGGCGTCGCGAGTGATCTTTTCGCCACCGGCGATGGCAACCTGTTCCAGCGAGTATTGCGGCTACGGATGACAGAACACGACAACAGACCCGATGACGAGCCGAATCCGCCGCACAACACGGAGGCGGGCGGGCATCCTCAGGAGGAACCGGAGTCTCTTTTCTCGACGGTGCGGCCGAATATCGTGCAGTCCATACGCGCGTTCCGCGTGCAGGAACTCGCCGACGAGGCCACCCGGCTCGGTCAGCATTTTCTCTATGCGTACCTCGGCCAGGCGCAAAGCAAACAGGAAGTGCTGGAGACGATCGCGCTGTCTTTTCTCTTCCCGAAGCACTTCGGCAAGAACTATGACGCGCTCTATGACTGCCTGACCGACCTCGTCCACAAGGCGGGTTCGCAGCCCGGCTTCGTGATCGTGCTGGAGCAACTGCCGATCGCGCAGAAATTCGACAAGGAAGGGCGCGAGACGCTGCTCGACGTCTTCCGCGACGCGGCCGAATTCTGGGCCGAGCGGCGCGTGGCGTTCCGCGTGTTTTATTCGTTCGTCTGACGTTCCGGCGTCAGATGCAAGACAGCCCGATGAGCACGCTCATCGGGCTGTTTTCATTGGAGCGGCGGAAAACACGTCACCAGCCGCCCCAGCGTGCCGCGAGCGCGGCCAGCACCGCGATGCCCGCCGTTTCGGTGCGCAGCACGCGCGGCCCGAGCCCGAGCGCTGAAAATCCCGCCTCCGCAATTTGGGTTTCCTCTTTCGGCGAGAAGCCCGCTTCCGGACCGATCACCAGCATCACGCGACCGCGCGGCGGTTCCGCGGGCAGCGCGGCGAACGCGACTTCGGCGCGCGGCGACAGCAGCAGGCGCAAATCGCCATCCGATGCAGCGGGCAAATCCGCGAGCCATGCGGAAAGATCGCGCGGCGGCGCGACGTCCGGCACGCGATTGCGGCCGCATTGCTCGCACGCGGCGCGCACGAGCGCCTGCCAGTGCGCCTGACGCCGCACCGCGCGTTCGCCAGTGAGCCGCACCACGCCGCGCTCCGCCGTCAGCGGTTCGATGCCCGAGACGCCCAGCTCGACCGACTTTTCGATGAGCCAGTCCATCTTGTCGCCGCCCGCCACGCCCTGCGCCAGCGTCACGCGATACGGCGGCTCGGCTTCGCGCTCGCTATGCGTATCGATACGAACGAGCGCCGTCTTTTTTGCGATATCGACGAGCACGCCGTGATGCTCGCCACCCGTGCCGTTGAAAAGCGTGATCGCGTCGCCGGGCGAGAGGCGCAGCACCTGCACGTGGCGCACGACATCGTCTGGAAGGGAAAGGGTTTGGCCCGCCGTGAGCGCGCCGTCAACATGGAAACGTGGCATGAGAGGCTGACGAACCGTTCAAGTCAGATGCCGCGCAATCGCCCAGCGATAACCGTCCGGATCTTCGATCTGCGCGAAACGGTCGCCCCAGAACTGATCCTGCGGCTCGATCAGCGGCTTCGCGCCGACCGCGAGCGCCTGCGCGAACGTAGCGTCGACGTCGTCGACATAGAGATAGAAGGACTGTGGCGCCATCTGGCCAGCGCTCTTCGGCGTGCGTGCCTGCGACCCGTAGGCGCCTTCGGGCGCGAACATGACGATCAACTGCCCGCGATACGTCATCTCGACGTGGATGATCGTGCCGTCGTCGTCGACGCTGTCGCGCACGACGAAGCCGAGCGCCTTCTCGTAGAAGCCGATGCTCACGCGCGCGTCCTGCACGGTGAGATAGGGCGTCAACCAGGGGACGTCGGCGGGGCGGGGATCGGTCATCGAAAGCACTCCTTCAAGCTTCGGTTGCTCAGGCAATTGACGGGCATTTTGCCACGAGGCGCTAAGGCGGCGGGGCGCGCAGCCTTCGCCGGCTGTGTCCGATGCACGCCGAATGCCCGCCCGAACTGCCGGGCACCGCACGTTCAGCGCGCCGCCGCACGCCTGTCGATCGGACCGGTCTGTTAGAATGACCGACTCCCGATCCTCGTCGTTTCTCGTCGTTCCGGTCTTGAAAACGTGGCGTGTTCATGGTGTGCGCATGATGTGCTGCGAGGCCGGCGTCCGGTGCGAAAGCATCGGCTGAAGGTATGCGGCAAGAAGCACCGTGGATCATTTCTGCACCTGCCCCAAAGCTCTCGTAGCCGCCGACACCCGACATGACGATCCCGACTTCCAGCCCGACCGCCCTCATGGCCAACGCAATCCGCGCGCTCGCCATGGACGCCGTTCAACAAGCCAATTCCGGCCATCCCGGCATGCCGATGGGCATGGCTGAAATCGGCGTCGCGCTGTGGTCGCGCCATCTGAAGCACAATCCGGCGAATCCGCACTGGTTCGATCGCGATCGTTTCGTGCTCTCGAACGGCCACGGCTCCATGCTGCTGTACGCGTTGCTGCACCTCACCGGCTACGACCTGCCGATGAGCGAGCTCAAGAACTTCCGCCAGTTGCATTCGAAGACGCCGGGTCATCCCGAAGTAGGTATCACGCCGGGCGTCGAGACGACCACCGGGCCGCTCGGCCAGGGCGTCGGCAACGCGGTCGGCATGGCGCTCGCGGAAGCGCTGCTCGCCGCCGAATTCAACAAGGCCGACGCGAAAATCGTCGATCACTACACCTACGTCTTCCTCGGCGACGGCTGCCTGATGGAAGGCATCTCGCACGAAGCCTGCTCGCTCGCGGGCACGCTCAAGCTGAACAAGCTGATCGCGCTCTACGACGACAACGGCATTTCCATCGACGGCCATGTCGAGCACTGGTTCCACGACGACACCCCGAAGCGCTTCGAAGCGTACGGCTGGAACGTGATTCGCGCCGTGGACGGCCATGACGTCGATGCGGTCGATGCCGCCATCGCGCAGGCAAAGAAGTCCGACAAGCCGACGCTGATCTGCTGCCGCACGGTCATCGGCAAGGGCGCGCCGACCAAGGCGGGCGGTCACGATGCGCACGGCGCGCCGCTCGGCGGCGACGAAATCGCGGCGACGCGCGCGGCGATCGGCTGGAGCTTCGAGCCGTTCGTGATCCCGCAGGAAGTCTACGCGGCGTGGGACGGCAAGGAGCAGGGCCAGCGCGCGGAAAGCGACTGGAACAAGGCGTTCGAAGCCTATCGCGCGAAGTACGCACAGCAAGCCGACGAATTCGCGCGCCGCATGAAGGGCGAACTGCCGGCGGACTGGAAAGAGAGCGCAGCGAAGATCATCGAAGACGCGAATCAGCGTGCCGAAACGGTCGCGACGCGCAAGGCATCGCAGCAGGCCATCGAAGGTCTCGCGGCCGCGTTGCCGGAACTGCTCGGCGGTTCGGCCGACCTGACGGGCTCGAACCTGACCAACTGGAAGGCGTCGAAAGCGGTGCGCGCCGCCGGCGATGCCGAAAACGCGAACGCGGGCCACGCCGGCATCCAGTGGGGCAATCACATCAATTACGGCGTGCGCGAATTCGGCATGTCGGCGGCAATCAACGGCATCGCGCTGCATGGCGGCTTCCGTCCGTTCGGCGGCACGTTCCTGACGTTCTCGGACTACAGCCGCAACGCGCTGCGCGTCGCCGCGCTGATGAAGTCGCGCTCGATCTTCGTGTTCACGCACGATTCCATCGGCCTCGGCGAAGACGGCCCGACGCACCAGTCGGTCGAGCACGTTTCCAGCCTGCGCCTGATTCCGCAATTGCAGACGTGGCGTCCGGCGGACACCGTCGAAACGGCGGTGGCGTGGACGCACGCGATCGAGCACGAAGGCCCGTCGACGCTGATTTTCAGCCGTCAGAACCTGCAGTTCTCGCCGCGCAACGACGTTCAGATCGCGAACATTGCGAAGGGCGGCTATGTGCTGCGCAACTGGAACGACGACATTCCCGCGCGCAAGATCATCCTCATCGCTACCGGCTCGGAAGTGCAGCTCGCGATGCAGGCGGTCGAGGCGCTGGCGAAGGAAGGCATCGGCGCGCGCGTCGTTTCCATGCCCTGCACCAACGTATTCGACAAGCAGGACGCCGAGTACCGCGAGCGCGTGCTGCCGAAGGGCGTGGCGCGCGTCGCGATCGAGGCCGGTGTGACGGATTTCTGGCGCAAGTACGTCGGCCTGGAGGGCGGCGTGGTGGGCATCGACACGTTCGGCGAATCCGCGCCGGCCGGTGAGCTGTTCAAGCATTTCGGCTTCACGGTGGAGAACGTCGTCGGGACGGCGAAGGCCGTTCTGGCCGCGTGAGACCGCGTCAGCGAGCAAGGTTTTTTTAAGCCAAGGAGATAGACCATGACGATTCGCGTTGCAATCAACGGCTACGGCCGGATCGGCCGCAACACGCTGCGCGCCTTGTATGAAAACGGCAAGAAGCACGACATCGAGATCGTCGCCATCAACGATCTCGGCGATGCCAAGACCAATGCGCACCTCACGCAGTACGACACCGCGCACGGCAAGTTCCCGGGCCAGGTGTCGGTGGATGGCGATTACCTCGTCGTCAACGGCGACCGCATCCGCGTGCTGGCGAACCGCAACCCGGCCGAACTGCCGTGGGGCGAGCTGAACGTCGACGTGGTGATGGAGTGCACCGGCTTCTTCACGACGAAGGAAAAGGCGAGCGCGCACATCAAGGGCGGCGCGAAGAAGGTCATCATCTCCGCGCCGGGCGGCAAGGACGTGGACGCGACCATCGTGTACGGCGTGAATCACAACGTGCTGAAGGCATCGGACACGGTCATCTCGAACGCATCGTGCACGACGAACTGCCTTGCGCCGCTCGTCAAGCCGCTGAACGACAAGATCGGCCTCGTCAACGGCCTGATGACCACCATCCACGCCTACACGAACGATCAGGTCCTGACCGACGTGTACCACGAAGACCTGCGCCGCGCGCGCTCGGCCACGCACAGCCAGATCCCGACGAAGACGGGCGCGGCATCGGCGGTCGGCCTCGTGCTGCCGGAACTGAACGGCAAGCTGGACGGTTACGCGATCCGCGTGCCGACCATCAACGTGTCGGTGGTCGATCTGTCGTTCATCGCCGCGCGCGACACGACGGTCGAAGAAGTCAACAAGATCATGAAGGAAGCGGCCGAAGGCGAGCTGAAGGGCATTCTCGGCTACAACGACGCGCCGCTCGTCTCTGTCGACTTCAACCACAACCCGGCATCGTCGACGTTCGATTCGACGCTCACGAAGGTGTCGGGCCGTCTCGTGAAGGTGTCGAGCTGGTACGACAACGAGTGGGGCTTCTCTAACCGCATGCTGGATACGGCCGTCGCGCTCGCGAACGCCAAGTAAGCGTTCGAATCCGGTAGCTGTATGCCGTAAAGACAAAGCCGCTCGTGAGAGCGGCTTTGTCGTTTCTTGCGCGCGGTGCGTTGCAGGGACTACGCCAGCTTCTCGCGCAGGAAAGAGACGATGAACGGCGTCGCCACGGCGCCACGCTCGACGCCGTTGCGGGGTCAAGACCGATACGCGCCGCAAGTATTTTCGCGACGCGGCCCGTCATGATCCCTTCGCCGCCTCCTGCGAGCGATTTCAGGAAACCGTCGCCGCGCAAAAGCCCGGTGGCGAAAGCCGCGAAGAAGCTCTTGCCCGCGTGTTCGCCGAGCATGCTTTGGCCATGTTCTTCGGCATGCGCATGTGCGGACTCTGCCGCCGCCCCCAGAATCTGCAGGCTGTTTTCTGCGCTGAATCCCTGGTTGTTCAGCGCTTGCGCCGCCTGAGCGCCTCGCGCCGACGACAGGAATTGGGACACGAGTTGTTGCACGTCCATCGACGCTACTTGAGGTTCGATTCTTGAGCGGCGCAGCGCGGGCCCGGCATCGGCGCGGGCGTCCTGCGTTCGAGCGCCGCCGCTATGACCGCAATCGGTGCGCGGAGTGCCGTCGACGGAAGGCTTTGCACCGAATGTTGCAGACTGCGTAGGGACGAAACAAAACCGCCGTCCATCGAAGCCGATGGACGGCGGCCATGTTCGAACCGTGCAGCGCGCCGACGGGCGGCGCATCGAGCTCAATGCTTGCGGTGCGGGCAGTTTTCCTTCGTGCAGGCGCCGTAAAGCGCGAGCGCATGCTCATGCAGCTTGAAGCCGCGCTCTTTCGCGATCGATTGCTGGCGTCGTTCGATTTCAGCGTCGAAGAATTCTTCGACGCGGCCGCAGTCGATGCACACGAGGTGATCGTGATGCGAGCCTTCGTTCAGTTCGAACACGGCCTTGCCCGATTCGAAATTGCTCCGCGACAGAAGGCCCGCCTGTTCGAACTGCGTCAGCACCCGGTAAACCGTGGCGAGCCCGATGTCCAGTTCTTCGCTGAGCAGGCTGCGGTACACGTCCTCAGCGGTCAGATGGCGCACCGGACTGTGCTGGAAGATCTCCAGAATCTTGAGGCGGGGCAGGGTCGCCTTGAGCCCGATATTTTTGAGATCGGCGGGATTGGTCATGGCTAGGCATCCCTAGAGTACAATTCAAGGTTCCCATAGTAATGCGTTTTTCTGAATCCTGACATCCGAGCGGCACCGGGTGAGAAGCTGAAAGAGGAGCGCGGCCTTCTGGCGCTGTGCGCGAAAGGTGAAATGTTCTCAAAATTTTTATCGAATTGCAGGGAGAGCCGTCGCATGCGGGGAACCATCATCGCAGCAACCCTCGCCGCGTTGCTCGCGGGTTGCTCGACGTACGACAGCGTCACGCAGAAGATCGCGCAAAGCATCACGCCGTATCGCATCACGGTCGTGCAGGGCAACTTCGTATCGCAGGAAGCAGCAAGCCAGATGCAGGTCGGCATGTCGCGCGATCAGGTCCGCGCGCTGCTCGGCACGCCGCTCTTGACCGACATGTTCCACGCGGACCGCTGGGACTACGTCTTCTACTTTAAGCGCGGCTCGGCGTCGGTCGTCCAGCAGCGCGACTTCGTCGTGAACTTCGCGAGCGATCGCGTCGTGAGCTGGTCGGGCGGAGAGAATCTGCCGTCGAACCTGGAACTGCTCGCTGAAATAGACGGCGACAAGGGCCGGAAGGTCGCGAAGCCGGTGGCGGTCGCGGCGGCATCGGGGGCGGCGGCTGCATCGGCGGCAACGGTCACTGCGCCGGCCGGCGAGCCGTCCACGCAGCCGAACCCCTCGGCCGCGTTCGCCGGCGATGCCAACCAGCAAGCCGCGCAGGCCGCCAATCGAGCAACCGCGCAGGTCGAAATGCCGACGGGCCGCACGCAATCGTCGGTGCGCGCCAACGTGCCGCAAACCGCCGGCGCAGCGCCGGGTGCGGGCAGTCAGGGCGGTAATTCGCAGATTCAACTGCAACGCAAGCCGCAGACGATCAACATTCCGGACAGCAGCGCAGTCGGTCCGGCGAGCACGTCGCCCACGCCTGCCAATGCGGGCGGACAAGCGCAGTTCACGATGCCCCAGTAATGCGGGCAAGCTGATCGGGAGGCGCGGCTTCGCGTTTCCCCGCCCGATTCCGCGCCGCGCGGTCCGTTGCGGCGCACGTCACCCGGCCGCGCGCATTGCCGCGCGGTCCAACACGAGACAGCCATGAAGATCGCCATTGCCGGGGCGTCGGGCCGCATGGGCCGGATGCTGATCGAAACCGTTCTCAACGATTCCAATGCGCAACTCGTCGGCGCGCTCGACCGTCCGGGCGTCGAACAGCTCGGTCAGGACGCCGGCGCGTTTCTCGGCAAGAACACGGGCGTCAAGCTGACCGACGACATCGAGCGCGTGTTCGCCGATGCCGACTACCTGATCGACTTCACGCGTCCCGAAGGCACGCTCGCGCATCTCGAGGCGGCGCTGCGCCACAACGTGAAGATGGTCATCGGCACGACGGGCTTTTCGGACGAGCAGAAGGCGCAACTGAAGCAGGCGGGCGAGAGAATCGGCGTGGTGTTCGCGCCGAACATGAGCGTCGGCGTGAACGTCACGCTGAAGCTGCTCGAATATGCGGCGAAGCATTTCGCGCAAGGCTACGACATCGAGGTCATCGAGGCGCATCACCGGCACAAGGTCGACGCGCCGTCCGGCACCGCGCTCGCAATGGGCGAAGTCGTCGCGAAGGCGCTCGGCCGCGATCTGAAAGACTGCGCCGTCTACGCGCGCGAAGGCGTGACCGGCGAGCGCGATCCGTCGACCATCGGTTTCTCGGCGATTCGCGGCGGGGATATCGTCGGGGATCACACGGTGCTGTTCGCGGGCATCGGCGAGCGCGTCGAGATCACGCATAAGTCCGCGAGCCGGTTGTCGTATGCGCAGGGCGCGTTGCGCGCGGTGCAGTTCCTCGAATTGCACGAGACCGGCTTCTTCGATATGCAGGACGTGCTCGGCCTGCGCTGATCGACCTGGCTCGGCGTCGGTCGGCGCAAGCGACTTTCGCGGCACAGCGGGGCATGCGCTGCGCACGCGATCCGGCTCGATCATCTGCTCATGCCGTCCCGGCCGTCACCGCGACGGCATCCCAGCGCATTCATCGTTGCACGGCCACGCCCGTCAACCGCCCGGCGCCCGTCCCGAACGAAGCGCCGCTCCGACCGCAAACGCTCGCGCGCAAGGCTTGACCGCCGATCCGCGCGCGCCAGTACGAACGAACCCGACGGTATAATCGCCCTTTGCCCGTCCGGTGCGCCCGCAAGGTCGGGCAGCCCGCATTCCCGACGAAGACCGAAGTCGAAAGCGAACGCCACGCGGCAACGCGTGCGCAGCCGTGGCAGTTGCCGAGGTCCGTTCCCAGCATTCGCTCCAAGCCAGACACACACCATGCACGATAAATACGTACCCGCCGACGTCGAATCCGCCGCGCAGAGCAACTGGCGCGCGAACGACGTCTACCGGACGACCGAGACGTCGACTAAACCCAAGTTCTATTGCGTCTCGATGCTGCCGTATCCGTCGGGCAAGCTGCACATGGGCCACGTGCGCAACTACACGATCAACGACGTGATGTACCGCTATCTGCGCATGAACGGTCACAACACGCTGATGCCGATGGGCTGGGACGCGTTCGGCATGCCCGCCGAGAATGCAGCGATGGCGAACGGCGTGCCGCCCGCGAAGTGGACCTACGACAACATCGCGTACATGAAGAAGCAGATGCAGTCGATGGGCCTCGCCATCGACTGGTCGCGCGAAGTCGCCACCTGCTCGCCCGAGTACTACAAGTGGAACCAGTGGCTGTTCCTGAAGATGCTGGAGAAGGGCATCGCGTACAAGAAGACGGGCACGGTGAACTGGGACCCGATCGATCAGACGGTGCTCGCGAACGAGCAAGTTATCGACGGGCGCGGCTGGCGCTCGGGCGCGCTCGTGGAAAAGCGCGAAATCCCGATGTACTACCTGCGCATCACCGATTACGCGGATCAATTGCTCGACGATCTCGAAGGCCTCGGCTGGCCCGAGCGCGTCAAGATCATGCAGCAGAACTGGATCGGCAAGAGCTTCGGCGTGAACTTTGGGTTCCCGTACGAAATCGACGGCGAATCCAAGCTCTTGCGCGTGTTCACCACGCGCGCCGACACGATCATGGGCGTCACCTTCGCGGCGATCGCGGCGGAGCATCCGCTCGCCACGCGTCTTGCGCGCGACAATGCCGAGTTGCAGGCGTTCATCGAGGAATGCAAGCGCGGCGGCGTTGCCGAAGCAGATGTCGCCACGATGGAAAAGAAGGGCCTGCCCACGGGCTTCTTCATCACGCATCCGCTGACGGACGAGAAAGTGGAAGTGTGGATCGGCAACTACGTGCTGATGTCCTACGGCGAAGGCGCGGTGATGGGCGTGCCGTCGCACGATGAGCGCGACTTCGCGTTCGCGAAGAAATACGGCCTGGCCATCAAACAGGTCGTTGCCGTCGAAGGCAAGACGTACTCGACCGACGCGTGGGAAGAGTGGTACGGCGACAAGACCGCCGGCCGCCTCGTGAACAGCGGCAAGTACGACGGCATGACGACGGAACAAGCCATCGACGCGATCGCCGCCGATCTGAAGGCAAAGGGCTTCGGCGACAAGCAGATCACATGGCGTCTGCGCGACTGGGGCATTTCGCGCCAGCGCTACTGGGGCACGCCGATCCCGATCATTCACTGTCCGAGCTGCGGCGACGTGCCGGTGCCCGAGCAGGATTTGCCCGTCGTGCTGCCGGAAGACCTCGTGCCGGACGGCACGGGCAATCCGCTCGCGAAGTCGGAAGCATTCCTGAACTGCACGTGCCCGAAGTGCGGCGCGGCGGCGAAGCGCGAAACCGACACGATGGACACCTTCGTCGATTCATCCTGGTACTTCTCGCGCTACAGCGCGCCGGACGCCGCGACGATGGTCGACGAGCGCACCGACTACTGGATGCCGATGGACCAGTACATCGGCGGTATCGAGCACGCGATCCTTCACCTCTTGTACTCGCGTTTCTGGACGAAAGTCATGCGCGACATGGGCCTCGTCAAGTTCGGCGAGCCGGCGAAGAACCTGCTCACGCAGGGCATGGTGCTCAACGAGACGTTCTATCGCGAAGACGCGAGCGGCAAGAAGACCTGGTACAACCCGCTCGACGTCACGGTGTCGCACGACGACAAGGGCCGCCCGGTCGGCGCGACGCTCATCGCCGACGGTCAGCCGGTCGTGCTCGGCGGCGTCGAGAAGATGTCGAAGTCGAAGAACAATGGCGTCGATCCGCAGACGCTCATCGATCAGTACGGCGCGGATACGGCGCGTCTCTTCGTGATGTTCGCCGCGCCGCCGGAGCAATCGCTCGAATGGTCGGGCGCGGGCGTGGAAGGCGCGAGCCGCTTCCTGCGCCGCGTGTGGCACTTTGGTCACGACAACGCCGATGCGCTGCGCCAGCACGGCAAGCTCGATGCATCGACGCTCAGCGACGCCGACAAGACGCTGCGCCGCGAAATCTACAGCGTGCTCAAGCAAGCGGATTTCGACTACGGCCGTCTGCAGTACAACACGGTCGTGTCCGCCGCGATGAAGATGCTCAACGCGCTGGAAGGCGCGAAGAACAGCAGCGCCGGCGTGCTGAACGAAACCTTCGGCGTGCTGCTGCGCGTGCTGTATCCGGTCGTGCCGCATATCACGTTCCAGTTGTGGACGGAGCTCGGCTATGCGGATGTCTTCGGTCCGCTGCTCGACGCGCCCTGGCCGAAGGTCGACGAAGCCGCGCTCGAACAATCGGAAATCGAGCTCGTGCTGCAGGTGAACGGCAAGGTGCGCGGCGCGCTGACGGTGCCGAAGGCGGCATCGCGCGAGGACATCGAAAAAGCCGCCGTGGCGCACGAGATGTTCGAGAAGTTCGCGGAGGGCCGCGCGCCGAAGAAGGTCGTCGTGGTGCCGGGGCGTCTCGTGAACGTCGTCGTCTGATGGCTGAAGCCAGGGGAGTGAGTGTGACGGAGACTTCTACGCCGCGAGCCCGCATGCGCCGGCGCTCGTTTCTCGCGCTTCTGGGCGGGGCTGTCGCGCTGTCCGCGTGCGGCTTCCAGTTGCGCGGCCAGCAGGACTACGCGTTCAAGCGCCTCGCGGTTTCTGGCGGCGCGCCGCAGATGGTCGCGCGCCTCGAACGCCTGGTGCAGGGCGGCAGCGACACGGTGATCGTCAAGGGCTGGGAAAAGCCCGACGCCACGCTCTTTCTTTCCGAAGGGCAGGGCTTGGGCACGCTGAGCCTGAACTCGCAGGGCGTCGTGCAGGAATACGAGCTGACTTACAGCCTGGCTTACTCGCTGATCGGCGCGGACGGGACGGTGCTGATTCCGCAAAGCGTAATCGCGCTGAACCGCGCGATGACCTATAGCGACCAGTACACGCTCGCCAAGTCGCAGGAAGCAACGCTGCTCTACAACGACATGCGGATCGACGCGGTCGATCAGCTGACACGCCGCCTCGCGGTCGTCCGTTCACTGCATCCGTCGCCGAGCGAGCAGACGCCGGGCATCGCGCCGCGTGCGCCGCTGCCGACGCCGCCGCTCTGATCGCGGGCGGTCATCGGTCTATCGTTCATCATGCAACTGAAGCTCGATGCGCTCGAAGCGCACCTCGCCAAAGGCCTGAAGGGGCTCTACGTCGTATATGGCGACGAGCACCTGCTCGCGCAGGAAGCGTGCGACCGCATCCGGGCGACGGCGCGTGCGGCCGGCTTCACCGATCGCACGGTGTTTACCGTCGAGCGCGGGTTCGACTGGAGCGCGCTCATCGGGGCGACGCAGTCGATGTCGCTGTTCGGCGACCGTCAGTTGATCGAGCTGCGCATTCCCACGGGCAAGCCGGGCAAGGAAGGCGCGGAAGCGCTGAAGATGCTCGCCGCCGCCGACAACCCCGACGTCGTCACGCTCGTCACCCTGCCGCGTCTCGATTCGGCGACGCAGAAATCCGCGTGGTTCACGGCGCTGAGCGGCCCCGGCGTCGCGCTGAAGATCGATCCGGTCGAGCGCGCGCAATTGCCGATGTGGGTCGGCCAGCGCTTGTCGCAGCAAGGCCAGCGTGTTGCGCCGGGCGAGGAGGGGCGGCGCGCGCTGGTTTTCATCGCGGAGAGAGTCGAGGGCAATTTGCTCGCCGCCCATCAGGAGATTCAGAAGCTCGGCTTGCTCTATCCGCAAGGCGTGCTGAGCTTCGAGCAGATCCATGACGCCGTGCTGAACGTGGCGCGCTACGACGTCTTCAAGCTCAACGAGGCGATGCTCACCGGCGATGTCGGCCGCCTGTCGCGTATGCTCGACGGCCTCAAGGGCGAGGGCGAAGCGGCGGTGCTCGTGCTGTGGGCGCTCGTCGAAGAAGTGCGGACGCTGCTGCGCATCAAGCGTGGCGTGGCGTCCGGCAAGCCGCTCGCGACGCTGCTGCGCGAGAACCGCGTGTGGGGTCCGCGCGAACGGCTGATCGGACCGGCGCTTTCGCGCGTGACGGAAGACGCGCTCGAAAAGGCGCTGTCGCTGGCGGCGCGGCTGGATCGGCAAGTCAAGGGACTCTCGGGCAGCGCGGGCAAACGCGGCAGCGAACCGCCGCCCGATCCGTGGGCCGGCATGTTCGAGCTCGCGATGGCTGTCGCGCAGGGCGGCCCGCCATCGAAATCTGCGGCGGCCGCCCCGGCACGACCGCGTCGCTGAACGCTTCACGGCTTAGAATGAGTGTTTCAGCGTTCGGCTTTCATGCGCCGGGTGCGCTTTTCCATCGCGCTGATGCCACGCCTCAGCGACGCCGCGCGAGGCGCGGAACCGGCAGACGGAATGACCCAGATGAACATCGACCAATACATGACCGACCTCGGCCGCCGCGCCCGTGCGGCGTCGCGCGCGATGGCGCGGGCGTCGACGGCGGCGAAGAACGAGGCGCTCGTCGCGGTGGCGAATGCGATCGAGCGCGAACGCGATGCGCTGAAAACAGCCAATGCGCGCGACCTCGCGCGGGCGCGCGAGAAGGGCCACGACGCGGCGTTCATCGACCGCCTCACGCTCTTCGACAAGGCGCTGAACACGATGATCGAAGGCTTGCGGCAAGTCGCGTCGCTGGCGGATCCGATCGGTGAAATCAGCGGGCTGAAGTATCGGCCGACCGGCATCCAGGTCGGCCAGATGCGCGTTCCGCTCGGCGTGATCGGCATCATCTACGAATCGCGGCCCAACGTGACCATCGACGCCGCGGCGCTCTGCCTCAAGTCCGGTAACGCGACAATTCTGCGCGGCGGTTCGGAGGCGCTCGAATGCAACACGGCGCTCGCAAAGCTGATCGGCGAGGGGCTGCAGGCGGCCGGGCTGCCGCAGGACGCGGTGCAGGTCGTCGAGACGGCGGATCGCGCGGCGGTCGGCAAGCTCATTACCATGACCGAGTTCGTGGACGTCATCGTGCCGCGCGGCGGCAAGAGCCTGATCGCGCGGCTGATGGAGGAATCGCGCGTGCCGATGATCAAGCATCTCGACGGCATCTGCCACGTGTACGTCGATGACCGCGCCGATCTGACGAAAGCGGCGCCAATCTGCGACAACGCGAAGACGCATCGTTACGGCACGTGCAACACGATGGAAACGCTGCTGGTGGCGCGGGGCATCGCAGGCGAAGCGCTGCCGTTGCTGGCGCGCGCGTTCCAGGCGAAGGACGTGGAATTGCGCGTGGACGCCGAAGCGCGCGCGGTGCTGGAAGCCTCGCAAATCGGCTCGCTGGTGGACGCGACGGAAGCCGACTGGAGCACGGAATATCTCGCGCCGGTGCTGGCCGTGAAGATCGTCGGCGACATGGACGAAGCCATCGCGCACATCAACGCCTACGGGTCGCATCACACGGACGCGATCGTCACCGAAGATCACGACCGCGCAATGCGCTTCCTCCGCGAAGTGGATTCCGCGAGCGTGATGGTCAACGCATCGACGCGTTTCGCCGACGGCTTCGAATTCGGTCTCGGCGCGGAAATCGGCATCTCGAACGACAAGCTGCACGCGCGCGGGCCGGTCGGGCTCGAAGGGCTGACATCGCTGAAATATGTCGTGCTCGGGCACGGCGAAGTGCGGCAGTAAGGCAAGCGATGCTCTGGATCAAATCGCTGCATATCGTGCTGATCGCGTCTTGGTTTGCCGGACTGTTCTATCTGCCGCGCATCTTCGTCAACCTCGCGATGGAGAAAGACGCCGCTGCAACCGCCCGTCTGCTGCTGATGGCGAGAAAGCTGTTTCGCTTCATGACCTTCATCGCGGTGCCCGCGCTGGCCTGCGGGCTGTGGCTGTGGCTCGGCGTCGGCATCGGACGCGGACAGGGCTGGCTGCATGCCAAGCTCGCAATCGTCGTGCTGCTTATCGTTTATCACGGTTATTGCGGGCGACTGCTGCGCACGTTTGCGCGCGGCGAGAACACGCGCTCGGACAAGTGGTATCGCCTGTACAACGAGCTGCCCGTGCTCGGGCTGCTCGGCGCGACCCTGCTCGTGGTGATCAAGCCCTTCTAGGAGACGCGT
The DNA here is from genome assembly GCF_031450805.1 of Caballeronia sp. LZ016. NCBI lineage: Bacteria > Pseudomonadati > Pseudomonadota > Betaproteobacteria > Burkholderiales > Burkholderiaceae > Caballeronia > Caballeronia sp. LZ016. Next base: position 1,352,994 of record NZ_JARTVY010000001.1, read on the forward strand.
GTTCGGCCTTCTGCTTCTCGACGAGGCCGAGCACCATCTCGCCGAAGACTTCGGGGCGTCCTTCGAAGAAGCGTTGCACGACGTTCTTCTCGAGCATGTACCTGCGCAGGGATTCGCGTTCCTCCCGATTGTTCGCGAGCCTCACTGCGGCTTCGACGTATTCCTCTTTCGTATCCGCCACCAGCCAGCCGGGCATGTAGGCGCGCATGAACATCGCGCCGTCGATGCGCTCGAATACTTCCCGCCCGGTCTTGCAGACGCCCGGCAGTCCGACCGTGAAGGCATCCACGATGCCGTTCGTGTTGCCGAACGGGAACGGGCTCAGGAACATGTCCATGTCGTTCAGCATTCGCATGTAATCGGGATACGGGTGGAATCCGTGAATGGTGAATGCCCCGTCTGGAATCATCTCGGCCAGCACGCGCTGAAGATGATTGAGTGCCAGGACGTCGCCGGCGCTGTCGAAAAAGTGCAATTGGACGTGCGGAGCGCATCGGGCGATCTGTCCGCAGGCTTCGATGAAGCGCGGGTTCAGTTTCATCAGGCTCGACGCGATCGCGACATGCACGCACGCCGGATCGCGCGGGCGACGCGCGCCGATCGGCTCCAGCCTCGCCGACGGCGCGTAGGGCTGTCCGTCCTTCGGCAACAGCATGAGCTTCTCGCTGAAGCATGATGCATCGCCGACATAATCCTCCTCGACGCTCACGTAATCGATGCAGTCCGAGTGCGTCGTGGCTGGGTGCCCGAGGCCGGCGATTTGCAGCGGCGCGATTCGCAGATTCGACATGAAGATGCTCATTGCGCTCATGCCGACGCTCGGCATATAAAACACGTCCGGCCGCTCGGACAGCGCGAAATCGCGAATTACGCCGACACTCGCCGGCACGTTTCCGCTCTCGGGCAACTCGTAGACGCGATCGAACACGCGCCGTTCTTCATCGCCGATAGCGCTGGCGGAACAGAGGGCGACGGTCTCGAAACGTTCACGAGCGGCAATCAACGTGCGAGAGTGCGTGCGGACGATCGAGTGTCCGCTCGTGAACGCTTCAGGAAAAACGAGCATCAGCGGCCGCTTGCGGGCCGGGCCGTCCGGCGGGCTGGCGGGGAGGTTCGTGAGTCCATACTCTGCCAGCTTGTTACGGACGAGCACGTTGATGCTTCGTTTGACATCGTGCCGCCGCTGAACATCGCCGTAGCTGCAATGCATATAGAGCGCCCACGTCGCGGCGACATCCACTTCGAGCAGGTCGACGATTCCCGACATTGCATCCGGCAACCATTGGAGCATGGCGTTGCGACGCGCGTACGCCCGTTCGCTGCCGGGATACGATTCCGCGGCGATCGCCATGCCCAGTGTGGCTGCTGCGCGGTGGTCGAAATTCCACATCTGCGCGAGATCGAGCGGCAAGTCCCACTCGGAACTGAAGACGAGCGTGAGCTTTCGCGCGGCATCTTCGGGGGCGCGCGAGCGTTCGTTTCGAATCGATGCGATCAGCGAACGCGCGACGCCTTCGCCGTTCCGTTGCACATCGGCCGTGAAGATCCGCCAGATCAGCGCGCGCAATGGCAGCAACCTCTGCCAGCGTGCATCCGTCAGCGCGAATTCGGGATGCGCGAACATCGCCGCGAGTGCGGCCGCCGCGCGGCTGACAAACAGATAGAAACGCTCGCCGTCCTGAGGCGCCGCCGCCATCAGTTCGGCCGGATCAATGAATGGCTTCTTTCGAAGCACTGCCTGCAATTCGAAAACGAGGCTGATCGCTTCATCGAACTGTTTGTCATGAACGCGCGATTCAAGCCGTTCCAGCGAAAAAGCGTGACTCATTTCGATACCCGGCCGCCTGTTGCGTGTGGCATGTGACTGTTGCATGCGATTCGCCGCCTGTTCGCACCGCGGCGGCTTCGAATCGTTGTCTGTGGGATTATCAACCGCCGACTCGCCGGCTTTCCAGCACGTCCTTCGCTTCAGCCAGTTTTTCGGCCAGTTGCGGCCCGCGCGCGAGCGCGAGCCCCACCGCGAGAATGTCGCCAATGGCCAGATGCGAAACGCGCGATGTCATCGGCGAAAAAATGTCCGTGTCCTCATCGACGTTCGCAAAAAGCCCCACCGTCGCGATGCGCGCGAGCGGCGAGTTGCCGTGCGTGATCGCGATGACCTTCGCGCCGCCGTTGAGCGCGGACTTGCACGCGTCGAGAATGTCCTTCGTGCGTCCCGTGTTGGAAATCGCGACGACGACATCTCCTTCGCGCAACAATGCAGCCGACGTCGTGTACGTGTGCGGATCGGCGTAGGCGACCGACGGCACGCCGAGGCGGAAGAATTTGTGCTGCATGTCGAGCGCGGCGATGCCCGAGCCGCCCGCGCCATAGAACTCGATTCGGCGAGCGTCCGACAGGATTGCGATCGCCGCCGCGACGCTGTCCGACGACAGGCTGTTGCGCACGGCAATCAGCGCGCCGATGGTCCGGTCCAGCACCTTAGCGGCGACACCCGCAGCGGGTTCGTCGCTACGTACGTCGCGGTAGACCGTGGGAACGTCTCCTGCGACGCTCTGCGCGAGCCGAATCTTGAATTCGCGGAAGCCCGAGAAGCCGAGCGCCTGACAGAACCGGGCGATGGTCGGCTGGCTGACGCCGACGCGCGCGGCGAAGTCCGTCATCGACAGGTCGAGCACTTCGCGCGGCGCTTCGAGCACGTAATCGGCCAGCTTGCGCTCGGAGGGGCGCAACTGCTCGCGCATCGCTTCGACTTGGGACAGCAACATCGTAAAACTCGCCTATGCTGGAAATTGGAGCGACTATAGCGGATGGCTGTGCGTGTACAAATACTACATGACGCGTGGAGGCGATCTAAGGGATTTCCCGGAAGGCGCATCGTATGGAACGGGTTGCCATGCGACCGCTTAACAAGGCTGGCTCGGTCCGCGTTGTCATCGTGTAGTTTTTCTACTAACATTCGCCAGACGGCACTGACAATAAAACGACGCAGCCGCCGTTCCTCGCGATGTCCAACCCCCCAGCTCGACGGCAGGCGCGCCGGAGTGAGACGAAGGAGTGTCAATGATTTCCCCGCATCCGCAACTCAGGAAAGTCACCGACCGCGTGATCGAGCGCAGTAAAGCGACGCGCGCGGCCTATCTCGCGCGCATCGACGCCGCGCACGGCAAGTTTCCGGCGCGCGGCGCGCTGTCCTGCGCGAACCTCGCACACGGTTTCGCGGGCCTCGAAGGTCAGGAGAAGTTCGCGATCAAGGCGGTGCGCGAGCCGAACATCGGCATCGTGTCGTCGTATAACGAGATGCTTTCGGCGCACGCGCCGTACAGGAGCTTTCCGGACATCATCAAGCAGGCTGCGCGCGAACACGGCGGTATCGCCCAGTTCGCGGGCGGCGTCCCAGCCATGTGCGACGGCATCACGCAAGGCAACGCGGGCATGGAGCTGTCGCTGTTCTCGCGCGAAGTCATCGCGATGAGTACGGCCGTCGCGCTGACGCACAACATGTTCGACGCGGCGCTGTGTCTCGGCGTTTGCGACAAGATCGTGCCGGGACTCGCCATCGGCGCTTTGCAGTTCGGCCATCTGCCGACCATCTTCGTTCCCGCCGGTCCGATGACGAGCGGCCTCACCAACGACGAAAAAGCAAAGGTGCGGCAGGAATTCGCGACGGGCAAGTGCGACCGCAACGCGCTGCTCGAAGCCGAGGCCGCTGCGTATCACGGCCACGGCACCTGCACGTTCTACGGCACGGCCAACAGCAATCAGATGCTGATGGAAGTCATGGGCCTGCATCTTCCCAGCGCGGCCTTCGTGCATCCGCACACGCCGCTGCGCGATGCACTCACCGCCGAAGCCGCGCGCCGCGTGCTCGATATCACGCTCGAGCGCGGCAATTACACGCCGATTGGCCACGTGGTGGACGAGAAGGCGATCGTGAACGGCATCGTCGCGCTGCTGGCGACGGGCGGATCGACGAATCACACGCTGCATCTGGTGGCGATTGCGCGGGCTGCGGGCATCGTCATCGACTGGAACGATTTCGACGAACTGTCTCAGGCCGTGCCGCTGCTAGCGAAAATCTACCCGAACGGCAAAGCCGATGTGAACCACTTCCACGCGGCGGGCGGCGTGGCGTTTCTGGTGCGCAATCTGCTCGAAGGCGGCCTGCTGCATGAGGACGTGCAGACGGTGGTCGGGCGGGGGCTGTCGCTCTACACGAAGGAGCCGAAGCTCATCGAGGGCAAGCTGCAATGGGTCGACGGCGCCGCTGAAAGTCACGACACGAAGGTGCTGCGCGGTATCGGCGAGCCGTTCCAGCCGGACGGTGGCCTGCGGCTGATGCAAGGCAAGCTCGGGCGCGGCGTCATCAAGATTTCGGCGGTCGCGCCGGAACATCGCGTGGTGAAGGCGCCGGCTATCGTATTCAATTCGCAGGAAGAAGTGCAGGCTGCGTTCGACAAGGGCGAACTGAAGCGTGATTTCGTCGCGGTCGTGCGCTTTCAGGGCGCGCGCGCGAACGGAATGCCGGAGCTGCATCGGTTGACGCCGCTTCTCGGGGTGTTGCAGGATCAGGGTTTCCATGTCGCGCTCGTGACGGACGGCCGCATGTCCGGCGCGTCGGGCAAGGTGCCGGCGGTCATCCACGTTTCGCCCGAGGCGCTGCTGCAAGGTCCGCTCGGCAAGGTTCGCACAGGCGACATGCTCGTGATCGACGCCCCGGCGGGCGTCCTCGACATCGACATCGACGCGAACGAGTGGGCGTCGCGCGAAGTCGCCGCGCCGGTGAATCAGGCGGAGAACGAGGCCGGCTTCGGGCGTGAGCTGTTCGGCGTGTTCCGTCGCGCCGCGTCGCCGGCCGAAGAGGGCGCATCCGTCTTCGGCGCGATGATCGGCGAGACGGCGGCATCGACGCACGACGAGGCTTCGCATCATTCCCATGCCGCGCAACATGCCTCCCGCGCGCCGGCTTCCGTGTGACGCCCGGGCGCAAGGAGAGCGGCCAACCCCACACGAACCCGCGGACCGACGCGTAGTCGCCCGCATACAACAGGAGTCGCATCAATGAAAACGGTGAGCGAAATCGTGCGCCTGGGACCGGTGATTCCGGTGCTGGCTTTCGATTCGGTGGAGCAGGGCGAACAGGTATCGCGCGCGTTGCACGCGGGCGGCGTGAAGGTGCTGGAAATCACGCTGCGCACGGCGGCGGGCATCGGGGCCATCGAGCGCGCGAGCCAGCTCGCGGAGGATATCGTCGTGGGCGTGGGCACCATCACGAAGCCGGAGCACTGCGAGCAGGCCAGGAAGGCGGGCGCGAAGTTCGGCGTGTCGCCCGGTCTGACGAAGGACATGCACCAGGCCGCGCAAGACGCCGGGCTGCCGCTGTTGCCGGGCGTGATGACGCCGAGCGACATCATCAGCGCGATGGAACTCGGATATGAAATCGTCAAGTTCTTCCCGGCGCAGCAGGCGGGCGGCATTCCGATGCTGCAGGCGTTCCACGGGCCGTTTCCGAATCTGAAGTTCTGTCCGACGGGCGGCATCACGGCGGAGACCGCGTCGAGCTTTCTCGCGCAGCCGAACGTCGTTTGCGTCGGCGGTTCCTGGCTCACGCCGAAGGTAGCGGTCAACGCTCAGAACTGGGAAGAAGTCACGCGGCTCGCGCGTGCCGCCAGCGAACTGGCGCAGTTGAAGTAACTCCTCTCAGGCACGCGGCCTTCTGCGCCGCGCGCCTTTTTCTCCTGCAGTGCCGTCTGGCGCTTCCGGCGATACCATCACGAAGCCGCACCCATCGCATTCTCTCTTTCGCGACCGAAGGCTCCAGTCCTTCAGGACGCACGTCTCGAAATGGCCTGCTTTTCGCGTCGAGAAATAAGATAAGAAAACGACGAATCATAAATTCAGTAAGAAATATCCGATTCGACTGAGCGATAAGAACAATCTCATTAAATCTCCGTTTGCTGTTAATTCTGGACGTTCTTGTATATATTCAAGCTCATACCGTTTAGTGAAGCACGTCGCGCTCGTTGGCAGAGACGTTACTACCCGTCCCCGTGTCGAAGGCGCCGCTGGCTCGGGCTCCGGCCAATACACCGTGCTTTCATTTCACCTCGCGCAATTCTGTTTATTCGGGAAATCAATTCGGTGGCTATTCGAATCGGAATTACAGTCGTAACGCATCAAGGGCAAAACATCTGGCAGAACGGTCTGGGCCAGAATGTGGTCTTCCTTGCGGAGGCGCTTCAGAAGCTGCCTTTCGTTGAAACAATTTCACTGATCGATGTCGGCGATCAAAACGCGTTGCCTCCGCAAGTCGATATGGCGGCGAACGGCTTGCGCATCATGCGTACGCAGGATGCCACGGACGCTGTCGATGTCGTCTTCGAAATGGGCGGCACGCTGGACACGCAGTGGCTCGATCTCATGCGAGCCCGAGGCAAGAAAGTCGTCTTCTATTGTTGCGGCCAACCGTACGTGGGCCTCGTCGAGCCGCCGGTTTTCGAGAAGCCGGTCCATACCATCCGGCCGGACCGCTACGACGAAATCTGGCTGATGCACAAAGACCGCCTCTCGATTCCGATGATGCGTACGCTGCATCGCTGCGACGTCCATCTGATTCCGTTCATCTGGCACCCGCAGTTTCTCGAAAACCGCATCGCGGAAGTCAACGAGCACGGTCTGCAATTCGGCTACCAGCCGCGTACCGACGCGTCGATGAAACGGGATCAGGAACCGCAGGGCTTTCGCGTGGGGATATTCGAACCGAACATTTCGGTTGTCAAAGCGTCGAGCATTCCCATGTTGATCTGCGAAGAGGCATACCGCGCCGATCAGTCGAGCGTTTCGGCCATGCACGCGCTTAATACGCTGCACATGAAGGATCACCCGACGCTCGTTCACCTGGCCAATTCACTCGATGTCGTGAAGGCAGGCAAGGCCACGTTTCATGGCCGCCATGACATCGCTGGCTTCATGGCGCAGTTTGCCGACGCGGTCGTGTCGCACCAATGGGGCAACGACCAGAACTATCTGTATCTCGACGCGCTGTACGGCGGTATCCGCTGATACACAACTCGCCGTGGCTCGACGCCGGTTACTACTACCCCAATTTCGATGCTCAGGAGGGCGGGCGCCAGTTGCTGCGCGCCGCTCGTGAGCACGATGCGTCGCTTGCCGATTATCGGGCGCGGGCGCAGCGAGTCATCGACTCAGTGAATCCATTCAATCAAGCGAATCTCGATATTTTCGCGGATCGGTTGCTGCATCTTTGTAATAACGGCGAGGCGAAAGTCGGCGTATGACGAACCAATCGAAATCCCGTATGCCGGAACGGATCAATGTCGGCGTGTCCATCTTCATCCGCAAGGGCGCGCAGTCGCTGTGGGAGAACGGCATCTTCCAGAATTGCCTGTACCTCGTAATGCTGCTCAAGCGTTCGCCGCGCGTTAAAGCCACGTATCTCGTGATGGGCGGCGGCGATAGCGGCCCGCAGGACGCCGAGCGCTTTCTCCAGGATTCGCCAGCGCCGCTGATCGACATGGAAACCGCGTTGCCGAAGCTCGACGTGATGATCGAAATGAGCGCGCAGCTCAATCGTGAATGGTCGATCAAGTTCAAGGAGCGTGGCGGAAAGATCATCACGATGCGCGTCGGCAATGACTATGTCATCGATATCGAGCGCATGATCTTCAATCTGCAGCACGCGCTCCTGATCTCGGGCGCGCCTTACGACGAAGTGTGGACGCTTCCCGAGTACGAGAACAGCTGCGCGCCATACTTCGAAACGCTGTTCCGCGCGCCGGTCAAGCTGATGCCTCACCTGTGGAGTCTGGTGGTTCTGGACCGCGAAGCCGCGAAGCTGCCGGACGGCAGAAAGTTCGGCTATGAGCCTGGCCGTCGCCGCTGGCGCATCGGCATCTTCGAGCCGAACGTCTGCATGGTCAAGACCAGCTTTATCCCGATGCTTTGCTGCGAGGCGGCGCATCGCGAGAACCCGGACATGATCGAGCGCATGTACGCCTTCAACACCTTCAAGCTGAAGGAGCATGTGGCTTTCGCGGGGTTCGCACAGAGCCTCGACCTCGTGAAACACGGGCTCGGCTCCTTCGAGGGACGTTTCCCATTCGCGCAGATCGTGCCGGCGTCGGTGGACGCAGTGGTCTGCCATCACTGGGAGAACCCCCAGAACTACGTGTATTACGAGGCGCTGTACGGCGGCTATCCGCTCGTTCACAACTCGCATCTGATTGGCGACTGCGGCTATCGATATCACGATTTCGACTGTGAAGAGGGTGGCAGGGCATTGCGACGCGCATTCGCCACGCACGACGAGAACCTCGACAGTTATCGCGCGACCGCAAAAGCGTTCCTGCATACGCTCGATCCGGAAAACGAGCAGAACGTGCGGATCTACACGCAAGCACTCGAAGCGGTCTACACGAGAACATGACGACGGACTCAAGGTCTTTGAGTCGAAGTATTGGAGTATTGAGCGATGAAAAAGCTACGCATCGGCATCACAATCGGGCTGCATCACGAAGCCGAAACGTTATGGAAAAACGGCATCAAGCAGAATGCAGTGTTTCTGACCGAGGCACTTAAGAACTGTCCGAATGTGGCGAGCGTCTCGCTCGTGAATACCACGCATGTCCCTATCACGGACAAACTGCTCTGGGATTTGAAAAGATGGCCCACGGTCACGTTCGATGACATCAAGGACAACGTCGATGTGCTGATCGAACTCGGCGGACAGATCGATCCCGCAGCGACGGACTACCTCAAGCAGCGCGGAGCACGGCTCGTGTCTTACTGCTGCGGGTTCGAATACGTGCATGCGATGGAGTCGGTCATTTTCAGCAAGCCGAGTTTCGGCGAGCACTTGTTCGTCAACCAGCGGTACGACGCCATCTGGATGATTCCGCAGGTTGCGAACATCAGTCAGGGTTATTTCGAAGTGCTGCGCCGTCAGACCGCGCAAGTGGTGCCGTTTATCTGGAGCCCCATTTTCCTGAACGCGCGCACCGCAGCCCTGCCGCACTCGGGCGAATATCAGCGCCGCGCCGGCCCTCGCCGGCTGAGCGTGATGGAGCCGAATATCAACGTCGTCAAGTTCTGTCTCTATCCGACGATGATCGCGGAACTGGCGTACCGGGCGCGGCCGGACGCCATCGAGTTGCTGCAGGTGACGAACGCGCAGCATCTCGCCATCGACTGCAAGGAATTCATCTCGCTGATGAATCAGCTCGACATCGTGCGGCAGCATAAAGCTGTTTTCTTGGGCCGCTTCGATACGCCGACCTTTCTGGCTGAGCGCACGGACATTGTCGTTTCGCACCAGTGGGAAAATCCGCTGAACTACTTCTATCTGGAAGTGTGCTGGCAGGGCTATCCGCTCGTTCACAACGCGACCTTGTGTCCCGATCTCGGCTATTACTATCAGGCCAACGACCTGAACGAGGGCGCGCGCAGGCTGCTCCAGGCGGTCGAAGAACACGACGTGCAACTGGAGCAATATCGCGAAAAGCAGCGTTCGAGAATCGCTCGCTTTCTCCCGGAAAGTGATGCCTTGATCCGCGACTATTCAACATTGCTGGACTCTTTGCTGCAAAGACCCATTCGTTAATCTTTTTCCGCATTTTCAGCTAATCAGATCTGACGGGCGGTCCTTTGGACCGCCCGTTCTCATTTGCGTGGGCCCATATTTTTTTTCGGCGCGGTCTCCGGACGCGTCGCGCGCTTCCACTTGTATGGCCGACAGATTCAGTCGTTGCTCGACTTGCTTCTCCTTCCATTAAAACCATCAAATGAAATGCGAATTTTCCTAAAAAAAGACGAAAACCCGATTTCGTATTTCGCCACCGAGTTTCCTTCTTTTTAGGACGTGTCCGCTTCATCGCTGGCAGATGGCGAATATTCTATGCCGTGGTCAGAAGGTCTTTCCTTTTTGTTTTTTGTAGCAGACGCTCGTTTTTTGGGTCAATTCGGTTTATGAACAAGTCATACCGCAGTATTTGGAATGAGAAAGTAGGGACGTTCGTCGCCGTCGCGGAAACCGCGATGGCGCGAGGAAAGAGGAGCACCGAGGGAACGACGCCTGGTTCGGACGCGGACGGACAAACTTCGGCGCAACTCGGTCGGCAGCGTTCCGTTTCCGCCATGGGCCCGCTTGCAGCGGGCGTAGGCGCGTCTGTCGCAATGCTGTTGGGTGGTATGCCGAGCGCCTGGGCGGCGCCAAGTATTGCAACTTGCACCCCCACCAACGCCTACTACTTCACGAACGCTGGCGGAAGTATTCAGGGGATTGCTAGTGGCAACGCAACCTATAACCAGATCTGCGGAACGTCTGGTCCCTTGTCGACCTCGGTCTCCAGGGGCAACGAGCATCAACTCGCTGTCGACGAGCGTCAACTCGCTGTCGGCGTCGACCTCGACGGGCATCAGCTCGCTGTCGACCGGTATGAACTCGCTGTCGGCTTCGATCTCGACGGGCATCAACTCGCTGTCGACCGGTATGAACTCGCTGTCGGCTTCGACTTCGACGGGCATCAACTCGCTGTCGACCGGTATGAACTCGCTGTCGGCTTCGACCTCGACGAGCATCAACTCGCTGTCGACGGGCATGGACGCGCTGCCCGCCGCGGTCCAGAACGTGGAAGCTGTCGATAGTCCGCTGTTCAAGGCCGATGGCATTCGCACAGACTTAGCTGGAATCAACGAGATGTCGAAACTTCTTATTGCGGTAATCGTCGCCGCCGGGCTGGCGTCGGCCTGCACAACCGATACGAGCATGACCTATACGGCTCGAAAGCTGGATATCGCCGGGCAGCAGCAATCCGCCTATCGCGTGACGTGCTCGGGCGTATTCGAGTCGCAGAAATCGTGTATGTCGAAGGCTTCGCAGATCTGCAAAGATCGGCAGGTCATCGCTGTCCAGGCCTTGGACAATCCTCAGCTCAGGCCGGGCGGAAGCAGCGCACGCCAATTCGATTTCGCATGCGGCGGCTGACACCATCTGAGCTGGCGGCCTGAGGCCTCACAATGAATCGAGCCATCGCGGCTCGCGCTGTACGCAAGAAACCGATGTTCAATCGAACATCGGTTTTTTTCATTGGTGTCCCGCTTGCACGCACGCCCCGCACTGCGCGAATGGCCGCGGGAAACCGTGTTTCTCCGCGATTGTTCTCGCTTGCAAGTAGAATTCCGTTGCCCGGTGTCATGCGTGCGCTGACGCCACGTTTGCGGCGTCGCAGTGTCAACGGTCAATGCACACATAGCCCACAGAATTCTCAACAAAATCAAGGAGGCGTCATGCCAGCCGTCCACGGGAGCATGTTGCTGCTCTACGCGGTGATCGCGATCGCGGTTCTGATCCTGATGATTACCCGCTTCAAGGTTTATCCGTTTCTCGTTCTTCTGATCGTTTCCCTGTTGCTCGGCCTCGCCGTCGGCATGCCGATGGACAAGATCGTCAAGGCGTTCGAAACAGGTAATGGCAATACGCTCGGACACATTGCCGTCGTTGTCGGTCTGGGAACGATGCTCGGCAAGATGATGGCCGAATCCGGCGGCGCCGAGCGGATCGCCAATACGCTCATCAATCTGTTCGGTGAGAAGAACATCCATTGGGCGATGATGGTCGTTGCGATCATCGTCGGCTTGCCGGTGTTCTTCGAAGTCGGCTTCGTGCTGCTGATTCCGATCGCGTTCAACGTCGCGCGCCGCACCGGGAAGTCGCTGCTGGTGATCGGATTGCCGATGGTCGCCGGTCTTTCCGTCGTGCACGGCCTGATTCCGCCGCACCCCGCCGCGCTGCTCGCAGTCCAGGCGTATCACGCGGATATCGGCAAGACGATCGCCTACGGCCTGATCATCGGTGTGCCGACGGCCATCGTCGCAGGGCCGCTCTTCGCTTTGTTGATCCACCGATACATCAAGCTGCCGGACGCGAACGCGCTGGCCGACCAGTTCGTGCAGAAGCACGGCGACAGCGCGGCGAAGCGCGAACTGCCGAGTTTCGGCACCACGCTGTTCACGATTCTGTTGCCGGTTATCCTGATGCTGATCGGGAGCTGGGCCGACCTCGTCTTCACGCCGAAAACGCTGCCGAACGATCTGCTGCGCTTCATCGGGCAGTCGGATATCGCGCTGTTGATCGCGGTCCTGGTCAGCTTCTGGACCTTCGGCGCGAAGCAAGGCTTCAATCGCGAGCAGATTCAGAAGTTCTGCGGCGACTGTCTGGCGCCGATCGCCGGCATTACGCTGATCGTCGGCGCCGGCGGCGGCTTCGGGCAAGTGCTTCGTGACAGCGGAATCTCACAGCAGATCGTCGCGACGGCAACGCAGGCGAGCCTGTCGCCGCTGTTGCTCGGCTGGTTCGTCGCCGCGCTGATCCGCCTCGCAACCGGCTCGGCCACGGTCGCGATGACGACCGCGTGCGGCATCGTCGCGCCGATCGCATCGGCGGCGGGCGGCCATGTCAGCCCGGAACTGCTCGTGCTCGCGACAGGCTCGGGTTCGCTGATCTTCTCGCACGTGAACGACGGCGGCTTCTGGCTGATCAAAGAGTATTTCGGGATGACGGTGGGGCAGACGTTCAAGACGTGGTCGCTGCTCGAAACCATCATCTCGCTCATGGGACTGGGGTTGACCCTCGCAATGTCGACGGTCGTGTAAGGAGAATTCGATGATTCTGATCGCGATGGGCGTCTCGGGCGCCGGCAAGTCTCTGATCGGTGAATTGCTGGCGGAACGCCTGCACTGTCCGTTCACCGACGGCGACGCTTTTCACAGCGCCGCGAACAAGGAGAAGATGCATCACGGCATCCCTCTGACCGATGAAGACCGCTGGCCGTGGCTCAAGACGATCCGCGCGGCGATCGAGGAAAAGCAGCGGGCAGGGGAGACGGCCGTCTTCACGTGCTCGTCGCTGAAGCGCTCGTATCGTGACGTGCTGCGCGCCGGCGACCAGGACGTGTGCTTCATCTATCTCAAAGGCACGATGGACGTGTTGCGCGAACGTCTCGGCCACCGCACCGGCCATTTCTTCGATCCGTCGCTGCTGCAAAGCCAGCTTGATACGCTCGAGGAACCGGGCGAGGACGAAGCGATCACGGAGAGCATCGAGCTCACGCCCGAGCAGATCGTCGATAACGTGATGGAAAAGCTGAAGACGCGGTAGAAAGCAAAAAGCCCCGAGAAATTCGGGGCTTTTTGCTTCACGCGACGTTCGAAGCGATTTCAGGCGATGCGCTTCGCCAGTTCGACCGCTTTGCCGATATACGTTGCCGGCGTCATATCGAGCAGCAACTGCTTTGCATCGGCCGGAATCGCGAGGCCGTTGATGAACGCCTGCAACGCATCGCGCGTGATGCCCTTGCCGCGTGTCAGTTCCTTCAATTGCTCATACGGATTCTCGATGCCATAGCGGCGCATCACCGTCTGAACCGGCTCCGCGAGCACTTCCCAGCAATTGTCGAGATCTTCGTTCAGGCGCGCTGCATTCACTTCGAGCTTGTCCAGACCGCGGATCAGCGCGTCGTAAGCCAGCAGCGAATAGCCGAACGCCACGCCGATGTTGCGCAGCACGGTCGAGTCCGTCAGATCGCGTTGCCAGCGCGAAATCGGCAGCTTGTCGGCGAGATGGCGCAGCGTCGCATTGGCGAGGCCCAGGTTCCCCTCCGAGTTTTCGAAGTCGATCGGGTTGACCTTGTGCGGCATCGTCGACGAGCCGATTTCGCCTGCCTTCGTGCGTTGCTTGAAGTAGCCGAGCGAAATATAGCCCCACACGTCGCGGTCGAGGTCGAGCAGGATGGTGTTCGCGCGCGCGACGGCATCGAACAGTTCGGCCATGTAATCGTGCGGCTCGATCTGGATCGTGTACGGATTGAACGTAAGCTTCAGCCGGTTCTCGACGACATCCTTCGAGAACGCTTCCCAGTCGAACTCCGGATATGCCGACAGATGCGCGTTGTAGTTGCCGACTGCGCCGTTCATCTTGCCGAGCAGCGGCACGTGCGCGACGCGCTCGATCGCCCGCGACAGACGCGCCGCGACGTTGGCGATTTCCTTGCCGAGCGTCGTCGGGCTGGCAGGCTGACCGTGCGTGCGGGAAAGCATCGGCTGTTCGGCGTGCGTGTGCGCGAGCTTCACGAGACGCTCGTGCACGGAACGCAGCGCCGGCAGCATTACGCGCTCACGCGCGCCCGCGAGCATCAGTCCGTGCGACGTGTTGTTGATGTCTTCCGACGTGCACGCGAAGTGGATGAACTCGCTCGCGCGCTCCAGTTCCGGCTGGCCCTTGACCGATTCCTTGAGCCAGTATTCGACCGCCTTCACGTCGTGGTTCGTGACGCGCTCGATATCCTTGATGCGCGCCGCGTCGTGTGCGGTGAAGCGCTCGGCCAGTGCCAGCAGGAACTGCTCCGAGGCATCAGAGAAGCGCGGCACTTCCGCGAAGCCGGCGCGCGACAACGCGATCAGCCAGTGAATCTCGACCGTCACGCGATGGCGCATGAAAGCGGCTTCGGAAAGCCAGTCACGCAGAGCTTCGGTCTTGGCGGCGTAACGGCCGTCGAGCGGCGAAAGCGCGGTGAGCGCAAAGAGGGTATCGGGACGGGTATCGGACATGATGGCGTGTCGGCTGCCGCTTGCGGCTGGAAGGAAAAGACGGGAGAACCGCGCATTTTACCATCGGATGCGTCCCAATCCGGGCCGCGTCCGCGTCAGCGCTGGCACAGTTCCTGGTCGAGCGCCTGAAGTTGCGCCGGCGTGCCGACGTTTTCCCAGCGGCCCGTGTAAAGCTCGCCGGTTGCCCGTCCGCCACCGATGGTCTCGCGGTAGTAAGGCGTCAACGCGCGCCGAGTGCCGGGCGCGAGATCGCCGAACATGCGCGTGTCGTACAGGCCGATGTTGCCGAACGTGAAGCGTGGCTCGCCGTCGAGCGCGAGCCTTCCGTCGATCAACGCGAAATCGCCTTTCGGATGAAACGGCGGATTCGGCACCATGACGAGGTGCATGCCGGGCGTCGCATCTGAAGCGAGCGAATTCGCGCGCTCGCGCAAGGTGGCGTAGTCGAAGTCGCAGAACACGTCGCCGCTGACCGCGATGAACACGCCGGAGCCGAGCAGCGGCAGTGCCTGCGCGATGCCGCCCGCCGTCTCCAGCGCTTCGTTTTCCGGCGAATAACGAAGTTCGACGCCCCAGCGTGAGCCGTCGCCGAGCGCGGCTTCGATCTGCTCACCGAGCCAGGCGTGATTGACGACGATGCTTTCGATGCCCGCCGCCGAAAGCCGCTCGATCTGCCAGACGATGAGCGGTTTGCCGCCCGCTTCGAGCAGCGGTTTGGGGCAGGTATCGGTGAGCGGGCGCATGCGTTCGCCGCGGCCGGCGGCGAAGATCATCGCCGTCTTCAAAGCGTGTGTCATCGTGAATTCAAAAGGTGTAACCGACTTCGACCGCGCGGCCTTCCAGCGAATCGAGCAGGCGTGCGAACGGCCACAGCGGCGCGTAGCGTTCGGCGACCTTGCGCGCATAGCCGATGAAACGCGGCAGGTCCGCGAGATAGCGCGGCTTGCCATCGCGATAATGAATGCGCGCAAACAGCCCGATGATCTTGATGTGCCGCTGCAGGCCCATCCATTCGAGTTGCCGGTAGAACTCGCCGAAATCGGGATCGACGGGAAGCCCCGTTTTTTTCGCGCGCTCCCAGTAATACGCGATGCAATCGAGCTGGAACTCCTCGTCCCAGCTAATGAATGCGTCGCGCACGAGCGAGGCCATGTCGTAGGTGATCGGCCCGTACACCGCATCCTGGAAATCCAGCACGCCGGGATTCGGTTCGCACACCATCAGATTGCGAGGCATGAAGTCGCGCAGCATGAAGGTCTGCGGCTGCGCGAGCGCGCTTTGCACGAGCAGCGCGAATGTGTCGTCGAGCGTCTTGCGCTCGTCGGCGGTAACTTCGCGGCCCAGATGGCGGCCAATGAACCACTCGGGCATCAACTCCATCTCGCGGCGCAGGAACGCTTCGTCGAACGGCGGCAGGACGCCTTCGCGCGCGGTCTGCTGGAAGCGGATCAGCGTGTCGATGGCTGCGCGCATCAGCGGGCGCGCGTTCTTTTCGTCGAGTGCGGAAATATAAGTGGTCGTGCCGAGATCGGTGACGAGCATGAAGCCGGCGTCGAAATCGGCTTCGAGAATCTTCGGCACATGCACGTTGGCCGCTTCGAGCAGCCCTGCGACCTGCACGAACTCGCGGCACTTTTCGGGCGGCGGCGCATCGACGGCGATCACCGTGCCGCCATGCTCCGATTCACTCGTGAGCCGGAAATACCGGCGAAAGCTCGCATCGGCGGAGGCGGGCGCGAGCGTGGCAAGGTCGAGCCGATAGCGGTCGGCGTAAGTCTCTAGCCAGGAACGGAGTTGATCGAGGCGGGCGTCGGCGGGAATGTGCGTCATAAATTCGAGAGGCAAAACATCTTGCCATATAATACCCCACGACTTTTTTAAGCGATCCTTGAGCTAGCTGTTCGCGCCTGGCGCCAGGCGCCGACGACCGTGCCGCGTCAACGTCCGATCGAGTGTCGTCCCTGCATGGCCACGGACCGTCGAGTTCGATCACGGCATTGACGCGGGCGAAGCGCGGCCGCTCACGCGGCGGCATCGGGCGCGTGACGCGAAAGGAATCGAACCGCCACCCATACATGCCGCCACGACAGTTTCCCGTATCGAAGATCCAGGGCGATGCTCAGCCACGCAGGCGGCGGCTCGTCGCCGCGCTGCTATCCGTTCCGGGCCTGATGCCCGCTCTCGCGCACGCACAACTCGTCGACCCCGCTGCCGACGCGCAGCCGCTCGACGGCCCCGGCAGCCTGCGTCTCGCGCCGCAGTTGCTCGAACGCCCGCTGAAAAGCGGCCAGCAGCCCACGACCTTTCTGCTCGGCGACAAGACCACCGGCACGTCCGACGAAGACATGGCCGCGAAGGGCGCGGCCGAAGTGCGCCGCTCGGTCACGGTCATCAAGGGCGATGCGCTTCATTACGATCAGGATACGGACATGGCCGATGCTTTCGGCAATGTCAGGCTGATCAACAACGGCGTGTCGTTCGTGGGACCGGAAGCGCACCTCAAGGTGGGTTCGAACGAAGGGTTCATGACGAACCCGAAGTACCACTTCAATCTGACGGGCGGCTCGGGCAGCGCGGAACGCATCGACCTGATCGATAACGAGCGGGCCCGCGTGGATCACGGCACGTATACCGCCTGCCAATGCGAAGCGGACCCGTCGTGGTACATCAAGGGTTCGTCGTTCGATTTCGATACCGGCTCCGAAGAGGGCGTCGCGCATAACGGCGTGCTGTTCTTCCAGGGCGTGCCGGTGTTCGCGAGCCCGTGGCTCTCGTTTCCGCTGACGGGCGATCGCCGCAGCGGTCTCTTGCCGCCGACGTTCTCGCTCAGCTCGACGACCGGCTTCGAAGCGACGATCCCGTATTACTTCAACATCGCGCCGAACCGCGATCTGACGATCACGCCGCGCATCATGTCCCGGCGGGGCGTGCTGGGCGAGGCGAATTATCGTTATCTGTCGCCCACGTATTCGGGCACGCTTACGGTCGACTATCTGCCGAACGACCGCGAGACGCATACGAACCGCTATGCGATCTTCTGGCAGCATCGCCAGAACCTGGGCGGCGGGTTCGGCGCGTACGTGAATTACAACAAGGTCTCCGACGATCAATATCCGGAAGACCTCGGCAACGCGTCGAATCAGTTCCTGAACGGCACGCAACTGCTGTATCAGCAGGAAGCGGGGCTCACGTACAACAACGGCCCGTGGTCCGTGCTCGCACGCGAACAACGCTGGCAGACATTGCAGCCGTCCATTCCGCCGTACGCGCGCGAACCGCAGTTGAACGTGCAGTACAACAAGTACAACGTCGGTGGTTTCGACTACGGCGCGGAAGCGGACTTCACGCGTTTCACGATCACGCAGGAAGGCGCGACCGACGGTCAGCGCATGTACTTCAACCCGTACCTGAGCTACGGGATCAACGCGCCGGGCTACTTTTTCACGCCGAAGGTGCAATGGCACTTCGCGTCGTACGACCTGAGCCACATTGCGACCGGACCGGTTCCGGGGCAGCCGCTCACGCCGGCGAATCAGCCGAAGAACTTCACCGAATCGATCCCGACGTTGAGCCTCGACACCGGCCTCGTGTTCGACCGTTCGGTGCGGCTTTTCGGGCAGGACTACATTCAGACGCTGGAGCCGCGGCTCTACTATGTCTATACGCCGTATCGCAATCAGGACTTCGCGCCGATCTTCGATACCGCCGAAGCCGACTTCGGGCTCGCCGAAATCTATACGCCGAACACGTTCGTCGGCAACGACCGCATCGCGGATGCGAACCGTCTGACGGCGGGCCTGACGACGCGCTTCATCAATCCGGCGACGGGCGACGAGCGCGCGCGTTTCGTGATCGCGCAGCAGTACTATTTCACGAGCCAGCGCGTCACGATCTCGCAGGACCAGCCGATCAACGAGGCCAAGCACTCGGACCTCATCGCCGGCGCGGCAATCAAGCTGGGCGCGGGTTTCGCCTCGGAAACGGCGTTCCAATATAATGTCGACAATAACCAGCTCGTGCGTTCGAGCATCGGTTTCGCGTACAGCCCGGCCGCGCGCAAGGTGATCAACGTCGGCTACCGGTACACGCGCTCGAACCAGACCACGCTGGTGAACGAGCCGATCAACCAGCTTCTCGTGTCCGGCGAATGGCCGCTGACGAATCGCCTGTATGCCGTGGCGCGTGTCAATTATGATCTCGCAAGCCACCGTCTCGTCGACGGCCTCGTGGGCTTCCAGTACGATGCCGACTGCTGGGCGTTCGGCTTCGGCGCGCAGCGTTACGCGAACGGCGTGAACACGAGCGGTCAGCCTTCGTCCGGCACGCGCGTGCTTGCGCAGATCACGTTCAAGGGCTTGTCCAAGGTCGACAACGGTCTCGTCAGCGCGTTCCGCGCCAGCGTGCAGGGTTACCAGCCGCCGCCGCCGTCGGCTCCGCCGCTCGCTCGCTTCAGCGACTACGAGTGAGGCGGGAAGCAGGCGTTCTCTGACAGCATCCCCGTTCGCCGCCCGAGCACACGCGAGCGCACGAATGGGTCAAGTGTGGATTTGATGGAGTATCTGTGGCAAACATGAAACTGTTTCGATCGACGGCAATGGCCGCCGCCGCGCTCACCGCGGCGCTGATGGTGAGTTCGCCGGCCGGTGCGCAGGCGTTGTCGAATCGCAATGTGCAGATCGCGGATTCCGTCGTCGCGGTCGTCAATGACGGCGTCATCACGCAGCGCGAACTGGAAGAGCGCACGAGCCTGATCGCGCAGCGGCTCAAGCAGCAAAACGCGCCGGTCCCGCCCGTCGAACAGATGCGTCAGCAGGTGCTCGACCAGATGGTGCTCGAGCGCATCCAGTTGCAGCGGGCGAAGGAAGACGGCATCGTGATCGACGACGCCACCGTCAACCGCACGCTGCAGCGCCTCGCGCAGCAGAACCAGATGACGCTCGACGTCTACCGCTCGCGCATCGAGGCGCAAGGCGTGACCTGGGCCACGTTCATGCGCGACGCGCGCACGGAACTGACGCTCTCGAAGCTGCGCGAGAAGGAAGTCGACAGCAAGGTCACCGTGTCCGATGGCGAAGTGGCGAACTACATCGCAAGCCAGCGCGGGCCGGGCTCGCGCAACGCGAGCGATCTTCACCTCCAGCACATCATGTTCAAGCTGGCTCCGGACGCGCCGCAGTCGGAAGTCGCCGCCGTCCAGAGCAAGGCCGACGCCGTGCTCAAGCAGGCGCAGGCGGGCGAAGACTTCGCGAAGCTGGCGAAGCAGAACTCGCAGGACACCGACGCCGCCAAGGGCGGCGATCTCGGCTTCCGCGCGCCGGGCACGTTGCCGGCGGGCATCGTCTCGTCGGTGTCGACGCTGCGTCCGGGCCAGGTCGTGCCGACGCTCCTGCGCACCGATGGCGGTTTCGAGATCATCAAGCTCGTCGATCGCCGCGCGAGCCAGGGCACCGCAGCCGATGCGCCGAAGCTGGTTCAGACGCACGTGCGTCACATCCTGCTGCGCGTGTCGGACGGCATGTCGGAAGCGTCGGCGCGCCAGAAGCTGCTCGATATCAAGCAGCAAGTCGCGTCGGGCGGCGACTTCGCGAACTTCGCCCGCACGTATTCGCAAGACGGGTCAGCATCGCAGGGCGGCGACCTCGGCTGGATCAGCCCGGGCGAAACCGTTCCTGAGTTCGAGCGCGCGATGAACAACCTGCAGGACGGCGCGGTCAGCGATCCCGTGCGCAGCGAGTACGGCTATCACCTGATCCAGGTGCTGAGCCGCCGCGAAGCCGAAGGATCGGCGACGCAACAGCTCGACATCGCGCGTCAGGCGATCGGTCAGCGCAAGGCCGAGCAGGCGTACTCCGACTGGTTGCGTGAACTGCGCGACACCGCCTACGTGCAATACAAAGGCATCGCTGCGCAGGAAGCGCAGCAATAAGCCCGATGAACGCCGCCGCGCATCCGGATGAAACCGCCGCCGTCACCGTCGCCATCACGACGGGCGAGCCGGCGGGCGTCGGTCCGGAACTCACGGCGGTGGCGCTTCGCGAAGCGCGATCGCGCTGGCCGTCGGTGCGATTCGTCGTGCTCGGCGACCGCGCATTGCTCGAAGCGCGGGCGGGCGGCGCCTGGCCCGCGAGCGGCGAGCCGGTCCAGATCGAGCATCATGCGCTCGCGGCGCCGGCACAGGCGGGCAAGCTCGATGCCGCCAACGGACGCTACGTGCTCGGCTTGCTCGATGCCGCCATCGACGGCGCTGTTGCGGGCCGCTTCGACGCCATCGTCACCGCGCCGCTGCAAAAGAGCACGATCAACGATGCCGGCGTGCCTTTCACCGGCCACACCGAATATCTCGCTGAGCGCACGAACACGCCGCGCGTCGTGATGATGCTCGCCGGCACGGGCCAGCGCCCGCTGCGCGTCGCGCTCGCCACGACGCATCTGCCGCTCAAGGACGTTTCCGCCGCAATCACCGTCGACGGACTGGTCGATACGCTGCGCATCATCCATCACGACCTGCGCGCGCATTTCGGCCTCGCCGCGCCGCGCATTCTCGTGACCGGCCTGAATCCGCACGCGGGGGAGAACGGCTATCTGGGCCGCGAGGAAATCGACGTCATCGCGCCTGCGCTGGAACGCGCCCGCGCGCTCGGCATCGATGCGCCGGGCCCTTATCCCGCTGACACGCTATTTCAGCCGCGTTATCTGAAAGACGCCGATTGCGTGCTCGCGATGTTCCACGATCAAGGCCTGCCGGTGCTCAAGTACGCGACGTTCGGCGAGGGCATCAACGTGACGCTCGGCTTGCCGATCATCCGCACGTCGGTGGATCACGGCACCGCGCTCGATCTCGCCGGCACCGGGCGCGCGGACGCGGGCAGCTTGATCGCCGCGATCGACGCCGCCGTCACGATGGCGCGTCACAAGCGCGGCGTCTGACCGCACGCGCATTCATTCCAACGAGTATGTCCACCAAACACCAAGGCCACCTCGCGCGCAAGCGCTTCGGCCAGAACTTTCTCGTCGACCAGGGCGTGATCGATTCCATCGTCGATGCCATCGCGCCGAAGCGCGGCGAGCGCATGGTCGAGATCGGCCCGGGGCTTGCCGCGCTGACCGAGCCGCTGATCGAGCGCCTGTCCACGCCGGAATCGCCGCTGCATGCGGTGGAACTGGACCGCGATCTGATCGGCCGCCTAGAAAAGCGCTTCGGCGACAAGCTCGTCGTGCATTCCGCCGATGCGCTCGACTTCGACTTCGGCTCGCTCGCGCTCGACGGCGAAAAGCCGACGCTGCGCATCGTCGGCAATCTGCCGTACAACATTTCGAGCCCGCTGCTGTTCCACCTGACGGCGTTCGCGCCGAAGGTCATCGATCAGCACTTCATGCTTCAGGACGAAGTCGTCGAGCGCATGATCGCGGAGCCGGCGAGCAAGGACTACGGCCGCCTGTCGGTGATGCTGCAGTACCGCTACGTGATGGACAAGCTGATCGACGTGCCGCCTGAATCGTTCAATCCGCCGCCGAAAGTGAACTCGGCGATTGTCCGCATGATTCCGTTCGCGCCGCATGAATTGCCGGCCGTGAACGACGCAGTGCTGAGCGACGTGGTCAAGGCTGCGTTCGCCCAGCGCCGCAAGGTCCTGCGCAACAACCTGTCCGCGTATCGCGACCGCATCGACTTCGACGCGCTCGGATTCGATCTCGCGCGCCGCGCCGAAGAAGTGCCGGTCGCGGAATTCGTTGCGCTTGCGCAGGCCGTGGAGCGTGCGTAGCCGCGCTCATCGTGGCCGCCCGGCGCGGGAAGCATCGGCGAGCCGGGTCATCAGCCGGTCGAGCCGCATTCGCTGATTGCGCTGCAGGCCGTGCGTCGCGCTGACCTGCTGCACGCGCGTGCGCCAGTAGGTCTGGCCGAACAGCGAATTCGCGCCTTCAGCCGACAGGACACGTTCCAGATGAACGATGGCGGCATCGACGGTATGCGTGGTGTAGGGACTTGTCATCGGTAGACCTCGCTTCGTGTTGATCTTCGACGATTGTCCGTTTGCGCAGGGACACATCGCGTCTCTTACCGATGCCGCTATGCGCGTTCGATCGAGACGCGAGCTGTCCTGACTGCGTGCAAGCATCGTCGTCCGGATGCATCGAGCGCGACACCAACACTCAAGGGGAAGACAACGCGATGCGCTTCATCCACGCGGCCGACATTCATCTCGACAGCCCGCTGCACGGCCTGTCCGCCTACGCCGACGCACCCGCCGACATGCTGCGCAACGCGACGCGCGAGGCGTTCTCGAAGCTCGTGTCGATTGCCATCGACGAGCAGGTGGATTTCATGGTCATCGCCGGGGATCTTTACGACGGCACCTGGCGCGATCACAACACCGGCATCTTCTTCTGCAAGGAGATGGGCAAGCTGCGCCGCGCGAACATTCCCGTCTACGTGCTCTACGGCAACCACGACGCCGAAAGCGAGATGACGAGCCAGCTTCAATTACCCGACAACGTCCACACGTTTTCGACGAGAAAGCCGCAGACCTATCGCATCGACGCGCTCAAGGTCGCGCTGCACGGTCACAGCTTCAAGGACAAGGCGGTGACGGCAAATCTGGCGAGCGCGTATCCGTCGCCGGTGGACGGGTACTTCAACATCGGCGTGCTGCATACGGCGCTCGAAGGATCGGCGGCGCATGCGAACTACGCGCCGTGTACCGTCGCCGAACTGCATGCGCGCGAGTATCAGTACTGGGCGCTCGGTCACGTGCACGAATTCGCGATGTGGGACGAGTCGTCGACAATCGTATTTCCCGGCAATCTGCAAGGGCGCAACATTCGCGAGACGGGCAGGCGCGGCGCGGTCATCGTAAACGTGTCCGAATCGGAGGAAGTGAGCGTCGAGCGGCTTTTCATCGACGTATTGCGCTGGGAATCCGTCACGATCGATGCATCCGACCTGGCCACGCTCGATGAAGTCGCGCGCGCGGCGGGGCGTGCCCTCGAAGCGCTGATCGAACAGGCCGAGCGGCCGGTGCCGCACGCGGTGCGCGTGACGATCACCGGCGCGACGAAGGCGCACGGCGAACTCTTCGCCAACGCGACGCAACTGCGCGCCGAAGTGCTCGCGCAGATCGCGGCGATCAGCCACGACAGCCTGTGGCTCGAGAAAGTGAAAGTGGCGACGCAGCCGATCGCGCGCGATCTCGGAGCATCGAACGCAGACGGCGCCGCCGATGCGCTCGCCGACCTTCACGGCCTTTTGATCGAAGCCGAATCCGATCCCGAATTCCTCGCGATGCTGAAAGAGCGGCTGATCACGCTGGCGTCGCAGGCGCCGGCCGAATTGCAGAAGTCCGTGCCCGAACTCGAATACGTGCGCGACGGCGATCTCGCAAAGCTCGTGAGCGAAGTGCGCTCCGGTCTCATCGCGCAACTCGCGGACGCGGAGTAACGCATGCGCATCAGTCAGCTCGATCTCATCCGCTACGGCAAGTTCACGGACCATGCCGTCGAGTTTCCATCGGCGGAGCAGGACTTTCATTTCGTCGTCGGCCCGAATGAAGCCGGTAAATCGACAATCAAAACGGCCATTTCCGAACTGCTCTTCGGCATGCCGCATAGCTCGTCGCTTGCGTTTCAGCATCCGCAGAGCGATCTGCGGCTCGGCGCAAAGCTCCAGAAGGACGGAGCGGGCATTGCGTTTCATCGCACGAAGAGCCGCAAGTCGCCGCTCGTCACGCCCAATGGCGACGCGCTCACCGCCGACGCGCTCGCGCCTTTTCTCGGCACCGCCGACAAGAGCTTCTTCGAGCAGATGTATTGCCTCGATCACACCGCGCTGATCCGTGGCGGCCAGAGCATCCTCGATGCGTCGAGCGATGTCGGCCAGGTGCTGTTCCAGTCGGCGGCGGGCATCGCGAGCCTCGGCGAAGTGCGCCAGCGCCTTGCGGACGAAGCCGACAGCCTCTGGGCGAAGCGCAAGTCCGGCGAGCGCGCGTATTACATCGGCCTCAAGCAATACGAAGAAGCGAGCGCCGAATTGAAGACCGCGAGCGTGCGTACCGCGCAGTGGCGTCGCGCGCACGGCGCGGTCGAAGACGTGCAGGAGCGCAGCCGCGAGCAGGAAATGCGTCGCGCCGAACTCGAAGCGAAGCGGGCGCGGCTCGAACGCATCCGTCGCGTTGCGCCGTATCTGAACGTGTGGCGCGAGAAGTCGGCGGAACTCAACGAACTGGGCGATACGGCCGATCTTCCCGCCAACGCCGAAGCCACGTTGCAGAACGCGCTGACACGCCTCGCCTCCGCGCAGACCGCGTTCGATCTGCACGCGAACGACGTCGGGCAATTAAAGAAGGAGTTGGGCGAGATTCGCATCGATGAGACGCTGCTCGCAGTCGAAGCGGACATTCGCGCGCTCGAAGCGACGCGGCATCAGTGCGTGAATCACGCCGACGAGATCGCGCGGCTCGAACAGGAAGTCGCCGCGCGTCTGCGGCAGATCGCGCAAGACTGCGCGCAGCTCGGCTGGCCGCAGGACGAAGCCGGCGCGCGCCGCTCGCTGCCGGGGCCGCTCGCGTTGCAGGCGGTGTCGAGCCTCATGCTCGAACGGGGCGAGCTCGAGCTTGCCGCGCGTCATGCGATGCAGGCGGTGGAAGAAGGGATCGCCGAAATCGCTGCGCTCGAAGCGCGCCTCGCGGCAAGCACAAACACGGACGTGGCGCCCGGCTTGCGCGCGGCCGTGCGTGCCGCCCAGAAATATCGCGATACCGACGTAACGCAGCGCCGCCTCGGCGATGCCCGCCGCGAGGCCGAACACGCGCTGCAAGCGGGGCTGGCATCGCTCGGCAAGTGGACGCGCCCGCTCGCCGAATTGCAGGCGATGACCTTGCCCGCGGCCGAACGCATCGCGGCGATGCGCGATGAGCGGCAATCGCTCGCGTCGCGGGTCGCAGTGGCCGTCGATCGCCTGAAGGAAGCGCAAGACACGCTCGACGACACGCGAACGGAACTCGGCGACTTCGTGGAGACGCATCGCGTCGTGACCGGCGACGAAGTGCGCGATGCACGCGGCGCGCGCGACGCGGCATGGCTCGCGATCCGGTCGGGCGAAGTGACGCTTGCGAGCGGCGCGCCGACGTTCGAAACCGCAATGCGCACGGCGGACGAGTTCGCCGATCGCCAGCTCGGTTCGGTCGGCCAGTCGACGCAATTGGCCGCGCTCAAGCGCCGCGTATCCGCCGACGAACAGGCCGTCGAGCGCCGTCGGCAGTCCCAACGCGACGCGACGGCCGCGCTCGAAGCGTTCGACGCATTGTGGCGCACGCTCGCCGTGCAATCGCAGATCGCGGACATGGCGCTCGACGACGTTCCTTCGTGGCTCGCGCGCCGCGAACAGGCGCTGGCCGCGTCGCAAACACTGGACAGGCACACGGCCGAGCTCGCCCGCGAATCCGCCGATGCCGCCGCGCGTCGCGACGACCTCGCGCGCCACCTTGCGGATGCGAACGTCGCCATCGATACGTCCGCGCGACTCGACACGCTATGCGACATCGCGGAAACGCACATCAGCGCAATCGATGCGGCGGCGCTCACGCGTCGGCATGTCAGCGGGCAACTGGACACGGCGCGCGCCGAGAGCGTCGCCCGCCAGTCCACGGCGAAGGCCGCGCATGAAGCGTTCGCGCGCTGGCAAGGCGAATGGTCGGCGGCGGTCGGGAAGGCGGGCGTCGCCGTTGCGGCGGATTCCCAGTCGGCGGCGGAAACGGCCATCGGCATCGTGAAGAGAATCGGCGAGCAGCTCGCGCAAGTGGATGCGATACGCGCCGGTCAGATCGACGTAATGCGTGCGTCCCTGGCGGCGTTGGCGTCGAACGCGGTGCGACTGGCGGGACAGGTCGACAGCGAGCTCGCCACGCTCGAAGCGCACGGAATCTCGCTCGAATTGTCGACGCGCCTCGACAGCGCCTGCGCCGCGCGCGCGGAAGCCGAGCGCATCGCGAAGGAACTCGCGGCGGCGAACGGGCAGATGAGCGCGGCGAAAGCCGGTGTGGAGGAAGCGCGCGCGAGCCTGCGGCCGCTTTACGCACTCGCGGGCGTCGATACGCCGGATCAACTCGCGGCGCGCATCGCGAGGTCCACGCGCAAGCGCGAACTGACCGCGGCTGTCAACGATGCGCGCGATGCGTTCATCAAGGGCGGCGACGGGCTGACGCTCGACGTGCTCATCGCGGAGGTGGAGGGCGCGGACATCGCGAGCGTCGAGGCGGAGCTTTCGTTGATCGGCGGGGCGCTGAACGAGTCGGTGAACGCATCGACCAAACTCGCCGCCGAGCTGGCCGCCGCGAAGCGCGAACTCGATGCCATTTCCGGCGAAGCGAACGCCGCGCGCGCCGAGGCCAAACGCCAGGAAGCGCTGTCCGCGATGGCCGACGCAGCCGAGCGCTTCGTCAAGGTCGAGACGGCGTCGACGCTGCTGAAATGGGCGATCGACCGATACCGCGAACGCCGGCAAGGCCCGATGCTCTCGCGTGCGAGCGCCATCTTTTCCGAGCTGACGCTGGGCGCGTTCGCGCGGCTCGTCGTCGATTACGATCGCCAGCCGATGGCGCTGGCCGCCGTGAGAGCGGCGAGCGGCGAGCATGTCGAAATCGGCGGCATGAGCGAGGGCACGCGGGATCAGTTGTATCTCGCGCTGCGGCTCGCGGCGCTCGAGGAGCACGGCGAGAAGGCATCGGCGTTGCCGTTCGTCGCGGACGATCTCTTCATCAATTTCGACGATGCCCGCGCCCGCGCCGGTCTGCGCGTGCTCGCGCATCTGGCGAAGCGCACGCAGGTGATCTTCCTGAGCCACCACGATCATCTCGTCGGCATGGTGCGCGACGTGTTCGGGCCGCAGGTCAACGTGCGCTACATGAGCTGATCGAGGCGCAGCAGCGTTTCCTTTGCGCCGCCCGCAATGCCGACGCCCACGCCCGGCGCAATGCCGTGCTCGCGCGGATTGATGCGGATCACGAGCGGGCCGTGGCGCTCGCTGAAGCGTCGGACGGTCGGCAATGCGCGGCCCGCGCCCATCTCGACGACCACGAGCCGCGTCACGCCCTGAAGCCATGCGGCTAGCCTCTGCTCCTGACGGGCGGCGTGCGTGTCGATCCAGTTCCAGTCGCCGAACATCAGGATATTCGGACGCGCGATACGCCCGCAATGCGGACACATCGGCGGCGAGTTGACGAGCTCGCAGCGCGTCTCATCGACGACAGGATGGAAAGCGTCGGCGGGCCAGATATCGCCGGTGCAGGCATCGATGCATTGCATCGCGTGAATCGAGCCGTGGCATTCCGCGACGCGTTCCGGTGCGAAGCCCGCGCGCTGGAACTGGCCGTCCACATTGCTCGTGAACACGAACGCGCCGCGAGGCATTTGCGCGGCCCATCGCCGGAGCACGTGAAAGCCGTCGTGCGGCTGCGTCGCGCGATAGAGCGCGAGCCGATGCCCGTAAAAGCCCCACGTCAGCCGCGGATGCCGCGTGAAACCCGTAGGATTGGCCATTTGTTCGAACGAGAACCCGTGATGCCGCAATGCCGGATAAGCGCGCCAGAAGCCTTCGGGTCCGCGAAAATCCGGCAGGCCGGAATCGACGCCCATGCCCGCGCCTGCGGTGATGAGCAGGCCATCGGCATCGCGCAGCCAGCCTGCGGCTTGCTGGAGCTCGGGTTCGTCGCTCATGCGTAACGCTTCGCGAGCTTCAGATAATCGTCGGCGAACTCGTCGCGCAATGAACGCGGCGCGAGAATCTCGACGCCCGCGCCGAGCGCGCGCAGCCACCATCGCAGCTTGAGACTGGGCGTGACCGTGCCGGTTACTTTCATGCGGCCATCGGGCAGCGTGTCGATATGCTGATCCTTCGACATCGGCGATTCGCGCAACTGATTGCCCGCGCTTCCTTCGAAGGCAAGTTCCAGCCGTACGGGCGGCTCGGGCAGGAAGTCGAATGCCTGTTGCGTCTCGATGTACTTGCGCAGCTTGAAGTCTTCGGGATAGGTGAACGGCTCGCCGGACTCCGTCACCGAACGAATGCGGTCCAGCCGATACAGCGCGCGCGCCGCTTCCGTTTCGCCCTGCTCGATGCGCGGTGCGCGGCCCGGGTCCTGCGCAACCATGTACATGACGCCCGCCGACTCGACGAGCGCGAGCGGCCAAAGACGCCTCGTCTTCTGATCGGCGCTTCCTTCGCCCTTGTAGGCAGGGCGATACTGCACGAGCAGTTCGCGTTCGAAGAACGTCGCGGTGGCGACCGTGTTGAAGATGTCCGGACGCAGCTTCGGGCGGATCAGCGTGAAAGCGCCATCGACGGAATCGATCTTGTCCGCCCACGCGCGATAGATCCGGCTATCCGCTTTCTCCTGCGACAGCCGCGCTTGGGCAGCCTGGAACAGCGGGTCGATGTCTTTGGTCACGGCGTTCGGCAGCTTGTTGCCGGCGAAGCGCTGAAGGATGTGGAACGCGACGGCCTCCGACGCGCTCATCAACCCGACGCCTTCCTGCAGCCCGTGCAGCCACGGCTTGCGCTGCCACAGCAGTTCGCGGCCGTTGATCGTCGAGATGACGCGCGACTCTGCTTCCAGTGCGGTGAGATGGCGCTGCACCTTCTTCGTGTATCCGACGCGATGCCCGCGCTCCTCGAGCCGCCGGCGCACTTCGGGCGTCGACAGCCACGCGACGGCGTCACGTTCCGTCGGCAGCACGCGGAGAATGGCTTCGTCGAGGCTGGAGGTCATGATGATCGAGCGGGAAAGTTATGGCTCGATTATAGGGAGGATCGGGACAGAGAGTGTCCCGAAGCGGCGGCGGGAAATTAATGCGGAGGACTATGCGAATGCGGCAGGAAAGCGGCGCACCAAAAGAAAAAGGGCTGCGCGATTGCGCAGCCCTTTTTGATTCTTTGGTAGGCCGTACTGGATTCGAACCAGTGACCAACGGATTAAAAGTCCGCTGCTCTACCAGCTGAGCTAACGACCCGAAAGAGGCGAAATTATAATCGGCGATTTCCGATGCTGTCAACCGATCTTGCCTATTATCGATAAGAGAAACGCCCGAGGCATGCACGCCTGCGGGCGCCCTCATCGAGAGGCGCGAGAGCCGAAGCTCCGCTTACTTCACTTGCGACATCTTGGTTTGCGCGGACTGCGCGACTTCGGTGCCCGAATACTGCGAGATGATCTGTTGAAGCGTCTGCTTTGCAGCCGCTTTCTGACCCTGCTCGATCTGGTTATTCGCGATTGCAAGCAACGCTTCGGGTGCTCGCGGATGCGTCGGATACGTCTTCACCAGGTTCTGCCAGATCGCGGTCGATCCCTTGTAGTCGCGCTGCGCATACAACGCATTGCCGAGCCAGTACTGCGCGGTCGGCTGATACGGGCTCTGCGGATACTTCGTCACGAACGCCTTGAACGACGCCGCGGCGCTCTTGTAGTCACCGTTACGGAACTGAGTCGACGCGGCGTTGAACGCTTCCGTCTCGCCGGGCTCGACCGAACCGGTCACGCCGTCGATCGTCTGCTGCTGCGGCTCGAACTTCTTCATGCGCGTGTCGAGATCGGCGTAATAGTCCTTCTGCTGCTTTTGCAGCGTCGCGACCTGATTCGCCAGATTCTCGTTCTGGCCGCGAAGCGTGGCGACCTGCTGATTCAACTGGTCGATACGGTTGGACTGATCGAGGATCGTGCGCTGCGCAGCCGACAACTGATTGGCGAGGCCATCGGTCTTCGTGCGCAGATCGAGCACGGCCTTGCGCGCTTCGTTGTCGTCGAAGACGCCGGCGTGCGCGGGCACGCCCGACATCACCGAACCGACGACGCACGCGGCTGCGGCGACCCGCAGCAAGGGAAAGCGATACAACATAGGGCGACTCACCCGTGACTGGTTACGTTACTGAAAGTACTGCGATTACTGCTGGTACACGAGATCCGCGCGGCGGTTCTGCGCGTACGACGACTCGTCGTGGCCCGTCGCCATCGGCTTTTCCTTGCCGAGGCTCACGGCTTCCATCTGCGAATCGGCCACGCCCATCAGCGACATTGCACGACGCACGGCTTCCGCACGCTTCTGGCCCAGCGCGAGGTTGTACTCGCTCGTGCCGCGTTCGTCGGTGTTGCCCTGAATCAGGACGTGACGCTCCGGATGGCTTTTCAGGTACGACGAGTGTTGCTGCAGCAGCGGCTGATAGTCGTCCTTCACGGCGTAGCTGTCGAAGTCGAAATAGATGCTGCGCTTGGCGAGCGGGCTGTTCGGATCGTTCAGCGGGTCGACATTGACCGTCTGGACGTCACGCGGATTTGGCTGCGCCGTGCCCGCACCCTTGTTTGCGCCTTCATCGAGCTTCACCCCCGAGTGACACGCCGCCAATGCGCCGACCATCGCAACTGCCAGGCCGATACGAAGTTTCGACATCATGGTACCTCTCCTTGTGTTGTAGCTGAACGTTGTAGGTGAAACGTTGTTGCTGGACTTATTGCATGAACGGACCCCAGGACGGCTCGCGCACCGCACCGCCCTGTACGGACAAGACTTGCCGCGTACGACCATCGGTCGACACGGCTGCCAACACGCCACGTCCGTTCACTTGGGTGGCGTAGAGGATGTACTGACCATTCGCCGCGAAGCTCGGCGACTCGTCATGCGTCGTGTCGGTGAGGCCCGTCGCCGTGCCGGACGCGAGGTCCTGCAGATACAGCTTGAAGCCGCCGCCAGTGCGCGAAATGTACGCGAGTTGCTTGCCGTCCGGGCTCACGCGCGGGCTCGTGTTGTAGCTCCCCGCAAACGTGACCCGCTGGGCCGCGCCGGCGCTTTCCCCCGCCGCCGGCATCTTGTAGACCTGCGGTTGGCCGCCGCGGTCGCTCGTGAAGTAGATGGAGCTGCCATCGGGCGAGTAGGCCGGCTCGGTATCGATGGAACTGCCTTGTGTGAGACGGCGCAGGCTCGAGCCGTCCGCGTTGACTTCGAAAATCTGCGTATTGCCGGTGCGCGACAGCGCGACCGCGAGCTTGCGGCCGTCCGGCGACCACGCCGGCGCACTGTTGTTGCCCTTTTGATTCGATACGACCACGCGACGTCCCGTCGGCAGATCGTGGATGTAGACCACCGGCTTCTTGCGCTCGAACGACACGTACGCCACCTTCGTGCCGTCAGGCGACCACGCCGGCGAGATGATCGGTTCCGGGCTGGAGAGGGCGATCTTCGCGTCCTGGCCGTCCGAGTCCGAAATCTGCAATTGATAACGTCCGCCCGTCTGGATGACGTACGACAGACGCGTCGCAAACACGCCGCGGCCGCCGAGCAGCTTGGCGTAGATGTAATCCGCGATCTTGTGCGCGCTCATGCGCAGGCCGCTTTCGGCGCTGACGAGCGACAGCCCGCCGAGATTCTGCTGCTTGACCGTGTCGTAGAGACGGAAGCGCACTTCGTATTGTCCGTTCGACAGCCGCGTGACGCTGCCGGACACGAACGCATCCGCGCCCTTGGCTTTCCACGCGCCGAGATCGACGGAATCGGTCTCCGAAACCGGCGTGCCGCCCGCGTCGATGTTCGTGAACTTGCCGCTTCTCTGCAGGTCCTGACGAATGATCGCGCTGACTTGCTGCGGCGAGTTCGCCTCGTTGGCGAAATTGGCCGTCGCGATCGGGAACTGGGTCGAACCGACGCCGGTGACGAGCACGTTCAACTGGGCGTGTGCGGCAGTGCCGGCTGCGATCAGGCAGGATGCGACCAGCGTTCTCAGGCCAAGCTTCGTCATCAAACTCATGCTGTTTAGGTTCCGAAAAAAGCGTTTTCAAGTGTCTGGGGAATGCAGAAACAGACCCCCGGTTGCACGATTCGTTCCCACGCGGCCACGAGCCTCGCGGCCGCCCGATCAGCCTCCGGCCGGACGCAGCGTGATCGTGAAACGGTCGGGCGCCTTGCCGTCGATGTCGACCGGCATCGGGTCCGAACTCTGCACTGCACGCAGCGCCGCGTTGTCCCACTGCTCGTTGCCGCTCGAACGCGTGATCGATGCGGACAGCAAGGTGCCGGAAGGGGAGCAGCGCACGGCCACCACGGTCTCGAGGCCAGCCGTTTCTCCGCCCCAGCGGATGTTCGGCCGCACGCGCCGCTGCACCTTCTCCGCATAGCCCGGCGACGTGGCGTTGCCGCCCGCGCCTCGGCCGGTGCCGCTTTTCGCGAGCCCTTCGCCGCTCGTTCCCGTGCCGCCGCCCAACTGTCCCTGCAACTGCGCGAGGCGAGCCTTGCGTTCCTGATCGACCTTCGCCTTCGCTTCGGCATCGGCCTTTGCCTTCGCGGCGGCCTTCGCCTTTGCTTCGGCATCGGCTTTCGCCTTGGCCTGCGCGTCGGCTTTGGCTTTTGCTTCCTTTGCTTCCTTTTGTTCCTTCAACTGCTCGGCCTTCTGTGCTTCGGCCTGTTGCTCCTGGCGTTCCTTGTCTTGCTGCGCCTTCTGCTGTTGCTTTTGCAGATCGGCCTGACGCTGTTTCTCGATCTGCTTCTGCTTGTCCTGCATCGCCTTTTGCGCGGCCGCAGCGGCAGCGGCCTGAGCGGCCAGTTGCTGCTGACGCTTCGCCTCGGCTTCCTCGCGCGCCTCTTGCTGACGGCGCTGCTCGGCGAGTTGCGCCTCACGCGCGGCGGCTTCCTGCTGCTTGCGCTTCTTTTCCTGCAACGCGATGTCCGCTTCCTCGTCCTTCGCGGGCGGTGGCGCGGGCTGCACCTTGACCGGCGCAGGCGGCGGGGGAGCGGGACGCGGCGTCGGCGCGGCCATGTCCGGGATATCGGTCCAGATTTCCGCTTCTGCACCCGCCGGTGTGTTGTTCTGCCAGTTGATGCCGTGATAAAGCAGCCAGCCGAGCAGCAGATGCATCACCGCGGCGAGCGCGAACGCCTTGCCCGTGCCGCGCTCGCGCGGCGGGCGAACGGGCCTCGCGGAACGGGGACGCGCCGGTTGAGGCTGACTGGTGCGACGATCGATCATTGCGATTTGACGAGCAATCCGACGCGCTTCACGCCGCGCGCCTTCATATCGGACATGACGTTCATGACGGCCTCGTATCTGACCGTCTTATCGGCCGCGATCACGACGGGCTGATCCGGATGCAGCTCCTGCCGGTTGAGCACGAAGCTGTTCAGATCGGCCATCGTCATCTTCTGCTCTTGCGTCGCGCCGCCTTCTTCCTTGTAGCGCACGTTCATGCTGCCGTCGGCCTTGATGTTGATGACGAGCGGCGGCTGCTGTTCTTGCGGCTGCGCGTTGCCGACCGTCGGCAGATTGATGATCGACGGCGACACGAGCGGCGCGGTCACCATGAAGATGACGAGCAGCACGAGCATCACGTCGATGTACGGCACGACGTTGATGTCGGCCATCGCGCGACGTGAGCCGCCGCGCATGCTGGAACGAATCGGGCCTGCCATCGCGGACTCCTGTTAGTGCGCCTGGCGCTGCAAGATGTTCGAGAACTCTTCGATGAAGGTCTCGAAGCGGATCGCCAGGCGATCGATGTCATGCGAATAGCGGTTGTACGCGACGACCGCCGGAATTGCGGCGAAGAGGCCGATCGCGGTGGCGACGAGCGCCTCAGCGATGCCCGGCGCGACGTTCGCGAGCGTCGCCTGCTGCACGTTGGCGAGACCGCGGAACGAATTCATGATGCCCCACACCGTGCCGAACAGACCGATATACGGGCTGACCGAGCCGACCGACGCGAGAAACGCGAGATTGGCTTCGAGCACGTCCATTTCGCGCTGAAACGCGGCGCGCATCGCGCGGCGCGAACCGTCGAGGATCGCGCCCGGATCGGTGATGCGGCGCTCTTTGCCCTTCAGGAATTCGCGCATGCCGGATTCGAAGATACGCTCCAGCGCACCGATGGTGTGGCGATTGTTCGCCGCGCTCTGATACAGCGCCTGCAGATCCCCGCCCGACCAGAAATCGCGTTCGAAACGCTCGGTTTGCGCGCGCGCACGGCGAATGGCGAACCACTTGCGGAAGATGAAGGTCCACGAAAGAAGCGATAAAAGCAGCAACAACGCCATCACGGCCTGAGCGAGGACGCTCGCGTGGACGACGAGTGAAACGATCGACAAGTCTTGTGTATTGTTCATAGAGGTCTGCTGTTGCGTCCCGGAAAAGGCGCCGGGTCAGAAGCGCATCACGCTTTCGTAAATCAGGGGTGAGTAAAACGAAAGCCGCGTGGCGGCCGGCTCGTTTTCGATTGTCTTTACCTGGCTAAGCACGGCTCGATCCGCTTTCGGGCGGCAAGGGGTGTCCGGCGATCGCGATATTCGCATGCGAACCGCGTTTCAATCCGTCGAGCACCGGTTCGGGAATGCCGGCGGGCCGCATCGACGCGCGATTCACCGAAGCCACGCGGATATCACCGGTTGCGAGCAGAACGCCGTCGCGCCACGCTTCCTGATGAAAATCCACCGATGCACGCCCGAGCCGCTCGATGCGGCTGACCACGCGAATCACATCGTCGAGCCGCGCGGGCGCCGAATAATCGACGGACGTCCGCTTCACGACGAACACGACGCCGTCGGAATCCGCGAGACGCTGCTGGTCGATGCCGCACGCGCGCAGCCATTCGGTGCGCGCACGCTCGAAGAACTTCAGGTAGTTCGCATAGAAAACGATGCCGCCGGCGTCGGTGTCCTCGTAATACACGCGAATCGGCCATTCGAAAATCAACGGATTGCTCACAACGGATCGCTCACCTTTGCGCCATCCTGCTCGCGCCGGGGCCGACCGGCCCACTATGGCTTGCTTTTTGACAAATATTCATCGGCGGCATTTTACCGGAACCCGCTGCGCGCCCGCCAAATCCTCAGGCACTTTGCAGCGTCAGCCGCGGTGAATTTGCAACGGTCCGAACGTTTGCGCGACGGGCATCAGTTCGATCGCGTTGATATTCACGTGAGCGGGGCGCGTGGCGATCCAGTAAATGGAATCGGCGATATCTTCGGCTGTGAGCGGCTGCACGTCCTTATAGACGGCTGCTGCTTTTTCGTCGTTGCCCTTGAAGCGCACATTGGAGAACTCCGTGCCGCCGCAGAGGCCGGGCTCGATGTCGGTGACGCGCAGCGCGGTGCCCGCGAGGTCGGCGCGCAGATTCAGGCTGAACTGGCGCACGAACGCCTTGGTCGCGCCGTAGACGTTGCCGCCGGGGTAGGGGTATGTCGCCGCGACCGATCCGATGTTGAAGACGTGTCCGCGACTGCGTTCGACCATGCCCGGCAGGACGGCGTGCGTAACCGCGACGAGACCCGCGCAGTTCGTGTCGATCATGTTCTGCCAGTCTTCGAGGTTCGCGCGCTGCGCAGGTTCGAGACCGAGCGCGAGACCCGCGTTATTCACGAGTACGTCGATCTGTGCGAACGCCTCCGGCAGCGAGGCCACCGCCTTCCTGACGGCATTGCCGTCGCGCACATCGAGTTCGATGGGCAGCAGGGCATCGCCGAGTTCCTGCGATAGCGCGACGAGCCGCTCTTTGCGCCGCGCCGCCGCGATCACGCGATGGCCGCCTTTGACGAAAGTGCGCGCGATAGCAGCGCCGAAGCCGGCGGATGCGCCGGTGACGAAGACGATCATGGTCGAACTCCGGTTCGATAGGAGCGATAGACGGAACCGGGCCGCGTGGGGACACGCGTCCGGCAACGGCGCAAAGGGTACTTCCATTGATGCGCCGCGGCAAGTAACTGCGGGTGCGAACGATCGTGCTCCGGACGGCAGCACGAGAGCTTGGAAGCCGCATGCCCATTGGCCGGGCGGCCGGTTGCCTAAAGCCCGGACGCCCATTAAACTACAACGCTCAAACCCCGCGTGACTGGCGATAGAATCTTCGGATTCAAGGTGGAACGACCCACTAGGAAGCGCGGAGCGTCGTTTTGCCGTTCGCCTGGGCAGCTGAGATCCGCGCGCCGTCGCTGCGTTGCCGGTGGCTGTCCGTTCCGCGAAACCGGAGTCTTCCCCAATCCGTCGCGTCATGGCACAACCGGTGTCCAGCGTCTTCCGCGTTTGCGTGAAGGGCGCTCCTTCATGCGCGGTCCAGTCAACCTGTTCTGATTTCACGGAAAACGTATGTTCGACAGAGCCGAAAGTACCCTTGCCAAGGTCGATCCCGAATTGCTCAAGGCGATCGAGCAGGAAAACCGCCGCCAGGAAGATCACATCGAACTGATCGCGTCGGAAAACTACACCTCGCCCGCCGTGATGGCAGCGCAGGGCTCGCAACTCACGAACAAGTACGCCGAAGGCTATCCGGGCAAGCGCTATTACGGCGGTTGCGAGTACGTGGATATCGTCGAGCAACTGGCGATCGACCGCGTGAAGCAACTGTTCGGCGCGCAAGCCGCGAACGTGCAGCCGAACTCCGGCTCGCAGGCGAACCAGGGCGTGTTCTTCGCGATGCTCAAGCCCGGCGACACCATCATGGGCATGAGCCTCGCCGAAGGCGGTCACCTGACGCACGGATCGCCCGTCAACATGTCGGGCAAGTGGTTCAACGTGGTGAGCTACGGTCTGAATGAAGCCGAAGACATCGACTATGAAAAGACCGAAGCGCTCGCCAGGGAACACAAGCCGAAGCTGATCGTGGCGGGCGCGTCGGCGTTTGCGCTGCGCATCGACTTCGAGCGGCTGTCGCAGATCGCGAAGAGCGTCGGCGCGTACTTCATGGTCGATATGGCGCACTACGCGGGTCTGGTTGCCGCGGGGCTCTATCCGAACCCGGTGCCGCACGCGGACTTCGTCACGACGACCACGCACAAGAGCCTGCGCGGCCCGCGCGGCGGCGTCATCCTGATGAAGGCCGAGTTCGAGAAGCAGATCAATTCGGCGATTTTCCCCGGCATTCAGGGCGGTCCGCTGATGCACGTCATCGCGGCGAAGGCCGTCGCGTTCAAGGAAGCGCTCGCGCCCGAGTTCAAGACGTATCAGCAAGCCGTGATCGACAATGCGCGCGTGCTGGCCGAAACGCTGGTCAAGCGTGGCCTGCGCATCGTGTCGGGCCGCACCGAAAGCCACGTGATGCTCGTCGATCTGCGCGCGAAGAAAATCACCGGCAAGGCAGCGGAAGCGGCGCTCGGCAATGCGCACATCACGGTCAACAAGAACGCGATCCCGAACGACCCGGAAAAGCCCTTCGTCACGAGCGGCGTGCGTCTGGGCTCGCCCGCGATGACCACGCGCGGCTTCGGCACGAAAGAGGCGGAGATCGTCGGCAATCTGATTGCGGATGTGCTCGACAATCCGGAAGACCAGGCAACGCTCGATCGCGTGCGCGCGCAAGTGGGCGAGCTGACCAAGCGCTTCCCGGTCTACCGTTAACTCGCGAGACGTACGCCAATGCGCTGCCCGTTCTGCCGACACGAAGACACTCAGGTCGTGGACTCTCGCGTGTCGGAGGACGGCGCGGCCATTCGGCGGCGGCGGCGCTGTCCCGCGTGCGACAAGCGTTTCACCACGTACGAGCGCGTCGAACTGGCGCTGCCGTCGGTCGTCAAGAAGGACGGCAGCCGCACGGAGTTCGACCGTCGCAAGATCGTCGCGAGCATGAAGCTCGCATTGCGCAAGCGTCCGGTTGCGGCCGACGCCATCGATGCCGCCGTCGCGCGCATCGAATATCAATTGCTGGGTAGCGGCGAGCGCGAAGTGCAGAGCGAGCGGCTCGGCGAACTCGTGATGAACGAGCTTCGCCAACTCGATACCATCGCGTACGTGCGCTTCGCATCCGTGTATAAGCGCTTCGAAGACGTCTCCGAATTCGAAGACGTGCTCGAC
Source organism: Caballeronia sp. LZ016 (assembly GCF_031450805.1). Lineage (NCBI taxonomy): Bacteria > Pseudomonadati > Pseudomonadota > Betaproteobacteria > Burkholderiales > Burkholderiaceae > Caballeronia > Caballeronia sp. LZ016. The sequence goes on from NZ_JARTVY010000001.1 coordinate 1,391,419, forward strand.
GAATTCCGCCGCTCCGCGCCCAAGAAGTCTGCTTCGCGCAAGCGCTGATCCTCGTTTCATCCTTCCCCCCGAGCCGTTCCCTGTTTCCCGAATCCCTCGCGTAGTCTGCCGGGGGCAAAGCCGCGCGAACACTAGGCCGTTCGGCTAATGGCGGCGCGTCTTGCTTCCCGATAGATTCGACCTTCGTTCAACTCGATCGATAAGGGATGCAGATGAACCGCAAATCCATCGCGGGGTTCACGCTCGTCGAACTTTGCGTCGTGCTCGCCGTCATGGCGATTCTCGCGACCTTCGCGACGCCCTCGTTTTTCGCCTGGCAAACGCGCGACCAGGTCGATGCCCGCGCGCGCTCGCTGTTCTCGACGCTCTCGCTTGCCCGCGCCGAATCGTTGCGCCGGGGCGCGCGCATCACGCTATGCCGCATCGACGCCGCGCGGCACTGCCTCGCGTCGGGAAAAAGCTGCGATAACGGCGTCACGGACTGGTCGTGCGGCTGGGCGCTCTTGTCGATCGCGACGGCGTGCCCGCGCTGTTGCGCGCCGAACCTGCCGTATCGTCGATTTCGATTGCCGGCGCGGCGACCGATCTCTCGTTCACGCCGCCTGCCGGGCAGGTCATCGGTGGCTTTCGCAGCTTCGATTTCGCTCCGCGCGGCGCGGATGCCGCGTCGAATACGGCGGCTCGGCGCTGCATCCGGCTCGCAGCAGGCGGACGTCCGCGCATGACGGCGGGGAGCTGCGTGGCACCGGCATGAAGACGCATCAAGCTGGCGATTCGTTGCTCGAAGTCATGATTGCGCTGTCGATTACCGCGATTACTGCGCTCGGCTTCATCGCGCTGCAAAGCGCGCTTGCACGCGGCGCGCGGTCGGCGCTGATGCGCGAGCGTGCCGCGCTCATCGCGGATTCAGTTGTCGAAGGCATTCGGAGCGACGCGGATCGCGCGTCGGTCGTGTCGCAGTGGCAGGCGAGGGCGGCGGCGATGCTTCCGGACGCCGATGTCGCCGTGCAAGACCGCGCCGATGGCGTGCGCGTCGCGACCGTGAGCTGGCGCGCGGACGATCGCACCGATCCTTGTCCCGAGCCGCAGGCGAAGCCGCGCGCGTCGTGCATCGTCGTGGCGTTTGCGCGATGAGTAAGCGTCCCTTCACCACGGGCGGCCATACGCTGCTCGAACTCACGATTTCGCTCGCGCTCGGGCTGCTGATCGTGGTGGCGGCGCTATCGTTATATCGCGGGCAGCGGGCTGCTTTCGAGCGTGCCGCCGATACCGCCCGCATCCACGACGGCGCCGTCGCCGCACTCGAACTCATCGCGCAGCATGTGCAGATGTCGGGCTTCGCATCCACCCGCGCCGATGCGCCGCTGTTCGGCTGCGTGCAAGGCCGCGTAGTCGGCGCGGACACGGCGGCGTCGTGCGAATCGCTGGCGAGCCGCTCGGATGGCCTGCAAGTGCGATACGCGGCGGACGCCGTATCCACGTGGCCCGCATCGACGGGCGCGCCGACCGATTGCCTGGGCCAGGCCGTCGCCGACGACTACGTCACCAATCGCTTCTACGCTAAAGGGGGCACGTCGGCCGGCGAGCCGGAACTGTACTGCGAGGGCGGCGGCAAGCAGGCGCAGCCGCTGGTCGAGGGCATCGAACGCATTCGAATCCAGTACTGGCTGACGGACGCGCCCAGCGCCGTCGATGCCTCGGCGATTCCGCGCGACCGATGGCCCGAAGTCCATGCAATCGACCTGTGCGTGCTCGTGCGTGGCTTCGTCACGCTGAGCAGTCCGAGGACGAGCTACGTCGATTGCAGCGGCGCGAGCGTCATTGCCGATGACGGCCGCACGCGACAGGCCTTCTGGCGGCACGTCGCGATACGCAACGCGGCGGCGAGCAGTCGAGGTCCGGCATGAAGCAGCGATCCAAGTCTCGCGGGGCGGTCCTGCCGATCGTGTTGCTGCTGGCCGCGACGATGCTGGTTACGGCAAGCGCATGGCTGCAGACATCGCTCGTCGCGGCGCGCACGACGATGGCCGCCCGCGAACGCATCCAGGCGTTTGATGCGGCGGACAGCGCGCTTTTGCGTTGCAGCCGCATGCTTTCGGCGGCGTTGCCCGGGACGGGATCGCCGAATCAGGAGCCGGCTCGCTGGCGGCTCAGCGCGTCGTTCGAAGGTGCGTCTGCGGTGGCGATTGCGCCGTTCATCGCGTGGCCTTACGCGATGCGCGCGCCGCAATGTCTGATCGAAGCGTGGACGCGCTCGGGTCAATCCTCGTCGGCGTCGTATCTCGTTAGAGCGCGCGGTTTCGGCGCGCAGCCGCAGTCGGAAGCCTGGCTTCAGATGCGAATCGATTCAGCGGACGGCATCGTCACGCAACACTGGCGGCGCGTCGTCGCCAAGCCATTCTGGGGAGCTTTGCAATGAAGAACCGGCATCGGATACACGCGGGTTTCAGCCTTCTCGAACTGATGATCGCGCTCGGCGTGGCGGCGATTATCGCGACGTTCGGGTTTCCGGCATATCGGACGCATGTCGCGAAGACGCACCGGCTCGATGCGGCGGCGGCGCTTCAGCGCGCGGTGCAGTTCATCGAAACGGCGCGGCTTGCGCAAACCGGGACGGACTCGATTGCGCTGAGCGCCGGTCTGGATCAGGCGCCGTCGACCGGAACGCCGGTGTATCGGCTCGCGCTGCTGCCGGAATCGGCGACGAACGGCGGCTACGCAATCGAAGCCGCGCCCGTCGCATCCGGCGTCATGCAGAACGACGCATGCGGCGTCTTCGTCATCGACGCCACCGGGCTTAGGTCTAACCGCCTAGCCGACGCCGCCGCCCCGCTCGATGCGGCGAAGTCGTCGGCGTGCTGGACGGGGAAGGGATGATGCGCCTAGAAAACGGTCGGATCGACAGCGTTCGTCGACGTTTCCGTGTTCGTCGCCTTCATCTGCTGATAGATGCGCCATGCTTCCCACGCGGCGAGCCCGAGACCGCCCCACTTGAGCAACGGCTTCGCGCCGCGCAGCACCGTGTTACGTACCGGGCGCGTCAGCAAGAGCGAAGCGAGCGAGCCGACCACCGGATACTGTTTGAACAGGAACCCGAACTTTCCGCCGGCCGGGCCGCGGCCGCTCATCATCGCATTGAGCGAAGCGAGCAAACTGCCCATGCCGCCTCCCGCTGCGCCGCGCCTCACCGAGCGGCGCCCGGATCGTCTGCCCGACACCATCAGCCCGATGAGAGGCAGATGCGCGACGGACTCGCGCAGATCGTTCGTCGCCTGGCGCAGCTCCATGCGCTCGACATCGGCGCGAGCAAGCAGCAGTTCCTTGCGCAGCGTGCGCATGTGCGGCGTGCGAAGCTGTTGCTGCACTTCGCGCTTCCCTGCCTTGTTGGTGTCGTCGTGTTGGCTCATGGTCGAACGGGCATGTGTGATTCAGCGTGGACGGGAATTCGTGCGCGTTGCGGATCAGTCGAAGATGTCGCGATCCTTGCGGAATTGATCGAGCGTGTCGTCGAACAGATGCGGCGCACTGCGCAGCTTGCCGCGCGCGCTCAGGCCGCAAATGATCGCGATGACCGCATACAGCAAGGTAATGCCGCCGAGCGCCTGCCAGCGATAGGTGTCCCAAAAGAAAATGGCGATGAGCACCGTCAGGGAAATCAGCGCCATCATGGCGAGCAGCATCGCGGCAAGCCCGAGAAAAAGCACGCCGATCAGCCGTTCTTTCTCTTCTTGCAGTTCGATGCCGATCAGCTCGAGTCGCGTTTCGAAGATCGCGAAAACCGAACTCACGATGCGGCGCAAGGGTCCTTGGGAGGAGTCGCGCGGAAGCCGTTCTGTCGTCATGGTTTGGGTGCGGGGGCGCGTTGGTTGCGGCTTTCATGGTCCCGGCCGGTGCACGAGGCAGCCGGCCGGCGCGAGTGTCGAGCCGCGTACCCGGGCAGGGCGTTCGCGGTTCGGCCTGAGGCGATCCGTCCTGGCCAGTCCGGATCGCGTCGGTTACCCCGTTAGCAAGCGACGGGCCATTGGTTCGGAAACACGGCGCCTGCCGAACGGGGTCCGCCTGAAACGCTTAACGGCGATTGATAAGGAGACCGATGACCATGCCGACGCCGGCCGCGATTCCGATGGACGCCCACGGATGCTCGTGCACGTAATCATCGGTGGCGCGCGCAGCCTTCTTGCCGCGTTCGATCACGACGACTTGCGCATCGGCGGCTTTCTCTCTGGCTTGCTTTAGGCGCGACATCGCGGTTTCACGCAACTCGGAGGCGCGTTCACCCGTTGCGGCAGCGGCTTGCTTGAGAAGGTCTTCGGCGTCAGCGAGTACGCTTTTGATGTCCGACATGAATTGCTCCTTATTGATTTCTGACATTAAAGGCTCCAATCGGTAAGGCTACGGGAATCGTAACCAAAGATGCCATCGCTGACGAGGAGGCTTGGTTGCAGCGCCGAACGTCTGCAGGTTTCGTTCCTGCCCCGTTTAACGGAAAGAGGCGATGAACGGCGCCCACGTGGCTCGACCGTCCGACACTGTTGCAACATGGAGACGATCTGACCCGTAAAAGTTTCAGCGGCCTATCGAAAGTTACAAAAGGCTCACCGGGGGAACGTCAGAAAAACGCCTGAATGCCCGTCTGCGCGCGTCCGAGAATGAGCGCGTGGATATCGTGCGTGCCCTCGTAAGTATTCACGACTTCGAGATTGACGAGATGCCGCGCGACGCCGAACTCATCCGAGATGCCGTTGCCGCCGAGCATGTCGCGCGCGAGGCGTGCGATTTCAAGCGCCTTCCCGCATGAGTTGCGCTTCATGATCGATGTGATCTCGACTGCCGCCGTGCCTTCGTCCTTCATCCGGCCGAGCCGCAGCACGCCTTGCAGCCCGAGCGTGATTTCGGTCTGCATATCCGCGAGCTTCTTCTGGATTAACTGGTTCGCGGCGAGCGGACGCCCGAACTGCTTGCGGTCGAGCGTGTATTGCCGCGCGGTGTGCCAGCAGGCCTCCGCTGCGCCGAGCGCGCCCCACGAGATGCCGTAGCGCGCGGAGTTGAGACACGTGAACGGCCCTTTCAACCCGCGCACGTTCGGCAGCAGGTTGTCTTCCGGGACGAAAACATCGTCCATCACGATTTCGCCCGTAATCGACGCTCGCAAGCCGACCTTGCCGTGTATCGCGGGCGCCGATAGCCCCTTCCAGCCCTTCTCCAGGATGAAGCCGCGAATGTCGTCACGGCCGTCTTCCTCCAGCTTTGCCCAGACGACGAACACATCCGCGATCGGCGAATTCGAGATCCACATTTTCGCGCCCGAGAGCGAATAGCCGTCCTGCACCTTCTTCGCGCGCGTGGTCATGCTCGCCGGGTCGGAACCGGCGTTCGGCTCTGTCAGGCCGAAGCAGCCGATCCACTCGCCGCGCGCCAGCTTCGGCAGGTACTTTTCCTTCTGCGAGTCGCTGCCGAACGCATGGATCGGCACCATGACGAGCGACGATTGCACCGACATCATCGACCGGTAGCCAGAATCGACGCGCTCCACTTCCCGCGCGATCAGCCCGTAGCTGACGTAGTTGAGCCCCGGTCCGCCATATCGCTCGGGAATGGTCGGCCCGAGCAGGCCGAGTTCGCCCATCTCGCGGAAGATCGCCGGATCGGTCTTCTCGTCGCGAAACGCCTGCGTCACGCGCGGCTGCAGCTTGTCCTGCGCGTAGGCGCGCGCGGCGTCGCGCACCATGCGCTCGTCTTCGCTCAATTGCTGATCCAGCAGCAGCGGGTCTTCCCAGTTGAATCGGGCGGCGTCGGCCATGCGGGTTCTCCTGTCATGTCATGTCGATGCATCGCAGATCGGCACGCGACGACGCTTGACGCGCGTTCCGCTGTGCGAAACAATGTTCTGCATTCCATTCCGAGTTTAGCATTCGATGAAACCCGCCAACAGTCGCGAGTCGCCCGCGAGTGCGTCGCGCGGGCCCAGGCACGCTGGCATCGACGAGCGCAAGTTCGTCGTCGCGCTCGCACGCGGTCTCGACATATTGCGCGCATTCCGGCCCGGCGAAACGCTGCTCGGCAATCGCGATTTCGTGCAACGCACCGGCTTGCCCAAGGCCACCGTGAACCGCCTCGCCTATACGCTCGCGACGCTCGGCTACTTGCGCTTCGACGAAGCCGCCGGCAAGTACGCGCTCGACACCGGCGTGCTGTCGCTGGGCTTCGCGCTGCTCGCCGGCGCGGACACGCTCGAACTCGCGCGCCCGCACATGCGCGCCCTGGCGCGCGAGATCGGCGCGGCGGTATCGCTCGGATGCCGCGACGGACTCGACATGATCTATCTGGAAACCATCCGCAGCGAGACGGCGCTGACGCTCGGCCTCGCGCCCGGCTCGCGCCTGTCGATGTTGACGAGTTCGATGGGCCGCGCCTATCTCGCCGCGCAGGAACCAGTGGCGCGCAAGGCGTTACTCGAAGAGCTGGGAAAGGAGGAGGGCGCGGAACGGGCCGAGGCGGCGGCGCGCGCCATCGGCGACTACGCGCGGGATGGCTGCTGCTATTCGTTCCGCGAGTGGCACGACGACGTGAACGCCATCGCCGCGCCGTTCCGCGATGTGCGCAATGGCCGATGGCTCGTGTTGAGCAGCAGCGGACCGGCATCGTCGATGGACGAAGCGTATTTCCGCGACATCATCGGCCCGAAGCTGAAGGCGCTGGCCGCGCGCCTGGCATAGGGCAAAGCGACGATCAGAGCACGGTCCGGACGTGCCAAAGCTCCGGAAACAGCACGACATCGAGCATCTTGCGCAGATAGGACGCGCCCGCCGTGCCGCCCGTGCCCTGCTTGAAACCGATGATCCGCTCGACCGTCGTCACATGGCGGAAGCGCCATTGCCGGAACGCGTCTTCGAGATCGACGAGTTCCTCGGCCATCTCGTACAGCTCCCAGTGTTGGGAAGGATTGCGATACACCGCGAGCCACGCCGCTTCGACGGAGGCATCGTGCGTCGTCGGCTGCGTCCAGTCGCGGTCGAGCCGCTCCGGCGCAATGTCGAAACCGCGTCGCGCGAGCAGGCGGATGACTTCGTCGTAAAACGAAGGCGACTCCAGCGTCTCGCGCACCTGTTCGAGAATCTCGGGCCGATGCGCGTGCGGCTTCAGCATCTGCACGTTCTTGTTGCCGAGCAGAAACTCGATCTGCCGATACTGATGCGACTGGAACCCCGACGACGCGCCGAGATAAGGCCGCATCGCGGTGTATTCGGAAGGCGTCATCGTCGCGAGGACGTTCCACGCTTGCACGAGTTGCTCGAAGATTCGCGATACGCGCGCGAGCATCTTGAACGCGGGCGGCAATTCATCGCGATGAACGGAAGCCAGCGCCGCGCGCAATTCGTATAGCGCGAGCTTCATCCAGAGCTCGCTCGTCTGATGTTGCACGATGAACAGCATCTCGTTGTGATCCGGCGAGAGGGGATGCTGTGCCGTGAGGATCGAATCGAGGCCGAGATAATCGCCGTAGCTCATCGTGTCGGAGAAATCGAGCCTGGCGTCGTGCCAGCCTTCCTTCTCTTTTTGGGCCGCTTCCGCTGCTTCCGTCGATACTGCCGCGCCATGCCCGAACGGACAACCTTTGACTTCGCTCATGTTCTCGATCCTCACGTCACCGATGCCCGCTCGGCGAATTCCGGCGCGCGCCAGCTTTCGGTCGCGAGCACATCGCGCAGCACTTCGACGGCGTCCCACACATCGACGAAGCGCGTGTACAGCGGGGTGAAGCCGAAGCGCAGAATGCGCGGCTCCCGATAATCGCCGATCACGCCCCGCGCGATCAGCGCCTGCATCACTTCATAGCCGTGCGGATGCTCGAAGCTCACCTGCGAGCCGCGCTGCGCGTGATCGCGAGGCGTGGCGAGCGTCAGCGGAAAGCCGGCGCAGCGCGATTCGACGAGCGCGATGAACGCATCCGCGAGCGCGAGCGACTTGCGCCGCAGCGTCTGCATGTCGGTCTGAAGGAAGACATCGAGGCCGCATTCGACGAGCGACATCGAGACGATCGGCTGCGTGCCGCAGAGAAAGCGCGCGATGCCGTCGTCCGGGCGATACACCGGGTCCATTTCGAACGGCTTCTTGTGCCCCCACCATCCGGACAGTGGTTGTGAGAACGCGTTCTGATGCCGCTTCGGCACCCACACGAAACCGGGCGAACCGGGGCCGCCGTTCAGATACTTGTACGTGCAGCCGACCGCATAGTCCGCGCCGACGCCATTCAGATCGACCGGCACCGCGCCTGCCGAATGCGCGAGATCCCAGACCGCGAGCGCGCCCGCGCGATGAATCGTCTCGGTGAGCGCGGCCATATCGTGCATGGCGCCGGTGCGGTAATTGACGTGCGTGATCATCGCGATGGCGGTGTGCTCGTCGATGGCGGCGGGCAAGCTGGCGGCGTCATCGACGAGACGCAGTTCATAGCCGCGATCCAGTTGCTCGATCAACCCCTGCGCAATGTAGAGATCGCTCGGAAAGTTCGAACGTTCGGAGACGATCACCCGGCGCTTCGGATCGCGCTCGTTGGCGAGCTTCAGCGCGGCCGACAGCACCTTGAACAGGTTCGATGAAATCGTGTCCGTGACGACCACTTCGTCTTCGCCTGCACCGATCAGCGGCGCGAGCTTGTTGCCGAGGCGCTTGGGCAGCGCGAACCAGCCTGCGGCGTTCCAGCTTCGGATCAGCCCGTCGCCCCATTCCGCGCCGATCACACTGGCGGCGCGCGCGGCCGCTGCCCTCGGCGGCACGCCGAGCGAATTGCCGTCGAGATAAATCATGCCGTCGGCGAGCGCGAACTGCTTGCGCAGCGGGGCGAGGGGCTCGTCGCGGTCGAGCGTGGCGGCATCGTCACGATGTTTCATCGAAAAGTCCATGTGTTGGCGGATCATCAGGAAAGAGTGCGGAGCACGGCGCGCACGGGGCTTGCATCGAGCGTCGTGAACTTGAGCGGCAGCGCGATGAGTTCGTAATCGCCGGGCGCGACGGCATCGAGCACGAGGCCTTCGAGGATCGCCATGCGATTGGCGCGGATGCGGCGATGCGCGTCCATTGTTTTCGACTCCTGCGGATCGAGCGAAGGCGTGTCGATGCCGACGAGGTGCACGCCTTTCGCCGCCAGCAAGCCGATGGTTTCGGGCGCGACCGCGCAGAACGCGTTGTCCCACGCGTCGAGCGGCGCACGGTCATAGGTGCGCAGCAGAACGCGCGGCGGGGTGTCGTCCAGATAAGCGGCGATCATGTCCGGCGTCACGAGCGGCGTCGCGCCGATGCAGTGCACGACGCGGCACGCGCCGATATACGTATCGAGCGCGACCTCGCCGATCGGCGCGCCGTCGGCGGCGTAGTGGAGCGGTGCGTCGGCGTGGGTGCCGGTGTGCGGTGAAAGCGTGAGACGCGCGACGTTGACGGGCGACCCCGCTTCCATCCGCCAGACGCGCTCGATGCCGACCGGCGTATCGCCCGGCCAGACCGGGGCGCCCTTGGCGACCGGCGCGGAGATGTCGAAAAGCGTCATGGGACGGCCTAGCAGAAAGTGTGGATATGCGTCAAATCATAGCCGTCCGAAACGGAATAGTGATTGCGAAATTACCACCCGAAAACGCTCTGACTAGAACATAATTCGATGAAACGGGCTAGGAGACTCAAAAGTGACCGGATTCACGCTCGATGCAACGGATTGCCGAATTCTGGCGGTACTGCAGGAAGATGGACGGATCAGCAACCTGGACCTGGCGGAGCGCATCTCGCTCTCACCGTCGGCCTGCCTGCGCCGGATGCGGCTGCTCGAAGAGGAAGGGGTCATCGCGAGTTATCGGGCGTGCCTCGACCGCGAGCGGCTGGGCATCGAACTGGAGGCGTTCGTCCACGTTTCAATGCGCAACGACCAGGAGAACTGGCACGAGAAGTTCGCGGCGGCCGTGCGCGAATGGCCGGAGGTCGTCGGCGCGTTCGTCGTCACCGGCGACACGCATTACGTGCTGCGCGTGCTCGCGCACAACCTCAAGCACTACTCCGATTTCATCCTGACGAAGCTGTACAAGGCGCCGGGCGTGATCGACATTCGTTCGAACATCGTGCTGCAGACAATGAAGGACGACGCGGGCGTGCCGGTCGCGTTGATCGACCAGCCGGCGCGCAGTACGCCGCACGCCTGAGCTTCGCCGCTGCCGCTTATTCGAGCGGTCCGACCGTGTGGAATCCCCCCGCCTGAAAGACGAGCGGCGCGATCTCCGGCGCGTTCTCGTGCACGCCGCAGCGTTCCACTTCGCCGACGAAAATGACGTGGTCGCCTTCGTCGTAGCGGCTGCGGTTGTGGCATTCGAACCAGGCGAGCGCGCCGTCGAGCACGGGCATGCCGGTGTCGCCCGCGGCGTGCGAGACGCCGGCGAAACGGTCGCCCTTGACCGTCGCGAAGCGCCGGCAAAGGTCGATCTGCGAGGCGGCCAGCACGTTCACCACGTAATGGCTATTCGCGCGGAACACCGGCATCGACGCCGAGCGCGTCGCGAGACTCCACAGCACGAGCGGCGGATCGAGCGAAACCGAATTGAACGAACTCGCGGTGATGCCGATCAGCTGGCCGGAATCCGTGCGCGTCGTGATGACGGTCACGCCGGTCGCGAACTGGCCGAGCGCGGCGCGAAAGGCTGTCGGGTCGAAATTCGGGGCTTTGGCGCGTGTCATTTGGCAACTGGGCGGGCGAATGTACGGTCGAGTATGTCGTGTGCAACCGAGCCGGCCGCGCGTCGCGCATGAGTCGGAACGACTTTTTCTGAAGGCATAAAAAAGCTGTAGATTTGTGTCGATTCTAGCGGAATCGGACGCAGCAAGCCGCCATAAGCCAGTACGGACAGTGTGGGCGACGCCGCTTTGCAATCGCGGTTAAGCTCGTCGTCATTGAATAGCGGCCGCGCGCAACCATATGAGTGGTCCGCGGCCCGGCCGCATGCATTGAGAGGAGCCAAGCATGACTCAGCAAAACGCGCAGGGGAGACTCGAAACCGCGACGCTCGGCGGCGGTTGTTTCTGGTGCACCGAAGCCGTGTTTCTCGCGGTCGAAGGCGTGCATTCCGTGGAATCCGGCTATGCGGGCGGGCAGGTGGTGAATCCGTCGTACGAGCAGGTCTGCGAAGGCGATACGGGCCACGCGGAAGTGGTCAGGGTCGTATTCGATCCGGATGTCATTGGCTATCGCGAGATTCTGGAGATTTTCTTTGCGACGCACGATCCGACGCAGCTCAATCGCCAGGGCAACGATGTCGGCGCGCAGTATCGCTCGGCCGTGTTCACGCATTCGGACGAACAGCGCAAGATTGCGCTCGACGTGATAGACGAGTTGCAGCGCGAGGACGTGTACGGTGGCAAGATCGTCACTGAAGTCACGCCGCTCGCGGACGACTATTATCCCGCCGAGGCGTATCACCAGAACTTCTTCGCGCAGCATCCGAATCAGGGTTATTGCGCGGCGGTCGTCGGGCCAAAGGTGGCGAAGTTCCGCAAGAAGTTCGCGCATCGGCTGAAGGCGTGACAGGCCTGACGCCGCGTTAGTTCGACCGCGCGCGCTCGCATTCTTCGGCGATGCCGCGCGCAAGCTCGAAACACGTGAGCGGCGCGGAGCCTTCCGCCTTGTTGTTCGCGGCGATCACGACCGGCTGGCCCGCGATGGCATATTGCGCGGCCAGTTCAGCGAGCGCCTGCCGCGTGTCGAGGTCTTCGTCGACGATTCTGTCGAACGGCTCGTACTTCGCCTTCGCCTGTTCGTACTTGAAGCCGCTGTGCAGGCTCCAGCGCACCACGAGCGGTCCCGTCTTTTCTTCATCCAGCAGCGCGAGCGCCTTCGCTTGCCGGCGTACATCCGGCATCCGCGCATGCACGCCGATGCAGTACCGCACGTTCGATTCGCGCAACGTGCGAATGAAGCGGGGCGTGAGCATGACCGCGTCGCGAAGTTCGACGGCATGGCAGGCATCGCCTGCGAGCGGAGGCAGCGCGGCGAGGAAGGTCGCGAGCCGATCGGTGAAACGCGACGGCTCGACGATCATCGCGTCCGGCAGCGGCGGAATCTGAAACACGAGCGCGCCGGCCTTCGCACCCAGTCCGCCGATGCACGGCGTCGCGAACTCGTCGATAGCGATGCGCGCGTCGAGAAAGGCGGGATTGTCGGCGCCGGGCGCGCCCCGTTCGCCGCGCACGAAGGCGTCGGTGACGGAGGCGGGCGCCTTCACGATGAAGCGAAAATGCTCCGGCACCTGCGATGCATAGCGCGCATATTCGGCGAGCGACAGCGGCGCGTAGAAGGAGCGGTCGATCGACACGGTCTTCAGCAGCGGATGCGCGGCGTAGGCGGCGAGGCCGTCGCGGGACAGTCTGGTGTTCGAATAGTCATCGCCATAGACGATGCCGCGCCAGCCCGGAAACGACCAAGTCGATGTGCCCAGATGCACGGCTGATGGCAGCCGCCGCGCGAGCGCTTCCAGTTCCGGCCGGGGAGCCGCGGCCTGCACGCCACGCTTCTTCGCGGCGACAACAGGCGCGGGCGCGTCACAACCGAACAGATCGAACTGTTCGTCGTCGTCCGCGCCTGCGTCGATCAGCGTTTCTTCGTGGTTCAGAGCGGCTTCTCGTAGATGTACCGCCGTGACCACGGCAGCGTCTTCGCGCTACGTCCGGCCTTGCGGCAGACGACCTGATAGATCGAGACGTCGTCGTTCTCGAACGCATACGCGCAACCCGCCAGATAGACGCGCCAGATACGGAACTTCTCGTCATCGACGAGCTTTCTCGCTTCTTCCGCATGCGCCTCGAAGTTGTCGGCCCACAGGTCGAGCGTATGGGCGTAATGACGCCGCAGGCTCTCGACATCCACGGCCTCCAGCCCGCCGCGCTGCATGCTTTCGAGTGCGAGGCTGATATGCGGCAGCTCGCCGTCCGGAAACACGTACTTGTCGATGAACTCGCCGCCGCCTAGCGATGTCTCGCCGCTATCGGCATCGGACGAGGTGATGCCGTGATTCATCGCCACGCCGTCATCGACGAGCAGCTCACGAATGCGCGCGAAGTAGTCCGGAAGATTCTTGCGCCCGACATGCTCGAACATGCCGACGCTCGTGATGCGGTCGAACTGTCCCGGCACATCGCGATAATCCTGTATCCGGATCTCGATCTGGTCTTCGAGACCGGCATCCTTCACGCGCTGGGTCGCGAGCTTGTACTGGTTTTCCGACAACGTGACGCCCACGCATTTCGCGCCGAACTTCTGCGCCGCGCGAATGACGAGCGCGCCCCAGCCGCAGCCGATATCGAGCAGGCGGTGGCCCGGCTGCACCTGAATCTTGGTGAGAATGTGGTCGATTTTCTTGAGTTGCGCCGTGGCGAGGTCTTCGTCGCCATTCTCAAAATATGCGCAGGAGTACACCATGTTCTTGTCGAGCCAGAGCTGGTAGAACTCGTTCGACACGTCGTAGTGGTACTGAATGGCTTTCTTGTCGGACGCCTTCGAGTGATTGAAGTAGCGTCGCACGCGGGCGAGCTTCCCGGCGCTGGTGACGGTGCTCTTCGCGAGCGAATAGCCGATGTCGATGATGTCCGAGAGCTTGCCCTCGATATCGATCTTGCCCTTCACGTACGCCTCACCGAGATTGTCGAGGCTCGGCTCCAGCAGGTAGGGCAGTGCGGTCGCGCTTTTCACGTGCAGCGTCACCTGAGGGGCGGCGAAGCTGCCGAAGTCGTGCTGCTGTCCGTCCCACAGCACGAGGCGCGCGGGCAAGTTGGCCCTTTCGCGCACCTCGTCAACCCATTGCGTCAGCTTCTTCTCCCAGAACATGCTTGTTTCTCCGCGCTAAGAAAATCCAAGGTGAAGGCTCGCGCCTCCATGTTCGTTGCCGCGTGTTGCGCCGGCCGGGCCTGCTGCGCAGCCTGCCGGCGTGCTTGTCTTATGGTGCGAGCCGCGTGATGCGCCACGGGCCGCCGGCGCTGTCGCGCGTATAGACGATGCGGTCATGCAGCCGCGACGGCCGGCCCTGCCAGAACTCGATCGTCTCGGGCACGAGCCGGTAGCCGCCCCAGTGCGGCGGTCTCGGCGGCGCGTCGCCGTATCGCGCGGTCATCTCGCGCTCGCGCGCTTCGAGCGTTTCACGGCTGTCGAGCGGCTGGCTCTGGTCCGATGCCCACGCTCCGATGCGCGAGCCGAGCGGACGCGATGCGTAATACGCGTCGCTTTCTTCGTCGCTCGTTTTCACGACCGTGCCCTCGATGCGCACCTGGCGCTCGAGTTCGATCCAGTGAAACAGCAGACTTGCCGCAGGATTTCCGGCGAGCTCGCGGCCCTTGCGGCTATCGTAATTGGTGAAAAAAACGAAGCCGCGCTCGTCGACGCCCTTGATCAGCACGATGCGCGCGGACGGGCGGCCTCGTGCGTCGACGGTGGCGAGCGTCATCGCGTTGGGTTCGGGCAGTCTGGCGTCGAGCGCCTGGGCGAACCAGGTCTCGAACTGGCGCACCGGGTTGGGATCGACGTCGGCGGCGTCCAGCGCGCCGCGCGAATAGTTCTTACGAAGGTCTGCTAAGGTCGTCATTTTTATGCAAACGCTACAGTCGCGTCAGTATAGCCAAGGTGATACGTTCTTGCCCCGATTACGCCGGGCTTGCAATGACCGGCGTCAAGGCATCGAATTCTGAAGACACATTCCTTCGATGACATCGGGCGCGGCTATCACGGCTTCGGTATCGATAAGGCAGAATACGCAATTCGGCCGTACTTTGCATGAACGGACTGCGAACTTTTGTGCATCGACAGCCGCCTGTAAGCCTTGACGGGCGGGCGTTTGCGTCCGTCACCCATTTTCCGCGAACGCCATGACCTCACCTGATCCCGCCGCCATGTTGTCCGTCGAAGACTCCGCCGACCGCGAGCGGCGTTTCGGCGGCATCGCGCGTTTGTATGGCGGCGGTGCGCTCGCCGCATTCGAACGCGCACATGTCGCGGTCATCGGCATCGGCGGCGTCGGGTCGTGGGTGGCCGAGGCGCTGGCCCGCAGCGCGGTCGGCACGCTGACGCTGATCGACCTCGACAACGTCGCCGAAAGCAACACGAATCGGCAGATTCACGCGCTCGACGGCAACTACGGCAAGGCGAAGGTCGGCGCGATGGCCGAGCGCATCGCGCTGATCGATCCCGCGTGCGATGTGCGGCAGGTCGAGGATTTCGTCGAGCCCGGCAACTTCGATGCAACGCTCGGCGGCGGCTTCGACTTCATCGTCGATGCGATCGACAGCGTGCGCACCAAGACCGCGCTGATTGCGTGGTGCGTGGCGCGCAAGCAGCCGCTCATCACGGTCGGCGGCGCGGGCGGACAACTCGATCCGACGCGCATTCGCATCGACGATCTCGCGCTCACCATTCAGGACCCGTTGCTGTCCAAGGTGCGCGGCCAGTTGCGCAAGCAGCACGGCTTCCCGCGAGGGCCGAAGTCGCGCTTCAAGGTGAGCGCGGTGTATTCGGACGAGCCGCTCATTTACCCCGACGCTCCCGCTTGCGATATCAGCGAGGGCGCGGAGCATCTGGAGACGGGCGCGAACTACGCGGGGCCGGTCGGGCTCAACTGCGCGGGGTTCGGATCGAGTGTTTGCGTGACCGCGAGTTTCGGCTTTGCGGCGGCGGCGTTCGTGCTCAGGGAACTGGCGAAGCGCGCGGCGTGATCGCGAACTCGAATGCAAAAACGGCCAGCTTTTTTAGCTGGCCGTTTGCGTTTCACTCGCGCGTCAGTTGATCGCGGCACTCAACCTGCGCCGCCAGTGCGACACGAGATCGGGCTGATTCGACGCCAGTTCGAACACGGACAGCATTGTCTTGCGGCCGACATCGTCCATGAAGGCGCGGTCGCGCTCGACGATCGCCAGCAGATGCTCGAGCGCGCCTGAATAGTCGCGGCCCGCGATCAGCCGGTTCGCGAGCGCAAAGCGTGCGTCGAGATCGTCGGGATTGGCGTTCACCGCGTCGATCAGCGCGTCGGCGGGCGGGAGTTCCGCTGCCGCTTCGGCGGCGTCGATTTCCGTTTTCAGCGCGTTGTAGCGTGCGTCGATGCCTTGCGTCGTCTTCGGCGAAAGCAGCTTGTCCTCGTCCTTCGCTTCGTCGATACGCCGCTCCGCGAGCAGCCATTCGATCAGGTCGAGGCGCGCGTCGTCGTAACCGGGATCGAGCGCGAGCGCCGCCTTGATGCGGTCGATCGCTTCCTTGCGCTGGCCTGTCGCCCACGCATTGTGCGCGGCGCGGCGTTCGGCGTCCGCACCGTCCGGCACGAGCTTGTCGAGGAACGCGCGCAACTGGCCTTCAGGCAGCACGCCGATGAACTGATCGACCGGCCGTCCGTCCGCGAACGCGATCACGTGCGGAATGCTGCGCACCTGGAAGTGCCCGGCAAGCTCCTGATTCTCGTCGACGTTCACCTTGACGAGCTTCCATTTACCGCCGGCTTCCGCCTCGAGCTTTTCCAGCATCGGGCCGAGCGTCTTGCAGGGACCGCACCAGGGGGCCCAGAAATCGACGAGGACCGGCGCGAGCATCGACGCGTTGATGACATCGTTCTCGAATGTGGCAAGGGTTGTGTCCATGCGTTTTCTCCTCATGCTTGCGATTGGTCTCGACATCCTAGTTGGGGACGCGCGGCGGATGTCTCAATGGGGCAAGTCTCAATGGTTCATGCTTCCGGCGCGCGCGCTTCGCGGCGCGGCGGCGGCAACGGGATGAACTCGGTCTCTCCCGGAACCTCGCCCATGCGCTGCTCGCTCCAGGCGAGCTTGGCGGCTTCTATCTTGTCCCGCGAACTGGACACGAAGTTCCATTCGATGAAGCGCGTGCCGTCGAGCGGCGCGCCGCCGAGCAGCATCACGACTGCGCCGCTCGTGCTCGTGAGCTGCACGGCCGCGCCGGACGTCAGCACGGACATCTGCTGCGGCGCAACGGCGACGCCGTCGACCGACAGATCCCCATCGACGAGATAGACGCCGCGTTCCTCGTGCTCCGCGTCGAGCGTGAGCTCGCTGCCCGGCGCAAAGTGCGCGGCGACATAGAGCGTCGGCGAGAAGGTGCGCGTCGGGGCTGTCGCGCCGAACGCGGTGCCCGCGATCACGCGCAAGGTGACGCCGCCGCGCTCGATCTGGGGCAGCGTGGCGGCCGCGTGGTGCTCGAACGACGGCTCGACTTCCTCGCTCGCGACCGGCAGCGCGACCCACGTCTGGATGCCGTGCATCGTCTGGCCGCTCGCGCGCTCTTCGTCGGGCGTGCGTTCCGAATGGACGATGCCGCGCCCCGCGGTCATCCAGTTGACGTCGCCGGGAACGATCTTCTGCACGGAACCGACGCTGTCGCGATGCATGATCGCGCCGTCGAACAGATACGTGACGGTGGCCAGTCCGATATGCGGATGCGGCCGCACGTCGAGGCCCTTGCCGGGCACGAGGGTTGCGGGTCCGATGTGGTCGAAAAAGATGAAAGGTCCGACGGTGCGCGCAGCGAGCGCGGGAAGCACGCGTCTCACCATGAGACCGCCGACGTCGTGTTGATGAGGTTTCAACTGCGCGCGAATCGTCGAGGACATGGCGGTTCACCGAAGAATGGCGGCGCCGGAATGGCGCACCTGAATCGCCGATTCTACCGGTGGCCGGGAAGCCGCGCATTGCCCGGCGTTTCGGGCGCGCGCCACACCTTTCGAAGTTCCGTGCGGTCCTGACCGGCCGCGCTTTTTGAAGCTGCGTGCAGGTCGCGCAATCTTGATAGGAGAGGGAAACAATGAGCAAGAACAAGCTGTTGATCGCCATCACCGCGGGCCTTTTCACTGCAACGGCCGCCACGGGCGCGTTCGCACAGACCTCGTCGGGCAACTCGTCGGCTGCAATGGGCGGCGACACTTCGACGGCCACCCAGGGCGACGCATCGGCGGGAACGGGTTCGACCGGCACCACGACCAAGAAGCACCACAAGGCGCGCAAGCACGGCACGCAGTCGTCGGCGGCGACCAAGAAGACGCCGGAAGCCGAAACGGGCAACAACTCGGCAACCGAGTCCGGCCAGAGCAAGTAAGGGTTTTTCGTCTGAGAAGGCTGCGAGCGCCCGCGCCGTCAGGCGGTGCGGGCGCTTTTCGCATAGGTCTCGCCAATTCCGCACCGACCGCAGGTTTTCACAATCCGTTGCGCGCGCCCTTCGCTACACTCGTCCGATTGCGCATGAGGCGCACCGAACGAGGGGAACGGCGATGTCGCCCAGAGATTTGCTGATTGCAACGGTGGTCATTTTTGCGTGGGGCGTGAACTTCGTCGTCATCAAGCTGGGGCTGCATGGCGTCCCGCCGATGCTGCTCGGCGCGCTTCGTTTTGCGCTCGCGGCATTGCCCGCATTCTTCGTGAAGCGCCCGCAGATTCCGCTGCGATGGCTATTCGCCTACGGTCTCACCATCTCGCTCGGGCAGTTCGCGCTGCTTTTCTATGGCATGTCCGTCGGGATGCCGGCGGGCCTCGCGTCGCTCGTGCTTCAGGCGCAGGCGTTCTTCACGCTGATCTTGGCCGCGATGTTTCTCGGCGAGCGCATCCGCGCGGCGAACGTGATCGGCCTCTTGATCGCGGCGGCGGGGCTCGCGCTGATCGGCATGCACGGCGGCCAGGCGATGACGCTCACCGGCTTTCTCTTCACCCTCGGCGCAGCATCGATGTGGGCGCTCGGCAACGTCGCGACGAAGCGCATGGGCAAGGTGGACTTGCTGTCGCTCGTGGTGTGGGCGAGCCTGATTCCGCCGTTGCCCTTCCTCGTGCTGTCGCTGATCTTCGAAGGCCCGGCGCGCATCGAATCGAGTCTCGCGTCGATTCCGCTCGTGTCGGTGCTGGCGGTCTGTTATCTCGCGTTCATCGCGACGCTCGTCGGCTACAGCCTGTGGGGCAAGCTGCTCGCGCGCTATCCGGCGGGGCACGTCGCGCCGTTCTCACTGCTCGTGCCGGTCATCGGGCTCGCGTCGGCGGCGCTGTTTCTCGACGAAGGAATGACTGCGATGGAAATCGCCGGCGCGGCGCTCGTGATGGCGGGGCTGGCGGTCAACGTGTTCGGCGGGCGGATCGTGCAGCGGTTCGCGTCGGCGGCGCGGTAGTCGTCAGGCGGGCGCACGGATGCGCCCGTCATCGACCGCAACGCACCGCGCGTCAGGTCATGCGGCTCTTTGCGAGCGGCGGATTCGCGGCGAAATACCGCTTGATGCCCTTCATGATCGCGTTGGCCATCTTGTCGCGATAGGCGTCGTCGTTCAGGCGTGCTTCCTCGTCCGGATTGCTGATGAACGCGGTTTCGACGAGGATCGACGGAATATCCGGCGCCTTCAGCACAGCGAATCCTGCCTGCTCGACCGATCCCTTGTGCAGCTTGTTGATGCCGCCGATCTCGTTCAGCACGAAGCTGCCGTAACGCATGGAGTCGCGGATTTGCGCGGTCGTCGACATGTCGAAGAGGGCGCGGCTCACGCTCGCGTCCTGCGTCTTCACGTTGATGCCGCCAACCTGGTCCGACGCGTTCTCCTTGGTCGCCATCCAGCGCGCCGCCGCGCTCGATGCGCCATGCTCCGACAGCGCGAACACCGACGAGCCGCGCGCCGACGGCGTGGTGAACGCGTCCGCGTGAATCGAGACGAACAGGTCCGCGCCTACACGCTGCGCCTTCTGCACGCGCACGTTCAGCGGCACGAAAAAGTCGGCATCGCGGGTCATCATCGCGCGCATGTTCGGCTGGGCGTCGATCTTCGCGCGCAGTTTCTTCGCGATATCGAGCGCGATATGCTTCTCGTACGTGCCGTTGCCGCCGATCGCGCCGGGGTCCTCGCCGCCGTGTCCCGGATCGATGGCCACGGTCAGAAGGCGCGTGGTGCCGGAGCGGTCCTGCTTCGGTGCGGAGAACGCGTACTGGTCGTTGTCGTCGTCGTCCTTCTTCGCGATGACCGGCGGCGCGACGCGCGGCTTCGGCATCGAGGGCGCGGGTTTAGGCGCCGCCGGCGCTTGCGTGTCGTTCGACATATCGCCCTTCGCGTACTTCTGGAAGAACTCGTCGGTCGAATCCTCCGCGAGCGGTTTCTGCGTGGTCGCGGGACCGGAGAGCGTGGCGGGCGGCGGCGTGGACGGATTCGGATTGGCGCGGTCGAACGCTTCCTGCTTGCGCTCGGTCTGGGCGAGCAACTCCATCAGCGGATCGGGCGCGACGGCCGGGTACAGGTCGAACACGAGCCGATACTTGTAACTGCCGATCGGCCCGAGCGTGAACACCTGCGGCTTCACGGAGCCCTTCAGATCGAACACCATCCGCACGACATGCGGCTGATACTGACCGACGCGGACCGCCTGAATCTGCGGATCGTTCGGCGTGATCTTCGAGACGAGCTCGCGCAACGCCTGGTCGAGATCGATGCCGTTCAGATCGACGACGAGCCTGTCCGGACCCTGAAGCAACTGGTTGCTGTTCGTAAGCGGCTGATCCGATTCGATGGTCACGCGCGTGTAATCGCGCGCCGGCCACACCCGCACGCCGAGCACGGAGCTCGCGTGCGCGAGCTTCGGCCCGACCAGCGCGAGCACGAGCGTCGATGCGCCCGCGCGCAGCACCTGGCGCCGGCGCCAGTTGTGCGGCGCGCCTGCGCTCGATTCGATCGATTGGAACGGCTTGATCAGCATCTTTCGAGACATGTCTTTCCTGTTTCGCTAAACGCCCGCGCGGTCAGCACGCGGCCTTCTTCGTTCGCCTGCGTCGTTTCTGCTCGCGCGATGCCGTTGTCCGGCAGCGTCAGCGAGAAAACGAGGTCCGGCACGCCGAGCAAGCCGCCCGCTTGCTGCGGCCATTCGACGAGGCACAACGCGCCCCGGTCGAAGTACTCGCGAAATCCGGCGTCGGCCCATTCGGCCGGATCGGCGAAGCGATAGAGATCGAAGTGATACACGTCGAGCGGGCCGCCTGGCGCATCGAGCGAATACGGCTCGACGAGTGTGTACGTGGGACTCTTCACACGGCCCGCATGACCGAGTGCGCGCAGCGTCGCGCGCACGAGCGTGGTCTTGCCCGCGCCGAGGTCGCCGATCAACTGGACTTGCAAGCCGTGGAATGGTTCAGACGAGGCCGAAGCCCGCGTCTCGCCGATGGCGCGTGCGAAGCGCTCGCCGAACGCGAGCGTCGCGGCTTCGTCGCGCAATTCGAAGCGGCGTTCCATGAGCGCGGCGGGTGAATCGGATGTCGATGGTGCGGGGCTTTCGGGCATTGCTCGTAAAATGTCGTGATGAACCGATTGCCGGAACACTCCGATGAAGTCACGACCGCGGCGAGCGACGCCGCCGTCGTGCCGCGCGCCTTGCATCGCCTGGAAAGCGACGAGGCAGCGCTGGCTGAACTCGCGCAGCGCATCAAGGCGTGGGGGCGCGAGTTGGGATTCGGTGCGGTCGGCATCAGTGATACCGACCTGACGGACGCCGAGGAGGGCCTCGCCAGTTGGCTCGAAGCAGGCTATCACGGCGAGATGGATTATATGGCCAAACATGGGATGAAACGCGCGAGGCCGGCCGACCTTGTGGCCGGCACGCGACGAGTCATCACCGCGCGCATGGCCTATCTGCCCGCCGCGACGCTTGCTTCGACAGGCGATGAAAGTGTCGCGACAGCGGACGGTCAGAAGAACGACTGGCGCGCGATCGAATGGAAACGGCTCGCGCAGCCCGCGCAGGCCAACGTATCCCTCTACGCGCGCGGCCGCGATTATCACAAGGTCATGCGCAACCGGCTGCAGCAGTTGGCCGAGCGCATCGAAGCGGAAATCGGCGCGTTCGGACATCGCGCGTTCACGGATTCGGCGCCGGTGCTCGAAGTCGCGCTTGCGCAGAAGGCGGGCAACGGCTGGCGCGGCAAGCACACGCTGCTGCTCGATCGCGATGCCGGTTCGCTGTTCTTTCTCGGCGAGATTTACGTCGATCTGCCGCTGCCAGTCGATCCCGAACCCGAGCACGACGGCGCGCATTGCGGGCAATGCACGCGCTGCATCGGCGCGTGTCCGACCGGGGCGATCATCGGGCCGTATCGCGTGGATGCGCGGCGCTGCATTTCGTATCTGACGATCGAGCTGCACGGCAGCATCCCGGAAGACATGCGGCCGCTGATCGGCAATCGCGTGTACGGCTGCGACGATTGCCAGCTCGTCTGTCCGTGGAACAAGTTCGCGCAGGCCGCGCCGGTCGCGGACTTCGACGTGCGGCATGGGCTCGATCGCGCGACGCTCGTCGAACTGTTCGCGTGGAGCGCCGATGACTTCGACACGCGCATGCAGGGCAGCGCGATCCGGCGCATCGGTCACGAGCGATGGCTGCGCAATATCGCCGTGGCGATGGGCAACGCGTTGCGCGATGCATCGATCGATGCGCGGGACCGCCAGGCGATCGTCGGGGCGTTGCTTGCACGCGCGGACGATGACTCCGAACTCGTGCGCGAACACGTGCGCTGGGCGCTCGCGCAAGGAGACAAGCATGAATGAAGCGCCATTCGACGCGGTCATCGGCGCGCCGTTCGGCAAGGTCGGCATCCGCGCCGACGATGCCTTCGTGCGCGAGATCGTCTATCTGCCGCACGACATGCCGAACGTCGATCCGGTGAACGCGCTCGCACAGGAAGCCGCGACGCAGAGTCGCCGTTACTTCGATGCATCTGCGATGCGTTTCGATCTTCCGCTCGCCATCGGCGGCACCGCGTTTCAACAGCGCGTGTGGCGCGGCATCGGCGCAATCGCGGCGGGACAGGTCTGGACCTACGGACAGCTCGCTCGCGAAATCGGCAGCGTGCCGCGCGCGGTCGGGCAAGCGTGCGGCTCCAATCCGCTGCCGATCGTGATACCGTGCCACCGGGTCGTGGGCTCGGGCGGAATCGGCGGATTCGCGCATCATCCCGGCGACGGCTTTTATCGCGACGTGAAGCGCTGGCTGCTGGCGCATGAAGGTGTATCGATCGGATGACGAGCGCAATCACTGAAGAACTGCAAACGCCTGAACTGATCGCGAGCAGCGATGCGATCGATCTCTTCTGCGATGCCTTGTGGCTCGAGCACGGGCTCGCGAAAAACTCACTCGATGCCTATCGGCGCGACTTGCGGCTCTTCGCCGAATGGCTCGCGAAGACGCGCGGCGCATCCATCGACGCCGCCAGCGAAGCCGACATGAACGGCTACATGGCCGCGCGCCGCGGCGACAAGGCGACCTCCGCGAACCGGCGGCTTTCGGTGTTCCGCCGCTACTACGCGTGGGCGATGCGTGAACATCGCGCGAGCGCCGACCCCACGCTCAAGCTGCGGTCGGCCAAGCAGCCGCCGCGCTTTCCGTCGACGCTCAACGAAGCGCAAGTGGAAGCGCTGCTTGGCGCGCCCGATATCGACACGCCGCTCGGCCTGCGCGATCGCACGATGCTCGAACTGATGTACGCGAGCGGCCTGCGCGTGACCGAACTCGTCACGCTGAAGACCGTCGAGCTGGGTCTCAACGAGGGTGTCGTCCGCGTGATGGGCAAGGGCTCGAAGGAGCGCCTCGTGCCGTTCGGCGAAGAGGCGCACGGCTGGATCGCGCGATATCTGCGCGAATCGCGTCCGGCGCTGCTCGGCGCGCGCGCCGCCGATGCGCTCTTCGTCACCGCGCGCGGCGAAGGCATGACGCGCCAGCAGTTCTGGAACATCATCAAGCGCCATGCGCTGAACGGCGGCGTGCACGCGCCGCTGTCGCCGCACACGCTGCGTCACGCGTTCGCGACGCATCTGCTCAATCACGGCGCGGATTTGCGCGTGGTCCAACTGCTGCTCGGCCACTCCGATATTTCGACGACGCAGATCTACACGCACGTGGCGCGCGAGCGGCTGCAGAAGCTGCATCGCGAGCATCATCCGCGCGGCTAGGCTCAGATTTCCGCGCCGCGCATGAGCCCCCGCGCGATGATCACCTGCTGAATCTGCGACGTGCCTTCGTAAAGCCGGAAGAGCCGCACGTCGCGATAAAACCGCTCGATGCCGTACTCCGCGATGTACCCCGCGCCGCCATGCACCTGCACCGCGCGGTCCGCGACGCGCCCGCACATTTCCGTGGCGAAGTACTTCGCGCACGACGCCTCGATGGAGACATCGCGGCCCTCGTCGCGGCGGCGCGCGGCATCGAGCACCATGCATTCGGCGGCGTAGAGCTCGGCCTTGCTGTCGGCGAGCATGCCCTGGACGAGCTGGAATTCCGCAATGGGCTGGCCGAACTGGCGGCGCTCCATCGCGTAGGCGAGGGCGTCGCGCAACATGCGCTTCGCTGCGCCCACGGCGATTGCCGCGATGTGGATGCGTCCCTTGTCGAGCGTCTTCATCGCCGTCCTGAAGCCGACGCCTTCCACGCCGCCGATCAGTTGCTTCGCCGGCACGCGGCAGTTCTCGAAGACGACATCGCTCGTGTGCGCGCCGCGCTGGCCCATCTTGCGATCGGGCTTGCCGAGCGCGAGCCCCGGCGTGTCGCGCTCGACGATGAACGCAGAAATGCCGCTCGCGCCCTTCGCATCGCTCGTGCGGGCCATCACCGTGTAGATGCCGGCTTCCGGCGCGTTCGTGATGTAGCGCTTCGTGCCGTTGAGCACGTAGGCGTCGCCGTCCATTCTCGCGGTCGTCCTGAGCGACGCGGCATCCGAGCCAGAATCCGGCTCCGTCAGGCAGAACGAGCCGATCAGTTCTCCGGCCGCGAGCTTCGGCAGATAGTGCGCCTTCTGTTCGTCGGTGCCGTCGAGCAGAATGCCGATCGAGCCGATGCCGTTGTTGGTCCCGATCACCGAGCGAAACGCCGGCGATGTCTGGCCCAGTTCGAACGCAATGCGTACTTCCTCTTCCATCGTGAGACCGAGCCCGCCGTACTCCTCGGGTATCGTGAGCCCGAACATGCCGATGTCCCGCATTGCGTCGATGACATCGGCGGGGATGGCGTCGGTTTCATCGACTTCGCTTTCGCGCGGCACGAGCTTTTCGCGAACGAATCGGCGGATGGAGTCTTCAAGCAGCGTTTGCGTTTCGGTGTCGCGGATCATGGCGATGTCCTCCTGGCGAACGATCGTACGACACCCGCGCGCATTCGACCACCTGGCCGAAAGGCCGATGGTGAGCCGCCGGGCGCGCCGCTACAATGCGTCCATGTCGAAATGCAAACACGTCTCCGAAACGCCCGCGACGCAATTCCTGCGCCGTCACAAGGTGGCGTTCGGCGAGCACCCTTACGATTACGTCGAACACGGCGGCACCGAAGAGTCCGCGCGGCAACTCGGCGTGGACGAGCATTGCGTCGTCAAGACGCTCGTGATGGAAGACGAGCACGCGAAGCCGCTCATCGTGCTGATGCACGGCGACCGCACCGTTTCCACCAAGAACCTGGCGCGCCAGACGGGCGCGAAGCGCATCGAGCCGTGCAAGCCCGACGTGGCGAACCGGCATTCGGGCTATCTCGTCGGCGGGACGTCGCCGTTCGGCACGAAGAAAGCGATGCCCGTGTACGTCGAATCGAGCATCCTCGAACTCGGCACCATCTATCTGAACGGCGGGCGGCGCGGGTATCTCGTGAGCCTCGATCCGGCGGTGCTCACCGCACTGCTCGATGCAAAGCCCGTGCAGTGCGCGAGCGTCGATTAGAATGCTGACCGCGCTTTTCAAGACACAAGAGACAACATGATTTATCTGATCGTCGCCGTCGCGTCCTATCTGATCGGCTCGGTTTCGTTCGCCGTCGTCGTGAGTCGTGCGATGGGCCTCGCCGATCCGCGTTCCTACGGCTCGGGCAATCCCGGCGCGACCAATGTGCTGCGCACCGGCAACAAGCGCGCGGCGATCCTGACGCTTCTCGGCGATGCGTTCAAGGGCTGGCTGCCCGTGTGGCTCGTCGGGCATTTCGGCGCGGGTTACGGCCTCGATGCGACCGGGCTTGCCACGGTCGTCGCGCTCTCGGCGATCGCCGTGTTCCTCGGGCATCTGTACCCGGTGTTCTTCCGGTTCCAGGGCGGCAAGGGCGTCGCGACGGCGGCGGGCGTGCTGCTCGCGGTTCATCCGGTGCTCGGGCTCGCGACGCTGCTGACCTGGTTGATCATCGCGTTCTTCTTCCGCTATTCGTCGCTCGCGGCGCTCGTCGCGGCCGTGTTCGCGCCGCTGTTTCAGGCGTTCCTGTTCGGGCCGAGCCGCGTCTCGCTCGCCGTGCTGGCGATGAGCGTGCTGCTCGTCTGGCGGCATCGCGCGAACATTTCGAAGCTGATCGCGGGCAAGGAAAGCCGGATCGGCGACAAGAAAAAGGCGGCGGCCGCCGAATAAAAAAGCCGTTCCGCATTGCGCGGAACGGCTTTCTTCCTTGATGCGCAGCGAACCCGCTTAGTCGCGGAAGTTGTTGAAGTCGAGCGGCGTGTCCGTCACGTCCTTCTTCAAAAGCGCGATGGTGCTTTGCAAGTCGTCGCGCTTCGCGCCGGTCACGCGCACGGCGTCGCCCTGAATGCTCGCCTGCACCTTGATCTTGCTGTCCTTCACCATCTTGACGATCTTCTTCGCGAGATCGCCCGAGACGCCTTTCTTGATCGTGACGACCTGCTTGAGCTTGTCGCCGCCAATCTTCTCCTGCTTGCCGTAGTCGAGGAACCGCACGTCGACGCCGCGCTTCGCCAGCTTCGACAGCAGCACGTCCTTGACCTGGCCGAGCTTGAAGTCGTCATCGGCGTAGAGCGTCAGTTCGCGCTCCTTCTGCTCGACGCGTGAATCGGAACCCTTGAAGTCGAAGCGCGTCGAGATTTCCTTGTTGGACTGCTCGATGGCGTTCTTCACTTCGATCATGTTTGCTTCGCTGACGACGTCAAACGATGGCATCTGTTTTTCCCCTTGCTTGAGGCGAGCGCCCAGTAGCGGCTCGCGCAATCGCTATAATCACGGACCTGACGTCATTCTACCGACGCGCCTTGGATTTCCCCAAGACTGCGCGCGTTTCCCGGCTTCTCCACGCGGTATCCCATGCCCCACGCTCAACTACTCGCGGATTACTCCCTGCGGCCGCACAACACATTCGGCTTCGACGTGCGTGCGCGTCACGCGATGCGAATCGACAGGGTCGATGCCGCCGCCGCACTGGCGCACGATGCGCGCATCGCCGGCCTGCCGAAGCTCGTGCTGGGCGGCGGCAGCAATATCGTGCTGACGTGCGATTTCGACGGCGTCGCGCTGATCGTCGGCATCATGGGAAAACGCGTGATCGGCGAGGACGGCGACGCGTGGCTCGTCGAAGCGGGCGCAGGTGAGAACTGGCACGAGTTCGTCGCGTGGACGCTCGCACACGGCATGCCGGGCCTCGAAAACCTCGCGCTCATTCCGGGCACGGTCGGCGCGGCGCCCATTCAGAACATCGGCGCGTATGGCCTCGAAATGGGCGAGCGCTTCGAACGCCTTCACGCGATTGAACTGGCGACCGGCGCGCACGCCGATTTCGACCGCGACGCGTGCGCGTTCGGCTATCGCGACAGCTTCTTCAAGCGGGCGGGGCGCGGGCAATTCGTGATTACGTCGGTCGTCTTCCGGCTGCCGAAAGCGTGGACGCCGCGCGCCGATTACGCCGATGTCGCTCGCGCGCTGGAAGGCGCATCGACTTGCGACGCGCAGGCAATCTTCGATGCGGTCATCGCCGTGCGTCGCGCGAAGCTGCCCGACTGGACCGTGCTGGGTAACGCGGGGAGCTTCTTCAAGAACCCGGTCGTCAGCGCGGATGCGTTCGAATCGCTGCAATCGCGCGAGCCGGGCATCGTGTCGTACCGTCAGGCCGATGGTCAGGTGAAGCTCGCCGCCGGATGGCTGATCGACCGTTGCGGGTGGAAAGGGCGCGGCATCGGCGGGGCGGCGGTGCACGAGCGGCAGGCGCTCGTGCTCGTGAATCGCGGCAATGCAACCGGTGCGCAAGTGATCGAACTCGCCGAAGCGATCAAGCGCGATGTGCTCGCGCGCTTCGGCGTGGAACTGGAAATGGAGCCAGTCTGCCTCTGAGCCCGGGGTTCTCGCCGGAGCCTGCGGCTCAGTGGTTCAGCTTGCCGAGCAGCAAATATTCCATGAGCGCCTTCTGCACGTGCAGGCGATTTTCCGCCTCGTCCCAGACCACGCTCTGTGTGCCGTCGATGACGTCCGCGCTCACTTCCTCTCCGCGATGCGCGGGCAGGCAATGCATGAAAAGCGCATCGGGATGGGCGCGCGCCATCATCTCTGCATCGACACAATAGTCGGCGAACGCCTTCATGCGCGCCTCGTTTTCCGCTTCGAAGCCCATGCTGGTCCAGACGTCCGTCGTGACGAGGTCCGCGCCCTGACAGGCTTCGTTCGGGTCGTCGAATTCCTCGTAGAACGGGGCGCTATCCTCCGATACCAGCGCGCGATCCAGCTTGTAGCCTTGCGGCGTCGACAGGCGCAGTTTGAAGCCGAGAATCTGCGCAGCTTCGATCCACGTGTACAGCATGTTGTTGGCGTCGCCGACCCACGCGACGGTCTTGCCGTGAATCGGCCCGCGATGTTCGTAGTACGTGAAGATATCGGCGAGCACCTGGCACGGATGGTACTCGTTGGTCAGCCCATTGATGACCGGCACGCGCGAACTCTCGGCAAAACGCCGGATGATGTCCTGCCCGAACGTGCGGATCATGATGATGTCCACCATGCGCGAGATGACCTGCGCCGAATCCTCGATCGGCTCGCCCCGGCCGAGTTGCGTGTCGCGCGTGTTCATGAACACCGCGTGGCCGCCGAGCTGGAAGATGCCGGCTTCAAACGACAGGCGCGTGCGCGTCGAACTTTTCTCGAAGATCATCGCGAGCGTGCGATCGTGCAGCGGATGGTACGTCTCGTAGTTCTTGAACTTGCGCTTCAGGATGCGGGCGCGTTCGAGCACGTACTCGTAGTCGTCGAGCGAAAAGTCCTTGAACTGAAGATAGTGGCGAATTTTCTTGGCGGTCATGAAAACGCAAGCGGCGGCTTCGAACCGGCTGCGCACCGTGGATAACGAGCGTCGCCAGACCGGGCGGCGCCGCCGTCGGAGTGGGTATCGCGTTTGAGCATAAAGGATTTTGCGAACTTTTACGAGGCTCGCCGAAAGGCGGATGTTCGTGCGACACGTCCGGCGCACGGGGCTTTCCGCCGGGTTTGTGCTGGTTCCCGCACGCGTGTGCGCTGCGGAAAAGAGGGGGCTGCGGTATAATCGCTGCCGCTTGTTTCATCAACTCTGCAACACTCAGTAACGGCTCAGCACCGGCTCAGCACCGGCTCAACACCGTTTCTCGCGCTCAGCCGGCGACACTCGCAAGAGGTCCGCTGCATTCCCTCGGCACATGCGAATCCGCCGTGCTGCCGAGTCCGCCATCGTGCCGCGGGCGTGAACGGTCTTCTTCGGGCTGTATCGCAAAGCATCGCCCGGCGTCATTGCGTGCGGGCCGCGCGGGTCCCGCGTCGAGCGTGTGCATTCGCCGGTGCCGCCACCGGCCGACAAAAGGTATTGCTACATGGCTGAATCATCCCCGACCCAGTACTTCATTCAAGGCATTACCAAGAACGGGCGAAAGTTTCGCCCGAGCGACTGGTCGGAGCGCCTGTGCGGTGTCATGTCGGCGTATGGTCCGAAAGCGAAGGGGCCGAATGCGCGCCTGCAGTATTCCATCTACGTGCGCCCGACGATGATCGGCGACATCAAGGTCGTCATTCTCGATTCGCGCCTGCGCGAGATCGAGCCGATGGCTTTCGACTTCGTGCTGAACTTCGCGAAGGACAACGACCTGCAGGTGACGGAAGCGTGCGAATTGCCGCCGCATCACGGCACGCAGACCGCGACGCCGCCGAAAGGCTGACCGAAAAGGTCGGACGGACGCAAAAAAGCCCGCGAAAGCGGGCTTTTTCGTTACTGCGCAGCGGAAACAGGAAGCCGTTCCGGCGAACGCCCCCCAATGGAGGCATACGCCGGACGCGAGCCGGAATTACTGGGCTGCGGGAGCCTGCAGACCCTTGATGGCTGCAGCCAGGCGGCTCTTGTGACGAGCGGCCTTGTTCTTGTGGACGATCTTCTTGTCCGCGATGATGTCGATCGTCTTGACCGACGACTTGAACACTTCGGCAGCCTTGGCTTGGTCGCCGGCATCGATTGCCTTGCGAACTGCCTTGATGGCCGTGCGGAACTTCGAGCGCAGCGCCGAGTTGTGCGAGTTGGCTTTGGCGGCCTGACGGGCGCGCTTGCGAGCTTGTGCGGTATTTGCCATGACGGTTCCTTGTCCTGTTTCTGCTGTTACTTGCCGGAGCGGCTTCACCGGTTGCCCGGCGGTGGCCGGAAGCGGTGAACGATGCGCGCTGCCTTGATCTGAAATCCGGGGAACGATTGCCCCGAAACGTTAAAGCGGTACTGAAACGATACCCGTACGGCCCTTGCGAGACCGTGAAGGCACCTCGCGTTCGACACAAAATGGCGAAACGGAGCTTCGAAACCCGCGATTATAGCAAGCCGATACGAGATGTGACAAGCGCGGACTATCTTCGCGGC
The DNA here is from genome assembly GCF_031450805.1 of Caballeronia sp. LZ016. Taxonomy (NCBI): domain Bacteria; kingdom Pseudomonadati; phylum Pseudomonadota; class Betaproteobacteria; order Burkholderiales; family Burkholderiaceae; genus Caballeronia; species Caballeronia sp. LZ016. Next base: position 1,422,028 of record NZ_JARTVY010000001.1, read on the forward strand.
AGTGTCCCCGCCCGGCGACGGATTTGGTGCAATCCGTCAAACTCGCGGACTCGCACGCCAGCGTTGCGGGGGAGGGTCATGCGTGGCCCGTATAATAAGCGCCCCATGAATCTATTCCGAGCCCTCCTGACGGTCAGCGGCTTCACGCTGCTGTCGCGCGTGACCGGCCTGATCCGCGAAACGCTGATCGCCCGTGCCTTCGGCGCCAGTCTCTACACCGACGCGTTCTACGTCGCGTTCCGCATTCCGAACCTGCTGCGGCGCCTCTCCGCGGAAGGCGCGTTCGCGCAGGCGTTCGTGCCGATCCTCGCCGAGTTCAAGAACAGCAAGGGTCACGACCCGACCAAGGCGCTCGTCGACGCGATGTCGACCGTGCTGACATGGGGCCTGGTCGTGCTGTCGCTCGCGGGCATGGCGGGCGCGAGCTGGGTCGTGTTCGCGGTCGCGTCGGGGCTGAAGCACGATGGCGGCGCTTATCCGCTCGCCGTCGAGATGACGCGCATCATGTTCCCGTACATCGTCTTCATCTCGATGACGACGCTCGCCTCGGGCGTGCTCAACACGTACAAGCAGTTCTCGCTGCCGGCTTTCGCGCCGGTGCTGCTCAACGTGGCGTTCATCGTCGCGGCCGTGTTCGTCGCGCCGCACCTGAAGATGCCGGTCTACGCGCTCGCCTATGCGGTGATCGCGGGCGGCGTGCTGCAATTGCTCGTGCAACTGCCGGGGCTCAGGAAGATCGACATGATGCCGCACGTCGGGCTCAACTTCCGCCGCGCGCTGGCGCATCCCGGCGTGAAGCGCGTGCTCGCGAAGATGGTGCCCGCGACGTTCGCGGTGTCCGTCGGGCAGCTGAGTCTCATCATCAACACGAACATCGCGTCGAATATCGGGCAGGGCGCGGTGTCGTGGATCAACTATGCCGACCGGCTGATGGAATTCCCGACTGCGCTGCTCGGCGCGGCGCTCGGCACCATCCTCCTGCCGAGTCTGTCGAAGGCGCACGTCGATGCCGACGCCGTCGAATATTCCGCGCTCCTCGACTGGGGCCTGCGCATCACCTTTCTGCTCGCCGCGCCGAGCGCGGTCGCGCTGTTTTTCTTCGCGCAGCCGCTCACCGCGACGCTCTTCCACTACGGCAAGTTCGACGGTCATTCGGTCGTGATGGTCGGACGCGCGCTGTCGGCGTACGGCATCGGGCTGATCGGCCTGATTCTGATCAAGATCCTCGCGCCCGGTTTCTACGCGAAGCAGGACATCAAGACGCCGGTGAAGATCGCCATCGGCGTGCTGATCATGACGCAGGTCAGCAATTACATCTTCGTGCCGATCTTCTCGCACGCGGGGCTCACGCTGTCGATCGGCCTCGGCGCGCTCGCCAACGCGTTCCTGCTGTTCGTGGGCCTGCGCCGTCGCGAGATTTACCGGCCGTCGCCGGGCTGGATGCGCTTTTTCGTGCAGTTGACCGGCGCGTGTCTCGTGCTCGCGGGCGCAATGCATTGGGTGTCGCTGAACTTCGACTGGATCGGCATGCGCGCGACGCCGTTTGCACGAATCGTGCTGCTCGGAGCAAGCCTGGTTCTGTTCGCGGCGCTATATTTCGGTATTCTGTGCGCGATGGGCTTCAAGTACGCCTATTTCAAGAGACGCACGCTTTGATGACAACGACGCGCATCCTCGACTACTTCTCCTCGCTGATGGCGGACGACGAAAGTCTGCCGCTCACGGAGGCCGCTTTGTCGCTGGCGCAGGATGCGTATCCCGACCTCGACATGCAGGCGGTGCTCGCGGAGATGGATGAACTGGTCGTCCGGGCCCGCCGCCGCATGCCTGACGACGCCGATATCCGTCAGAAAGTCGACGCGCTCAATCGTTATTTCTTCCGCGAGCTGGGCTTCTCCAGCAATCTGAATGATTACTACGACCCGGACAACAGCCATCTGAACGCGGTGTTGCGCCGTCGCCGCGGCATTCCTATTTCGCTTGCGGTGATTTATCTGGAAATGGCCGAGCAGCTTGGCCTGCCGGTGCGCGGCGTGTCGTTTCCGGGTCATTTCCTGTTACGCGTCACGACGCCCGACAGCGATCTGATGCTCGACCCGACGACGGGTCAGACGCTTTCCGAAGCGCAGATGGTGGAAATGCTCGAGCCGTATGTGCAGCGCGCGGGCGAATCCATCGGCAGCGCGTTGCGCGGGCTGCTGCAGCCGGCGACGCGCCGCGAGATTGTCGCGCGGATGCTGCGCAATCTGAAGAGCATCTACTTGCAGACGGAGCGCTGGCAGCGCCTGCTCGCCGTGCAGCAGCGGCTCGTGATCGTGCTGCCCGGCAGCATCGAGGAAGTGCGCGACCGCGGGTTCGCGTATGCCCGGCTCGATTATCTGCGGCCGGCGCTCGAAGACCTCGCGCGATATCTCGAAGACCGCCCCGACGCGGAAGACGCGACCATCGTCGAATCGGAGCTGCACGAGCTTCGCCAGCGCGCGCAGCACGACGACGACTGACGCGCCTTCGGCTTACTTCGGCTGCATGCGGATCGCGCCGTCCAGGCGGATCACTTCACCGTTGAGCATCGGATTGTCGAAGATCTGCTTCACGAGCATCGCGTATTCGTCCGGCTTGCCGAGCCGCGGCGGGAACGGGACCATCGCGCCGAGCGCATCCTGCACGTCCTGCGGCATGCCGAGCAGCATTGGCGTCTCGAAGATGCCCGGCGCAATCGTCATCACGCGTATGCCGCTCCTCGACAGATCGCGCGCGATGGGCAGCGTCATGCCGACGACCCCGCTTTTCGACGCCGCATAGGCCGCCTGGCCGATCTGCCCGTCATACGCCGCCACCGATGCCGTGTTCACGATCACGCCGCGCTCGCCCGCGCCGTTCGGCTCGTTCTTCGACATCACGTTGGCCGCGAGCCGGATCATGTTAAAGGTGCCGATCAGATTCACCGCGACGACCTTGCTGAACAGGTCGAGCGGATGAGGCCCGTCGCGTCCGACCGTCTTTGATGCCGGCGCGATGCCCGCGCAGTTCACGAGTCCGCGCAGCGTGCCGAGTTTCGTCGCGGCATCGACGGCTTGCTGCGCGTCGTTTTCCTGGCTCACGTCGCACTTCACGAATTCGCCGGCCAGTTCGCGCGCGAGGGCGACGCCCGCTTCCTCGTTCATGTCGGCAAGCACGACTTTGCCGCCGTTCGCCGCGACGAGACGCGCCGTGGCCGCGCCCAGGCCCGACGCGCCGCCGGTAATCAGAACGACGTTGTCTTTCATCTCCATGCTTCGTCTCCTTAGTAGCTATCGTGTCGAGTGTAGCGAATCGAGGCGTAAAAAAACCCGCTCGTTCTGAGCGGGTTTTCGATGGCTTGCGTGCGGCGTTTTACTTCAACGCATCGAACACGCGCGCGCGGATTTCATCGACGGAACCGAGGCCCGAAATCCTGCGATATTCCGGCGCCTTCAGCCCGTTCGACGGACCGGTCCTGGCCCAGTCGTTGTAATAGGCGATCAGCGGCTTGGTTTGCGCGTCGTACACGTCGAGACGCTTCTTCACGGTCTCTTCCTTGTCGTCCTCGCGCTGAATCAGCGGCTCGCCGGTGATGTCGTCGAGCATGTCGTTCTTCGGCGGATTGAACTTGACGTGATACGTACGGCCCGACGCCGAATGCACGCGGCGTCCGCTCATGCGGGCGATGATTTCATCGAATGGGACATCGATCTCGAGCACGAAGTCGATCACGACGCCGGCGTTTTTCATCGCTTCCGCTTGCGGAATGGTGCGCGGGAAACCGTCGAACAGATAGCCGTTCGCGCAGTCGCTTTCGAGCAGACGTTCCTTCACGAGATTGATGATGAGTTCGTCCGGCACCAGTTCACCCGCGTCCATGAAGCGCTTCGCCTCGACGCCGAGCGGCGAGCCCGCCTTGACGGCCGCGCGCAGCATGTCGCCGGTGGAAATCTGCGGGATGCCGAATTTTTCCTTGATGAAGTTTGCCTGGGTGCCCTTGCCCGCGCCGGGCGCGCCCAACAGGATCAAACGCATGGTGATATCTCCGAATCGTCTAGAAACCGCTCGACGCGAGCCCATGACATTCGCAGCCGACGCCCGTGCGGCGTCGACGACAGGGCGGCGCGGCCGATTCGAAAGGCGGCGCGGCACCCGCGGACAGCGGCGCAACGTTGAGCGTGGCGCTGACCGGGAGGCTCGCGCAATCGCTTGATTATGCCACGGCTCATTACGATCGCGGCCTTAATAGCGACTATGGAAACCGCTATGACGCCCGCCGCGCGGGCGTTTGGCGGGGTTTACACCGGTTGTGCGGCGCTTTCAGTTCGCGCCGGAGAAGAGCGCCTGAACGCGCGCAAGATCGGCGGGCGTATCGACGCCGGGCGGCGGCGCGTCATGCGTGACGCGGACCGCGATGCGTTCGCCGTGCCACATCGCACGCAGTTGTTCGAGCGCTTCGGCGGCTTCGATGGGCGCTTGCGCGAGCTTCGGGAAGCCGCGCAGGAACTTCGCGCGATAAGCGTATAGGCCAATATGTCGCAGCACGTTTTCGGAAACGGCTGGTTGCGCCGATAGCGCGGCGACGTCGGGCCATTGCGGCTGCCACGCGTCGCGGGCCCAGGGAATCGGTGCGCGCGAGAAGTAGAGCGCGACGCTCTTCGCATCGAGCACGACTTTCACGACGTTCGGGTTGAACACGTCGGCGGGATCGTGGATCGGATGCGCGGCGGTCGCGATCGCGCATTCGCCGTGCGCCGCGAGATGCGCGGCCATATCTCGCACGAGTTGCGGATCGACGAGCGGTTCGTCGCCCTGCACGTTGACGATGATCGCGTTATCGTCCCAGTTCAGGCGGGTGGCGACTTCGGCGAGGCGGTCGGTGCCGGTCGGATGATCTGCGCGCGTGAGCATCACTTCGATGCCGTGATCGCGCGCCGCTTCGACGACGCGGTCGGAATCCGTCGCGATGAGCACCTGGCTCGCGCCCGATTCGCGCGCACGCTCGGCGACGCGCACGACCATCGGCTTGCCGCCGAGATCGGCGAGCGGCTTGTTCGGCAACCGCGTGGACGCGAGGCGCGCGGGAATGACGGCGATGAACGGCACGGACATGGCGATGACCCGATGACTATTACGCGTCGCCGGCCGGCTTCAGCGGCTCGACGGGCGTGCCTTCGACGGTCTGGCGGGCTTCGTCGACGAGCATCACCGGAATACCGTCGCGGATCGGATAGGCGAGCTTGTCCGCGTTGCAGACGAGTTCCTGCGCCGCGCGGTCGTAGTTGAGCGGACCCTTGCAGATCGGGCAGACGAGGATTTCAAGCAGACGTGCGTCCACGGAGTTTCTCCACAACGAGAGCGATGAGGCGAGGCCTGAGCACGGCCTGCACGGGAACGACCCAGATGCGCGCATCGCGCCAGGCCCCGAATTTTACTGCATCCTTCTCGGTGATCAGGATCGCGTCGGCCTCGACGGCGGCGAACGGATTCTCGCGATACGAGTAGTGGTCCGGAAACGCGCGCGTCGCGGGCGCGATGCCCGCCGCGCGCAGCGTCGCGAAGAATCGCTCGGGCGAGCCGATGCCCGCTGCCGCGACCACTTTCTCGCCCGCAAAGGCGGCGAGCGGACGGCGCATCGCGGGGTCGTCGAGCAGCCACGCGTCACCCGATTCGAGTTCGAGCGCGAAGGTGTTCGGCCACGGCGGAAGCGTGCGTTCGTAGGGGCTGTTGATGAGCGTCGCATCGCGATGGCGCGACATCGGCTCGCGCAACGGCCCGGCCGGCAGCAGGAAGCCGTTGCCGCCCAGTCGGTCGTCGAATACGACGAGTTCGCACGCGCGCGCGAGGCGATAGTGCTGCAGGCCGTCGTCGCTGACGAGCACATCGACGTTGGGATTCGCTTGCAAAAGCGCTCGCGCCGCCGCGACGCGGTCCGGGCAGACGAACACCGGCGCATGCGTGCGCCTCGCGATCAGAAGCGGCTCGTCGCCGACCTCGGCAGCGGCGCTCGTCGGCGTCACGCTCGTCGCTTGCCGGACCTTCGCGCCGTATCCGCGCGAAACGACGCCCGGCTGGAAGCCCGCCGCCCGCAGCGCTTCGACGAGCGCGATCACCGTCGGCGTCTTGCCGGTCCCGCCGACGGTCACGTTACCGACGACGACCACCGGCACGCCGACATCGACACGCTTCATCCAGCCGAGCTCGTAGAACGCGCGGCGCGTCGCGGCGATTGCGCCGAAGATGCACGCGAAGGGCGTCAGCGCCCACGCGACCGGGCCGCGCCGGCGCCACTCGCGGGCCAGAAAGTTTTCGATCGGCGGCTTGAAGTCAGACATGGACCGCCCTTGCATCGGAATGCGGCAAAGACGTCGGATACGGCAGGGCGCGCAACGGCAACTCCTTCGATGTCGGTCTCTCGTTGAACGGTTGGACCGGCGCGGCTCGTCCAAAGGTCCAGCCAGAGGAGGGCGCGCCGGTGCACGAACCCGGCACTCTATCGCGCGAGCGGGCCGTGCGCCAGTCGCCGCTGCGCGCCAGCCGCCTGTGGATAACTCTGTGAAGAACTTGCGCCGGAAGACGCGCGAATCCGCTTCGGGCAAGAGTTGCTTCGGCGAAATTCTCCGGCCGTGAGATTTAATCCATTTGTATCAATCACTTGCGACGAACTCATCGGTCTCTCGCGGCGGTTGTGGGCGTAGTCCGGTAAGTCTTCCTGTGTGGACACTTGTTACACTCGCACGCATCTGTCCGGACGCCAGCCTCGGCCCGGCGCGTTTTTATCGACTTGCAGCCATGACTCCCGACTCTTTGCCGACGCAAGGCGGCGACGCTGTCATTCCCGTTTCCGTCCTCAATCGCGCAATCGGCACGATGCTCGAACGGTCTTTTCCGCTCGTATGGGTGTCGGGCGAAGTGTCGAACTTCACGCGGGCGGCAAGCGGCCACTGGTACTTCTCGATCAAGGATGCCAATGCGCAGATGCGCTGCGTGATGTTTCGCAGCCGCGCGCAGTACGCCGAATTCACCCCGCGCGAAGGCGACAAGATCGAAGTCCGCGCCCTCGTGACGATGTACGAACCGCGCGGCGAATTGCAGTTGAGCGTCGAAGCCGTGCGGCGAACCGGACAGGGCCGTCTCTACGAAGCGTTTCTGCGGCTCAAGGCGCAGCTCGAAAGCGAAGGACTCTTCGCCGCCGAGCGCAAGCGCAAGCTGCCGACGCATCCGCGCGGCATCGGCATCGTCACGTCGCTGCAGGCGGCCGCTTTGCGCGATGTGCTCACCACGCTCGCACGCCGCGCGCCGCATGTGCCGGTGATCGTGTATCCGGCGCCGGTGCAGGGCGCGGGCGTCGGCGCGAAGCTCGCGGCGATGGTCGAAGCCGCGAACGCTCGCCGTGAAGCCGATGCCATCGACGTGCTGATCGTGTGCCGTGGCGGCGGCTCCATCGAAGATCTGTGGGCGTTCAATGAAGAGGTGCTCGCGCGCGCGATTGCCGCAAGCAAGGTGCCGGTGGTGAGCGGCGTCGGTCACGAGACGGATTTCACGATCGCCGATTTCGCCGCCGATGTCCGCGCGCCCACGCCGACCGGCGCGGCGGAGCTCGTCAGCCCGCAGCGCGTGCTGCTGCTGCAGGAGCTGGATCATCGGCATGCGGCGCTCGCGCGCGGCTTCGGCCGGTCGATGGAACGCCGCGAGCAGCAGCTCGACTGGCTCGCGCGCCGGCTCGTGAGTCCGGCGGAGCGGCTTGCGCGGCAGCGCGTGCATCTGCGGCAGCTGGCGAGCCGGCTCGCTGCGGCGGGCGGACGCCCCGTGCGCGATGCCCGCGCGCATTTTGCGCTCATGCAGTATCGATGGGCGCGCCGTCGCCCGGATGTCGCTGCGCAAAGCGAGCATGTCTTGCGGCTGGCGGGGCGTCTCAAGAGCGCGAACGAGCGCCGTCGCGAGCGCGAGAAAGCGTGTTTGTCGGAACTGTCGGCGCGGCTGCAAGTGCTTAGTCCGCAGCGCACGCTCGAGCGCGGCTATGCCGCGTTGATCGATGCGCAAACCGGCCGCGCGCTGCGTGCGCCGAATGCGCTGAAGCCGAAGCGGCCGCTGACGGTGCACCTCGCGGAAGGATCGGCCGATGTCTTGCTCGCTGATGTCCAGCCGCGTCTGTCCGACGAATTCTGAAGCGGGCGCGGCGCATTTTTGACGTGCCGATGCCGATGTCGGCACATTGTCGCGAGCACTTCTTACGCTGCTTTTAGCGGTATGAAAGCGATCTTCCTCATAAAGGCGGGCGGTTTGCGGGGTTATCCCAACTCGCCTACAATCCATTGCTCCACTGCTTCACTCCTCACAGTCCCACAATTCACATAGAAAGGAAGCTCGCAATCATGGAACATACGCTCCCGCCGCTGCCGTTCGACAAGAACGCGCTCGCTCCGCACATGTCGGAAGAAACGCTCGAGTATCACTATGGCAAGCACCACCAGACCTATGTGACGAAGCTCAACGAGCTGATCAAGGGCACTGAATTCGAGAACCTGTCGCTCGAAGAGATCGTGAAGAAGTCGTCGGGCGGCGTGTTCAACAACTCGGCTCAGACGTGGAACCACACGTTCTTCTGGAACAGCCTGTCGCCGAACGGCGGCGGTGCTCCGACCGGCGCGCTGGCTGACGCGATCAACGCGAAGTACGGCTCGTTCGACAAGTTCAAGGAAGAGTTCGCGAAGGTCGCCGTGGGCACGTTCGGCTCGGGCTGGACCTGGCTCGTGAAGAAGACCGACGGCACGCTCGACATCGTTTCGACGAGCAACGCCGCCACGCCGCTGACCACCGACAGCAAGCCGCTCGTCACGCTGGACGTGTGGGAGCATGCGTACTACATCGACTATCGCAATGCGCGTCCGAAGTTCATCGAAGCATTCTGGAACATCGTGAACTGGGACTTCGCCGCGAAGAATTTCGGCGCCTGAGTTCGCTGCATCGTCGATGCACAACCGGCTTCGCGACGATGCCGGTCGATGCGAAAAAGCCCTCCGCGCGAGGGCTTTTTTGCGTCCGTTCGACGCGCGGCACGCTCCGGCCGAGCGATTAAAATAGCGTTCTCACGGGAACGCAATCGCATCATGAAACGCTTCGCAGCCTTATGCCTGACAGCCTGGCCGGCCGCGGCGCTGCTCTATTTCGGCCGGCATTCGGCCGCCTTTATCGTGCTGTCGGGCGTGCTCGTGCTGGCCGGGTTCGACCTGCTGCGGCCGGAGTCAAACGAGAGCGCGTAAGTCATCGCTTCTTCGCACCGCATGCGCCCGACATTGCTTCGGACAGCTTGCGTTGAGATCAACCCCGCCTCGGCGCGGCTTCCCAGTTGATATCGACGCACAGCACCTGCAAGCCAAACGGCGTCTGCGCTGCGATCGACGCCGTCACGCACAAGTGCGCCTCATTGATCGACAGGTACGGCGCCGTGAGATGCACACGCCCCGGCGCGCGCAGCGCCTCGATGAAGTACGGCCGGCGTTCCCAGCTCGCGCCTTCGGAATGCAGCAGCGGACTGAAGCGCTTCGCGCGTTGCGATGTCCGCACGACCGGCACGACGTTATCGCCGATCTGCCGCCCGGCGTGATCGAGCAGGAAGCAGCGCGCCGTATCGGCGAGTTGCAGCAATTCGCTCGTCGCGGCAATCAGCGTTTCGCCTTCCATCAGCTTGACGGCCGCACGCTCGAGCCCGCTTACGTACGGCTCGAGACGCGTCGCCTGTGCGCGCTCGCGAGCGACGACGCGTTCCCGCGATGCGGCCGACAGCGCGTCCATCGCGCTTGCCGCGACTTGCGGATGCACCGCCTCGACGCTCGGCTGCGCGAAGTACGCGCCCTGCACGAAATCGACGTTGCATTCGAGCGCGATCAACGCGTCGCGTTCGGTGGTGAGGCCGCCCATCAGCACCAGTTGCCCCGATTCATGCAGCAGCGACACGAGCCGCGGCAGCACGCGTTCGATATGCGAATGCTCGGTCGCCTGCTGAAGGATGCAGCGGTCGAGCGTCACGATATCGGGCCGCAGATGCCACACGCGATCGATATTCGAATGCTTCACGCCGAAGCCATCGAGCGCGATCAGGAAGCCGGACTTGCGCAGCGAATCGACGATGTCCGTGAAGCGCGTCGTCTCGCCGCCCGCCTGCTCGGGCACTTCGAGCACGACACGCTGCGGCGGCAAGCCGATGTCCTTGAGCGCGGCGAGGAGCGCGTCGCCATAGCTCGTGTCCATCAGCGCGGCGGGATGCAGGCTCAGGAAGAGCCATTCGTCGTGGCTATCGAACGCGTTGAAGTTGCCCAGATGGAGCGATTCCGCGAGCCGCCCGAGTTCGAGCAGATCGCCGCGCCGCGCCGCCTGCGTGAACACTTCATGCGACGGCACATGGCGATGCGCTTCATCGCGCGCGCGCAGCGACGCGTGATAACCGATCGCCCGCCTGTGCGACACGGAGAACACCGGCTGAAACACGCTGAAGACCGTGTATTCGCCGTACAGCACCGTGCGACGCGAACCGTCGTCGCCTGCAACCGGGCGCGGCGGCTGGAAGCGGGGAGGGTCGATATCAACCATGCTCATGGTCTGGGCGTGCGCGAAAATCGGCTTATTGAGATAACGGCAGTCTACAAGATCGGGCGTTCGACCGTTCGAGCAAAAAACATGCAAATCGCTCGAACCGCCTGTTTGATGCGCAGGCGATGAACGGGGTGTCAAGCGAGCGTCGCGTCGCGGTGCGGCCGGCACCGGCGCGGTGCGCGGCGCACCTTCAGTTCGATTCCGACGGGTCCGGCTTCCTCGCCGTGCCACGCACTTCCGGCGCGAGCTGCCCGAAGATCCACGCGGTCGCCGCCGTGATCACGCCGACGCAGAGAAACGTCGCGTGGAAGGCGGGCAGGGAGTTCGTCTCGGTGACGCGCGGCAGAAGCCCCGTGAACGTCGACAGTATCGCGCCGGCGACGGTCACGCCGAGACTCATCGACAACATCTGCACGAGCGAGAACAGGCTGTTGCCGCTGCTCGCGCCGCCGGTGCCGAGGTCTTTCAGCGTGAGCGTGTTCATCGCGGTGAACTGCATCGAATTGACGGCGCCGAAGACGGCCAGTTGCGCGACGCGCAGCCAGAGCGGCTGATGTGTGCTCGTCAGCGCGAAACTCGCCATCATCAGGCCGACGAGCACCGTGTTCACCACCAGCACCGGCCGATAACCGAAGCGCTCGATCAGCCGCGTCACGAGCCGCTTGCTCAGCATGCCGGCGGCGGCGACGGGCAGCATCATCAGACCGGCCTGGAACGCGGTATAGCCGAGGCTCACTTGGAGCAGCAGCGGAATCAGATAAGGCATCGCGCCGCTGCCGATGCGCGCGAACAGGTTGCCCAGCAAGCCGACGCTGAACGTGTGGATCTTGAAGAGATCGAGCGAGAAGATCGGCTGCGGGACGCGCGTCGCGTGCAGGCCATAAGCGATGAAGCAGCCGAAGCTCAATATCAGCAGCACGAGCACGATGGCGTGTTGCAGGCCGAGATCGGCGAGGCCATCGAGCGAGATGGTCAGCGCGACCATGCCGACCGCGAGCAGCAGATAGCCCGCGAGATCGAAGCGCGGCGTCGCGGGATTGCGGCTGTCGGGCATATACATGTTCGTCGCGATGCAGCCGACGATGCCCACCGGCACGTTGATCAGAAAGATCCAGTGCCATGACGCGATCTGCACGAGCCAGCCGCCGAGCGTCGGTCCGATGAGCGGCCCGATCAGCCCGGGAATCGCGACGAACGCGAGTGCGGACAGATAGCGTTCGGCCGGGAACACGCGCAGCACGGCGAGCCGTCCGACGGGCAGCAGCATGGCGCCGCCCACGCCCTGCACGACGCGATAGGCGACGAGCGCCTGCAGCGATTGCGCATTCGCGCACAGCAGCGAGCCGATGGTGAACACGAGGATCGCGCTGAAGAACACGCGCTTGGTGCCGAGCTTGTCCGCGAGCCAGCCGGATACGGGAATCATCATCGCCATCGTGAGCGAGTACGCGATCACGACGCCCTGCATGCGCAGCGGCGCTTCGCCGAGACTTCTGGCCATCGCGGGCAGCGCGGTGTTGACGATGGTCGAATCGAGCGTCTGCATGAAGAAGCCCGTCGCCACGAGCCACAGCATGATGGAGAGCGATCGATCGTCTGGCTGCGCTGTGGCGGTATCGGTCATGGGCGGGCGGCGTTATTTGCGCAGTTCGGCGACGAAGTCGTAATAGTCGTTGCGACAGTACGTATCGGTGAGCTCGATGGCGCGCTGATCCGCGGTATAGCCGACGCGCGTGATCAGCAAGAGCGCGTCGTGTGGCGCGATGCTCATCTGTTCAGCAATCTCCGGACTCGCGTTGACCGCGCGAAAGTGCTGAAGCGCGCGAACGATCGACAGGCCGCGCGTATCGAGATAACTGTAGAGCGAATCGCCGATGGAAAGCGGATCGGGGACGAGCGAGGCGGGGAAGGTGGAGTTCTCGACGGCCATGACGGTGTCGTCGGCGAGACGCAGGCGCTTGAGGCGCGTGACGGCGGCGGAGGGCGACAGCCCGAGCTGAATGACTTCTTCGCGGTTGGCCGGCTCGATGGTGCGCGATAGCCACTTGGAACTCGGTTGAAATCCGCGTCGCCGAAGCATTTCGGAAAAGCTCGACAGACGCGAGAGCGGGTCTTCATAACGCGGCTTGATGAAGCTGCCCGCGCCTTGTTCGCGGCGAATCAGCCCTTGTTCGACGAGCAGCGCGATGGCTTTTCTCGACGTGATCCGCGACACCCCGAGCGCCTCGGACAGCACGCGCTCCGAGGGCAACGCTTCGCCGGCGTTCCAGCGGTTCTCGTGAATGGCGTTGGCGAGCTTGCGGGCGAGTTGGAGGTAAAGCGGCGTGTCGCTGTCCGGGTCCGGGCGCAAGTCGCGCCAGCGGTCTTCTGCGGTCGAGTTCATAAATCGGACGCTGAGGGCTAAGCGGGGATTTTAAGACAAACGGTGGAGACGAAGGGGCGGGCACTTTCGCGGTCTGTCGACGGATGCGTGCGACACGCGCATCGGCGAGAAGAGTGGCGCCAGCAACATGCAGGCGCGTTTGCGATGCTGTCAGGAGTGAGCGCGCAGCACAGCTGGCCGAATGAATACCAGTCGACCGAGGAGGACATCGCCGGTTATCGCGATGCCCGGTGCAGAAAGCCGGTGATGATCCCATTTGCACAGAGCACGTGATCGGGGTGATTCACGGGTGCGCGGCAGTCACATCGACGGTAGCGCGTCGCCAATGAAAATCAAGCCCTGGCCGCCCCGCCGACACCTCGCCCCGCCCGCATATACAGCGCGGCCGACAACGCCACCGCCATCGCCGCCGCGACGGCCGCGAACAGGAACACCGACCCATACCCGAACTCGCCCGCCACATATCCGGCGAGCGGCCCGGTCAATCCGAGCGACAAGTCAAGGAACACGGAGTAAGCCGACAGCGCCGCGCCCCGGCTCGCGGGCGGCACGAGGCTGACCGCTTCGACGCCCAGCGCCGGGAACACGAGCGCGAAGCCGCATCCCGTCAACGCCGCGCCCGCCAGCGCGAACGTCGGGTCCGCCGACAGCCACAGCATCAAGAGCCCCGCGCATTCGAGCGCGAACGATACGATCGCCACCCGGAACCCGCCGTACGATTTGATCGTGTTCGCGAACAGCAGCCGGGCGCCGACGAACGTCGTGCCGAACACCGTCAGCGACAGCGCCGCATTCGGCCAGTGATGCGCCGCGTAGAACAGCGTGATGAACGTCGCGATCGACCCGAATCCCGCCGATCCCAGCGCGAGCCCGAACCCGTACGGCAGCACGCGGAAGAAGACGCTGCGATACGACATCCGCTCGCCATGCACGACCGGCACGCTCGCCATGCGCGTCGCGAGCCAGTAGCCGAGAGCGCCGAGCGCAATCACGATCAGCGCAAGCGCGCCGAAGCCCAGCGAATGATCGATGGCGACGCCGAGCGGCGCACCGATCGCCAGCGCACCATAAGTGGCGATGCCGTTCCACGAAATCACCTTCGCGTTGTTCGCGACCCCCACGCGCCCGATGCCCCACGTGATCGATCCCGTCCCGACCCAGCTTTCGCCGAAGCCCAGCACGAGCCGCGCGATCACCAGCAGCACGAGACTCACCGCATGCCATTGCGCCGCGAGCGCCGAGCCGAGCAACAGGACGCCGCTTGCCGCGCATGCCGCCAGCCCGTAGAGGACCGTCTTCTTCGGCCCGAGCGTGTCGGCGGTGCGGCCCGCGAGCGGCCGGGACACGAGAGTCGCGAAGTACTGCACGCTGATCGCCGCGCCCGCCATCACCGAGCCATAGCCGAGGTCCGTATGCACGAAGCCGGGCAGCACCGCGAGCGGAATGCCGATCGTCAGATAGCAAAGAAACGTGTACAGCACGACCGAAACGATTCGGAGGGTGACCGCCAGATCGCTTTGCGGGGCGGCAGCAGTGCAGGAGTCGGAGGACATAGGGAAAACGCGGGGTTGAACTCGGCGGGAAGGCGTGATTCTCCCATATGTTGCGGCGCAACGTCGCGCCGCTTTTGTAACCGTCCAGTCCAAATCTTCATCGCGGACGCTCGTGCGGATTTCGCTCGCGCCTTGCTGCGTAAGGCTTTGGCAACTCATCGCGACATCAATATGTCGTTCATGCAATGCCGGCTATGGGTCGCGCATTTTGGCGGTGATAGGTTTCGAAGCATCGAGGCGATCGGACCAATCTGAAAATGAGTCCGCCGACCTCATCGCCACCGGCTGCGCACCCCGCGCAACCAGCAAGAAGCATCGAAGCCCCGCGAGACACGATTCCATGAGCGAGCCCATCCGTTTCTATCATCGCAACGCCATCCGCGAAGTCAGCGGCGCGTCGACGACGCGCACCGTCCTGCAATACCTGCGCGAAGACGCGCGCTGCACCGGCACGAAGGAAGGCTGTGCAGAGGGCGATTGCGGCGCGTGCACGGTCGTCGTCGGCGAGCCGGACGGCGCGGGCGGCGTCGCGTTGAAGGCGGTCAATGCGTGCGTGCAGTTCTTGCCGACGCTCGATGGCCGCGCGCTGTTCACCGTCGAAGACCTGCGCCAGCCGGATGGCTCGCTGCATCCGGTGCAGCAGGCGCTTGTCGATTGCCACGGATCGCAATGTGGCTTCTGCACGCCGGGCTTCGCGATGTCGATGTTCGCGCTCTACGAAAAGCACGGCCATGCAAGCGCGAATTGCGCGCACAAGTCGATGCCGTCGCGACAGGAAATCAGCGACGCGCTGACGGGCAATCTGTGCCGCTGCACGGGGTATCGGCCGATCATCGACGCCGCCGAGCGCATGTTCGATCACGCGCCGCTCGCGCCGCTCGATGTTGAATCGCTGGCAAGGACGCTCGCGACGCTTCAGCGCGACGACACCTTCCACTACGAGCACGCGGGCCGGCAGTTCGACGCCCCGCGCACCATCGAAGCCCTCGCGAAGCTGAGAGCCGACAGGCCGAACGCGCGCCTGCTCGCGGGCAGCACGGACGTCGGTTTGTGGGTCACGAAGCAGTTGCGCGATCTCGGCGACGTCATCTACATCGGCCAGATCGAGGCGATGAAGCGCGTTGAGACGACGGAAGCGTGGATCGAGATCGGCGCGGGCGTGACGGTCGAGCGCGCGTATGCGGAACTCGTGAAGACGTATCCCGAACTCGAGGAAATGTGGCTGCGCTTCGCGTCGTTGCCGATTCGCAATGCCGGCACGCTCGGCGGCAACGTGGCGAACGGCTCGCCCATCGGCGATTCGATGCCCGGACTCATCGCACTGAACGCGCGCGTCGTGCTGGCGAGCATCGACGGGACGCGCGAGATGCCGCTCGAAGACCTGTACGTCGCGTATCAGAAGAAGGACATGGCCGAGCACGAATTCGTCGCCGCCATCAAGGTGCCGACGCGCACGGGCAAGCGGGCGAATCTGCGCTTTCGGACTTACAAGCTCTCGAAGCGCTTTGATTCCGATATCTCCGCCGTCTGCGCCGCGTTCGCCTATATCGCCGATGGCGACGTGATTCGCGAGCCGCGCATCGCGTTCGGCGGCATGGCCGCGACGCCGAAGCGCGCCGCGCGCGCCGAAGCCGCGCTCGCCGATGTGCAATGGCATGAAGCCACCGCTCAAGCCGCGATGCGCGCGCTCGCCGACGACTACGCGCCGCTCACCGACATGCGGGCGTCGAGCGGCTATCGGATGAATACGGCGAAGAGCCTGTTGTATCGCTTCTGGCTGGAGACGCGCCCGCACGATCCGCTTGCGAAATCGAAGCTGGATGTGCGCGCGATCGAACTCGTCGAAGTGAAGTGAGGATATCGAAATGAATCAGCAAGCCGAAGCCTTTCTCGCCGAAGCGCAATCCGCAGCCGACGCCGCCGACGATTTCAAGCAGGTGCATGTATCGCGTCCGCATGAATCGGCTCATCTGCATGTAAGCGGACGCGCGAGCTATACCGACGATATCCCGCTTGTCGCGGGCACGCTGCACGCCGCGCTGGGTCTCAGTCCGAAGGCGCACGCGAAGATCGTCTCGATGAACTTCGACGCGGTGCGCGCGACCCCGGGCGTCGTCGCCGTCTTCACCGCCGACGATATTCCGGGCGTCAACGATTGCGGTCCGATCATCCATGATGATCCGATTCTCGCGCCGGGCGTCGTGCAATACGTCGGCCAGCCGATGTTCATCGTCGTCGCGACGTCGCACGATACGGCGCGGCTCGCGGCGCGCCGCGCGGAGATCGCGTTCGAAGACTTGCCCGCGGTGCTGACCGCTGAAGATGCGCGGCGCGCGCAGTCGTATGTGCTCAATCCGCTGAAGCTCTCGCGCGGCGACGCGGCGAGTCACATGTCGAAGGCCGCGCATTACGAACGCGGCGCGATGAAGCTGGGCGGCCAGGAGCAGTTCTACCTCGAAGGACAGATTGCCTACGCCGTGCCGAAGGAGGACGACGGCATGCACGTCTACTGCTCGACGCAGCATCCGACGGAGATGCAGCATCTCGTCGCGCATGTGCTCGGCGTGCAGTCGCATCACGTGCTCGTCGAGTGCCGGCGCATGGGCGGCGGCTTCGGCGGCAAGGAATCGCAATCGGGCCTGTTCGCGTGCTGCGCGTCGCTCGCGGCGTGGAAGCTGCTGTGTCCGGTCAAGCTGCGCCCCGACCGCGACGACGACATGATGATCACCGGCAAGCGCCACGACTTCGTGTACGACTTCGAAGTCGGCTATGACGATGACGGCGTGATCGAAGGCGTCGCCGTCGACATGACATCGCGCTGCGGCTTTTCCGCCGATTTGTCGGGGCCGGTGATGACGCGCGCCGTCTGCCACTTCGACAACGCGTACTGGCTGCCGCACGTGGCGATCGAAGGCTATTGCGGCAAGACGAACACGCAGTCGAACACCGCATTTCGCGGCTTCGGCGGGCCACAGGGCGCGTTCGGGATCGAGTACATCATCGACAATATCGCGCGTTCGGTCGGCCGCGACGCGCTCGATGTGCGCCTCGCGAATCTCTACGGCAAGACCGAGAACAACCGCACACCGTATGGGCAGACGGTCGAGGACAACGTGCTGCCCGAGCTGATCGGCGAGCTCGCGGCGACGAGCGAGTATCGACGCCGGCGCGAAGCGGTGCGCGAATTCAATTCGAACAACGACGTACTCAAGAAAGGTCTCGCGCTCACGCCGGTGAAGTTCGGCATCGCGTTCAATGTGACGCACTTCAATCAGGCTGGCGCGCTGGTTCATATCTATACGGATGGCTCCATTCTCGTGAATCACGGCGGCACGGAGATGGGCCAGGGCCTCAACACGAAGGTCGCGCAAGTGGTGGCGCACGAGCTTGGGATCGACTTCGGCCGCGTGCGCGTGACCGCGACGGATACGAGCAAGGTGGCGAATACATCGGCGACGGCGGCATCGACGGGAACGGATCTCAACGGCAAGGCCGCGCAGGATGCGGCGCGTCAGTTGCGCGAGCGGCTTGCGTCGTTTGCGGCGGAGAAGTTCGGTGCGGGTACGGTATCGGCGGCGGACGTGCGGTTCGCGAACGATCGCGTGATCGTCGGCGATGACGCGATTCCGTTCGGCGAAGTCGTCGCGAAGGCGTATCTCGCGCGCGTGCAGTTGTGGTCCGATGGCTTCTACGCGACGCCCAAGCTGCATTGGGATCAGGCGACGATGCAGGGCCGTCCGTTCTTCTACTACTCGTATGGCGCGGCGGTGTCGGAAGTGGTGATCGATACGCTTACTGGCGAGATGCGCGTGCTGCGCGCGGATGCGTTGCATGACGTAGGGGCATCGCTGAATCCGGCGCTGGACATCGGGCAAGTGGAAGGCGCGTTCGTGCAGGGCATGGGCTGGCTCACGACCGAGGAACTCTGGTGGAACGATAACGGCAAGCTGATGACGCACGCGCCGTCCACATACAAGATTCCGACCGTCAACGACATGCCCGCCGACTTCCGCGTGTCGCTCTTCAGGAACCGGAACGCGGAGGACAGCATTCATCGCTCGAAGGCGGTCGGCGAGCCGCCGCTGTTGCTGCCGTTCTCGGTGTTCTTCGCGATTCGCGATGCGGTGTCGGCTGTCGGCGATCACAAGGTGAACCCGCCGTTGCACGCCCCGGCCACGGCCGAGAAGATCCTGCGCGCGGTGAATGCGGTGAGGAGCGCGCGGTCATGATGCATGTCGTTCTCTTCGGGGCGGGGCACGTGGGTCACGCGCTTGCCAACGTGCTCGGCATGCTGCCGTGCGTCGTGCAATGGGTCGATGCGCGCGACGAACTGTTCCCCGATGAAGTGCCCGCCAACGTGCAGATCGAAGCGACGGACGCGCCTGAAGCCATCGTCGATGAAGCGCCGGCGGGGTCGTATTTCATCGTGATGACGCACGATCATTCGCTCGACTTCACGCTGACGCAGCGGATCATGCGGCGGCGCGACTTCGCTTACTTCGGGCTCATCGGTTCGAAGACGAAGCGGGTGAAGTTCGAGCGAAGGTTGATCGAGCGTGGGTTGGCTCCCGAGCGCTTGCAGGAGATGACGTGTCCGATCGGCGTCGAAGGAATCGCCGACAAAGCGCCGCCGGCGATCGCCCTGGCGGTGGCGGCGCAAGTGTTGAGGGTGCGGGAGGCTGTGCGCGCATCGGCGACGGCGGGCGCGGCGGCGTAGGGAATCGGCAACGCGTCGCTGGGTTTGCGCTCATCCTGCCGCGCCTTCGACCCGATACCTCCCCGGCGCCACCCCATAAACCTCCTTGAACCGCTTGGAGAAAGCCGCCTCCGACTGATACCCCACGTCAGCCGCGACATCCGCGATGCTCTTCGTCGTGCGCGCGAGCATCGAGCTTGCGAGTTGCATCCGCACATGACTCAACAGCGCGAGCGGCGGCGTCTCCGAGTGCGCCGAAAACGCGCGCATGAACGTCGCGCGCGACATCGCCGCTTCCTTCGCCAGCATCTCGACGGTCCACGGCTCGGCGGGGCGCTCGAGCATCGCGATCACCGATGCGCCCAATCGCCGGTTCGCAAGCAGCCCGAGCACGCCCGCGAGCGTCGGCTGCCCGGCGAGCCATGCACGCAGCAGCATCGTGAATAGCGCCGTGGAAAGCGCCGCCACGATCGACGGCGCGCCGAGCTGCGCTTCCTCCGCTTCGCGTCGCATGCCGCCGACGAGCGGCGCAAGATACGGCGCCGACGCGCTCGTGAACGACACGTGCACGACATCCGGCAACACATCGATCAGCAGCGCGCGCGGCGCATACAGAAAGCGTCCACACAGCAGATCGAGCGCGGGCGCCTGTTCGCCGCAATTGCTCCGCACGATGACTGCGCCGTTGTCGCGCGCCTGCATCGCGTCGAGCCGGGAATCAGCGTCGCCATCGATGGAGAGCACGTGTGCATCGCCGCGAGGCAGGAACAGAATATCGCCTGCCTTCAGCACAATCGGCGCGTGACCCTCGCGCAACACGCGGCACGCGCCGCTCAACACGACGTGATACACCGCTTCGCCAGCGGGCGCGGGCGCATGATCGACTTCGAGCGGGCCGCTCAGCAGACAGCGCAAATCGAGCGCGCCTGAAAGATGCGCCAGTTGGATCAAACGGTCGAGAGCGTCCATATCGTGACAGCGATGTCATTTGGAAACCGCGATTGCGAACTCCTCACCGACGACGGCCTTCCGGTTCGTCAGCGAATCCGACACGCGCGACATCAGCGTGCGCAGCCACGCGATATCGGTCGATTCATCCGGCTGCGGCTGTGAAAGCTGATAACACTTGATGCGCGGAAACGGCACCGGCGAATCGAGCACGGCGAGCGGGAGCATCGCCGCGTAATGCTGCGCGAAGCGGCGCGGCGCAGTGAAGATCAGGTCCGACTGCAACAGCACCTGCGGCACCAGCCCGAAGTACGGAATCGTCGTGACGATACGGCGCCGGATGCCCGCCCGCGCGAGACCGATATCGATCGGATGACGCTTCGCGCCGCTATACGGCGTCGGCGCGAGATGGGCGGCGAGCGCGTAGCGTTCGGCGGTCAGCGGCTCGCGCGCGAGCGGATGATTCGCGCGCATCAGGCACACGAAGACATCGGTGAAAAGATCGTGGCGTTCGAAGCGCGGTTCGGGCTTCGTCCAGTTCGCGACCATCAGATCGATCTCGCCTTCGTCGAGCGCGCGTTCGTGATCGCGCATTGGATTCAGCGATTCAATCTCAAGCCGCGCATTCGGCGCGGCATCGCGGAAAGCGGCGACGAGCGTCGGCATGAAGAAATCGTTCAGGTAATCCGGCGCGGCGATGCGAAAGGTGCGGCGTGAACTGGCGGCATCGAAATCGCCGTGCGGCGTCGCGACGAATTCGACTTCGCGCAACGCACGCTGCGCCGGCGCGAGCAGCGTCTCGCCGTATTCGGTCGGCACCATGCCCTGCTTGCCGCGCACGAGGATCGGATCGCCGAGAATCTCGCGCAGGCGGCGCAGCGCGGTGCTGATCGCCGGCTGCGTCTGATTGAGCCGCTGCGCGGTCTGCGTGACGCTGCGCTCCAGAAGCAGCGTGCGCAACACGCGAATGAGCCAGATGTCGAGGGAATCGGCGGGATCGTTCATGGCTTGGGGCAAGAGAGCGGATGACGCGGCGCGCGCGTCGTCATCACGCGCGCCACGCCGCAACCGAAGTTAACCGCGTTCCGATTTTCGACGCCATAGCGCACGCCCTATGCGCGGCATCGGCTCACTGCGTACTGCCGCGCTATGCGCCCATTTCCGCCGCGTTGCCGAAGTCCGCTTCCTTCGGCGCCATCGGCAGATTGCTGATGCGCTTCACTTCGGCGGCGTCGAGCCAGTTCGGGGAGCGCGCGACGTACAGCACCATCGGCAGCGTGTCTTCGCCCCAGAAGATCTGGTCGTTGACGATGAACGTCGGCACGCCGAACACGCCCATCTCCACGGCGCGGTCGTTGTTGTCGCGCAGTTTCGCCTTGAGGTCTTCATCGTCGATGCGCGATTCCGCCTCCGGCATGCCGACGTGCTCGCACAGCGCGCGAAAGCCTTCCGGCGTCGACGGATCGCGTCCTTCGCGCCAGATGAAGCGGAAGATGTCGCGCACGACGGCGATATCGCCGTTCGCGAGCACCGCGAGCCGCAGTGCCTTCACCGGATCGAACGGATGCGCGGGCGGCATCCGGAACGGAATGCCGAGCTGTTCGGCGCGGAAAAGCGCGTGCCGGTACGTGAAGACGCGCTTGGACGGAATCGTCGCGGCGTGCGGCTGCTTCCAGCGGTCGAGCAGCTTGAGCAACTGCACGGGGACGAGCTCGAACGGAATGTCGGGCCACTTCTCGTGTTGCTCGAGGAGCAGGTACGAGAACGGCGAGATGAAATCGAAGAAAAAATACGGCCGGCCGTCAGCGGCCGAATGCGGGGCACTCATGTCGTTTCTCCTTGCTTTTGGCGCGCCTGGCGCTGGCCTCGTGGTCATCGCTGATTGCATCGCGCGCGTATCGCCAGCATGGCCAGTTGTCGTCAGGCGCGGGCGTCGTGTCCTGCATTCTTCGTGGCCAAAAAAGCGCCGCGTGTCCTTCCGGCCGCATCCACGTTCCACGACCGAATGATTCGATATTACGTGCTGCCTTGCTCCGTGTCTGCACGCGGCGCAGTCCTCGATGCCGCGAAGCGCTCGCGCGGCCGGTCCGCGTCCGCACCGTTCGCGGCGATGGGAGCGACGGCCGCTTGCGCGAGCCGCTGCCGCACGAAGCCGATGTGTTCGCGCAGCACATAGAACTGATCGGCGAACGCGAGCGGCATCTTCATGCGGTTGACCGCCGATTCGATCGCGTCGATGCGGTCGAGCAGAGCGTCGCGCTGCGCCGTGTCGGGGCCGCTGATCGCTTCGCGTTCGATTGCAATCAACGCGCCATACCAGCGATAGATGCGCGATTTGACGCGCCACCGGTACAGGCCGGGCACGAGGCGCAGCGCCGGAATCAGCACGACGATCAGCGGCACCAGCACGACCAGCACGCGATCCGCGAGGCTCGCCACCCAGAAGGGCAACGTGCGGTACAGAAAACTCTTGCCCGACTTGTAATACCGCTCGGCGTTGTCGCTGATGCGGAATTCGTGGACCAGCGGCGCGGGAAACTCGTTCGCCCGCTGCAAAAGGCCGGCGCGGCTGTGGACTTCGCGCGCGGCCTCGATCAGCAGGTCCGACAGCGCCGGATGCAGGCTGTCGCGCGCGACGAGTTCGGCGGTCGGCGCGACCATGTGGACGGGATGCGGCGGCAGGTTCGACGCGAGATCGAACGCGCCCATCGGCAGCTCGATTTCCGTCAGATACGGGAAGCGGCGCGCGTAGGCGTCGGCCTGGGCGAAATCCATGAAGCGGATGCCGGGCGTGCGCAGGAGCTTCGCCATCGTCGGCGGCTGCGCGGAATCGCCGGTGAGGAAGACTGCGTCGATCTGACCGTCTTCGAGCGCACGAGCGGCCGCATCGCCGGCGAGCGGCAGCAGCGGGGTATCGCCGCCGGGCTCGATGCCGTTCGCCTTCAGCAGCGTGAGCGCGAGCAGGCGCGTGCCGCTGCCTTCCGCGCCGATCGCGAGGCGCTTGCCCTTCAGCTCGGACAATCGCGACACCGGCGCGCCGCGATAAAACACCGCAAGCGGCACATAGGACACGCTGCCGAGCGATTCGAGATCGTCATGCGTCGCGCCCGGCCTCGTCATGCCGCCTTGCACGAAGCCTACGTCGACGCCCGAATCCGGATCGGAGAGCCGCGTGAGGTTGTCGAACGAGCCTTGCGTTTCGAGCACGTCGAGGGTCACACGATTGCGCGCGAGGATCGCCTTGTACTTTTGCGCGCTGTTCCAGAACGAACTGCCCTTGGGACCGGCGGCGATGGTCAGGGTGCTCGGCGGCGCGGGCTGGATCAGGCGCACGGCGAAGTACAGCGCGACGATGGCCACGAGCACGATCGGGCCGAATGTCATCGCCAGATCGCGCCAGGAAATGGCGACGAAGCGCGCGACGATCTTCGGTGGCGGCCGGCGTCGCGGGCTGGTAGCGGTGTCGGAGGCTGCGGGTTCCTTGTCCGCGTCGGGCTGAGTCATATCGATGCTTCGAGTCAATTTCGTGCCGAGAGCTTACCCGAACGGGCGGCGCGGGAGTCTCACGCATTCGGTCATCCGAATGTGACATGCGTATGGACGCGCCCGGCGCTTTGTCCACCCTCGTTGCGTGCGCCCGATAGAACCGCGCGACGCGTCGTTAAATGCTTTGCGCTAATGGCCGCGCTGGGCTAAATTGACGTTCGCCGCCGTACGATAAGAATTATCTGTCCGAAACCCGATAGTTGGGCATTCCGGGCATGCGCCGCACCGACTGGCGCAGACCGCGCATCGAGCGTGCGCCGTGCGGCAGGACATCCATAGACGAGCCGAGGGCCATCAAGCCCGAATCGATCGGCCGGGTTTTCGTTTCTTCGCCAGCCTCTCGCAGCACCGCATCACAGCATCGCGGCCTCTTCGCCGTGCAATCGTCAGCGCGTTCGCGTCGACGATTCGCGCGGCCACGATCGCCCGATGCCGTCGCCCCTTGCCGGGCGATGCGATCCGGTTTGATGTGCAAACGAGCGAAGTAGCATAGTGCGAAGTCAACAAGCGAAACAAAAGGAGAAACCATGAAAGTTGTCGATCTATTGAAGGCTCTGGGCGTCGTGGTCTGCGTGGCGGTGGCGTCGAGCGCCTATGCCCAGTCGAGCGATGCGGCGGCCACCACGAGCACCGAAGCCAGCGCGCCGACCAAGGCGCAGAAATCCGCGACCAAGAAGACCGATCGCTCGCTCGGTTATTCCGTCCGCCGCGCGTTGTCGAAGGCGCAAGGCTTCGACGTGTCGAACGTGTTCGTGCGTGCGCGCAGCGGTGCGGTCACGCTGACGGGCACGGTGCCGGAAGGCGCGCAGATCGCGCAGGCGGAAGAAGTGACGAAGGGCGTCTCGGGCGTGAAGTCCGTCTCGAACAAACTCACGCTGAGCCCGCAGAACGGCGGGAAATAAGCGGCGCATTCCGGCGGGCAGCCGCCGGGAGAAGTGCAACGGGCTCCGGTTTGTCGCCGGAGCCCGTTTTCGTTCGTGCTTTGTGTTCGATCGATGCCGACGCTCAGTGCGCCACCGCCGATGCGGCATCGGCCGCCGACGCCGCCATGGGATTGGCGGTTGCCGTCGCCGCTGCCTGCGCCTGGCGTTTCGTCTCGGCGGCGGCATCGGACGCCTGAATCGCCGTAGCGGCTGCGGCGGGCGCCTGCACGACGATCGGCGTCGGCGTGAGTTCCGGCGAAGTCAGTATCAACGACGGCGCGAGCGGCTTGCTCTCGACTTCGTCGGCCGCGACGGGCGAACTGCGCGGCACCGTCCTCAGATAGTGGCCCATCAGATTGAAGAAGCGGTCGTAGAACTTGCCCGCCGGCACGGTTTCGCTCGAAATCTTGACCATTGCGTCGCTGTTCGAGCGGATCGGCAACGAAAGCGAGCCGAGCACGCTCAGGCCGACGCTCGCGGACGTATCGCTCTTCTTGAGCGCATAGCCGTCCTGCACGGCGTTCACATAGGCGATGCTCTGATTGGCTGTGTTCTCGCCCGGCGTGCAGACGACGTGAAACGAGACGACGACGTGCGTCTCGGCGTTCGGCTGGAAATTCTTGGTGGCGTCGACGGTATCAGGCTGAGCCATCGTCGTGAGGAAGCCTTGCGACAGCAGCGCGCGGCGGGCCGCTTCGCAAGTTTCCTTCACGGTGGCGTCGAAGTTATGCGCGTAGGGACTCGCGCCGGAACTGAACAGCTCCTGCTGATAGCTGGGGGTGGTGGCGGCACGACCGCCGCAGGCGGCGAGGGCGAGAAGGCCGAGGGAAACGAAGGCGAGGCGCAACGACGAGATAGGCATGGGCGGCGGCGAAAACGAAATGTGTGACAACGGCAGACACAAATTGTAGTGCCGTCGGACTGGCCGATGGAAAAGCAAAATCCGAAATCGTTGTGAAATCCGTGGCTTACAGTTAGCGGACCAGCGCAAAGCCTCCACGGGCGGGGCTTTCGGGAAGTTCCGGAAAGCGAAAAAGCCCGGCTATGAGCCGGGCTTCGCTGGCGGCAAACCGCCTGTCCACTTACGGGCGATCGTAGCCGACTGCGTCGACAGCGCTCACCGCGCGTCCCGATGCGAACGCGCCATCCGTTGCACCGCCGAACGACGACTCCGCGACGCCTTGCTGCGCGTTGACGCGAGCCTGCGCGGCTTGAATGTTGACGGGGTAGGTAGCGTGGTCGCTCGCCGGGTTGTAGCCGGCGCGCTCCAGTTGGACGAGTTGCGCTCTAACTTCGGCGCGAGTGAGGGCGCCGTTATTCTGCGCTTGAGCAAGAGCAGGAACCGCCAAAGCAGACGCAATAACGATGGCAGGAACGATCGACTTGAACATGATGAACTCTCCGCGATTTGATTCAGGGAACGTTGCTGGCGGGAAGGTGTTTGCCCGCTGCTTCGTCGTTGAGAGGCAGTGTAGGCGTGTCGTCTCTGAGTAGAAACCCTGATGCGGCAAAATCAGTTTTGTCGAAACTGCATTAATTTGATCAATCGGGTCGCGGCTGTGGATTGATTTTCATCTCATCGATTCCCGCTCACGAACTTCCGGCGAGGCCCTTCGCTCGCCGTTCGTCACGAGACGCGCGTTGATCCTGATGGCCCTAGACAGATGCCCGTCCATGCGGGCAAGCGGACCCGCTGTCTAAAGCAAAGTAACGTGCAAACGGCCGAAATGCGGATGACAGCTACCTGAGAACCCCAGACGCACGAACGTCCGCAAAGGCCGACCCGCCGGCGCAGGGTGTCGGACAGGTCCCGGCCAATTGCGGTCGGTCAGTCTCGCCTCACCGACGCCGTTCGAATGACTGGTTCTCTCTCGGACCTGCCAAATCACAGCACTCAACGATAGAGGCGACGCGGGAATGCAGGACGGCAGATCAGCGCGGTTCGAGAAGCCCTCTCCGAAGAGCGAATCGGTTTAGTCCGCGCCGACACGCCAACACCGATCGTGATCGGTTCGTTCATGCTGTCACGCCAGCGCTCCAGCGTCTCTTTTGCCATCCGCCATATAGCTTCCATCTTCATCCATATGGCCCTCGGGCAAGTGCGATCAAGACGGCAAGCATAAGATCCTCTGCGGAGCGACATAAAGCGTGCTCAAACCTGGCACGATCGATTCCGCGGTGACGGTGATCCTACTTGCGCCCCGACGGTAAAACGCAAGGATCGATCCAAAACTTAATAAAGCCAGCGTATCGATCCGTCGTGCGATGGCGTGCTTCACCGTCAATTGGGGACACAGTGCCCATTGGGTTCGACTGGGCTCCTGCAGTTTTACGGCGCAACGGTTTGAAACTGGTTGGTCAATAGTGCACCGTTAAGGTTCGTGCGGTGACTCCGCTTCATTGGTGAGCTTGCCTAGGGCCGGGCCCGTCAGAACAGCTGCATTCATACTCGCGCCTGGGCTCCGCAATTCGAGACGGAACATGTCGGGCACTGATTTAGCGAGCACACCTTTCCAGGACGTTGTCTCGCGAACGGCGAAATGTTCCTGCGCGTGCGGTGTTGCATTCGTGTCTCGTGTCATTCATGTCTCGACCGGCACGACGTCAGGTTGACGATGCGCGAGGCGCCTTCTGACCCGCCGTGACAGGCGCCGTCTCGGACATTGCAGCAATAATCACGCGCCCCTTGTACCGGGGGCGCATAATGAGCTTGCGCATGCTCAAGGAAGTCTGATGAACGCAAATGAAGAAGGTGCCGTGCACCGTGGGCTTCGAGGCTTTACGCACTTGATCGAAGAAATGGGCGCGCATCGCTCGAAGGAAAAAGCGCGCGAAACGGTGCGGACGCTACGATCCGTCGCCGGTGTCAAAGGTTGTCGTACGGGCAATGAAATAAGTACGCTACCGCCGAGTGCCTAGGCGATGACCACGACCGACCTGAATTGCGTGTCGCAGTCGCAGTCCTAGCGCTCATCGTCCCAATGCCAGCTCATCTGCTTGGCTTTGCGGAATGCCACCGAAACAAGCGAGACGAAAGCTGCGCAGGGCTTTGGTAGGTGCCTCGCATCATGTTTGACTTGGCGTTGCTAAGAGGCCTGCTGGTCCCATGGCTCTCAGCGTGGGAAGTGTGACGCCGGCACGGCAACTACTGAAAGGTGCATCAATGATAGCGATGACGGTCATTATGTTGGTCCTTGGTGCATGGCTCATCTTGTATCTCGCTAACGAGAACAACAACGACAGCATTCCGCGGGAAACACGGGAACGCGAACCTAGAGATTCGTACGAAGACCTCTAGGAGACGCCTAAACGGCTTAACGAGCTGAGTGGTCAACTGGTCAACCGTCCGAGCTACAACCATCATGCTTTTCGGCGGGACGATTGCCGCAACGGCACGTGCGTCGGCGTTACGGCTTGGGGCTGCAACGGCTCACGGCCGGCTTCCGCATGTCAAGAGGCGATTGATAATCGCTTCGTCATGAGGGCGCAATTACCGCCACAGTTCCACTGAGAATCGACCAGAAAAGCATTGACAAGGCCACGCCAGCCCTATATTGTGAAAAATGAAATATTCAAGAAGCTCGATTGCTGATCACCATTATCCGCGTCCTCGGCGCGGTACTCGTTGTCCTCTCTTCTTCCTTGAAGTTTTTGTCGCTCCGCACGCGAGCTCTCATTTTTTCAAGGAATTCTAATGGATACCGGTACAGTTAAGTGGTTCAACGATAGCAAGGGCTTCGGTTTCATCACCCCTGATGCTGGTGGGGACGATCTTTTTGCTCACTTCTCGGAAGTTAAAGGCGACGGCTTCAAGACGCTCGCGGAAAATCAGAAAGTAAGCTACGAGACAAAGCGCGGCCCGAAAGGCATGCAAGCCGCGAATATCTCGCCGCGGTAACGCAGTTTCAAGGGCCGGTCTACCGGCCCTTTTTCTGTCGGTACAGTCGACACCGGCGCGGCGCGACTTGCCGCGATCGCTTCGGCGCGCTTTAACGGAACCTCTCGGTCCGATGCGTCAGACCATATAGTGAGCTCGTCCTGCCAGTCATCTCTTTCCCGGGAATCGGGGGTCGACTACCGGTGATGGGATCGTCGGGTCATAGCTGTTTGCCGGCAAGGTAACGCGCCGTACTACGGCGGTCTGCTATAAGTCGATATACGCGACCGTTTCGGCGGCTGAACAGAGCCAGCGCCAGCCCACATGTCATCGCTAGCGATCAAGGGAGCGTGGCTATGAGCGGGTCTGCCGCAGTCTGCGACCTCATCAACGATTGCCCTTTCGGCCTTCAAGGATTAAAGCAGAGCGACTCCTGCAAAGCGGGCGATAGCGTTGGGTCGACAACGTCTGTACTCCTAGCGACTGCATGATCGGTGTCCCCACCGTTGCAACGCGCTGAATGATCCCACCAACCTATCGCAGGCACAGGCCCCGGAGGGCAAATGTATCCTTTACTAGAGTTTCTTTCGACACTTCCGCAGTTCCACGCAGATCGTGCTCGGAGCGAAGTGGTCCACATTGGCACCGGGTGCACTTTATCGCGTAGGGACAGCTACGGGCCCGAGGTGGATCCAGTACTTCTCGCTCGGTGGCCGGGGCAACCGCTAGGCGACGCCTGCACCATTGACGGACTCGATGCTGTGAACTTCTATATGCGTGAAGCGCGTAGCATGGGCGCCGAGATCGGCCTGCTGAACCGAGCGATCGGTGTACTCGATCGATCGATGGGCGGTGAGACGCTTTTTTCGAAATCGATCTACGTTTCGCCGGCGCGTACGACCGACGACAGTTGAAGGCCGGCGCTATCGACATCATATGCATCGCTCGAGCTCGCGCCCGGTGGCAGTCACCACACCACACTGGACTACATCCGTGATAGGCCCGTGCAGTAAAGCCTGTACGGAGGCGCGCGCGAAGTGCGCGCGGATAGTCCAGTATATTTCAAGCAACTCGCGGCTATGCTCGTCGAGTGGGGACACACCCTGAGGATTGACATGGCGACAGAAGAAAACGTACTCGCTACCTTTGAGCAGTTCAACGTTGAGGGAAGAGACTACGTCACGTTGAATGACGCGTGCAACGGACTCGCGCAGTGGCTGGCGTCGGCGTGGGATCGTCTAGAGGAAGGAGACGCCCAAGTTCTGGTGGCCGTCGGTGCCACGTTGTGGCGAGAGGGCTATTCCCAGAGGTAGTCTCCGTAGTTGTTCGGCAGTTGCCGACGTCAGCTGGCGGCACCGTTTCACGACAATGCAGGCTGCTCGGGCTGCGGCATGCCATCTCGACGGGGCGCACGTCCGTTGCATCCGGAGTTTGCGTTCAGACAGGGTGAGTTCCGTGAACGCGCAGAAACCGTAGCGGAACATTCACTGTCTCGGAAGCTCATAAGGAACGGTCGATCGAGGTTGGCGGATAGCGGGGTGGTTCGGGATCCGTCAGACGAGCGTGGCAGTCGATTAGCGATAGCCTTTTGCCAAGCGGAGTCACGTAGATCGTATCCTTCCCGGGCGCAACCGATTCGGTGACGTGCCCAACTGGTAAGCAGGTAATCTGCAGAGTACGTCGGGCGCCTGGCTATGGTTTGATCCGGTGGCAGCTGAATTAACGGGCTTACTTAAGCATTCTTCGTAAGTCCGAAGAGGCGCCTGTCTCTCCCAATGGAGCGCCTATGTACCGGATCATTCCATTCCGCGGCTTCGCCACGTCAGCCTGGCGGTGTCAGCCGAAAACATGTATGACGTGACGTTTCAAATCAAAGGCGGCTTACTGGTATGGCGCGCTTCCTTTCAACATCAGCCCAAGTTGTGCGCTCAAAGTTAGCTATACAAAGTCTCTGAAGCGGGTAGGATGGGACGTGCAGGCTGGACCGAATGCCGCTTTGGGTTCCAGCAGTCCTTCGACGATACTACCGAAGTCCGTCGTGCATCGGAGGCCGTGCAACCCGATCAATCTCTGAGTACTACCGAAGCTGCTTTGCACACAGTCTACTTTGGCGCCTGAACGGCGCGAGGGCTCACTCATGACAGTCAATTTCCGCTTATATCGTGGGCTGGAAATCTATCCGCTCGTCTTTCCACGCCAACCGACCTTGTCCGGTCACGGTCACAACTATGAGGACGGATTCGATGCCGCCGTGCGTATTAAAGAGCCGGAAGCGGAAGACGGTCAGTCGCGCAGTTGCGTGTTCAGGCTCCCCGCCCAAAGCGGGTACCAGAGCGCGGGCGATGCACGGCGCGCCTGCACGGCGTATGCAGAGCAAGTGATCGACACTTGCCCAACGAGCCGCGCGTTTTTCGGCGCGCAAACAAACCATCGCGTGCGGGAAGCAGCGACCCAGCAGGATGCAACGACCCAAGCGCCCCAGCCTTTCAAACAGGTCGATAGAACAGTTGAAGATCATGCAAACGAGTCCGACGAGCTTTCGCATTGACCCGACGCCTCGAAGGGCAGACGGAGAGTACATGGCGCACGCACGCATCAGCGGTAACGCCGCGGATGGCAGCCTGACCGACGTGTTTATTAGCGGTGACCTCGGGGGCTTCGACCTTCGCGCAGATGCCGTCGAATTTGCGACCAAGTGGGCGCAAGAGTGGCTTGCGACACGCTTCGGTTGATGCGAGCGGCCCGCGCGCCCCTTACGGCGGCACACTGCGCCGTGCCGTCGGTCTGCGCTGGTTGCCGGCCATTCCTCGACGGCTTCGAGGTCGTTCAACAAATGCGCTAACGCACCGGTACAGACTTTCCGGTTATCGTTGTGACCACCCCAACAGCCGATGAAGAAGTTGCCCGCGCGCGAGATTCGTCGAAGTGGTCAAGAAGCATTCATGGAATCGGTAGTGCGGTCCTGAAGGTTCCTGTATGTAGATATTTGAGTACGCGTGGTGGCGCATGCATGACTACTATCCCAAAGGTTGCGTAGACCATCTGATGCTGACTCATGTTAGTGTCCGAAGACGAAAGGGAGGCTTTCATGCACCGAACGATCGCATACCGCGGCTTCGAAATTCAGATCGAACTGACTTCGGCTGCTGACGAAAACACCTTTGACGTGACCTTTCAGATAAGAGGCACCACGAACCTAGAAGTGCTCGGTGCGCGGGGAGGCCGCATCCCGTTGCGCAACGGACCTTTCACTGAGCGTTGGGCCTATCTGGTGGCCGAAATTGCCGGCCAAGCTGCAATCGACGTGTTACTCGGTCCCGTCGATTGACTGCATGTTTGTTTCCCGACCCACTACACGCAGTAATTTGTTGGTGGACCGCGCCTAAACCGGCAAGAAAGCGCCGTTCCAGGATTCCGCTCAGCAACGACAGTAGGCAACTGTCTTTTGCCGAGAGCATGAGCCCGGTAGTGGGAAGCACCCTTATTGCCTTGTGCCGTAATGCTTCTCTGAATACCCGCCCCAACGGCACCTGCAATCAGCGAATCACGGAGGATCCTGGATCTATGAAACTTCGCGTCGGATACGAACTGTCGTACGAGTGCCTGCAGCCCACGCCGATGATGCTGATGCTGAACACGCATTTTTCGCATGCCGAAGATGTCGTTGTGGCGGATCTCCTCGTCGCCGATCCGCCGGTGCCGATAAGGCAATATCGCGATTTGTTCGGCAACCTATGCAGTCGAATCGTGGCACCTGTCGGACGTGTGGCATTGAGCACCACAGCGCTGCTGAATGTGTCAGATTCCATGGAGACGCGGCCCACCGAGGGGTGGGCCCATCCGGTCGAGCAGTTGCCCGACAATACGCTGACTTTTCTATTGGGCAGCCGCTATTGCGAAACCGATCTACTCGTCGAGATCGCGTGGCAGATTTTCGGCCAGTGCGCGCCGGGTCGCGAGACTGTTCTTGCAATCTGCGACTTTGTGCACCAACACATCGAATTTGATTACGGGCACGCGCGGCCGACTAAAACTGCGTGGGACGTGTACCGCGAACGAAAAGGCGTCTGCCGTGATTTCGCGCACCTAGGCGTCACCCTATGCCGGGCCATGAATATTCCGGCGCGCTATTGTACGGGCTATATCAGCGATGTCGGCTTGCCGCCCGTTACGGCACCGATGGATTTTGCGGGATGGTTTGAAGCGTACGTAGGCGGTAGCTGGCAGACGTTCGATCCGCGAAACAACGCGCCGCGTATTGGACGTGTTTTGATGGCATACGGGCGCGATGCCGCCGATGTAGCAATCAGCAATGCATTCGGGGCCGCCGTGCTAACGCACTTCAAGGTGCACTGCGACCAGGAATGACCGAGCCACGCCCCTCGGAGACTGAGCCGGCGCGGTAATGTACGGATAAGATGCATCGCGGCAATGTCGCGGTTCGGAGCGAAGGGTCTATTGAGTGGAGCTGAGCGTTGCGGCCCGACGCGTGAGACTGTTCAAAGCATTGAGGTATCTCCAGCGGCCGCTTTGGAGAAGGGTGAGTGCCCTGGTGGGTCGGAAATCCGACTCACTGACCGCAATTTGCTGACCGGTCGATCGGGGCCGAACATTGACCACATCTCAAGCGCAAAATCGATCTCCCTTCGTTGAAGAGGAGATTGTTATGGAACCGCTTAATTCTTCCGGCGCTCGTCGGGTGCCGTGGAACAAGGGGAGGCTGACCGGCCAGAAGCCTCCGCCGAAGCTTCGAGAGATCTGGGCAATTCGAACGAAGCTGCAGATGTCATCCAACGCTCGCGAGTTGGCGATGTTCAATCTCGCGATCGACAGTAAGCTTCGAGCGTGCGATCTGACGCGCTTGCAGGTGCAGGACGTCTGCATCGGAGGTCACGTTGTAGGGCGCGCGACTTTCATGCAGCAGAAAACGCATCGACCAGTGCAGTTCGAAATCACAGAGCAGACTCGTCAGAGTGTCTCCGCTTGGATTTCGGCGCGGCGATTGAAGCCTGCCGACTATTTGTTTCCAAGTCGACTGCATGCCTCAGCGCACGTGTCGACGCGCCAGTATGCGCGCATCGTTCATCGGTGGGTCGCGTCGATCGGTCTCGATGACACCGCTTACGGTACGCACACCCTGCGTCGAACGAAAGCGTCGTTGATGTATCGACGCACCAAGAACTTGCGCGCGGTGCAGTTGCTTTTGGGCCATGCAAGAATTGAAAGCACCGTGCGGTACCTCGGGATCCAGGTAGACGATGCACTGGAAATGGCTGAACAAACCGAAGTGTGATCGCCGGTGGCCGGCGAGCGTGCGCTTGTCGGCCACGAAGAGACGTTCGCTCGCGGCCTCGACCGTAAGCGCCTCATCTCGACCGTTCTCTTGCCGGCGGTGAGTAGAGGTAATGTGGTTCTCACCAAATTTTTTAGCGGGAACCGAAGTGGGAATTGCGGTTAAGATGACAATCGGCTCGCTCGCTCAGTCTCAAGATCGCCATACATTGGACAGACTTGGATGGTCATCGGCACGATCCCCAGTGATCTACAGAGTTCCCCCACGCAATCACCCTCATGCCCCACGCGCGTAGGAATGAGGAACTGGCCTCGCCAAGTCGCTTACGAAAAGCCTTTCGGACAAGCGTCTTATTCATACCCATATCGTTGTACCGTTGTACCGAAAAAAACCGCCCCGTCAGTTCGGCTGCGAGTTTGTTTTTGGCCCGCATGTTTGCAGCAAGAGGAGTAGGGCGTTGATGTCGACCGGCTTGACGAAGTGATGATCGAATCCTGCTGTCTGCGCTTTCAAACGGTCTTCGGCCTGGCCGTAGCCGGTGATCGCAATCAAAACGGGTGTCTTCTGCCCTTTGCTGCGAAGACGCCCCGCCAACTCATAACCGTCCATCTCGGGCAGACCAATATCAAGCAAAGCTACGTCGGCGTTAAAGCTCGACGACCGCTCCAACGCTTCGTTGGATGCATAGCATACGCAGCTCAAGTGGCCCTCCGCCTCGCAAACCAGCGAGAGCGAATCCGCCGCGTCCCGGTTGTCGTCCACAATCAAAATACGAAGGGAGACCGGTCGGTGCGCAGATGCGTCTCGTGTTTCAGTGGCGTGTGACGGCTGCACCTGCGGGCTCATTCGTGGGAAACGTAGCGTGACGGTAGTGCCCCTTCCTGGTCCGGCGCTTTCGATATGAATGGAGCCCTCGTGCATTTTGACTAGCTTGCGCACCAAGGATAGGCCGATGCCCAGGCCGCCCTTTGCTCGATCAAGGGTGCGCTCGCCCTGCGAAAACAGGTCGAAGATCCTGGGAAGCAGGTCGGGCGAGATGCCCGCGCCAGTGTCTGCGATTACGACGCTGACGAATTCCTGGTCCGCCGATGCGTGGATCCCAATGCGTCCTCCTTCCGGCGTGTATTTGCAAGCATTGTTTAAGATGTTGACGAGGATTTGCGCCATACGGGTCGCATCTCCGCAGACCCAGACGGTGTCTCTAGGAACATCGACGGTCAAAGTCTGCTTTTGCTCTTGCACTTGGGGCGCGACCGATTCCACAGCGCCATAGACGACTGTGCCGATCAAGATTGGCTCGCGTTTCAAAACAATACGACCTTGGGTGATGCGCGAAACCTCAAGGAGGTCGTCGACGAGCCTGGTCAAGTGGCTGATCTGCCGATCCATGGTCGCTATCAGTTCTTGAGGATCGCCTGCGGATGAACCGCGGCGAAGTAGCGTTACTACGGTCCTAAGTGGAGCGAGAGGGTTCCGCAGTTCATGGGCAAGCATGGCCAGAAATTCGTCTTTACGCCGATCTGCGTCAAGCAGGGCGAGCTCCATGCGTTTTCGCGCACTTGTGTCGGACACGCTGGCAACGATGACATCAGCGCTACCGTCCTGTCCCCGTTGAAGCGCGGCGCTCCCGTTCATCCAGTGCTCCTCTCCGGAAACAAGCACGCGCACTTCGAAGCTGACGGAATCCTCCTGGTTCGCCGTCAGCCGCGTAATCGCTTGTTCGAGCACCGGTCGATCTTCCGCGCGAACGTGGGCCATCGCGTCGGCGTAGGACATTTCCGTGTTCGACGTCGGACTTGCCACGGACCCACCTCGGCTTGGCGCTTCGATGGAAAGGACAT
Organism: Caballeronia sp. LZ016; assembly: GCF_031450805.1. NCBI lineage: Bacteria > Pseudomonadati > Pseudomonadota > Betaproteobacteria > Burkholderiales > Burkholderiaceae > Caballeronia > Caballeronia sp. LZ016. The sequence continues at coordinate 1,457,681 of NZ_JARTVY010000001.1, forward strand.
AACTTCCGAGATCGAGCGTGACGATCGTTATGCTTGCAGCCTTGGTCGCCACCGCCAGCCGAATGTTGCGCGCGTCGCTGATCGCTTGAGCTCGGCGCCGCTCGGTAACATCAATGGTCGTGCCGAACCATTCGTGCAGCCCGCCGCGTTCATCGCATAACGGCACAGCCCTCGCGTACATCGTCCGATATGCGCCATCCTGCCTGCGCATCCGGAAAGTGGTGTCGCGCGGTCCGAGCTCACGCAGCGCCTGTCGCCATGTCTTGCTGAGACTATCGCGGTCCGCAGGATGCACAAGGTCCATCCATCCGTGCCCAACAAGGCGGTCGGTCGGTAAGCCAGTGAAAGATTCCCACTCGCCCTCGATGGGCTGCATTTCTCCGTTGGCGTCGGCGGACCAAACCAGCGCACCGGCCGCTCGCGCCAACTCACGGTAGCGCCGCTCGCTTTGACGAACGCTTGCCTCCGCCGCGCGGACGGTCGAAATGTCGAAGGTCACCCCAAAGACCAGCGAACCAGCGGACTCCGATTGCGCTTGAGCGTGAGCACGCATCCGTAACCACTTCGTCGCGCCACTATCGGTGGAAATCGGGAAGTCCACTTCGAAGGGGGCGCCTCGTGCGATCCCGGCAGTGACCTCGTCCGAGAATCGTTCACGGTCATCCGAACGCACCTTTTGCCAAAGCAGACTGAGCGGCACTGTCCGCTCCGCCTCCTCAATGTTGTACAGGCGGCAGACGACAGGCGTTACGCGGGCTGTGCCCGTTCCAAGGTCCCATTCCCATGCGCCGATCTGGGCCGCCTCAAAAGCCGACAGCAACCGCGCTTCGCTTTGTTCGTAGAGTTGCCACGCCAGTTTGCACTCGTGGACGTCAACAGCAACGACTGAAACCGTTGCATTCGTCCCTTCGGCACCATCGGCCAACTGCAAGTGCAGGCAATGCCACCGTAATTCGCCATCGTGCCGGCGCAAACGCGCGTGGACGTCTAGTCCAAGCCGGTCGCGGCTGAGTGTGAACAAAGCGGACTCGACCGCCGCCACGTCGTCCAACGCCAACAACTGGTACCACGAGCCCGCCTCGGTAAGCCCTAGGCCACTATAGAGCCGTGCCCATCGATTTATGTCAGTGAGTTCACCGGTGCTGTCAACGGTCCACACCAGCAGCGAAATAGAATCGATGACTCGGGGGATCGGCATATACATGCGCTCCAAAATACCTGCAGCGGCCGTCGACTCGCTGCAACCGAGGCAACGAACGACGTTTGCAGAGACTTGCTGCGTTGCCGGCAACCTGCATCTAGGTAGTGCCCGCTGACGAAATCCGAACCAGGTCTGAGTTCATGAGGTTAGGACATCAATTTAATGTCAAGCCAAACCCCGGTGACGGCGGTTGGGAGTGCACGAGAGTCGCTAGGTACGCACGAACGTTGTGACCTTTCCGGTGGCGAAGCGAAACTCTTCCGGCATGCTTTCTTGCCGGTACGGAAGGCGCTGGTTCAGTAGAGCCTGCCGCACTGGCTTCCGTTCAGGCAAGTGTGAAGCTGAGGGGTTGCTGGATGGAGCCGACACCATGCCAATGAGGACCGTGCGCCGCAATAATGTTCTCCTCGACGAAGGATGCCGCAGCGACCGAGGCCTTTATCGGACCACGATGCTGTGTTTGGATACTTCTCGAATCATCGGGGACACGTCGAGCCCTTTTTAGCAATCCCCAACCTCGCGAGCAGCAGCAAGGGCAAAGAACGCCGAGCGCGTCAAACTGCGCCTTTTCGCGCACGCATCGACTTGGCGCAAGAGTGTGTCAGGCAGGCTGAACTGCACGCTTACAGCCTTAGATGTGACCTTGACTAGGTTGATCTCGACATACATCCAAATGCCGTTTCCATCGTCCATTGCTAATGATTGGAGTTCCGACACGCTGCCGGTCGGACCAGGTATGAGCTGCTCGCTGCGGTCGTACGCCAGTTCCACCGCGCTTTGGGCGTTTGACCGGAGTTCTTCGAGCGTAGCGCCACGAGCGAAGGCTAACGGTAGATCAGCGAAGCTAGCGCGGAAACCGTTACTGCCGTCACGGTGCACATATAGCGGATATTGCATGTCCTGCTCCATCGGGACCGCCGCAATCGACCGGTGTCATAGTTCGGTCGGCCGCAGCGACTTTCCCACTAAAGAGGTCGTCGCCTTATCACACTGGGCGGGTCGATGGCGGCCACCTTGGTGGCGGAAATGCCGCATCGAGAACCGTTGCTCAAGGCCACGCCGTCACTGCGTTGGAATGGATGCCCGTCAATCAACCCAATGCGGACCCGTTGATGAGACGCTCGAGAATGCTTATCTTGGCCTCTCACGATGCGCTCAATGCCTGCTGAAAGCAAATTAAATCGTGATGCAAAACAACGTTCACCGGCGTGGTGCTGCTCGGTGAGATACTGGTACCGACTGACACTGTACTGGCAAGGTGTCTGGGTATGCGCTTTGGTGAGAGGTGTGTCCGGGCGCCGGGCGCCGGGCGTCGGCAGACGAGACAGCGTAAAGATCGCTGTCGCTAGGACTTCCGCTCCCGGCGATAGTCCAATCCCCGGACGCCGGTCACGCGATCAGGCTAACCGTGATGTTCGTCGAAAAACCGCCATGACTAACGGGACGAGCCATCGTCGATTGCAGATCGGCATACTGGTAACAGTCCCACGGTGAGTTGGAAGAGTGGTAGCGCGAGATCTGCCATCCGGACCGGAACATTTGCATAAGGCAATCAGTTAGGTGTATTACCCACCGATTGCGGAGTGTCATCTGCGTCATATGAGACGTACCGCAGAGCTGGTTAAAGGACACGCGGTTCGTGCCTGGAGCATGCGACCAACGAGACGCTAGCCGCCGACATACTCGTGAATACGGCCGTCGCCCCTGGGAGCTTTCCTCGTCGTCGATACTTAGCGGCGGTTTCAGCAAGAAGTGAAACCTCATGGGCACCGCCGCGTTCACGGTCGCATAGAGCTAGTTTGAGTGGCTAACCATTGCCGTATATGTCCAAGCCATTTCCTGAAAGGACCACCTTGCTTTGTCGCGGCCAGCCGCTTGTCGCCATCATCGGACAACGCCATGCCATCATCGTTCGCATTCGCTGCCGCCTGCCTGTTCCTCCTGCTTTCCACCAGCTCTTCGGCATTTACCTGTTCATCGATCATGATGTTCACCCATAAAACTTCGTACTTTGCCTGGAAACTGGTTCACGGCGGCTCAGAAGATAGACGGACAGCTCAATCTAGCTCGACGTCTGTCGTCATCCGTGAAGAGCTCTTCAGCCTGACGTACCAGACACCGCTCATCGTCTCGCCCTGCAATGTCAGACCAGGTGTATGCGCAATGCCCGGCGTCGGAGACGCAGAAGTGATCGATTCTCGTCTCCGGCGACGGACACAACGGGCGCCTTGAAAGTCGCCGTATTTGAGATGGCCTATGCGCTCAGATAATTCGCCGCGGACTCGCCCGCCTCCGCTAAACGCTAACCGGCGCCGCCTTCATTAGGAAGCGCATCGACAGGAGCCTTCTGTGTTCCTCGCAGGCGATCGGACTGCGTTCCCCTCCGTCCGGGAAGTCTATCCACAATACCTAACCAAGTCGGCACCGAGGCGCTATACGTATTGCACGGCGCGGCCAGCCAGGATTCAAAGGTCGCTAACGTCCGCGCCGTCGATTTTGCCGTCGATGATGTTTTCGCCTCGCGTCCACGCCGCCCGCCGGGCTGCACCGAAGTCCGAAAAGGGGACCGTCAGCGCGAGTTGGAACACTCGGCTCGCGCCGGCTGCGCCGTCCGGTTCCCGACGGCACAAGCGCACGGCGACGTCATAGCCTTCGGCATAGCGAGAATGTCGATCAAACGTTGCAAAGGTGCGTTCAAACACTAGAGGATGCAGTTCGAAGCCCTTATAGATGCGAGGGGTGAGGGGCACGATTTTCTCCAAAGGGCGTTCATCACCACACACTTGAGTCGACGGGAGGCTCTATGCGGTGAATGATCCAGTGCCGTGGTTTCGCAATTCACGGGAAAAATTGCAGTCACGATGTCTTAATGTGACTTCGCGTCAAAGGCGGCAACAACGTTTATGCTTAGAGCAAGGGGACGGCACATAGAGGCGCGAGGGCCGGGTCGCCGGGAATACTTAGTAGCTCAAGTTGCCGGTCAGGCCGCGATCGGCGTATTGCTGGCCCCGGCAAACTAATTCCGTCTCGCAGGCCGGAGAGAACAAAGCACGCTGAACAAAGCCGCTGGGTCGTTAAATCTCGGTGGTGTTCATTAAACGCTCCGACCTTGACGCACGCCCAAGTTTTTCCAAGCGTTTGTCTCGACGGGTCTCCAGGCTGGTTGCCACCGCTAACGCCGCGTCGCAACAGAACCCACTGTACACCTTCTGCAACCGATGTACAGGAATTTCGGAGGACGAAGGGAGGCGCAGTCGCACTGGCTTAATGTGAAGTCTGCGGGACCTTTCGATGGCAATGTAAGAGCAACTCTGTGCGCCCGTTGGACTGCCAGTTGCGGCCATTGCGGAACGGGCCGCGCGGAAGATGGCTATGGGTTCGGCTCCAGTCGGCCAACGTAGGGCGGGAGCCGGCCACAAGCAGACATCTAGCCTCGACAAAGTGCGGTCATTCAAACGTCAGCAACTGCTTCGAAGCCGACGGATGGGATTGCCAATCGTACAAGCGAACGACACAGCGCAGGAAGCGAAGAGGCGTGGCCGTCGTTAGACGCCGCGCCTGGGCCACGGTGGCGAAGGAGTTCGGAGCGGAGGTTGCGAAGCGCGTCGCTTCCGGCCAGCGAGACTTAATTAATTTGAAAGCGCGGTATCGGGGCCGGTACCGCGCGACCTACATGGGCTGCGGCGTTGTTGGCAATAGACGGCATATGCACTCGGATCATCGCCGACAGCCGTGCGGTGCACAATTCAGAGGTCTGTATGTGCAGATCTTTTTGAGGGGGCGAGGCCCAGCCTCGACCCTCGGTATGGCTGGAACTGAGCGCAAGTTAAGCCACGTCGGACGCCGCAGTGTCCGCCACGAGAAGCGCCGTCATGTTGACGATGCGCCGCACGGTCGCCGACGCTGTTAGCACGTGAACCGGCTTTGCCGCGCCGAGCAGGATCGGCCCGATCGCGATGCCGCTTCCCGCCGCCGTCTTCAGCAGGTTGTACGAGATGTTCGCCGCGTCGACATTCGGCAGGATCAGCAGGTTCGCGTCGCCTTCGAGCGTCGATTCCGGCAGCACTTCCTTGCGCAGACGCCCGTCCAGCGCCACGTCGCCGTGCATTTCGCCATCCACGTCGAGATCGGGCGCGCGTTCCTTGAGGATCGCGAGCACGTCGCGCATCTTCTGCGCGGTCGGCGCGTTGCTCGTGCCGAAGTTCGAATGCGACAAGAGCGCGATCTTCGGCACGATGCCGAAACGCTTCACTTCCTCCGCCGCGAGAATCGTGATTTCGGCGAGTTGCTCCGGAGTCGGATCGACGTTGACGTGGGTATCGACGATGAAAGTCTGGCGGCCGGGCAGCACGAGCGCGTTCATCGCCGCGTACACGTTGCAGCCTTCCTTCTTGCCGATGACCTGATCGATGAAGTGCAGGTGACGATGCGTCGTGCTCACCGTGCCGCAGATCATGCCGTCCGCTTCGCCCTTCTTGACGAGCATCGAGCCGATCAGCGTCGTGCGGCGGCGCATTTCGAGCTTCGCCATCTGCTGGCTGATGCCCTTGCGCGCCATCATCGAGTAATAGGTCTGCCAGAAATCGCGATAGCGTTCGTCATGGTCCGTATCGACGACGGAGAAATCGACGCCCGGCGCGAGACGCAGGCCGAATTTCTGAATGCGCTGCTGGATGACCGCCGGACGCCCGATGAGAATCGGCTTCGCGATCTTTTCATCGACGGCGATCTGCACCGCGCGCAGCACGCGCTCTTCCTCGCCCTCCGCGAACACGATGCGCTTCTTCTCGGGCTCGACGCTGCGCGCGAGTTGAAACGCGGGCTTCATCGTAGTGCCGCTGTGGTAGACGAACTGCTGCAAGTGCTGCTCGTACGCTTTCATGTCTTCGATGGGACGCATAGCTACGCCGCTGTCCATCGCCGCCTTTGCAACGGCCGGCGCGATCTTCACGATGAGACGCGGATCGAAAGGCTTCGGAATCAGATATCCCGGGCCGAACGACAGATCCTGAATGCCATAGGCCGTGGCAACAATGTCGCTTTGCTCCTGACGGGCGAGTTCGGCGATCGCGTTCACCGCTGCTGTTTCCATCTCCTTCGTGATCGTCGTCGCGCCCGCGTCGAGCGCACCGCGGAAGATGAAAGGAAAGCAGAGAACGTTATTTACTTGGTTCGGATAATCTGCGCGGCCCGTGGCAAACACGGCGTCCGGGCGCACTTCGAGGGCGAGTTCCGGCAGGATTTCCGGCGTCGGATTGGCGAGCGCGAGAATCAGCGGCTTCGCGGCCATCTGCTTGACCATGTCCTGCTTGAGCACGCCGCCGGCCGAAAGCCCGAGGAACACATCCGCCCCCTCCATCACTTCGGCGAGCGTGCGCGCATTGGTTTCGCGCGCGAACAGTTCTTTGTCCAGATCCATCAGTTCCGTGCGGCCCTTGTAGACCACGCCGGCCAGATCCGTCACGAAGATGTTCTCGCGCTTCATGCCGAGATCGACGAGCAGGTTCAGGCAGGCCAGCGCCGCCGCGCCCGCGCCCGACGCGACGAGCTTCACTTCGCCGATGTTCTTGCCGACTACCTTCAGACCGTTCGTGATCGCCGCCGCCACGACGATAGCCGTGCCGTGCTGATCGTCGTGGAAGACGGGAATCTTCATGCGCTTGCGGCATTCGCGTTCGACGATGAAGCAGTCCGGCGCCTTGATGTCTTCCAGATTGATGCCGCCGAAAGTCGGCTCGAGCGCGGCGATCACGTCGACCAGCTTGTGCGGATCGCTTTCGTTTAGCTCGATGTCGAAGACGTCGATACCGGCGAACTTCTTGAAGAGCACGGCCTTGCCTTCCATCACTGGCTTGGAGGCTAACGGCCCGATATTGCCGAGTCCGAGCACGGCTGTGCCGTTCGACACGACGCCCACCAGGTTGCTGCGCGCAGTGAAGCGCGCGGCGTTCAGCGGATTCTCGACAATCGCCTCGCACGCGAACGCGACGCCCGGCGAGTACGCGAGCGAGAGGTCGCGCTGATTGATCATTTGCTTGGTCGGCACGACAGCGAGCTTTCCCGGCGTCGGAAACTCATGATAATTGAGCGCGGCTTCGCGAAAACCTTCTTTGTCCGTTTGCGTGGTCATTTCGGCAATGCTCTAAAAAAGAAGTTGGCAGTCGCCTAAGGGCCACTGCCACTCTGCACAAGGATGTTGTGGAGGCTCAATGAGCGTTCGACCGCACGGATGCATCACCGGTCGATGCGGATGCAATGGCGGGAGGGTCGATCGGCTGCAGATCTTCGAATTCGTCTACGTTCGTACGATTAAGCACTGCACGCGCGGTATTCATATCGAGCTGTCCTTCCCAGCGCGCGACCACCACAGTTGCAACACCGTTGCCGATCAGGTTGGTCACCGCCCGAGCTTCGTTGAGAAAGCGATCAACCCCGAGAAGCAAGACCAAACCTTCGACCGGTATTTTGTGCATCGACGCGAGCGTGGCAGCCAGTGCAACGAATCCAGCACCCGCGACCCCCGCCGAGCCTTTCGAGGTGAGCAGCAGCACACCAAGAACAAGCAACTGATCCCAGATCGTCAGATGCACATTCATCGCCTGCGCGATGAACAGGGCCGCCATCGTGAGATAAATTGCCGTTCCGTCAGCATTGAAGGTGTAGCCGGTCGGCAGCACCATTCCAACAACCGGTCGGGAGCACCCCATCCGTTCCATCTTGATCAGCATCTGCGGAAGTACCGCTTCCGTGGAGGCCGTGCCGAGCGTGATCAGGATCTCGTCCTTGATATAGCGAAGGAATTTAAAGAGCGACAGTCCGCACATCCTCATGACAAGCCCGAGGATCACAACCACGAAGAAGATCGACGTCAGATAGAGGCACAACATCAATTGGCCAAAGGAAGCCAATGTGCCAATGCCGTACTTTGCTATGGTGAAGGCCATGCCGCCGAACGCCCCGATAGGTGCGACGTACATAACAATCCGCACCACACCGAACATGCCCTGAAGGAACATGTCGAGCATGTCGACGAACGGTGCAGTCCGAGGCCCCAACTTGGCAAGAGAAATGGCAAGCAGCAGCGAGAAGAAAATGATGGGCAGTATCTCGCCGTTGGCGAACGCGCCAACGATGCTGTTTGGCACAATGCTCATGAAAAAGTCGAGCATGCCATGTTGCTTCGCTGCAGTGGTGTAGGTTGAGATCGCAGACCCGTCGATGTGCGACGGATCGACGTTCATGCCGACACCAGGTTTGAAGACATTCACGACAACCATGCCGACGAGGAGTGCGATCGTCGATGCGACTTCGAAGTAAAGCACGGCCTTAACCCCAACGCGGCCCGCCTCATGAAGATCGTTCATGCGGGCAATGCCAACCACCACCGACGCGAAGATGATCGGTGCGAGCAGCATTCGGATCAACTTGATGAATAAGTCTCCAAGAGGCTTGAGTTGAGAGCTAATGTCCGGATAAAAGTGGCCCAGCAGAATACCGGCGATGATCCCGATAAGAACCTGCACATAGAGCTTCGAGAGCGTCTTCCTAACTTTCGATACCAGCATGTCTGTCTCCTATGACTGGCGTCTTTTTTGTGGAGTGCGAACGAACAGCCGCAGCGGGGTAGTCCGCTGTGGTGAGCACGGCCGCGTGTCGCCTGTGTTTGTGTTTTTATAGGCGAGGCATCGACGAAACCGTCGATGCCTCGATACCGCTGAGTGTTTAATCCGAGAGTTTGCGCATCTCGGCGATGAGATCCGACTTCCCCTCGAAGCCGATACCCGGCAGGTCCGGCATCGTAATGTATCCGTTCTCGACCTTGACTCCGTCGGGGAAGCCGCCGTACGGTTGGAACAGGTCCGGATACGACTCATTTCCGCCCAAGCCGAGGCCAGCGGCGATGTTCAGCGACATCTGGTGACCGCCGTGGGGGATGCAGCGGCTCGGCGACCAGCCGTGCTGACGCAGCATGTCCAATGTGCGCAAATACTCCACCAGGCCGTAGCTCAGCGCGCAGTCGAATTGCAACCAGTCGCGGTCGGGGCGCATGCCGCCATAGCGGATCAAGTTACGCGCGTCCTGCATCGAGAACAGGTCTTCGCCCGTCGCCATCGGCTTGTCGTAGTAGTTGCGCAGCGTGGCTTGCAGCTCAAAGTCGAGCGGATCGCCCGGTTCCTCGTACCAGAACAGGTCGTATTGCGAGAGCGCCTTCGCGTACTGGATTGCTGTGTCCAGATCAAAGCGACCGTTGGCATCGACGGCAAGCTTCTGGCCGTCTTGCAGCACGCTGAGAATCGAGTCGATGCGGCGAAGATCTTCATCGAGCGATGCGCCGCCAATCTTTTTCTTCACCACGGTGTAGCCGCGGTCGATGTAGCTGCGCATCTCGTCTTTCAGCCTCTCGTGGTCCTGGCCCGGATAGTAATAGCCGCCCGCCGCGTACACGAAAATCTTGCGATCCGGTTGGCCATTGCCGTAGCGATCCGCCAGCAACTGGAAGAGCGGCTTGCCTTCGATCTTTGCGACTGCATCCCAGATTGCCATGTCGATGGTGCCAATGGCAACCGAACGCTCGCCGTGACCACCGGGCTTTTCGTTCGTGAACATTGTCGCCCAGATCTTGTGGGGATCGAGGTTGTCACCAGCGTCATTGACCAGCGAGGCGGGATCGGCTTCGAGGATGCGAGGGATGAACCGCTCACGCATGAGCTTGCCCTGCCCGTACCGGCCGTTGGAGTTGAAGCCGTAGCCGACCACCGGCTTGCCGTCCCGAATCACGTCGGTGATGACGGCAACCAGACTCAGCGTCATCTTGCTGAAGTCAATATAGGCATTACGGATCGGGGAACTGATCGGAACGGTCTTTTCGCGAATTTCAACGATTCTCACGGCTTCGTCTCCAGAGTTTTACGAGGTTGTTGCGACTCATTGGCTGCATCATGGGACGTAGCTTAACCGCGAAAAAGGCTGCTAGACTGCACTTCTGTTCATATCACTTTTCAATTCCAGTGAATACTGAAACGCAGACAGCGACAGATTTCGAGTTTTTTATTCTTCTGGCGAAACTCAGGAGCATGTCCGGTGCCGCCCGAGCGCTCGATCTGTCGCCGCCAGCTGCGACGAAGAGGCTCGGCGTCATTGAACAGCGACTCGGTGTACGACTGGTAAATCGAACTACGCGGAGCGTGAGTCTCACGCCTGAAGGCGAAACTTACCTTCGCTATGCAACGCAGATAGTTGGGCAGGTCCGGGAGATGGAGGAAGCAATCTCAGGAACGAAAGGCGATCCTCAAGGGCTTTTGCGCATCAATGCGACGCTAGGCTTTGGCCGGACAACAATCGCGCCGTTGGTCTCGGAATTCGCAAAACGCTTTCCCAGCGTCGAAATTCAGTTTGAGGTTACGGACCGTCCAGTCGATCTTGTTGAGGGTGCGTTCGATATGGCGATACGATTCGGCGAACTTCCAGACACTCGCTTGAGCGCGCGAAGAATTATGAGCAATCGTCGCTTTCTTTGTGCCTCGCCAAAATACCTTGAGAAGTACGGCACACCCGAGCGCGTCGAAGACCTAGCCCAGCATCGTTGCATCATCCACCGCCAGAATGACGACGCGTATGGCGTCTGGCGCTATATCGTGAATGACCACACCGAGGCCATCAAGGTTAAAGGGGCCTTGTCGAGTAACGACGGCGACATCGTACTTCGATGGGCGCTTGAAGGACACGGGATATTGATACGCTCTGAATGGGACCTAGCCAAGTATGTGCAGAGCGGGCGTCTCCAGCTTGTGCTGCCTAACTCCGTTCTACCGTCGGCCGACTTATTCGTCTATTACCCGAGGCAGAAGAATCAAACAGCGCGCGCGCGCGCCTTCATTGATTTCCTCGTGAGTCGATTTCAGGCACCGTTCACTCCGGTGGACACCGGCGCGGAGCCGCGGGAGCGAAAGAAGCGGAGCCGCGCTTGATGAGTTGGAAGCAAGGTCGCCTGGAACGCTCGCAAGCGTCTTACTTAAAACGTTGCTTTCGGTCAGCCCTGACACCAGCGAAGAGTCGACGCCCGAATGACCTAAGTTCGCCGCTACGAGACGCCGGCGATAGAAAGTAACGAGTGGCGGAGTTGGGTCGCGTAGCGACGTTCGATCCATCGAATCCGCACATCATGACGCTCCCAATTCTCGAATGAGGCCGACTGCGTTGGAATTACCTTCATATCTTTGATGGCAAACGTCAACGGATGAGACGGCTCGAGGAAGGGTAAACACCTAACTTTGAAGGAACAACTTTTCGCGTGGGCGAGTCGGTTCATTTTGGTTCTTCAGCGGGTCCGGACGCAGTGACGGCCTAGGCTGGGAGTCGCGTCCCACCATCTTAAGCCGCTGATCTTGCGAAAGATCTTGCGCCGTAAGTAACGGGTGCTCGCGGTTTAGCGGTTCAACGCTCGACGAACGTCGTTCAATGTAGGGTGAACTTCGACATCCGGGATTCCCGTCCCTCGCCTCCTTGAAATTGTCAAATGCGGTCCATATAATTGGCACTCACTGCACGAGAGTGCTAACAAGATTTCCGTCCGAAGGGTTCTGCCCCGAAAGACGGGCTTTCCCGCGTTTTCAGTCTCAATCTAGAGAGGAGTGTGTATGAACCTTCGTCCTTTGCACGATCGCGTCATCGTCAAACGTCTGGACCAGGAAACCAAGACCGCATCGGGCATCGTGATCCCGGAAGCAGCGGCAGAGAAGCCGGATCAAGGCGAAGTCCTGGCCGTCGGCCCGGGCAAGCGCGATGACAAGGGCACGCAAAACGCCCTCGACGTGAAGGTGGGCGACCGCGTGCTTTTCGGCAAGTACGCCGGCCAGACCGTCAAGGTCGACGGGCAGGAACTGCTCGTCATGCGCGAAGAGGACATCATGGCCGTCCTGGTCAACAAGTAAGCATCCTTCCTGTTAGCCGGGCATCGCGCCGACTGGGCGGCGAGGCCGGCACACTGAACCGAATCAAGGAGTCTGGATATGGCAGCTAAAGAAGTTACTTTTGGCGATTCCGCACGCGCCAAGATGGTCGAAGGCGTGAACATCCTGGCCAACGCGGTCAAGGTCACGCTGGGCCCGAAGGGCCGCAATGTCGTGCTTGAGCGTTCGTTCGGCGGCCCGACGGTCACCAAGGACGGTGTCTCGGTCGCGAAGGAAATCGAGCTGAAGGACAAGCTCCAGAACATGGGCGCGCAGATGGTCAAGGAAGTGGCTTCCAAGACCAGCGACAACGCCGGCGACGGAACCACGACCGCTACGGTCCTGGCGCAATCCATCGTTCGCGAAGGCATGAAGTACGTCGCATCGGGCATGAACCCGATGGACCTGAAGCGCGGTATCGACAAGGCGGTTGCCGCGGCAATCGAAGAACTGCGCAAGATCAGCAAGCCCTGCACGACGAACAAGGAAATCGCGCAAGTCGGCTCGATCTCTGCAAACAGCGACACGTCGATCGGCGAGCGCATCGCTGAAGCGATGGACAAGGTCGGCAAGGAAGGCGTCATCACCGTCGAAGACGGCAAGTCGCTGCAAGACGAGCTGGACGTCGTCGAAGGCATGCAGTTCGACCGCGGCTACCTGTCGCCGTACTTCATCAACAACCCGGACAAGCAAGTCGCCGTTCTGGAAAACCCGTTCGTGCTGCTGCACGACAAGAAGGTCTCCAACATCCGCGATCTGCTGCCGGTGCTGGAACAAGTCGCGAAGGCTGGCCGTCCGCTGCTGATCATCGCTGAAGACGTCGAAGGCGAAGCGCTGGCTACGCTGGTCGTCAACAACATCCGCGGCATTTTGAAGACCGTCGCCGTCAAGGCTCCGGGCTTCGGCGACCGTCGCAAGGCCATGCTGGAAGACATCGCGATCCTGACCGGCGGTCAGGTCATCGCTGAAGAAACCGGCCTGACGCTCGAGAAGGCGACGCTGGCTGAACTGGGCCAGGCGAAGCGCATCGAAGTGGGCAAGGAAAACACGACGATCATCGACGGCGCTGGCGAAGCAGTGAACATCGAAGCTCGCGTGAAGCAAGTGCGCAAGCAGATCGAAGAAGCGACCTCGGACTACGACCGTGAAAAGCTGCAAGAGCGCGTGGCCAAGCTGGCCGGCGGCGTTGCGGTGATCAAGGTCGGTGCTGCGACCGAAGTCGAAATGAAGGAAAAGAAGGCACGTGTCGAAGACGCACTGCACGCAACGCGTGCAGCCGTGGAAGAAGGCATCGTGGCGGGCGGCGGTGTCGCGCTGATCCGTGCTCGCCGTGCGATCGACGGCCTGAAGGGCGCGAACGCCGATCAGGACGCAGGTATCAAGATCGTCCTGCGTGCAATGGAAGAGCCGCTGCGCCAGATCGTCACGAACGGCGGCGAAGAGGCATCTGTCGTGGTGGCGGCTGTTGCTCAGGGTTCGGGCAACTACGGCTACAACGCGGCAACCGGCGAGTACGGTGACCTGGTGGAAGCCGGTGTCGTCGACCCGACCAAGGTAACGCGCACGGCGCTGCAAAACGCGGCATCGGTGGCAGGCCTGCTGCTGACGACCGACGCAGCCGTCGCCGAACTGCCGAAGGAAGATGCTCCGATGCCTGGCGGCATGCCCGGCGGCATGGGCGGCATGGGCATGGATATGTAACTCGGCGTCAAAGCCAGGTTACATCGACGCGAGCTTCGAAAGAGGCTCGCGTCATGCCAAAAGAAAACCCGCAGCAATGCGGGTTTTTTTCGTCTATCGAGAACGCGGTCTTACTTGTTCATCTGCTCACGCAAGTTCTGCGCGGCCGCTTTGTAGTCGTAGGTCGGATAGAACTCGGTGGTGTATCCACCCCACGCAGTCGTTTCGATGGCGCGATTCACTTCGCGCAGCCGCTCGGCGGGCACGCGCAGCGTGACCACCTGACCGATGCCCATCATCACGTACCACGACACCACTTCGATTCCCGGCGGCGGGAACGTCTTGAAGAAGCCTTGCTCCTTCAACTGTTCGTTGATTTTCGGCAGCGGCTTCGACTGATCGTGCTTCAGGAAGATGGTCAGCAGGAAAGTGCCGTCGCCTGCCGGAGTCGCGGGTGGAGGCGGCGGCGCGGCGGTCTGCGCCTGAACCGGCAACGCGATATGAAGCAGCGAAGCGAACATCGTGGCCTCAACGAGGCGTGCGATCCGTCGTGCCGGTTTGTGCATCGGGCATGCTCCTGTCGATGAGTTCAGCGATGATGAATCCGCAACCGTTCCATCAGATGCAGCGCATTGGGCTGCGCGTTGCCTAGCGTGGTGTTGTCGAAGATGCACCAGACTTCGGCGCTTTTCTTTGCGCGGGCATGCAGGGTATGCGCGAGATGGTCGAGGTACGTGTAGTCGTAGGAAGACTTGTAGAGCTCGGGCGACCCGTGCAGCCGAACATAGACGAGCGATGCGTCCGCGCGATGCTTGATCTCGCAGTCATCGGGAATCGGATCGGCGTCGACATAAGCGATGTGATGCGCTTTCAGAAGCGCCGCCGCGTCCGCGGTGAACCACGTCGGATGCCGCGCCTCGCACGCCACCGGCAATTTCGTGCGCTCGCGCAGCGCGCCGAAGAACGCGTCGGCCAGATCGTGCTCGAACGGCAGGCTCGGCGGCAGTTGCGTGAGCCAGCAGCCGAGCTTGTCGCCGAGCCGGCCGGCGGCGAGCAGGAAATCATCGATGAGGGCCTGCGTTTCGACGAGCCGAGCGTCGTGGGTAATCGCCTTTGGCAGCTTCACCGAGAAGCGAAACGATTCCGGCACGCTTTGCGCCCACTTCTCGTACGTTTGCTCACGATGCGGCTTGTAGAAGCTGGAATTGATTTCGACGCAGGTAAGCACGCGCCCGTAGCGTTCGAGGTGCGAGCCTTCGCCGGGGAAACTCGCGGAGACCGCGCTCGTCAGTGACCAGCCCGCGCAGCCAATGCGAATCGCGCCTTGCGGCCCGGGCTTGTGCAAATGGGGCAATCGATACGGCATGCGTTCGCGAAGCCTCCCTGATGTGGTCTCCGGCTACCTCGATTCACCGCTTCTTTTCAGTGCCGCGCTTCTCCCGGCAGCCCGGCCGATTCGTCGGGCAGCGCGGATGTGTCGCTTTCGTCTTCCGCGTCGTTGGAGCGCGCCCAGAAGAACCGGTCCGGCAAATACGCGCCCATCCCCGGTCGAAACGCCGCGCGCGCCGCCTGAAACACGTATTCCTGCGCCTCGCGGGCGGCTTCTGCCGGCTCCTGGCCGTTCGCCAGCAGCGCCGCGACAGCTGCGCCCAACGTATCCGTCAGCCCCATCACGCGATTCAGCCCGCGATCCCACAGGTCCTGCCGCACCTGGCCTTCCTCGCTATAGAGCGTGTTCACGTGCCGATGCGTGCCCGTTTCCATCGCCAGAACATATTCGCAGCCTTGCGACAGAATATGAGAGATGGCGGAATCGAGCGTCGGCGCTTCCGCGTCGCTGTCGGGCTGGGCGAGCTGCAAGAGCGTGGCGTGATCGGCGATCAGCATGGTCGTTTGCGGCACGAGCAGATCGGCGAGCGATTCGCGCAACTCGTCGGCGGACAGCACGTGTTCGTCGTCGAGCGTGAAATCGGGCGCGAGGATCAGCGGGACGTCGTCGTAGTCGGATACCACTTCCGCGATAGCCGAAACGACTTCCGCCCGCGTCGCCGCGCCGATCTTGAACGCGGCGACCGGCATATCCTCGAGCAACATGCGCGCCTGCGTGGCGACGGTGTCGGGATCGAGACCGGTCACTTCATCGCAGGTGGCGGAGTCCCGCACCGCATAGCCCGTCAGAACGGTGGCGCCGTGGCAGCCCATGCTCGCGAGCGTCAGCATGTCGGCCTGAATGCCGGAGCCGCCCGTCGGGTCCGAAAGGCCGAAAGTCAGAACGATCGGTGGTGAATCGCCGGTCATGGCAAAAGCGGACATGTTGAATTGATTAGCACGATTGGCATGATTGGGACGGATCGGGTCGTGGAATGCGTTGTTATGGTGCGCGCCACCCCGTGAGATTCGATTATGCGGCCTATTGTCGCCCGCCTGTCGCCCGGAGCGATGCATTTTCTGCCGGACGGCGCGCGGCGGTCCCGCTATTCGGGTGAACGGCGGCGGGCGGGCGCCTTGCTAGGCATCCACCCGGCAACACGGTACCATCATGTCCTAATTTCAATCGATCAATCGACGCGGCATAAGTATGGAATACAGAAGCTGGATGTGCCTGATCTGCGGCTGGATCTACGACGAAGAGGCGGGATTGCCCGAAGAGGGCATCGCGCCGGGCACGCGCTGGGAAGACGTTCCGATCAACTGGACCTGTCCCGAATGCGGAGCCCGCAAGGAAGATTTCGAGATGGTCCAGATCTGATCCGCATGCTTTCCCGCGCCGCATGGCTCACGTCATGCGGCGCGTGTTTTTTGCGGCCTGCGTTTCAGTGCGGAAACCGTCTGCCTCGGCCCGCTCTTTGGCTCGGCTGGACAGCCGTTTCCGCGGCTGCTCGCGCAGTCGCGTGTAAAGGCATACGCTTCCAGAAGGCGGGATGCGACGACTCCCGTCGCAGGCCCTTCGATGATGTAGTTTCACCGCGCGCCGGCGCATCGCCGCGCACGCGGTCCGGCTTGTGAGCGCCCGTTATGACCTCTCGTCCCGATCTACCCGTTCTGATGGAAGCCCTGCCCAATCCGCGCGGCGGCTCTGTGCGACTCGCCGAAATGGCGATCGCGGATGCGCTGCACGCTTTCCAGCGGCAGGGCGAGACGGCGGCCGCGCTGAAGCGCGCGATTGCCGCGCTCAATTCCGCCGGATGGCTGCCGGCGCAGCGCTTCGCCGAAGCGCTCGCGCTCGTGGCGCCCATCGGCGACGAATCCGAACCGACGCGCCAGCGCATCGCGGACGCGCTGCTCGCGTTCGGCATGGCGGTCGATCGTCACAACCTGCGCGAACTGGCGTGTTCGACGGAACTCTTCCATCACTATCGCGGGTTGCACGCGCTGCTTGCGGCCCACACGCGCATCGCACCGGTTTCCTACGACGACCTCGCGCTCGCGGGCCGCGCGATCGCTCCCGCGACGCTACGGGGTGTCGCCTCGGAGAGGCTGGCGCGCGTGCGTGCGCACTACGAGCAAACGCTGCTTACGCTGTTGCGCGCGCCCGCCGACCAGCCTCAGGCCGGCGCCGACGAAGCCTTCGCGCGCCTCGACGCCTGCCTCGCGGACCTCGCCGGCCCCGATCCGTACGATTTCTGGCGCCTCGCGTCATCGACGGTGCGCGCGTTGCGCTCGCGCGGCGGCGCGTCCGGCTACGCCGACGCCAAACGTCTCTACGCGCGATTCAATCTCGTGCTGGCCGATCAGGCGCACGCGTCGTCGTATGCGCCGCGTTCGCTCGTGCGCGCGACGCTCGCGCTGCTGTGGCGCGATTTCGCGCTCTACGGCGCGACGCCCGAGCACGCCGAGCACGTCGACGTGCTGCGCGACTACGGTCTGACGGTGGCGTGGCACGTCGCGGCGACGCCCGCATCGGAGGCGGCGTGGGAGCAGGGCGCGGCACAGGCGAGCGAAGACAACACCCGCGATGCGCCGACCCGCGACCTCGGCGTGCTGCGCATCAACGCGGCGGCTTACGAAGACTTCCTGCAAAGCGCGGAGGCGGCGATAGAAGGGCTCGTCGAGCGCGGATCGCAGGCGAGCGAAACCGGCGCGGTCGACGCGTCTTCCGCGCTGCACGCGGCGGATGCCGCCCATCGTCTCGGCGCGGCGGCGTGCGCGCTCGGGCTGGGCCACGTCGCGTTGCTGGCCGATACGCTCGGGCTCGCCTGGCGGCGCATCGCGCATCAGGGCGACGGCGCTGCCGCCCAGGGCGATGCCAGCGCACTCGACGCCGCTATTCCCGAACGCGCTGCACAAACGCTGCGCTCGATGCTGCATCAGGCCGCGGCGGGCATCGCGCCGTCGGAAGGCCGTCCGTCGATCGTTGCGCTCACCGCGATGATCGAGCGGCCCGCGACGGTCGTCCGCTAGGCGTCGTCGTCTTCGATGCCGGGCGGCGCCGCGCGTTTGCCTGCCCCGCGCACCAGGTCATAGCGCAAGAGCGTGCGTTTGCGGGCGGCATCGTGATCGACGACAGGCGGCGGATAGTCCGCCCCGAGCGCGATCTTCGCCGCCTTCAGCGCGTCGGGCTTCGCGAGCCACGGCGCATGGATGTCGCGGTCGGATAGCGCCGCCAGTTCCGGCACGTAATGGCGGATGAACTTGCCCGGCGCGTCGAATTTCCGCGACTGCGTGATCGGATTGAAGATGCGGAAGTACGGCTGCGCGTCGCATCCGCTGGAGGCGGCCCACTGCCATCCGCCATTGTTCGACGACAACTCGAAATCGTTGAGTTGCGCCTCGAAGTACGCCTCGCCGCGCCGCCAGTCGATCCCGAGATCCTTCGACAGAAAGCTCGCCGTCACCATGCGCAGTCGGTTGTGCATGTAGCCCGACGTGTTGAGCTGGCGCATCGCGGCATCCACGAGCGGATAACCCGTCTGCCCCGCGCACCACGCGGCGAAATGCGCGTCGGCGGCATCGCCCGTTTCCCATTCGATGCGATCGTATTCCGGCTTGAACGCGCGATGATCGCCCGGCACGCCGACGCGCGGAAAGTGATGCAGCACGCCGAAGTAGAAGTCCCGCCAGATGAGCTCGGACAGCCACGTCGCCGCGCCCCGGTCGCCGTGGCGCTGGGCATCGTGCGCGACACGGGCGAGCGCGCGAATCGACACCGTGCCGTGACGCAGATGCACGCCGAGATAGCTCGGGCCTTTCTGTGCGGGGAAATCGCGGGCGTGATCGTAGTCGGTCATGCGGTCGCGGAAGTCGTCGAAGAGTGCGAACGCGCCGCTCGTGCCGGGCGGGAACACCGGCGGGTGTGCGTCCGGGAAGCCGAGTTCGGCGAGCGATGGAATGCCGCGGTCCGTGTCGAGCTTTGCGAGCGCATGCCAATGATCTTCGGATGCATACGGCGCGAGCGCATCGGGCGTAAGCGTTTCGAGCCACTTGCGCTTGTACGGCGTGAACACCGTGTAGGGCTTGCCCGCGCCGGTCAGGACGTCGTCGTGATCGAAGATCGCCTGATCCTTGAACGTGAAGAACGGGACGCCCGCGCTCGCGAGCGTCTGGGCGATGGCGTCGTCGCGCGCTTTCGCGGACGGCTCGTAGTCGCGGTTCGCGAAAGCTGCGCTCGCCCCGCACTCGCGCGCGAGCGCGGGGATGTCGTGGACCGGCACGCCGTGACGCACGATGAGCGCGCCGCCCGCATCGCGCAACGTGCGATCGAGCTCGACGATGCTCGCATGAATGAACGCCACGCGACGGTCGTTTCGAGCGAGCGGATCGAGTATTTCCCGGTCGAAAACGAACGCGCACAGCACGCGGCGGCAGCGTGTAAGCGCGTGATAGAGTGCAACATTGTCCGTCGCGCGCAGGTCCCGCCTGAACCACATCAGACCCAGATCAAAGTCGGCCATCCGGCAGCGCCTTTGTTAAAATCCTGAATTATGTCCAAGACTTCCGATCGCATCAATTTGACGAACCAGTTCCTGATCGCCATGCCCTCCATGGCCGATCCGACGTTTTCGGGAACGGTGGTCTACCTTTGCGATCACACCGATCGCGGTGCGCTGGGTCTCGTCATCAACAGGCCGACCGACATCGACCTTCAATCGCTTTTCAATCGCATCGACCTCAAGCTGGAAATCGAACCGCTCGTTCACTTGCCCGTCTATTTCGGCGGCCCGGTGCAGACCGAGCGAGGCTTCGTGCTGCACGAAGCGGGCGAGGGCGAGCCGTATAGCTCGTCGATGAGCGTCCCTGGCGGCCTCGCGATGACCACGTCGAAAGACGTGCTCGAAGCGGTCGCGAGCGGCAAGGGCCCCGAGCGCTTTCTGCTGACGCTCGGCCATGCCGGCTGGGGCGCGGGCCAACTCGAAGAGGAAATCTCGAAGAACGGCTGGCTGACCGTGGAAGCCGATCCGCGCATCATCTTCGAAGTGCCCGCAGAAGACCGGCTGGAGGCGGCGCTGTCGCTGCTGGGCGTGTCGCGCTCGATGCTGTCGGGCGAAGCAGGGCACGCATGAGCCGCGAAGCCACGCTGCTGGCGTTCGATTACGGCGAGAAACGCATTGGTGTCGCTGTCGGCAATACGCTGACGCGCAACGCACGCGCGCTGGTCGTGGTGGAGAACCGCGACCGCGAGTATCGCTTTCAGGAAGTGGGCAAGCTGCTCGGCGAATGGAAGCCGGATGCGGTCGTCGTCGGCATGCCGATGCACCCCGATGGCACGCCGCACGAAATGAGCGCGCTGGCGAAGCGCTTCGGCAATCAGGTGAACGGCCGGTTCAACGTGCCGGTGCAATGGGTCGATGAACGCTATTCGTCCGTCGACGCCAAAGCCGATCTTCGCGAGCGCGGCGTGCGCCCGAATGCGCGCGGCCGCTTCGACGCCATCGACGCGGAAGCCGCCCGCGTCATCCTTCAACAATATCTCGACGGACTTCCCGACGATTATGAGTTCCATTGACGCCGAGGCGCTTTATCGCACGCTCGTCGAACAGATTCGCGCGGCTTATGGCCCGTCGCTCGCGGCCGAAGACGGCGCGGTGCTCGCGGGCGTCTATAGCGGCGGCGCGTGGCTGGCCGAGCGGCTCGCGAAAGACCTGAACGCGCCGCACTTCGGCGTGGTGAACGTGGCGCTGCATCGCGACGACTACGCGAAGAAGGGCCTGCACAGCCAGGCGAGCCCGACCTCGCTGCCATTCGATGTGAACGGCCGGCGCATCGTGCTGGTCGACGACGTGCTGTCCACGGGCCGCACCGTGCGCGCGGCCATCAACGAGCTTTACGATTACGGCCGCCCGGCGTCGATCGATCTGGCCGTGCTCGCCGACCGCGGCGGGCGCGAGATGCCGATCGCGCCGCGCTTCACCGGCGGCAGCGTCGACGTGCCTGCGGGCGAGGACCTCGTGCTCGCGCGCCAGAACGACGACACCTTCGCCTTCACGACGGAACCGGGCGCGCAGTGACGCGCGGCGGGGCGCGGGTTGCACGCCGGCCCGCGTTCACAAGCCTCCATCTTCTAAAGAAACACCTGGGATCACCATGAACACCGCCACCCAGAGCGCAGCCGAGACGGGCGCGCAGGAATCTGACAAATTCCGCTACGGCTTCCTGAAGGGCAATCCTCAACTCACGAAGAACGGCGAGTTGAAGCACCTTCTGACCATCGAAGGCTTGCCGCGCTCGATCGTCACCCACATTCTCGATACCGCCGAGCAGTTCGTCAGCGTGACCGATCGCGAAGTGAAGAAGGTGCCGCTTCTGCGCGGCAAATCGGTGTTCAACCTGTTCTTCGAGAACTCGACGCGCACGCGCACCACGTTCGAAATCGCCGCGAAACGGCTGTCGGCGGACGTGCTGAATCTGAACATCAACGCGTCGTCGACGAGCAAGGGTGAATCGCTGCTCGATACGATCAACAACCTCTCCGCGATGCACGCCGACATGTTCGTCGTGCGTCATGCGTCGAGCGGTGCGCCATATCTGATCGCCGAGCATTGCGCGCCGCACGTGCACGTGATCAATGCGGGCGATGGCCGTCACGCGCATCCGACGCAGGGTCTGCTCGACATGTACACGATCCGCCATTACAAACGCGACTTCACGAAGCTGCGCGTGGCGATCGTCGGCGACATCCTGCATTCGCGCGTCGCGCGCTCGGACATCCACGCGCTGACCACGCTCGGCGTGCCGGAAGTGCGCGCGATCGGTCCGCGCACGCTGCTGCCTGGCAATCTCGACCAGATGGGCGTGCACGTCTATCACAACCTCGACGAAGGGCTGAAGGGCGTCGACGTGATCATCATGCTGCGCCTGCAGAACGAGCGCATGAGCGGCGCGCTCTTGCCGTCCGCGCAGGAGTATTTCAAGAGCTGGGGCCTGACGCCCGAGCGGCTCGCGCTCGCCGCGCCCGATGCGATCGTCATGCATCCGGGGCCGATGAATCGCGGCGTGGAAATCGATTCGCAAGTGGCCGACGGCCCGCAGTCGGTGATTCTGAATCAGGTGACGTTTGGCATCGCCGTGCGCATGGCGGTGATGGGCATCGTGGCCGGCAACAGCGATTAACGAAAACGACATGAAGATCCAGATTCAAGGCGGCATGATCATCGATCCGGCTGCGGGCACCGAAGCGCGCAAGGACGTATTCATCGCAGCGGGGAGGATCGTCGCGATCGGCGACGCGCCCGCCGATTTCAACGCGGCAAAAGTCATCGATGCGACGGGCCTGTATGTGGCGCCCGGTTTTGTCGATTTGTCGGCGCGGCTGCGCGAGCCTGGCTTCGAGCACAAGGCGACGCTCGAATCCGAAATGGCTGCGGCGATGGCCGGTGGCGTGACGAGCCTCGTTTGCCCGCCCGACACCGATCCGACGCTCGACGAGCCGGGCCTCGTCGAAATGCTCAAATTCCGCGCGCAGAAGCTGCATCAGGCGCATGTGTATCCGCTGGGCGCGCTGACGGTCGGGCTGAAGGGCGAGACCATCACCGAGATGGTGGAGCTGACGGAAGCGGGCTGCATCGGCTTTTCGCAGGCGGATAACCCGATTGTCGATACCCGCACGCTGCTGCGCGCGTTGCAATACGCGACGACGTACGGCTATACCGTGTGGCTGCGCCCGCAGGATGCCTACATGGCGCGCGGCGGCGTGGCGGCGAGCGGCGCGCTGGCGTCGCGGCTCGGGTTGTCGGGCGTGCCGGTGTCGGCGGAAACCATCGCGCTGCATACGATTTTCGAACTGATGCGCGTGACGGGCGCGCGGGTGCATCTGTCGCATCTGTCGTCGGCGGCGGGCGTGGCGCTCGTGCGTGCGGCGAAGGCCGAAGGGCTTGCCGTGTCCTGCGATGTCACGATCAATCACGTGCATCTGACAGACCTCGACATCGGCTATTTCGATTCGCAATTCCGCCTCGATCCGCCGCTGCGTCAGCAACGCGACCGCGAAGCGATCCGCGCGGCGCTGGAGGACGGCACGATCGACGCGATCTGCTCCGATCACACGCCGCTCGACGACGACGAGAAGCTGTTGCCGTTCGCCGAAGCGACGCCGGGCGCGACGGGCCTCGAACTGCTGCTCTCGCTGACGGTGAAGTGGGCGCGTGAGGCGAACGTGCCGCTCGCCAAGGCGCTTGCGCGCATCACGGCCGCGCCCGCGGATGTCCTCAAGCTGCCGGCGGGCCGCCTCGCGACGGGCGCGCTCGCGGATGTCTGCGTATTCGATGCCGATGCGTCCTGGCGCGTCGATCCGGCGAAGCTCAAGAGCCAGGGCCGCAACTCGCCGTTCCTCGGTTACGAACTGCCGGCTCGCGTGCGCGCGACGATCGTCGGCGGACATCTGGCCTTCGAGACGCGCTGATTCATGGCGTTCGTGTTGCGCAAGCTGCGCCTCGCGGTGCATTTGCTGTATGGCGTTTGGATCGTGGCGCGGCGTTTTCCGCGCGCCTCCGCGAGCGAGCGCATGGCGATGAATCGCGCCTGGTCGCTGGAGATGCTGCGGCTCGCGGGCATGAAGCTCGTCGTTCATAACGACGACGCGCGGCTCGATGCGGGCGTGCTCGTCGTCGGCAATCACGTTTCGTGGATCGATATCTACGTGATCAATGCGTGGCGGCCGACGCCGTTCGTGTCCAAGGCCGAGATTCGCAAGTGGCCGGTGGTGGGCTGGCTCGCGCATCAGCTTGGCACCGTGTTCGTTCAGCGTGAGAAGCGCAGCGACGCGAAGCGCATCATGCATGAGCTGGCGGACCGGCTGCTCGCTGGCGAAACGATGTTCGTATTCCCCGAAGGCACCACGAGCGATGGCACTTCACTGTTGCCGTTCCACGCGAACATGTTTCAGGCGGCGGTGTCGGCGTCGTGTCCGGTGCAGCCTGTCTGCCTGATGTACGAAGATGCGCGCGGCATTCAGACGACCGCGCCCGCGTATATCGGCGAAATGTCGCTGAACGATTCCCTCGATGCGCTGCTGCGCGGTGGACCGGTTACCGCGCATCTCTACGTCTGCGATCCGCTCGCGCCAGGCACCGACAGGCGGCTGCTCGCGAGCGAGGCGCAGGCGGCGGTTCAGACGGCGCTCGATCGCATGCGCGGGGCCCCGGCCGTCGTCATGGAAACGCCGGTCGTTCGACCCGTTATTTCTTCATCGCACAACTCACCTGCGTAAGCACGCGCTCGGCGGGATGTTTCGTCAGCAGCACCGCCGACAGCTTGTTGCCCCAGACACACCCGGAATCGAGACACAGCACGTCGTCGCGGACCATGAGGCCGAGCGCGGCCCAGTGTCCGAAGACGATGGTCGCGTCCCGCGTGCGGCGGTCGGGCACGTCGAACCACGGCATATAACCGGGCGGGGCGGCATCGGGGCCGCCGTTGTTGGCGAACTCCATCGCGCCTTCAGCCGTGCAAAAACGGATACGCGTCAGCGCGTTGTACGTCACGCGCAAGCGATCCATGCCCTTAAGCGAATCTTCCCAGCGATGCGGCTCGTTGCCGTATAGCTCGGCCAGCGTCGATTTCCAGTTCGGCGCGCGCAATGCGGTTTCCAGTTCGTGTGCGAGTTCGAGCGTCATCGTCACGTCCCATTGCGGCACGACGCCCGCGTGAACCATCAGCGCGCCGTTCTCGTAATGCGCGACGGGCTTGTGGCGCACCCATTCGATCAGGTCATCGACGTCGGGCGCGGCGAGGATATCGTCGAGCGTGTCGCCTTTCTTCGGCTTGCGCAGGCCGGCCGCGACGGACAGCAAATTCAGGTCGTGGTTGCCGAGCACGACGGTCGCGCGCGGGCCGAGCGCGATCACCTCGCGCAGCGTTTCCAGCGATTTCGGCCCCCGATTGATGAGATCGCCCGCGAACCAGAGCGGCGTTTCGGGTGACGGCGCGGCTTTCTTCAGCAGGCGATGAAACGGATCGCAGCAGCCTTGAAGGTCGCCGAAAACCAGCGGGGCGGGGACGGCGGGCGTTGCGGGGGCGAGAGAGTGAGGTGCGTCGGTCATTGATTGTTTTCTGCGTTGTGCACGTGGGGCGTATCGGCGGTGTCGGGCTTATCGGGCAAAAGCGTGAATCACGTCGCACGAATTTATTGCAAGTTGTTATCGAACAAGCGATGCATCGGGCGTCCCCGCAAATGTCGACCGCATAGGCCGTCCTGTCCGAATCCTAGCTGTATCAAGTTGTTAGCCGTGTAGTTTTTGCACTTCGTGGCTTTATAATCGACGTTTAATCGGACGGCGGTCGCGGTGATTCGAATCAGTCACACGTTCCGTATCCAACGCGGCATTCACGTTCCGTACGCAATTTTTTCCACACATGCGAGTGTGTTCGGTTTCATTCTGACTGAACGCAGCCAAAAGGGTATTCATGATTCTCGTGACGGGCGGCGCCGGTTTTATCGGCGCCAATTTTGTTCTTGACTGGCTCGAAGGCTCCGATGAACCCGTGCTCAACGTCGACAAGCTGACGTACGCGGGCAATCTCGGCACCCTGCAATCGCTGAAAGACGATGCCCGTCACGTGTTCGCGCGCGCGGACATCTGCGACCGCGCGGCGATGGACGAACTGTTCGCCAGGCACAAGCCGCGCGCGGTCGTCCACTTCGCGGCGGAAAGCCACGTCGACCGCTCGATTCACGGTCCCGCCGATTTCGTGCAAACGAACGTCGTCGGCACCTTCACGTTGCTCGAAGCTGCGCGCACGTACTGGAACGCGCTCCCCGACGCCGAGAAGCAAGCCTTCCGCTTTCTGCACGTTTCGACGGACGAGGTGTTCGGCTCCCTCTCCGCTACCGATCCGCAATTCTCCGAAACGACGGCATACGCGCCGAACAGCCCGTACTCTGCAACGAAGGCGGGCTCGGATCATCTGGTGCGCGCCTATCACCACACTTACGGCCTGCCGGTTCTCACGACGAACTGCTCGAACAACTACGGCCCGTACCAGTTCCCGGAGAAGCTGATCCCGCTGATGATCGCGAACGCGCTTGCGGGCAAGCCGCTGCCGGTGTACGGCGACGGCCAGAACGTGCGCGACTGGCTGTATGTCGGCGACCATTGCGCGGCCATCCGCGAAGTGCTCGTCAAGGGCAAGCTCGGCGAGACGTACAACGTCGGCGGCTGGAACGAGAAGAAGAACCTCGAAGTCGTTCATACGCTGTGCGATCTGCTCGACGAGAAGAAGCCGAAGGCCAGCGGTTCGTATCGCGATCAGATTACCTATGTGACCGACCGCCCTGGCCATGACCGCCGTTACGCCATCGACGCGCGCAAGCTCGAGCGCGAACTCGGCTGGAAGCCGGCGGAAACGTTCGAAACCGGCTTGGCGAAGACCGTTCAGTGGTACCTCGACAATCAGGCGTGGGCCGACGAAGTCGCTTCCGGTGAATACCGCAAGTGGGTCGAAACAAACTACGCGCAGCGGGCATAAGGAGCGGGGCATGGCGCGCAAAGGCATTATTCTCGCCGGCGGTTCCGGCACGCGGCTCTATCCGATCACGCACGCGGTATCGAAGCAATTGCTGCCGGTGTACGACAAGCCGATGATCTACTATCCGCTGTCGACGCTGATGATCGCAGGCATTCGTGACGTGCTGGTGATTTCGACGCCGCAGGACACGCCGCGCTTCGAGTCGATGCTCGGCGACGGCAGCCAGTGGGGCATGAACATCCGGTACGCGGTGCAGCCGTCGCCGGATGGGCTCGCGCAGGCGTTCATCATCGGCAAGGAGTTCGTGGGCAACGATCCCTCTGCGCTGATTCTCGGCGACAACATCTTCTACGGCCACGATCTCGCGAAGCAGCTCGAAAGCGCCGATGCACGTTCCGACTGCGCGACGGTTTTTGCCTATCACGTGCATGATCCGGAGCGTTACGGCGTCGTGGAGTTCGACGGGAGTTTCCGCGCGCTGTCCATCGAAGAGAAGCCGGCGAAGCCGCGCTCGAACTACGCGGTGACGGGGCTGTACTTTTACGACAACCAGGTGTGCGACATCGCGGCGGACATCAAGCCGTCGTCGCGCGGTGAACTCGAAATCACGGATGTCAACTCGCGCTATCTCCAGCAAAAGAAGCTGAACGTGGAGATCATGGGCCGCGGCTATGCATGGCTCGACACGGGCACGCACGATTCGCTGATCGAAGCGGCAACCTTCATTGCCACCCTGCAGAAGCGGCAGGGCCTCGTGGTGGCGTGCCCCGAAGAGATCGCGTACCGCAAGCACTGGATCGATGAAGAGCAACTGCTTGCGCTCGCGAAGCCGCTCGCGAAGAACGGATACGGTCAATATTTGCTCAATCTTCCGAAGGACCAAGTCGCATGGCCATCCAGGTAACGGCAACGGCGTTGCCAGAAGTGAAGATCATCGAACCAAAAGTGTTCGGTGATGCGCGCGGCTTCTTCTACGAGAGCTTCAATGCGCGTGAGTTCGCCGAGCATGTGGAAGCAGGTATCGAATTCGTGCAGGACAACCATTCGCGTTCCGCGAAGGGCGTGCTGCGCGGGCTGCATTATCAGATTCAGCATGCGCAGGGGAAGCTCGTGCGCGTGGTCGAGGGCGAAGTGTTCGATGTCGCCGTGGACATTCGCAAGAGCTCGCCGAACTTCGGAAAGTGGGTCGGCGTGCATCTGTCGGAGGAGAATCATCGGCAGTTGTGGGTGCCGCCGGGGTTTGCGCACGGGTTCGTCGTGTTGTCCGAGTCGGCGCAGTTTCTTTATAAGACGACGGATTGCTGGTATCCGGAGTTCGAGCGCAGCCTGCTCTGGAGCGATGCCGGCATCGGCATCGAGTGGCCGATCGACTTCGAACCGATGCTGGCGGCGAAAGATGCGGCGGGCAAGCGGCTGGCGGAAGCCGAGGTGTTCGCATGAGCGAGCGCACGATTCTGCTGACTGGCGTGAATGGTCAGGTGGGGTTCGAACTGGCGCGAACGCTGCAAGGGCTGGGTCGCGTGGTGGCCGTCGATCGCAGCCGTCTCGACCTCGGTGATCTGGATCAGGTTCGGCAAGTCGTGCACGAGGTAAAGCCGTCGCTGATCGTCAATCCCGCTGCATACACGGCGGTCGACAAAGCCGAAAGCGACGCCGATGCGGCAATGCGCATCAACGGCGAAGCGCCCGGCGTGCTGGCGGAAGAAGCGAAGCGCCTGAACGCCGCGCTTATTCACTACTCGACGGACTATGTCTTCGATGGCACGAAGGAAGGCGCTTACGTCGAAGACGACGCGGTGAATCCGCAGAACGTGTACGGCAAAAGCAAGCTGGCCGGCGAGCAGGCAATCGCGGAGTCGGGTTGCGACCACCTGATCTTTCGCACGAGCTGGGTGTACGGCGGGCACGGCAAGAACTTTCTTCTCACGATGCTGCGGCTCGGCGCCGAACGCGACGAACTCGGCGTGGTCGCCGACCAGACCGGCGCGCCGACCTGGGCGAACACCATCGCGACGCTGACCGCGCATGTCGTGTCGCAGAGCATGAGCGCCGATCATGACTGGTGGAAGAAGAAGTCCGGTGTCTATCACCTGACCGCGTCCGGTTCGACGTCCTGGCACGGCTTCGCCCAAGCGATCTTCGAAAAGTCTTCGCTGGCGAAGAAGCCGGTCGTGAAGCCGATTCCGGCATCGGCCTATCCGACGCCGGCGAAGCGTCCCGCAAACTCGCGCATGTCGCAACGCAAGCTCTTCGACACATTCGGCATCGAGGCGCCCGATTGGGCCGACGCGCTCGATCTCTGCATGAGGGGACTGTGAGCACCGGGAGTAGCGTGCAACGCCCCGGCTCCGTGGTGGTTTTTTATAATCCGGACGCGGCGTGCATCGAGCGTGCGAACCGTCTGGCGAAGCACACCCGTTGCGTGGTCGTCGACAACACGCCGGGCGTCGATCGCGTCGACGGACTCGATGCCGACGTGCGCTATCTGCCCAACCGCGACAATCTCGGTATCGCGACGGCGCTGAATCAGGGCATCGAACTGCTCTTGCGCGAAGGCTGCCGCGTCGCGCTCCTTTTCGACCAGGACAGCGAACCCACGCTCGAGCATCTGCAGGCCTTGCCGGCATTGCTCACCGAATGGGTCGCGGCAGGAGAGAAAATCGCGATCGTCGGTCCGGCCTACGACGATCCGCGCCTCGGCGGAGTCGCGCCCTTCGTGCGCTTCAGACCATTCAAGCTCGCGCGCGTGCCCGCCGAAGGCGCGCGTCCCGTGGACGCGGACTTTCTCATCACGTCCGGCTCGTGCCTGAATCTGGCTTGCTGGAACGTCGTGGGTCCAATGGAAGACGACCTGTTCATCGACTTCGTCGATCTTGAATGGTGCGTGCGGGCCAAGCGCGCGGGATATCGTCTGGTCGGCGTTCCGTGGATCACAATGGCCCACGAACTGGGCGGCGAGCCCGTGCGGGTGTTGGGGCGCACGTATCCCATGCACAGTCCCGTTCGTCATTACTATTTGTTCCGCAACGCCATTGCGTTGATCGGCCGGGGATACGTGCCGTGGTCCTGGAAATCGACGGAACTGCTCAAGTTGCCGTTCCGCCTGCTCATCTATTCGATGATGCCCACGGCGCGCCGTCTGCATGTCTCAATGGCGCTGCGCGGTCTTCTGGACGGACTGCGTGGCCGCCTCGGAAGGCTATAGCGCGGTGACATCGCCCCCGAAACGCCGGCCCTCCAAACTGCCAGAGGCAAGTACCAAGATGCAACACGATTTCAAGACGACAGTTCGACACGACACGGAGCGCGAGCCGGTCCGCGCGGGCGGCGAACCGTCTTCGTTCGACTGGCAAGAGCGTTGTGCCGTGCTCGAGAAGGAACTGAAGAATACGCGGGCGGACGCAAGGGAACTGTCGTCGCTGCGGAATCGCGTATTGCAGCTCGAAACGGAACTCGCGGCATTGCGCGGTTCCACCTCATGGAGAATGACCGCGCCATTGCGCTCGACAGTGAGCGCTGGCAACGCAGTCCGCCTGGCGTCGGCCACGATGTCGCGACAGGTTCAGTCGCGCGGCGGCGTCGTGCCGGCGGCGCAGTACTACTTGTCCGTTCTCAAGCGCGAAGGCATGCCCGGAATCATGGCTCGCCTGCGCCGCCTTCAGAGCGGAGCGGGATTCGCCGATGGACCGCCCCGTGACGAGGTTTATCACGAGTGGATCGAACGCTACGATTCGATCACGCCGGAGAAGCGCCAGCAGGTGTTGCAGGACATCGAAAGACTTCCGCGCCGCCCGACATTCTCGATCGTGGTTCCCACTTACAACAGCAGCGAGCCGTTTCTGCGCGAGATGATCGCGTCGGTGCGGGAACAGATCTATCCCGACTGGGAACTCTGCATCGCAGACGATGCCTCCACCGATCCGCGCGTGCGCGAAGTGTTGAGCGAGGCAGCGGCGCAGGACAGCCGGATCAAGCTCGTGTTCCGCGACACCAATGGTCATATCTCAGCGGCGAGCAACAGCGCGCTCGAACTGGCGACGGGCGAATTCGTCGTCCTGCTGGACCACGACGACGTCATTCCTCCGCATGCGCTTTACATGGTCGCGGTGTATATCGGTCGCTATCCCGCGAGCCGCATGCTCTACAGTGACGAAGACAAGCTGAACGAGGCGGGCAAGCGCACGACGCCGTATTTCAAGAGCGACTGGAACCCGCAAATGTTCCTGACGCAGAACATGTTCTCGCATCTGGGCGTCTTCGAGACGGCGCTCGTACGCGAGGCAGGCGGCTTTCGCAAGGGCTACGAAGGCAGCCAGGACTACGACCTGGCGCTGCGCTGCATCGAGATCGCGGGTCACGATCAGGTCGTCCATATTCCGCACGTGCTCTATCACTGGCGCATCGTGCCGGGCAGCACGGCGGGTAGCGGCTCCGAGAAGCCCTACGCGCTTATGGCCGCCAAGCGGGCCGTCGAAGATCATCTGACGCGCAGCGGGATCGATGCATTCGTCGATCAGCCATACGAATCGCTCGGCATCTTGCGCGTACGTTATGGACTCGCGCAGCGTCCGCTCGTCTCTATCGTCATTCCCACGCGCGACGGGCTGGCGCTCACCAAGCAGTGCATCGACAGCGTGCTCGCCAAGACGCTCTATCGCGAATACGAGATCATCGTGGTCGATAACGGCAGCGTGAAGCCGGAGACGCTCGCTTATTTCGACGAGATCGCCAGCACGAAGGGCATTCGCGTGATTCGCGACGACGCGCCCTTCAACTTCTCGGCGCTCAACAATCGCGCCGTACGCGAGGCGAAGGGCGAGTTCGTGTGCCTGCTGAACAACGACATCGAGGTGATCTCGCCCGACTGGCTGAACGAGATGGTCAGCATCGCCGCACAGCCCGGCGTCGGCGCCGTGGGTGCGTGCCTGTGGTACCCGAACGACATGCTTCAGCATGGCGGCGTGCTGATCGGTCTTGGCGGGGTTGCCGGGCACATGCATCACATGATGAAGCGCGGTCTGTTCGGTTACTTCGGCCGCGCGGTGGCCATGCAGAATCTGTCGGCGGTCACGGCAGCCTGTCTCGTCGTCAGGAAATCCGTCTATGAAGAAGTCGGCGGCCTGAATGAAGAACTGGCGGTCGCGTTCAACGATGTGGATTTCTGCCTGCGTCTTCTCAAGGCGGGCTATCGCAACGTCTGGACGCCGCACGCGGAGCTCTACCATCACGAGTCGGCGACACGCGGTTCCGACATGGATGCGGACAAGTATCAGCGCTTCCTGGGAGAAGTTCGCTGGATGGAAAGAGAGTGGGACGGGTGGCTGGAAAATGATCCGGCGTACAACCCGAATCTTTCGCTCAGCACCAAGGTCTTGCCCTTCACGCTGGCGTCTCCGCCGCGCGTCGGACAGTTCGAGTGACGATCTGCGCGGTCCGGAGACGGGCTATGCGCATGTTAAAATGTCCAGTTAATTTCTAAACCGAACCGCTGGGCGCGCGGTCATTGGCAAGATGTTTTCTTGCGATTCGCGTGCTCCGGGAAGGTCTCCTGCAGGAAACTCTCGATGCAACTTTCAGTCTGGCGGCACCGAGCGCTGTTATGGGATTTCGTGCGCCGCGATCTTGCAACCAAGTTTCGCGGCTCGGCGCTCGGGTCGATCTGGATGCTCGTGACGCCGATCCTTACGCTCATCGTCTATTTCTTCGTTTTTAGCGTGGTGTTCAAGGCGCGCTGGTCGTCCGGCACGTCGGGCAGCAAGGAGTCGGCGCTGATTCTCTTCGCCGGGCTCATTACATATACCTTCTTTTCCGAATGCTTCTTGCGCGCGCCGGTGTTGATGCGCGAGAACCCGAATTTCATCAAGAAGGTCGTGTTTCCGCTCGAGATCCTGCCCATGGCGATCACGCTGTCGGCGCTCGTGAATGCGTCGATCGGCTATGGCCTGCTGCTTTTGTTTCATCTTGTCTTCGTCGGTCTTCCGCCAGTCTCGGCGCTTGCGCTGCCAATCGTGCTGCTGCCGTTCATGTTTGCAGTGCTCGGCGTGAGTTATCTTTTCGCGTCGCTCGGCGTGTATCTGCCCGACATCAAGCTCGCGGTGCCGCCCATAACCATGGCGCTCATGTATCTGAGCCCGATCTTTTACCCGATCGATATGGTGCCCGAGGCGCTTCGCGCACTCGTGAGCTGGAATCCGTTCACGCCAATTCTCGAGAATGTGCGGCATGTATTCTTCTTCGGCACGTGGCCTGACTGGACGGGCTATCTGATTCAGATTGTGGCTTCGCTCGCATTCCTGCGAGTCTGCTACTGGTTCTTCGACAAATCGAAGAAGGGCTTTCCTGACGTTCTCTGATCGAGAAGCCAGAACCGGCGCGGACAAATGCCGGCGGGACAACACAAAGCGCGCAGTCGGTTAATCACAATGAACACAACGAGAGTAAAAGCAGGCATCGTCATCGTCACGTACAACTCGGCAGAGGTGTTCGCGCTGGCGCTCGACAGCCTTCTCGGTACTGCAAGCGATACGGCGTTCGACGTCGCGGTCATCGACAACGCTTCGGCCCCCGCGCAACGCGAGGCTTCCCGGCGGGTGTTCGATCAGGCCGTGAGCCGCGGGCTTTCCGGGGTCTATTTCCAGCAGGAAAAGAACCTGGGCTTTTCCGGCGGCAACAACATCGGCATCGAGCACTTTCTCGCCGATAAGGACATCACGCACATCTGTCTGCTCAACAGCGACGTGATCGTGACGGATCACTGGCTCGACTATCTGATCGAAGACGACAAGGACGCGATCGGCCCGCTCACCAATGCGTCGAACAACGAGCAGGGTATTCCCGTCGGCTACCATCTCGGCGACCGCAACAACCTGGGCGCGGGAAGCGCCGCGCTCGACCTGCCCGCGCTCGACCGCTTTGCCAAAGAACGGCGCGAGGCGTGGCTCGGCGACGTCGTCGAAAGCGATTTCCTGAGCTACTATTGCGTTCTGTTCACGCGGCGCGTCATTGAAAAACTCGGGCTGCTGGACACCCGGTTCTTCCCGGGCGCCTATGAGGACGACGACTATTGCCTTCGCACGCTCGAGCACGGCTTCAAGATGCATGTCGCGCGAGATGTGTACCTGCATCACTGGGGCTCCGCGTCGTTCGGCAAGCTCGACGCGCTCGAAGCACAAGGCTTCGCAGCCGAAAACCGACGCCGCTTCGAAGAGAAGTATGGCCGCGCGTGGCAGGATCGCACTTACCTGTCCGTGACCGCGTGGAAACAGGACTCGCTTTTCGCCATCGCCCAGCCGGCGCATCCGCCGCTGCACGTTGAAACGCATCGGCTCTACGCGCAGCAGCTAAGCAAGCTCGTCGATGGGCTCGAAGCCTATCGCACGCATCTTCTGCACGAAATCAAGACGCGCCGTTCGGTTGAAAAGCGCGATCTGCGCTCGATCGTGTTCGGTCAGTACGAAGACGAGGAGGCAACGCCGCGCTCGCTCATTCCGGTGATCGAATCGATTTCGTCGGAGGTGCGGCAATTCCTTGCCGACCAGAACGAAGTCGCCACGCCGGACGTGGTTCAGCGTTTGAAGACGCGCTTCGAGAGTCTCGAGCGCGAGGTCGATGCGCTCGTCTCCGAGACCAAGGCGCTGCTCGCGCAACTCGACGCCATGCCGACGCTCGAGCCGAAAGCATCGGACGGACTCATGAACCGCCTCACGGCGAGAGTGGCCCGCGCGGCCCGGTTCCCGAGTTCCCGGGTGAGCCGTATCGCGCGATGGCTGGAGTTTGCGGATCTGTTCTTCGGTGGCAACGGCATCATGTTCGTGGCGCCGTATCCGACGAAGGCGCGGGAGCGCGACGGCTATTTCCAGCGCGTCAAGGCAATCGATTCGCTGTTCCCGTCGCGCCGCCGCGTGTATTGCGACGTGCGCGAGGCCGCTGCCGGCCCCAAGCCTTTCATCGAACGCGCGGGACGCAGCGCCTGGGTGCTCAATATCGCTGATGAATCCCGCGTGCAGCGGCTCGCTGCATGCCTGCTTGCGTGGCGCTTCAAGCGGGTCTATTTCCATAGCGTGCTGCGCATGCCCAACGCGCTCGGACGTGCGCTGCGGCGCGTGCCGGGAATCAAATGGGTGCTCGACGTCCACGGCGTCGTGCCCGAAGAGTTCCGCATGCACAACGACTTTTACTCGGCGCGCATCCACGATGATTGCGAGCGCTGCGCAGTCGAGCGCGCGTCGAACGTGATCGTCGTTTCGCAAGCGATGGGCAACTATCTGTCGCACAAGTATCGCGATCTTCTGAAGGCCAACGTCATCGTCCTGCCGATCTTCGCGGTCGACGAGGGCAGCCATGCTTCGCGCGCCTACCGGGACGGCAAGCCGACGGTGATCTATGCCGGGGGCACGCAGAAATGGCAGAACCTGCCGGCAATGATGAACGTCGTGCGCGAAGGCATCGATCTGGCGGACTGGTGGATCTACACGCCGGACGTCGAGCAGATGCGCAGCGCAGCCGCGGCCGAGATCGTGCATCACCCCAACTTTCATGTGTCGAGCGCGACGCGCGCCGAGCTGAACGGCATCTATCAGCAGTGCCACTTCGGCTTCATTCTGCGCGACGACATGGTCGTGAACAACGTGTCGTGTCCGACGAAGCTGATCGAGTATCTTGCGTTCGGCATCGTGCCCATCGTCGATACACCGAACATCGGCGACTTCAACACGTACGGCATGCGTTATGTGACCGCTTCGGATTTCGCCGCCGGGAAATTCCCCGGTGAGCGGGAAAGAATGGACATGGCGCGTCACAACATGAGCATCTGCGAGCGGCTCGTCGAGCAAAAAGCGAGCGGCGAGCAGCAGCTCACGGCCGCGTTCGCCTGAGAGTCGTGAGCGAGAACATCAATCGGGGCAGGAGTTTCAAGAGAGAGTGGCTTTGGACGATCTAGCTATTCATGTTCGCAATCTGAGCAAGCGCTACGAACTGTACGCGAAGCCCCAGCATCGTCTGCTGCAGATGCTGTTTCGCGGCCGCAAGCAGTTCTTCGGCGAGTTCTGGCCGTTGCGGGATATTTCGTTCGACGTGAAGAAGGGCGAGGCGGTCGGCATCGTCGGGCGCAACGGCGCGGGCAAATCGACGCTCTTGCAACTCATCGCCGGCGTGCTTCAACCGACGCAGGGCGACGTGTCCGTGCATGGCCGGGTCGCGGCGCTGCTCGAACTGGGCAGCGGCTTCAATCCCGAATTCACGGGACGCGAGAACGCCTATTTGAACGGGTCCATCCTCGGTCTGACGCGCGCGGAAATGGATGCCGCGATGCCCGAGATCATCCGGTTCGCGGCGATCGGCGAGTTCTTCGATCAGCCGGTGAAGCACTATTCCAGCGGCATGATGGTCCGCGTCGCGTTCGCCGTGCAGGTTCAGTTGAATCCCGACGTGCTGATCGTGGACGAGGCGCTCGCCGTCGGCGACGCGCTGTTCCAGAAGCGCTGCTACCAGCGGATTCGCGAACTGCGCGACCGCGGCGTTGCCATTCTGTTCGTGTCGCACGATATCGAATCGGTCAGAACCTTCACCGATCGCGCCATTCTGCTCGACAAAGGCAGGCTCGCGGTCGTCGGTCCTTCGTCGGAAGTCGTGCTCGCCTATCGCAAGCTGCTTCACGACGAGGAGAACCGCGCGAAGCAGAGCGAGATCGACGAGCACAAGGCGGCGACGAAGGCAAAAGCCGCCGCCGAAGCGACGCAGCCTGCCCCGGTTCCGGCGCTTGCCGGGACGCAGTCCGCCGATGCCGCGTCGGCTGCATCGGCTGCATCGGCTGCGTCGGCTGCATCGGCGATCAGCACGGCCGCCGAAAAGGTGATGGACGAACCGCACGAACAGAACAAGTTCGAATTCGGCACGCTCGAAGCGATGATCACGGACGTCACCGTGCTCGACGAGAAAGGCGAATCGTCGTCGACTTTCTATACCGGCGACACGATCAAGGTGATGGTCAGGTTCCAGATTCGCGAGGACATGGACAAGCTGTACGTCAACCTGCGCATTCGGAACAAGGAAGGCATCAAGATGTACTCATGGGGTACGTTCAACCAGGACGCCGAAATGTTGGCGGCAGGGCGCGACGGCTTCATTTTCTGGAACCGGAAGTTTCGCGCGGGCGAGGAGCACACCGTCGTGTTCACCATGGACGGCTGCGCGCTCGGCGAGAATTTCTATGAAGTGCAGGCCTCCCTGATCCATCAGCAATCGATGAACTTCTCCGATCAAGCCATCCTGCACTGGATCGACGAAGCCGCGTTCTTCATGGTCCGCGCGCGCGTGGACACCCATTTTTTCGGCGGCGTGTGCGACCTGCATATGCGTGCCGAACTGCAATCGAATGCGGGCAGCAGCAGTGCTAAGCCCGGCGCCGAGGCATCGCGCGCCTGAGCGCGCCCATGAACGGTCCGGGCCGCGCGGAGGTCCGGACACATCTCTACTTCCGCGTTGCAGAACGTGAAGCGAACGTATGTCTGAAGAGTTACTGGCCTTTCTCCGTCAATGCCTGATCTGTTTCGGGCATTGCCGGGTCCTGTATGTGGGCGACGGATTGCCCGGGGCGCTGCGTGCGCTGCTGGACGCCGGCTGCGATGCATACGGCCTCGCACTCGACGAAGACGAAGCGCGCGATGCAGCACCGCAGTTCCCGCCCGGCCGTGTGCTTCGCGCGAATGATGCCGGCGCATTGCCGGAAGGTGTGTCGGCCGACCAGTTCGATGCACTGATCGTCGCCCGATCCGCTGTCGCGCATTCCGAGGCGAGCGAAGGCAGCGAAGAAAGCGACGCGCGCGATCTTGCGGCGACACGCCTGCTCGCGCAGCCTTTCCGGCAAATCGCAATGCTCGGCCCGGCGCACAAGGCCGCCGGTGACGTCAACCGTATTGCGTATCGCCGGCATGCGCGCACAAAAGCGGCGTGGTGGTCGCAGCCGTTGCCACCGGCGAGCAATCGCGCGTCCGTGTTCTTCGAGCGCATGCCCTCGGGCGTCGTGGACGAACAGGAAATCGCGCCGCCGCAGGACATTCTCGCGCAGGCGAACTCCGCGTGGCCGACCGCTTTCGGCGATACCGTCGAGGCATGCGCATTCGTCCGTATCGGCGATATCGTGCTTGTGCTAGATTCGAGCGTGGGCAGCGGAGCGCGTGTCGTCGCGCAAAACAGCGCCGCGCGCGCTGTCGTCGGATTGGAGCCGGGCGAGGCGAGCCTCGCATACGCGCGCTCCCGCTATGGCGTCGACGAACACGTGTCCTTCTTCGCAGACGCCGCTTCCCGGCCTGATTGCGCTGCGTCGGTCGATGTCCTGATGGCGCTCGATGCAACAGCCTTTCCCGCTGATGTGTTGCATGGCGAGATAGCGCGCGTTCGTCCGGGCGGACGCGTGATATTCGGCGTATCGCGTGCGCAAGCCGAGGCCCTGGAACAGGAAGGCGGCGCGTCGCCGCGCGCCTGGCTGCATCGCGTGTGCGGGCCGCAGGCGGAGGGCTTGCTCGCGGAGCGCGCGTTCGTGTCGTCGGCGTTGGGGGGCGGCGATCCGGGTCGTACATGGACCGAGGCGGGCTTCGACGAGCCCGCGAATATCGACGGCACACTCATCGTCATCGCAATGCGCGACCCGCTCGCCGGCCGCGCGTCGGACTACGTCGAAACGACGTTCGCAACCGTCGACGCGCCGGATTTCCACGTGCTCGCCGATAACCGGGCCATGGAGAACCCGTGGCTGTTCAAGAGCATGATCGCGATCGGCATGCGCCTCACGAACAACGAGTCGCTCGACGCGCTGAATGCACAGGTCATGGCAAGCTCGCCTCGCGGCAGCGCGGATTTCGGCGCGGCGCTGTGCGGCCACGCGTACCGCGTGCTCGGCCATGCGAGGTCGGAGCAGGAGATGCGCGCTTGTCTCACCGACATTCGCGAGTACGTCGCGGCAGCCGGCGGATCGGCGCATCAGTTGCGATGGAAGGTATCGTTGAGCTTCGTCGCCGCGCGGCTCGCGCAGCGGCTCGGCGATCTCGCGGCTGCCGAAGACTGGGCGCTCCGCTGCGCGGCAATGAACCCGATGCCCTTCAGCCCGCTGCTCGGCACGAAAGTCGTAGGGGCGCTGGATCTGGCTGCCACCTTCGCGCTCGTCCGGGGCGACCGGCAAGCCGCCCGCGAGCGGCTCAAGCAGGGCGTTGAGACGGTGCGCCGTCTTTTGTCGGGCGACTGGCTCAATATTCTCGGCAACATCGAGAAGCCGCTCAGTTTCGGCTTGCCCGAAGTATCGCAACTTGCCGAAGCCGGTGCGCGCTGTGCCTATCTGCTGAACCATCTCGACGACGCCGATTCGCGTCCCGGATTCGTATGGCACGAGCATCGCGGCTACTACGAGCGCATTCTCGACGAGAGAAACACGAGGGTGAACCTGCTGACGGCCGGACACGCGGTGCTCGCGAATAACGCGGTTCGCCTCGAAGCGGAGGTGAGCCGGCGCGAAGCCGAGCGCCTGCGGCTCGAAGCGACGATCGCGGAAAGCATCGCCGAACGTCAACGGCTCGAAGGCGTGATCGGCGAACTGAACGAGAATCGGCAGAGACTCGAGGCGCTCGTCGGCGAAATCAACAGTGACCGCGCGCGGCTCGATCAGGCGGTCGCGCAGAAAGAACAAGAGCGGATAAGACTCACGGAGATGGTGGAGACCCTGAGCGAGCAGCAGGCGGCGCTCACTCGGGAAAAAACCGGCGCCAATACTGTCGTCAGCCATCTGGCGCACGAGCAACCGAGAGGACTTACCTTGAGCAGAACCTGGAATGCGATAAAGCGCAGGCTCAACCGCGTTGCGGGAAGGCACGCCGCAGCGGCGGAAGAAGGGCTGCCCGCGATCGCTCCCGGAGCCCGGCGCACGCCAGGCGCGCCGGTCTCGATCGACGACATTGTCGCGCCGTGGCTGGCCTCGTCCGGACTCGGCGCGCATCCGTGGCGATGCACGGACCGCGCGGCGCGGCAACTGGGCGTGCAAGCGGCCGAGCGGCTCGCGGCGAGCGACGCCGACGCGCGTCTCGTGATCGTGTCCGCGCCGGAACTGAAAACGTCGCCGCGCGATGAAACACGACTCGTCGTCGCGCTCTTCGACGACACCGACGACGCTTATGCGCTGCGCAACGAGGTCTATGACAAGGTCGATCTCTGCATTGCGCTCGGCCCGCGCGTGTACGAACGACTTGCGCTGTTGCATCCGTTGGTCGCGCGAGCCGACGGCGCCGCGCTCGACGTGGCCCGCCGCTTTGCCAGCGCCGCCGGTGGCGAAGCGCTCCGCGTGCCCGTATTCGCGAGCGACTTGCAGGGCGCTCCGGTGGTGCTGCTGCAGGTGGACAGTTTCATGGTCGGCGGTCTGGAGCGCGTGGTGTTCGATCTGCTCGACACGCTCGCTGCCGCCGGATTCCGGCCGATGCTCGGCGTGACCGGCGACATCGCGCCCGAAGCGGAAGCCGAACTGAAAGCGCGCCGCTTTGCTTACGTGAGGCTGCCGTCGCATCCCAAGGCGCTGCGCCGGCTCTTGAAAGAGCACGAAGTGGCGCTCGTCAATGCGCATTATTCGCTGACGCTCGCGGAAGTTTGCGCGTCGCTCGGCATTCCGTTCGTGCAGACCGTCCACAACATGTACCAGTGGCTCGACGAGCCGAACAAGCAGAAGTGGCGTCAGGCCGACCAGATCACCGACTGCTACGTCTGCGTGTCGGCCAACGTCGCCATGTTCGCGGACTCGAACCTGCGCCTTGCGGCCGAACGCATGCTCGTGATTCCGAACGGCTGTGACTCCGCGGGCCGGGTGCCGCTCGCGACGCCCGAGCGCGACCCCGAACTCCGCGCCGAACTCGGCGTGCCGCAAGACAGCCCGGTGTTCGTCAATGTCGCGTCGATCAATCCGGTGAAGGGACAGGGCTTGCTGATCGAGGCGTTCGCCATCGCGCATGCCGCGCGTCCGGACATTCGCCTCGTCATACTCGGCAAGCACGCCGACGCGAGCTACGCGCAGCGCCTGCGCGAGAAGATCGAGCGACACGGCTTGCAGGATGCGGTGCTGATGCCCGGCTACCGGTCCGACGTGCATCGCTTCGTCGATCTCGCGCGGGCGGTTGTCATGCCGTCGTTCACCGAGGGCTGGAGCCTCGCGATCTCCGAAGCGGTGCAGCGCCATGCGCCGGTCATCGCGACGAACGTCGGCGGAGCGCGCGAGCAACTCGTCGATGAAGCCAGCACGGTGATCGACGCCTATCGCACCGACTGGGCGAGCCTCGACGGTCCGCAGTTCTACGCGGCGATCGCCAATGAGGACACGTTGCACGCCGTGCGCGATCAACTGGCCGCGGCGCTTCTCGCGCATGCGGACCGGCCGCTGCGCACCGCGCGCGACGCGTTGCAGCGGTCATACACGTCGATGACGCCGGCGCAGGCCTACGAACGGCACGCGGAAGTCTTCAAGGCCTTGCTGTACCGCAAGTCGGCGACTCCGATACGTTACGCGTCGTACCGGCCGCAGCGCCAGAGCCGCTATCTGTCGAACGTCTGAGGCGGACTGTTTCGCGCAACACGTCGATAGCGGCGCACACAAGATGACAGGTATGCAGGCGGAGCCCTTTGTCCCCGAGGTCTCGCGCCTGCTCGATGACGAGCGCGCCTACCGGGCGATGTCGGCGCGAGAAAACCCGTTCGGCGAGGGAACCGCAGGCCAGCAGGTCGTTCCGGTGCTGCGCGCTTGCCCGACCGGTGAGCGCAACCGCCCGATTACGAGCGGCTCTTGCCCGGCCGATACACCCACAGTCTCGCGCTCGCGAAGTTGACGAACATGCCGGCGACAGAACCGATCGCGACCGCGACAAGCGGTCCCGTTCCTGAATGCGGCAGCATCTTCATCGCGAGCACATAGGCGCCGTAGTTGCACACGCCGCCGAACATCATCGCGAGCAGGTATTCGTACCATTCGCGCCACGCTGAATGCCGGTGCCCCGTCGTGAACGTAAAGCGGCGATTGATCCGCCATGTCACGAACGCCGCGCAAAGAAACGAGATCAGCCGGCCGATATATGGTCCCGTGCCGAGCGCGAGCATCGCGTACAGCGCGCCGGAATCGACCAGAAAGCCGATTGCCCCGGCTATCGCAAAGCGGATGAACTGACGCATCTCAGCGCGGCTGCCGGCCCACGGCGGGCACCGACAGATAGGCGAAATGCTTGGCCTCGTTGCGCCCGCGCGTGACCGTGTCCAGAACGATCCCGCAAGTCAGCAGAATGGCGCCGAAGATCATGAGACCGCTGCTGAGAATCACCGTGGGCACGCGCGGGACCAGGCCCGTTTCGAAGAAAGTTTCGAACACCGGAATGGCCATGCCGACGGAGAGCAACGCGCACAAGAAAAAGCCAGTCGAGAAGAAGGCGAGCGGCTTCTCGGTCTTGAACAGCTTGAGGATGGTCATCAAAATCCGGAAGCCGTCGCGGTACGTATTGAGCTTGCTTTCCGAGCCCTCCAGACGCGACTTGTAACTGGTTTCCCGTTCAGCCACCGGCATTCTCAGGCTCAGCGCGTGAACCGCCAGTTCGGTTTCGATTTCGAAGCCTGCGGAGTGAGCCGGGAAACTTTTCGCGTAGCGGCGCGAGAAAACGCGATAACCCGAAAGCATGTCGCGAAAGGTCTTGCCGAAAATGGTGGCGGCACAGCGCGTGAGCAGGACGTTGCCAAAGCGATGGCCCAGCCGATAGGCGGTTTCTTCATCGCTCAGACGCGAGCCCACGACCATGTCGAGGTGTTTCTCGACCAGCAGTTCGACGAGCGCGGGCGCGGCGAACGCGTCATAGGTCGCGTCGCCGTCGACCATGACATAAACGTCGGCTTCGACATCGGCGAACATTCTGCGCACCACGTTGCCCTTCCCCTGAAGCGGCACCGCGATCACTTCCGCGCCCGCCTCACGCGCCACGCGAGCGGTGTGGTCCGACGAATTGTTGTCGAATGCGTAGATCTCGGCCGTCGGAAGGCTCTGCCTGAAGTCACGTACCACGGTCGCGATGGCGGCTTGCTCGTTATAGCAAGGAATGACGACCGCGATGCGCGGGAAATGTTTTTCGCCTATGTCCATTCGCGGGATTATTGCATACCGCACACGCGATTATTGCGGCTGCCGGTGACTGCGCGCCGCGAAAGAAGTGAACGCGATTGCGAACAGAATCCAGCCGATCACGAACGCGGCCCACGCCCAGCCGATGAACGGCGGCGCGAATTCGAAGCGGATGGTCGAGCGTCCGGCCGGCAGTGCGATGCGCTGGAATATCTCGCCGGTCTGCGCGATCGGCGTTGCTTCGCCGTTCACGGTCGCGCGCCAGCCTCGCATGAAGAGTTCGAGGCGCGTCACGGACGAGGCGGCGGTGCAGTCGGCTTCGACGCTGTTGCGTGTGTCGGCGACCAGAGTGCATCCCGGCGCGCTGAAATAAGGCGCGGGATTCGCGAGTTCGAAGACGCGCATGACCTTGTCGCTGAAGACCTCTCGCAACG
The DNA here is from genome assembly GCF_031450805.1 of Caballeronia sp. LZ016. Classification (NCBI taxonomy): domain Bacteria; kingdom Pseudomonadati; phylum Pseudomonadota; class Betaproteobacteria; order Burkholderiales; family Burkholderiaceae; genus Caballeronia; species Caballeronia sp. LZ016. The sequence goes on from NZ_JARTVY010000001.1 coordinate 1,500,965, forward strand.
CCGGTTGCGGCGTTTCATCGACGTAGTGCGCGAGCGACGCGAACGCTGGCTGACCGGGCGATTCCTTCGGCGCGAGCACATAGCGGACGCCGACGCGCCGGTAGGCATCGAGATTGGCGATCAACTGATCGGCGGCCGATGGCCCCGCAGAATCCTGACGGCTGCTGCCGGTGAAGAGAATGGGCGGCGCATTGCTGTCGAGATGGCGCTCGACGTAGTCGGTCCAGATGCGCGGAATGGGCAGGTCGTTGTGATTGATCGAAGCGATGCCGAAATACGCGCCGTAGTTCGGCTGCACAGGCCCCAGCGTCACGAATCGCTGAAAGCCGAGGTTTGCTTGAAGGTAATGCACGCCGTCGAGCGCGACGGCGCCGCGCGACGGCGTGCTGAGCGTCGGAATCGCGAAGCAGACGACGGCCTCCAGCACGAGCAGCGCGGCAAGCGCGCGGCGCCGGGTCTCGCCGGAGCGGGAGCGCCACGCGAGCGCGGCCATCGCCAGCAAAACGACGGCGAGGAAGATCGCATTGCCGAGCGCGAGCCGGCCATGAAGACTCAAGCCATGCCGATGCGTCGTCCAGATCGCGGCGATGACCGCGAGGGCGACGAGCGCGACGGCGATTCTGAGCGCGCGCGATGCTCCGTCGCGGGAAAGATCAGTGAGCGCGAACGCGGCGAGCACGCACAGGCTGAACTCCCACGACGGCGGAAGATAGCGAAAGTAAGCCGCGAGCTTCAATCCCGGGACGATCTTCACGATCAGCCCCGAACCCGGAAAGCCGTACGAGATGCCGATGGTCACCAGCACCCAGACCACGAGCATGATTCGCAAGCCGCGAAAGGTTCGGCCCGCAGCCCCGGCGAGCGCGAGCGCGACCAGTGCGCAACCGGCGTAGCCGCCGACGGCGCCCCAGAAACCCGCATGTTCGGAAAAGCTGAAAGATCGCGCCGAACGCATAGGGCGCGAGCAGGCCGACGAGGAAGCCGGGGCTCAGATGAACGGACTCAAACCCGGTGCCTTCGTGTCCGCCCGTGTTGGCGAGCGGCAGAAAATCGAAGAAGGGAACGAGAACGGGCGCGCTGATCGCGAGCGCGGCGATTCCGCCGATCACCACGCGCCGCAGAAAGAGCCAGCGCTCCGCGTAGGGCAGGGCAGCGGTTCGCACCAGCGTCCAGGCGAGGATCAGCAGGCCATTCAGATAGGCGACCTCGGGAAAACCGGCGTAGAGCGAGGCGGCGAGGCCGATCGTCAGGAATGCGTGGCCACCGGCTTTCGCGCGCGCGACGCGCTCACGCAGGATCTCGATGCCGAGCAGCGTGAGGGGTAGGAAGGGAATCGGATTGATGACCGCGTTCGCGAGCCACGCGAACGTGCCGTTGAATTCGAAGGCGAGCGCGGCGGCGACGGCCGCGAGCTTCGAACAGCCGATCCTGCGCAGCAGTTGCCACGTGGCGACGCCCGAGATGACTTGCAGCGCGATATGCATGTAGAACTGGCCGCTTTTCAGCACCAGCAGCCAGGTCAGCGGAAAGAGCGCTGCAGCCTGCATCTCCCCGACGAGCGGCGTGCCCACGCCCTCGAAATGATTCCACCACGGAATGTGCCCGCTCAGGACATCGAGCGCGGCGCGGTGACCCAGCGCGTGGCTCGTGAACGCGATGTTCGGGTCGATGGTGGGAAACGGCGGGAAGCCGCCGAGCGGGCCTGCGCGCAGGCCGTCTGCGAGGCCGGCGTAGAGCAGCGTCGGATCGGCGAGAAGCAGGTCGAATAGCTGCGGCGCGCGCACGAGAACGGGGGCGAGCACCAGCACGCCGACGCATAGCAATGTGTATTTGAGACGGTCGGCGGATTCGTCGATGTTGGTGCTGGGCATGGTTGACGCAGTCGGGATGTTTCGGGGCAGGCGATCCTAGCATTCCGACAGGCGAGCGGGGCTACTTTGGCATCGTGATCCCGGTGACGGTGAGCGTCGAGCTTCGCTGACCGATGGTCACGCGCACCACGTCGGAAGCGGAGCATTCGCGGTCGGTGTAATAGAAGAATCGACGTTTATGGTTGTCGCCATAGTCGACGAGCCAGAATGCGTTGCCATGTCCGAGGAAGGTCCAGAACGGCGCGATGCTGGCGTTGTCCGACGGCCTGTCCGGGGCGAAGCAGAACGTCGTGTCCTTGTTGATGGGGACGTTCTTGATCGCCTGTTGGGCATCGCGAATGCCCGCTCCGTACGGAGACAGCATGAAGTTGTCACGCGTCGGCGCGCCGTTCTCCAGAGAATAAAACATGAGACACACGGTCAGCGCCGACAGCACCCAGGTTCTTCGTTCCCGGGCGCGAAAGACGGGCGCGGCGAAGTTGCTGAACAGCATGAGCGCCAGCATGAGATAAGGGATCGCCAGATAGCCGAGCGTGCGCTGCGCGCCGAGAAAGAAGAGCATGCCGAAGGCAGTGGCGAAACCACCGGCGAGCGGAAGAGTGAGCATGTAGTTCCGTCTCACGTTGGCGAGCGTCAACGCCAGAATCGCGGCGAACAATAGCCGATACCAGGAGCCGATCATTCCTTCGCGCAGGAGGCCGTCATAAAAGCGCGCGCGCGCAATGGAGTGACTCAGTGACAGGTCGAGTTTGTAGTGAACGTTCGCGCTGTGCGAGATGGCGAGTGACCACGCAAGCGTGCACGCGATCAACAGGACGATGACCGTGACGAGCGGGACGAAGCGCTTCACGGGTGCACGGCAATGACGCAGAGCGACGTGAATACCGACGAAGACCAGCGCGAAGAGGGACGATACGTTCGAAAACATCGCCAGGACATAGATCAGCACGGCGCGCACGATACGGGGATTGCCCGCGTTGATTCCGCGTACGGTCGAGAAGATGAACCAGAACGAGAACAGGTGGGCAATGGTGTGTTGCGAATTCGAAATCCACGACGCATGCGGCACGGTCGCCGGCATGTAGAAGTAGATCATGGCGGCAACCGCGGCTATCCACGGATCGAGGTCGAATTCGCGCAGCGTGCGGTAGATCAGCACGCAGACGCCGGCGATCACCACGAGGTTGAGGTAGAAATAGTTGCTGCTGTCCCAGCCCAGCAGATGTGATGTCAAAAAGAAATAGAGGTCCCGCGTGACGGGCCGACCGAAGTTGACCGCTGGGTCGAACAGTTCGGACAGGTTGAGCGTCGAGTAGTGCGGCCAGAATTCGAAGTCGTCTTGAAAGAAGTAAGAGCGGCTGATGATGGTGACGTAAGCCGCGAGGACTAGCACGCAAATGCCGGCACTTGCATAGCAAAGCGATTTTCTGAATCTGTCGAACAGTGACGTGTATCCCAACTCCTATCTCCTTCCGCAGTGGCGCGTGCCCGAGCGTTTGTTTCGCGGCGTCATCCAGAATCAATGCGACCATTCGCCCGTTTGCACGCTCCGCGTCACGCTCTATTGAGCGCGCTGGACAAGGTGCGGGCGCTTCTGTCACAGTGATTAGTTTAGCAAGCGCCCAAGGGAATGTACGATGGCGTGAGTTTCCTTCAAAACGCGCGAGACCGCCACCATACAGACATGCAAACGAAAGGGCGAATCGATTCTCTTGACGGCCTGCGCGGATGGGCCGCGTTGGTGGTCGTTTTCTACCATCTGCTGCCTGCGTTCCTGATCCCCGAGGCGAAGCAGCCGAAGTGGATCATCTTTCCGACCGACGGTGCGCTCGCCGTCTATGTATTCTTCGTCGTCTCCGGATTCTCACTCGCCATCGGCTATGTGCGAACAGGGGATAGGCGCGTGCTGTTGACGCTCGCGGTGCGGCGCTATCTCAGGTTGAGCATTCCCGTTCTCGTGTCCTGCTTCCTGACTTACCTGATGATGTCGGCGAACCTGAATAACGCACCGCATGCGGCGCAGCTACTGGGCCGAACCAATTGGCCGGCGAAGTCGTTCCAATTCCAGGAGTCGCTGCGGGGCGTGTTCGAATTCGCGGCTTTCGGCGTGTACTTCGATTACGTTCCCGCGCTTAGCTACAATCCCGTGCTGTGGACGATGAGCGTCGAAATGGCGGGCAGCTTCATCGTATTCGCATTGCTCGCGTTGCTCGGGACCTCGCGACTCAGATGGCCTCTGTTCGCGGCTCTGTGGCTCGCCTTCTCGGTTGTGCAAAGTCCTTTTTCGGCATTCATTGCGGGCGTCGCCATGGCGGAGATGCATGACAGCCCGTTCATGATCCGCGTCCGCATGACGAAATGGTCCGTGTTCGGCGGCATGGCAATCGTGGTTTGCGTTGCATATGTGGCGACTTTCCATCGCTACCTCTACGCACACACAACAGCCCTTTCCGTTTTAGGGGCAGCCCTGGTCATGGCGTTTTGCACGAGCGAGCGGCTAGCCGAATGGTTGTCCACACGCGTCTCGCGATTCATGGGTGCAATATCGTTTCCGCTGTATCTCACGCACATACCGGTTATTTGTACGGTCGGCGCGATGCTATGGCTGCATCTGCGCGACGATGAAGTGAAAGCCATCGTTGTCACGACCGCGGTCGTCGTTCCGCTCTGCCTTGCGCTTGCGTGGTTGTTTTCGCCGGTCGAGCGCTTCGCCGTTTCATCCAGCAGACGTTTCTCTCGCGCCGTGCTTTCTCGAACAATCTCTGGACGAGCACCGTGATTTTCTTCGAGCGCGCGCAGTGACTGTGGCGCGATCACCTTTGCATCATCAACCGGACTAGAAATGCAGGTAGCGTTGCTTTACACGTTGTTCGCCGCCATCGCCACAGCCGCCAACATCGGCGCGCAGGATCTCACCGCGCGCCTCTACAGCGGCCCGGGGCACATCGTGTTGTCGGTGTTCATGGGCACGGGCGTCGGCCTCGTCGTCAAATACGTGCTCGACAAGAAGTGGATCTTCCGCTTCAAGGCGGAGAACGCGCGTCACGACGCGACCATGTTCACGCTCTACGTGACAATGGGGCTCGTCACGACCGCGATCTTCTGGGGCGTGGAGTTCGCTTTCAACCACATCTTCGGCACGGCCGCGATGCGCTATGTGGGTGCCTGCATCGGACTCGCCATCGGCTATGTCATCAAGTACCGCCTCGACGAGCGCTACGTCTTCCGAACTTTCGCCTGAAGCGACGCGCGTCTGCACACGCGGCGGAAGGCGCGATCAGCGGGCAGGCGTCACCGTCGTATGCCAGGGTCCACCGGGGGCTGCCTGGATGAGATACGTGCCGTTGGGTTGAAGCGTTATCTGCGAGGGCATCGAAGGCGCTCGGAAGCGCGTCGCGCCGTTAGCGAACAGCAGCACGAGAAGCGCGACTGCCGCATAACGCGATCGCCTCGACGGAGCCTTCGCGGCGGCGATTGCAAGGGCCCAGATACCCAGCACGAAAGGCATGAACGTGTATCTGGCGACGCCATCGTAAAACCATTGCACCGGGACCGTGGGGGCGTCGTTTCTCACTACGCCGAGCATCCAGAGGACCACGGCCGTGCCCAGCAAGACGATATTGACCGCACGCCAACGTCGCGCGGGTGACAGCACGCAGGCCAGGACCAGAACTGTCGTAACCAGGGCCGCGTACATCATGGGATGACTCGTTTTAGGAAGAACTTGCGGGATGAAGAAAAGCTCCATCACGAAGTTCGCGAGAAGCGCCTCCATCCACGCGTAGTGAATGTATTCCGCGAACGGATGCCGCGGGTGGCGGTCGTTCGCAAATGCATAGATCGCCAGTTGTGCGAGTCCCGCCAGAAGTACGAGCACGAACGGCGCGACGCGTCGGAGGCCGTCCGTGCGTCGGAACGCCACGATGGCGCCAACGGCCGAGAGAGGAACGAGGATGGCGCTGAAAGGTCCGGTGAGAGACAGAACAATGAAGATGGCGCATCGCGCAGGCAGATAGTCGTTACGCTCACGTCCCAGCGTGTCCAGCAACATAGCCATCAGTAATGGTCCCAGCGTCCACTGCAGATTCGTGAGATTCAGCCAGCTTTCTCCGGTGTGCGGCAATAGAACCGGCGCTAACGCGATCACGAATGCGGCGAGGCGCGGGACATATCGATTGGCTATGACGTAAAGATAGCTGCAGACGAGTGCCGTGACGACCGCGCACGACCACGCGAGAACGACTGCGATTGCCAGCGGATCTCGGGAGAAGGTGCGGTAGGCAAAGACGATCAGTCGCGGGACGACGTGAAGGTATCCCGCGTACGGCATCAGAATGGAATGTGCTCCGAGCTTGTATGCCTGGCCGATGAACACGGTGGCGTCTTCGGCCCAAAGATAGCCTTGCTGCAGCCTCTCCGGCATTCTGAAGAGCAGCACAACGACGGCAATGACGAACGTCAGCACGACGTCGTACGCGAGCGAGTGAGGCGTGCGTTCGCTCTCGCTCGTCGCCGCGCTACGGTTTTCATCCGAGAATTTTTCCATCGCTTTCACCGGCATGGGTGTCGGGTCCGCCATGAATGACGCGCTCGGCACGAACGGGATCTTGCGCTTCTCGGCGGAGAAGATACGTCACGGCGGCGCTCTCGCAACGCGTGAAGATCCGGCGATCCCGCGTGCAGGAGGGCGCGAACGCGTACCGCCACCTGTTTCCCTCGCGCTCTCAAAGCGACGCCCGCTTGAACAGAAACCGCGGTACGTTGCGGATAATAAGCATGATGCCCCACCAGAACCACGGCGTATAAAGCACGTCCTTCTTTCTCTCGACCGCACGCACGATGTCCTTCGCCACCTTCTCCGGCGTCGCGACGAGCGGGCCGGGCAGCGGCAGGCCCTGAGTCATCGGCGTGCTGACGAAGCCCGGCTTGATGTCGACGACATGCACGCCGGCCTTGAAAAGCCGCGCGCGCAGGCCTTCGAGAAACGCCTGCAGCGCGGCCTTGGCGCTGCCGTACAGATAATTCGACGGCCGCCCGCGGTCGCCCGCCACCGATGAGATCACCGCGAGCGTGCCGTGCCGCTGCGCCTCCAGCTGGTTCGCAATCGGCGTGAGCAGCGCGATCAGCGAGAGCGCGTTGGTGTAGAACTCGCGCACCGCGACGGCCGGATCGTTCTGGCACGCGGCCTGATCCGGCAGCGTGCCGGACGCGACCAGCACGATATCGATGGAATCTATCTGCGCCGCGCAGGCCGCGAGCATCGTGGCATGATCTTCGAGCCTGTCGATATCCAGCCGATGCATGCTCGCCGCAGCCGCGCCGCGCGCGGTGAGATCGGCCGCGACCTGCTCCATGCGTTCATGATTGCGCGCGACGAGAAAGAAGCGCGCGCCGTTGGTGGCCCATTCTCGGGCGCAGGCGATGGCAATGGCGGACGTGGCGCCTATGATGACGATGTTCTTCATGTGCCGATCATTCGCTTCCAGAAATGCGACAGCATGGCCGGATCGCGAAGCGATTCGAGTTGCTGCCATTGAGGGTAGGCTGCGCGGAAATCGGCGGCCGACATGTGCGAGTCCTTGGCCGGATAGATGCGGCCACCGGCTTCGTGCACGACGGCGTCGAGCGCGGCGAATAGCTGCGAGTGGCGAACTTCGTGTTGTGGAAAGTCCAGCGCGAGCGAGGTGCCTTCCATCGGAAAGGACAACAGGCCGGGCGAGGCAACGCTGCCGCAGCGTTTGAGCACCGCGAGGAACGAGCCGGCGCCGCTCGATGAAATGCGGTCGAGCATTGCGCGTATTACGTCGGGCGCGTCGGCGGCCGGCACCACGCACTGGTACTGCTGAAATCCCGACGGCCCATAGATGCGGTTCCATTCGAGCAGGCTGTCGAGCGGATAGAAATAGCCGTCATAGCCGACGCGCGAAATCTCGACCGGCTTGCGCTGCCTGCGGTAATACAGTTCATTGAACGCGCGAAGCGTGAGACCGTTGATGAGCGACACCGGCGGCGTGAACGGCACCGTATGCTTCTCGCGCAACTCGACATCGAGCGAGCCGTGGATCGCGTGATCGCCCGCCATGAAGATGCCGCGCCCGAGCGATGGCCCGCGACTCGCGCAATCCACCCACGCGACGCAGTATTCATGTTTCGCGTCGTATTCCTCGGAGAGATCGAAGAACTCGTCGAGCTTGCCGAAGCGGATGCTCGTCACGTCGATGAGACTCGTGCGGATCGGCATCAGCGTGAATTCGGCCCACAGGATGAGCCCGGTCAGCCCGAGCCCGCCGATGGTCGCGCTGAACATCTCCGGGTTCGATTCTCGCGAACATTCCATCAGCGTGCCGTCGCTGCGCGCGAGGCCGAACGCGCGCACGTGACGCCCGAACGTGCCGCGCACGTGATGATTCTTGCCGTGCACGTCGTTGGCGATGGCGCCGCCGAGCGTGACGTATTTCGTGCCCGGCGTGACGGGCAGCATCCAGCCGCGCGGCACGGCGAGCGCGAGGATCTGTTCGAAGGTGATGCCCGGCTCGGCGCGCAGGATGCCGCGCGTCCAGTCGGCGGCGATCAGCCGGTCGAGCGCGAGCGTCTGAAACACATGCCCGGAAGAGGCGAGACAGCTATCGCCGTAACTGCGGCCGTTGCCGAATGCGAGCGTCGTTCCGTGAGCGCGCTGCACGTCGCGCCATTGCGCGGGCGCCGCATCGCGCCAGTAAGCGGCGTGCGGCTCTTGCGGCTGGCGCGGATAACGGCCCCACGACAGAAGTTGGGCCATTGGTTACGTCGCGAGCCAGAACACGAAGCCGCACAACGCGGCGATCAGCAAACTCGTGCGATCGCGCGCCGCGAACACGATGGGATCGTCGTGCATGACACCCCGATGCGCGATGATCCACGTGCGGCTGATCCAGTAGAGCATCAACGGGCAGGTGAGCCAGATTAACTCGGGATGGCGATACAGCGCAGCGGTGCGCTCGTCCTGGATATACAGCGCGAGGACGAGCACGGAGATGTAACCGGACGACGTGCCGAGCGACGATACGACCGAGAGGTCGCTCGACAGATAGCCGCGTCCACGTGTCTTTTCCCGTCCCGACTGCGCCGTGAGACACAACTCCGTGTAGCGCTTGACGAGCGCGAGACTCAGGAAGAAGAACATCGAGAACGCCAGCAGCCAGAACGTCAGGCGCACGCCCGCCGCGGCCGCCCCCGCGATGATGCGCGTGGTATAGAGCGCCGCGAGCACGACGACATCGACCATCACGCGCCGCTTCAGAAACAGCGAGTAGGCGAGTGTCAGCACGTAGTACGCCACGAGAACTGCAACGAAGCGCCACGGCAGGAAGACCAGCGCGATCGTGAAGGAGGCGGCGAGCAGCACCGGGCAGACGGTCGCCCCGAGAAGCAGGGGCAACGTGCCGGCCGCGAGCGGACGCTTGCGCTTCACCGGATGGTGGCGGTCGTCCTGAAGATCGAGAAGATCGTTGAGCAGGTAGACGCTGGACGCGCATAGCCCGAACGCGAGAAAGCCAGTCACGGCCAGCGCGATCAACCGTGGCGCGTCGAGGTGATGCCCGGCAAGCAGCGGCACGAAGATCAGCAGGTTCTTCAGCCACTGATGCAGACGCAGCGCCTTGGCCCACACCCTGAGCGAAGGCGGCGAGCCTTCGAAAGTGCGTTCGACATTGTTATTGCGGCTGGCCGCGCGCACGACGCCCGCATGCGGATTGACGACGTAAGCCCGGTCCGCGGCCTCCCATACGGCGATATCGTCATGCGAATTGCCGACGTAATCGAAGCCGCGCACGCCGTACTCCGCAACGAGCCGGTCGCGCTTCCTGTGCGACGAGAGGTTCGTGTGCTCGTCCGTCGCGAACACGCGGTCGAAAATGCCGAGATGCTCCGCGATGCAATGGGCGAAGGACTCGTGGCTCGCGGTGGCAAGTGCTATGGAGCGGCCGGCGGCGCGCATTTCCTTGAGCCAGCGAACGACTTCGGCGTTGTAAGGCAAGGTCGACACGTCGATCGATACATGCTCGGCGAGCCGTGCCTTCAACGCGGGTTTTCCGCCGCTGGAGAGCCATTGCAGGGGCTTATAGAATTGCTGCGGGAATTTACGCACGAAGGCGAGCCCGCTTTCTACCAGAATATCAGAGTGAATTAGTGTGCCGTCGAGATCGACAACGATCGGCTTGCTCATGCGTCATTCGGAACGGTTGATGGTCAGCCTGCGCCGATGGCAAGGCGTCGTTCCGCAAATGTGTCGGATACGCCCTCTAGCGGCGAAATCTAACACAATTCGTGTCTTTTTCGCCAGATTGCCGCTTGCGCACCGTGAAGGCATCGTGCAAGCCCCCGTTGATCGGGCGAGAAGCGCGTCATACGCGCTCGTGAAGATGGGGAGTCCTTTAGTTCCCGGGAGCGGCGAGGTTATAATGTCCGGCTCGCGGCAACAAATTTCAAGCAGTCCCCGCGAAGTGCCGTCGCGCGGCGAGGGTAATCCTACATTATGAGCTTTACGTACAAACATAACGGCCGCGAAGAAAGGAATCGTCGTGGATAGACGCAAAATCATCGTCACGGTTGGCACCCGTCCGGAAGCGGTCAAGATGGCGCCGCTCATCAAACGGCTTCAACAGGAAGAGTGGGCAGAGTGCCGTGTACTCGCGACGGCGCAGCATCGCGGCATGCTCGACCAGGTGCTCCGCTTGTTCGAGATCGAGGCGGACATCGACCTCGATATTATGCAGCCGAACCAGTCGCTGCCGACTTTGACATCGCGGCTCATCACGCGTCTGGACGAAGTGCTGGAGGCCGAGAAGCCGGATGTGCTGCTTGCGCAAGGCGACACGACAACCGTGCTTACCGCCGCCCTCGCTTGCTTCTACCGGCGCATTCCGTTCGGACACGTGGAAGCGGGCCTGCGAACCGGTGATCTCTCCAATCCGTTCCCGGAGGAGATGAACCGGGTAGTGGCGAGCCGCCTCTCGCGCTGGCACTTCGCGCCCACGCAGAGCTCGAGGGACAATCTGCTCAAGGAAGGCATCGAAGGTTCCTCCATCTACGTGACCGGCAACACCGTCATCGATGCGTTGTTCGAAGTCGCGGAGCGTTGCGACGACGCGTCCCCTTATCACGGGGACAGACGGCTCATTCTCGTGACCTCGCATCGCCGCGAGAACTTCGGCGAGGCTTTCGGAAATATCCTACGCGCCGTCAAGCACGTCGCCGACAACAATCCCGACGTCCACATTCTTTACCCGGTGCATCCGAATCCCAACGTCCGCGACGCCGCCTACCGGCATCTCAGCGGGCACGAGCGCATCACGCTGTGCGAACCGCTCGACTATCTTCCGTTCGTCGCGGCGATGAAGCAGGCATATCTGATCCTGACCGACTCGGGCGGCGTGCAGGAAGAGGCGCCGGCGCTGGCCAAGCCGGTTTTGGTGATGCGCCGGGAAACGGAGCGTCCCGAGGCCGTCACGCATGAAGTCGTGAAGCTCGTCGGTACGGACTTCGACGACATCGTCGGCAACGTGGAACTGCTGCTGAACGATCCGCAAGAGTACAAGCGCATGGCTCGCGGCGTGTCGCCGTATGGCGATGGCCTCGCGTCCGGGCGGATCGTGGATGTGCTGAAGGCTCACTTCGGCGTGTAAGCGCCAGTCAAGGTCTGCGGCGTGCCGAAGGTCTGAAGGCAGATGGACCGGGAAAGCCTGGTGATGACACGCTGCCCGACCGGACGTTCCGATAAACTGCAAGACCCGCCGGGTGCGGCTCGCGGAAGGCGAGCGCGCCGCGCCCGCTGGATTGGTCGATCGGCAATTCGAGGCTGACCTGCGAATCAGCTCCGGAGTTCGAATGCGCCTGCGTTCTCCTGATCGATGCGTTCGCCCGTCGCGTCGTTGATTAACACGTCACCTCGTCGATGACCACGGACCTGTTGCTGCGCGCACCCAAGCAGATGCGGTACGCTCGCTGACCGGCCGGGAACGGAACTTTGATACGCCACTCCGTTTCGGACGCCCGGTACGTCATTCTCCGGTATAGCGAGCGTTTGGCCGAAGCGGACCGGAGCCGTCCTTCGGCTTCCATGACGACACCCACGATCAGACGTTGCCCGAAACGATCAACGGTCTGTACGAGACACAAGACGGAACCGACTCGTCGGCGCGCTTCATGGAGCACGAGGGAATCCGTCGAATCGGCGACGCTGGAACGGGTGGCCTGTTCCGTCGTACGATCGCAGGCCGCCGCAAGTCCCAATTCGGTCACTAAGGATGCAGTTGAACTCTGATTACGCCAACGCAAGCTCAGCTGGATTCATCAGCGTATCTGTCGTCGTCTATCGGCCACACCGTCAACTTCTCGAACGCACGCTTCATACGCTCGATACAGCGATGGATCACTGGTGCGTCGCGAACGACGTCGAGGCCGCGCCGCTCTACATCGTCAACAACGGCACCGACGAACCCATCGACTGGTCGAGCCTGACCGGCAACGCCCGCCTGCAAACGAGCGTCATCGAAGGCCAGGGCAACGTCGGCTACGGCCGCGGCCACAATCTGGCCATCGAACGCACATCGAGCCGTTACCATCTGATCCTGAACCCGACATCGAGCTGGCAGCGACGCGCTCGCCCAAGCGATCGCCTTCATGGACGCCCATCCCGAAGTCGGCCTGCTTTCCCCGCAGATCGTGGAAGACGACGGCAGCCAGCAATACCTTTGCCGCCGCTATCCCGCGCTCGCCGATTTCTTCATCCGCGGCTTCCTGCCGCGAAGCCTGCGCAATCCGTTCCAGAACCGCCTAGCGCGATACGAAATGCGCGACGTCATAGGTGACAAGGCAATCGTCTGGGACCCGCCTATCGTCAGCGGCTGCTTCATGCTTTTCCGCACCGAGGTCCTCAAGAAGCTCAACGGTTTCGACCCGCGCTATTTTCTCTACTTCGAAAACTACGACCTCAGCCTGCGCGCGCACGACGTCGCTCGCGTGGCCTACGTGCCGTCCGTGCGCGTCCTGCAAGAAGGCGCTCGCATACATTGGCGGGTTGTACCGCACCACGGCTTGCCGACATAGATTTCGTCGAATGGCACGTCGTGTTGACGAAGCCATTCAACGGCGATCGGCAACGTGTTTGCATTGATCTTGCCGATGTTGCCTTCGTACTTGCGCATCGAGCGGCTGGTGCAGACGACGATCGTAAAGCCGTCGCGCCTGTAGGGGCGTAGCTGGTCGATCACGGCGTCATTGGGTATCGCGTGCGCATAGCCATCGGGTGCACCCGTGGTGATCGTATGGTCGAGATCCACTATGAGTCTCTTCACCGTCGGCCCTTATCGTCCTGAAGTGCAGATCCATACGGGCAATCAGCCCACGTCGCGCCGGTCGATTTCGATCACCCTGCCATGCTCTAGACGCAGAAGCGATTGCAGTAGGTGCGGATTAGTTCATGATCGTGTGAAGCGAAAACCAAAATGCCAACACTGCTGATAAGACGAGACATAGGTTCCTTCGCTCGCTCTTGGAACTCGGCAGTACCTGCGCCGAAGACTTCATCGACGAGCAGAATGTCGGGGCGCGTAGACGTCGCCACTGCAAACATGAGACGCGTCGCCATCCCTGACGAATACATTACGCACGGGTAATTGCAGGAAGTTGCCGAGCTGCGTAAACTGCCCGATCTCGCTGATACGCTCTTTCGTTTCTGCGATGCTCATGCCTAATGCAATGCATCATTAAATTGGCACCCCGAGTGTGTTTAGATAGCGGTCATGGGCAAAATGAATCTGACCGAGACCGAGACCGAGACCGAGACCGAGACCGAGACCGAGACCGAGACCGAGCAACTGTTGTCGGCGGCGCGCAGCCGAACAGTACGTGCGGCGGACGTACGACGCGCGAAGTTGATCTTGATGCTCGAGGACGGCGAATCGCGCGACAGCACCATGCGCACACTAGGTTGCGACTCGCGCTTCATCGCGCGCTGGTCCGGGCGCTTTCTTAGCGAGCGACTGGTCGGAATGTACGCCGGGCACCCCGGGCGCGCTCCCAAGCAGCCGCCAGCCAAACTTGAGGCGCGGGTGCTCAGCCGCACCCTCAAGCACAAACCCGCCGACGGCTCGGCACACTGGAGCAGCTATAAACTGCGGCAGGACTCGGCGACGTGTCGGTCTCGGCCGTGCAGCGTATTTGGCGCAAGCACGGCATCAAGCCGCAACAACTTGAGCGCCATATGGTCTCTACGACCTGGACTTCGAGGCTAAAGCAGCCGACGTGATCGGGCTTTACCTAAACCCGCCGGCGCACGCAGCAGTGTTCTGCGTCGATGAGAAGACCGCGATCCAGGCAATTGACCGCAAGGACCGGATGCTGCCGCTGTCGCCGGGGCGCGCCGAGAGTCATGGCTTCGAGTACAAGCGCAATGGCACGCTCAGCCTGTTCGCCGCGTTCAATACTGCGACCGGCGAGGTGCTGGGCAAAACGGCGGCAAGCCACACCAGCGAACAGTTTGTGGCGTTCCTAACCGACGTCGTGGCCAGCCAACCCAAACGCAGAGAAATCCACGTCATCTGCGACAACGTTAGCAGCCATAAGACGGAGCGGGTGGCCATATTCGTCAACGCGCATCGCAACGTACGTGTGCACTTCACGCCGACTTACTCGTCGTGGCTGAACCAAGTGGAAAACTGGTTCTCGCGCATCCAGCGTGATGTGATTGCCTGCGGCATCTTCACTTCAGTGAAAGACTTGGATCGCAAACTTATGCACTACATCCGCGAACACAACAAAAATCCGAAGCCGATTAAATGGAAGTATGACGATCCTTCGCGCCGGATCCGCCCGGTGCCGAATCACTGACGCAGTCGACTAGCAGGACGCCCATGCGGGTGACGTTCTCGTAGCCGCTCAATTCGAGGTCGATGCCCGCGCCCAGTTCAAGCACCGTCGCGGTTCTGCCGCGGCGCCTGACTGCGCCGTGCGTCGGTTTGTACACGCCTGCCATCGTCCGCAGCATCGTGCTCTTGCCCGCCCCGTTGTGTCCGATTAGCCCGACCGCATCGCCCTCGCGGAACTCGAAGCTCACGTCGTCGAGTGCGGTCACCACTTGTATGCGTCCAGACTCCGCATCAAGTCTGCCGCCGGTACTGATGCGCACGAGGTTGTTCCGAAGCGATTTCGTTCGATTGTTGTGAACCGGGTAGCGCACGGTCACTCTGTCAAATTGCAGATGCGTCATCGTTAGATCCAGAACGCAATGCGCGAGTGAACGCGATGGAACACGACCAGTACCACGCTCCACCCAACGACCGCCATACCGATGCTTGTCCAGACGATGAAGCCTGGCGGGATCGTGCCGAGAAGCGGATAGCGCAGCAACTCGATCAGGTGCGATAGCGGGTTGAACCAAAGAAGGTGCCGGGTCATCGGCAGAAAATTCGGCCGGTGCATCACTGGGCTCAGGAACATGAGGAGCGGCATCACGGCGGCCACGAGATATTCGAGGTCGCGAATACGCGCGCCGAGAATGTTGGGCAGGAACGCGATCCACGCAAGGTTGGCAGTGACGAGCATCAGGCAAGGTATGAAGAGCAGCGTCGGCCATCCGACGTGCACGTTCATCAGAACGGCGACAACGACGAATACAGGCGCGGTATGAAGTAAATTGATGAAGTGCTTGGTCACCATCTGCGCGGGATGAAGCGATAGCGGCACTTCCATATTCCGGATGATGCCCGCCTGACGATTCAAAGTCGTCGGTGCCTCTGTGATGCAGCCCGAGAGAAACTGCCAGACAATTAGCCCGCTCGTCAGCGCAGGGACGAACGTGGCTCTGACCAGATGGAAGAGCTCGCTCCAGATGTACCCGAGGCCTGCGGTGCCCAGCAGCGTGCCAAGCGTCAGCCGTAAAGGACCCAAGATCGTCCGCTTGTAGCGCGGTCGAACGTCGCTCCATGCCATGAAAAGGACGACGCGGGCAGCGTTAAGCGTTTGCTGAAGTCGCTAACAATAGTCGCGGACGGTTGCACGTCCGTTCTGTAGGTGTCAGCGTTGTCAGTGGCTGTCATCGGTCGCAGGTATCCTTCTAGTGAATCAGTTGGCGCTGCAACGCTGAGAGGTAGTGTTCGAAGCTGAAGCGCGTCTCGCGGATTTTTAATTGGTAACCGACTCGGCAATCGGCGTGGCTAACCGTCCGCGACATGGAGAGGCCGTTTAGTCTGCCCATCGGTCCGCACGGCCTGGTGCTCTCACGCACCCGTCGAGGTCGGTATGTAGAAAGGCGGCGACCTCGTACGCCGAGGAAACGGCTGACGTGAGAATGCTCGCACCAACAACGAGAAAGAAAAAGCGGGGCGTTCGCCCGCAGGGCCGCCTTGACGCTATAAAAGCCGA
The DNA here is from genome assembly GCF_031450805.1 of Caballeronia sp. LZ016. Lineage (NCBI taxonomy): Bacteria > Pseudomonadati > Pseudomonadota > Betaproteobacteria > Burkholderiales > Burkholderiaceae > Caballeronia > Caballeronia sp. LZ016. The sequence goes on from NZ_JARTVY010000001.1 coordinate 1,517,236, forward strand.
CGTGACGGTAGCATGGCGTGGCACACGCACGATTCCCTTTAGTAAGTGCTAACCGCACCAATATCGGCTCGTTGCACGCACGTGGGACGCTCGACCCACGATGAATGGCTTTAAGTCAGGGACATTGGCCGCCTGGCACAGTCGAGAACAAGCCCACCAATGGTTGTTGAAAGCTTGCCGTCGCCGAAATGGTGTCCCAGAACGCGGCCAGACGGGGAACGGGAACTCAAATCGCCGTTCTATCGCCGACGTGCAACCCCCGCTCATGCCGACCTAGTAAAAAGTATCGGCGCGCTCACGGTCGCTTACCACGAATCTGGTGCGCTGTGCAGCGGAAAGAGATACGTTTTTGTACTTCTTTCCTCAGATTGGGTTATATCATGATATTTCCTCCGGGCACTGTGGGACAAGTTCGCGCCTCACGAAGTGCTTTTACCGCGTGCTGCTCACACTAACCTGCGGGAATGTTCAGAAGCTGCAGACTGCACTTCAGAGCGTGCAGTTGCCTTATGCTTTCTCCAAGGTCAACCGCTAAACTAATCCTCTGTAATAACATGCTGTACGCCGGGAACGACCATGCGGCAACAGGCTAGCTTTCGAAGAGATCGTCGGAGGCCGCGAGCACCGCAGCCGGGCCATGCTCGGGAGCGTATTCACGTAGCACCGTGAACAACTGGACGGGGCTGGAGCCCGATGTACCGATTGTTCGCGCAATATCAATAACCACGCAGGTGCCCGGCAGCGCCGGTCGCGACGAAGGCTGCACGCAAGGCACCTATCGGCGATGCATCGGTATCGAAAGCAAAGCGGCAGCCCTTCCCGGATGAAGGACGTGTGTGCGCTTATTGGTCGAAAGGGGTATCGAAATCGCGAGCTTTCCACCGCCAAATCGGCGCTAAGAAGCGCAACATCCTAGTCACCTATCCGCGTTCCAACGCATCGACCTTAGTGCAACGCACTACATTTCTGTTCGCACAGCGTCCGACGGACGCTACCTTCTTCGGCCGCGCAGTGATCCTGCGATTTGACCATGTGCGCCGTGCCGGAAACTGAGTCCTCCGACAACGGCGTCAACATTGGCTTTGCAAGCAGAACGCAGTTTCCCATCGTCTGAGAACAACTTCGCACGGACAGTGCGAACGTCCTATGCCTTTCGTCGAGGGCGACTCTCGCCAAGCTTGATTCGCGCGGTTCCAAATCGAGGCGACCGTGATGAACAAGCTCGCAAGACGGGAAATCACTTGCACCCTGTGTGCGGATTTCTATATCCCATTCTGTCGGCTCGCGCTGCCGATACCAAAAAGCGCAAAAGGAATTGCTTGGCTCGACGGGCTTACGCCTGCGGTCAAGTAGCCATGCATCGGTTCGTCCGGCGCATGGATCATCAGGCGGCAGTGCTTCCCTGCGCCGGGTGAATCGAAAATCTGATCTCTAAGATCCCGGAAAGCAAAGCGTGCAGTATTCCAACAACCCGGGACGTTCTTCTGATAGGTGAGAACGTCGCGTTTGATGCGACGGTCATGAAGATCCAATTCAACTTTTTACCCCTGTTGGACAATGCAGGGCTGCCTCAGCGGCTCACCAAAGAGCTCGCCGAACTCTTCAATCGGCACCTATCGAAACCCCACAGCACGACGCGCGTCACGTCGAACGCAATCTCCATCAAGACGCAGACCTATCGCGTACGGCATCTGATCGCCGGCTTTCGCGAACTGCGAAAGGGCGGCTTCGCGCTACAGTCGCCTTGGAACCTTTCCGAAAAGCACATCGCGTTTCTCGTGAAGCTTTGGGTCGCGGAAAAAGATCAGGCGCCCGGCACGGTCGAAAACAAACTGACCTACTGGCGCACGCTCGCCGCCTGGATGAAAAAGCACCAGCTCGTGGGCACCGTCGATGACTACATCAAACGCCCCGACGGTTATCGCCGCTATTACGTGGCGCAAGAAGATAAGTCGTGGGAAGCGGCTAACGTTGACGTCAACGAGGTGGTCTCCCGGCTCTGCGAGCATGATCGGTGGGTCGCCATTCAAGTCGAATTGCAAGCGACGTTCGGCTTGCGCGCCCAAGAAAGCATGCTTCTGCGTCCACTGCAATGCCTGCGCGTTTCGGGCCACCTGCACGTCATCGATGGTACGAAGGGCGGCAGGCCCCGGCTCGTGCCGATCGATGCTGAATGGCAATACGAAGTCCTCATCCGTGCAGCGAGGCTCGCGAATCCGCGCACCGGTTCAATGATTCCGGAGCCATGGTCGCTCAAGCGGTGGTACCGCCATTTCTATCACGTCCTCCAGAAAGAGGGCATCACGCGTAGTGGCTTGGGCGTCACGGTTCACGGACTGCGCCACGCTTACCTGCAGAAGATGTACGAGGCTATAACGGAGGTGCCGGCACCGATCAAGCTGCCTGATCATCGGCCCGATCCGGAACTTCATCAAAGGGCCATGCAACAGTTGGTCGAAGCCGCGGGGCATAGTCTTGCAGCGAAGGCGACGGCCTACATCTCGACCTTCGCGACGGCGGAGCGCCTGTCGCGACCTGTCGCGACTTTCGAGCAGGCGATCGCGGCTCTTGATGCGGCGAACGGCGTCAAATCAGAGGCGGCAAAGCGCCTGAAAATCTCACGGCAGGCGCTCTATCGGATACTCGCAAAAGGCGGCCCGTTGGCAACTGTAACGCCTGCAAACGCCGTCGAAAGGGAAGCATCGCCAACATCCGCGCCCAACGAGGTCCTCGAAGGTTCACCGTTGGCTCTGACGATCAACGACGCCACACCGGACCAGCTTTCACTGCTTGCCGAATAGGGCTACCGTCGCCATCCGACGACTTCGCAGTCGTCATCATCGGCGACGGCTTCCGGGGCTGAGACGGAGTTGAGGGTCGACGGTGGTCACGATGAAAGGTAATCAGCACGATACTATGCGCAAGCAAGGGAGAAGCGAAGAAGCCGCGCCCGTGGTCACGCCTGCTTCGGTCGTCGTCTTTCGCGGTAGTCTCGGGCGTGACATCACCGCACTCGTCGCAGTTTCGATGGGCTGCCGGCTCGCGCGATTGCATGGTCGTGCTCTTACCTCGAGACGCCGGAAACTGCTTCCAACTGTCAGGAAGGTCGAAGATAACGAGGCCGCTGCTTTTTCGGATCACCGCCCCTGAGGACTTGAGCCGCCTGCAACGCTGAACAAAGCGCGCTTGCCACTGACGATCACCTTGGCGCGGCGAAGCATAAGTAGGTCGTTGTTTCCCATACAAAAAACCGCTACGGCGCAGTGTTACATTTGGCAAAAATTGCTGAAAGTAACACCGTCCCCCAGCGCTCGCTCGTGCGACTTTGTAAGCTCCTGTGCTCTGGGCGGCGGAAAGACGCTAAAAAACTGTGTCTTTCCGGGGAATGGACTTCATCATGATAATTCCACTTTTTGCGCTGACGTCCGACAGGTCTCGAGCAACACGGCATAGCGGTCCGGGGTGCTACCGCATCCGATTCGCCTTGCCGATGCACTAGTCGAGCTTCAAGATTGCGGTGTCGCCCGTGAGCGGACGCGAGCGTTGCAAGGCGCCAGTTTGCGTGCGTATTCGATCTATTGCGATCTTTGTGCGATTGGTATGACCAAGACAATATCGCAATATCATCCGTTTTTCCGCTTAAAATCAGCCGGTTGCCTGCCGGTCCGACTGAGAAAAATGCGCTACATCATGATGAAGTCCCGCTGACTTTTTAGGCAAAGTACCGATTATCGCGAGCGACACGGGGCGAGCCTCATAGAAGCATCGACGGTCGCTGGATTGGCCCACAACCAAGTACCGCACGCTTTCGATAGACCTCGCCGACGTTCATCGGCTGCGCGACCGGTTCGCTCAGACGGAGAAGGGGAGAGAAGGCGGTCAACGCCCCCAGCTCGGTCAAGGTCGGTAAGCCGGGGCAGCGCTCGCGCCTTGTCTGCAACAGCGGACAGCTACCGTACCGCGCGATACGAGAGTTTGTCGCAATGTCTGCGAGACACCCCTCGTACCGTGCTGCCCTCATGAGCACAACAGCCAGAGGCTGGCACGTCGCGGTCAGCTTTGCGTTCCGCCTAAGCTCAGGAAGTCTCAGAGACTAACAAAGACCACTTGGATGAAGCGCGTCATCTTACGGCTTCTGTTGCCTGCAGAAAGCTCGTAACAGGCCGTTATTACGATCTTTGCTATCGGCTGTGTGTATGCGATGAAACTGAGGCGCGGCGAAAGGAGAGCAAGATGATTGGAAAAAAAAGGGCGTATCGGTTCCTCAGCCGCCGCAGTTGCTGGCGACTAGCGATGCTTTACCGAGAGGGACTTGCTGATGGGAGATGGACGACGCAACTTGGCGCACTCAGTACGCTCGGCGTAAGCCAAGGCGACTTATCGTTGGCGCTGCAGCTTGAGAAATTGCCGGAACCGATCGTTGATCTTTTTGAAGATCGCATTGAGATCAGCAGCCACACCGTTCGTGTTATTCGCCACACGATCATCCACGACGGTCTGAGCACCGTGCTTAGTCGTGTGCAGCGTAGTGGCGTTCCTAGTAAGACCCTGTCGAACAAGGGAGTGTTGCGTGTCATAAAGGGCCAAGCGTTGGGGTCAAAGAAGATGCTGCGTCGGTCGGGACAAGATCTAGAGAAGATCGTTGCCCGGCCGCTGGATCTGCCCGCGCACATCGCTGAGCGGTATTACCTCGGCGTAAAGCAGGGGGAATGGGACAGTTTCAGTGCCTGCGCGAAAGCACTGCACATATCCCGGCGAAACATAAGCGACGCCGTTGCGATCAGCGAGCTGCCGGTTTCCATTCGCCATCTTTTCGGTGTGCAAGCGCTTACACTCTGCGTCGGGCGAAAGCTTCTCGCGCTTAAGCGCGAACTGGGGATCGACGAACTGCTGTTGCGGGCACTGTGTAAGGAATCGATGTTAGATGTGGTCGGCCGAACAGCCGACAACATCTTGCTAGAACTGAACGATGAGGATATTGGGCCTTTGGACCTCAGGCGGGTGCGCATCAAGAAGGGACGCGGTTCAAATCGGCTCGTCATCGAATGTAAAGATGCCGCACTGCTTTTTAGGTACCGGCATGAGATGGAAGGAGCGATCCACAAGGTGCTTAGAAGGCGTCTCCGCGATCCGGAATCCTTTGAAGTCATCCGCGACTCGTTGGGCACGCGGCGGTCAGTTCTTCCTCGTTGAGGCGGCTTGCAGAGCATGTATCGGCCGCGTTCATCTAAATCGGCGTCGACCGATGCACAAGGTCACGTCCTGTCGGTGGGTGGGACTCGCGCCACTGACCTTGGCCAGCGCGCGCAGTTGCTGTTGAAACGGCGACCGCCCTTAGCGTTAGGTCAAGTAGCGAACTCTGATTGGACAGCGTCAAGCAGCACGGCCGGTTTACCGACAACCATCTTGGCCGGTCGACCGGGATGATTGTCGGTCGTTATCCGGTCATGGTTGTCGCTCCTTGTTGATGTTTGTCGCTGGAGGATTGTCGGCGCCGGTTGTTCTGTTTGTCGCTGGCTGCGCGACGACGGTAGCTTTCGACGTTCATCTCGAAGATCGTCGAATGGTGGACGAGTCGGTCGATCGCAGCGACAGTCATGCCGGGATCCGGAAACACGTTATTCCATCCCGAGAAGGGCTGGTTGGCCGTGATCAGAAGGCTGCGGCGCTCGTATCTTTCGGCGATCAGCTCGAACAGGACGCTTGTTTCGGCCTGGTCCTTACGGGCGTACGACAGGTCGTCGAGGATGATCAGGTCGAAGCGGTCGAGCTTGGCAAGAGCTGAAGGCAACTGCAGGCTCTGGCGCGCAGCCTGCAGCTTCTGTACGAGCTCGCTCGTACGCGTGAACAGCACCCGGTAGCCGGCGTCAATCAACGCGTGTCCGATGGCCGAACCTAGATGATCTCGTACCGACTGTCAATGCGTGTTCGCAACGTCTTAGCGCGACTCTACGCCGGTTCTGGCATAGGCTGGTTGCGGCGAGACTGGCGGACCTCGATCGGCACTTTAAATTGCGCAGCAACGATACGTTTGCCTTCTTGGACGGTAATCGAGTTACCGTCCTGATCTCGGAGCACATATGGCTCACCGGTCTTCAGCACGGGGTAGATCCGGTTGATCAAACGTGTAGCAACAGCGCAGAGGGCCTGTTTGTGGTGATGCCCTTTGTTCACCATAAGACGCCAGTACACAGCGGCAAGGTCGGGATCAATCTTGCGCGCAACGTCGGCGGCGATATACAGCGCCCGCTTGACGCGATCGCTTCCGCTTTTTGTCAACCTCTGCCCGGGCTTATCTAGGCCGCCCGACGAATTTCTGGTCGGGAACATGCCGCAGAAGCCTCGGATGTGATCCTCGTTACGGAAGCGTTTTGCGTAGCCGAGCACGCCGATGAGCAAGGGAGCCAGGGTCGCACCAATGCCAGGGATCGATCGAAGTGCGTTGGACGGATGCACGCGCTGATAGATTTGCTCCACCTCGCGCTCGATCGCGCTCACGTGACGATCCCATAATCGCAAACGTTCGACCTCCTGTGCCACCTCAAATTGCAAAGCGACGAAATCGACGCTATCACCATGGAGTTCAATGGTTTCCTCGGCAGCAGACTTAAGTTTCTCGACCAGCGAATCAATAAAGGGGCCGCTCTTGGGATGATTGCCTGATGCGTGTCGCGCCAAGAATCGAGCAAGCACGTCACGTCGCATAGCGACAACCTTGCGAGGATCGAATAGCTCGTCGAGAATTGCCAATGTGAGTTGCGTCACCGTGTCGGGTAACACAGGCTCAAGTGCTGGGCAGGCCCATCGGATCAGGTCAAGAACGCGGCGCCGCGCGGAACATACCAGCTCCTGATAGCGGTGACGCTGTTTAGTCAGTCGTTGCAGAGAATGTTGCTCGGGCACTGGCACATGAACTGGATCAAGGCCACGACCACCAAAGCCGGGTATTGCGCCTAACACATGCGCATCGGCCGCATCAGTCTTGGCATGCTCGCTAAGGTATTTGCGCAACGCCTTCACGCGTTGCCCCTTGACTCGAATGACCTTAATTCCGGCACGCTGCAGCCAGTTTGCCACCGGAAACCATGCCATGCCGGTCGGTTCCATTACTGCGGTGATCAGCGTGTCCGCACTGACACCGTTCTTGACGGCTGACACGAAACGCCTGAGATCGGTTGACGTCAAACGGAAGCGGATCGGTTTGCCAATCGCACGTCCATCATCGAAGATTTGCGCGACCTGTACTGCGCTGATTGCCAGATCGATGCCAACAGTTCGGTGATGCACCGGTGCATTGTTAATAGAAGCCATGAGTCATTGTTCTCCTTTTAACGAATCAGAGGGCTCGTTGCTGGGCAGCACTGCCAGGTGTTTCATTCGTGGCCGCTTGAACTTTGCTGATTCATGCGCCACCATCTCGTTACTCTTGCCTGCGCCAGCCCGAACCCGGCAACCATGGGCTTCACATCGTCGGGACGAACTCTGCGGGCTCTCCCACGTTCTTAAGGTCGCTGGGCTCGGTGCCCGCAGGCAAGGGTATCAGCGAGTGTTCGGGCGGAGTTGAATCGTGAGTAAATCGACAGGAGCTCGGCCTCATACTCTTGGCCCTCGGCGTTCGCTCTGCACCCAGATTCAAATACGAAACTATTGAATTTGAGGGTGCGAAGGTCGACCCGCGATCACTTCGTCGAGGCGTCTTGAAGCCCCATCATCGACTTGCCCCTCGGCGTCAACCCCGCACTGCTATAGATACCTGACTCTTGCCGGCCCCAGGCGGACCAAACAGGAGCGCCGTGGCACCTTTCTCAAGCCACGAATCGCCGGTCGCGAGCGCCATGACGTGTGCCTTTGAAACCATCGGCACCATGCTGAAGTCGAAGGTCGCAAGCGTCTTGGTCGGGTCCAGATGCGACTCGGCACGATGGCGTTCAATGCGCCGTTTGGCCCGCTCGGCCAGTTCGTGTTCGAGCAATGCGCCGATCAAGCGTGTGGCCTGCCAGCCTTCCTTGTCGGAGCGCTCCGCAAACTCGGGCCAAAGGCGGGCGATGGTCGGCAGGCGCAGTTCATTGAGCATCAAGGCAAGACGGCCGGCATCGTAAGCATGCGTGCTCATGCGACCTCCTTGTCGAGCAGGTCGTCATAGCTGCTTGCGGGTGGCATCTCGACATTGACGTTTGGGCAATCGGCGTGACGCGGCGCGAACTCCTCGCGTAGAGCCTTCAGATCAGGCAGCTTGCCGTCAACCAGCAACGCGTTGAGGTGCGCGGCCAGCACGGCCTCGACGCCATCGAGCGCGGCGAGTTCAAGCAATCCAACGATGACTTTGCACGCCTCGCGTTGCGTCAGTCTCGCCTCCAGCTGTTCCCAAGTCCGGCGATAGGCCTCGCGCGGAAACAGCTCGTCTCGAAACGCAAGCCCCTTGAATGCCTGCGGCTTGCGTTTGAGGCTCTCAATGAAGTGTCGGTAATCAAGTGCGCGGCGGTTGTCGCCGGCACGCGAACCTCGCGAGGTGCTATGCACCAGCGCGCCTGACAGATAGCAGTCGAGCCGGTCACCATACACGCGCACCTTCAGACGATGACCGATCAGGCGCGACGGCGCGCTGTACAGAATGCCGCGTATGGTGAAGGTACTGCAGCGTGTAACGCGCGCTTCTTCCTCGACGAAGTCGGTCGTGCGCCTTAACGGGAGATCCATGAGCTGTTCGCGCTCAAGGCGGAACGCCGCTGCGTTACGCCGGTTGCGACGCATGACGACCTCGCGCAGAAACTCATCATAGGCCGCACGATCAACGAAGTCCCGATGGCCGCGCAACATCAACGCTTGGTCGACAGCTTCCTTCAAATAGCGATGCGATGACTCCACGCTACCGTTCTCGTGGCCCAAGCCGCGATTGTTGCGCGTCCCGTTCATGCGGTAGTGCTCGAGCAGCGCCGCATAGCGCACTGTGAAGTCGTCTTTATCCGCGAGGTTTCTGAACGCCGCCGACAGACTGTCGGTGCGATGCTCGCGCGGACATCCCCCGGCCTGCCATAGTGCATTTTGCAATCCCATGGACAGTGCTTCGAAGCTCTCGCCGCCTTCAACGACATTAGCGTATTCCCAGCGCGAGAACGCGAGCACGAAGTGGTACAGCCGGTGTTCGAATGGCACGCCAGCGATCGTCACTCCCAGTTCGGCCATGTCGGTGAAGTCGGACAGGCCGCGTGCGCCAGGCTCATGCAACTGCGGGAAAAAGACTTCCTTCGGTGGACCGGACATCGCCCTCCAGTGCCGAATGCGCCGCTCCAGTGTGCGACGTGTGCTATCCGGATACTGCCCGGGATGATCCTCCTGCAGCTTGCGCAGAATGGTGATCGCCTGAAGTTGTGGCGCGTTCGCAAGCATCGGAACGACTTCGGTGTCCCAGACGTCGGCGAAGGGATCGGGACGGGAACGCCAGTAACGACGGGGTTTCTGTGATGGCAGGGTGGTGTCACGTTCGATGCGCCTTGCGCTGCGGACACTGATGCCCGCCTTGGCGGCGGCGATCTCCTGCGAGTGATGTTTGCGTTTGGACATGTAGAGGCGAACCTGTTGGTCGGTAATGCGGGTTCCAGACATGTAGCTGATCGCTTTCTTGTTCGATCAGCCATCGTAGAACCCGGCCGACTCGGCGCCGCCGGTGATGCGTCGTCTTCGGCGGCTACGCCGCCTTCGACTCCTCATCACCGGCCAAAACCTTCGCCGCTACACCGTCCAACATGATTGTCGCCCTCCACTCTGATCGCGCGTCGCCCTTGAGCAGCCAATCTTCGCCCTCCTGATAACGTCGTAACTATTTGCGAAGTGTTGGTCCTGAGATGCCACACCGCGCGCAATCGAGACGGCGTTGCCGGTCTCGTGCGATGCATAGAAGCATAGCCTCTATCCGCACTCGTTCCGGGGCGAGCGAGCATATTTTGGAAGGGTCGGGTCGCGGGCAACGAGTAGCAAACAAAGCATGGGTGGCCACCACTTATCGAATAGTCCTGCCTACCGTCTTCCAACGACCGATGATGGCGCCACCGAACCGGTATGCGTTTTCCCTCAGAGCAAGTCCCGTCGCAGCCAGCGCCCACCGCAAACCGGCGTGCCTCCCGCTCGGTTCCGTGATGGAGTCAGGGCAGAGTGCCTCGCCATCTTGGCGAGGTCGTGAAGGCGTCGTTGGTCCCACCGCCGAATTCGTTGCGCCTACGTCGTGGTCAAGGACGACTGATGAAATAGACGCGGCGGTCTCACGCGGCAAGGAAACTCCTTCTACGCCATAGTTTCGCGCCTCTGTGACGGTCAGAACCATTTGGGCGGAGGGGCTCACGGCCGACGAATCGTCGGCTACGCATCTATAAGCCAACTGCCTTTGATCTTGGTCCACAATGCCTGTCCCCGAGGCGGGGCCACCGGGCATAGAAGGAAACGATTCCGGCTCAGCTCCCGAGTGGGTCGGCCTGGGTACAACACTGCTGCCTGCTATGACTGCGGCCGCAGCAGGCGAAACCTGAGTGGTCACTATTCTGTTGCGCAGCGCGTCCTCGGCGAGCCGTCTGAGCAGCCCTGCTCGTTGCCTTGGATTCGAGACGGCCGACAGGGCGCGATAAAGCTCTGGCGTGACAAACTCGCTAATTGTTATCTTGATTTGCAATGAACTCGTCATGTAGTCGTTCCGTCGTTTCGATCATTCTTATGCACCAGCGTTTCCCTCGCCCGACGCGGCGAAGAAACCGCTCGGGTAGAAGGCAGGGATTCGCTCGCCATAACGTTAATTCTTCGGTTCCTCGGAGCTGAAGGCCCATGCTCGCCTCCGAGATAGACAGCCGCCCTGCCAGCGATTACACGGCGTTAACAATCTACGACCCGTTCGCGTTCCCTATTCCTAACAGCTGCTCGGTAACAGCTTCGGATTTGGCGGCTTCGGCGAGAGCTTGTTTCAAGCCTGTCGTCGACTTCCTGTTTCCTGAGGCGATATAGGCAACTAGGATCGACTGCTCGCCTCCACTGTACCGGCCAACAGGCGCACCCAAGCAAGCAAAAGCTTCGCAAATTGGGGTAGCTTTCGACTCTTTGGTCTCTCCAAACTACCAAGTTCGGTTTCAGATGTTCGCCGGCGGTGGTGCAGGACGTGAATTCGTAAAGGTCTCGTGAGTTCCGTGCTAAGAGCTGGCGCCGACCACAGACCTCATACAACGACCGCTGCTTCGGTCTATCGCCAAGCCGTCGCGGCGCCTTGACATCTTTATATGCCAGGCATGCTGGATTTGTCCCAACCAGATTATTTCAGACATGCCAATAACGAAACTTCTGTGCTGCGCGCATTCGTGCCAACGAGCAAGACTCTCCGATAGTCGCGGTTCGAGGGAACACCCGTCGGGAGGATTACGCACCCGCACGCCAGTGCGTGCAGCGCCCGGGCACTCCCTCCGACAAGGCCTAGCACGATCAACAGGTCCTTCTGCCGTCAGCGTACCGTCCCCTACGGTGCGTCTGCCCGCGCGGTGCGCGGACGCCGAAATCCGACATCTTGAAGCGGTGATTCGCCACGTCGCTAGCACTCACGGCCCGTCTCTACCTGCGTACCTGCCTCAGTCGTATTGGCTCGCACGGCTCGAGCGAATCAAGCAAAAGACTTGCCTCATTCCAACTCAGCAGCAACGCATCGCGGCATTGCGAAGGTTGCTGCTGGAGAGCGAGCCGCACGAGTGTCAGTGCGCGTAGGTTCGCCCGGCGGTGTTTTCGTAGCGCAACCTACTCACCTTCTTATTCGCCTATTGCCGCTCGCCTCACTCAATGACGCTCGGTCGAGCTATACCGACAGAGGTGGCGGCGCGATAGGCGGCCTGACTTGCAAATGAGATCGCCGTGGCATGCGATGACTTTTCTTGGAAGTCCATCCCATGAACGAAAGCCGAGGGACCAAATGAGAAAGCACAATCAAGACGGAATACCGACGCACGACCTACCAAACGAGACGGTCAGCGGCGCCGACGATAGCTTCAGCCATTCCAGCAGGACAAGAAAAGAGGCGACCAACGGAGCGAAAAACCGTCCACGCGTGAGCCGCGCGTTGCTGATGCGCATTGCGCCGATCTTTCAGCATGCGTGCGATGGCCGGGCGCATGTGCGCCATTCAATCGAACTCGAACATGCACCGGGCACCAAGAACCCGACAACACAGGTTGATTGCCTCGCGATCACACCGTTTGGCGTGTTCGTCGTGAACCACTTCCTCTGGACAGGCCTGGTCAAACCGGGAACCAACGAAGATGAACTTGCCGTCGTCGATGACCGCGGCGACGTGACGATTCATACGTCGCCGCTGCGCCGTGCGAAGCCGGCCGTGCGTCATTTGCGCTTGGTGCTGTCTCAACACGAATGTCCGGTCGAGAGTATCGCCGTTCTAGGCGAGGCGGGCGGCAGCCTGCATCCGACCGTGCCGGATGGCGTCTTGACCTTGCCAGACTTGCACTACTTCGTGCGCACGAGGTTGAACCGCTTCCGCGCAACGCACCGGCGCTATTTAGAGGTGGACAACCTCGCTTCCCATATCGACTGGCTTTGCTCTCGCGGGCGCTCGCGTCCGTGATACCGGTACCCGGAATCGCTGTTTCGTTTATAGCAGCGTGCCCGCCACGTGAAACCCGAGCCAACCCTCGAAAGTTGCCCGTGGCGCGGCGTCGGGCCAACCGAGCTCTATCGCCCTCGAACGGCAACCGCCGCTCGAGCCGCCCGCTCCATGACATCAATATCCACCATCAAACTGGAAAGACGCCGTTTTTACGAAGCTTTCCAGGGGAAACCGTCCAATGGGCGCGCTATATTGGTTGGACCCACCGCGTATTTACGCATCGACCTTAGCTAAGCGCACGGCTGACGCGCGCTTGCCATTTCTTTTATACCTGGCCTCTCCGGGAAATCGCAGTCCGGGCTCCCGCACGAGTTCATCGAGCGATCTGCCACCGTTTTCCATCGTTGTATCCGAGCGCTGGTCCCCAGTCGCGTCGTCATTCCTGTTTCCGTGCAAGACAAGCGCGCTTCCTGCCGGAAGCAAGCCGTTGTCTCGCACCAACACAGTTTTCTGTTCGACGGCCACGCCTGCGCACGCGTGGTCGCGGGACGTTGCTCGTCATCCGTTTTCAGCATCTCGCCGCCACGCTGGTTCGCTGCACTTATGCGTCGCGCACGATCCACCGCTGACCTATTTCACCACCGTAGTCTGGCCTGGCAGACCGCCGAAGGCCGCTACTTTCTTAGCCAAGGAGGCTTTATGAAACTCGCCGTACTAGAAGTCCGCTATGCAGGCGGCTTGATCCTGACCGACCGCGTTGTCGTTCAGCCGTCATTCCGCATTATGCTGCCGCCGCGCTTGAGCGCGATGCTTACCGAACTCGAAAGGACAGAGCGCCGCACGTCGATTCAAGTTTCGGTAGACGGCGTCATTTATCGCGTGACAGGCGCCCCCGACGGCGAACTTGCCGTGGGGGACAAGCTGCCTTTCGGTGAGCGTCTAGTCACGACGCTGAAAAGCGTCGCAACTCCCAATCGCGCTCAACGGCGGCTCAACCGGCGCTTCGCCCATATGCTGAGTGCCTTTTCGTTGATCAGCGCGTGCTACCTCGCTCAGTCAAGCAAGGACTGGGACGCAGGTCTCATCGTTGAGATCGCGTTGCTTTGCGTGACGTCCGCTGCTCTGTTCGTCATCGGACATATGTGCTTTCCGGGTGATCACGAATCGACGTGACGATGATGCTGAAGCTCGCCTTATCGGCTCGCTCTTAGCAGTGGTTCGGCCGTTCGTCGACGCGGCGTTGATCTTAATGTCGATCGACGTTGTTTGTGCAGACCACGCCGCTTGGCGTGGTTTGCCTCATTAACGACTAACGATTCCGCTCGCGCCACTTACGGGTCCAACCAATCGGGCACTGATATCTTGCTTAAATTTCCGGTCGTCATAGCCGTCGGGCCCGGCGCCGCAGTGCGCCCTTCGTTGCGCCAGCGAAAGAATTTTCTAAGCGTCAATCTCTAAGGCGTTGTCGAGCCCCGGTCGTCGGCGTACTTAAGCGGGATGCTCTGCTTTGCCCGCCCTACGAGGGCAGGGATTAGAAGACCGACGCACATTGAGATGCAAGGGCGAGGGTGCCTCCGGTGCCCACGAATTCAGTTGTCGTTGCTTGACGAGCGGCGTTCATTTGCAACGGGACGCTCATCACCGTCACCGCTGCCACAACCGACCAGCAGCGACGCGACCTTACCGTGGAAACCGTATCGCGCGGAAAAGAAGGCGCCGGGCTAGCGCAATCGCTTCGAAAGACGCGAGCCGAGGCTTCGCCAAGCGAGCCGTCGCCCGCAATCTTTGGTACCCGACTCGCGATTTCCTGTCGGAATAAACGCGGATAGATTCCAGGATTGACTCGCCGGCGTAAAGGAAAAGAAGGCGCACCAGACCATCGCGTCATCGCGCGGTCTTCACTGTGTCGCACAAACGAACAAGGAGGGACAAGATGGCTGCAAGAATGTGGGTGGCGACAACAATGGATGGGCGGGAAGTCTCCGCTGAGACGATCGGTTCTCTTCAAGAGCCTCCGCCGTTGAGATGTGTGTACTGCAGGGCGCCCGTCAGTTTCGTTCCGCACCACGCACGCGAGAGTCGGGGCAAAGCCTACTCGGTCAAGGCGTATTTTCGCTTGTTTCCGAAGGTGGCCCATAACGAAGACTGCGTGTTCAATGTCGAGGAGCAACTGAAAGTCATTGCGCGTCGTTCGTTTGGTCTTTTGCAGGCCATCGAACAAGGACAATATCGTTTTCGTCTGCTCGCAATCGCTGATATACGCGACATAGACACGCATCTAAAGCGTTCAAAGATATCTCGCAAGGCCGATATTGCAGGAGACGACAGTGCGTTCCTTTCAAGCGACTCCCGCTGCTTTCTGTCTGCGTACATTAACGCGGCGAAGCGAGTTATAGAACTTCGAAGTTTGTGTGCGAGCAATTCCGGTGTTAGGGACCGTCTCGAATTCGTCTTCAATGGCATGTCAGTGAATTGGGAGGATTTCTATTACGAGGAAGCGCGATTTCTCGCAGCCTATCGTTGGCTCGGTATGACTGCAACTTCTTTTCCAGTCACGCTGGTGGGCACGGTAGCCAATATTGAGACTATCGAGAGACGTGGTCGAACGTTGTATGTTTTGCATATGAAGTCGTCTGCAGCGCACTCATATTCTCGTGACCCGATGGTAGGAGAAGTCGCGCACGCGACGGTATGGACCAATCAAGCTGAATGGTTGCATTCGCTCAAGGGAAACGACACTGTGCTTGTTTTCGGCCATTGGCGCCATGCGACAGTCAATACAGTTACCACCTTTGCACGCAAGGGCGATAGCAAGTTTCGCAAATTTCTTGAACGGCAGTTGTCAATCTGGCTACACGTGAAGTCTCAGATATCCCGGGTGATTGCTAGTGGGTGATGGCGTCGCCGTTAGGCAATGCTGCTTACGTGGCGTGTGCTCTTGAAAAGCGATCGTTCCGGGTGTAGCGCCGCGCGTTCCTCGCCATCGATAGGTCTGGTATGGCGCTCACGGCAGTCAGGCTCATAGAATTTTGGCTGCGCTGGCTCACTGTGCGCTTCGGTCCTGGGATATCGCTAGAAAAGATTGAATCGGTCCTGACCGAGTAGAGAGCTGATCGGTGGCGTCCGCGCGGACGTATCCTCAGTCGCTCCTTCTTTTCGTTGGGGGCTGCCAGTCATAGCACGCGTGTGTCCAGCAGCACTCAGGCTCCGCAGGCCCTCGCGGAAGCAGAATCCAGAGTCGGAGGCGCATTGACTGGACGGATTTGCGCTGCACGCTTTTCAAGAAGAGCAAAGAGAGGGCGCCGCTGCGGCGTTAAACGCTGACGACAACGGCGCATGTCCGCGTTGTTGATTGCCTGAGTTTTTTGATGCCCCAGTGATGGAGTCATTGTGCGTGCGATTTCATCGTGAAAGGCGAAGCGAGGCGTAGGGTCACCGCACGGAGCTACTTTGTATTAGAAGCTAAGGCATCTTGCTGGTCCCGGGAAATTCGAATTTCTACCGCGAAAAGAATGACCGGGAAATGCCAGGTGTATTGCTCGCTGTGATCGACAACAAAGAATCCGAAAAAGAAATGACGTTCAAGCAGCGAGTACGTCGAGGGAATTGGTGCGTCAAACCTTGTTTCGGCGCCATCACAACAGCTGGGCCGCCTATTTAGAATCTTTCCTCCCACATCGGAGCTCCGATGCAGACGTCGTTCTTTCAACGGGATGGTGACGCAGTGAGAGTCGCGTTATGCCAATCAGAGAGAGCAGACCGTGCGCTTGCCATAGCCGCAACCTTCATACGCTGCATGCTCCCAAGCATCTGCTCCGCGGAAGATTGACTAACATTTAAAAGAGCGTCGAGACGGGCACCTTGTGGGGAATACCGAGATTCGCAGGCCTCGACAGAGACGGCGCGTCCATCCCGCCGACACTAGCCGCGTTCGATTATTTCCTACGCACGGCCCATTTCTGGGAAAATGTCGGCTGCGTCGTCCGACAGTAGGGGGCGCGTTCGGAACTCGGTCGCTAAGGATGCAGTTGAACTCCCAATACGCCAGCGCAAGCTCAGCTCAATTGATAAGCGTATCCCTCGTTGTTTACCGGCCGCATCGGCAGCTTCTTGAACGCACGCTGATTACGCTCGATAACGCGTTGCATCGTTTGTTTCCCGCCGATGTCAGCGTCTCTGCGCCACTGTATCTGATCAACAACGGAACGGACGAAGGGTTCAACCTGTCCGAGGTTGCCTGCGAAACGGCGCTTCAGACGCACGTCATCGAAGGCCATGGCAACGTCGGCTACGGCCGCGGTCACAACCTGGCCATCGAGCTCACGTCGACCCGTTACCATCTGATCCTGAACCCCGACATCGAACTGGACGGCGACGCGCTAACCCACGCGCTCGCCTTTATGGACGTTCACCCGGAAGTCGGCCTGCTATCGCCGCAGATCGTCGAAGACGACGGCAGCCGGCAATATCTCTGCCGCCGCTACCCCACGGTCTTCGACCTCTTCGTTCGGGGCTTCCTCCCGAGAAGCCTGAAGAAGCCGTTCGAACCGCGACTAGCAAGATACGAAATGCGCGACGTCATCAACGATAAAGAAATCGTCTGGGACCCGCCCATCGTCAGCGGCTGCTTCATGCTTTTTCGTACCGAAGTGCTCAAAAAGCTGAACGGTTTCGACCCGCGCTATTTCCTCTACTTCGAAGACTACGACCTGAGCCTTCGCGCTCATGAAGTCGCGCGCGTCGCCTACGTCCCCTCGGTTCGCGTCATGCATCACGGCGGCGACGCGGCAGGCAAGGGCTGGACCCACATCAAGCTCTTCATCGCATCGGCGTACAAGTTTTTCAACCGATTCGGCTGGAAATGGTTATGAGTGAGCGCATCGGCATCACGGGGGCGAGCGGTTTCGTCGGACGAGCGGTCACACGCGCCTTGCTCGATGCGGGTAAGGAACCGCTCGGCATCGTTCGCCACGGCGCGGGCCCGCATACAGTCCAAGTAAAGTCACTCGATGCGCTCACCCCCGCCGTGTGCGAAGGCTGCACATCGGTGATCCACCTGGCAGCGCGCGTCCACGTAATGAACGACGCCGCCGCCGATCCGCTCGCCGCCTTCCGCGCGATCAACGTCGACGGCGCGCTCAGAACCGCCGACGCCGCCCGCCGCGCCGGCGCGACGCGCTTCGTCTTCGTGAGCAGCATCAAGGCGCTCGCGGAACTCGACGACGGCCGCCCGTTGACCGAAACCGACGAACGCCGCCCGCCCGACCCCTACGGCGTATCGAAAGCCGAAGCCGAAGTCATGCTGCAGGAATTCGGCGCAAGGACGGGGATGGAAATCGTCATCGTGCGCCCGCCGCTCGTCTACGGTCCCGAAGTCCGCGCGAACTTCCTCGCGCTGATGCGCGCGATCGCCAAAGGCATACCAATGCCCATCGGCGCAGTCACCGCACGCCGCAGCCTCGTCTACGTCGGTAACCTCGCAAACGCGCTCGTCGAATGCGCGACACATCCGCGCGCCGCGAACCAGCTCTTCCACGTCACCGATGGCGAAGATCCCGGCGTCGCCGAACTCGCGCGCAGGCTCGGGCATCATCTGAAACGCCCGGCGCGTCTGTTGCCGGTGCCCGTCGGCTTGCTGAAAGCGGCGGGGCGGCTCACCGGCAAGACGGCGCAGATCGAACGCCTGACCGGCAGCCTGCAAGTCGATTCGTCCTACATTCGCGATGTGCTAGGCTGGCGGCCTCCAAGCTCGCTGGATGCGGGCCTGGCCGCCACCGCCGGTTGGTTCCTGGCCGAGAACAAGTGGACGATCTAACGTCCCGTAACAACCGAATGGCGGCGGTAACACGCGGATGATCCGGAAACGCGCATCATCCGCTGGTCAAAAGAACATAAACGTAGGCAATACCCGGGAAATGAGTGCGCAGTTGTCCCCTTTCGTCGTCGATTCGCCGTGGATCGCCGCTGCGTGTGTCGCGGCCGCATCCCTGGCGATCTGCGCGCTGATTCTCTTCCTCCTGTTGCGCACAGGCCTCGCCTGGCGTCTCGCCACCGACATTCCAAACGACCGTTCGCTGCACACGCGCCCGACGCCGCGCGTCGGCGGATGGGGCATCGTGCCGGTCACCGTCATCGCGATGCTGTCGCTCACGCGCTCGATGTGGCTCGCCGCGCTGCTCGCCGCCGCGCTCGCCGCCGTATCGCAAATCGATGATCGTCGCGGTCTGCCTGCGCGCGTCCGGTTCGGCGCGCACGTCGCCACCGTCGCCGTGCTGATCGTCGCCAATCCGGCGCCAGCGCCATGGATCGCGCTCAGCGCCGTCGGCTTCCTGATGGTCTGGCTGGTCAACCTCTACAACTTCATGGACGGTTCCGACGGCCTCGCGGGCGGCATGGCGCTGTTCGGCTTTGGCGGTTACGCGGTCGCGGCGCTGTCCGGTCCGGTGCCGCAGATCGATCTGGGCATCGCCAGCGCGGCCATCGCCGGGGCGGCGGCGGGCTTCCTGCTCTTTAATTTCCATCCGGCACGGATTTTCCTAGGCGATTCAGGCTCGATTCCCCTAGGATTCCTTGCAGGCGCACTCGGTTACTGGGGCTGGCTGAAAGGCACGTGGCCCGTGTGGTTCCCGGCGCTCGTGTTCGGCCCGTTCATCGCCGATGCGTCCGTCACGCTGCTACGGCGGCTTGCGCGCGGCGAGAAGTTCTGGCAGGCGCATCGCGAGCATTACTACCAGCGCATGGTGCAGATGGGCGCGGGTCACGCGCGAACGGCCATCGTCTGGTACGTGCTAATGCTCGCGGGCGTCGCGCTCGCCAACCTGGCGCTGGCCTGGCCGACCGGAGTGCAATGGGCGGCGGTGGCAGGCTGGGCGGTCGTCGTCGCGGTGGCGGGCCTGTTGGTCGATGCAAGCTGGCGGCGTCATCAGGCGCTTCTATCCGAACAATCTCGAGGTGTACGCGGATGATTCGATTCAAAGCTTCCTGGCTTTCCGCAGGCGCGTTCACATTCGATCTCGTGGCGGTCGCCGCGACCTGGCTCGCCGCTTATCTGATCCGCTTCAACGGCGCCGTGCCGGCCAACTTTCAGCACGGCGCGCTCGTCGCGCTCATCTGGGTGCTGCCGGTCTACGGCGTCATGTTCCGCGTCTTCGGCCTCTATCGCGGCATGTGGGTATTCGCCAGCCTGCCGGACCTGATGCGCATCTCGAAGTCGGTCGTCGTGGGCGCGCTCGTCGTGATGATCGGCGCAGTGCTGCTTCAGCCGACGCCCGTCATTCCGCGCTCGGTGCTCATCGTCGAGCCGCTGTTTCTTTTCCTCGCGATGGGCGGCGCGCGTGCGCTGTATCGCGCCGGGAAGGAGTTCTATCTGTACGGCGGACTCGTCGGGCAAGGCAAGCCCGTGATCGTGCTCGGCGCGGGCACCGCCGGCGCAATGCTTGCGCGGGAACTCGCGCGTTCGTCGGAATGGCGTCTCGTCGGCCTGCTCGACGACGATCCTTCCAAGCAAGGCCGCGAAGTCCTCGGCCACAAGGTGCTCGGCTCGTTCGGCGACCTGTCGAAAGTCGCGGAGCAGTACAAGACCGAATACGCGATCATCGCAATCCCGTCCGCTTCCGTCGATGAACAGCGCCGCGTCGCCACCCTCTGCGTGCGCGCAGGCGTCAAGGTGATGGTGCTGCCCGCGCTCAACCAGCTGACGCAAGGCGAGGGCGGTTTCCTGTCGCGCGTGCGGCAGATCGACCTGGAAGACCTGCTCGGCCGCGAGCCCGTGAAAATCGACATGCCGCACGTCGAGCAACTGCTGCACGGGCGCGCCGTGATGGTGACGGGCGCGGGCGGCTCGATCGGCTCCGAGCTTTGCCGGCAGATTCTGCGATTCTCGCCCGCGCAACTGATTGCCTACGATCTCAGCGAATACGCGATGTATCGCCTGATCGAGGAACTGCACGAGAAGTTTCCGGAGCTGTCGGTGGTGCCCGTCGTCGGCGATGCAAAAGATTCGCTGCTGCTCGATCAGACGATGGCGCGCTTCACGCCGCACATCGTCTTCCATGCGGCGGCTTACAAGCACGTGCCGCTGATGGAAGAGCAGAACGCGTGGCAGGCGGTGCGTAACAACGTGCTCGGCACGCTGCGCGTCGCGCGTGCGGCGATTCGTCACGACGTGCGCCACTTCGTCCTTATTTCCACCGACAAGGCCGTCAACCCGACCAACGTGATGGGCGCGAGCAAGCGCCTCGCGGAGATGACGTGTCAGGCGTTGCAGCAATCCGCGCCGCGCACGCAGTTCGAGACCGTGCGCTTCGGCAATGTGCTCGGCAGCGCGGGCAGCGTGATTCCGAAGTTCCAGCAGCAGATTGCGAAGGGCGGTCCCGTCACGGTCACGCATCCCGAGATTACGCGGTTCTTCATGACCATTCCCGAGGCCGCGCAGCTCGTGCTGCAGGCATCGAGCATGGGGCGGGGCGGCGAAATTTTCATTCTCGATATGGGGCAGCCGGTGCGGATCGTCGATCTGGCGCGCGACCTCATCCGCCTCTATGGCTACAGCGAGGAGCAGATTCGCATTGTGTTCACCGGCCTGCGTCCCGGCGAAAAGCTCTATGAAGAACTGCTCGCCGACGATGAAACCACCACGCGCACGCCGCATCCGAAGCTGCGGATCGCGCAGGCGCGGGGCGTGCCGGATGCGTTTATCGACGAGTTATTGCCCTGGCTGATGCAGCATCGCGTGTTGTCGGACGATGAAGTGCGCCGCGACCTGCGCCGCTGGGTGCCGGAGTATCAGACGGCGGCGGCGCCGGTTCTGCAGAGCGTGGCCAAGGGGCGCGAGGCGGCGCGCTGAGACGCAGCGCGCTTCAGCTTTCCTGAAAGATCGGCAGCCGCAAATACAGATCGGCGACCCAGTCGATGAACACGCGCACGCGCCGCGGCTGATGCCGGTTCGCCGCGTACAGCACCGACACCACGCGCGGATGCGTCGGATACCCGGCGAGCACGCGCCGCAATGCGCCGCTCTTGAGATACGCATCGAGCGTGTAGCTCGAGCTCTGGATGAGCCCGAGTCCCGCGAGTCCGGAAGCGATGTATGAATCCGCGTCGTTGACCGCGATCTTGTGCTTGAGCGCGATGCTGCGCGTCTCGCCATCGACGACGAATTCCCAGTTGCGCACGCGTCCCGACTTGTTCATCACATAGCCGACGGCGAGATGCCGGTCGAGATCGTCGAGGGTCTGCGGCTCGCCGTATTGCTCGATATATCCCGGCGATGCACACGTGATCTGCGTATAAGCGCCGATGCGTTTCGCCACCAGCCCGACATCCCCGATCGCGCCGACTCGCACCACGCAGTCGACGGCGTCTTCCACGAGATCGACCTGCCGGTCGGTCAGCAGCAATTCGACGCCGATATCCGGATACGCCGCGAAGAATTCCGGCAGCGCGGGAATGACGGTGCTCTTCGCCATGACTTGCGGAAGGCTGACCTTGACGTTGCCCTTCGGACTCAGCTTCGAATGCGATAGCGAGGCTTCCATGTCGTCGACTTCGCCGAGCACGCGCACGCATCGGTCGAAATAGGCTTCACCGTCTTCGGTGATGCTGATGCTGCGCGTCGTGCGATTGAGCAGCCGCGCGCCGAGATGCGCTTCGAGCGCCTGCAGCGTCCGGGAGACGCTTGCGGGTGGAAGGCGCAGCGCGTCGGCGGCTTTCGAGAAACTGCCCGATTCGACGACGCGCACGAACACTTTCATTGCGAGGAAGCGGTCCATGCTGGAGTCCGGAAGTATGAGTCAGCGGTCAGGCCGACATCATACTCAGGACAGCCCGAGTCCCCGGCAAAGCGCCCACGAGTATTGCTCGATGAGCGCCTGAAACGGCGCGTGATGCCCATACGCAATCGACGAGACCGCCAGCAGCCCGACGCCCGCGACAGCCGCGCGCGGCATCTTGCGCGGCTGCTCGAACACGCGCATGAGCAACATGCCGGCGATGGCCGCGCCGAGCAGCCATCCCGCGATGACTTCGCTCGGCGTGTGCGCGTCCTGGATGATGCGGCTCGCACCGATCATCGCGGCGAGTCCGAGGCCGCCTGCCGCGCCGAGCCGATACCATGCGCCGCCGAAGCTGCCGAACAGCAGCGCGCCCGCGACGGTGTAGATGGATGCGGCGAGCATCGTATGCCCGCTGATCATGCGGAAGCTGATGGCCGAAATCTCCAGCCCGCAGCCCGCATAGAGAATCTTGGAGAGGCCGACGAGGCCCATGCCCCCGGCGAGCAGCACGGCCCAGCGCAGCGCGAGCCGCCAGTCGACAGTGCGCAGCCACAACGCGCAGACGAGTGCCAGTGGCAGCGTGAAGGCTGCATCCCCGAGGTTCGAAAAAATCCAGAGTACCTTTGTTTCCATACGTGTCCGTTGTAGGTATCGAAGGTTGGAAAATGCCTACGAGCTGTCCGCCTGCTTGCGGCGGCCGGCCATGCGATATTCCGTCGGCGAGATCGAGAGCCGCTTGCGGAAGATCTTCGCGAGGCCGTCGCCGCTGCCCGCGCCGCAACGCCGCGCGATCTTGTCGACCGGCAGGTCGGTGGCGGCGAGCAGCATGCAGCTGGCGTCGAGCCGGGCGCGCAACAGGTATTCCGATGGCGTCAGGCCGATCTGTGCCTTGAAGCGCCGCAGGAAGTTGCGCTCGCTCATTGCGGCGACGCGTGCGGCATCGGTGATCGAAATCGGCCGCACGTAGTTTTCGCGGATCCAGCGCGCGGCCGCGTCGATCTTCTGGCGCACGCCGCCGCCGTCGGTGTCGTCGAGCACGGTGGCGAGCTTCTGCCACGCGCCGGGAATCGACCGCTCCGAGACTTCACGCGCGACGGCCGCGCCGTAATCGCGCTTGACCATCGACAGCGCCGCGGCGATCGGCCCTTTCGGGTCGTCGAGCGTGAGCGTCTGCTCGGCGATGCAGAGCGCATTCGACAATGCCGGCGGCATCGCCTCGGCGGCGGAGTCCCCGGCGAAATCGAGCGAGCGGTTCTGCAGCGTGAGATTCGCGGCTGCCAGAAGGTGCGCGCCTTCGCCGATTGCCTTGATGAACGGAATCTTCGGCGCGATGCGGCCGAGCTGCTTGCGCAACATGACATCGTGGCGTGCCTGCCGTGCGCCGGGGCCGCCCGCGATGAAGAGCGCATCGCATTCGTTCATCCATCGTGCTTCGAGGCTTTCGGTCCAGATACGCATCGAGCAACTGCTCGCGACGCTGCCTCCTTCGCTGGACACGAACTGCAGCGAATAGTTCGGCAATTCTGCAAACGATGTGGACGATGCGTGCGGTTGCTCACGCAGTCCGTGCGATTCATCGTCGGGCGGGCGCACCTGATTGGCGAGCGAGAAGACCTCGGAGATCGAACTGACTTCGACGAGAGAGAAGTCCTCGAAGACCAGAATGCCGATCCGCTTTGCCGTATCGGCAGACCGTGGGTCGGGCCTGGGCGAGCGCACGACTTGCAGCCGGCCCCGGCCCATACCATTGGCGTATTCCATCGACTTTCTCCTGTCGACCGGAGCGGGCGCGTTGAGCCGCTTTCGGGCCGCTCTGAGGCAGCTTCGAGGCCGCTTTGGGCGCTTGGTGCGCCTCGCTCGGGTCACATGCAAGACGGTTGCTTTCATCCCCCTTGTTCCGGTGAGGAACGTCGAAAGCGGGAAAACTAAGCTCACATGCGTCGCACTATACGCGGCAGGGAACGGGCATCGGCTTGACAGTCTGAAAATGACGAAGTGTTGGCAGATGATTTCGATATCGGGCGAATAAGCTGACGCTACTCGTGTCGTCTGATGAAATCGGCGATGGCGACAACAACAAGAGGCGGCCGCAAACGCTCGATGAAGCGTTGCGTTCGCCTTTGCACATTCAACCAACAAGGTGAGCCGATGCTAAAAGTGCGCAAGGCGGTATTTCCGGTGGCGGGACTCGGCACGCGATTCCTTCCTGCAACGAAGGCGAGCCCGAAGGAAATGTTGCCGGTGGTGGACAAGCCGCTGATTCAGTACGCGGTCGAAGAGGCGATGGCTGCGGGAATCACGGAGATGATCTTCGTGACGGGCCGCAGCAAGCGCGCGATCGAGGATCACTTCGACAAGTCGTATGAGATCGAAGCCGAGCTCGAAGCGCGCGGCAAGGAGAAGCTGCTCGAACTCGTGCGCGGCATTTTGCCGAGCCATGTGACGTGCATGTATGTGCGTCAGGCGGAAGCGCTCGGTCTCGGGCATGCGGTGTTGTGTGCGGAGAAGCTCGTCGGCGATGAGCCGTTTGCTGTCGTGCTCGCGGATGACTTGCTCGATGGCGAGCCGCCTGTGCTCGCGCAAATGGTCGATGTGTTCGATCATTATCACTCGTCGGTGATTGGCGTCGAGGAGATCGATCGCAAGGATTCGCGATCCTATGGCGTCATTGAAGGCAAGCCTTGGGACGATGGGCTTTTCAAGCTATCGCGTGTCGTCGAGAAGCCCGAGCCGGCTTTGGCGCCTTCCAATTTTGGTGTCGTCGGGCGGTATGTTTTGATGCCGCGCATTTTTGAATTCCTGCGGAATCAGAAGCCCGGGACCGGTGGCGAAATTCAGTTGACCGATGGGATCGAGGCGCTCCTCTCGCAAGAGCAAGTGCTCGCTTATCGGTATCGCGGGAAACGGTTCGATTGCGGCAGCAAGCTCGGGTATCTCAAGGCTACTGTCGAGTTCGCGCTTCGGCATCCTGAGGTTCGAACCGAGTTCGAAGAGTATCTTCGGGGGCAGTTCTTGGGTTCTGCTTCTTCTTTTTCTTCTTCCTCCGCTGCTGCGGTTGTCGACGAGCCTGTCGTCGATGCTCAGGACAATGCGGATCTTTCTGTCGTCGAAGAGTAATTCCTTCTCCTTCTGGAAGCTTGTATTCGCGTCGGTCTATTAGCTCGCCCCGGGGAGGGGCGCACTAATAGACCGACACGAACATAAGTACATCGACGGGAAGTACATCGACACGAACAAAGTCCACCGACGCGAATACAAGTCCACCGACGAGAACAGAAACACAAGCACACCAACCCAAACCAAAAAACCATCAAGAAAAATATGCCTTAGTATTCTCATGCACATCTTGTGAAGCAAGCAGATCATCAACGTGCAACCATTGATACTCACTGTGCTGATCGAACCGCCCGATGGCCACATTCCCGCTCAAGGGAAGCGCATAAGCGAGCACGACATAGTGCGTCCCGAACCCTTCGACCCCGGAGAAGTTATCGCGATAACAGTGCTCAAAAACCCCATAAAACCGCGCAGAAGACCGCTCGACGCTAGCGACCCCCAACTCACTCCGAACAATCCGCCTGAACGCCGCATCGAGCGATTCATCCTTGGCAATCCGCCCGCCAGGCACGAACCACGTCCCCTGTGCCGGCCGGTTCCGACGCCGCCCCACAAGCACCCGCCGATTGCCATCGGTGACAATGAGATCGATCGACACCAGCGGCGCTAGCCGAACCACTGTCATGAAATCCGCTTCGCTCAGCATCGCCGTTGCGTTGGTCATTTTTTTCTTTTGATCGTTATGAATGTTGAATGCCGGTCCCCGTTTGAACAGACGCAGCGCAAATTCAGTGTAGCGCGAACAGGCATGCGACAGTCAGCCGCAGCACTGGTCATAAACGACTAAATCAGGCTCTATTGCCCCGCATAACCCGCAGGCTTCGTCACATTCGCACGCATCGCCGCGGCGTTATCGGACACGACATAGAGCGGCGCTTCGCTCAACACCAATGGCAAGCGTCCATCGCGATATGGCATCGCCGATGCATTGCCCATCATGTCGAATACCGTCACCGTGCCCGACTTGCCCGGCGCATCTACGACAAGACCGTAGTCGACGCCATGCGTCGCATCGAAGCCGTCGCGGCCCGGCCACGATGCATTGCGATGCGTCCACAACGCCGTCACCACCTTGCCGCCATTCAGGCGCTGAAACGCATACGCATAGACGCCGCGCGGCGTGCCGTTCAGATAACCCAGCGTCGTCGTGCCGTCGATGATGCGCGTCATCGCAGCCACCGCCATCGCAGCAGGCTTCGGGCTAATCTGCGTCTGCCCGAACCCGCCCTCCGCATTCACGAGATCGAAGAACACGCCATAGCCCACCTCCGGCGGATCGGCGCTATAAAACACGAAGCTCACGTCCGCACCTTCGCCAAGCAGAATCAGATGCGTGCGTGCGACCACCGCGCCTTGCGCATACAGCACGTTCCAGTCGGGGGTATGCGCGCCGTACTTGCTGCCGATGTCATAGCTCACACCCGTCTCGGTGACGAACAGCTTCGCGCCCGGCTTAACGATGTCCGTCATCGCGCGACGCAACTCGCGCATCGCCGCGGGCATCGCTTTCGCCGATGTCGATGCGTCCGCATCGAAACGCTCCGGCGGATGCGAGGGCGACGTGCCCACGTCGTAGTAGCCATGCACACTCACGCCATCCAGATACTTGCCGATGCCGAGCGGCGCGAGACGCCTGAGCCACGTCGTATTCGATGCGAGATTTGACAGCGTCAGCCCCATCACGACCGCGTTCGGATCGCTAGCATGAATGGCCTCGTGCGTGGCCTTGTACACCGCAACGAGATTCGCATCCGAATCGCGCCAGGGCAGGCCGCCTTCGTAATCGGGCTCCCACGTCACCTGATAGTAGTTGTGCGACTGCTGCGCGAACCAGCGCTTGCGCACGGTGTTCGACTCATCGCCCACGCGCTTCATGTAGTCGCGGTAAGCATCGAGCGATGCCGGCGCGTAGCTGTGCGTGCGCTCCTTCGTCGGGCTCGCCCAAGCGGGGATGCCATCGAGCTGAATGAGGCGCAGCAGGTCGCCCGGCTTGAAGAACGGCGCGAGATTGTCCGCCGATGCGTTGAACGTGTGCGGGCCTTTCTCTTCGGTCACGTACCAGTTGCGATTGTCGTTGACCCACGTGAGACCGAGATCCGGATAGAGCGGGCGATAGCCATCGCCGGAGCAGCACGTCTCGCCGGGCTTCAGATACGCGGCGCCCTGACCGCCGAAGCGATGCTGATCGGGATGCGAGTACGTCACGGCCGGCAGCGCCGCCGATACATCGGGCAGCACGCCGAACGTCGCGATGCCCGAAGGCCGCGTGCCGCGCCGAGGCAACATGCCCTTGTCCGATTCGAGCGATGCGCTCACCGCAAAGTACCCCGCTGCACGCGATGCACACGCGAGCGTGTACGTCCCCGGCTTCGCATCGACGGCGAAGCGGCCGCTCGCCTTCACCACGTTCCATGCGTCGCGGATCTCCCAGCTCACCGCGTCGGTCGACTTCGCCCGCGTCGTAATTGCAACGGAAAGCGGCGCATTCAGCGCGAACATGCGCGTGCCGTTGCTGCCGGGCGTGTCCGCCTCGATCGCCGGACCGCTTGCTGCGGCCTGCACGGGCGCTGCCGGCGCGTCGCAGCGCATCGGCGGCGTGTCGAAGGAAGCGCGCCGCGCCGTTGCGTGCGCGGCGGTCTCGTCGGACGTTGCGCTGTCGCAGGCGGTCATCGTCAGAAGCAGGGCGATGGCCGCTGTCGCGCAGCGTGCGGTCGGGAATCGATTCATCGTGCGAATGATCGGACTGAAGGTGCGGGCACCCACGATGACTGCAGCGCCCGACGCGAACCGTACGGGTCCGCACGCGCGCCGCGCGTTCGTCGGATGAATGCGTCATCGCGCCGTCTCGGAACTGATCAGACATGAAACAGAAGCGCCGGTCGCCCGGTTACTGATGCGCCACGGCGACCGGAAAACTTGACCGATGCATCGCATCGTTGCGTCTTAACATTTGTTTCCGCCGGACATCATATTAATCGGGTCAATCCCGATGTATTCCCCGGAGGAATCGCCGCGTCGCGCAACCGTTCGTTCGTATTAACCTTGAACTGTGCACTGCCGCAATCCGACTAGGTTTTGGCGGAAATGTCCGGCTCCCAACGCCTTTGCTCGTGGTGCCTGACGGGGGTTTCACCCTCGTGCAGCGCAGCAAGTCAATTCATAACAAAAGACCGGATTATGTCCGTGAATAAATAGTCGCAATGCGTTTTAAAAATCCGTTTATGCGTATTAGATAATCTAAATCGAGAATGAGCGTCGATTAATAAATGAACGTATTCCGCATTTAATCGACGGTCGGGAATGACGCGTGTCTGTATCAAAATCTTACTGCCGATAAACCAAAAATTGCCGATTCGGCACGCGCGAACGAGCG
This sequence comes from Caballeronia sp. LZ016, assembly GCF_031450805.1. Classification (NCBI taxonomy): domain Bacteria; kingdom Pseudomonadati; phylum Pseudomonadota; class Betaproteobacteria; order Burkholderiales; family Burkholderiaceae; genus Caballeronia; species Caballeronia sp. LZ016. The sequence goes on from NZ_JARTVY010000001.1 coordinate 1,546,079, forward strand.
GCAATGCCGTCTTCGATGTTTCATCGATGAATCATTTTCAAACGCTGTTCTGAAACTCCGGAAGCGTTCGATAGGCCGCACACGTCCGCGCAGCGGGGCTTCTGGCGCTTTGAGTGGGCGATCGCACGGAAAAGGCGCGGCGTCGGATTGGCGAATCCATCGACCGTTCGTATGAAGAATTAATGAATTGGCGGCGATCCGCATTGAAAGACCCTCAAATTGATTCCGGACGTGGTTATCAATGTGCGGTCACCCTCATAACCGAACAGATTTTGTGGTTTAAGCGCGAAAATCGAACCCACGCAAAACATTGTCTGCTTATTATTCACACCAGCGGAGACGATTCCGCCAACCTCTCGTTCCCATCGGTCACGGCAACCCGGCGCAGTTCGGGAACGCCTTGATGCAATGCAATGGCCGAGTAACTCTTCCGCACCCTGGAAACAAAGCTGCAGAGGATGACCATGCCTTACGCCACGCTCGAACCCGCAGTGATGGGTTGGATGCCTCCCTCGACGAGACCGTCGCAGGCCGAGGTGAAACGGATTGCGATTTTGCTGTTCGACGGATTCTCGCTACTGGGTGCGGGAATCGTCGCTGAAGTCTTTCACATGGCCAATGAGCTCTCGTCGGCCAAGGCGAAAGCCGACTGCACCTACGACGTGCGCTTTCTCTCCGTCGAAGGCGGCAACGTCGCCTGCTCGTCGTCGGTGCGCGTGTGGACCGACGGTCTCGACGCGCGCCACTACGGCGGCTTCGACGCACTGTTCGTCGCGGGCGGCCGGGGCGCAGAGGAAGCCGCGAAGGACGATCGCATCGTCGAATGGGTGCGTCGCGTGAACGGCAAGACCACGGCCATCAAGTCGATCTCCGAAGGCCGCAAGGTGCTGGAGGCGGCGGGTATCGGCCACGCGTTCGATGCACAGGCGCGCTACGGCAACGCGATCATGCCGCTCGTGCGCGACGAACAATCGGGCGATGGCGGCGACCGCTACGAGTCGATGAAGGGCGCGCTGATGATCGTCAAGCGCGATCTCGGGCTCGACGTATCGCGCAGCGTGGCCGAACGTCTCATGCCCGGCTCGGCCGCGAAGCTCGTGTCGATTCTCGGCGACAGCGGCGCGGCCTCGGCGGGCGACAAGATTCGCGCGGCGGCACGGTGGCTCCAGGACAACTGCGAGCGACCGATCTCCGTCGTCGATGCGGCGCAGGTCGCCGCGATGAGCGAGCGCAACTTCCTGCGCCGCTTCAAGATCGAGATGGGCATCACGCCATCCGATTATCTGCTGCAGGCACGCCTTGCCGTGACCTGCGCGCTGCTCACCGACTCGGAGTTGCCGGTGGACAAGATTGCGCGCAGGAGCGGCATGGGCAACGGCGACAGGCTCGCCAAGATTTTCCGCAAGCGCCTTCTGATTTCGCCGACCGAATACCGGATGCAAAGCCGGCGCGAGGCAAACGGCTGAGAGCCGGACGCGTCAGAAGGGCCAGGAGACAGCAAGGCCGAAGCACAAGGCGTCCCTCTGTGTGGGGTAGCGGACAGGGGTGGCGTAAAGCGTCGAACATTTGGCCGGACCATCTTGGTCCGGGGCCCAATCATTCTCGGGCGGCAGTGATTCAAGCAAGCCGCGAACGAACATGCAGGCAGGAGTCCTACGATGAGCAATGAGACACGCACGGAAGGCGAAGTGACGACAAGCAGCAGCGACGTGCAAACGAGCGTGGCCACGACGGCCGCACCGTGCCGCCGGCTGGTTTCCGTCATTTTGGCCGGCGGCTCGGGCACGCGCCTGTGGCCGATGTCCCGTGAGCAATTTCCGAAGCAGTTGATCGGCGTCGTCGGCCGCGACTCGCTTTTGCAGGCCACCGTTTCGCGCATGAAAGGCTTTACGGGCGACTTCAACGTGAGCGCCGAGCCGATCATCGTGTGCGGTGAAGAGCATCGCTTCACGACGGAAGAGCAGACGCGCGAAAGCGGCGTCAGCGCGAAGATCATCGTCGAGCCGGCACGCCGCGATACGGCCCCTGCGCTCACGCTGGCCGCGCTCGCCGCATGCAGGGACGGTCAGGACGCGATCATGGTCGCGATGCCGGCCGACCACTCGATCGCCGATATCCCGGCGCTGCATCGCGCAATCGCGATCGCCGCCGAACACGCCGAACGCGGCGCGATCGCCACGCTCGGCATTCCGCCGACGCGTCCCGACACCGGCTTCGGCTATATCCGGCTGGGCGGCGCGCTGTCCGACGGCGCGCACCAGATCGACCGCTTCGTCGAGAAGCCCGCCGCCGAACTCGCCGCGCAATACGTCGCAGCGGGCACGTACTGGTGGAACAGCGGCATCTTCGTCGTGCGCGCAAGCGTGTGGCTGGCCGCGTTGCAGAAGCTCAATCCCGACATGTTCGCGGCGTGCCGCGCGGCGCTCGGCGAAGGCAAGGACGACGGCAAGTTCTTCCGCCCGAACGCATCGCAGTTCGGCAGCGCGCCGTCCGATTCGATCGACTACGCGGTGATGGAGCACATCGGCACGCCGAACGCGCCGTGCGAAGGCGTCGTGGTGCCGCTCGTCGCGGGCTGGTCGGACCTCGGTTCGTGGGATGCCGTCTGGGACGCGATGGACAAGGACGACTCGGGCAACGTCGCGAGCGGCCGCGTCGTGTTCGAAGGCGCGACCTCGAGCTATGCGCGCTCCGAAGGCGGACGCCTCGTCGCATGCGTCGGCACGACCAACATCATCGTCGTCGAAACGGATGACGCGGTGCTCGTCGCGGACCGTTCGCGCGTGCAGGACATCAAGGGGCTCGTCGCGCGCATCCGCGAACAGCATGCGCCGGAAGCGGACACGCATCGCAAGGTGCGCCGTCCGTGGGGCTTCTATGACTCGATCGAGCACGGCGAACGCTTCCAGGTGAAGCGCATCGTGGTGGCGCCGGGCGCGCAGCTCTCGCTGCAGATGCATCACCATCGCGCGGAACACTGGATCGTCGTGTGCGGAACGGCGCTCGTCACGCGCGGCGACGAGCAGTTCCTTCTTTCGGAAAACGAATCGACGTTCATCCCGCTGGGCGTGCGGCATCGCCTCGAAAACCCGGGCAAGGTACCGCTCGAGATGATCGAAGTGCAGTCGGGCAGCTACCTCGGCGAAGACGACATCGTTCGTTTCGACGATACGTACGGCCGTAGCTGAGCGCCGCGCGTAACACTGGGCCTTCGCGGCGGCGCTTAAAGACATTGGCGCCGCCCGCGAGAGGGAAGATGAAAAGTTAGCTGGGCGGGATCGATTTCGTTCGGGGAAAAGACATGCGCGATTTACAAGGATTGCTCGCGCGCCTGTTCGACGTCGCCATGATCGTGGGCGGCGCGGCGTTGGCGTCGCAGATCAGGTTCGAGAACATAGCGGTGCCCGCCTATTCGGCGGTGTTCGTCGCTTTTGCGGCGGCGTTTTCGCTTGCCCTCTTTCCGGGCTTCGGCGTCTATGAATCATGGCGCGGCCGCAGGAAAGTCATGCTCGTCTGCCAGGTATCGCTTGGCTGGCTGGTGGTGCAGGGCTGCGCGCTCGCGCTGATGTTCTCGCTGCATCGGCTCGACTATGTGTCGCGCCTCTGGTTCGCATACTGGACCGCGATGTCCGGCGTGCTCATGATCGGCGGACGGCTTCTCACGCATGTCGTGCTCGCACGCATGCGCAATGCGGGCATGAACCTGCATCAGGTCGCGGTCGTCGGATGCGGCAAGCATTGCAATTCCATCGTCAGGAAGCTCGAACGTGCGAAGAACTCGGGCTTTCGTGCGAGCGCCGTGTTCAACGTCGCGCCCGAATCGGGCCGGCTCAATACGCGCGTTCCCGTGTTCGAAGATCACGATGCCTTCGTGAACTACGTACGCACGCACAACGTGCACGAAGTGTGGCTCGCGTTGCCGCTTTCCGAGGAACGCACGATTCATCGCTTCGTGAACGAGTTCCGCGAAGAGCTCGTGAACGTGCGCTTCATGCCGGATGTGCGCAGCCTGTCGCTCTTCGAAAGCAGCACGACCGACCTGCTCGGCGAAACCGCGATCAATCTCGTTGCATCGCCGATCTCGCAGAGCGCGCTCCTGCAGAAGGAGATCTTCGACCGTGTGTTCGCGCTCGCCGCGATCATCGCCATCTCGCCGCTGCTGATCGCCATTGCAATTGCGATCAAGCTGACGTCGCGCGGTCCGGTGTTCTTCAGGCAGCGTCGCAAGGGCGCGGATGGCCGCGTGTTTCGAATCTACAAGTTCCGTTCGATGCGACTGCACACGGAACAGGCCGGAGTGGTCCGTCAGGCCACGCGCAACGATCCGCGCGTGACCCGTGTCGGGGCATTCCTGCGCCGTACCAGCCTCGATGAGCTGCCGCAGTTCTTCAACGTTCTGCTCGGCGACATGTCGGTCGTGGGCCCGCGTCCGCACGCACTGGAACATGACGATCTTTATCAGAAGGTCGTGTCGGGGTACATCCATCGTTACCGGATCAAGCCGGGCATCACCGGCTGGGCCCAGGTCAACGGCTTTCGCGGAGAGACCGATCTCATCGAAAAAATGGAAGGACGCGTCGCTCACGACTTGTACTACCTGGGTAATTGGTCGTTCGGCCTCGACATGAAAATCATCGCCGCAACGATCTTCAAGGGACTACGCCACACCAACGCTTATTGAATGCAGGGGACGACCATCATGCACAATCAACAACAACCGGGCACCACATCCATGGCCGCCAATACCAACGTGTCGGGCGTCTTCCGGCTTTCGAGCCTGGCGGCTGCTGCTTCGTTCTGCGTGATCTTCGCCGGTTGCGCGCTCGCACCGGGCATGCACATGGAAAAGCCGGCCGCGCTCGCGGAAACGTCGAACGACCAGGGCGATACCGCCACGGCCGTGAACATTCCGATCACGCCGATCGACCTGTCGCTCGTGCGCAAGCTGAAGGCCGCGCAGCCGGTCTCCACGGTCGATCCGAACGCGAGCCTCTACGGCAAGCCCACCGCGTATCTGCTCGGACCGGGCGACGTGCTGCAGATCACGGTCTGGGATCACCCGGAACTCGTGGCCGCGCTCGGCCAGCCCGCGCAGCAGACGCGTCTTGCCGATGCCGCGCCCGGCTTCGTCGTCGATGCCGACGGCAACCTGCAGTTCCCGTATGTGAACCGCGCGATCCACGTCGCGGGCAAGACGGAATCGCAGGTGCAGCGCGAGCTGTATGCGGAGCTGTCGAAGGTCTTCGTGAAGCCGCAACTGACGGTGCGCGTCGCGTCCTTCCGTTCGTCGCAGGTTTATATCGACGGCGAAGTGCGCACGCCCGGCTCGCAGCAGATCAACGACATTCCGATGACGCTCACCGAAGCCATCGGACGTGCGGGCGGTTTTGCACCGACCGCGGATCAAAGCCGTGTCACGCTGATCCGTGACGGCGTGACCTATCACATCAACATGGCGGGCATGACCGCGAAGGGCCGCAGCCCCTCGGACATCATGCTGAAGCCGGGCGATGCACTGCGCATCGATTCACGCGAAGACAACGGCGTGTACGTGATGGGTGAAGTGACGAAGCCGGCCACGGTGATCCCGATGCGCAACGGCAAGCTGACGCTCTCGGATGCGATCTCGCAGGCCGGCAGCTTCAATGCCGAAACGTCGGATCCGAAGGAGCTGTACGTGATCCGCAATGGCCAGACGGACAACCCCGAGGTGTACAAGCTCGATGCGCGTTCGCCGGTGTCCATGCTGCTCGCGAACAGCTTCGAGCTGCAGCCGAAGGACGTGGTCTATGTGGACAACAACGGCCTCGTCCGCTTCAGCCGCGTGCTGAACCTGCTGTTGCCTGCGATCAACGCGGGTCTGACGGCAGCGGTGATCACCAAGTAAGGACTTCGTTTCTGGCTTCAACCGGCGCGCGCGGGGCGCGCCGGCGTTCTGTGCGACTTTTCAAAGAAATAAGCGAGCGAGACCATGGCCATAAACTTTGATGCACGCTACTCGGACGTCTCGACCGGCGACGAGTTGCGATTATCCGACTATCTGGCGGCCGTCTTCGGCAACTGGAAACTCGTGACGGTCGTTATGCTCGCGGTGGTCGCACTCGGCGCCGCGTATGCATTCGTTGCGCCGCCGACCTACAAGGCCGACGCGCTCATTCAGACCGAAGAGACCAACGCCAACAACAACGCGAACGCGAACGTCAATGCGGTGCAAGCCGTGTCGCAGATGTTCGACGCGAAATCCACCACGGCCGCGCAGATCGAACTTCTGCGCTCGCGCCTCGTCGTCGACGATACCGTGCGCCGTCTGCACCTCGACATCAGCGCCGCGCCGCATGCGGTGCCGGTGATCGGCGGCGTGATCGGCAGCGCATTGTCCACGTTCGACGTGAAGGTGCCGGAAGGCTATCTGTCGCGCTTCGCATGGGGCAACGAGCAGATCGACGTGCCGCTCTTCGATACGCCGAAGGAGCTGTACGAGCAGAAGTTCACCGTGGTTGCAGGCGAGAACGGCTCGTATGTGCTGAACGATCCGAACGGCGTGGCGGTCCTCTCCGGCAAGGTCGGCGAGGAAGCGTCGGGCATGACGCCGCAAGGTCCGGTCAGGCTGAAGGTCGACAAGCTCGTCGGCGCACCCGGCGTGCACTTCGACGTCCAGCGTTTCTCGACGCTCACGACCATCGACAATCTGCAGCAGCGTCTCACGGTCGCTGAAACGGCCCTGCAGTCGGGCATCATCAGCGTGAGCCTCGAAGGGCGCAATCCGAAGGAGATCGCGCAGATCGTCAACAACATCGCGAACCGCTTCGTGCAGCAGGACTCGGACAAGCGATCGGCCGAAGCCGAGCACACGCTCGCCTTCCTCGACCAGCAATTGCCGATTCTGAAGAAGCAGCTCGACGAAGCCGAGCAGCGCTACAACACGTTCCGCAATCGTCAGGGCACGGTGGACCTGAGCGAGGAAAGCCGTCTGCTGCTGCAGCAGATCGTCGACAACAAGACCAAGCTCACGGACCTGCAGCAGCAGCGCGCGGAACTGTCGCAACGCTTCACGCCGCATCATCCGTCAGTGCAGGCGCTCGATGCGCAGATCGCTTCGCTCTCCGGCGCGCAGACGCGTCTCGGCAAGAACGTATCGACGCTGCCGGACACGGAGCAGACCGCACTGCGTTATCTGCGCGATGTCCGCGTGAACACCGAGCTGTACACGAACCTGCTCAATAGCGCACAGCAACTGCGTATCGCGAAGGCGGGGCAGATCGGCAACGTGCGCGTGGTGGACTATGCACAGCCGGCCGATGATCCCGTGCGTCCGAAGCGCCTCATCGTCATTCTGATTTCGGCTGGCGTGGGCCTCGCGCTCGGCATCCTGTTCGCGCTCGTTCGCAAGTCGCTGTATGGCGGCGTGGAGCGTCCGGAAGAGATCGAAAAACAGCTCGGCGTGCGCGTGTTCGCCATCGTGCCGCGCAGCGACACGCAGCTTCGCCTGCAACGCAAGGTCGGCATGCGCAGCGAAGGCATGCACGTGCTGGCCGCGCAAGCGCCAGAAGATGCAGCGGTGGAGGGCATTCGCAGCCTGCGTACGTCGCTGCAACTGCAACTCGCCGATGCGCGCAACAACGTCGTGATGATGACGGGCTCGCGTCCGGAAGCCGGCAAGTCGTTCCTGTCGGCGAACCTCGCGACGCTGGTTGCTTCGACGAGAAAGCGCGTGCTTCTGATCGACGGCGACATGCGCCGCGGCGATATCCACTCGCACTTCGGCGTGCGTCATTCGCCGGGCCTGTCGGATGTCCTGATGGGCGCGGATGTCGAGAGCGCGATCCTGCATGACGTGCTGCCCGGTGTGGACCTCATCACGAAGGGCACGTTGCCGTCGCATCCGTCGGAACTGCTCGCCAGCGAGCGTCTCGGCGAGATGCTCGATCAGCTGAAGCAGATGTACGACCTGGTGATCGTCGATACCCCGCCGGTCCTCGCCGTCACCGACGCGACCGTGATCGGCAAGCATGCCGGCACGAGCCTGCTCGTCGTGCGGCACGGCAAGAACCAGGTGCAGGAAATCGGCGAAACGATGAAGCGCCTGCAGCACGGCGGCGTGAACATGAAGGGCGTTCTGCTGACCGACGTGCCGCAATCGAAGATGCTGATGGGCAGCACGTACGCCGGCTACTACGGCTACGAAAGCATCGCCGAATAAAACTACAAGCAAGACCAGCAATAAAAAAATAAACGCGGCGCGTGCACGCGCGCCGCTTTCAGACCGAAAAACAAGAGGTTACGCATGGACCGCAAAGTTGCTTTGATCACGGGGATCACGGGGCAGGACGGGTCGTATCTGGCCGAACTGCTGCTCAACAAGGGTTACGAGGTGCATGGCATCAAGCGCCGCAGCTCGCTTTTCAACACCGACCGCATCGATCATCTTTATCGCGATCCGCACGATCCGGATCAGCGTCTCTTCCTGCATCACGGCGACCTGACCGATTCGACGAGCCTCGTGCGCATCATCCAGCGCGTGATGCCCGATGAAATCTACAACCTGGCCGCGCAAAGCCATGTGGCCGTGTCCTTCGAAGAACCCGAGTACACGGCGAATGCCGATGGCCTCGGCGCACTGCGCATCCTCGAAGCCATCCGCATTCTCGGCCTCGAGAAGAAGACGCGCTTTTATCAGGCATCGACTTCGGAACTGTACGGCCTCGTGCAGGAGATTCCGCAGCGCGAAACCACGCCGTTCTATCCGCGCAGCCCGTACGCAGTGGCGAAGCTCTACGCCTACTGGATCACGGTGAACTATCGCGAAGCGTATGGCATGTACGCGTGCAACGGCATTCTGTTCAACCACGAATCGCCGGTGCGCGGCGAGACCTTCGTCACGCGCAAGATCACGCGCGCCATCGCGCGCATCGCAGCGGGCCTGCAGGACGATCTCTATCTCGGCAATCTCTCCGCGATGCGCGACTGGGGCCATGCGCGCGATTACGTCGAGATGCAATGGATGATGCTGCAACAGGAGCAGGCCGAGGACTTCGTCATCGCAACGGGTGTGCAGTACAGCGTGCGCGAGTTCGTGCAGCAGGCGGCGGCGGAGCTCGGCGTGCACGTGCGCTTCGAAGGCGAGGGCGTCAATGAGATCGGCATTGTCGATCGCGTGGAAGGGCGCGAGACGAAGCTGCGTCCGGGGCAGGTCATCGTGCGCGTCGATCCGCGCTACTTCCGCCCGACGGAAGTCGAAACGCTGCTCGGCGATCCGACCAAGGCGCACGAGAAGCTCGGCTGGCGTCCGGCCACGTCGTTCCAGTCGCTCGTGAAGGAGATGGTGCGCGCGGACTATCAGATCGCGCGTCGCGACGCACTCGTCACGCTCGCCGGTTTCAAGGCCCTCGAACATCACGAGTAAAGGCGCCATGGACAAGCAAGCACGAATCTTCGTGGCGGGGCATCGGGGCATGGTGGGATCGGCGCTGGTGCGCCGACTCAGGGCGGCCGGCTACCAGAACATCATCACGCGAACGAAGGCGCATCTCGATCTCACCGATCAGGGCGGCGTGAATCTCTTCTTCGAAGAGAATCGGATCGACGTGGTGTTTCTGGCGGCGGCGCGCGTGGGCGGCATCCTCGCGAACTCGACGTTGCCCGCCTCCTTCATCTACGAGAACCTGGCGATCGAAACGAACGTGATCCACGCGGCCTGCCGCTGGAACGTGTCGAAGCTCGTTTTCTTCGGGTCGTCCTGCATTTATCCGAAGGCCTGCCCGCAGCCGATCAGGGAAGAGTATCTCCTGCAATCCGAGCTCGAGCCGACCAACGAAGCGTATGCCATCGCGAAGATTGCGGGCCTCAAGATGTGCGAGGCCTACAACCGTCAGTACGGCACGCACTTCGTTTCGGTGATGCCGACCAACCTCTACGGCCCGAACGACAACTACGATCTGAAGAGCAGCCACGTGCTGCCGGCGCTGATGCGCAAGGCGCACGAAGCGAAGCTGCGCGGCGATGACACGCTGCCGGTCTGGGGCACCGGCTCGCCGCGCCGCGAGTTCCTGCATGTCGACGATCTCGCCGACGCCGCGGCCTTCCTCATGGAAAGCGACGTGAACGACGGCGTGTTCAACGTCGGCGTGGGCCACGATCTGACCATCCGCGAACTCGCGCAGACCGTGTGCCGCGTGGTGGGCTTCGAAGGCGAACTCGTGTTCGATGCGAGCAAGCCGGACGGCACGCCGCGCAAGCTGCTCGACGTATCGAAACTGGAAGGCATGGGATGGAAGGCGTCGATCGCGCTCGAAGAAGGCATACGCGCGACGTACGAGGACTTCCTTGAACGCTATGCATCGATGCCGCAGACCCTGGTGACCGCCTGAGTCGCGACGCATCCTTTCGCAGGGATAAAACAATAATGTCAGCTTCAGTGACCATCTTTCATAACGTGGTGTGGTCGCGGCACAAAGGGGAAGTGCTGTCCGCGCTGCACAACATTTCGGGCACCGGCTCCATCCGCTATTCGATGGTGCAGATCGCGGATACGGAGCACGACCGCATCGGCTTCTCCGATGTCGATTACTCGTTTCATCGCTATCCGATGAAGAAGCTCTACAACGGATGCTATGAAGACGTGCCGACGTGGCGCATGACCGCGCGACTCGTCTGGGAAGTGCTCAAGGCGAAGTCGGACCTCGTGGTTTTGCCGGGTTATCACCGGCCCGAATACTGGGCGATGATGGCCGCGTGCATCGTGACGGGCAAGCGTCGCGCCGTGTTCTGCGACTCGACTGCGCGCGACAATCCGCGCCGCATGCTGACGTCCATTCCCAAGCGCGTGTTCTTTGCGCTATGCGATGGTTACTTCGCGTTCGGCACGCGCAGCCGCGAGTATCTGATGTCGCTCGGCGCGAAGCAGGAGAAGATCTTCATTCCGTGCCAGGCCGCTGCATTGCCGCGTTCGTTTTCGCCGGATACGGTGATTCCTGACCGTCTGGCGCATCGTCAGGGCAACAAGCCGGTGTTTCTGTTCGTCGGGCGCTTGTCAGCGGAGAAAGGTATCGATACCCTCGTCGATGCATTCAAGCTGTTGCGAAAGAGCGTGCCGAATGCGGAACTGCGCATCGTGGGGACGGGGCCTCTCGGCGATGAGCTCAAGAAGCAGGTAGCCGATGCCGGCTTGCAAGGCGCGGTGCACTTTCTGGGCAGCCTGCAGGACGCGCCGCTTTCGCGCGAGTACTTCAGCGCGACGTGCATGGTGTTGCCGAGCAAGCGCGAACCGTGGGGCCTCGTCACGAACGAAGCATTGAATCATGGATGCCCGGTGATCGTGAGCGAAAGCTGCGGCTGCGTGCCGGAGCTGGTCGTCGAAGGCGTATCGGGGTATGCGTTTCCTGCGGGGGATGTCGCGAGCCTGCATCGAACCATGCTCAAATCGCTGGAAGCGTTCGCCGATACGGCGGGCGTCGCGAGGCGCTGCAGCGATGTCATTCAGCGCTTCGATCCGCCGTCGGCAGCGGCCAACATAGCACGGGGCTGTGCGCTGCTGCTGACGAATTGATGAGTCGATCGACACGGGGAAGGAGGGCGCACTACACGCAGTGATCGAGGGCTGGCGCTTCGCGGGCGACGAGGACACGCCCGGGACTCGAAGCGCGATTGTCGGGCGAGGGACCACATGAAAATACTGATATACGGGCTGAATTACGCGCCCGAGCTGACGGGAACCGGCAAATACACGGCGGAAATGGCGGAAGCATTGGCGCAGAGCGGGCACGACGTGCGCGTCGTCTGCGCGCCGCCGTACTATCCGGAATGGAAGGTCGGCAAAGGCTATGCGAGCTGGCGGCCTCGCTTCGAGACGCGCAAAGGCGTGCGCCTGTCGCGCGCGCCGTTGTGGGTGCCGAAGAAGCCGAGCGGACTGAAGCGCATGCTGCACCTCGGCTCCTTCGCGGCGCTGTCGCTGCCTGCGCTGCTCCTGCATGGACTCTGGCGTCCGCATGTCGTGATGACCATCGCACCGAGCCTGGCCAACGCGCCGGGCGCGCTCGCACTGGCTCGTCTCACCGGCGCGCGTTCATGGCTGCATATTCAGGATTTCGAAGTAGACGCGGCATTCGATCTCGGCCTGCTCAGGAACGCACGCGCGGCGCGTGGCGCACTGGCGTTCGAGCGCTGGCTGATGCGCCGTTTCGACGTGGTCTCCTCGATATCCGACAAGATGGTCGAGCGCGCGGTGAAGAAAGGCGTGGCACCCGCCGATGCCTTTCATCTCCCGAACTGGGTCGATACCACCGCGATCTATCCGCTCGACGGCCCGAGCGCCTTCCGCCGCGAACTGGGCATCGGCAGGCACACGAAAGTGGTGCTTTATTCGGGCAACATGGGCGCGAAGCAAGGTCTCGAAGTGCTGGCGGCCGCCGCCGCGGACTTCGCTTCGCGCGATGACGTGGTCTTCGTCTTCTGCGGCAACGGCGCGACCAAGGCCGAATTGCAGAAGCGTTGCGCGGATTTGCCGAACACGCGATTCCTCTCGCTGCAACCGGTCGAGCGTCTCAACGAGCTATTGAATCTCGCGGACATCCACGTACTGCCGCAGCGCGGCGATGTCGCGGACCTCGTCATGCCCTCGAAGCTCACCGGCATGTTCGCCAGCGCGCGCGCCGTGGTGGCGATGGCGCATCCCGGCACCGAGCTATACGAAGCGGTATCGGGGCGCGGCGTGGTGATCGAGCCGGAAAGCGTCGAGGCGTTGACCGATGCGATCTCGATGCTCGTGCGCAATCCGGCGTTGCGGGCTCGCTATGGCGAAGAAGGGCGCCTCTTCGCACAGGAACGACTCTCGCCGCAATCGGTGTTCGCGCGGCTCGAGGAACGCCTGAAGTCGCTCGTCGGCGATACGGCAGCGGTGCGTGGCGGCGATGCAGTCGAGCTGCCGATCGTCCGCATGAAAGAGCGTGCGCCGATCCTGCCGCAAGTCGAAAAGATCGAGTGACCGCGTCGGCCGTTCGGTGCGCCGAACGGCCGATGACATCATCAATACGGCGACTTGTAAATCTGTACTGGCCGCGCGGCTCTTGCCGGCGGCTTCAATTCATCCGGCGTGCGATAAAGCGTTGCCGCCGCGCCCTGGGGCATCATCATCGCCTTCGCATCCGGATTGCGTCCGACACGCCGCAATTGCGCGCGAGCGCCCGGATTGCCCGCATAGCCATTCTGTTGCGCGAGCAGCTTGTCCGTCGGCGATACACCTTGCGCAGTCTGCGCATTGGTAATCGGCCCGCGCTGTCCGCCCTTGCCATTGACCGGCGCGCCATACGGATCGGCGTATCGATCCGGACTACCTAGCAAATCCATCTCTGACGGTGCGCCGCCGCCTGCCTGCTTCGTGATCGCGGCATCGGCGAAATTGCCCGCATGCGCGAGCGGCGATGCCATCAATGTAGCCAGCATCAGCGGCATGAGCGCCGCGCGTAGCTCGTGTTTCATTCGATCCTCCGGGACTCGTTGCAAGTGATCGGCATGCATTCCTGAATGCTTCGTCATGCGTTGTACAGAGATTTCACCGATGCATCGGTACGCTACTTCACGCGGCATGACGATTCGCATACGCACCGGCAGCGCTTACGTCGAGGCTCCGACTCGTACCGCCAAAAGTCTTGCCGATGCGGCCAAGCGTGCCATAGCGCACGTGGCGCTTTTCGACGTTCGCTGATAATCGATTCACCGTATGCGGCTGCGTTGATGAGCGCCGATGCGAAGAACAGGCAACGAAGACTGCACATCACCTTGTATTCGAATAATCAATGCGCGCGACCACGCGCATCAAGCGCACAGCGAACAAGGCCGGGGATCACATGGACAGAGCGATCGACGAGCGATGCATCGGCGCGCCCAGCGATGGACGCAGCGACGACACACGTGACGCACGCGCAGACCGTGTAAGGCGCGGCAATGTAATCGATCTCTCGCTCGCGGGTCCGGGCAACTTCGTCGCGAAGCGCAGCTTTCTGATCGAACTCGTGTGGTTCTTCGTCGAAGCGTGCTTCATCAATAACAAGCTGATTCCGGTTTCCTTCGTGCGAGTGGCGCTATTGCGGGCGTTCGGCGCGCGCATCGGCAAGAACTGTCGGATGCCGCATCCCATCCGCGTGAAGGCGCCCTGGAATCTCGAAGTGGGCGACAACTGCTGGTTCGGCGTCGATGCGTGGATCTATAACCAGACCGACATTCGCATCGGCTCGAACGTGTGCATCTCGCAAGGCACGTTTCTCACGACCGGCTCGCACGATGCGGCCGGCAACATGGATTTGCAGGTCGCGCCGATCGTGATCGAAGACGGCGTATGGATCACTTCGAAATGCGTCGTGCAGATGGGCGTCACCATCGGACGATCGGCGCTCGTCACGCCGATGTCGGTCGTGCATCGCTCGCTCGAAGCAGAGGGCGTGTACGGCGGCAATCCGGTGCGATTCATCAGAAAGCGCTTTCCTGCATGACGGACGGGCAAGGCATCACGAGGGCGCTGCATCGTAGACGGCAGCGCGGCATCGCTTAAAGCATGAAAATAAGAAGGAGCACGGGGCATGTTCATTGACAGCCGGGGCGTGGACGAAGGCGCAGTCATCGAGACCACGGTATGCATCGTCGGCGCGGGTGTCGCCGGCATTACGCTGGCGCTGGAGCTGGAAAAGCAGGGCATCGGCGCGGTTTTGCTCGAAAGCGGCGGATACAAGGCGGACAACGACACTCGCGATCTGTATCGCGGTGAGAACGTTGGGGTTCCTTATGAATTCGCCGATGGATGCCGCAGCCGCTTTCTCGGCGGCAGCAGCAATTGCTGGGGCGGATGGTGTCGTCCGCTCGATCCGTGGGACTTCGAGAAGCGCGACTGGGTAGCCGACAGCGGCTGGCCCTTCGGCCTCGAAGAACTGCGCCCCTATTACGAGCGCACGCATGCATTGCTGCAACTGGGCGAGAACAATTTCGATCCCGCGCATTGGGAAGCGGCCATCAACCGGCCCGACGTGCGGCGTCATCCGTTCCTGAGCGGCAACGTGCGCGACACGATCTCGCAGTTCAGCCCGCCAGTTCGCTTCGGCAAGGTATATCGCAAGGAGCTGCTCGCGGCGAAGAACGTGCGCGTGTTCCTGTACGCCAATGCGCTGAACATCGACACCGATACCGACGCACGCTCGGTCACGAAGATCGATGTCGGCACGCTGTCCGGCCGCCGTTTCGCGATTCGCGCGAAGGTGTTCGTGCTGGCGACGGGCGGTATCGAGAATGCGCGGCTGATGCTGTCGTCGAACAAGGTGCAGGCATCCGGTATCGGCAACGGCAACGATCTGGTCGGCCGCTATTTCATGGACCACCCGCGCATCATGTCGGCGAGCGTGCACTTCAAGAAGGAGTGGGCGCGCAACAAGCTCTATGACATCAAGTATCACTACCAGAACAAGGCGGTCTCCGCGAACGGCACGTTCATTTCGTCGCAGTTTGCGCTGACGCAGAAGACCCTGAGACGCGAGAAGCTGCTCAACGCGCGTGCGTGGTTCTATTCGGTGTTTCGCGGCGAAAACACGAAGGGCTCCGAGGCGCTCATCCGCGCCAAGCAGGCGATGCTCAAGAAGGATCAGCCGGGCTACAACATGGCGGCGGACCTCGTCACGATGATGGCGCATCCCGTCGATACCGCCTGTTTCGGTCTTGCGCGCCTGTTGCAGCCGCGTCCGCTCATCACCGAAGTGAAGATTCAGACCATCGTGGAAGCGGAGCCGAATCGCGACAGCCGCGTGACGCTGTCTGCGCAGAAAGACGCGCTCGGCATGAATCGCGTGAAGGTGGACTGGCAGGTGACGGAGCTCGTTAAGCGCACGTTCGATCGCACGGTCGCGCATATCGCGACGGAACTGCGGCGTGGGGGCGTCGCCGATGTCACGCTCGACGAGCCGCTTCAGGGCAAGCCGTGGCCGGCGCAACTCGAAGGCACGTGGCACCACATGGGCACGACGCGCATGCACGATTCGCCGAAGAACGGCGTGGTGGACCGCAATCTGAAGGTTCACGGCATGAGCAATCTGTATGTGGCGGGCAGTTCGGTGTTCCCGACCGTCGGCGCGAATTTCCCGACGATCACCATCGCTGCGCTGACCTTGCGACTGGCCGGCCATCTTCAGCGCGTCATCAAGAGTGACGATACCGCGCCGACGATCGTCACGGCATCGGGCAGACCGATGCGCCACGAGAAACAGACCGAGACGCTGCCGATGGCGGCGTCGACATCGGCAATGCATATGCGGGGAGACCTGGCGTAAAGCCTGGCATGTAGGGGAAGGGGGCGCCACCGGTCCGGAAGACCGGTGGCGTTTTCTTTGCTGGCTATAATCGGCATCCGTTCATCGCTTCAACTGGATCGCCCGTGAAAAAGCTCACTGTCATTGCCATTGCCGTTGCATCGATGTTGCTCGCAGCCTGTTCCTCGCCCGAGAAGGAAGCGCTGAAGGCTCAGGGTTTCACGCGCTCGGAACAGGCGCTGGAGACGGCGCAGCGCAACGCGACAGTCGAGTGCCGCGACGCCGCGCAATGCGATGCAATGTGGGATATGACGAAGCGTTATATCGAGCAGAATTCGAATCAGCCTGTGATTCGCTCCGATGCTTCCGCCATAGAAAGCGACCTGCCTTCGCGTTCGGGCAAGCCGGTTTATTCGGCCACGCGCGTGGCGAAGGGAAATGGCGCGGCCATCGCGCTCTATGCGCAATGCCGCGGCATGTATGGCCCGGAGCGCGCGAAGGGCTCGGACTACGACGACTGCGCGAGCAAGATAATCGCGGTGCAGAACCGCTTCGCGAGCGTTATCCGGCCGCCTCGCTGACCAGCCCGCGCGTGAGCCCGCCGTCGCGCCGGCTGGACGTTTCGCGCAGCACGCGCACGAGGTCTTTCGACATCGCATCGACGTCAAAGCGCTGCGTGAAGGTGGCGAGCGCTTGCTCACGCATCGCCGCTACCGCGTTCGCATCCATGCGCAGCCATGCCGATAACGCGTCGATGGTGCCGTCGATCGTATCGCTCGCGACGATGCCCGCGCCGTCTTCCTTCACTTCGCGCCAGATGTTGACCTTGTCGGAGATGAGCACCGGCAGCTTTGAGCCGAGCGCCTCGGCCACGGCAATGCCGAAGTTTTCCTGATGCGACGGCAGCGCGAATACATCGCTCGTGCGGAACGCGCCCCACTTGAGGTCGCCGGTCAGCATGCCCGTCCACGTCGTGCGGTCCCCGATGCCGAGCTCCTTCGTGAGCGAGCGCAGTTGCGCGGCCCATTCGCCATCGTCGGGACCGGCCATCACCAGATGCGCGCGAGGGTCGATATCGCGCACGGCGGCAAAGGCCTTCAGCAGCAGATCGCATCCCTTCTTCTCGTGGATGCGGCCCAGAAAAAGAATCGAGCGCTTGCCCGCGAGCTGCGGAAACTTCGACAGAAACGCGTGGCGCAAGGTCGTCGAATCGGCGGGCGGCTGGCGCGTGCCGAACGACACCACTTCTTCGTTCGCACGATATAGCCTGAACGATTCGCGCGCGAGCAGGCGCTCCTCTTGCGTCGTGAAGAGCACGCGTTTTGCATCGCGCAGCACGCGGTATTCGGCCCACGGCCAATACAGGCACTTCTTCAGGTGCTTGAGCGGATACGTGCGCTTGAACCACGGATCGAGCATGCCATGCGGAAACACGTAGTACGGCACGTTGCTGCCGCGCAGCGCCTTCCACGCGCCGAAGCTGTGGTACTGCCAGAGACCGTTGACGATGACCGCGTCGAAGCGCGGCGCATGTTCCGTGAGCCAGGGCACGAGCCGCGAGCATAGTCCATAGAATCCGCGCGACGGACCGAGCGCATGCAGACGCAGAGAAAACGCCTTGAGATAAGGCGCGTCCGGTGCATCGAGCGAGACGACTTCGATTTCATGGCCCATCGCACGCATGCTGAGGCCGCTTTGCAGCACGCCTTCTGTTGGGCCGCCTGCGCGCGGATCGACGGTGGACAGCAGATGCAGAATTTTCATGAAGCGACGAGTTCTGAGGTCGTTGTCGTTGTCATCACGCGGACGGTGCGAGCGAACCCGCGCCCGATGGCGGCTCGCGACGGTCCTTTGCGTGATGATCGTGCGTGATGGCGGCCGCGTGCAGAGGCAGCATGTCCGGCATCGGCCCGTAATGCGGATCGTAGTTCGGATGCACGTCCGGACGCATGCCGCCGCCATGACGCCTTTTCATCGATGCCTCGTGCGCCGAAGCATGTGCGGCCCGCATCCGCATGTTCTGAGCGATGCGTGCGAAGGCCGCCACGAGCAGACCGAGCGCGACGCCGAACACGATGCCGGAGAAGCGATTGCCGAGCGGATTGCCGCCAACGGACGTTGCGGGCAGCGCGGCGACGACGAGCAGCGCGCGGCCGAGCACCGGCAGATACATCGCATCGGGCGAGCGGCGCCGCCACGCACGATAAGCCATCGACCCGCGATACAGCGCCCACAGCAATGCGATCGGCAACGCAATGCCGAACAGCACGCCGCCCGCGAAGAACTGATACACCCAGAAGTTGTGGCCGGCCGCCCATTCCTTGATCGCGTAGAAATCCTTCGGCGTGAACTGGCCTGCAAGGTCCGGCAGATAGTCGGGCGAATAACGATAGTCGTGGCCGTAGCCCTTGCCGACGAAGACCGACAGCGTGTCCGACATCGTCTGGTCGTACTGGTCCTTCATTTCAGCGAGACGCGTGATGGTCGTCGGATCGCGGCCGGATTCCGTGGCCTTTGCGAACGACATGCGCTGCGACCAGTGCTCGGCGACGGCGGGGAAGAACGCGGCGGACGCAGCGACCATTGCGCCGAGCAGCGCGGCGATCATGACCGCGCGCAGTCCCGCCTTGAAGAGATGCCTGGCCGAAGGCGCGGCGAGCCACGTCGCGAATGCGAACAGCAGCACCGTGCCGACGAGCAGACTGCGCGTGACGCTCAGCAGCTCGATCACGACCGTGGCAAGAAACAGCAGCACGGTGAGCTTCGTCATGCGCTTCGCGACGACGAACTCATGCAACAGCAAGCCTTGCAGGCAGAGGAACGTAACGGACACGATGCGAAAGCGAACGTTCTCCAGTCCGCCGCCGGTCGCCATGCCATAGGCGAAGCTGAAGACGAGCGATGCGACCATCGACCAGAACATCGCCCGCTCGATCTGTTCGAGCCGCTGCGAATCCCACGGACGGCAGGCGACGAAATAGCCGAGCAGCATCAGCAGGAACGGCAGGATCACGCGCATGTAGTTGCCCGAATCGTTCCCTTGCAGCACTTGCGTGGCGACGCTGCCGAGCATCGTGACGAGCAGGAGCGAGGTGATGATCGTGCGCAAGCGCGAGCGCTCTGCGAAGCGCGGCGCGATCATTAGCAGCGCGCAGCCCGCGCCTATCGCGGGAATGGTGAGCAGTATCTGTATGGCCTTGCTGGCGGTTTCTGCGGCCTTGAAGTCGAATGCGAGCGGCAGGAGAAAAAGCCAGATCCAGACGACGGCGAACTTGTTGCGCATGGCGTTCTCTTTAGATGGCTTCGCGGCATTGAGCCGGTGCGTGCCCTGGAAGCCTGAAGTCGCGTGTCGTGTGCTTGCGTGAAGCTCGAGCGACGGTCCCCGGGTACCCCGTATTTGTGCGTCGAATATATCAGCGGGCAAAAGCGCGAGCCGCCGGCGCGGCGTTTAGCGACTAGTCTTCGGCGCGAATCGACGGATGGCCATGTGCGCCGCACCACGCTCGTTCGCCGCGCATCCTTCGTGTGTTGCCGAGGGCACGCAGCACGAGATGCGCTGTCGGCTAAGCACGCGATTCTGGCGGATCGCACCGCGTTTCCCGAACGAACATTGCACTGCCGGAACACCGGTGTGAGACCACGATAATCGCGATGCGCGTGCGTGCGCCGATATGAGGACCCGGGCGGCGAGGCATCCAATACAAACAAGACCTTCGCAGACAGGGGGAAGGCCATGAGCCTTTTCGGCGCCACACGCATGCCAGGACCCAATCGATCGATCGAGCTCGATTTCATCCGGGGACTTGCCATCATCGCAGTCATGGGGTTTCACTTTCATTCGTATCCGACGGGCAGTGCGTTCATTGCCGCCATCGAATATCCGCTCAAGAGCTTCGGCCACGAAGGCGTGAATCTCTTCTTCACGCTGAGCGGCTTTCTCGTGGGCGGCTTGCTGCTCAAGCAATACGCGCAGGAAGGGCGCATCGATGCAGGGCGCTTCATCGTGCGGCGCATGTTCAAGATATGGCCCGCGTACTATGCGCTGATTCTTTTCCATGTGATCGTGGGGCGGCATCCGACCGATACGTTCCTCGTGCAGAACCTCACGCACATGCAGAACTACTTCGGCTCGTCGGTGGCGCAGACGTGGAGCCTCGCGGTGGAGGAGCATTTCTATCTGTTCCTGCCGCTGTTGCTGATCGTGTTCTCGCGCTGGCAAACGCGCGTCAATACGATACTGACCGTGCTCGCCGGCATCTGTGTCGCGGTATTGATTGCGCGCAGCATCGCGGTCTATAACGGCGATCTTCAGGGCACGTTCTTCTATACGCAATACCGCATCGACAGCCTGCTGTTCGGCGTGATGCTCGCCGCGATCTACTGGCTCAAGCCTGCGGTGTATCGCGGCATCGCGGAGAGAAAGGGCATGCTGGTCGCGCTCGTCGCGGCGCTCGTGCTGTGGCTCGTGCTCGGCACGAAGAACGCATCGGTCGATCAAAGCATCGGTTATACCGTGCAGGCGCTCGGCTATTGCGCGCTGATCGTGCTGACGCTCGAATACTCCGGGCGCGTGCGCGGAACGCTGGTTTATCGCGTGATCGGATGGATCGGCGTGTACTCGTACGGCATCTATCTGTGGCATTCGCTGGCGCTCGCGCCGAGCGACATGCTCATCCGCAAGGCTGCGGCCCTGCATTTGCCGGCGATACCCGCGTGGGGCGTCATCATGGCGGCGCAGTTCGCCATCGCCATCGTCGTGGGCTATGTGACGACGCGCGCTGTCGAATTCCCGTTCCTTCGCATCCGCGATGCGTTGTTTCCGGCGAAGCGGAAGATCGACGTATCGGAAGTGGCGGGACGTCAGGCTTGATCGGGCGTGGTAAAGAAAAAGCCGGTGCTTGCGCTTATCGCAAGCACCGGCTTTTATTTGCAACGCATCAGGCCATTGCCTGACGCAGCGTTTCCTTGAATTGCGTGAGCGTATTGCGTTCGAGCAGATGGCCCTTGACGACAGGCCGCGTGCGTCGCGCGAGCACATCGTCGAGCGCACGATTGATCGATGCAGACGACAGATCATCGATGACCGGTCCCAGATCGCCCGTGCGGCAGAACCAGCCGATCAGTCCATCGGCCGTCGCGACAACCGGCTTGCCGAAGCGGAACGCCTGCACGAGCACGCCGCTCATGCCGTAGTGGCCTTTATAGCCGAGCCACACCACGTCACACGCGGAGAAGAGGTCAAGCTCCATCTCGCTCGAGATGAAGCGGTCGATTACGATAGGCGCGGGCGTGAGCTTCGCGACCGCCGCGCTCAGCAATGCGCGCGCGTCGTCGTCCTGCTTGCCGGCGATGATGAGCGTCGGCGCGAGCGCATCGCCGTTGCGCGTGGCGAGCGCATCGATGAGTTCGAAGAGGCCCTTGCGATCGTTGATCGCGCCATACACGAGCACATGTTTGCCGCGCGAAAGCCCGAGCCGTTGCTTCGCCGCCGAAGGTTCCGCCGCGTGTGCATCGGGAAACGGATCGGCGAGATATTCGATCGCCGTGCGTCCTCGACGGCCGGCGTTGCGCTTCCACCAGTCGGGCAAGGTCGGATCGATGGTCAGCAGCGTCTTCATGCCGCCGACGCGCACCGCACGCGCAAAGAGCTTCGACTTGACCGCATTGACGAGCGGCCGGCGCGGCGCGCGCACACCGACGAGATGATGATGGAAGTTGGAGCGCATCGTCACGCCGACCCAGGGCGTCTTGCCGAATGGCGAGCGCAGGAAGGGCAGCGCGAGCAGGAAGTAATCGACATAAGGCACGACGACGAGCGCGACCTTGCGTTCGCGGCTTGCCATTGCATAGGCATGCCGAAACTCTTCGTGGAAGCGCATATAGCTGATCGACGACAGACCCTTGCGACTCTCGGGCGGCGCAATGAAGGTGATGTCCAGCGCATCGCTGCCTTGCTCTCGAATCTTCGCGACGAGCGGATGCTCCGCGTTACGCGGCTGCGTCACGATGAGGCAGCGATAGCCCGCTTCCATATAGGCGTTGGCGGCCCATTCCGCATAGCGCCAGCGATGGCCGCTGAAGTCGGGCTCGATGATGAGGACGGTCTCGTTCGCCATGTTGTTGGTATCCGGCATGGTGATGTTGGATTGAGGCACGGTGCATTTTGAGGCCTGGGCCGCAGCGCGCGATGTGGTCGAGGACACGCAACGCGATCCGTCAACCCGCACTCACCCCACTCAGGGCCGATTAGCACTACGCGTTGTCGTCCAAAGCGCATGCGCTCACGATACTTTGCGTCAGTCGCCTGAAACGCGCGCGATACCGACCTGTCGCCGCGCCACAAAAGCATATTGAATAAACAGCAGCGCGGGGAAATTGAGTGAGATCTGTCCGGCTACCTTTCTTGCCAGCACGCGCGCGATTCGAGCACGATGCAGCGTTCTGGGTGCTCCTTCAGCAAGTGGCCGTGCGCGGCTTCGTGGCCGTGAAGTTCCTGGCCATCGGCCGCATACTCGGGCCTGAAGCGATCGGCGCGGTGAGCATCGCACTGCTTGCGGTGGCTATCGCCGAATCCTTGTCCGATACGGGGCTTGCACAAGCCGTCGTGCAGGGGCGTGACGCACCGACGAACGACCAGCTCGGCGCGGTATGGTCCACGCTCGCGATGCGCGGCGTGTTGATCGGCCTTCTGCTTGCCGCGCTCGCACCGTTGATGACGAGCCAGTTCCATATGAGCGGCTCGATCGGGCTGATTCTGCTCGCGGCCGTCTTGCCGATCCTGCGCGGCATCGCATCGCCTGCGTATTTCATCGTGACGAGGCAGCGAGGCTTTCAGACGCTGGCGGGCGTGGAGACATCGGCGGCGTTCACGGATTGCGCCGTGGGGCTCGTATGCGCGCTATCCGGCGCGGGCGCCTATTCGGTGCTGATCGGGCTCGTCGCGGGCGAGTTGCTGAAGACCACGCTGACGTGGACCGCCATGTCGCCGCGTCCGCCCATGCGCTTTTCGTTCGCGGGCATCTCGCACTACGTCAACTTCAGCCGATGGATCTGGGCGGGCAGTGTGGTCAATCTGCTGCTCAATCAGTTCGACAAGGTGGTCGTCGCGAAGCTGCTCGGGCCGATGCAACTGGGCGCGTATCAAATGTCGTCGAAGCTCGCGCAGATGCTGCTCGCCGATGCCGCCATCGCCATGTCGCAGTATCTGTTTCCGACATTCTCCGAGCATCATCGGCGTGACGTCGCGGGCGCGCGCAAGCTGTTTCGCCGCTATCTGATGCTCGCGGGCGTGGGACTGACGGTGCTCGTGATCGTGCTGCGCATCGCCGCCGAACCGCTCTTCAATCTCGTGCTCGGACCGGCGTGGCTTTCGGCGGTGCCGCTCTTCAGGATTTTCGTCATCAACATGGCGATAGGCGCGGTCATCGCCGTGCTCGTGTCGTGGCTGCGTGCCGTCGGCATGCCCAAGGTCGCGACGCACGCGTCGATCATTCAGGCGATCGTGCTGTGCGTGACGGTGCCCGTCGCGATGCATCTGTGGGGCGTGACGGGCATTGCATGGGCGATGACAGCGGGCCTCGGTTCGGCTGCTGCATGGATGCTCTATCGAAGCGTGAGGGAGGCGTAATGCGGATAATTCATCTCGTGCTCGCGCCGCGTCTTTCCGGCGCCGAAGTGCTGGCGAAGGACCTGGCGATACATCAGCAACGCGGCGGGCAGACGGTCGCGATCGCATCGCTCACGCCCGCGCATGACGACTTCACCGCGTTGCAGGCGGAGCTGGTTGCAAACGGCGTGCAGTGTCTCTTTCCGCAGCGCGCGCAAGGCCGCGTCGGCAAGCTGTTGAGCCTGTATCGGACCATCGGCGCGTATCGCGCGGACGTGATCTTCGCTCACGCGACAATCCCCGCGTTCTATGCGCGCATGTTGCCGCTCGGCGTGCCGGTCGTCTACGTGATGCACTCGGCCACCAACGATTTCGAAAGCGCGATGTTCCGGCGTGTCGAACGCATGTTGTCGCGGCGTGCGCGCGCGGTGATCGCGGTATCGCCCGCGAATATCGACGATTACGTGCGCGCCGTCGGCCGCCATCCGTCGATGACGCTGATCCCGAACGGCGTCGACATGTCGCGCTTCTCGATGCGTACCGCAGATGGCGCAGCTAACGCATCGAAGCAGATCGTGCAGATCGGACGCTATACGTCGGTGAAAAACCAGCTTTCGACGGTGCATGCGTTTCAGCGGGTCGTCGAGCGCGTGCGCGACGCGCGCCTGCTTTTGTGCGGCGTGATCGAAGATCCGGCGTATCACGCGGCCGTGGGCGATCTCATCGACAAGCTCGGCCTGTCGCATCACGTGACGCTGCAGGGGCCGCGTTCGGATATCGCGGAACTGCTGTTTTCGTCGAGCGTCTTCGCGATGCCCTCGCGTTCCGAAGGACACAGCATCGCGTTTCTGGAGGCGCTCGCCTCAGGCGTGCCGGTGGTCGCGAGCACGATCCGCCCGTTTGCGTTCGCGGCGGATTTTCCCGGCGTGCATCTGTGCGATCCCGACGATACCGCCGCCTACGCCGATGCCCTCGTTGCCGCACTGACGCAACCGCGTTCGCACCGGCCGCTCAACGGCCTCACGCTCGCCGATACCGCTGCGCAATATCTGGCCGTCGCACGCGGCGTCACGCGCGGTCTGCCGGGCGCTGCGCCCGCGTAAGGATTGCACGGCGACTCGCGTCAGCGAAATGTTCGCTGGCGCATCCGTCGTTTTTCGCGTATCAGAAGAGATGCCGCAGCCCTCTTGGAAGGAGACTTCATGTCCGACATGCTCAGCATCTCGACGCCCGATGGCGACTTCGACGCCTACGTGGCCTTTCCCACGCAAACGCCCGCACCCGCCGTCGTCGTTCTTCAGGAGATATTCGGCATCAACGGTGACATGCGCGAAACCACCGACGAATACGCGCGACAGGGCTACGTGGCGCTATGCCCGGACCTCTTCTGGCGGCTCGAGCCCAACGTGAATCTCACGGATCGCACCGAAGCCGAATGGCAGCAGGCGATGAAGTACTACACCGCATTCGACCTCAACACGGGCGTCGAGGACATCGCGGCGACCATCGGCTTCGCGCGCGGGCTATCGCAGGTGCAGGGCAAGATCGGCTCCATCGGCTTCTGTCTCGGCGGGCTGCTGTCCTTCCTGAGCGCGGCGCGCACGGATGTCGATGCCGCAGTGTCGTATTACGGCGGCGGCACGGACCAGCATTTGAGCGAAGTGCCGAACATCAAGATTCCGTTGCTCATTCATCTGGCGGAAGAAGACGAATTCATCAATGCCGATGCGCGCAATCGCGTGCTCGCGGCGGTGCAGGGACGCGAGAACGTCGAGGCGTACACGTATCCCGGCTGCCATCATGCGTTCGCACGCAATCAGGGCGCGCATTACGATGCCGCCGCGGCGAAACTCGCCAATGGCCGAACCGCCGATTTCTTCAAAAAGCACCTGAAATAAGGCGTGAAACAAAAACGCCGCCCGAAAAGGGCGGCGTTTTTCATGCGATTGATGGCGCTATTTCTTTGCCGTGTGCGGCCTGCGAAACACCATCCAGCGCGGCGCCTTGAAGCGCACGATGCTCACATACAGCCACACGTAAGTCACCGCGAACACCACGACGAAGCAAAACAGGTGCACCGTATGCCGCCAGAACAGCGTCGCGGGAATCACGGCGATCAGGCACAGCAGCCACAGATAAGGCGACGTCAGCGAATTGCGCCGCGTGATCTCGCGTGCGTTCTGCGCACCGACCGCCCATCGCATCAGCCGCTTGTAGACCAGCATGTGCAGATGCACGCCATCGGGAATGCCGGGGGACATGCCGCGAATGAACTTCTTGCGGTAGATCGAGAAGCAGGTCTCGAAGATCGGATACATGAAGAGCAGCACCGGATACCACGCGGAGACATCGCGGTTGCGCATGACGAGCATGATCGACAGTTCGCCCAGCATGAAGCCGACGAAGTACGCGCCGCCATCGCCGAGAAAGATCAGGCCCGCCGGAAAATTCCAGATGAAGAAGCCCATGACCGCGCCCATCATGATGAGCGATCCCGACAAAACGATCGGATCATGCACCTGGAACGCGACGTAAGCGAGCGAAGCGAACATCATGAACGTGACCATCGATGCAAGGCCGTTGAAGCCGTCGATGATGTTCACCGCATTCGCGAGCGCCGCAACGGCGAGCACTGTCACCGCGCAAGAAATGACGGCGTAGGAGAGCAGGAAATCGAGTGGCGGCACGCTGATGCGCGTCACTGCGATGTTCAGCAGCGCATACGCGAGACCCGCTGCGGCCATCGTGCAGAGAAGGCGAACGAGGGGCGTCACGCGTTTGGTGAGGTCTTCGAGAAGCCCCGATAGAAACGCGGGCATGCCGCACGCAATGATGCCGAGTATGCCGGCCGACACGAACGGATAGCTCCATCGCAACTGCACGGCCGATGCGGTCAGCCCGCACAGGATGCCGACACCGCCGATGCGCGGCACCGGCCGCGCGTGAAACTTCTGCACGCCGGCGAGATCGGTGTCGCCGAGCACGCCTTCCTGCAAGTGCGCGAAGCGCACGATCAACAAGGTCACGAAGAGCGAGACCAGAAAAGCAAGCGCGAAACTAAGCATGAAAAATGGACCGGTTGATGACAGCGCGCTGCATCGATCGAAACATCGCGCGATGCAGCGCGCGGCGCGACTTTAAGCGAACCCTTGCGGATTCTGCGACTGCCAGCGCCAGTGATCGGCGCACATGCGTTCGATGCCGTGTTCCGCGCGCCAGCCGATCAGCGACAACGCGGCGCCGGGGTCGGCGTAGCAGGCGGCGACATCGCCCGGACGGCGCGGCACGAGTTCATACGGCACGGGCTTGCCGGACGCACGCTCGAACGCCTTCACGACATCCAGCACGCTGTAGCCTTGCCCCGTGCCCAGATTGACGACAAAGCTGCGATCCAGCCGCTTGAGCGCGTCGATCGCGGCGATGTGTCCGCGCGCGAGATCGACGACGTGGATGTAATCGCGCACGCCGGTGCCGTCATGGGTATCGTAATCGCTGCCGAACACGCGCAGCCGTTCGAGCTTGCCGACCGCCACTTGCGCGACGTAAGGCATCAGGTTGTTCGGCACGCCCGCCGGATCTTCGCCGATGAGCCCGCTTTCGTGCGCGCCGACCGGGTTGAAATAGCGCAGCGTTGCGATGCGCCAGGACGGATCGGAGACTTCGAGATCGCGCAGAATCTGCTCGGCGATGAGCTTCGACTGGCCATAGGGATTCGTCGCGGACAACGGGAAGGATTCGTCGATCGGCACCGATTGCGGCACGCCGTACACCGTCGCCGACGAACTGAACACGAAGTTGCGCACGTTGCGCTCGCCCATCACCTTCAGCACCGCAAGCAGGCTGCCGATGTTGTTGCTGTAATAGTCGATCGGCTTTGCAACCGATTCGCCCA
Organism: Caballeronia sp. LZ016; assembly: GCF_031450805.1. Classification (NCBI taxonomy): domain Bacteria; kingdom Pseudomonadati; phylum Pseudomonadota; class Betaproteobacteria; order Burkholderiales; family Burkholderiaceae; genus Caballeronia; species Caballeronia sp. LZ016. The sequence goes on from NZ_JARTVY010000001.1 coordinate 1,573,857, forward strand.
CGGCCTTCAGCGCGGCGAAGTGGATCGCGGCGGTGATCGGATGTGCGTCGAAGATGCGGTTGAGCGCGGCTTCATCGCGGGCGTCTTCCTGATAGAAGGCCACGCGCTTGCCCGTGATGCGCTCCACGCGCTTCAACGATTCCGCACGGCTGTTCACGAGGTTGTCGATGACCACGACGCCGTAGCCCGCATCGAGCAGTTCCACGCACGTATGCGAGCCGATGAAGCCCGCGCCGCCCGTCACGAGGATGGTGCCTTTGATGCCGTTGGCGCTTGGGTTCGTGCCATTCATGGTGATGCTCTCCAGGAAGCGCGGTTCAGAGTGAAATGCCGGTAATGGCGTGTATTGTGCTCTTGTATCGTTCGACGACATTTTTCTCGTCGAATTCGCGGGCGACTTTCTCGCGGCCACGCTGCGCCATCGCCTCGCGTTCTTCGAATGGCAGCGTCAGCATGTGTTCCATCTGATCGGCGAGGCTGTCCGCGCTCTTCACTTCGCACAGGAAGCCGTTGACGCCGTGTTCGACCACTTCGCGGCAGCCGGGAACATCGGTGGCGACGATCGGCCGGCCCATCGCGGACGCTTCCATCAGCGTGCGCGGCACGCCTTCGCGATACGACGGCAACACCACGCAATCCGCTGCCGCCACGAGCGGGCGCACGTCGTTCGCTTCGCCCAGATACTCGACGATATTCTCACGCTCCCACGCCTCTACGTCCGTGCGGCTGATCGCGCTGGGATTGTCGACGCCCACGGGTCCCAGCAACTGAAAACGCGCGTGCGGATAGCGGCGGCGCAAACGCCGGGCCGCCTCGACATATTCGGCCACGCCCTTGTCCCACAGTAGCCGCCCGATCAGGATGAACACGAAGTCTTCGCGGCGCGGCAGGGGCGTGAGCGCGAAGTCATCGAGATCGACGCCTTCGCCATGCAACCGACGCGCGCGATCCGGATGCGCGAGCAGGTTTTCATCGACGAAAGCCTGATGATCGTCGCGATTCAGGAACCAGATTTCGCGCGGAAAGCGGAACGCGAAACGATAAAGCCGCTTCGCGATCTGCGCGGTACGGCTCTTCTGAATGAACACGTAACCGAGACCGGTCGTCACCGCGATGGACGGCACGCGCGCGAGCGTCGCGGCAAGCGAGCCGTAGATGTTCGGCTTGATCGTGTAGTGAAAGACGAGATGCGGACGGCTCGCGCGATACTCGCGGTAGAGCGCCCTCATGGTTTTCAGGTCTTCACGCGGATTCGTGCCTTTGGATGCCACCGGCAATTCGACGCAACGGCAGCCCATTTCGATCAGCGGTTCGAACGTGCGATCGCGCGGCGCGATGATGGTCACGTGTGCGCCGCGTTCGGTCAGCATGCGCAACACGCCGCGCCGATACGTATAAATGGCCCACGCCGTGTTGCACACGAGGGCGATGCGTAGGCTGGACTCTTGTTCGTTCATCCGGAAGTTTTGGTTTTAGCGCGATGCAGCTTTGAACAGCCTTGCCTTGAGCGCACGCAGCGCGCGATACGGCAGCAGCAGATGGGCCATGCTCTTCGCAACGCCGATCCAGTCGAATGGATTCGCCGCACGGAAGTAACGCAGTTGCAGCCGCAGGGTTGACAGTGCTTGCGTTCGCCGCTTCGTCGCGCTGATGCCGCTTTCGTTCAGCTCGTAGTAGAGCCCGAATTCGGGCAGGTTCGCGCCGTCATGGCGCGCCAACAGCCGCAACAGCAAATCCAGGTCTTCGGCGGCACGATACGTCGCCCGATAATTGCCGACTTCGCGCACCGCATCGACACGCAGCATCAGCGACGGATGCGCGAAGCAGGAACGCGCGAGCATCATGCGGCGGATCGCGGCGGGATCGGTGGGCGGCTTGAGATCGAAGAGCGGGGCGCCGTTCATGCCGACGACGTGCGTCCACATGCCGACGACGGCAACGCGTGGATGCGCTTCGAGATACGCGCGTTGTGCTGCAAGACGGCCTGGCGTTGCGAGATCCCCGGCATCGATGCGGGCCGCGTACCGGAAGCCGCGTTCAGCGAGCGCGTCGATGCCGGCTTGCAATGCGCGCTCGATGCCGCCGTTCTTCGCCATGCGCACGATGTGGATGTCGAGGCCGTCGATGACAGGCGCGACGATGGGCGGCGCGCTGCCGTCATCGACGATCACGACGCGCACACGCGACGCCTCGCTGAATGATGCGAGCGTGCGTTCGACATCGGCCTGGCCGTTGAATGCGGGAATCAGGACGGCTACGTCGGAGAGATCGGTCATGCGCGCAGCCGGAAACGAATGTAGTAGAAGTTGACCGATGCCGCCGCGACATAACCCGCCGCCAGTCCGGCCAACGCGCCATAGCCGTCGAAGCGCGGAATGGCGAACGCATTGACCGCGGACGCAACGGCAAGCGCAAGCAGCCACTTGGAGAGCAGCACGTACTTCGCCTGATACTTGAGCAGCACGAGATTGCCGATTGCTTCGATGCCCGCGGGCACCGAGAGCCAGACGGCCCAGCGGAAGATATCGGCGGCGCCCGCATAGTTCGGCCCGAACACGCGCGCGATGATGAAGCCCGCGAGCGCATCGAGCACGGCTGCGCCCGCGATCATCAGCACGGTGGTCATCGCGAAAAGGCGCAGCAGGTTGCGCTTGAGCCGCGCGGTGTCGGTCACGCGATACACGAACGCCGGCGCGATGGTTTGCGAGAGCATCAGCGCCAGCGCGATCCAGTTTTCGTTGAGCTGCTGCGCGGCGGAATAGAGCCCGAGTTCCGCGAACGATACGCGATGCGCGAGCATCAACCGGTCGAGCTTCAGGAACAGATACATGCAAATGAGGCCGATCCAGAAGACCGTGCCCGCGCTCGCGAAATGACGGAAGAGCGCGCGATCGAAGCGCCAGCCGAGCGTGCCGCCATGCCGGCGCATGTAATAGAACACGAGCGCGCCTGCAATCGCAGCCGCTTCGAGCGCCCATAGCCAGCCGAAACTCGCCGCGCCCGCCGCCACGCGCACGAGCGCATAGACGAGCGCAGCCTTGACGATGGCCGTCATCATGCTCGCGATCAATTGCGGCTTGCTGTAGGTCATGCTTTGCAGCCACGCGTTGATCACGCCGATGAACGGCTCGCGAAAGAGCAGCGTCACGGCCAGGCCCGCGAGCATCGCGCCGACCAGTGGATCGGCGCCGCCCATTGCAATCCATGTCCATGTGAGAAGCAGCGCGACGATCGACACGCCCATGCGCAACACGAATGCGCTGCCGAGCACCGCGCCGGTTTGCGCGGGCGGCTTATCGACGATGGTGGGGACGAGAATCTCCGCACCGCAGACCCATGTAATCGGTGCAATGACGAGCAGCAGCGTGTTCGCGTATTGCCACTTGCCGAATGCATCGGGGCCGAGATAGCGCGCGAGCAGTCCCGAGATGACGATGGCCATGGCGATCTGCGTGAGCCGCTCGAGCCCGAGCCAGACGATGTTGGCGAGCGCCCGGGCGACGTCCGGATTGCCCGAGCGCGTCAGCACTTTCATGCGGCGCAACCGTGGACGATGCCGGGCACGCGCCGTGCTACCGTAGCCCGCTTGCCGTGTTGCGCACCACGTAACAAAGCTGCGTCAACGATCAACTTATGTGCGGTTGCGCGCGAAGGCGACTCATTCGTCGGCCTGAAGGCGAAAGAGCGTTTGGGCATTGGATTAGAATGAATGCGCAGGCTTGAACCGCGACGCGCAACATCGAAAGCGCTGAAAGACAGCGATTATAAGTGCGAACCGAAGCCCGCCCTCGCGTGGCGCTTGCAACGTTTCGTCGGCAGGCCCGCGATGGTCCGACGCTCGACACATGAGCCTCGCAGTCGTTCGCGCGCATGTTGGCCTGGTCGGCGCGCTATTGTCGCCACGACTTGCCACGCCCTTATGGCTGCATCGCCGAGAATTCATCAATTAAATACAGAAGAGGTAGCCATCTTATGAGCCAGGTATCCCAATCCATTTTCAAGGCCTATGACATTCGCGGCATCGTCGGCAAGACGGTGGACAAGGATGTCGCGAAGAACATCGGCCGTGCCTTCGGCAGCGAGATTCGCAAGCAGGGCGGCGATTCCGTCGTCGTGGCCCGCGATGGCCGCCTGTCCGGTCCGGAACTCGTCGGCGCGCTCGCTGACGGCCTGCGCGAGGCGGGCGTCGATGTCATCGATATCGGCATGGTGCCGACGCCTGTCGGCTACTTCGCGGCGAGCGTGCCGCTGCCGCTGCCGTCGGGCGAGCGTCGCGTGGATTCGTGCATCGTCGTGACGGGCAGCCATAATCCGCCCGATTACAACGGCTTCAAGATGGTGCTGCGCGGCGCGGCCATCTATGGCGAGCAGATTCAGGGCCTGTATCAGCGCATCGTGAATGACGACTTCGAGTCGGGCGAAGGCAGCTATACGGAGTTCGATGTATCGCAGATCTATCTGGATCGCATCGTCTCGGACATCAAGCCGGTGCGCCCGATGAAGATCGTGGTCGATGCGGGCAACGGCGTCGCGGGCGGTCTCGCGCCGCGTCTTTTCAAGGCGCTCGGCTGCGAACTGGTCGAACTGTTCACGGACATCGACGGCAATTTCCCGAACCATCACCCGGACCCGGCGCATCCCGAGAATCTGCAGGACGTGATCAAGGCGCTGAAGGAAACGGACGCGGAGATCGGCTTCGCTTTCGATGGCGACGGCGACCGTCTCGGCGTCGTCACGAAGGACGGGCAAGTGATTTTCCCGGACCGTCAGTTGATGCTGTTCGCGCAGGAAGTGCTGTCGCGCAACAAGGGCGGCCAGATCATTTACGACGTGAAGTGCACGCGCAATCTCGCGAAGTGGGTGCGCGAGCAGGGTGGCGAACCGGTGATGTGGAAGACGGGCCACTCGCTCGTGAAGGCGAAGCTGCGTGAAACGGGCGCGCCGCTCGCGGGCGAAATGAGCGGTCACGTGTTCTTCAAGGATCGCTGGTACGGTTTCGACGATGGCCTCTACACCGGCGCGCGCATGCTCGAAATCCTGTCGCGCGTGGACGATCCGAGCAAGCTGCTGAACGATCTGCCGAACTCGCTCTCGACGCCTGAATTGCAGCTGAAGCTGCAGGAAGGCGAGAACTTCGAGCTCATCGGGCGTCTGCAGAAGTCGGCGAAGTTCGAAGGCGCGGATGACGTGCTGACGATCGATGGCTTGCGTGTCGAGTATCCGGATGGATTCGGTCTCGCGCGTTCGTCGAATACCACGCCGGTTGTGGTGATGCGTTTCGAGGCGGACAGCGAAGAGGCGCTCAAGCGTATTCAGGAAGACTTCCGCCGCGTGATTCTTGCGGAGAAGCCGGACGCGCAACTGCCGTTCTGAGTTCGTGATGTGTCGAAGCGGCGCGATCGAAGGGTCGCGCCGTTTTTTATTGGGCGGCGGACAAGCGTGCCGCGCTAAAATCCCCGCTTCCCGTTCTTCTTCCATCGCGCAAGCCGCGCCACCCGTTCACAGCGTGCAAAAGATCCTGATCGTCCGCGTGTCGTCGCTTGGCGACGTCGTCCACAACATGCCGGCCATCGCCGACATCCGTCGCCGCTATCCCGATGCGCAGATCGACTGGCTCGTCGAAGAGAGCTTCGCGAGCCTCGTCGAACTGGTGAATGGCGTGCGCCGCGCGATCCCGTTCTCGCTGCGTCGCTGGCGCAAGGGCTTCGCCTCGGCTGCGAACTGGCGCGAGATCGGCAAGTTCAGGCGCGACCTTGCCGCCGAAAAGTACGATCTCGTCATCGATTGCCAGGGGCTCATCAAGACCGCATGGGTCGCAAGCTGGGCGCGCGGGCCGCTCGTCGGACTCGGCAATCGCACGGACGGCGCGGGCTACGAATGGCCGGTGCGCTTCTTCTACGACCGCCGCGTGCCCATCGAGCCGCGCACGCACGTCGTCGAGCGCACGCGTCAGCTCGTGGCCGCCGCACTCGATTTGCCGCGCCCGCAGATGACCGACGATATCGACTTCGGCCTCGACACGCGCCGCGCGACGCTCGCCGTGTCCGCGCTCGGTCTGAATCTGCCGGTGCCCTACGTGGTGTTCGTCCACGCAACGTCCCGCGCGGACAAGCAGTGGCCCGAAGCCGCGTGGATCGAACTGGGGCAGGCGCTCGTGACGCGCGGGGCATCGATCGTGCTGCCGTGGGGCAGCGACGCCGAACGCGCGACCAGCGAGAAGCTCGCGAAGGAGTTCGGCGCGGCCGCGATCGTGCCGCCGAAGCTGTCGCTGCCGGCGGTCGTCGGGTTGATCGATGGCGCAGCCGCGACCGTGGGCGTCGATACCGGACTCGTACATATTGCCGCAGCGCTGAAGCGTCCCACGGTCGAGTTGTACAATTTCTCGACCGCATGGCGCACCGGCGGCTACTGGTCGCCCAACGTGATCAATCTCGGCGACGCGAGCCGGCATCCGACGCTCTCCGAAGTGAAGGCCGCGCTCGCGGGTTTCGGCCTGCTGTGATGAAGTAACGATCCAGCGCCGTGCGCGAGCCCAATCAAGTTGGAAGGCACATGACGGAATCTCAAATCATCGAAGTCGCATCATGCGACTGGCAGGGCAAGAACCTGTCCGTACCGCGCGAGGCGCTCCTGGCCGGCTTGGAAGACGGCAAGGTCCTCTATTTCCCTAACCTGCGTTTTGCAATCGAAGGCGGCGAGCAGGCGCTGCTCGACCCGAAGATCGCGGACCCGAAGCGCAAGAACATCAGCCTCGCGCCCAACGGCGGCGCGCTCAACGGGGTCATCGGCGACAACGTGATGCAATCGGCGGTGCGCTCGCTCATCGCCCGGTATCAGACGAACGCGCGCACGCTCGTCGACGGGCTCTTTCCCGAATACGACGGCAAGCTGCGCGTCGCGCCGACGAGCCTGCGGCTGCATCAAGTCGAAAAGCGCGAGACGTCGTGGCGCAAGGACGATAGCCGCCTGCACGTCGATGCCTTCCCGTCGCGCCCGAACTACGGCGAGCGCATCCTGCGCGTGTTCACCAACATCAATCCGAAGGGCACGCCGCGCGTGTGGCGCGTGGGCGAGCCGTTCGAGGACATGGCGAAGCGCTTTCTGCCGGGCATCAAGCCGCAAGCGCCGGGGTCTGCGTGGCTCATGAACCTGCTGCACATCACGAAGACGAAGCGCAGCGAGTATGACCATCTGATGCTGCATCTGCATGACGCGATGAAGGCGGACCTCGATTATCAGAAGTCTTCGCCGCAGCAGACGATGCCCTTTCCGCCCGGCTCGGTGTGGGTGTGCTTCTCGGATCAGACGTCGCACGCGGTGATGTCCGGCCAGTTCATGATGGAGCAGACGTTCTTCCTGCCCGTCAGGGCGATGGCGCGGCCCGATCATGCGCCGCTCGGCATTCTCGAACGCCTGAAGGGCAGGGCGCTCGTTTGAGCGGCGCTGCATCCGCGCCGGCGGCGCCGTTCTCGGAGGTCGTATTGAGAGCGATCTATCGCGCGATGTGGTGGATCGTGGCGCCGCTTGCCGTGTTGCGTCTGCTGATTCGCTCGCGCAGGGAGCGGGGGTATCGCGAGCATATCGGCGAACGATTCGGACGCGGCCCCGCACGCCGCGCCGACGACCTCGCGCCGCTAATCTGGGTGCATGCGGTATCGGTCGGTGAGACGCGCGCCGCGCAGCCGCTGATCGAAGCGCTGATGAAGGCGCATCCCGAAGCGCGCCTGCTCATCACGCACATGACGCCGAGCGGTCGCGCGACGGGCATCGACCTGTTCGGCGATCGCGTGCTGCGCAGCTATCTTCCCTACGATTCACCGCATCTCGTGAGGCGTTTTCTGCGCGCGTGGCGGCCGTCGCTCGGCATCGTGATGGAGACGGAAGTGTGGCCGACGCTGATCGACGAATGCAAGCGCGCCGACGTGCCGCTCGTGCTGACGAACGCGCGCATGTCGGAGCGGTCGTATCGGCGCGCGGCGCGGTTCGGGCGGGCGGTGCGCGAGGTCTTCGGCGGGTTTTCGCGCGTGCTTGCGCAGACGCCGGCCGATGCGGACCGGTTGACTGCGCTGGGTGCCCGCAATGTCGCGGTGCTGGGCAATCTGAAGTTCGATATGAGTGCGCCGCCCGAGCTGATCGCGCGTGGACAGGCGTGGCGCGCGGCGATCGGCGACCGTCCCGTGTGGGTCGCGGCGAGCACGCGTGAAGGTGAGGAGACGTTGGTGCTGCGGGCGTTTGCCGCGCTGAACGTGCCGGATGCGCTGCTGATTCTCGTGCCGCGTCATCCGCAGCGATTCGACGAAGTGTCGGCGTTGATCGCGGCGGCGGGCATGACGAGCGCGCGGCGATCGGTGTGGGCGCCGAAGCCTGTTGCGGCGGGATCGGGGGCGGATGTGCCGGCGCGCTTGCCATCGAATGTACAGGTGTTGCTCGGGGATTCGATGGGCGAGCTGGGTGCGTATTACGCGGCGGCGGATCTGGCGTTTATCGGCGGGAGTTTGTTGCCGCTTGGCGGGCAGAATCTGATCGAGGCTTGTGCGGCGGGTGTGCCGGTGCTGATCGGACCGCATACGTTCAACTTCACTCAGGCGACGAATGATGCGATTGCGGCAGGGGCTGCGGTGAGGGTGCACGATCCGCAAGGGCTTGCTGGGGCTTTGCGCGGGTTGTTTTCGGATAAGGCGCGGAGGGTCGCGATGAGTGAGGCCGCGGCGGGGTTCGCGGCGAAGCATCGGGGGGCGACGGAGAGGACGGTCGGGGTCTTAACGGGGATGATGGAGAGGGAATCGTCGACTATCGCTGCTCAATGAACCTGAGCACACGGCGCTATCCGCATTGCTTGCCGTGATTTCGGTCCCAAGGCTTTATTCAGATTCTAGGCTGCCGAATGACCGCCGATACTGCAAACTTTAACCGCTGGCGGGAAGAGGCGCTCAAACTGGCTCACCAGGTTCTCGACAGCGATCCGCGATGAGTGAACGGGGCAATGAAGCAGAGAAACCGCGGCTGAATGCATTCGGTGATGCGCCTCGGCAGTAGGCGCTATCTTCGGAGTCATCTTCGCTCGCGGAAATTTTGCCGGGTTAGACCGCCAACAACCCCTTCCTCTCAATGAACTCGATCACTGCATCCAGTCCTTCGAGCGCTTTGAGATTACACATCACAAACTCCCTTTCTCCCCGCATCTTCCTGGCATCGCTAGCCATGACCTCGAGATTAGCCCCCACATGAGGCGCAAGGTCCGTCTTGTTGATCACCAGCAAATCCGACTTCGTAATCCCCGGCCCGCCCTTACGCGGAATCTTCTCCCCACCAGCCACATCGATCACATAGATCGTCAGGTCGGAAAGCTCGGGGCTGAACGTAGCCGCCAGATTATCGCCACCGGATTCGATAAAAACGATATCCACGTCCGGAAACCGCGACACCATCCTATCGACCGCTTCAAGATTGATGGACGCATCCTCGCGAATCGCCGTATGCGGACAACCGCCCGTTTCCACGCCCATGATCCGCTCAGCCGGCAACGCGCCCGCCACGGTCAAAAGCCGCTGATCCTCTTTCGTATAAATATCGTTGGTGATCGCGACGAGATCGTATCGATCGCGCATCGCCTTGCAGAGCATTTCGAGCAGCGTCGTCTTGCCGGAGCCGACAGGCCCGCCCACGCCCACGCGCAACGGCGGCAGTTTCTTCGTTCTACGGGCGGCGGCGGAATAAGCAGGAGCGTTCATGCGATATCGTTTCGATGACTAAAGCAGGTTAAGAACGAAAGAGCCGCGAATACTGCGACTCATGCCGCGCCGACAAAATGCCGAGCTGCGGCGCGAAGGTGTTGACCTGATCGGGCGATGTCACGAGCGCACGGCACACCGCATCATCGATCGGCGCGCGCAGCGCCACGATGGTCCGCTGCCCCGCAAGCTGCCCGAGCGGCACGGCCTTCAGCGCCGCAGCGGCCTGATTCTCGACCCAACTGAACGCATAGGCAGCAAGCGCTGCATCGGTCGATGCATCGTTTGCATACGCGGCGAACGCATAGGCCGTCGGTTGCGCGATGGGCTTTACCGCAGCAAGCGTCGCGCGACGCGCTTCGTCGCCCCATTCGAGCGACGCGCACAGTTGCGCAAGCGACCATCCCATCTGCTCGGTCTCACGCCGCAATTCAGCGGACTCGCGGCTCGCGATGTATTCATCGTTGGCGCGGCGAAGGGCGGCATCGTCATGCGTTCGCCAGCGTTCCATCTGATGCGCGATGATCGGCAACTCGCCGCGCGCAAGCACATGCGACAAGCCGTTCGCGATCCACTCGCGCGCGGTATCGGCATCGTGAACGAAGCCACATTCGATGGCCGCTTCCAGCCCTTGCGAATAACTGAACGCGCCGATCGGCAACGCAGGCGACGCCAGATGCAGCAGCGCGGTCAGCTCACTCGTGCCCATGACCGTGATGGTGGTGATGATGGTCATGGTCATGCCCGCATTGCGAATGGTCGTGCTCGCGATACAGCTTCTGCGCGAGCGCGTAGTCCTCGCTGAACGTCTCGTCGTGACCATGCTTGTGACCGCCGCCATATGCCCCGGTCTCCGGCTGAAACGGCTGCGATTCGCGCGTGACGGTCGTCCCCAGACGCTTCAACATGTCTTCGAGAACGGAGTCGGCTTCGAGCTTCAAATGATCCGCATGGATCTCGACGGGCGTATGCCGATTGCCGAGATGGTATGCCGCGCGCATCAGCGTGAGCGGGTTCACCGCACGCACGACGAGCACGTCTTCGGCAGCAGCGACCACGCGCACGAAACCGCCGTCGTCGGCGACGAGCATGTCGCCATCGGCGAGCACGGTGCCGCGCGGCATGACCAGCGCGACTTCCTCGCCGTTATCGAGCGTGACTGCGAGGCGGCTCTTGCAGCGCGCATCGAACGCCAGTGTGATCGTAGGCGCGCGCTTGACGAGAACCGGAGCGAGCTTCGCGGTGAGACGTTTGTCGATAGTGCGCATAGGGCTTCAGAACAGAAAGTAGCGTTGCGCCATCGGCAGCACGGTGGCGGGATCGCAGGTGAGCAATTGACCATCGGCGATCACCTGGTAGGTCTGCGGATCGACGCTGATGGACGGCTGCCATGCATTGTGAATCATGTCGGCCTTCCTCACATTGCGGCAGTTCTTCACCGCGACAACTTGCTTTCTCAAGCCATAACGCTCGGCTATGCGCGATTCCAGCGCCATTTGCGACACGAAGGTGAGCGATGTCTTGCCGAGCGCACCGCCACGCGTTGCGAACATCTCCCGATAATGAACGGGCTGCGGCGTCGGTATCGATGCGTTCGGATCGCCCATTTGCGCCACCGCGATCATTCCGCCCTTGACGATCATCGCGGGCTTCACGCCGAAGAACGCCGGCTCCCAGAACACGAGATCGGCCCATTTGCCGGGTTCGATCGATCCCACTTCATGCGCGATGCCATGCGTGATCGCAGGATTGATCGTGTACTTCGCGATATAACGTTTCGCACGGAAGTTGTCGTTGCGCGCGTTGTCTTCGGCGAGCGCGCCGCGTTGCACCTTCATCTTGTGCGCGGTCTGCCATGTGCGGATGATGACTTCGCCGACACGGCCCATCGCCTGCGAATCGGACGAGAGCATGGAAAGCGCGCCGAGATCGTGCAGGATGTCTTCGGCCGCGATGGTCTCGCGGCGAATGCGCGATTCGGCGAATGCAATGTCTTCCGCTATCGACGGGTCCAGGTGATGGCACACCATCAGCATGTCTAAATGTTCGTCGAGCGTGTTGACGGTGTAAGGCCGCGTCGGATTCGTGGACGAGGGCAGCACGTTCGACTCGCCCGCCACTTTGATGATGTCGGGCGCATGACCGCCGCCCGCGCCTTCCGTGTGATACGTGTGAATCGTGCGGCCCTTGAACGCGGCGATGGTGGCTTCGACGAAGCCCGCTTCGTTGAGCGTGTCCGTGTGAATGGCGACTTGCGTATCGGTATCGTCGGCAACCGAGAGACAGTTGTCGATGGCTGCGGGCGTCGTGCCCCAGTCCTCGTGCAGCTTGAGGCCGATCGCGCCCGCCTTGATCTGCTCGACGAGCGGCTCCGGCAAGCTCGCATTACCCTTGCCGAGAAAGCCGAGATTGACCGGCCAGCCATCGGCGGCCTGCAGCATGCGCTCCATGTGCCAGGGGCCGGGCGTGCATGTCGTCGCGTTGGTGCCGGTCGCGGGGCCGGTGCCGCCGCCGAGCATCGTCGTGACACCGCTTGCGAGCGCCTCGTCGATCTGCTGCGGGCTGATGAAGTGAATATGCGTATCGATACCGCCGGCCGTCACGATCATCCCTTCACCCGCGATGACTTCGGTGGCGGCGCCGATTGCAATGGTGACGTCCGGCTGAATGTCGGGGTTGCCCGCCTTCCCGATAGCGAAAATGCGCCCGCCCTTGATGCCGATATCGGCCTTCACGATGCCCCAGTGATCGAGGATCAGCGCGTTGGTCACGACGGTATCGACCACATCGGCGGCGGTGCGTTGCGATTGGCCCATGCCGTCGCGTATCACTTTGCCGCCGCCGAACTTCACTTCCTCGCCGTATGTCGTGAAGTCGCGTTCGACCTCGATGATGAGTTCGGTGTCGGCGAGGCGCACGCGGTCGCCGGTGGTCGGGCCGAACATCTCTGCATAAGCGCGGCGGCCGATGCGTAACGTCATGTTGTTATGTCCTGATCAGAGTGGGCCCATGATGAGGCCGTTGAAGCCATACACGTGCCGCTCGCCTGCGAGCGCGACGAGTTCGACCGTGCGTTCCTGTCCCGGCTCGAAGCGGACAGCTGTCCCCGCTGCGATATTGAGGCGGAAGCCGCGCGTTCTCTCGCGATCGAACAGGAGCGCCGTGTTGACCTCATAGAAGTGATAGTGCGAGCCGACTTGCACGGGCCGGTCGCCGCTGTTCGCCACGACGACCGAAACCGTCGCACGTCCCGCGTTGAGCTCATGCTCGCCGTCATCGATCAGATATTCGCCGGGGATCATCGCGTTTCTCAAGGAATGGGATGGTGGACGGTGACGAGCTTCGTACCATCGGGGAAGGTGGCTTCGATCTGGATGTCGGGAATCATCTCGGGTACGCCTTCCATGACGTCGTCGCGTGTGAGCAGCGTGGTGCCGTAGTGCATGACTTCGGCGACCGTCCTGCCATCGCGCGCGGCTTCCATCAATGCAGCCGAAATGAAAGCGACGGCTTCCGGATGATTCAGCTTGAGACCGCGTGCTCGACGGCGTTCCGCGAGCAGCGCCGCGGTGAAGATGAGAAGCTTGTCCTTTTCGCGAGGCGTCAGTTTCATGGTCTCGTTTTATGTTGCTTTAGAACCGACGCTTTAAGCGAGACGCGTGCCATCGACGCTTAAGCCTACTCGCAGAGGCTTTAGCGCATGACGTGCACATCAATGGGGCAACGCCGTGCGCAACGTTGGTGCGCAATCAGGTGTTCCAGAGCCTCAACGGTCGCGCATCGACGCCATGCACGAGCGGGCGAAGCTGCATCCAGCAATCGGTGAGCGCGCGTTGCAGCGGCTCCATCGAGTGACTTACCGCACGCACGATGAGCACGCCCGGCGCAACGCATGATGCGCCTGCGCGCAGGGCGTCATCGAACGGCAACTGCGCCGTAAGGGCTTCGGCGAGGGCGTCGTCGCATGTGGGGCTTATCGCCCATAGCGTTCCGTATGCGGGATGGCTTGCGAGGCCTTGTCCTGCATCGCGCAATGCATCGCTTGCTTCGATGAGGCTGCGTTCGAACCATAGCGTGCGTCCATCGCGATATTCAATGCGCGAGACCGCCTTGATATGCCCTTGCGTCCATCTTTCGCCGGCAGCGGCGCGGCCGAGCAGCATTGCATCCCAGCCGATGGCCGTCGCGCCTTCGTCGAGCGTGAGACTGAAATCCAGTTCGATGCTGGACGATTCGAACACGATGTTGTTTTGCGGAAGCCAGTCGAGTTTTGCATGTGCCGCGAGACCGATATGGATGCGCTGCGTCGCGAGCTTGCCGTTGGCCTTGTACCACTTCGTTGCGCCGGGCGTCGTGATGACGGCATGTGTGCTTTCACCGAGCTTCACGTCGATGTTCAGGCGATCGCCGCCCGCCACGCCGCCCGGCGGATGCACGATGACTGCGTGACAGATATCGCCTTCCGGATAGAGCGGCCGTTGCATGCGCAGCGGGCCTTCGTGCTTGCGATGTGTGCAAACGGTGCGGTCGTGCTGACGAGCGAAGCCGAGTTCGAGCGTGCCGCGCCACGTGTCGGGATCGGCGAGGGCTGCGTGAGGTTCGTGATGCATGGAGACGGTGCTATCGGGAACGATGCGTCATCATACGGCGATTAGCTCACGTACTCCATGTGCATCCATATCCGATCCTGCACCGCCCGCGATGATCTCGCCGCGGCTCATCACCCAGTAGTGGTCGGCAAGTTCGCGTGCGAAGTCGTAGTACTGCTCGACCAAGAGTACAGTCATGTTCATTTCTTCGACGAGCTGGCGCAGCGTGCGGCCGATGTCGCGAATGATGGAAGGCTGGATGCCTTCCGTCGGTTCGTCGAGGATGAGCAATTGCGGTTCGCTCATCAATGCGCGTCCGATGGCGAGTTGCTGCTGTTGGCCGCCGGACAGGTCGCCGCCGCGACGGTGCTTCATGTCGCGGAGCACGGGGAACAGGTCGTAGATGCGATTGGGGATTTTCGAGGGCGCCTTGCGGGTTGCTGCGCCGACGAGCAGGTTTTCTTCTACTGTCAGGCGGGGGAAGATGTCGCGGCCCTGCGGGACGTAGGCTAGTCCGTTCGCTACGCGCGTATGGGTTTGCATTTGCGATATCTTCGCGTCGCGCCAGGTGATTGAGCCGCTTCTTGTGGGGACTACGCCTAAGAGGCAACGCAGCAGCGTTGTTTTGCCTACGCCGTTGCGGCCTAACAGGACGGTTAGCTTTCCTTCCGGAGCGGTGAAGTTCACATTTCGCAGGATGTGGCTGCCGCCGTAGTATTGGTTCAGGTTTTCTATTTCTAGCATTTGGGCTCTGTCTGTCTCTAAGTTTGCGGTTCTGTTCGAAATTAATTACCCAAAGAAACAAGCAACCCTCACCGTCCAAGATAAGACTCAATAACAGCATCGTCCCGCTTGACGAAATCAAGCGTGCCTTCTGCAAGAACGCAACCTTCAGCCATAACAGTGACCTTCCCGCTATCCCCACTGAGTGCAGCAACAAACTCCATATCATGCTCGACGACCATGATCGAACAGGACCCGCGCAGTGTATTGAGCAGATCGGCGAGTTCCATAGTCTCATGATCGGTCATCCCAGCAGCGGGCTCATCGAGCAAAAGAAGCGCCGGTTGCTGCATGAGCAACATGCCAATCTCGAGGCGCTGCTTCTGCCCATGCGATAACTCACCCGCAAGCCGCATCGCATGATGCTGCAAGCGAATGAGTTCAAGCGTCTCTTCAATCCGCGCCTGCGCCGCGCGATCGAGCCGCGCCCGCAACGATGCAAACCACCGCTTGTCCGTCTTCATCGCAAGTTCGAGGTTCTCCCACACAGGATGATTCTCGAAAACAGTCGGCTTCTGAAATTTGCGACCGATGCCGGTACGTGCAATTACCGGCTCCGACATGCGCGTGAGGTCGAACGTCTGCCCGAGAAAAACCTTGCCCTCATCAGGACGCGTCTTGCCCGTGATGACGTCCATCATCGTTGTCTTGCCCGCACCGTTCGGGCCGATCACGCAGCGCAACTCGCCCACGTCGATCGACAACGTGAGCTTGTTCAGCGCGCGAAAGCCATCGAAGCTCACGGTCACGTCCTCGAGATAAAGAATCGTTCCGTGCGATACGTCGATCTCGCCAGGCGCAAGCACATGGCCAAGCCCGGCCACGCCATTGACGTTCGCATGTTCGTGAACGGGCGGAATCGGCGGCAGATCGACGATCAATGCGTGGTGAGCAGTCATTCGGCAGCGTCTCCCGCAGTCTTCTTGCGACGCGCAAGATCGATAAGTCCCATGATCCCGTTGGGCAAGAGCAAGGGCACGAGCGTAAAGATGAGGCCGAGAAAAAACAGCCAGTACTCCGCGAAATATGCCGTGAAAAAACTCTTCGCTCCATTCACCGCGAATGCGCCGATGATCGGCCCGATCAACGTGCCGCGCCCGCCCACCGCGACCCAGATCGCCATCTCGATCGAGTTCGCAGGCGACATCTCGCTCGGGTTGATGATGCCGACCTGCGGCACATACAGCGCGCCCGCGATGCCGCACAGCACCGCCGACACCGTCCATATGAAGAGTTTGTACGCAAGCGGGCTATAGCCGAGAAACATCAGGCGAGCTTCGCCATCGCGCACGCCAGTGACGACACGGCCCAGCTTCGAGGTCACGATCCAGCGCGCGGCAAGGAACGCAAGCACGAGCACCGCGAAGGTAATCAGGAAGAGGGCAGTGCGCGTGCCGGGATGCGTGACCGGAAAGCCCGCAATGCGCTTGAAATCGGTGAAACCGTTGTTTCCGCCAAAGCCCGTTTCATTGCGATAGAAAAGCAGCATCGCGGCGAACGTCATCGCCTGCGTGATGATCGACAGATACACGCCCTTCACACGCGAACGAAACGTAAAGAAGCCGAACACCCACGCAAGCACGCCCGGCACGAGCACCACGAGTAACAGCGCATACCAGAGATGCTCGGTGCCTTGCCAGTACCACGGCAACGCGTGCCAGTCGAGAAACACCATGAAGTCCGGCAAATCGCTTTGATACGTGCCTTCGCGTCCGATCGATCGCATCAGGTACATGCCCATCGCATAGCCGCCGAGCGCGAAGAACAGCGCATGACCGAGACTCAGGATGCCGCAGTAGCCCCATACGAGATCGAGGGCGAGCGCGCCGATCGCATAGCACATGAGCTTGCCGGCGAGCGTCATCGCATAGGCCGACAGATGGAAGGCGCTCGTCTCCGGGAGCACGAGCGCGGAGAGTGGCACGCAGATGCCCATCGCAATGATGAGGGCGATCAGCGCGATCCATCCATTGCGCGGCAATAGAGACGCGCGCGGCGGCAGACCCAGTGCGAAGCCTGCGCGTGCGGCGCTGTGATCGGGCTGCGGCGCGACGTCGAGACTTGCGCCGATATTGGTCGATGCGGTCATCGATCAGGCCTCCGCGCTGCGGCCCTTGAGGGCGAACATGCCCTGCGGACGCTTCTGAATGAAAAGGACGATGAGCACGAGCACCGCGATCTTGGCGAGCACCGCGCCCCAGAACGGCTCAATGGCCTTGCTGACGAGTCCGAGCCCGAAACCGCCGATCACCGTGCCCGCCAGTTGACCGACTCCGCCGAGCACGACCGCCATGAACGAATCGATGATGTAGCTCTGTCCGAGATCGGGGCCCACGTTGCCGATCTGCGAAAGCGCGCATCCGCCGAGCCCAGCAATGCCCGCGCCGAACGCGAACGCATAGGAATCGACACGCGCGGTCTTCACGCCGACACATGCAGCCATGCGCCGGTTCTGCGTCACGGCGCGCACAAAGAGGCCGAGCCGCGTGCGCGTGAGCACGGCCCACGCGATGAACACGACGGCAATCGAGAACGCGAGGATCGTCAGGCGGTTATACGGCAGGATCAGGTTCTGCATCACCGCGATGCCGCCGCTCATCCACGCAGGGTTGGTCACTTGCACGTTCTGCGCGCCGAAGATCGTGCGCGTCGCCTGAATCAGAATGAGGCTGATGCCGAAGGTCGTCAGCAGCGTTTCGAGCGGACGTCCATAGAGATGCTTCAAGACGAGCCTTTCCAGCACGATGCCGATCGACGCCGCCGCAATGAACGACACAGGCACCGCAAAGAGCGGATACCAGTTGAACGCAGCGGGCGCGTAATGCTGCACGAGGTTTTGCACGACATAGGTCGCATAGGCGCCGATCATCAGGAACTCGCCGTGCGCCATGTTGATGACGCCGATCAGGCCATAGGTGATCGCGAGACCGAGCGCGGCAAGCAGCAGCACGCTCCCGAGCGAAAGGCCCGCGAAGATGGTCCCGGCGATTTCACTGCGGCGCTGAATCGTGTCGAGTTCCTGGATGCCCGCTTGCGCTGCGGCGCGCACGCGTTCGTCGGATTCGTTATAGCTGCCGTCGCTTTTCCTGGCGACGATAGGGCGCAGCAATTCATACATGTCGAGGCCATGGCGAGCAGCGACGAGTTGCGCGGCTTCCAGACGCTTGCTTGCGTCGGGATCGTGCAGCGCGGTCATGGCCCATAGCGTATCGAGGCGCTTCTTTAGTTCGGAGTCCGTCTCAGAGGCGCGGGCGCGATCGATCAGCGGCTTCATCGATGCATCCGGGTTTTTTAGCAATGCGGCGACGGCTTCCCGACGCTTTGCCACATCGGGCGATGCCAGTTGCAGGCCCGACAGCGCGCCCGCGACCTTGGTTCGCAGCGAGTTGTTCAGCGTGATGGCTTGCGCATCGGGAGCATCGACGATCTTGCCAGTGATCGGGTCCTTGTTGCCGTCATCGGTTTGCAGTGCGACGCGGCCGTCTTCGGTCGCGACGAGCGAGCCGTCCGCAAGCGCGTTCAGCACGGTGACGGACGGCGCATCGGCGCTGGCGATCAGCTTGTCGATGGCGGCGGACTTCGCTTCGAAATCGTCGCTGGCGAGCGGGGCGAGATCATCGGCGGTGAGTGCATGGGCTGCAAACGGCATGCACGCAATGAAGAACGCGAGCAACACGCGCATGAAGGGGGAGGCGAGCGAGCCGGTCATGTTGGCCTTTCTGGTGAGACTGAACGGCCGCGCGCCCGATGACGACGTGACGTCATGCACGAACGCGCGGCCCTGCATCGAGACATCGATGCAGACGACTTATGCCGTGCGAAGGCGCGAGCGGCGCAGGAACGAGGGAATGGAACTCACGACATCCGGCTTGCCCTCGTTGCCCGCGATGAACGGGCTCCACGGTTGAGCGCGAACCGCCGTCTTCGTTTTCCACACGACGTTGAACTGGCCGTCGCCGCGAATCTCGCCGATCATCACCGGCTTGTGCAGGTGATGGTTGCCGTCCATCGTGAGCGTGAAGCCCGAGGGCGCGGCGAACGATTGTCCGACCATCGCGACGCGCACTTTGTCGACGTCGGTGCTCTTCGCTTTCTCGACGGCCTGTTTCCACATGTGGATGCCGACGAAGGTCGCTTCCATCGGGTCGTTCGTGACACGCTTGTTTCCGCCCGGCAGGTTCTGCGTCTTCACCCATTCGGCGAATTGCGTTTCGAACTTCTTGTTGGCGGGGTTCTTCACCGACATGAAGTAGTTCCATGCGGCGAGGTGTCCGACGAGCGGCTTGGTATCGATGCCGCGCAGTTCTTCTTCGCCGACCGAGAACGCGACGACGGGCACATCGGTGGCCTTCAGCCCCTGGTTGCCGAGTTCCTTGTAGAACGGAACGTTCGAGTCGCCGTTGATCGTCGAGATGACGGTGGTCTTTCCCCCTTGCGCGAAGGTCTTGATGTTCGCGACGATGGTTTGATAGTCGCTATGTCCGAACGGTGTGTAGACCTCTTGAATATCCGCATCCTTCACGCCTTTCGAGTGCAGGAAGGCGCGCAGGATCTTGTTGGTCGTCCGCGGGTAGACGTAGTCGGTGCCGAGCAGGAAGAAGCGTTTGGCGCTGCCGCCTTCCGGTCCCATCAGATATTCGACGGCGGGGATGGCCTGCTGATTCGGTGCGGCGCCTGTATAGAAGACGTTGCGCGACATTTCTTCGCCTTCGTATTGCACGGGATAGAAGAGCAGGCCGTTGAGCTCTTCGAAGACGGGCAGCACCGATTTGCGCGATACCGAAGTCCAGCAGCCGAACACGCATGCGACCTTGTCTTGCGTGAGCAGTTGGCGGGCCTTTTCGGCGAAGAGCGGCCAGTTGGAGGCGGGATCGACGACGACAGGTTGAAGCTGACGTCCCATGACGCCGCCGTTCTTGTTGATATCGGCGATGGTCATGAGGGCGGTGTCCTTGAGCGATGTTTCGGAGATCGCCATGGTGCCGGACAGCGAATGCAGAATGCCGACCTTGATCGGACCGTTCGTGTCGGCGGCTTGCGCTTTCGATATCGGCAGTTGGCCTGCGATGGCCAGTGCGCCCGACATGGAGCCGAGTTTCAGCAGACTGCGTCGTTTCATTTTTTGGTTTCCCCTCTTGGCGGATTTGGCTCTTGCATGCTTGCTTTCTGTTGCTCGCAGGGTGGTTTGCAAGGGGTATGCCAATGGGGGCCGTTTGCACGGCTGGCTTGGGTTTGCTGGGGTTTTTCACTCCAGTTCTTCTTGTTCGCTTGAGCTTGTTCTGGATTGTTTTGGTGCACTGCCCGTGCGGGTTGCATCGTTGCGGTGCGCTTAGGGATTTCTTTTTCCTTGCAGGGGCTTCTTCGTTGAGCTTGTATTCGTGTCGGTCTATTAGTGCGCCCCTCCCCGGGGCGGGGGTCACTTTCTTTGCTGCTGCAAAGAAAGTAACCAAAGAAAGCAGCTTTTCCGGCCCGAAGCAGTGACTGTTTCGCCACTCCGTAGATCATCGGTGGCACTCAGCTTGACACAGCCTTGAATCACCTTCCACGCCCACTGACGACTAACGTCCTCCGAGCCCCCTGGCTCGACAACACCACCACGACACACAACACCACTCTCTAAGAAATAAAGCGGAAGCAAACCCATACACCGCTAGCCGCTAGCCAAAAGCCAAAAGCCAAAAGCCAAAAGCCAAAAGCCAAAAGCCAAAAGCCTCGAACGCAACTTAAAGCGCACGAGTACGACCAAGCGAAAGGGCCGACTTCCACGGCGAATGATGGCCGAGGCCGTACAGGAGGGAAGTCGGTTGCGATCGACAAGCGCTTTAGGGAAATGGGAAGTTATCGAGTGATTTGCTTGGGCGGGGTGGTGACAGTCCTGATGGTGCTAACGAGCCAGGGGGCTCGGAGGACGTAAGTAGTCAGTGGGCGTGGAAGGTGATTCAGGGCTGTGTCAAGCTGAGTGCCACCGGTGTTCTACGAAGTGACCACACAAATCAGTGCATCGTGCGGTTCAGAAAAAAGCTGCTTTCTTTGGTTACTTTCTTTGCAGCAGCAAAGAAAGTAACCCCCGCCCCGGGGAGGGGCAAGCTAATAGACCGACACGAAAACAAGTTCACCGTAAGAAAAAAACTCACCGATTGACCATCCGCGCCGGAACACTAAGCGCGAGCAAAGCCCCAAGCACGAGGAAACAAGCGAGCATATACATCCCACTAGAGTTAGACCCAGTGACCTGCTGGTGTTAACGAGCCAGGGGGCTCGGAGAACGTAAGTAGTCAGTGGGCGTGGAAGGTGATTCAGGGCTGTGTCAAGCTGAGTGCCACCGGTGTTCTACACAGTGACCACACAGTCAGTGCATCGTGCGGTTCAGAAAAAAGCTGCTTTCTTTGGTGACTTTCTTTGCATGGGACCAGAGTAGGCGCTAAAGCGCCAACTCTGGTCGACAGCCAAGAAAGTGACCCCCGCCCCGGGGAGGGGGAGCAAGCAGACCGACACGAAAACAAGTTCACCGCAAAAAAAACTCACCGATTGACCATCCGCGCCGGAACACTAAGCGCAAGCAAAGCCCCAAGCACAAGGAAACAGGCAAGCATATACATCCCACTAGAGTTAGCCCCAGTAACCTGCTTAAGCCAGCCCACAAGATAAGGACTAAGAAACCCAGCCAGATTACCGAGTGAATTGATCATGGCGATGCCAGCAGCGGCTCCAGTGCCAGCAAGAAACGCCGTAGGCAAGCTCCAGAACAACGGCAAAGTAGTGAGAATGCCCATCGTGGCAAGCGTAAGTCCGAGCATCGCAAGCGCGGTATTCCCGGCCCAGACCACCGAAAGCACGAGCCCAATGGCCCCAACAAAAGCCGGCACGGCAATATGCCACCGACGCTCGCCGCGCTTGTCCGCACTGCGCGCCACGAGCAGCATGCCAACCACCGCAGCCCCATAAGGAATCGCCGACAGAAGCCCGATCATCAACGCATCCGTCACGCCCGTCGCCTTGATAATCGTCGGCAACCAGAAACTCACGCCATAAAGACCCATCACGAACGAAAAATAAATCAGGCTCATCAGCCAGACCTTCGGGCTCGACAAGATACGCCTGATCGGCGGATCCTCCTTCTCGACGTTATCCGCCGCGATATTGCGCTCCAGTAAGTCGCGCTCTTCCTGCGTCAGCCACTTGGCCTTGGATATGCGATCGTCCATCATCAACAGCACGACGATGCCCACGATCACCGACGGAATGCCCTCCAGCAGCAACAGCCATTGCCAGCCATGCCAGTTGTTCATGCCATCGAAGGTCTTCATGATCCAGCCCGACACCGGCCCGCCAATCAGTCCCGACAACGCAATCGCCGTCATGAACAGCGTCGTCATCCGTCCGCGCCGCTGCGCCGGATACCAGTACGTCAGATAAAGAATGATGCCGGGAAAGAAGCCCGCTTCCGCGACGCCGAGCAAGAAGCGCATCACGTAGAACATCGTGGGCGTGGTGACGAACATCGTGAGCGCAGAGATGATGCCCCACGAAATCATGATCCGCGCAATCCACACACGCGCGCCGACCCTGTGCAGAATGACGTTGCTCGGTATCTCGAAGATGAAATAGCCGAAGAAAAAGATGCCCGCGCCGAAGCCATATACGGCATCCGACAAGCCGAGATCGGCGGACATCTGCAGCTTCGCAAAGCCGACGTTCACGCGATCCAGGTAAGCCACCACGTAACAAATCAGGAGCAGCGGCGAGAGCCGCCACGCGACCTTCCGATACGTCGCTTCCTCAAAGCTCGAAGGCGCACCCGCGCCCGGGCGCTGCATGGGATTGGCAGTGCTGGACATCTCGTCTCCTTACGCTCGTGCGAACGCGAGCATCGTTATGTTTGCGTAAGGATTCTAGCCGCTCGGCTGCACGCCAAGCGGCTGTTTTCGATGGGGAAAACACCGATGAAGCCCGCACGGTGCGCCCGTTACGCCGCGTCAGACGCAGCGTCCGCCATCCACTTCGAGCGCGACGCCCGTGATGAACTCGGCATCGTCGGAAGCGAGGTAGAGCGCCGCGTTCGCGATGTCCTGCGGCGTCGAAAGGCGGCCGAGCGGAATCGTCGCAAGGAACTTCTGACGGTTCGCGGGGGTGTCCTCCATGCCCATGAACTCGGAAAGCAAGCCCGTCTCGCCCATCACCGGATTGATGCAGTTCACGCGGATGCGGTCCGGGCCCAGTTCGACGGCCAACGCCTTGCTCGCGACGATCACCGCCGCCTTGCTGCCGTTGTACCAGACGAGTCCGGGACGCGGCCGCACGCCCGCCGTCGACGCAACGTTGATGAACGCGCCGCCGCCTTGCTCCCGGAAATACGGCACGAACTGCTCGACGCTCCAGTAGATGCTTTTCACGTTCACCGCATAGACGCGATCGAACTCCGCCTCCGTCACATCGAGCACGGGCTTGTTACGGTGCGTCGTGCCCGCATTGTTGACGACGACCTGCACGCTGCCGAAGTCGTCGATGGCGGCATCGAAGAGACGCTGCCAGTCGTCGCGCTTCGTGACATCGCCCTGAACGGCGATGGCGCGTCCGTGCTTCGCTTCCGGCGACGAAGCCAGCGCAATCTCGCTCGCCACGCGCTCGGCCGCCGCGCCGTTCAGATCGTTCACGACCACGTTCGCGCCTTCGCGTGCGAACGTCTTCGCGATGCCTTCACCGAAACCCGAGCCCGCGCCCGTCACGATTACCGTTTTGCCTTGCAGTCGCATGTTGTCTCCTGTTGATGGCTATGCGTCAGCCGTGCTTGATTGCAATGGTCTTGAGCGTCGTGAAGCCATAGAGCGCCTCGAAGCCTTTCTCGCGTCCGTGTCCCGAATGCTTGACGCCGCCGAACGGCAACTCGACCCCGCCGCCCGCGCCATAGTTGTTGATGAACACCTGGCCCGAACGCACGCGCCGCGCGAGCCGCATTTGCCGTGCGCCGTCGCGCGTCCAGATGCCGGCGACGAGGCCGTAATTCGTGTCGTTGGCGAGTTTCAATGCGTCGGCTTCATCGTCGAAAGGCATCACGGCGAGCACCGGGCCGAACACTTCCTCACGCGCGAGCCGATGCGTGCGCGGCACGTCGCGCAACAGCGTCGGCGCCTGATAGAAGCCCGCTTCGGGGGCTTCGGTGACGACCTCGCCATGCGCGGCCATCGCGATGCCGTCGTGCTGGGCATCGGAAAGAAAGTCCCACACGCGCTGCTGCTGCTTCGCGTTGATGAGCGGGCCGCAGTCCAGATCGAGCCTGCTCGGGCCGACCTTCAGCGCCGCGAACGCCTCTGACAGTCTCTCGATGAGCGGCTCGTAAGCCGCACGCTCGATCAAGACGCGGCTGCCCGCCGAACACGTCTGCCCCGCGTTCTGCACGATCGCCGCGACCAGCACGGGCAGGGCGGCGTCGAGATCCGCATCGGCGAAAACGATCTGCGGCGACTTGCCGCCCAGTTCCAGCGTGACGGGCACATGGTTGTCGGCGGCCATCTTCGTGACCGCTGCGCCCGTCATCGGCGAACCGGTGAAAGAAATATGGTCGATGCCCGGATGACGCGCGAGCGCCGCGCCGGCTTCGTGTCCGTAGCCGGTGACGATGTTGAGCGCGCCTTCCGGCAACCCCGCCTCCGCGGCCAGCTCCGCGATGCGCAAGAGCGACAGGCACGCGTCCTCCGCCGGCTTCACGACGCACGCATTGCCCGCAGCCAGCGCGGCGCCGACGCTGCGTCCGAAGATCTGCAGCGGATAGTTCCACGGCACGATATGGCCAGTCACGCCATGCGGCTCGCGGATCGTGAGCACGGTGTAGCCGGATTGATAAGGCAGCGTCTCGCCGTGCAGCTTGTCGGCGGCGCCCGCATAGAACTCGAAGTACCGTGCGATGCCGGTCGCGTCGGCGCGCGCCTGCGTGAGCGGCTTGCCGGTGTCGCGGGCCTCGATCTGCGCGATATCCTCGTGACGCGCGGCGATCAGCATCGAGAGGCGAGCGAGGATGCGCCCGCGCTCGGCGGCGCTCGTCGCGCCCCATGCGCCGTCATAGGCGGCGCGGGCGGCGCTCACGGCGCGGTCGATGTCCGCGCTCGTGCCGCGAGCGATCTCCGAGAACACTTGCCCGTCCGATGGATCGACGACCGGAATGGTTTCGCCGACCGACGGCGCGGTCCATCGGTTGCCGATGAAATGCTTGCCTTCTTCCATGCGTGTCTCCTTGTGATAGTCCGTCTTCGCGTATCGATTATCCCGCCATCCGTGCTGCATGGCGCGCCAGGCAGGCCCGGTCCGGCAGGCTCGTTTGGCTATAATGCCTGAAGTGTTTCACCTCGCTGCGCCGGCGTTTCATGCGTCGCCTGCTTTACGAACCAACTTCTCCAGAGAGCGCTCATGAGCTTCAACAACGTACCTCCCGGTAAGGATCTCCCGCAGGATTTCAACGTCATCATCGAAATTCCCGCACAGAGCGATCCGGTCAAATACGAAGCGGACAAGGACATGGGCCTGCTCGTCGTCGATCGATTCATCGGCACCGGCATGCGCTATCCGGCGAACTACGGCTTCATTCCGCAGACGCTGTCGGGTGACGGCGACCCCGTCGACGTGCTCGTCATCACGCCGTTCCCGCTGCTCGCCGGCTCGGTCGTGCGCGCACGTGCGCTCGGCATGCTGCAGATGACCGATGAGTCGGGCGTGGACGCGAAACTGATCGCCGTGCCGCACGACAAGATCTGCCCGATGACGGCGAACATCAAGTCCATCGACGACGTGCCCGAATATCTGAAGGATCAGATCAAGCACTTCTTCGAGCAATACAAGGCGCTCGAGAAGGGCAAGTGGGTGAAGGTGGAAGGCTGGGCGGGCATCGACGCCGCGCACAAGGAAATTTCGGAAGGCGTCGCGAACTACAAGAAGTAAGCGCGTCTTATCGATGAAAAGCGCCGCCGCGCGATAGAAGCGCGGCGGCGCTTTTTATTTTTCTTCTGCTGCCTCGATTTCTTTCCGAGGCAACACGGATTCAAGCGTTCTTTCTCCCGCGATCAGCGCGCGCTTTTGCTGCACCGGCAAGCGCTTCACCCAATACTCGGCGCGCGACGCTTCCGACCGTCCGGACAATTCGAACGACGCCATCACCCTGAGCGGCTTTCTCGTTCGCGTATAACGCGCGCCCTTGCCGCTCGCGTGCGCGGCGAAACGCGCATCGACATCGGTGGCGATGCCGGTGTACAGACTGCCGTCGGCACATTCGATCAGATAGAGAAACCACGGCATCGCGTCGTATCGGCAATGGGAAAGAATTGCCGGGCATTATCGCCGATACACATCGCATCGGCCCATGCCGACGCCTTTTATCGACTTGCGCGAAAATAGCCGCTTCGCGCATGACGCGCTCATCGGTCACACAGCGAGGTAGCCTGTTGAATCGCGAAGTCGAAATTCATGTGGTCGATACGCTCGACGATATTTCAACGGACGACTGGAATCGCCTCTCCGGCGACAATCCCTTCGTGCGGCACGGCTTTCTTCGCGCGTTGCAGGACACGCAATGCGCGGTGAAGCGCACGGGCTGGCGCGCGCACCATCTGATCCTGCGGCGCGGCGGCGATTTCGCAGGCGCGATGCCGCTGTATCTCAAGTCGCATTCACGCGGCGAATACGTGTTCGATCACGCCTGGGCCGATGCCTTCGAACGCCACGGCCTGCGCTATTACCCGAAGGCCGTATCGGCGGTGCCGTTTTCGCCGGTGACAGGGCCGCGTCTCATCGCAGCGGAACACGAGGATCGCGTGTTGCTCGCGCGCGGCGCGATCGAGCTGACGCGCCGGCTCGACATCTCGTCGCTGCACGTGCTGTTTCCGCATGCGCAGGACCTCGACGCGCTGACGGACGCCGGCTACATGCTGCGCGAAGGCGTGCAGTTCCACTGGGAGAACTTGCCCGGCGAAGGCTACGCGAGCTTCGACGCCTTCCTCGCGACGATGAGTCACGACAAGCGCAAGAAGGTCAAGCAGGACCGGCGCCGCGTGATGGAAGCGGGCGTGCGTTACACGTGGCTGCGCGGCGCGCAGATCGACGACAGCGCGCTCGACTTCTTCTACGACTGCTACGACAACACGTACCGCGAGCACTGGAACGCGCCGTATCTGTCGCGCGAGTTCTTCGGACAGATTCACGCCGATGCCCCCGACAGCATGCTGCTTGTTATCGCCGAAGCGGACGGCGAGCGGCTCGCGTGCGCGCTCAACATGATCGGCGGCGACACGATGTACGGCCGCTACTGGGGCACGCGCGAGTTCATCTCGGGGCTGCACTTCGAGACGTGCTACATGCAGGGCATCGCGTATTGCATCGAGCACGGACTCGCGCACTTCGAAGGCGGCGCACAGGGCGTGCACAAGATGTCGCGCGGCCTGCTGCCGACGCCGACATGGTCCGCGCACTGGATCGCGGATCAACGTTTCGCGCATGCGATCAGCGAGTTTCTGGATGCCGAAACCACCGCGATGAACGAGCACATCGAAGAGCTCGAAGCGCATACGCCGTTCAGAAAAACCAGCGAAAGCCCCATGCGATAATCGTTTGAACGCTTCGCTATGTCCGACACACACGCGCAAACAACGATGAACACGAGCAAGAACTTCTTCAACTTATACAGTCACGATTTCGCGCGCGTCGCTGTCGCCATCCCGAACTGCAAGGTGGCCGATCCCGCCTTCAACGCGGAAGCGACGATCGCGCTCGCAAGGCAGGCGGCCGCGCGCGGCGCGGTGCTCGTCGCGTTCCCCGAGCTCGGCTTGTCCGCTTATACATGTGACGATCTCTTCCATCAAAGGCCCTTGCTCGATGCGTGCGAAGAAGCGCTCGGAAGCATCGTCGAGGCGTCGAAGGGCTTGAAGATCGCGATGATCGTCGGCTTGCCCGTGCGCGCCGAGCACAAGCTCTTCAATTGCGCAGTGGTCGTGGCGAACGGCGTGATCCGCGGCGTCGTGCCGAAGAGCTATCTGCCGAACTACGGCGAGTTCTACGAAGCGCGTCAGTTCAGCCCCGCCGATGCCGCCACCACGCGCACGCTCTCGCTGTGCGGTCAGGAGGTACCGTTCGGCGCATCGCTGCTGTTCCAGATCAAGGACCTGCCGCTCTTCCGGTTCCACGTCGAAATCTGCGAGGACGTGTGGGTGCCGATCCCGCCGTCGTCGTTCGCCGCGCTCGCGGGTGCGACGGTGCTCGTGAACCTGTCGGCGTCGAATATCGTCGTGGGGAAGTCGGCGTATCGGCATCAGCTCGTCGGGCAGCAGTCCGCGCGTTGTGTCGCCGCTTATCTCTATACGTCGGCGGGCGAGGGCGAATCGACGACCGACCTCGCATGGGACGGGCAGGGCCTCATCTACGAAAACGGCGAGATGCTCGCGGAGTCCGAGCGTTTCGCGGGCGAATCGCATGTGATCTTCGCGGATGTCGATCTGGAACGGCTCTCGCGCGAGCGCATGAAGCAGACCACGTTCGGACGATCGACGGCGCGCCATGCCGATGAAGTCGCGAAGTTCACCGTCGTGGAGTTCGCGCTGGCGGCGCCGGTCGAAGGCGCGCTGCCGCTGGAACGGCGTGTCGCGCGCTTCCCGTATGTGCCGGCCGACCGCACGCGCCGCGACGCGCGATGCAACGAGGTCTACAACATCCAGGTTCAGGCGCTCTTGCAGCGGCTGCGATCGTCGGGGATATCGAAGGTCGTCATCGGCGTATCGGGCGGTCTCGACTCCACCCATGCCCTGCTCGTGTGCGCGAAGGCGATGGACCGTCTCGGCCTGCCGCGCTCGAACATCCTCGCCTATACGATGCCCGGCTTCGCCACCAGCGACCGCACGCTGCGACAGGCGCGCGAGCTGATGGAGGTGATCGGCTGCACGGCCGGGGAGATCGACATTCGCCCGAGCTGCACGCAGATGCTCGCGGACATCGGCCATCCGCACAGCGAAGACAACGCGCAATACGACATCACCTATGAGAACGTGCAGGCCGGCGAACGCACGAGCCATCTGTTCAGGCTGGCGAACCTTCATCACGCGATCGTCATCGGCACCGGCGATCTGAGCGAGCTTGCGCTGGGATGGTGCACGTATGGCGTAGGCGATCACATGTCGCATTACAACGTGAACGCGAGCGTGCCGAAGACGCTCATCACGCATCTGGTGCGCTGGGTTGCGGAGTCGGGCGCTATCGGCGATGCCGGAACCGACGTGCTCGAACATATCCTCAGCACCGATATCAGTCCCGAACTCATTCCGGGGAAAGCAAGCGGGGCGCTGGAGCAGAAGACGGAAAGCGTCATCGGGCCGTACGAGCTGCAGGACTTCAATCTCTACTACACGATCCGCTTCGGCTTCGCGCCATCGAAGGTCGCGTTCCTCGCGCACGCCGCCTGGCGCGACCGCGAGGCGGGCGACTGGCCCGAAGACCCGAACGTCGTGCGCAATCAATACGGGCTTGCCGACATCCGCAAGAACCTGCGCATCTTCCTCGACCGGTTCTTTCGCACGAGCCAGTTCAAGCGTTCGTGCATCCCGAATGCACCGAAAGTGGGATCGGGCGGTTCGCTGTCGCCGCGCGGCGACTGGCGCGCGCCGAGCGATTCGCAGGCCACCGTCTGGCTCAGGGACCTGGAGCGGATTCCCGAGACCGACTGACGTTCATCCTCATCTTCGTGTTCGAGGAATCGCAGGGCCTTGCAAAACCCGACTAGAATCGAAAGCATCCGTCACGCGAGTGACGACCACTTCTCTGAACTCTTGACTCCGAAGCGAGGCACGCCATGAAACGCATCACCGCCATCATCAAACCGTTCAAGCTCGACGAAGTTCGCGAAGCGCTCGCCGAAGTCGGTCTGACGGGGCTCACGGTCACGGAAGTGAAGGGCTTCGGCCGCCAGAAAGGGCATACCGAGCTCTATCGTGGTGCGGAGTACGTGGTCGACTTCCTGCCGAAGGTGAAGATCGAAGTGGTCGTGGCGAACGATCAGACCGACCAGGTCATCGATGCGATCATCGGCGCCGCGCGCACCGGCAAGATCGGCGACGGCAAGATTTTCGTCGCGGATGTCGAGCGCGTCATCCGCATCCGCACCGGCGAGGAAAACGAAGCGGCAGTCTGAGCGCCGCGCGTTTCTCTCCGCCGCATTCGAAGACAAGCCCGCTCGCCCGAGCGGGCTTGTTTCTTTCTGCGCCCGCATCGCGTGCACCCGCTCGATGCGCGGCGCTTCTCCGATTCCTCGAAGCCGCGATCATCGCCGTGCGGTAACATCGGCTCAAATAATACTTTTGTAAGGAATCACTCGATGCACCACGCGATCGGCTTCATTCAGGATCTCGCTGTCATCATGGCCATCGCGGGCGTCGTGACGGTGCTGTTTCATCGCTTGCGGCAACCGGTCGTGCTGGGCTATATCGTGGCGGGCGTCATCATCGGCCCCTATACGCCGCCGTTTCAACTCATCAACGACGAAGCGACCATCCAGACGCTCGGTGAAATCGGCGTCGTCTTTCTGATGTTCTCGCTCGGGCTCGAATTCAGTCTGCGCAAGCTGTTTCGCGTCGGCGCGACGGCGTTCGTCGCGGCGCTCTCGGAAATCGTGCTGATGATCTGGATCGGCTTCGAGATCGGCCGATGGTTCGGCTGGAACGCGATGGACTCGCTCTTTCTCGGCGCGATGCTCGCCATCTCGTCGACCACGATCATCGTGAAGGCGCTCTCCGAACTCGGCATGAAGCGCGAGAGCTTCGCGCAACTCGTGTTCGGCATCCTGATCGTCGAAGACATCCTCGCCATCGCGATGCTCGTGCTGCTGTCGGGCATCGCGCAGACGGGTTCGGTGAGCGCAGGCGTCGCGGTCGTGACGCTCGGCAAGCTGCTGCTTTTCATGACGGTATCGCTCGTCGTCGGCATTCTGACGGTGCCGCGCGCGCTCAATTACGTGGCGGGCGCGAAGAGCGACGAAATGCTGCTCGTCACCGTGCTCGGCTTCTGCTTCGGGTTCTGCCTGCTCGTCGTGAAGCTCGATTATTCGATCGCGCTCGGTGCGTTTCTGATCGGCGCGATCATGGCGGAATCGAAGCATCTCGCGCGCATCGAACACTTGATCGCGCCGGTGCGCGACATGTTCTCCGCGATCTTCTTCGTGACCATCGGCCTGCTGCTGAATCCGACGGTGCTCGTCGATTACGCATGGCCGATCGCCGTCATCACGATCGCGGTGGTGCTCGGCAAGATCGTGTCGTGCGGGCTCGGCACGTTTCTCGCGGGCAAGGACGGACGCACGTCGATGCGCGTCGGCATGAGCGTCGCGCAGATCGGCGAGTTCTCGTTCATCATCGCGTCGCTCGGGCTGTCGCTGAAGGTGACGAGCAGTTTTCTGTATCCGATTGCGGTCGCCGTGTCCGCGCTGACCACGCTGTTCACGCCGTATCTGATCCGCGCCGCCGATCCGCTGACGCTGCGCCTCGCCCGCGCGATGCCCGCGCCGCTCGCGCATACGTTCGGGCTCTATTCGCAATGGCTCTCGAGCCTGACGCCGGCAACCGGCGGCGCGACGCTCTTCTCGATGACGCGGCGCATCGTGCTGCAGATCGCGGTCAATCTCGCGCTCGTCGCCGCGATCTTTCTCGGGGCGTCGTATTCGGCGCCGTTCGCATCGCAATACTTGTCCCGCTGGCTGGATACCGACAATGCGCAGCGCGTCGTGCTGTGGGGCGCCGCGCTCGTCGTCGCGCTGCCGTTTCTGGTGGCGGTGTATCGCAAGCTGGAGTCGCTCGCGCTGCTGCTCGCCGAAGTCAGCGTGCAGCCGGCGAAAGCGGGGCGCTTCACGAGCGCCATCCGCACGGCGATTTCCGGCCTGATTCCGATCGTAGCCATGTTCGGCGTCTTCCTGCTCGTCGCGGCGCTGTCGGGCGGCATTCTCCCGCCGTTCGGCCTGATGATCGGCGTGCTGCTGTGCGCGGCGCTGCTGCTGACGGTGCTGTGGCGCTGGTGCGTGAAAATCCACGCGACGATGCAGATCGCATTGTGCGAGACGCTCGAGGAGACGCGGGATCACTGAGCGGCGGGGTTCGTCGCAGATGTGAGCAAATGTGTGCTGGTTTGCGTCGTCACGTTCGATGGGCGGATAATCGACTTCTCTTTTCTATCGTGGCGCCGCGCGCGCCTGAAATCGGGATGAGCGAAAACAAAACGTCCAACGACTCAGGCAACACCGCAAACAACCCAGGCAGCGCGACCGGTGCGACGCATGTTGCACAGGACGCCGCCAGCCGCGCGGCCGAAGCCCGGCGCGGCGGCGCGGATGCATCCGCGGCCGGCGGCTCGCGCGAAAGCGCATCGCCTGCGGCTTCGGCTTCGGCTTCGGCCAGCGCGACGCAGCGGGCATCGACGGATTCGCCTGTCAGCGCATCGACCGTCGAACCCGTCGAACCCGTCGATAGCGCCGCCGCGCGCCGCGAGGACGCGCGGCAATCGGCCCGCGAAGCCCGCGCCAATGCGGCAAGCGCGACGGCCGCGCAAGAGGCCGCCGTGCGCGCCAGGAACCCGGCGCGCGTCGAACCGGTCGACGCAAAAGCAAGCCTCGCGCACAACCTCGAAGCCGCCACGGAGGCCGAAGCCTCGGCGGCGGCGGAAGTGGAAACGCCAGTCAACGCCCAGGTTCTGCCGCCCGACTTCGGCGGCGCGCCGGATTTCAGCAAGCTCAATGCGCCGCAGCACGTGGCCGACGCGCCAACCGCGCCCCCCGCCTATCTCAAGACTTCCGATTCGGCGTGGTCCGTGTTCGGGCGCATCATCGCGGCGCGTGCGCGGCAAATCTTCGACCGGGCGGGGCAGCGCATCACGCAGCGCACGCTGCGCATCGGCGTGTCGGCGCGCATCTTTCATCCGGAGCCTGGCGCGCGCGGATTGCGCGGCAAGACGCTGCAGTATCTGGAAGAGTCGATCGCGCACTGGGTCATGTCGCGCGATGTGCTCGTGTTCATGATCCCGACGGTCGGTCATCAGGGGATGCTGCATCCGAGCAACATCCGTCTGCGCGATTACGCGAAGCATCTCGACGGCCTGCTGCTGCAGGGCGGCGCGGACGTGTCGCCGCAGTCCTACGAGGAGGCGACGACGCGCCCCGAATGGCCCGGCGACCGCGTGCGCGACATGTACGAGCTGGAACTGCTGCACGAGTTCGTCGAGTCGGGCAAGCCGGTGCTCGGCGTGTGCCGGGGCTGTCAGCTCATCAACGTGGCGTTCGGCGGCACGCTCTATGGCGATATCGCCACCGATGTGCCGACGGCGGCCCTGCACGTCAGCGAGCGTTACGACCAGCATCGCCATTCGATCCGCTTCCCCGACGGCTCCTCGCTCGTCAACATGTTCCCGCATCAGCGCGAGGCGGTCGTCAATTCGATTCACCATCAGGCGGTGAAGACGCTCGGGCGCGATCTGAACATCGAGGCGGTGTCGTCGTCGGACGGGATCATCGAGGCGGTGCGGTATCGCAAGGCGCCGTTCGTGGTCGGCGTGCAATGGCACCCGGAGTTTCATCGCGCGGGCGGCGAGGAATTGCTCGATTGCACGCCCTTGCTCGATACGTTCCTGCGCGTCGCGCGGGAGACGCGGTTCTAGCCGCGCTCAACCGATCACGTGCAAACGACAAGGCCCGCTTCTCAGCGGGCCTTGTGTTTTCTGCGGTCTACATCACGTGACGCTCAGCGCGATGGCACCACTGTCACCGACGTCAGTCCGGCTTCCGTTGCACGCTGAAGCTGATCGACCTGCTGCTGCAGCGCGCGCAGCTTGCGTTCCGCTTCGAGCTTGTCGCCTTGCAGCGAGGCGGACTCCGCCTGCAGCTTCTGTTGACGTTCCGAGACCTGGCTGTCCTGCTGCTGCGCGAGCGCGAGGTCGGCGGACAGACGGCTCGCCCGGTTCGACAACACCGCGATCACCCGCTCCAGCAGCGCGGTTTGCGCCTGCAGCCGCGTGCGGCGGATTTCACCGTCCGCGAGTTCGAAGGTCTTGCGGGCGAACTGCGAGTAGACCGATTCGGCGCGCGCTTCGTCCTGTGTCTTGACGACACGCCACAAGCGCGTCTCCTGCTGCAGCGCGACGTAGTAGAGCATCTCCTGCGGCAGGAAATAGAGCTTCGCGCCGTAGCTGGCGTTGCGAGTCGCGCGCAGTTCGGTCACGCGCCCGCCCTGGATCATGTCCTGCAGTTCCGCGAGATTGCCGGAGACGTTCCCGGCGCCATCGGCCTGCAGATTGGACAAGTCTTCCGGGGATGGCGCCACCGGTGCGGCCTGCTCGGTCTTCGCGGCGGGGGCGGCCAGAACATGCGTGAATGCAGTGACGAACGACAGCGCGACGGCGAGCGTCGCGATACGGAAAAGACGTGAGTGCTTCATGTTGGCGTCGTGCCGATAAGGTTCAGCGGGCGTCGAAGGTAAGCCACGGCGTTAGTTCGCGCGGGCATCCGCGTTTTGCCTGGAAGACGGAGCGTTGCTGTCGAGCGCCGGGTTGTGCTGGAGGATCGCGTACAGCGCTTCGACGTTCAGCGCGGCGGCTGGCTGCGCGACTCGTTGCGAATGAGCGCGCCGTCCCGACGCATGTTTGGAGGCCGCGTTGGCGATGACGGCGTAGTTCCCGCCGGCGGTGTTTCTGCGCGCGCCCCGGGCGACGGCTGCATGCGCGCGCTTACCCGGCTTGGATGCGGCGCCGCGTGCTTGCGCCTGCGCGGAAGGCATCGACGACGCTGCGCGAGCATCGCGAGAAGCGCTACCGCTGATGCGCGAGCTGGTGCTGGCGTGGATCGTCGTTGCGCGAAGGGGATGGTCGCGTGACTCACGCTGGCTCACGGTTTCGTCGGCCGTGCTTTCCGATAGCTGTACGACGCTTCCGGTGGTTGCACTGCCCTCGACCTGCGTGTGCACGATGGCGACGGCCCGGCTCGCTTCGCCCTGCGATGCCTGTGTGCGCGGGCTAGCGGCGGCGCTCGCCGACACGACCCATTGCGATACCGCCATCGGCTGCGGGGCACCGGCCCCATTGACTGCATC
Organism: Caballeronia sp. LZ016; assembly: GCF_031450805.1. NCBI lineage: Bacteria > Pseudomonadati > Pseudomonadota > Betaproteobacteria > Burkholderiales > Burkholderiaceae > Caballeronia > Caballeronia sp. LZ016. The sequence goes on from NZ_JARTVY010000001.1 coordinate 1,609,047, forward strand.
GGCTGTCGCGACGGTGGCGGGTTCATCGCCCGCTGAGTACTGCTCGAGACCGAACAACAGGCATACGATGAGCGCCGCGCAGGCAAGCGCAATAGCGCCCCTGACCGGCTTTCCGAGGGACGCGTAGCGGCGGGCCGCGGCTTCGGCGGCTGCGGCGGCTGCGCTGGTGGCTGCGCTGGCGGCGAGCGGAACCGGCGCCGGCTGCGGCGACTCGTGCGCGGCGGGCGTCGCGGCGGTCCCGGCCGCCTGCTTCAGCGGCGCCACCTTTTGCTGAATACGGCCCTCGGTGAGCACGCCCCAGGTGTTGGCAGCCCGATACGGCGCGTTGTTGTCGCGGAGGCTGGGGGCGTCGACGTAATCCGTATGAAGCAGGGCTGCCGCGATAGCGAATTCGCAATTCGAGTGAAGCGGGCGCGAGCGCCAGGGCGACCATTCGCGACCGAACATCCGTGCCGGACCCGCGAGTGCGCGAAGCGCCGGCAGACGCAGCTTGCCTTCGATATCGATCAGGGGTTCGGTCATGAGGATTCCAGATGCATGGGTCGAGGCGCGAGACCGGAGCCGCGCCCAAAGCCCCGTTGCGGATCGCAGCCCGCGGCTTACGCAAAATGCCCGGCGTGCCGGGGCGTCGCGCGCTAAGCCAAAGTTGAGCCGCGATGATACGGAACGCCCGAACGCACTGCGACCGGATTTTTTCTGAAAGAAAGATTTTTATAGGATCACTGATTGACGAAACGCGAACGCTGTGGTGATCGCGGTATCTACGCCCCGCGCGGCACGCTTTCGGCCCGGCATATCCGATGCAATTAACATAGAAAGCCCTCGTACGCTAAACGACAGGCGGAAGTAGGCGAATCTTAATGTCGGTTGATCGAATTTAGCTGACGTTGCGTGCAAGGAGACGCCCCTAGGCGGTAAGATTTCTTAAGCGCGCGATAAAACGCGATGTAAAGGGGTAAACCCCCATAAAGCGGCGCCGGTTCCGTGCGTCCTTTTGGCTCGCACCGCAGCCGGCGCTATCAGCCCAGCTTCGAGAAAGTCCCATGTCCACGACCCACATAGCACCCGCCAACGAATCCAAGGCCAAGACGGTATTTCGCGTCGTCAGCGGAAATTTTCTTGAGATGTACGACTTCATGGTCTATGGCTATTACGCTTCGGCGATCGCCAAGACCTATTTCCCGAGCGGCAACGAGTTCGCCTCGCTGATGCTCGCGCTGTCCGTGTTCGGCGCGGGCTTTCTGATGCGGCCCGTCGGCGCAATCGTGCTCGGCGCATACATCGACCATCATGGCCGGCGCAAGGGCCTCATTCTCACGCTCGGGCTGATGGCGGTCGGCACTGCGCTCGTCGCGCTCGTGCCGGGGTACGCGAGCATCGGTGCGCTCGCGCCGATCATCGTGCTGTCGGGACGGCTGCTGCAAGGCTTCTCGGCCGGCGTGGAACTGGGCGGCGTGTCGGTGTACCTGTCGGAGATCGCGACGCGCGGCAACAAGGGCTTCTATTGCTCGTGGCAGTCGGGCAGCCAGCAGGTGGCCGTCGTGTTCGCGGCGCTCATCGGCGTGATGATGAATCGCCTGCTGCCGCCCGAGCAGATGACCGCCTGGGGCTGGCGCGTGCCGTTCCTGATCGGCTGCCTGATCGTGCCGTTCCTGTTCGTCGTCCGCCGCTCGCTGCGCGAAACGGACGAGTTCCTGGCAAGGAAGCATCGCCCGGCGATGGGGGAGATCGCGCGCTCGATCGCGCAAAACTGGGGCGTCGTGCTTGCCGGCATGGGCATGGTCATCATGACGACGGTCTCGTTCTACATGATCACCGCCTACACGCCGACCTTCGGCAAGGAAGTGCTGAAGCTGAGCGCAATCGACGCGCTCGTCGTCACCGTCTGCGTCGGCATCTCCAATCTGGTCTGGCTGCCGCTGATGGGCGCCGTGTCGGACCGCGTCGGGCGCCGTCCGGTGCTCCTGTTCTTCACGATCCTGACCATTCTCACGTCGTATCCGGCGGTGCAGTGGCTCGTGGCGGAGCCGTCGTTCGGGCGTCTGCTGATGGTCGAGCTCTGGCTCTCGTTCCTGTACGGCAGCTATAACGGCGCGATGGTCGTGGCGCTGACGGAAGTCATGCCGGTCGACGTCCGCACGACCGGTTTCTCGATGGCCTATAGCCTTGCGACGACCATCGGCGGCTTCACGCCCGCCATCTCCACCTTTCTGATTCACGAGACCGGCAACAAGGCTGCGCCGGGCCTGTGGATGGGACTCGCCGCGATCTGCGGATTGATTGCGACACTGGTGCTGTATCGTTCGCCGGAAGCGCGGAATCAGTACAAGACCGCCTGATCCGGATGCGGCTGCTGATATGCAAAGCCCCTCGCGCCGAATCCGCGCGAGGGGCTTTTTCGTATTCGGCGTTCAGTCGCGCAAGCCTGCAGCGACTTCGGCGACGACGCTGTCCCAGTCGCCCGGCGCGCGCTGCCGCACGAGTCGCGCGCTCGGATACCAGGCGGTTCTGTCGCCGTCGATGCCCCAGCGCCAGTCCGCCGCGAAGGGCAGCATCACCCAGACCCGTTTGTTGAGCGCACCGGCGAGATGCGCGACGGACGTATCGACGGATACGACCGCATCGAGCCGATCGACGATCGCGCCGGTATCCGCGAAGTTCTCGAGCCGCCCTTCGAGCCGATGAATGGCGTGCGCGCGCGGATGCGCGAGCAGCGCCGCGCGTTCCTCCTCGGTAACGAAGGGCTGCAGCACGATCCAGTCGATGCCCTCGATCACGAATAGCGGCGCGAGCGCGTGGAGCGGCGCGGAGCGCGTCTCGCCCGGCTGCAGCCGTCCTGACCATGTGATGCCGATCTTGCGCTTCTGCTGACCGCCGAGCGATCCGCGCCACTTCCGGCGATAGTCGGCCGGCACGACGATATACGGCGCGCGCGCGGGGATCGCCTCCAGCGATGTCATGCCGAGCGCAAGCGGCAGGCTCAACAGCGGGCAGAAGGCATCGGCGCTGGTCGCCGGTTCATCGGTACGGCTCAACAGTTCGATGCGAGCCGCGCGCGCCGCCGGCGCGAGCAGCGGCACGAGCGCCGGCTGCACTTCCAGCACGAGCTTGCCGACGCGCTTCGCCGCATAAGCCGCGAAGCGCATGAATTGCAGCGTATCGCCGAAACCTTGCTCCGCGCGCACGCGCAGCGTGCGGCCGGGCAGCGGCTCGCCCGTCCAGCGCGGCAGCGGCGGCGCGGGTTCGCTGCCGGGCGTCTGCAGACGCCACTCGTAGGCGGGCAGGCCGCGCTCGTAATCGCCCGTGGCGAGCAGCGCGAGACCGCGGTTCAGGTGCGCGGCCGGCATCCGCGGATCGAGGCGCAGGGCTTCATCGAATGCGCGGATGGCGGCGGCGGGGGCGGAGAGCGCGAGGTGCGAATTGCCGAGACACAGCCACGCGATGCCGTACTTCGGATCGAGCCCGACCGCCCGTTCGTACGACAGCACCGCCTCTTCATGGCGATTCAGCCTCGCAAGCGCGTGACCGAGACCGAAGTGTCCCGGCGCGAAACGCGGCTGCAGGCTGATTACCTTCTGGAAGCGGGGCAGTGCTTCGTCGGAATGTGCGCGGGCATCGAGCAGATTGCCCAGATTGAAGTGCGCGGCGACGTAGTCCGGCTCGGCGTCGATGGCGGCGCGGAAATGCGCGATCGCGCCCACCGGATCGCCGAGCGCGTTGAGCGCCATGCCGAGATTGTTGTGCGCGCCCGCGTGACGCGGCCGCAGCGCGAGCGCGCGGCGAAAGGCGCGGGCGGCCTCATCGAAGCGGGAAAGCGCCGAGAGCGCGTTGCCGAAGTTGTTCCACGCGGCGGCATCGTTCGGCTGTGCGCGCAGGGCTTTTTCGAAGGCGTCGGCGGCGTCCTCGTGACGGCCTATGGCCGTGTAGGCGTTGCCGAGGTTGTACTGGGCGAGCGCGAAGCCGGGCGCGAGCGTGAGCGCGTTGCGAAAACGTTCGATTGCGTCGTCGATACGGCCGAGCGCCTTCAGCGCGTTGCCGAGGTTCAGTTGGAGGGCCGCGTCGGTGGGACGCAAGTCGACGGCGCGACCGACGAGCGCGGCCGCTTCCTCGTGCTGTCCCTGCTGATGGCGCAGCACGCCGAGATAATGCAGCGCTTCGACGTGGAAGGGTTCGGCGGCGAGCGCGGCCTGATAGTCGCGTTCCGCATCGGTCAGGCGGCCGTCACGATGGGCCGCGAAGCCGCGGGCAAATACGGTGTCCATGACGGAGGAGTGTCGCAAACCACGCATTTTCCCATATCGGGAAGCATCTCTTCCGAATCACGGGTTGACACGTTGTCCCGATGATACTTAACATGTGAACACCTATTCATATGTTGATGATATCCAGTGGCGTCCCTTCTTTCCGATTCCGCGACTTCCGATGATCGCGTGGTGCCGCTCGCGGACCTCTTCCGTTTGCTTGGCGACCCGACGCGGCTGCGCATCGTGCTGGCCTGTGTCGAGCGTCGGCGCGCGGTGGGGGCGATTGCGGAATCACTGGGTTTGTCGGCGTCGCTCGTGAGCCATCACTTGCGCCTGTTGCGCGCGGCGCGGATCGTACGGGCGGAGCGGCAGGGCAAGCAGGTCTTCTACGTCGCGGCGGACCGCCATATCAGTTCGATGCTGGGCGAGTTGCTGGAGCATGTAGCCGAGCCGCAGCCCGACTCCGCCGATATCGACTCTAACGACTGAAACAAGAGCAGGCAGATGAGCACGCATTCGCATCACGATCATTCCCACGCGCACGATCATGCCGATCACGCCGATCACGCCGGGCACGCCCATGACCATGGCGCCGGTGGGCATCACCATCATCATCATGCGCCGCAGGCGGGGCAGGGGCGCACGTTCGCGATTGCAGTCGGACTCAATGTACTGATCGTGATCGTGCAGGCCGTTTATGGCGTGATCGCGCATTCGACTGCCTTGCTCGCGGATGCAGGCCACAATCTTTCCGATGTCCTCGGTCTTCTGCTTGCGTGGGGCGCGGTGTGGCTCGGCGCGCGGCGGCCGAGTGCGCGTTATACGTTCGGGCTCGGGAGTTCGTCGATACTCGCGTCGCTTGCGAATGCTGCGCTGCTGCTTTTTGCGTGCGGTGCGATCGTGCTTGAAGCGGTGCAGCGTCTTTTGAATCCGGCGCCGGTTGCGGGGCTGGATGTGTTCATCGTTGCGATGCTGGGTCTCCTCGGCAATGGATTTTCGGCGTGGCTTTTCATGCGGGGAAGCAAGGAGGATCTCAACGTACGCGGTGCATTCCTTCACATGGCCGCCGATGCGGCGATTTCCGCGGCCGTCGCGGTGAGTGGGCTTGTCATTCTGTACACGGGATGGAACTGGATCGATCCGGCGATGAGCATCGTCGTGGTAGCCGTCATTCTTTACGGCACCTGGGGGCTGGGGCGCGATGCCATGCGGCTCGCGATGGCGGCCGTGCCGCCGGGGGTTGATACTGAGCGTATTCAGCGCTATTTAACTGCGTTGCCTGGAGTGCGCGGTGTGCATGATCTTCATGTCTGGGCGCTTTCTACTACTGAGAATGCTCTCACCGTGCATCTGGTTATGCCGCAAGGGCATCCGGGGGATGCGTTCCTGCAAAACGTCGTTGCCACGCTTCGGCGGGAATATGCTATGCATCATGCTACTTTGCAGGTGGATTTTGGGGATGCCTTCACTGGGTGTGTTTTGGATCGGAGGTGATTTTTTGCTTCGCTATTCGGTGAACTTGTATTCGCGTCGGTTTATTAGTGCACCCCGGGGAGGGGCACACTAATAGACCGACACGACAAGAAAACACCAAACAACCAAAGCCGCACTCATAAAAGCCAGCGTACACTAACCCCAACCGCAGGGTCGCGGAGGAACCCAGCATGTACGCCTACAAGCTGAACCCCAACGACAAACTCGACGTCGCCCCGGTGTTGATCGTGGGCGCCGGCCCGACAGGCCTGTCGGCAGCAATGAGCCTGACCCGCTCCCACATCCCCGTTCGCATCATCGACAAGGCGCGCCAGCCTTCGCCATACTCCCGCGCCATCGGCATCCAGGCCCGCACGCTCGAACTCTTCGAACAGCATCGCATCGTCGACCGGTTTCTCGAACTCGGGCACCGCGCCCGCGTCGCAAACCTGTACTCCAACGGCCAACGCCTCGCACGGCTCGACTTCGATCCGCTGCAAACACGCTATCCCTATCTGCTCTTCCTGCCGCAATCGGAGACCGAACGCCTGCTCGCCGAGCATCTGCACGAGGCAAGCGTGAACATCGAACGCGGCATCGAACTCGTCGACTTCACGCAAGGCTCCGCCGGCATACAGGCAACGCTGCGCCACCCCAACGGCCGCGAGGAGACGCTGCGGCCCTCGTACATGATCGCCGCCGACGGCGCACACAGCGCCGTGCGGCACAGGCTCGACATCGGCTTCGATGGCAAGACCTTCGACCAGACGTTCCTGCTCGCCGACCTGCAAGCCGATTCCGACTGGCCCGACGACGAATTCCACATCTTTGCATCCGGCGAAGGGCTCACCGCGCTCTTTCCGATGGGCAATGGCCGCGCCCGCCTCATCGCGGACCTGCCCGCCGCCGGCGTCGCAACCCGAGCCGATGAACTGAAGCCCGGCCCGTCACTCGACGAATGCCGGGCCCTCGTCGAGCGGCGTGTGCATCATCGGGTGATGCTGTCGGATCTCACGTGGTCATCGACGTTTCACGTCAACAGCCGCATGGTCGACCGCCTGCGCGTCGAACGCATCTTTCTCGCGGGCGATGCCGCGCATGTTCACAGCCCCGCCGGCGCGCAAGGCATGAACACCGGCATCCAGGAAGCGCTCAACCTGGGCTGGAAAATCGCACGCACGCTCGGCGGCGGCGCGTCGGAGCGTCTGCTCGATACCTATCACGCGGAGCGGCATCCGATCGAACGCGACGTTCTGCGCCAGACCAGCATCCTAACGCAGATGGCCGAAGCCGGACACGGCCCGATGAAGCTGATGCGCGATCACGTGATGCCCGCGCTCGCGGCCATCGGCCCGTTGCGCGACGCGATGCGGCGCACCGTCAGCGAGCTGTCGATCAACTATCGCAAGAGCCCGCTCACGCTGGAACGTCTGCTCGATGGCGGCCCGCGCGCCGGCGAACGCGCGCCGGATGCGCGCGTGCATGTCGTCGACGGACCGCTCGGCCGGCTGCCCGGCGTCGGCTGCCTCTACGACCTGCACGATCCCGGCTGCTTCTCGCTGTTCCTGCTCGTGAATCCGACCGGTGAAGACGACATCGCGCTCGCGCCTGCCACCATCACCGTGGCCCACGCCGTGCGCGATCCCGATCTCGACGGCCTGGTGCAGTCGATCGAAGCCATCCTGCCGAACGCAGTACGCATCTGGCGCATCACCGATACGAGCGGCGACGACGCACATTCGCTCACCGACAACTACGGCCGCACGCGTCCCGCGTTCTATCTCGTGCGTCCGGACGGCTATGTCGCCGCACGCGGGCGCGCGCCATCGGATGTGCAGGCGCTGCTGCGTCACTGCGAAACATGGTTCGGCCAGGAGCGCCCGAGCCCTCCGCAACGCAGCGTGGGCGAGTACCCCGAAGACTGAAGCGACTGAGGCGACTGAGGCGTCTCGCTCAGGCCGTGGCTACCTTCGGTTGCAGATCGGCTCTATGCAGGGTCAGCGCCTCGCGCAGGATCGGCTCCATCGTTGCGCTTGCGCGTTCGTCATCGAGCGCCGCCAGAATGGCGAGCCGCATGCGCGGCTCCCAGAAGCGGCGGATGTGATCGGCGACGCTATCGACGGCTTCCGGGCGATCCGGCATCGAATCGAAAAACTGTCCGATGCGGTTCGCCATCTCGATCAGGTTATCGACGTCCATAGGTCACTTCCCCGAAGTAGTCGCGACGTCGCGCATGTTGAGCAGTTCGAGCTGCTGCGTGTTGAAGCGCGAGTAGTCCTTCTGCCATTGCGACGGCTGTTCCACCGGCATGACCTGCACCGCCGTGACCTTGTACTCGGGGCAATTGGTGGCCCAGTCCGACGAGTCCGTCGTGATGACGTTCGCCCCCGACTCCGGGAAATGGAACGTCGTATAAACGACGCCCGGCTGCATGCGCTCGGTGATCTTCGCGCGCAACACGGTCTGCCCCGCACGCGATTCGATGCCGACCCAGTCGCCCGTCCGGATGCCGCGCTCTTCCGCGTCGTGCGGATGAATCTCCAGCCGGTCCTCTTCGTGCCAGCGCGAGTTCTCCGTGCGGCGAGTCTGCGCGCCGACGTTGTATTGCGACAGGATGCGCCCCGTCGTCAGCAGGAGCGGATACTTGCGCGTGACCTTTTCCGGCGTCGCGACGAACTTCGTGATGACGAAGCGTCCCTTGCCGCGCACGAATTCGTCGATGTGCATCGTCGGCGTGCCGTCGGGCGCTTTCTCGTTGCACGGCCACTGGATGCTGCCGAGCTCGTCGAGCTTCTCGAACGAGACGCCGTGGAAAGTCGGCGTGAGACGCGCGATCTCGTCCATGATCTCCGACGGATGCGCGTAGTTCATCTCGTAGCCGAGCGCGCGCGAGAGCCTGATCGTCACTTCCCAATCGGCGTAGCCCGCAAGCGGCGGCATGACCTTGCGCACGCGCGAGATGCGGCGCTCGGCGTTCGTGAACGTGCCGTCCTTCTCGAGGAACGTCGAACCGGGCAACAGAACGTGCGCGTACTTCGCCGTCTCGTTGAGGAAGATGTCCTGCACGACGATGCATTCCATCGCCGACAGCGCGCCCGCCACATGCTGCGTGTTCGGGTCCGACTGAACGATGTCCTCGCCCTGGCAATAAAGGCCCATGAAGGTGCCGTGCGTGGCGGCATCGAACATGTTGGGGATGCGCAGGCCCGGCTCCGGCTGCAGCTTCACGTCCCATGCTTCTTCGAAGAGGGCGCGCGTCGCGGCATCGCCGATATGACGATACCCCGGCAACTCATGCGGGAACGAGCCCATGTCGCACGAGCCCTGCACGTTGTTCTGGCCGCGCAGCGGATTCACGCCGACGCCTTCGCGGCCGACGTTGGCCGTCGCCATCGCGAGGTTCGCGATGCCCATCACCATCGTCGAGCCTTGCGCGTGTTCGGTGACGCCGAGGCCGTAATAGATCGCGGAGTTGCCGCCCTTCGCATAGATGCGCGCGGCCTCGCGGACCTTTTGCGCGGGCACGCCGGTGACCGCTTCCATCGCTTCGGGCGAGTTGTCCGCTTGCGAGACGAAATCGCGCCATTGCTGGAACGCGCGCGGCTCGCACCGGTCGGCGACGAACTGCTCGTCGACGAGTCCCTCGGTCACGATCACATGCGCGAGCGCATTGACCATCGCGACGTTCGTTCCCGGCCGCAGCGCGAGATGATGCGATGCCTTCACGTGCGGGGTATCGACGATATCGATGCGGCGCGGATCGATCACGATCAGCGTCGCGCCTTCGCGCACGCGGCGCTTCAGGCGCGATGCGAAGACCGGATGGCCGTCGGTCGGATTCGCGCCGATCACGACGATGACATCCGCCTTCTCGACCGACGCGAACGTCTGCGTGCCCGCCGATTCGCCGAGCGTGGCCTTGAGGCCGTAGCCGGTCGGCGAATGGCAGACGCGCGCGCACGTGTCCACGTTGTTGTTGCCGAACGCGGCGCGCACGAGCTTCTGCACGAGATACGTTTCCTCGTTCGTGCAGCGCGACGAGGTGATGCCGCCGATCGAATCGCGTCCGTACTTGTCCTGGATGCGGCGGAATTCGCTCGCCGCATAGTCGATGGCTTCATCCCATGACACTTCGCGCCACGGATCGGTGATCTTCGCGCGGATCATCGGCTTCGTGATGCGGTCCTTGTGCGTCGCATAACCCCACGCGAAGCGGCCCTTCACGCAGGCGTGTCCTTCGTTCGCCTGACCGTTCTTGTTCGGCACCATGCGCACGACGGTGTTGCCCTTCATCTCCGCTTTCAGCGAGCAGCCAACGCCGCAGTACGCGCACGTCGTCACGACCGAATGCTCCGGCTGGCCGAGCATGATGACGCTCTTTTCCTGCAGCGTCGCGGTCGGGCAGGCGGCCACGCACGCGCCGCACGATACGCATTCCGATTCCATGAACGGCACGCTTTCGCTCGCGGCCACACGCGACTCGAAGCCGCGCCCGGTGATGGTCAGCGCGAACGTGCCCTGCGTTTCCTCGCACGCGCGCACGCAGCGATTGCAGACGATGCACTTCGACGGGTCGTAAGTGAAGTACGGATTCGACTCGTCCTTCTTGTCCTTGAGATGGTTCGCGCCTTCATAACCGTAACGCACTTCACGCAGGCCGACGACGCCCGCCATGTCCTGCAGTTCGCAGTCGCCGTTGGCGGGGCAGGTGAGGCAGTCGAGCGGGTGATCGGAGATATAAAGCTCCATCACGTTGCGGCGTAGCGATTGCAGCTTGTCGGTTTGCGTGCGGACCTTCATGCCCGCCTCGACGGGCGCCGTGCACGATGCCGGATAGCCGCGCTTGCCCTCGATCTCGACGAGGCACAGACGGCACGAGCCCCACGGCTCGAGCGAATCGGTGGCGCAGAGTTTCGGCACGTTGACGCCGGCCTCGATCGCCGCGCGCATCACGGAGGTGCCCGCCGGCACCGTCACGCTCTGGCCGTCGATTTCGACCGTCACGTCGATATCCGCGTGACGCAGGGGCGTACCGTAGTCGGTATCGTCGAAGGGATCGCGGCGCTGCACGGAAGCCGCGCTCTTGCACGCGCAATTGCCGGAGCCGCAGCCGTTGATGGTGTTGGACATAGCGTTATCCTCAGGCAGCTTTTTGCGCCGGCGTACGCGGCAGGCCAAAGTCTTCGGGGAAATGATCGAGCGCGGAGAGCACCGGGAACGGCGTCATGCCGCCCATCGCGCAGAGGGAGCCTGCGACCATCGTGTCGCACAGTTCGCGCAGCAGCGTGATCTGCTTCACCGACGTATCGCCCTCGCGAATCTTCGCGATGACTTCTTCGCCGCGCGTGGAACCGATGCGGCAGGGCGTGCACTTGCCGCACGATTCGATCGCGCAGAAGTGCATCGCGTATTGCGCGAGATCGGCGAGATTCGACGTGTCGTCGTGAATTACGAGACCGCCGTGGCCGACCACCGCGCCGACCTTCGCATAGGCTTCGTAGTCGAGCGGAATGTCCCACTGGCTTTCGGGCAGATATGTGCCGAGCGGCCCGCCGACCTGCACCGCGCGCGCGGGACGGCCGCTCGCCGTGCCGCCGCCGTAGTCATGGATGAGTTCGCGCAAGCTGACGCCGAACGCGAGCTCGACGAGCCCGCCTTGCTTCACGTTGCCCGCGAGCTGGAAAGGCAGCGTGCCGCGCGAGCGGCCCATGCCGTAATCGCGATAGAAGGCCGCGCCCTTCGCGAAGATGACCGGCACCGTTGCGAGCGTGATGACGTTGTTGATGACCGTCGGCTTTCCATACAGGCCGACGAGCGCGGGCACCGGCGGCTTCGCGCGCACGATGCCGCGCTTGCCCTCGAGCGATTCGAGCAGCGCCGTTTCCTCGCCGCATACGTACGAGCCCGCGCCCTTCGCCACGTACAGATCGAACGCGTGCGACGTGCCGAGCACGCTCGCGCCGAGCCATCCGGCATCGCGCGCGCGGTCGATCGCGCGATTGAGCGTCGCGATCGAATGCGGATACTCGCTGCGCACGTAGATATAGCCCTTGGTCGCGCCGGTCGCCACGCCCGCGATGATCATGCCTTCGATGAGCATGTACGGATCGCTTTCCATCACGAGGCGGTCGGAGAACGTGCCGGAGTCGCCTTCGTCCGCGTTGCAGACGATGTACTTCTGATCGGCCAGCGCCGCGCGCACGGTCTTCCACTTGATGCCCGCCGGAAACGCCGCGCCGCCGCGCCCGCGCAAGCCGGAGTCCATGAGCGCTCCGCAGACGGCGTCGCCGTTCATGTCGAGCACGTTGCGCAGGCCTTGCAGACCGCCGAGCGCGGTGTAGTCGTCGATCGAAAGCGGGTCCGTGATGCCGATGCGCGCGAACGTCAGGCGCTGCTGGTTCTTCAGATACGGAATCTCGTCGACGATGCCGACGTTCTTCGCGTGCGCCTTGCCTTCGTGAAAGCCGGCATCGAAGAGGGCGGCGATTTCGTCTTCCTCGACGTTCGCGTAACCGATGCGTCCCTGCTCCGTTTCCACTTCGACGAGCGGTTCGAGATAGAGCAGCCCGCGCGATCCGTTGCGCACCAGTTGCACGTCGATGCCGCGCGTTTGCGCTTCTCCTGCGATGGCCTGCGCGATGCGATCGGCGCCGAGCGCGAGCGCGGACGAATCGCAGGGGACATAGATGCGCGTCATGCCGTCACCTCGCTTTTCTCTTTGGCCGCGGCGAACAGGCGGTCGAACTTCTGCGGCGTCACCTTGGCGTGAATCTCGCCATTGATGGTCATCGATGGCGACAGCGCGCACTGGCCGAGGCAATAGACCGATTCGAGTTCGGTGTCTTCGGCGTGGCCGCTATCGAAGCGGCACCCCGTATGGCCTTCGATGTGATCCTTCAGCGCCTCGGTGCCCATGCTGCGGCATGCCTCCGCGCGGCACAGCTGCACGGTGACGCGTGCAGGCGGTTCGGAGCGAAAGTGATGATAGTAGGTGATCGTGCCGTGCACTTCCGCGCGCGACAGCGACAAGGCCCGCGCGAGCGGCTCGACGGTTTCGGGCGGCACGAAGCCCGTTTCGTCCTGGATGGCGTGCAGGATGATCATCAGGGTCGCGCCTTGCACGGCATGGCGACGCACGAGTTCCTCTGCGGCGACGGCGGATAGCGGTTGTCTCATGGGGCTCCTCCACGCTCGGCATATGTTTTATCGATGCATATTTCAATCATATAATCAGGGGTGCCGAGCCTGTGAAAGAACAATAGGCGTCGTGATATATCTTGGCAATAGGAAGGGGCAGTGCATATGGTCGACATCGAATGCCGCGCCGAACTCATCCTGCGGGACGTCGATGGCCGGGAAACCAGTCTCAGCGCGGTTGTGCCGCTTTTGCAGCTCGTCGCGCAGACGGGCAGCATCGCCAACGCGGCGAGCGCTAGGGGTTTGTCCTATCGTCATGCGTGGGGTCTTTTGCGCGAAATCGAGGCGCGTCTGGGCGGCGCGCTCATTACGAAGTCGCGCGGACGCGGGTCGGTGCTGTCGGAACTGGGCGAATCGGTCCTGCGCGCGCAGCGCATGTGCGGCGACCGGCTCGAAGCGCCGTTGCAGGCCGTCGCCAACGATGTCGCCAACGAACTGAACCGGCGGCTCGCGGGCGAAGTATCGGAAGTGCGGATTCATGCGTCGCATGGTTATGCGGTCGCGACGCTGGTGCGCGCGCTCGGCGAGCGGCGCGTGCCGGTGGACATCAAGTACCGCGAAAGCGCGGAAGCGGTCCGGGCGCTCGCGCGCAGCGAGTGCGAGCTGGCCGGCTTTCATCTGCCGATCGGCGAATTCCGCTCGATCTGCGCCGATATTTACCGGCCGTATCTGGACAGCAAGAAGCATCAATTGATTCGGCTCACGCGGCGCACGCAGGGCCTCTTTCTCGCGAAGGGCAATCCGAAGGGCGTGGCCGGCCTGCGCGATCTCGCGCGCGACGACGTGCGCTTCGTGAACCGCCAGCCGGGCTCCGGCACGCGCATGCTGCTCGATCTGGCGCTGCGTGGAGTCGGCGTCGATCCGGACCAGATCAACGGTTACGCATCGACGGAGCTCACGCATTCGGCGATCGCCGCATTCGTCGCGAGCGGCATGGCGGATCTCGGCTTCGGCGTGCAGCCGGCGGCGCAGCACTTCGGGCTCGATTTCATCCCGATCATCGACGAGGATTACTTCTTCGCGTGCGAGCGCGCGCGGCTCGATGAGGCGCGGCTCTCGACCGTGCTCGGCGTGCTGCGCAGCGAGGCGTTCAACCGCAGCGTCGCGCATCTCGAAGGCTACGATCCCGAGCGATGCGGCACGCTCGTCGATATCGACGAGGGCTTGCGCGGCTGAGGCCGAAACGAACCGTAAGAGGAACACGGACGGCGAAGCGGGCCTGCGGCGGCGAATTGGGTTAACCTAACGGTTTGCTGTCGGGTTCCACCTTGTTCAGACGCGCGTTGCCGCGCGAATACCGCCATGAAATTCTCGTTGCTCGCTTCACTGTCGGCGTCGCTCGTCGCCGGCGCAATCTATCTCGCGCCTGTCGCTTTTGCGCAGAATTCGCCGGGTCTTCCCGGCGGCGTGCTGCAAGACCAGTTCCGCATCAACGAGCATCCGCAGATGCCGTTCGCCGCGTCCGCGCCGTCGGACAAATATCAGCAGGGCACGTCCGCGATGCGCCGCCGCGCCGATAACGGCGACCCCAACGGCTGCAATCTGAAGTGCCCGAAAGACGGCACCAACTGAAGCCCGAACCAGAGCCTGAATGAATCGCGGCGCGTGCAATGCGCGCCGTCGCCGGCTTAGATTTCTTCCTCACGCTTTCTTCCGCTCTCTCCCTTTCCGTATGGCCGTCCGCACGCAGCGTGTGCGCGTCGCCTCATTGCGCGCGCAATGGTTCAGTCGCGGACCGAAAAGCACTACGTGATGGCGGGTGCGGGGCACGGCCCGGGAAGTACCTTAAACCGGGCGTGTCACCGAGGCTTTTTCCGGTGCGCGCGGTCGTTCATTTCAAAGTCGAAAAATCACAAAGACACGAGTGCGCTGGCTGCCCGAAAGACGCGGATATCGCGCGCGGGCGAGGCACGGGGACGCGATGCCTTGGGCAGGCCGCGCGGCTTCGAGCGCACTTCGGACCATCCGAGGGACTGCACACCATGCGAATTCTGCAGGTCATACTGGCGCCCCGCCTGTCGGGGGCGGAGGTTCTTGCAAAGGGCGTCGCGATCGGGCATCAGCGCGACGGACACGATGTCTCCATCGCCTCGCTGATGCCGGAGCACGACGACTTCGCGCACATCAGCGCGGAGCTTCGCGCGCACGGCGTGTCGTGCATCTTCCCGGACAAGACGCCGGGGAAGCTCGGCCGCCTGCTGTTTCTTCATCGCGCGATCCGCACGTTTCGACCCGACATCATCTTCGCGCACGCGACGATTCCCGCGCTTTACGTGCGCGCCTTGCCGACGCGCGTGCCGATCGTCTGGGTCATGCACTCCGGCGCGAACGACTTTGCCAACGCCGCGCTGATGCGTGCGGAACGGCTGCTGTCGAATCGCGCGAAGGCGGTGATCGGCGTGTCGCAGAAGAATATCGACGAATACGTGAAGGAGATCGGGCTGCATCCGTCGATGATCGTCGTGCCCAACGGCGTCGACGTATCCCGCTTCGCCGACGATGCCGGCCCGCGCGTGCCCGTCGCGTACAAGCAGATCGTGCAGGTGGGCCGGTACATTCCCGAGAAGAACCAGTTGCAGACGGTCGAAGCGTTTGCCCGCGTCGCGCGCGCCGATCCGGATGCGCGGCTTTTGCTGTGCGGCGTGATCGAAAACCTCGAGTATCACGCGGCCGTCGTTGAACGGGTCGCGCAACTGGGGCTGAAGGACCGCGTGAGCATCGACGGGCCGCAGACGAACGTCGCGCAGATCCTGCGTGCATCGGCTGTGTTCGCGATGCCTTCGAGCTTCGAGGCGCACAGCATCGGCTTTCTCGAAGCGCTCGCGTCGGGGATTCCGGTGGTGGGCAACGAAATCGCGTCGTTCGCGTTCGCGGGCGGCTTCCCCGGCGTGCAATTGCTCGATACGGGCGATGCGGATTCATACGGCCGCGCGCTGCTTCATGCGCTGACGCAGCCACGCGCCAAGCGCCCGCTGCATGGACTGACGTTGCAGAGCACGGCCGATCGCTATCTCGCGATTGCGCGCGATGTGCTGAACATGCGGGTCGGACTGAGCTGAGCAGCGCAAGACGAAGTACCGAAACGCCGCCCTGACCGGGCGGCGTTTTCTTTTAGCGGCGCCAGTAAGCGAGCGTCTTCGTCCAGAGCGATTCCGAGAACAAGCCCGGCAGATCGCCCCAGATTTGCACCGGCCCGAGATGAAAGGACGTGTCGATGTCGTAGCCCGACAGGCTCGGCGCGCCGCCCGTGTAATAGAACTCCTTGAGCAGCGCGTTCGCGCGCCGGAACAGCATCAGCGTGGCGTGATTGTCGTGCTCGTTGCGGCGGATCAGCGCGGGCATCGAATCGGCGTAGGAGGTGTCGCGCAGCGTCGCCGTCTTTTGCGCTGGCCCGAACGAGCGGCCGCCCTTGATCGTGAAGACGCGCGTGCCGGACGCATCGCCGCGCGGTTCGAGCACGGCGAGATCGTCGATGCCGTCGCCGTCGATATCGCCCGCCGCGACCTTCACCGATGCCGCCCGGAACTGCGGATACACGTTCGTGCGATAGCTCGCGGCGAACGCGCTTCCGGTGCTCGCAAGCTGCGAGAGCGCGAGCGCGCCGTTGACGTTCTCCATCGCGATGAGGCCCGCTTTCGGCGAGCCGGCCACGCGCGCCGGGAGGAAGCGCGCGCCAGCGTTCAGCTCGCGCGCTTCGAGCCACAGCGCCGGGTCGTTGCCCGGACGACCGGCTGCATCGAGCATCCACAAATCGAGGCCCGTGTCCTTGCGCTTCTGCGCGATGACGACATCGGCGCGGCCGTCGCCGTTGAAATCGCCCGCGATGTATTGCTGCGCGGTATCCGGCGTCCATGCGGCGCTCGTCTGCCGCCACAGGCGCGGCGTTTCGAAATGAGTGCCCGCGCTTCGCAGCAGCCAGAACGCGGTGCCGCCGTTGCGGGGCGTGACGGCCATCAGATCGGCGCGGCCGTCGCCGTCGAAATCGGCGAGCAGGAAGCGGGCGCTGTCGAAGCACAGGGTATCGGCCTGACAGGTGGGCGCGGTCGCTTTGGGATCGAACGGCACCGCGTTCAAGTACCAGGGCGCGGCCTGATCGATGCGCGACATCTCCGCCACCCAGACGTTGAAGCCGGGGCCGTCCTTGCGGCGCTGGATGTAGACCGTGCTATCGCGGCCCGCGCCCCGCACGTCGCCATAGAGCGCGCCTTCGAGACGCGTATCCGTCCACACGGTCTGCGGCGAGGGCGACCAGCGATATTCGGCGGTCAGCAATGAGCATCGGCCTGCGGTGACGGCGCCGTTCTTTTCGCCGAGGCAATGGTTGAGCGGCGTGTAGACAAAGCCGAAGTCCCACGGCGTCCATCGTTGCGATGCGTTTCTTGTGTCGCACGCTTCTTCGACGAGGCCCGAATCGCGCTCCGCGATGCACGCCCGCGTCGATGCGTTGACGAGCAGCGCATCGTTCTTTTCGCCGGGCGTCGCGGGCAACTGCTTCCAGAACCAGTTCTGCGATGCATCGCCCGAACATGCGCCGAGGCGCGGTGCATTGCCCGAGCCGCCGGACGCGAGGCATCGGCTGGAGTATTCGTTGACGAGCTGGAACGGGCGCAACTGGAAGTCGGGGCCTGCGTCGTTGGTGCGGGCGGCGCTCCAGTAGCGGCGCGCGACCCAGTTGCCGTCCCACATGTATTCGCCGAAGACGTGGCCGGCGTCGTCGCCGTCGACGGCGAAGTAGCTGCCGACGACATCGCGCTTGCGCAGCGTCTCGGCGGCGTCGAGGTTCTTCGGCAAGCCGCCGGTCGGGTAGGTCACGTGGTAGCCGATCGGCAGGCTGCGCCTGAGGCCCTGGGCCGCCACCCGCGTCATGCGCGCGGCGTAGATGTGATCCGGATGCTCCATGAACGCGACGGTGTCGGGATTCAGCGTGTAGATCTCGGTGGCGTCGGCGAGGATCGCGCGCAGGGTCGCGGTCAGCGAAGCGCGGTCGTAGGTCGTCGGCGCGCTGCCGTCCGCGTTCATCGGATAGGTGGTGAGCGTCTGGCCGCGATCCCACAACAGGCCGAGCGGAACCTTGCCGCCGCGCACGCCGCCGCCGGGCAGACGCAATTCGAGCAGCCGGACGCGTGGTTGCTGCGCCAGCACCAGTTCATGCACGGGCTTGCCGGCGAACGTGACCGTCGACTCCCGCCATTCGTCGGGGACGCCGGCCATGCGTGCATAGGCTAGCTTGGTGCCTTTTTCGCGGAGGAGCACGTAGTCGAACTTTGCACCGTTCGCGCCGCCCACGATGTGGACCGTCGTGATGCACCAGCCGGCGTCGAGCTTGTCGCTGATGCCTGGGTTGACGAAGAGGAGGTCGTCGTCGAGATGCGCGACCACGGTGATGAGCGTGCCGGCGTGGCAGTCCGGCGATGCGTTTGCGGCGTAGACCGGCTTCGGCGCGAAGAGCGTGATGAAGGCGCAAATCAACGACAGGCACGCCATTTCCTGCCAGGTGGTCCTTCTGCCTCTGCGCATGCTTTCCCCGTGTTTGCGCGACCGCGCGATCTTGTTCGAACGATAAAGCAGAAGATTGCCGCGCGCGGGTCGATCGGGTCGGTGCCCGAGCGAACATGGTTGACGGATGCGCAGGCGGCGTGATCCGTCGGCCGTGCAGCAGATGAGAAATGCGCGCGCAACGTCGGAGCGCGGGGGATTCTCAATGCGTTGGAAAGCAGTGATGAAGCGATTGCGGTAGCTTTGACCGGTATCGAACGTCGGAATCCTGAGTCCCAGCGTTATTAGGAGCGGTCCGATTCGATTGGTGCGGCGACGCCTCTATTCTCTCGGCCGTAGTTCACGTCGTCTCTGCCGTGACTATGTCTCTCAAGGATGTTTGCCCCGCCTCGTGCGGGGCTTTTTTTCGTCCCGCCGCAAAGCGAAGGATCGCGTTGCAGTTCAGCGCGGCCCCAAGAAAAAACCCGCGACGCTTGCGCGATCGCGGGTTCTCGAAAGGGGGTGGTGGAGGCGGCGGGAATCGAACCCGCGTCCAGAAGCGCTCTACGACCAGTTCTACATACTTAGTTCTGTCTTTTGATTTAACCGCAACGACGCGGACGAACACGCTGCGTTACGGCGATTCACTAGATTTTCGACCTTGGCGTCGTGACGCCACCAAGGCTTAACTGACGTATATGACCTCTCGCGGTATTGCTACCCTAGCCCGTCAGTGAACTAGTGAGAGGACGGCGGCCCTTAGGCTGCCAGTGCGAACGTATCGTCGTTTGCAGTTACGATTTTCCCATTGATTAACGAGGTGACGGGTCCTCGGTATGCCCTGACCGCTTCACAACCCCTGTCGAAACCAGGTCGCCCCCAAAGCGGAACTTGCATTATCCCACGAAAAGCCATATGAGGCGAACGTGCTCGCTTTCAAGTGGCCGCAGCGCCTTCTTTACGCGATGTCGCGCAACAGGTGCTGCAACTCCTCCGGCGTATCGACGACATAGTTCGCGTGCCACCGACGCGGCGGGATATCGTCGCCGCAATAGCCGTAGGCGGCCGCTACCGTGATCATTCCTGCCGCGAAACCTGCCTGGACATCGCGCAAGTCATCGCCCACATAGACGATGCGCTCCGGCGCGACATCGAGCAACTCGGCCGCGTGCAGCAGCGGCGCAGGATGCGGCTTCGAATGCGGCGTCGTGTCGCCGCATACGAGGCAGGCCGCGCGCGTATCGAGACCGAGCAGCGCGACGAGCGGCGCAGCGAGCCGCGTCACCTTGTTCGTGACAATGCCCCAGCGCACCCCGCGCGCATCGAGCTGATCCAGCAGCGCGGCGATGCCCGGAAACAGCGTCGTTTCGATGCATAGGTCGGCTTCGTAGTTCGCGAGAAACTCTTCGCGCATCGACGGAAACTCGTGATGCTCGGGACCGATCTCGAACGCGCCGCCGAGCAGCCCGCGCGCGCCCGCAGATGCGTACGGCCGCAGCATCTCGAGCGGCCGCATTTCGAGCCCCCGGTCGTGGCGCATTTTATTGACCGCCGCGACAAGGTCGGGCGCGGTGTCGGCGATCGTACCGTCGAGGTCGAACAGCACCGCCTGGCAAAGCCCGAGCGAATCGCCATCGGCGGCGCGCTGGGGCAGGGGAGTCGGATCGTCGGGGAGGGGCTTCGTCTGCACGATGCCGGTGTCGTCCTGGTCTTCTTGATTCATCGCGTCACGCTTCCCGGCGGCAAGCCATCATGTAGTTGATGCTCGTGTCGTTGGACAGGCCAAAGTGCCTGGAAATGGGCCGGTAGGTGATGCCCTTGATGTCGACGGGCAAAAGCGAAGCCGCGCGCGCGTACGACGCCAGTTCCGATGGCTTGATGAACCGCGCGTAGTCGTGCGTGCCGCGCGGCAGCATCCGCGCGATGTATTCGGCGCCGACCACCGCGAACAGATACGCCTTCGCGTTGCGATTCAGCGTGGAAAAAAACACCCAGCCGCCCGGCTTCACCAGCGCCGCGCACGCCGCGACGGTGCCCGCGGGATTCGGTACGTGCTCCAGCATTTCCATGCAGGTCACGACGTCATACGACGCCGGCTCACGCGCCGCGAGCGCTTCTGCGGAGATTTCCTCGTAGGCCACTTCGACGCCGCTTTCGAGACTATGCAGATCGGCGACGCCCAATGCATTCGACGACAGATCGATGCCCTTTACCGTCGCGCCGCGCGTGGCCATCGATTCGGACAGGATGCCGCCTCCGCAACCGATGTCCAGGACACGCTTGCCCATGAGGTGCGCGTGATCGTCGATCCACGCGAGCCGCACCGGGTTGAGTTCGTGCAGCGGTTTGAACTCGGCGTTCGGGTCCCACCAGCGATGCGCCAGCTCGCTGAATTTTTGTAGTTCGTGGGGATCGACATTGGTCATGAGAGAAGGCCCTTGCTAGGTCGTGAATCAGTTAGACCGAGTATATAGGCGGTCATTGAGGCGGGCAAAAGGCGCAACGGGCAATGCGTCCGGCATTCGGCAAGAAAATGCGCGATTTCCCGCGATCCGGGCATAAAAAAACCCCCGCCGAGGCGGGGGTTCGATCTGCGGCAATCCGACAGCTTACTGCTGCGGCTGACGCGTCGTGCCGACAACTTCGACTTCCACGCGACGATCCGGTGCGAGGCAGGCGATGAGTTGCTTGCGATTCTTCTGGTTGCACGAACCCTTCGTGACCGGGTCGCGCTTGCCCTTGCCTTCCGTGTAGATACGGTTGGCTTCGATGCCCTTGCTGACGAGGTAAGCCTTCACAGCTTGCGCACGGCGCAGCGACAGACGATCGTTGTACTTGTCCGAACCGATGCGGTCAGTGTAGCCGGTAGCGACCACGACTTCCAGGTTCAGCGCGCCGATCTTCGATGCGAGATCGTCCAGCGCGGTCTTGCCAGCCGGCTTCAGAACTGCCTTGTCGAAGTCGAACAGGGCGTCAGCTTGGTAGGTGACCTTCTGGGTCGTGATTTGCGGAGCCGGAGCCGGCGTCGGAGCGACTGCCGGAGCCGGTGCTTGCGCGACCAGTGCGCCGTCGCACTTGGCGTTAGCCGTTGCCGGCGTCCAGAACGCATCGCGCCAGCACAGTTCGTTCGTGCCGTTCATCCACACATACTCGCCCGTGCCGTTCACCCAGTTGTCATTCACGGCTTGTCGCGAGGCCGGCACCGACTGTGCCGAGGCCGATGCAGCCATAACTGCGGTAGCTGCAATGAACGCGAGCTTTGAAAGTTTATTCATATTTCTCCTCTCGAAATTGAGATTACCGCAGGTTTACTGCGAGCCTGTAGACGAAGACAAGTCATACATTGCTCGAAGTATAACATTCCCCGCGGAGCCAAACGCTGTGTGTAGACTTCGAGCAGTGTCTAACTTTGTGCGTTGGCATTTTGCCATATCGTTCCCTTGCAACGATAAAAATATCCCCGCACCCAGCCCGCTCGCAACCTTATGTGGTGCCTCCGCAACAAGAAAGGGACAGGAGGCGCCAGCCGTCGGACAAGGCGCTCCACGCGCGCATTTGTCATGCCCGAACCGCACCTTTCCGCACCCATTGCCGCGGCTGATTCTGCAGGCAGAAACAGTTGAGGCGGCATGATAGCCCGGCAGCGTGACGAAATGACGGAAAACGTTCCCCGGTTTTTGTAAGTAATTGGTACGAAGAGGGCGAGGCCCGCACCGCGAATGCGGGCGCGCGGGGCAACTGTATGTATACGCGACGCGGCAGGCGCAAATATGCCGCATGGTAGAATCTCCTGATGCGCTGCGTTCGCGGCGCCGCAGCGTACGTCGGCTGCGCGCCTGCCCGGCGTGCGCCGCGCGGCCGGCGGATGGATGTCGCGAGTTCGACGAACGCGCTGCCGTGTCGCTGCTGCACAGTTGAAGACACGGATAATGGATCAATTCGCCAAAGAGACTCTGCCAATCTCCCTCGAGGAGGAAATGCGCCGTTCGTATCTCGATTACGCGATGAGCGTAATCGTCGGGCGCGCGCTTCCCGATGTCCGCGATGGCCTGAAGCCGGTGCATCGCCGGGCGCTGTACTCGATGCACGAACTGAACAACGACTGGAATCGCCCGTACAAGAAGTCGGCGCGTATCGTCGGGGACGTGATCGGTAAGTACCATCCGCACGGAGACGCGTCGGTCTACGAGACGATCGTTCGCATGGCGCAGCCGTTCTCGCTGCGCTACATGCTGGTGGACGGCCAGGGCAACTTCGGTTCGGTCGACGGCGACAACGCCGCGGCCATGCGTTACACCGAAATCCGCATGGCGAAGATCGGCCACGAACTGCTGGCTGACATCGACAAGGAAACGGTCGACTTCGGCCCCAACTACGACGGCAGCGAGAACGAGCCGCTCGTTCTCCCGGCGCGCATTCCCAATCTGCTGATCAACGGCTCGGCCGGTATCGCGGTCGGCATGGCGACCAACATTCCGCCGCACAACCTGCGCGAAATCGTCGATGCCTGCCTGCACTTGCTGAACACGCCGGACGCGACGGTCGACGAACTGATCGAGATCGTCCCGGCGCCGGACTTCCCGACGGCGGGCATCATCTACGGCGTCGCGGGCGTGCGCGACGGCTATCGCACGGGGCGCGGGCGCGTCGTCATGCGGGCGGCCACGCATTTCGAAGAGATCGATCGCGGGCAGCGCATGGCGATCATCGTCGACGAGATTCCGTATCAGGTGAACAAGCGCACGCTGCTCGAGCGCATCGCCGAACTCGTCAACGAGAAGAAGATCGAGGGCATCTCCGACATTCGCGACGAGTCCGACAAGAGCGGCATGCGCGTCGTGATCGAGCTGAAGCGCGGGGAAGTGCCCGAAGTCGTGCTGAACAACCTGTACAAGCAGACGCAGCTTCAAGACACATTCGGCATGAACCTGGTCGCGCTCGTCGACGGCCAGCCGAAGCTGCTGAATCTAAAGGAAATGCTGGAGTGCTTCCTGTCGCACCGGCGGGAAGTGCTGACGCGGCGCACGGTGTTCGAACTGCGCAAGGCGCGCGACCGCGGGCACGTGCTCGAAGGTCTGGCCGTCGCGCTTGCGAACATCGACGAATTCATCGCGATCATCAAGGCGGCGCCGACGCCGCCTATCGCGAAGCAGGAACTGATGAACCGTCCGTGGGACTCGTCGCTCGTGCGCGAGATGCTCACGCGCGCGGAAACCGAGGCTTCGGGCGGGCGTATCGCGTATCGGCCGGAAGGGCTCAATCCTGCGTACGGTCTGCAGGAGGATGGCCTCTACAAACTGTCCGACGTTCAGGCGCAGGAAATCCTGCAGATGCGTCTGCAACGCCTGACCGGGCTCGAACAGGACAAGATCGTCGGCGAATATCGCGACGTGATGGCGCAGATCGCCGACCTGCTCGACATCCTCGCGCGGCCCGAGCGCATCCGTCAGATGATCGTCGACGAACTCGGCCAGGTGCGCACGGAATTCGGCGACGAGCGCCGCTCGCGTATCGAAATGAACGCGACCGAGCTCAACACCGAAGACCTGATCACGCCGCAGGAAATGGTCGTGACCATGTCGCACGCGGGCTATGTGAAGTCGCAGCCGCTTTCCGAGTACCGCGCGCAGAAGCGCGGCGGCCGCGGCAAGCAGGCCACGCAGATGAAGGAAGACGACCTGATCGACACGCTGTTCATCGCGAACACGCACGATCACATGCTGTGCTTCTCCAACCGTGGCCGCGTCTACTGGATCAAGGTCTACGAAGTGCCGCAGGGCTCGCGCAACTCGCGCGGCCGGCCGATCGTCAACATGTTCCCGCTGCAGGACGGCGAGAAGATCAACGTCGTGCTGCCGATCAAGGAATTCTCGGCGGACAAGTACGTGTTCATGGCGACCTCCCTCGGCACCGTCAAGAAGACGCCGCTCGAAGCGTTCAGCCGTCCGCTGAAGAAGGGCATCATCGCGGTCGACCTGGACGAAGGCGATTACCTCGTCGGCGCAGCGATCACCGACGGCGCGCATGACGTCATGCTGTTCTCGGATGCCGGCAAGGCCGTGCGTTTCGACGAAAACGATGTGCGCGCAATGGGCCGCGGCGCGCGCGGCGTGCGCGGCATGCAACTGGAAGACGGGCAGCAGGTCATCGCGCTGCTGGTCGCGGGCGGTGAAACGCAGTCGGTGCTGACCGCGACGGAAAACGGCTTCGGCAAGCGCACGCCGATCCATGAGTACACGCGTCACGGCCGCGGCACGAAGGGCATGATCGCCATCCAGACTTCCGAGCGTAACGGCAAGGTCGTCGCGGCGACGCTCGTCGAACCGGAAAGCGAGATCATGCTGATCACCACGGCGGGCGTGCTCATCCGCACGCGCGTTTCCGAGATACGCGAAATGGGCCGCGCAACCCAAGGTGTTACACTCATCAGCCTTGACGAAGGGACGAAGTTGTCGGGACTGCAGCATATCGCCGAGGCCGAGGCTGAAGCCGAACTCGACGAAGCCGATGCAGCCGCGAACGGCTCCGCGCCCACGCCGGGCGACGCGGAAAACGGAGAAGGCGGCGAAAGTGGTGAGAGCGCCTGATATTTTTTGTGTCGCCGGTTTCTCGCTATCGCTTTTGAAAGCCTGGATTAGTTAAGCTGCGCGACGTGAGCTTCATGCCGGCGCTGCGCTTCGTTTCTTTCAGAAGCCAGCGTTGAGCGCACACCGGGTGTGCAAAGCTCGTCGCCGGTGCTGAACTGGATATTTTTAACAGGGAGTAATGATGCAAGGACGTTTCAAGCAGTGGATGTTGCTGGCCGCTTTCGTGCCGACTTTCGCGATGGCTCAGTCGCTTCAGAACCAGGCGCCGAACCAGGCGGCGGCGCCGGCTGCCGCAGCAGCACCGGTTGATCCGGCCAAGCAAGCCGCGATCAAGGAACTGCTCGACGCAATCGACGCGCAGAAGCTCGTCGGCGCGATCGGCAACAGCGCGCAAATGCAAGCCAAGCAACTGGTTCCGGCAATCCTGTCGGACGCACTGTCGGAGAACAAGTCGCTGAACGACAAGCAGAAGCAAGCTGCCGTTCCGACGCTGCAGAAGAATGCTGTGCCGAAGCTGGTTGACTCGGCAGGTCAGGTTTTCGCAACGGACAGCTTCCGTCAGGACGCCATGAAAGCTCAGTACGACGCGTACGCGAAGTACTACTCGACCGAAGAGATCAAGGACCTGACGAACTTCTACAAGAGCACGACTGGCCGCAAGTTCATCCAGGTCCAGGACCAGGTTGGCCGCGACGTGGTCAACGGTCTGATGCAGAAGTACATGCCGCAAGCGATCAAGGCGACGCGTACGCAAGCCGATTCCGAAGTGGCGAGCGTCAAGGCCGCCAAGTAAGCATGGGCGCGCAGTTCGGGTAGATTCGCCGGCGGGGCACACCGCCCCGCGCGTTGGCGGGTTTTCAGGACAATGCGATAATGGCTGTTTGCGCGAAAGCGCAAGCAGCCATTTCTTTTTAGGCGCGACGAAAGAGGCCACGTCCCAACGGACACTGTCTCTTCGCCGGTCCGTATTCTCGGCAGCGCCTGCCATTCGGGACCCTCAGATGCGCGTGTTCAATTTCTCCGCCGGCCCGGCCGCGATGCCAGAAGAAGTGCTGAAGCAAGCCGCCGACGAAATGCTCGACTGGCAAGGCAGCGGCATGAGCGTGATGGAAATGAGTCACCGTGGCGCCGAATTCATGTCGATTCACGAGGCGGCGCTGACGGATCTGCGTGAATTGCTGAACGTACCGGCATCGCATCGCATTCTGTTCTTGCAAGGCGGCGGCATTGGAGAAAACGCCATCGTGCCGATGAACATGCTCGGCACGAAGAAGACTGCGGACTTCGTCGTGACCGGTTCGTGGTCGACGAAATCGCTCAAGGAAGCGCACAAATACTGCACGCCGCACGTGGCCGCCACCGGCAAGACGGAGCAAGGATTCACACGCGTGCCGCGCATCGACGAATGGAAGCTGTCGGACGATCCCGCCTACGTTCATCTCTGCACGAACGAAACCATCGATGGCGTGGAAGCGTTCGACATTCCCGATCTCGGCGATATTCCGCTCGTCGCGGATGCGTCGTCGCATATTCTCTCGCGCCCGATGGATGTCGCGAAATACGGCGTGCTGTTCGGCGGCGCGCAGAAGAACATCGGCATGGCAGGTGTCACGGTGGTGATCGTGCGTGAAGACCTGCTGGACCGCGCACTCGCCATTTGCCCGTCGGCTTTCGAATGGAAGACGGTCGCCGAGAACAACTCGATGTACAACACGCCGCCCACGTACGCCATCTACATTGCGGGGCTCGTCTTCAAGTGGCTGAAAAAGCAGGGCGGCCTGCAGGCGATCGAAGCGCGCAACGTCGAGAAGGCGAAGCTCCTTTACGACACCATCGATTCCAGCGATTTCTACATCAACAAGGTGGAGCGGCAGAACCGTTCGCGCATGAACGTGCCGTTCTTCCTCGCCGATGAATCGCGCAACACCGATTTCCTGGCCGGCGCAAAAGCGCGCGGCCTTCTGCAACTGAAGGGCCACAAGTCCGTCGGCGGCATGCGGGCATCGATCTACAACGCGGTGCCGGTCGAGGGCGTACGGGCTCTCGTCGAATACATGAAGGAATTCGAGCGCGAATGCGCTTAACCCGCATCCGGACATCAAAGCACCGCATGGACGACGACCTCAATACGAAACTCAAGCCACTGCGCGAGCGCATCGACGCGCTCGATGCGCAACTCATCGCCTTGCTGAACCAGCGCGCTTCCGTGGCGCTCGAAGTCGGCGAGGTGAAGAAGCATTTCAACGCGCCCGTCTTTCGTCCGGAGCGCGAGATGCAGGTCATTGCGCGCCTTCAGGAGATGAGCGACGGGCCGCTCGCCGCCGCGCACATCAGCGCGATCTGGCGCGAGATCATGGCCGCGAGCCGCGCGCTCGAACAGACGATTCGCGCCGCGTTCCTCGGGCCGGTCGGCACCTATAGCGAACAGGCGATGTTCGAATACTTCGGCCATTCGATCGAGGGGCTCGCGTGTCCGTCGATCGACGAAGTGTTCCGTTCCGTCGAAGCAGGCGCGGCCCAGTATGGCGTGGTGCCGGTCGAAAATTCGGCGGAAGGCGCGGTGTCGCGCACGCTCGACCTGCTGCTGCAAACGCAATTGCTGATCGGCGGCGAACTCGCGCTGCCGATCCATCACAACCTGCTGACGGCGTCCGGCACGCTCGACGGCGTAACGCGCGTCTGCGCGCATCCGCAGGCGATCGCGCAGTGCCAGCGCTGGCTGTCGACGAACGCGCCGCGTCTCGAGCGGCAAGCCGTGTCGAGCAATGCCGAAGCAGCGCGCATCGCGGTCAGCGATCCGACTGTCGCGGCCATCGCGGGCGATCGTGCCGCCACGCATTACGGGCTCAGCGTCGTCTCGCCGATGATTCAGGACGATCCGCACAATCGCACGCGCTTCGTGATCATCGGCAAGCAGCCGACCGATTCGAGCGGGCACGATCAGACTTCACTCATCGTCTCGGTGGCGAACGAGCCCGGCGCGGTGTTCAAGCTGCTCGAGCCGCTCGCGAAGCACGGCGTTTCCATGACGCGCTTCGAGTCGCGGCCCGCGCGCATCGGCACGTGGGAGTATTACTTCTATATCGATGTCGAAGGCCATCGCGACGATACCGCTGTGGCCGCCGCGCTCGATGAACTCGGACGCAAGGCTGCGTTCCTGAAGATTCTCGGGTCCTATCCGCGCGCCCGGTAGAATCCGCGCTTTCAGCCGTCCGATTGTCCCGCGTCCTCGCGACGCGTTTTCTCCGGTGCTCCGTGACCGCGTTCACTTTCAACAAACTGGTTATCTTCGGTGTCGGCCTGATCGGCGGGTCGCTGGCGCGCGCCCTGCGCGAACGCGCGGGGCTTCGCGGGCGCGTCGTCGGCGTCGGGCGTTCGGCGCAGTCGGTGGCGCGCGCGCTCGAACTCGGCGTGATCGATGAAGCCGCCGCGTGCGACGATGACGCCGCGCTCGCCCGCGCCCTCGAAGGCGCGGACGTCGTTCTGCTGGCCGCGCCGGTCGCGCAGACGGAGCCGCTGCTCGCACGCATTGCGCCGTTTCTCGACGGGCGGACCGTCGTGACCGACGCCGGCAGCACTAAGAGCGATGTCGTCGCCGCGGCGCGCTCGGCGCTCGGCGCGCGCATCGCGCAATTCGTGCCGGGACATCCGATCGCCGGGCGCGAATCGAGCGGCGTCGACGCCGCGCTGTCCGAGCTTTACGTCGATCGCAACGTGGTGCTGTGTCCGCTCGAAGAGAACGCGCCGGAAGCCGTCGAACGGATCGTGGCGATGTGGCGGGCAACCGGGGCCGCCGTGCATCGGATGAGCGAGGCGCAGCACGATCGCGTGTTTGCGTCGGTGAGCCATCTGCCGCACGTGCTGTCATTTGCGCTCGTCGAGCAGATTCTCGAAGCGCCCGACGCGCAGTTGAAATTCTCGTTCGCGGCGGGCGGTTTCCGCGACTTCACGCGCATCGCAGCGTCCAGCCCGGAAATGTGGCGCGACGTCTGCATCGCGAACCGGACCGCGCTGCTCGCCGAACTTGACGCCTACACCGATGTGCTCGCGCGGTTTCGGGCGGCCATCGACGCATCGGACGGCGCTGCGCTCGAAGCGGCGTTTGCGCGCTCGCGCGTCGCGCGCCAGGAATGGCAGGAACGCGGCGGCATCAGGATTCCCGGCGATAACGCCGCGAAATAAGGACACACCATGGAACATCTCGATCTCGGACCTTTCGCTCGCGCGTCCGGCACGGTGCGGCTGCCCGGCTCGAAGAGCATCTCGAACCGCGTGCTGCTGCTCGCGGCGCTGTCGGCGGGCGAAACCGCCATCACCAATCTGCTCGATTCCGACGATACGCGCGTGATGCTTGCCGCGCTGGAAGCGCTCGGCGTCGGGCTGAAGCGCGATGGCGAACGCGTCATCGTGACCGGGACCGGCGGCGCGTTTCCGACGAAATCGGCAGAACTGTTTCTCGGCAACGCTGGCACGGCGGTGCGCCCGCTCACGGCGGCGCTGGCGGTCAACGGCGGGGAATATCGCGTGCATGGCGTGCCGCGCATGCACGAGCGGCCGATCGGCGATCTCGTCGACGGCTTGCGTCAGATCGGGGCGTCGATCGACTACGAGCAGAACGACGGCTTCCCGCCCCTCCGGATTCACGCATCGAAGATCGCCGTCGACAAGCCGATCCGCGTGCGCGGGGACGTGTCGAGCCAGTTTCTCACCGCACTCCTGATGAGCCTGCCCGTGATCGAAGGCGGCAGCGGCCCGGTCACCATCGAAGTGGAAGGCGAGCTGATCTCGAAGCCGTACATCGACATCACGATCCGGCTGATGGAACGCTTCGGCGTGGCGGTCGAACGCGACGGCTGGGCGCGCTTCACCGTCCCGGCGGGCGCGGCTTACCGGTCGCCGGGCGCGATCATGGTCGAAGGCGATGCGTCGTCGGCGTCGTATTTTCTCGCGGCGGGCGCGATCGGCCACGGGCCGGTGCGCGTCGAAGGCGTCGGACGGTCGAGCATCCAGGGCGACGTGGGCTTCGCGGATGCGCTCAATCGCATGGGCGCGAACGTGATGATGGGCGACGACTGGATCGAAGTGCGCGGCGTCGAATCGGAAGACGGCAAGCTCGCCCCCATCGACATGGACTTCAATCTGATTCCCGACGCCGCGATGACCATCGCGGTGGCTGCGCTGTTCGCGAGCGGCACCACGACGCTGCGCAACATCGCGAGCTGGCGCGTGAAGGAAACGGACCGCATCGCCGCGATGGCGACGGAACTGCGCAAGGTCGGTGCGACGGTGGAAGAGGGCGCGGATTACCTCGTCGTCACGCCGCCCGCGCGGCTCAACGGCAACGCGGCGATCGACACTTACGACGATCACCGCATGGCGATGTGCTTCTCGCTGGTCAGCCTGGGCGGCGTGCCGGTGCGCATCAACGATCCGAAGTGCGTCAACAAGACGTTCCCCGACTATTTCGACCGTTTCGCGACGCTCACCCGGACGTGAGCCGCGCAATGCCTTCGATTCACACCGTAACGACCGGCCGTAACGGCCACACGCAATGAAACCGACTCGCCCATTCGACCCCATTCCAGTTATCACCATCGACGGGCCGACGGCGTCGGGCAAAGGGACCGTCGCGGCGCTCGTCGCGGCCACGCTCGGCTTCCACCTGCTCGACAGCGGCGCGCTCTACCGGCTCGCGGCGCTGGCGAGCATCCGCTATGACATCGATCAGGGCGACGCCGGCGCGCTTGCGACACTTGTCGACGACCTGCATATCACGTTCCGGGAGGGCTTGGCGCAGCTCGACGGCGTCGACGTTTCGACTGAAATCCGGGCGGAAGAGGTCGGCAATCGAGCTTCTTCGATTGCGGTTCACCCGGCGGTGCGGCAGGCGCTCGTCGCGCGCCAGCGGGCGTTTCGGAAGCGCCCGGGCCTCGTCGCCGACGGCCGCGACATGGGCACCGTCATCTTCCCCGACGGCACGCTTAAGGTCTTTCTTACCGCGAGCGTCGAGGCGCGCGCGGCGAGGCGCTATAAGCAATTGATGCAAAAAGGCTTTTCTGCTAATATGGATGACTTGCTGCGCGATTTGCGCGAACGCGACGCCCGGGACACCAACCGTGCGGCCGCGCCGCTCAAGCCCGCAGCGGACGCGAAGACGCTGGACACGTCGAGTCTTTCCATCGACCAGGCGGTCGAGCAGATCATCGGCTGGTACGGCGAAATTCGCGTTCAGTAAGGAAAGTCGTGAAAGCAGTAATCCGGCGTCGCCGGAAGTTTGGTGCTCCGTCAGAAGCGGAGCGTGTGTTAAACCCCTTAACCCCGTGCGGCTTCGCGCACTTACCGGTCCAGCGTCCGGCTTTCCCGGGCCATTGAGGCCACCGCGCCAAGGCTGTGCAAACATCGATTTTTATGTCCGACCTGCAAACCTCCACCCCGAATACCGAATCTTTCGCGGCTCTGTTCGAAGAGTCGCTGACCAAGCAGGACATGCGCGCCGGCGAAGTGATCTCCGCCGAAGTCGTGCGTGTCGACCACAACTTCGTGGTCGTGAATGCTGGTCTCAAGTCCGAAGCCTATATTCCGCTCGAAGAATTCCTGAACGACGCGGGTGAAGTGGAAGTGCAGGCGGGCGACTTCGTTTCCGTCGCGATCGACGCGCTGGAAAACGGCTATGGCGACACCATCCTGTCGCGCGACAAGGCGAAGCGCCTCGCTTCGTGGCTGTCGCTGGAAAAGGCGCTGGACAACAACGAACTCGTCACCGGCACCATCACCGGCAAGGTGAAGGGCGGCATGACCGTGATGGTCAACGGCATCCGCGCGTTCCTGCCGGGTTCGCTCGTCGACACGCGTCCCGTCAAGGACACGACGCCGTACGAAGGCAAGACGCTCGAATTCCGCGTGATCAAGCTGGACCGCAAGCGTAACAACGTCGTGCTGTCGCGCCGCGCTGTCATCGAGGCAACGCAAGGCGAAGAGCGCGCCAAGCTGCTCGAGACGCTGAAGGAAGGCGCGATCGTCGAAGGCGTGGTCAAGAACATCACCGACTACGGCGCGTTCGTGGACCTCGGCGGCATCGACGGCCTGCTGCACATCACCGACATCGCATGGCGTCGCGTGCGTCACCCGTCGGAAGTGCTGTCGGTCGGCCAGGAAGTCACGGCCAAGATCCTCAAGTTCGACCAAGAGAAGAACCGCGTTTCGCTCGGCATCAAGCAACTGGGCGACGATCCGTGGGAAGGCATCTCGCGCCGTTACCCGTCGGGCACGCGCCTGTTCGGCAAGGTTACGAACATCACCGACTACGGCGCATTCGTCGAAGTGGAATCGGGCATCGAAGGCCTCGTCCACGTGTCGGAAATGGACTGGACCAACAAGAACGTTGCGCCGTCGAAGGTCGTGCAACTCGGTGACGAAGTCGAAGTCATGGTTCTCGAAATCGACGAAGACCGCCGCCGTATCTCCCTCGGCATGAAGCAGTGCAAGCCGAATCCGTGGGATGACTTCAGCCGCAACTTCAAGAAGGGCGACAAGATCAGCGGCGCCATCAAGTCGATCACCGACTTCGGCGTGTTCATCGGTCTGCCTGGCGGTATCGACGGTCTGGTTCACCTGTCGGACCTGTCGTGGTCGGAAACCGGCGAAGAAGCCGTCCGCAAGTACAAGAAGGGCGACGAAGTCGAAGCCGTGGTTCTGGGCATCGACGTCGAGAAGGAGCGCATTTCGCTCGGCATCAAGCAGCTCGAAGGCGATCCGTTCAGCAACTTCGTCGCGATCAACGACAAGGGCGCGATTGTCGACGGCGTCGTGAAGTCGGTCGATCCGAAGGGTGCGGTCGTTACGCTGTCCGGCGAAATCGAAGGCTATCTCCGCGCTTCGGAAATCGCACAGGACCGCGTGGAAGATGCGCGCAACGTGCTGAAGGAAGGCGACAAGGTCAACGCGATGATCATCAACATCGATCGCAAGTCGCGCGGCATCAACCTGTCGATCAAGGCGAAGGATTCGGCGGAGCAGCAGGAAGCCATGCGCGGTCTGCAAGCTTCGGATTCGAACGCCGCCGCGACCGGCACGACCAACCTCGGCGCGCTGCTCAAGGCCAAGCTCGACGGCCAGAACAGCTAAGCCTTAAAGGCATTGCTGCAGTATGACCAAAAGTGAATTGGTCGCCCAGTTGGCGCTGCGATTTCCGCAACTTGTCCTCAAGGACGCGGATTTCGCAGTGAAGACGATGCTCGATGCGATGTCGGAGGCGCTTGCCAACGGTCACCGCATCGAGATTCGCGGCTTCGGCAGCTTCGGGCTCAACCGCCGTCCGTCGCGCGTCGGGCGCAATCCGAAGTCGGGTGAAAAAGTGCTGGTGCCGGAGAAATTCGTGCCGCACTTCAAGCCGGGCAAGGAGTTGCGCGAACGCGTCGATGGCCGCGCCGGTGAGCCGCTGAAGGCGTCGAATGACGACGATGCGGACGATCTCTGATCGGCGCGCATCGGTGCCGACGGCTCCCGCGCATGCGGACAGGCCGATCGTCGTGACGTCCGGCCATGAGGCAATCGACCAGAAAGCACCCCTCGGGGTGCTTTTTTTACGTCTGCAAACCGCCGTGGAGGTCTGCAGCGCCGTCCGGACGTTCGCTAGCGCACACAGACTCTTACATTCCTACTAAAGCCTTACCCGTGCTTCGGTGTCCCCGGCCAGATGCATCCATTACAATACCGGTCACTTTGACTCGGGTAATCACGTAGGCCGACCGGACGGGAAGGCTGCGGGATGCAACCGCTCTTGCGAGACCCCACATGAAATTCATCGTCTGGCTGATCCGCGTTCTGGTCTTCGTGCTGCTGCTCGTGCTGGCGCTCGCCAATACCCAGACGGCGACGCTGAATTTCCTTGCGGGCTACGCCTGGGATGCGCCGCTGATCCTCATCGGTCTCGCGTTCTTCATCGTAGGCTTGCTGGCAGGGCTCGTTTCGGCCGTCCCGGCGATGCTGCGCGTGCGCATGGAAAACGGGCGTCTGAAGCGCGAGTTGCGCGTCGCGCGCGAAACGCCGGTCGTCAAGGAGCAACCGCCGATGCCGCCCCTCATATGAGCGCATTCCCGCCACGCAAACAGCAGACACCTAACCGACTCAACCACACATTCGCATGGATCTAGACTTCTGGTGGCTGCTCGTCATTCCCGTGGCCTTCGCGCTCGGATGGATGGCGTCGCGCTACGACCTGAAAACGCTGCTGTCGGAGAATGCGAATCTGCCGCGCTCCTATTTCCGCGGCCTGAACTTCCTGCTCAACGAGCAGCACGACAAGGCGATCGACGCGTTTGTGGAAGTCGCGAAGCTGGACCCCGAAACCATCGAATTGCACTTCGCGCTCGGCAATCTGTTTCGCCGGCGCGGGGAAACGGACCGCGCAATCCGCGTGCATCAGAATCTGTTGAGCCGCGCCGATCTTCCCGTCGCCGAGCGCGACCACGCGCTGTATGAACTGGGTCAAGATTTTTCTGAAAGCGGGTCTGCTCGATCGCGCCGAGGAAACGTTCCGCTCGCTGGATGCGGGCGAATACTCGCTCGGCGCACAGCGCGCGCTGCTGACCATTTACGAGATCGAGAAAGACTGGCCGAAGTCGATCGCGACGGCGGAACGCATCGAGAAGATGGGCGCGCCGTCGCTGCATATGGAGATCGCGCATTTTCACTGCGAGCTCGCGCAGGAAGCGTTGCAGCGCAAGAATCTCGACGATGCCCGCGCCGAGCTGAAACTCGCGCTGGCATCGAATCCGGACAACGTGCGCGCGACCATCCTCGCGGGCGATGTCGAAGCCGCCGCCGGCAATATCGAAGCCGCGATTGCCGGATGGAAGCGCGTCGAAGCGCAGAACGAGGCGTATCTGCCGCTCGTCGCCGAAAAGCTGATGAAGGCGTACGCCGCGCTCGGGCGCAAGGACGAAGGCGTCGAGCTGCTGACCGATTACGCGAGCCGCTATCCGTCGAACGATCTGCTCGATGTCGCCTATAAGCATGTCCAGGAACTGCGCGGCCTGGAAGCGGCACACGCACTCGCACGCAGGCAGATGCAAAGCGCGCCGAATCTTGCCGGCATGACGCGGCTGCTCGAAGCGCAGGAAGCGACCGCCGAGGAGCCGCGCCGCGGCGAACTGGAACTCATGCGCACGCTCGTCAAACAGCGCACCAAGAATCTGCCGCGGTACACGTGTCAAACATGTGGATTCCGCGCCCGTCTTTTTTATTGGCAATGCCCCGGATGCAGCGGCTGGGAAACTTACGCGCCGCGACGCGTCGAACCCATCACGAGCTCGGCCTGAGTTGCAGCATGGCGGGCGTGTTCATCTGGAACGCCCGTGACGGCCGGCACCATTGAAACCAACGGAGAGCTATGAAAGTTACCATCGTGGGTACGGGTTATGTCGGTCTGGTGACCGGCGCATGTCTCGCTGAAATTGGCAATGACGTATTTTGCGTCGATGTCGATCCGCGCAAGATCGATATCCTGAACAGTGGCGGCGTGCCGATTCACGAGCCCGGCCTGCAGGAAATGCTCAAGCGCTGCCGCGCGGCAGGGCGCATCCAGTTCTCCACCGATGTGAAGGCAAGCGTCGAGCACGGCGACATCCAGTTCATCGCGGTCGGCACGCCGCCCGACGAAGACGGCTCGGCGGACCTGCAGTACGTGCTGGCGGCGGCGCGCAACATCGGTCGCTACTCGAACGGCTTCAAGGTGATCGTCGATAAATCGACGGTGCCGGTCGGCACGGCGCTGCAAGTCAAGCGCGTCATCGACGAAGAGCTGAAGTCGCGCGGGCTCGAAGGCGCGGACAAGCACGGCTTCTCGGTCGTGTCGAACCCGGAGTTCCTGAAAGAAGGTGCGGCGGTGGACGATTTCATGCGTCCGGACCGCATCGTGATCGGCATCGACGACGACCAGGCGGGAAACCGCGCGCGCGAAATGATGAAGCGCCTCTACGCGCCGTTCAACCGCAATCACGAACGCACGCTTTATATGGACGTGCGCTCCGCCGAGTTCACGAAATACGCAGCCAACGCGATGCTCGCGACGCGCATTTCGTTCATGAACGACCTCTCGAATCTCGCGGATGCCGTCGACGCCGATATCGAATCGGTGCGGCGCGGCATTGGCTCGGACCCGCGCATCGGTTATCACTTCCTGTATGCGGGCTGCGGTTATGGCGGCTCGTGCTTCCCGAAGGACGTGCAGGCGCTCGTGCAGACCGCGCGGGAAAACGGGCATCGGCTGCAGATTCTCGAAGCGGTGGAGGCAGTCAACGACGCGCAGAAGGAAGTGCTCGTCAACAAGATCGTCCGGCGCATGGGCGAAGATCTGCGCGGCCGCACGTTCGCCGTGTGGGGACTCGCGTTCAAGCCGAATACCGACGACATGCGCGAGGCGTCGAGCCGTCGCCTGATTGCGTCGCTGCTCGAACGCGGCGCGACCGTGCGCGCGTATGATCCGGTAGCGATGCAGGAAGCGCAGCGCGTGTTCGCACTCGATCTCGCCGATCGCAAGAGCGACATGGACCGGCTGCACTTCGTGAATACGCAGCAGGAAGCGTTGACGGGCGCGGACGCGCTCGTCATCGTGACGGAATGGAAGGAATTCAAGAGCCCCGACTTCGGGCACTTGAAGAGCGAGCTGAAGATGCCGGTGATCTTCGATGGCCGCAATCTGTATGAACCGGAAACGATGGCTGAATTAGGCATCGATTATTTTGCAATAGGACGTCCCCATGTCGAACTCGACGGCAATGGAAGCCGGCAGTAATCCGGCGAATATCCCTGTAGTGCCGCGCGCCCGCATTTCTGCGGCGCGCGTGCTGGTGGTCGGCGATGTCATGCTCGACCGGTACTGGTTCGGCGATGTGAACCGCATCTCGCCGGAAGCGCCCGTGCCGGTCGTGCATGTGCAGAAGAAGGAAGACCGCCTGGGCGGCGCGGCGAACGTCGCGCGCAACGCGGCGGCGCTCGGCGCGCAGGCGGGCCTGCTTTGCGTCGTCGGGCATGACGAACCGGGCGAGCGCATCGTCGAATTGCTCGGTGAAAGCCGGGTGACGGGGCATCTCGCCCGCGATGCCGAACTGCTCACGACCATCAAGCTACGCGTGTTGTCGCGCCAGCAGCAACTGCTGCGCGTCGATTTCGAGAACACGCCGAATCACGAAGTGCTGCGTGCATGCCTGGAACGCTTCACGGAACTGCTGCCGCAGCACGACGTCATTCTGATGTCCGATTACGCCAAGGGCGGCCTCACACACGTCACGCAGATGATCAGCGACGCGCGGGCCGCCGGCAAACCCGTGCTCGTCGATCCTAAGGGCGACGACTGGGAACGCTATCGCGGCGCGACGCTCATTACGCCGAATCGCGCGGAGTTGCGCGAGGTGATCGGCCAGTGGAAGTCGGAAGACGACCTGCACGAGCGGGTGACGAAGCTGCGCGCCGATCTGGACCTGAGTGCGCTGTTGCTCACGCGTTCGGAAGAGGGCATGACGCTCTTCACCGCGAACGAAACGTTGCACAATTCGGCCGAAGCGCGCGAAGTGTATGATGTATCGGGCGCGGGCGACACCGTCATTGCAACCGTTGCAACGATGCTCGGCGCGGGCGTGCCCCTCGTCGATTCCATCGTCTATGCGAATCGCGCCGCGGGCATCGTCGTGGGCAAGCTCGGCACGGCGACCGTCGAATACAACGAACTCTTCGCCTGACCCAACCTGACTACTTCGCCATGACCTTCATCGTTACCGGGGCGGCCGGCTTCATCGGCAGCAATATCGTCAAGGCGCTCAACGAGCGCGGCGAGAACCGCGTGATCGCGGTGGACAATCTCACGCGCGCGGATAAATTCAAGAATCTGGTCGACTGCGAAATCGACGATTACCTCGATAAAACCGAGTTCGTCGAGCGCTTTCGCCGTGGCGATTTCGGCCGGGTGCGTGCGGTGTTTCATGAAGGCGCCTGTTCGGACACGATGGAAACCGACGGCCGCTACATGATGGACAACAACTTCCGCTATAGCCGGGACGTGATGGACATCTGTCTCGAGCAGGGCGCGCAGTTTCTGTATGCGTCGTCGGCGGCGACGTATGGCGGTTCGAGCCGCTTCGTCGAAGATCGCGAAGTCGAGAAGCCGCTCAACGTCTACGGCTATTCGAAGTTCCTGTTCGATCAGATCGTGCGCCAGGTCTTGCCAAAGGCGGGCAGTCAGATCGTCGGCTTCCGGTACTTCAACGTGTACGGCCCGCGTGAGACGCACAAAGGCCGCATGGCGTCGGTCGCGTTCCACAACTTCAATCAGTTCCGCTC
The DNA here is from genome assembly GCF_031450805.1 of Caballeronia sp. LZ016. Classification (NCBI taxonomy): domain Bacteria; kingdom Pseudomonadati; phylum Pseudomonadota; class Betaproteobacteria; order Burkholderiales; family Burkholderiaceae; genus Caballeronia; species Caballeronia sp. LZ016. The sequence continues at coordinate 1,647,358 of NZ_JARTVY010000001.1, forward strand.
CGAAGGCAAGGTGAAACTCTTCGGCGAGTACAACGGCTATGCGGCGGGCGAGCAGACCCGCGATTTCGTGTCCGTCGAAGACGTGGTGAAGGTCAATCTGCACTTCCTCGATCATCCGGAGAAGTCGGGCATTTTTAATCTCGGCACAGGGCGCGCGCAGCCGTTCAACGACATCGCATCGACGGTCGTGAATTCGCTGCGAGCGATGAACGGCGAAGCGCCGCTGTCGCTCGCCGAACTCGTGCAGCGCGGGCTTATCGAGTACATCCCGTTCCCCGACGCGCTGCGCGGCAAGTACCAATGCTTCACGCAAGCCGACCAGACGCGCCTGCGCGAAGCCGGCTACGACGCGCCGTTCCTGACCGTTCAGGAAGGCGTCGATCGCTACGTGCGTTGGCTATTCGGCCAGCTATAAACGCGTTCGCAGTCTCTCTACACTGGGTCTCGCGGTCGGCACTGTTCGCCGGCCGGTTCTTCTGGAGACCAGTATGTTCAAGCAAGCACTTTCTACCATCGTCGCGTTCGCGCTGACGCTTTCCATCGGTTCGGCGTTCGCGGCGGTCGATGTCAACACCGCCAACACCGATGCGCTGCGCGGCATCAAGGGCATCGGCCCGGCGAAGGCGAAAGCGATTCTCGATGAACGGCAGGCGCACGGCCCGTTCAAGGACGCGGCCGACCTCAGCGCGCGCGTGAAGGGCATGGGCGGCAAGACGGTGCAGCGTCTGGAGGCGGAGGGCCTGAGCATCGGCAACGCGCCGAAGACCGCTGCCGCAAGCGCGGGCGGCGCCAATCACGTCAGCGCGACGCCGGTGGCGTCGTCGGCGGGTTCGAAGCCTGTCGTCGTGAAGAAGTAAGCAGCGCGGCGTCCCGGCGGAGCCTCGCCGCCGGTGCGCTCCATTGATCACGCTCCTTCAGCCTTCGGATGTTTTGGGCTCCCCGCGGTCTGCCTCGCCGCGGGTTTTTGCCTGTGCGCGAGGAAGCCATTGGCCTATGAGGGGCGCGACGCATCTGAAAGAGCGGTGGGCTACAATCGATTCATTCCCACATCACAATCCCCGGACGCGGTCCCTGCGTTCGCCGCGGGATTCGACATCCGGTCCGTTTATGGCTTACATGACTATCGAAGACACGATCGGCAACACGCCGCTCGTGCAACTCGTCCGCGTCGTGGACGATGAAATCCGCAGCCGCAACAACGTCGTGCTGGGCAAGCTCGAGGGCAACAACCCGGCGGGGTCGGTGAAAGACCGGCCAGCCTTGTCGATGATCAGGAAAGCTGAAGAGCGCGGCCGCATCAGGCCGGGCGATACGCTGATCGAAGCGACGAGCGGCAACACGGGCATCGCGCTCGCGATGGCCGCCGCCTTGCGCGGCTACAAGATGGTGCTGATCATGCCGGAAGATCTGTCGATCGAACGCCGTCAAAGCATGGGCGCGTACGGCGCGCAGATCATTCTGACGCCGGTGACGGGCGGCATGGAATACGCCCGCGATCTCGCCGACCAGATGCAGCGCGACGGCAAGGGCATCATTCTCGACCAGTTCGCGAATCCCGATAATCCGCTCGCGCACTACGAGACCACCGGTCCCGAACTCTGGCAGCAGACCGAAGGCCGCATCACGCATTTCGTCTCGTCGATGGGCACGACGGGCACGATCATGGGCGTGTCGAAGTATCTGAAAGAGAAGAACGAGAAAATCGAGATTGTCGGGGCGCAGCCGGAGGAAGGATCGCGCATTCCGGGCATCCGCAAGTGGCCGGAAGCGTACATGCCGAAGATCTTCGATCGCGCGCGCGTGGACCGCACCGAAAGCGTGAGCCAGGCCGCGTCGGAAGCGATGGCACGCCGGCTCGCATCGGTCGAAGGCATCTTCGCCGGCATCTCGTCGGGCGGCGCGTGCGAAGTAGCGCTGCGCGTGGCGCGTCAGGTCGAGAACTCGACCATCGTGTTCGTCGTGTGCGACCGTGGTGATCGTTATTTGTCGACGGGCGTTTTCCCGGCCTGACCGATGACGCGCGGACGAACCGCGCGTCGCATCTGCGCTTACTGGCCGGCGCTCGTCGCCGCCATGCGCGCCTTGACCGCCTCGCCGAGCTGATACACCGCGAGCGCATAGAAGAAGCTGCGGTTATAGCGCGTGAGCACATAAAAGTTCTTGAGGCCGAGCGTGTACTCGGTTGCGCGGCCGGGCGTCGGCAGATCGACGACCGTCAGCGGCGTCGCCGCTTCTGCCGCGACATTCAACCCCGGCTCGGCCATCAGCATGCCGGCCTTGGTCAACTGCGCGAGCGACCAGTGAGGCTCCGCCTGCCCGTCGGCGGCGGCCTGCGCGATGCCCTGACTGCCTTCGTCGCCCGCAATGCGCCAGACCACCGGGCGGCCCGGTTCCCAGCCGTTCTGCTTCAGATAATTCGCGACACTGCCGATCGCATCGGCCTGGCTCGTGCGCAGATCGATGCGGCTGTTGCCGTCGAAATCGACCGCGTATTGCACGATGCTGCTCGGCAGAAACTGCGGAATGCCGATTGCGCCGGTGTACGAGCCGAGCACGGTGGTCGGATCGATCTGCGAATCGCGGGTCCACACGAGCAGGTCTTCGAGATTCTTGCGGAACGTCGCCTGACGCTCGAGCCGGTTCGGCGTGTTCGGATAATCGAATGTGAGCGTGGTGAGGGCATCGAGCGCGCGGAAGTTGCCCATGTATCGCCCATAGATGGTTTCCACGCCGATGATCCCGACGATCACCTCGGGCGGCACGCCGAACTGCGCGGACGCGCGCTGCAGCGTCGCCTGATTCGCGCGCCAGAATTTCACGCCCGCGTCGATGCGAATGGGCTCGATGAAGCGCGACTGGTACACGCGCCAGTTCTTCGTCGAGGGCGTGGGCGACGGCAGCACGAGCTTCACGGCCGTCGCGGAATAGCTGACGTGATTGAACAGGTCGTGCAGCTTCGCGGCATCGAAGTCGTAACGCGCGACCATGTCGTTGATGAAGGCATCGACATTCGCGTTGTTCGCATAACGCTGCGGCACGATCTCTTCTTCGAACACTTGCCCTTGCGCGGCGCTTTGCGGCTGCTGCGACTGCGCGACGGCACTGTTGCCGGACATCACGCCGATCGCGCAAAAGAGGGATGCGATGAACGTGCGCGTCAGCGGCCTGAAGGTGGAGTCGAGCGGGGCAAACTGAAAAGTCATAGTGTGCGTGATGAGGCGATATGGGGCGATGCCGGATGTTCGAGCGCGCTTTATGCGACGCGTCGCCGTTCTTAATAGAAGGATTCTCAACCGAACGCAACGTCCTGCGACGAACCATCGACGATGCTTGCCAGTCGAGGCGTCGGGGCAGTATAACCGACGCCCCACGCGCGCAAGGCCGATGCCCGCCCCGGAGGCGGCCGTTCGGAACGGTGTGGTAACTTAACGCCAAATACGCGGCGCGGGAATCGCGTATGACGAAAAAACACGAGACGAGAGCCGACGACAACGGCACTGCGAGACATCATGGCCACCGGCTTCTATACCCATCCCGACTGCCTGCAGCATGACAACGGCCAGTGGCATCCCGAGTGCCCGGCGCGGCTGCAGGCGATCGAAGACCAGCTCATCGCGAGCCGGATCGATTCCCTGATCGAGCGCGAGGAAGCGCCGCTCGCCGAGGAAACCGACCTCGCGCGCGTGCATACGCAGGCGCACATCGATTACATCAAGAGCCGCACGCCCGAGCAGGGACGAAGCGAACTGGATCCGGATACGTCGATGTGTCCGGCGTCCTATCGCGCGGCGTTGCGTGCCGCGGGCGCGGCCATCGCGGCAACCGACGCCGTCATCGAAGGGCGTTACGACAACGCGTTCTGCAGCGTGCGTCCTCCCGGGCATCACGCGGAGCCCGCGCGGGCGATGGGCTTCTGCCTTTTCAACAACGTCGCCATCGCCGCGCGTCATGCGCTCGAAGTGCATGGCCTGCAGCGCGTCGCGGTCATCGATTTCGACGTGCATCACGGCAACGGCACGGAGGCCGCCTTCACCGGCGATTCGCGCGTGCTGATGTGCAGCTTCTTCCAGCATCCGTTCTATCCGTTCAGCGGCGCGGACAATCACGCATCGAACATGGTGAACGTGCCGTTGCCCGCGCGTACGAAGGGCATGGCCGTGCGCGAAGTCGTCGATCTGGTGTGGTTGCCGCGGCTGAACGAATTCAAGCCGCAGATGCTGTTCGTCTCCGCCGGCTTCGACGCCCATCGCGAGGACGATCTCGGCAACATGGGCCTCGTCGAAGACGACTACGCGTGGATCACCGAGCAGATTCGCGCCGTGGCGAAGCGGCACGCGCAAGGGCGCATCGTGAGTTGTCTCGAAGGCGGCTACAACCTGTCGGCGCTCGGGCGCAGCGTCGTCGCGCACTTGCGGGCGCTCGCCGAGATTTAAGCGGAGCGGCTGCGCGCATAGTCGGCGCGCACCAGCGTCCAGTCGATCAGCGCGCGGATCACGCGGTCGCGTTCAAGATCGTTGAGCGTCTCGTGATAGCTGCCTTCGTAGATCGCGAGGGTGGCGTCGGTCGAACCGGCGCTGGCTTCGAACTCGCGGCTGCCTGAGGGATCGCAGATGGCGTCGGCGGCGCCGTGAAAGATCAGATAGGGCAATCCGATGTCCGCGCGTTTCGCCGCGATGCGTTCCATCGCAGCAAGAATCTGCGCGGCGGTGCGCGCGGCGATGGGTCCGTGATGCACGAGCGGATCGCGCCGATACGCCTCCACGACGCCCGGCGCACGCGATAACAACGCCGGGTCGATTTCGAACGCGCGCCGGCGCGGCAACACCGTGCCGATGATCCGTCCCAGCTTCGCTTTCCAGCGCGGCATTTCCTTGCCCGGCCGCAGCGCGGGGCTCGACAGGATCATGCCCGCGAGCTTCCCATCCTGTGCGCGTTCTGCTGCGTATAAAGCCGCGATGGCGCCGCCCATGCTGTGGCCCATCAGGAAGAGCGGCGTATCGGCGGGCGGCGTGGCGGCGCATGCTTCCAGCAGCACGGCGGCATCGCTCAGATAGTCGTTGAAGACGCGGACGAACGCGCGCTCACCCGACGACTTGCCATGACCGCGCAAGTCGAGCGCGATCACTTCGATGCCCGCCGCATTCAACGTCTGCGCGAGCGCGTCATAACGCCCCGCATGTTCGCCCAACCCGTGCAGCAACGCGATGCGCGCCTGCGGCTCCTTCGGCGGCGCCGGTTGCCAGCGGTGCAAAAACAGATCGACGCCTTGCCGCGTCGTAATGGTGCTCGTCGAATAGACGTTTCTTGCCATGAGCGGTCAAATATCCAGCAGTAATTAGTCGATCGGAATTCATTATTAAACAGAATGATGCCCGTCCTGTAAAATCGCTTCTCTCATAAAACAGCAGAAAACCAGCGGCGGCCGGCTGCGCGGGTGCGTTCACCCGGCGAAGCCCTCCGCCGTTTGCCTTTTCATGACCGGCGCATGATCGAAATACGTAACCTCTCGCAGCGCTTTGCGGGACCCCGGGGCTGGGTCGAAGCGCTGCATAACGTCAATCTGACGATACCCGCCAGCGAAATCTTCGGCATCATCGGGCGCAGCGGGGCGGGCAAGAGCACGCTGGTGCGCACCATCAACCTGCTGACCCGGCCAAGCGAAGGCAGCGTCGTGGTCGACGGGCGCGATCTCACCACGCTCGGCAAGGACGACCTGCGCGCCGCGCGCCGCGACATCGGCATGATCTTTCAGCACTTCAATTTGCTGTCGTCGCGCACGGTGTTCGGCAACGTCGCGCTGCCGCTCGAACTCGCCGGCATGAAGCGCGCGGAAATCGAAGAGACGGTTCTGCCGCTGCTCGAACTCGTCGGCCTCACGCAGCACAAGGACAAATATCCCGCGCAGATCAGCGGCGGCCAGAAGCAGCGCGTGGGCATTGCGCGGGCGCTCGCGAGCAAGCCGAGCGTGCTGCTCTCCGACGAAGCCACGTCGGCGCTCGATCCGGAAACGACGCGCGCGATTCTCGACCTGCTGCGCAAGATCAATCGCGAGCTGGGCCTGACCATCGTGCTGATCACGCACCAGATGGAAGTCATCAAGCAGGTCTGCGATCGCGTGGCCGTGCTCGATGCGGGGCGCGTCGTCGAAGAAGGCAAGGTGGTCGATGTCTTCATGCAGCCGCGTCATGAGGTCACGCGCGCGCTGATCGGCGATGTCATCGCGCACGAGTTGCCGCCGGCCCTGAAGGCGCGCGTTGCCGAGCGTCTTTCGACCGGCAGCGGGCATTTGCTGAGACTCGCTTTCACGGGTTCCGGCGTCGATCAGCCGATTCTCTCGGAGACGATTCGCCGCTACGAACTCGATTTCAACATCCTGCATGGCCAGATCGACGAGATTCAAGGCCAGGCGTTCGGCTCGCTCGCGGTGCTCGCGGGCGGACAGCCGGTGAAGGTCGCGGAAGCGATCGCCTTTTTGCGCGCACAAGGCGTCGTGGTGGAGGAGCTTTCCCATGTTGAGTGAAATGTTCGACATGTTCGTGCAGTCGTTCTGGGAGACGCTGGTCATGGTCGGCATCTCGGGACTCATCGGCGCGGCGCTCGGCCTGCCGCTCGGCGTGCTGCTCTACCTGACCGACCGCGACGGCGTGCTGCAGAACATCGGCGTGAATCGCGTACTCGGCGGCGTCGTGAATGCGGTGCGCTCCACGCCGTTCATCATCCTGCTCGTCGCGGTGATTCCGTTCACGCGGCTCGTTGTCGGTTCGTCGATCGGCACGGCGGCGGCGGTCGTGCCGCTTACCATCGCTTCGGCGCCGTTCATCGCGCGCCTCGTCGAAACGGCGCTGCGCGAAGTGGATCGCGGCCTGATCGAAGCCGCCCAGGCGATGGGCGCGACCACGAGCCAGATCGTGTTCAAGGTGCTGCTGCCGGAATCGCTGCCGGGCGTCGTCGCGGGGCTGACGATCACGTTCGTGTCGCTCGTCGGCTATTCGGCGATGGCGGGCGCGATTGGCGGCGGCGGTCTCGGCGATCTCGGCATCCGCTACGGCTATCAACGCTTCCTGCCTGAAGTGATGCTCACGGTCGTCGTGATCCTCATCGTGTTCGTGCAGCTCGTGCAGTCGTTCGGCGACTGGCTCGTGCGCCGTCTGAGCCATAAATAACTCCATCGAAAAGAAAGGTCAGCAGATGCAACGTCGATTCATTCTGAAGTTCGTAGCCGCCCTGGGTGCGGCGTCGCTGTTCGGCGCAGCGCATGCCGATGACAACGCGATCAAGGTCGGCGTGACGGGCGGCCCGCACGCGCAGGTGATGGAAGTGGTGAAGCAGGTCGCCGCGAAGAACGGGCTGAAGATCACGGTTATCGAGTTCTCCGACTACGTGCAGCCGAACGCCGCGCTCGCCGCCGGCGATCTCGACGCGAACAGCTATCAGCATCAGCCGTATCTGGATGCGCAGGTGCGCGATCGAGGCTACAAGCTCATCAAGGTGGCCGATACGGTCACGTTCCCGATGGGCATTTATTCGAAGAAGCTCAAGTCGCTCGGCCAGTTGCCGAACGGCGCGCGCATCGCGGTGCCGAACGATCCGACCAACGGCGGCCGCGCGTTGCTGCTGCTGCAGAAGCAGGGGCTGCTCAAGCTGCGCGCCGACGCGGGGCTGAAGGCGACGCCGCTGGATATCGTCGACAACCCGAAGAAGCTGAAGATCGTCGAACTGGACGCCGCGCAGATTCCGCGCTCGCTCGCCGACGTCGATGCCGCCGCGATCAACACCAACTTCGCAATGGAAGCGGGCCTGAAGCCGAAGTCCGATGCAATCGCCATCGAAGATCCGCACGGTCCGTACGCGAACATCATCGCAATTCGCGCGGCCGACAAGGACAGGCCGTGGGTCGGCAAGCTCGTCGCGGCGTATCACTCGCCCGAAGTGAAACAGTTCATCGAAGGCAAGTATGCAGGCGCGGTGATCGCTGCCTGGTAAGTCTTCGCGACGGTCGTTCGGGTTTTCTGGGATGTTAATCGAACGACCGTTCTATAAAATCGGGCACAAAGCTCGGAAACCTACATCCAATCTGATGCACGCTGACCCGGCCCGCCCGACTGGAGGGGGAAATCGCGATCGTGTCGCTCGTATAATGAGCTTGGGTTGACGTAATCGTAACTTTGGAGCGTGTGCATGAAAATTCTGGTGCCAGTCAAGCGCGTGGTCGACTACAACGTCAAGGTGCGCGTGAGGTCGGACAACACGGGCGTCGAAATCGCCAACGTGAAGATGTCGATGAATCCGTTCGATGAAATCGCCGTGGAAGAGGCGGTCCGTCTGAAGGAAGCAGGCGTGGCGACGGAAGTGATCGCCGTGTCGTGCGGCGTGACGCAGTCGCAGGAAACGCTGCGCACGGCGCTTGCCATCGGCGCGGATCGCGCCATTCTCGTCGAATCCACCGAAGACCTGCAGCCGCTCGCGGTGGCGAAGATTCTGAAGGCATTGGTCGATCAGGAAAAGCCTGAACTCGTCATTCTGGGCAAGCAGGCCATCGACGACGATTCGAATCAGACCGGCCAGATGCTCGCTGCACTCGCGGGCCTGCCGCAAGCGACGTTCGCATCGAAGGTGACGATCGCCGACGGCAAGGCCACGGTTGCGCGTGAAGTCGATGGCGGCGCGGAAACGCTGTCGCTGAAGCTGCCGGCCGTCGTCACGACGGACCTGCGTCTGAACGAGCCGCGTTATGTGACGCTGCCGAACATCATGAAGGCGAAGAAGAAGCCGCTGACGACGGTGAAGCCCGCCGATCTGGGCGTGGATGTCACGCCGCGTCTCAAGACGCTGAAGGTCGTGGAGCCGCCGAAGCGCAGCGCGGGCGTCATGGTGCCCGACGTCAATACGCTGGTTCAGAAGCTGAAGAATGAAGCGAAGGTGATCTGATGACGACTCTCGTAATTGCGGAACACGACAACACGTCGATCAAATCGGCGACGTTGAACACGGTCGCGGCAGCGGCCAAGATTGGCGGCGACGTGCATGTGCTCGTCGCGGGTTCGAACGCGCAAGGCGCGGCGGACGCAGCGGCGAAGATCGCGGGCGTGTCGAAGGTGCTGCTCGCCGATGCGCCTCAACTGGCAGAGGGCCTGGCCGAGAACGTCGAAGGCACGGTGCTCAACATCGCGAAGGATTACTCGCACATCGTCGCCCCGGCTACGGCCTACGGCAAGAACATCGCTCCGCGCATCGCAGCGCATCTGGATGTCGCACAGATCAGCGACATCACCGCTGTCGTCAGCGCCGATACCTTCGAGCGCCCGATCTACGCGGGCAACGCAATCGCGACGGTGCAGTCGACCGATCCTATCAAGGTCATCACCGTACGCGGCACGGGCTTCGACGCGGTCGCGGCGGAAGGCGGCAATGCGTCGGTCGAAAAGATCGAAGCCGCGGCCGATGCGGGCGTCTCGCAGTTCGTGAGCCGCGAAATCACGAAGCTGGATCGCCCGGAGCTGACGAGCGCGCAGACCATCGTGTCGGGCGGCCGGGGTCTCGGCAGCGGCGAGAACTACACGCACGTGCTCGAGCCGCTCGCGGACAAGCTCGGCGCGGCGCTGGGCGCATCGCGTGCAGCTGTCGATGCGGGCTATGTGCCGAACGATTATCAAGTGGGTCAGACGGGCAAGATCGTCGCGCCGCAGTTGTACGTGGCGGTCGGCATTTCGGGCGCGATCCAGCACCTGGCCGGCATGAAAGATTCGAAGGTGATCGTCGCGATCAACAAGGACGCCGAAGCGCCCATCTTTAGCGTGGCCGATTACGGTCTCGTCGGAGATCTGTTCTCGGTCGTGCCGGAGCTGGTCAAGGAACTCGGCTAAAGCGCGGCGGCCATCGCTGCCGATGAGCGAAAGGGCGCGACGACCGTTGCGCCCTTTTTTGTATCCGCTGGACGAGAGAAGCATCACAGGAGGAGACACGACAATGAGCTATCGCGCCCCCGTCAAGGACATGCTGTTCGTGATGAAGGAGTTGGCGGACCTGGACAGCATCGCCGCGTTGCCCGGCTTCGAAGACGGCAACTTCGACACCGCGCAGGCCGTTCTCGAAGAAGCCGCGCGATTCTGCGGCGAAGTGATCGCCCCGCTGAACGTCGCGGGCGACCGCGACCCGAGCGCATGGTCGAACGGCGAAGTGCGGACGACGCCGGGCTTCAGGGACGCGTTTCGCCAGTTCGGGGAAGGCGGCTGGCAAGGCGTCGTGCATCCGTCGGAGTTCGGCGGACAGAATCTGCCGAAGCTGATCGCAACGGCGTGCATGGAAATGCTGAACTCGGCGAATCTCTCGTTCGCGCTATGCCCGTTGCTGACCGATGGCGCCATCGAAGCGCTGCTGACGGCCGGCACCGACGAACAGAAGGCGCGCTATCTGCCGAAGTTCATTGCAGGCGTCTGGACCGGCACGATGAATCTTACCGAGCCGCAGGCGGGCTCGGATCTCGCCCTGGTGCGTACGCGCGCCGAACCGCAGGGCGACGGCACGTACAAGCTCTTCGGCACGAAGATATTCATCACCTACGGCGAGCACGACATGGCGGAGAACATCGTGCATCTCGTGCTCGCGCGCACGCCGGATGCGCCCGAAGGCGTGAAGGGCATCTCCCTTTTCATCGTGCCCAAATTCATGGTGAATGACGACGAAACGCTCGGCGCGCGCAACGACGTTCATTGCGTGTCGATCGAGCACAAGCTCGGCATCAAGGCGAGCCCGACGGCGGTCTTGCAGTTCGGCGATCACGGCGGCGCGACCGGTTATCTGATCGGCGAGGAGAATCGCGGGCTCGAGTACATGTTCATCATGATGAACGCGGCGCGCTTCGCAGTCGGGATGCAGGGCGTCGGCGTATCGGAGCGGGCGTACCAGCAGGCGGTCGCGTACGCGAAAGAACGCGTGCAGAGCCGTCCCGTCGATGGCAGCGCGAAGGAAGCGGTGACGATCATCCATCACCCCGACGTGCGCCGCATGCTCGCGACGATGCGCGCCTACACCGAGGGCACGCGCGCGCTCGCGTATGTCGCCGCCGCGCACAGCGATGTCGCGCACGCGCATCCGGACGAAGCGCAGCGCAAGAAGCACCAGGCGGTGTACGAATTTCTCGTGCCGATCGTCAAAGGCTTTAGCACCGAGGTTTCCGTCGATGTCGCGAGCATCGGCGTGCAGGTTCACGGCGGCATGGGCTTTATCGAGGAGACAGGCGCGGCGCAGTACTACCGCGATGCGCGCATCCTGCCGATCTACGAAGGCACGACCGCGATCCAAGCGAACGATCTGATCGGCCGCAAGACCGTGCGCGATGGCGGCGCGGCGGCGCAACTGCTGCTTGCGCACATCGACCAGACCATCGCCGCGCTCGCGGAAGTGGAGGGCCAGCCGTTCAGGTCGATGCATCGGCATCTGAGCGCGGGCGCATTGTCACTCGGGCGGTCGGTCGAATTCATCGTCGCGAAGTTCAAGAGCGACCCGAACGCGGTGTTTCTCGGCAGCGTGCCGTATCTGCGGCTGGCGGGGATTGTCTTGTGCGGCTGGCAGATGGCGCGCGCGATGCTGGTTTCTCACGCGAGGCGCGCAGACGACGAGTCGTTCCACACGGCGAAGATCGCGACGGCGCAGTTCTACGCGGAGCACGTTCTGTCGCTTGCACCGGGGCTCGAAGCCGCCATCATCAGCGCGAACGGTAGCGAAGGCGTGCTCGCGCTGAACGAAGATCAGTTCTGAAACGACAACGGCGCCTTTCTTTCGAGAGGCGCCGTTGAGTGGTCAGACTTTGGCGTAAGCCGGACGCGTATTCACGCCGACATCGCCCAGGTAACGATGCACCGACAGGTCGTCCGAGCGGATCGCCGGCTGCTTGCCGGACATCAGATCGGCGAGCAGCTGGCCGGAGCCGCACGACATCGTCCAGCCGAGCGTGCCGTGCCCGGTGTTCAGGAACAGGTTCGGCACCGGCGTGCGTCCGACGATCGGCGTGCCGTCCGGCGTCATCGGGCGCAGGCCGGTCCAGAACGTGGCGCTCGTGGTATCGCCGCCGCCGGGAAACAGGTCGTTCACGCACATTTCCAGCGTCTCGCGGCGCGCCATCTTCAGCGTCTTGTCGTAGCCGACGATTTCCGCCATGCCGCCCACGCGGATGCGGTCGTTGAAGCGCGTGATCGCGATCTTGTACGTCTCGTCCAGCACCGTCGATACCGGCGCGCGGTTCGCATCGACGATCGGCGCGGTGATCGAATAGCCCTTCAGCGGATAGACCGGAATCTTGACCAGATCGCCCAGCAGCTTCGGTGAGTACGAGCCGAGCGCGACGACGAAGGAATCGCCCGTTACGAGTTCATCGCCGCATTTCACGCCCGCGATGCGGCCGTTGCTGACGGCGAGCCCGTCGATCGGCGTGTTGTAGCGGAACTTGACGCCGAGCGATTCGGCCATCGCGGCGAGGCGCGTGGTGAACATCTGGCAGTCGCCGGTTTCGTCGTTCGGCAGCCGCAGGCCGCCCGTCAGCTTGTGCGATACCGCGGCCAGCGCCGGTTCCGCCTTCGCCAGTTCAGCCGAGGACAACAGTTCGAACGGCACGTTGGCATCTTTCAGCACGCCGATGTCCTTCGCTGCGCCGTCCAGTTGTTGTTGCGTGCGGAACAGCTGCAGCGTGCCGCCCGTGCGGCCTTCGTACTGGATGCCGGTGTCGGCGCGCAGCGCCTGCAAGCAATCGCGGCTGTATTCGGCGAGGCGCACCATGCGGCCCTTGTTTACCGTGTAGCGATCCTGCGTGCAGTTGCGCAGCATCTGCCACATCCACTGCAGCTGGTTCATCGTGCCGTCGAGGCGGATCGCGAGCGGCGCGTGCTTTTCGAACATCCATTTCACCGCCTTGAGCGGCACGCCCGGCGCGGCCCAGGGCGATGCGTATCCCGGTGAAATCTGCCCCGCGTTGGCGAAACTGGTTTCGAGAGCAGGGCCGGATTCGCGGTCGATGACCGTGACTTCGTGCCCGGCGCGAGCCAGATAGTAAGCACTGGTCACACCGACTACGCCGCTTCCGAGAATAACGATACGCATGAGATCTCCGCTTTTTCGATCCGTCCGGACAGCGTAGCGCGCATGTTCTGCGGCGGGTTGTCCGTCTAGTGTATCGCCTATACTAAGAAGATCGAGCCAGTTTTAGTTATTGTATTTGGTGGATTTTCAGGAAATAAGCAATGAGAACGCAGCGAAATCCGGTCCGGGCGCTCGACAAGCTGGACCACAAGATCTTGAACATCCTCCAGCAGGACGGGCGCATCGCGATGAAGGATCTCGCGGAGCGCGTCGGGCTTTCGGTCACGCCGTGTATCGAACGGGTGAAGCGCATGGAGCGCGACGGCGTCATCACCGGCTACTACGCGCGCGTGAACCCGACGCAGCTCGGCGCAGCGCTGCTCGTTTTCGTCGAAATCACGCTCGATCACAAGAGCGGCAACATGTTCGAGCAGTTTCGCCGCGAGGTGCAGCGCATTCCCGAGGTGCTCGAATGTCATCTGGTTTCAGGCGATTTCGACTATCTGATCAAGGCGCGCATCGGCGAGATGGCCGATTACCGGAAGCTGCTCGGCGACATCCTTCTGCAACTGCCGGGGGCGGTGCAATCGAAGAGCTATGTCGTGATGGAAGAGATCAAGGAAACGCTGACGATTCCCGTCGATGTGTGAAATTTCCGCTTGCGGCGATGCGTTGATACTGTATATTTATACAGGTATTATCGACGACGAGCCATCACCGCAATGCCAGCGCCGGACCGCGAATTTCCCGTTGCACCACCTTCGCCGCTCAAGGGGCGAGGCGCGGTCACGAACATTCAGGGGCGGTATGAGCGGGACGAACGCGAGTCCGTCGATGACGGCTGGGTGCATGAATCGGCGGAAGAGGAAGGCGCGCCCGTGTTGCGCACGCAAGTCTTCGAGGAGCGCGCGAAGAGCATCCTCACGCGCAACAACTCGCCGGACATTCCTTTCACGGTCTCGCTGAATCCGTACCGCGGTTGCGAGCACGGCTGTATCTATTGCTTCGCGCGGCCGACGCACAGCTATCTCGGCATGTCGCCGGGGCTCGATTTCGAAAGCCGCATCTATGCGAAGGTCAATGCGGGCGAGTTGCTGGAACGCGAGCTCGCAAAGCCGAACTATCAGCCCGATCCCATCGCGCTGGGCGTCAATACCGACGCGTATCAGCCGGTCGAGCGCGAACTCCGGCTGACGCGGCGCGTGACCGAATTGCTGCACGACTGCGGGCACCCTTTCGCGGCGATCACGAAGTCATCGCTGATCGAGCGGGACATCGACTTGCTCGCGCCGATGGCCGGGCGCGGACAGTTCATGGCCGCGATCACCGTCACCACGCTCGATGCCGACATCGCCCGCACGCTGGAACCGCGCGCGGCCACGCCGTCGCGCCGGCTGCGCACCATCCGCACGCTTGCGGACGCCGGGATTCCCGTGGGTGTGAGCATTGCGCCGGTCATTCCGTTCGTCACCGAGCCGGATCTCGAGCGCGTGCTCGAAGCCTGCGCGGAGGCGGGCGCGACGACGGCGAGCTACATCGTGCTGCGCTTGCCGTGGGAGGTCGCACCGCTTTTCAAGGATTGGCTGACGGCGCACTTTCCGGCGCGCGCGGACCGCGTGATGAGCCGCGTGCGCGACATGCGCGGCGGGAAAGACTACGACTCGGACTTCGCCACGCGCATGAAGGGCGAAGGCTTATGGGCGGACATGCTCAAGCAGCGCTTTCATCGGGCGACGAAGCGGCTCGGGCTGAATCAGCGCAATCGCGGCATTCTGGATATGTCGGATTTCAAGCGGCCTGCGTTGACCAGTACGCCGCCGCGCACGGGCCAGCTCGATCTGTTCTGAACGCCGCGATGACTGCTTTACTGCGACAGCGCCTTGGCGGCTTCGACCTGACCTTCGAAGTAGGTCTGGAACGTGAGCGCGAGTCCCGTCATCAGCAGAAAGGCGCCGATCAGTAACGAAAAGATCACGACGAAGATCACGGTCCAGCCGGAATCGCTCTGGCGGTTCGTGTGCGCGTTGAACTGGGCGTCCCATTTGGCGTCGGGCCGCAGTCCGTACACGATCGCCGAAAGAAACGCCGCCAGCAACGAAACCGCGCCGGGCAACGCCAGCGCCCAGCCGAGCACGGAGGTGCGTTCGCTCGCCGCAAGCATCAGGTAGCCGAACGCGCCCATCACAATTCCGACGATATGGGCCCAGCCGTACCTGTCGCGCATTCCATACAGATAGAAGCGGTGCAAACCAATGCTGCCGAACAGAAACGCGAGCGCCGCGGTGAGCGTCTTCGAGCGAAAGTAGGATGGGACTGGCTTCGGAGCGGAATGCGTGGCGACGGACGGAGAAGTCATCAGCGAAAGCAGTGTTAAGGTGTTGGCGCGCTGTGCGACCGCAGCGCAATCCGGTATTTTACGACGCGGGCGCCAGCGGCAGCACAGCGCTCTCGCCGCGCTTCCAAGCTATCGCGCAGCGGTGGGAATGCATCCTGAGCACGCGCTGCTCGCGAAAAATGCGTTAAGTGTTTGTTCGTGCTTTGGATTCCCGCTATAATCGCGTGTTCTGGTAGTTCCGAACCCCGGTTTTCAAGGATTTCAGCATGGTCATCATCCGTCTGGCTCGTGGCGGCTCGAAGAAGCGCCCGTTCTACAACATCGTCGCAACCGATTCGCGTAGCCGCCGTGACGGCCGCTTCATCGAGCGCGTGGGTTTCTACAACCCGGTCGCCACGAAGGGCGAATCGCTGCGTATCTCGCAAGACCGCCTGACCTACTGGCAAGGCGTTGGCGCGCAACTGTCGCCGACCGTCGAGCGTCTGGTCAAGCAATCGCAACAAGCTCAGCCGGCTGCTTAAGTCGTCTGATCGATTGAATCGATTGAATCGGTCGAAGCGATTGCGCACGCCGCGAGGCGCGGCTCAGTCGCCGAATCGTTCGAAATTTGCCCAAAGGTCAGCTGATGCCCGCACGTGATCCCCGAAACGGCCACGAGTCCGGCGCCATCAGTCAACCGAAGCCGGGGCAGGAAGAAAGCGCCGCCACGTTCGGTGCGTTTGTCCGCAAGCCGGGCGCGCGCCGCGGGGCGGCCGGCGCTTCTGCTGCAGTCAAGCCGGAAGAGCACGCGGGCAGCATCGAGCCCGTCGAGCAGTTGCCGGACGACGCGGTGGAAGTCGGTTTCATCGCGGATGCCTACGGCCTGAAGGGTTGGGTCAAGGTTACGCCGCATGCGTCGGCCAGTTCTGGCGGCGATGCACTGCTTACCGCGAAGCGCTGGTGGCTCGTCAAGAACCGGGATCGCAAGTCTGCGCGCTGTATCCAGTCGAAGGTGCACAGCGATTCCATCGTCGCGCGCCTCTCAGGCTGCGACGACCGCGACGCCGCGCTTGCGCTGAAAGGTCACACGATCCATATCGCCCGCAGCGACTTTCCGAAGCTCGACAACGAAGACGAGTTTTACTGGGTCGACCTGATCGGCATGGCGGTCGAGAACGAGGCGGGCGTCACGCTTGGCCACGTCGCCGACATGATCGACAACGGCGCGCATTCCATCCTGCGGATCGAGTATCCGAGCGAAACAAAGGATGGCAAGCCTGTCACGGGCGAGCGGCTCATTCCGTTCGTCGGCGTGTATGTGAAGACGGTGGATCGGGCGGCGAAGCGCATCATCGTCGACTGGGACGCCGACTATTAATTTGGTGCTCGTTTCGGACACCGGCAGAATACGGAGAGGGCGATGCAGTTCGATGTCGTGACGCTCTTTCCCGAGATGTTTCGCGCACTCACCGACTGGGGTATCACCAGCCGGGCGGTGAAGCAGGCGCGCTTCGGCCTGCGCACGTGGAATCCGCGCGATTTCACCACGGACAACTATCGCACCGTGGACGATCGTCCTTACGGCGGTGGTCCCGGCATGGTCATGCTGGCGCGTCCGCTCGAAGACGCGATCGCGGCGGCGAAAGCGGCGCAGCGTGAGCAGGGCGTCGAAGGCACGCGCGTCGTGATGATGTCCCCGCAAGGCGCGAAGCTGGACCACGACCGCGTCATGCGTTACGCGCAGGAACCCGGCCTCGTGCTGTTGTGCGGCCGGTATGAAGCGATCGACCAGCGTTTGATCGAACGCGTGGTGGATGAAGAAGTCAGTCTCGGCGACTTCGTGCTGTCGGGCGGTGAATTGCCCGCAATGGCGCTGATGGACGCCGTGGTGCGCCATCTTCCCGGCGTGCTGAACGACGCGCAATCGGCGGTGCAGGACAGTTTCGTCGATGTATTGCTCGATTGTCCGCACTACACGCGGCCCGAGGAATACGAAGGCATGCGCGTGCCGGATGTGCTGCTCGGCGGGCATCACAAGGAAATCGACGCCTGGCGCAGGCGCGAAGCACTACGCAATACCTTATTCAAGCGGCCCGATCTGATCGAGCGGGCGCGCAAGCAGAAGATGTTGAGCCGTGCCGATGAAGCGTGGCTCGCAGAACTCGCAAAGGGCGCGTCGAAGTCTGAATAGGCCGACGTGAACGAGCGGGACAAGGGGGCGTCGTGAGAACGGCGCCTGAAGCAAACCCATCCTCTACCGGGGCCTCATCGACAGAAGTGCGAGGCACACAACTCCGGCAAGATGGCACAAGGAGTCAGTAATGAATCTGATTGAACAACTCGAGAAGGAAGAGATCGCACGCGTGCTGGGCGAGAAGACCATCCCCGACTTCGGTCCGGGCGACACGGTCATCGTCAACGTGAACGTCGTCGAAGGTACGCGTAAGCGCGTTCAGGCTTACGAAGGCGTCGTGATCGCAAAGCGCAATCGTGGCCTGAACTCGAATTTCATCGTCCGCAAGATTTCGTCGGGCGAAGGCGTCGAGCGTACGTTCCAGACCTACTCGCCGCTGCTCGCGAGCATCGTCGTGAAGCGCCGCGGTGACGTTCGTCGCGCGAAGCTCTACTACCTGCGCGAGCGTTCGGGCAAGTCGGCTCGAATCAAGGAAAAGCTGGTCTCGAAGGACCGCGCTGCTTCCGCCGCCGAGTAAGTGGCTCAGTAGTTCGCTGGAATTGCTGCACCGGAAAAAGCACCCCTCGCGGGTGCTTTTTTCTTTGATGTGTTCAAATCGTATCTTCGACATTCAGGCTTGAGACCGTGTCCACAGGCAAGACATCGACTCCGCGCATTCTCGAACCCGAACTGATGCCGGTACTTTCCACCGGCGAAAGCATGCCGCCCATTCCGCCTGAGCGCCTGACGCCCGAGGGATTGCGCGCACGCTTTGCAAAGGAACTCGACTGGACGCAAGAGCCGCCCGAGCAGCGCATCAAGGCGATCGGCGGCGACCCGCGCGTGGCCTCCGTGCTCGTGGCGCTCGTGCTGCGCGAAGGCGGGCTGACCGTACTGCTGACTCAGCGCGCGGATCATCTGTCGGACCACGCCGGGCAGATCAGCTTTCCCGGCGGGCGGCGCGAGCCGGAAGACGCGGACGCCGCGGCGACCGCGCTGCGTGAAGCGCGCGAGGAAGTGGGCCTGAGCGGGGAGCATTGTGAAGTGATCGGCGCGATGCCCGACTATTTGACGGGCACCGGCTTTCGCGTGACGCCGGTTGTCGCGCTCGTGTATCCGCCGTTTTCGCTGCAGGCGGATACCCGCGAAGTCGCCGATATCTTCGAAGTGCCGCTTGCGTGGCTCATGAATCCGGCTAATCACGAAGTCCGGGTGTTTCGATGGGAAGGCGGCGAGCGCCGTTTCTTCGCGATGCCCTACACGCCGGCCGAAGGTAAGGCGCCTTACTTCATCTGGGGCGCAACGGCCGGCATGTTGCGCAATTTCTATCGCTTCCTCGCCGCGTGAGCGCGACGGCGCCGGCGGTCACGCGTGATGCGCGCGCGCCACGCGCCCGGTCGTCGTGATAAAGGCGGGAGGCGCTGTGCTATCGTTACGCGAAACTCGAATTAACCGACTGTTTCGACGCCTCGCATGACTTTTTTCTCCGTATTGCTGGCTCTCATCATCGAGCAAGTGCGCGCGCTCACGCCGCACAATCCCGTTTCGGCGCTGCTTCACTATCACGCGGAGTCCACCGCGCATGGCTTCGATGCCGGCAAGCAGAAGCACGGCATCGTCGCGTGGCTCGTCGTCGTGTTGCCGTGGACGCTGGCAGTCGGCCTAGTCTATTACGTGCTGTATCGCATCAACTTCGTTCTGGCCTTTTTGTGGAACGTGGTGGTCGTCTACTTCACGCTCGGCTTTCGCCAGTTCAGCCACTATTTCACCGATATCCACCTCGCCCTGAATAACGACGACGTGCCGCGTGCGCGCGAAGTGCTCGCCGAGTGGACCGGGCTCGACACGATCGACATGCCCGTCAGTGAAATCGTGCGTCATACGCTGGTTCACGCGGTGGTCGCGTCGCACCGGCACGTGTTCGGCGTGTTCTTCTGGTTTCTGATTCCGATCGGCCCGGCAGGCGCGGTGTTCTATCGCATCGCCGAGTATCTGGCGCGCGCGTGGGCGGTGCCGAGCCCCGAGCGCACCGCCGAGTTCTCGTCGTTCGCGCAGCGCGCGTTCTTCTTCATCGACTGGATACCGACGCGTCTGACCGCGATGGGCTTCGCGATCGTCGGCAACTTCGAGGACGCGATCTACGCGTGGCGCAATCATGCGCGCCAGTGGCCCGATGCGAATCAGGGCGTGTTGCTTGCGGCGGGCAGCGGCGCGCTCGGCGCACGCCTCGCGGGACCGCTCGCCGAGCCGTTGAGCGTCGAAGCACTGGCTGTCGGCGATGCAAGCCCGCTGCCCGTCGGCGACGACTGCACGCCACGCACGCTGCAGTCGGCGGTCGGCCTGGTGTGGCGTGCGGTCATCCTGTGGATGTTGCTGCTGCTGATGCTGACCATCGCCGTCTGGCTGGCCTGAGCGAATCAATCGTCGAGCGGATCGCGTTCCGTCTGACACTTCCAGCATACGGTGAATTGCGGTTCGAGCCATTCGCCGCAATGCTTGCACTTCCAGGGCCGGGCGTTCACGTCCGGCCCTTTTTGCGCGCGGTCGAGAAGGCGCTGCGCGAGCGTCTCGTCGCGGTCATCGACGATCCATATTTCCGGCGCGCATTGTTCCGCCGGAATTTCGCCCATCGCGCCGTTGAGATAGCGATTGTGCAACTCGCACGGCACGCCCGCCGTCTTCAGCACGTTCATCCAGTGATGCGCGGTGATGAGATTGGGCGCGCGCGTGAGCCGTTTCATCGCACGATCTGGCTGGCTTCGTGAACCAGTTGCGCATAAAGCGCGTGCCGCTCGGGCCTGATTTTTCCCGCTTCGACCGCTTCGAGCACGGCGCAGCCCGGCTCGTGCAGGTGATGGCAGTTATAAAAGCGGCAGTGGCCAAGATACGGTCGAAAATCCGCGAACGCGCGCTCGAGTTGGCCTTCGGACAAATGGTGCAGGCCGAATTCCTGGAAGCCCGGGGAATCGATCAGCGATCCACCGCCCGGCAGCGCATAAAGGCGGGTGAACGTCGTCGTGTGCCGGCCGCTGTTGAGCGCGGATGAGATTTCGCGCGTGGCCGCGTCGGCATCCGGGACGAGCAGGTTGACGAGCGTCGATTTGCCCATGCCCGACTGACCGAGCAGGATCGTCGCCCGGTCTTTCAGATGAGCGTCGAGTTGCGGATGCACCTCGCCCGGCTGCGTTTTCGCGGATAACTCGATCACCGTGTAGCCGAGTTCGCGATACGGAGCGAGCCGCTCGCGCGCCAGCGGCAACGCGCTTTCGACGTCGATCTTGTTGAGCACGATCAGCGACTCGAGGCCGTGCGCTTCCGCCGCGATCAGCGCGCGCCCGAGCAGGTCCTCGCTGAAATGCGGCTCGGTGGCGAGCACGACCAGCAGTTGGTCGAGATTTGCGGCGAAGAGCTTCGACTTGAACTGATCCGATCGATACAGCAGGTTGCGCCGCTCTCCGATCTCGACGATCACGCCCTGATCCACCGACGACTGCTCGTACAGCACGCTATCGCCGACCGCGACTTCGCTGCGTTTGCCGCGCGGGAAGCACTGGAGCATCGGACCGCCGTCGCCAGGCGTGACGAGATAATGCCGCCCGTGCGCGGCGATGACGGTGCCCGCGAGCCGTCCGTTAGCCGCCGCGCCGCCCTTGCGCGATGCACGCGCGGTCATGCGGCGTGCTGCATCAGACGATCGATGCGTTGCGATGCCGGCGGGTGCGAGTAGTAAAACGCGGTGTAGAGCGGATCGGGCGTGAGCGTCGACGCGTTGTCTTCATAGAGCTTGACGAGCGCGTTGACGAGGTCCTTCGGATCGGTCTGGCTTGCCGCGAACGCATCCGCTTCGAATTCGTTCTTGCGCGATGTCAGGCTGCCGAGCGGCGTGATGAAGAACATGAACACCGGCAGCACGAGCATGAAGAGCACGAGCGCGAGCCCGTTGTTGCTGCCGACGAGCGACGGTCGCACGCCGAGCCCTTCGTAGAACCACACGGTCTGCGCGAGCCATCCCAGCAGCGCCAGCATGACGAGGCTGATGCCGAACGTCACGAGCATCAGCTTCAACACGTGACGGCGCTTGAAGTGACCGAGTTCATGGGCGAGCACTGCTTCGATCTCGCTGCCCGAGAGGCGCGCGAGGAGCGTATCAAAGAAAACGATGCGCTTGGTCGCGCCGAAACCCGTGAAATATGCATTGCCGTGGGCCGAGCGGCGGCTGCCGTCCATGACGAAGAGTCCCTTCGCCGCGAAGCCCGTGCGCGACATCAGGTTCTCGATGCGCTTCACGAGCGCTTCGTCCTTCAGCGGCTCGAACTTGTTGAAAAGCGGGGCGATGAAAGTAGGGTAGATGACCATCGCGAGCAGTTGAAACGCGACCCACACCATCCAGGTCCAGAGCCACCAGTACGCGCCTGCGCGATCCATCAGCCAGAGTGTCAGCAGCAGAAGCGGCGCGCCGACGATCACGCCGATCAGCGTGCCCTTCAGGAGGTCCGCGAAGAACAGCTTCTTCGACATGCGATTGAAGCCGAACTTCTCCTCGATCACGAACTGGCGGAAGTAATCAAAGGGCAAGTCGATGACGCTCGTGATCGCCACCACCGACGCCACCAGCGCGATCTGACCGAGATAGCCGCGCCCGAGCCAGTCGGTGATGGCGTTGTCGAGCGCCTGCACGCCTCCGAGCAGCGTCAGCGCGACGAGCACGACGGCACTCGTCACGACTTCGATCATCGTGAGCCGCGTGCGCTCGACCGTGTAATCCGCCGCGCGCTGATGCGCGGTCAGCGGGATCGTGCCCGTGAACTGCGGCGGCACGCCGTTGCGGTGCGCGGCCACGTGCCGGATCTGGCGGGACGCGAGCCACAGTTTGGTCGAAACCATTGCGACGAGCGCGACGACGAAGATCGTCGAGAAAGCGAGAGTGAGGTTGGTCATCCGGGAATTCCGATTGAACTATGCGAGAATTATAGGTTGTTGGCTGTGCCGCCGTTGTCACATCATGCCATTGCATGCCGTTGCCATCGGGCGCGCCGCGGCCTCACCTCCTTCCCTCAGGCATCGCCCATGACCGACTCTTCCAGCCTTCCCGACGTCGAACCCGTGCTCGCGCGCAGCGAAATGAATCTCGTATGGCTCGACATGGAGATGACCGGGCTCGATCCCGACAATGACCGCATCATCGAGATTGCGGTGGTCGTGACAAACTCGACGCTCGACAAAATGGTGGAAGGTCCGGTGTTCGCCATCCATCAAACGGAGGAGGCGCTCGGACGCATGGACGAGTGGAACCGCAACACGCACGGGCGCTCCGGGCTGATTGAACGCGTGAAGGCGTCGACGGTGGATGAAGCCGAAGCCACGCGGCAGATTCGCAAGTTTCTCGGTCAGTACGTGCCGCCCGGCAAGTCGCCGATGTGCGGCAATTCGATTTGCCAGGACCGCCGTTTCATGGCGCGCTGGATGCCGGAACTGGAAACGTTCTTCCACTACCGCAACCTCGACGTGAGCACGCTGAAGGAACTGTGCCGCCGCTGGCAGCCTGCCATCTACAAGGGCTTCCAGAAGCGCGCGATGCACACGGCGCTCGCCGATATCCACGAATCCATCGACGAGCTCAAGTACTACCGCGAGCACTTCCTCATTCCGTCGTCGGCGGCTGACGCGTCTTAATCCTTCGGCGGGCGAATCGCGCTTTTCGGACGGAACGCGGCGACCACTTCCGCCCGCGTTTCAATGTACGGCCCGCCGATCAGATCGATGCAGTACGGCACCGCCGCGAAGATGCCCGGCACCGCGGTCTTGCCTTCGGCGTCTTTCACGCCTTCGAGCGTCTCGCGGATCGACTTCGGCTGTCCCGGCAAATTGATGACGAGCGCGGCGTGGCCGTCCGTTTCGCGGATGACCGCGACTTGCCGCGACAGGATCGCGGTCGGCACGAAGTTGAGGCTGATCTGGCGCATCTGCTCTCCGAAGCCCGGCATCTCCTTCGTGGCGATGGCGAGCGTCGCTTCCGGCGTCACGTCGCGGCGCGCGGGGCCGGTGCCGCCCGTGGTCAGCACGAGATCGCAGCCGAGCGTATCGACGAGTTCGACGAGCGTTGTGGAGATGGTCGTCGCGTCGTCCTGGATCAGGCGCGTTTCGGCGCGCCACGGCGATGCCAGCGCCTCGCCGAGCCACGCTTGCAGCGCCGGCAAGCCCTTGTCTTCATAGACGCCTTGCGATGCGCGATCGCTGATCGAGACGAGCCCGACGACGAGTTCGTCGGGATGATTACGCTTCGGAATCATCGTCTTCCTCGATATCGGCCGAATCGGCGTCATCTTCGACGCCCGCCGCGTTCTTGATCCACTGAAACAACTCGCGATAGTAGCGCGGCGGCTTCTGCTGCTCGCGTTCCTTGCGAGCGTTGCGAATCAGCGTCCGGCCTTCCTGCGCATCGACACCGGGGTGCTGGCGGATGAATTCGGTGAGCGCGGCGTCGTCGGCAAGCAGCTTTTCGCGCGTGCGCTCGATCCAGTGCAGGCGCGCGGTTTCCGCCTTGTTCACGCCTCGATGCGTGTCGAGCGCGGTGCGCAGCGCGGCGACCTGTTCCTCGTCCAGCGAACGCATGACGCGCCCGACGTACTGCAACTGGCGGCGCTTGCCTTCGTGATCGGTGATGCGGCGCGCTTCGCGCACGGCGTCGTCGAGGTCTTCGGGCATCGGCATGCGCTTGAGCGCGTCTTTCGGCAGCGCGATCAGCGCCTCGCCCAGTTCCTGCAGCGCGTGCATTTCGCGCTTGAGCTGAGATTTGCTGGGGCGATCGTAGCCGTGATCGTCGGCGTCGGCGTCGTTGCGGTCGGCTTCGATCGGTTGAATGCGGGTTTTACGGTTCATGCCGTCATTGTAGCTTGCGCCCGCGCGGGACCGGGCGCGCCGCGCACTCGATGGCGGGTGAATGCGCGCGGTCCTTGCTATGATCGCGTGACGGGCCGATGCGGCAGGCGAACGTTTCGCGCATGGGCCGGCATCGACACTGAATGACCAGAAGGCGCGCATCGCGCCCGGCTTTTGCAGTCAACGAAACCAAGGCAACGACAAATGGCAGCAGACATCGACGTCAAGCAACGCTTTTTCCCGCATACGCAAGACGAACTGAAGGAGATCGCCTCCGACATCCTGCGCTACGCGAAGGAGTTGGGCGCGAGCGATGCCGCCACCGAAATCTCCGAAGGCGATGGCCTTTCGGTGAGCGTGCGGCGCGGCGAAGTGGAAACCATCGAGCATAACCGCGACAAGATGGTCGGCGTGACGGTGTTCATCGGCAAGAAGCGCGGTAACGCGAGCACCGCCGACTTCACGCGCGAGGCGCTGCGCGACACGGTCGCGGCGGCGTACAACATCGCCCGCTTCACGGCGGAAGACAGCGCAGCCGGGCTTGCCGAGGAAGAACTGCTCGAGAAGTCGCCGCAGGATCTCGATCTCTATCACCCGTGGGAACTCGACGCGGACGAAGCCGCCGACATCGCGCGGCGCGCCGAGGACGCGGCCTTCGCCGTCGACAAGCGCATCACCAATTCGGAAGGCGCGAGCGTTTCCGCGCAGCATTCGCAGTTCGTGCTCGCGACGTCGCGCGGCTTCATGGCCGGTTATCCGTATTCGCGGCATTACATCGCGTGCGCGCCCATTGCGCAAAGCGGCCGCGACATGCAGCGCGACGACTGGTACACGTCGCGGCGCGCCGCATCGGAGCTGGCGGATCCCGAAGCCGTCGGCCGCTACGCCGCTCAGCGCGCGCTTGCGCGCCTGAACGCGCGCAGCCTCGATACCCGCAAGTGCCGCGTGCTGTTCGAAGCACCGCTCGCGGCGGGCATTCTCGGCGCGTTCGTGCAGTCGGTGAGCGGCGGCGCGCTGTATCGCAAGACCACGTTTCTGGTCGACAGCCTCGGCAAGCCGGTGTTCGCGCCGCACATCCAGATCGTCGAAGATCCGCACGTGCGGGGCGGCATGGGCAGCGCGCCGTTCGACGAGGAAGGCGTGCGCACGCAAAGGCGCAACGTGGTTGAGGACGGCGTCGTGCAGGGCTATTTCCTGTCGACCTATTCGGCGCGCAAGCTCGGGATGCAGACGACCGGCAACGCGGGCGGATCGCACAATCTGTCGATGACGAGCACGCACACGAAGCCCGAAGACGATTTCGAAGCGATGCTGAAGAAGCTCGGCACCGGCCTGCTGCTCACGGAGCTGATGGGGCAGGGCGTGAACTATGTGACGGGCGACTATTCGCGCGGCGCGTCGGGTTTCTGGGTCGAGAACGGCGAGATTCAGTACGCAGTCGAGGAAATCACCGTCGCGAGCACGCTTCAGGAGATGTTCCGGCATATCGAGGCAATCGGCGCCGATACGGTCGTGCGCGGCACGAAGGCAATCGGCTCGGTGCTGATCGAGCGGATGACGGTCGCCGGCCAATAAGCCTGCCGACGGAAAAAAGGCCCCGGACGTGCGAACCGTCCGGGGCCTTTGTCGTTCATGCGCGCCGTTCGTACGTCACGAACGCGAAGCCGAAGTCGTTCGGCGGCGCAGCGCGATGCGGCTCGCGGGACACTTCGCGCCACTGCGACGCATCCGGCGCGTCCAAGCGCGTGTTGCCGTCGAAATCGGCGTCGATCTCGGTGACGATCATCTTCCCTGCGCGGTGAATCGCATCGCCATAAAGCTGCGCGCCGCCGATGACGAACGCTTCCGGAACGCCATCGGCGGTGGCGAGCGCGAGCGCGGCGTCGATGCTCGTCACGGTATCGCAACCTTCGTAGCGTAGCGTCGCATCACGCGTCACGACGATATTACGCCGCCCCGGCAACGGCCGGCCGATCGATTCATGCGTCTTGCGTCCCATGATGATGGGCGCGCCCATCGTCGTGCGCTTGAAGAAGGCGAGGTCTTCGGGCAGGCGCCACGGCAGTTGGTTATCCCGCCCGATCACGCCATTGCGCGCGCGAGCGACGATCAGAGTCAGCGTCGTCATGTGGAAGTGGAAGTCAGGCCGCGGAAGGCGGGGGCACGATTCTACCCCGCGCGCGGGCGGGCGAGCGATCCTGACGGCGTTCGTCAGGCGTCGGGGAAATCGTCGGCGGGGACGTTGCTCATTGTACGGACGCGGGGCGCGACTTCGTCCCATAGCGTGACGCTGGGCTTCGCGCCTCGTGAACGTTCGCGAGCGTTCCGATGAAACGCGTCGGCGCTTTCAGCGTCGTTTGCATCGGGCAATTGCGCATCGAGCACCGATTGGCGCGGTAAAAAATTATCGAGAGCCATCTGTCGAACAGGAAATGCCAGCAATTTATTCCGGACTTGCGGCGGGGAATAACGGTATTGAATGTCCGGTATGAAAGACATCAGCGGAAGAAGATTCCGGCTTTTTAGCCGCGACGCGCGTATAAGCCACGGCAACGGATAAAGCTGTAGAAGCCAAATGCGTGCCATTTGCTTTCACGCCTTGTGCCGCGTGGCATTGCAGCGAGGACGGCAGGCGAGTTGACGTTTCAACGCTCGAAAACGTTTCACCGATGTAACAAGGCATCAGAAAGGCATGAAACGCTGCGCGATTCGGTATAAGCTTGGGTCCGATATAAACGGTCATGCCACGATTTTCCAAATGCATGCAAGCCCTTGCCGACGCACAGCCAGCAAGGCCCCGTGGCTAATTCAACGGCTAGTCGCCATATCTGTTTTCGCTGTTTCTGGGTTATAGTAGTCTCTCGACTGCGGCGCAGAATCATACAAAAAGGGTTTCGCGGAAGGGGCGCAGGTGTGACACGCGCCATGTTCCCGGGGGCAACGTATTGAAATTGCAAGTCCGTTCGCAGCACGTGCGAGGACAACGAAGTCTGCATGTAGCGCGAGCCTGAACTACGCGACCTTTTCAACGAACGTTGAACCAAGGATCTGAATAATGGACGTCGCTCGGCGGCAACTCATCTATGTAACTCGCGATCCCAGCGAGACGCTATGCGCGCGGTTCGAGGAACGCGGCTGGAAAATCGAAATCGTGGCGAGCGCGCGTGATACGCGCAAGGCATTGCGCAGCGACCTCGCAATGGGCGGGCTGCTGGATCTGTCGAGTCACTTCGAATCTCACGAACTGGCGGCGTTCGAATCGTCGCTGACCATGACCAACGTCGGCTGGGTCGCCGCGACCGTCTCCGGGCAACTGGAAGACGCCGCCGTGCGCCGGCTGATCCGCGACTACTGTTTCGACTATGTGACGCTGCCGACGTCGAACGACCGCATCGTCGATTCCGTCGGCCACGCGTACGGCATGGTCTCGCTGCACGACGCAGCCTCGAACGATCCGCGCATCGAAGGCCGGGCGGAAGGCGAAATGGTCGGCTCGTGCGACGCCATGCTCGCGCTCTTCCGCTCCATTCGCAAAGTCGCGATGACGGACGCTCCCGTGTTCATCTCCGGCGAATCGGGCACTGGCAAGGAACTGACGGCCGTCGCCATTCACGAGCGTTCGGCGCGTCGCGATCAACCTTTCGTCGCGATCAACTGCGGCGCGATCCCCGCGCACCTGCTGCAATCGGAGCTTTTCGGCTACGAACGCGGCGCGTTCACGGGCGCGAATCAGCGCAAGATCGGGCGCGTCGAAGCGGCCAACGGCGGCACCTTGTTCCTCGATGAAATCGGCGACCTGCCGCTCGAAAGTCAGGCGAGCCTGCTGCGCTTCCTGCAGGAACGCAAGGTCGAGCGCCTCGGCGGACACGGTTCGACGCCGGTGGACGTGCGCATCATTTCGGCCACGCACGTCGACATGCAGACCGCGATGATCGAAGGGCGCTTCCGCGCGGACCTGTATCACCGCCTGTGCGTGCTGCAGATCGACGAACCGCCGCTGCGCGCGCGCGGCAAGGACATCGAACTGCTCGCGAAGCACATGCTCGACCGTTTCAAGAAAGACGCGAGCCGTCGCCTGCGCGGTTTCTCGCCGTGCGCAATCGCCGCAATCCACAACTATGGCTGGCCGGGCAACGTGCGCGAGCTCATCAATCGCGTGCGGCGCGCCATCGTGATGTCCGAGGGGCGGCAGATCACCGCGCGGGACCTGGAGCTCGGCGAGTACGTCGAGGTCGCGCCGGTGTCGCTTGCGCAGGCGCGCGAAGCGGCGGAGCGGCAGGCCATCGAACTCGCGCTCTTGCGTCATCGCGGGCGCCTCGGGGATGCCGCGCAAGAACTGGGCATTTCGCGGGTCACGCTGTATCGGCTGCTGAGCGCGCACGGCATGCGTCACATCGAGGTCGACGCGCCGCCGGAGCACGCCACGCGCGGCTGACGCACGCTTCATCGCTGCACGGAACGGGCGCCCGAAGGCGCCCGTTTTCCTTTGCCCGACGCAAAAGCAGCGCATGGGCCTGCTTGGTAAAATCGTTGTCTTCACGCGGCTCGTGCCGGCATCCAAGGAACATCAATGAAACAGTATCTCGAGCTCGTCCAGACGATCCTCGATACCGGCGCCTGGCAGGAAAACCGCACGGGCATCCGCACCATCAGCATGCCGGGCGCAATGTTGCGCTTCGACTTGCAGCAAGGTTTCCCCGCCGTGACGACGAAGAAGCTCGCGTTCAAATCCGCGATTGGGGAAATGGTGGGCTTTCTGCGCGCCTCGCGCAGCGCGGCGGACTTTCGCGCGCTCGGCTGCAAGGTCTGGGACGCGAACGCGAACGAAAATCCGCAATGGCTCGAGAACCCGTATCGCCAGGGAACGGACGATCTCGGCGATGTCTACGGCGTGCAGTGGCGCCAATGGCCGGCATACAAGCTGATCGATGCAAGCGCGGGCGATCAGATCGCCGATGCGACCAACCGCGGCTATGAACTGGTGACGAGCTTCGTCGAGAGCGGGCACGAGAAGGTGCTGCTGTACAAGGCGATCGACCAGTTGCGCCAGTGTCTGGATACGATCATCGAGCGCCCGACCGACCGGCGCATTCTGTTTCATGCGTGGAACCCCGCCAAGCTCGATGAAATCGCGCTGCCCGCGTGTCACTTGCTGTATCAGTTCCTGCCCAACGTGACGAAGCGCGAAATCTCGCTGTGCCTGTATATTCGCAGCAACGACGTAGGCCTCGGCACGCCGTTCAATCTCACCGAAGGCGCGGCGCTGCTGCATCTGGTCGGGCGGCTGACGGGGTACACACCCCGCTGGTTCACTTACTTCATCGGCGATGCGCACATCTACGAGAATCAACTCGACATGCTGAACGAGCAGCTGAAGCGCGAGCCGTATCCCGCGCCGCAACTCATCATCTCGGACCGCGTGCCGGATTACGCTGTCACGAAGCGCTACGAACCGGAGTGGCTGGAGAAAGTCGAGCCGGCGGATTTCGCGCTCGAAGGTTATCGGCATCACGATCCCATCAGCGCGCCGATGGCCGTCTGATCCGGCGTTGCAACGCGCATCGCGCGCTACGCACGCCGTTGCGATAAAAACTCATCGAAATGCCGCTGCCCGGCGGGCGTCACGCGCAGCACGCGACGCTTCGCCGTGCGCTCGATCCATCCGCGTTCTTCACACGCACGAAGCAGCGCCGCGCCCAACGCGCCGCCGAGATGCGGACGCCGCTCGCTCCAGTCGATGCACGTGCACGCAAAGCGCCGGCGCCGCGCGCGCTGCGCCTCCATGTCGATGCCCAGTTCCGCGAACGCTTGCGCGCCGTCGGGCGTGGCGTCGAGCGTGTCCGGTCCGTGCGTCGCCGCTGCCAGCCAGTTGCGCGCGATCATGCCGTCGAAAAGCCGCACGGACAGTTCGCCCGCGAGATGGTCGTAGCAGGTGCGGGCGTAGCGCATGTCGAGCGGCACGGCGCTCGGGCGATGCTCCGGCGCGCGTTGCGGCGCGCTCGCGCGGGCGAGGTTCGCGAGCGCTTCGATGGCCGCCGCGATATCCGCCGTCGCAATCCTGTAATAGCGATGCCTTCCGCTGACTTCCAGCGCCAGCAGTCCGCCTTCGGTCAGACGCGCGAGATGCCCGCTCGCGGCCGACGGCGAGACGCCCGCGATCATCGTCAGTTCGCCGGCGGGGCGCGCCGCGCCGTCCATCAGTGACCAGAGCATGGCCGCGCGGCCCGGATCGGCGAGCAACGCGCCGATGCGCGAAAGCCCGGGGAAGTGCCGGGCGCGGGAGTCGTCGTCGTTCATGTCGATGCAGCCACGAAGCGGAAGATGCCTCAATCGTAGCGCGCGCCCGCAACCGACGTTTCACGCCCGCATGAAATGTCGATGCCGCCGCCCCGGCGCTAGAATGGCCGGGTCGTCTCAAGAGCAGGGAGTCCAGCATGTCCAGATTCATCGCCGCCGCCGCGCTCGGCGTTCTCGTTCTGTGCGCAGGATGTGCGGGCGGCGCGTCGTCATCGTCGGCGGGTTCGGGCGGCAGCATCACGATGTACGGCACGATCGATCAGGGCGTCGTGGTCCACAACTAGCGGACCTATAATCGGCGCTTCGCCAATTCGCCTCGCTTCTCGCCATGAACTCGCCGATCCCGTCTTCCGCTTCCTCATCGCCATCCGCCCTGCGCGACGGCCGCGCCGAAACCACCTTCCGTTTTCTTGCCGAACCGACGTCGGTCAACTTCGGCGGCAAGGTGCACGGCGGCGCGCTGATGAAATGGATCGACGAAACGGCCTACGCGTGCGCCGCGATGTGGTCGGGGCGCTATGCGGTCACGGTGAGCGTCGGCAACATTCGCTTCCGGCGGCCGATTCTCGTCGGCAATCTGGTGGAGTTGCGCGCGCGCGTGGTCGCGACGGGCCGCACGAGCATGCACATCCATATTTCGGTGCATGCAGGCGATCCGAAAGTCGGCGAGCTTGCGCAGACCACGGATTGCCTGATGGTCTTCGTCGCCGTCGATGAAACCGGCCAGCCGACGCCCGTGCCCGCGTTCGTGCCGGAGTCGGACGAGGAAAAGCGCCTCGCCCGGTACGCGATGGACGTGAAAGACGCGCTAGACGCGATCGTCGAACTGAAGCCGGAAGAAGTCGCGGCGGGCAAGGTCTGACCGCCGCGCTTCGTACGGGAAGTTGCTTACTTGTTGCCGACCATGTCCTGCGGCTTCACCCACTCGTCGAACTGCTGCTCGGTCACATGCCCGAGCGCGAGCGCGGCGGCCTTCAGCGTCGTGCCTTCCTTGTGCGCTTTCTTCGCGATCTGCGCGGCCTTGTCGTAGCCGATGTGCGGGTTGAGCGCCGTCACCAGCATCAGCGATTCGTTGAGCAGGCTGTCGATGCGCTGCTCGTTCGCCTCGATGCCGACCGCGCAGTTGTCGTTGAAGCTCTGCGCGCCGTCCGCGAGCAGGCGGACCGACTGCAGCACGTTATGCGCGATCATCGGCCGGAACACGTTGAGCTCGAAGTTGCCGCTCGCGCCGCCGATATTCACCGCGACGTCGTTGCCGAACACCTGACAGCAGAGCATCGTCACCGCTTCGGACTGCGTCGGGTTGACCTTGCCCGGCATGATCGAACTGCCCGGCTCGTTTTCCGGAATCGACAGTTCGCCCAGCCCGCAGCGCGGCCCGCTCGCCAGCCAGCGGATGTCGTTGGCGATTTTCATCATGCTCGCGGCCACCGTCTTGAGCGCGCCGTGCGCGGCGACGAGCGCATCGGCGGCGGCCATCACCTCGAACTTGTTGGGCGCGGTCTCGAAGGGCAGGCCGGTCAGCTTGCCGATCGCCGACGCGACCTTCGCCGCGAATTCCGGATGCGCGTTCAGGCCCGTGCCGACCGCCGTGCCGCCCTGCGCGAGCTGATACAGATGCGGCAGCGTCGCTTCCACGTGGCGAATGCCCTGATCGAGTTGCGCGACGTAGCCGGAGAATTCCTGCCCGAGCGTGAGCGGCGTCGCGTCCTGCAAATGCGTGCGGCCGATTTTCACGATATCCACGAACTGCTTCGACTTGCTGTCGAGCGTTTCGCGCAGCGTCTTCAGCGACGGAACCAGATGCCGGACGATCGCGTATGCGGCGGCGACGTGCATGGCGGTCGGAAACACATCGTTCGATGACTGCCCGCGGTTCACGTCGTCGTTGGGATGGACGAGGCGCTCTTCGCCGCGCGGCCCGCCGAGTATCTCGCTCGCGCGATTGGCGATCACCTCGTTCAGATTCATGTTGGTCTGCGTGCCGGAGCCCGTCTGCCAGACGGCGAGCGGGAATTCGTCCGGATGCTTGCCGTCGATGATCTCGTCGGCGGCCTGCATGATCGCCTGCGCCTTTTTGGCGTCGAGCACCTTCAGGTCCGCGTTCACTTCGGCGGCGGCGCGCTTGACGATTGCAAGCGCGGTGATGAGTTCGGGCGACTGCTTCTCCGACGAGATCTTGAAGTTCTGCAAAGAACGCTGCGTCTGCGCGCCCCAAAGCTTCGCGTTCGGCACGGCGATCTCGCCGAACGTGTCCTTCTCCATGCGTACGTCGCCTTGCGCGTTCTGGGTCATGGTCCGAAGTTCCTCGTGAGATTGATCAAAGCTGCTTGTCGACGGGCAGCATCTTGAAGATGCCCGTCATCAGGTTCCGATAAAAGCCGGCTTCGGGATCGAAGTTGTAGGTGACGGTCCCTTTGTCTTCCTGCGTCGTCCAGACGAGTCCCGATTGCGGCGAGCCGGTGCGGCGCAAGTCCGCGATCACCGCCGCACTCGCCAGTTCGACGCGATAACTCGCTTGCGGCGTGATCCCGCGATCGAACAGCCCGGCAGCTTCTTCGGCGACCGGTTTGCTGTGGATCACGAGCGCGAGTTCGGTGTTAAGCTGAGCCGAGCGCGGATCGAGATTCATCGAGCCGATCACGAGGATACTCCGATCGATTACATAGGCCTTGGCGTGCAAACTCGCCCGCGATTGCGAGCCGAAGAGACCCGCGCGCGGCCGGCCTTCGCCTTCGGCCTGCATCGGCTTGAATTCGTACAGTTCGACGCCGTTCTGCAGCAGCGGAATGCGATAGGGCGCATAACCTGCCTGGACGGCGACGGCATCCGTGGCGGCGAGCGAGTTCGTCAGCACGGCGACGCGCACCTGCCGCCGCGTGAGGTCGGCGAGCGCTTTCACGCCGGCGTCGTGCGGCACGAAGTAGGGCGAAAGAATCAAGAACTCCTGCTGCGCGTGCTTGAGCAGGTCGACGAGGCGCGTCATCGGCGGGCTCTTGTAGTCGTCGCTCGGATGCTCGATTTTCGACGGCGAGTCCACCTTGAATTCGGTCGGCGCCCAGGTGAGGCCCATTTCCTGACGCGCGATCTGCTGGGCGAGCGGCGTGGCGTTGAGCGGCTTCGCGTTGAGCGGATCGGCGTTCTTGCGCCAGTGCGCGCGCAGGTCGTCGCGCGTCTTGTCCAGTTCCGAAGGGTCGAACTTCTGCTTGTTCAGCGCGCGCAACGGGTAGGAGAGCGTGCTGTTCCAGTAATCGTCGAAGCTCGCGGATATCTGTTGCGTGACCGGGCCGGCGGCGAACGCGTCGAGGTCGCGAAACTGCAGCGTCGGGCTGGCGCTGAAATATTCATCGCCCAGGTTGCGTCCGCCGACGATGGCGATCTGGTTGTCCGCGATCATCGCCTTGTTGTGCATGCGGCGCGTGAAGTGATCCAGATTCGTGAAGACGTTGCGCGCACGTTCCGAGAAACTGCGCTGTGCGCTGCCATATGGATTGAAGACGCGAATCTCGATGTTGTCGTGAGAGTTCAGCGCCGCCATGATGCGGTCGATGTCCTTGAAGTTGAGGTCGTCGACCAGCATGCGGACGCGCACGCCGCGATCCGCGGCATGGAGCGCGGCGCCCAGCAACAGCTTGCCCGTGTTGTCTTCCTCGGCGATGTAGTACTGCATGTCGAGCGTTTTCGTCGCCGCGCGGGCGAGCGCGATGCGCGCCTGCAGCGCGTCCGTGCCGGTCGGCAACAGGCGCACCGCCGATTCGTTCGGATGCTGCTTCTCGAGTGTTGCGAGCGCGGTGGCGAGCGGCGTCTCATCAGTCGGCGCGAGCGCGTGGCTCGGCGGACGATAAAACTCTGTCGCGGGCGGACGCGTGGCGCAGGCGGTGAGGCCGAGGGTCATCGCGACGAACGTGCCGACGAGGCGCACTCTGAGCCTCGGCGCGGCGCTCCTCGCCGATGTTCCCTGCTTTGCGACCTTTGCGGCCTTTGCGACGTGATGTGAAGCTGTTGGCAATCCCCGGCTTTCCGACACTTTTCTTCCTCTTCTTTTGATTGTCTTGGCCCGGCTCATGTCGACGCGAGCGCGGTATGTGCCTTCGCGACGAGCAAATATCGTGCTCGGCGATCAGACGTTCGTCAGAAGATTCTAAAGCGACGGGCGGTTCGACGCGCCGACGGACCGGGGCCATCGACGGGAAAGAAGGCGGCAACGACCGCCGCATCGGCGGGCGGTCGTGTGCCAGACAAGCGGGGATCGCGGCTACTTCGCTGCCGGCGACTTCACGCTGGGCGTCGCGAGCGTGTTGTTGCTCGTCGCGGGCGCGGCGGGCGCGATCTCGCTATTGGTGCTGCTCGGCAGGCCGGTGCCCTTGGTGGACATGCCGCTGTCCGAACGGGTCGTGCCCGGCGTGCCATAGCCGCCGGTTGCGCCGTTCACCTGATTCGCCGGGCTGGCCGTGCTGCCTGCGGCGCCCCCGCCGTTCGCGCCGCCGCCTCCGCCTCCGCCCGCTCCGCCGGCTTGGGCATACGCGCCGCCGGCCAACGTGAGCGCGGAGACGGCCGCGATCAACGTGCTGATTGCCTTGTTCATGGTTCGGCCTCCTTTATCGGATTCGGTATAGGGATGCAGACGTTCGCCGCCTGCCCGAGATCAGGGCGCAACGATCGTGCCGCGCGACGGCGCGTCCGCATCGGCTGATTCGCCGGTTACCTCGGGCCGTGCCGCTGTTTCGCGCCGCCTCCGGCGCCGTGGTCCTTGCCGGCCTTGGTGTGGTTCGCAGCGTGCTGCCCGCTGGCCGGTTTGTCGCTGGACGTCGTCGCCGGCTTGCCGGAATTGGCTTCGGCCTTGGCGTCCTGTTCAGTCTGACTGCTCGGCGGTGCTGTCTTCATGTGTCCATCCTCCCTCGTTGCATGACGTCGAAAACGGATCGGCCGGCCAGCGAATCGCCAGTTGCAGCCATCCGGACAACGTTTTTGCAAGCGTTGTTCCAGCCAGGCCGGCGCACATCGACAGGACGAAAAAAAGCCCGCTCGGCAGAGCGGGCTATAACCCCTGTTACTGGAGTCTCAAGGAGGAGACGGGTTGATCGTACCAACGCGGCGCACGCGGACCAACCAAGCATTCCTGCTTTGCATATGCGTCCGCGCTACGCCGTTCGGCGCGACGCCGGCTCGACCGGCACCGCCGCCTGCCCCCCGCCCGAGTCGACGAGCCGTCTGCTGATGCGATGAAAGCGCAGCGTCATCAGCACCGCGACACTCGCCAGGCCTGCCGCGAGCCCC
Organism: Caballeronia sp. LZ016; assembly: GCF_031450805.1. Lineage (NCBI taxonomy): Bacteria > Pseudomonadati > Pseudomonadota > Betaproteobacteria > Burkholderiales > Burkholderiaceae > Caballeronia > Caballeronia sp. LZ016. The sequence continues at coordinate 1,683,369 of NZ_JARTVY010000001.1, forward strand.
CACCACAATCCCTTCGCGCCGAGGCCGAAGTGAAACGCGAGCACGTAGCCCGTCGGGAAACCGACGCCCCAGTAGCCGAACGCCGCCGCGAGCATCGGTATGCGCGTGTCCTTCAGGCCGCGCAGGCAGCCGGAACCGACCGTCTGCATCCCGTCGACGATCTGGAACACCGCCGCCACGCCGAGCAGCGACGCCGCCAGCGACACGGTATGCGCGTTGGCGGGATCGTCGAGATGAAGATACAGCCCGACGATCGCGTGCGGCGCGACGATGAGCACGAGTCCCGAGCACATCATGAAGCCGACGCCGAGCGCAAGCGCGACGAACCCCGCATGACGCGCGGCCACCGGCACGCCCGCGCCGACCCAGTAGCCGACGCGCACGTTCGCCGCCTGCCCAATGGCAAGCGGCACCATGAACGCCACCGACGCCACGTTGAGCGCGATCTGATGCGCCGCGAGCGGTGCTTCGCCGAGCAGGCCGACCATCATGCCGGTGGCGAGAAAGAGCGTCGATTCGACGCCATAGGTGATCGCGACCGGCCAGCCGATGCCGAACAGCTCGCCCATCAACGGCAGATGCGGACGCGCCGCCACCACGAAGTGCCGGTAACGCGGCCGCAAGTGCAGCAACGCGACGAGCGCGAACGCCGTCAGCCAGACGGTGATGGTCGTCGCCGCAGCCGAGCCCAGGAAGCCTTCGCGCGGCAGTCCGTATGCACCGTGAATCAGCCCGTAGTTGAGAAAGCCGTTGATGAACACGCCGCCGATGGACACCCACAAGAGCCGCTTCGCCGCGCCGATCGCCGGAAGAAAGGCGCGCATCATGCCGATGCCGATCAGGCTGCCCGGCGTCCCCCAGCGCAGCACGGCGCAGTATTCGCCGACGTTGCGCGCGAGCGTCGCCGGTTCGTGGAACGCGAGCAGGATCGGCTCGGCGTAGCTCAACAGGACGAACGCGGGGACGGCGAGCAGCACGGAAAGCAGCAGGCCCGTCCAGTAGATGCGCGGCACGCGTTCCTCCGCGTTCGCGCCGCGCGCATGCGCCACCGATACGCTCACCGAAGTGAGCACGCCCTGCAGCAGCGTGACAACGACGAAGAAGAGGTTCGCGCCGAGCCCGCCCGCGGCGAGCGCGTCGGGGCCGAGCGAGCCGAGCAGGATGGTGTCGGTGACGCCCATCGCCATTTGCGAAAGCTGCGCGATGGCGAGCGGCGCCGCGAGCCGCGCCGTATCGACGGCGTGACGGGATAGCGTCGGCGGTCCCTGATGCGCGGGTTGAGCGCGCGTGGTGTGCGATTGCATGATCGAAGAAGAGAGCGACTGGTCGCGGCGATCGTGCGTCGCAGAGGCGATGAACGGCTCGAACGCCGGCGCTGAAACCGGAACGAAAGACGACTAGCTTATTGCGTCGCGCGCGGCATGTCGATGTCGCGGCGGGTTATGGCGGGCTTTACGCAATCGCGCGGCGCGCACGCGCAATGCCGATGCCTTCAGGCGGGCGCGCGCACGCGGATCTTCTGGCCGTCGATCATCACGACCTGACCTGCGCGGATCTTGCACGTCTTGCGCAGTTCCACCTTGCCGTCGACGGTGACATCGCCCATTGCGACGCGCGCCTTCGCCGAGCCACCGCTGTCGGCGAGACCCATCAGCTTGAGCAGGTTGTGAAGTTCGACGTAATCGCCCGTGAGGGTGAATTGAAGCTGCGGCATGGCGGGCGGAAACAAACGTGTTGAAGACGGCCATGATAATGCATCGGGTACGCGTCGTGCTCCTGCTTTCCCCGACCGCAACGATCGGCCGTATTTGATGATGCATCCGAACGTCGGCGAAAAAGCGCTAAATGTAGCCAAGTGCAACCATGCGTAACAGTGACTGCACAGGCGAAACTCGGCGATCGACCGCCCGGTCTGTAGATTTGATCGATGCAGCTTCGGTCATCTTCCAAACGACACGCGCCGCGCGCAACCTTGCGAGACCACGCGCCGGCGCTACCAAAAGAGAGGACTAGCTCATGACTAAGGCTCGAATTCTGATGATCGGCACCGCCTTCGCCGCCCTGGCCGCCACCGGCGCGCAAGCCCAGACCGCGCAGCCGATGCAGGCCGCCCCCGGCGCCGATGCGCAAATCTCGACGCAGGCCCAGCAGCCGATGACGCCCCCGCAGCAGAACATCGTCGCGCCCGCGCCGACCGATCCGCTGGTGCAGAAGCGCAATGCCGACGCGCAGGCAAACGCCGAATACAAGGCGTCGAAGAAGGCGTCGAAGGCCGAGATGAAGGCCGCGAAGAAGGAAGCGAACGCGCAATACAAGGAAGAAGTGCGCAACGCGAAGATCAACAAGAAGGCCGACAAGGCCGCCGCAAAGGACGAGCTGAACGCCGCTGCCGACCGCACGCCGAAGGACGAGGGCGAGCAGCACTAAGCGGGCGACTGCGAGCGATGGCCGCGAGGTTCCTGACGGAGCTTCGCGGTTCCACACAGGGGAGGACACCATGACACGACGTAAGAATGCACTGCTGGCGGCGCTCGTCGTCGGCGCGCTGACCAGCGTGAGCGCGGTATCGGTCGCGCAGGCGGACGACACGACGCCGACGCACGCCGACAAGAAGGCCGCGAAGAAGCAGGCCGAAGCCGACAAGGACGCGGCCGTCGCACAGGCGAAGGCCGACAAGAAGAAGACGGAATCGCAATCGGAAGCGAACGAAGCCGCCGCGGATGCGAAGCTGAAGGACGCCAAAAAGGCGGACTGAGCGGCGCATTTCTGTACGAAGGCGGCCCGGGCTATTCACCCGGGCCGTCGTCTTTTTGGGGCCAAAAGCCGAGCCCTGACAAAGACTTGCACGGGCGGGTTGTATGGATATACAGTGTCGCGTCACTGCTTACCGTCATCCAATCTCGTGCTCACGCTTCCCGACATCGCCGCCGATTCTCCCGAGACCGAAGAACAGGCCGCAGCAGCCTATCTCGCGAAGCTGAACGATGCGCAACGTCGGGCCGTCGAATTCGGGGTCGATGGACCGGGCCGCTGCGGCGGGCCGCTGCTCGTCATTGCGGGCGCGGGGTCGGGGAAGACGAACACGCTTGCGCATCGCGTGGCGCATCTGCTGGTCAAGGGCGCGGACCCGCATCGCATTCTGCTGCTCACGTTCTCGCGCCGCGCGGCGCTCGAAATGACGCGGCGGGTGTCGCGTGTCGCGAGAAATGCGCTCGGCAACAAAAGCGCCCTCGCGCAAGGGCTGACGTGGTCGGGCACCTTCCACGGCGTCGGCGCACGGCTGTTGCGCGATTACGCCGAGATCGTCGGGCTCGCGCCCTCGTTCACGATCAACGACCGTGAAGATTCCGCCGATCTGATGAACCTCGTGCGCCACGAACTCGGACTGTCGTCGAAGGAAAAGCGCTTCCCGGCGAAGTCCACGTGCTTCGCCATTTATTCGCGCGTGATCAACACGGGCGCGTCCTTGAGCCATGTGCTCGACAAGTCGTATCCGTGGTGCCGCGAGTGGGAAGCCGATCTCAAGCGCCTGTTCGCCGCCTATGTCAGCGCCAAGCAATCGCAAAGCGTCCTCGATTACGACGACCTGCTGCTCTACTGGTCGCATCTCGCGGCTGAGCCGGCCATCGCCGCCGATCTGTCGAGCCGTTTCGATCATGTGCTCGTCGACGAGTATCAGGACACCAATCGCCTGCAGGCGACCATCCTTCTCGCGATGAAACCCGACGGGCGCGGCCTCACCGTCGTCGGCGACGATGCGCAGTCCATCTATTCGTTTCGCGGCGCGACCGTGCGCAACATCCTGGATTTTCCGCAGCACTTCGATCCGCCCGCCGCGACCGTGACGCTCGATCGGAACTACCGCTCGACGCAGCCGATTCTCGAAGCGTCGAACGCGGTCATCGGCCTCGCCGCCGAGCGCTACACGAAGGACTTATGGACCGACAAGGCATCGGCGCAGAAGCCGCGTGTCGTCTCCGTCGCCGATGAGGCCGATCAGGCGCGCTATGTCGTCGAGAAAGTGCTGGAGGCGCGCGAGGGCGGCATGAAGCTCAAATCGCAGGCCGTGCTGTTTCGCGCGGCCCATCACAGCGCGGCGCTCGAGATCGAGCTGACGCGAAAGAACATTCCGTTCGTGAAGTTCGGCGGACTGAAGTTCCTCGATTCGGTCCATGTGAAAGACGTGCTCGCCGTGCTGCGCTGGGCGGAGAATCCACGCGACCGCGTCGCGGGGTTCCGGGTCGCGCAACTGCTACCGGGCGTCGGGCCGGCTATCGCCGGACGCCTGCTCGATGGCGTCGTGCAGAACGAGCGCCCCGCCGATGCGATCGCGGCGTTCAGCGCGCCGGCACGCGCGAGCGAAGACTGGCCGCGCTTCGTCGGGCTGATGGCGAAGCTGTGCGGGCGCGAATCCGGCTGGCCCGCCGAGTTCGAAATGATCCGCCGATGGTACGAGCCGCATCTCGAGCGCAATCACGAGGACGCGGCCATCCGCATCGGCGACGTCATGCAGATGGAGAGCATCGCGTCGACGTATCCGACGCGCGAGCGCTTTCTCACCGAACTGACGCTCGATCCGCCGGACGCGACGAGCGATGAATCGGGCGTGCCGCTCATCGACGAAGACTACCTGATCCTCTCGACCATCCATTCCGCGAAGGGGCAGGAGTGGCGCAACGTGTTCGTGCTGAACGGCGTGGACGGCTGCATTCCGTCCGATCTCGGCACCGGCAGCGAAGAAGAAGTCGACGAAGAGCGCCGCCTGCTGTATGTCGCGATGACGCGGGCGAAGGAAGACCTGCACGTCATCACGCCGCAGCGCTTCTACGTCCACAATCAGACGAATCTCGGCGACCGGCACGTGTGGGCGCAGCGCACGCGCTTCATTCCGCCGCATCTGCTGCCGCATTTCGAGGCCGCCGCGTGGCCGCCGGTTCCCGTGGCCGCCGCCCCGACGGCAGCGGGACTCGCCGCCGCCGCGAAGGCGAAGATCGATATCGCCGCGCGGCTCAAGGGAATGTGGGAGTAGCGGCCGGATGCGTTAGCGGGAGGCCCGCGTCGCGCCTGCCGCTCGCGGCGCGTGTCCGAAGATGCTGCGCAGCCACGCGGCAAACCGCGTGAAGCCGTCGTAGGGCTCTTCGACGAACAGTTCCGGCCGCAGCGAGCGCAGATATTCGAGCAACTGCTGCGCTTCCTGTTTCTGCACCGAACCGTAGAAGATGTTGAGCCGCAGCAGCGCGCGCAGTTCGCCGAGCTTCTCGCGCGCCGTCGAGCCGACGTTCGTTTCCACCGCGACCTTCGCGTCGTACACACGCTGACGCAGCGAATCGGCGAGCCGCCAGGCGGGTGTCTGCATCTTTTCCTCGACCTCGCGGATATCGACTGCCGCCGACTTGATCTGCGAGGCGAGCACGTCTACCTGCGACGCATCGCCGTTCGCCTCGGTGACGATCGCGGCGGCCCATTCGCGCGAAGCCTTCAACAGATCCTCGGCGCTCCAGTCGGAACGGATCGCGAATGCGAAGCCGTGTTCCGCCGCCTGACGAATGAGGATTTCGACGACATCGGGGAACTCCTTGTCGAGCGCGCGCTTGGCCCATGCGTACTGGCCGTGCGTGAGCATGCGCTGCACGGCCTGCTCGGTGAGCGGCGTGGGATTGTCGAGCAGCTTCGCACGCAGGAAGTCCTCGAACGACGGCGTGATGAACTGAGGGTCGAGCTTGAGCGAGAGACGCAGGAACGCCTCGAAATCGCGTTGCAGCGAAGCGATCGTTTCGTCGCGCAACGAAAGGGTGATTTGGCGCATGTCGGTTTCCGGTTCCGCGCGTGGGGCGGCCGGTGGCCCCCCTGGCAGGAGATGCTGTCGGCCTGCCGCCAGGCAGAGCGGAGGCCATTCGAACCTGATATCGGCGCGGGAGCCGGAAACTTGAGGGCGTTTGTAAGGCGCGTCGTACCCGATGCAAATGGCCTAGCGCAGCACGACCAATTGCCAGAAGAAAAACACCGCGAGCGATACGGCGATCGTCAGCAGCGCGCGCCTCGTCAACGCGCACACGACGACCGCGACCGCCGCGGCCACGAGCTGCGGATTGCGCCACGAGAGTTCCGCGCCGTTGCCGTGCGGCGAGACGGTCATCGGCACGATGATCGCGGTCAGCACCGTCACCGGGACGAAGCCGAGCGCGGTCCGCACGACGGGCGGGAAGGCGAGCCGCTCGCCGAGCACGAACACGGCCGCACGGATCAGATAGGTGACGAGCGCCATGCCGAGAATGAGCAAAACGTAGTTCATCGCGCGCGCTCCTTTTTCAGACGCGGTTTCGCATCGATCATCGTGAGCACCATGCCGACGGCGACGCCCACGAGCACGGCCGCGAGCAGCCCGAGCTTGTAGGGCCAGTCCTGCCACGCGAACGACAGCACCCCGGACGCCAGCGCCGCCGTGACGAAGCGCGCCGCGACGAGTTGCGGCACGATGATCGCGATGAACGTCGCGACCATCGCGAAGTCGAGGCCGAGTGACTTGAGGCCCGGAAACGCCGCGCCGAAAAAGAGGCCGATGAGCGTCCACGCCTGCCAGTTCAGGTACATCGCGACGCCGGAGCCGAGGAAGTAGTGCGGCCCGATTTCGCCCGCCGCGCGCTTCTGATAATGGGCATAGGCGACGGCGAACACTTCGTCGGTCATGAGGCCGGCGAGCGCCCAGCGCCAGCGCGCGGGCAGATGGGCGACGTACGGCGCGAGCGTCGCCGAATACAGGATGTGCCGCAGATTGACGACGAAAGTGGTGGCCCAGATGACGGCGAAGCTGGCGTTCCCCGCGATCATCCCGACTGCGATGAACTGCGCCGATCCCGCGAACACCGCGAGCGACATGAGCTGGCCGTGCCACAGCGCGAGCGGACTCGCCGTGACGAGGGTGCCGAAGATGACGCCGAACGGCGCGGCGCCGATCATCATCGGAATGGTGTCGCGCGCGCCGGCGGCGAATTCGGTGAGCGCGCTGGGGGATGATGCGGTCAAGATGGTCCTCCTACGGCGTGTGACGTGTTGCCAGGTTGCGGAGGATATCCGGTCGTGACGCGGCGGGATAGTCTGTCCGTGCGGCGCGTGATGCGGTGCGCCTGCTTCACGGGCCGTCCGCTAGCTCGCAGCGTTTGGCGGCTCGGGCCGCTGCTCCCAGTCGATCGGCTCGTTCAAAGTCAGATGCAAGCGCGTTCGCAGTTCCGGGTGGACGTGAGCCTGAACAAGAAGCGCCATTCCGCCAATCTGTCGGGCGTGTTCGTCGGTCACAGGCGCCGAACGGTTGTCCGGCGCATCCGTGGGGACATCAAAGACGAAACCCGCTCGCTCGATCGCCGACTGGACGTCGTCCCGCCGCACGTTGCACAGCTGAAGTTGTTGCGTGTCCTCGTCGTAGAAAACGATGGTGGCACGTAGACGTTTGGACATAGTCAGTTCATTGCACGGACGAGTCATAGCCGATCCAGTCAGCCTACAGCTTCGCCGGCTCGCGTGCCGTACTCACTTCACCGGAATCGCCGTTCCCTGCGGCACCGGCACGGCGGTCACGCTGTTCTTCGCGCTGCCGCTCGCGATGCGGTCGCTGTAGGTCAGATAGACGAGCGTATTGCGCTTCGCATCGACGATCCGCACCACGTGCAGCGTCTTGAAGATGAAGGACATGCGATCCGTGAACACATCGCTCTTCTGTTTGAGCGGCTCCTTGAACGCGACCGGCCCGACCTGACGGCACGCGATCGACGCCTCAGTCGGGTCTTCCGCGATGCCGAGCGTGCCCTTCACGCCGCCCGTGCGCGCACGCGACACATAGCAGGTGACGCCGCCGACGAGCGGATCGTCGTAGGCCTCGACGCTCACGCGGTCCGAGCCGGTGATGCGGAAGTTCGTGTTGACGCTCGCGATTTCCTCCGCGTGCGCGGCAGTCGCGCCAAGCAGGAATACGAGCGATGCGGTCGATATCAGACGGGCGGCGCGGTTCATCACAATCCTTCGGAAAAAAAGAAAAGGGCGCCGTATTGTAGCGACGCCCTTCGTTGCTTCTGCTGCAGTCTGTTGCGGCCGGTTCAATGGAAGATCAGATACAGAATCACGAGCACGATAACCGGCACGCCGAGCAGCCATCCGAGCAGGTAAGGCATGTTGTCCTCCTTGCGCATGTTGTTGACGACGATTTCAGTATCGCGGGTTCGCGTAGCGCGCGTTAGCCGTGTGCGTCCGAAATGCGTGTAGGCGAAGTCCTATCGAATCTTACGAGCGCGTTACGAATTGGTCATGTCATCGTGGGAAAGGCGGCTGCGCGCCTTCTTCGCCGGGCGGTCGCGATAGAGCGCACGCACGTAGTCCAGATGCGCGCCCGCGCAGTCCCGTGCGCGCGCCGGATCGCGGGCGACGATCGCGTCGAGCATCGCGCGATGCTGGGCGAGCAGGTTGGCTTCGACTTCGTCGTCGTAATCGACGAGACGGTGCGACGTGAGCATCGATTCGCGCATGAGTTCGTTGAGCCCGTGCATCACATGCGCGAGCGCGACGTTGTGCGTCGCGTCCGCGATCGCCAGGTGAAACGCCGCGTCCTTTTCCGCGATGCGCGCGCTTTTCCGGGCGACGGCGGCCTCGAGTGCATCGAACGCCGCGCGGATTCGCGCGAGATCGGCTTCGGTCGCGCGTTCGGCAGCGTAAGCCGTGGCGAGCGTTTCGAGGCCGTGGCGCAATTCCAGTACGTCGGCGCTGGCGTCCGGCTGCTGTTGCAGCAATGCGGCGAGCGGCAGCGAAACGAGCGGCGCCGTCACGTCCGACACGACGAAGCCGCCGCGCGCCACCGCGCGAATGAAGCCATCGGATTCGAGGCGAATCAGCGCTTCCCTCAGCGACGGCCGCGACACGTTCAACTGCTCGGCGAGATCGCGCTCGGCGGGCAGACGCTGGCCGGGCAGCAGCGTGCCGTTCGAGATCAGCTCGCGAATCTGGCCGGACACGACGTCGGACAGGCGCACGCGGGCGTAGGAGTGCGAGTGGACGGGCTGGAAGGTCATCGGTCGAAGGGAATGCACAGGCAAAGACGCTGGATTAACCTAGTTTGACACGAAAGCGTCGCATCCTTAAAGTCTTGGTCAGACCAAGCTGACCAGAAACGCGGTTTCCTCCCTCGATACCCCATGAAAGTTGCCCTGTTCGTCCCCTGTTTCATCGATGCGTTCTATCCGCAGGTCGGCATCGCCACGCTCGAATTGCTGGAGCGGCTGGGCGTCGATGTTGACTATCCGCAAGATCAGACGTGCTGCGGCCAGCCGATGGCCAACAGCGGCGCGCGCAAGGAAGCCGCCGGCGCGGAGCGCGTGTTCGCGCGCAACTTCGCGGATTACGACTACGTGGTCGGGCCGTCGGCGAGTTGCACGCATCACGTGCGCGAGCATTTCACGGCCATCGAGCAAACGAACGATGTGCAGAAGGTGCGGCGCACTACCTTCGAACTGGTCGAGTTCCTGCATGACGTGCTGAAGGTCCGCGAGTTTCCGTGGGCCGAGTTTCCGCATCGTGTCGGGCTGCACAACAGCTGCAGCGCGGTGCGGCATCTGCGCGAGACATCGAATTCGGAAGTCGCCGGCACGCGGTACTCGAAGCCGCGCGCGCTGCTCGAAGGCGTGAAAGGCATCGAATTCGTCTCGCCCGCGCGGCCCGACGAATGCTGCGGCTTCGGCGGCACGTTCTCGGTGACGGAGGAAGCCGTCTCCGTGCGGATGGGACAGGACAAGGTGCGCGATCACATCGGCGCGGGCGCGGAGTACATCGTCTCCGGCGACATGTCCTGTCTCATGCATCAGCAGGGCTGCGCGGAACGCATGAAGCTCGACGCGCGGTTCATTCACATCGCGCAGGTTCTGAACGGAGCGCGCGCATGAGCAAGACCGTACGAATCGATCACGCGAAGGCGGCGGGCGCGTTCCTGCAGAAGACGGATCACGTCGCGTTCCACGACAAGCGTCTCTGGGATCTGCGCAGCAAGCGCGACGCGCAGGCGCACGGCATCCCCGAATGGGAAGCGATGCGCGAGCTGGCCTCGGGCATCAAGGAGCACACGCTGTCGAATCTCGCGGATTACATCGCGCAGTTCGTGGATCGTGCGGAGAAGAACGGCGTCGTTGTCCACTTCGCGGCCAACGCGGAAGAACACAACGCGCTCGTCCACAAGCTGATGAGCGAGCGGGGCATGACGACGCTCGTAAAAAGCAAGTCGATGCTCACCGACGAGTGCTACATGCGCGACTATCTGGAGCCGCGGGGCATCACGGTGATGGAAACCGATCTCGGCGAACGCATCCAGCAGCTCGATCATCAGGACCCGAGCCATATGGTCGTGCCGGCGGTCCACAAGCTGCGCGCGGACGTGGCGGAACTGTTCGGGAAGACCATCGGCACCGATCCGAACAACAGCGACATCCACTATCTCGCCGAAAGCCAGCGCATGAACACGCGGCCGTACTTCGTGCGCGAGAACACGGCGGGCATGACGGGCTGCAACTTCGCGGTGGCGGAAACGGGGACGGTCGTCGTCTGCACGAACGAGGGCAACGCAGACTTGTCCGCGAATGTGCCGCCGCTGCATATCGCATCCATCGGCATCGAGAAGATCATTCCGACGATCGCCGATCTCGGCGTGTTCGTGCGCATGCTGTCGAGAAGCGCGCTCGGCTCGCCGATCACGCAGTACACATCGCACTTTCGCGCGCCGCGGCCGGGGACGGAGATGCACTACATCCTCGTCGACAACGGACGCTCCGAGCGGCTCGCGCTCGACGACTTCTGGTATTCGCTGAAGTGCATCCGCTGCGGCGCGTGCATGAACACGTGCCCGGTGTATCGGCGAAGCGGGGGGCTGTCGTATGGCGGCACGTATTCGGGGCCGATCGGCGCGATCATCAACCCGACGCACGACCTGAAACGCTATAGCAGCCTGCCGTTCGCGTCGACGATGAACGGCAGTTGCACCAACGTCTGTCCGACGAAAGTGAACATTCACGAGCAGATCTACAAGTGGCGCGAGGTGATCGCGGAGCGTCACGAAGTGCCGTTCGTGAAGAAGGAAGTGCTGAAGATGGCGGGGCGTCTGCTGGCGAGTCCGACGCTTTATCGCGCGACGGTCGCGTCGCTTGGCGGCGCGCTGAAGCGGCTGCCCAACTTCGTGCTGTATAACCCGCTCAACATCTGGGGACGCCAGCGCGACTTGCCCGAAGCGCCCGCCGAGACTTTCCACGAGTGGTACAAGAAGAACCGGAAGCAAGCCAAATGACGACTCGCGAAGCCTTTCTCTCGAAGATTCGCGCGGCGCAGCCCGCATCGCGCCCGCGTCCCGATCTGCCGGTGTTCCCGTCGCCGGAAGGCGATCTGATGACGCGCTTCATCACCGCGCTTACCACGATGGGCGGAACATGCGCCCACGCACACAGCCTCGCCGATGTCGACGCGATGATCGCCGCGCGCTTCGGCGAGGGCGCGGTGGTGGCGTCGGCGGTGGAGGGCATCAGGGCTACGCGCAGGCTGTCGCCGGATACCGCGCCGGCGTCGCTGCAGGATGTCGATGTGGGCGTCGTGCGTGGACGGTTCGGCGTCGCGGAAACGGGCTCCGTGTGGTTCAGCGAGGAAGAATACGTCGTCAATTCGATCGGCTATCTCGTGCAGCATCTCGTCGTGCTGCTCGATCCCGCACAACTCGTCGATGGCTTGCAGCAGGTTTATCGTCGGCCCGATTTTCAGTCGGCGCGCTATGCGGTGCTCGTGACGGGGCCGTCCGCGACGGCGGATATCGAAGGCGTGCTGATTCGCGGCGCGCAGGGCGTGCGCTCGCTGACGGTCGTGTGGATGGAGTAGCGCCATAAGACCGCCATCGCAAAGCAGGCACTTCGAGATGTAACCAGCGGGCTGGTTGAAAACCTCGAGACAATTGCCGGGAGCCAGATCGAATGCAGATAGCCGAACGCGCGTCCGAGTTGCAGACGAATCCGTCAGTCAATGCAACTGATTGAATGAGCGGAAACGCTGGAAGACGGGCAGTGGAGAAACACTGGCGGAAAAACAAAAAGCCCAGTCATTCGACTGGGCTTTTTGTTTGATGCTTTTGGCTCCCCGACCTGGGCTCGAACCAGGGACCTACGGATTAACAGTCCGGCGCTCTACCGACTGAGCTATCGGGGAACATCTACTACTTGAAACCGATTGAAAAGCCCTGTATTCCACTGGGCTGATGAAAACTGCTTGCTGAAGCTTTTGGCTCCCCGACCTGGGCTCGAACCAGGGACCTACGGATTAACAGTCCGGCGCTCTACCGACTGAGCTATCGGGGAACATCTACAGCAGAGAAGCGGAATTATAGGGAGCGTCTGCTACCCTGTCAACGCCGAATCTTCACTCAATACGACTTGTTTCACTGCGTCGAACTTCTCTTAAGGCCGCGCGCGCCTTGCCGACGCGCGACAAGACCTCAACGCTCGAGCAGATTCAACTTGTCCTTCACGTCCTTGAACTCCTCGGCTTCGGGCAACGGCGCCTTCGTCTTGGTGATGCTCGGCCAGTTGCGTGCGAGTTCGGCGTTCAGTTCGGTGAAGTGCTGCTGGTCGCCCGGCACGTCTTCCTCGGCGTAGATGGCATTCACCGGGCATTCGGCCACGCACACGGCGCAGTCGATGCACTCGTCCGGATCGATCGCGAGAAAGTTGGGACCTTCACGGAAGCAATCCACCGGGCACACGTCCACACAGTCGGTGTAGCGGCACTTGATGCAGCTTTCGGTCACAACGTGAGTCATTCAGGCTCCTGCATGCGGAAATCGTGGGGGTGGCGCCCGGCGCGCTGCATGGGCACGGCGGGTCGCTCGCCAAAACGCATATTGTAGCGTAACGGTAAAAACCGGCGCGAGGGCCACGGGGCATGGCTTATATCGATTCGCAATGTATGTATGCCCCCTCCCTAAAAAGGGCGCGCATTCGGGTAACATGGATCAAAGGCCTGCGGCGCGTCGCCGTGCGGTCGCCTCGCTCCGATGTGTCCCAGTCAGAACCATGATCATCAATTCGCTGCTCGATACCGATCTCTACAAGTTCACGATGATGCAGGTCGTGCTGCATCACTTCCCGGCCGCACATGTGGAATATCGCTTTCGCTGCCGCACGCCGGATGCCGACCTCGTGCCATACATCGACGAGATCCGCGACGAAGTGCGCCAGCTCTGCAGCCTGCGTTTCAGGGAAGAAGAGCTCGACTACCTGCGGCGCATGCGCTTCATGAAGAGCGATTTCATCGACTTCCTCGCGCTCTTTCATCTCAACGAGAAGTCCATCCGCATTTCGCCGTCGCCGAAAAACAATGGCGAGATCGACATCATGATCGAAGGGCCGTGGCTGCATACGATCCTCTTCGAGATTCCGGTGCTCGCGATCGTCAACGAAGTCTATTTCCGCAACACGCAGCGAAAGCCCGAGTACGAAACCGGGCGCGAGCGCCTGCGCGACAAGATCAAGCTGCTCGCCACGCCGCCCGAATACTCCGATTGCAAGATCGCCGATTACGGCACGCGCCGCCGCTTCTCGAAGCAGTGGCACGAGGAAGTCGTGCTGACGCTGAAGGAACGGCTCGGCGAGCAGTTCGCCGGCACGAGCAATGTCTTCTACGCGATGAAACACGGCCTGCGTCCGCTCGGCACGATGGCGCATGAATATCTGCAGGCGTGTCAGGCGCTCGGCCCGCGCCTGCGCGATTCGCAAATCTTCGGCTTCGAGATGTGGGCGAAGGAATATCGCGGGGATCTGGGCATCGCGCTGTCGGACGTGTACGGCATGAAGGCGTTTCTGCGCGACTTCGACATGTACTTCTGCAAGCTTTTCGACGGCGCGCGCCACGATTCCGGCGATCCCTTCGACTGGGGCGAGCGCCTTATCCGGCATTACGAGGAAAATCGCTGCGACCCGCGCACGAAGGTGCTCGTGTTCTCGGACGCGCTCGATATCCCCAAGGTGCTGCAACTCTACGAACGCTTTCGAGGACGCTGCCAGCTCGCGTTCGGCGTCGGCACCAACCTCACGAACGATCTCGGCTATCAGCCGCTGCAGATCGTCATCAAGATGGTTCGCTGCAACGGGCAGCCGGTCGCCAAGCTCTCCGATTCGCCGGGCAAGAACATGTGCGACGACAAGGCGTATCTCGCCTATCTGCGCCAGGTGTTCGGCATCGAGCAGCCCGTCGGGGAAGGCTGAATTCCACGCGGCCTATGCCGTTCGGCCGAGGTCCGTGCGCGCGGACCGGTCGATATAATCGGCTCCTCAACGCGGATTCATCGCCGCGAACGTTTCCCCGCAAGCAACATGAGGACGGCACCATGGATACATCGGCCGCGCGCCGCAACATTCTCGCGCGCATTCGCAGCGCGCAGGGCAGACGAGGCGCGCCGACAGACGCCGAACGCGCCGCCGCCGCCGAATACCTGATGCGGCATCCCGCTGGTCCGCGCCCGCCGCTTCCTGCCACGCGCGATGAACTCATCGCGCGTTTTCGTCTGGAGGCCGAACGGCTTGCGACGACCGTCGCCGAAGTCGGCACGCTCGACGAAGCGCCGGCCGAAGCCGCGCGCTATCTCCACGCGCTCGATCTTTCATGCGATGTCGTCGCGTGGCCCGCGCTCGGCAGTCTGCCGTGGGCGCAAGCGGGCATCGGCGCATCGCTTCGCAAGCCTGCGGATGCGGATCTCGTCGGCATCACCGGATGCTTCTGCGCGACCGCCGAGACCGGCTCGCTCGTGCTGCTGTCGGGCGCGGACACGCCCGCGTCCGGCGCATTGCTGCCGCAAACGCATATCGCCATCGTGCCGGCGTCGCGCATCGTTGCATCGCACGAAGATGCATTCGCGCTGATCCGCGCGGAGCGGGGCGAATTGCCGCGCGCCGTGAACTTCGTGTCGGGACCGTCGCGCACGGGCGATATCGAGCAGACCATCGTGCTCGGCGCGCATGGGCCGTATCGCGTGCATGTGATCGTCGTGCGGGGAGCGTGAGCAGCATGCGGCGTTTCGTTTTGGGCTTTTTGCCGGCGTTTTTCGCAGCGTCCGGCGCATCGGCGGCCACGCTCGATGGCGTTTCGCTTTCTGCGGCGTGGGGCATTCCGTTCATCGGCATCCTGCTTTCCATCGCGGTGTTTCCGCTCGTCGCGCACCGGTTCTGGCATCACCATTTCGGCAAGATCGCGGCGGCGTGGGCGCTGCTGCTGCTCGTGCCGTTCGCCTTCGCATTCGGCGCCGGCATTGCGTTCGGCGTGCTCGTCCACGCGATGCTCGAAGAATACGTGCCGTTCATCGTTCTGCTCGCGTCGCTTTATACGGTGGCGGGCGGCATCTGCGTGCGCGGCAACCTGCACGGCTCGCCGCGCGTCAACACGGCGCTGCTCGCGCTCGGCACCGCGCTCGCAAGCGTGATGGGAACGACCGGCGCGGCCATGCTGCTCATTCGTCCGTTGCTGCGCGCGAACGACAACCGCAAGCATGTGGTGCATGTCGTCGTGTTCTTCATCTTTCTGGTGGCGAACGCAGGCGGCTCGTTGTCGCCGCTCGGCGATCCGCCGCTCTTCCTCGGCTTCCTGAACGGCGTCGGCTTCTTCTGGACCACGCTGCATCTCGCGCTGCCGATGCTCTTTATCTGCGGCATCCTGCTCGCGCTCTTCTATGCGCTCGATACCTACTACTGGCGCAAGAAAGAGGAAACGCGCTCGGGCTTCCTGGATCCGACGCCGGACACGCGCAACCTGGGCATCGACGGCAAGATCAACTTCGCGCTGCTCGCGGCGATCGTCGTGCTCGTGTTGATGAGCGGCGTGTGGAAGCCCGGCGTTTCGTTCGACGTGTTCGGCGCGCACGTCGCGCTGCAAAACATCGTGCGGGATGCGGCGCTGGTCGTGGTCCTGATTGCGTCCCTCGCCCTGACGCCAAAAAGCGCGCGCGCAGGCAACGCGTTCGACTGGGCGCCGATCCAGGAAGTCGCGAAGCTCTTCGCCGCCATCTTCGTGACGATCGCGCCGGTCATCACGATCCTGCGCGCGGGCGAGGCGGGCGCATTCGCGGGCATCGTGCACGCGGTATCGGATGCGAACGGCAAGCCCATCGATCTCGCATACTTCTGGGCGACGGGCCTCTTGTCCTCGTTTCTCGACAACGCGCCGACCTATCTCGTGTTCTTCAATCTCGCGGGCGGCGATGCAGAGATGCTGATGACTTCCGGCGCCACGACGCTCGCCGCCATCTCGGCGGGCGCGGTGTTCATGGGCGCGAACACGTATATCGGCAACGCGCCGAATTTCATGGTGAAGGCGATCGCGGAATCGCGCGGCATCCGTATGCCCGGTTTCTTCGGCTATATGGGCTGGTCGTGTGTCGTCCTGTTGCCGCTCTTCGCTGTTTCCGGCTGGCTATTTTTCTAGGAGCAATCGATGAAGAAGGTACTTGTCGCACGTCCCACTTTTCCCGATGTGATCGAGCGCCTGAAGCAGTATTTCGAAGTCGATCTCAATCCGGGCGACGTGCTTGCGCAAGACGAGTTCGCCCGGCGTCTTGCAGACAAGGACGGCGCGTTCACGGCCGGCGAGATGGTCGGCGAGAAGGAACTGGCGGGCGCGCCTCACCTTAAGGTGGTCGCCAACATGGCGGTCGGCTACAACAACTTCGACATGCAGGCGTTCAACGCGCACAACGTGCTCGGCACGAACACGCCTAACGTGCTCAACGAATCCACCGCCGATTTCGGCTGGGCGCTGATGATGGCAGCGGCGCGCCGCGTCACCGAGTCGGAGCACTTCCTGCGCGCGGGCAAGTGGCAGAAGTGGTCATTCGACTCCTTCCTCGGCGCGGATGTCTACGGCTCGACGCTCGGCGTGATCGGCATGGGACGCATCGGCCAGGCGCTCGCGCGGCGGGCCAGCGGCTTCAACATGCGCGTGGTCTATCACAACCGCTCGCGTGTCGCGCCGGAGATCGAGGCCGAACTGAATGCCGAATACGCGTCGAAGGAAGACTTGCTCAGGCGCGCGGATCACGTCGTGCTCGTCGTGCCGTATTCGAAGGAAAGCCATCACACGATCGGCGCGGCCGAACTCGCGCTGATGAAGCCGACGGCGACGCTGACGAACATCGCGCGTGGCGGAATCGTCGATGACGCCGCATTGATCGACGCGCTGCGCGAGAAGCGCATCGCGGCGGCGGGCCTCGATGTGTTCGAAGGCGAGCCGGATCTGAACCCGGGTTTTCTCGCGCTCGACAATGTCGTGCTGACGCCGCATATCGCGAGCGCGACCGAAGCGACGCGCCGCGCGATGGCCAATCTCGCCGCGGACAACCTGATCGCCGCATTGGGCGAAGGGCCGCGCGCCGGCAATCCGCCGAATCCGATCAACCCCGGCGTGCTCGCGAAATGATCGAAGTGCTGTACGGCGCGGTCGCGGTGCTGGCGGTTGCGCTCGTCATCGTGCTGCTCGCGCTGCTTTCGATGATGCGGCGCGGATCGAACGTCGATATCGAAGAGGAGTTCGCCGCGCTGACCGATCGCGTGAACGACATGGGGGAAGCGCATGCGCGCGCGCAGGAGCGGCTCGAACGCGGCTTGCGCGGCGACATCGCCGAGAGCGCGCGCGTGTCGCGGATGGAATCGCAAGGCGGCTTCGCGCAGTTCCATCAGACGCTCTCGACCCAACTGGCGAGCACGTCGAGCGTACAGAATGCGCAGTTCGACGCGCTCGCGCAGCAACTCGCGCAGCAAAGCCAGCAGGCTCGCGAGGATCAGGGCAACGCACTCAAGCGCTTCGCCGATTCGATGACGCTGCATCTCGCGCAACTGTCGGAGACGAACGATCGCCGGCTCGCCGAAGTGCGCGCGACGCTCGAAGCGCGTCTCAAGGACATCGAAGCGAACAACGCCGCGAAGCTCGAAGAAATGCGCCGCACCGTCGATGAAAAGCTGCACGCCACGCTGGAGCAGCGGCTCGGCGAATCGTTCAGGCTGGTGTCGGAGCGGCTCGAGCAGGTGCATCGCGGACTGGGCGAGATGCAATCGCTGGCGGCGGGCGTCGGCGATCTCAAGAAGGTGCTTACCAACGTCAAGACGCGCGGAATCTGGGGCGAAGTGCAGCTCGAATCGCTGCTGGAACAGTTGCTGACGCCCGATCAGTACGCGAAGAACGTCGCGACGATTCCGAAGAGCACCGAGCGCGTCGAGTTCGCAATCAGGTTGCCGGGCCGGCACGATGCGCCCGGCATAGCCGGTTCGTCGGGCGATGTCGCCACGCCGGTGTGGCTGCCCATCGACGCCAAGTTTCCGCGCGAGGACTACGAGCGTCTGATCGATGCTCAGGAGCGCGCCGACCCGTTGGCGGTGGAGGAGGCATCGCGTGCGCTGGAAGGACGCCTGCGCGCCGAGGCGAAAGTCATCGCGCAGAAGTATGTCGCGCCGCCTCATACGACCGACTTCGCGTTGCTCTTCTTGCCGACCGAGGGCTTGTACGCGGAAGTGCTGCGTCGTCCGGGCCTGAGCGACTTTCTTCAGCGCGAGTATCGCGTGACCATCGCCGGCCCGACGACCCTGACCGCATTGCTCAACAGCCTGCAGATGGGCTTCCGGACACTTGCTATCGAGAAGCGGTCGAGCGAAGTGTGGCAGGTGCTGGGCGCGGTGAAGACCGAGTTCGGAAAGTTCGGCGACGTGCTCGCGAAGACGAAGGCGCAACTGGAAACCGTCACGCGCTCGATCGAGGCGGCGCAGACACGCACGCGTCAGATGGGCAAGCGCCTGCGCGACGTGGAGGCGTTGCCGCATGAACAGGCGGCCGGCTTGCTCGGGGATGCGTCGTCGCCCGAAAGCGACGAAGAACTTTGAGCGGCGTTCAGTCCGCCGCGCTGGCGAGGCGGTTCAGCGAATCGCCCGTCACGCGCACGACGCGCCAGTCGGGCAGCACGGTCGCGCCCATCTTCTCGTAGAAGTCGATCGCGTTCTGGTTCCAATCGAGCACCGACCACTCGAATCGTCCACACTCGCGTTGGACCGCAATCGCGGCGAGCTTTTTCAGCATCATCGTGCCGAGGCCGCTGCCGCGCAGCGCGGGCCGCACGTACAGGTCTTCCAGATACAGACCGCGCCTGGCGAGAAAGGTCGAGAAGTTGTGGAAGAAGAGGGCGTATCCCACGACTTCGCTCGCCTGCTCCGCGACGAGCGCTTCCGCTGCGGGCCGCGCGCCGAAGAGCGCATCGTGCAGGCTGTTCTCCGTTGCGACGAACAGATGCGTGAGCTTCTCGAACTCGGCGAGTTCGTACATCAGCGCAAAGACCGCGCCGACGTCGGCGGGCGTGGCGGCGCGGATCGACGCGGCGCTCATGCTTCCTCCGGCGCGTCGGACAACACGATCTCGATGCCGCCGAAGCGCGACGCCACCCAGTTGTACGCGTGGCACGCGATCCACAGCAGAATGAAGCCGAGGATCGCGTTCAGCAGCAGGGCGCTCGTGACCGTGCTGAATTCGACGGAGCCGTATCGCACGAACGCGACCACCACGCCCAGCAGCACGATCGGCACGCTGAACGTCAAATACACGAGGATCAGCGCCTTCGCGGTCTGCCCCGGCGCGATGAAGGAAATCTGCTTTTTCATGGGAGGAAAACCCCGTCTGTCGATGATTGGAGTGAGTGCGCGGCGGCGCGTGCCAGTCTTGCCCGCCGTCAGATGAGGCCGTCGAAGGGAGCGATGTTCACCTCGTCGCCGGCTTCGACGTCGGCGCGTTCGTGTTCGAGCACGATGAAGCAGTTCGCTTCGCTCATCGAACTGAGCACGCCGGAGCCTTGCGGGCCGGTGGTGACGACGCGCCAGAGGCCGGCTTCGTCGCGCGTCGCGATGCCGCGCTGAAATTCCGTGCGGCCGGCGCGCTTCTTGACCCGCTCGCCTGCGCGCGCGCGGATGGTCGTCAGCGGCGAGCGCGTGGCGCCGGACATCGCGAGCAGCGCCTCGCGCACGATGAAATAGAACGTCGCCATGACCGCGACCGGATTGCCCGGCAGTCCGAAGAACAGCGCCGGCTTGCCCGCACCTGCGCGCTCGCCCGACCACAGGCGGCCGAATGCGAGCGGCCGTCCGGGGCGCATCGCAATCTTCCAGAACGCGACGTCGCCGAGCGAGTTCATCAGTTCGCGCGTGAAGTCGGCATCGCCGACGGAGACGCCGCCCGAACTCATGACGACATCCGCTGCTTCCGTCGCACGGCGCAGCGCGCTTTCGAGCGATGCGCGATCGTCCCGGACGATGCCGAGATCGACGGTCTCGACGCCGAGACGGCGCAGCATCGCGAAAAGGGTGTAGCGGTTGCTGTCGTAGAGGCTGCCCGGCGTCAGCGGTTCGCCGACGGAGCGCAGTTCATCGCCCGTCGAAAAGAAGGCGACCACGACGCGCTTTCGCACCCCGACCTCCGCGATGCCGAGCGATGCGAGCAAGCCGAGATCCGACGCGCGCACGATGCGGCCCGCGCGCAACGCCGGTTTGCCGCGCGCGAGATCCTCACCCGACAGCCGCCGATTCTGGCCCGCGCGCACGGCGGTGGCGGCAAAACGGACCGCATCGCCTTCCCGCGTGACGAGTTCCTGCGGGATGACCGTGTCGCAGCCGGGCGGCATCAGCGCGCCCGTCATGATGCGCACGCATTGACCTTCGCCCGGTTCCGCGCCGAACGGCTGTCCGGCGAACGCGGCCCCCGCGACCTTCAGCTCGACAGTTTCTCGCGACGAAGCCAGCGCCGCGCCGGCGAACGCGTAGCCGTCCATTGCGGAGTTGTCGAAAGCGGGGACATCGATGGGGGAAATAACGTCTTCCGCGAGCACGCGATCCAGCGCATCGAAGAGACCGACGCGCTCCACGCGCCCCTCCTGGCCCAGCGGCAGCGCCCATTGACGCACGATGTCCTGCGCTGCTTCGACGGGCAACGCGTTCGGATCGTAGTGGGCGACGCAACCGGTGAGTGGCTTCAACGTGATCATGAATCGGAGTGAGGCGCGACGAACGCGGGCGAGGGACTAGCGGCGAGGGTGCGAAAACAAGCGGGTGACGAGCGCGCAGCGATCCGTTCGGATTACCGACGCTCCAGCTCCGCTAGCTGGCGCAAATCATTGATATTGTAAAACGCACGGTCATCGTCAAATGGCACTTGCACCGCCTTGTGGCGTGCGTACCACGCACGCACTTTGCGCTCGCCGGATGCGAGCCAGGCGTCGAGATCGTCGGCGAGCGAGGCGCGCACGAGCGCGAAAACCGGATGCGCGACACGCTCGCCCGAAGGCTCCGTCGTCGCGGCATAGGCGATGTCGGCCTGCGCCCGATCGAGTGCGTCCGCGAGCAGGAGCCCGAGCCGTTCAACGACGAAAGGGGCATCGCACGGGGCCGTCAGCACGAATTCCGTCTGCGCGACACGCAGGCCCGCCGCGATTCCGGCGAGGGGGCCGGGATAATCGCCGAGCGTATCGGCGACGACGCGGGCATCGAACGGTGCGGCTAGCCGCTGATACGCCTCGATGCTGCGGTTCGCGCTGACGAGCATGGCGCCGGCTTGCGGCGCGATCCTGCGCAGCACGTGGAGCGCAAGCGGCTCACCGCGATACGACTGCATGCCCTTGTCGACGCCGCCCATGCGCGAGCCGCGTCCGCCCGCGAGAACGAGGCCGGTGATATCGGAGCGGGAAGCGCGGGCAGTCACGAGCGACGCATTCCTTCAGCCGCCGATGTACGACATTTCGACGCGCGGCCCGTCCTCCCGCATTGGCGCGGACGCGCTGCCGCGCAACTGCGAGTAGCGGTCGCCGCGCGCGTCCCAGATTCGCGCGATGGCGGTCGCGACCACTTCATCGCTCGCACCGCCGCGGATGAGTCCGCGCAAGTCGTGGCCGGTCGTCGCGAAGAGGCAAAGGTACAGCTTGCCTTCGGTCGACAGCCGCGCGCGCGTGCACGACCCGCAGAACGCGCGCGTCACGCTCGAAATAACGCCGATTTCGCCGCTGCCGTCGCGATAGCCCCAGCGCTGCGCCGTTTCGGCGGCCGTGTGCGCTTCGAGCGGCACGAGCGGAAAGTGCTCGGCGATGCGCTCGACGACTTCCGCCGATGGCAGCACTTCGTTCATGTTCCAGCCGTTGGACGCGCCGACATCCATGTATTCGATGAACCGCAGAATCGCGCCGCTTCCCTTGAAGTGCCGCGCCATCGGGACGATTTCCTGGTCGTTCGTGCCGCGCTTCACCACCATGTTGACCTTGACCGGCGCAAGCCCCACGGCCTGCGCGGCCGCGATGCCGTCGAGCACGTCGGCGACGGCGAAATCGGCGTCGTTCATGCGGCGAAAGAGGGCATCGTCGAGCGCGTCGAGACTGACCGTGACGCGCGACAAGCCCGCATCCTTCAGCGATTGCGCCTTGCGCGCAAGCAGCGAACCGTTGGTAGTCAGCGTGACGTCGAGCGGGCCGCCTTCCGGCGTGCGCAGCATCGCGAGGCGTTCGACCAGGAATTCGAGGTTCTTGCGAAGCAGCGGTTCGCCGCCCGTCAGCCTGATTTTCTCGACGCCGTGCGCGACGAACACGCGCGCGAGCCGTTCGATTTCCTCGAACGACAGCAGCGCGGAATGCGGAAGAAACGGGTAGTCCTTGTCGAACACTTCGCGGGGCATGCAATAGACGCAGCGGAAGTTGCACCGGTCCGTCACCGATATGCGCAAGTCGCGCAACGGGCGCGCGAGCGTGTCCGTCAGCACTCCGGAAGGCGACGACGCATCGCCGGTGTAGTCCGGAATCGCGCTGACATCGGCGAGGGGGATGATGCGTCGGGACATAAGGCGTGGTGACTCGGTTGGATCGATGCGGGAATCGCCTCATTTTAGCGGAAGCGCGCAAGCCGGGTCGGCGCCGCCCGCGATGCCGCGGCTCGGGCTTTCCATTAGCGATGCGCAAAAAAACGCCATCGACCGGAATCGATGGCGTTTCCACTACTGGTCGCGCAGCCGGCATTGCCGGCCACGCGCTTGCACTCACTGCGCGCTCTTGCCGGTTTCCACTTGCTGCATCGGCGCGGTGTCGAGCGGCGGAAGCGGCTTGCGCTGACGGGGCGCGCGCGCCGGCTGCGGCTCGCGCTCGGCTGCGGCGCTCGCTTCACGCAGTTTGTCCGCGTCCGTATTCACCCACACGAGGCCGGCGGTTTCGAGCATCGGCTTCAGCGCGTCGGTTCCGGTCGACGTTGTGGGCGTCGCGGGCGTCGCCGGCGTCGCCGGCGTTTCAGCCGTTGCTGCGGATACCGCCGTTGCCGCCGGCGTCGGTGCGACCGCTTCGGTTTTCACCGGTTCCGCTTCCATCGCGACGGGCTCGGCGCTCGGCGTCGCCGCCGCTGCCGGTTCGGCCTTGACCGGCTCGACAGCGGTTGCATCCGGCGTGCTGGCGATGGCCGCCGGCTTCAGCGGCTGCGACAGCTCGGCCGCTTCCGGCTCGGCTTCGGCGGCCGCCTGAGCGGGGACGGGCGCTTTCGCTTCGGTTTCCACCGGAGCGGGCGCGAACGGATCGGCGGGCTTCGTCTCCGAAACCGTCGGCGTCGGGCCGAACGGATTCTGGACTGCCGTTGCGGGCGCGGGCTTCGCGAAAATGTCCACTTCGGGAGCGGCGGCTTGCGGTGCTGCTGCTGCTTCGGGCTTGGCTTCAGGCTTGGCTTCGGCGTTCACTCCGGACGACTCGGCCTGCGCGGGCGGCACTTCTGCCGCGACCGGCGCGGGTTGCACCGGCTTCTCGTCGCGGGTTTCCGTGACCGGCTTGTCGACGGCGACCGGACGCGTTTCGCGACGAGCGGACGCTTCCTGCGCGGCTTCCGCGTCGAACACGCCGGCTTGCGCCGACATGCTGTCGACAGCGCCTTCCGCTTCGGCGACATCGGCGGCGTGGTTCACCGTCGTGCCTTCCTCGTCGCGATCGCGGCGGCCACCGCGACGGCCACGGCGACGACGGCGGCGTTCTTCGCCATCGCGCGCGGCGGCCTGATCGGCGGAAGCGGCGTCGATGCCTTGCTGCTCGGCATCGGCGTTGAACGGCGCTGCATCGACGATATCCGATTCGACCGGTTCCGACGGCGTCAGCGCCTCGACGGCTGCTTCGGGTTGCGGCTTGCGGCGCTCGCCGCGTTCCGGA
The DNA here is from genome assembly GCF_031450805.1 of Caballeronia sp. LZ016. Classification (NCBI taxonomy): domain Bacteria; kingdom Pseudomonadati; phylum Pseudomonadota; class Betaproteobacteria; order Burkholderiales; family Burkholderiaceae; genus Caballeronia; species Caballeronia sp. LZ016. The sequence goes on from NZ_JARTVY010000001.1 coordinate 1,707,598, forward strand.
CGCTCGGCGCGCGGAGGACGTTCCGCACCTTCTGCACGTTCCGCGCGTTCGACGCGCTCACCGCGCTCCGCACGTTCGGGACGCTCCGCACGCTCGCGGCGTTCCGGACGCTCGGCGGCTTCCGGACGCGCTGCGCGCTCGGCATTGCGATCCTGTCCGCGTTCGCGGCTTTCACGCGGCTCGCGCGCTTCACGCGGCTCGCGGGTTTCGCGCGGCTCTCGGGCTTCGCGCGGTTCGCGCGCTTCACGGGGCTCTCGTGCTTCACGCGGCTCACGTGCTTCGCGCAGCTCGCGGCCTTCGCGCCCGCTGCGGACTTCGCGGTCTTCACGACGCGCACCCTGACGGCCCGCGCCATTGCCACCGGTCGCGGCGCCGGCGGTAGTCGCCGCTGCGCCCTCACGTCCCGCGCCGCCACGACGATTGCGATTGCGATCGCCACCGCCCGCGCGCTCGCCACGCTCGGCGCGTTCCGTGCGCTCACGTTGCGGACGCGCCGCCGGTTGCGCTTCGACCGGCGCCGGAACCGGCTTCGCTTCCGGCTGAATGCCGAACAGATTCTTGATCCAGCCGATGAACCCGCCGCTCGCCGAAACCGGCGCGGGCGCAGGGGCGGGAGCCACGGCTTCGACAGGCGCGGGCTTCACCGGCGCGCTCGGCGCCGGCTTCTCGGGCGTGATGCCCTTGACCGCCGCTTCCTGCTTCGGCTTCACTTCTTCGGTGCGCTTGCTGTAGCCGGTCTCGGATTCGAGCTCGCTCGCTGCTTCGACGGCCATCTTCCACGACGCGCGCGGCTCGTCGAGGCGGGCGTCGTCGTGACGCAGACGCTCCAGCTTGTAATGCGGCGTCTCGAGGTGCTTGTTCGGAATCAGCACGACGGCGACCTTGAAGCGCGACTCGATCTTGTTGATTTCCGAGCGCTTCTCGTTGAGCAGGAAGGCGGTCACTTCGACCGGCACCTGGCAGTGGATCGCCGCGGTGTTTTCCTTCATCGCTTCTTCCTGAATGATCCGCAGCACTTGCAGCGCGGACGATTCCGTATCGCGGATATGGCCCGTTCCGTTGCAGCGCGGGCAGGTCACGTGGCTGCCTTCCGACAACGCCGGACGCAGGCGCTGACGCGACAGTTCCATCAGGCCGAAGCGCGAAATCTTGCCCATCTGCACGCGTGCGCGGTCGTGCTTGAGCGCGTCTTTCAGGCGCTGCTCGACTTCGCGCTGGCTCTTCGCCGACTCCATGTCGATGAAGTCGATCACGATGAGACCGCCCAGATCGCGCAGGCGCAACTGGCGCGCGACTTCGTCGGCGGCTTCGAGATTGGTGCGGGTGGCGGTCTCTTCGATATCCGCGCCCTTGGTCGCGCGAGCCGAGTTCACGTCGATGGCGACGAGCGCCTCGGTGTGATCGATCACGATTGCGCCGCCCGACGGCAGCGGCACCGTGCGCGAGTACGCCGTTTCGATCTGATGCTCGATCTGGAAGCGCGAGAAGAGCGGCACGTCGTCGTGATAGCGCTTCACCTTCGAGAGGTTGTCGGGCATCACGATGTCCATGAAGGCGCGCGCCTGGTCATGGATCTCGGTCGTGTCGATGAGAATTTCGCCGATGTCCGGCTGGAAGTAATCGCGAATCGCGCGGATGACGAGGCTCGATTCGAGATAGATCAGCATCGGCTGGCCGGCGATGCCGCTCTGCGACGCGGCTTCGATCGCGCGCCACAGTTGCATCAGGTAGTTCAGGTCCCACTGGAGCTCTTCCGCCGAGCGGCCGATACCCGCCGTCCGCGCGATGATGCTCATGCCTTCCGGCAGGTCGAGCTGCGCCATGGTTTCGCGCAGTTCCTGCCGCTCGTCGCCCTCGATCCGGCGGGACACGCCGCCGCCGCGCGGGTTGTTCGGCATGAGGACGAGATAACGGCCGGCCAGCGAAATGAACGTGGTCAGCGCCGCGCCCTTGTTGCCGCGCTCTTCCTTCTCGACCTGAACGATGAGTTCCTGGCCTTCGCGCAGCGCGTCCTGAATGCGCGCGGAGCGCATGTCGACGCCATCGCGGAAATACTGGCGGGCGACTTCCTTGAACGGCAGGAAGCCGTGGCGATCTTCGCCGTAATTGACGAAGCACGCTTCGAGCGACGGCTCGATGCGGGTGACGACTCCCTTGTAGATGTTGCCCTTGCGCTGTTCGCGCCCGGCGGTTTCGATGTCGATATCGATGAGCTTCTGCCCATCGACGATGGCGACGCGGAGTTCTTCCTGCTGCGTCGCATTGAACAGCATGCGTTTCATTGAACGGCTCCAGTGCAGCTCTGCCGTCCCTCGTCTTGCGAATCGCCGCCGGTGAGTCGACATCGGGCGCGCGAAGCGGGAGGGCGTGCATGCCACGCTTATTGTGTGTTGTCACAAAGCACGCTGGAGCGGAACCTCTGGCGGGAGAATTGCCGAAAGCTGGCTGCGGCGCCGGAAAAGGGCGGCGCAGCCATGGGGCACATGCGACAACAGAGGCGCACAGGGCGATGCGGCCCGCGCGAGGATGACGGCGGCGCTGGGGGCTCCGCGTCTCAAAATGGACGCGCCGAACCCGCTGCGCTCTTGATACAGAGCCTTTTTTCCTCCCGACGGCAACCGCGACGCGAAGAGCGGCCGAGGCAGTCCCGCGCGAACCGGCGCGATGCTTCGTTGCCCATCTTCACCATCGCGGTCATGCCGCGCCGGCCGCCGCAGGCCAGGTGCTCCCGGCGGCTTGCCGTGTCTCGCCTCATGCGACGCTTATTTCGCCTCTCGCGCTTCGCCGGAATCAGCGCAGCAGCGGGTTGCGTCGTCAGTTGTTCGCAAACCGGCGAGCCGCGATGCGCCGTTTTCGCCCCATGCGCGATGGCAGGGCTGAATCGGGCGGGCGTCCGGTTATACGTCCGGACGCCAATCGCTTCTCGCCGATGAAATTCTTTTTGACCAGAAATCCGTTACCGTCGGCGATCGACCCGACCGAACGCGCCTGTGGGCTCCGTCCCTGCCGGTGATCTCGCCGTGCGTGCAACTCGTCGCTCTATTTTCCGGGCGAGCAACCGACCCTGGGCGCAAGTAAAATGATGATTTATTGCTTGCACCTGAACAGTCTGATCAATCGCGGTCACGGTATTCGTCTACCGCAACCTTTTCAGGCTGCTCGCAAATTATATTCAGAATGAATGAGTTAGGCAAAACATCCCATAAAAAGGTCGCAAGCGAGCAAGTGTCGATGATCGAAATCGACGAAACGGCCGCCGGTCAGCGCATCGACAACTTCCTTTTACGCGTCTGCAAAGGCGTCCCGAAGAGTCACATTTATCGCATTCTGCGCAGCGGGGAAGTGCGCGTGAACAAGGGCCGCATCGACGCCGCGTATCGCCTGGAACTGGGCGATCTCGTGCGCGTGCCGCCCATCCGCGTCGCGCAAGCCGATGAAACGCCGGTATCGTCGAATGCGCCCGCCGCCGAATTTCCGATTCTTTTCGAAGACGAGCATCTGATCGTCATCGACAAGCCGTCGGGCGTCGCGGTGCACGGCGGCAGCGGCGTCGCGTTCGGCGTCATCGAACAACTGCGCAACGCGCGGCCGCACGCGAAGTTCCTCGAACTCGTGCATCGGCTGGATCGCGAAACGTCGGGCGTGCTGATGCTCGCGAAAAAGCGCCCCGCGCTCGTTAATCTCCATGAGCAGATCCGCGAAAATCGCGTGGACAAGCGGTATTACGCGGCCGGACACGGCGACTGGCCGAGCGACTGGGGACGGCGGCGCATCGTGAAGGCGCCGCTGCACAAGTATGTCGCGGCGGACGGCGAGCGGCGCGTGCGAATCCAGGAAAACGGCCTGCCGTCGCACACGGTCTTCAACCTGATCGAGCGATGGGACGACTACGCCTGGGTCGAGGCCGAGCTCAAGACCGGGCGCACGCACCAGATTCGCGTGCACATGGCGAGCATCGGGCTGCCGATCGCGGGCGACGCCAAATACGGCGACTTCGCGCTGAACAAGGAACTTGCGCGGCCGAGCGCGAATCCGTCGCTCAAGCGCATGTTCCTGCACGCGTATCGCCTGAAAATCACGCATCCGGCGACGGGCGCACCGCTTCAATTCGAGGCGCCGCTTCCGGCGGAATGCCGGCGCTTCATCGAACAACTCAAAAACCGAGAGACATAAATGGCGCGGCAGCAATTCGATTTGATCGTATTCGACTGGGACGGCACACTCATGGATTCGACCGTCCATATCACGCGCAGCATTCAGGCGGCCTGCCGCGACCTGGGACTGCCCGTTCCCGCCGATGAATCCGCGAGCTATGTCATCGGCCTCGGCCTCAAGGACGCGCTGCAAATCTGCGCGCCGACGCTCGATCCGAAGGACTATCCGCGCCTTGCCGAGCGTTATCGCTTCCACTTCCTGACGACCGGCCAGCAGACCGAGCTTTTCACGGGCGTGCGCGAACTGCTGCAGGAGTTGCGCGACGAGGGGTATTTTCTCGCCGTCGCCACGGGCAAGAGCCGCGTCGGGCTCAACCGCGCGCTGGATCAGTCGCGGCTGACGAGCCTTTTCGACGGCACGCGCTGCGCGGACGAAACCTTCTCGAAGCCGCATCCGGCGATGCTGCACGAACTCACGCGCGAACTCGGGCAGGACCTGACGCGCACGGTGATGATCGGCGACACGACGCACGATCTGCAAATGGCGATCAACGCGGGCGCGGCGGGCGTGGGCGTCGCGTATGGGGCGCATCCGGCAGATTCGCTGACGGCGCTGCAGCCGCGCTTCTGCGCGGATAGCGTCGCGTCGCTGGCGGGCTGGCTGCGGGAGCACGCATGAGCGAATCTTTGCAGCCTGATCGCGAGGCGGTGCGCGTGTGCGCATCGGACGAACTGGTCGATGGCGGCGCGGGCGTGCGCGTCGGGGCGAAGGAGGCGAGCGGCGAAGCCGTGGTCTTCTTCGTGCGCTACGACGGCAAGCCGTACGGCTATCTGAACCGTTGCGCGCACGTGCCGATGGAACTGGACTGGAACGAGGGCCAGTTCTTCGAAAGCTCGGGCCTATACTTGATGTGCGCGACGCACGGCGCCATCTACGAGCCCGACAGCGGCAAGTGTGTCGGCGGACCGTGTCGCGGCGCGCGTCTTCGGCCCGTGAACGTCGAAGAGCGCGAGACGCCGGAAGGCCGCGCGGTCTTCTGGCTGCCGGACGACACGCTCCGCCCCGCCTGACTTTCTTCTTTCCATATTGACCATTGACGCGGCTGCACGCCCGGAAGACCACGCATGTCCGATAACCTTTCCCCCAACCCGCGCGGTGACGACCGCTGGGAACGCGACGCGCTCGAGCGAATCGCGCTCGCCGCCATTCGCGAACAACGCGCGGCGCGGCGCTGGCGCATCTTCTTTCGCTTCGTGTTTCTCGCGGTGATTCTTTTCATCGCGTGGGGCGTGTTCGATTTCACCGGCGATCACGTTTCGAAGACCGCGAAGCACACGGCGCTGATCGACCTGCAAGGCGAGATCTCCGCCAACAGCGACGCGAGCGCCGACAATATCGGGGCGGCGCTCGAAAGCGCCTTCGAGGACGAAGGCACCGCCGGCGTGATCCTGCGCATCAACAGCCCGGGCGGCAGTCCGGTGCAGGCAGGCATCGTCAATCGCGAGATCGGGCGCCTGCGCGCGAAGTATCCGAAGACGCCGCTTTACGTCGTCGTCGACGACATGTGCGCGTCGGGCGGTTATTACATTGCAGCGGCCGCGGATCGCATCTACGTCGATCGCGCGAGCATCGTCGGGTCGATCGGCGTGCTGATGGACGGCTTCGGCTTCACCGGCCTGATGAACAAGCTGGGCGTCGAGCGCCGCATGCATACATCGGGCGCGAACAAGGGCGCATTCGATCCGTTCTCGCCCGAGACGCCGCAGATGACCGCGCACGCGCAGGACATGCTGAACGCGATCCACGCGCAGTTCATCGACGCCGTGAAGCAGGGCCGCGGCAAGCGTCTGAAGGACGATCCGGACCTCTTCTCCGGCATGTTCTGGACGGGCGAGAAGAGCGTCGAACTCGGTCTCGCCGATGGCTTCGGCGACGCCAACTACGTCGCGCGGGAAGTCATCAAGCAGCCGGATATCGTCGATTACACGCAGAAGGAAAGCATCGGCGAACGCGTGGTGCGGCGCTTCGGGGCGTCCGTCGGCGATGCCGCCGTGCGCGCGCTGACGCTCGGCGGCAGATTGCAACTGCGCTGAGACTTACGACGCGAGCAGCAGGAAGATCGCCGGGCGCTTGTGCAGATCGGGCGCGGCGGCATTCTTCCAGTCCGCCGCCGTGCGCGTGACGATGGTTTCGCCCGGCAGCGTCAGATCGACCGCCACGGAAATGAGCGTCGACGGCGCGCAAGCGGCGATCAGCGTATCGAGCATCGCGCGATTGCGGTAAGGCGTCTCGATGAAGATTTGCGTCTGGTTCGCCTTGCGTGACAGCTGCTCCAGCTCACGCAGGCGCTTGCCGCGCTCGCCGGGATCGACCGGCAAATAGCCGTTGAACGCGAAGCTCTGGCCGTTCATGCCCGACGCCATCAGCGCGAGCAAAATGGAACTGGGACCGACGAACGGCACCACTTTCACGCCGCGTTGATGCGCGCGCCGCACGAGCAATGCGCCCGGATCGGCGACGGCGGGGCAGCCCGCTTCCGAAACCAGGCCGGCGTCCGCGCCCGCGAGGATCGGCGCGAGCAGCCTGTCGATCTCGGCAGGCGGCGTATTGACGTTCAGCTCGCGAATTTCGATTTCCTGAATCGGCCGCTCGGTGCCGACCTTCTTCAGAAACGCGCGCGTGGTCTTCGCGTTCTCGCCGATGTAATAACCGAGCGCGGCGGCGCGCGCGCGCACCGGCTCAGGCAAGACCTGCGCGAGCGCGTCGGCGTCGCCTTCGCCGAGCGTGTTCGGGATCAGATAGAGGACGCCGCTCATGCCGCCTCCAGCATCGGGAAACCGGCGGCGCGCAGCATTTTCGTCAGCGCGATGAGCGGCAGGCCGATGAGCGCGGTGGGGTCGTCGGACTCGATCGCATCGAGCAGCGCGATGCCGAGCCCCTCCGATTTCGCGCTCCCCGCGCAGTCGTACGGCGTTTCGGCGCGCAGGTAGGTTTCGATCTCGTCGTCGGTGTAGTCGCGAAAGCGCACCCGCGTAACGATGTCGGCGGATTGCACGCCGCCGGTGCGGGCGTCGAACACGCAAAGCGCGCTGTGAAAATCGACGGCGCGGGCGCGCATCGACCGAAGCTGCGCGACGGCGTTTTCGTGCGTGCCGGGCTTGCCGATCTGGCGGCCGTCGAACGTCGCAACCTGATCTGAACCGATCACGATCGCATCGGCCGTATCGCCGATGCGTTGCGCCGCCGCCCGCGCCTTCGCGATGGACAGCCGCACGGCCGTCGCCTCGGGCGTTTCGGCGGGGAGCGGAGTTTCGTCGATATCGGGCGACATGACGTCGAAGGGAATGCGCAGGCGTTCAAGCAACTCGCGCCGATAAGGCGAACTCGACGCGAGCACGAGACGCAGGGGGCGTTTCGGCGAAAGGGTAGGCGAATGGGTAGCCGGCATGAGCGGAATTAACGTAAAACGGAAAAAGCGGTCGGACGCCGATGCAACAGCGGCGCGCCCTTAAGTGTTTGACTCGAAAGAACAAAGCCTATATGATTTTGGGCTTTTCATCGGCTGGCGGGTAAGCCTTGCTCGAGCACCGGGATGGTTGCCCGGGTTGAGCGTTGCATGAAAGCTGTCTGAGTGTGGTCTGAGCGTTGCCTGACTGTTGCCTGAGCGTTGCCTATTCGGGCAAGCCAGGCCTGCCTTCCGGTTGCGGACAGTGCATACTGAGCGCCGCGGCATGTCTGGCGCACCCGTTACACCCGGCACGCCGGCAAACGAACCCACGCAAGATTAACGAACGGCATAGGCAGGAGCGCACATGACTCAGAATCCTGGCAAACCTGCGAGCCCCGCCGATCTGCGCGCGCTCGACCTTTACGACTTCGCCGAGAACAAGCGGCAGGCGGCGGGCGCGCTGCGTGTATCGCAGTTGCCGCGCATGTTAGCCGAAGTCCCGGCGGATGCGCCAGATCGCGACACGGTGTTCACCTGGCAGGGCGAGGGTTCGACCCAGCCGGAATTGCAGGACGACGGCACGGAAGCGCCGCAGCCGTATCTGCGCCTCGCGGTGCACGGTTCGGTGTGGCTCATGTGCCAGCGCTGTCTTACCCCGTATTCGCAACATCTCGACGTCGATGCGACGTATCGGATCGTCGCGACGGAGGAAGAGGCGGACGAATATCCGCTCGACGACGATGAAGTGGAAGTGATCGTCGGCTCGCGCCAGTTCGATCTCGTCGACTTGGTCGAAGAGGAGTTGTTGTTGTCGTTGCCGCTCGTGCCGAAGCACAGCGTCTGTCCGGAAGTGCACGAGAGCCTGCTCGCGGGCAGTGAGGACGACGAGGCGGCCGAGGGCGGCGAGAACGAAGTCGAGAAACCGAATCCGTTTGCCGTGCTGGAAAAGCTCAAGAAGAGCGATCCGGACGACAAGAAGCATTGATGTGGCGGTGCGGCGAAGCAATGGCCGCGCGGCGACCTCCCGCTTCAGGCGGTGGGCCAGACGGCCCGGAAGTTCCTTCGCGAACGCGAAGTTGGGCCTGTGTTAGAATTCGCAAAATTTTTCTGGAGTAATCATGGCAGTTCAGCAAAACAAGAAGTCGCCGTCGAAGCGCGGCATGCATCGTTCCCACGACTTCCTCCCGTCGGCTCCGCTGGCTGTCGAGCCGGGCACGGGTGAAGTGCATATGCGTCACCACGTGAGCCCGAACGGCTACTATCGTGGCAAGAAAGTCGTCAAGACGAAGAACGACTAAGCGTTCGTTCTACGCATTGCTGCATGCGCGCCACCGTTTTGCGGTCGTGCGCGCCTGGCATGCTTTGACACTTTCCCGGTATGACAAGAAGGCGGCATTTCACTGCCGCTTTTTTGTGCCTGAAATTCGTCGCTTTCCATGACCGTAAAGATAACCATTGACTGCATGGGAGGCGACCACGGTCCGGCCGTGACCGTTCCCGCCGCCGTCAATTTCGTGCGCTCGCATCCCGACGCGCACCTGATGCTCGTCGGCATCGAGCAGGCCATCCGTGCGCAGCTAAAGAAAGCCAAGGCGGTCGACGAGCCGCGGCTGACGGTGGTTCCCGCGACCGAGGTGGTCGCCATGGACGATCCCGTCGAAGTCGCGCTGCGCAAGAAGAAAGATTCGTCGATGCGCGTCGCGCTGAATCTCGTCAAGGACGGCGAGGCGCAGACCTGCATCTCCGCCGGCAACACGGGCGCGCTCATGGCCGTGTCGCGCTACGTGCTCAAGACGCTGTCGGGCATCGAGCGCCCGGCCATCGCGTTCGCGATGCCCAGCCAGAAGGGCTATACCACCGTGCTGGATCTGGGCGCGAACGTCGACTGCGAGCCCGAGCACCTGCTGCAGTTCGCGGAGATGGGGCACGCGCTCGTATCGGCCATCGAAGGCCGCGAGCGGCCGACCATCGGGCTGCTCAATATCGGCGAAGAAGTCATCAAGGGCAACGAGACCATCAAGCGCGCCGGCGAGCTGCTGCGCGCGAGCACGCTCAACTTCTACGGTAACGTGGAAGGCAACGACATCTATAAGGGCACCACGGATGTCGTCGTGTGCGATGGCTTCGTCGGCAACGTCGCGCTGAAGACCTCGGAAGGTCTTGCGAAGATGCTCTCCGACATGATCAAGGAAGAGTTCACGCGCTCGCTGTCGAGCAAGGTGATGGCGCTCGTCGCGATGCCCGTGCTCAAGCGCTTCCGCAAACGCGTCGATCCGGCGCAGTACAACGGCGCGGCGCTGCTCGGTTTGCGCGGCCTCGTGATCAAGAGTCACGGTTCGGCCGAGGCCTACGGTTTTGAGTGGGCGATCAAACGCGGGTATGATGCGGTCAAAAATGGCGTGCTCGAACGCCTGGTGCGTGCGATGGAAGAGAATGCTCAGCCCGCGCGCGACGCCGGACCGAGCGCAACGGCTCCCGATGCCGCCCGTCCCGCCGATTCAGCGGGCGGCGCGGCGACTCAGCCGAACTCCCTGCCAAACCCGCCGGACGCGTCCGGCACCGCGCTACCCACGAAGGCATAATGGCTCAATCCAATCTCTACGCTCGCGTGCTGGGCACCGGCAGCTATCTGCCGTCCGAGCGCATCACGAATCAGGCATTGGCGGATCGTCTCGCGACGCAAGGTGTCGAGACCAGCGATGAATGGATCGTCGCGCGCACGGGCATCCACGCGCGCCACTTCGCGGCCCCGGACCAGACGACGAGCGATCTCGCGCTGATCGCATCGCAGAAGGCGATCCAGGCTGCGGGCATCGATCCGCAGTCCATCGACCTGATCATCGTCGCGACGTCCACGCCGGACTTCGTGTTTCCCAGCACTGCCTGCCTGCTGCAGAACAAGCTCGGTATCAAAAACAACGGCGCGGCGTTCGACGTGCAGGCCGTGTGTTCGGGCTTCGCGTACGGCATGGCGACGGCGGACAGCTTCATTCGCAGCGGGATGCATCGCACGGCGCTCGTCGTCGGCGCGGAAACGTTCTCGCGCATTCTCGACTTCAAGGATCGCACCACTTGCGTGCTGTTCGGCGACGGCGCGGGCGCGGTCGTGCTCCAGGCATCGGAAGAGCCGGGCGTGCTGGCGAGCGCGTTGCACGCCGACGGCAGCTACGCGGACATCCTCTGCACGCCGGGCAACGTGAACGGCGGCGTCGTGGCGGGCAGCGCCTTCCTGCACATGGACGGCCAGGCGGTGTTCAAGCTCGCGGTCAACGTGCTGGAAAAGGTGGCCATCGAGGCGCTCCAGAAAGCGAAATTGACGCCGCAGGAGATCGACTGGCTGATTCCCCATCAGGCCAATATCCGCATCATGCAGAGCACCTGCCGCAAGCTGCACCTGCCGCAGGAGCGCATGGTGGTGACGGTCGGCGATCACGGCAATACATCGGCAGCGTCGATTCCGCTCGCACTCGACGTCGCGGTGCGCGACGGCCGCATCAAGCGCGGACAGAACGTGCTGATCGAAGGCGTGGGCGGCGGCTTCACGTGGGGCGCGTCGGTCTTCCGCTACTGATCGGTTCATCCATCCCCTCTACTCATTCGCAACTGATCCCCTTCACGACAGCCGCCGCGCGCCGCAGGAGCGCGCGGTTCGTGCGCAGGCCGTGAAGACATCCGGATCATTCCAATTCAACGAGGACGACATGAAATTCGCGTTCGTATTTCCGGGCCAGGGCTCGCAATCGATCGGGATGCTCAACGCATTCGCCGATCACGCCGTGGTGCGCGAAACGGTGCAACAGGCATCCGACGCGCTCGGCCAGGATCTCGGCAAGCTGATCGCCGAAGGCCCGGCGGAAGAACTCAATCTCACGACCAACACGCAGCCCGTCATGCTGACCGCCGCCTACGCGATCTATCGCGTGTGGCAGACGGAAACGGGTCTCGTGCCGGCGCTCGTCGCGGGCCATAGCCTCGGCGAATACACGGCGCTGGTCGCGGCGGGTGCGCTCGCGTTCTCCGATGCCGTTCCGCTCGTGCGCTTCCGTGCCCAGGCCATGCAGAACGCCGTCCCGGTCGGCGAGGGCGGGATGGCTGCAATCCTCGGTCTCGACGACGACACGGTGCGCGCGGTGTGCGCCGAGGCCGCGTCGGCCGGCGTGGTCGAAGCGGTCAACTTCAACGCGCCCGCGCAGGTGGTGATCGCCGGCGCGAAGGCCGCAGTCGAAAAGGCGTGTGAAGTGGCGAAGGCGAAAGGGGCAAAACGCGCGCTGCCGCTGCCCGTGTCGGCGCCGTTCCATTCGTCGCTGCTCAAACCCGCTTCGGACCAATTGCGGGAATATCTCGCCAACGTCGAGGTGAAGGCGCCGGCCATTCCGCTGATCAATAACGTCGATGTCGCGATCGTCTCCGATCCCGCCGCCATCAAGGACGCACTCGTGCGCCAGGCCGCAGGTCCGGTGCGCTGGGTCGAATGCGTGCAGGCGATGGCGCGCGAAGGCGTCACGCACGTCGTCGAATGCGGGCCGGGCAAGGTGCTCGCCGGGCTGACCAAGCGCATCGACGGCAACCTCGTCGGCGGCTCGATCTTCGATCCGGCTTCGCTCGAGGAAACGCGCAAACTGATCGCTGGATAAGAGAGAGAACGACATGAACTTGGACAATCAGGTAGCGATCGTCACGGGCGCATCGCGTGGCATCGGGCGCGCGATCGCGCTCGAACTGGCGCGTCAGGGCGCGACGGTCATCGGCACCGCGACGAGCGAAAGCGGCGCGGCCGGCATCGGCGAAGCGCTGGCGCAGGCGGGCGGCAAGGGCCGCGGCGCGGTGCTGAACGTGAACGACGCGGCAGCCGCCGATGCGTTCATCGACGCAACCGTGAGGGAATTCGGCGGCCTGAACATCCTCGTGAACAACGCGGGCATCACGAAGGACCAGCTCGCCATGCGCATGAAGGACGACGAATTCGACGCCGTCATCGACACCAACCTGCGTGCAGTATTCCGTCTGTCGCGCGCCGTCCTGCGCCCGATGATGAAGGCGCGCGGCGGCCGCATCATCAACATCACCTCGGTGGTCGGCTCGTCGGGCAATCCCGGTCAGGCCAACTACGCGGCGGCGAAGGCCGGGGTCGCGGGCATGACGCGCGCGCTCGCACGCGAGATCGGCAGCCGCGGCATTACCGTGAACTGCATCGCGCCGGGCTTCATCGATACCGACATGACCAAGGTCCTGCCGGAAGAGCAGCGCACCGCGCTGACCGCGCAGATTCCGCTTGGCCGGCTCGGCAGCCCCGACGACATCGCACATGCGGTGGCCTTCCTGGCGTCGCCGTTCGCGGGCTATATCACGGGCACGACGCTGCACGTGAACGGCGGCATGTACATGTAATAGGCATTTCGCCGAAATTCGCTTAATATCCGCGCGGCAGACGGGCGCGCGAAATGCTTTCACGAGCATGCGCGCACGGTCGATAGCGCGACCGCAACACACGATGCAACCCGCCGCGAGCGCCTTGATGAAGCGCAGGAGGCGGTGGAGCACGGAACTGAAGCGCCGTATTTTGCGGGACCAAACCTGATAAAATGCGCGCACTCGTATTTTTGAACTTTTATTCCCTCGGAGGGTTGCATGGACAACATCGAACAGCGCGTGAAGAAGATCGTCGCCGAACAACTGGGCGTGGCTGAAGCCGAAATCAAGAACGAAGCATCGTTCGTGAACGATCTGGGCGCTGACTCGCTCGATACCGTTGAACTGGTGATGGCGCTGGAAGACGAGTTCGGCATGGAAATTCCCGATGAAGAGGCCGAAAAGATCACCACGGTTCAGCAAGCGATCGACTACGCTCGCGCGAACGTCAAGGCCTAAGGCCGGACGCGCCGGCGACTCGTCGCTCTTCAAGCTTGAAGCACCGTCGCTGCGAAAACCGATTTAACAGCCACAGGGCACACAGGGCGGTTTCCTGTGGCCGCTGTGGCTTTTGCTTTTCGTCATTCTATGGATAAGGGGTTACCGTGAGCCGTCGTCGAGTTGTTGTTACAGGCCTTGGGCTCATTTCGCCTGTCGGCAATACCGTTGCCGACGGCTGGGCCAATCTGGTGGCGGGCAAGTCCGGCATTGCCAATATCACGAAGTTCGATGCCACGAACTTCTCGACCCGTTTCGCGGGCGAGGTGAAGGGCTTCAACATCGAGGACTACATGCCCGCTAAGGAAGCGCGCCACATGGATACCTTCATCCATTACGGCTTCGCGGCGGGCGTCCAGGCCATGCAGGACAGCGGCCTCGAGATCACCGAAGAGAACGCGGAGCGCGTCGGCGTGGTGGTCGGCTCGGGCATCGGCGGCCTGCCGATGATCGAAGTCACCCAGACCGAACTGCTCAATCGCGGCCCGCGCCGCATCTCGCCGTTCTTCGTGCCGGCGTCGATCATCAACATGATTTCCGGTCATCTGTCGATCCGCTTCGGCCTCAAGGGGCCGAACCTGTCGATGGTCACGGCCTGCACGACCGGTCTGCACTGCATCGGTGAGGCGTCGCGTCTGATCGAATATGGCGACGCCGACGTGATGATCGCGGGCGGCGCGGAAGCAACGGTGTCCCCGCTCGGCATCGGCGGTTTCGCGGCGGCGCGCGCGCTCTCGCAGCGCAACGACGATCCGTCGACGGCCAGCCGTCCCTGGGACACGGATCGCGACGGCTTCGTGCTCGGCGAGGGCGCGGGCGTGATGGTGCTCGAAGAGTACGAGCACGCGAAGGCGCGCGGCGCGAAGATCTACGCGGAAGTGCTGGGCTACGGCATGAGCGGCGATGCGTACCACATGACCGCACCGCCCGAAGACGGCGACGGCGGCCGCCGCGCAATGGTCAACGCGCTGAAAAACGCGAAGGTCAACGCCGACCAGGTCAACTACGTGAACGCGCACGGCACGTCGACGCCGCTCGGCGACATCGCGGAGACCATCGGCATCAAGCGCGCGCTCGGCGACCATGCGAAGAGCGCTGTCGTGAACTCCACGAAGTCGATGACGGGCCACCTGCTCGGCGGCGCGGGCGGACTCGAATCGGTGTTTACGGTGCTCGCCGTGCACAACCAGATTTCGCCGCCGACCATCAACATCTTCAATCAGGACCCGCAGTGCGACCTGGACTACTGCGCGAACACCGCGCGGGAGATGAAGATCGATGTCGCGGTGAAGAACTCGTTCGGCTTCGGCGGCACGAACGGCTCGCTCATCTTCAAGCGTCATTGAGCGCCACGCGCTCGCCGGATCGGGGACCGTGATGACGGGCGCGCAGGAGCATCGGCCGCATCGGGAAGCAGGCACGCTGCCGCGCATCCCGATGCGGCCGTCTCGTTTTGTGCTCGCCGCGCTCGGTGTGTTCATCGCGGTGGCCGGCGCGGCGGTCTTCGAATGTGTCGCGGGGCGTTTCGGCGCATTCGATGGCGCCGTCGCGGCGCTCGTCGCGCTCGCGCTGCTCGGGGTGGCAGCGGCGCGCTGGCGGCGTCGGCAGCCGGTGGCGATCGCGCTGCACGCCGACGGCGTGACCGTCTGGGAACGCGCGAGCGGCACGCACTATCTCGCCATCGTCGGCTGTGCCCAGTGGAGCGGGCGGCTGCTGGCGCTGACCTTGTCCGCGGGGAAAGGCAGGCCGCGCACGCTGCTGGTCGCGGCGGACACCGTCGATTCCGACACCTTCCGCCAGCTTGCAGTACGCGCCCGCCGCGCCGCGAGCGCATACCTGTAAAGACTGTAACGGCGCATGAGCGTCGGGGATAACGCGAAGACGGTAACGCTACAATAGCCGTCCGCGAACAGCCCCCATGTCAAACGGATTCCCAGGTGAGCGAAAAAGAAATCGACCAAGTGCTGGTCGAGCGCGTGCAGAAGGGCGACAAAGCCGCGTTCGAACTGCTGGTCGCCAAATACCACCGCAAGATCATTCGACTGATCTCGCGCCTCGTGCGCGACCCCGCCGAGGTCGAGGACGTCGCCCAGGACGCCTTCATCAAGGCTTATCGCGCGCTGCCGCAATTCCGGGGCGAATCGGCCTTCTACACCTGGCTGTACCGCATCGCCGTCAATACGGCGAAGAACTACCTTGCCACGCAGGGCCGCCGCGCTCCCACTTCTACCGAAGCAGATGCCGAAGAGGCGGAAACTTTCTCCGACGCCGACCAACTAAGGGATATCAACACGCCCGAGTCGATGTTGATGAGCAAGCAGATCGCGGAAACGGTCAATGCTGCGATGGCGCTGCTGCCGGAAGAACTGCGCACCGCCATCACGCTCCGGGAAATCGAAGGGTTGAGCTACGAAGAAATCGCCGAGATGATGGATTGCCCCATCGGCACCGTCAGATCAAGAATTTTCCGTGCTCGCGAAGCCATTGCGGCAAAATTGCGTCCGTTGTTGGACACTCCCGAAGGCAAACGCTGGTAGGCGGCGAAATCCACGGGACAGGGACGCGATATCTGGGTTAGTTGGTGTCACTACGGGGTGGTATCACAGGATTGGGGAGCATCATGGGGTCGGTCTCGATGCAAGCGCACGGAAATTCGCAGACACATTCTCAGGCGGGCACGCGCGGCGAGCGCATGTCGGCGTTCGTCGACGGTGAATCGCTCGACGAGATTCAAAACATCAGCCAGTTCCTTGCGGGACTGACGAGCCAGGACCGCGCGGCGTGGTCCGACTATCACCTGATTGGCGACGCATTGCGCTCGGACGATCTCGCCGAAAGCCCGGTGCGCAGCAGCGCGTTCATGTCGGCGTTCTCCGCGCGTTTCGAAGCTGAAGCGCACGTGCTTGCGCCCGCAGCGCTTCCGGCGCAGAAGGCGCGCGGCGGCTTGCTGCGCCGGCGCGTCGTGCCGGCGTTCGCGGTAGCGGCGGCTGCGGCCACGCTGACGTGGATCGTCGTGCCGCAGTTGCAGGGCGTCGGCAGTCAGTCGGGTGCGCAGGTGGCGAGCGTCGCCCAGACGGAGCCGGTGCAGCGCGTCGCGCTCGCGTCGGTGCCGGCGGTGAGCACGGCGTCGCCGGTCGTGGAAGCGAACATCATCCGCGACGCGAATCTCGATCAATATCTCGAAGCGCATCAGCAGTTCTCGCAGCAGCCTGCGATGCCCGGCTCCATGCCTCTGATTCGCGCGGCCGTGACTTCGCAGGGCCAATAACCGAGGGCGAGTGTGCGGTTGAATAAAACTAGAACCTGGGGGCGGCTGCCGGCATTGATGTTGTGCGCAGCCGCATTGTTGTCGGCGGCATCGACTTCGTTTGCCGACACCGCCGACGCCGCACAGCGCAAGACCGCGGCCAGCCTGCTCAATCGCATCCACGAGGCGGCCCAGCAGCAGAACTACGAGGGCACCTTCGTCTATCAGCGCGGCACGACGGTGCAGTCGTCGCGGATCACGCACGTCGCCACGCGCGGCGACGGCGAATACGAATCCCTCGAAAGTCTCGACGGCGCACCGCGCCGCATGTTGCGCCACGACGACGACATGGTCACGTTCGTGCCGGAGCGCCATCTGCTCGTGATGGAGCATCGGCAGAGCCGCGACTCGTTCCCGTCGCTGCTCGCGACGAGCGGGGATCAGGTGCTGAACTACTACGAGCCGAAGCTGCTGGGTAACGACCGCGTGGCGGGCGTCGAAAGCCAGGTCATCCAGCTCGATCCGAAAGACGCGTATCGCTTCGCCTACAAGCTCTGGGCCGACGCGAAAACCGGTCTTCTGCTGCGTGCCCAGACGCTCGATCCGGACGGTCAGGTGCTGGAACAGCTTTCGTTCTCGCAAGTGCGCATCGGCGGGGCCATCGACAAGGCGGCGATTGCGAACGGCATGCGCAGCACGGCGGGCTGGACGATCGTGCGGCCGCCCGTGCAGCCGGTCGACATGGAAGCGCAGGGCTGGCAGATGAAGCCGAGCATTCCGGGCTTCAAAAAGATTCGCGAACTGCGCCGGCCGATGGCGTCGAGCCAGCAGGGCCAGGCGCCGATCCCCGTCGATCAGGCCGTGTTCTCCGACGGCCTCGCCGCCATTTCGGTGTTCGTCGAGCCGGTCGAGAAGAGTTCGCGCAAGGAAGGCGCGGGCAACAGCGGCGCGACGCATGTGCTCGTGAAGCGCCGTGGCGATTTCTGGATTACCTTGCTCGGCGAAGTGCCGCAAAGCACGTTGCAGCAATTTGCCTCTACCATAGAATACAAGCCTTCCCGGTAATCGAATCCCTCGCCTCCAGCCTATGAGCTACTACTCGCTGCGCAAGTTCATCGCGGCCGCGGCGCTCGCCGTGTGCCTGCCGCTCATCTCGCATACGGCGGCGGCGGCCCCGGCGGTGAACCTGCCGGATTTCACTGCGCTCGTCGACAGGGTCGGGCCTTCGGTCGTCAATATCCGCACGACCTCGCGTGTCGGCACTGCCAACGACTTGCGCGGTCTGCCGCCCGGCCTCGATGAAGGCGACATGTCCGAGTTCTTCCGCCGCTTCTTCGGTATCCCGATGCCCGGCCAGCCGCCACGCGGTGGTGGTGGCGGCGGTGGCGGCGGTGGAAGCGGCGGCGATCAGGGCAAGGGCGGCAGCCGCAGCCTTCCGCCGGATGACAGCCAGGACAATTCGGAACAGAGCAGCGGCGTCGGCTCGGGATTCATCCTGTCGACGGACGGCTATGTGATGACGAACGCGCACGTCGTCGATGACGCCGACACCATCTACGTCACGCTCACCGACAAGCGCGAGTTCAAGGCGCGGCTCGTCGGCGTCGACGAGCGCACCGACGTAGCGGTGGTCAAGATCAGTGCGTCGAGCCTGCCGGCCATCACCATCGGCGATTCGAACAAGGTGCGCGTCGGCGAATGGGTCCTCGCGATCGGCTCGCCGTTCGGCCTCGACAACACGGTGACGGCGGGCATCGTCAGCGCGAAAGGGCGCGACACGGGCGATTACCTGCCGTTCATCCAGACCGACGTCGCGGTGAATCCGGGCAACTCGGGCGGTCCGCTCATCAACATGGCGGGCGAAGTCATCGGCATCAATTCGCAGATCTATAGCCGCACCGGCGGTTTCATGGGCATCTCGTTCGCGATTCCGATCGACGAAGCGATGCGCGTGGCCGATCAGCTGAAGACGTCGGGCAAGGTCGTGCGCGGGCGCATCGCGGTGGCTATCGGCGAAGTGACGAAGGACGTCGCGGATTCGCTCGGCCTGCCGAAGGCGCAGGGCGCGCTCGTGAGCAGCGTCGAGTCGGGCGGTCCGGCGGACAAGGCGGGCATTCAGCCGGGCGACATCATCCTGAAGTTCAACGGAACGAACGTCGAGACGGCGACCGATCTGCCGCGCATGGTAGGCGACAGCAAGCCGGGCTCGAAGGCGACCGTCACGATCTGGCGCAAGGGTCAGTCGCGCGAACTGCCGATCACCATCGCCGAAATGCAGCCGGACAAGGTCGCGAAGGCCGAGCAGCGCCGCGCCCCGCAGCCGAAGGAGCGCGCAAGCAATTCGCTCGGGCTCGCGGTGAGTGATCTCTCCGCCGAGCAGAAGAAGGCGCTCAAGCTCACGAGCGGCGTGCTGGTCGACGCCGTCGAAGGACCGGCCGCGCGCGCGGGCTTCCAGAAGGGCGACATCATCATGCGCATCGGCGACACCGATATCACGAGCGCGAAGCAGTTCGAAGCGCTCGCGCAGAGCCTCGATGCGAGCAAGATGGTTGCGGTTCTCGTGCGTCGTGGCGACAACACGCAGTTCGTGCCGTTGCGCCCGCGCGTGCCGTCGCAGAAGTAACGCCCGACGATGAGTGAGAGGCACGGCGCGCCTTTCGTCCTGTACGGGCGCGCTTGGTGTCATCTGTGCGAGGAGATGCGCGCCGAACTGGAGCCGATCGCGGCGCGCTTCGGCGTGGCGATCGAGTGGATCGACATCGACGAAGACCCGCAGCTCGAAGCGCGTTACAACGAGCGCGTGCCGGTGCTGATGCTCGATGGCGTCGAGCTGTGCCATTACCGGCTGGACGGCGATGCCGTCCTTACGGTCTTGCAGAAACGCAGCCGTTGATCCGCCGAACGCCGAAAACGCCTGACCACCCCCCTTTTCGGCTAAAATGCAGAAGTTTTCCCCAAATTTTCAAGGCGTGCTCCGCGTGTGTGAGGGCGCGCCTTTTTCGCTTGATCGGCACTGAATGAATCATATTCGTAACTTCTCGATCATTGCGCACATCGATCACGGCAAGTCGACGCTCGCGGACCGCATCATCCAGTTGTGCGGCGGGCTGTCGGATCGTGAGATGGAAGCGCAGGTGCTCGACTCGATGGACCTGGAGCGCGAGCGCGGCATCACGATCAAGGCGCAGACGGCGGCGCTGACGTACAAGGCGCGCGACGGTCAGGTCTACAACCTCAATCTGATCGATACACCCGGACACGTCGACTTCTCGTACGAAGTCAGCCGCTCGCTGTCGGCATGCGAAGGCGCGCTGCTCGTCGTCGATGCGAGCCAGGGCGTCGAGGCGCAGACCGTCGCCAATTGCTATACGGCGATCGAACTCGGCGTCGAAGTCGTCCCGGTGCTGAACAAGATCGACCTGCCGGCTGCCAATCCCGAGAACGCGATTGCCGAAATCGAAGACGTGATCGGCATCGACGCGACCGACGCCGTTCATTGCAGCGCGAAGACGGGGCTCGGCGTCGAGGACGTGCTGGAATCGCTAATTGCGAAAGTGCCGCCGCCCAAGGGCGATCCGGACGCGCCGGTGCAGGCGCTGATCATCGACTCGTGGTTCGACAACTACGTCGGCGTCGTGATGCTCGTGCGTATCGTCAACGGCACGCTCAAGCCGAAGGACAAGATCAAGATGATGGCGACCGGCGCGCAATACCCGGTCGAGCATCTGGGCGTGTTCGCGCCGAAGTCGACCAACCTCTCGCAGTTGTCGGCGGGGCAGGTGGGATTCGTCATCGCGGGCATCAAGGAGCTGACGGCCGCCAAGGTCGGCGATACGGTCACCGTCGCGAATCGGCCGGCGCAGGAGCCGTTGCCGGGCTTCAAGGAAGTGAAGCCGCAGGTGTTCGCGGGCCTCTACCCGGTCGAAGCGAACCAGTACGACGCACTGCGCGAATCGCTCGAGAAGCTGAAGCTGAACGACGCCTCGCTGCAGTTCGAGCCGGAAGTCTCGCAGGCGCTCGGCTTCGGCTTCCGTTGCGGCTTCCTCGGCCTGCTGCACATGGAAATCGTGCAGGAGCGGCTCGAGCGCGAGTTCGACATGGACCTCATCACCACGGCCCCGACGGTGATTTACGAGGTCGTGCAGCGCGACGGCACGACCATCTCCGTCGAAAATCCGGCGAAGATGCCGGAGCCGTCCAAGATCGAGGAAGTGCGCGAGCCGATCGTCACCGTGAACCTCTACATGCCGCAAGAGTATGTGGGCTCGGTCATCACGCTGTGTACGAACAAGCGCGGCTCGCAGATCAACATGCAGTATCACGGCCGCCAGGTGCAGCTTACCTACGAAATTCCGATGGCGGAAATCGTGCTCGATTTCTTCGATCGCCTGAAGTCCACGTCGCGCGGCTATGCGTCGATGGACTACGAGTTCAAGGAATATCGCGCGGCGGATGTGGTGAAGGTCGACATGCTCATCAACGGCGACAAGGTCGATGCGCTCTCCGTCATCGTCCATCGTTCGCAAAGCCAGCATCGCGGCCGCGAAGTCGCCTCGAAGATGCGCGAGTTGATTCCGCGCCAGATGTACGACGTGGCCATCCAGGCGACCATCGGCTCGAACATCATCGCGCGCGAGAACATCAAGGCGCTTCGCAAGAACGTGCTCGCGAAGTGTTACGGCGGCGACATTACCCGCAAGAAGAAGCTGCTCGAGAAGCAGAAGGCGGGCAAGAAGCGCATGAAGCAGGTCGGATCGGTCGAGATTCCGCAGGAAGCCTTCCTCGCAATCCTGCGCGTGGACGAATAATGTCCGCGCGCCGCGAGGCGCAGAACAACAACAACCGACGATAACAACCGGAAGCGTTTGATGAATTTCGCACTGATTCTCTTGATCCTCGTCCTCGTGACGGGTATTGCATGGGTGCTCGACAAACTGGTCTTTCTGCCGGGACGCCGCCGCGCGGCGGATGCCGCAGTCGCCGAGTTCGACCGCCAGCAGGAACGCGTCGGCGAGCGCTTCGCCGACGAAAACGCGGCCGAAACGCGCGCGCGTCTGCGCGGCGAGCGGCTGCGCCAGCCGTGGTGGCTCGAATACACGGCTAGCTTCTTCCCTGTGATTCTCGCGGTGTTCGTGGTGCGCTCGTTCATCGTGGAGCCGTTCAAGATTCCCTCCGGCTCGATGGTGCCGACGCTGCTCGTCGGCGACTTCATTCTGGTGAACAAGTACGAGTACGGCCTGCGTCTGCCGATCACCAACACGAAGCTGACCGAGGGCAAGCCGCTCACGCGCGGCGACGTGGTGGTGTTCCGCTATCCGAAGGACGAGTCGGTCGACTACATCAAGCGCGTGATCGGCCTGCCGGGCGATACCGTTGCCTATGAGAACAAGCATCTGACCATCAACGGCAAGCCGGTGCCGGAAGCGGCGCAGCCCGACTATTTCGACGACGAGCGCATCGGCTATGCAAAGCAGTTCGTCGAAGATCTCGACGGCCGCAAGAACGCCATCCTCAACAATCCGCAAGTGCCCCCGTTCGTCGTCGGCGCGGACGATTTCCCGTACCGCGACAACTGCGTCTACAACGCGCAAGGCGTGACCTGCAAGGTGCCGTCGGGCCATTACTTCATGATGGGCGACAACCGCGACAACAGCGCCGACAGCCGCTACTGGGGCTTCGTCCCGGACAAGAACATCGTCGGACGTGCGTTCTTCATCTGGATGAACTTCAGCAACCTGAAGCGCATCGGCTCGTTCCAGTGATGCTTCGCGTGCGCCGCCGTCACTGCGCGGCGCGCGCTTCGAAACGGCGTGAAGAAGCGCGGCTAACACCGTCTCGCCATGCGTTTTCCCGGCCCGCCGGGCGGAATCAGCCGCCTTGGCGGGCGCGTTATACTCTGTCCATGCCATCTTCTCCGTTGGAAAGCCGGCTGCGGTACGAATTTCGCAATGCGGAATTGCTGCGCCAGGCGATGACCCACCGCAGTCACAGCGCCACGCACAACGAACGGCTCGAATTTCTCGGCGATTCCGTTCTCAATTGCGTGGTGGCTGCGCTTTTGTTCCAGCGATTCGGCAAGCTCGACGAAGGCGATCTGTCGCGCGTCCGGGCGAATCTCGTCAAACAGCAGTCGCTTTATGAAATCGCTCAGGCGCTGAACGTCTCCGAAGGGCTGCGTCTCGGCGAAGGCGAACTGCGCAGCGGCGGTTTCCGCCGCCCGTCGATTCTCGCGGATACCCTCGAAGCCATCTTCGGCGCCATCTTTCTCGACGGCGGTTTCGACGCCGCGCATACCGTCATCAAGCGTCTGTACACGCCGGTGCTCGATCACATCGATCCGCGCACCATCGGCAAGGACGCGAAAACGCTGCTGCAGGAATATCTGCAGGGCCACAAGATCGCGCTGCCCACTTATACGGTCGTGGCGACGCACGGCGCGGCTCACAACCAGCAATTCGAAGTCGAATGCTCGGTACCGAAGCTCGACGTGAAAGTGTCGGGCTCGGGCGCGAGCCGTCGCGCGGCGGAACAGGCTGCGGCAAAGACGGCGCTCGACCAGGTGATGGCCGCTGCGCCGACGCTCGGCGTGAAACCGAAGCGCAAGGGCGCGCGAGCGGCGAAGCTCGCCCAGGCGGACGTGATGCCGAGCGGTATCGGCGTGCAAGCCGCGCTCGATCTGCGCTCGCCGGACCGGCGCGAGCGGGAACGGGAACGCCCGCGCAGTCATGCGGCGGACGAGCCGCACGACACCGCGCCGCTGGCCGTGATACGCGCGACGCATGTCGAACCGTCCGCCGGCGCGTATGCTGCCGCCGACAAGCCGGAGCGGCACCTGATCCATCGTCCCGAAAAGGCGGAGAAGGCGGAAAAAGCGGCGAAGAGCGAAGCGGCTGAGGCATCCGCCGAGCGCGACGAGTCCGACACGAACAGCGGCGCGAGCGCCGACGCACCGGCCAGCCGCGTCGTGCGCGCCGCCGACGCCGGCCACTGACGCGCGCACGCGCATCGCGTCTCACGCTCGAGACGCCAACGAATCCAGGCTGCACAACACTATGAACGCTCCCACATCTTCCGGTTTCCGCTGCGGCATGGTCGCTATCGTCGGCAGGCCGAACGTCGGCAAATCGACGCTCATGAACGCGCTCGTCGGCCAGAAGGTGAGCATCACGTCGCGCAAGGCGCAGACGACGCGCCACCGCATCACCGGCATCAACACGATCGACGACGCGCAGTACGTCTTCGTCGATACCCCCGGCTTCCAGACGCGCCACAGCGGCGCGCTGAACCGCTCGCTGAATCGCGCGGTGACGTCGACGCTGACATCGGTCGATGCGATCCTCTTCGTGATCGAAGCCGGCCGCTTCGGCCCCGACGATCAGAAAGTGCTCGACCTCATTCCGACCGGCACGCCCACGCTGCTGATCGCCAACAAGCTCGACCGCGTCGGCGACAAGGATTCGCTCTTTCCGTTCATGCAGCAGATGTCCGCCTTGCGCGACTTCCGCGAGATTGTGCCGCTGTCGGCGAAGCACCCGGAAGACATCAAGCGCCTGATGTCGGTCGTGAAGCCGTATCTGCCGGAAGGCGAGCCGATCTACGGCGAAGACGACCTGACGGACCGCAGCGAGCGCTTCCTCGCTGCGGAAATCCTGCGCGAGAAAGTGTTCCGCTGGACCGGCGACGAGTTGCCGTACACGAGCACGGTGCTTATCGACAAGTTCGAGACCGAAGGCCGCCTGCGCCGCGTGTTCGCGACCATTCTCGTCGACCGGGACACCCACAAGGCGATGATCATCGGCCAGAAGGGCGCGAAGCTGAAGCAGATCAGCACCGAGGCGCGGCTCGACATGGAGAAGCTGTTCGACGGCCCCGTGTACCTCGAAACCTTCGTGAAGGTGAAGAGCGGCTGGGCCGACAACGAAGCTGGCTTGCGCGCCTACGGCTACGAATGACGCATGGACCGAACTCATGGACGCCGGCACCCGCGATGCGTGGATGACACCGCCCGCCGACAGTCGTCCTGACGACGACTTCGACGCCAGCGAGCGGCCCGTTCCCAAGCGCCGCCGGGCGGCTGCGTCCCCGACCGGCAGCGCGGCCAGGCCGAAACCGCGCGCCGCGCCGCGCTCCGATTTTCGCGTGAGCGAGCAGCCGGGCTTCGTGCTGCATAGCTATCCCTACCGCGAGACGAGTCTCGTCATCGATGTCTTCTCGCGCGATCACGGCCGCATCGCGCTCGTCGCGAAGGGCGCGAAGCGTCCGCATTCGGCGCTGCGCGGCGTGCTGCAGACGTTTCAGCCGCTCGGGCTCTCGTGGACGGGCAAGGGCGAAGTCCGCACGCTGACCACGGCGGAATGGGTCGGCGGCATGCTGCCTCTGACCGGCGACGCGCTTCTCTGCGGTTTCTACGTCAACGAACTGCTCGTGAAGTTCTGCGCGCGCGAGGACCCGCATCCGGCGCTCTTCAATCATTACGTGCTGACGCTTTCGCGCCTCGCGCACGGCGAACCGGCCGTGCAGGTGCTGCGCTCCTTCGAGCGCGTGCTGTTGCGCGAAACGGGCTATGCGATGGCGCTCACGCGCACGGTCACGCGTGAGAGCGTGGTCGCCGAAGGCCGCTACATGTTTGATCCCGAGCGCGGCGTGCTCGACGCGTCCGATGATCTTCCCGCGCAATGGCCGGTGATCGCCGGGCAGACGCTGATCGACATGGAGCGCGACGACTACAGCAGCGGCCAGACCGCCGTGCAGAGCAAGACGCTGATGCGCTTCCTGCTGAATTACCACCTGGGCGGCGCGCCGCTCGCCACCCGTCAAATTCTGATCGACCTGCAAAACCTATGAGCTTCTTTCTCTCATCGCCCGCGAGCGTGATCGATCTGGGCGTGAATATCGATCACGTCGCCACGTTGCGCAATGCGCGCGGCACGTCCTATCCCGATCCGATCCGCGCCGCGCTCGCCGCCGAGGAAGCAGGCGCCGACGCGATCACGCTGCATCTGCGCGAGGATCGCCGTCATATCGTCGATGCCGATGTGCGCGCGCTGCGTCCGCTTCTCAAAACGCGCATGAATCTCGAATGCGCGGTGACGCGCGAAATGCTCGACATCGCGTGCGACATCCGGCCACAGGATGTCTGCCTCGTGCCGGAAAAGCGCGCGGAACTGACGACCGAAGGCGGTCTCGACGTCGCCGGCCAGTTCGAAGCGGTGAAGGCCGCGTGCAGGCAATTGGCCGATGCGGGCATCCGCGTGTCGCTGTTCATCGATCCGGACGAGACCCAGATTCGCGCGGCGAAGGAAGCGCTCGCGCCGGTCATCGAACTGCATACGGGCCGCTATGCCGAAGCCCACGACGAAGCGGGGCAGCAGCGCGAGTTCGAACGCGTCGCGACGAGCGTCGATTTCGGCAATGTGCTCGGCCTCAAGGTCAATGCCGGCCACGGCCTGCACTATACGAACGTGCAGCCGATCGCAGCGCTCGATGGCATCGTCGAACTGAACATCGGCCATGCGATCGTCGCGCACGCGATCTTCGCCGGCTGGGACAACGCCGTGCGCGAGATGAAGGCGATCATGGTCGCATCGCGGCTCGCGTCGCAAACGAAACGCTGAGCGCGGCATCATGGCGATCTACGGAATCGGCACGGATCTCGTGCAAGTCAGCCGCGTCGCGGCGGTCATGGAGCGCACCAAAGGGCGCTTCGCCGAGAAGGTACTCGGCCCCGACGAACTGCGCATCTATCACGCACGCCGCGCGCGCTCCGAAGTGCGCGGTCTCGCGTTCCTTGCGACACGCTTTTCCGCGAAGGAATCGTTCTCGAAGGCGATCGGCCTCGGCATGCGCTGGCCGATGACCTGGCGCGCGCTGCAAACGCTCAACGAGCCGAGCGGCAAGCCGATGGTCGTGGCGTCGGGCGAACTGGCCGAATGGCTCGCGCAACGCGGCATCACCGCGCAAGTCACCGTCACCGACGAGCGCGACTATGCGGTGACCTTCGTCGTCGCCGAAGTCGCGGACAAGGCGTGACACCAATCAACCACGATAAGAACATCCATTGAATTCGATGAAACGCACTCCCGGCCCCGTCATGCTCGACGTCGCCGGCACGACGCTCTCCGACGCGGATATCGAGCGCATCTCGCATCCGATGACCGGCGGCGTGATTCTCTTCAAGCGCCACTTCGAGGACCGCGCGCAACTCGTTGCGCTGACCGATGCGATCCGCGCGGTGCGCGACGACATCCTGATCGCCGTCGATCACGAAGGCGGACGCGTGCAGCGCTTCCGCACCGATGGTTTCACGGTGCTGCCCGCGCCGGCCACGCTCGGCGCGTTGTGGGACCGGGACGTTCTCGCGGCCACCAGAGCGGCGACCGCGTTCGGCTATGTACTCGCGTCGGAATTGCGCGCGTGCGGCATCGACATGAGCTTCGCGCCGGTGCTCGATCTCGAGTACGGCCAGTCGCAGGTGATCGGCGATCGCGCATTGCACAGCGATCCTCGCGTCGTGACGATGCTCGCGAAGAGCCTGAATCACGGCCTCGCGCTCGCGGGCATGGCGAACTGCGGCAAGCACTTCCCGGGGCACGGCTTCGCATCGGCGGATTCGCATGTCGCGCTGCCCACCGACGATCGTCCGCTCGACGACATTCTCGCCGCCGATGTGCGCCCCTACGACTGGCTCGGGCTGTCGCTCGCGTCGGTGATTCCGGCGCACGTGATCTACACGCAAGTCGACGACAAGCCCGCAGGCTTCTCGCGCATCTGGCTGCAGGACATCCTGCGGGGCAAGCTGGGCTTCAACGGCGCGATTTTCAGCGACGACCTTTCGATGGAAGCCGCGCGCGCGGGCGGCACGCTCACCGAAGCCGCGACTGCCGCGCTGACGGCGGGCTGCGACATGGTGCTGATCTGCAATCAGCCGGAAGAGGCTGGCAAGGTGCTGGAGCAACTCCGCTTCACGCCGGCGAAGGCATCGCAACAGCGCATCTCGCGCATGCGTGCGCGCGGCAAGGCGTTGCGCTGGAGCAAGCTGCAGAATCAGGCGGAGTACCGGGCGGCGCGGGAACTGGTCGCAAGCGCGTTGAGCTGAATTCCGCGGGACGAAAAAAAACGCCACGGCATTTCGAATGCCGTGGCGTTTTTCAATCGACCGCACAACTTACGATTCGAGCTTCATCCGCTGCAGCTTGTTATAGAGCGTCTTCGGGCTGATGCCGAGCAGCGTCGCCGCGCGATGCCGCGTCCCGCCGACCGCTTCGAGCGTCGCGCGAATCAGCATGTCTTCGACGTCCGCCAGCGCGGTGCCAACGGTCACCTGCACGCTGCTGCCGTTCAGGCCGCGCCCGCCGGGGCCGCCTTGCTCGTCGGCACGCAGCGTTTCGATGGTTTCGCCCGATGCGTGATACGCGCGCCGCACGCGATCCCGCATCTCGCGCACGTTGCCGGGCCAGTCGTTCGCGATGCACTCGCGCAGGAACGACGGGCTGATGCGCTTCGGCGATCCGCTCGTGATCCCGGCGATGTGATTCTCGCGATTGAGTTCATCGACGAATTGCTCCGCCATCAGCGCGATGTCGTCGTCGCGTTCGCGCAGCGGCGGCAGCATGATCGACGATGCCGACAGTCGCTGGAACAGGTCTTCGCGCAGCGCGCCGCTCGTCACGGCATCGCGTGCCGGCGTACGGGACGATGCGATCAGGCGGAAGTCCGTCATGATGCGGTTGCTGCCGCCGACGCGCATGAACGTCTGCGAATCGAGCGCGCGCAGCAACGCTTCCTGCTGCGCGGCGGGCAGGGAATCGATCTGATCGAGAAAGAGCGTGCCGCCCCCCGATTGCTCGAGCAGGCCCGGCTCGCGGTTCTCCGCGCCTGCGAACGCATTGCGCTCGTGGCCGAAGAGAATGCTTTCCATCGAACGCTGGGTGCCGTCGGTGCGCGCGGTCGAGCAGTCGAAACTGACGAACGGTCCCTTGCGGCGGCGGCTCAACTGGTGAATCGTGCGTGCGGCCAGCTTCTTGCCCGTGCCCGGCTCCCCACAGATGAGCACGGCGGCTTCGGTCGGCGCGGTATGTTCGATCTGATCGTAGACGTGCTGCATGACCGCGCTGCGGCCGAGCATGTCGCCGAAGTGGCCCAGTTCGCGCAGCGTCGAGCGCAGCGACTGCACCTCCTCGGTCAGCTCGTAGGGACGCGGAATCCGTGCGAGGAGGCTGCGCAGGCGCGGGATGTTCACCGGCTTCAGCAGGTAATCCCAGATGCCGTGCCGCAAGCCTTCGATCGCGCTTTCGACCGTTGCGTTGCCGGTCATCACGATGACGGGCAGCGCGCCGTCAGGCGGTTGCGAGGGCAGGCTCGGCAGCAGGTCGAGCCCGCTGCCGTCGGGCAGGTTCAGGTCGATCAGCACGACATCGGGAATGAAGCGCGTCAGCGCGGCGCGCGCTTCGGCGAGCGTGGTCGCGGTATCGACGGAAAAGCCGTCCGCCGACAGGATCGCGGACAGGCCGGACAGGCTATTGGGATCGTCTTCGACAATCAGTGCGTGTGGCATGGCAGACACAACGTATCAAAAGAGACTGTAATTGCCGTTGCAGCATGCGTCGCCGGGCAAAGGCGACGCTTGGAACTCGGGCGCTCGTGGGCGGGCTGCGGCGCCTTGTCGTGCTCGATGGCGCGGCGCGTTGGGTCCCGCTGCGGTTTGTTCTTGTCCTGCGCTTGAATTTCGACTACTGCGTCATTGCGGCTTGATGTGCAGATCGTTGCTGATGGATTGCACGCCCGACACGCTGCGGGTTACGGCGACGGCCTTCTGAATCTGTTCCTCCGAATTCACGTTACCGGACAACTGAACGACACCGCGATACGTCGCCACGCTCACCGCGAGCGACTTCAATCCCGGATCGGCGAGAAGCGCCGCTTTCACACGCGCGGTCACCGAAGCGTCCGACGCGTAATCCGCGGACGACTCACCGCCCGACGTGGACTGGCATCCCGGCATCGAAGCGAAGGCGGGCAATGCGAACGCCGCGACGATGATCCATCGGCCAGCGCGGGAACGCTGAGTTTGCATCTCGTGACATCTTCAGTCGGGATGTGCGCATCGAGCAGAAATCGTGCCAATTCGTCAGACGGTGCGCGCGCGGGGCGTGGTGTCGCATGTAACGCAACAAAAACAGTCACATAGAATGGATGCGAGGCCGGCTTGCTACACAAACTGTTTGCTTGCAAGCGGTAAAGTTTGCCTGAATTTGTCAAAAAATTCATGCAAAAGAAAAAGCGCCCGCGATGGGGCGCTTTTATCTAAGCGTGGACAGGCGGTTCCGTAACCGCCGTCCGCCGCCGGCGTGGCCGGCGTAAGGCTTACGCGATTGCCTGCTTTAGGCGCGGCTGCGGTATTCGTTCGTGCGCGTGTCGATTTCGATCTTGTCGCCGATGTTGCAGAAGAGCGGCACTTGCAATTCGAAGCCGGTGTTCAGCTTTGCGGTCTTCAGCACCTTGCCCGACGACGTATCGCCCTTGACGGCCGGTTCCGTGTAGACGATCTCGCGAACCAGCGTGGTCGGCAGTTCGACCGAAATGGCCTTCTCGTTGTAGAACACGACTTCGCACGCCATGCCGTCTTCGAGATAGTTGAGCGCGTCGCCCATCATTTCTGCTTCGACTTCGTACTGGTTGTAGTCGGCGTCCATGAAGACGTACATCGGATCGGCGAAGTACGAGTACGTCACTTCCTTGCGGTCGAGCACGACGACGTCGAACTTGTCGTCGGCCTTGTAGACCGTTTCCATGCCGGCATTGGTCAGCAGGTTCTTGAACTTCATCTTCACGACCGCTGCGTTACGGCCGGACTTGTTGTATTCGGCACGCTGCACCACCATGGCATCGCTGCCGATCATGACGACGTTGCCGACGCGGAGTTCTTGTGCGGTCTTCATAAAAACTGGGTCCTTACGATTGAATTTGGCTTGAGTGTTGCCGTGGATTGCTGATCTGCGGATTGGATCGATTCGGGCGGAGCGCCGTGCGTAGTCAGTGAAATTTGGCCCGCGCTCGGATAACCGCTTATTTTAACTGAGTTTTTGCTTATTTGGCCAGCCGGCGGGCGTGGCTTCAGCCGCCCATGCGTGCGGCCACGTGCGCGACGAGGTTGCCCGCCAGATCGCCGACGCCCGCCAGTTCGTCGGCCCATTGCGAAGCGCGCGCCGCGAATTCGCCCCGATGCCGCCAGAAATCCGCCCAGTCGGGCGTTCCCGCGCCGTTCCACGTGTGCCAGAAGCGATCGATCGCAGCGCGCGCCGTCGGCGAGAGTCCGCTCGTGTAGTGGGCGAGGGCGGCATCGAGTTTCGGGAGATGCGCGTCGTCGGCTTGCGGGTAGATGTGCCACACGAACGGTTTGCGCGCCCATTGCGCGCGCACGAACGAGTCTTCGCCGCGCACGAAGTTGATGTCGGCGGCCCACAGCAGTTCGTCGAAACGCGGCTGCTCGACGAAACCGAGCGCATGCGCCTGCAACGCGCCCGCATGCGCCGATGTCCCTGCGGCGAACTTCGGCAGGCCGAAGAAGCGCGCGACCGCGCCCGAAATGCGGCCTTCCGGCACGAGCAGCACGACCGGCGAAGTGCCATCGCGCCACTGCGCGAGCAGCGCATCGACGGCGGGGTTCTCGTAGGCGAAAAGCGAAATCACCGTCGATGCCGCCTCCGGCCGCTCGATGCCGACGCGCTCGCGCCACCACGCCGCGGCATCGAAACGTTCGCGGGCCGCATCGAGCCCGCGCTCCTTCAGCACGCCGCCCGTGCCCGCGCCGAGACCGGGGAAGAAGAAGCTCTTCTCGAGCGGAAAGCGCGGATGCGGCGACGGCCGCATGTGGAAGTCCGCAACCCAGTCTTCGCCGCTCAGATATTCGAGGTTGACCCAGACGGGCTTCGGCGCGCGACGCGCCATCGCGGCGACATAGGCATGGGGGATCTCACAGGCGAACGCTTCGATGACGACATCGGCGATAGCGAGCGCGTCGCCCGCATGCGCCGGCTCGCGCCAGTGCTCGATGACGACGCCCGCCGCTTCTTGCCGCGCGCGCGACGCATCGACGGCGGGACACAGCGCGTGGAAAGCGGTGAGATCGTCGACGAACAGCCGCACGCGCCAGCCGTGCTCCGCGCGCAACTGACGCGCGAGCCGCCAGCACACGCCGATATCGCCGAAGTTGTCGACGACCGCGCAGAAGATATCGCAGGCGAGTTCCTGGCCTGCTTGATGCGACAGGGGCGTGGACATGGCGGCATGAGCGGCGGCGAGACCGCGTCGTAATGTTCTAAACTGGCGATTCTAAGACACCGTCCGCCGCACGGTGCGCCGCCTCCCTTGTCCCTTCCGCGCATCGTCACGATATTCGCTGCATGACTCCGACCGACGCCCCCGACCCGACTTTCGACCCGAAGAAGACGCTCGCGCAGTTGCCGCATCTGCCCGGCGTGTACCGCTATTACGACGGCGACGGCGCCGTGCTTTACGTCGGCAAGGCGCGCAACCTGAAGAAGCGCGTGTCGAGCTACTTCACGAAGACCCTGCATTCGCCGCGCATCGCGATGATGGTCACGCGCATCCGCAAGATCGAGACGACCGTCACGCGTTCCGAAGCCGAGGCGCTGCTGCTCGAAAACAATCTGATCAAGGCGCTCGCGCCGCGCTACAACATTCTCTTTCGCGACGACAAGTCGTATCCGTTCCTCAAGCTGACCGGGCACGCGTTTCCGCGCATGGCGTACTACCGCGGCGCGGTCGACAAGAAGAACCAGTACTTCGGGCCGTTTCCGAGCGCGTGGGCGGTGCGCGAGAGCATCCACATCCTGCAGCGCGTGTTCCAGCTGCGCACGTGCGAAGACTCGGTGTTCAGCAATCGCACGCGTCCGTGTCTGCTGCATCAGATCGGGCGATGCACCGCGCCGTGCACCGGCCTCATCAGCGAGGAGGATTACGCGCGCGATGTGTCGAACGCGTCGCGCTTTCTGCTCGGCCGGCAGGGCGAAGTGATGAAGGAGCTGGAAGAGAAGATGCATGCCTTCGCGGCCGAGCTCAAGTTCGAACAGGCGGCGGCGGTGCGCAATCAGATGAGCTCGCTGTCGACGGTGCTGCATCAGCAGGCCATCGAGGTCGGCGGCGAGAGCGATGTCGATATCCTCGCGGTCGTCGCGCTGGGCGGCAAGGTATGCGTGAATCTGGCGATGGTGCGCGGCGGGCGCCATCTCGGCGACAAGGCGTATTTTCCGGCGCACGTGGAAAGCGCGATGCCGCTCGCCGAGGACGACGACGAAGCGGGCCTCGAAGACGACGAAGCCGTCGAAGCGGACGTGCAGGCACTCGTCGATGTACCCGCGCCGGAATTCGAAGCGATCGCGCACGCCGCGAGAGAAGAGGCAGCGGCGCAAGAGGGCGTGCCTTCGACAGAAGGCGATGCCGGCGCGGCGAGCGTCGAGGCCCAACTGGACGTCGAGGACCAGACCGAACCCGCCGTGCGCGAAGGCGCGCTCGAATCCGAAGTGCTGGAAGCGTTCATGGCGCAGCACTACATCGGCAACCGCGTGCCGCCGGTGCTCGTCGTGAGCCATGCGCCGGCGAGCCGCGAGCTCGTCGATCTGCTGATCGAACAGGCCGGGCACAAGGTCACGCTGCTGCGCCAGCCGCAAGGTCAGAAGCGCGTGTGGCTGTCGATGGCCGAGCAGAACGCGAAGCTCGCGCTCGCGCGTCTCCTGTCGGAGCAGGGCTCGCAGCAGGCGCGCACGCGCTCGCTCGCGGAAACGCTCGGGCTCGACATGGACGACCTCGCGCTGATGCGCATCGAGTGCTTCGACATCAGTCATACGATGGGCGAAGCGACGCAGGCGTCGTGCGTGGTGTATCACCATCACAAGATGCAGTCGGGCGAATATCGGCGCTACAACATCACCGGCATCACGCCCGGCGACGATTACGCCGCAATGCGCCAGGTGCTCACGCGCCGCTACGAAAAGATGGTCGCGCAGGCGGCGGCGAACGCGAACGAGGAAGCCGCGACGATGCAGCCCGACGCCGCCGCCGATCCCAACGTCACGCCCGATGCCGCGCCGGCCCTGGCCGCGGGCGGCACGCTGCCGAACATCGTGCTCATCGACGGCGGCAAGGGGCAGGTGGAAATCGCGCGGCAGGTTTTCTCGGAACTCGGGCTCGATCACGGCATGCTGGTGGGCGTCGCGAAGGGCGAGGGGCGCAAGGTCGGCCTCGAAACGCTCATCTTCGCGGACGGCCGTCCCGCGCTGGAGCTCGGCAAGGAAAGCGCGGCGCTGATGCTGGTCGCGCAAATCCGCGATGAAGCGCACCGTTTCGCCATCACCGGCATGCGGGCGAAGCGGGCGAAAGCGCGTCAGACATCGCGGCTGGAGGAACTCGAAGGCGTGGGCGCGAAGCGGCGTCAGCGCTTGTTGTCGCGGTTCGGCGGACTGCGGGGCGTGCAGGCGGCGAGCGTCGAGGACCTGGCGAGCGTGGAGGGCATATCGCTTGCGCTTGCGCAGCAGATTTACCGGCAGTTGCATTGACGGGAAACCCCGTCGCGCGGGTTGCGGCAGGCCGCGCGGTTGCATGAGCACGCGCCTTGTGAGCGTCGGATCGACGCGGCACAATGGCGCCTCCCACACCTCTCGCACTCGATCTCACTTTCGCCCATGCCGTTCAATCTACCGATCTTCCTGACGTGGCTGCGAATCGTGCTGATTCCGCTCGTCGTGGGCGTGTTTTATCTGCCGGACATGATGTTGAGCCTTGAGCATCGCAACCTGCTTGCGATGATCATCTTCGTGCTCGCGGCGCTCACCGATTGGTTCGACGGTTTCCTCGCGCGCAAGCTCGATCAGACGTCGGCGTTCGGTGCGTTTCTCGACCCCGTGGCCGACAAGCTGATGGTCACCGCCGCGCTGCTCGTGCTCGTGCAGAGCGCGCGGCTCAACGCGGTGATCGCCCTCGTGATCGTCGGACGCGAGATCACCATATCGGCGCTGCGTGAATGGATGGCGCAAATCGGCGCATCGAAGAGCGTCGCGGTGAATTCGCTCGGCAAGTTCAAGACGGTCTGCCAGATGATCGCCATCCCCATGCTGCTGTTCTACGGCCGCCTGAATATCCCAGGCACGCAATGGGTGCTCGATTCACGCGTGTGGGGCTTGTGGCTCATCAACGTGGCGGCGTTTCTCACCGTCTGGTCGATGTTCTACTACATGAAGCTCGCCTGGCCGCAGATTCGCGAGCGCGGCGGCATGCGGTGAAACAGTCGCGAGGAGAAGCGCAAAAAATTGCGTCGAAGCCGAAAAAACCGCAGACAAAACAGTTGACAGGTCGCTTTGGCTTCTACATAATCTCGTTTCTCTGATGCGCGACGCGAAGCAGTAACAAAGCGAAGCGAATCAGGCAAGCAGTCAATGCGGGAGTAGCTCAGTTGGTAGAGCGCAACCTTGCCAAGGTTGAGGTCGCGAGTTCGAGACTCGTCTCCCGCTCCAGTTTTAGAATTTCGGTGTGAGCAGCGCGAGCCGAATGGGTGGCGAAGCGGCATCGGAATAGCAGTAGCAGCGCAGGATATGCGGGAGTAGCTCAGTTGGTAGAGCGCAACCTTGCCAAGGTTGAGGTCGCGAGTTCGAGACTCGTCTCCCGCTCCAGTCAAAGGGGAAGCAACGCTTCCCTTTTTGTTTGGTAGTCTGGCCGGCTTTGATCGGCCAGCAAGCCACACCGCTTTTGGCGCGATAGCAAAGCGGTTATGCAGCGGCCTGCAAAGCCGTTTAGACCGGTTCGACTCCGGTTCGCGCCTCCACTTAAAAAGCCCTGACTTGTCAGGGCTTTTTCTTTTTCCGCGGCGTTTTGCTCGCGCTGCCTCGCGGCATAATTGCGGCACGCCGCAAGGCCCCCGATACCTACAACGATGACCACCCAACTCTCCGACCTTGAATGGCGCTGGAAGCGCTTCGATGATCTGACCACCGCGGAGGTCTACGACATGCTCGCCGCACGCAGCGCGGTGTTCGTCGTCGAGCAGAACTGCGTTTATGGCGATATCGACGGGCTCGATGTCGATGCGTGGCATCTTCTGGCATACGGACAAGGCGAACAGCGCCCGAAACTCGCCGGCTATCTGCGCGTGCTGCTGCCGGGCCATCCGGATGAAAACGAGAAGGACGTCCGCATTGGCCGCGTGCTGACCACCGCCGGCTTTCGCGGCATGAAGCTCGGTAACGCGATGCTGCAGCGCGCGCTCGAAGAAATTCTCAAACAATGGCCCGACCAGCCGATCAGCCTGCATGCGCAGGCCCACTTGCAGCGCTTCTACGGCGCGTTCGGATTCGTCGCATCGTCGGGGGTGCATGACGAGGACGGCATCCCGCACGTGTGGATGCGCCGTCCCGGCTTCGACTCCTGACGCAGCCGCGCGCGCGCAGACAGCCGCAGCCAGTGACGCAGCGCGATCAGCGCGCCGACCACGCTCATCATCGAGCCGGGAATCCATAGCAAGAGTCCGCCGATCTGCTGATCGCGCATCGGCGTGATCCAGGTGAAGGCGCGGCCGCAAATCGAATAGATCAGATACAGCTCGTGCGGCGTGAAGAAGATGAACGCGCCGAGGACGATCTGCGGCGGAATTGCGGCAATCACGACGAGAATGCGTCGACCGGGCGCGAGCCGCGCGGGCGGCGCGGGACGCGGATCGAGCACGAGCCACCAGAAGAGCAGGCCGTCGATCACCATGCTCCAGTTCATCACGCGATAGAGGCGGTAATCGAGCATCGCGTTGAAGTGAATCGGCGATAGCAGCCAGAAGTAGATCAGCCCGACGAAAAGCGTCAC
Organism: Caballeronia sp. LZ016; assembly: GCF_031450805.1. NCBI lineage: Bacteria > Pseudomonadati > Pseudomonadota > Betaproteobacteria > Burkholderiales > Burkholderiaceae > Caballeronia > Caballeronia sp. LZ016. The sequence continues at coordinate 1,744,218 of NZ_JARTVY010000001.1, forward strand.
CGCGACGAGCGGATTGAACACGATATCGAACGTCACGCGAGCGACGCGCGTCCGCCCGGCCGGACGCAGCCAGCGCCGCCGCCATTCGAACGGCACGCCGGCGCGCAGCGCCGCGCCCGGATACGACAGCGCGATCAGAAACGGCCCGAGGTGATGCAGCACCAGATGCTGCAGCCGGTGCATGAAAAACTCGTGCTCGAAGAAGTAATCGAGCCGCGTATGCAGCGCCACGTACAGCGCGCTCAGCCCAAGCCAGAAGGCGATGCGGCGCGATACCGATACCCGCGCATGCCCCGCGCCGCGCGCAAAAAGCACGGCGGCGATGAGTATCGCGGCCACGACCGTCGGCGACGGCTCCCAGGGTTCGAGCCAGTAAAGCAGCGTCGTCATCGTCACGCGTCCTTCGCGTGGATGATGCGGCGCAGATCGGCGGCGATCGCGTCGATCGAATCGCGGTCCGTGGCGAGCAGGCGCGCGCGGCCGTCGCGATCGAAGATATAGACCGCCGAGCTGTGCGTCACTTCATACGCGCCGTTCGGATCGCGCTTTTCCATCTGATACGCCACGCGATACCGCTGCGCGACGGCCTCGATCGCGCGATCGCCACCCGTGAGGCCGACTGCGCGCCGGTCGTCGAACGCGCGGACGTATGCGTGCAGGAGCGCGGGCGTATCGCGGGCGGGATCGACGGAAACGAACACGACGCGCGCCGCGTCTGCATCCGGCCCGAGCTGCCGGAGCACCTGCATCAGACGCGCCATCGTTTCGGGACAGACATCGGGGCAGTGCGTGTAGCCGAAAAAGACGAGCGTCGCGCGGCCGGCGAACGAACGGCCGGTGACATGCGCGCCGGTGTCGTCGGTGAGCGAGAAGTTCAGATCGGGCAGGTGGCCGGACACGTCGGTCAGACGCCACGGCTCGGCCGGACGCGAGCACCCGGCGAGCGCACACAACGAAATAAGCGCGGTGAGAATGCGCCAGCGGCTCGCGCGCAGGAACGGCAGGGTGGGGAACGAAGCGTGCATCGGAAGTGGTCGGAGCGGCGTGCGGCGGGGGTTTGAAGGCAGGAACATCTATCGCAAAATACACGCCTTCGAGGCCGTAGGTGGCGCATCATCTACCTTGCGGCTTATTTTTGAGACGATTTGCCGCATACTTCAGGCTCGCCGAAAGCCGGACGCACGCATCCGTAAGTCGAGCGGCTCCGCAATCGAAAGCCGACGCACGTAACATGCGCGCCTTCGGCGTCGGCCCCGCCGCGACGAAGCAAGCCACGAGGCAAACCACAGGCCAAAGATCGATGCAAATTCTTCCCGATTCCCTGTCTCTTGCCGAGACCGCGTTCTTCTTCGATTTCGACGGCACGCTCGTCGAACTCGCCTCCACGCCCGACGGCATCTTCGTGCCGCGTTCGGTGCCCGACATCCTTGCATCGCTGCGGCGCGCGACCAATAACGCGGTCGCGGTCGTGTCGGGGCGCGGCATCGACAATATCGATTCGTTCCTGCAGATACCCGATCTGCCCGTCGCCGGGATGCACGGCGCGGAGCGGCGCGACGCCAACGGCGACGTGCAGCGCATCGGCTTCCACGACGAGCGGCTCTTGCGCATGGAGCACGTGCTCGAAGGCGTGGTCAACGCGAATCCGGGCATGCTGCTCGAAATCAAGGGCGCGGCGCTCGCGCTGCATTACCGGAACGCGCCCGAGCGCGAGCCGACCGCGCGCGCGGCCACCGAGCGTCTCGTCGCGGAATACGCCGATGCCTACGTGCTTCAGCCGGGCAAGATGGTGTACGAAATCAAGCCGAAGGGCGTCGACAAGGGCCGCGCGTTGCGTGCATTCATGGCCGAGCCGCCGTTCACGGGACGAAAGCCTGTCTTCATCGGCGACGATCTCACCGACGAGAAAGGCTTCGCGGTCGTCAACGAATTCGATGGCCTGTCGATCAAGGTCGGCGCGGGCGAAACCGTGGCGCGGGCGCGCATCGAATCGGTGGAACTGCTGCTCGACTGGCTCCAGGTGATCGCGGGCACGGCCGGGAAGCACGCCTGATGGGCCGCCTGATTATCGTGTCGAACCGGGTTGCGCCGATCTCGGAAGGCGGCCCGGCGGCGGGCGGGCTCGCGGTCGGCGTCTATGACGCGCTCAAGGAAACCGGCGGCGTGTGGTTCGGCTGGAGCGGCGACGTGCTGGCTGCGCCGCCCGAGGCGATCACGCTGGAAGAGCAGGGGCCGGTGACGTTCGCGACCATCGGTCTCGCGCGCCGCGATTATGACCAGTATTACCGCGGCTTTTCGAACGCGACGCTGTGGCCGGCGTTTCACTATCGCCCGGATCTGATCGAATTCGATCCCGAAGAATACGACGGCTATTGCCGCGTGAACCGCTGGCTCGCCGCGCAGCTCGTGCCGCTGCTCAGGCCCGACGACGTCATCTGGGTGCACGACTATCACCTGATTCCGTTCGCTCAGGCGTTGCGCGAACTGGGCGTGACGAACCGCATCGGCTTCTTCCTGCACATCCCGTTTCCGGCGTCGCAGATTCTGTTGAGCGTGCCGCGCCATCGAGAACTGGTCGAGGCGCTGTGCGCGTTCGATCTGCTCGGCTTCCAGACCAGCCCCGACCTGCATGCGTTCTGCGATTACATCGAGACTGAAGCGGGCGGCGCGCTCACCCGGCATACGACGAAGCCGGTGGAAGTTCGCGCGTTCGGCAAGGTGCTGAAGGCGGCGGCGTATCCGATCGGCGTGTATCCCGATGAAGTGCGCGCGCTGGCAAAAGACGGCGAAGGCGGCCGCGACGTGCAGACCGTGAAGGCGACGCTGCACGAACGCAAGCTCGTGATGAGCGTCGATCGGCTCGATTATTCGAAGGGGCTGGTCGAGCGTTTCCGGGCGTTCGAGCGCCTGATGGAGCACGATCCGCAGCAGCGCAACAACGTGTCGTTCCTGCAGATCGCGCCGCCGACGCGCTCGGACGTCGACGCCTACCGCGATATCCGGCTGCAACTGGAAGCGGAGTCCGGCCGCATCAACGGTCGATACGCCGAGCTCGACTGGACGCCGATCCGCTATATCCATCGCCAGTACGAGCGGCCGGTGCTCGCTGCGTTGTTCCGCGAGGCGCATGTCGGTTTCGTCACGCCGCTGCGTGACGGCATGAATCTGGTCGCCAAGGAGTACGTGTCGGCGCAGGACCCGGACGATCCCGGCGTACTCGTGCTGTCGCAATTCGCGGGCGCGGCGCGGGAACTGAAGGCGGCGTTGATCGTGAATCCGCTCGATATCGACGGCATGGCGGAAGCGCTCGCCACTGCGCTGGCGATGCCGCTCGACGAGCGGCGCGCGAGACATCGCGACATGTATGCGCTGCTGCGGGACAACAACGTGTCGGTGTGGCGCGATAACTTCCTGCGCGATCTGAAGGCGCGCTGAGCGCGTAAAAAAGCCGCGTTTCCTTTCGGGAAACGCGGCTCGGTCTCGCTTTGCTCTCCTCACGCCGGCTGCTTGTGCGGCGTCGCGACGATCGAGGGCAGCTTGCCGTGCTGCTTCGCCAGCAACTCCCGATACAGCCCCGGACGTTCGCGCAGTTCTTGCGGCGAGCCGTCGTCGATGACCTTGCCCGCGCTCATCACGATAATGCGATCGAAGTTCTGCAGTGTCGACAGACGGTGCGCAATCGCGATGACCGTGCGGCCGACCATCAGCCGGTCGAGCGCCTGCTGAATCGCTTCTTCCGATGCGCTGTCGAGCGCCGAGGTCGCCTCGTCGAGCAGCAGGATCGGCGCGTTCTTGAGAATGGCGCGCGCAATCGCGATGCGTTGCCGCTGCCCGCCCGACAGCTTCACGCCGCGATCGCCGACGATCGTATCGAAGCCTTCCGGCATCGCTTCGATGAAGTCCGTGCAGCGCGCCTCGCGCGCGGCGGCGAGCACTTCCTCGCGGCTCGCATCGGGACGTCCGTACGCGATGTTCTCGAACACCGTGCGATGGAACAGCGAAATGTCCTGCGGCACCAGCGCAATCGCGTGGCGCAGGCTGTCCTGCGTGATCGCGGCGATATCCTGCCCGTCGATCTTGATGCTGCCCTTCTGTGTCTCGTAAAAACGCTGCAGCAGCGCGAGGACGGTCGATTTGCCCGCGCCCGACTTGCCGATCAGACCGACGCGCTGACCCGCCTCGATATGCAGATGGAAGTTGTCGAGAATCGGGCGGCGGCGCGGATAGGCGAACGTGATGCCTTCGAAATCGACGCGCCCGCCCTGCGGCACGAGTTCCGTCGCGTCTGAGCGATCCGGCATGCCGTGCGGTTCCAGCAACGTCTGCACGGCTTCGGCGAGGCGCGCGACGTGCTGCGTCACATCGACGAGAGCGACGGCGAGATCGCGCGTGCCGTGCAGGATGGTGAAGCCGAGCGAGCTGACGAGCACGATATCGCCCGAGGTCGCGCGGCCTTGCGACCACAGCCACAGGGCCCAGCCGAGGAGGCCAGCCGACAGAATCGCCGTCACGACCGCGTGAAAGAGGCGCAGCTTTTCAAGGTACAGCAGGCTTTGCTGACGCGCGACCATCTCGGCCTTCACGGTCGAGCCGAAGCGCTTCTGCTCGCGGAACGTCATGCCGAACGCGCGCACGAGCGACATGTTGCCGATCACGTCGACGAGCTCGCCGTCCACCGAGGCGGCCTTCGACGCGAAACTGTGATGCCGCGCCGAACCGCGCTTGGCGAGCCGATACAGGATGAACGCGAGCACCAGCGAGCAGCACATCAGCCCGGCGGCCATCAGCGGGTTCACCGCGACGATCATCACGATCGCGCCCAGCACCGCGATACAGGGCGGCAGGACGTTCCACGCCATCACGTTTTCGGACGTGTAGATGGCGTTCGATGTCGCCGTGATGCGGCTCGCGAGCATACCCGGCTGCTTTTCGGAGAAGTACGTGGGCGAGTGGCCGGAGAGATAGGAGAAGAGGTCCTTGCGCAAGTCGCCGGTGACGATCACGAACACGTGCGCGCCGACCCAGCCGCCGACCCGCCAGAGCAGGTTGTCGGCGGCGATCAGCCCGACCAGGATCATGAAGGCGCCCCAGAGCGGACCGGGATGGCCGCGCCCCTGGCCGAGCACGTCGATCAGATGCTTGATCGCGTATTGCGATGCGAGCGCGCAACCGACCGCGGCGAACACGCTGCAAAGCACGATGGCATGGGCGACCGGATGCCGGCGGATGTAGCGCATCAGGAACGCGAGCGGGCGATTCGCGTAGCTCGCGAGCTTCGCGTTGTGCGCGTTACGCTGGGAGACGGTGAGTTGGTCCAATGGTCTTTTTTGGTCGTAAAGCGGTTGAGCGTGTGTTGCGTCTTCGGGCGATGCCATTCACATCACGTCTGTCCGATGCGCTGGACATCGAACCCGGCGACGACGCGCCGTCTTCACTGGCTGAATTGTAGCCAGTAACCGGAAAGGCGAACGTCATTCAGGCAAACGATGCGCGGCCCGTTCCGCCGGCTCTGCATCGAACAGTCGTTCATTCAGCCGGCGAGGCGGCGGCGCTGCGTCGATAGACGGCCGCACACGACCTTGGGCTTGGGCGCGCATTGTAAGCACAACGCGCGCATTTTTGCGATGGAGCGTGGCCGGACGCGGAATTCATCCACTGGAGGCCCGCGCTCGTGACCGGAGGCGCCTTCACGACAACGGGGAGAAAGCACGCGTCGCGCCAGCGTCTTGCTCGAAGCCGCCGCGCCGGGCGCGCGCGAAGCGGCTCCGGTGCGTGGCCGAAGCACGTGCTCCAATGTAGAACAACCTTAATAAACAGGGGTTTGCAAAGTGTTTCCCCCGTGTAACAAGGTAAATAAGTTGAAATGCACCGCCTATTTGCGCCGTCGCAAGCTCCATAATGCGCCCCAGCTTCTCACCGGCTTTTGAACAAGCCGATAGCACGAAAATATTCGACAGCTTTCTGTAGGAAGCCGTCAACCTGCCGGGAGGAAGCGCGTTATTTCCATGCGTGGCGCTTTTTGAGATATGGTCTCGGACCTGCCCTGTTCCGAGTCGCGCCAAGCAGTGATCGGCGACCCCCGCTTCTTTCACTCGAGCACCAGCTTTCACGCCGCGGCGACTGCGCAGTGACTGCTTTCGCCCGAGGCGAGCGATTCGCTCCCGACGTCAACACGACAGCAGTACTTTGCCTGATCTTTCATTAGGAGTTTCACGACAATGCGAATCGCTCAAATCGCGCCCCTCCACGAGGCTGTTCCGCCGAAGCTGTATGGCGGCACGGAACGCGTGGTGTCATATCTGACCGAGGCACTCGTCGAGGCCGGACACGACGTCACGCTCTTCGCGAGCGGTGATTCGCAAACGTCCGCGAAGCTCGAAGCTTTCTGGCCGCAGGCGTTGCGTCTCGATCCGACGATCCGCGACACGATGGCTCCGCACATGCTGCTGCTCGAGGAAGTCCGCCGCCGCGCCGACGAATTCGACGTGCTGCATTTCCACATCGACTATTACCCGTTCTCGCTGTTCGCGCGCCAGCCGGTGCCGTTCCTGACGACGATGCACGGCCGCCTCGACCTGCCCGAGCTCCAGCCGATCTTCCGCACGTTCAACGACGTGCCGGTCGTGTCGATTTCGGACAACCAGCGCCAGCCGCTGCCGCAGGCGAACTGGCTGTCGACGGTGTATCACGGCCTGCCGGAAAACCTGCTGACGCCGATCCCGAACGTGAAGCCGGGCTATCTCGCATTCCTCGGCCGCATTTCGCCGGAAAAGCGCGTCGACCGGGCGATTCGCATCGCGCAGGCCGCGGGCATGAAAATCAAGATCGCCGCCAAGCTCGACAAGGCCGATCGCGCCTACTACGAAGAAGAGATCAAGCCGCTCTTCGCGCTGCCGCACGTCGAGTACATCGGCGAAATCAGCGAAGCCGAGAAGACCGAGTTCCTGGGCAACGCGCACGCGCTGCTGTTCCCGATCGACTGGCCGGAGCCCTTCGGTCTCGTGATGATCGAGGCGATGGCCTGCGGCACGCCGGTCATCGCGTTCAATCGCGGCTCGGTGCCGGAAGTGATCGAGAACGGCGTGTCGGGCTTCGTCGTGGAAGACGAGTTGTCGGCGATCGCCGCGGTGAAGCGTCTCGACACGCTGTCGCGCGCCAAGGTGCGTGAAGCGTTCGAAACGCGCTTCTCGTCGAAGGTCATGGCTGCGCGCTACGTGCAGAACTACGAGGAACTGCTGCGCCAGAAGCGCCGCACGGTTCTGCGCGAAGCCAACGCCTGAGCGTCGTTGCATCGCCCGTGCCGCAGCGATGCGGCATGACCGACGCCCCGCGTGCCGCAAGGTGCGCGGGGCGTTGTGCTGTCGGCACAGTCAAGTGGCAAATTGGAGCGCGGGGCCGCGTTCGCGTTGCGAAACCTCTGACGACATCCGCAATCTCCCTATAATGACCGGGCTTCGCGAGGCGAAGCGCATGGCCGCCCGACGGCGTGCATCATGTATCGATGGCAATCAATTGCATGGGACCGAATGCGGCGCAAGAACGCCCGCGCCGGTCGAGAGGAGCGCACGTTTTGGCGAGAACCAGGCAAACCAGCGCGGCGCCGGCACCGGGCGCAGGCACCGTTTTCGCGCTGCGGGCGATCGGAGTCGTACTTGCGGCGCGATGGGCGTTCTCCATGTCGCAGATGGGCTATTTGTCCTCGCTGCGCGCAATGACATCATCGCCGTGGGCGTGCCTCAACCTGGTGCTCATTTTTCTGCTGATTGTCCTGCCGGGCGCGAAGGCGCGCATGGACCGGCCGCTGCATCCGCTGCCGCAATGGCTTCGGCAGGCGCTGCGCTTTATCGCGCTGCTCACGTTCGGATTCGCGGTGTTCTCGGTCGGCGCGTTCGTCTGGACGGCGGGCTGGCGGCGGTTCTTGCATGCGCTCGCCGAGACCAACGGCTGGATGGCCGTCGGCCCGGCGCTGTATGCAGTCGTGATGTGGATCTGCCGCCCGCGCGCGCTGTGGCGCACGAACATCGCGGCGAGGCGCTTCGCCATCGGCCGATACGCCATTTCCCTCGATCCCGTCACCCGCACCGCGATGGTCTGGGCCGAGAGCCGCAAGCTCGGCCAATACGACGCGCGCGAGCTTTCGGTCAAATGGCCGACGCCGCCTGACACCCGCGCCGCATCGTCCCCGACGATACTGACGCCATCGACGCAGCCGGCTGCGCCGTTGGTGCAAGGGAACGGCATCGCGCGGCGAGGCTGGTTCACACGCCGTCCGAAAGTCGAGTTGCTCTGGGATTCGCCCGCCGCTGCCGGGCACAACCGCACGACGGTGTTTCGCGCGCCGCTCGCCACCGAAGGCGATCGCAGCGCGGCGCGTGCGCTGGATAGCACCCTGCATCAGGTTTGATGCCGTTGTAGCGAGCAGGTCTTTCTTGTCGATCGTGGGAGGAAAGGATGCTGATACGCTGGTTGCTTGCCGCACTTCATCTGCTTGCTTTCGGCTTCGCGCTCGGTTCGGTGCTCGGGCGTGCGCGCGCGTTGCGGAGGCTCGACGCCGTGCAGTCGGTGCAGGCGAACGCAACGCGTCTGCGCGACGTGTTCCGCTCCGACTCCGTGTGGGGCGTGACGGCAATCGTGCTGATCGTGACGGGCGTGATGCGCGCGTTCGGCGGCTTCGAGAAGGGCGGCGCGTACTACCTGCATGAGCCGCTCTTTCACTTGAAGATGACCGCGCTGGTGGCGATCCTGCTGATCGAAGTGTCGCCGATGCTCGCGCTGATCCGCTGGCGTATGGCGCTCGCGCAGGGCGGGGCGATCGACTTGACGCGCGCGCGGCGCTTCGCATGGATGAGCGACGTGCAAGCGGCGCTTGTCATCATGATGGTGATTGCGGCGAGCGGAATGGCGCGCGGCGTGTGGGCGCATTGAAGCGAACGTGGCCGACAAATGAAAAGGGCCCGAGTCGTGAGACTCGGGCCCTTTGATCTTCGGTGTCTTGGCTTTACCAGCACCGGAATCCTGGTGGGTAGTACTGGGATCGAACCAGTGACCCCTGCCGTGTGAAGGCAGTGCTCTACCGCTGAGCTAACCACCCGAAGAGATTGAGATTATGTCAGGACTATCGCTCTTCGTAAAGCCGTTCTTTAAGAAAAAGCGAAAAATTATGCGGCGACGGCATCAGGCTCAGTTTCGGCCGCTTCGATGCGCCACACGCTCGTGCCTTTGACCGCCTTGTCGAGATCGTTAAGGACGGCTTCGTGTGCAGCGAGTTCGTCGGTCGTCGCAGCGATCACCGGCAGATCGAGATCGTCGAGCGAAATGCGCGGCGCGTCGCTCGCGCCTTCGAGCTGCGCTTCGCCCAGCATGTCGATGACGAGGCTTTCCTGGCCGCGCGTCATCGCCAGATAGACTTCGGCGAGCAGTTCCGAGTCCAGCAGCGCGCCGTGCAGCGTGCGATGTGCATTGCTGATGCCCAAGCGGTCGCACAGCGCATCCAGCGAATTGCGCTTGCCGGGGAACATCTGCTTTGCGTGTACGAGCGAATCGATAACCCCCGCGCACATCTCCGTGACCTTCGGCAGTCCGAGCAGCGCGAACTCCATGTCGAGGAAGCCGATGTCGAACGGCGCGTTGTGGATGATCAACTCGGCGCCCGTGATGAAATCGCGCAACTCGGCGGCGATCTCGGCGAACTTCGGCTTGTCGCTCAGGAATTCGGTCGTGAGACCGTGCACGGCGAGCGCGCCCGGGTCGCTATCGCGCTCGGGATTCACGTAGAAATGCAGGTTGTTCCCGGTCAGCCGGCGATTCACGAGCTCGACACAGCCGATTTCGATGATCCTGTCGCCCGTGCGAGCGTTCAGGCCGGTGGTTTCCGTGTCCAGTATCAGTTGGCGCATGAGATGTCTTTGTCGGTGCGTACGTTCAGCTGTCGGCAAGCGATGTCACGCCGCGATTGGCGAGCGCATCGGCGCGTTCATTCTCCGGATGGCCCGCGTGACCTTTCACCCAGCGCCATTCGATCTGGTGCTGCGCGACGAGCGCATCAAGCCGCTTCCAGAGATCGGCATTCTTGACGGGCGTTCTGGCGGCGGTCATCCAGTTCTTCTTCTTCCAGCCGTGTATCCACTCGCTGATGCCTTTCTGCACATATTGGGAGTCGGTGTGGATCACGGCATGGCACGGGCGTTTGAGCGCTTCGAGCGCGGCGATCACGGCCATCAGCTCCATGCGATTGTTGGTCGTGGCGGCTTCTCCGCCGAACAGCTCCTTTTCCAGCGAGCCAAAACGGAGCAGGGCGCCCCATCCGCCGGGGCCGGGATTGCCTTTGCAGGCGCCGTCCGTATAGATGTCGATTACTTTCGTCGATGCGGATTCTTCAGTCATCAATGCTCGTTGCGAGTGTGCGGGGCGGCGACGGGCGCGAGGCCGGGCGCGAGCGCAGGCTTCTTCAGCTTGGCGGGACCGATGAGCCGCATGCCGCGCACGCGCTTCACTGCGGTAATCATGTAAGCCGCGCCGAAGATGGGCCACCAGCGGTCGCCGGCAGGCTCCATGAACTGATAGCGCTGCAGCCATTTATCGGTGAGAAGCGGCGGACGATAGCAGCCAAACCGCCCGCGTTCAAGGTCGAATCCGAGCAGCTTGATCCAGTCCTTGATACGCGTGAACGCGATCATCTCGTGCGCGGCGGGCACGAACGGCCGTCCCGCCACCTTGCCGAGCGATTGTCGCGCCCCCCACAGGCTCAATGAATTGAACCCGAGAATAATCAACTGGCCCTCGGCCACGAGCACGCGCTCCGCTTCGCGCAGAAGCCGGTGCGGATCACGCGAGAACTCCAGCGTATGCGGCAGCACGAGCAGATCGACGCTCTGCGCCTCGAACGGCAGGTCGAGCAGGTCGCACCAGACGGTGCTGCGGCCGTCCGGCGCGCTCGCGGCCGGCAGCGCACTGACGCCGTGGCCGGCGGCATGCGGCAGCGTGTACGGCGCGCTCGCGCCGCTTTCCGAATCGAGCACGAGCGCGCGACCCGTCATGCGGTTCTCGCGCAGCGCATCGAGTTGCGGCATGCCGAGCTGAAGCGCGTGATAGCCGAAAATGTCCGACACCACGCGATCGAGCTGCGCCTGCTCCCATTCGAGCACGTAGCGCCCCGGCGCGGAGTTCGTCCAGGCGGGCCAGTCTATAATCGCTCGGTCAGACATGTTCGGATGCCGCGTAGATGATCGCCATGGATTCACTTGCTGAAGATTCGTCCAAACGCACGCCCAAGCCGGTGCTGGAATACGTGCCCGTCCCGGCGTTCGAAGACAATTACATCTGGATCCTGTCGGATTCGCGCGATGCCGTCGTCATCGACCCGGGCGACGCCGCGCCCGTCGAAGCGTATCTCGCCGAACGCGGCTGGCGGCTGACCGCTATTTTACTCACGCACCATCATCACGACCATGTCGGCGGCGTGAAAGCGCTGCTCGATAGCCGAACGGCAGAGGGCGGCGTACCCGTCTACGGCCCGGCCGGCGAGCGCATCGAGTCTGTGACGGCGCGGCTTTCCGGCGGCGATACGGTGCGCATCGCGCAACCCGCGCTCGAATTGTCGGTCATCGACGTGCCAGGTCACACGGCGGGGCATATCGCTTATTTCCAGCAAGCCGATGCGCGCGGCACGCCGCATCTATTCTGCGGCGATACGCTCTTCGCAAGCGGCTGCGGGCGTCTTTTCGAAGGCACGCCGCAGCAGATGCTCGCTTCGCTCGATTCGCTCGCCGCGCTTCCCGACGACACGCAGGTGCATTGCGCGCACGAGTACACGCTGTCGAACATCCGCTTTGCGCGCGCCTGCGAACCGGAGAGCGCCGCGCTCGCCCGCTGGAACGACGAAGCGCAGACCTTGCGCGCCGCCGGCAAGCCCACGTTGCCGACGACGATCGCTCACGAGAAGGCCGTCAATCCGTTCTTGCGCGTCGACGAGCCGGCAATTCAAGCCACGCTTTCTGCTCAGTCCGGCACGCCGGTCACGGACCGGCTCGACGCATTCCGCGTGATGCGCGGCTGGAAAGACAAGTTCCGCTGAACGCCCGATTTCGCGCAGAACTTCATCCGATACATTGGAAACGGCGTTAGATACAAGATTTTGCAGGGGTTTTGCGCGCATTCTTATTGACGTCCTAGGTGCGGTTCCGTACTATCGGCTCCAAATTTCCAAGCCTCACTTTTTGGAAGCAAAGACGTTCATGCGACTAACACTGAGTGCGCTATCCGTCCTGATGCTGGCCGCCTGCGCCAGTCGGGGACCGACAGCGCCCGCCTCGAGTACCACCTCCGCCACTCCTACCGCCGCCTCGCAGCAAGAAGTCGCCGACACCATTCGCCGCACCGCAGCCGCCAAGGAAACCATCAACGTCGACAAGACGCCCGTCACCTCGCTCGCGGGGTCGGCCGACTTGTGGAGCCGCATCCGCAGCGGCTTTCAGATTCCAGATCTGCAAAGCGACCTCGTCGACATGCAGGCTAACTGGTATGCGCAGCGGCCCGACTACGTCCAGCGCATGACGACGCGTTCGCAGAAGTACCTGTATCACATCGTCGAGGAACTCGAGCAGCGCCATATGCCGACCGAACTGGCGCTGCTGCCGTTCATCGAATCGGCGTTCAACCCGCAGGCGCTGTCGGTGGCCAAGGCGGCGGGCATGTGGCAGTTCGTGCCCGGCACCGGACGCGACTACAACCTCAAGCAGAACATGTGGCAGGACGAGCGGCGTGACGTGCTGGCGTCAACGAGCGCCGCGCTCGATTACCTTTCGCGTCTGCACGACATGTTCGGCGACTGGCATCTCGCGCTCGCCGCATACAACTGGGGCGAGGGCAACGTGCAGCGCGCCATCGCGCGCAACGAAGCGGCCGGCCTGCCGACCGACTACGAAAGCCTGCGCATGCCCAACGAAACGCGCAACTACGTGCCGAAGCTGCAGGCGGTCAAGAACATCGTGGCCAATCCGCAGCAATATGGACTCGCGTTGCCGGATATCCCGAATCACCCGTACTTCGTGACCGTCACGACGGCGCGCGACATCGACGTGACCATGGCCGCGAAGCTCGCCGGCATGAGCGTCGAGGAATTCCGCTCGCTGAATCCGTCGTTCGCCAAGCCGGTCATTCTCGGTGCGACGAACCCGCAGATTCTCCTGCCGTTCGACAACGCCGCTACTTTCCAGCGCAACCTCGGTTCGTACACCGGCGCGCTGTCGTCGTGGACCACGTACACGGTGACGGAGCGGGCGCGTCCTGCGGCCATCGCTGAAAAGATCGGCGTCGACGCGGACACGCTCATGTCCGTCAACCGCATTCCGGCGGGCATGCGTCTGAAGCCGGGATCGACCATCGTCGTGCCGCGCACCGATGACGACGACGAAGACATCAGCGCGGATGTCGCCGCCAACGCTATCCTCGCCGTCGAACGCGACGTGCCGGACACGCGCAAGATGGCCATCCGCGTGCGCCGCAAGCAGACCATCGCCACGCTCGCGGATCGGTACAACGTATCGGTGGCGCAGGTAAAAGCATGGAATCGCACGAGTCGCGACGTTTTCCTGCCGGGGCAGGTCGTCGTGCTGCACGTGCCGTATGGCCGTCCGGTCCCGGCTGAGCCGGGTCCGGTGCGCGTTGAAACCGTGGCGGCGTCGAGCCGTGCGTCGGGCGGCGTGAAGAAGATCGGCACGCGCGTGACGGCGAAAACGCCTCATGGCAAGGCGCCGGGCCATACGCTGACGCGTGTGTCGGCGTCCGGTGGCGCATCGAAAGCGGCCCACAGCAAGCCTGCCGCGCCGAAAGCAACGAAGACCTCGGCCACGCACGCCAGCAGCGCCAAGAGCAAGAAGAAGTAAGCATCAACGGCTTGCCATGCTGCATTATTCCACGCCGTCACCAAGGTGACGGCGTTTTCATTTGGCGGCACGGTTAAACTGGCAATCCAGAAGAATTAAGCAGGCAATGAATCGCATGCCGTCCTCCGTTCGTCTCCGCGTCTTTCTGCTGTTCGCCGCCGGATACTTCGTCTCGTACGTATTCCGGGGCGTCAATCTCGGCTTCGCTCCGCTGATCACGCACGACCTCGGCCTGTCTGCCGCCGACCTCGGCTTGCTGACGTCGCTGTACTTCATCGGCTTCGCCGTGGCGCAGATTCCTGTCGGCGTGATGCTCGACCATTTCGGGCCACGGCCGGTGACGGCCGGCATGCTCTTGTTCGCGGCGGCTGGAATCTGGGTTTTCGGGGCTTCGCACGGACTGGCCGGCCTGATGGCGGGGCGCTTGCTGATCGGCGTCGGGGTTTCGGTTTGCCTGAGCGCGGCGTTCAAGGCGTCGGCGCAGCATTTTCCCGTCGCGCGGCTGCCGCTCATCAACGGCTTTACGATGGCGGTCGGCGGACTGGGCGGCGTCGTGGTCGGCTCTCCGCTTGCCTCGCTGCTGCATGTCGCGAGCTGGCGGCAGGTTTGCGTGGGCCTCGGCGTCTTCACGATCGCCGTCGCGGCGGCCATCGTCCTGTTCGCGCCGCGCACCGCGGACACTCGCCATCAGGCCGATGTCGTCAGCCAGTTCAAGGGTACGTGGCACATTTTGAAGAGCGCGGCGTTCTGGAAGATCGGTTCTTTCTCGGTCGTGACGCAAGGCGTGTTCTACGCGATGCAATCGCTGTGGATTCGTCCCTATCTGCTGGATGTCATGGGCCTCACGCCCGCGCACGCTGCCGCGCTCGTCTCGGTGCTCGGTTTCGCGATGATGTTCGGCTGCGTCGGTTTCGGCGCGGCGGCGCGCGGGATGGAGCGGCGGGGCGTCACGGTGTACGCCTTCTGCGGTGCCGGAATGGCGCTGTACGTCGCCGTCCAGTTGCTGATGGTCCTGCGCGTGCCGTTGCCGCCAGCGGTGTTGCTTGCGGCTTACGGCATCTTCGGCGGCACCGGGATTCTCAGTTACGCGGTCATGGCCGAGCACTTTCCTTCGCATATGATCGGCCGCGCGAGCACGACGCTCACGCTCGTAATCTTCTTGCTGATCTTCGGGTTTCAGGTCGGTATCGGCGCGATGCTTTCGTTGTGGCCGACCGAGAACGGTCATTTTCCGGCGATCGCGCATCAGACCGTGTGGGCGGTGTTGATCGCGTTGCAGGCGGCGAGCGCCGTGTGGTACATGCTGCCGAGCCGGGCGCTTCGAAAGACCGAGCGGACCGCGTCGTAAGCCTCGTCGAGGAACCGCTCCCGGCATCGACCGCAAGCGGACAATTCCCGAAATATGGCCAAACCGTTGACTTCGCGCTATAATTCGAAGGTTTGAGCATATCAACCCGCACCCTAGCGCCTACCTCCCATTCCCCGTCGTTCGCTGCGCCTGGCAGCGCGCGCCGCACGCCGCCGATCGTCCGCTTCGATACTCCGCTTGCCGCGCGCAAGTGGGCCGCTTCGAGCCACGATGCCCGCCTGTGAGCCGCCGCCATCGTGCTAAGGAAAGCCGTGCTCCGCGAGCGCGGTCCCAAGCCTGAATTTCGGACAGACAGGTCGGTAACAGGGTGTTCCCCAAGGAGCTTCCCGTGTTGCCGTCATTCTCCCCCGCATTACTCGCACTTGCCGACGGCACGGTCTTTCGTGGTCATTCCATCGGCGCGGCCGGTTCGACGATCGGCGAAGTGGTGTTCAACACCGCCATCACCGGCTATCAGGAAATCCTGACGGATCCGAGCTATGCCCGCCAGATCGTCACGCTGACGTATCCGCATATCGGCAATGTCGGCGTGAACGCCGAAGACGTCGAAGCCACCAAAGTCCATGCCGCCGGTCTCATCATCCGAGACCTGCCGGTGCTGGCCTCGAACTTCCGGTCCGAGCAGACCCTTTCCGATTATCTGAAGGCGCAGGGCGTCGTCGGCATTGCGGGCCTCGACACACGCAAACTCACGCGCGTGCTGCGCGACAAGGGTGCGCAGAACGGCTGCATTCTCGCCGGCAGCGACGACGAAGCCGAAGCGCTGCGTCTCGCGCGCTCGTTCCCCGGACTCGCCGGCATGGACCTCGCGAAAGTCGTGTCCACGCAGGAGCGTTACGAGTGGACCCAAAGCGAATGGCGCCTCGGCAGCGGCTATGGCGAGCAGAAGTCGCCTGAATTCCGCGTCGTCGCATTCGATTACGGCGTCAAGTACAACATTCTTCGCATGCTGGCCGAGCGCGGCTGCCACGTCACGGTGCTGCCGGCGCAGGCCAGCGCCGCCGATGCGCTCGCGCTCAATCCGGACGGCATCTTCCTGTCGAATGGCCCCGGCGATCCGGAACCGTGCGACTACGCCATCCGCGCGACGCGCGAATTCATCGAGCGCGGCATTCCGACGTTCGGCATCTGCCTCGGGCATCAGATCATGGGCCTTGCCGTCGGCGCCAGGACGACCAAGATGAAGACCGGCCACCACGGCGCGAATCATCCGGTGAAGGACATGGAAGACGGCCGCGTGGTCATTACGTCGCAGAATCACGGCTTCGCGGTCGACGCGGCCACGCTGCCCGCGAACGCGAAGGTCACGCATGTCTCGCTCTTCGACGGCACGCTGCAAGGCTTCGCGCTGACCGACAAGCCGGCGTTCTGCTTCCAGGGCCATCCGGAAGCGTCGCCGGGGCCGCACGACATCGCGTATCTGTTCGACCGCTTCATCAAGCTGATGAAGTCGGCGAAGGTCGCTGCCTGATAACGAACAGAAACCGTAAATAGACATCGAGAGCAGTTATGCCGAAGCGCACAGACATCAAGAGCATCCTCATTATCGGCGCGGGCCCGATCATCATCGGCCAGGCGTGCGAGTTCGACTATTCGGGCGCGCAGGCGTGCAAGGCGCTGCGTGAGGAAGGCTACAAGGTCATCCTCGTCAACAGCAATCCGGCGACGATCATGACCGACCCGAACACGGCGGACGTGACCTACATCGAGCCGATCTCATGGGAAGTGGTCGAGCGCATCATCGCGAAGGAGCGTCCGGACGCGATCCTGCCGACCATGGGCGGCCAGACCGCGCTGAACTGCGCGCTCGACCTGTTCCATCACGGCGTGCTGGCGAAGTACAACGTCGAACTGATCGGCGCGTCGCCGGAAGCCATCGACAAGGCAGAAGACCGCCAGAAGTTCAAGGACGCGATGACGAAGATCGGCCTCGGTTCGGCCAAGTCGGGCATCGCGCATTCGATGGAAGAAGCGCTCGCCGTGCAGGCGCAGATCGCCGAGGCAACGGGCAGCGGCGGTTATCCGACCGTGATTCGTCCTTCGTTCACGCTCGGCGGCTCCGGCGGCGGCATCGCCTATAACAAGGAAGAGTTCGAAGAAATCTGCCGCCGCGGTCTCGATCTTTCGCCGACGCGCGAACTGCTGATCGAAGAATCCCTGCTCGGCTGGAAAGAGTACGAGATGGAAGTCGTCCGCGATAAGAAGGACAACTGCATCATCGTGTGCTCGATCGAGAACCTTGACCCGATGGGCGTCCATACCGGCGATTCCATCACCGTCGCGCCTGCGCAGACGCTGACCGACAAGGAGTATCAGGTTCTGCGCAATGCGTCGCTCGCGGTGCTGCGCGAAATCGGCGTGGATACGGGCGGCTCCAACGTTCAATTCGCGATCAATCCGAAGGACGGCCGTATGGTCGTCATCGAGATGAATCCGCGTGTGTCGCGTTCGTCGGCGCTGGCATCGAAGGCAACCGGTTTCCCGATCGCGAAGGTCGCGGCGAAGCTCGCCTGCGGCTACACGCTCGACGAACTCAAGAACGAAATCACCGGCGGACAGACGCCGGCATCGTTCGAGCCGACCATCGACTATGTCGTGACGAAGGTGCCGCGCTTCGCCTTCGAGAAATTCCGCGAAGCCGATTCGCGCCTGACCACGCAGATGAAATCCGTCGGCGAAGTGATGGCGATGGGCCGCACGTTCCAGGAGTCGTTCCAGAAGGCGCTGCGCGGGCTGGAAGTCGGCGTCGACGGGCTCGATGAAAAGACCACGAGCCGCGACGAAGTCATCCGCGAGATCGGGGAGCCGGGTCCCGACCGCATCTGGTATCTCGGCGATGCGTTCCGCCTCGGTCTCACGCAAGAGGAAATCTTCGAAGAGACGTCGATCGATCCGTGGTTTCTCGCGCAGATCGAACAGATCATCCTGAAGGAAAAGGCGCTCGAAGGCCGCACGCTCGAGAGCCTGAGCCGCGACGAACTGCTGTATCTGAAGCGCAGCGGTTTCTCCGACCGGCGCCTCGCGAAGTTGACCGGCTCGAACCAGGCCGACGTGCGCAAGAAGCGTCACGCGCTGCACGTGCGCCCGGTGTACAAGCGCGTCGATACCTGCGCGGCCGAATTCGCGACGAAGACCGCGTACATGTACTCGACGTATGAAGAAGAGTGCGAAGCGAATCCGACGGACAAAAAGAAGATCATGGTGCTCGGCGGCGGGCCGAACCGGATCGGGCAGGGCATCGAGTTCGACTACTGCTGCGTGCACGCCGCGCTGGCCATGCGCGAAGACGGCTATGAAACCATCATGGTCAACTGCAATCCGGAAACCGTATCGACCGACTACGACACGTCGGATCGCCTGTACTTCGAATCGCTGACGCTGGAAGACGTGCTGGAAATCGTCGATCTGGAAAAGCCGGTCGGCGTGATCGTGCAATACGGCGGCCAGACGCCGCTCAAGCTCGCGCTCGACCTCGAGGCGAATGGCGTGCCGATCATCGGTACGTCGCCGGACATGATCGACGCAGCCGAAGATCGTGAGCGCTTCCAGAAGCTGCTGAAGGACCTCGACCTCCGCCAGCCGCCGAACCGCACCGCGCGCGCCGAGGAAGAAGCGCTCGCACTGGCCGACGAAATCGGCTATCCGCTGGTCGTGCGTCCGTCGTACGTGCTCGGCGGCCGCGCGATGGAAATCGTCCATGAGCCGCGCGACCTCGAACGTTACATGCGCGAGGCGGTGAAGGTATCGAACGATTCGCCGGTGCTGCTGGACCGCTTCCTGAACGATGCGATCGAATGCGATGTCGACTGCATCTCGGACGGCGAGGCCGTGTTCATCGGCGGTGTGATGGAGCACATCGAACAGGCGGGCGTGCATTCCGGCGATTCGGCCTGTTCGCTGCCGCCGTACTCGCTGTCGAAGGAAACCGTCGACGAGCTGAAGCGTCAGACCGCCGCAATGGCGAAGGCGCTGAACGTGGTCGGTCTGATGAACGTGCAGTTCGCGATCCAGCAGGTTCCGCAGGACGATGGCTCGAAGAAGGATGTCATCTACGTGCTCGAAGTGAACCCGCGCGCATCGCGCACGGTGCCTTACGTGTCGAAGGCGACGAGCCTGCCGCTCGCGAAGATCGCCGCACGCGCGATGGTCGGCCAGACGCTCGCGCAGCAGGGCGTGACCAAGGAAGTCGTGCCGCCGTACTTCAGCGTGAAGGAGGCTGTGTTCCCGTTCATCAAGTTCCCGGCGGTCGATCCTGTGCTCGGGCCGGAGATGCGTTCGACCGGCGAGGTGATGGGCGTTGGCCGGACGTTCGGCGAAGCGCTTTTCAAGTCGCAGCTGGCAGCGGGTTCGCGCCTGCCGGAATCGGGCACCGTGCTCATCACCGTGATGGACGCCGACAAGCCGAAGGCCGTCGAAGTGGCGAGCATGCTGCACGAGCTCGGCTACCCGATCGTCGCGACGAAGGGCACGGCGGCGGCCATCGCGGCAGCGGGCGTGCCGGTGAAGGTCGTCAACAAGGTGAAGGACGGCCGGCCGCATATCGTCGACATGATCAAGAACGGCGAGATCGCGCTCGTCTTCACGACCGTCGACGAAACCCGCGCGGCCATCGCGGATTCGCGTTCCATCCGCATGAGCGCGCAGGCCAACAAGGTCACGTACTACACGACCATGTCCGGCGCGCGCGCGGCGGTCGAGGGCCTGCGTTACCTGCGCGATTTGGAAGTCTATGATTTACAAGGCTTGCATGCTCGCCTAAACTAAGGCTTCGATTACTGGTCCAAGCATCACGAGCCGCGGTTAAGCGGCGTCTCCTCGGTTTCGGGAGATGCGCTTAACCGCGGTAATTTTTTGAAGTTTTTGTTTCTGGGTTGTCTATGAGCACGATTCCCTTGACGAAGCGCGGCGCGGAGTTGCTGCGCGACGAATTGCAACGCCTGAAGGCTGTCGAGCGTCCGGCGGTCATCAACGCGATCGCGGAAGCGCGCGCGCAGGGCGATCTGTCCGAAAACGCGGAATACGACGCCGCGAAGGAAAAGCAGGGGTTCATCGAGGGCCGCATCGCGGAAATCGAATCCAAGCTGGCCGCCGCGCAGGTGATCGACCCGACAACGGTCGACGCCGATGGCCGTGTCGTGTTCGGCGCAACGGTGGAACTGGAAGACCTCGAATCGGGCGATACCGTCACCTATCAGATCGTTGGCGACGACGAAGCGGATATCGACCACGGCCTCATTTCGGTCAGCTCGCCGATCGCGCGGGCGCTCATTTCGAAGTCGGAAGGCGATGTCGCGTCGGTGCAGGCGCCGGGCGGCGCGCGCGAGTACGAAATTATCGCGGTTCGCTACGTCTGATGGCGCACCGGCTCTTTCGCATCGTCACGATGATCTGGGTCGGCAGCCTGCTGACCCTCGGCCTCGTCGCCGCGCCCGTTCTCTTCTCGATGCTCGACCGCGCGGCGGCCGGATCGGTCGCGGCGCAGTATTTCCGCATCGAGGCGTTCGTCGGCGTGGTGAGTGCGCTGATCCTGATCCTGATCGGCAATCGCTTCGTGAAAAGCGGGATTGCCGACTACAAGCGCGTGCGGTGGATTGTCGCGGTAATGCTCGGCTGCGTGCTCGTCGGCTACTTCGCGTTGCAGCCGTTCATGGAATCGCTGCGAGTGGCCGCGCAGGAAACGGGCGTCGCGCTGGCCGACTCGCCGTATGCGAAGCAGTTCGGCATTTTGCATGGCGTGTCGAGCGCCATCTATCTGATTCAGTGCCTGTTCGGCGTTGCGCTGGTGTGGCGCCTGCCGGGCAACGCGCCGACCGCCATCGTGCCGAAGAACAAGTCGGCGAAGATGGCCGCCAAGCGCGCGCGAAGCTAAATCCGGGTTCGTCGATGGCGCGCGGACGGTTCGTCAGAGCCCGCGCCCCATCGATCACTTCACGCTTTGATGCTGGCGCTTGGAACTGGCCTGACGCTTTTTGGCGCGCTTGACGTTGCCGCCCGCCGTCACGCGCTCGTTGCCAAGCACTTTCAGCGTCTGTTTTTTCGGCTTCTTGAAGGCGGGCGCATCGCGCGAAATCTTCACGGCCTTGACGATGCGCGGCGCGCGACCCTTGGCGGGACGCTCGGCAGCTTCTCCCGCGCTCGGCGGCATCGTGCTGCGCGTGCGTTCGCCGCGGCTTTTGGCGGGCGCTCCGCCTTCCGGTCGCCAGATCACGAGCAGTTTGCCGATGTGCTGAATCGGCGCGGCGTTCAGGCGATCGCAGATTTCGTCGTAGATTGCGACGCGGGCTTCGCGTTCGTCGCCGAACACGCGGATCTTGATCAGCTGGTGCGCATCCAGGTGCACGCCGATTTCCTTCAGCACGGCGTCCGTCAGACCCTCCGCGCCGACGAGCACGACGGGCTTGAGCGCGTGGGCCTGGGAGCGCAAGTCGGAGCGCTGGGCAGGGGAAAGTTCAAGTGCTGGCATGAGAAATTTGGGACTCGACTAAAATGGGCGGCGCTCGATGCGCGCTTCATGAGCGCTTTCATGGGCGCTTGGCGCCAGGCGGCATGCTGAAACGCGAAGGGCGGAAAAAGCCCGTACCGGAGCGATCTGGCGCAGCGTGCCTGGACGCCGCGCAAACAAAATAGGCCGGATACGCGATTGCCAGGCGCATGGGAGCACCCGCGGAAACGTTCCGGCCGACAAGACGCGTATTATCCGCTAAAAGCATCGCGCGTTGCAGCAAGATTGCCGCGCAATCGTCACAGTACACGCATCCGCGCCACGTCCGGCGCGCAACAGCAACCCTTCGGACAAGCGCGCGACGCGCGCAGCATGAGTTCAGCTTGAATGGCAAAGAATCGCTTCAATCAGTCGTGGTTGCATGACCACATCAACGATCCCTATGTGAAGATGGCGCAGCGCGAGGGCTATCGCGCGCGCGCGGCGTACAAGCTGAAGGAGATCGACGAGCAGGACAAGCTCATCCGGCCCGGTCAGGTGATCGTCGATCTGGGTTCGACGCCCGGAAGCTGGAGCCAGTATGCGCGCAACAAGCTCGCGCAGGGTTCGAAGCGCGACGCGCAGCGGGAAGGCGGCATCGACGGCACGATTATCGCGCTCGATATCCTGCCGATGGAGCCGATCGCGGACGTCACGTTCATCCAGGGCGACTTTCGTGAAGACACGGTACTGGCGCAACTCGATGAAATCGTCGGCGAGCGCCAGGTAGACCTTGTAATCTCCGACATGGCCCCCAACCTGTCCGGCGTGGCAAGTGCGGATGCGGCGCGGATCGAGCATCTTTGCGATCTGGCGCTGGAATTTGCGCAAAACCACCTGAAACCGGAAGGTGCGCTGCTAGTCAAATGTTTTCATGGCAGCGGTTATAGCCAGATCGTCGAGAAGTTCAAGCACCAGTTCAAAGTGGTGGCGCCGCGCAAGCCCAAGGCCTCTCGCGACAAGTCGTCCGAGACTTTTATTCTCGGGCGGCGGCTCAAACATCCGGCTGCGGGACCCGTTTAGACTGCCTCGGCGAAAATCGGCGATATTTTCACCGAATATGCCGAAAAAAGACCATCTGCCGCTATTTAAGCGGTAGTTAAACCTTATGGCAGGGGTTAGCGGTCTGGATTAGAATGCTTTGGTGGCGCTGCAAGGTTTATGTAGGCGCCCGTCTATGAGTGAGGAGTGGTGCTTTGAACAACAATATGTTCTCTAAAGCGGCAGTGTGGCTCGTGATCGCACTGGTGCTGTTTACGGTGTTCAAGCAGTTCGATAAGCCCCGCGTCCAGGAAGGCGTGTCGTATTCGCAGTTCATGGACGACGCGAAGAACGGCAAAGTCAAGAACGTCACCGTTCAGGGCCGCAATCTCACGGTCACTCCGAACGACGGCCAGAAATACCAGATCGTCTCCCCGGGCGACATCTGGATGGTCGGCGATCTGATGAAATACGGCGTTCAGGTCAGCGGCAAGGCTGACGATGAACCGAACGCGCTCGTCTCCGCGCTGTACTACCTCGGGCCGACCATCCTGATCATCGGCTTCTGGTTCTACATGATGAGGCAGATGCAGGGCGGCGGCAAAGGCGGGGCGTTTTCGTTCGGCAAGTCGCGGGCGCGGCTGATCGACGAGAACAACAACGCAATCAATTTCACCGACGTAGCCGGTTGCGACGAAGCGAAGGAAGAAGTCTCCGAACTGGTCGACTTCCTGCGTGACCCGCAGAAATTCCAGAAGCTTGGCGGTCGCATCCCGCGTGGCGTGCTGCTGGTCGGCCCTCCGGGTACGGGTAAGACGCTGCTGGCTCGCGCCATCGCCGGCGAGGCGAAGGTGCCGTTCTTCAGCATTTCGGGTTCGGACTTCGTGGAAATGTTCGTCGGCGTGGGCGCGGCTCGCGTTCGCGACATGTTCGAGCAGGCGAAGAAGCATGCGCCGTGTATCGTGTTCATCGACGAAATCGACGCGGTCGGCCGTCATCGCGGCGCCGGCATGGGCGGCGGTAACGACGAGCGCGAGCAGACGCTGAACCAGATGCTCGTCGAAATGGATGGCTTCGAGGCGAACTCCGGCGTCATCGTCATCGCCGCGACCAACCGTTCGGACGTGCTGGACAAGGCGCTGCTGCGTCCGGGCCGTTTCGACCGCCAGGTGTACGTCGGTCTGCCGGATATCCGTGGCCGCGAGCACATCATGAAGGTGCACCTGCGCAAGGTGCCGATCGCGAACGACGTCGACGCATCGGTCATCGCGCGCGGCACACCGGGCTTCTCGGGCGCGGACCTCGCGAACCTCGTCAACGAAGCGGCGCTGTTCGCGGCGCGTCGGGGCAAGCGCATCGTCGAGATGCAGGACTTCGAAGACGCGAAGGACAAGATCTTCATGGGTCCGGAGCGCAAGTCGGCTGTCATGCGCGAAGAAGAGCGTCGCAACACGGCGTATCACGAGTCGGGACACGCGGTGGTGGCGAAGCTGCTGCCGCATGCCGACCCGGTGCACAAGGTCACGATCATGCCGCGAGGCTGGGCTTTGGGCGTGACGTGGCAGTTGCCGGAGCATGATCGCGTGAACCTGTATCGCGACAAGATGCTGGAAGAAATTGCCATCCTGTTCGGCGGCCGTGCGGCGGAAGAAGTGTTCATGAACTCGATGTCGACCGGTGCTTCGAACGACTTCGAGCGCGCGACGAAGATGGCGCGCGACATGGTGACGCGTTACGGCATGTCGGACGTCCTCGGCACGATGGTGTACGTCGATACCGAAGAGAACGGCATGTTCGGCAAGATGGGCGCGAAGTCGGTTTCGGAAGCCACGCAGCAGAAGGTCGACGCGGAAATCCGCCGAATCCTCGACGAACAGTACGCGCTCGCTCGCAAGCTGCTGGAAGACAACCGCGACAAGGTCGAAGCCATGACCAAGGCGCTGCTCGAATGGGAAACCATCGACGCGGACCAGATCAGCGACATCATGGCGGATCGTCCGCCGCGTCCGCCGAAGAACCTGCCGCCGCCGTCCGGCGACACGCCCTCGGGCGGCAATAGCGGCAACGAGGTGAAACCGGGCAACGCAACAGCGCCGGCATAACTTCTCCGAGTCTGACAATGGGCCGGTGTGCAACGCACGCCGGCCCATTTTTGCTTTGAGGCTCGCGTTTCGTCACTTGCTTTGCAGGCATCGCTTGACTACACCTTCCCGACACCCCGTCTCCTCGCAGCCGCTGCGGTGCGGCCGCTTCACGCTCAGCTTCGACCGTCCGCTGGTGATGGGCATTCTCAACGTCACGCCGGACTCGTTCTCCGATGGCGGGCGCTTCCTGTCCCGCGACGCCGCGCTTGCGCGTGCCGAACAGATGATCGCCGATGGCGCCGACATGATCGACATCGGCGGCGAATCGACGCGTCCCGGCGCGCCCCCCGTGCCGCTCGCCGACGAACTGGCGCGTGTGGTTCCGATCGTCGAGGCGCTGCGTGCGGTTTCTGTCCCGCTATCCGTCGATACCTATAAGCCCGCCGTGATGCGCGCCGCGCTCGATGCCGGCGCGGACATGATCAACGACATCTGGGGTTTCCGTCAGGACGGCGCAATCGATGCCGTGAAGGACAGGCAATGCGGCCTGTGCGTGATGCACATGCTCGGCGAGCCGCGCACGATGCAACTCCACGAGCCGGTCTACGAGGACGTCGTTGCTTCCGTGCGCAATTTCTTCACCGAACGTGTCTCGGCGCTGAACGCCGCAGGCGTAGCGGCGGAGCGCATCAGCCTCGATCCCGGCTACGGTTTCGGCAAGACCATCGGGCATAATTACGCGCTGCTTGCCGAACTCACCGCGACGTTGCCAGCGGGCACGCATTTCCCGTTGCTCGCCGGCATGTCGCGCAAGTCGATGCTCGGCGGCGTAACCGGGCGTGGGGCGGGTGAACGCCTGGCTGCGAGCCTCGCGGCGGCGGTATGCGCGGCGGAGCGCGGCGCGGCGATCATCCGCGTTCACGACGTCGCCGAAACCGTCGACGCGCTGAAAGTCTGGCAGGCCACCAAAGACGCAGCCCTTCGCGGGCATCATTGAAAACCGGCTTCGAATCTGGCAGAACTGCCGCGCAGGCGCTCGCTGGCAGCGTAGTCAACATACACCGCGGACCACAACAGGCGCCAAAAGTCCGCGCGGAGGGTCAAACAACGATGGCACGACGATACTTTGGAACTGACGGCATCCGTGGGCGCGTCGGCGCGGCCCCGATCACGCCGGACTTCGTCCTCAAGCTCGGCTACGCCGCCGGCAAGGTGCTCGCCGGCGCGGACCGGTCGCCGCAGAAGGGCAACCGGCCGACGGTGCTGATCGGCAAGGACACGCGGGTTTCGGGCTACATGCTCGAAGCCGCGCTCGAATCCGGCTTTTCGGCTGCGGGCGTCGACGTGATGCTGGCCGGCCCGATGCCGACGCCGGGCGTCGCGTATCTGACGCGGGCGCTGCGGCTCGCGGCGGGCGTGGTGATCAGCGCGTCGCACAATCCGTACGACGACAACGGCATCAAGTTCTTCTCCGCCGACGGCAACAAGCTCCCCGACGAAGTCGAACTGCAGATCGAAGCGCAGCTCGAGCAGCCGATGGAATGTGCGCCGTCCGAGCGTCTCGGCAAGGCGCGCCGTCTCGACGACGCGGGCGGCCGCTACATCGAGTTCTGCAAGAGCACGTTCCCCGCGAGCTTCGACCTTCGCGGCGTGAAGATCGTGCTGGACTGCGCGCACGGCGCCGCGTACGACGTCGCGCCGCACGTGTTCCACGAACTGGGCGCGGAAGTCGTGTCCATCGGCGTGTCGCCGAATGGCTTCAATATCAACGACGGCGTCGGCGCCACCGCGCCCGATGCGCTCGTGCGCGCGGTAAAGGAGCACGGCGCGGATATCGGCATTGCGCTGGATGGCGACGCGGATCGCCTGCAGGTCGTCGATTCGACCGGCCGTCTCTACAACGGCGACGAGTTGCTCTACGTGCTGGTGAAGGACCGCATCGCGACGCACGGCAAGGTCGAAGGCGCGGTCGGCACGCTGATGACCAACATGGCGGTCGAAGTAGCGCTGAAAGAGGCGGGCGTGCAGTTCGTGCGCGCCGCGGTCGGCGACCGCTACGTGCTCGAGAAATTGCGCGAACACGGCTGGCAGCTCGGCGCGGAAGGCTCCGGCCACATTCTGTCGCTCGACAGGCATTCGACCGGCGACGGCATCGTCTCCGCGCTCCTCGTGCTCGCGGCGATCAAGCGCAGCGGCAAGTCGATCGCCGACCTGCTCGACGGCGTGAGCCTCTTCCCGCAAAAGCTGATCAACGTGCGCATGAGTCCCGGCGCGGACTGGAAAAAGAGCGACGAAATTCGCCGCGCGGTCGAACAGGCCGAGCGGGCGCTCGAGTCGCACGGGCGCGTGCTGATTCGCGCATCGGGCACGGAGCCGGTGTTGCGCGTGATGGTGGAAGCCGCCGCCCAGCAGGACGCGATCCGGCACGCGGAAACGATTGCGCAAGTCGTCAGGGACGTGACTGCGTAGCGTTCGACGCGATCCAGGCAGATCGAGAAAAAGCGGGCTTCGGCCCGCTTTTTTCATGTCCGCGCGCGCCCGGCAAGTGACCGCTCGATCGACTTTCAGGCCGTAAGTTCACTGTCACGCGGGCATCACGAAACGTCATATTACTGTCACAGAGTCCGCCTATATTTCGCCGTGTCGTACACACGCTCACAACTCTGGAGGTCTCATGAAATTGATGCACACCGCGCTGGCTGCCGTGATTGGCGCAATGTTCGCCATCTCTGCGCAAGCGGCCGATATCACCGGCGCGGGCAGTACCTTCGCAGCTCCGATCTACACCAAGTGGGCAGACGCTTATCAGAAAAGCGGCGGCGGCAAGGTCAACTACCAGGGCATCGGTTCCTCGGGCGGCATCAAGCAGATCGTCGCCAAGACCGTGGATTTCGCCGGCTCGGATGCTCCGCTAAAGGACGACCAGCTCGCGAAGGACGGCCTCTTCCAGTTTCCGACGGTGGTCGGCGGCGTGGTGCCGGTCATCAACGTGCCCGGCGTGAAGGCGGGCGAAGTGATCCTGTCGGGCGAAGTGCTCGGCGACATCTATCTCGGCAAGATCAAGAAGTGGAACGACCCGGCAATCGCCGCGCTCAATCCGAAGGTCAAGCTGCCGGATACGGACATTGCCGTCGTGCGCCGCGCGGACGGCTCCGGCACGAGCTTCATCTGGACGAACTATCTGTCGAAGGTGAACGCCGAGTGGAAGTCGAAGGTCGGCGAAGGTTCGACGGTCAACTGGCCGACCGGCACGGGCGGCAAGGGCAACGACGGCGTCGCGGCTTTCGTGCAGCGTCTGCCGGGCGCGATCGGCTACGTCGAATGGGCGTACGCGAAGCAGAACAAGATGACCTACGTCGGCATGCAGAATTCGGCGGGCACGGTCGTCGAGCCGGAAACGAAGACGTTCAAGGCGGCCGCTGCTGGCGCGGACTGGTCCAAGTCGTTCTACCAGATCCTGACCAACGAGCAGGGCAAGGACGCATGGCCGATCGTCGGCGCGACCTTCGTGTTGCTGCACTCGACGCAGGACAAGGCGGCGCAGGGCACCGAGACGCTGAAGTTCTTCGACTGGGCGTTCAAGAACGGCGGTCAGGCGGCGAACGAGCTCGATTACATCTCGCTGCCGGAGTCGGTCGTGGCGGAAATCCGCTCGCAATGGAAGGCGAAGGTGAAGGACGCGGCGGGCAAGCCGGTCGCGGAGTAAGCAGTACGCGGAGTTTGAAACTGTCCTAAGCTGCACTGGCGGGACAGCAGCAACACCAAGCCGCGCGGCGCGCTAGAAGCCGCCGCGCGGTCTGACACGCAGCGTAACCAAGGCTCCCATGTCGGACATCAACCTCGCGTCGGCACCCCCGGCGGCGCACGCGCAGCGCGCCCCCGGCCGCATCGGCGACATCGTTTTCGGCGGCATCACGCGGCTCGCAGCGGTGGTGACGCTGCTTCTCCTCGGCGGCATCATCGTCTCGCTGATCGTCGCGTCGATGCCGACCATCGAAAAGTTCGGACTCAGCTTTCTGTGGCGCGCCGACTGGGATCCGCCCAGCGACAGCTTCGGCGCGCTCGTGCCGATTTACGGCACCATCGCCACGTCGATCATCGCGCTCATCATCGCCGTGCCGGTGAGCTTCGGCATCGCGCTCTTCCTGACGGAACTGTCGCCCACGTGGCTGCGCCGGCCGCTCGGCGTGGCGATCGAACTGCTCGCGGCGATCCCTTCGATCGTCTACGGCATGTGGGGCCTGCTCGTGTTCGCCCCGATCTTCGCGAAATACTTCGAGAAGCCGCTCGGCGCGCTGCTCGGCGGCGTGCCGCTGATCGGCGCGCTGTTCCAGGGGCCGCCCATCGGCATCGGCATCCTGTGCGCAGGCGTCATCCTCGCGATCATGATCATCCCGTACATCGCCTCGGTGATGCGCGACGTGTTCGAAGTCACGCCCGTGCTGCTGAAGGAATCGGCATACGGCATCGGCTGCACGACGTGGGAGGTGATGTGGAAAATCGTGTTGCCGTACACGCGCGCCGGTGTGATCGGCGGCGTCATGCTCGGTCTCGGGCGCGCGCTCGGCGAGACGATGGCCGTGACCTTCGTGATCGGCAACACGAATCTGCTCGATAACGTGTCGCTGTTTTCGCCGGGCAACAGCATCACGTCCGCGCTCGCCAACGAGTTCGCGGAAGCGAGCCCCGGCCTGCACACATCGGCGCTGATGGAGCTCGGCCTGATTCTTTTCGTCATCACGTTCTTCGTGCTCGCGCTCTCGAAGCTGATGCTCTTGCGCATGGAACGCGGGGAGGGTGCGAAGTGAACCGTCCCGCTACGTTCGATCAGGACCACGACCGCGTGCAGGCGACGCGCATGAAACTGCAGCGCCGCCGTCGCGGCACGAATGCGATTGCGCTGACGCTGTCGCTCGCGGCGATGGCCTTCGGCCTCGTCTGGCTCGTGTGGATTCTCTTCACGACGCTGAAGCTCGGCGTCTCCGGCTTGTCGATGGATCTCTTCACGCAATCGACGCCCCCGCCGAACACCGATGGCGGCGGTCTCGCGAACGCGATCGTCGGCAGTCTGATGCTCGTCGTGCTCGCGACATGCGTCGGCACGCCGCTCGGCATCCTCGCGGGCGTCTATCTCGCGGAATACGGGCAGAAGCGCTGGCTCGCGAACATCACGCGCTTCATCAACGACATCCTGCTGTCCGCGCCGTCGATCGTCGTGGGCCTCTTCGTGTATGCGCTCGTCGTCGCGAAGATGGGGCGTTTCTCCGGCTGGGCGGGCGTGATCGCGCTGGCGCTGCTGCAGATTCCGATCGTCATCCGCACGACCGAGAACATGCTGAAGCTCGTGCCGAACGCATTGCGCGAAGCGGCGTTCGCGCTCGGCACGCCGAAGTGGAAGATGGTGATGTCGATCACGCTGAAGGCATCGGTGGGCGGCATCGTCACCGGTGTGCTGCTGGCGGTGGCGCGCATCGCCGGGGAAACCGCGCCGCTTCTTTTCACGGCGTTGTCGAACCAGTTTTTCTCGATGGACATGAATCAGCCGGTGGCCAATCTGCCGGTGACGATCTACAAGTTCGCAATGAGTCCGTTCCCGCAATGGCAAGTGCTCGCGTGGGCCGGTGTGTTCCTGATTACGCTCGGCGTGCTGGGTCTGAATATCCTGGCGCGTGCGATCTTCACGAAGAAATAAGGGCGGAGTGATTCCATGAATCTGGTCGAAAGTGGTGTCAACCACCTTGAATCGCAGACTCGCAACGCGAGCATCGAACGCGGTCCGGCACCCGGCAGCGTGCGCCCGGCGCACGCTTCGCAGCCCGCCGATTCCATCAAGCCGAAGATCGAGGTCAACAATCTCAACTTCTTCTACAACAAGTATCACGCGCTGAAGAACATCAACCTGCGCATTCCCGAAAAGAAGGTGACGGCGTTCATCGGTCCGTCCGGATGCGGCAAGTCCACGCTTCTTCGCACGTTCAACAAGATGTACGCGCTCTATCCGGAGCAGCGCGCGGAAGGCGAGATTCTGATGGACGGCGCGAACCTGCTCGAGACCACGCGCGACATCTCGCTCTTGCGCGCGCGCATCGGCATGGTGTTCCAGAAGCCGACGCCGTTTCCCATGTCCATCTACGACAACATCGCGTTCGGCGTGAAGATGTTCGAGCAACTGTCGCGCTCGGAAATGGACGACCGCGTCGAATGGGCGCTCACGAAGGCCGCGCTCTGGACCGAAGTGAAGGACAAGCTGCAGCAGAGCGGCTACGGTCTGTCGGGCGGCCAGCAGCAGCGTCTGTGCATTGCGCGCGGCATCGCGATTCGTCCGGAAGTGCTGTTGCTCGACGAACCGTGTTCCGCGCTCGATCCGATCTCGACGGGCCGCATCGAAGAGTTGATCGCGGAGTTGAAGAACGACTACACGGTCGTGATCGTCACCCACAACATGCAGCAGGCGGCGCGCTGCTCGGACTACACTGCCTATATGTACCTTGGTGAACTGATCGAGTTCGGCGATACCGAGAAGATCTTCATCAAGCCCGCCCGCAAAGAGACGGAAGACTACATCACGGGCCGGTTCGGCTAAAAGGAATAGAGGAGCAGAGCATGTCCGATAAACATCTGTCGAGCCAGTTCGACGCCGATCTCAATGCGGTATCGTCGAAAGTGCTGCAAATGGGCGGTCTCGTGGAGTCGCAAATCATTGCGGCGATGCATGCGCTGAACGAGTTCGATATTCAGGTCGCCGATCAGGTGATTGCCGCCGAAACGCGCCTCAACATGATGGAAGTCGAAATCGACGAGGAGTGCAGCAACATCATCGCGCGCCGCCAGCCGGCCGCACGCGACCTGCGCCTGCTCATGGCGATCTCGAAGACCATCACGAATCTCGAACGCGCCGGCGACGAAGCCGAAAAGATCGCCAAGCGCGTGAAGCGCATCAACGAGGACGGCGCGGGACGCACCGTGAATATCGCGGAAATCAAGCTGTCGGGCGAAATGGCGGTGTCCATTCTGCGCCGCGCGCTCGATGCCTTCGCGCGCCTCGACACGGTCGCCGCCGCGCAGATCGTGCGCGACGACAAGGCCATCGACGAAGAATTCCGCGCCTTCGTGCGCAAGCTCGTCACCTACATGATGGAGGATCCGCGCACCATTTCGGCGGGCCTCGATTACCTGTTCATCGCGAAAGCGGTGGAGCGCATCGGCGATCACGCAAAGAACATCGCCGAGTTCATCATCTATATCGTGAAGGGGACCGACGTGCGCCATATCTCGCGCGACCAGCTCGAACGCGAAGCGCTCAGCTAATCCTCCTTCCACTTCCAGCAAAGGTCAAAGAGGTGCCGATGCCCAGCAGTATCCTCGTCGTCGAAGACGAACCCGCGATCTCCGAACTCATCGCGGTGAACCTGCAACATGCGGGACATTGCCCGATTCGCGCGTACAACGCCGAGCAGGCGCAGAACCTCATCAGCGACGTGCTGCCCGATCTCGTGCTGCTCGACTGGATGCTGCCGGGCAAGTCCGGTGTCACGTTCGCGCGCGAGCTGCGCAATCACGAACGCACGAAGCATATCCCGATCATCATGCTGACCGCGCGCGGCGACGAGCAGGACAAGGTGCTCGGGCTCGAAATCGGCGCGGACGATTACGTCACGAAGCCTTTCTCGCCGAAGGAACTGATGGCGCGCATCAAGGCGGTGCTGCGCCGGCGCGCGCCGCAATTGACCGAAGACGTGGTCGCGATCAACGGCCTGCGGCTCGACCCGGCGACGCATCGCGTGGCCGCGAGTCATTCGGGCAACGACATCAAGCTCGATCTCGGCCCGACCGAATTCCGCCTGCTGCACTTCTTCATGACGCATCCTGAACGCGTGCACAGCCGTACGCAACTGCTCGATCAGGTTTGGGGCGATCACGTGTTCGTCGAAGAACGAACAGTCGATGTGCATATCAAGCGCCTGCGGGCCGCGCTCAAGCCCGCCGGTTGCGATGCTATGATCGAAACGGTGCGCGGCAGCGGCTATCGGCTGGCGAAGGGCGCGTGAAATCGGCGCATCCATTCGCAGTCACTGATCGAACGACAACATGAACATCATCTGGACGCGGTCCATCGTGTCCCTCGCCCTGCTGGCCGCGATCAGCGCCGCCATCGGCGCATTCGCAGGCGTCTCGGCGGCGCTCGGGTTCGCGGTGTTCATGCTGGTCGTGCAGACGCTCTTCAGCACGTTCCACACGCAGCGTCTATGGCGCCTGCTCGAAGCGCCGGTGTACGGCGAAGTGCCCAGCGCGCTCGGCATCTGGGGTGAAATCTACTATCGCCTGCACAAGCTCGCAAAGCGCTGGCACGCACAAGTGCGGCAGGTCGAGCAGCAGCATTCGCGCTTTATCCAGGCGATCCAGGCGTCGCCCAACGGCGTTGCAATGCTCGACGACCACGATCAGATCGAGTGGTGCAACGCCATCGCCGAGACGCACTTCGGGCTCGATGCAAAGCGCGACATGCGTCAGCACATCACGCATCTCGTGCGTCAGCCGGACTTCATCCGCTATCTGAATTCGCATCATTACGAGCAGATGCTGATCATGCGCGGCATGGGCGAAAACCGGCAGCGGACCATCTCCGTGCAGGTGTTTCCTTATGGCGAGCATCGCAAGCTCATTCTCACGCAGGACATCACCGAACTCGAGCGCACCGATTCCATGCGCCGCGATTTCGTCGCGAACGTATCGCACGAACTGAAGACGCCTTTGACGGTGCTGGCGGGCTTTCTGGAAACGCTGCGCGATCTGCCGCTCGACGAAACCGATCGCCGGCGCTATCTCGACATGATGGACAACCAGGCGACGCGCATGCAGAACATCGTGCGCGACCTGCTCGTGCTTGCGAATCTCGAAGGCGATATCCATCCCCCGAGCGACGACCTGCTCGACATGCGCGCCGTGCTCCGTCATCTGGAGAACGATGCGAACAATCTGTCGGGCGGGCATCATCGCATTGCCTTTCATGTGGACGATGCAGTGACGGTGGCGGGCGCGGAGACGGAAGTGGTCAGCGCGCTCGGCAATCTGGTGACGAACGCCGTGCGTTATACGCCCGAAGGCGGCGCAATCGATGTGACCTGGCAGCGTGAGAACGATCGCGCCGTGTTCATCGTGCGCGACAGCGGGCCGGGTATCGCCGCGGAACATATTCCGCGTCTGACGGAGCGTTTTTACCGCATCGACCGCAGCCGTTCTCGCGATACCGGCGGCACCGGACTGGGCCTCGCCATCGTCAAGCATGTGCTGCAACGGCATCACGCCGAACTCGACGTGAAGAGTGAAGTGGGGCGGGGCAGCACGTTCATCGTGCGCTTTCCCGCATCGCGCACCGCGTTGAGGAAATCGCTGGCGGCGTGAGCCGCTTCGTCCCTTCGGCTCAGGATCAGGCTCAGGAGCAGAACTTCGCGAGCAGGCCCAATTGCGCGTTGCGAATGGCTTTGCCGGAGCGGCGCTTGCGATAGTGCCCGTCGCTTTGCATGACCCATGCGGACTGATTGTCGCCGAGACACACCGACAAACCCTCGGCGATCACGCGGCGCTTGAGACGCCTGTCGCGAATCGGAAACGCGACTTCGACGCGACGAAAGAAGTTGCGGTCCATCCAGTCGGCGCTCGACAGATACACGTCTTCCTTGCCGTTCGCATAGAAATAGAAGATGCGATGATGCTCGAGAAAGCGCCCGACGATGGATCTGACCGTGATGTTCTCCGAAAGATCTTCGACGCCCGGCTTGAGCGAACACACGCCGCGCACGATCAGATCGATCTTCACGCCCGCATGCGATGCCTCGTAAAGCGCGGCGATCACGGTCGGTTCGAGCAGCGCATTCATCTTCGCGACGATGCGCGCGCGGCGGCCGGCACGCGCATGCTCGGCTTCGGCGCGGATCGCGTCGATGAGCTTCGCATGCAGCGTGAACGGCGACTGCCAGAGCTGATTCAGCGTGATCTCGCCGCCGATGCCCGTCAGCTGCTGAAAGACGTGATGCACGTCCTCGCACAACTGCTGATCGGCGGTCATCAGGCCGAAGTCGGTATAGAGACGCGCCGTGCGTGGATGATAGTTGCCCGTGCCGAGATGCGCGTAACGCTTGAGCACGGTCTTGCCGTTCTTCGATACGCGCCGCACGATCAGCATCATCTTGGCGTGACACTTGTGACCCACGACGCCATACACCACATGCGCGCCGACTGCTTCCAGTTGCGACGCCCAGTTGATGTTCGTCTCTTCGTCGAAGCGCGCGAGCAGTTCGACGACCACGGTCACTTCCTTGCCGTTGCGCGCGGCCTGCATGAGCGCGTCCATCAGCGGGGAATCGGTCCCCGTGCGGTAGATGGTCTGCTTGATCGCGACCACTTGCGGATCTTTCGCGGCCTGCAGCAGCAGCTCCAGCACCGGCTGAAAACTTTCGTACGGATGATGCAGCAGGATATCGCCCTGATCGATGACATCGAAGAGATGCGTCGCATTGGCGATCGTCTTCGGCACCGACGGAATGTGCGGCACGAACTTCAGGTCCGGGCGGTCCACCATTTCGGGCAGCTGCATGAGCCGCACGAGATTGACCGGACCGTTCACGCGATAACAATCCCGCGCGTTCAGCTGGCTTTCATCGAGCAGGCGGCGGATCAGATGCGGTGGCGTTTCCGCCGATACTTCGAGCCGCACCGCATTGCCGAGATGCCGCGCCGGCAATTCGCCCTGGAGCGCGACGCGCAGATTCGTGATTTCGTCTTCATCGACAAAAAGCTCGCTGTTGCGCGTGATGCGAAACTGATTGCAGTTGCGCACGAGGAGATGCGGAAACAGTTCGCTCACGAAGCGCTGCATGAACGAGCTCAGCAGCACGAAGCCATGCGGATAACCCGACAGCGCTTCCGGCATCCGCACGAGGCGCGGCAGCGCGCGCGGCGCCTGCACGATGCCCATCATCGCCTGGCGGCCGAACGCGTCCGTGCCTTCCAGTTCGACGACGAAGTTGAGGCTCTTGTTCAGCACGCGCGGAAACGGATGCGCGGGATCGAGGCCGATCGGCGTCAGCACCGGCAGCAGTTCGTTCAGGAAATATTCGCGCGCCCACGCGGTCTGCTGCTCGGTCCAGCTTTCGACGCCATGAAAATAGATGCCTTCCATTTCCAGCGCGGGCAGCACGATGTCGTGCAGCATCGCGTATTGTTGATGCACGAGGCGTTGTGCGCGTTCGGACACGAGATCGTAGACGTGTTGCAGCGACATGCCGTCCGGCGAGAGCGAGCCGGGGTTGTCGCGCATCTGTTCCTGGAGCCCGGCCATGCGGACTTCGAAGAACTCGTCGAGATTGCTGCTGGTGATGCAAAGAAAGCGCAGGCGTTCCAGCAAGGGCACCGAAGTATCGGCCGCTTGCGCGAGTACCCGCTCGTTGAAACCTAGAATGCCGAGTTCACGGTTAAAGAGCGGATAGTGTATCGGCATCGGCTGTGAGGAAAGGGTCTTGATCGGATGGGCACAAGAACGCTCAGATAATCTCACAGTAAGATGGCTTTTTTGTGACAGAACGATTGTCACAAATTCTACTCACATTGCGAATAGCGTCGCTAGCACAGGCGCGCGTTCCCGGATCCGTCGCCTCGCGCGGCATGGAATAGAATTCGTGCGCTGCAGCAGTGCGGCTGCGTTCCTCACTTCACGATTCCTGGATCTCCGATGGTCACTCATCCTCATCTCCTCGCCGCCGTCGACCTCGGATCGAACAGTTTCCGGCTGATCGTCGGACGCGTCGAGGAAACGCCTGCGGGCAGCCAGATCTATCAGGTCGACGCCTTGCGCGAACCGGTGCGGCTCGCGGCGGGGCTGTCGCGCGACAAGATGCTCGACCGCGCGTCGCAATTGCGCGGCTGGGACGCGCTCAAGCGCTTCGGCGAACGTCTGCGCGACTTTCATCCGGATCAGGTGCGCGCGGTCGCCACGAACACGCTGCGCGTCGCGAAGAACGCGCACGACTTTCTCGTCGAAGCGGAGAACGCGCTGGGTTTTCCGATCGAAGTGATCGCGGGCCGCGAGGAGGCGCGCCTCATTTATGCCGGCGCGGCGCATTCGGTGCCGGCGAGCACGGGCAAGCGGCTCGTCGTGGATATCGGCGGGGGATCGACGGAATTCATCATCGGCTCGCACTACACGCCGATTCACATGGAAAGCCTCTATATCGGCTGTGTGAGTCATAGCCGCCAGTTCTTCCCGGCCGGCAATGTCGACGAATTCACGATGCGACAGGCCGAGCTCGCCGCCAAGCGCGAAATCCAGATCATCTCGCGCGAGTACAAGCAGACCGGCTGGGATCAGGCGATCGGTTCATCCGGCACGGCGCGCGCGCTCGCGGAACTGGTCGAAGCGAACGGCTTCAACGACACGCAATACACGCACGGCATTTCACGCGGCGGCCTCGAGCGCCTGAAGCGCGCGCTGATCAAGGCGGAGAACGTGAACCGCCTGAAGCTCGTCGCGCTGAAGCCCGACCGCATTCCGGTGCTGGCGGGCGGGCTGTCGATCATGCTCGGGGTGTTCGAGGAACTGGGCATCGAGTATGTCGATACCACCGACGGCGCGTTGCGTCTCGGCGTGCTGTACGACCTGCTCGGCCGCTCGCAGCACCAGGACATGCGCACGGTGACGGTCGAAGGCTTCAAGCGCCGGTATGGCGTCGATGCCGCGCAGGCCGGGCGCATCGGCGATCTCGCGATCAGCTTCTACGATCAGCTCGGCGAACCGGATGCGGAGCGTCGGCAGGAGAATCGCATGTTCCTCGCGTGGGCGGCGTCGCTGCACGAGATCGGCTTGTCGATCGCACATAGCGCGTACCACAAGCACTCGGCGTATATCGCGAGCAATGCGGACATGCCCGGCTTCTCGCGCACCGATCAGGCACGGCTCGCGGCGCTCGTGCTCGGCCACGCGGGCAAGCTCGGCAAGCTCGCGCAGGCGAGGGACGTCGACTGGACGCTGCTCTTTTGCCTGCGCCTTGCGGCTTTGCTGTCGCGGCGCCGGACGGACGTGGGGCTGCCGGGCATCGAGGTGAGGGCGGCGGCGGGCGGCTTCGAAGTGCGTCTGCCGAGCCAGTGGGTGACCAATAACCCGCTTACCGATTACAGCCTCGTTCAGGAAGCGATGGAGTGGGAGAAGATCGGCCGCCCGTATCGCGTGGTCTATACGGGCGAATGAAGGGCTTGCTATTCGGCTTCGGCTTCGGCTTCGGCTTCGGCTTCCGTTTCGGTTTCAGCGCGCGGCATCGCCGATGAAGTGCCGCGCGTAACGCGCGTTGATCTCCGACAGGCGGAACAGCGTCAGAAAATCCGCCGTGTTGAAGTCGGGGTCCCACGCGGGCGCGCCGCAGATCTTCGCGCCGAGACGCAGATAGCCTTTGACGAGCGGCGGCGCGTTGACGGCGGCGCCGGTGCGCAAGTCATCCACCGGCAGGGGCGTATGCGGGAACGCGCGGTATTCGGGCGCGGTGAGCGCGCCGGCGGATAGCGAGTGATACAGATTCGCCGCGTAATGACCGCCGTCATTCATGCCGACGCTCGCGCAGCCGAGCATCGTCTCGTAGCCGTTCTGCATCATGTAGGCGGCGAGTCCGCCCCATAGCGACATGATGACCGCGCCGCTGCGGTAGTCGGCGTGCACGCAGGAGCGTCCCACTTCGACGAGCTTCGGGCGCAGATGCGCGAGGCGCGAGACATCGAATTCGCTTTCCGCGTAAAGCCGTCCGATGCGCGCAGCCTGATGCGGCGGCAGCACGCGATACGTGCCGACTACTTTGAGCGTGTCGAGATCGCGCACGAGCAGGTGATCGCAGTAGGCGTCGAATTCGTCGACATCGAGGCCGCTGCGGCCGGGCAGACGCGCGCCCATTTCTTCCGAGAACACGCGATAGCGCAGGCGCTGGCCTTCACGCAGCGCGTCGTCGGAACGCGCCCACGCGACTTGCAGGCGATGCTGGCTAGTGACGGTTTCGGCGATGCGCGGAAGATGGCGGCGCGAACGGACGGGCGTCGGCAGATCTTGCATGGGCGTTCCTCGGCAGGACGTGGCTTGAACTCCTCGCCAATGTAGTAACGCCCGGTGACGCTCGCATGGCTTTGCAATGACGTTTCGATGAAACGACACACGCGTGCCGCGTGGTCCGCCGCGTCGTTCGCTACAGCATGTCCGGATTCATCACCGCACGCAGGACGATGTGCCCGTCGCCGCCGCGCGTGCGCCCCTGGAACCACCAGATGCCGGTTTTCTTGATCGACCACTCCGCTTCTTGCCCGGTCATCAGCAAGGCGGCAACGCGCCCGAGCGTGGGCTGGTGCCCGACGATCACGACCGTGCCGGCAGCCCCTTCCGGCCAGCCGGCGGCATCGAGCGCGTGCTGGGCGGTCTTGCCCGGCGCGAGGTCATCGACGACGCGATAACGGTCGCCGAATGCCTCGACGGTCTGGATGGTGCGCGTCGCCGGGCTGGCGAGGAAGAGGGCGTCATCGTCGATACGCGCCTTCAGCCACTTCGCGATGCCCTGCGCCTGCTTGCGGCCGCGCGGCGTCAGTTGGCGCGCGAGGTCGCTCGATGCCTGATCTTCGGCTTCGGCGTGACGCCAGAGAATGAGGTTCATCGATCGTCTCCGTGAGGGGGTCGTGTGCCTTCGACCTTGCGTAGAACGATACGTGCCAGGGCTGCATTGCGGTTGTCGATCATCGACGCTACAATACGCGGCTTGTCGGAGCGTAGCGCAGCCTGGTAGCGCATCTGATTTGGGATCAGAGGGTCGAAGGTTCGAATCCTTTCGCTCCGACCACGAAACAAACGAAGGGGTTACAAGTCACGGCTTGTAACCCCTTCGTCTTTTCGACACTCGCCAAGAGGCCTCATGCCGCGCCACGTTCTTTCCGCCGCCTTCGTTCTCGTTGCGCTCGCGTTGTCCGCATGCGCCGATTCCTCCGCTCACCGCAAGCATCCGCCGCAGGACCCGCCCGACTATCAGGGCGTGCCGACCGATATGCGTCCGCCGTCGATGCTGATCGCGCCGTCGCAGCCGGAATAACAAAGACCGTTTCGGCTCGATGACCGAATCGGTCAT
This sequence comes from Caballeronia sp. LZ016, assembly GCF_031450805.1. Lineage (NCBI taxonomy): Bacteria > Pseudomonadati > Pseudomonadota > Betaproteobacteria > Burkholderiales > Burkholderiaceae > Caballeronia > Caballeronia sp. LZ016. Next base: position 1,784,156 of record NZ_JARTVY010000001.1, read on the forward strand.
CGCTACTTGACGAAAGCCTCTAGCTGCCGCTCAAGCGAAATTTTTTCCGCGCGGTTAAGATCGGACACCTTGTTGCAAATGGGTTCCGCCATGAATCTGCTGTGGGTTTTCGCTGCCGTCGCACCTGTCGCGATCGCTTCGCTCGTGGCGTTCGCCGCGCGTATCGATCCGTTGTCGGGGCACTGGCGAACGCGGGCACGCGAGCGCCGCGACGGCGGGCCATCGGACGCGTGAGACCGCGCGCATCACTGCTTGCAGCGAATCACCATCGAACGATTCTTGATGTTCGCGCCGAAGATGCCCGCGACCGATCCGCCCGCTGTCGCGCCGTTATCGGCGTCCTTCGAGACGACGTCATAGCCGTACGCGCCGCATACTTCGCCCGCCTGCTTGTAGCACGCCGCCCAGCTCGTGCTGGCGTCGCTGCCGCTGCAGTTGATCGCGAAGCCGGTATCGCCCGAGGGCAGGTAAGTCATGGTCGCGTTGTGGGCGCAGCCGCCCAGCGTGGCGACCGAAGCCGCAGCGGCAAACACCGCGGACATCGCGGCTGCATTCGTCTTCTTCGTCGATCTCATCCATCTTCCTCGCAACGCCGTCACGCTTTTCAGCGCGGCGGCAGGTAGCGCGACGGGTCCGTCGAGCGGCCCATGTAGCGCACTTCGAAATGCAGCATCGTGCGATCGCTGTCCGTGTCGCCCATTTCGGCGATCTGTTGCCCCTGCTGCACGGTCTGACCTTCCTTGACCAGCAGCGTCCTGTTGTGGGCGTAGGCGGTCAGATAGTCGTCGTTATGCTTCACGATCAACATGTTTCCATAGCCGCGCAAGCCGTTGCCCGCATAGACGACGTTGCCCGCGGCCGCCGCGACGACCGGCGTGCCGGCCGCATTCGCGATGTCGATGCCCTTCGAGTTCTTGCCGTCGAAGCCGCGAATCACCGTGCCCTGCGCGGGCCAGGACAACGACATGGCGGGCGCCGGCGCGCTGGATGCGCGCGCGTCGGCGGAGGCGTCGCTCTTCGCGGTGCTGCGACCGCCGGAGCCGCCCGGGCTGCCCGCGGACGCCGCGCTGCCCGCGGGCGGCTCGACGCGCAGCACTTGCCCGACCTCGATCGCATCCGGGTTCGCGAGCGTGTTCCAGCGCGCGATGTTCTTGACCGACGTGCGATTCTCACGCGCGATCTTGTACAGCGTATCGCCCCGCTGCACCCGATAAAACCCCGGCGCGACCGGCCCTGACCCGCAGGCGGCGAGCACAGCGGTGAGCAACGCGCAGACGAACAGTCGACTTCTCTTACGCAAAACCTGACCTCGCAAAGCGTCGCCGGACAGCAGCTGGCCCGGCGGATCGAAACGCAGGATTCTACCGTTTCGGGTTCCGTCCGACAGAAGGGGCATTGCTTTGCTTGCGTCTTACTCCGTCGGCGTGACCACGAGTCTCAGCAACGCCGATTCCGTCTTGCCCGGCGCGAGCCAGCGCAGGCCGCGCCCGTTGTGGATGGCGTCGGGCAGGCCGATCCACGGTTCGACGCAATAGAAGTCCGAATCGCCCGATTCGGTCCACGTCGTGACGGCGTACCAGGGCACCGAGTCCGGCTGATGCAGCTCGAAGCTGACGACGCGTTTCAAGCCGGGCGTCACGAGGCGCACCGGCTCGTCGGACGGTCCCGTCAGGCAGTGGAAGCAATCGATGATGCTGTCGTCGCTGAGCGCGTAACGCGGTGCGCCGGGCTGCGCGTCGGTGATCGAACCGTCCGGCTGCTGCCGTCGCCGTTCGCTGCGCGGCAGCTCGACGCTGCTTTCGCCGCGCTGCCCGTGCGGAAGATGAAAGTAGAAGTGATGCCCGGTGTAGTACGGCAACGCGACCTCGCCGGGATTCGACGTGGTCAGCTCGACTTCCAGCGTCGTCGCATCGACGATGCGGTACGCCGCTTCGAAGCGAAACGCGAACGGGTAGCCATCGCGGGTGGCGTCGCTATCGACGAGGGTCATGCGCAACCCGTGGCCGTCGGCATCGCGCGTGGCGGAGAAGGGCAGGTTGCGCGCGAAGCCGTGGGTCGGCAGCGAATGCACGATGCCCTCCGCATCGCGCCATTTGCCGATCTCGCCATCGACGAAATGCCGGCCGAGGAAAGGGAACAGCAGCGGATTGCCGCCGCGGATTTTCGCGGCGTTCGACCAGGCGGCGTCATCGAGCGGATCGGGCCAGTGGATGACCGGCTCGCCGCCGACGCGCCAAGTCATGAGCCGGCCGCCCGCGTTGGGCGCAAGCTGGATGACGGCGCCGTCGCGCTCTATTTCGATGATGTCTTTCTCGGATGACATGGTGGCAACGCACTCCGTCTGAGGCGGCGCGCGGCTTGAATGGGGAGCCGGCGACTGGTTACGGGATTCGCCGATTCTGCCTCGCTTTTTCATGCGGAGAAACCCTCTGCGGGAAATTGCGACTGTCGAAGGCAATTGCAATGTGTTGTTATATCCTCCGAATGTTGGGAATCAGACGGACAGGAGTCGGTATGGATCTGGCGATGGCGATGGGTGTCGCGATGTTCGGCCTCTTCGGCGCGAGCACGGCAATCTTTCTGTACAAGCTCAAGGGCTGACGGATCACGCAGGGTTTGGCGCTGTTCTTTCGGTTTCCTTTGTATTTGCTTGCGAATGTTTTCTCTTTCGCCGACGGTTAGCTGTCGGCGTCTTCTTGTGTGCGCGTAGCGCTTGGCGCTCCCTAAGCCCCTAGGCATAATCGGTCCCGGCTTGCGCGCCGCACCATTCCTCTTTCCTCTTCCGCCACGCTTTTCGAATCGGCAAGCGGCTGCGAAGCGGCTGCGGCGCGTCCTCTTTTCTCTTCACGACAAGGACCGTCGCGTGACTCTCTGGTTTCTCGTTTTTCTCAGTGTGCTTCAGGGCGTGACCGAACTCTTTCCGGTCAGCAGTCTGGGCCATACGTTGCTCGTGCCCGGCGTCATCGGCATGCATATCGATAAACATGCGCCGCAGTTGCTGCCGTTTCTCGTCGCGCTGCATCTCGGCACGGCTATCGCGCTGCTCTGGTATTTCCGCAAGCGCTGGGTTGCGCTGATCGGCGGCTGGTTCGCGTCGCTCGGCGGTCGCCGGAACGAGGACGGCCACATGATGTGGGCGCTCATCATCGGTACGATTCCGACGGGCATCGTGGGCCTCGTGCTGGAGAAACGGCTCGAGGCGTTTTTTCACGACTTGCGGATCGTCGCGGCGGCGCTGATCGTCAATGGCGTGTTGTTGTGGCTGGGCGATCGCTTGCAGCGCAACCGTGCGTCGCGTGCGCCGGAGAAGCTGACGTTCAGGCAGGCGTTTCTCGTGGGGCTGGCGCAGATCGGCGCGCTGATTCCGGGCTTTTCCCGCAGCGGCCTGACGATGATCGCAGGCGTCGGCGCGGGGCTCACGGCGGAAGCAGCGGCGGAGTTTTCGTTTTTGCTGGGCACGCCGATCATCTTCGCGGCGGGCGTGCTCGAACTGCCGAAGCTCTTTCACGCGCCGGGCCAATTGGCCGATGCGCTGCTGGGCGGCGTGCTGACGGGCATCGCGGCGTATCTGAGCGTGCGGTTCCTGATGCGCTACTTCGAAGGCCACGGCAAGCTGGCTTCGTTCGGCGTGTACTGCGTGATCGCGGGCGTGTTCTTTCTCGGCTGGTTCATGACGCACGGACAGCCCGTGTGATGACGGCTAGACGCGCGGCAGGGCGGATGAGGTAAAATCCCGGGTTCTCTGCTGCGCCATACCCGCCCTTAGCTCAGTTGGATAGAGCAACGGCCTTCTAAGCCGTAGGTCACACGTTCGAATCGTGTAGGGCGGGCCAATATCAGCAAGCGTTGCGGTGTCTTGCGCCGTGGCTCTCTTCACTTCTTGGCTTCATGCCATCGTCCTGTTTGTTGCAAACCGCCGGCTCTCTATTCAAATGGCGATTCTTACGGGCGATACTGCCGCCGGTTCTTCCCTCGGTCTTACTCGTTCGTTGACGCCGGAAAGCCGATTCCGCATCCATTCAGACCGGCTTTTTACAGCCCCGATTGAAACGGGCGCGGGCGTTCATTGTGTAACCCGACCGGGAGCAATCGGTACACGAATCTTCGTCGTGAAGGGCATTCGACTTTCGGAATAACTCACTGGCGCCGCGTCGCTATTCGAATCACTATGTTGTTCAAGTACAGAACAACCGATGGAGATGCGGCGAGTGTTTCACCTTGGTCCCTACTATGGCGGCTACCATGACAACCCGGCGTATCTGTCGCTGTTCTGGCCGAGCCTGAAGCAGTCACTCTATCTGAGCGTCCAGCATCCCGGCATGTTCGATCCGGCGCGTCATTATGCATTTGGCACGGATCGGCATTTCACGGAGATCACGGCTGATGAGGTCGAGGACATCATTCAGGCGATGAAGATTGCTCGGGTTGCATTTCTCGAAGGCATAGACATGCTTTTGCTGACGTGCGAGGACGATGCGTTCCGTTCGATACTTGCGCGCTCCGATGAATCGTTCCCGGAATGGGTATGGAGCGATAAGCGGCACATTATTCAGGCCGTCTGTGACGAGATCAAGAAGGGTCGATTGGTGTTCGTGCCGAAGCGTGACGACTTGCGCGCCTGCGTCGAGGCGATGCGAAAACGCCGGCGGGAGCGGCCCGCGCCCGTCGAGCGAACCGAACGGCTCGATCCTCGGTCTTGCGCACAGCGGATGTACGGCAAGACGCCACGCGTGCCGCAGAATCTCGATGCAACATCGGACATACCCGAAGCGATGGCGCTCGCGGATGGGCAGGCTTTCGAGTATCGGGCAGATATAGCGGGCGGCGATACCTTTGAACTCGCAGCCCGCAGTATCAGTGACGCTGATGAAGCCGACTGCTTCGCTGCGTATCGGTTCGAGATGAAGCAGTGTGATTTTGTCCGTGCGATGACGCAAGATGTCCGGGCCTACGGAGTCTGCAAGGAGACTGCCTTCCACAATTATCAGACTTGCCGAGGTTTCTAATGACACAACGTCGAACTGCCACTATCGTTTTCTACAACGAGCAGACGCAACAGCTTCAGCTCTGCACGGTGTATCGCGACGAGGTGCAAGTTGCAATCGATCGCCAGGCTGCTCGCGGGTTCACGATGAACCTTCCCTTAGGGGCCGACAACAATAGTCAGTCACTTATAACGGACGAGGTTCTTCGCCAGATCGGTGGTATGGCCGCGCTGAACCAGGCATCCGTGCATCCGGAATTGCGTGCTCGCCTGCAGTTCGATATGGCGAACCCGGTCGATTGGGACGAACTGGACACACGCGACAAAGGCAAATGAATGCTGGCGTTCCGGTATTCCGATTCGTGGCATCGAATCTGTGCAAACGTTATCGCCCGATAAGGCTTCTTCCACGACGCGCTTGCTGACGGACTTGTTGATTGAAAACCTAGTTTATTCCGTGGACGGTTCTCGTCGATTTCAATCCGCGAGAAATCAGACGTGCGCGTTCTACTCTGGATGATTCATATCCTTGGGGCAAAGACAAGCCGCTCAAGCTAATTAAGTTTATTCGGGCATCGTTTCACGCAGAGATCCTTGCCGAATTCGAGGCAACGGGCGTGAATTTCCAATGAGCGGTGCATATCACACCGGCATTGAGCACTGGCCCGCTTCCTGCCACACCCTTCCCGAATACCCCCGCAACTCGCAATACCGATCCACCCCGGTGCACCCATGCATCGCGATGAAGCGCCATGCACCGTCCGCACCGTCGAACGAGGGCGATCTTGAACAACCGGGCATACGAAACGAGTTCGTCCCAAAGCGCGCTATGGAATCGCAAGCGGCTGCGCATGGCTGCCGATTCGCGTCGCGTGCTCGTCGCTCTCACCGAACGCGCGCTCGGCGAATCGCTCGTCTCGCTCTTCGACCTCAAGGGCTTTCCGTCGCAATACGCCGCGGACGCGTCATCGCTCAAGCGCAGCATCGGCGAATGGCGTCCGCATGCGGTGTTCGTCGATACGCGCATCGGCGGCTGCGGCAACTATGCGCTCGTGCGCGATCTGCGCAACAGCCACGATGACGACGCCGACCGCCTCATCATCGCGATGAGCGGCTTCCTGCCCGAAGAACCGCTCGCGCATCTGCGGGAAGCGGGCTACGACGGCCATTGCCGACGGCCTTGTCCCGTATGGCAGATGACCGATATCCTCGACGACTTCTTCGCGAGCCATCTCGTGCGCTGAAAGCACGCGCCAAAAGCGAAGCGGGCCGCACTCAGAGATAGCGGCCCGCTGCATCGGCAAGACAACTTACTGTGCGAAGTCGAGCGCGTTCGTCAGATCGCCCATCGGCTTGCCGCCGTTCGCGGTCAGCGCCGCGTCGCGGGCGGCGATGCCCGGCAGCGTCGGCAGCGAATAGCGCTTCGTGATGAACCGCAGGATCGACGTCGTATCGTACTGCGTATGATCGACGAATCCCTTCTTCGCATACGGCGACACGATCAGCGCCGGAATGCGTGTACCCGGGCCCCAGCGATCGCCCTTCGGCGGCGCGACGTGATCCCAGAAGCCGCCGTTTTCATCGTACGTCACGATCACGACCATGTTCTTCCACTGCGGACTGTTTTGCAGGTGCGTGATGAGATCCGCGATGTGCCGATCGCCCGATGCCACATCCGTATAACCGGCGTGCTCGTTCAGGTTGCCTTGCGGCTTGTAGAACGACACTTGCGGCAGCGTGCCCGCGTCGATCGCCTTGATGAACTCGGCGCCGTTCGTGCCGCCATCGAGCAGGTGCTGCGCGCGATTGGCCGTACCCGGCGCGAGATCGGCGAAGTAGTTGAACGGCTGATGATGCGTCTGAAAGTTCGGCACCGTATTCGGCGCACCGCCGATGACCGAGCGGTTCGCCAGCGCCGCGCCCCATGAGCCGCCATACCACGCCCAGCTCACGCCCGCTTTGTTGAGCAGGTCGCCAATGTGCGTCGATGTCTGCGGCGGCAGCGTCGTCGCGGCGGACGGATCGGCGAGCGTCGCATCGCCGCCCGATGCCGGCGCGTTGCCGCTCGGCTGGTACGGCGGCTGCATCGTGTTGACCGCGTAGAAATCGGGCGTGAGGTTGCCCGAGTTCACGTACTTCGGTGCGCCGCCGAGCGCCGACGCCGGACTATTCGATGCGAGCGTCAGCGATACGCCATCCGCATTGACGACCGAGATCGAGCCCTTCGCCACGCTCTTGTCGGCGTTCGGATACGTCGGCGTGCAGGCGCAGACGAGCCACTGGTGATTCAGGAACGAGCCGCCGAACGCGCCCATGAAGAAGTTGTCGGCGAGCGTGTATTGTTGCGCGACCTTCCACAGCGGCAGCTTCGCAGGCGGCGTGCTGTAGTGGCCCATCACGAGGCCGCCGGAATCGGCCCATGCGGCGAACTTGTCGTTCTTGCCGCCATCGATCTGCATCTGGTTCTCGTAGAAGCGGTGATACAGGTCGCGCGTCGTGACGGAAAGCGGCGTGTTGAAGCCGTTCGGATCGTCGATCGCGAAGGGCGCGTTCGGCAGATTGGCCGTCATCGCTTCGCCGATCGCGGGCGTCACGCCCGTCGCGGTCAGGCCCGACCAGATCTTCGGCAAGGTCGGCAACACGCTGCCGTCGCGATCCAACTGTTGCGCGCTCGCGGCCGTCACGTTCTGCAAGCCATTCGCGCCGGGAAAGCCGCCATAGAGATTGTCGAAGCTGCGGTTCTCCGCATAAATCACGACGACATTCTTCACCGATCCGATGTCGTCGCTGCGATGATCGTCGCCGCCGCATGCGTACAGTCCGAATGCGAGCGCCGAGGCGATCGGCGCCGCGCAAACGAGTTTCTTGTTCATTAGGCTCTCTCTTGTGTTGGGGAGCCGGCGCATGACGTGAGTCCGTCGTATCGACGAAGCATTTTGCCCGCCGGCGTGCGCAGTGTGCCGCCGCTCTTTTACGCCGGTATGTAAAGGCGCTTTCGGCGGTGTAATGTTCGCTTGACAGTTCGCCGATATGACGCAAGCGTGGCTTGTCACATAAAGGAAACATGAACGACATACGCTGCGGCATCTTCGATTACCGTCATCACGTCCATGCCTTCGATGCGTTCTTCGTTCGTTGTGTGCGCCATCACGCTCGCTGCCTTGTCCGCGGCATTGAGCGGGTGCGATTCGCGAGAGGCCAATGCAGCAACGAACCCGCCGACGCAAGCGCAATCGCGCGCCGAAGTCTTCGCGCATGTGAAGATGATGTCGTCGATCGGCGAGAAGCTGTTCTCCGATCCCGCGTTGTCGGGGTCGGGCAAGCTCGCGTGTGCGTCGTGTCATAGTCCGGGCCATGCGTTCGGCCCGCCCAATGCGCTGTCCGTGCAACTCGGCGGCAGCGACCTGCATCGGTCCGGCTTTCGGGCAGTGCCGTCGCTCAGGTATCTGCAATCGGTGCCGCAGTTCAGCGAGCATTTCCACGACTCGGACGACGAAGGCGACGAAAGCGTCGATGCCGGCCCGACCGGCGGCCTCACGTGGGATGGCCGCGTCGATCACGGGTCGGATCAGGCGCGCATCCCGTTGCTGTCGTCGTTCGAGATGGGCAGCACGCCCGCGAAGGTGGCGCAGGCGGTGAAGGCATCGGCTTATGCGGACGATTTCCGTCGGGCGTTCGGCCCGAATGTCCTCGATAGCAGCGACAAGACGTTCGCGGCCGTGCTCGCATCGCTCGAAGCATTCGAACAGACGCCGCAAAACTTCTTCCCCTACACGAGCAAATACGATGCGTTCCTCGCCGGCCGCGCGAAGCTCAACGATGCCGAGTTGCACGGGCTGCAGCTTTTCAACGACGAGAAGAAGGGCAACTGCGCGGCGTGCCATATCAGCCAGCGCGCGAAGGACGGCTCACCGCCGCAGTTCAGCGACTTCGGGCTGATCGCGATCGGCGTGCCGCGCAATCGCGCGTTGCCGGTCAACCAGGATCAGCGGTTCCACGATCTCGGCGCCTGCGGTCCCGAGCGCACGGACCTGAAGGGACGCGACGAGTTCTGCGGCCTCTTCCGCACGCCGTCGCTGCGCAACGTCGCGACACGCAAGACGTTCTTCCATAACGGCATCTATCATTCGCTCGACGACGTCGTGCGCTTCTACGCGCAGCGCGATACGAATCCCGAGAGGTTCTATCCCGTATCGAAGAAGGGCGTCGTGCGGAAGTTCGACGACCTGCCGCGCCGCTATTGGGACAACATCAACACGGAGCCGCCGTTCGATCGCAAGCGTGGCGACAAACCCGCACTCGACGATGCCGAGATCAGGGATGTCGTCGCGTTCCTCGGCACGCTCACCGACGGCTACGATCCCGCGAAAGACAAGGACTCGCAAAAGGGCACGGCGGTGCAGGACATGAAGGCCGCTGCCGACTGAGACGCCCGGGGCGTGACGCGAAAGCGCCTCATGCTATCCTCGTTGCGTTCGTGCGGCCCGCCCGCCGGACGATTCCGCAACGAGGAGATTCTTTCATGCCGATTCATCATCGAGCGCTTGCTCAAGCCTGCATCCGGACGATCGCGGCTGCCGCGCTTGCTGTATCGAGCGCAGGTGCATTCGCCGCCAACCTGGGCTTTCTGAACAACACGCCGATCACCTACATGAAGCAGCGCGATCTGCAGGCCCTCAACAAGGCCGCGCAGGTTGCGCTCGACACCAAGAAGGACGGCGAATCGCTCGACTGGAACAACGAGGGCGCGGGCAATCCGGTGCCGATCAACGGCACGGTGACGCCGCACGAGACCTTCGAAGCGGACGGCCTGCAATGCCGCAAGATCACGCTCGTCGCGCACGCGAAAGGGCAGACGCAGACCTGGACGCCGACGACCTGCAAGCAGGCCGACGGCAAGTGGAAGCTGAAGAAGCAATGACCACGACGGAAGCCCTGACGCGATGACCGGCCGCACCGTATCGTGCGGCGTGGTCATGCTGAACGCACACGGCGATGTCCTGCTGTGCCACGCCACCGAAACCACGCATTGGGACGTGCCCAAGGGCCAGGCCGATCCCGGCGAGAGCCCGCGTGACGCCGCGTTGCGCGAACTCGTCGAGGAGACGGGCATCGTGCTGTCACCGGAACGGCTCACGCATCTTAAGGATCTGGGCCGCTTCGTCTATCGGCGCGACAAGGACCTGCATCTGTTCGCCGTGCGCGTGAACGACGACGAAGTCGATCTCGCGAACTGCGTGTGCGAATCGTATTTCCCGCGTTATGGCGATGGCACGATGATCCCGGAAATGGACGCGTACCGCTGGGTGAGCCCCGCCGACGTCGACCGCTTCGCGAGCCGCAGCCTTGCGCGGCTCTTTCAGACCACGCTATCGCTTGCCGAGCTGAACGAAGCGCTCGACTGAACCGGTCTCGCGCGCGGCGGTTCAGTCGATCGTGCGGTCGTTCGGGTTGGCGAAGAGCGCCTTCATTTCCGCCGACATCGGGAATTGCAGGTTGATGCCGGCCGGCGGAATCGGCTGCATGAACCACGCTTCGTAGAGCTTCGTGGCTTCGCCGGAGCGCTGCATGTGGGCGATCACGTCATCGACGATGCGCTTGAACACGGGATCGCCCTTGCGCATCATGCAGCCATACGCTTCGTTCGCAAGCGATTCGCCCGTCACCGCGTATTCGTGGCGCGCCGGGCCCTGCTCGGCGATCTGCCCGTAAAGCAGCGGATCGTCCATCACGAACGCGACGGCGCGATCGTGCTTGAGCGCCGCGAAACCTTCGGCGTGATCGCGCGCGCTGATGATGCGCAGGTTGAGTTTCCGGTCCATCGTCATTTGCCGAAGGATGCGCTCATCGGACGTGCCCGCGGTCGTCGCGACGGTCTTGCCGGCGAGATCGGCGTAATCGCGAATGCCCGACTTGCGCTTCACCGCCATGCGGATGCCGTACTGAAAGAAGCTGTTCGAAAACGCGACGAGCGGATCGCGTTCCGCGAGATGCGCGGTCGAGCCGCATTCGAGATCGACCTGATTGTTCACCACGTAGGAGATGCGGTTCGCGGACGTGACGACCACGTGCTTCACTGCGAGATTCGGCATCTTGAGCCGCTGCTTGACCTCGTCGACCACCTTGAGCGCGATCGCATACGAGTAGCCCGTCGGCTGCTGCTTCACCATGTAGGAGAACGGAATCGACGATTCGCGCGCGCCCAGCACGATCGCCCCGTTCTCGGCAATCTTGCGCAGCGTGGCCGATGGCGGCATCTGATCGACGAGCGCCTGCGCCGATGAAATCTCCGCAGCGGTGGCGGCATGAACGGGAAGCGTCGCGAACGAGAGGGCGGTTGCGATTGCCCACGAAATGCGATGCGTTAGCAACGGGTGATGCGGCAGCTTCATGATGTTCCTCGTTTGAAGCGGCGGGGTCTTGCTCGACTTCGTTGCAGCGAGCGGACGCCGCATGGCCGTGCGGCGTCCTTCCGGCGATGCGGCCGGTGTCAGGTCCTCAGGCCGGCTTGCCCCAGCTGTCGCGCAGGCTGACGATGCGGTTGAACACCGGCTTGCCCGGCTGCGAATCCACGCGATCCGCGACGAAATAGCCGTGCCGCTCGAACTGGAAGCGGTCCTCGGGCAGCGCCTCGCGGGCGCTCGGTTCGAGATACGCGTTCACGACGCGCTTCGATTCGGGGTTGAGCGCATCCAGAAACTCCGCGCCGCCCGCGCCGGGCTGCGGCTCCTTGAACAGGCGGTCATAGATGCGCACTTCGGCGGCATAGGCCGTGGCCGCGCTGACCCAGTGGATCGTGCCCTTGACCTTGTACGCGTTGGCGCCTTCGGTGCCCGATTTGCTGTCCGGAAAGTAGTTGCAATGGACGGCGATCACGTTGCCGTTTTCGTCCTTGTCCGCGCCGGTGCATTCGACGACGAAGCCGTATTTCAGGCGCACCTTGTTGCCGGGAAAGAGGCGGAAGTAGCCCTTCGGCGGCGTTTCCTGGAAGTCTTCACGCTCGATCCACAGCTCGCGGGAGAACGGGAACGTGCGCGTGCCGCGATCCGCGTGATGCGGATGCACCGGCGCGCTGCACTCGTCGGTCTGGCCTTCCGGATAGTTATCGATGATGAGCTTGAGCGGGTCGAGCACGGCGATGGCGCGCGGCGCTTTCTCGTCGAGATCGTCGCGCAGCGCGCCTTCGAGGATGCTCATGTCGATCCACGAATCGACCTTCGTCACGCCGACACGCTCCACCATCAGCCGGATGCTTTCGGGCGTGAAGCCGCGCCGCCGCACGCCGACGATGGTCGGCATGCGCGGATCGTCCCAGCCTTCGACGTGGTTCTCCTGCACGAGCTGCAGCAGCTTGCGCTTGCTGGTGATCGCATAGGTCAGGTTGAGCCGCGAGAATTCGATTTGCTGCGGCAACGGACGCACGAACACGCCGTCATTCGCGAGTTGCACGAGGAACCAGTCGTAGAGCGGGCGATGATCTTCGAATTCGAGCGTACAGAGCGAATGCGTGATGTTTTCGAGCGCATCCGATACGCAGTGCGCGTAGTCGTACATCGGGTAAATGCACCACTTGTCGCCCGTGCGGTAGTGATGCGCGAAGCGGATGCGGTAGATCACCGGATCGCGCATGTTGAAGTTGGGCGACGCCATGTCGATCTTCGCGCGCAGCACGTGTTCGCCTTCCTTGAACTCGCCGGCCTTCATGCGGCGGAAGAGATCGAGATTCTCTTCGGGCGTGCGGTTGCGATACGGCGAGTTGATGCCCGCTTCGGTGGCGGAGCCGCGCGTCGCGCGCATTTCTTCGGCGCTCTGGCTGTCGACGTAGGCCTGGCCTTTCTCGATGAGCTTCTCGGCGAATTCGTACAGCTTGTCGTAGTAGTCGCTCGCGAAGTACTTGTGCTCGCGGCCGTCCTTGTTCCAGTCGAAGCCGAGCCACTTGACGGCATCGATGATGGAATCGACGTATTCGACGCTTTCCTTTTCGGGATTCGTGTCGTCGAAACGCAGATGGCAGACGCCGCCGTAGTCCGCGGCCAGCCCGAAGTTCACGCAGATGCTCTTCGCATGGCCGATGTGCAGATAGCCGTTCGGCTCGGGCGGAAAGCGCGTTTCGACGCGCTGCGCCCATTTGCCGGAGCGGTTGTCGTCTTCGATGATGTTGCGGATGAAATTGGATGGCGCCGGGGCGTCGTTGCGATCGGTGTTCATGCGAAAAAGAGTGCCAACGTGTTGCTGCGTGGGGATCGGTTCGGGAAACGTTCCTCGCGGCCGGAACGCGTTCGAATGCGTTGAATATCGGGACGATTCTACCTTACGCAACCGTGCCGGGCTTGCTTGCGGCGTCGGCTGCGCGAGGGGTGCAGGTGTCGATCGTAACGACGGTAACGGGACGTAAATCGGCTTGTGGGCGGCGTTCGGGAAATTTTATGATCGCCTCGCCACGTGCGATTCCGGCGGCTTATGAAGCGCCGGGCGCAGGACACAAGACATCACAACGACAACAGAAGGATTCGACCATGAAGAAGATCGCCATTACGACCATGAAGCTCGCGGCTGCGGCCGCCCTCGTTTCGAGCCTCGCAGCGTGCTCGGGATTGTCGCGCCAGCAGGCTCACGCGGCTATCGGCGCGGGCGCGGGCGGCGCGCTCGGCTATGTGCTGACGGGCGGGCCCGTGGGGACTATCGCCGGAGCGGCGGCGGGCGGGCTGATCGGGGCGGGGACGCGGTAAGTCGCGCGATATCGATGCGCTCCGGCATCCAGCAACGCCAGCGCATCTTCCAAAGCCTCAAATCACCTTCCCCTCCCGCAACTGCGCGATCCGCGCCTCGTCATACCCCAGCACACCGGAAAGCACGCTGACCGTGTGTTCTCCGAGCATCGGCGGATGCGTGCGCGCTTCGGGCGGCGTCGCGCTCATCTTGATCGGATTCGCGACGAGCTTCACCGCGCCCGCTTCCGGATGCGGCAAATCGATCTGCATCTCACGCGCGATCACCTGAGGATCGTCGAACACTTCGCCGAGATCGTTGATCGGCCCGCAAGGCACGCCCGCCGCTTCCAGCGCCGCGAGCCATTCGTGCTTGCCGCGCGTGCGGACCATGTCCGCAAGGATCGGCACGAGCGCATCGCGATTGCGCACGCGCGACGGATTCGCGGCGAAGCGCGCATCGTCGGCGAGTTCCGCCCGTCCGCCGGCTTCCACGAACTTGCGGAACTGGCCATCGTTGCCCACGGCGACGATGATCCATCCATCGCTCGCCTGAAACGTCTGATACGGCACGATGTTCGGATGCGCGTTGCCCCAGCGCACCGGCGGCTTGCCGCTCGCCAGAAAGTTCGTGTTCATGTTGGCGAGCATCGCGACCTGCACATCGAGCAGCGCCATATCGATGTATTGCCCTTCGCCCGTCCGGTCGCGATGCGCGAGCGCCGCGAGCACGCCGACCGTCGCATACATGCCGGTCATCAGGTCCGCAATCGCGACGCCGGCTTTCTGCGGCCCGCCGCCTGGCTGGCCGTCGCGCTCGCCGGTGATGCTCATGAATCCGCCGATGCCCTGGATGATGAAGTCATAGCCCGCCCGCTGCGCATACGGCCCGGTCTGCCCGAAGCCCGTCACCGAGCAATAGACGATGTCCGGCTTCACGCGCTTGAGCGACTCGTAGTCGAGCCCGTACTTCTTCAGTTGACCGACCTTGTAGTTCTCGAGCACGACATCGCTGTGCGCAGCCAGTTCGCGGACGATCTGCTGTCCCTGCGGCGTGGCGATGTCGACCGTCACCGAACGCTTGTTGCGGTTCGCCGCGAGGTAATACGCGGCTTCGCGGGTGTCGTCGCCATCGGGGGTCTTCAGGTACGGCGGACCCCAGTGGCGAGTGTCGTCGCCGGTTTGCGGCCGCTCGATCTTGATGACGTCCGCGCCGAGGTCGCTCAGCGTCTGGGCGCACCACGGACCCGCCAGCACGCGGGTCAGGTCCAGTACGCGGATGTGGCTTAGGGCTCCCACAGGCTTTGTCTCCGGTTTTTTTTGAAGGCTCGACGTTCCTCGAACGGGCCAGGTGCAAGCTTAACGCAGCAGCGTCGCCGGGCGCGGTGGCGACGGGCCGATCCCGTATAATCAAAAACTTACTTTTAGTCTTGCCGAAAGGCCCCGATACGGCCTCCGGAAAGGCTTCGTCAGAAAACCAGCAGAACGCAAAAAGCCCCGTACGCCATGAAAGCCGCCGAAATACGCGAGAAATTCCTGAAGTTTTTCGAATCGAAGGGTCACACGATCGTCCGCTCGTCGAGCCTCGTGCCGGGCAACGACCCGACGCTGCTTTTCACCAACTCGGGCATGGTCCAGTTCAAGGACGTGTTCCTCGGCGCGGAGTCGCGGCCCTATTCGCGCGCGACCACCGCGCAGCGCAGCGTGCGTGCGGGCGGCAAGCACAACGACCTCGAGAACGTCGGCTACACCGCGCGTCATCACACGTTCTTCGAGATGCTCGGCAACTTCTCGTTCGGCGACTACTTCAAGCGCGACGCCATCCATTATTGCTGGGAGCTGTTGACGAAGGTCTACATGCTGCCGGCCGAAAAGCTCACCGTCACCGTCTATCAGGAAGACGACGAGGCCTTCGACATCTGGGCGAAGGAAATCGGCGTGCCGGTCGAGCGCATCATCCGTATCGGCGACAACAAGGGCGCGCGCTACGCCTCCGACAACTTTTGGCAGATGGCCGACACCGGCCCGTGCGGTCCGTGCTCCGAAGTGTTTTACGACCACGGCCCGGAAATCTGGGGCGGCCCGCCGGGGTCTCCCGAAGAGGACGGCGACCGCTTCATCGAGATCTGGAATCTCGTGTTCATGCAGTTCAACCGCGACGCCCAGGGCCACATGACGCCGCTGCCCAAGCAGTGCGTCGATACCGGCATGGGCCTCGAACGCCTCGCGGCAGTGCTGCAGCACGTGCACAGCAACTACGAGATCGATCTGTTTCAGACGCTCATCAAGGCCGCCGCGCGCGAAACGAATACCCCCGACCTCGAAAACAACTCGCTCAAGGTCATCGCCGACCATATCCGCGCGTGCTCGTTCCTGATCGTCGACGGCGTGATCCCCGGCAACGAAGGCCGCGGCTATGTGCTGCGCCGTATCGTGCGCCGCGCGATCCGCCACGGCTACAAGCTCGGCAAGAAGGGCGCGTTCTTCCACAAGCTCGTGGCGGACCTCGTCGCTGAAATGGGCGCGGCGTATCCCGAACTGACGGACGCCCAGCAGCGCGTCACCGATGTGCTCCGTCAGGAAGAAGAACGCTTCTTCGAGACGATCGAGCACGGCATGTCGATCCTCGAAGGCGAACTCGCGGAGCTCGAAAAGCAGGGCGTGAAGCAGCTGGACGGCGAACTCGCGTTCAAGCTGCACGACACGTACGGCTTTCCGCTCGACCTGACAGCGGACGTGTGCCGCGAGCGCGGCGTGACCGTCGACGAACCCGCATTCGACGACGCGATGGCCCGCCAGCGCGACCAGGCTCGCGCGGCCGGCAAGTTCAAGCTCGCGGCGGGGCTGGAATACTCCGGCGCGAAGACCACGTTCCACGGTTACGAGAAGGACATTTTCGACGACGCGAAGATCGTCGCGATTTATGTCGAAGGCGCATCGGTTCAGCAGGCGGAAGCGGGACAACAAGCGGTCGTCGTGCTGGATCACACGCCGTTTTACGCGGAATCCGGCGGTCAGGCGGGCGATCAGGGCGTGCTCGTCAATGCCGCGACGCGCTTCGAAGTGGCCGACACGCTGAAGGTGCAAGCCGATGTCGTCGGTCATCACGGCACGGTCGCTCAAGGCACGCTCAAGGTCGGCGACGTCGTGAAGGCGCAGATCGACGCCATCCGCCGCGCCCGCACCGCGCGCAATCACTCGGCCACGCACCTGATGCACAAGGCGCTGCGCGAAGTGCTCGGCGGCCACGTGCAGCAAAAAGGCTCGCTCGTCGATGCCGACAAGACCCGCTTCGACTTCGCGCACAACGCGCCGATGACGGACGACGAAATTCGCCGCGTCGAGGAAATCGTCAATGCGGAAATCATCGCGAATGCGCCGGGCGTGGTTCGCGTGATGCCCTACGACGAAGCGGTGAAGGGCGGCGCAATGGCGCTCTTCGGCGAGAAGTACGGCGACACCGTGCGCGTGCTCGACCTCGGCTTCTCGCGCGAACTGTGCGGCGGCACGCATGTGCAGCGCACCGGCGACATCGGCTTTTTCAAGATCGTGATGGAAGGCGGCGTGGCGGCGGGCATTCGCCGCGTCGAAGCCATCACCGGCGACAACGCCGTGCGCTACGTGCAGGAACTCGACGCGCGCATCAACGCCGCCGCGAACGTGCTGAAGGCGCAGCCGGCCGAACTGACGCAGCGCATCGCGCAGGTTCAGGAGCACGTGAAGTCGCTGGAGAAGGAACTGTCCGCGCTCAAGTCGAAGCTGGCGTCGAGCCAGGGCGAAGAACTCGTCTCTCAAGCCGTCGACATTGCCGGCGTGCAGGTTCTCGCCGCGCAACTCGAGGGCGCCGACGTGAAGACGCTGCGCGAAACCGTCGACAAGCTGAAGGACAAGCTGAAGAGCGCGGCTATCGTGCTCGCTTCGGTCGACGGCGGCAAGGTCAGCCTGATCGCGGGCGTCACGCCGGATGCATCGAAGAAGGTGAAGGCGGGCGAACTCGTCAACTTCGTCGCGCAGCAAGTGGGCGGCAAGGGCGGCGGACGTCCCGACATGGCGCAAGCAGGCGGCACGGAACCGTCGAAGCTGCCGGCGGCGCTCGCCGGCGTGACGGGCTGGGTGCAGCAGCAGCTCTGAGCATCGCTCAAGCGTCGAGCGCAATGAAGCGGCCCGGTCGGCTTACGTCGACCGGGCCGTTTTCATTACAGCTTGTCAGGCACATCGCGTGCAAGTCGTGCTTCATCACCAACGACGAAAGGAGATGAACCATGAATCGCAAGATCGCATCGATGCTGCTCGCCGCCACGATGATCACCGCAACCGGGGCGGCACAAGCGAAGGGCTGTCTCGAAGGCGCGGCGGTAGGCGGCGTCGCGGGTCACGTGGCCGGCAAGCACGGCACGGCAGGCGCGGTCGGCGGCTGCGCGATCGGCCATCACGAAGCGAACAAGAAGGAAAAGAAGGCGCAGCAAGCCGCGGCGGCAAGCGCTCCGGCAGCGAAGTAACACCGACAGGCAGCGCGGTCCCATGCAGCGTGACCGCGCGGCCAACCGCTAGAATGGCCGGCAATTCCCGGCGCGAGCCTCACCCATGCGCCTGAGTCAACAGCCATCACAGCGATCTCATGACAGCGCCCACGCATCTCACGCAGCACTTCGCTTCCGACAACTACGCCGGCATCTGTCCCGAAGCGCTCGCCGCGCTCGTCGAGGCCAACACGAGCGGTCACGAACCCGCATATGGCGACGATTCCTGGACCGCGCGCGTCTGCGACCGCATCCGCGAACTGTTCCAGACCGACTGCGAAGTCTTCTTCGTCTTCAACGGCACGGCGGCCAATTCGCTCGCGCTCGCGTCGCTGTGTCAGTCGTATCACTCGGTCATTTGTCACGAGCTCGCGCATATCGAAACGGACGAATGCGGCGGCCCCGAGTTCTTTTCCGGCGGCTCGAAACTGCTGACCGCGAAGGGCGAGAACGGCAAGCTCACGCCCGACGCAATCGAAGAACTCGTCACGAAGCGCGCCGATATTCACTATCCGAAGCCGAAGGTCGTCGCGCTCACGCAGGCAACCGAGGTCGGCACGGTCTATACGGTCGAGGAAGTGCGCGCGATCGCGGCAATCGCGAAGCGCCGGCATCTGAAGGTGCACATGGATGGCGCGCGGTTCGCGAATGCGGTGGCGACACTGAACGTGCATCCCTCGGAGATCACCTGGCGCGCGGGCGTCGACGTGCTGTGCTTCGGCGGCACGAAAAACGGCTTGCCGGTCGGCGAGGCGGTCGTGTTCTTCGACAAGGCGCTCGCCGCCGATTTCGCGTATCGCCTGAAGCAGGCGGGGCAACTCGCGTCGAAGATGCGCTTCATCTCCGCACCGTGGCTCGGCTTGCTCGATGACGACGTCTGGTTGCGCAACGCGCGCCATTCCAACGCGATGGCGCAACTGATGGCCGAGCGCCTCGCCGGTATCCCCGGCGTCAACGTGCTCTTCAAGCCGCAGTCGAACGCGGTGTTCGCGGAACTGCCGCCGCACGTTTCGGCGGGATTGCGCGCGAAGGGCTGGCGCTTCTATCAGTTCATCGGCTCGGGCGGTTGCCGTCTGATGTGCGCGTGGGATACGGCGCAAGAGACCGTCGAGCGTTTCACCGACGAAGTGCGCGCGCTCGCCGCGCGTTGAGCGCGCGTTGCCCCGTCCCGCGCCGATCCCCGATTGACACGCGCGCCGCGCGGCTCCTAACATGGCCGCACCATCCACCCTGCGTTTGGAATCGTCGTCCGCCATGGCCTTTATCTTCTACCTGACGCACATTCATCTCGGCTATGACTCGCTCGCGATGCTGCAAGGCGAATGCGAGCGCATCGGCATCAAGCGGCCGCTCGTCATCACGGACAAGGGCGTGGCGGCGGCGGGGCTGGCGGCGCGCGTCGTCGAAAGCGCGAAGCTCGGCGCGCTGCCCGTGTTCGACGATACCCCCTCGAATCCGACCGAAGCGATGGTCCTGCAGGCCGCTGAGCAATACAAACGCGAAGGCTGCGACGGGCTGATCGCGGTCGGCGGCGGATCGTCGATCGATCTGGCGAAGGGCGTGGCCATCGCCGCGACGCACGACGAGCCGCTCACGGCCTACGCGACGATCGAAGGCGGCAGCGGCAAGATCACCGAGCGCGCCGCGCCGCTGATCGCGGTGCCGACCACATCGGGTACGGGCAGCGAAGTGGCGCGCGGCGCGATCATCATCCTGAACGACGGGCGCAAGCTCGGCTTTCACTCGTGGCATCTGCTGCCCAAGTCGGCCATCTGCGATCCCGCGCTGACGCTTGGCCTGCCGCCCGGCCTGACCGCCGCAACCGGCATGGACGCGATCGCCCATTGCATCGAAACGTTTCTCGCGCCCGCGTTCAATCCGCCCGCCGACGGCATCGCGCTCGACGGCCTCGAGCGTGCGTGGGCGAACATCGAGCGCGCGACGCAAGACGGTCAGGACCGCGACGCGCGTCTCGCCATGATGTCGGCATCCATGCAGGGCGCGATGGCGTTTCAAAAGGGCCTCGGCTGCGTGCATTCGCTGTCGCATCCGCTGGGCGGTCTCGCGGTGAACGGGCGCACC
The DNA here is from genome assembly GCF_031450805.1 of Caballeronia sp. LZ016. Lineage (NCBI taxonomy): Bacteria > Pseudomonadati > Pseudomonadota > Betaproteobacteria > Burkholderiales > Burkholderiaceae > Caballeronia > Caballeronia sp. LZ016. Next base: position 1,804,450 of record NZ_JARTVY010000001.1, read on the forward strand.
TCGCTGCATCACGGCACGCTCAACGCGGTCGTGCTGCCCGCCGTGCTGCGCTTCAACGAAAGCGCGCCGACGGTGGTGGCCGAGCGGCGCTTCGCACGCATGCGCCGCGTGATGAATCTCGCCGATGACGCCGATGTCGCGCAAGCCGTGCACGACATGACCGAGCGCCTCGGCCTGCCGACGCGTCTGTCGCAAATGGGCGTCGATGCGACCATGTTCGACAAGGTCGTGAAGGGCGCGCTCGCGGATCACTGTCACAAGACGAATCCGCGCGAGGCGAGCGCCGAGGACTATCGGCGCATGCTGACGGAGTCGCTCTGAACGATGACCAAGCCGGTTCGGACCACGCGGGCGGACTATCCGCATTTTCTGTCGATCAGCACGCGCTGGTCCGATAACGACGTCTACGGGCATGTGAACAACGTCGTCTATTACAGCTACTTCGATACGGTCGTAAACGAGTATCTGCTGCGCGCGGGCGTGCTCGATTTCACCGAGGGCGAGACGATCGGCCTGGTGGTCGAGACGCGCTGCAACTTCTTCGCATCGGTCGTGTTTCCGCAGCGTATCGACGCGGGCTTGCGGGTGGAAAAGCTCGGCAACACGAGCGTGCGCTACGAAGTCGCGATTTTCGCGGAAGACTCCGATCAAGCGGCCGCGCAAGGGCATTTCGTGCATGTGTACGTCGATCGCGAGACGCGCCGTCCGGTGCCGTTGCCCGCGCCGCTCGTCGATGCGTTGAAGCCGCTCGTCAACGCTTGAGGGCTTCGTCTTGCTTCAGTGGTTCATCGTCAGCCTGCTGAACGGCGTGAGCGTCGGGCTGCTGCTTTTCATGTTGTCGGCGGGCCTCACGCTGATCTTCTCGATGCTCGGCGTGCTCAACTTCGCGCACGCGAGCTTCTACATGCTGGGCGCGTATGTCGCGCAGGCGCTTGCGGTCCATGCGGGATTCTGGGGCGCGCTCGTGCTCGCGCCGCTCATCGTCGGCCTGCTCGGCGCGGTCTTCGAACGATGGCTTCTGAGGCGCGTGCATCCGCGCGGCGCGCTCGCCGAGCTGCTGCTGACGTTCGGCGCGGCGATGGTCATCGGCGAGGGCGTGAAGCTGATCTGGGGACTCGGCCCGTTGCCCGCGACCGTTCCGCATCTGCTCGACGGCCCGCTCTTCACGCTCTATGGCGCGGCGTTCCCGCGCTATCGCGTGTTCATGATGACGCTGTCGGTTGCGATGCTCGTCGCGCTCGCCGTCGCGCTGCGGACTTCCAGGACGGGGCTGATCGTGCGTGCCGCATTGACCCATCCGGCGACCGTCGAAACGCTGGGGCACGACGTGCCGCGAATTTTCACGACGGTCTTCGCCGGCGGCTGCGCGCTGGCCGCGCTCGCGGGCGTGATCGGCGCGCCGCTCGCCGTGGTTGAACCCGCAATGGCCGATGCTATGGGGCCGATCGTGTTCGTCGTCGTCGTGATCGGCGGGATCGGATCGCTGGCGGGGGCGCTCGCGGCATCGCTCGTGATCGGCTGCGTGCAGACGTTCGCGGTTGGATCGACGGCGTCGGCGGGCAGTATCGCGGCATCGCTCGGCCTGAGCTTGCCCGACGCGTGGGCCGCGTTGACCGTCGCCCAGCTCGCGCCCGTATTGCCCTACGCGCTGCTCGTCGCGATGCTGGCCGCGCGGCCGCACGGCTTTCTCGGCGAGCGCACGCGCGATGCTTAGGTTCGTTGCGCTCGTTGCGGCGCTCGCGCTGCCGCCGTTGCTCATCGATCAGTCGTGGCTGCTCGCGTATCTCGCGCAGACGGCGACGCTCATCGTCTTCGCGCTTTCATACAACATCCTGCTCGGCGAAACGGGCCTGCTGTCGTTCGCCCATGCGGTCTATGCGGGCCTCGGCGCGTTCGCCGCCGCGCACGCGTTCAATGCGTTCGGCGTGCCGCTGCCGTTGTTGCCGTTCGTCGGGGGATGCGCGGCGGCGCTCGTCGCATTGCCCATCGGCGCAATCTCGACGCAACGCGCCGGCACGCCATTCGCGATGATCACGCTCGGCATCGGCGAGCTCGTCGCGGCGAGCGTGTGGCTCGTGCCGGGCTGGTTCGGCGGCGAGGCGGGCGTGACGATCGATCGCGCGAGCGGAACATCGCTGCTCGGGTGGACGTTCGGGCCGCTGTCGCAGGCGTATGCGCTGATCGCGTGCTGGTGCGTGGTGTCGTCGATGGCGATGTTCGCGTTCTCGCGCACACCGATGTGCCGTCTCGCCAACGCCGTGCGCGACAACCCGGCCCGCGCGGCGGCGATCGGCTTCGCGCCGCGCGGCGTGCGCTTCCACGTGCTGGTGCTGTCGGCGTTCTTCGCGGGCATCGCGGGCGTGCTGTCGCTGATCAGTGTCGAGCTGGTATCGGCGGAAAGCGTGGGGCTGGCTCGCTCGACGGGCGTGCTCGTCGCGACGGTGATCGGCGGGACGGGATCGTTTCTCGGGCCGATGATCGGGGCGGTGCTGCTGACCTTCTTCAGCGTCGCGGTGGCGAGCGTGTCCGCCGCCTGGCCGATGTACCTGGGCCTCTTTTTCATGTGGGTGGTCGTGGCGTCGCCGGATGGCGTCGCCGGCTGCTTCGCAGGCGATGCACGCACGGTCGCGCTTCGGCTGCTGAGTGCGCTTCCGTGGGGCGTGGCGGCCGTTCTCGTGATCGAGACGCTGTACGGGCGCGAGCACATGCCGCGCATGATGTGGCTCGCCGCGCTGCCGCTCGCGATGCTGGCCGTGTGGCTCGCGCGACGGAGAACCGCACGATGACCGCGGCGCTGCACATGCACGGCGTCGTGAAGCGCTTCGGCGCAACCGCTGTATTGCGCGGCGTCGATCTGCACGTCGCGCAGGGCGAGCGCCACGCGATCATCGGCCCGAACGGCGCGGGCAAGTCGACGCTCTTCGATCTGATCTCCGGACGTGCGCGGCCGGACGAAGGACGCATCGTTGCGCGCGGCGTCGACATCACGGGGCGCGCGCCGCATCGCGTGAGCCGAATGCTCTCGCGCAGCTTCCAGACGACGAGCGTGTTCGGCGGTCTGTCGGTGCTCGACAATCTGCGTTGCGCGGCGCTGGGCGCGGGATCGTCGCGTCTGCTGGATCGCTGGCTTCATTCGCGTTCGATCGATGATCGCGCCCGCGCGATGCTCGATGCGATCGGCTTGTCGTCCCGCGCCGATCATCCCGCCGCGCGCCTCACGTATGCGGAGCAACGCGCGCTGGACCTGGGGCTCGCGCTCGCCACCGATGCGCCGCTGATTCTGCTCGACGAGCCGACCGCCGGCATGAACCGCGCCGAGGCCGCGCGCGCGCTCGCGTTGATTCGCGCGACGACGGAAGGCCGCACGCTGCTCGTCGTCGAACACGATATGGACGCGGTGTTCGCACTCGCGGACCGCATCTCGGTGCTGGTGCGCGGACGCGTGATCGCATCCGATACGCCCGCCGCGATCCGCGCGAATCGCGATGTGAGGCAAGCGTATCTCGGAGCGACGCCATGAGTGAACTGCTGCGCATCGACGGCCTGCGCGCATGGTACGGCGCGGCGCAAGTGCTGCATGGCGTACAGCTTGCGATAGGCGACGGCGAAGCGGTCGCGCTCGTCGGACGCAACGGCTCGGGGCGCTCGACGCTTGCGAAGGCGATCATGGGCCTCGTGCGATGCGAGGGCGACATGCGCTATCGCGGCGTCCAGCTTGTCGGTTTGCGCGCGTTTCGCATCGCGCGCCTGGGTATCGGTTATGTGCCGGAGACGCGCGATGTGTTTCCGACGCTGACCGTGCGCGAGAACCTCATGCTCGGGGAGAGGAGAGGCGCGCGTTTCACGTTCGACGATGCGTACCGGCTCTTTCCCTCCCTGCATGAACGCGCGACGGTGAGGGCGGGCGCGCTTTCGGGCGGCGAGCAGCAGATGCTGGCCATGGCCCGCACGCTGATGGGCGATCCGTCGCTGATCGTCATCGACGAGCCCGCCGAAGGGCTTGCGCCGCGTGTGATCGAGCAACTCGGGGCGGCGCTTGCGATGCTGCGTTCGCGCGGTGTCGCGATGCTCCTGATCGAAGAGCGCCTGACGATCGCGCGCATGCTCGATGCCCGCGTCGCGGTGATGGGGCATGGCGCCGTGCAGTTCGACGGGCCGCTCGCGGAACTGGGGCGGCGGGAGGAGGTGGTGCGTGAGTGGCTGGCGGTGGGTTGAAAATCACCCGGGCTCGTTAGGAGTTCACCCCTTGCTATCCCTCTCCACGATCCACTCATGCTTCGGATCGTTCCTGAAGTGCCACGTGCGCTTCTCTCCCGCCATCACGTTCAGATAGTAATTGTCGTAGCCATAAGGCACGACGACCGGATGATAGCCGCGCGGCACCATCACCACGTCGCGGTCCTCGACGGCCATCGTTTCATCGAGGTCGCGTTCATCGGTATAAACGCGCTGGAACGCGAAGCCTTGCGGCGGGTCCAGCCGATGGTAATACGTCTCTTCGAGCGCGCTCTCGGCCGGCACGTTGTCCTGATCGTGCTTGTGCGGCGGATAGCTCGATGCATGACCGCCCGGCGTCCTCACTTCCACGACGAGCAGCGACTCGGCGGCTTCCGTCTGCGGAAGAATATCGCAGACGTATCGCGTATTCGCGTGCTTGCCGCGCGTCGAGCGCTTCATCTGCGAAGGCGCGATGAGACGCGGCGGATAGATGCCCTTGGCCGGCGCGCTCGCCACGCCGATCTCCGATTCGCGATCGGCCCGCACGATGGCGGCGAGCTTCGGCGGCACATACACCGCGTACGGCGCCGCATCCTCGAACACGCTGTCACGCGAGCCGATCGATGCCCAATGCTCGTCGCCCGCTTCGACGCTCACCGTGCCCGTTAATACGACGATGCAGCTCTCGCGTTCCGCGTCGTAGACATGCACGACATCGCCCGCATCGAGACGATACGCCGCGAAGCCCACATGCTTCCAGCCTGCGGAATCCGGCGTGACGCGCGTGATGGTCTGTCCTTCACGCGATGCTTTCACTAGCAGGCTCATACGGCCTCCTTCGAGTTGTGCGGATGCGTTGCGTCGACGAGCGCGCGCAGCGTGCGGTATCCCTTCTCGGCATACGTACGGCTCCGCGCGATGACGGGGTCCTGTTCGGCTTCGACCACGAGCCAGCCGCGATAACCATGCTTCGCAAGACACGCGACGATGCCCGCATAATCCACCGCGCCATCGCCCGGCACCGTGAATGCGCCGTTGATGACGGCATCGAGAAAGCTCCAGTTGCGATTGCGCGCCAGCTTCACGATCTCGGGACGCACGTCCTTGCAATGAACATGGCACACACGCGCAATATGCTTTTCCAGCATCGCGACGGCATCGCCGCCGGCGAACGTGATGTGTCCCGCATCGAAAAGCAGGCCGACGGCATCGGTCGTCGAGGCCATCAGGCGATCCACGTCCGCAGGCGTTTCGACATACGCACCCATGTGATGATGATAGGCGACGCGCACGCCCTTTGACAGCGTGTATTCGGCGAAGCGGTCGAGGCGTTCGGCGTATTGCGACCATTGGGCGTCGGAGAAGAAGCGCGGCCGTTGATACAGCGGACGCGGCGCGCCCTGGATCGAATCCGCGACTTCGCCATAGACCATGACGGTCGCGCCGTTCTGCGCGAGCAGGTCCAGATGCGGACCGACGGCTTCGATCTCTTCCTCCGCGCTGCGTTGCGCGAGCCGGCCCGAAAACCACCCTGAAACAAGGGCTAAATCGTATTGCGCGAGCAACGCCTTCAGCGCCTGCGGCTCGCGCGGGAACTTGTTGCCGAGCTCGAAGCCTTCATAGCCGATCTCGCGTCCTTCGGTCAGCGCGACGGACAAGGGCGTTTCGCCGCCGAGCGAAGGCAGGTCGTCGTTCATCCACGACAACGGATTGATTCCGATGCGGACTTGCAGGGGCATGGCGTTCGTCCTCGTCTAGTCGTCGTTGCCGTGGCGCGCGTGAATCGCGCGTTCGTATTCGGCCCGCGCGGACTTGACCGCATCGCGATCCGATACCTCCGGCACCGCGACTTCCCACCACCAGCCGCCTTCTTCGGTACTGCGCGCGGGATCGGTGTCGATCGAAATCAGATAGCTGCGATCTGCCGCGCGCGCGCGTTTCATCGCGGCCTGCAATTCGTCGATGTTCGCCACGTGCTCGGCAAGCGCGCCCATCGAACGCGCGTGCATCGCGAAGTCGATACTCGGTATGCCTAACGAAGCGTGCTTGCAATCGTCGAGCAGATTGTTGAACGGCGCGCCGCCGCACGCCTGTTGCAAGCGATTGATGCAGCCATAGCCGCGATTGTCGAGCAGCACGACGATCAGCTTCGCACCCAGCATCACCGACGTGGCAAGCTCGCTGTTCATCATCAGATAGCTGCCGTCGCCGACCATGACGATGACCTCGCGCTCGGGCCGCGCGAGCTTCACGCCGACGCCACCCGCGATTTCATAGCCCATGCACGAATAGCCGTATTCGACGTGATAGCCGCCCGGCGTGCCGGTGCGCCACAGCTTCTGCAAGTCGGCGGGGAGCGTGCCGGCGGCGCACACGACGATATCTTCCGCAGCCGATGCGTCGTGCGAACGCTGCACCGCGCCGATGACATCCGCTTCGCGCGGCAATCGTCCATCCGGCACGGTCATGTTCGTCACATGCGCGACGGTCTCGCGCCAGTCGTTCGCCGCGCGATGCGCTCGCGTCGTCCATTGCGGCGATGCGCGCCAGTCCCCGAGTGCTTGCGACAACGCTTCGAGCGCAATGCGCGCATCGGCTTCGAGTGCGGTGGCGTTCTGCTTGAGCGCATCGAACGGATTCGCATTGATCGCGACGAGCCGCGCCTGCGTGAAAAGCGTATTCGATCCGGTCGTGAAGTCCTGCAGGCGCGTGCCGACGGCGAGCACGCAATCGCTCGCATGCGCAAGCTCGTTCGCCGCCGACGAGCCCGTCACGCCGATGCCGCCCACGTTCAACGCATCGTCCCACGCGAGCGCCCCTTTGCCGGCCTGCGTCTCCGCCACAGGTACGCCGTGCCGGTGCGCGAAGTCACGCAGCGCTTCGCCGCCAAGGCCGTAGAGCACGCCGCCGCCCGATACGATCAACGGCTCGCGCGATTCGCGCAGCATCGCGGCGGCGCGTTCGATCTCGCGCGGCGCGGCAGCGGGCGCATGGAAATACACCGCGCGCGGCTCGAAGAAGGAAGCGGGATAGTCGTAGGCCATCGCCTGAACGTCTTGCGGCAGCGCAAGCGTGACAGGGCCGCATAGCGCGGCATCGGTCAGCACGCGGATTGCACGAGGCAGCGCGCTCAGCAATTGCGCGGGATGCACGATGCGATCGAAATATCGCGAGACCGCTTTCAGCGCATCGTTCGCCGATGATCCGCCATCCTGACTATCTTCCAGTTGCTGCAGGACGGGATCGGGCGCGCGCGAGACGAAGATATCGCCCGGCAATAGAAGAACCGGCAAGCGGTTCACGTGCGCGAGCGCCGCCGCTGTGACGAGGTTGGTCGCGCCCGGCCCGATGGATGTCGTCACCGCCATCATGCGGCGCCGCATATGCGCCTTCGCATAGGCAATCGCGCTGTGCGCCATCGCCTGTTCATTGTGCGCGCGATACGTCGGCAACGCCTCGCGATGCTTGTACAAGGCCTCGCCCATGCCCGCGACATTGCCGTGCCCGAAGATCGCGAACACGCCGCCGAAAAGCGGTTCGCCGGTCTCCGTGCGCAACGCGGCGAGGTAGCGCGCGAGGGCTTGCGCAACAGTCAGTCTGACGACGTTCATGCGGCTTGCTCCTGAGTTCCTTCGATGGACGTTTGCGACGATGCCCGCGCGTCGCGCCACGCGGCGATCAAGGTTTCGAACGTGCGGCGCACGCGTGCGATGAGTTCGGTATCGTCGATATCGCCCGCAAGCCATGCCTGGCTCGGTTCATGAAAGATGGTGCGGCCGACGGTGAACCCCTTGCACGTTTTCGACGATGCCGCCGCGTTGAACCCCTCGCGCAACTGATCGACACCCGCCGACAAGCCGAGCAGCACGACCCCGCGGCAATACGGGTCGCGTTCCGCAAGCAACGCATCGATGGCCTGCCATTGCGTCGCGCTCATCGGCTCGAGCTTCCACCACTCGGGGTAGATGCCGAGGTTATACAGACGCTTCAACGCGCGATACACCGTATCGTCTTCGACCGGCGGACCGTTTTTCGGCGCGATCACTTCGAGCAGCAGTTCGTGGCCGCTTGCCTGCACCGCATAGTAGAGCGCGCGCAATTGCGCTTCCTGTTCGAGCCGCACGTCATGGGGATGATCGGGGTGATAGTGAACGAGGCACTTCACGACATGCTCGCGCGGCCATTCGATCAGCGTCGTGCCGACCGATCGTCCGTGATCGAACACGAGCGGCATCGAGCCCGGCAGTTCGACAGGCCGGCCGATCCACCAGCCGCGTCCCGTCGCGGCGTTGAGCGCGTCCTGTCCATAGCGGTCATCGATCAGCACGCCGATGCGCCCGGCAAGTCCAAGTTCGCTTTCGGTCTGCGCGACGGCATCGACGAACAGGCCCTTGAGCGTTGCAATGCGCGCTTCGTCTGCTCCCGCCTGTTGCGCAAGCTCGAAAAACTGATTGCGATGATCGAACGCGAAGCCGAGCACTTCGTCCCACTGCCTGCGCGCCGGCCTCACGCGATGCAGCCGCGCGAGCGTCGCATCCTTGTCGGGACGACGCATGCGCAAGGGGTCTTGGTTAGCAGCAGCGAGGAAGTAATCGAGTTCGGCGGGCGTGGGCATCGCGGGCGCGCAGCCGTGCCGCGAGACGACGAGCGCGCCGCATGCATTCGCCGCGCGCGCGCAGGCTTCGAGCGGCGCATCGCGCAGCCATCCGGAAAGGAAGCCGGATGCGAAAGCATCGCCTGCGCCGAGCACGTTCAGCACTTCCACTTCGACGCCGCCGTGAACCGGCGCATCGTCGACGGATGCGGGCGTCGCGCCTTCGATGATCGAGCAGCCGAGCGGTCCGCGCTTCACCACGAGCGTTGCGTTTGTTACCGCGCGAACCATTGCGAGCGCATCGATCAATCGATCCTTGCCGCCCGCGATGCGGAACTCTTCTTCGGTGCCGATCACGAGATCGAAGCGCGGCAAGATGCGCTGCAGATGCGCGGTCACGCCTTCATTCGCCACGAAGCGCGTTTCGCCGTCGGCCTTGCCGGTCAGGCCCCACAGCACCGGCCGGTAATCGATGTCGAGCACGGTGCGGACATCGTTGCGCCGCGCATGGTCCAGCGCGCGCAGGCTCGTGCGATTCACCTGCTCCGTCGAGAAGTGCGTGCCGGTGATGAGCAAGGCCTTCGATGACGCGATATACGCTTCGTCGAAGTCGCTTTCATCGACAGCCATGTCCGCGCAATTCTCCCGGTAGAAGACGAGCGGAAAGGTGTCGCGGTCCTCGATGCCGAGCAGCACGAGCGCGGTAAGCCTGTCCTTGTCGATGCGAACGTGGCTCACATCGCAGCCTTCGCGCTGCAGCGTCTCGGTGAGAAAGCGCCCCATGTGATCGTTGCCGACGCGCGCGAGCATCGACGATCGCAGCCCGAGCCGCGCGCAGCCGAAGGCGATGTTCGCCGACGAGCCGCCGAGATACTTCGCAAACGACGACACGTCTTCGAGCCGCGCGCCGACTTGCTGCGCGTATAAATCGACGGCGAGACGCCCGAGACACACGATGTCGCGCGTGCGGTTCGCCGCAAAGCGTGATGGAGATTCTGCTGACATGGCTCGTGTCCTCATATCGTCGCGCCTTCGAGTTCGCTGATCATCTTCTGCATCTCGGCGCCGCCGGCCATCATGTCGAGCACTTCGTTCTTCGTGATGGTGTCCTTGGTGAACGTGCCCATCGAGCGCCCGCGGTTGAGCAGCGTGAACGAATCGCCGATCGGATAGGCGTGGTGCACGTTGTGCGTGATGAAGATCACGGAGATGCCTTTCTCGCGTGCCTTATGGATGAGCTTCAGCACGTTGAAACTCTGCTTTACGCCGAGCGCGGCAGTCGGTTCGTCGAGAATCAGCACGCGCGCGCCGAAGTGAATCGCGCGTGCAATCGCGAGACACTGCTTCTCGCCGCCGGACATCGTGCCGATGGGCTGATGCGGGTCGCGCACGTTGATGCCCATTTCGGCGAGCTTCGCGCGCGACGTTTCGGCGGCCAGATCGAGGTCCATCACGCTGAAGAGGCCGAAGCGCTTCTTCTGCGGTTCACGGCCCATGAAGAAATTGCGCGCAACGGAAAGCAGCGGCACCAGCGCGAGGTCCTGATACACGGTCGCGATGCCGAGATCGAGTGCTTCTTTCGGCGATTCGAAACGCACCGGCTTGCCATCGACGAGATATTCGCCGGAAGAGGGCGCATGCACGCCGGCCAGCGTCTTGATGAGGGTGGACTTGCCCGCGCCGTTATCGCCGAGCAGGCAGTGCACTTCGCCGCGCCGCAAGCGCAGCGTCACGCCGTTCAGCGCGATTACCTTGCCGAAGAACTTGCTGACGTTCTCCAGCGCGAGGATGTTGTCGTCGTTCATGGCGGTCGTCCTCATTGAGCGGCTTCATTGAGCCTGTGACACGCGGCGGCGTACGTAGTGATTGAAGAGCACGGCAATGAGCAGCATCACGCCGAGGAACACGCGGAACCAGTCGGAACTCACGTTCGTATAAGTGATGCCGATCTGCACCACGCCGAAGATAAGTGCACCGAAACATGCGCCGACCACCGAGCCGTAACCTCCGGTCAGCAGCGTGCCGCCGATCACCGCCGCAATGATCGCTTCGAACTCTTTCTGCAGGCCGCGATCCGCCGCCGCCGATCCGATATCGCACACTTGCAGCACCGCGAAGAGGCACGAGCAGAACGCAGTCAGCACGAACAGCGATATCTTCACGCGCTTGACCGGCACGCCGACGTTCTTGGCAGCGTTGGCATCGCCGCCGACAGCGAGAATCCAGTTGCCGTAGCGCGTCTTGGCGAGCACGAATGCGCCGATGGCCGCGAGTGCGAGCCACCACAGGATGACTTTCGGTATGCCGGGCACGAGCGGTTCGCCGCTATCGAGCAGGGTGCCGACGCCCATATGTGCGAGCCACGTGAAGAAGCCATGCAGTGCGACGCCGTGAAACAGCGTGTTGGCGAGCCAGTCCTTTTGTGCGAGATCGCCGACGCCCGAGATGATCGTGCGATCCGCGAACATGATCGAGAGCGCGAGCGTGAGGCCGCGCAGAATGAAGAGAAACGCGAGCGTGACGATGAACGACGGCAGGCGCGTGCGCATCACGAGATAGCCGTTCAATGCGCCGAGCAGCATCGAAGCGATGAACGCGAAGAGGATCGACAGCGATATCGGCCAATGAAAGTAGACCGAGGGCAACGCGACCATCATGCCGGCGAAGCCGATCATCGAGCCGATGGACAAATCGAACTCGCCCGCGATCATCAGCAGGCACGCGCCGACCGCGAGCAAGCCGAGATACGCGGCGACTTGCGACCAGTTCATCACCCCGTCGAGATTGAACATGCCCGACGATCCCGCACCGAAGCCGAACACGAGAAACACGAGCACGGTGCCGGAAATCGCGGCGAATTCCGGGCGATTCAGCAAGTGCCCGAACCACGACTGCTGGCGCACGCGCTCGTCCGACGGCTTGTCCCGGTCCGTTGCGGCGTCGGCGTTGTCCTGCTGAGGGTTCGCGTGGGGAGGATAGTGCTTGCCGGCTACGCCCATGATGGCTCCTTAGTACGACGATGCAATGTGATACGATGCGTTTCGGTGCTGCTGCGTGCCTCGTGACGGATGGAGAGACGCGGGCGGCGTCGCGTGTTCGACCCGATGCCGCCCGAAGAGGTCAGCCGCGCATCAGCGATACTGCCCGGCGTACTTCACGACCTTGTCGAGGTTTTCCCTGGTGATGAAACCCGGTCCCGAGCGAATGTTCTTCGGCCCATAAGAAGGCTGAAGGCCATAGGTTTCGAGGCGCGCCCTGAACTTCGGGTTCGCTTCGAGGAGCTGGCGGATCTTCGCGGGATCGGTGGTGTGCTCCTTCTTGACGATGGCAAGCACCGCCACCGGAATATAGCCCTGCAGATACGGCTGCTGATCGATCGCGAACTTGATGGTGCCGTCCTTGATCGCCTTCGCGATGTCGTCGGAGAAATCGAAAGTCACGAAATAGAGCTTGTTTTGCAGGCCCATTTGCGCGACGGCCTTGAGCGTTGCGGACGCGGGCGTCGGTCCCAGCGTGAGCACCGCCTGCGTGTCCGGATGATTGCGCAGATACGCGGATACCTTCGATTGAATTTCCGTCGGGTCCTGACCGGAATCGAGCGTGGCGGCCTTGTAATCCGCGCCGATGGCATCGGCGAAACCGCGGCATCGATCGAAGGACACGGTGTTGGTCGCGAGATGATTCACGCACAGAAACGACTTGATGCCCGCCGCCTTCGCTTTCTCGCCGGCTGCCTTGCCCGCGACGTATTCCGGCTGGCCGATATGCATGATCGCGTTGAGCTGCGCACTCTGCTCCTCGGTGCCGGAGTTGATCGTCACGAGCGGAATCTTCTTCGCGGTGACCTTGTTGATCGCGCTCTTCAGCACGTCGAAGTCTGCGATGGTGGTGATCACGCCGTCGTAATTGCGCGCGGCCGCCTGCTCGATCAGACGCGCCATGTCCGCGATATCCCCGTTCGGCGGATTGCGATAGTCGGTCTGCACGTTGAAGTCTTCGTCGGCCTGCCTGATCGAATTCTTAATGGTGTTCCACCACGAGTCGGAGTCCGGCGCGTGGCTGATGAGCACGAACCTGGCGTCCGGCGCGGCATGCGCGGGGGACGTCGTCAACAACGCGGCGCTGCATAACGCAGCAGCAGCCGCCAGCGCGCGCAGCGCGGCCCGACCGTTGCAAAGGGTCATTGTCTCCACCTATCTCGGTTGTTGTTCGGTGTGATCGTCCTGAGCCGATGCGAGCCTGCCTCGATGAGTCGATGAAACGATGCATCGTGCTCACGAGCGAGATTAGGTCAGTTTTCGGCGGGCTGCAATAGGTATTTCATCGGTGCGACAAATAGAAAATGCATTCCAATTTGCGTGCCGCCTTCCTATAATCGCTTCCACTGGGGCTCACTTCGAGCGCCGATGAAGCGAGCCTTTCATGCAGGACGAAACCAGCACCGACGTGGCCGGCGTCGACGAACTGATGCAACGCATCACCGATGCTTACGATTCGCTGCCGCGTCAGTTGAAGAGCGTGGCGACGTATATCGAGCAGCATCGACCGAGCGTGATGATGGACCGCACGAGCGATATCGCCGCTTCCTGCGGCGTGCATCCGTCGGCGGTGGTGCGCTTCGCGCAGCGCTTCGGCTTCTCCGGCTTCTCGGACCTGCAGGCGGTGTTCCGCCAGGCGTATGCGGGCGGCAACGCCTCGCAGAGCTATCAGCAACGCATTCGCAAGCTGATCGACGAAAAGGCGGGCGAGGCGTCGGGCGTTTCGGTGGCGCGCGAATTCATCGCGGCGAGCCGTGCGGGTCTCGTCGAACTGGAAGCCGGGCTCGACGATGCGCAGTTCGAAGCCGCTGTCGAAATGCTGCAGCAGGCGGAGAACATCTACGTCGTCGGCGTGCGCCGCTCGTTCGCGGTGGCGAGCTATGTCGTCTATGCGCTCGGGCATACGAAGAAGCGCGTGCATCTGGTGTCGGGCATCGGCGGGATGATCCACGAACAGATTCGCAGCGTGAAAAAGGGCGATGTGGTGATCGCGATCAGCTTCGCGCCCTACGGCAAGGAGACGCAGTATTGCGTGCGCGCGGCGCAGCATCACGGCGCGAAGACGCTCGTCATCACCGACAGTCAGCTTTCGCCGCTCGCGCGTCATGCGAGCGCCAGTCTGCTCGTGAAGGAGGGCAGCGCGTTTGCGTTCCGCTCGCTCACGAGCACCATCTGCCTGTGCCAGGCGCTTTTCATCGCGCTCGCGTACCGGCTGGAATTGAACGTCGAAGAATCCAGGGAGACAAGCGGCTATGACGATTGACGTGGCGGTGTTTGGGGCGGGGCGCATCGGCAAGATTCATGCGGCGAATCTGGCGCGGCAGCCGGGCGTGCGGCTCAGGTATGTCGTCGATGTGAACCGCGACGCGGCCGCCGCGCTCGCGGCGCAATATGGCGCACAGGTCGCCGATGTCGATGGCGCGATGGGCGACGCGTCCATCGGCGCGACGGTCGTCTGCTCCAGTACTGATACGCATGCCGAACTAATTGTCGCGTCGGCGGCGCAGAAGAAGCATGTGTTCTGCGAGAAGCCCGTCGATCTGACGGTGGAGCGGGCGCGCGCATGTGCGGATGCGGTGGATCGCGCAGGCGTCGTCTGCATGATCGGCTTTCAGCGCCGTTTCGATCCGACATTCTCCGCGTTGAAGGCGCGTGTCGATGCAGGCGAGATCGGCGATCCGGAGATGCTGATCGTGACGAGCCGCGATCCGGGCGCGCCGCCTGTCGACTACATCCGTCATTCGGGCGGCATCTTCAAGGACATGCTGATTCACGACTTCGACATCTTTCGCTGGATGCTCGACGACGAAGCCGAGACGCTGCATGCGACGGGGAGCGTGCTGTCCGATCCGGCCATCGCCGATGCGGGCGATATCGATTCGACCGCCGTCACCATCCGTACGAAGCGCGGTCGGCTGTGTCAGATCAACACGGCGCGGCGCGCGGCATATGGCTACGATCAGCGCTTTGAACTCCTCGGCAGCGCGGGCATGCTGCAGGCGGGCAACGTGCGGCCGACCGAAGTCACCGCGTACTCGAAGACGGCCGTATCGAGCGACGTGCCGGAAGCGTTCTTTCTCGAGCGGTATCGCGCGGCGTATGCGCTGGAAATCGCGCATTTCTTCGATGCGGTCGTGCACGGCAAGCCGGTCCGCACGACCGTCGCCGACGGCGTGAAGGCGCTCGAGCTTGCCGAAGCCGCGACGCTTTCGTGGCGCGAGAAGCGCGTGGTTCATCTTGGCGAGAGCGCGGCATGAACACGGTGCGCGTGGGCATCGTCGGACTTGGGCGGCTCGGTCGGCGTCATGCGGAAAACATCGCATGGCATGTGCCGGGCGCGCGGCTCGTTGCGGCGTGCAGTCCGGCGCCGGAAGAGCGGGAATGGGCGCAGGCGCGCTTCCCCGAGGCGGTGCTTTACGCCGATTACGAAGCGCTGCTCGCCGATGCATCGGTCGATGCGGTGTGGCTCGTCACGCCGACATCGCTGCACGCGACGCAGATCATCGCTGCGCTGGCGGCGGGCAAGCATGTGTTCTGCGAGAAGCCGCTGTCGCTCGATCTCGCGGAGTGTGATCGCGTGATCGAGGCGCATGGGCGGCATGGGCATTCGCATGTGATGATCGGCTTCGTGCGCCGTTTCGATGCGAGCTATCGCGATGCGTTCGACAGCATCGCGAAGGGCGCGATTGGCCGGCCTTTCATGGTGCGCTCGCAAACTTGCGACAGGAATGATCCCGATGGCTTCTTCGTGCGCTTTGCGCCGACATCGGGCGGGCTGTTTCTGGACTGCAGCGTGCATGACATCGATCTCGCGCGCTGGCTGCTGGGTAATCCGCGAGCGAAGCGCGTCTTTGCGAGCGGGACCATCGCGATTCACGAGGGCTTGCGTGAGTGCGGCGATATCGATAACGGCGTGGGCGTCGTCGAATTCGACGATGGCCGGCTCGCCGTGTTCTACGCTTCCCGCACGATGGCGCATGGGCACGATACGCAAACGGAGGTGATCGGCACGGCGGGGGCGTTGTCGATAGGGCGCAATCCGCGCCTGAATCGCGTGGAGATCGCGGATGAGTACGGCGTGCGCAATGCCTGCACGCCGACGTTTTTCGAGCGTTTCGAGAATGCGTTTCTGCGCGAGGCGCAGGCGTTCGTTGGCTTGCTCGCCGATGGCAAGCCGACCGGGCTGACGCTCGAGGATGCGCGCGAAGCGACGCGCATCGGGCTGGCGATGCGGGCCGCGTATGAATCGGGGCGTGCGGTGGATTTGTGAGCTCGCACACGCCGGCGTTCAGCCGACGACCATCGTGACCGGCTTGCCGATGCGGGCGAGCATCGCCACGAGTGTATCGATCGTGAACTTGCTCGTCTTCTTGTTGACGACATCGGATACGCGAGGACGTGTGACGTGCAGGATCGCGGCGGCATCCGACTGTCTCAACTCATGCGCTTCGATCCACGAAGCAAGCTCGTTCATGAGCTGCTCCTTGAGTACGACCGTCTGATCGATGAGCGCCTGTGACTCGGCTTGATACCGGCGCGCTTCGTCGGGTGTGAAGCCGAGTTCGGCGAACAGATTCGCTCCGGCCTTTGCGCGGGCCCGGAACAAGTAAACTCCCATTAAGGATGTCTTTCGGCATGAGCGTTACGGCCGCGTATGAATCGGGGCGTGCGGTGGATTTGTGAGCGCTGCGTTAAAATCCATCTCTTACAGCGCTCAACGCAGGCACACGGAAGGTTCAATCGCGATGGAAGTTCACAAGGAAGTCGACGCGCGCGGGCTCAACTGCCCGTTGCCGATTCTGCGCGCCAAAAAGGCGCTCGCCGACATGACGAGCGGCCAGATTCTGAAAGTACTGGCCACCGACCCGGGATCGCAACGCGATTTCGCGGCCTTCGCCAGACAGACGGGCAACGAAATCGTCGAAACGTCGTCGCAGGACAAGACATTCATCTTTCTCATGCGCCGCCGCTGAGTTCGGTGCTCATAAAACAAAATGCCCGTCACGTGCGTGACGGGCATTTTTTTTATCGAGCCGACGAAGCCTTAGCCTTCGAGAATCGGCGAACGCGTGCGCAGATACTCTTCGAAGTCCTTCGACACTTCCGGATGGCGCAGCGCGAATTCCACCGTCGCCTTCAGATAGCCGAGCTTGCTGCCGCAATCGAAGCGCGTGCCGTGATACTTGTACGCCAGCACTTGCTCATCCGACAGCAGCGACTGGATCGCGTCCGTCAGTTGCAACTCGCCGCCCGCGCCCGGCTTCAGCGCGCGAATGTGATCGAAAACGCGCGGCTTCAGCACGTAACGGCCGACCACGCCGAGGTTCGACGGCGCAACCGCAGGCTCCGGCTTCTCGACGATGCCCGACAGCTTCACGATGTTGTCTTCCCACTCCTTCCCGTCGATGATGCCGTACGACTTCGTGTCCTGAGGCGGAATCTCTTCCACGCCGATGACCGAGCTGTGATAGTGGTCGAACACTTCGATCATCTGCGTGAGCACAGGCGGCTTGCCGTACAGCAAGTCGTCCGCGAGGATCACGGCGAACGGGTTGTCGCCGACGAGCTTTTCGGCGCACAGCACCGCATGACCGAGACCCAGCGCTTCGGCCTGACGCACGTAGAAACAATCGACATGGCTCGGCTTGATGCTGCGCACGAGTTCGAGCAGCTTCTCCTTGCCGCGTGCCTCGAGCTCGGCTTCGATCTCATAGGACTTGTCGAAGTGATCTTCGATGGCGCGCTTGCTGCGGCCCGTCACGAAGATCATTTCGGTGATGCCGGCGGC
The DNA here is from genome assembly GCF_031450805.1 of Caballeronia sp. LZ016. NCBI lineage: Bacteria > Pseudomonadati > Pseudomonadota > Betaproteobacteria > Burkholderiales > Burkholderiaceae > Caballeronia > Caballeronia sp. LZ016. The sequence goes on from NZ_JARTVY010000001.1 coordinate 1,822,088, forward strand.
CATGGCTTCTTCCACCGCGTATTGAATCAGCGGCTTGTCGACGACCGGCAGCATTTCCTTCGGGCTGGCCTTGGTCGCGGGCAGAAACCGCGTACCGAGACCCGCGACCGGGAAAACTGCTTTGGTAACTTTTAGCATGTGATAACCCTGATCCTTTAATCGTCTGAAATCATCTGGAACATCGAGCCAGTGAGCCGAAGGGAAGTCGGTATAAAACTCCCGGTTCAAGCGGGCAGTCGCAATAATTGCGCCTGAAGCTTCTCGATAGTGGTCTCATATTCTGCCAGCCTTTTGCGCTCCTGATCAACGACAGCGGCCGGCGCTTTTGAAACAAAACTTTCGTTACCGAGCTTGGCGTTACATTTTGCGATTTCGCCGTTCAACCGGTCGACTTCCTTCGAGAGGCGCTCGCGTTCGGCAGCGACATCGATCTCGACTTTCAGCACCAGTTTATGCGCGCCGATGATCGCTACCGGTGCGCCATGCGCCTCTTTGTCGAGAGCGGCTTCGTCGTCGATGATCTTCACTTCCGAGAGACGCGCGAGCGCCGCAACGTAAGGCGCGAACGTCGAAAGACGCGCCGCGTCGCCGTGCGCGAGCAACGGCACTTTCACCGCGGGCGAGAGATTCATTTCGCCACGCAGATTACGACATGCATCGATCACCGCCTTCAGTTCGGCGGCCCACTGTTCCGACGATTCATCGATTTTCTTCGCTTCCGCACGCGGATACGGCTGCGTCATGATCGACGCTTCGCCTTCCTTCGCACCCGCGGGGTAGGCGTCCGTCAGCGGAGCGACCTTCTGCCAGAGCGCTTCGGTGATGAACGGGATCACCGGATGCGCGAGGCGCAGCACCGTTTCGAGCACGCGCAGCAGCGTGCGCCGCGTGGCGCGCTGCTGCTCGGGCGTGCCGTTCTGGATCTGCACCTTCGCGAGTTCGAGATACCAGTCGCAGTACTCGTCCCACACGAACTTGTAGATCGCGCTTGCGACGTTGTCGAAACGATAGTCCGCGAAGCCTTTCTCGACGTCCGCTTCCACGCGCTGCAGAAGCGAGACGATCCAGCGATCCGCGTGCGAGAAGTCCGTATAACCGCCGGGGCCGCAATCGCCCGGCTGGCACGCGCCCGGTTTCGAGAAACCGCAATCGTGGCCCTCGCAATTCATCAGCACGAAACGCGTGGCGTTCCAGAGCTTGTTGCAGAAGTTGCGGTAGCCCTCGCAGCGCGCGAGATCGAAATTGACGTTGCGGCCGAGCGTGGCCATCGACGCCATCGTGAAGCGCAGCGCATCGGTGCCGAACGACGGGATGCCCTCGGGAAACTCCTTGCGCGTCTTTTTCTCGATCTGCGCGGCCTGCTTCGGATTCATGAGGCCGACGGTGCGCTTGGCGACGAGCGCTTCGAGATCAATGCCATCGACGATGTCGATCGGATCGAGCGTGTTGCCCTTGCTCTTCGACATCTTCTGGCCTTCGGCGTCGCGCACGAGGCCGTGCACGTAGACGGTATCGAACGGCACCTTGCCGGTGAAGTGCGTGGTCATCATCACCATCCGGGCGACCCAGAAGAAGATGATGTCGAAACCCGTCACGAGCACCGACGAAGGCAGGAACGCCTTCAGCTCCGGCGTTTCGTTCGGCCAGCCGAGCGACGAGAACGGCACGAGCGCCGACGAGAACCACGTGTCGAGCACGTCGTCGTCGCGCTTGAGCGGGCCGGTGTAGCCTTGCGCATCGGCTTCGGCGCGGGCTTCTTCCTCGCTCTTCGCGACGAAGATTTCGCCCTTCTCGCCGTACCATGCGGGAATCTGATGGCCCCACCACAACTGACGCGAGATGCACCAGTCCTGGATGTTCTCCAGCCACTGATAGTAGGTCGTGGTCCAGTTTTCCGGCACGAACCTGATCTGGCCGCTGCGCACGACATCGAGCGAGGTTTCCGTGATCGACTTGCCCGGATTGAACGTGCCCTCGGGGGCGGGCTTCATCATCGCGACGAACCACTGGTCCGTCAGCATCGGCTCGATCACGACGCCCGTGCGGTCGCCGCGCGGCACCATCAGCTTGTGCGGCTTGACGGAGTCGAGCAGGCCGAGCGCTTCGAGATCGGCGACGACCTGCTTGCGCGCATCGAAACGGTCCAGGCCGCGATATTTCTCGGGCGCGTTGTCGTTGATCTTCGCGTCGAGCGTGAGAATTTCTATCTGCGGCAGCTTGTGGCGCTGGCCGACGGCGTAATCGTTGAAATCGTGCGCGGGGGTGACTTTCACGACGCCCGTGCCGAACTCGCGGTCGACGTAATCATCGGCGATGATGGGAATCTCGCGGTCGCACAGCGGCAGCACGGCCGTCTTGCCGATTAGATGCCGATAACGCTCGTCTTCCGGATGCACCATCAGCGCGACGTCGCCGAGCATCGTCTCGGGGCGCGTGGTCGCAACCGTCATGTGGCCCGAGCCATCCGGCAGCGGATACCTGATGTGCCACAGGCTGCCGTTCTCTTCTTCGCTGACGACTTCGAGATCCGACACGGCGGTGCCGAGCACCGGGTCCCAGTTCACGAGACGCTTGCCGCGATAGATCAGCCCCTGTTTGTACAGCGTGACGAAGACATCGCGCACGGCGGCGGACATCTTGTCGTCCATCGTGAAGTATTCGCGCGACCAGTCGATCGACGCGCCGAGCCTGCGCACCTGATTCGTAATGGTCGAGCCGGATTGCTGCTTCCACGCCCACACGCGTTTCAGGAAGTCTTCCCGGCCGAGGTCGTGACGCGAGACGCCTTGCGCATCGAGCTGACGTTCGACGACGATCTGCGTCGCGATGCCCGCGTGGTCCGTGCCCGGCACCCACAGCGTGTTCTCGCCGAGCATGCGGTGATAGCGCGTGAGGCCATCCATGATGGTCTGGTTGAACGCGTGCCCCATGTGCAGCGTGCCGGTGACGTTCGGCGGCGGCAGTTGAATGGAGAAATTTTTCGCGCCTTCCTTGAACGTGGGCGCGGACAAGCCGCGCTTTTCCCATTCGGGGCCCCACTGGGACTCGATGTTTTGAGGCTCGAAGCTCTTCGCAAGCGTGTTGTCGCTCATCGTGAAATCTGCCGAAAAATGCGTGAAAAAGTGCGTGGAATCCCCAATTATAAGGTTCCGCCGGGTTCCGCCGGATGATTGTCGCCCTCAGCCGGACGGCATAGGCCCGAACGCCGCCATCGGCGCGGTCTTATAATGAGCGGCCCGCCTTCCGCCTTACGTGCGTCCCGATTTCTCCATGCCCGACTTACTCGCCAACCTGAACCCCGAACAGCTCGCCGCCGTGACGCTGCCCAACGAGCCTGCGCTGATTCTCGCGGGCGCGGGGAGCGGCAAGACGCGCGTGCTCATCACGCGCATCGCCTGGCTGATCCAGCAGGGCTATGCGTCGCCGCCGACCATCCTCGCGGTCACGTTTACGAACAAGGCCGCGCGCGAAATGATGTCGCGTCTGTCCGCGCTTCTTCCGATCGACACGCGCGGGATGTGGATCGGCACCTTCCACGGCCTGTGCAACCGCATGTTGCGCGCGCACTACCGCGACGCGGGCCTGCCGCAGACGTTCCAGATTCTCGACACCGCCGACCAGCTTTCCGCGATCAAGCGGCTCATGAAGGGGCTGAATGTCGACGATGAAAAGTACCCGGCGAAGAACCTGCAGTACTTCATCAACAACGCGAAAGAGCAGGGCCTGCGCCCGAAGGACGTCGACGCCACCGACAACTTCAATCGCAAGTTCGTGGAGCTGTACGAAGCGTACGATCAGCAGTGCCAGCGCGAAGGCGTCGTCGATTTTCCGGAGTTGCTGCTGCGCTGTCATGAACTGCTCGCGCACAATCCGCCGTTGCGCGCGCATTACCAGGCGCGCTTTCGCAACATCCTGGTCGACGAGTTTCAGGACACCAACAAGCTGCAGTACGCGTGGCTCAAGCTGCTCGCGGGCGAGCACAACGCCATCTTCGCCGTCGGCGACGACGATCAGTCCATCTACGCGTTTCGCGGCGCGAACGTCGGCAACATGCACGACTTCGAGCGCGAGTTCCGCGTGCGTAACCTCATCAAGCTCGAGCAGAACTATCGCTCTCACGGCCATATTCTCGATACCGCCAACTATCTGATCGCGAACAACGCGCGGCGGCTCGGCAAGAACCTGCGTACCGATGCGGGCCACGGCGAGCCGGTGCGCGTCTACGAGGCCGCGACCGATTCTCAGGAAGCGGGCTGGATCGTCGAGGAAATCAAGGCGCTCATCAATACCGGGCTGGCGCGCGGCGAGATCGCGGTGCTGTATCGGAGCAACGCGCAGTCGCGGACCATCGAACATACGCTCGTGAACGCGGGGATCGCGTATCGCGTGTATGGCGGGCTGCGATTCTTCGAGCGCCAGGAAGTGAAGCACGCGCTCGCGTATCTGCGCCTGATCGACAACCCGAACGACGACACCGCGTTCGCGCGCGTCGTCAATTTTCCGACGCGCGGCATCGGTGCGCGTTCCATCGAACAACTCGCGGACGCAGCGCGTCTCTATAACTGCTCGATGGCGGCGGCCGTGCCGTATGTGACCGGCAAGGCGGGATCCAGCCTCGGCGCGTTCGCGACGATGATCGCGAAAATGCGCGCCGAGACGCAGCAGATGAGCCTGCCGGAAACGGTCGAATACGTCGTGCGCGCAAGCGGCCTCGCCGCGTTCTATGAAACGGAGCGCGAAGGGCAGGACCGGCTGGAAAACTTGCAGGAACTGGTGAACGCGGCGGCGGCGTTCGTGAGCGAAGAGGGCTACGGCCTCGATACGCCCGCACGGTCCATCCCGCTGCGTCCCGGCGCGACGGCCGCGCCGGAAATCGCCGCGGTGAGCGAGGACGGCGAAATCGAAGTGCTCGATGCGCCCGGCATCGCCGATCCCGCACAGAATCCCGACACGATGACGCCGCTTGCGGGCTTCCTGTCGCATGCATCGCTCGAAGCCGGCGACAACCAGGCGCAGGCCGGGCAGGACGCCGTGCAACTGATGACCGTCCACGCGGCGAAGGGTCTCGAATTCACGGCGGTGTTCATCACCGGGCTGGAAGAAGGGCTGTTCCCGCACGAGAACAGCGCGCAGGAATCCGACGGGCTCGAAGAGGAGCGGCGGCTCGCGTATGTGGCCATCACGCGGGCGAAAGAGCGGCTCTATCTGTCGTTCGCGCAAAGCCGGATGCTGCACGGACAGACGCGCTACAACATCCGCTCGCGCTTTTTCGATGAATTGCCGGAAGGCTCGCTCAAATGGCTCACGCCGAAGGTCGAGCCGGGCGCGCGCTGGGGCGGGCGGTCGGACAACGCCGGCTGGGGCCGCGACTGGTTCGCGCGGCCGGGGCAGGAGCGCGGTGCTTCATCGGCGGCGAGCGCGGCGTTGCCGTCGTTCGCCAATGAGCAGCGTGCCGCCGATACGGGCTTCAAGGTCGGGCAGGCCGTCTTCCACACGAAGTTCGGCGAAGGCACCGTGACCGCGCTCGAAGGCTCGGGCGGCGATGCGCGCGCGCAAGTGCGCTTCAAGCGCCACGGCGAGAAATGGCTCGCGCTCGCGGTCGCAAAGCTGCAGGCGGTCGAATGAAGCGGCTCGGCATCATGGCGGCGCTGCCGCAGGAACTCGGCGATCTGATCGCCCGGATGCGCGCGGCCGGCGACGTGCGGACCGTCACGCTCGGGCAGCGCGAATATCACGTCGGCGAGGCGCATGGCGTCGGCGTCGTGGTGACGCTCGCGCGCATCGGCAAGGTCGCGGCGGCGGCGACGGCGAGCGCGCTGATCCACGTGTTCGAAGCCGATGCGATCGTCTTCACCGGCGTCGCGGGCGGCGTGCATCGCGATGTGCGGGTGGGCGATATCGTCGTAGCCGATGCGTTGCTGCAGCACGATCTCGACGCGTCGCCGTTTTTTCCGCGCTACGAGGTGCCGTTGCTGGACCGGGCGCGCTTCGATTCGGACGGCGCGTTGGCCGATGCGCTGGCGGCTGCGGCACGCGCGTTCGTCGAAGCTGAAAGCGCCGCGCTCGCCGAACGCTTCGCGGTGGCGGCGCCGCAAGTGCATCGCGGGCTGGTGGTGAGCGGAGACCGCTTCATCGCGAGTCATGACGAAGTATCCGCATTGCGCGACGCGCTGCCGGATGCGCTCGCCGTCGAAATGGAAGGCGCGGCGCTCGCGCAGGTCTGCTACGAGCACGGCGTGCCGTGCGCGGTCGTGCGGACCATCTCCGACACCGCCGATGCCGCCGCGCCGCTTTCGTTCGCGGAGTTTCTGGCGGCCATCGCCGGGACGTATTCGTCGGGCGTTCTCGGACGCTTTCTTCAGGCGCGCGGCTGATCGCGCCGCGCCTTCTCGTCGCAGCTCCTCTCGAAATACACGATCGCGCTTGTTATTGAGAATGATTCTCAATACAATCGATCGTGATGCACTCGGAGGACGCCCGACATGACGAACGATTCCACCAGCGGCGCGCACGACGCACTCGAGCGCTGCGCCGTCGCCGTGAACGCCGCGAAGGTGCTCGAAACGACGCGCCGCGCCTGGTCCGCTGCGCCCGCGCTCGATGCCGGAAAGCAGGCCGATCGCCGGCCGCCGCGCGCGTTGCGGAAAAAGCGCGTCGTGCCGCGGCGTTCGCGCTGGCCGAGCCTCATCGCCGCCCTGAATCACTGGAGCCCGAAACCGCTGTGAACGCCGACCTTTTCACGAATCCGCCGCTCGCGCTCGACTCGCAACTTTTCGACGCCAGCCGTTTCCCGCTCGTCCGGCTGCGCCGCCGCGCGGTCCAGCCGGGGTTCGCATTCGCGTGGGCCGCGCAGATGCGCCGCCTGCTGGCGCTCGCGACGCCGTTCGTCGTCGTTGCGGAGCACGCAGGCGACGAAAGCCCCGATGATTTTCAGCTTCGCGCGGCCTGGCTGCGCACGCATCGCGCGGCGCTCGGCGCGCACTGCCGCGGCCTCGTCGTGATCGAACCGCGCATCGAGGCGCGCGCCGGCACGCGCGAAACGCTGCGCCGGCTCACCGATGGCAGCGGCGTGCGCACGGTCGTCGTATCGAGCATGCGCGTGGCGAACGAGCTCGCGCCGGTGCTGCTGAAACACGCCGCCACGCAGGCGGCCGCGCGTGTCTCGCGAAGCCGCGCGGTATAGAACCGTCGGACCGATCAGGGCGCGCCCTCTCTAGGCAGGCGTTCGCCCGCTGCTCTATTCTGTGTAGCCAACGCCGCTTTGCAGAGGACGCGCATGCCGACTTACCGAGAAGCGTATCGACGGTCGATCGACGAGCCTGAAGCCTTCTGGGCCGACGAGGCCCGCCGCATCCACTGGCAGACGCCGTTCGACAGCGTGCTCGATGCGAGCAATCCGCCGTTCGCGCGATGGTTCATCGGCGGGCGGACGAATCTCTGCCACAACGCGGTCGACCGCCATCTGGCGACGCGCGCGCAACAGGACGCGCTGGTCTATGTATCGACGGAAACGGGCATCGAGCGGCGCTACACGTTCGCCGAACTTCACGCCGAAGTGAACCGCATGGCCGCGGTGATGCGCTCGCTGTCGGTGAAGAAGGGCGACCGCGTGCTCATCTATCTGCCGATGATCCCCGAAGCCGTTTTCGCGATGCTCGCGTGCGCGCGCATCGGCGCGATCCATTCGGTCGTGTTCGGCGGCTTCGCGGCGCCGAACCTGGCGGCGCGCATCGACGATGCAGAGCCCGCGCTCATCGTCACCGCCGACGCGGGCGCGCGCGCGGGCAAGGTCATCGACTACACGCCGCTCGTCGATGAAGCGCTTTCCCGCGCCGAATTCAAGGTGACGCAAGTGCTGCTGATCGACCGCCAGCTTGCGCCCGAGCGATTGCAGGCGAGCTATCTCGTCGCCTACGAGCCGCTGCGCGAGCAGTTCTTCGACGCGCACGTGCCGTGCGAATGGCTCGAATCGAACGAACCGTCGTACGTGCTTTATACGTCCGGCACGACGGGCAGGCCGAAGGGCGTGCAGCGCGATGTCGGCGGTTATGCGGTCGCGCTCGCAGCGTCCATGGAGCACATCTTTCAGGGCGCGGCGGGCGACACGATGTTCACCGCATCCGATATCGGCTGGGTCGTGGGGCATAGCTACATCATCTATGCGCCGCTGATCGCGGGACTGACCACGGTGATGTACGAGGGCACGCCGGTTCGTCCCGATGGCGGCGTCTGGTGGCGGCTCGTCGAGCAATATCGCATCAACCTGATGTTCACCGCGCCGACTGCGCTTCGCGTGCTGAAGAAGCAGGACCCGGCGCTGATGGAGCGATACGATCTGTCGAGCCTGCGCACGCTGTTTCTTGCCGGCGAGCCGCTCGACGAGCCTACCGCGCAGTGGATTCAGAGCGCGTTGAAGAAGCCCGTCATCGACAATTACTGGCAGACCGAGACCGGCTGGCCGATGCTCGCGATTCCGCGCGGCATCGAGGCGTTGCCGTCGAAGCTGGGTTCGCCGGGCGTGCCGTCGATGGGTTTCGCGCTGACGCTGCGCGACGAGCAGACAGGCGACGTCTGCGCGCCGGGCGAGAAGGGCGTCGTGACGCTCGGCTATCCGCTGCCGCCCGGCTGCATGCAGACGGTGTGGGGCGATGACCGGCGTTTCGTCGACACCTACTGGCGCAGCGTGCCGAATCAGATGGTCTATTCGACCTTCGACTGGGGCGTGCGGGACGAGGACGGCTATGTATCGATACTCGGGCGCACCGACGATGTGATCAACGTCGCGGGGCATCGCCTGGGTACGCGCGAGATCGAGGAGGCGCTGTCGGCGCATGCGGCGGTGGCGGAAGTGGCGGTCGTCGGTGTCGCCGACCCGGTGAAGGGCCAGGCCGCGACGGCGTTCGTCGTGCTGCGCGACGCCGATCGCATCAATGCGCCCGGCGCGCGCGAGGGGATGGAAGCGGAGCTGTGCCATGCAGTCGATACGCAACTCGGCGCGATCGCGCGGCCGGCGCGCGTGCATTTCGTATCGATGCTGCCGAAGACGCGCTCGGGCAAACTGCTGCGGCGCGCGATCGCGGCGCTGGCGGAAGGGCGAGATCCGGGCGATCTCCCGACGATCGAGGACGCGGGGGCGTTGGCGCAGGTGAGGTCGGCGCTGGAGGGGAAGTAGTGGCTTCCCGGCATTGATTTGCCGCAAGAAGCGCGCGAATTCCACGCGCTTCGGCGAACCGCACGAAGACGTCGCTCATATGATTCGGAGGCCTTTTCACCGGAGGTCTTCATGTCATACCGCTACAACGACGCAGCCAATCTGGAAGGTGCCGAAATGGCCGGTTCGCAACAGTGCGTCGACCTCGTCGAGCACGATGCACACGCGCCCGCCACCGCGAGCTGGCGCGCAGGCACGAGCGTGCCCGATACCGCGATCATTCTGCCCGGGACGGCCATCGCTACCTTCGTTGGTGGGCGCTATCGAAGCCACGCTCACGGGAACCACGCCGCGCTTTTTTTGCGTCGCGAAGGTGACTGCATATGGGTAATGGACCAGTGGGGAAACGACAGTAACAAGCCGCTGGTATCGGCTCGCAAGCTCTGTCTCAAAGGCACGCTGAGAAGCGGCGGGTACGAGGACCCGAGCAACAATGCCGACGCTTTCTCCATCATCGAATGACGGCGAAGATGAATCGACTGTGCAGAGCCTTTGTCGGCCTTGCGTGTCTGCTCGCGTCTTTTTACGCGATGGCGATGCAAATTGAATGACCTGCGCGCATCGACATGCAGCCCGCAGTCGTCACCGATGCCCCCGATGGCTGGCAGCCCGAGCAGCGACGCACGACGCTGCCGGTTCAGGACATGCTCGTGACCATCGGCCCGCCGGCGACCCGGCGCGACCTGAAGCCGGAGATCAGCAAGAAAAACGGGCGGAAATCGTTCGAATGGAGATTCGTCGCGGCCGAGAACGACGAGGGAATCTGGCTCTCGTGCGGGTATGGGAACACCATCTTGCTTTCCCGAAAGCTGTCGGGGCATGTCTCGCGATGCCGCGCGTCCGAATCGATCGCCGGCGGCGGATACAGGCAACTGATCGCAACCTGCGACTAAGAAAGCAAAACGCCCGGTCACGAACCACGACCGGGCGTTTGCGCATGAGGACGCGTTAGCGCGGCATCAGCGCATCAAGCCTTCGCATCGTTCGTCTTCGGCAGGAACACCGTGAGCACGCCGATCAATGGCAGGAACGCGCAGAGCTTGTACACATGGTCGATGCTCGTCACATCCGCGAGATGCCCGAGCACCGCCGCGCCGACGCCGCCCATCCCGAACGCGAAGCCGAAGAACAGCCCCGCGACCATGCCGACCTTGCCGGGAATCAGTTCTTGCGCATACACCAGAATGGCCGAGAACGCCGATGCCAGCACGAGGCCGATGATCACCGACAACACGCCTGTCCAGAACAGGTTGACGTAGGGCATCAGCAGCGTGAACGGCGCGACGCCGAGAATCGATACCCAGATGACCGCCTTGCGCCCGACCTTGTCGCCCACCGGCCCGCCGATGATCGTGCCCGCCGCGACCGCCGCGAGAAACACGAACAGATGAATCTGCGCGGCCTGCACGGAGACGCCGAACTTGCTGATCAGGTAGAACGTGAAGTAGCTCGTGATGCTTGCGAGATAGAAGTACTTCGAGAACACGAGCAGCACGAGCACGCTCATCGCCATGATGACCTTGTCGCGCGGAAGCGCGGCTTGCGTGCTTTGCGCGCGGCCCTTCTTCGTCGCGGGATGACGCTTGTACCAGCGGCCGATGTTCGCGAGCACGACCATCGCCAGAAGCGCGGCCGCCGAGAACCACGCGATGCTGCGCTGGCCGTGCGGAATGACGATCAGCGCGGCAAGCAGCGGCCCGAGCGACGAGCCTGCGTTGCCGCCCACCTGAAACAGCGACTGCGCGAGACCGTGCTTGCCGCCCGACGCCATGCGCGCCACCCGCGACGATTCCGGATGAAACACCGACGATCCGCAGCCGACGAGCGCCGCCGCGATCAGCAGTGTCCCGAAGCTGCCGGCAACCGACATCAGCAACAGCCCCGACAGCGTGAAGCCCATGCCGACGGGAAGCGAATACGGTTTCGGATGTTTGTCCGTGTATAGCCCGACGAGCGGCTGGAGCAGCGACGCGGTGATCTGATACGTCAGCGTGATCAGCCCGATCTGCCCGAACGTGAGCGCGAATTCGCTCTTGAACATCGGATAGATGGCGAGGATCAGCGACTGGATCATGTCGTTGAGCAGGTGCGAAAAACTGATCGCGCCCAGCACGGAATAAACGGTGCGCTGCACGGCGGGCGCAGCGGCGGCAGTCGTTTCCGATGGCGGAAACGCGCCTTTGTCGATGCTCGTTTGCATGTCGATGGCTAAAAGAAACGGTTGTCTCGGAGTGTTCTTGATTGGGATTCATGCGCGAACCGCATGTCTGGCAAGTTTAGGTTGTCTTGCTTGCGGTGTCCTGCCAAGAATTGTCGCGAATCGGACACGGCTGCTCGATGCAATCGTCAGACGCTTGCGATTTTTGGCCGGTTATAAAAGCGCACGGGCGTCGCATCGGGCGAAGCAAGTGGTCGCGCCGGATGACGTTAAAGAAAACCGGAGCTCTGCCGTAGATGCACACAGAAGCAGAGCATGGAAGCGCGCCGAAGCGCGCACGCTCGACCATAACGATTACGGGGATCATCGATGAAACTGCACACGCTGCGCGCCGACAGGCGCGGCCTATCCGTCAAAGCATCGCTGCGCCTCGCGTTCGGCCTCGTGCTGGCGGGCACGCTCGCCATCGGCGCGATCTCGCTCACGCAGATCAGCCGTCTCAACGGCGCGACGGAATCGATTTATACGCAGGGCTATGTCGCGAGCCGCGCGGCGGAGGAAACGCGCGGGTATCTGTTGCGCGCGAGCCGTTCGCAGAAGATGCTGCTCACCGCGTCGACGGCGAAGGAGCGCGACGAGCTCGGCGATCAGATCGAGCACGCGCTGACGGAAATCGGCAAGGAGCAGGCGCAGTTATCGCAATACGTCGATCACGCCGACACCGACGCGCTCGCGCAGCAGAAGCGCTTTTCCGCGGCGCTCGGAACGTGGAGTGGCAATCTGCGCACCTTCGTCAAGCTAGTGAAGGAGCAGCCGCTCGATCTTTCGCAGATGAACTGGCAGGTCGGCACGCAGGATGTCTCGTTGCTGGTGGAGACCGGCAAGCTGGAAAAAATGGTCGACGAGCTGGTCGAGCGACGCGGCGCTGCCGCGAAGCGCACGATCGATGCGGCCGCGTTTATTTTCCAGTCGTCGTTCGTGATGGTACTGGCGCTGACGGCGGCGCTCTTCGTGCTGGCGATCGTCGTCAGCGAGTGGATGGTGCGGCGCCTGTCGGGGCAACTTGGCGGCGAGCCGGGCTATGCGAAGGAGATTGCGAGCCGCATTGCGTCGGGCGACCTTGCGTATCCGATTGCGCTGAAGCGTCGCGACGATGCGAGCATGCTTTATGCGCTGTCCGAGATGCAGTCGGGCTTGTCCGCGACGGTCGGCGATATTGCGGCGAGCGCGGAGGCGATTGCATCGGCGTCGAGCGAGATATCGACGGGCAACGTCGATCTGTCGCGCCGTACGGAGGAGCAGGCTGTCGCGCTGGAGAAGACTGCGGCGAGCATGGAACAGCTTACGTCGACGGTGCGTCAGAACGCCGACAACGCGATGCAGGCGACGACGCTCGCACACAACGCGTCGGAGATCGCGGAGAAGGGCGGCACGGTGGTAAATCGCGTGGTCGAGACGATGCAGCGCATCGATGCGAGCGCGAAGAGCATTGGCGACATCATTGGCGTGATCGAGGGGATTGCGTTTCAGACGAACATTCTCGCGCTGAACGCGGCGGTGGAGGCGGCGCGTGCGGGCGAGCAGGGGCGCGGGTTCGCGGTTGTGGCGGGCGAGGTGCGCAGTCTTGCGCAGCGTTCGTCGGCGGCGGCGAAGGAGATCAAGACGTTGATCGATACGTCCGTCTCGCGTGTTTCCGATGGTTCGACTTATGCGCAGGAAGCGGGCGCGACGATGGAGGAAGTGGTCAAGGCGGTGCGGCGCGTGACGGACATCATGGGCGAGATATCGGCGGCTTCGGCGGAGCAGAAGACGGGCATCGAGGCTATCGGACACGCGGTATCGCAGATGGATGCGGGGACTCAGCAGAACGCGGCGCTCGTGGAGCAGGCTGCGGCTGCGGCGCAATCGCTCGATGATCAAGCGCGCGCGCTTAAGGCGCTTGTGGGTAAATTTCAGCTTTGCTGAGCTTGTGTTGGTCGTGGTGGTTGTATTTGTCGGTAAACTTGTATTCGTGTCGGTCTATTAGCTCGCCCCTCCCCGGGGCGGGGGTCACTTTCTTGGCTGTCGACCAGAGTTGGCGCTTTAGCGCCTTACTCTGGTCCCATGCAAAGAAAGTAACCAAAGAAAGCAGCCTCTGGGCCCGCAGCACTAACTCATGTGGTCACTCCGTAGAACACCCGTGGCCCTCAGCTTGACACAGCCCTGAATCACGTTCCACGCCCACTGACTACTTACGTCCTCCGAGCCCCTTGGCTCGCTAACACCAACGGGATGCCTAATCAATCGCAAAGTACATCTCTTGCATTTCGCACAATCGATTTCACCATGCTTTGCAGTCCATGGATCGCGGATTTCGTTCGGTTGTTAGGTGAAGCCGAGAATGAAAGTCGCCGGTCGTCGACCCCGGAGAAACGTTAAGATGTTAAATAATGCCGTGTGTCTTTCCCTTCGTGCGTGAGTTCGTTCAACAAACGACATGGTTTTGTATGCTCAGCCCGTGAAGAACGACGGTGTTAACGAGCCAAGGGGCTCGGAGGACGTAAGTAGTCAGTGGGCGTGGAAGGTGATTCAGGGCTCTGTCAAGCTGGGAGCCACCGATGTTCTACGAAGTGGTTACGCGTACTGTGCTTTGGGTCCGAAAAGCTGCTTTCTTTGGTTACTTTCTTTGCAGCAGCAAAGAAAGTTACCCCCGCCCCGGGGAGGGGCGCACTAATAGACCGACACGAATACAGGTTCACCGAACGACCAGGTTCACCGAACGACCAGGTTCACCGAACGACCAAGTACACAGAAAACCCAATCGCACCCCTTGCCAAAATTCCGGAACAAGAACTAAAATCCCGACCGCAATGAGGGCGCGGCAGGAGCGCCCACTCTCGCGAAAGCCATACGCACCTGCCAGGCAGTAAAAAAAAGCATCGTCCACGCGTTCGATCGAACGCGTATCGAACCGCAACGTCGAACCTTATCCAGCCGCAGCGAGAACGGCGCATAGAAAGGGAACAACGTTATGTGGTCCACATCCTGTCCGATCGAATCGTCCGCAAGCAACACCGACTACCTGCGCGAACACGCGCGACGTCTGCTCAGGCAAGCCCGCGACGGCGATGCAAGCGCGGCCTTGCCGATACTGCGCCGCCTGGCGGCAACATCGAGAGCCCCCGGCAGTCCGAGCCTGACAACCCTCCACGCCTCGCGCAGCGAATTACAGCTGAAGCACATGCTATCGATGCTGGCCATCGAACTGGGCTATCCAACCTGGGACGCATGCAAAGCCGACATCGACACACGCGAACCCGCCTGCATCGATCGATACCGCCTCGACGCCGGCGCGTTCAACGACTTCGAAAAGAACTGGTTCGCGAGCGAGCCCGAGGCACTCGACTGGCAGCGCAGCCACGGCGGCTACATCGTGCGATACGCCGGGCAGGCCGTAGCCATCCTGAAACGCTGAAAAACGCTGAATAAACGCTGAGAGGACGCGAACTGCAAAAGAAACCGAGCATTCAGATCAGCTCGACTTCCTTCCAGTTCGCGCTAGAAAAAAAACGGCTCAACTCCCGCGTGAGTTCGTTGAGCGCAGCCATCTCTTGCGGCGAAATCTTGTGCACATGCTGACCGATCGTCCAGTCGCCATAAACGAGCGCAACGGTCGTATCGTTCGATTTCACCGGCAGCAGCACGAACGCCTGCGCTTCGCCGAGCGTCTCCTTGTACCAGCGGGGCAGCCGCGCGTCGATACGCGCATCGTGAGCATTCTCGATGAAAATCCCCACCGGATTCGTAATCGCAAGATGGAACACGTCCGGCCGGAACTCGGCGGCAAATCGCAGCGCCGGCAGCATCGGCTCGATACCGGAACCCAGCCCGAGCCGCGCCTGAAACTCGTTGTTGGCCTGCCGCACGAACACCACCGTGCGCGACAACCCGAGCCCCGCGAGCACCGCTTCCGATGCGAGCGCGAGCACCGGCCCCAACGCGTTCTTCGACGGCAGCGAGCGCAAGTCCTCGAGGCTCGCGCCGATGCGCGCCTCCGCCGACACGCCCGCCCGCGCGATCGCATCCGCGTTCGCCTGCAACTCGACGATCTCGCGCATCACGCCGTCGCCGCTCTCCTCGTTGGCGAGCGCGAGGCTCATCGCCGCGAGCGTTTCCGCATCGGTGTTGAGCGCGCCGCAATAACGTTCGGCGAGATCGACCAGCATCGATTCGCGTCCGTCCGCGGCCACGTTCTGCGCGGTGAGCGCATCGGCGACTTCCGTCGAATAGTTGGTGACGGCCTGCAGCCAGCGCACATGCCTCGGCACGGTTTCATCAGGAGGCGCGCTGGGATCGCTCACGCGCATGCCCGCGCGAATCGTCTCCGGAAGACGCCAGCGGTCCGCCGCCTCGATGCCGATTTCCTCGAACGTCACGCCCAACAGTTCGGCGCACGCGTGACTGTCGCTGATGCGCTCGGCAGCGGCCTTGCGCCGCAGCTGATCCCACTCATGCTCGAGATAGAACGCGACGAGCAGCTTGCCGATCTGCCGCATCAGCGTGCAGACGACGGCTTCCTCCGCCGAGCGCAAATCGATGCGTTCCGTGACCTGCCGCGCCACCGTGCCCGACAGCAGCGTGCGGTTCAGTTCCAGCTTGGCGTCGATACGGCGCGGCGCGCTGTGATGAAAGTGATCGACGAGCTTGAGGCCCACGACCAGATGCCCGACCGCGTCCATGCCGAGCACCATCAGCGCGCGCGTGACCGTCGTGATGTTGCCGCCGAAAGCCATGTACATGGCGGAATTGGCGAGACGCAGCACCTTCTGCGTGAGCCCGAAATCCGACAGCACGACTTGCACGAGCGCCGTGAAGTCGAGGTCGTCGTCGCTCATCGCGGACACGGTCGTGCGCAGCGCCTGAGAGAGCATCGGGAAATCCCCGCGCTCGCTCATGCGCCCCCACAACTTGTCCAGTAGTTCGGCCTTGGTGCGTGCCATGCGTAATAAAACCTATCGTTCTCGCAACGGCTAATCCGAAGCGGCTGAAGCGCATCCGTCCGTTCGGTCTTGCCCGAAGAGACGGAAGGCGTCGATAAATCGAGGCGCGATCGTCGATTAGAACACGAACATGCGTACTCTCATAATGTCTCGTGCAACAGCAGCGAGTGCGACTGGAACGAGCGCGCCAGTTCCTCGGACGGCAGCGCGTGACTGATCAGCCAGCCCTGTATGTGATCGCAGCCGAGATCCGCGAGCAGATCGCGCTGCGCTTCCGTCTCGACGCCCTCCGCGACGAGCTCGAGCCCGAGCGACTGCGCGAGCCCCACGACCGCGCTCACGATCGCGCGGTTGTTGCGCGACGTAATCAGGTTCTCGACAAAGCTGCGGTCGATCTTGAGCTTCGACAACGGGAAGCGCTGCAGATACGCGAGGCTCGAATAGCCGGTGCCGAAGTCATCGACGGCGAAGCGAATGCCGAGCGAGCGCAGTGTTTCGAGCAGGCGCGTCGCTTCCTCCGGGTCCTGCATCAAGAGGCTTTCGGTAATCTCGAAGACGATTCTTTCCGCGTCGATGCCCGTCAGCGCGATCGCTTCCTTCACCGCCGCGATGAAACGCTTGTCGCGGAACTGCTGCGGCGACACGTTCACCGATACGTAATCCAGCCGGATGCCGATGGCGTCCCACTGCACGAGCTGCATGCAAGCGGCTTTCAGCACCCAGTTGCCGAGATAGTTGATGAGACCGATCGACTCCGCGAGCGGAATGAAGAGCGACGGCGGCACGAGCCCGTGCACCGGATGATTCCATCGCATCAGCGCTTCCACGCCGACGACCGCGCCCGTGCGGATCTTCGTGATCGGCTGAAAAAAGAGCGAGAACTCGCCGTTGCGCACGGCTTCGTAGAGATCGGCTTCGAGCTTCAGGCGCTCGGCGTCGGCGGGGTTGTCGTCGAAGGTATGGAAGACGAGCGTGTTGCCTCCGGCCGCCTTTGCCTGCGCGAGCGCGAGATCGGCCATGCGCAGCAGGCTCGCCTGCACGCCGGGCTTGCCTTGCTTGCCTGCTGCGTTCTTTGCCGCCGCCAGATCGGGATACAGGGCGACGCCCACGCTCGCCGACAAATGCGTGTGCTGCCCGCGATACCGGTACGGCTGCGCGATCGCGGTCAGGAGACGCCGGCCGAGGCTTTCGGCGGCCTCGGCAGTCGCGCCGGCGGGCAGCAGCACGGCGAACTCGTCGCCGGCCATGCGCGCCACGCGCTCGCCGTGCGTGGCCGTATGCTGGATGCGCCGCGCGGTCTCGCGCAGCATGTCGTCGCCGGCGTCGTAGCCTAGCGCCCGGTTGATGCGCTGATAATCGTCGATATCGAGCAGCACGAGCGCCGCCTGCGTGCGTGTCTGCTCCGCTTCGGCCTGCGCCGCGCCGATCGCGCCTTCGAGCGCCGTCGCGTTTTCCAGACCGGTCAGCGGATCGTGATGCAGCGCATGCACGAGCGACAGTTCCCGCTCCCGCCAGCGCGATACGTCGAAGGCGGCGAGCGCGAAGCCCGGCGTGCCGAGCGCATCGGTCGACATCAGACGCAGCTCGACGCAGATCGGATAAGTGAGCGACTTCACAAGATTCAGTGTCGCCGATTCGAGCTTGCCGCTCATGCGCGCGCGGGCGATCAGCGCGTTCAGTTCATCCGCTTCCTCCGACGGCACGAGATCGTGCAGCGTCAGCATGTTCAGGTAGTCGCGGTGATAGCCGATGAAATCGATGCTCGCATCCGACACGTACTGAAAACGCAAGGCGTCGTCGAGTTGCGCGAGGAAATCGACGGGAGCGAGCGTCGGTTCGAACTCCGGCGCGCGGGCAGGGCGCACGGTCGCGGGCGCGGGTGCGTCGTCGACGGGGCGCGCGCGCTCGTCAGTCTCGTGGTGCGCTTGCGCTGCGCCGCCCCATGCGCGGCGCAGCGCATCGAGCGCGATGCGCCAGGGTGCGCGGCGGGAGTCGTTGATCCGGTTCGCTTGCATGGTCTGTTAGGGTTCTCGCGGCGGCGCACGCCGTCAGCGGTCGACGCAACCCACGCATCGGACGCTCGCGGCGGCGCGGTTGCCGCATCGAGCGGCTACCGTGCTGGCCGTGCCGGCACGGCGCGGCACGCTCTATCAGGCGAGTTATCGGCGGCGCGCGCCATTTCTTTAATGCCCATGCACGGCGAGCGAATCCAGGCTCCGGCTCGCGTTTTCGTTTACAGTGGCGCGTTCTGGCGATCGACCGCTTGCCCCGCGCCGTGCTGCGCCGTGCCGCGTGGTTCGATCGAATCCGAGAACTTGCTCGACACGTTCCGCCTCATGCTCGATGCCACTCCATTGCAGGCCGACGCACGCCGGCCCGCGTGCCCGCCTCCTGTCCGTCGACTCTTCGCGCAAACCTTTGCGCTCGCGCGGGGCGCAGCCCTGGGTTGCGCCGTCGCCCGCCCGTTTTCGTCATGACCCATTTCCCGTCGACGCGTGCGCCGCGCGTTTATGTCGGACGCCAGCCGATTCTCGATGGCGCCGGCGCGCTCGCCGCTTACGAACTGCTCTTTCGCGATAGCCCCGACAATCGCGCGCGCGTGCACGACGACGTCCAGGCGACCGCTCACGTCGTCGCGCGCACGGTCGGGGAGATGGGCGTATCGGCGGTGCTCGGCCTGCATGCGGGCTACGTCAACATGAGTCGCGAGCTGCTGTTTGACGACATCGTGCATCTGATGCATCCCGAGCGGTTCGTGCTGGAACTGCTCGAGAGCATCGTGTTCGACGACGCCCTCTTCAAGCGATGCGCGCAGTTGCGCCGCGAAGGCTTTCGCTTCGCACTCGACGATGTCGCGCGCATCGACGACACGCTGCTCGCCGCGCTGTCATCGGTCGATATCGTCAAGGTCGATCTGCTCGCGGCGGAGCGCAGCCACCTCGCCGAACTCGCGTCGCTCGCGAAGCGGCACGGCAAGCTGCTCGTCGCGGAGAAAGTGGAGACGCACGAGGCTTTCCTGGAAGCGCGCGATCTCGGTTTCGATCTCTTCCAGGGCTATTTCTTCGCGCGCCCGCAAGTGCTGTCGGCGCGTCGCGCGAGTCCCGCGCGCGGCACGCTGCTGCGGCTGCTCGCAGTGCTCGGGGCCGAGCCTGGCTTGCGAGAACTCGAAGCCGAACTCAAGCGCAATCCGGACATCGTGCTGCAATTGATGCGCCTCGCCAATTCGAGCGCACATGCGCGCGGGCGGCGCGTGTCGTCGCTGCGCGAGGCGGTGGCCGCGGCCGGCACGCGCCAGTTGATGCGCTGGACGCAACTGCTGCTCTATGCCGACGGCAGCGGCCTGCCGTGGCGTTCCGATCCGCTGCTGCAACTCGTCGGCGCGCGGGCGCGGTTCATGGAGCTCGCGGCGCATGCGCTGCGTCCATCGGATGAAGCCTTCTCCGACGCGGCGTTCATGGCGGGCGTGTTCTCGCTGGTGCATGTCGTGCTCGACATGCAGCCGGCGCAAATTGTCGATAAGCTGCATCTGGCGGCCGATATCAGCTCGGCGATCCTCGCCGGCGAGGGCGTGCTCGGCGCGCTGCTCGGCATCGCGCAGGCGGCCGAACGGGGCGATGCCCGCGCCATCGATACCTGCCGGCTCGCGGAACCCGCGCTCGACGCGCTGACGCCCGCGCTGCTCGCCCGGTTGCAGGTGGAGGCGGCGGCGTGGTTCGCGGGGCAGCCGCTCGACTGAAGCGCGGTTCGATCAACGTCAGGATGGGAGAGGGCACATGAGGAACGGATTGGGGAGACTGGCCGTGGCGATCGCGTGTGCCGCGGCGCTTTGTCCGCTCACGGCGGGCGCGACGCTCAAGCCGGGCGATGCCGCGCCGGACTTCGTCGCGAAAGCGTCGCTGGGTGGCAACGTCTACGATTACTCGCTCGCCGATGCGCTGAAGCAAGGCCCCGTCGTGCTGTACTTCTATCCGGCGGCGTTCACGAAGGGCTGCACGATCGAGGCGCATCAGTTCGCCGAGGCGGTCGATCAGTACAAGGCCGAAGGCGCGACGGTGATCGGCGTATCACACGACGATATCGACACGCTCAAGCGCTTCTCCGTGAGCGAATGCCGCAGCAAATTCCCGGTCGCCGCCGACGACGGATCGAAGATCATCCGCTCCTACGACGCCGCCATGCCGATGAAAAGCTCGATGGCCAATCGCGTGTCGTATGTGATCGCGCCCGACGGCAAGGTCATCTACGAATACACGAGCCTGTCGCCGGATCAGCATGTCGCGAATACACTGCAGGCGCTGCGCGACTGGAACGCGAAGCACAAAGCGCAGTGACGGCGCCAGTTCACGCGTTGAGACCCAGACAAGCGCCATGCCGATCGTTCTAGCGCTCGTCGCGCTCGCCGCGCTGATCTACGGCGCGGTGTGGTCCTTCAATGCGATTGATGCCCGCTTCGGGCTGTCGGTCGCAATCGGCGTCGCGCTGGTGGCCGCGGCGGCGATCGCGGCGGCCATTGCGTACTGGCTCGCGCGGCGTCGCGAGATCGCGCCGAATCTGCCGCGCATCAAGGGCGATGACGGCGCCGGCTGGACGCACGAACTCGCGCGCGAGTGGGGCGGCGTGCGGCTCGCGGCGGGCAAGCGGCTGCTCGACGTGCGCGTCGGCGAGAAGCGCGGCCACTATATCTTCGCGGACCTGCGTGGCGCGAGGATCGACGAAAGCGAGGGCTGGCAGGTGTTGCTCGATGTCGTCGATCCCGCGCACGGCCAGTGGCGTCTGCCGATGCGCAACCGCGCGGAGGCGCGCCAGTGGGCGCGCATCCTGTCGCTCGCGGTTCAGCAAAAGCTCTGAGCGGAACGCCGCGTCATTCGACGTGGTAGCCGATATCGCCGCGCACTTTCCCGCGGAATACCCAGTACGACCATGTCACGTAGACCATCAGCACGGGCAGCAGGAACATCGTGCCGATGAGAAAGAACGTATGCGAAATCGGCGACGCCGATGCGTCCCACAAAGTCACCGATGGCGGCGCGATGAACGGCCACAGGCTGATGACGAGGCCGGTGAACGCGAGAAAGAAGAGGCCCATCGAGCAGACGAAGGGCAGCGCTTCGCGGCCTTTGCCGAGGCTCGACCACAGTGTCCAGGCGAGCAGCGCGGTCAGCACCGGCACCGGCGCGAATGCGAGGCTGCCCGGAAAGCCGAACCAGCGCGCCGCGATGCGCGCATCTTCGAGCGGCGTCCAGACGCTGATGAGCAGGATGAACGCAATCACGCCGATCAGCGCGACGCGCGCCATCCTGCGGCCCCAGTCCTGCAAATCGCCTTCCGTTTTCAGGACGAGCCACGTCGCGCCCTGGAGCGAATAGCCGAAGATCAGCCCGACGCCGACGAGCAGCGGAAACGGCGCGACCCAGTCCCAGCTCGTGCCGGCGAACTGCCGTCCGTGGATCGGAAAGCCCTGGATGAACATGCCGAGGACGATGCCTTGCGCGAACGTCGCGACGAGCGAGCCGTAAGCGAACGCGCGATCCCACAGCCACTTGCGCGCGCCCGTCACTTCGCGGAATTCGAACGCGACGCCGCGAAAGATCAGGCCGAGCAGCATGAAGAGAATCGGGAAGTAGACCGCCGGGACGATGATCGCGAACGCGAGCGGGAACACGGCGAACAGGCCGCCGCCGCCGAGCACGAGCCACGTCTCGTTGAAGTCCCATACGGGCGCCACCGAGTTGAGCATGAGGTTGCGTTCCTCCGGATCGCGGCGCAGCAGAAAGAGCATGCCGACACCGAGATCGAAGCCGTCGAGCAGCACGTACATGAAGACGGCCAGCGCCAGAATGGCGGCCCACAGCGGCACGAGATCGAGCATTGCGGTCTCCGTTATCGATGATGGAATCGGCTAGTTCGGCCTGCGCGGCGGCACGATGTCGTCGCTCGTCGCGACGTGGCCCGTCTGCCGCGACGTCTCGCCGCCCGACGACACCGCCGACAACGGCCGCGCCGCCCGCGTCTTCGGCTGAAGCATGTCGTTCTCGTGATCCTGCGTCGCCTGCGCGGGGCCGATACGCACCAGACGCCGGAGCAGGATGAAGCCCGCGCCGAAGATCACCGTGTAGGCGAGCACGTAGAGCAGCCAGGACAGCGCGACATCGCCGGTGGTGAGCGAGGGCGTCACCGAATCGCGCGTGCGCAGGATGCCGTACACCGTCCACGGCTGCCGGCCGGCTTCGGTGGTCGTCCATCCGGCGATCACCGCGATGAAGCCGAGCGGCATCGTGAAGGTCGCCGCGCGCAGCCATCGGCGGCTGTTTTCGAGCTTGCCGCGCGCGAACAGGACGACGCCGCTCGCGACGGTCGCGAGCATCAGCAGCGCCACGCCAACCATGATGTGAAAGGCGAAGAACACGACCGCGACAGGCGGACGATCCTCGCGCGGGAAATCCTTCAGCCCGCGCACGACGCCGTTCGGGTCGTGCGTGAGGTAAAGGCTGCCGAGCACGGGAATCGAGATTTCGAAGTGATTGCGCTCTTCGTCCTGATCGGGAATCGAAAAGAGATTCGCGGGCACGCGCGATCCCGTTTCCCAGAGCGCCTCCATCGCCGCCAGCTTGGCGGGCTGATGCTTGAGCGTGTTGAGGCCGTGCGCATCGCCGATCACCATCTGGAGCGGCACCATGATGGCGAGAAAGATCAGCGACATCTTCAGCATCACGCGGCTTTCCTCGATCGCGCGCCGCTGCAGCATGTACATCGCGCCGACGCCGAGTATCACGAAGGCCGTCGTCACGAGGAACGCGGTCACGGTATGCGCGAGTCGGAACGGGAACGACGGCGAGAAGATGACGTCGAAAAAGCTCACCACCTCGAAGCGGCCATCCGGCAGGATGCGGTAGCCCTGGGGCGTCTGCATCCAGCTATTGACGGCGAGAATCCAGAACGAAGATATGAGCGTGCCGATCGCGACGAACATCGCGGACATGACGTGCGCCCACTGCGGCACGAGCTTGCGGCCGAACAGCAGCACGCCGAGGAACGCCGATTCGAGGAAGAACGCGGTGAGCACTTCGTAGCCCATCAGCGAGCCGACCACGTTCGCGGTCTTGTCGGCGTAGCGGCTCCAGTTGGTGCCGAACTGAAACGGCATCACGATGCCCGACACGACGCCCATGCCGAACGACACCGCGAAAATCTTCAGCCAGAAGGCGGAGAGACGGCGGAAGACATCGCGCTTCGTGATCCACCAGTTGAATTCGAGCGTCGCGATGAAGCACGAGAGGCCGACCGTGAATGCGGGCAGCAGGATGTGGAATGCGACCACCCACGCGAACTGAAAACGGGACAACAGCACCGAGTCGATATGCATGAACGCTCCCTGGCCGGTTCTTCGTGTCTTGTTCGTTGCTTCGTTGGTTGCTCTGTGTGTCGCTTTCCTGGTTGCCTCTTGATACACCAGTTTCGCGGGACCGGTCGACGCCCCGTGCATCCGCGCTGCTGTAATAGAATGGCCGATTCGCTAAGCTATAGCCGTGCCGGACGACCGCACGCGCTTCGACTCATCGGGGACGGCCCCGCTTTTACAGGGAGTCACTGATGTCCTGGATCCTTCTTTTCATCGCCGGTCTGCTGGAAGTCGCATGGGCGGCCGGGCTCAAATCGTCCGAGGGCTTCACGAAACTCGGGCCGTCTGTCTTCACGCTCGTCACCGCCGTCGGCAGCTTCGTGCTGCTCGCGATGGCCATGCGGCAGTTGCCGCTCGGCACCGCCTATGCCGTGTGGACGGGCATCGGCGCGGTCGGAGCGTTCGTGTTCGGCATCGTGTTCATGGGCGAGGCGGTGTCGGCGGCGCGTATTGTCAGTGCAGTGCTGATCGTCGCGGGGTTGATCGGCCTCAAGCTGACGTCGGGACATTGAGGCGCGGCGCATCGGTGAACATCGTTGCGCTTTTCGATACCGATGCCGGGCGAGAATCGCGGGAACGGCAATCGCTTGGACGCCCGGTGCACCGCGCGCTTTTGCGTGGATATAATGGTCTTAAGACTTTCTTGAGAGCGCTCGAGTGTCTGGACGCGTCGTTTTTATCTCGCGCTTGCTGCACTCTCGCGTGTTTGCCGGAATCGGCCGTTCGATGCACGTGGCCACGGCGGTGCGTATTCGCGTGGGATCGGAGGAAGCGGTGGAGCGCTAACTTTGATCGACAGCCTTGCATGGGATCCGAGTAAGCGCTGAAGCGCTAACTCGGATCGACAGCTTTGCATGGGATGCGAGTAGGCGCTGAAGCGCTAACTCGGGTCGACAGCTTTGCATGGGACGGCAGTAAGCGCTAAAGCGCTAACTGCCGTCGACAGCCTTGCATGGGGCCGGAGTGAGCGCTGAAGCGCTAACTCCGGCCGACAGCTTTGCATGGGGCCGGAGTAAGCGCTAAAGCGCTAACTCCGGCCGACAGGAGACAGCAATGCTAGAGTCACTTTCGCTCGCGGCGGGCCTCTCATGGGCGAGCGGGCTGCGCCTGTATCTCACCGTCTTCATCGCCGGACTGTTCGAGCGCATCGGGCTCATTCACCTGCCGGATTCCCTCGCCGTGCTCGCCTCGCCATGGGTCATCGGCGTCGCAGGCTTTCTCACGGTCGTCGAATTCCTCGCCGATAAAATCCCCGCGCTCGATTCGCTCTGGGACGCCATCCACACCCTCATCCGCATTCCAGCCGGCGCCGTGCTCGCCGCCGGCTCCCTCGGACACGCCGATCCGGCCATGCTCACCGTCGCCGCGCTCGCAGGCGGCACGCTCGCCGGGGCGTCGCATTTCGCCAAGGCAGGCACGCGCGCCCTCATCAATCTGTCGCCAGAGCCGGTGTCGAACTGGGCCGCCTCCGCCACCGAAGACATCGGCGCACTCGGCGGGCTCGCGCTAGCGTTCTTCGTCCCCTTGCTGTTTCTCATCATGCTGATCGCGTTTCTCGTCGTCGCCGGATGGGCGCTGCCCAGGCTCGTGCGCGGCGTGCACGGGGGCGTGCTGCGCATGGCGAAGCACATGATGCCCGGCACGCATCACCCGATCAACCGACTGCGGAGCAAGCACGATTGAGCACCGCAGCCCGCAACGACAAACCCGCGGCCAAAGCGTCGCCTTCTCTCCACGATACGCATCCGACAGCCCGGCTCGACTTCCTGCAGACCGTGCGCCAGGCGTGGCGCATGACCGCACGCGACTGGCGGGCCGGCGAGCTCACGATGCTCCTGCTCGCGCTGGTGCTCGCGGTGGCGGCGCTCGCCAGCGTCGGTTTTCTCGCCGATCGCATGCGTCAGGGTCTCGCGCGCGATGGCCGTCAGATGATCGCCGCCGATTTCGTCGTGCGCGCCGATCACCCCGTCGATGCGATGTTCGCCGCAGAAGCCCGCTCGCTCGGACTCGACACCGCCGGCACGACGATCTTCCCGAGCATGATCAGCGCGACATCGCGCGAGCCGCTGTCGCGGCTCGCGGCGATCAAGGGCGTCACCGATGGCTATCCGTTGCGCGGGAAGCTGCGCATCGCGCCCGCGCCGGATACCCCCGACGCGCCCGCGCAGGGCATTCCCGCTCCCGGCACCGTCTGGGTCGATCCCGCGCTGCTCGATGCGCTCAAGACCCGAGCCGGCGGCACCGTGAAGGTCGGCACGCGGACGTTCACCGTGGCCGCCGTCATCACGCGCGAGCTGGATCGCGGCTTTTCGTTCATCAACTTCTCGCCGCGCCTCATGATGCGCGCCGACGAAATCGCCGGCACGGGCCTGCTCGGTTACGGAAGCCGTGTGACCTACCGGCTGCTGGTGGCGGGGCCGGATGCGCAGGTGGATCGCTTCGCGCAGTTCGCCCGCGACAAGACCGATGGCGGCAAGCTGCGCGGTGTGTCGCTGGAATCGCTGTCGGATGGGCAGCCGCAAGTGCGGCAGACCATCGACCGCGCGAGTCACTTCCTGACGCTGGTCTCGCTGCTGACGGCGCTCCTGGCGGCGGTCGCCATCGCGATGGCCGCGCATCGCTTCGCCCGGCGCCATCTCGACGGCTGCGCCGCGATGCGCTGTCTCGGCGTCAGCCAGCGCACGCTGCGTGCGCTGTTTCTCAACGAATTTCTCGCGATCGGCCTGATCGGCAGCGCGCCGGGCATCGCGCTCGGCTTCATCGGCCATCTCGTGCTGCTGCACTGGCTCGGCTCGCTCGTCGATGTCGAACTGCCGCCAGCGAGCGCGTGGCCGGCGCTCGAAGGCATCGCGATGGGCCTCGTGCTCCTGCTGGGCTTCGCGCTGCCACCGCTGTTGCCGCTCACGCGCGTGCCGCCGGTCCACGTCATTCGCCGCGAACTGGGCGATGCCGGGCGCGTCGCTTATGCGGCGTACAGCGTCGGCGTGCTGCTGTTCGCGGCGCTGCTCGTCGTCGCGGCGGGCGAGCTGAAGCTCGGCGGCATCGTCGCGGGCGGCTTCGCGGCGGGGCTGCTGCTGTTCGGCGCGATCGCGCGGGCGGCGCTGTGGGCGGCGGCGCGTATCGTGCGCCGCGAGAAAAGCCGCGCGGGCGTCGGCTGGCGGTATGCGCTGGCGTCGCTGGAGCGGCGCAGCGGGGCGAGCGCGTTGCAGATCACCGCGCTCGGCATCGGCCTGATGTGCCTGTTGCTGATCGCGATGACGCGCAACGATCTCATCAGGGGCTGGCGCGACGCCACGCCGCCGGATGCGCCCAACGAGTTCCTGATCGACATCCAGCCCGAGCAGCGCGACGGCGTGCTCGCCTATCTCCACGGACACGGCCAGCCGCAGGCCGCGCTGTCGCCGATGGTGCGCGCGCGTCTCGTGTCGATCAACGGCAAGCCGGTCAATCCGGACAGCTACGAGCGAGCCGATGCCAGGCGTCTCGTCGATCGTGAATTCAATCTTTCCTACACGACCGCGCTGCCCGACGACAACCGTGTGACGCAAGGCGCGTGGTTCGGCACGGACGCCAGGCCGCAGGTGTCGATCGAGGAGGGCATCGCGAAAACCATTCGCGTGAAGATGGGCGATGTGCTGCGCTTCGACGTCGCGGGGCTGCCGGTGGAAGCGCCCGTGACGAGCCTGCGCAAGGTCGACTGGAATTCGTTCAAGGTCAACTTCTTCGTGCTGATGCCGCCCGAGGCGCTCGCCGATCTGCCCGCGACGTTCATCACGAGCTTTCATCTGCCCGCCGACGACCAGCGCATGATCGACGGCCTCATCGCCGCCTATCCGAACGTCACCGCCATCGATACCGCGCCGATTCTCGCGCAGATTCAGCGCACGCTCGCCCAGGTGATCGGCGCGGTCCAGTTCCTGTTCCTGTTCACCCTCGCGGCGGGCGTGCTCGTGCTGTACGCCGCCCTTGCCGGCACGCGCGACGAGCGCATGCGCGAATCGGCGCTATTGCGGGCGCTCGGCGCGTCCCACAGGCAGGTGCGCTCCGTGCAGGTCGCCGAGTTCGTCGCAGTCGGCGCGCTCGCGGGACTGATGGCCGCGCTCGGCGCACAAGGCATCGGCTATGTGCTGGCGTCGCGCGTGTTCGAATTTCATATCGATTTCAATCCGTGGCTCGTGCCGGCGGGCATCGTCGCGGGCATCGCGTGCGCGGGGCTCGGCGGCTGGCTGAGCCTGCGTCGCGTGCTGGCGCGTCCGGCGCTGCAATCGCTGCGCGACGCGTAATTTTGTGGAAGCAATGACCGAAGTGACTGACCAAGAGCAACAACCGACCGCGTTCGAACTGGTCGGCGGCGAGGAGCGGGTGCGTGCGCTCGTCGATCGTTTCTATGACCTGATGGACCTCGAGCCGGAGTTCGCGGGCATCCGCGCGCTGCATCCGCCGACGCTCGACAATTCGCGCGACAAGACGTTCTGGTTCCTGTGCGGCTGGATGGGCGGACCCGACCACTACATCAGCCGCTTCGGGCATCCGCGCTTGCGGGCGCGCCATCTGCCGTTCGCGATCGCGTCCGCCGAGCGCGACCAATGGCTGCGCTGCATGGCGTGGGCGATGGAAGACATCGGCCTGCCCGAGCCGTTGCGCGAACGCCTGCTGACTTCCTTCTTCGATACCGCCGACTGGATGCGCAACCGTCCCGGTTGATTCGCCCGCTTTTGTATCGGGCGAGGCCGCGCTCGTTTGCGGCATCATCTGTCGGATCACCGGCCAAGCCAATCGAGGACAAGAAGTCATGAGCACACGCGCACTCTTTCGCGAGGACGCCTATCAGACGCGCTGCGACGCGACCATCACCGGAATCGACGAAACGGGCATCCATCTCGACGAGACCGTGTTCTATCCGCTCGGCGGCGGCCAGGCGGGCGATGCGGGCACGCTGACGCTCGCGGACGGCACGGTCATCGCCATCGCGGATACGCGCAAGGCCAGGTTCGAAGGCGCGACGCCCGACGACGCGGTGCACGTGCCCGCGCCCGGCCAGGAAGACGCGCTCGCGAGGCTGCAGGCGGGCGACAGGGTGAGCGCGGAGATCGACTGGGCGCGGCGGTATCGGCATATGCGGCTGCATACGGCGAGCCATCTGATCTGCGCCGTGCTGCCGTTTCCGGTCGATGGCTGCAGCATCACGACCGACTACGCGCGGCTCGATCTCGCGACCGTCGAGCCGATCGAGCGCGAAGACGTGGAGACGAAGCTGCGCGAATTGATCGGCGGATCGCACGACGTTCGCACCGAATGGATCACCGACGACGAAATGGCCGCGCGCCCCGAACTCGTACGCACGATGAGCGTGAAGCCGCCGATGGGTCTCGGCCGCGTGCGGCTCTTGCGCATCGAGAACGTCGATCTGCAGCCGTGCGGCGGCACGCATGTGCGCAACACCGGCGAGATCGGCGGGCTGCGCATCGCGAAGCTCGAGAAGAAAAGCGCACGCACGCGGCGGCTCGTGCTGGAACTGGCTTGAGTATCGACCCTCGCGCGCAGGCGGTGCTCGACGCGTGGTTCGGCGCGGCGGGATCGCCCGAGTTCGGGACCGAGCGCAAGCAGTGGTGGACGAAAAAGCGCGCGTTCGATGCGATGCTCGTCGAACGCTTCGGCTCCCTGCTCGACGACGCGCAGGCGGGCGGCCTTCAGGACTGGGAGCGTTCGCCGCCTGGCGCGCTTGCGCTGATCGTGCTGCTGGATCAGTTGTCGCGCAATTGCCATCGCCATACGCCGCGTGCGTTCGCCGGGGACGAACGGGCGCTCGCGCTTGCCAAGGCGATGGTCGAAAAGGGCGACGACCTGGGCCTGCCGACGGCGTACCATCGCGCGTTCGCGTACATGCCGTTCGAGCACGATGAATCGATGGAAAGCCAGCGTGAATCGCTGCGTCTCTTCGAGAAGCTAAAAGACGAAACGGGTGTCGCGAGCTTTTATGAATCGGCGGTGGCGCACGCGGAAGTCATCTCGCGGTTCGGGCGGTTTGCGCATCGCAACCGGATTCTCGGGCGCGCCACGACGTCCGAAGAAGCGGCGTGGCTGGCGAAGCATGGCGGGTTCTGAGTCGCACGGTTCTTGACGAAGCTTTACGCCAGACGAGTCGCCAAAGGGCGTGCGCCGTCTAGAATCGAAGTCTCGCGACGGATGCGCTCGCTGCGGGAAACGACGAGACAACGCAGCAATTTCATGTGCCATGCCTGATTTCAGCAACATTACGCTCGTCTCCGTGACCGGGCTCGACCACGCTCAGGGCGCGGCCTATGCGCTCGAATTAAGTGCGCGGCGCATGGCGGGTGCACGGGTCGTGCTCTTTTCTCCGCAATGTCCCGCGCATCTGTCGCCCGTCACTCAATACCGCGCGATCGCTCCGATGAACTACTACGAGTACAGCTGGTTCATGTTGTTCGGGCTGTGGCGCTTCATCGACACCGAGTATGCGATCGTCGTCCAGGATGACGGCTGGGTGCTCGATGCAGCGAACTGGCGCGATGAATTCCTCCAATACTATTACATCGGCGCGACGAATCATCTCGCGTGGGTGACATCGCCGTCGGGCAGCGGCTGGATGGGAGAATTCTCGTGGTGTAGCCGGCTAGGCCAATCCGACCACGTCATCATGCCAGTGCTCAACGGCGGCTTCAGCCTGCGCAGCCGGCGCATGATGCGCGCGCTCATCGACCATCCGCACATCAAGTACGAGCTATCGCCGCCCGACTTCGTGGGCGGCGAACCGATCGAAGTCCGCTGGCTGACCTATGCTCAAAACGAGGACGTACAGTTGACTGCGGTCTTGAGAGAACGGCTGGAGGGTGTCGGTCTGCGCTATCCGCCGCTCGCCGTCTGCCAGCGGTTTTCCCTCGAATTCGCCGGCTACCATGACGGCGGCACCGATCCGATGCAGCTCTTCGGCCATCATTGCCGATGGCGCCGCCTCGTCAGCATCGATCCACCGACGGTTCGCTATTCCGTGCCGCGCAGCACGATGGAAAGGGCGTTCCGAGAGACGGATGTCGTGCAGATGCTTCTGCGGCGCGGGTATCGGGTGGAATTTGCGACAGAGCCGGCGTGATCGGCTCACCGCCCGCCGGTGACATCCAGAATCGCCCCCGTCACATACGACGACGCATCCGACAGCAGCCACACGATCGATTCGCCGACTTCATCCGCCGTGCCCGGCCGCCCGAGCGGCGTCTGCACGCCGAGCACCTGTGCGCGGTCGGGCTTTCCGCCGCTCGCGTGAATATCGGTTTCGATGAGGCCGGGGCGGATGGCGTTCACGCGCACGCCTTGCGGCCCGAGTTCCTTCGATAGCCCGATGGTCAACACATCGATGGCGCCTTTGGACCCGGCATAGTCGATGTATTCGTTCGGCGCTCCGAGCCGCGCCGCCGCCGACGACACGTTGACGAGCGCGCCGCCCTTGCCGCCGCGCGAGCGCGACAGCCGCCGCGCCGCTTCACGCGCGCAGAGATACGCGCCGAGCACGTTGGTATCGAAGATGCGCTTGAGACGCGCGACGTCCATATCCGCGAGCGCCGACCCGGGAGCCACGATGCCCGCGTTGTTCACCACGCCGTCGAGCTTGCCGAAGGCTTCTTCGGTGGCGTCGAACATCGCGAGGATCGCGGCTTCGTCGCATACGTCGCCCTGAATGGCGATCGCCTTGCCGCCCGCGGCCTGCACGGCGGCGACGGTTTCATCGGCGGCACGCGCGTTGGTCGCATAGTTGACGCCGACCGACCAGCCGCGCGCGCCCGCGAGCACGGCAGCCGAGCGGCCGATGCCGCGGCTTGCCCCGGTAATCAGGATGACTTTCGACATCGATTCGATCCTCAGACGACGTTGCGATTTTCCGACCACTTGTCGTGGGCAGGCGGCGTGTACGCTTCGAGTTTCGCGATCATCTCGCCGGAGTCGGCGGCGATCTGGATCAGGTCGAGATACGGCTTGCGCATGAAGCCTTCCTCGACGGTATGGCGAAGCATCGACAGGAGCGGCTCGAAATAGCCGTTCACGTTCAGCAGGCCGACCGGCTTCTGGTGATAGCCGAGCTGCGCCCACGTATAGACCTCGAAGAATTCTTCGAAGGTGCCGACGCCGCCGGGCATCGCGACGAACGCATCGGCGAGATCGGCCATCTTCTTCTTGCGCTCGTGCATGTCGGGCACGACGTGCAGTTCGGTGAGATCCGTATGCCCGACCTCCTTCGCCAGCAACAGTTCGGGAATGACGCCGACGGCGCGTCCGCCGGCGGCCAGGACCTCATCGGCGATGAGGCCCATCAAGCCGACACGGCCGCCGCCATAAACGAGCGACAAATCGGCTTCGACGAGCGCGCGGCCGAACGCTCTGGCCGCTTCGGCATAGACGGGGCGGGCTCCGGTCGCGGAGCCGCAATAGACACAGACTGCCTTCATTATCGGGAATCCTTCGGTGTTTCGGTCTTCGATGCGGCGGCCGCATCGTCGCGCGGCGGCAGGAAATCCGCGTATTGGCGCTTGGGTAGTCTACCGGACACCAGGTCGTCGAAAAGCTGACGCGAGCGGCCGCGCAAATACGGCGCCATGATCGAGATGATATGCAGGCTCGCCTGATGTAGCTCCGCGCGGATCGCTTCCTGATCGTTGTACTTGCGCGGGTTCATCACGTACTGGTACGAGAGCCAGTACGTCGAGATCACACCGATGTTCGTCGCGATCACCTTGATTTCGTCGGGTGTCGCGACCATCTCGCCGTCCGCGACGAGCGCTTCGCACAACTGGCCGGCGAAGCGCACCTTGTGCGTGATGATCTGCTTGAAGTGCGTCTCGAGCGTGCGGTTGCGTGCGAGCAGGTCGTTCAGGTCGCGATAGAGGAACCGGTACGCCCACAGAAAATCGGCCATGTACTGCAGATACGACCACATCTCGTCGATGGTCGGACGGTGATCGTCCGGGAAGCGCAGCCGCTTCTGAATCTGCTGCTCGAACTGCGCGAAGATGCTGTTGATGATGTCGTCCTTGTTGCGGAAATGGTAGTACAGGTTGCCTGGACTGATCTCCATTTCCTCGGCGATGGTCGTCGTGGTGACGTTCGGTTCGCCGATATCGTTGAACAACTTCAGTGACAGCTCGAGAATCCGTTCGCGGGTGCGGCGGGGAGGTTTCGCTTCCATGTCGTCCGACCTTGGCATCCGGCTCGCGCGGGCGTGCAGAGAGTGCTCCCGTCCGCTTCCGTTGCTATTTTTGAGAATATCGGACGATTATAAACCGCGTCTCTGCCTTCCCGGACTTGCCTCTGCCGGCGGGGTTTCCTTTTTATAAGACGGAGTCAGGTCATCGCGATCACTTCGCGAACCGCGCGATCCATGCGGCGAACGCGGGCGCGAGCGGACGCGGCCGTGACCGGGCGGCGACGGTCACGAGGACTTCTTATCAGTTGCGCGGTGCCGATTTGGCGGCGTTCGCGGGCGCCGCGACGATGCGCGTGCCCGCGAGCCGATCGTGGAGGAACTGGCGCGCCGGATCGAGCCGGACGGCCGCCGCCCACAGCGTCACCCAGACGCCGAACACGACGAGCGTTTGCGGCACGGCCAGCGACAACAGCGGATGCAGCGCGAGCGGCGGCAGAAACCACAGCCATGCGAACGCATAGCGGGCGAGCGCGCGGCCGGGTTTGACGGGCTGGCCGCGCGCATCGACGACTTTCAGGCGCCAGGTTTTCATCGGCAAGGTCTGTCCGCCGTGCGTCCAGAACCACACGAAGTAGGCGGCAAGCACGACTCCGATCCACGACATCAAGAGGTTGTGATGCGTGAGGCCGTTGCGTTGCTGCGTGAGCGTGCTGAAGAGATAGCCGGCGATGAACACGACGCCGAATAGAATGACGCCTTCGTACACCATCGTCGCGAGACGGCGGCGCAGCGCGGGCGCGTGAAGCGGCGGGATGGTCGGATCGGCGGCGCGGACGTCGTTCATTCGCGCGTCTATGATCCGTTGTACATCGACGGCGCTTGCTGCGGCGAAACAGGAATTGGCGTGGCGGGGACGATGCTCGCCGCGTTCGGGATGGCCGGCTGCGATGACACGCCCGGCAGCGACGCCGATGCGCCCGATTCGCCTTGCGCGTGCCCGGCGGCATGGCCCTGCTCGCGTGCGGTGACGAGACGGTTGATGTCCTTGACCTCCGTCTTGCCGGTCGGCGGCGCGCTGACGACCGTCGGACGGCGATTGTGCTCGCTCGCGGCGAGCTTCTTCTTCTGATCCTCGGGGAGCTTCTGATACGCGTCCCACGCGCGCTCGCGCTTGTCGAGCGGCACCGACTTCGACACCTGGTAGTTTTCCCGCGCGACCTTGCGTTCGTCGGGCGTCATCCGAACCCATTCCTGCATGCGCTGATGCAGGCGCTTCTGCGCTTCTGGCGACATCCGGTGATAGCGCGACGCGATCTTCAGCCACTTCTGCTTGCGTTCGTCGCTGAACGAATCCCACTGCGCGGCGAACGGCGCGAGCGCGGCATGCTGCGCGTCCGTCAGGCGATTCCACGAGAGCGGATTCGCCGACAGCGCGGCAAGCGGCAGGCCGTCGTTGTCGGCGGCGGCGCTCGCCCCGACGGGCGCGGCCTGGTTAGCGGTCGAGGCAGCAGGGGACGAGTAGAAGCGCGGGTAAGTGGCGGCGAACGCGACCAGACCCGCAATCGCGCAGCCAAAGACAATCGCGAGACCGCGCTTGTAACTCACCCGAAGATTCCCCCGCTGTGTTCGTTGCTCGATGAGCGATGTTTCAATGATTGCGTGTCAGGTACGCGTTGAAGCCGTGGTCGAGATAGGCGTCGAGCGGCAGGCTGTCGCTCATCATGGCCGCGTCGATGTCGGCCAGTTCGGCCTTGCGCTCCTGATCTTCCCAATACGCGACGCCCGCCAGCGCGACGGCGAGCGCGAGCACCGGCCACGCCAGCCCGAAGCCGCCTAGCCGGGCGAACAGGCCCTTGCGCGCGCGGGGCTCGTCGCCGAGCCCGCCTCCGCTGCCGAGGCCGCCCGCCGCGCCGGCGAACGCGGGCGAGGCGGACGTAAAGTCAGACGTAAAGGCCGGCGTGAAGGCGGCGACGGGTACTTTCTCCGGCTTCTTGCGCGCGAGCGCCGCCCGTCGCGCGAGCGCGAGGCGGTCGCTTGCTGCGGCCGGAATATTCGACGCATTTTCGTCGAGCGCGCGAATCACTTTCAGCGCGAACTCGTTTTCGTTTAATTCAGGAGCGGAACTCATAGCGTGATCCCTTTGGCTTTCAGGGCTTGCGCGAGCGCGTGCGTGGCGCGTGAACAGTGTGTCTTCACGCTGCCCTCGGAGCAGCCCATCGCGGCGGCCGTCTCGGCGACATCCATATCTTCCCAGTAACGCATGAGAAACGCTTCTCGTTGACGTGCCGGCAATTTCTGAATTTCCGCGTCGATCAGGTTCAGCACCTGTTCGCGCTCGAGCCTGTTCTCGCTGCTTTCGCTGCCGCCGCTTTCCGCTTCTAATGTTTCGAGCGGATCGAATTCGTCGTCGTCCGCGCTTCCGAACGACGAAAACAGGCTCACCCAGGTATTGCGGACCTTCTGGCGGCGAAAGTAATCGTGTGTCGCATTCTGAAGGATACGCTGGAACAAAAGCGGAAGCTCGGCGGATGGACGGTCGCCGTACTTCTCCGCGAGCTTGATCATCGCGTCCTGCACGATGTCGAGCGCCGCGTCGTCGTCGCGTACGGTGTAGACGGTCTGCTTGAACGCGCGTCGTTCGACGCCCGCCAGGAAGTCGGCGAGTTCCTTGTCTGATGCCATCCGTTGGGGACCCGGCGCAGCGAAAGTTGCGTCGAAAGAGAATAAGGAGTTGCAGGGAAACCTGCGGATGCTAGCAAACTTTCACCGCCCCCGGAAAATTCGGGACGATTTATTGCCGGACGCCCGTGCGTTGCGTGAGCGGCGAAACGCGGCGGCGCAAGCGCGCGCAATGATCGGAAAATTTTTGCTTGACCCCAAGCGCCGAACCGGGCTATCTTTTCTGACTCGCATCATAAAGTGAAATGTCTGCTTTGAGGCGAGCCCAAGAAGCACGCCTGTCAAACCTAGACGCGCCGCTTGAACCCGAGCCACAAGCCCGGCAGAGAGCACCCGATCAATTTTTTGCCGAAAATTCGAAAGGTGATGAATGAACATGCCTAGCGCGGAATTCTCCACGTCGGATACCACTCCTCCCCACGACGCTGACTCCATCGGCGCGACCGTGCTCATGCGTGCGCTCGCCGACGAGAACGTCGAGTTCATCTGGGGCTATCCCGGCGGCTCGGTACTCTACATCTACGACGAGCTGTACAAGCAGGACCAGATTCAACATATCCTCGTGCGCCACGAGCAGGCCGCCGTGCATGCCGCCGACGCGTATTCGCGTTCCACCGGCAAGGTCGGCGTTTGCCTCGTGACCTCGGGCCCGGGCGTCACCAATGCCGTCACCGGCATCGCCACGGCCTATATGGATTCCATCCCGCTCGTCGTCATCAGCGGGCAGGTGCCCACTGCGGCCATCGGCTTGGACGCCTTCCAGGAATGCGACACCGTCGGCATCACGCGTCCCTGCGTGAAGCACAACTTCCTCGTGAAGGACGTGCGCGATCTCGCCGCGACCATCAAGAAAGCGTTCTACATTGCCCGGACAGGCCGTCCAGGTCCGGTGCTGATCGACATTCCGAAGGACGTGTCGAAGGCGCCGTGCCAGTACGAACCGGTCAAGAGCGTGTCGCTGCGGTCGTACAACCCGGTGACGAAGGGCCACTCCGGCCAGATCCGCAAGGCGGTGCAACTGCTTTTGTCGGCGAAGCGCCCGTATATCTATACCGGCGGCGGCATCATCCTCGCGGATGCGTCGCGCGAGCTGAACCAGTTCGCCGATCTGCTCGGCTATCCGGTCACGAACACGCTGATGGGCCTCGGCGGCTATCGCGCGAGCGACAAGAAGTTTCTCGGCATGCTCGGCATGCACGGCACCTACGAAGCCAACATGGCGATGCAGCACTGCGACGTGCTCATTGCAATCGGCGCGCGTTTCGATGACCGCGTGATCGGCGACCCGAAGCATTTCGCGTCGTCGCCGCGCAAGATCATCCATATCGACGTCGATCCGTCGTCCATTTCGAAGCGCGTGAAGGTCGACATCCCCATCGTCGGCGACGTGAGGGAAGTCCTGAAGGAGCTCATCGAGCAGCTTCAGCACGCCGAACACGGTCCGGATACGCAGGCGCTCAAGCAATGGTGGGACGACATCGAAGGCTGGCGCGCGAAAGACTGCCTGGCCTACGACCGTAAGAGCGAGATCATCAAGCCGCAATACGTCGTCGAAAAGCTCGCGGAACTGACCGACGGCAACGCGTTCGTCTGTTCGGACGTCGGACAGCACCAGATGTGGGCGGCGCAGTTCTATCCGTTCAACAAGCCGCGCCGCTGGATCAACTCGGGCGGTCTCGGCACGATGGGCTTCGGCCTCCCCGCCGCGATGGGCGTGAAGATGGCCTATCCGGACGAGGACGTCGTCTGCATCACCGGCGAAGGCTCCATCCAGATGTGCATTCAGGAACTGTCGACCTGCAAGCAGTACGACACGCCCGTGAAGATCATCTCGCTGAACAACCGCTATCTCGGCATGGTTCGCCAGTGGCAGCAGATCGAATACAAGAAGCGCTATTCCAGTTCGTACATGGACGCGTTGCCGGATTTCGTGAAGCTCGCCGAGGCGTACGGTCATGTCGGCATTCGCGTCGAAAAAACCGCGGATGTCGAGCCGGCGCTGAAGGAAGCGCTGCGCCTGAAGGATCGCACCGTATTTCTCGACTTCCAGACCGACCCGACCGAAAACGTATTCCCGATGGTGCAAGCCGGTAAAGGCATCACGGAAATGCTGCTCGGCTCTGAGGATCTATAACGCGGGTTTCGAATGCGCGGGTTCGCGTGGCGCCTGTCTCCACGAAAGACAGGTGCGGCGCGTGAATCCGCATCGAAGCTCAACTGGAACGCCATCGGGAAACGACATATGAAACACATCATCTCCGTACTGCTGGAAAACGAGCCGGGCGCGTTATCGCGTGTCGTCGGCCTCTTTTCCGCGCGCGGCTATAACATCGAAACGCTGACGGTGGCGCCGACCGAAGACAGTTCGCTGTCGCGGCTCACCATCGTCTCCATTGGCTCGGACGACGTGATCGAACAGATCACGAAGCACCTGAACCGCCTGATCGAGGTGGTGAAAGTGGTCGACCTGACAGAGGGCGCCCACATCGAGCGCGAGCTGATGCTCATCAAGGTAAGGGCGGTCGGCAAGGAACGCGAGGAAATGAAGCGGATGGCGGATATCTTCCGCGGCCGCATCATCGACGTGACCGAGAAGACCTACACGATGGAACTGACGGGCGCGTCCGACAAACTCGACGCGTTCATCCAGGCGCTCGACGCCACGGCGATCCTCGAGACGGTTCGCACGGGCAGCTCCGGCATCGGCCGGGGCGAGCGCATCCTGAAGGTCTGACCGCCGGACCATCCAGTTAGCAGCGCAATCAAGCACACCAATTCACGCATCAGGACTCAAGGAACCACCATGAAAGTTTTCTACGACAAAGACGCCGACCTCTCCCTCATCAAGGGCAAGCAAGTGACCATCATCGGCTATGGCTCGCAAGGCCATGCGCACGCGCTGAACCTGAAGGAAAGCGGCGTGAACGTGACGGTCGGGCTGCGCAAGGGCGGTGCTTCGTGGAGCAAGGCCGAGAACGCCGGCCTGCCGGTGAAGGAAGTGGCCGAAGCCGTGAAGGGCGCCGATGTCGTCATGATGCTGCTGCCCGACGAGCAGATTGCCGAGGTCTACAAAAACGAAGTGCACGACAACGCGAAGAACGGCGCGGCCCTCGCATTCGCACACGGCTTCAACGTTCACTACGGCCAGGTGATTCCGCGTGCGGACCTGGACGTCATCATGATCGCGCCGAAGGCTCCGGGCCATACCGTGCGCAACACGTACCAGCAAGGCGGCGGCGTGCCGCACCTGATCGCGGTGGCGCAGGACAAGTCCGGTTCCGCGCGCGACGTGGCGCTGTCGTACGCAGCTGCGAACGGCGGCGGCCGTGCGGGCATCATCGAGACGAACTTCCGTGAAGAAACCGAAACGGACCTGTTCGGCGAGCAGGCCGTGCTGTGCGGCGGCACCGTCGATCTGATCAAGGCCGGTTTCGAAACGCTGGTCGAAGCGGGTTACGCGCCGGAAATGGCGTACTTCGAATGCCTGCACGAACTGAAGCTGATCGTCGATCTGATCTATGAAGGCGGCATCGCCAACATGAACTACTCGATCTCGAACAACGCCGAGTACGGCGAGTACGTGACGGGCCCGCGCATCGTGACGGAAGAGACGAAGAAGGCGATGAAGGCCGTGCTTACGGATATCCAGACCGGCGAGTACGCGAAGAGCTTCATCATCGAGAACCGCGCGGGTGCGCCGACGCTGCAATCGCGCCGCCGCCTGACGGCCGAGCATCAGATCGAGCAAGTGGGCGAGAAGCTCCGCGCGATGATGCCGTGGATCGCGAAGAACAAGCTCGTCGACCAGTCGAAGAACTAAGCGTGTCTGCGTGACCCCGCGTCACGGTTCTTGCTCAACCGAAAGCCGCCCGGAAGCCGCTGTGCGCCGGGCGGCTTTTGCTATCCTACGGTTTTTAGTGCGACGTGAGTCGCATCGACTGGACGGCGCAAGCCGTCCCATTGGTGGCACCTTGGGCCACCCCTTGTGTAGCAAACGAAACCGAGTGCGGTTTGGCTTGGAATCGTAGCTTTAGACGCACCGGAGTCTTCGGACCCTTGCGCGTAATCGCATTGACCTGATTACCGTCAGGTTCCGCCCAGTTAGCGGCTTCAACTCCGCTAACAAAGCGGATTGGAGTATGTGATTTTAGGGTAGGTCGAGCGCAAGCTCGGTTTGTCATTGTTCAATCTCACGGGGTTAGCCCCCCTATGAGGTAGAGAACCTGCTGTACGACCAGCAGTAGCCTAGGAGGACATGCGTCACTGGCAACGGTGGGGTGTGAAGCTTCTCTGACAATGTAGCCCCCGAAGTTTGGGTGACTGCCTGTTGTGAAACAGGTATTCAGAGACTCCTAGCAGCAAGGGGGTTGAGGCGCTAGGCTGGCTGATACGGTTAACGGAAGTGAACTGCTGATAAACCTCGTAAGTAGGACGATGCCAAAGCTGCTGATAGGCATTAACCAAAACGGTGTGCGGTCGGATAACTCGCTTGAAATTCGGGTTACGTCGTCTTAGGGCCGCCGGGGGAAAGGCAGAACCTACGTCAGTCATGTGGCAGGCCGGGAACACGGTAAGCCCGTATCGTTGCCAGTGCAGTTGGGCTGGCAGGCGGCCCGCAAGGAACGCTGTTGACGATGCGGGTAGAGGATGACGGAAAAAGCGAATGACGGGCTGTAATGGTCCGGATAGGGATTGAGACATCATCCCACGCGAAAGCGGGCAGACTTCCGTCTGGTCTACCGTCGCAAGATGGCTGACAGACCTTGTGACTTGGTGAGACACGAGCGCTCGCGTTCGTGCGTAGTACATGGATGACATATGGGCGCATGCGCCCGTATTTGTTCAACTGTTGTTCCCCAGCGGGGTGTGTCTATCCCGCTGGGGAAGATGCGCCTTCTGCTGTGGGAATGATCAACCCAAGGTAGGAGAGCAGCATGAAAGTATCTGTCCGGAAGGATGGATCTGCGCTTTCCCACGTGCCTGACAACTGGCACGCCGTAGATTGGCGTCGCGTCGAACGGAACGTGAGAGGGATGCAGATACGAATTGCGAAGGCGACGCGGGAAGGCGACTGGCGCAGGGTGAAAGCCTTGCAACGGATGCTGACCCGCACGTTGTCCGCAAAGCTGTACGCGGTACGACGTGTTACGCAGAATCAAGGTGCGCGAACGGCCGGAGTCGATCGCGAACTGTGGGATTCGCCTGAGAGCCGGTGGGAAGCTATCGGCAGGTTGAAGCGGCGTGGGTACAAGCCTTTGCCATTAAGGAGAGTCTTTATCCCCAAGGCCAATGGAAAGGAGCGCCCTTTGGGCATTCCGACCATGCGGGACAGGGCGATGCAAGCCCTGTATCTGCTGGCCTTGGAGCCGGTGTCGGAATCGACGAGTGATCCGAACTCTTATGGGTTCAGACTCAATCGCTCGACAGCCGATGCCATGTCGCAGATATTCGTCGCAATGTCCCAAAAGGGCTCGGCCCGATGGGTGCTGGAAGCGGATATCAAAGGCTGCTTTGACTGGATCAACCACGACTGGTTAGAAAGCCATGTCCCGATGGACAAGGAGATCCTCCGGAAGTGGTTGAAGGCTGGCCTGATTTACAAGGGGCAGCTACAGGCGACCGAGGCCGGTACGCCGCAGGGGGGCATCATCTCCCCGACGCTGGCAAATGTGACGCTGAACGGGCTGGAGCGTGAACTGATTGGGCACCTCGGTGCGACGTTGGGAATCGCGAAAGCCAAGAAGCTGAAAGTGAATGTGGTGCGATACGCGGATGACTTCGTGATCACCGGCGACTCGAAAGAGATTCTGGAAAACGAGGTCAGGCCTTGGGTGGAAGCATTCCTTGCTGTTCGGGGCTTGCAACTGTCCGAGACAAAAACGCGGATCACTCACATTGACGAAGGCTTCGATTTCCTTGGGTGGAATTTCCGGAAGTACTCGGGAAAGCTGCTCATCAAGCCGAGCAAGAAGAACGTGCAGACGTTCTATCGCAAGGTGTCGGAAACGATCAGTGGTAACAAGACGGTGAAGCACGAGGATTTAATCCGATTGCTGAATCCGATGCTACGGGGTTGGGCGCAATATCACAGCCCCGTCGTAGCTAAGCAGGCATACAGCCGCATGGAGTCTCTGATCTTCCGAAGACTTTGGTGGTGGTCAAAACGGCGACATCCAAACAAGGGTGCTGAATGGGTGAGGAAGAAATACTTTCATTCCGATGGCACTCGACACTGGATTTTTGCTGTTCCTGTAGTTCGAGACGATGGCAGTAACGGCTTGACCGAGTTGTACCAGCTTCGCGGTACATCGATCAGGCGGCATCGCAAGATCAAAGGCGACTTCAATCCTTTTGATCTTGGTTGGGAGCAGTATGGCGAACAATTGCGACAGGCGCGCATGGAAGTATCAATGCGTCATCGCAAGCAATGGGTTTCGCTATACCGATCGCAAGGCGGGCTGTGTGCGCACTGCGGCGGTGCTCTGACACGAGAGACCGGTTGGCACGATCATCATCTGGAATACCGGATGCATGGTGGTTCCGACGGCCTCTTCAATCGAGTGCTATTGCATCCCGACTGCCACCGACAAGTGCATGTAGGTAAAATTGCGCTAACTAAGCCGGCCCGGTCATAAAACTGGGCTTTGTACGTAGATTGGAGCCGTATGCGGGGAAACTCGCACGTACGGTTCTTAGGGGGCTCTCCTTCTGCGAAGAAGGGGGGCTACCCTCCTAAAACACAGAACACGTTCATGAACTATCCTCATCCGATCATTGCCCGCGAAGGCTGGCCGTTCATCGCCATCGCGGCCGTCGTTGCCATTCTCGTGCAGGCGATCGGCGGCTTCGGCTTCGCCTGGCTCTTCTGGCTGATCGTGATCTTCGTTGTCCAGTTCTTCCGCGATCCGCCGCGACCCATTCCCACTCAGCCGAACGCGGTGCTGTGTCCGGCCGACGGGCGCATCGTCGCGGTCGAAACGGCGCACGATCCTTACGCCGGACGCGAAGCACTCAAGATCAGCGTGTTCATGAACGTGTTCAATGTTCACTCGCAGCGTTCGCCCGTCGACGGCGCGATCACCAAGGTGCAGTACTTCCCCGGCGCGTACTTGAATGCTGCCGTCGACAAGGCATCGACCGAGAACGAGCGCAACGCGATCGTCCTGCATACGGCGGCCGGGCATACGGTGACGTCGGTGCAGATCGCGGGTCTGATCGCACGGCGCATTCTCTGTTACGTGCACGCGGGCGAACCGCTGACGCGCGGCCAGCGTTACGGCTTCATTCGTTTCGGCTCGCGCGTCGACGTGTATCTGCCGGTCGGAAGCCGGCCGCGCGTGTCGATCGGCGAGAAGGTGTCCGCCTCGTCGACCATCCTTGCCGAATTCGCGGAATAACGCGGAGGTTCCGATGGCGGCATTCAAGACGCGCCGTAACCGCGCGAACGCGACGCCGCCGCGCGCGTTCCGCCGCAACAAGGCCATTCAGGACGTGAGCGTCGTCGAGACGCGGCGCGCGAAGCGGCAGCAGTTTCTCCGCAAGCGCGGCATTTATCTGCTGCCGAATGCGTTCACCACGGCGGCGCTGTTTTGCGGCTTCTTCGCCGTCGTTCAGGCGATGAACGTGCGCTTCGAGATCGCGGCCATCGCCATTTTTGTCGCGATGGTCCTCGATGGCATGGACGGCCGCGTTGCCCGCATGACGCATACGCAAAGCGCGTTCGGCGAGCAGTTCGACAGTCTCTCGGACATGGTGTCGTTCGGCGTCGCGCCCGCGCTCGTGATGTACGAATGGGTGCTGAAGGATCTCGGGCGCTGGGGCTGGCTTGCGGCGTTCGTCTACTGCTCGGGCGCGGCGCTGCGGCTCGCGCGTTTCAACACCAACGTCGGCGTGGTCGACAAGCGCTATTTTCAGGGCTTGCCGTCGCCGGCTGCAGCCGCGCTGATCGCCGGTTTCGTGTGGCTCGCGACAGATAACCGCGTGCCGCTCAAGCTCGTGTGGCTGCCGTGGGTCGCGTTCGGTCTGACGATCTACGCGGGCGTCACGATGGTGTCGAACGCGCCGTTCTATAGCGGCAAGGCGCTCGACGTGCGGTATCGCGTGCCGTTCGCGGGCGTGCTGCTGATCGTGGTGGCGTTCGTGCTCGTATCGTCCGATCCGCCCGTCATGCTGTTTTGCCTCTTCGTGCTGTACGGCTTCTCCGGATACGTCTGGTGGGCCTACATGGCGATGCGCGGCAGGCCGAATCCGGCGCGCAGTTCGCAGCGCGATCACTGACGCGCGGGTTTATCGGCATCGGGAAGAGCGGCGGCCTGCAAGCCCGCCGCTCTTTTCATTCACACGCAATCAACCCGCTTCCAGCACGCCGTTGCGCACCCGCACATGCTGGCCTTGCGCAAATGGCGGTTGCTGCTTGTACGTGAAATAACGCGTCTTGCCGTTCTCCATCCTTACGCGCACCGAGTAATCGGTTTCGCTGCGGATGTGTTTCTCCACCGAGTTGCCCGCAAGACCGCCGCCGAGCGCGCCGAGCAGGGTCATCGCGGTGCGTCCGCCGCCGCGCCCGAACTGGTTGCCGACGACACCCCCGGCCACCGCGCCACCGACCGCGCCGATACCCGTG
Organism: Caballeronia sp. LZ016; assembly: GCF_031450805.1. Classification (NCBI taxonomy): domain Bacteria; kingdom Pseudomonadati; phylum Pseudomonadota; class Betaproteobacteria; order Burkholderiales; family Burkholderiaceae; genus Caballeronia; species Caballeronia sp. LZ016. The sequence goes on from NZ_JARTVY010000001.1 coordinate 1,866,291, forward strand.
CCGTGTCCTTCGCGACGGACGGCGGAGATAGCTTCGACTGTGCCGCATGTCGAGCAGTACGCGGCTTTCGGCGGCGGCTGCTGCGCGTAGGAAGGTTGTGCGGGCGCCGGCTGGACAGGCGCCTGCTGCACCGGCTGCGGAGAGAGTTGCGGAGCGGGTTGCTGCGCGACCGGCTGTGCGGGCGCGGGTGCGGCCTGGCTCACCACCGGCTGTGGCGCGACGGCCGCCGTCTGCGTCTGCGGATTTTGAGCGGACGTGCTCGACGCCCTGGGAAATACCCCTGTAATCGCTGCCGTCGCGGCCAGACTTGCCACGATCACCGCGCCCGCCGCCGTCGCGACGAGCGGATGCAGACGCCGCTGCTGCGGTTGCGGCTGGCTGGCGTCGGAAGAGGGCGACGACGCGAATTTTCTGGTCCCGTTATCCATGCTGAACCTCCGTTCGAGGCAAAGTGCCGACGCCATCGATTCTGGTGCAAGCGTGCGATCGGCGCTTTTTCAGAGTGTAACTTCGTGTTTTCGTTAGGAAAGCACGTTGGATGCCAGCCTCGACCGGAAATAAAAAAGCGCGCCCCGCAGGACGCGCTTTTCAGCGTGGATAAACCGAGCGTACCGCTCAGTCCTCCCGACGCAGATGCGGAAACAGAATCACATCGCGGATGCTGGGGCTATCGGTCAGCAGCATCACCAGCCGGTCGATGCCGATGCCGCATCCGCCTGTCGGCGGCATGCCGTATTCGAGCGCGCGAATGTAATCGGCGTCGAAGTACATCGCTTCTTCGTCGCCGGCATCTTTCTGGTCGACCTGCTTCTGGAAGCGCGCAGCCTGATCTTCCGGATCGTTCAGCTCCGAGAAGCCGTTCGCGATCTCGCGCCCCGTGATGAACAGCTCGAAGCGCTCCGTGATGCCCGCCACGGTGTCCGACTCGCGTGCGAGCGGCGACACTTCGATCGGGTAATCGACGATATACGTCGGCTCCCACAACTGCGATTCCGCTGTTTCTTCGAAAAGCGCCAGCTGCAGCGCGCCGATGCCGGCATTCAGAAACGCGGGCTGCGTCGTATCGACTCCGAACTTCTTCAGCTCCGCGCGCACGAACACGCCGTCGTTCAATTGCTCGTTGGTGTATTGCGGCGCGTACTTTTGAATGGCCTGGTTGATCGTCAGCCGATGGAACGGCTTGCTCAAGTCCAGTTCGCGGCCCTGATACATGATGGTCGCGGTGCCGAGCGCATCGATTGCGGCCTGGCGGATCAGTTGCTCGGTGAAGTCCATCAGCCAGCGGTAGTCCGTGAACGCCGCATAGAATTCCATCATCGTGAATTCCGGGTTGTGACGCGGCGAAACGCCTTCGTTCCGGAAATTACGATTGATCTCGAACACGCGCTCGAAGCCGCCGACGATCAGCCGCTTCAAATACAGCTCGGGCGCGATGCGCAGGAACATCTGCATGTCGAGCGCATTGTGATGCGTGACGAACGGCTTCGCCGCCGCGCCACCGGGAATCGGGTGCAGCATCGGCGTTTCGACTTCCATGAAGTTCGCCTGCGCCATGAAGTTCCGGATCGACGTGACCGCCTTCGTGCGCGCCATGAACGTCTTGCGCGATTCCGGCGTCACGATCAGATCGACGTAACGCTGGCGATAACGCATTTCCTGGTCGGCGAGACCGTGGAACTTGTCGGGCAACGGGCGCAGCGCCTTCGACAGCAGCCGCAGCTCCGTGCAGCGCACCGACAGTTCGCCCTTGTTCGTGCGAAAGAGCACGCCGCGCGCCGCGACGATATCGCCCAGGTCCCACTTCTTGAACGCCTCGTAGACGTCCGCGCCGACATCGGCGGGCGTCACGAAAAACTGGATCTGGCCGCTGCCGTCCTGAACCGTCGCGAAGCTGGCCTTGCCCATCACGCGCTTGAGCATCATGCGGCCGGCGAGCGCCACGGGCAGGGGATTCGCTTCGAGCGCTTCCTTGTCGGTTTCGGCGTACTCGGTTTGCAGCGCGGCGGCCTGATGCGTCGGGCGGAAGTCGTTCGGATAAGCGACGCCTTGCTCACGCAGCGCGCGCAGCTTGTCGCGGCGCTCGGCGATGATCTGGTTGTCTTCCAGTTCGGGAGCGGCGCTCGTCTGGGTCGGTTCGGTCATGATGATTCTTGGCTTTTAGGGCGAGGCGGATGCGCGGTGAGTCGAAACGAAAAACGCGGATATCGAAGCCGATATCCGCGCCGGCGGTCAGACGCCCTGTTTCAGGCTCGCGCTGATGAAGTCGTCGAGGTCGCCGTCGAGCACGGCGCGCGTGTTGCTCATTTCCACGCTGGTGCGCAGGTCCTTCACGCGGCTCTGATCGAGCACGTAGGAGCGGATCTGATGGCCCCAGCCCACATCGGTCTTGCTCGATTCGAGCTTGTCCTGTTCGGCCTGGCGCTTGCGCATCTCGAATTCGTAGAGACGCGCTTTGAGCATCTGCATGGCTTCGGCGCGGTTGCGGTGCTGCGAGCGGTCGTTCTGGCACTGCACGACGATGCCCGTCGGCGCGTGCGTGAGGCGCACGGCGGAGTCCGTCTTGTTGATGTGCTGGCCGCCCGCGCCGGATGCGCGATACGTGTCCGTGCGGATATCGGCGGGATTGATTTCGATCTCGATCGAATCGTCGATTTCCGGATACACGAACACCGACGAAAACGACGTATGCCGGCCGCCCGACGAATCGAACGGCGACTTGCGCACGAGGCGGTGAATGCCGGTTTCGGTGCGCAGATAGCCGTACGCGTATTCGCCTTCGACCTTGATGGTCGCGCTCTTGATGCCGGCGACATCGCCTTCGGATTCTTCGAGCACTTCGGTCTTAAAGCCCTTGCGCTCGCAGTAGCGCAGGTACTGGCGCAGCAGCATGGACGCCCAGTCGCACGCCTCGGTGCCGCCCGCGCCCGCCTGAATGTCGATGAAGCAGTTGTTCGGATCGGCCGGGTTCGAGAACATCCGGCGGAATTCCATGTCTTCGACGCGCGCCTTCAGCGCTGCGGCGTCCGCTTCGCAGGCGACGAGGGTGTCTTCGTCGCTTTCGTCGCGCGCCATGTCGAAGAGGTCCTGCGCGTCGCGCAGATCGTTGCCGAGCGCGGTCAGCGTCGTCACCACGCCGTCGAGCAGCTTCTTCTCACGACCGAGCGCCTGGGCGTTTTTGGAATCGTTCCAGACGTTGGGGTCTTCGAGTTCCTTGTTGACTTCGGTCAGACGCGCGAACTTGGCGTCGTAGTCAAAGATACCCCCGTAGCTCGTCCGCGCGGCGGCGCAGGTCGGCCAGAAGGCTTTCGATCGCGTTGAGACGTTCTGCTTCCATTGTCGATCTTCGGCTTCGTAAAAAGGTGCAATTATAGCCGATCGACACGTGGCGCCTGACGCGCCTGCGGCAGTTTCACTGCGAGTCGGCAAGCAATGCTTCGCATGCCGCGACGTGCTCGGCGGCCTCGTCGGCGGTGAGCTGGAACAAGTCCAGCGTGTAGGTCTGCGCGATCTGCTCCGGCGAAAAGCGCGAACGCACGCGCGAATACAGCGCGCGCGTAACGGACGTCCTGCCTTCCTTCCGGCAACTCAGGCACAGATCGAGAAAGTCGGTAGTTTGCACCGAGCGCAGATGCGCGTTTTCGGCGAAGAAGATAATGTCGGCGTCTTCGACAAAACGATTCATGTTGAAAACTGCGTGAAAACCGAAGGGCGGTTGTGAAGCGCGCGTGAATTCAAGCGAGAAACGATCGGCCAGCTGTTCGTCGGCGAAGCGAATGCCGAATTCGCGTTCCAGCAGTGGGCGATATGTGCGGCAGATCAGTTCGTCTTCGACGATTTGCGGATGCGGCGGAAACCGTTCGTCGGTTGCGAGTATCTCCAGAAGCCGCCGGGAACGCAGCGAAAAGCCGCCATTGCCGACGGACATCCCGTCGTGATGAAACGGCCAGCGCGCCGATGTAATCGCACGAGAAGAAATCTTCCGTCCACGCCGACGGATTGACGACGAAACCGTCCCATTGGATCAGCAAGACCCACGGCGTCGAAACGTGCCGCAGCAAGTGCTTGAGTATGAACGCACTGTATTCTTCTCGCGATCCGATTGCCGGAATCAGCGCGATTCGTGAATTGCTTTCGACGCGTTTATCAGTCAGTAAAACCGAATCGCCGAACAGGCAGCCCCGTTTTGAAATATCGAGTGCTCTCGATGCGAGCACGGGATTAATGCAATCGACGGCACAAAGCGTCACATTGCGCAGATTTATTTTCTGGGAATCCATCGGGAAACAAAAGCCTTCGGCTCGGAAATCCATCGATTATAGATGTCATCGAATAGAAGATTTCCGAGGGGCCGTCAAGCCGAATGAATGCCCTTCTAACCCGCGTGTTCGACGATCATTTGCACGCGCGCCACGCCGTTCCAGGAATCGCTGACGAGCCGGTACGCGACCGTCGCGCGCGGCGGCAACGGATCGACGTGATTGAACCAGATCGCGTTGAAGCGCTGCCGCCCGCGCATGAGCGACAGCTTCAGATGCTTCTCCTTGACGAGCGCCTGAGACGCGACATCGAATTCGCCGGAGAAGGTCGGCGCCGGGAAGCCCTGGCCCCAGACGGCGGCGTCGATCAGTTCCACGAATTGCGGCGTGAAGTACGCATCCTCCAGTTCGCCGTCCGTCTCGATGGTTCGAGCGAGCGCTTCGGCCGTCAGCCATTCTCGCCCGACCGTTTCGAACGCGGCGGTGAAGCGCGCGATATCGGCGGTGGCGAGCGTGAGGCCCGCCGCCATTGCGTGGCCGCCGAACTTGTGGATGAGACCGGGCTCGCGCTTGCTGATCAGATCGACGGCGTCGCGCAGGTGAAAGCCCGGGATCGAGCGGCCCGAGCCTTTGGAAAGCGTGCCGGCGTCGTCGGCGTGCGCGAACGTGAACGACGGCCGGTGAAAGCGCTCCTTCAGCCGCCCCGCGACGATGCCGATCACCCCCTGATGCCAGCCGGGATCGAAAAGCGTGAGCGTCGCGCGCTCGCCGGGATCGAAAGTTTGCAGCTCGGCGAGCGCCTGTTGCTGCATCCCCGCTTCGATCTCGCGCCGCTCGCGGTTCATCGAATCCAGTTGCTGCGCGAGTTCCCACGCGCGGCCGATATCGTCGGTAGTCAGGCATTCGATGCCGAGCGACATGTCCGACAGCCGGCCCGCCGCGTTCAGCCGCGGTCCGAGCGCAAAGCCGAGATCGAAGCCCGATGCGGCGCGCGCATCGCGGCCCGCCGCGCGAAACAGCGCCGCGATGCCCGGCTGCATGCGGCCCGCGCGAATCCGCTTGAGTCCCTGCGCGACGAGGATGCGGTTGTTCGCATCGAGCTTCACGACGTCCGCGACGGTGCCGAGCGCGACGAGATCGAGCAGGCCGTCCAGACGCGGTTCGGGCGCATTCCCGTAAGCGCCGCGCCGGCGCAATTCGGCGCGCAACGCGAGCAGCACGTAGAACATGACGCCCACGCCCGCGATGCACTTGCTCGGAAACCCGCAGCCCGGCTGATTTGGGTTGACGATCGCGCGCGCGGCGGGCAATTCGTCGCCGGGCAGGTGATGGTCGGTGACGAGCACGTCGATGCCGAGCGCATTCGCCGCCGCGACGCCTTCGACGCTGGCGATGCCGTTATCGACGGTAATCAGCAAGTCGGGCGGGCCGAGCGGCGAGCGTGCGGCCAGATCGACGATTTCGGGCGTCAGTCCGTAGCCGTATTCGAAGCGGTTCGGCACCAGATAGTCGATGGTCGCGCCGAACATGCGCAAGCCGCGCACGGCGACGGCGCAGGCGGTCGCGCCGTCGCAGTCGTAATCGGCGACGACGAGCATGCGCTTTTTCGCAGCGAGCGCATCGGCGAGGACGACGGCGGCATCGTCGCAACCCTTGAGGCCGACGGGCGCGTGCAGGCGCTTGAATTCGGTTTCGATCTCATCCGGCGACGTGACGCCGCGCGCCGCATAAAGCCGCGCGATCACGGGATGCAGGCCGTGGCGCATCAGCGCTTCGGCGTCGGCGGGAGACGAAACGCGCGTAACGATTCGGGTCATTCGGCTATGGCCTTCATTCGATGAAAAGCGCCGCAATCGGCCGGCGACGCCAGAACTTGCGCAAATCCGAACGCGTGACGGAAAGCGTCACCGAGCCCGTGTCGCCGCACAGCGTGATGCCGAGGCGCTTGAGCGAACCGTTCGACAGCGCGTCGAGCGCGGGCGCGAGCCAGTCCTTCTCGAGCGCCCGAAGGGATGCGTTCCAGCGCGCCCAGTCCTGCTCGATGAACGGCGCGGAGAACGGATCGAGTTCGACGAGCGCCGTGCCTTCGGCATTGGCCTTCACGAGCGCGGGCAGGCTTTCCGGCGGCGTGTGCGCTTCGATGCCGGCGGCGATCGCCAGCCCGCGCGTCGCGGCGGCATCCGACATGACGCGTGCGAACGGACTCGTGACGGGACGCATCGCGCCTTGCGCATGCAGCCAGATGGAGTTGATCGCGGGCAGGCCGCGCGACTCGCGTTCCACGTTGAGCGGATGTTCGAACCACGCCATCTGCACTTCGTTCTGCAGCTTCATCCATGCGCGCGAGCGTTCGCCCGTGCGGGCTTCGTGCGGCAGCCAGATTTCGATGTTGCGTCCGGTCGCGCGCAACGGCGATGCCCCCGCGAGCGCGCCGAGCGCTTCACCGGACACGTACCAGCGCAGCGGCGTCGGCGCCTGCAACGCGATGCCCAGTTCTTCGATCACCGGCCGCGCCGTCTGAAGCAACGCGCGCGCTTCTTCGGTCCGCACGCCGAGCGTGGCGGGATCGATCAATACCAGATGATCGTGCGCGATCCGGACATGAACCGGCTCGATGCAAGCCCACGACGCATCGCCGGGCGTGCCGCCATCGGCGAGAAGCATGAAGGGGGCGAGCGGGGCGTCGTCGGCGTGGCGCTGACCGGCGCCCTGCGTAACCACGCCGAAGCGCTGCGCGATCCAGCGTTCGTGCGGCAGCGTGCGCTGGAAATCCTCTCCGATCACGCGTTCTTCGAGCGTGGCGCGGGCGAGCAGCTTGTCGAGCGCCGCGCTTTCTAGTCCGTGCAGCGCAGTGGCGGCGTCCGCCGCCGAGGGCAAAGCGAACGGCAGAAGAAGGTGAAGGTCGGGAACGGGCATGATGGTCGGCATTGTAGGGCATGCGCCGATGCCACGCGCGTCGGGGGAACGCTGCGAATCGCCCGCCGAAAGGCCTTTGCGCACTCCGCCGAATGGCCGATGCCAGCGCCCGTTTGTTACGGCGCTCACGCCACCTATGGCAAACTTTCGCAAATTCCGGCCATGCCCCGCATCGGTTCACGGCCGCGACAGCAACAGCAGACACAGGGATTCGCTTGAAACTTCCGTACGAATGGCAGATCGGCTGGCGCTACACGCGCGCCAGCAAACGCACCACAGGCAACGGCTTCATCTCCTTCATCGCGCTCGTGTCGATGGCGGGCATCGCGCTCGGCGTCGCCGCGCTGATCGTCGTGTTGTCGGTCATGAACGGCTTCCAGAAGGAAGTGCGCGACCGCATGCTATCGGTGCTCGCGCACGTCGAAATCTTCTCGCCGACCGGGTCGATGCCCAACTGGCAACTGACCGCGCAGGAAGCGCGCCGCAATCCGGAAGTGACCGGCGCGGCGCCGTATGTCGAAGCGCAGGCGCTGCTGACGCGGCAAGGTGCGGTGAGCGGCGTTGCGCTGCGGGGCGTCGAGCCGTCGCTGGAGCCGCAAGTGTCGGACATCGCGAAGGAAATGCGCGCGGGCAAGCTCGCGGATCTCGTGCCGGGGGAATTCGGCATCGTGCTCGGCCGCGATCTGGCGACGAACCTCGGCGTGATGACCGGTGACAGGATCACGCTCGTCGCGCCCGAAGGCACGATCACGCCGGCCGGCATGATGCCGCGGCTCAAGCAGTTCACGGTCGTCGGCATCTTCGAGTCCGGGCACTACGAATACGATTCGACGCTCGCGCTCATCGCCATCCGCGATGCGCAAGCGCTCTTTCGCCTGCCCGCGCCGACCGGCGTGCGCCTTCGCCTGAAAGACATGCAGCGCGCGCCCGAAGTCGCGCGGCAACTGTCGCATACGCTGTCCGGCGATTTGTACATCCGCGACTGGACGCAGCAGAACAAGACGTGGTTTTCCGCCGTGCAGATCGAGAAGCGCATGATGTTCATCATCCTCACGCTGATCATCGCGGTGGCCGCGTTCAATCTCGTTTCGTCGCTGGTGATGACCGTCACCGACAAGCAGGCCGATATCGCGATCCTTCGCACGCTCGGCGCGCAGCCCGGCTCCATCATGAAGATATTCGTGGTGCAGGGCGTGACGATCGGCTTCATCGGCACGGCGCTCGGCGTGTCGCTCGGCTGTCTCATCGCGTGGAGCATTCCGTGGCTCGTGCCGATGATCGAACATCTGTTCGGCGTGCAGTTCCTGCCGCCTTCGGTCTATTTCATCAGCGAGCTGCCGTCCGAGCTCGTGCCGGGCGATGTCGCGAAGATCGGCGTCATCGCGTTCCTGTTGTCGTCGCTGGCCACGCTCTATCCGAGCTGGCGCGGCGCGAAGGTGCGTCCGGCGGAGGCATTGCGTTATGAGTGACATGATTCCAGACAACAATATCGTGCTGCACGCGTCGGCGATTTCGAAGACCTTCGTGCAGGGCGGCTTCAACGTCCAGGTGCTCGACAACGCGCAGCTCGAAGTGCGGCGCGGCGAAAAGCTGGCGATCGTCGGCGCATCCGGCTCGGGCAAGAGCACGCTGCTGCATGTGCTCGGCGGACTCGACGAACCGAGCGCGGGCAAGGTGTCGCTGCTCGGCAAGCCGTTCACCGAGCTGAAGGAAAAGGAACGCAACGACTTGCGCAATCGCGCCCTCGGTTTCGTGTATCAGTTCCATCATCTGTTGCCGGAATTCACCGCGCTCGATAACGTCGCGATGCCGCTGCGCATCCGCCGCATGCCCGAGGACGCGGCGCGCAAGGAGGCGATGGCGATGCTCGAACGCGTGGGCATCGGGCATCGTGCGAAGCATCGGCCGGGCGCGCTGTCGGGCGGCGAGCGGCAGCGCGTGGCGATCGCGCGTGCGCTCGTCACGCGTCCGGCGTGCGTGCTGGCCGACGAGCCTACCGGCAATCTCGACGGCGGCACCGCCGATACGGTTTTCAATCTGATGCTGGAACTGTCGCAGACGCTCGAGACGAGCTTCGTGATCGTCACGCACGATGCCGATCTCGCCGCGCGTTGCGACCGCATCATGCGTTTGCGCGACGGCGTGCTGCACGAAGAGCCGTCGGTGCCGGTCTGAGCGTCGCGGACCACGGAGCGCGCCATGTGGATCGATACCCACTGTCATCTCGATGCCTCGGAGTTCGACGCGGATCGCGATGACGTCGCGCGCGCGGCGGTGGAGTCGAACGTGACGCGCATCGTGATACCGGGCGTCGAGCGCGCGAACTTCGATACCGTGCGAGTGCTCGCGCATCGCATCGAAGGCGGGGCGTATGCGCTCGGCATTCATCCGCTCTTCACGCCGCGCGCCACCGAGGATGACCTTCTCGTGTTGCGCGAACGGATTGCGGCGAGTCTCGACGATCCGCTCTTCGTCGGCATCGGCGAAATCGGGCTGGATTACTTCGTCCCGACGCTCGACGACGCGCGCCAGCAATTCTTCTATGACGCGCAGCTCAAGCTCGCTCGAGAGTTCGATTTGCCGGTCATTTGCCATGTGCGCAAGTCGCAGGACAAGGTGTTGAAGGGCTTGCGCGTGAATCGGATTCATTGCGGCATCGCGCATGCGTTCAACGGCAGCTTTCAGCAGGCCGAGGCGTTCATCGCGCAGGGCATGCGGCTCGGCTTCGGCGGCAATCTGACGTTCGAGCGCGCGCGTCAGATTCGCCGGCTGGCGGCGGAGCTTCCCCTCGACGCGATCGTGCTCGAAACGGATGCGCCCGATATCGCGCCTGCGTGGCGGTACAGGGGCCGCAATACGCCGGATCAGGTCGCGGGCATCGCGAAGGTGCTCGCGGAGCTGCGCGGCATCGACGAAACCGCGCTTTCCCTAGGCACAACGGCTAACGCGCGCGCGGCGCTTCCCCGGCTGGGACTCGCTTCTTCATAATCGTTCGCAGGGTCATTCGATTCGGACCACTGATGGTGTCCGGGTGGATGCGTTCGCGTCGACGATGAAAGAGGAACGAGTGCGTGCGATGTTGCTGGGGTTTGCGTTGGGTGTCGGGTGGCTGCAGCAACAGGCGCGTTTGCCGGGCTTGCTGCTTTGTTGCGTGGCTGTCTGCATTGCACTGAGCGCGGGATGCATCGCGCGCCGCCGGTTCGGAATCAGCGCATTCGTGATCGCGGCGGTCGTCGCGGGCTTCGCGTTTGCGGCGTTGCGCGCCGAGATTCGCTTGCGTCCGCATTTGCCGGTCGAGTACGAGCAGCGCGATATCGAACTCACCGGCTTCGTGCGCGGTTTGCCTGAGCCACATCCGCAAGGCACGCGCTTTCTGTTCGAAGTGGAGGCGAACGGCGCGGGGTTGTACGACTTCCCGAAGATCGTGAGGCTGCTTTGGGTGCCGACGGCGACGCATGCTCCGCCTACGTTGCATGCCGGTCAACGGTGGACGCTCACCGCGCGTCTCAAACGCCCGCATGCGAACGCGAACTTCTCGCTGCGCGACGGCGAAGTGGCCCTGCTCGAGCGCGGCATTCGGGCGACGGGATCGGTATCGCTCGCGCGTGCGCCGCGTCGACTTCCCGGCGATGCGATCGGTCCGTGGCTCGCCATCGATCGATGGCGAGGGCATATTCGTCAGCGCATCGAGACGGTGCTCGGGAGCGCGCTGCATCGCGGGATCATCGTGGCGCTTGCGGTGGGCGCGCAGGAATCCGTCAGCGACGACGACTGGGCCATCATGCGCGCAACCGGCACGAGTCATCTGGTTGCACTGTTGTGGTGAAGAACACACAATGCTTCGTTCTTCCCGCGTCTCGGCTGTTCTGATAGGCGAAAACGGATTGTCCGAAAGGCATAATGTCGGCTTCATGGCTGCAAGGCCATTCTGCAAGTGACAATTACACATGACCGCACTCGAAAAGCTGCTCGATACGTTCCGCCACGCCGCCGTCACTGAGCGCGAGAAGGGGACCTATTTCGAAGATTTGATCGTCTGCTATCTGCGGAACGAAGCCACTTACCGTGATCTCTACAGCGACGTGTGGACCTACGCCGAGTGGGCAAAACAGCGGGGACTAACGGCGCAAGACGCCGGTATTGACCTTGTTGCGAAGACTCGCGGCACGGATGAAATCCATGCCATACAGTGCAAGATGTATGCGCCGGACTATAAGGTCCAGAAGGGCGACATCGATAGCTTCTTCACAGCATCAGGTAAGAAGCCCTTCTCGCGACGGATCATCGTCGCCACGACCGATCATTGGAGCGATCACGCTGAAGATGCCTTGCTGGATCAGCAGCCGCCCGTTAGCAAGATCGACTTGACCGCCCTTGAAGAGAGTCAGATCGATTGGTCGAAGTATCAGCCGAAAGCTGCACCGGTCATCAAGGCGAAGAAGGAACTGCGCCCGCACCAGACTAACGCACTGGACGCCGCTGTTCATGGTCTGGCGGACGCTGACCGTGGCAAGTTGATTATGGCTTGCGGTACGGGGAAGACGTTCACCAGCTTGAAGATTGCCGAAACGGTGGCCGGTGCTGGCAAGCGTGTGCTGTTCTTGGTTCCAAGCCTGTCGCTGCTGTCACAGACCTTGACCGAATGGACGCAAGAAGCCAAGACGCCGCTTCATAGCTTCGCCGTGTGTTCCGATAGCGATGTGGGGAAGAAGCGCAAGAAGGAAGACGACGAAGTGAAGACCTTCGTCCATGAACTGCGCTATCCGGCGACCACGAATTCGGCACGACTGGCGGACGAGATGGCGAAGCGTCACGACGCATCACATATGAGCGTCGTTTTCAGCACCTATCACTCCATCGACGTAATCAGCCGCGCGCAGAAAGACTTCAAGCTCGCTGACTTCGACCTGATCGTTTGCGATGAAGCCCACCGCACGACCGGCGCGACCTTCGGTGATGATGACGAGAGCACCTTCGTCCGGGTTCATGACGCGGACTACATCCGCGCCGCCAAGCGTCTGTATATGACGGCGACGCCGCGCATCTATGGCGATTCGGCCAAGGCTACTGCGGAACGTGACAACGTGGCGCTTTGCTCGATGGACGATAAAGCGCTGTACGGCGAAGAACTGTTCGTCATCACGTTCTCGGAAGCCGTCAAACGCGGGCTGCTGGTTGATTACAAGGTGATCGTGCTGGCAGTCGAGGAAGCGCACGTCAGCCGCCGTCTTCAAGACCTGCTGCGCGACGAGAACAACCAATTGAAGGTGGACGACGCGGCCAAGATCGTCGGGTGCTGGAAGGCGCTTTCGAAGCAAGGGCTTACCGAAGACCTGATCGGCGACGGCGATCCGATGAAACGTGCCGTGGCCTTCTGTCAGGTCATTGAGGTTTCGAAGGGTGCGAAGACGCATAAGGTTAGTTCGAAGCAAATCGCCGGAATGTTCCAATCTGTCGTCGAAGCGTATCAGGCAGCAGAAGAGACAGAAGAGTTCGAACAGGCGGCGCGGCTTCGCTGCGAAGCCGAGCACGTCGATGGCGGCATGAATGCCAGCGAGAAGGAAGCGAAATTGGCTTGGCTGAAGGCCGAGACGCCTGAGAATACCTGTCGCATCCTCAGCAATGTGCGCTGCCTGTCCGAAGGTGTGGACGTTCCGGCATTAGATGCGGTGCTATTCCTGACGCCACGTAATTCACAGGTTGACGTAGTCCAGTCCGTTGGTCGCGTCATGCGCAATGCACCGGGCAAGAAACGCGGCTATGTCGTGCTGCCGGTGGTGATTCCTGCTGGCGTCGCACCGCACGAAGCCCTCAACGACAACCAGACTTACAAGGTGGTGTGGCAGGTGCTGCAAGCGTTGCGCTCGCACGATGACCGCTTCGACGCGATGGTGAACAAGCTTGAACTAAACGGGCCGAACACCAGCAAGATGGAAGTCATCGCCATCACCGACAAAATCCAGAAGAAACAGGAGAAGTCGAAGGGGCCGAAGAACAAGGATGCCGGTAAGGGTGGTTTCACTATTGGCGAAGCAGCCAAGAAGCGAACGGCACCGGATCAGGGCGAACTGCAATTCGAGATCGGTGAGATCGAGAAGGCCATCTATGCCAAGCTCGTTCAGAAGGTCGGCAACCGTCACCATTGGGAAGATTGGGCGAATGACATCTCGAAGATCGCCCGGACTCATATCGATCGCATCACCGGCATCATCGAGAACCCTGCCAACGCGAAGGAACGGGATGCGTTCAACGAATTTGCAGCAGAACTGCGTGATGACCTAAACGGCAGCATTACGGATGGCGAAATCATTGAGATGTTGGCGCAGCATCTCATCACGAAGCCGGTATTCGATGCCCTATTCGCAGACTACAGCTTCGCGAAGCACAACCCGATGTCGTTGGCAATGCAGAGCGTGCTGGATGTGCTGCAAGAACACCGGCTGGACAAGGAAGCCGACACGCTGGATCGGTTCTACGAGAGCGTGAAGCTGCGGGCAGAAGGCATTGACAATGCGGCGGGCAAGCAGAAGATCGTCGTCGAGCTTTACGATAAGTTCTTCCGCAATGCCTTCCCGAAGATGACCGAGCGGTTGGGGATTGTCTATACGCCGGTCGAAGTCGTGGACTTCATCATCCACAGCGTCGCCGACGTGCTGCAAGCCGAATTCGGGCAGACCCTTGGTAGCAAGGGCGTTCACATAATCGATCCCTTCGTCGGAACGGGCACCTTCGTAACCCGGTTGTTGCAAAGCGGCCTGATTAAGCCCGAAGAACTGCCGCACAAGTACAAGCACGAAATCCATGCGAACGAAATCGTTCTGCTGGCCTATTACATTGCGTGCATCAACATCGAAGCGGTGTATCACGGCATCGTCGGCGGGAAGTACCAGCCCTTCGAAGGCATTTGCCTGACTGATACCTTTCAGATGTATGAGAAGGAAGACTTGGTGGATGCGCTGCTGGTGCAGAACAGCGCACGCCGTAAGCGCCAGAAGAAGCTGGACATCCGGGTCATTATGGCAAATCCGCCATATTCTATTGGTCAAGGCAGTCAGAACGACAACAACCAGAATATTGAATATCCGCAGTTAGATGACCGTATTCGCAATACATACGTTGAACGTTCGGATGCAGCACTCTCGCGAGGACTTTACGATAGCTACATCCGAGCGATCCGTTGGGCCACTGATCGAATCGGAAATAGTGGCGTTGTCGGATTTGTTACCAATGCAGGTTTCTTGGAGGCTGCATCTGCGGATGGTCTACGAAAATGTCTTGCTGACGACTTCTCAAGCATGTATGTCTTCCATTTGCGCGGTAATCAACGCACTTCCGGTGAACTGTCGCGCAAGGAAGGGGGTAAGATTTTTGGTAGCGGTAGCCGTGCCCCGATTGCGATCTCTATCTTAGTAAAAAATCCGGGTGCCGCGCAGCATGGGAATATTTACTTTCACGATATTGGCGACTACCTAAGTCGCGAAGAGAAGCTGAATAAAATAAGGGATTATTTTAGTATCGAGGGTATCACTAAAGCCAGAGGCTGGCGGACTTTAAGTCCAGATCAGCATGGTGATTGGTTGAATCAACGCGACGATTACTTTGAAGAGTACATTGCTATTGGAGATAAGAAAGGGGCTGTTGCAAAGCTCTTTTCGGACTATTCTCAAGGGGTTGTGACGAATCGTGATGCGTGGGCTTATAACGCATCGAAAAGCCAAGTCGAAAATAATATGAAGAAGATGATCGAATTCTATAATAGGGAGGTCGATCGCTTTGACGTAGCCTGTAGCAAATTTGACAAAAAATCTAGAGAAGCTCAAGTTAACGGATTCATAAATACGGACGCTTCTAAAATTAGCTGGTCTAGAGGCTTAAAGAGTGAATTGGTCAAAGGTAGGAAATACACTTTTGATCGAGATTGTTTGACGGAAAGCATTTATCGCCCATATAGTAAGCAGTGGCTATATCTGAATCGCCAGTTTAATGAGATGATTTTGAAGATGCCACGCATTTTTCCTGCGAAAAATGCCGAAAATCGAGCGATCATGGTTAAAGGTAATTGGGCGATGGGGGATGGCCAAATAGCGTTGATGATCGACAAGGTAGTCTGTTTGCAGCCGGACGGCGGTGCGCAATGCTTTCCATTGTATTTCTATGATGAGGCCGGAGAGGACGATGTCGAGGACCAAGAGCAGCAAGTTGGATTGTTCGATACTCGTAACGAAACAGCGCGCCGCGACGCGTTGACCGACGAGGGGCTGGCGTATTTCCAATCCGTGTATCCGGGCGAACAGATCGGCAAGAACGACGTTTTTTACTACGTCTACGGTTTGCTGCATTCCCAGGACTATCTGGAACGCTATGCCGACAATCTGTCTAAGGAGTTGCCGCGCGTACCATGTATGAAGTCAGCCGCCGACTTCTGGACTTTCTCGAAGGCCGGTCGGAGGCTCGCTGACTTGCACGTCAATTATGAGGCAGTTGAGATGTATCCGTTGCAGATCGAAGGCGGTGGGCTACTACTGACGGATGCCGACTATCGTGTCTCGAAGATGAAGTACGGTAAGAAGGGCAAGGACAAGGACCTCACGACGCTCATCTACAACGATAAGATCACGGTGAAGGGGATACCGCTGGAAGCCTATGAATATGTAGTCAATGGCAAACCAGCGTTGGATTGGGTGGTTGATCGTCAGCAGGTGCGGATCGATAGTGCTAGCGGCATCGTTAACGACGCCAACGATTACGCCATCGAGACAATGAACAATGCACGTTACCCGTTGGAACTGTTCCAGCGTGTCGTGACGGTCAGTCTCGAAACGATGAAGATCGTGAAGTCATTGCCGCCTCTAGACATTCAGGAGCCGGGTCCGACTGTAGATCAGTTAGTCGGGGCGGACGGTGCTTCGGATGCAATGACTGTGTGATCGGCTAGCAACGGTCGGCGACTGCAATCATTTAGGCCCGACCTATTGTTCGCTTGCAGACGGCTGACTTCCCCGATAGTGGGACCCCACTGGTGGAGACACCCACTGGTGGAGACACCCACTGGTGGAGACACCCACTGGTGGAGACACCCACTGGTGGAGACACCCACTGGTGGAGACACCCACTGGTGGAGACACCCACTGGTGGAGACACCCACTGGTGGAGACACCCACTGGTGGAGACACCCACTGGTGGAGACACCCACTGGTGGAGACACCCACTGGTGGAGACACCCACTGGTGCAGACACCCACTGGTGCAGACACCCACTGGTGCAGACACCCACTGGTGCAGACACCCACTGGTGCAGACACCCACTGGTGGAGACACCCACTGGTGGAGACACCCACTGGTGGAGACACCCACTGGTGCAGACACCCACTGGTGGAGACACCCACTGGTGCAGACACCCACTGGTGCAGACACACTGGTGCGGACACCCACTGGTGCATATACCCACTGGTGCAGACCGCCTACCCGTGGTCGAGACCTCCTACTAGTGGTGACGGGCCCCTGCCATAACATTGACCTACCTGATGTCATGGTGATCCGGTCGGCGTGCCGTTGTGCCGCTGGAAAATATTATCGGCGGCATTGCACTAATGTAGCCGACGACTGTAGCCGAATGCTTCCATCTATTGCTACATTCCAAGCCCGTTGACGAAGGCGACGGATTCAGATCGCAGCCCCTCTCACTTGTGTCTGCAATCGCGCTGCATATCGCCCCGTCACGCCTTACGCGGAAACTGCAACACTGTTCCTGTTGGCAAGGTCGGCGACCCGTCAGCGGACTGTTTCTTCAATCGAACTGCGTCCAATGATGAGACGCTTGGTTGGTGACTGAAGAATCCATCCGGCAGTCCGCAAAGCCTTTCGCAATCAGTTGCACCGAATCCCACTGATGCAAGAAGTCCTTCCTTGGTCAGGCCGCCCTCAGACAGAAGTAGATTGGTGGTACGGGGAAGAAGGCGGACCGATTCAAAGCCAAGTCGGTCGTCTAGCGGTTCACCTTTTCGCCAACCGCGTGCGCTGTAGTTCTTCCACAGACGGGTCGCGTAAGCGTCGTCGATGATCTCCAATTGACGGCAACGCATAATCATTGCGGCGACTGACACCTTCCAGCGCAGCTTCAGTGCGAGAAAAGTATCAAGACTAGGTCGGATCATTTCCGCCGCGAACGTTTCAGCGGGCAGCAGAAATGCAGCCGCGAACAGATGTGCTTGCCGTTCGATCTCGGGATACCGCTTCATGAACTCTATGTCATCGATGTCCCGGTGCAGAACCAGATGTCCGAGTTCGTGAGCGGCGTCGAATCTGCTGCGGACACCATTAGCTTTGTCCGCAGCAAGGAATACGTATGGGCGGCCATCGGTTTCGAACCACTTTGACGCGCCATCCATCCGGGTGTAGCCGAGTTCTTCACGAACGCAAATGACACCAGCATTCTCCAACACAAGCACCATATCCGAGATCGGACCAAGGCCAAGATTCCACTGTCGGCGGCATGCTTGCGCCGCTTGTTCGATGTCGGCGTCAGTGATCTTCAAGTGGTCATTCGCGCCGAGGCACGGAATGTTGACCGCAGGCCAATCGACCCACTCCTGAAGGACGAGACTTATCTCATTCAGCCACTTCAGGCGGATGTCAGAGATTGTTTGTGCTTCCTTGGTAACTGCCGCCGTGCTTCTGAAGAAACAGACCTTGTCCCCGTAGTCCGGTAGAGCGGTGAGAAACCATGAAGTCGGCATACCAAGTTCATCGGACAGGCGCTGAAGCGCCTCCGATTCGGGAACTTGATCGCCCTTCTCCCACTTCGAGACGGTACCCGACGACTTCCCCACCTTCGCCGCCAACGCTGTCTGCGTCAGCCCACGGCAAAGACGGGCCTGTATAAGGCGTTCGGGCTGAAAGCCTGAAACTCCAATTCGCATTGTTACTTTTCCGATTCGCCCATGCGGCGCTTCAAGGTAGCAAACGCCAAGTCTGGGACTTCG
The DNA here is from genome assembly GCF_031450805.1 of Caballeronia sp. LZ016. Classification (NCBI taxonomy): domain Bacteria; kingdom Pseudomonadati; phylum Pseudomonadota; class Betaproteobacteria; order Burkholderiales; family Burkholderiaceae; genus Caballeronia; species Caballeronia sp. LZ016. Next base: position 1,884,444 of record NZ_JARTVY010000001.1, read on the forward strand.
ATCTTCTCTTCTGGGTGGTATGCAGCCATCACATCGGAGACAGGCACGAACAGGTGCCAGTCTGTGAGATTGCTATAAGGCACACCGACCATTACGCCGAAGGGTACCGATTGCGGCTCGCGTCGGTGCGGCTTAACAGCGACGATCAAACAGCCCAAGCCATCGGGAAGCGGTTCTGCATTCCCGGTGAAGAGGTCACGGTTTGCTGGTTCCAGTCGGTCATTGACGGCAGCAATCATCTGGCGATGTTTGGCCTGTCTTGGCGTCCTGTTGTTGAAGGGAACGCAAATCTGACCGAAGCGTATCTCACCGCTGGCGACAAGACTAAAGCGTTCACCTTTAGGTTCGGTGTGCGGGGCAGCGACGACCATCCCGGCAACGTCTGCCGCTTTGCGCAACGCTGCACTCGACCTGTAGTGTTGCAGTTGCGGATGCACCCGGAACCTCTCTGGGTCATCGAACGTAACCGCATGCCGGTGCGCGTCGGAATGACCAGCTTCGATTTCTTCCACAACACGCTGAAAGAATATTGCCGGTGTGCGGGATGCGATGTACTGAATCAGATCGTCTTTCAGAGGACGGCGGACAGCTTGCAGGGTCAAAGTAGGCTCCTACCAACGTGTGATGCGGATTTATTGTGAAAAATTATTCGTTTTGAAGCTGAACGCGAGACAAGTATAGCGTTAACCGGGTGCGATGGTGAAGCCTATGCGTAGACGAGAGATCAGCCCGTCGAGCTTGCGTGTCGGCATGCCGGGAACCCACCGTTTGCTAACAGTGGTCGGACGCAATCCCACGAACCGTTGGAAATATAGGGTTGACAATTTCCGACAGGCGGTGATATTCTGACACCCTTTTCCAACGCCTTCGGGGTGTCTATGGCGATCTTCGGGTACGGTCGGGTAAGCACGCGGGAACAGACAACCGAGAATCAGCGTCTCGAAATCGAGAACGCCGGTTTCAAACTCGATTACTGGTTCACCGACGAAGCCATCAGCGGCAAGACCCATGCGTCGCAGCGCCCGCAGTTCGTCGCGATGTTGGACAAGATCAGGGACGGCGAGACGCTGGTCGTATCTCGTCTCGACAGACTTGGCCGTGATGCCGAAGATGTGCTGCGGACCGTGCGGACGTTGGCCGAACGAAAGATTGAAGTCATCGTGCTTCAACTTGGGAAGCTGGACCTTGGATCGTCTGCCGGAAAGCTAATGCTTACGATGTTATCGGCTGTTGCGGAGATGGAGCGTTCACTGCTTGTCGAACGCACACAAGCCGGACTTACGCGTGCGAAGGCCGAAGGTAAAACCCTTGGTCGGCCATCCAAGACGACGCCAGCGCAACGCGAAGAGATGAAGGGCAAGTACGCTGCGGGCGAGACGGTCAGTGCTTTGGCGCGGACCTACGGCATTTCACGGGCGAGTGTACTGGCGGTGGTGAATCCGCAGTCAGCAGCCGCGCAACCGACGACTGTCTCATAACCCGGCTTCGGCTATCAACTCGGCCAAAGTTATGTCGAGCGCGTTCGCCAGTCTTTTCAGTGTCAATGTAGCGGCGTTGTTGGTGCCACGTTCAACACGACCGACATAGCTTCGATCAACGTCAGCGAGCAGGGCCAACTGCTCTTGCGATAGTTCTTTGGCTTCACGGTGGCGGCGAATCGCTTCGCCGAGCGCGATTAAGGATGGGTCCTTGCTTTGACGGGTGCTAATTGGCATCCCGTCATCGTGTGGGGTAACATCGTCCAGTTCGACGGACCATGGTCACCTTTGAGGTGGAACCAGAAACATTCGGGGGATTAACAATGAGAAAGTGTCCATTCTGTGCAGAAGAGATTCAGGATTTAGCGATCCGATGCAAACACTGCGGCGCAGACATCGCCGCCGCCGTAGCAGCGGCGAAGAGCGCCAAGAATGACCAAGCGGTCAACAACGTTGCTGGTTGGTTCTGGGGCATGGTCGGTGCCCTCGCTTTCGCAGCGTTGGCCTACGGCGCGTACACAGAAGGGTTACGCACGGACATAGCAATCTGTGTTGGCTTTGCGGTCGTCTTCCTGTTCCTAGCCCCAAAGGCATGGCAATTGGGATTTCTCGCTCGCAATGCGGGGCAGCCCGACATCATCCTCGCCAGCAGTGCGGGCGAGTTGGCGAAGCAACGCTTTTACTATGAGTTTGGTGCGCGGGTCTTCTTGACCGGTGGATTGTTCATTGTTCTTTTGATCGGCCTGTACTTCCTTGTGCCGCTTGATCGCATAGTGTTCGGGCCGGGGACTCAGGCCGCTGCATCGTCGGAAGCGAAGCCGTTCTCGGCAAGTGGTACGGCGGAAGCACAAGCAGCCGCCAGTTCGGCGTCCAGTGATGAAGCAGCGAAGGCCGTCGCAGATGGTCAATCGGTGGGCAGTGACGTAGCGACTTCGGCGGCACCAGTACCGGCATCGTCGGACACTGCAACGCAAGCGGCGCAGCAACCGGTGGAACCCGAGAAGGCCGTCAACACATCTCTCGCATCATCGGTACCGACAGCCAATGCAGTAGCGCAGTCGGCATCGACGACGACGCCGCAACAGGATGCAACTGGCACGACGGGTGTTCATCCTAGCTTTGACTGCACCAAGGCATCGTCCGACATCGAGAAGTTGATCTGTTCGACACCCGAGACTGCGGACGCGGATCGGCGTCTGGCTGCCGCTTACAGTGCCGCCCGCGCGAAGTCGAAGGACCCCAATGCCCTGAAGGTAGATCAGCGCAACTGGCTGACGAACGAGCGGAACGCGTGCAGCGATGCGGCATGTCTTCTTCACGCGATGAACGACCGCATCGAACGCCTTTCTTCCATGTAAGCGCAGCACTCGGCGGCTTTAGAATCCCATGCAGCATCAATTCGGGACACGCAGTTTCGTTGCCCGGCTTGGTGCTGTTTTTCATCATCACTAGAACAACGAGAAGGTCCTATATGAACGAGAATAAACGAGCGGGACGCAGTATTCATTCGGGGATGGCAGCGGCGACGGTCGCAGTATCTGCTGTCTTCGCGCTGGCAGCATGTGGCGGTGGCAGTTCGGGCAATAGCACGGCAAGCAATGCGACACCGACTTCGATGGCTGGAACCGTAGCCGTTGGTGGCAGCGTGGTCGGCGCGAATATCACGGTGATCGATTCGACCGGCAAGAGCGTCGCGACGACCAGTGACGCATCGGGCAACTACTCGATGTCGCTGTCCGGCTTGACCGCGCCGCTGTTGATCGTCGCGTCCGATCCCAATGGCGTGCATCCGACTTTGGCTTCAGTAGTTGCCAGCATCCCCAAGGGGACGAGCGCACCAGTGGTCGGAAACGTGACGACCCTCACGACGGCGGTCGCTGCATTACTGACCACCAGTGGCAATCCGCTGGAACTGACCGGCAGCGGTACTCTGTCGTCGCTGGCGCAAACTTCATCGGTGACGGCTGCCGTCTCGAAGCTCAATACAGCCCTGTCGAATATCCTGCCAGCCAATGGCCTGAATGCCGCGTCGTTCCCGGATGGGCAGTTCAAACTCCTCCACCTGTGGGCGGCTAAATTCCCCCAGGCAGGACCAGTGGATTATGCGTCGGATTCCTCAGTGACGGCAAGCCTGGTCGCTGCTTCCCGGAGGCGATAACTCTTTCCTTCAAACTCGAGGAGTTTTGAGCGATGCAGGAGACGGTCAAGAATCGTCGAGGCCATGGTGCTGTCGCGAAGGTAGCGCCCCCAGTCCTGGACGATGCGGTTGGATGTGACGAGAATGCTGCGGCGATGCTTGTATCGTTGGTGAACAAGGGTCTGCAGCAGTTCGGCCGCGGCATCAGGGATGCGTTTGGCGAGGAACAGATCGTCAAGCACGAGAAGTTCGGGCTCAACGAGTGCCTTGAGCAGACGGTCCTGATCGGCCCGCGTTTCCACAGCATAGCCGGCGAACACGGTGTCGGACTCGACGTAGCGCACCTTCCTTCCCTGCAGGGTGGCGTTGTAGGCGATGGCCTTGGCGACGTGGCTTTTGCCGGTGCCCGTTTTTCCTATCAGCAATGCGTTGTCGCTGTCGGCGACGAACTTCAGGGTATGTAACTCGAAGCAAGCCTGACGAGGTACTTTGGGGTTGAAGGACCAGTCGAAGTCACTCAAGGTTTTTCGCTCGTCCAGACCGGACTGCTGATAACGTCGTTCGAGAAGCCTGGATTGCCGCCGATCGAGCTCGTCCTGCAGAATCATGGAGAAGGTTTCGAGGAACGGCTGCTGGCTGGCCTGGGCTTGCAGCACCCTCGTTTCCAGCGTCGCGCTGATGCCAGACAGACGCAGTTCGCGCAGCGCGCGGTCAATTTCAGCGAGGCTCATGCTCAAGAGAGATCTCCGTTGGGTGATGACATGGCGGCGCTATGACTGGCGCCGAGGGTGAACAGGTCGGCATAGTCGTCGCCGTCCCGGATGAGGTGATGTTCTTGAGTCAAGGGCAGTTCGCCCTGGATGGGCGTGTCCAGTTCAGCCAGCGCCTGCTCCAGAAGACGCTCGGTTAGCGCTTTGACCTGCTTGTAGCTGGTCACACCTTCTCTCACAGCGATCTCGCACGCCGAATCGATCAGGCGGCGGGGGTAGCGCCGGGCGAGACCGACGATGCCCCAGAGCTTGCGCTGACCGATTCTCCCTTCCGTATCGAACAGCTGCTGACACAAACGCTCGGCCGACGGCCCGATCGCCTTGGCCTGCAACAAGATGCGGCGCGTTTCCCGGGAGGGATTGAACGGTCGCTCATCGTGCGGCAACACCACTGATCCCGGCTTGTCGGCCAGAACGTGCGTGCGCAGCAATGCCTGTGTCTGGAGGTTGCGGACTTCCAGGCGACGGGCAAACTTGCGTACGAGCACCTGGCTGCCGATGAGAGCCGGTCGGGCGGCGTAGCTGCTGTGATCCACCCGTACGCACGTGTCGTCGCAGACCGTGTAGACCTTGTCGGTGAAGTATTCGAAACTGCGCGTGGGCAAAGCACCTAGATGGGGGCGCTCTTCCTCGAACATCGCCTGAACCTGGCGACGGGTGCTGCCGTGGATCCTTCTGGCCGCCCAGTTCGATTCCCATTGATCAAGGAAGGCGTTTTGCTCCTCGATCGATTCGAATCGTCGCCCCTTCAGGGCCGTGCCCTGAGTGTGCTGGATTGCGTTCTCGACGGTGCCCTTGCGATTCGGATCCCGTACGCGGGCTGGGTCCGCCACCACGCCGTAGTGAGCGAGCATGGCGGCATACACCGGATTGAGCTCCGGCTCGTACAGGTCCGGTTTGACTACGCCTTCCTTCAGATTGTCGAGAACGACGTACTGCGTGACGCCACCAAAGTGGCGCCAGGCCTGCTCGTGCAGTTCAGCCCAGACCTGTTTGCTGGACTTCCACACGACGCGGCGGAAGCTGCGCCGCGAGTAACGCAGCGTCATCACGAACAGCCGGGGCTTGCGGTATCGGTTGGTGCCCGGCACCCTGGTCAGGGCGCCTTCGCCATAGTCAACCTGCGCCTCTTCGCCAGGCATGAAGTCCAGCCGGTCGAACTGGGCCGGCTCGTGCTGACGCATTGTCCGCACGAACCGCTTGACGCTGTCGTATCCAGCGACAAAACCAAATCGGTCCACCAGATCCTGGTAGATGGCCATGGCATTGCGCCGAAGCCGCAATTGAGCCTCTATGAACTCCCGGTGAGGCTCGCAAGCTGATATCTGGCTGCCCTTTGTCGGTGGGCATGGTGGAGGAATTTGCAGCGCGCAGCCGGTGGGCACCGTGGGGGAATTTGCTTGCGCCGCTGCGAATTGCTCCTGGTACTTGCGAATCGTCTTCCGATCAACCCCGGTAACCCGGGAGATTTCCCGCTGACATTTGCCCGCAGCGACGAGTGTGGCGATGGTTGTTTGCAGATGCGGCTTCAAGACGTTCACTCCAGCCACCCCTCTTGTTCATTCTTCGAGAGGTGCAAGGTAACGTCCTGCCAGACCGCGTCAGCATCATGCTCCGCGTGTCTCTAGGTGGGGGATTTTGAGGTGCCCACAGGTGGGGGAATTTGCCCGCCCATCGGGGCGTCGTTCGACCCGGTGGGGACTGCCTTCACGGCGAACCAGATGGGTGCAGATGCCGTGATTGACGCGGTTCAGGTCGTTCCCGCGCCGACCGGTGGTAGCCAGATCATCTCGTCGGCGTCGCCGTCCAGTGGTATCCCGCTGAACCAATCGACATCAGTGTCGTCGCCGTTGGTTGCGCCGCCCGCGTTGGCGTCGTACCTGTCTCAAGTGATGACGGCATTGACGCAGTGCCTTGGAGGATCATCGTCGGCGTGTACTCAAGCCATCGATGCCGACTACAAGGAGAATGGCTTCGCCACGTTCGCGACCGCGCATCCGAAGCTCGTCGCGTCGGGCGTGACCATCGGCACGCCACAAACCCTTGAATTCTTCACCGGAACCGGTGGCGTTCAGGAAGCGCTTGTCTCGATCCCTTACACGACGACCGGTGGCGTGGCAGGTACGGAAGTCACGGTGGTCCAGAAAACGTCGGGTGGCGCGTGGGACATCATCGGCAACCAGCAGCAGTACAACGCAAGCATCTGGTCGTATCTGAGCCGTTGGCAGTTCCTTGATTCCACGGATGCGCCCGCCAGCAGATACGAGTCTGGTCTGAACATCAGCATCCCCGTTGGCGGCGTGAATCCGTCGAATCTCGCATCGGCATCGGTGACTGGTCCGGGCATCATCGGAACGCTGTATCTGGTGCCGCGTGCTGCTGCGGGTAACAGCACATTGGCACTCACGTCCACGGCGCAAGCGAGCGTGCCGACCGGTGGCATGACCTCAACGTCGAATACGAACCTCTATCGTTGGTCGTGGCAGGCTACGCCGGGTGCAACGGCAACGTACACCCCGCCGAACGGGCGACGCGGCTTTTATGCGTCATCGCCGGTCGATCTGTCCACGGTGCCGCAGTTCGCGACCTACACAGTCACGTTCTACGATTCGACCGGTGCGCAGATCGGCCAACCGATGAGTGTCGTGAATACGACGCCGCCAATCAGTGCGGCATCGGGCACGGGCGTCGCATGGCAGACACTGGCGACGAGCGTCCAGAACAGCGTCTTGAGTCCGACTGGCGGATTGGCCGGTGCGCAGTCGTCGGTGGGCCTTCGTGGTCCAATCTCGTCAATAACCAGAACATCGCGCCGCTGGTGTCCAGAACGCAGATTCAGGCCGTACCGGGTACGGGCGTGACGACGGGCGAGGTCGATGGATGGTGGCCGGGACCCGCGACGTTCGCCACTTCGGGCCAGTATTCGTCCACGGTGACGCCGGGTGCTGACCAGTTCGGCGTCCAGCAGTGTTCAGGGTGCGTGTTCCCGGCGCTTCAATCGGGTGGCGCGCGCTTGGCCGAACTTAACTGGAATGTCGGCCAAACGGCGTACTACAACATCTGGAAGTACATCGACTGACGTGACTTGATTGACGGCGGGTGTGTCGTCCGCCGTCCCTTTTTCACGCACGCCGATGTTGACCACTTCGAGGATATTATTGCTCGGGGTCAGGTATTTCGGCGGTTTGCCGGACTTAACGTGATGGACTAAACATCATGAAGTGTGTCGCTGTCGCATTGGCATGTCTTTTCGCGGTGAACTCTTGGGCAGGAGAACCGGAACGACCGGCAAGCACTGTCGTCGCACCATCAAACCAACTGGCAGGCGTACCGACCCGGACAGATGTCACGCAGGGCATTTACGTTGAGACAGCCACGGCGACCCCTTCGTGGGTCGTATTACTGTTCGCCGGTGACGACGGTGCATTACACCTGACCACGAATGGGCCGACGACGCTGCGAGGAAATTTCCTCGTCCGAACGGCTTCGTATTGGGTCCAGCAGGGTGACGCCGCCGTGATGATCGACACGCCGTCCGACTACCCCAAACGGGATCGACGACGGATTTCGTCTTGGAAAGGATGCGCTGCGAGACATCGATGCGGTAATCAACGTGCTGCGGCAGCGGTTTCCATCGGCCAAGATCGCGTTGGTCGGCACTAGCCGTGGAACGGTTTCAGTTGGGAACGCGCTGGCACGTGCGCCTGACCTCGCGGATGCCTTTGTGCTGACATCGCCAGTATCGATTGCGCAGGGCGGCAAGGCAGGTGTTTCGGGCCTTGACGTGGATGGGACCAAGGCACGCGTGCTTGTTGTCTCGAATCGCCATGACGCATGTCCATCGGCGCTGTTTTATGGGGCATCGCATCTCGCTGAGAGAAACCATTTCGACTTCATTGCGGTGGAATCGACGAGCGGTGGCGGCGACCGGCACTCTGATTGCGGCGCACATTCCCCACACGGATTTCTCGGGATCGAGGATGAAGTGCTCGGGGACATTAATAGCTGGCTGGCAGCGGGTGCATCCCGTTAGCGCGTGCTGGCGGGGAGATCAGATGAACAATAACGAAGGGTTTCTCGGGCTGCGCGGATGTTCCGACGCGCGGATCGCCGGGTTGATCGGCTTGCTGGTCGGCGACGCGCTTGGGGTCCCGTTCGAATTCAAGACGCCGAATCTGCTTCCGCCGCGCGAGTTGATTGAGATGACCCCGCCACCGGGTTTTCGGCGCACCCACGCGGGCGTGCCGGTGGGCACTTGGTCCGATGACGGCGCACAGGCGCTTTGTCTACTTGCCAGCCTTCTGGAACGTGGCCGATTCTCGCTGACGGACTTTTCGGACAAGCTGCAAAAATGGCTGAACGACGGGTATATGGCCGTCGATGGTGCAGTGTTCGACATCGGCGTTCAGACATCGCGTGCTTTGGATCGTCTTCGAGACGGTGTGTCACCGCGCGATGCTGGCGGTGCCAACGAACATGACAATGGGAACGGCAGTCTCATGCGTGTCCTGCCATTGGCGCTATGGCACGCGGGACCAGACCGGGCTTTCGTCGGCGCGGCGCATATAAGTTCGTTGCCAACCCATGCACATCCACGTTCGCTAGTTGCCTGTGCATTGTATTCGCTCGTCGCCCGAGCCTATCTCTGGGCAATCGATGAGCCGTGGTCGTGGGCGAGCGAACATCTCGAAGCGGTCTACCAGACATGGTCCGTGGAAAGGAAACCGGACTCAACGTTTCTCGCGGAACTCGATCTGATTCGACGATTCATGAAGACCGAGATGCCGCGCGGTTCAGGCTATGTGCTGGATACCCTGCTATCGGCACGAACGGCACTGGAACAGCCAACTTTCCAAGATGTCGCGAGGACCGCGATCCAGTTCGGTAATGACACTGACACCACTGCCGCTGTGGCATGCGGACTCGCAGGCATCAAGTTCGGTCTCCAAGGCATTCCTGAGCGATGGCTGCAAAGCTTGCGCGGCTACGACATTGTCGAATCGCTACTAACCACGTGGATGAACAGACTTACACCGGAATGGATTGAAGAAGACGAATGGGCTGGCGATGCGGTCGATGAGGTGTCGGCTTTGTTGAGCGGGTCGGGAGTCCGCGAACCGCGTGATTGCCAGCAGTAACTCGGAAGCATCTCGCCCTTGCATCCCGTTGTTGTTGTGTGGTCGCGACGAAAAGGCTTGACATGACGAGAAAATCGTGACCGCAAAGTGACGCTGTGATATAATGACGTTTCTAAAGGTCGCTAAGTATAAGAAACACTTAAAGGCGATTCGAATGACCAGTAGCAATTCAGCGGTTCTTCCTGCCAACGTCGATGACTGGATCGCATGGGTCGATAGCCAGCCAGTAGATGGGTGGCGAATTGTGACCCTTGGGTATCCCCTGTGGACGCAAAAAGAAATGTGGAGAAAGCCAATCGCGCAGACCATGCGTGAGTTGGAACAAACATTTTTGAAGGGAAGTTTGCGAAGGCAAAACGAGAAATCAGGCGCAACAAAACTTCGCAGGGTTGTGGTAATGGGCGGTGATCGTGCCGCTGGCATTGAACTTCACGCCCATTGCCTGATTGATGGTATCGGTGATGATGCTGATTTCGAGAGGCGTCTACGGTCTGCGTGGACGAACAACGTTCGGAAATTTGATACCGCTGAAACCCGCGAGGACAAGATTCAGGTCTTCTCGCGGCCAGCGAAAGCTGGCATCGCGGAATACATGATGTATATGGTTCGGAATGAAGGAAACGATCTGAGATTTGGGGTTGATAAGATCGATATTTCGAACACATACCTTACTCCTTCCACATCCTGACGACTTGAATAACCCGAATCGTGCGTCGTGGTCGGTTTTATCTCTTATATGAAGGCAGCGTCGGCAGCACAGACGCGAAATGTCATTTACGCAGCTAAGGGATGCCGCCGCTGCGTAAACGAAGTTCTAGCCGCATGGTGAAGTCATAGTCACGTCTATAGGATTTGTTCACTCAGTAGTTGACAAGTGAAAAAGGAAGCGAGTGCGTGGTGAATAAACGAATCCGATGACCTGACGATGAACTCATGTAACCGGTATTGCATAAGCCGTGAAAATGCTTAGCAACGGCATAGCCTCATGGGCAGCATGCGGTACGGTCTTGGTAGACAGAGATCGATTGGTACCAACGAATGCCGGTCAGCACATTGGACTTATGACCGGCTACTTTTCCTCGTTTTCAATCTCGTTGAGAAGTGCTAGTAACAGATTGTCTTGACCGGTCAGCCCCGGTCCATCGTCGTTGAAACCGCCTTCAACGACTGCAACGGTCGGATCATCGAACTTCGGGTACACCACGCGGAAGCCGCCATTCTTGGTCTTGATAACGAAGAACCTACCGTTGTTAGCGCGTGATGCAAACCGTCCCCGATCTCCCTTTCCCTGACGCTTTGGTTCCGTCTGGTAGTGTTCATCGCAATACTTCGATGCTTCGGCTTTCGACATACCAGCTTCAATTAGACCTGCCTTCTGCTTCTCAATAAATTCCTTCGTGACGAGGCGACCGGCACCGTGCAGTTCGACTACGTCGATGAATCGGCGTAGTTGTGCCGCAAGTGCGGCACGAATACGAAACCTTTCTTCATCCGTCACGGATGACATTTGTTCGATCAGCGACTTCGTGACGCGGGCGACTTCGCGCGAATCCGTACCTGAATCCTTCCGCTGCTGAATCTCGGTCAGCAACCGTTCCTTCGCCGCTTCGGCGTTTATCTTGTCGGTGGTAAGCCTGCTCAGTTGCTTCTGAACTTCCCCTTTCGTCAATTCCGTGGCACTGAGAAACAAGTCGAACAGTTTGTCTATGTTCTTCTGGATGTCGTCGATTTTTTTTTTCTTCGGCGTGTAGCTGGTCTTCGAGCTTCACTGGTTGCGGTCCAGTATCGTTGCGAAGATCGGCAAGCAAGGCATCAAGCGACAATCCTCGACAGAAGGTTAGGAACGCAGCTTCGAAGTCGTTATATCCCCACTGAACCGCGTAGCAGCCCATTCCACGCCTTGCCGCGTCGCAGACCAAGACCTTCTTTGGGGGACGGATGGTTTCGCCTTCTGGCGTCTTGACGCGCTTCGCAGCGGCACCGGCGATGACCATGTTCGAACGCCCGCAATAGCCGCATCTCAGCAGACCGGATAACAGGTTCGGAACGGTCGTTCCTTTGCGTGCTCGACCACCGCCGACCGCATTTTGGGCACGGAAGGCTTGTAGCGAGTAAAACTCATCCTTGGTGATGACCGCAGGGTAGTAGTCCTCGATGGGTGGGCCGCTGATGATCTTCCTTCCGTTTATAGTCTCGCCGGGTTGAAATTCGCCGTATAACTGCTTCGATGTCAGGATTTTTTGAATATAGCTGCTGTGCCACGCGTTCTTCTCGCCCGAGAACGCTGGCGTGCCACGTTCATTGAGCATCTTTGCGATGGCAAGTTGACCGAAGCCGTTCTTCGCAAGGCTGATGATTTCTTTCACGATTTCGATGCGCTCTGGGATGAAGTTGAACTCAGTGCGATCCGCGTTTAGCTTCAACCAGAGCGGGCTACGTGCCGTAAGCTTCTTTGTGCCGATGTTCGCGCGTTTGTTGTTCCAAGCTGCACGCTGGCGCTTCGACTTGGTCAGGGATTCTTCGTGCGCGCGTGACATGACTGTGAGACTGATTATCAGGTCCGTCATCTCCGTGGTACGGCTGGAATACACCCGGTTGTCCGTCAAAGTAACGATGGTGATCTGCTTCTTTAGGATCGACCGGAATAGGTCGAACGCATCCATCACTTCGGCGCGAGAAAGCCGGTCCAACGATTCCACCAAGAGATAACTGCCGGGTAGAACTAAACCGGTGTCACACGCGTGAAGGAAGTCACCAAGGCGTCCGCGTTCGACGTTGCTACCCTTGTAAGCCGACACTCCAAGGTCATGGAAGGTAAGTGTGGTGTCCAGCGTCAGTCCATGTTTAGCAGCATAGGCTTCACTGAGTTCCTGTTGCCGTCTCAGTGAGTCGCCTTTACTTTGTTCCGGCGTAGAAAATCTGACGTACGAGTAGGCACGCGGCATTGGTGGTCACATAAGACGATTGGACCACCGAGATTGTAGCGGGATTATGTGTTCATAACCGTTAATTTGCGATTTCCGGGCTGCATATCGGCTTCGTCGCGGGGCTGGCGGCGCTGGCTTGCGGGTTCGTCTGGAGGCGAGTCAGGGTGCGCGGCGTGGACGGGCCGCTGCTCATGGCCACGCCGAAAGTCGCGGCGCTCGGGGCGGCGTCGTTTGCGGCGGTGTATGCCGCGCTTGCCGGATTCAACGTGCCGGCGCAGCGGACGCTGTGGATGCTGACAGTGTTCGCGATCGCGTTCGTGTGCGGGCGGCGGCCGGCGTCGTCGCTCGTGCTCGCGTGGGCGCTTGCGCTCGTGCTGCTTGCCGATCCGTGGGCGGTGACATCGCCGGGATTCTGGCTGTCCTTCTGCGCGGTGGCGGCCATTTTGCATGCGATCGCGGCGCAAGGCCGGCGGGCGTCGAAGGCGCGAGGCGATGATGATGACGATTGGTTAGCCGGAGTGGAGGCGCGTGATCCGGTGTTGCCGGATGAAGGGGCGGGAGTTGCGTCGGATGAGGCGAGGGCGTCGAATGCGCGCCGAGCGTCGAATGTGTCGGATGCGTCGGATGCGTCGGATGCGTCGGATGCGTCGGATGCGTCGGATGCGTCGGATGTGTCGGATGCGTCGAATACGTCTAACACGGCGAATACGTCGAATACGTCGAATACGTCGAATACGTCGAATACGTCGGATGCGTCGAGCATGTCTAACACGGCGAACGCGGTGAACGCGGCGAACGCGGCGAACACGGCGAACACGGCGAACACGGCGAACAAGGCGAATGCTTCGAATGCTTCGAATAAGTCGAGCATGTCTAACACGGCGGACGCGGCGAAAGCGTCGAACACGTCCTACGCGCTACATACGCGCGCCACACGACACTCACTGCTCACGCCGACTCCTATCGGCCCGAAGCGCCGGCTCATTTCCGCATTGCGCCGCACCGCTTCGAAGCTGCGCGCACACATCGCATCGAGCGCGCGCGTCCAATACGCCGTCACGCTCGCACTCGCGCCGCTGACCGCGTACTGGTTCTCGCAGGTGCCGCTCGTCGGGCCGCTCGCCAACGCGTTCGCGATTCCGTGGGTCAGTTTCATCGTCACGCCGGCGACGCTCGCCGGTCTGATCCTTCCCGCGCCCGTCGATGCGCCCGCGTTCCACATCGCGCATGCCGCGCTTTCCGTCCTTTGCGACGCGTTGAAGCACCTCGCCGATGCCGGCCCCGCATGGTCCCTCTGGCGCCTGCCGCAGCCTCGACCGTTCGCGCTCGCCGCCGCGCTGGCCGGGACTGCATGGGCGCTCGCCCCGCGCGGGTGGCCGTTGCGCTTCGCCGCGCCGCTGACCTGGCTGCCGCTGCTCGCGCCTGCACCACACGTCACACCGCCCGGCGCGTTCCGCATCACGGCGCTCGACATCGGCCAGGGCTCGGCGCTCGTCGTCGAGACGGCGAAGCACGCGCTGCTTTTCGACGCCGGCCCCGGTCCCGAATCGACCCACGCGGGCGAACGCATCACCGCGCCGTATCTGATCGCGACCGGAACGCGCACGCTCGATGCGCTCGTCATCAGCCATTCCGATTCCGATCACTCGGGCGGTGCGCCGGCGGTGCTGCAAGCGATCGCCGTGCGCCAGCTGCTCGCATCGCTTCCCGCCGACGACGCGCTCTGGTCGGACGCCCGCAAGCGCGGCAGCGACACGCTGCGATGCGCGGCGGGACAACACTGGACGTGGGACGGCGTCGACTTCCGCATGCTGTGGCCGGACCCTGGCCCGCTGACGGGCAAGCCGAATCATCAGGGCTGCGTGCTGAAAATCACGAACGCGTCCGGGCGAACCGCGCTTCTCACCGCCGACATCGAAGCCGATGTCGAACGCACGCTTCTCGCCCGCAATCCATCTGCGTTGCGCGCCGATGTTCTCATCGTGCCGCACCACGGCAGCCGCACGTCGTCGACCGAACCTTTCCTCGATTCCGTCGAGCCGCTCGCCGCGGTATTTCAGGTAGGCTATCGCAACCGTTTTCACCATCCGAACCCGACCGTCCATGCGCGCTACCGGATGCGGGGCATCGTGCTCTCGCGCAGCGACGAAGACGGCGCGGCCCGCATCGACGTGGGCTCGGACATCGTGCTCGAACGCTTCCGGCAAACGCACGCGCGTTACTGGATGGACCACTGACAAGGAAGCGCTTGAAGGACATCATCCATTTCTCGCACGCGAACGGCTTCCCGGCATCGACGTATCGCACGGTATTCGCCGAACTCGCCGACGACTACGAGATTCGCAGCATCGAACGATACGGCCACGATCCGCGCTTCCCCGTCACGCGCGACTGGCCTTATCTCGTCGATGAACTCATCGACGACATGAGCCGTCATCGGCGTGAAGCAGGCGGCGAGCATCCGAAAGTGTGGCTGGTCGGCCATTCGCTCGGCGGCTATCTGTCGCTGATGGCGGCGCACAAGCGCCCGCAGTGGGTGAAGGGCGTCGTCATGCTGGATTCGCCGGTCATCGCGGGGTGGCGCAGCGGTCTGCTGCGCGTGATGCAATGGACCGGGCTCGACGAACGCCTGTCGCCCGCCGCCGCGACGCGCAACCGCCGCACGCGCTGGGCGAGCCGTGACGAGGCGTGGCGTCACTTTCGGGCGAAGCCCGCGTTCGCGCGCTGGGACGAACGGATGTTGTCGGATTACATCGAGTTCGGCATTCCGTCGACGCATCCCGACGGCACGCGCGCGCTCGCGTTCGACCGGCAGACCGAATACCTGATCTATCGCACGTTGCCGCACACGCTCGGTGCGCGGCTCGCGCATGGCGCGCCGGTGCCGGTCGGATTCGTCGCGGGCACGCAGTCGACCGAAGTGCGGCAGGTCGGACTCGCGATGACGCGGCGCATCGCCGGCGAGCATTTCGAGTGGATGGAAGGCAGCCATCTCTTCCCGATGGAACGGCCCATCGACACCGCTCGCGCCGTGCGGCGGCTGCTTGTCGCAATGGACCGATAGACGCGCATCTAAGCCGAAACGATCGCCATAAATGGCGTCAAAAGCAGGGCGCGCAAGGCGGATTTCACCGGCGCGCGCGTTGGGTCGCGGGCGGCCTTTACGGTATAATCCGTTTTTCCCGCGAGCATCTAGCGATGACCAAATATGTATTCGTCACCGGCGGCGTAGTTTCTTCCCTCGGCAAGGGTATTGCCGCCGCCTCCCTCGCCGCGATCCTCGAATCGCGCGGTCTGAAAGTCACTCTCCTCAAGCTCGATCCCTACATCAACGTCGACCCCGGCACGATGTCCCCGTTTCAGCACGGCGAAGTGTTCGTGACGGAAGACGGCGCGGAGACCGACCTCGACCTCGGCCACTACGAGCGCTTCATCAGCACGAAGATGCGCAAGGCCAACAACTTCACCACGGGCCAGATCTACGAATCGGTGATCCGCAAGGAGCGCCGCGGCGAGTATCTCGGCAAGACGGTGCAGGTCATCCCGCACATCACCAACGAAATCCAGGCGTTCGTCGAGCGCGGCGCGGCCGCCGCCACGTGCGGTCAGCCGGATGTCGCGATCGTTGAAATCGGCGGCACGGTGGGCGACATCGAATCGCTGCCGTTCCTCGAAGCCGCGCGTCAGATGAGCCTGCGCATGGGCCGCCACAGCGCGTGCTTCGTGCACCTGACGCTCGTGCCGTTCATCGCCACCGCGGGCGAACTCAAGACCAAGCCGACTCAGCACAGCGTGCAGAAGCTCCGCGAAATCGGTATCTATCCGAACGTGTTGCTGTGCCGCGCGGATCGCCCGATTCCGGACGATGAGCGCCAGAAGATTTCTCTCTTCTCGAACGTGCAGGAAGACGCGGTCATCTCGGTGTGGGACGCGGACAGCATCTACAAGATTCCGCAGATGCTCAACGATCAGGGCCTCGACGAGATCGTCTGCGACGAACTGAAGCTCTCGCCGCCGCCGGCCGACCTGAAGATGTGGTCGGATCTCGTGGAGAAGCTGGAGAATCCGAAGAACGAAGTGACCATCGGCATGGTCGGCAAGTATGTGGAACTGACCGAGTCGTACAAGTCGCTGATCGAGGCGCTGCGCCACGCGGCCATCCATACGTCGACGAAGGTCAACATCGAATATATCGATTCCGAGCAGATCGAAGCCGAAGGCACGGGCGCGCTGGAACACCTCGACGCCGTGCTGGTGCCGGGCGGGTTCGGGCGTCGCGGCACGGAAGGCAAGATCAAGGCCATCCGCTATGCGCGCGAATCGAAGACGCCGTATCTCGGCATCTGCCTCGGCATGCAGCTCGCGGTCATCGAATTCGCGCGCGACGTCGCCGGTCTCGCCGATGCGAACAGCACCGAGTTCGACTCGCACACCACGAACCCGGTCGTCGCACTCATCACCGAGTGGTATGACCGTGCGGGCCGCATCGAAAAGCGCACCGAAGAATCGGACCTCGGCGGCACCATGCGCCTCGGGTCGCAAAAGTGTCCGATCAAGCCCGGCACGATGGCCGAGCGCATCTACGGCACGGATGTGAACGAGCGTCATCGTCATCGTTATGAAGTGAATAACCGTTTCGTGCCGCAACTCGAAGCGGGCGGGCTTATCATCAGCGCGCGTACGCCGAGCGAAGACCTGCCGGAGATGATGGAGCTGCCGCAATCGCTGCATCCGTGGTTCGTCGGCGTGCAGTTTCACCCCGAATTCACCTCGACGCCTCGCGACGGGCATCCGCTCTTCAAGGCGTTCGTCGAAGCGGCGCGTTCGCACGCGCTGGCTGCGGGCGGCGCGAAGGGCGGCGCGCAGATCGCCGCGACGGCAGGAGCGCAGGCATGAAGCTATGTCATTTCGAAGCGGGTCTGGACCAGCCCTTCTTTCTGATCGCGGGCACGTGCGTCGTCGAATCTGAACAAATGACGATCGACGTCGCCGGGCGGCTGAAGGAAATCACGTCCAAGCTCGGCATTCCGTTCATCTATAAGTCGTCGTTCGACAAGGCGAACCGCAGTTCGGGCAAGTCGTATCGCGGTCCGGGAATGGACGAAGGCTTGCGCATTCTCGGCGAAGTGAAGAAGCAGCTCGGCGTGCCCGTGCTCACGGACGTGCATGCCGAAGAGGAAATCGAAGCGGTGGCATCGGTCGTGGATGTGCTGCAGACGCCCGCGTTCCTGTGCCGTCAGACGGACTTCATCCACGCGTGCGCGCGTTCGGGGAAGCCCGTCAACATCAAGAAAGGCCAGTTTCTCGCGCCGCACGACATGAAGAACGTGATCGACAAGGCGCGCGATGCGGCGCGTGAAGCCGGTCTCTCTGAAGACCGCTTCATGGCGTGCGAGCGCGGCGTGTCGTTCGGCTATAACAACCTCGTGTCCGATATGCGTTCGCTCGCGATCATGCGCGAGACCGACGCGCCCGTCGTGTTCGACGCCACGCATTCCGTGCAGTTGCCGGGCGGGCAGGGCACCAGTTCCGGCGGCCAGCGCGAGTTCGTGCCGGTGCTGGCGCGCGCGGCAGTCGCTACGGGCGTCGCGGGGCTTTTCATGGAGACGCATCCCGATCCCGCGTGCGCGAAGTCGGACGGTCCGAACGCCGTGCCGCTGCATCGCATGGAAGCACTGCTCGAGACGCTCGTCGCGCTCGATCGCGCGGTCAAGAGCGGTCCGTTTCTCGAGAACGACTTCAACTAACGCGCGGGTCGGCATAGCCGGGCGGACGCCTCGCGGTCGGCGTCCGCTTCACGAGGACAGAAATGGTCGCGCGAAGGCAGGCGCGAACCACGAGAGCCGTCAGACGGTCTGAGCGAAGCCAGTGCAGCATCGAGTCATCGCTTCATTGTGACCGACAGAATTCATCGTCAATTTGAGGAAACCATGAGTGCTATCGTAGATATCATCGGCCGCGAGATTCTCGATTCGCGAGGCAACCCCACCGTCGAGTGCGATGTTTTGCTCGAATCGGGCACGATGGGCCGCGCCGCGGTGCCGTCGGGGGCGTCCACGGGATCGCGTGAAGCCATCGAACTGCGCGACGACGAAGCCGGCCGCTACGGCGGCAAAGGCGTGCTGAAGGCGGTCGAACACATCAACACCGAGATTTCCGAAGCCATCATGGGCCTCGACGCCTCGGAACAGGCTTTCCTCGACAAGACCCTGCTCGAGCTCGACGGCACCGAAAACAAGTCGCGCCTCGGCGCTAACGCGTTGCTCGCCGTGTCGATGGCTGTGGCGAAGGCCGCAGCGGAAGAAGCCGGCCTGCCGCTCTATCGCTATTTCGGCGGCTCGGGCGCGATGCAACTGCCGGTGCCGATGATGAACATCGTCAACGGCGGCGCGCACGCGAACAACAGCCTGGACATCCAGGAATTCATGATCGTGCCGGTGAGCCAGCCGACCTTCCGCGAAGCGCTGCGTTGCGGCGCCGAAGTGTTCCACGCGCTCAAGAAGATCCTGTCGGATCGCGGCATGAGCACGGCAGTCGGCGACGAAGGCGGTTTCGCACCGAACTTCGGCAGCAACGACGAATGCCTCTCCACCATTCTCCAGGCCATCGAGAAGGCGGGCTATCGCGCGGGTGAAGACGTGCTGCTTGCGCTGGACTGCGCGGCGAGCGAGTTCTACCACGACGGCAAATACCAGCTCGCCGGCGAAGGCCTGCAGCTTTCGTCGGGCGAATTCACCGACTATCTCGCGACGCTCGCCGACAAGTTCCCGATCGTTTCCATCGAAGACGGCATGCACGAAAGCGACTGGAACGGCTGGAAGACGCTGACCGACCGCCTCGGCAAGAAAGTGCAGCTCGTCGGCGACGATCTCTTCGTCACGAACACGCGCATCCTGAAGGAAGGCATCGAGAAGGGCATCGCGAATTCGATCCTCATCAAGATCAATCAGATCGGCACGCTGACGGAGACGTTCGCGGCCATCGAAATGGCGAAGCGCGCCGGCTACACGGCGGTCATCTCGCACCGCTCGGGCGAAACGGAAGATTCGACGATCGCGGATATCGCCGTCGGCCTGAACGCCGGTCAGATCAAGACCGGCTCGCTGTCGCGCAGCGACCGCATCTCGAAGTACAACCAGTTGCTGCGTATCGAGGAAGACCTCGGCGATATCGCAAGCTATCCCGGCAAGTCGGCGTTCTACAACTTGCGCTAAAGCTTTCGCCGCTTTAGTCGATAAGGACGTTAGCTTTATTCTCTGTCCGCCGCGCCGGCTTCGGTGTCACTGAAGCCGTCCGGCGGCGCTTATTTCGGCTACTCGAATGCGGCTTGTAACTGTCGTTCTGGTCTTGTTGCTGGTGCTGATCCAGTACCCGCTCTGGTGGGGGCACGGCGGCTGGTTGCGCGTGCATGAATTGCAGCAGCAACTCGCGCAGCAGACCGACAAGAACATGAACCTGAAACTGCGCAACGAGCGCGTGCAGGGCGAAGTGCAGGACCTGCAAAGCGGCACCGCCGCTGTCGAAGAACGGGCTCGCTATGAAATGGGCATGGTGAAGGACAGCGAGGTGTTCGTGCAGTTCGTATCGCCCAATTCGACGGCGCCGGTCAACTCGGCGAATGCGCCGTCGGTGAACGGCTCGATGCGCGGGCAGGTATCGGCGGCGCCGCTGCGGGTGGTGCCGAATCCGGTATCGCGTTCGAAGCAGGAATTGCGCGAGCTGGACCGCAAGGCGCGCAAGGAAAAAGAGGCGAAGAAAAAGCCAGGCGCGACGCAGTAATATCGGGCAGCGGACACACAAATGGCGCAGTGATCGACTGCGCCATTTGCTTTTGTACGGCAGAAATTGGGTGGATTACCACCAGGTCCCGAAGCCGACGCCCGTTCCCCAATATGGGCCGCCCCAGCCGCCGCTCGAATATCCGCCGTACACGCTGATGGGCGTCGCCGTGTAGCCGGACATCATCTTCGCATTGTTGCCGGCTGTCGCCGATTGCTGCGATTCGGCCAGCGCCTGCTTGTCGATCGCGTTATAGCGCTCCATCTGCTGCTCGGGCGTCAGCGCCTGTTGCACCGGCGCCGATGTGCTCGGCAGACGGCTATAGATCGGCGACGGGCCCGGCGGGTCCATCGCGCAGCCCGCGACAAGGAGTACGGCGGCCACGCCGGACGACAGTTCCAATAGCAACGGGACGTTTCTCATATTCGACCTCCAGCCGGTCGGACAACTAAACAAACGCCAATCATAGCGCGCGGCGGTTCGCCTGGACCACGCGCGCGGTTTCGCCCGTTCAGGCGATCCCGCGTTCGCCCGGCGCGTTCGACGGCACGCCGGACAAGGCTTCGGCGGCGCTCAGTGCCGCTGGTCGGCTGCGGGGCTCACGCCTTGTGAGAGGTCTTTTGCGACAAAAAGTTGCGCAACGTCGACCGGATCGAACTCGTAGCGCTGATTGCAAAACTCGCAATGTACTTCGACGGCCCCGCGTTCGTCGATCACGCTGTCCACTTCTTCGCGGCCGAGCATCTTCAACATGCCGCCGACCTTCTCGCGCGAGCACGTGCACTGAAAGCGCGCCGCAGCGGGCTCGAAGTGCTGCACGTTCTCCTGCCAGAACAGGCGGCGAAATACCGTCTCCGGCTCTTCCTTCAGCAGTTCTTCGGTCGAGAGCGTGCTGCCGAGATGGCAGACGCGCTGCCACGTATCGGCGTCGTGCTCGCCAGGATGCGGAACGATGCCGCCATCGCCCGGCAGCTTCTGCAGCAGCACGCCGACCGCGCGGTCGGTATCGGCGGCGAGCCACATGCGCGTATCCAACTGCTCCGAGTGATGCATGTAGTGTTCCAGCACCTCGGCCATCGACGCGAGCGGCCCATGTTCGCCCGAGAGCGGCACGATGCCCTGATACGGCTGCTGGCCGGGCTTCTTGTCGGACGGATCGAGCGTGATGACGCAGCGGCCGTGACCGTGACGGTTGAGCAGGTCGGCGAGCGGCATGTCGCTCTGAAGTTCGCTTTCCGCGCCTTCGGCGAGCTTGGCCGTCGCGCGCAGCGACAGGTTCGAATTGCACTGCACGACCAGCATTTTCACGGGGCCGTCGCCATAAATCTGCATGACGAGCGTGCCGTCGAACTTGAGATTCGCGGAGAGCAGGGCGCACGCGGCCATCATTTCGCCCAGCACGTTGCGCACGGCCGGCGGATACGCCCGGCGCGCGAGCACTTCCTGCCACGTGTTACGCAGCGAGACGATTTCGCCGCGCACGGGCGCCGCATTGAACATGAATTTCTGCAACTGGTCGTTCACAACGCTTCCTTGGGTGTTGAGGCCGAACGTGCGGCGCCGCGTCTCGCGCAGCGCCGCCGCTCAGCCGATGCGCACGAGCTGCGCCTTGTAGTATTCACGCCGGTCGGCATAACTTGCCGTCGCGGCGCGCATGCGGGCGATGTCCGCTTCGCCGATCTCGCGCACCGCCTTGGCGGGCGCGCCGAGAATCAGCGTGTTGTCGGGGAACACCTTGCCCTCGGTGACGATGGCGCCCGCGCCAACCAGACAATTGCGGCCGATTACCGCACCATTCAAGACCACCGCCTGAATTCCGATCAGCGAGCCTTCGCCGACGGTGCAGCCGTGCAGCATCGCCTGATGGCCGACGGTGACGTCGTTCGCGATGGTCAGCGGAAAGCCGGGGTCCGCGTGCAGCACCGCGCCTTCCTGCACGTTGCTGCCGCGTCCGACGACGATCGGCTCGTTGTCGCCGCGCAGCGACGCGCCGGGCCAGACGCTCGCGTTCTCTTCGAGCGTGACCTGGCCGATGATCGTCGCGGTATCGGCGAGGAACACGCTTTCATGGATGGTGGGGGCGTCGTCGCCGAGTTTGTAGATTGCCACGGTGTCTCCTCAGGTCTTCGTCTGGTCTTCGATGGGGAAGGTCGCCGCGCGGCGCTAAAATGCGCGGCTTGCGCCGGCCGGACCGCTATGTGTCTGCTTTGCGCCTTGTGCCTGCGCCGGGATTAACATTTTAGCCGTTTGCGGCGTTTCGCCGCCGAGCGTGCCTTACCGCTTTCATTCAGACGCGCGATGCCGAACGTTCCGACCACTCCTGAATGCGCCCGCCGCAGCGCATTGTCGATACTGCGCGAGATCGATCCCGCCACGAAGGCGGAGCGGACCCGCGCGCTTTACGAAGCGGCCTGCACGGGCGCGTCGCCGGTCGATTCCGCGCTCGAATTGCCCGATCCCGGCGACTTGCCGGGCCGCCCGGCGCGGCCCGCACTGGTAGAACCGTCGTCGCTCAAGCGGCGGGGCATGCAGTCGGAAGCCGGGCGCGCGGTATTGCTCCACGCGCTCGCGCACATCGAGTTCAACGCGATCAACCTGGCGCTCGACGCCGTCTGGCGGTTTCCGTCGATGCCGGCCGATTTCTATCTCGATTGGTTGAAGGTCGCGGCGGAAGAAGCGCATCACTTTTCGCTCCTGAGCGCGCGACTGGCGGAGTTCGGTCATGCCTACGGCGATTTCCCCGCGCACGACGGCCTCTGGGAAATGGCGCAGCGGACCCGCGCCGACGTGCTCGCGCGCATGGCGCTCGTGCCGCGCACGCTCGAAGCGCGCGGGCTTGACGCTTCCCCGCCGATTCGCAAGCGGCTCGCGCAGGCGGGCGATCACGCGTCCGCCGCGATCCTCGACGTGATCCTGCGCGACGAGATCGGCCACGTGCTGATCGGCAATCGCTGGTTCCGGACGCTGTGCGACGCGGCATCGCTCGACCCGCACACGGCTTACGAGCGGCTCGCCGCGCAGTATCACGCGCCCAAGCTGCGCGGTCCCTTCAACTTCGAAGCCCGTCGCGACGCCGGCTTCGACGAGGCCGAACTTCGCGCGCTCGCCGGACTCGACGGCTCCGCCTAAGCCGCACAGTCGCCGCTATACTCGAACGATCATCCTTTTTTTTGATCGAGGCGGGCCATGAAAGAATCGCGCTCCGAGTTCGTCGATGCGCGCGGCGTGCGGCTGCACGTGCGCCGCTGGGGTTCGCCCGACGCGCCCATGCTCTTCATGCTGCACGGCTGGATGGACGTGTCCGCGTCGTTCCAGTTCGTCGTCGACGCGCTCGCCGGCGACTGGCAGGTGCTCGCCCCCGATGCACGCGGCTTCGGCCTGTCCGACTGGCCGGTTGCGCAACGGGGCGGCGGGCATTACTACTTTCCAGACTATTTCGCCGATCTCGACGCGCTGCTCGATCACTACGCGCCTGCCGGCGAAGTCAATCTCGTCGGGCACAGCATGGGCGCGAACGTATCGCTGCACTATGCCGGCGTGCGGCCGGAGCGCGTGCGGCGGGTCGTCGATCTCGAGGGCTTCGGGCTGGCTGCGGCGCGTCCGTCGCAGGCGCCGGGCGCCATCGCGCGATGGCTCGACGAGTTGCGCGTACCGCCGGCGTTGCGCAGTTACGCGACGCTCGATGAAGTCGCCGACCGGCTGATTCGGACGAATCCGCGTCTTCCCCGTTCGCGGGCGCACTTCCTGGCGCAACATTGGTCGCGCCGCGAAGCCGATGGCGCCTACCACCTGCTCGCCGATCCGGCACACAAGCTGCGAAGCCCTGCGCTGTACCGGCTCGACGAAGTGATGGCCGTCTGGTCGCGCGTGCGGGCGAAGGTGCTGCACGTGGAAGCCGAGGCGTCGCCGACGCTCGCGCGGTTCGCCGGCGACATGCCCATCGCCGAATTCAAGACGCGCTTCGCCGCGTTCGCCGACTGGCGCGAGGAAGCCGTGAGCGGCGCGGGGCACATGATCCATCACGATCAGCCCGAGCGCGTCGCGGAATTGATCGCATCGTTCTGCGCGTAGGTCGGCGTCGGCGGCGCCAAGCGCCGTTATGCGCCCTTAACGTAAAATCACGTTTATGAATCCGACCACCATCAACGCCGATCTGCACTGCCATTCCACCGTTTCCGACGGGCGGCTCGCGCCCGCCGAAGTGGCCGCGCGGGCGCATGCGGGCGGCGTCGCGATCTGGTCGCTGACCGACCACGACCAGCTGGGCGGCCAGCGCGAAGCACGCGCGGCGGCCGAGGCGCTCGGCATGCGCTATCTCGCGGGCGTCGAAATTTCGGTGACGTGGGCGGGGCGCACGGTGCATGTCGTCGGCATGAACGTCGACCCGGAAAACGAGGAACTGGCGAACGGCCTCGCCTCGACGCGCAACGGACGCGCGGCGCGCGGCGTGGCGATCGGCGACGCGCTGGCCGCGGTCGGCATTCCGAACGCCTACGTAGGCGCGCTGCGCTATACCGACGACCCCGACATGATCTCGCGCACGCACTTCGCGCGCTTTCTGGTGGACGAGGGCTACGCGCAAAGCACGTCGGACGTCTTCGCGCGCTATCTCGGCGACGGCAAGCCCGGCTTCGTCGGGCATCGCTGGGCGAAGCTCGCCGACGCGGTGAAGTGGATCCGCAACGCGGGCGGCGAGCCGATCATCGCGCATCCGGGGCGCTACGACTACACGCCGGTCGAATTCGCCGCGCTGTTCGACGAGTTCATCGGGCTCGGCGGCAATGCCATTGAAGTCGTGACCGGAAGCCATACGCCGGACCAGTATCGCGAGTACGCGGATGTCGCGCGCCGATACGGCTTCGAAGCGTCGCGCGGCTCGGACTTTCACGCGCCGGGAGAAGGGCGCATCGATCTCGGGCAGCTTCCGCCGCTGCCGCAGGACCTCATCCCTGTCTGGCATCGCTGGCTCTAGCGCGCCGGCTGTGAATCACTGGCGCGCATGCGTCTTGCGTCGCATCATCGCTGACTAGCCCGCGTCCGCGCCGCAGATGTCTCGCGCGAGCGCGTCGAACCGCGAACACGATCGGAACAACAAGGCGTCGCCATGTCCCAATTCTTTCGTATTCATCCGGACAATCCGCAGCCGCGGCTCATCAATCAGGCGGTGCAGATCGTTCGCGACGGCGGCATCGTCGCGCTGCCGACCGATTCGAGCTATGCGCTCGCCTGCCATCTCGACGACAAGGACGCCGTCGAGCGGCTTCGGCGCATTCGCGGCATCGACGACAAGCAATTGCTGTCGCTGCTCGTGCGTGATCTGTCCGAGCTGTCGAATTTCGCGATGGTCGACAACCGGCAATATCGGCTGATCAAGTCGGTAACGCCGGGGCCTTACGTGTTCGTCCTCCAGGCGACGAAGGAAGTGCCGCGCAGGCTGTCGCATCCGTCGCGCAAGACGATCGGCTTGCGCGTGCCGGACCACGCCATCACGCTCGCGCTGCTCGAAGCGCTCGGCGAGCCGCTGCTCGCGTCGACGCTGATCCTGCCGCCCGACAGCGAGCCGCTCAACGACGCCGAGGAAATCCGCGAGCGGCTCGAAAAGCAGATCGAACTCGTGATCGATTCGGGCGCGTGCCCCGCCGAGCCATCGACGGTGATCGATCTGTCCGGCGGCGAGCCGGTGCTCGTGCGCGCCGGACGGGGCAGTCTGGAGCCGTTCGGACTCGCCGCCTAGGCCGTTCGGTCATGGCGCGATTCGTCGTGCCTGGCAGCGTCGCGCTCGCCTGAAGACGGCCCTCCGCTTGATACAATACGGCCCCATGGATCCTTCTCTGATACAAACCATCGCGGTCTACGCGCTCCCGGTGATCTTCGCGATCACGCTGCACGAGGCCGCGCATGGTTATGCCGCGCGTCTGCTCGGCGACAACACGGCTTACGTGCTCGGCCGCGTTTCCATGAACCCGATGCGCCATATCGACCCCATCGGGACCATCGTCATTCCCATCGTCCTGTACTTCGTCACGAACGGCAGTTTCATGTTCGGTTATGCGAAGCCGGTGCCGGTCGCGTTCGGGAACCTGCGCAATCCGCGCTGGGGCAGCCTGTGGGTCGCGGCGGCGGGTCCGGGCAGCAACTTCGTGCAGGCGCTCGTCTGGGGCGTGCTGGCGGTGCTGCTCGCCGCGTTCAACGTCGACGAAGCGTTTCTCACGCGCATGGCCGCGGCGGGCGTCGCCGTGAACCTCGTGCTCGGCGTGCTCAACCTTTTTCCGCTGCCGCCGCTGGACGGCGGGCGCGTGCTGATGGCGCTCTTGCCGGTGCGCGCATCGATTGCATTCTCGAAGCTCGAGCCCTACGGTTTCTTCATCGTGATGGCGCTCGTCGTGACGGGCGTGCTGACGCGCTTCTGGCTGAGTCCGCTCGTGAACGTCGGTTACGCGGCGGTATCGGCCATTCTGAATCCCTTCGCTTCACTATTCCCATAAGATCATGTTCCCTGACCGTATCTTTTCCGGCATGCGGCCCACCGGGTCGCTGCACCTCGGCCACTATCACGGCGTGCTGAAAAACTGGGTGCGGCTGCAGTCCGAATACCCATGCTTCTTCGCGGTCGTCGACTGGCACGCGCTCACGACGCACTACGAGACGCCCGAGGTCATCGAGAAAAACGTCTGGGAAGTGCTGATCGACTGGCTGGCATCGGGCATCGACCCGGCGCAGGCGACGCTCTTCATCCAGAGCCGTGTGCCCGAGCATGCGGAACTGTCGCTCCTGCTCGGCATGGGCACGCCGCTCGGCTGGCTGGAACGCGTGCCGACCTACAAG
Source organism: Caballeronia sp. LZ016 (assembly GCF_031450805.1). NCBI lineage: Bacteria > Pseudomonadati > Pseudomonadota > Betaproteobacteria > Burkholderiales > Burkholderiaceae > Caballeronia > Caballeronia sp. LZ016. The sequence continues at coordinate 1,911,498 of NZ_JARTVY010000001.1, forward strand.
GAGCAGATCGAGAAGCTGAAGGAAAAGGATCTCTCGACCTACGGCTTCCTCGGCTACCCGGTGCTGATGGCGGCGGACATTCTGCTGTATCGCGCGTCGCTCGTGCCGGTCGGTGAAGATCAGGTGCCGCACGTCGAAATGACGCGTGAAATCGCACGCCGCTTCAATAACCTCTACGGCAAGGAGCCGGATTTCGAGGAAAAGGCGCTCGATGCCGCGAAGAAGCTCGGCGGCAAGCGCTCGAAGCTGTATCACGAGTTGCGCGTCGCGTATCAGCAGGAAGGCGATGCCGAAGCGCTGGAACAAGCCCGCGCGATGCTGCAGGAATCGCAAAGCCTGTCGATGAGCGATCGCGAGCGTCTGTTCGGCTATCTGGAAGGCGCGCGTAAGATCATTCTCGTCGAGCCGCAGGTGCTGTTGACGGAAGCGTCGCGCATGCCGGGTCTCGATGGCCAGAAGATGTCGAAGTCGTACGGCAATACCATCGGCTTGCGCGAGGATGCGGAGACCATCACGAAAAAGGTCCGCACGATGCCGACCGATCCGGCGCGCGTGCGCCGCAACGATCCGGGCGATCCCGACAAGTGTCCGGTGTGGCAACTGCATCAGGTCTACTCGGACGAAGCCACGCACGAGTGGGTGCAGAAGGGCTGCCGCAGCGCCGGCATCGGTTGCCTCGACTGCAAGCAGCCGGTGATCGAAGGCATCCTGCGCGAACAGCAGCCGATGCTCGAACGCGCTCAGAAATACATGGACGATCCGTCGCTGCTTCGCGCGATCGTCGCCGATGGCTGCGACAAGGCGCGCAAGTTCGCGACCGAAACGATGCGCGACGTGCGCGAGGCGATGGGCCTCTCGTACAACTGATGGAAGCCGGCATTCCGAGCGCATGGGTCACGCGCTGGGCGCATCTCGTCACGCCCGGTGCGCCGGTGCTCGATGTCGCAGCGGGCGGCGGGCGTCATGCGCGCTGGTTTGCGGCGCGCGGTCATGCGGTCCTCGCCGTGGATCGCGATGCCGATGCGCTCGAGTCGATGTCCGCCTGCGAGGGCATCGAGACGCTCGCGGCGGATATCGAAGGCGCGCCCTGGCCGGTTTCCGCCGATCGCCGGTTCGCTGCGGTCGTCGTAACGCACTATCTGCATCGGCCGCTGTTCGCGCACTTGATCGACAGCGTCGCACCGGGCGGCATCCTGATCTACGAGACCTTCGCCGTCGGCAACGGGACGATTGGCAAGCCGTCCAATCCCGCGTTTCTGCTCGAGCCCGGCGAACTGCTTGAAGCGGTGCGGGGCCGGCTTCGCGTGATCGCTTATGAAGACGGTTTCGTCCAGACGCCGCGTGCTGCCTACGTGCAGCGAATTTGCGCGGTCCATGAAGTCGAGGCAGCTATGGACCGGCTCACGATTGGTAACACACCCCCGGGTCCGCCGCGTTACGATTTGGCGGGCTAATCCGCTACAATCGCGTAATATCGCTTTTTGCGATTAAATTCACGATTAAATTCATAGAGTTTCATGACAAACGGAACTAGCAGCGGAACTAGCAGCGGAACTAGCGGCAGCAACGGCGGCATCCAGATCCGTGGCAGCATTCCTGCCATCGTCACGCCGATGCACGAGGACGGCAGCCTGGATCTGCCGGCGTTTCGAAAGCTGATCGACTGGCACGTCGAGCAGGGGTCGAACGGGCTCGTCGTCGTGGGAACGAGCGGCGAATCGGCGACGCTGTCGGTCGAAGAGCACGTGCTGATGGTGCAGACCGCGGTCGAGCACACCGCGAAGCGCATTCCGATCATCGCGGGCGCGGGCGCCAATTCGACGGCCGAAGCCATCGAACTCTCCAGGCAGGCCAAAAAGGTCGGCGCCGACGCCACGCTGCAAGTGGTCCCGTATTACAACAAGCCGACGCAGGAAGGCATGTTCCGCCATTTCAGCGCCATCGCTGAAGCTGTCGACCTGCCCGTGATTCTCTATAACGTGCCGGGCCGCACCGTGGCCGACATGAGCAACGAGACCATCCTGCGTCTCGCGCAAGTGCCGGGCATCATCGGCGTGAAGGAAGCGACCGGAAATATCGATCGCGCCGCGTATCTCATCAAGCATGCGCCGGCGAATTTCGCGATCCTGAGCGGCGACGATCCCACGGCCATCGCGCTAATGCTGCTCGGTGGCCACGGCAACATCTCGGTAACGGCGAACGTCGCACCGAAGCAGATGAGCGATCTGTGCCGCGCGGCGCTCGAAGGCGACGCGGTCACCGCCCGCCGCATCCACCTGAGCCTGCTCGAACTGCACAAGCAGCTGTTCTGCGAATCGAACCCCATTCCGGCGAAGTGGGCGCTGCAGGCGCTCGGCCGCATGGAAGGCGGCATTCGCCTGCCGCTCACGCCGCTCGATGCGCGCTACCACGACGTTGTGCGCGGCGCGCTGCGCGACGCCGGGCTTCTCGCCTGATCGAGTGCTCGGGCGCGCGTCGCGACAGGCAATGAATCGAACGTGACCGCGCCGCACCGGATCGAGATGAAGCCGAGCCATTCACCCATTGCCATCCATTGGCGTCGATGACCCGCGCATGACCCCGCGCGGGAACCGACGCGGGCAATGCGTATCCAGCCGTTATCTGCAGCAAAGAAGGACCTCATGAAACATTCCGCTCTTCTCACCCGAGCCAAACGCCTGAGCGTGCTGTCGCTGGGCGCCGGCGTCCTTTTCTCGCTTGCGGGCTGCGAAACGCTGAACGACTGGCTCGCGCCCGACCGCGTCAACTACAAGGCGGCCGAGACCGCGCCCGCGCTCAACGTGCCGTCCGATCTAAGCACGGCCGACATCAGCCAGCGCTACGCGGCGCCGCCGCCCATCAACACGCTCGGCGGCGCGACGCAGCGCAACACCACGCCGGCCGGCAACCTGACGCTCGGCGTGCCGACCGCGCAGGACCCGTACGGCATGCACGTCGAAAGCGATGGCGATCGCCGCTGGCTCGTCGTCGATGGCCGCACGCCGGATCAAATCTGGCCGCAACTGCAGGAGTTCTGGACGGAGAACGGCTTCACGCTGAAGACCGATTCCGCGCAGACCGGCATCATGGCGACCGACTGGGCCGAAAATCGCGCGAACATTCCGGACGACTGGTTCAGGAAGAGCGTCGGGAAGCTGCTTGACTTCGCCTACTCGTCGGGTACGCGCGACATGTTCCGCACGCAGGTGGATCGCGCAGCGGACGGGTCGACGGACATTTCCGTCACGCATAGCGCGATGGAGGAAGTGCTGACGGGCCAGGACAAGACATCGTCGCGCTGGGAGACACGGCCGCGCAATCCGGCGCTCGAGGCCGCTTTCCTCGCGAAGATGATGCAGAAGTTCGGCCTCACCGAAGACCAGTCGAAGCAACTGATTGCGCAAGCGCGTCCGGCGGGCGCGAAGGTGGCGGTCGAGCAGACGGCGGGTGCATCGACGCTCGATCTCGCGGAGCCGTTCGATCGCGCATGGCTGCGCGTGGGCCTCGCGCTGGATCGCACCAATTTCACGGTCGACAATCGCGATCGCGAGAAGGGCATCTACTACGTGCATTATTCGGACTCCATGGCGGAGCTGAAGAAGGAAGGTCTCTTCGGCAAGCTCTTTTCCAGCAACACGCCGAAGCCCACGCGCCAGTTCCTCGTGAACGTGCGTCCGAAGGCCGATGCCGTGACGCAGGTCGCCGTCGTCGATGCGAACGGCCAACTGGACAACTCGTCCGATGCGCAGCGCATCGTGTCCCTGCTGCACGCGCAGTTGAACTAGGCGGGCGGCGCGAGCGATTGTGAGATTCGCCAGCCTCGGCAGCGGTAGTGAAGGCAATGCGTTGCTCGTGGAATCGACGAGCGGCGCGACCACCACGCGCGTGCTGCTCGATTGCGGTTTTTCCGCGAAGGAAGTCGAGCGTCGGTTGCTTCGGCTCGGAACCAGCGCCGAGCATCTCGACGCCATCCTCATCACGCATGAACATACGGACCACATCGGCAGTGCGCTGACTTTGGCGCGCAAGTGGTCCATTCCCGTTCACATGAGTTGGGGCACCGCGCGCGCGGTCGGCGCGGACGAAGGCAAGGTCGACCTGCGCGTGGTATGGGGCGACGAAAGCGTCGCTATCGGCGATGTCAGCGTGTTGCCCTATACCGTTCCCCACGACGCCCGCGAACCTTTGCAATACGTCTTCTCCGATGGCGCAAGCCGCTTAGGCGTGCTGACGGACGTCGGTGTCGCGACACCGCATATCACGAGCGTGCTGAGCGGTTGCGACGCGCTCGTGCTCGAATCGAATCACGACCTTGCGATGCTTTCCGCGAGCCGTTACCCGGCATCGCTGAAGGCGCGCATCGGCGGGACGCACGGGCATCTGAACAACGATGCGGCCGCGGCGATCCTGGCATCGCTGGATCGTTCGAAGCTGCGTCATCTCGTCGCCGCGCATCTTAGTCATCAAAACAATCTGCCTCATCTCGCGCAGGCTGCGCTTGCTGCGGTGCTGGATGCATCCGCGCCGGATGTCGTGGTGGCCACGCAAGCCGAGGGCTTCGACTGGCTGTCGCTGTGAGGTGAGCGAAACCGCTCGAAGCGTGGATCGACGAGGCACGACGACACCGCGTCAAGAAACAAAAAAACCGGCCCAAGAGCCGGTTTTTTTGTTTCAGGCCGCCATGAGCGGCCTGTGCCAGGCTCGAGGCGCTGGCGTAAGTGCCTGATGGCCTTACTGGCTTGCGCCCGATGCCGGAGCAGCAGCCGAAGCAGCAGCGTCCGAAGCCGCGCCAGCAGCCGAAGCTGCGTCGCTTGCAGCGGCCGAAGCGCTCGATGCAGCAGCGTTAGCGTCCGAAGCGGCAGCAGCCGGAGCCGAAGCAGCCGACGTATCGCTTGCAGCGCTCGGAGCAGCCGTATCGCTAGACTTGTTGCATGCAGCCAGAGCAACAGCAGCCAACAGGGATGCTACGAGGAGGGATTTCTTCATGATCACGTCCTTTTATGGTTAAAGGTAAGCAACAGCGCAAAGTACCGGTAATGTGTGCTCCAACACCGACCTGGGCCGCTGTGGAGCCTCACAATTCTTTTTGGTGTGAGACTTACTACGGCTTGGCCGGAAATTATAGGCACTTTCGTAACGACCGTCGATAAATGAGGGGCCGGTACGTTGTCTTTCTCATACAAATTTTCGTATTGCGGAACAGCAAAACCACGGCTTTGATAGAACTCGCCAGCGCTTTCACGTCAAGCGTTTCAGGCCGATGACTCCGTCTGAATCCAGCCCGCACGATACCACTCGTGCAGCAGGGATGTCATTGCCAAATCGCCTGTAAGTGTTACAAAGCGTTTCGCCTCCATTCGCCGGGAATCAGCGAGTTCTGGCAGCCACTTTTTCGCCTTTGCGGATAACGCGGCGGCCTCGCCATTAACGAAATACGAGTGCGTGTTGTAGAGCAAAATCGTCTTTCTATCTAGCCTGACACCCGTCTTTTTCGCGCGCTCAACAAATTTTTGCTCATTCAGCGCACGAACCGGCGGATCGAATACCACATTGGCTTTCGGCTCACTCAGATAACTGCCTAAAAACTCCGCGATATCCTTATCAGTCCAACTGACGTTTGCAAGGATCGCGCCAACCCGTTCGATGAGCAGCGAGGGCAACGCCGCCGGCGTATCGACGGGCGGTTGGGCCGGATCACGATAACGCGCATCCGCTTTGCCCGGCGTCTTGTCGCTGGTGCGCTCCGCAAGGTGATACAGGAACTGCGCCGTCAGTTCATGCGCCGATGGCGCGCGAAAGCCGATGGAGCACGTCATGCATTCGCCCTCGGCGATACCGTCGTGCGCGATATGCGGCGGCAGATACAACATGTCGCCGGGCTCCAGCACCCATTCTTCCTCCGCCTCGAAGTGCTGTAAAACTTTCAACGGCAGGCCGGGTTTTAGCGAGAGGTCGCGCTGCGCGCCGATACGCCAGCGGCGCTTGCCATGCACCTGCAGCAAAAAGACATCATAGGAGTCGAAGTGCGGGCCGACGCCGCCGCCATCGGTCGCATAGGAGATCATGAGATCGTCGAGACGCGCGTCGGGGATGAATCGAAAGCGGTTCATCAACGCGTGCGCACGTTCGTCATGCAGGTTCACGCCTTGCACGAGCAGCGTCCACTCGCGCTTCTTCACGGATGGCAGTTCATCGGGCGCGAACGGTCCATGCTCCAGATTCCACGTATTGCGGAAATGCGTGATGAGGCGCGATTCGACGTCGTCGGAATCGGCGAGTTCGAAGAGTTCTTCGCGAGCGAGCGGGGCCGACATGCGGGGGATCGCCTGGCGAATCAGCAGCGGTTTTTTCTGCCAGTAGCGCCGCATGAACTGCCGCGGCGTACGGTTGCCCAACAGGGGCGACACTTCGTCCGGAAGCGGCGCACGCGCGGGTTCGTTATGGTTGTCGGGAGGCAAAGGAGTAACGTCTGAGGGCCGCTGACGCATCGTATAATCGAGGCTTGTATCTTGGAGCATTCAATGAAAATTGCGAAAGACACTGTCGTTTCGGTCGCGTACAAGCTATCGGATGCGCAAGGCAATCTGATCGAGGAAAGCGACGAGCCGATGGTCTATCTGCACGGCGGCTATGATGGCACGTTCCCCAAGATCGAGGAAGCGCTGGACGGCCGCGAGCCCGGCTATGAAACACTGATTCAGCTCGAACCGCAGGATGCATTCGGCGAATACGATCCCGAACTCGTGAAGATCGAAGAGCGCAGCCGCTTTCCCGAGCCGCTCGAAGTGGGCATGCAGTTCGAAGGCACGCCGGAAGATAGCGACGACGAACTGGATACGCTCATCTATACCGTGACGGACGTCGCCGAAGACAAGGTGGTGCTCGACGGCAATCATCCGCTGGCGGGCATGGCGTTGCGTTTTGCGTTGTCGGTGCAGGAAGTGCGAACGGCGACCGAAGATGAAATCGAGCATCAGCATGCGCACGGTGCGGACGGCCTGCATATCGCGGACGAAGACGAAGACGACGACGAAGCCGAGCCGCGCAAGGACTCGGGTCCGACGCTGCATTGAGCGGCCATCGGGCGTAGCGGGCGGTAGTTGAAAAAGCGCAGCGAGAGGCTGCGCTTTTTTATTGTGCGCGACCGTTCGTGTTCACCGTCCCGCCCGGCGGCACGCTGGATGCCGGCGTGGGCAGTATCGGCGGACGCGCCTGCGGCGGCGTCAGAATCGGCGGCAGACCGGAGGCTGGCTGAATGAGCGATGGCGCGGCCGGCAGCGCGTCGGGCAAGTCGTGATGCAGCGGCGCGGCCGGTCCCGACGCGGGCGCGGAATATGGCGCGCCGTACGAGTCGGCTTGCGGCTCGACGGGCTCGCGCTTGCGGGCGTCGTTCGCACCGTGCGGATCGCGCGCGCTTCGAACGTCACGCACGTCCCGCACACGCAGGCGAAAGGGCGGCCGCCATCCCGCATCGGTCGACACTTCGAGCCATTGCGATTGCGGTTTCTTTAGCGCAAGCGCGACGCGCGTCAGGTTCGTCACCGTCAGGCCCTTGTCGTTGCGCAGCGGCTGATCGATATGAAAGCCGTTCGGCTCCGGCGCCTCGGTGCGATGAATCACGATGACCGGCCCGCGAAACGTCTCCGCTGCCTTCACGAGACTGCGCTTGAGCTCCAGAAAGCCGTCACGCGGCGGCATCGTGCGCGAGAAGCGCAGCCACGCGAAGCGGTCGCGCCGCTCGTAACGTGCGAAGTCGGGATCGCCCTGAAGGAGGATGACGAGCGCGCGCAGCCCCGAGCGTCGTGCCGATTCCGCAGCATGTTCGAGCCAGAATGTCGTCGCGACGGCGCGGTCTTCGAATTCGCCGTTGCGCCCGCCTGCGGTCAGGTAATGATTGTTCGGGCTCGGCGCGTTGAGGCCGATGAACGCCACGCCTTGCGCCTGCCATCGCACCATTTCACGAAACGGGCGAAAGCGCGCGACGTCGCTCTCACGCGATAAGGCGAGCGGCTGCTGTCCGAGCGAATTTGCATCCGTGAAAAAAAGCTGGCGCACGAAATCGAGACGCTCGACGGGATCATAAGCGCCGGTATGCGTGAGGCCGCAGTCGGCCCAGTCGTGTTGTCCGAGCAGCAGCACGAGGGGCGCGCGCGAGCCGTCGAGCAGATCGCGGCGCGACTGGTAGACACTGTCGCGGCAAGCCTCCATGCTGCCTTTGACATTGCCGTCATAGACGATGAACGCGATATCGCGATCGCGCCCGATTGCGTCGAGCATCTGGCGTACGGGCGCTTCGTCGGCGGGACGGGCGAGCGCATCCGCGATGACGGCGAACGTCAGCGGATCGCCTTCTTGCGGATACGCGGCAGGACATGCGGCGGCCAGCACCGCCGCCACGACGGCATGCACCGTCGCGCTCACGACGCCCGACCGTCCGGCGATGGACCGGACGACGCGCTTATCGCGACGCATCCGGCGCGGAAGTCGCCAGTTCATGCAGTTCGTAGAGCAAATCGAGTGCGTCGCGTGGACGCAGATCGTTCGGATCGAGCGCGCGCAGCTTTTCGAGCGCGGGATGTTCCGGCGCATCCGCCTCGACGGGCTCGTTCGGCGCGTCTTCGAACGCATAAGGCGGGCTCGCGAAGAGGTCGAACTGTGCGGTCGGCTGGCCGATCGACTGCTGCTCGAGATGCACGAGGTGCTTGCGCGCCGCGCGGATCACCGCGGCCGGCACGCCCGCGAGTTGCGCGACCTGCAGGCCGTAGCTCTGATTCGCCGGGCCTTCGCTGACGGCGTGCAGGAACACGATGCCATGATCGTGCTCCACCGCCGACAGATGCACGTTCGCCGCCTGCGCGAACTCCGAAGGCAATTGCGTGAGTTCGAAGTAGTGCGTGGCGAAGAGCGTATAGCAGTGATTGTGCGACAGCAGATGCCGCGCGATGGCCCACGCGAGCGCGAGGCCGTCGAACGTGGACGTGCCGCGTCCGATCTCGTCCATGAGCACGAGGCTCGACGCCGTCGCATCGTTCAGGATGGCGGCTGCTTCGGTCATCTCGACCATGAACGTGGAGCGGCCGCCTGCGAGGTCGTCCGCTGCGCCGATGCGCGTGAAGATGCGATCCAGCTTGCCGAAGCGCGCGCGCTTGGCCGGCACATAGCTGCCGACATACGCCATCAGCGCGATCAGCGCGGTCTGCCGCATGAATGTGGATTTGCCGCCCATGTTCGGGCCGGTGATGAGCAACAGCTTGCGCTCGTCGCTCAGGCAGCAGTCGTTCGCGATGAACTGCTCCACCTGCGCCTCGACGACCGGATGCCGTCCCTGTCCGATATCGATGCCGGCATCGGCGGCGAACTCCGGCGCGACCCAGTCGAGCGCGCGGGCGCGTTCGGCGAAGGCTGCGAGCAAGTCCAGTTCGGCGAGCGCGCCCGCGACGCGCTGGCAATCCGCGATGAACGGCAACAGGTTCTGCAGCAGCGCATCGTAAAGCGCGCGTTCGCGGGCGAGCGCGCGCTCCTGCGCGGACAGCGCCTTGTCTTCGAACGCTTTCAGTTCGGGCGTGATATAGCGTTCGGCGTTCTTGAGCGTCTGACGGCGGCGATAGTCGTCCGGCACTTTGTCCGTCTGACCGCGCGTGACTTCGATATAGAAGCCGTGCACCTTGTTGTATTCGACCCGCAGATTGGCGATCCCGGTGCGCGTGCGCTCGCGCGTTTCCAGATCGATCAGGAATTGATCGCAGTTCTCCGAAATATCGCGCAGTTCGTCGAGATCGGCATCGTAGCCGCGCGCGATCACGCCGCCGTCGCGGATCAGCGCAGCCGGTTCCGGGGCGATGGCGCTCGCGAGCAGATGCAGGCATTCGCCCGGCGGTTCGAGCGCCGCGCCGATGCGCGTGAGCGCAGCCGTCTGCGCAGGCAGCGCCGCGACGATGCGCTGAAGATCGGGCAGGGCGGCGAACGTGTCGCGCAGGCTCGAAAGATCGCGCGGACGCGCCGACAGCAGCGCGAGCCGCCCGGTGATGCGCTCGATGTCGGAAATCTTTCGCAGCGCGGTGCGCAAGGCGTCGAGACCGGTCGACGGCGGCGCATCGAGCAGCGCGCCGATCGCGTGCTGACGTGCCCCGGCAATCGACGCATCGCGCGGCGGGTGATGCAGCCAGTGCCGCAAGAGGCGGCTGCCCATCGTCGTCGCGCAGGTATCGAGCAGCGAACACAGCGTGGGCGATTCCGTGCCGCGCAGCGTCTCCGTCAGTTCGAGATTGCGCCGCGTTGCAGGGTCGAGCCCGATGTACTCCGATTCATACTCGACCTTCAGGCTGCGCACATGGCGCAACTGCTGGCCTTGCGTCGCCGCCGCGTAGAGCAGCAGCGCGCCGGCCGCGCCGCACGCGCAGGTGAGCGATTCGCCGCCGAAGCCGTCGAGGCTCGCGACATCGAGCTGTTCGCGAAGACGCGCGGCGCCCGAGCCGACGTCGAAGTGCCACGCCGGCACGCGCGTCGTGGCCGCGAGCGTGGCGACGCCGAAGTTCGCCTGCACGTCGGCGACCGTATCGGCGATGAGGGTCTCCGACGGACGGATGCGCTCGAGCGCCGCCGCCACCTGCTCGGGCGCGACTTCCGCGAGCCGCAGCGCACCGCTCGCGAGATTGAGCCACGCGAGACCGACGTTCGTCACCACGCCGCGACGGTTATGCGCGGGGCAGAGCGCGAGCAGATAGACATCGCTTTTGTCGGAGAGCAGGGCGGCGTCGGTCAGCGTGCCGGGCGTCACCACGCGCACGACCTTGCGCTCGACCGGTCCCTTCGACGTGGCCGGATCGCCGATCTGTTCGACGATCGCGACCGATTCGCCGAGCTTCACCAGCTTGGCCAGATACTGCTCGCACGAATGATGCGGCACGCCCGCCATGCGAATGGGATTGCCGCCCGATGCGCCGCGCTGCGTGAGCGTGAGGTCGAGCAGGCGCGCGGCTTTCTCGGCATCGTCGAAAAAAAGCTCGTAGAAATCGCCCATGCGATAGAACACGAGCGTGCCGGGATGATCCGCCTTGATGCGAAGATACTGCTGCATCATCGGCGTGTGCTGGGAGAAATCCGCGGGAAGCGCGGCTGCGGCCGATGCCGCAGGAGAGTCGGGAGTTGCCGTGTGATTGCCCATCTTGCGTGCGGTAAAAGCGAATGGACCGAAACGCAACGCGCGTTCAGCCGCGAGTCAGCCGCGGTTCAGCCAATGAGCAAGAGTTTAACCTGTCGGGGTTGGGCGAAGGAGACGGCCGGAAGGCATAGGCCGGATCGCGCAATGGAAAGGGGCCATCGCGCGATGGCCCCCGTGTCCGCCTGTCGGCGTCAGTGCGCTCAGGCGCGGCCCGCCAGAAAGCCGATCAACAGCGCGAGCCCCGCGACCGCGCCGAGCGTGTGCCACGGCTTGTCGTGCACGAAGTCATCGGCGTAACCGGCTGCATCGCCGAAGCGGCCGGAAATGGCCGAACCCGCGCCGTCCATCTGCGAGCGCGCGTACTTCAGCTTCGATTGCAACTGCTTGCGCAGCTTGTCGGCGTCGATGTCCTTCGCGCTGTGCAGCGAATCTTCCAGCTCATCGAGGAAGCTGCGCAACTGGTCGCTGGCCGAATCGACGACATCGCTCGCCCCGCGCACCGCGCGCTGGCCGACGTCGGCTGCGCCGTTGATTTTGCTATCGAGCGTCGAACGTGTGAACAATCCCATTTTCATGCTCCTTTATTGACGTGCCGAAGAATGGCAGCGTGCCTGCTTCGGCTGCGCTGCCTGCGCATCATGCGCTGATCCATCCTCTCTCGTTGACTGCTCTTACGACTTCGACTCGTCCGCCATCGTTCCCTCCCTCTGTCGCGATTCCGGGCGGCCCGAGGCGATGAACCGATACCACGCCCAAGCAAGCTTCATTCCTCGACGAGCGCGCCCAGGTCCGCTTCGCGCTCGTTGTGCGTGTGGCGGCGCATCGCCAGCGCCATCATGCCGCAGACGAACACGCCGAAGATCACGATGATCCATTGCACCGGCACCTTCTCCGTCAGGAGCAGCGCGTAGGAACCGAGCATCGCGAGCACGGCGAGGTTCTGATTGAAGTTCTGCACCGCGATCGAATGACCGGCGGAAAGCAGCGTCGCGCCGCGATGCTGAAGGATCGCGTTCATCGGCACGATGAAGAAGCCCGACAGACCGCCGAGCGCGATCATCAGCGGATAAGCCATCAGGATGTACGCGGGCATGAACACCGGCCCGACTTGCACGCCCGCGCCGGCCGGGAACAGGTCCTTGTTGTAGAAGGCCATCGCCACCGCCACGGCGCCGATCAGCACGCCGACCGGCAACACTCTGAGCGACTGCCTCAGCGCGATCCGCGCCGATGCCGCCGCTGCGCCGAGCGCAATGCCCACGCCCGTCACGCCCTGCAGCACCGCCGCCTTCGACAGCGACAAGCCGAGGTTCGCGTCGGCCCACTTGAGCACGAGCAGTTGCAGCGTGACGGCGGCGCCCCAGAGCAGCGTCGTCACCCACAGCGCGATCTGCGCGAGCTTGTCGCGCCATAGCACCTTGAAGCAGTGCGAGAAATCGTGGACGAGGCGCGTCGGCTGCGTGAGCAGGTTCGGATAACGCGCGCCGGTATCGGGGATGAACGCGTTGATGACCGCCGCCGACGCGTAAATCGCCATCACGGCGAACATCGCGGCGTGCGCGGCGGTGCCGACGAACGGCAGATGGGCATGTTGGACCCATCGGCCGACGACCTGGCTCACGAGCGCGCCGCCGATGACGGTGCCGAGAATCGTCGAGCCGACTGTCGCCGATTCCAGCCACGCGTTGGCCGGGATCAGCTTCTCCGGCGGCAGCAGTTCGGTGAGAATGCCGTACTTCGCGGGCGAATAAGCAGCCGCGCCGAGGCCGACGACGCCATACGCGATCATCGGATGCACGCCCGCGAACATGAGCGCGCAGCCGCCTGCCTTGAGCGCGTTGGAGATGAACATCACGTGGCGCTTCTGGAGCGCATCGGCGAATGCCCCGACGAAGGGCGCGAGCACCACATACGAGATCGTGAAGAAGATCTGCAGCAGCGGCGTGACCCAGGGCGCCGATCGCACGACCGCGAGCATCGCGATCGCCGCGATGAGCAGCGCGTTGTCCGCGAGCGATGAAACGAACTGCGCGGCGATGATCGTGTAGAAGCCTTTTTTCATGTCGGGCGGGGAGGCGGCGCGGCGCACCGGAGGAGAACGGCGGAAAGTGCGATGGTCTTGCGTCGAGCGAGCAAGCTGCGAACAGCGCGCACCGATTGCGGAGCATGGCGCGCGCCCGGCTGGAGAGCGAGGCGCGCCCGGCGCCCCGCGAGACGGTGTTACTCGCCCGTCAGGCGCGTGCGCGAGTACATGTCGAGAATCTTGACCATCTGCGCGTAGACCTTCGGGTTCGCCGCGACGATCTCGTTCTTGAACAGGAAGTCCGATTCACCCGTGTAGTTGCCGACGAGCCCGCCCGCTTCGGTCACGATCAGGCTGCCCGCCGCGACGTCCCACGGATGGATGCCTTGCTCGAAGAAGCCGTCGAGGCGTCCTGCCGCGACGTTGGCGAGGTCGAGCGCGGCCGCGCCGGGGCGGCGCAGTCCCGCGCACGCCAGCGTCATTTCGCTGAAAAGGCGCGTGTAGGCGTTGAGGCCCTGGCCATCGCGGAACGGGAAGCCGGTGCCGATGAGCGCATCCGACAGACGATCCAGCTTGCCGACGCGGATGCGCCGCTCGTTCAGGTACGCGCCGCGCCCGCGCGATGCGGTGAAGAGGTCGTTGCGCGTCGGGTCGTAGACGACGGCCTGCGTCGCGATGCCCCGGTGCACGAGCGCGATCGACACGCAGTAATACGGAAAGCCGTGGATGAAATTGGTGGTGCCGTCGAGCGGATCGATGATCCACTGATATTCCGATTCGCGTTCGTCCGCGCCGGACTCTTCGGCGAGGATGGAATGATCGGGATAGGCGGTGTGCAGCGTCTCGATGATCGCGGCTTCGGCCGCCTTGTCGACTTCCGTCACGAAGTCGTTGTGCTGCTTCTTGCTGACCTGGAGGCGATCCAGGTCGAGCGACGCGCGGTTGATGATCTGTCCGGCGCGGCGCGCGGCCTTGACAGCGATATTGAGCATCGGTTGCATGAGCGAAATCCTTTGACCGCCGCGCTTTTATGCAATGGCGCGGGCGATGAAGTTGGCGACAACGGCTAGGTCGACGAAAGACGAATTGAATAAGAGCGGGGCGCTCGCGGACCGGAAGGCGGTCACGGCGCGAACTCGTCATTTTACCCGAAGCCGGATGTTTCCGATTGGCGGGAGCGGCCGGCGTGCTTCGGGATAAGATAGCCGATTCCCCGCTTCAGTTTTCTCGCAACCTTCAAGCAGAATCCGCCCCTTGGAATCCAACGAACTTTCTCTCCCCGCCGGCGGCTTCACGTCCACGCGGTTCATCCTCGTCGAGCCGAGTCATCCGGGCAATGTGGGCGCAGCGGCGCGCGCGCTGAAGACGATGGGCTTCTCGCGCCTCGTGCTCGTCGCGCCGCGCGTCGCGGATGTCAAGAACGAGCCCGAAGCGATCGCGATGGCGAGCGGCGCCGACGATGTCCTCGCGTCCGCGCATGTCGTCGATACGCTCGCGGAAGCGCTCGTTGGCGTGCGCTGGTCCGTGGCGCTGACCGCGCGCACGCGCGAATACGGGCCGCCGCACATGCCGCCGCGCGCCGTCGCCCGGCGCGCGCACGAATCCGTGCGGCACGGCGATATCGCGCTCGTGTTCGGCAACGAGCGCACAGGCCTCTCCAACGCCGACGTGGAGCGGTGCAGCGCGCTTGCGCACATCCCGGCCAATCCCGCATACAGCTCGCTGAATCTCGCGCAGGCGGTGCAGGTGCTTGCCTACGAACTGCGCATCGCGTTTCACGAAGCCGCGCCGGCGTTGTCGCTCGTGGCGTCGGCGGAGCACAGCGCGTCGAGCGATGAAATCGAAGGCATGTACGCGCATCTCGAAGAAGCGCTCGTCGCGCTCGAGTTTCTCGATCCCGCCAATCCGAAGAAGCTGATGTCGCGCGTGCGGCGGCTCTTTGCGCGCTCGGGGCTGGAACGCGAGGAAGTGAACATCCTGCGCGGCATCGCGAAGCACATTCTTCTGCGCGCAAGAAAGGACTGACGCAGACCGCGCTGTCATCGGGGGCATCGGGCACGCTTTGCGCGCTCGCCCTACAATCGGCGAAAACGGCATGCCGATATAAGCATTGCGCTTTTCGTGCTTAAGCCCATGCGCGCTGATCGTGCTCAGGCCCCTGGTGCAGCAGCGCCCCTTCCCCCGACAGAGACTCCGACATGTTCGACCGAATCCGCGAAGACATTGCCGCCATCCGCGAGCGCGATCCCGCCGCACGCAGCGTCCTGGAAGTCGTCACGTGTTATCCGGGCCTGCATGCAATCGTGCTGCACCGCTTCGCGCACGCGTGCTGGCGGCGCGGCTGGCGCTGGTCGGGGCGCTTCGTGTCGCAGATCGGGCGCTTTCTCACCGGCATCGAAATCCATCCGGGCGCGACGCTCGGACGGCGCGTGTTCATCGATCACGGCATGGGCGTCGTGATTGGCGAAACGGCCGAGATTGGCGACGACTGCACGATCTACCAGGGCGTGACGCTCGGCGGTACGTCGCTGGCGCGCGGGGCCAAACGGCATCCGACGCTGGAACGCGGCGTGATCGTCGGCGCGGGCGCGAAGGTGCTCGGCAGCTTCACCGTCGGCGCGAACGCCAAGATCGGCTCCAATGCGGTCGTCGTGAAGCCGGTGCCGGCGGGCGGCACCGCGGTTGGCAATCCGGCGCGCATCGTGATGCCCGCGGTGCCGAAGCCCGCGACCGACGCGCGCGATGGCTTCTGCGCCTACGGCATTACGCCGAACGCCGACGATCCGGTGTCGCTCGCGATTCACGGTCTCATCGATCACGCGTCGAAGCAGTCGCAGCGCACCGACGAAATCGTCGCGGCGCTGGAGCGGCTCGGTGCGCGCGTGGAAGCGCTGCATGGCGTGGACGGCGCGACGCTCGTCGACCTGAAGCGCATGTGCTCCGCGATGGACGGCGAACCGCGCAACGTCGAGCGCCAGCTATAAGGGCAGAACGCGAATGCCGCTCGCGTCGATACGCAGATAACCGCCGCGCGGCTCGTCGATATCCAGTTCCCAGTCGGGCAGCACCCAGCGCACGCCGTCGGCTTCGCGATGCATCGCCGGGCGATGCGTGTGGCCGTGAATCATCGTATGCGTGCGGCTTCGCGTGAATAGCGACGCGACCGCGTTGCGCGTCACGTCGTATTTCGCCGATGCCTCGTGCGTGCGCGCGCCTTCGCTCGTCATTCTCATGCGTTGACCGATTGCAAGCCGCGTTCGAAGCGGCAGCGCGAGAAACAGGCGCTGGGCAACGCGATTGCGCGCGAAACGGCGAAAACGCTGGTAGCCGGTGTCGTCGGTACAGAGCGCGTCGCCGTGCGCGAGCACGATGCGCGTGCCGAACGCGGTCATCGTGAACGGATCGGGCAGCGGCATTGCGCCGGCTTCCTTCATGAAGCGCCGGCCCAGCAGAAAGTCGCGATTGCCGTGCATCACGTAGAGCGCGATGCCGCGCTCGGATAGCGTATGCATCAGCTTCGTCATGCGGCGCGCAAAGCGGCCGCGTTCGTCGGTGACGGCGGGGTCGAGCACGTCGTCGCCGATCCAGAATTCGAAAAGATCCCCGAGGATGAAGACGGAGTCGGCCTCGTTCGCCGTCACCTCGATGAAATGCTCGAACGCGGCGACCGTGTTCGGTATCGCCTCGCTCAGATGCAGGTCCGAAATGAAAAACAGCGGGCGCGCGTCATGCGCTGCGCCCGCTGCTTCGTGTTCCGTTTCGCGACCGAAAGACTTCGACTCGATCATGCGATGGAGATTCAGACCACGACGGCCTTCTCGATCACGACGTCATCGACCGGCACGTCCTGATGGAAGCCCTTCGAGCCGGTGCGGACCTTCTTGATCTTCTCGACGACATCCATGCCTTCGACGACTTTGCCGAACACCGTGTAGCCCCAGCCCTGCGGCGTCGGCGACGAGTGGTTCAGGAAGTCGTTGTCCTTCACGTTGATGAAGAACTGCGCGGTCGCCGAGTGCGGGTCGTTGGTGCGCGCCATCGCGATCGTGCCGTTGTCGTTCGTGAGGCCGTTGTTCGCTTCGTTGTTGATCGGCGCGTCCGTCGGCTTCTGGTTCATGCCCGGCTCGAAGCCGCCGCCCTGGATCATGAAGCCGTCGATCACGCGATGGAACACCGTGTTGTCGTAGTGGCCCTTCTTCACGTAGTTGAGGAAGTTCTCGACCGTCTTCGGCGCTTTTTCGGCGTTCAGTTCCAGCTTGATGACGCCGTGGTTCGTATGCAGTTCGACCATGTGTTTTCTCCGGTGTGTTCGGTTGTAGTTGGGCGGCGCGCGACTGCACGCCGCCAGGGATATTCGCGTTACTGCGACACGACGGTCGCCGACTCGATCACGGTCGGCTTCTGCGGCACGTCGGCCATCGGGCCGCGCGTCGTGGTCGGGCTGCCTTCGATCTTCTTCACGACATCCATGCCCGCGACGACCTTGCCGAACACGGCGTAACCGTTGCCGTCGGGGTTCGGATAGTCGAGGCCCGCATTATCGACCGTATTGATGAAGAACTGGGCCGTGGCCGAGTTCGGATTGCTGGTGCGCGCCATCGCGATCGTGCCGGTGGCGTTCTTCAGGCCGCTGCGGCTTTCGAGCGGAATCGGCGCGCGGGTCGGCTTTTCCGCGAAGCTCGTGTTATAGCCGCCGCCCTGAATCATGAAGCCCGGAATGACGCGATGGAAGATCGTGCCGCTGTACTGTCCGGACTTCACGTAGGCGAGAAAGTTCTCGACGGTTTTCGGCGCCTTCTCGGGATAAAGCTCGACGCGGATGTCGCCTTGCGAAGTCTTGAAGAGCACGTTCGGATGCGCGGCCTGCGCGGGTTGCCCGGGTTGAGCAAAGGCGGGGGCGGTCGCGATCAGGGCGGCGCCGGAAAGCGCCAGCATCAGCAATTTCATGAAGGTTCGATCCTCGGGTGATGAATGCAAAGCGTCAACCGCGACGGCGTTGCGTGCAATGGCGTCGCGCGAAGCTCATAGCTTAACCTGTGCGCGCCCACTCACGGCTGCTGCGGATTCGGCGCGACATACGGCGATGTCGGCAACGGGCCGCTCGGTCCGCCGAAAGGCGAGTACGTTTCGGGCGATGGCATGGTCGACGGCGTCTCGCCTTGCGTCGGCGTCCATTCGTCCGAAGCCGCACGCGGCGCCGAAGCGCCTTGCGCGCCGGACGCCCCGCTCGACGCCGCACTTGCGGCACGCTTCTTCGGCGGCGGAGTGATGATGTTCTGGATGCCCGCAATGCGCTGGCGCGTAAGCGGACTCGCGGAGCCGAGCGATTGCGCCCGCTTGTACGATTCGCTCGCGAGCCGCAGATAAAGGTCGCCGAGGTTGTCGTAGGCGAGCGCATAGCCCGGGTTCGCCTTCACCGCCGTTTCGAGCGCGGCGCGCGCATCTTCATAGCGGCCCTTCTTCGCATAGAGGGCGGCGAGATTGTTGTAAGGCTCGGGCAGTTCCGGGTATGCCTGCGTGAGTTCGGTGAACGCGGCGATGGCCTCGTCGTCGCGATTCAGGCGCGCCAGCACGGTTGCGCGCTTGAACTTCGCCTGCACGTCGCGCGGGTTCGTCGCGATGCGCGCATCGAGCTGCGCGAGCGCGGCGTTCCAGTCCTTGCTGGCGATGGACGCATCGATCTCCGGCGTGCCGTCCGCCTTCGCCGACGATACCTGCGCGAACGCCGCCGTCGACGTGACACAGCACGCCGCAACGCCGAAGACGGCGAGCGAAAGCGTCGCGATGAGGCCCTGGCGAACACGAACGATGGATGGCAGGCGGGAAACTTGCGAAGGCATGCGCGCTTGAGCGTGAGTCACTTGGAATCGGGTCAGGGAATGGAGCGGGGAGGGAGGGTGAATGAAGCACAATGCGCCACTCGAAACACCATGGACTGCGAGGGCTTCAGCCTGGCTCGCGGCATGACCGGCAACGCCCGTCGTGCGGCCGCTTGGAGATTTCATAGGCTCAAGTCCGAGTGTTATACTCCGACCCATTCTAACAAAAGGTCCGCCCGTTCCGCGCACGCCTTGCACGCCATGTTTCACACGTGGCCGCGCGTTGCCGACGCCGGACTCTCTTTGCCACTCGTGGCCGTCTCCGTCCTGGTCGACCGACCGTCGTGTTCGCGCTCGCGTGTGCGTATCATCCGTTCCCGCCAGCATCGAGCACGTCACTGCGCCGACAACGCACGGGTGCTCCGGTACACGCACTGCCCTCTATGAATTCGCTGCGCATCTACAACACGCTCGCGCGTGACAAGCAACCCTTCACGCCGCTTCGCCCCGGCGAGGTACGCATGTACGTCTGCGGAATGACCGTCTATGACTACTGTCATATCGGCCATGCGCGCGTGATGGTCGTGTTCGATGTCGTGCAGCGGTGGCTGCGCACGATCGGCTACAAGGTCACGTTCGTGCAGAACATCACGGACGTCGACGACAAGATCATCCGTCGCGCGGTCGAGAACAACGAGTCGATCAAGTCGCTCACGCAGCGCTTCATCCAGGCGATGCACGAAGACGCGGATGCACTCGGCGTCGCGCGTCCGGACCTCGAGCCGCGCGCCACCGATTACATTCCGCAGATGCTCGGCATGATCGATGCATTGCAGGCCAACGGCTATGCGTATCACGCGAAGGACGGCGACGTGAACTACGCAGTGCGCAAGTTCGCGGGATACGGCAGGCTGTCGGGCAAGTCGCTCGAAGACCTGCGCGCGGGCGAG
This sequence comes from Caballeronia sp. LZ016, assembly GCF_031450805.1. Taxonomy (NCBI): domain Bacteria; kingdom Pseudomonadati; phylum Pseudomonadota; class Betaproteobacteria; order Burkholderiales; family Burkholderiaceae; genus Caballeronia; species Caballeronia sp. LZ016. The sequence goes on from NZ_JARTVY010000001.1 coordinate 1,931,451, forward strand.
CGCGTCGCCGCGAACGATGCGAAGGAAGATCCGCTCGACTTCGTGCTGTGGAAGCATTCGAAGGAAGGCGAGCCCGCCGATTCCGGCTGGGATTCGAAGTGGGGTCGCGGCCGTCCGGGATGGCACATCGAATGTTCGGCGATGGCCTGCAGCTTGCTCGGAGAGCAGTTCGACATTCACGGCGGCGGTCAGGACCTGCAGTTCCCGCATCACGAGAACGAGATCGCGCAAAGCGAAGGCGCGACCGGCAAGACCTTCGTGAACTACTGGATGCACAACGGCTTCGTGCAGATCGACAGCGAGAAGATGTCGAAGTCGCTCGGCAACTTCTTCACGATCCGTGAAGTGCTGGCAAAGTTCGACGCCGAAGTCGTGCGCTTCTTCATCGCGCGTGCGCACTATCGTTCGCCGCTCAACTACAGCGACGTGCATATCGACGATGCAAGGAACGCATTGACTCGCCTATATACCGCGCTGAAAGATGTCGAGCCGGACAATCAGCAACTTGACTGGGATGAGGCGAACGCGCAGCGTTTCCAGTCTGCGATGAACGACGACTTCAACACGCCCGTGGCCGTATCCGTGCTGTTCGATCTTGCAAGCGAAGTGAACCGCACGCACGACGCGGCGCTCGCTCGTCAGCTGAAGGGTCTGGGTCAGGCGCTCGGGTTCCTCGGGCGCGAGCCGCGCGCGTTCCTGCAGCAGGCGGCGGGCACGGATGCAGCGGACGGACTGTCGCCGCAGGAGATCGAAGCGAAGATCGCCGAGCGCATCGCCGCCAAGCAGGCGAAGAACTATGCCGAAGCAGACCGGATTCGCGCCGCATTGCTCGAAGCCGGTATTGCGCTTGAAGACAAACCGGGTGGGTCGACCGAATGGCGCCGCGTGTGATCGCGAACCTTCGAACCCTCTGATCGACTCGCCAGGCAGGAGGCAAGATGGCAACGGCCAGGAAGACGCCGGTCAAGCGACCCGCGTCAGGAAGCGCCGCGTCGCCCGCAACGAAGCGCGCGCGCGCTGCGCAATCGGAATCGACGACGCAAAGGAGCAATGGTGCAACGACGGCGACGGCCCGCAAGAGCGCGGCCAAACGCGCGATCTCGACGCGTTCCGCAGGCGACGGCGTAAGCAGCGCGCGACGCGGCAACGGCGAGGACATCGGCGCGCGTGCGTCGAAGGCGCGCACCGTGGAAGCCGAGATGCTGCCGGCGAAGGGCAACGGCCGCGCCGTCGCGGGCGATGCCGCCCATGCGCAGACGCTCGTCGCCGACAAGGAGCACGGCGAAGTCGTGCGCAAGTCGCGTGTCGTCACGGCGGATGCCGAGGTGTCCGCGCAAGTCGGCGGTCTCACACGCGAAGCCACGCGTCCTGACTATTGGGACAAGGCGTGCGCCGACCTGATGAAGCGCGACCGTATCCTCAAGAAGCTGATTCCGAAGTTCGGCGAGATCCATCTCGTCAATCTCGGCGATCCGTTCTCGACGCTCGCACGGTCGGTCGCCGGTCAGCAGATATCGGTGAAAGCCGCGCAAGCCATCTGGGAACGCGTGAAAACCGCGTGCCCCGAAGTCGTGCCTGCGCAGTTCATCAAGCTGGGGCCGGAGAAGCTGCAAGCGTGCGGCCTGTCGAAACGCAAGACCGAGTACATACTGGATCTCGCGCAGCATTTCGTATCGGGTGCGCTGCATGTCGATACGTGGGCGTCGATGGACGACGAAGCCGTCATCGCCGAACTCACGCAGATTCGCGGCATCGGCCGATGGACGGCGGAGATGTTCCTCATCTTCAATCTGTCGCGCCCGAATGTCCTGCCGCTCGACGACCTCGGCCTGATCCAGGCGATCAGCGTGAATTACTTCAGCGGCGAACCGGTCACGCGCAGCGAGGCACGCGAAGTCGCGGCGAACTGGGAGCCGTGGCGCACGGTCGCGACCTGGTACATGTGGCGCAGTCTCAACCCGATTCCCGCAGACCACTGATTTCACACAACAAATGCCGAGCTATCGTTGATTTATAATCGATAGCTTCCGCGCGTATTTATCAGGGACGGACGCGGTTAGAATAGACGCCCCTGCGCCCCGCCCGTTGTTCTAGGACTCGAACACATGAAGACCACGTTTCTGGATTTCGAGCAGCCGATCGCTGAACTCGAAGCGAAGATCGAAGAACTCCGCTTCGTTCAGGACGATTCCGCTGTCGACATCTCGGAAGAAATCGAGCGGCTGTCGAAGAAGAGCCAGCAGCTCACGAAGGATCTCTACGCAAACCTGTCGCCGTGGCAGGTTTCGCAAATCGCACGTCACCCGCAGCGTCCGTACACGCTCGACTACGTGAACGAGCTGTTCACCGACTTTCACGAACTGCATGGAGACCGCGCCTTCGCCGATGACCTCGCGATCGTCGGCGGCTTCGCGCGATTCAACGGCCAGCCGTGCATGGTGATCGGCCATCAGAAGGGCCGCGACACGAAAGAGCGCGCGCTGCGCAACTTCGGCATGCCGCGTCCCGAAGGCTATCGCAAGGCCGAGCGGCTCATGCGTCTCGCCGAAAAGTTCGGCATGCCTATCTTCACGTTCGTCGATACGCCTGGCGCGTATCCGGGCATCGGCGCGGAAGAGCGCGGTCAGTCGGAAGCCATCGGGCGCAATCTGTACGTGATGGCGGAACTCAAGACGCCGATCATCACGACGATCATCGGCGAGGGCGGTTCGGGCGGCGCGCTGGCGATCGCCGTCGCCGATTCCGTGATGATGCTGCAGTTCTCCACGTACTCCGTGATCTCGCCGGAAGGCTGCGCGTCCATTCTGTGGAAGAGTGCGGCGAAGGCGCCGGAAGCGGCCGAAGCGCTCGGCCTGACCGCTCATCGCCTGAAGGCGCTCGGGCTGATCGACAAGATCGTGAACGAACCGCTCGGCGGCGCGCATCGCGATCCGAAGGGCATGGCCGCGATGCTGCGCCGTGCGCTCGCCGACTCGCTGCGTCAGTTCCAGGGTCTGAGCGTGCAGGAATTGCGCGATCGCCGCTTCGACAAGCTGATGGCCTACGGCAAGTTCAAGGAAACGCTGCCCGGCGCATGAGCGGGCTTTCCTCTCTTCACCATCCCTCGTGATTTCCGACACCGACACCCCGGCCGGCCGCCTCGTTCTCGAGGCGGTGCGCGCTTCGGTGTCGGCCTCCGCGCTGCCATCCGATGCGCGGCTTGCCGTCGCACTCAGCGGCGGCCTCGATTCCACCGTTTTGCTCGATGCCGCCGTGCGCTGTTTCGGCGCGGCGCGCGTCGTTGCGCTGCACGTACATCACGGCCTGAGCCCGAACGCCGATGCCTGGGCCGCGCATTGTGCCGCGTTCGCGGCATCGTTGGATGTGCGCCATGCGTCGCGGCACGTGGAGGTGATGCGTTCCGGCGGCGAAAGCCTCGAGGCCGCCGCGCGCGATGCACGGTATCGCGCGCTCGACGACATGTGCGATGAAGCGGGGGCGTCGGCGCTCCTGATCGCGCATCATGCCGACGATCAGGCCGAGACCGTGTTGCTGCAATTGCTGCGGGGCGCGGGCGTCGCGGGCCTCGCGGCGATGGCCCCGCAGCGCCTCGATGGCGCGACGCCGCGTCTGCGTCCGCTGTTGCGGCTGTTGCGCGCGCAGCTCGAGCAATACGCGCACGAGCGTGATCTGACGTGGATCGACGACGAGTCGAACGCCGACACCCGCTACGCACGCAATGCGCTGCGCCATGACGTGCTGCCGGTGCTCGCCGTGCATTTCCCGGGCTTTCGCGATGCCCTTGCGCGCACGGCGTCGCATGCGGCTTCGGCGCAGCGGCTGCTCGACGAGCTCGCGCGCATCGACATGGATACGGCGCGCAGCGGCGAGGACGGTGCGCTCGCGCTCGATGCGCTTCTCGCACTCGACGACGAACGCGCCATCAACCTCCTGCGCTACTGGATGCGCGCGTGCGGCTTGCAGGCGGCATCGACGGCGCGCACAGCGGATATCCTGCGTCAGCTTCGTCACGCGGCGAGCGCGCGCGACGGTCACGCGCTGCGCGTCGATCACGCGGGGCAGTGCTTGCGGGTGTATCGCAATGCGTTGTTCTGGGAGCAGGGCGACAGCGCCGATGCGCCCGATCTCGACCAGGGCGCGGCCATCGCCCGTGCACCGGGCGAATTGCGCTGGCAGGGCGATGAAGTCTGGCGCTTGCCGCAGTGGCGCGGTTCGTTCGTGTTCGAACCCGTCGATGCGCCCGGCCCCGATGTGATCGCGGAAGGCTTGCTGCGCGCCGCGCCGCTCGTCGCGCGGTCGCGTGGCGGCGGCGAGCGCATGCGCCTCGCGGCGGATGCGCCGAGCCGCACGCTCAAGAACCTGTTCCAGGAGCGCGGCGTTCCCGCATGGAAACGCGACGTGCCCTTGCTCTTCATCCGCGATGCGCTGCTGTTCGTGCCGTTCATCGGCGTGAACCGCGAAGTCGCGCCGGATGTCGCATCCGAAAGCGCGAACGCGCCGTTACGCCGCATCGTGTGGCGGCCGGATCTGCTGCTCGCCTGATGCGGCGGCGTTGCACGCGAGCCGGTAGAATGGTTCCGCCAAGCGTGCAATCTTGAAATTTCGGCCTCGATCGGGTACCGTAGCTCGCTTGCCCGCCACGCGCTTTGCGCAGCATCTCCGTTCAAAAGACGCGAATTTCGCCTGCAGACGCGCGCCCTTGACGCACCTCTTGAGCACACTTGCGTGAGTCCTGACCGCAAGGCGGGCATGCGGCGGCATCCCGCGTATCGTTGCTGGCTTCATCCATCCCCGAAGCGGTCGAGCAACGCACAGCATTTGCATTGAGCGCGTCAGCGCGTGTTTCCCTTCTGTTCAAAACGACAATGGCACTCATCGTACACAAATACGGCGGCACTTCGATGGGCTCGGTCGAGCGCATCAAGAACGTCGCCAAGCGCGTCGCGAAATGGCACAAGGCTGGCCACAAGATGGTCGTCGTGCCGTCGGCGATGTCCGGCGAAACGAATCGCTTGCTCGGTCTCGCGAAAGACATCACGGCGAACCCGGACCCGCGCGAACTCGACATGATTGCCTCCACGGGCGAGCAGGTCAGCGTGGGGCTTCTCGCCATCGCGCTGCACGCCGAAGGTCTCGACGCCGTGAGTTATGCCGGCTGGCAAGTGCCGATCAAGACGGACAGCGCGTTCACGAAGGCGCGCATCAGCGAAATCGACGGCGAGCGCGTGCTCAACGATCTGAACGCGGGCAAGGTCGTGGTCATCACGGGCTTCCAGGGCGTCGATCCGGAAGGCCACATCGCCACGCTCGGACGAGGCGGCTCGGACACGTCGGCGGTCGCGATCGCGGCGGCGCTGAAGGCCGATGAATGCCTGATCTACACGGACGTCGACGGCGTCTATACGACCGATCCGCGCGTCGTCGACGATGCGCGCCGGCTCGATCGCGTGACTTTCGAAGAGATGCTCGAGATGGCGAGTCTCGGCTCGAAGGTCCTGCAGATCCGCTCGGTGGAGTTCGCCGGCAAGTATCAGGTGAAGACGCGCGTGCTCTCCAGCCTGACTGACCCGCTGATGGCGCTCGACGAAGAGATGCACTCGGGCACCCTGATTACTTTTGAAGAAGACGAGAACATGGAAAAAGCAGTGATTTCTGGCATCGCGTTCCAGCGCGACGAAGCGCGCATCGCGGTGATGGGCGTGCCCGACAAGCCGGGCGTCGCGTATCAGATTCTCGGGCCGGTCGCCGATGCGAACATCGACATCGACATGATCATCCAGAACCAGAGCGTGAACGGCAAGACCGACTTCACGTTCACCGTCGGCCGCGGCGACTATCAGCGCGCACTCGAAATCCTGAATGGCCAGGTGAAGGGCCACGTACAGGCCGAGACGGTGCTGGGCGATCCCAAGGTGTCGAAGGTGTCGGTGGTGGGCGTCGGCATGCGCTCGCACGTGGGCATCGCGAGCACGATGTTCCGCACGCTGTCGGAGGAGGGCATCAACATCCAGATGATCTCGACGTCGGAAATCAAGATCTCCGTGTTGATCGACGAGAAATACACCGAACTGGCGGTGCGCGCGCTGCACAAGGCGTTCGAGCTGGATCGCGCGTAAGAAGCGCAGAGGTTCGCTGCGTTTATTGCGATATCTGGCGGCGGAACATTCGAATTCGGTCGATTGGAAAAAACTGTCATGCGAATTTGACCACTGCCGGGGAACACGCTATTATCTCGATCTCGTTGCACTGCACTCCCGGTGCGACGAAAAGTTTGGGAGACGTGGCCGAGAGGTCGAAGGCACTCCCCTGCTAAGGGAGCATCTGGCTAAAAACTGGATCGAGGGTTCGAATCCCTCCGTCTCCGCCAGTAGTAGTAAGAAAACCCCGTAAGTTTAACGACTTACGGGGTTTCTTTTTTGGTAACCCACAAAATGACCCACAGAGCGAATGGCGCGATTGTAGACGCTAGGCGTCTGGTCGATGAATCGATTTGTTACGTTATCTTGAAATGTGGCGGCGAGAGCGGCTAGCCATGGCAGACTCATGTGAGGTCAGCGGTATAAGCATCGTCACTCCTGCCAGCGTGCGAGCGAAGGTGATGCGACACCGGCAGTCTCGCGTATTGAACGAGTTGTACCGCGCATTCCCATGCGTCTTGCGTCGCGACTCCGGGTCGATCTAGCAGGCTGCTAACTGTTGCGCCACGAAGCAGATTCACGATCTGGCGGCTGAGTTGGTCGAGGATCGCGGGCGGCGCGAGTTCGCCAAGCACTTGATGCACGATCAATCGCACCGCCTCGTAATGGTCGGTGCCTATTTCTTGTACTTCTGAATCGTCCGCGAGTTCGAACAGCGCGTTCAGCAGCAGCCTGTCGCCACGCCCATTTAAGTCGAGCGCGCGAAACAGGGAACGCAATCGCGCCATGCCCGGCGGCGCGGCTTCTTGCGCTGCATGTAGCGCCGTCCTGATTGCTTCGCAGCGGGACCGCAGGACCGCAGCTATAAGCGCGTCCTTCGAGCGGACATATCGGTAAAGCGTGACCTTACTGATGCCGCATGCATGCGCGAGGGCATCGACGCCTACGGCGCGGAAACCGTGTTCTGCGAAGGCGCGTTCGGCAGTTTCCAGTATTCGATGCTCAATCTCGCCCTTCATCGTTCACCACGGCCTGTAGTGGAGGTCGTAGGCGGTTGACGGTGCATCATGTCTCGCTCCTGTCGAACAGAAGCCGCGCCCTTCGTGTGAGCGAAGGGCGGGCGGGAACAGCGACAGGGTTGACAGACCGGGCCTTACACCATTACCGGCAACCCTTGCGGGTTCCCTGCAGCGTCCCGCCCATAGACGGACGAAACGAAGCACCGTGCGCCAGTGGTCAGAGAAGGCGCGCGGGGTCTAACGCAGCGCCCGCATTGCGCGGGCGTCGCGGGTCTGATTGTCTACAGGCTGCTAAACCCGTGCTCGACACAACCACGTGTCGGGCGTCCAAAGCATACGACCAAACCCCGCCGCTTGAATTATAGGATGGCGTGACATTTTGTCCGTTTCGTGGCGGCCCGGACGCGTCTTGTCGTAGCCTAAATAACGCATTCATCGCTCAATAACGATAAGGATCACCAACGATGAGAGATAAAACAGGCCGCGACGTTGCACGCTTGGGCGATAGCACGGACCACGGCGGCAAGGTCATTCAGGCCGCTCCGGACCTTCAGCATAGGGGCATTGCGACGGCGCTCGACGGGCATCTCACGGAATGTCCGAAGTGCGGCGGCACCTATCCCATCATCGCGACCGGCACGCGCACGCATAAGGGCGTCAACGTGGCATTGATCGGCGATAAAACCGCGTGCGGCGCAACGATCATTGCATGAGGGCCACCGCATGACTGCACTAACGCAAACCCGTCCGCTCGGCTTCCATTGCTCGGCGCTGCCCGAGCCTGATTATTGGGGTGTGCCGTACCTTGTGCCGGTCCGTCTTAAGGGTACGGACGGCATCGGCGAGCTGTTCGAATATGTCGTGACGCTCAAGACGAGCGAAAGCTACCGGGGCCGCAGCGCGGACCCTGCGAACGTCGATCTGGACAAACTGCTCGGCGTGGAAGCGACCGCTTACGTTCAGGTGCGCGGGAAATACGAGTTCGTTCCCGGAATGCCCGGCAATACCGGCGCGGGCAACGTGGGCGGTCACACGCGCGAGATAAGCGGCATCATCGCGGCGGCGCGCATCGCGGGCAGTGATGGCCGCTCGATTGTCTATGAGTTGACGCTACGCCCCGCCTTATATTTAGCCACCCAGAACCTCAATTCACGAGGGTTCTATGGTCTCGACGTTATCGCTATCACGCGCGAAGTGATGCACGCGTATCCGCTGCAAGTGGAGTACCGGATTGGCGGGCCAGCCGGTAGCGGCAACGGCTATTATCCGACGCGCGACTATCAGAGACAGGCATTCGAGTCCGACTACACATTTTTACGAAGGCTGTGTGTCAACGCCGACTGAAACCTGACCCACATTTCTGGGTTTCGCCGAAGTAAATGTGACCCACCCGGGTCGTTGATCACGCGGCTACTTTCGTGCTGGCCCGCGTGCCTGTTTGTCCCGCCTTTCTTTTGTCCTTTAGTCGATAGCTCTCGCCGCTGATTTGCACGATATGAGCGTGATGCAGGAGCCGGTCGAGCATTGCAGCCGTCAGCGTCTGGTCATCGGCGAATGCTGTCGCCCACTGTGTGAACGGCAGGTTGCTGGTCAATACGATTGAGCCGCGCTCGTAGCGTTTCGCCACGACATTGAAGAATAGGTTCGCCTCCTCCCGTCCAAATGGCAGATAGCCGATTTCGTCGATAACCAGCAGCCGGGGTCCAATGACCGCGCGATTGAAGAACTCCCGCAGGCGGTTCTGCTGCCGGGCAGCGGCCAGTTGCATCATCAGGTCAGCGGCGGTGATGAACCGCGTCTTGATGCCGGCCTGCGCAGCGCGGTAAGCAAGCGAGGTCGCGATATGCGTCTTACCCACCCCGGATGGTCCGAGCAGCACGATGTTCTCGGCCCGTTCGACGAACGCCAGACTTGCCAGTTCCTGAATCTGCGCACGTGGCGCGCCGCTGGCGAAGCTGAAGTCGTATTGCTCAAGCGTCTTGATGCCAGGCAACGCTGCCAGCTTCGTGAGCACCTGACGCTTGCGCTGCTCGCGCGCGCCAAGTTCCGCTTGCAGAAGTTGTTCAAGGAAGTCGGCCATACTCGAATCGGTCGTTGCATTGCGTTGTGCAAGCGGCGCCCAATCGGTCGCGACGCAGTCCAGCTTCAGTTGTGCGTATAGCGCGCCAATCCGTTCATGTTGCAGATTCATGCTGCGACCTCCAGCAATGCGTCGTAGACCGCTAGCGGATGCTGCAGGCTCTCGCGTGGCAGCACCCGTCGGTTGTCTGGCGCTGCGAGCGCTGGCGCCTGGGTTGGTAACGGCAGGAGCGCCGCCTGCTCCGAACAAAGCAGGACCGCCGGACGCTCACCTGTCGTCGCGTGGCGGCGTACATTGGCAACTTCTGATAGCCAACGGCCAATTTGCGCATTGGCGGCCTCAACATCAAGCTTCAACCCCGAGGACCTGAGCGTCGCGGCAAGCGGCACAACGAAGCTCTCCTTGAGATAGCGGTTGAAGCGTTCCACCTTACCCTTGGTCTTCGCGCGATACGGACGACACACCTTCGGCGTGAAGCCGTAGGTCTCAGCCAGCGCAAGCAGCTGTGGGTTCCAGCGATGCTCGCCTTCGCCGAATGCATCGCGTTCGATGACCACCGACTTCGCGTTGTCGAACAGCACATGTTCTGGCGTGCCACCGAAATAGACGAGTGCTTCACGTAGGCATTCGCATAGCGTCGCGGCGTCCTCACGCGAGGTGAAACGCACGAAACTCGCACGGCTGTAACCCATCGTCGCGACCAGCGCGAGCAATGGCTCGCGCCCTCGTCGAATAACGGTGAAATCGGCCTGCAACTGCTTGCCCGGCGCGGTTTCGAAGCGCACCACCGGTTCAGCTTCGGGACGCTTGTAGGGCATCAGAAATGCCTTGAGTTGACTGATGCCGCCTTCGTACCCAGCTTCCTGCAGTTCGCGAAGCAGGACCGTTGCCGGAATCCAGTGCGGCCGCGCGGCGGCGACGCGCTCCAGCAGATAGTCCTTAAACGGGTCGAGCTTCGTGGCTCGCGGCTCACGCTGGCTGTAACGGCTCGCCTGCTCATCCCTCAAATATCGGCGCACAGTGTTGCGTGATAAACCCGTTTGCCTTGCTATCTCACGTACCGCCGTCCCGCGCCGGGCCAATACCTTGATTTCCAATGTTTGCTCCTGAGTCAGCATCGGCGGCAAAAGCCGCCATCGTCTCCCAGGTGGGTCATGTTTACTTCGGCGCCAGGGTCATTTTTACATCGGCGCTAACAGCTGTGGGAAGAATGGGGCATTGTGTTCTGGTGGGAAAGTTCCGACGGCTTCCATCGGCTCGTGTTAGCTGATGGCTATGGCGGCTACAGTGAGCACGGCCCCGCGCACGCCACGCTGATCTATAACCCCACGAAGGCGCGCATTGACGAGGAGTACATTGATACCCTGTCGATCGAGAACGTACTCGCTACCGGCGCGATCAAGCTGCGCGACCACGACTACACCGCGCCGTCATGGGGGCGCAACGGCAACCGCGCGTCAGGCATGGAAGGCGAATATGTTTATCCGCGTGACGGGAAGCATCCGCGCCCCGAGATTTACGATTGGGGCAACTTCGCTCAGCCGCACGAAGCGGGGTTAAACCATGAACGGAACGACGCGCTGGAAGAAGCGCGTTACCTCGCCAGCGTACGCATGGACTCCATCCGATGCAGGACGCATCGCGGCAAGGGTCACGGTCATTTGACGGGGCTGCTACCGGGTCACACGTTCAAGCTCGAAGGCTATCCGCAAGCGAGGGCAAACGATGAGTATGTCGTCGTCTCCTGCGCGTTAGACATTGAGAGCGTCGACATTGAGGCGAAGGACTCGCCGCCTTTCCGTTGCGATGCCGATTTCGAGATTCAGCCACTGACGGAATATCTGCGGCTCGAACAGAAGACGCCCAAGCCGCGCATTTACGGACCTGAATATGCGGTCGTAGTCGGCTACAAGGACGCGGAACATTGGGTCGATGCAATGGGCCGCGCCTTGGTCCAATTCCGTTGGGATCGCGAAGGCACCTACGACGAAAAGCGTTCGGTATGGCTGCGCGTCGCGCTGCCGTGGCAAGGTAACGCGCGCGGCGTGGCGATGCCGCTGCGCATCGGCGATGAGGTCATCGTCTCGTACATCAACGGCGATCCGGACTTAGGCATCATCGTTGGAAGCGCCACGAATAAGCGGAACGTGCCGGCGTGGGACCTGCCGAAGAACGTTGCATTGTCGGGCATTCGGAGCGACAGCTTAGGCCAGGAACGCGGAACGAATCACCTCGCGCTCGATGACACGAAAGGCGAGCTACAGGCGCAGCTATCGAGCGATCAGGGAACATCGATTATCAGTCTCGGATTCATTCGCCGCATTTTCGGCAACGAGGGACGAAGGGAGGCCAGAGGCCACGGCTTCGAGCTGCGGACGGACCTGAAGGGGGCGTTGCGCGCCGCGATGGGCTTGCTGGTCACGACTCAGGCGCGACCGGAGGCGCAAAGCCACGTCACGGATATGGGCGAGACGGTCGCACGTCTTACCGACGCGCGCGACCTGCACGAAACGCTTGCGGAGCAAGCGCAGACGCACGGCGCGCAAGCCGAGCACGGCAATCAGTCGGACGTGGCCCGCTCGATCAAGGCGACAAACGACGAACTACGCGGGCAAGGATCGCCTAACCTTAATACCGCCGAGTTCCCGGAGTTTGCCGCGCCGCATATCGCACTGTCGAGCGCGGCGGGCATTCAGACCACGGCGCAACGCAGCACGCATCACGCAAGCGGTGAAGACCACGCGATAACGGCTCAACGTCTTATCAGCATGGCGGCGGGGCAATCGTTCTTCGCAAGCATCGCGCGAGGCTTCGCGCTGTTCGTGCGTGAGATGGGTATTCGCATGGTCGCGGCTACCGGCGCGATTCACGTCGAGGCGCAAAGCGATAAGGTGCATATCGCCGCGCAGAAGGACGCCGACCTCGTTAGCGCGGATGGCTGGATTAACCTGACGGCTGCTAAAGGCGTCCGCATTAATGGCGGCGGAAGCGTATTAGAGATTAGCCCGCAAGGGTTGATCGGCTACACGAACGCGGCGTTTCTCGTACATGCCGGCAGTCACGGCACGGACGGCCCGAAAGCGGACCCGCTTACCGCGAGCGTCGCCGCCGTCGCGCCGCGCATCTGCCTTGAATGCCTGCTGCATGCCGTCGAGAACGGCACCTCTACATTGGTGCGCGCATGATTCCGCAAGATATACAAACACGCCTTAGCGACCTGTGCAAACGGCATGACAACGCGCGCCTCTATGCACTTGTCGACGGCATCCAATACGAGCGCGAGATTGGCGAACGTCTGAACGCGACGAATACGGGCATTACCGCGCTGTTCGCTGGAACGGAGGACGAACCGCTTGCGCATGCGGGGCCGTGGCTTGTCGAGGTGCTGACGGATGAATGCGCGGCCACCACAGCACGCCTTGAAGCGTCACGTCCATCCGTGGTCTGGCTTGTCTGCACGGATGATGCGCCGACGCTGGCGGGGAAACTCCGCGAACGATTGAACGCTGTGCAGCCGGACGGTCAGGAGGTGCTATTGCGCTATTGGGACCCGCGCGTATTACATGGGCTTGCTGCGTCGTTAAAGGGCGACGCGAGCGCGCAGTTCTTCGGCGCGGCGCTCGAATGGTTTTATTTGTTCAACGGTGAACGTTTTTATTTGAAGTCCAATGTATAAGTTTTCTGAAGCTGAATGGGCGGCATTGCGCGCGTCCGATGAAAGAAATTTTGTTTTGACGATCAAAGAAGACATTGTGACCGATCGCCCCGATTTGGTCGATGACCATGAATTGCTGAACCGCCTGAACGCCGCCTATGAAGAGGCTAAACGGATTGGCTTCACGGACGATAAGCATCTGGTGATGTTTTTATGGCTGGATAGCGTTCAACGCGGGTTCTACATGCAGCCCGCTATGGCTGCGTGGCTCAATAAACGGGGGGTCTCACCGGAGGAGCGTTTTGACATGATGATGGACGTAGCGCGTGGCAAACTCCGCGAAAAGCAGGAGGCTAGATAATGGCGGCATTAGCTCTTCCACTGCTCGAAGGCGTCGGCGAATTACTCGCCGCCGCGTGGACCGCATTCACTTCGTCAGGCGCGGCGTCAGCAGTAGCCGGGGGCGTCGCAACCGGCGCGGTTCTTTCCCTGCCGGGAGATACCGCGAAAGACAAGGACAAGGCCAAGACGGAAACCGGCGCTGCCACGCGGACGCAGTCGCGTAACTGCAAGTGTCCGCCCGATCGCGGGCAGATCGTCACGCGTAACCTGGAATATGTCACAGATATCGCGGGAATATCAGAGCTACGTGACTGGCTTTGCACCGATGACTGAATGGAGTTTCGCCGGCGCGGACTTCGACGGGTTCAGGTCGTCGCTATGCCAGTTAGAAGAAGCAAAGGCGCGTTACGATCAGTTTTTTGACAAGATGGGCGAGCCAAAGAGATTCTTTAGGCTTTTCGGCGTTACTAAGATGCTCGGTCAGGGAGCGAATCAGAACGCCATTGTTGTCGCTAATGCACCCGCTAAATTAAGATGGTATTTCATGCAGCCGGTCAGCCATCGATATTTTACGCGTGCCTTTCGAACGAGTGCGCCGTTAATCGTTACTGAACTTAAACCAATGCAGTGATTAAGAAACGCAGAGGCATATAAGATGAGTGCAGACTTCAGATTGAATTTCGAGTTTCTTTTTTCTGTTAAGGGGCAGCAGCTTCCGGCAAAAGACGCGCAGTTTGAGCAGTTAAGGCGGTTCTGTTTGGCTTTTCCTCAAGACGATTTGCCGACTGATCGCTGGTTTCCGGCTGCAGCAAGCGAAAAGGAATCGCTTCTTTCTCCTGCTTTCGAGCAAGACCGGGTTTCTTCGCGAGCGATCGACTTAGTGGATGAAGATTACGACGATATTCGTACGGTCGGAGTTTGGAATGGTCGAGAAGGAAGAGGAAGCGCAGTCGTTACGCTAATGTTGAACACGAAAGGAGTCTGCCTCGCGTCGTTTGAATCGGACGGAATCTCCGGCCTGAAATTTTACGGTCGCGTCGCGGATGTCATTGAAAGCGCTTTGGCAGTTTGGCCGGTCAAAGCTGCGACAGCCGGGCCGTTTGCATATGCAGCAGACAAGCAGGTATTTCCAGACCGTCCCGGCGTAGGCTGGATGCTCTACCTACCGCAGCGCATTGAGTTCGAGCAGGTGCCGGAGGCGCGAATGATTCGCCATGTAAAGGACCTCAACGGCACAGAGGGAACCATCATCATCAGCGAGATTGACGGACCTTTCGACGCCGACAACCCCGAGCATGTGAAGGTGGCGAACTCGATAGAGATTCGGCTGGCCGATCAAGACTTTTTGCCGCGCTATGCGGACCTGTAATCGTTGCGACAAAGTGCAGGAGTGGCATAAATGGCGGCATTAGCTGTTCCACTGCTCGAAGGCGTCGGCGAGCTTATCGCCACCGCATGGGCTGCTTTCGCGTCGTCGGGCGCTGCTACTGCGGTCGTCGGAGGCGTTGCAACAGGCGCGGTCCTCTCGTTGCCGGGAGATACCGCAAAAGACGAGGACAAGGCGAAGACGGAGACCGGCGCTGCCACGCGGACGCAGTCGCGTAACTGCAAGTGTCCGCCGGACAAAGGGATGATGGGTCCGCCGCCTCATAAAATAGCGGGCCTGTCAGCCGCTTATCAACAGTACGTCACAGGTTTTCCGATGGGGCAAGAATGGTATTTCGCGCCGATCTGGTTCGATGGCTTTCGCTCACAGCTATGTCAACTCGAAGAAGCTAAAGCAAGGTATGACCAATTTTTTTTAGACGATGGGCAGCCTAAGTATTGGTGGGTCGACACTGGCGGCGCAGATATGATTGACGAAGCGCAGAGGCAAAACGTTGTGGTAATGGCTAACCCTGGCACAAAGCTGCGGTGGTTTTTCATGCAACCGAGAAGTTGCGCATGGGCGACACGCCAATTCGCAAGCCGCGCGTTTTTGATTACAACGGAAGTCAAGCCGATGGCTTGAAATCAAGAAGGAGACTAGCTCATGGACTTCCCACAACAACTTGAATTGCGCTTTCGTCTCTCGGACGACAAGTTTCCGACCTGCGAAGAATAATGCGTGCAGCTTTGGCGGTTCGCTAAGTCGCTAGAGCCGTTTGGCTATGCCCTAAACCGTTGGCATCCCCCCGCGCCTAAGCCCAAAGAGCGTTTGTTATACGAAGCGTTTGACACGGACGGACCGACTGCGGTTATGTTGGAGCGCGCCGCTATCGAACGGTCAAGACGCCCCGGCACGGCGAGCGTCGGAGTGTGGAACGGCTTAGAAGGAAGGCAAGGAGCAGTATTTCTGGTCGGATATAGCCAATCTGGACTTTCCACTGTGTCCCTGCAGATGGGGGCGGTATCCGTCGCTCTAGGCTATTCGCATGCTGCGAAGCTTATCGAGGAAGCGTTGACCATATGGCCGGCTCTAACCGTTGAACTAGCCCCATATCGGTACTCTGCCGACAGCAAGCAAATTTTCCCCGATCGCCCCGGCGTCGGCTGGATGCTTTACCTACCGCGTCGGATTGAATTCGAGCAGGTTCCCGAGGCGCGCATGATTCGCCATGTAAAGGACCTGACCGGAACAGAGGGAACCATCATCATCAGCGAGATTGACGGTCCTTTCGACGCCGACAATCCCGAGCATGTGAAGGTCGCGAACTCGATCGAGATACGGCTCGCGGATCAGGACTTGTTGCCGCGCTACGCGGACCTGTAAGGGAGCATAACGGCGCGGACTCTTTCAGGGCCGCGCCGTTTCTTCGCCGTCGCCGTCCGCGTCCGCTTCTCCTTCGTCCAGCTCGGGGACCTCAACGATACCATCCGGTTCTGTCTCGAAGACTTCGGCCTCTCCGGGTTCCAGCGTCAAATCGTTGACGTTATCTACGGGCTTTTCGGCGCGCCTCGCTGATAAGACAGGGCATGAACCATAACGCAATTGTTATAGCGAATGCGCCGGCGAAATTAAAATGGTATTTCATGCAGCCTGTGAGTCATCGATATTTCACCCGCGAGTTCAAAGTGAATGCACCGTTGCTGGTAACTCAACTGAAGCCAATGCAATAATTGATAAAGCTAGAGGCAAAAGAACTATGAGTGCAGATTTGGATCTTCGCTTTCTTTTCTCTACTAAAACGGAATCGTTGCTGACGAAAGCCGAGCAATTCGAGGAGTTGAGGCAGCTTTGCCTTAGCTTTCCACAAGCCGACTTGCCTATTGATAGGTGGTATCCGGCTGCATCAACTGAAAAGGAATCGCTTCTTTCTCCAGCTTTCCAGCAAGACCGGGTTTCTTCGCGAGCGATCGACTTAGTGGACGAAGATTACGACGATATTCGTACGGTCGGAGTTTGGAATGGTCGAGAAGGAAGAGGAAGCGCCGTTTTTACCTTAACCCACCACACTAAAGGAGTCTGTCACGCGTCGTTTGAATCGGACGAAATCCCCGGCCTGAAATTTTATGGTCGCGTCGCGGATGTCATTGAAAACGCTTTGGCAATTTGGCCGGTCAAAGCTGCGACAGCCGGGCCGTTTGCATATGCCGGTCTTGTTGACGAAGGTAGTAGGAAGAAAAGCCCCGCAAGGTTTGCGCCTTGCGGGGCTTTCGCTTTGCAAAGTCAGGAACGACTCGTCTCGGTAACGTGGCATGAGCCCGTTGCGTCGCCGACGTGTTCGTTGAAGTCGCGAGGGGCCTCGGCGGTCGTCCACGTTAATAGGCATGACTAATAAACGCTGGCACGTTGCGGATAGTTGCGCTGCCGTCGCAATGACAGCCTGACCGTCGGCGTGCATTACTTTTTCTGATCGCCGAGGCGTTGCGGCGCGGCCTCGATGCCCGCGCCGCAAAACACCGGCGGCAACACTGCCGCCGGTTGACCTCAAATTACTTGCTCGAAGCGATGCGCTCTTCGATGTGCTTCGCACGCGAAGGCGACGACGGGTGCGAGCTCAACATGCTCGACTTGCCGCCGTCGAGCGCCGCCAGCTTCTGGAATGCCGTCACGAGGCCGGCCGGGCTGTAGCCCTTCTTCTTCTGCTGGTCGAACGAGTAGTCGTCCGCGGCGCTTTCCTGCGACTGCGAGAACTGCGCGTTGACGAACTTCTCCGACAGATCGCCGAGTTGCGAAGCCGAGAGGCTCGCGACCGCGCCGCCCGCCGCCGACGCCACCGAGCGCGCCGCCGACGTCGCGTAGGCGACCTGCATCGCCTTCTTGGTGTGACCGAGCGCCACGTGGCCCATCTCGTGACCCACGACGCCGCGCACTTCGTCGTCGTTCATCATGTCCATCAGGCCACTGTAGACGCGCACGCAGCCGTTGGCCATCGCCCACGCGTTGACATCCTTCGTCATGTACACCTTGTAGTTGACCGGGACGCCGTTGATGTTGTCGCCCAGTTGCTTCGAGATGCGGTTCAGGCGCTGCGTGTACTGGCTCGACGCCGGCGCAATCTTGTTCTCTGCGTCCATTTGCTGGCAGGACTTGTCGGAGAGACCGCGCACGTCGCTGTCGCTGAGCGTGAGCGCCTGGGTGGCCAGTTGGCCCGACTGAAGGAGCGTATCGGGATTCAGATTGGCAACGCTGCCGCACGAGGCGAGCGTGAAGATGGCGGATGCAACTGCGGTCGCGGCCAATGCCAGGCGGGTAATTTTCATGGTCTGCCTATGTTTATGAGCTGTTGTGGTTGTCTATCCGCGAACATCGCGGACGGGCGCAATGCTCAATGGGAGTCGTGCCGTAAGCTATCCGACAATTCCGATTTTGCTGACAAAGAGCGATGCAAGGCCAGCGGCGAACGTGAATCAGTCGCGCGCGAAAAGCGAAACCGGTCACGGACAGGCGATAGCGGCAGGAGCGCAGCGGTCGACGAAAGCCGGGCGCCCGTCGCGCATCTTACATTTTCGCAAGCGTTAGCTTCAGTAATGGGACGTTACCAAGTCGAACACTCGTCGCACCGTTTCTCGATATAGTCCGGTCACACAACAAACAACGCATCGAGGTAGGGCTTCACATGAACAAGGTATGGAAGGCCTCCGTGGCCTACGCGCTCGTCATCGGCGGTTTGACGCTGTCCGGTGCAGCGATGGCGGGCGTTTCCGTGGGCGTCAACATCGGGATTCCGGCGCCCGTGTACGTCGCTCCGGCCCCCGTCTACGCGCCGCCTCCGCCGCCCGTCGTGTATGCGCCGCCGCCCGTGCCGGTGTACGCGCAACCGGCTATCGTGATCGGCTGGCACGGGGATCGATACTATGACGGCCGCCGCTACTGGGACCGCGACGATTGGTATCGCCATAACGGTCGCGGTCACGCCTATGGGCACGAAAATCATGGGCGACACGGCTGGCATTGAGTAACCGTCTCGCATTCCCCCCAAAAAAAAAACCACCCGCGCGGGTGGTTTTTTCTTGCCGTGCGACGGAACGGCGAAGTGTCCACCGTTGGCGGTTGGCGACAGAATGTAACAAAAGGTAAGCTTTCCTCTGACGTTACGTCAGAATGCGCGGGAACTTACAAAGCTGAAATATCCGCCAGAAAGCCTTTGGTTATATTTCCTGCACGCCAACATTCCAATAAAGAGGTTCGACGCCATGAAAGCCAAACTTACGGGGCGTATTCTTACAGCCGCGCTGAGCATCGTCGCTTGCGCTGCGATCAACACCGCCCACGCGGCGGATGTCCATGTGGGCGTCAATATCGGCACGCCCGCGCCGGTATATGTCACGCCGGCGCCCGTCTATGCGCCGCCGCCACCGCCAGTCGTCTATCAGGCTGCGCCGCCGGTGATCATCGGCTGGCATGACGACCGGTACTGGGACGGCCGGCGCTACTGGAGCCGCGGTGACTGGGAGCGGCATCACGGCCACGGGAAGGGGCACGACAAACACGGCCACGGTCACGGCAACGGACATGGCAACGGACACGGTCACAGTCACCACTGAGTGCCCGCGCGCCGCGTCGCTGCTCAACGTACGCATTTCGCGCGAATCGCGGCCCCCTGCATCCGCCACGATGACCTGATATCGGCGCGCCAGAACGGCAAAAGGGCCGCTTCCCTCAGGAAAGCAGCCCTTTTTTGCTTGTCGCTGCGGGAACGCGCCAGGGCTTACTCGCCGATGCCCGCCATTCCACCCACGACCGCGTGGAAGCCCGAATCGACGTGAACGATCTCCGCGCTCACGCCGCCCGCCAGATCCGACAACAGGAACGCCGCCACATTGCCGACTTGCTCGATCGTCACGTTGCGCTTGAGCGGCGCGTTGTCTTCGACGAAATCGAGAATCTTGCCGAAGCCCTTGATGCCGCTCGCCGCGAGCGTCTTGATCGGGCCGGCCGAAATGCCGTTCACGCGCACGCCCTTGTTGCCGAGCGATACCGCGAGATAACGCACGCTCGCCTCGAGCGATGCCTTCGCGAGACCCATCGTGTTGTAGTTCGGGATCGCGCGTTCCGCACCGAGGTAGCTCAGCGTGAGCAGGGACGCGCTGTCCGACAGCATCGATTGCGCCGCTTTGGCGAGCGCCGGAAAGCTGTAGGCGGAGATGTCATGCGCGATGCGGAAGTTCTCGCGCGTCATGCCGTCGAGGAAATCGCCTGCGATAGCCTCGCGCGGTGCGAAGCCGATGGAATGCACGAGACCGTCGAGCGTGCCCCAGCGTTCCTTGAGCGACGCGAAGAGGGCGTCGATTTCCTCGTCGCTGCCGACGTCGCACGGATAGATCATGTCGCTGCCGAACTCCGTCGCGAATTCGGTGATGCGGTCCTTGAAGCGCTCGCCGACATACGTGAACGCCAGTTCCGCGCCTTCGCGCTTGCAGGCTTCCGCGATGCCATAAGCGATCGAGCGGTTCGACAGCAAGCCGGTCAGCAGAATTCGTTTTCCAGCGAGAAAGCCCATGAATGCTCCTTGAATGTCAATGTCACGCGAGGCGCGCGGGGCGGCTCGATTGCGGTTGCGGGGTGCGCGCTTCGCGTCGGGTGCTGCGCGCATCGGTTCGACGGGCGGGCAGGCATCGTGCTAGTGCCTCCCATGCGCCGGAACCGGATGGCGTTTCGATTGGGTAGAATTCTCTCACATCGACACTGCGGTCCGGCTGTCTTCAAGCCTTCTTCACTGCCCTGCAGGCCGCGTTTCCATCGTGCCGGGGCCCTTACTCATCCCGCAAGGAGCCTATGACCGGGCTGACGACGTCCGCCACGCCGATCGCATCATCGCCCGCCTGGGGCAAGCGCATCGCGCTCGCGCTCGCGGCGTGCATTGCCTGTGGTGCCGGCACGCCCGCGTATGCGGCGCATGCCATCGCACAGTACGGCGAGCCGAAATATCCGCCCGGTTTCAAGCACTTCGATTACGTCAATCCCGACGCCCCGCGCGACGGCACGCTGGTGCTGGCGAATCCGAATCGCCTCACGAGCTTCGACAAGTTCAATCCCTTCACTCTGCGCGGCAATCCCGCGCCGGGCCTCGGCCTCATGTTCGAGAGCCTGACGACCGGCAGCTCGGACGAAGTGGCGAGCGCCTATTGCCTTCTTGCCGACGATATCGCCGTCGCGCCCGATGGTCTTTCGACGACGTTCCACATCAATCCGAAGGCGCGCTTCACCAACGGCGACGCGGTCACCGCCGAAGACGTCAAGTTTTCGTTCGAAACGCTGAAGAGTCCGAAGGCCGCGCCGCAGTTTTCGGTGTACTTCGGGCAGATCGCGCGCGCGGTCGTCGTGGATCGGCTCACGATCCGCTTCGAATTCAAGGTCGCGACGCGCGAGATGCCGCTGCTCGCGGGCGGCATTCCGGTGTTTTCGCGGAAGTGGGGTTTGCGGTCGGACGGCACGCGCATCCCCTTCGATCAGCTCGCGTTCGAAAAGCCGATCACGAGCGGCGACTATCTGATCGACACGTTCGACAACGGCCGCACCATCACCTACAAGCGCGACCCGAACTATTGGGGCGCGTCGCTGCCGGTGCGCGTCGGCACGCACAACTTCGCGCGCATCGATTACAAGCTGTATTCCGATGCAACCGCGCGGCTCGAAGCATTCAAGGCGGGCGAATACGACGTGCTCGTCGAGAACGTCGCGCGAAGCTGGGTGCGGCGAGACATCGGCAAGCGTTTCGACAGTGGCGAGCTCATCAAGCGCGAGTTTCCACATCACAACGGCACGGGCATGCAGGGTTTCTTCATGAACCTGCGGCGGCCGCTTTTCAAGGATGTGCGCGTGCGCCAGGCGCTCGATCTCGCGCTCGACTTCGAATGGCTCAATCGCCAGTTGTTCTTCAATCAGTACAAGCGGACCGACAGCTTCTTCGTCAACACCGATCTCCAGGCGAAGGGCACGCCGAGCGAAGGCGAGCTCGCGATCCTGGAGCCGCTGCGCAGGAAGCTCGATCCGGCCGTCTTCGGCGAGATGCCGAAACAGCCGGACACCGATCCGCCCGGCTCGCTGCGGGCAAATCTCATCAAGGCGCGCGAGTTGCTGTCGCAAGCCGGATGGACCTATCGCGATGGCGCGCTGCGTAACGCAAAGGGCCAGCCGTTCGTGTTCGAGATACTGGACGATACGGGCGGCGGCGCGTCGATGGAGCCGGTCGCCGCCGCATTCGGCCGCAATCTGCAAAAGCTCGGCATCACGATGAACTTCCGCACGGTCGACTACGCGCTCATCCAGAAGCGCCTCGACGCGTTCGATTTCGACATGACGAGCGTGCGTCTGCCCGACGTGCAGGTGCCGGGCACCGAGCAGGTCTCGCGCTTCGCGAGCAAGTATGCGGACGAGCAGGGCTCCGACAATCTCGCGGGAGTGAAGTCGCCGGCCATCGATGCGATCCTGCACAAGGTCGTCGGTGCGCAGACGCGCGAACAGCTCGTCGATGCGACGCACGCGCTCGATCGCGTGCTGATGCATGGCTACTACGTCGTGCCGCACTGGTACTCGGCGACGCACCGCATCGCGTATCGCAATACGCTGGGTTATCCGTCGACCCTGCCGCTCTATTACGCGGCGGACGAGTGGGTGCTGTCGACGTGGTGGAAGAAACCCGCCGGCGCTTCAAGGTAGAGGACGACGAGCATGTGGAGCTATATCGCGAAGCGCATCCTGTTGATGATCCCGACGCTCATCGGCGTGCTCACGCTCACGTTCGTCGTGATCCAGTTCGTGCCGGGCGGTCCGGTCGAACAGGCCGTGCACGACTTGCGGCGCGGCAATGCGGAAGGCGGAGGCGGTGGCGCGGGCTTCGGCATGCGCGCGCATACGGGCGTCGATGCGCAACAGATCGCGCAACTGAAGGCGCTTTACGGTTTCGACAAGCCGCCGCTCGAACGGTATTTGTCGATGCTCGGCAAGTTCGCGCGCTTCGATCTCGGCGAAAGCTACTTTCGGCATCAGAGCGTGTGGTCGCTGATCGTATCGAAGCTGCCGGTGTCGATCAGCATCGGCTTATGGACGTTCTTCATCACGTATCTGATATCGGTGCCGCTCGGCATCGCGAAAGCGGTGAAGAACGGCTCGCGCTTCGATGTCGCGACGAGCCTCATCGTGCTGATCGGCTTTGCTATTCCGGGCTTCGTGCTCGGCGTGCTGCTGCTCGTGCTGTTCGGCGGCGGCACGTTCCTGCAGGTCTTTCCGCTGCGCAACCTGACCTCCGATAACTGGGCGGCGCTCTCGCTCGGCGGAAAAATCGTCGATTATTTGTGGCACATCACGTTGCCGGTGGTGGCGTCGGTGGTGGGAAGTTTCGCCATCGTCACGATGCTGACGAAGAACGCGTTTCTCGACGAGATCCGCAAGCAATACGTATTGACCGCGCGCGCCAAGGGGCTGTCCGAGCGGCGCGTGCTGTGGAAGCACGTGTTCCGCAACGCGCTCCTGCCGCTGATCGTGGGCTTTCCGGCGGCGTTCATCGGCGCGTTCTTCACGGGCAGTTTGCTCATCGAGACGCTCTTTTCGCTCGACGGACTCGGGCTGCTTTCTTACGAATCGGTCGTGCGGCGCGATTATCCGGTCGTGCTGGGCACGCTTTATCTCTTCACGCTGATCGGGCTCGCGACGAAGCTCATCTCGGACCTCTGCTATGTCTGGGTCGATCCGCGCATTCAATTCGAGCAACTGGAGCGCTGACTTTGAACCGAGCCGCATCGTCGCGCCGCGCCGCGACCGCCAGCGACGGCCAGCCGCTTTCGAGCGAAGTATCGATCACGCCCGGGCAGCGCGTGTGGCTGCGCTTTCGGCAGAACCGGCTGGGTTACTGGAGCCTCGTCGTGTTCGTCGCGGCGTTCGTCATCAGCCTTGCCGGGCCGTTGTGGTCGAACGACAAGCCGCTCGTCGTGCGATATCAGGGGCAGTTCTACTTTCCGCTCGTGAAAACGTATCCGGAGACCACGTTCGGCGGCGATTTCCCCACTCCCGCCGATTATCTCGATCCCTTCGTGCGCGACCGCTTCAGCGCGCCCGGCAACTTCGCGGTGTATCCGCCGAATCACTACGACTACGACACGCTCAACTACTTCTCGAAGGGCTCGAATCCGGCGCCGCCGTCGCGTGAAAACTGGCTCGGCACCGATGATCGCGGACGCGATGTATTCGCGCGGCTGCTCTACGGCTTTCGCGTGTCGGTGCTCTTCGCACTGGTGCTGACGGCTATCGGCACGGTGCTCGGCGTGGTCGCGGGCGCGGTGCAGGGCTTTTTTGGCGGAAAGACGGATATCGTCGGGCAGCGGCTGATCGAAATCTGGAGCGCGCTGCCGGAGCTTTATCTGCTCATCATTTTCGCGTCGATTTTCGAGCCGAGCCTCGTGCTCCTGATCGTGCTGCTGTCGCTGTTCGGCTGGATCGGGCTGTCGGATTACGTGCGCGCCGAGTTCCTGCGCAATCGCACTCAGGACTATGTGCGCGCCGCGCGCGCGATGGGCTTGTCGAACTGGCAGATCATCTGGCGGCACGTGCTGCCCAATAGCCTCACGCCGGTCATCACCTTCTTGCCGTTCCGCATGAGCGGGGCGATTCTCGCGCTCACGAGCCTCGATTTTCTCGGCCTGGGCGTGCCGTCGCCGACGCCTTCGCTCGGCGAACTGCTGGCGCAGGGCAAGGCGAATCTGGATGCGTGGTGGATTTCGCTCTCGACTTTCGGCGTGCTCGTCGCGACGCTCCTGCTGCTTACGTTCATGGGCGATGCGCTGCGTAACGCGCTCGACACGCGCATCGCGGATGCGGTGAAAGCGGGAGGCGGGCAGTGAGCGAACAATTGCTGTCCATCGACAATCTGCGCGTGCGTTTCGGCGATACGCTCGCAGTCGACGGCGTGAGCCTCGACATTCGTCCGGGCGAGCGTGTGGCGCTCGTCGGCGAATCCGGTTCGGGCAAGAGCGTGACGGCGCTGTCGATTCTGCGGCTCATCCGCGATGCGGATGTCAGCGGCTCCATCCGCTTCGCCGGCGAGGAATTGCTCACGAAAAGCGAGCACGCGATGCGCGGCCTGCGCGGCTCCGATATCGCGATGATCTTTCAGGAGCCGATGACCGCGCTCAACCCGCTGTACACGGTCGGCGACCAGATCAGCGAAACCATTCAGTTGCACGACGGCGCGAGTCCGCGCGAGGCGCGCGAGCGTGCCATCGCGCTTCTCGCGCGCACCGGCATCACCGAACCGGAGCGACGCGTCGACAGTTATCCGCATCAGCTTTCGGGCGGCCAGCGTCAGCGGGTGATGATCGCGATGGCGCTCGCGTGCCGGCCGCGTCTCCTGCTCGCCGACGAGCCGACGACCGCACTCGATGTGACGATCCGCGCGCAGATCGTCGAATTGCTGCTGGAACTGCAGCGCGACGAAGCCGAGAAGCGCGGCATGGCGGTACTGCTCATCACACACGATCTGAATCTGGTGAAACGCTTCGCGCAGCGCGTCGCGGTGATGGAGAAGGGCGTGCTCGTCGAAAGCGGAGCGGTCGATGCCATCTTCGAGGCGCCGCAGCATGCCTATACGCAGCGGCTCTTGCAGAGCCGGCCGAAGCGGACCGTCCTGCCAGTGTTGCCGATCGCGCCGGTGCTGCTCGACGCGAAAGACGTCCGTGTCGAGTATCCGACGCGGCTTCGCGGATTCGAAGGCTGGTTCCGGCGCGGCCGCTTCAAAGCCGTCGACGACGTCACGCTCGCCGTGCGGCAGGGCGAAACGCTCGGGATCGTCGGGGAATCGGGATCGGGCAAGTCCACGCTCGCGATGGCGCTCCTCGGCCTGCAGCGCATCTCGCACGGCAGCGTGCAATTTCAGGGCAAGGCGCTCGACAGCTTTCGCGGACGCGAAAAAACGGTGCTGCGCTCGAACCTGCAGGTGGTTTTCCAGGACCCGTTCAGTTCGCTCTCGCCGCGGCAGACGGTGGAGCGGATCGTCGGTGAAGGGCTCGCGCTGCATCGGCCAGAACTCGACGCCAATGCGCGGCGCGCGAAGGTCATCGCCGTGTTGCGCGAAGTCGGACTGGATCGCACTGCGCTCACGCGTTATCCGCACGAATTCTCCGGCGGACAGCGGCAACGCATCGCAATCGCCCGCGCGCTCGTGCTCGAACCGAGTATTTTGATTCTCGACGAACCGACGAGCGCACTCGATGTCTCAATCCAGACTCAAGTTCTGGCGCTTCTTGCCGATATTCAAAGAAAGCACAATCTGGGTTACGTCTTCATCAGCCACGACTTGCAGGTGATCGGCGCGATGGCGCATCGGGTCGCGGTCATGCGAGATGGAAATGTCGTCGAAGCTGGTGACGTGGAGAAGATTTTTGCGAATCCCTCCGACGAATACACACGAAACCTGCTGGCGGCTGCCCTGAATTCCTAAATTTCTTTCTTTTTCGCCAATTGCGTGTCCGCGTCCATTGTATTTTTCTATTTCTTTTGACAGTTAAATACTTTGTGGCTAGTATGCGTTCAAACTTTCGCATATCTCACTGATTTTTCAGTCTTTAATTGTAAAACCTACCGACCGATGCAGCCACTCACAATGACTCAGACATGCGCGCGCGCTGCCGCTGGCATGTTGATCGGCCTCCTGATGACAACCACTTCCGGCGCTTTCGCCGACGAAGTCAGCAGTTACAGCCAAAACGCCGGCAACGGCAACCTTGCTCCGAAGTCCGCCGACGCTGCAGCTCCGCTCGACAGCGCGAGCGCTCCCAGCGGCGCGAAGTCCTTTCTTTCCGGCATGGCGAGCAAAGCGGGCGACGTGGTCGTCGGCGCGCTCAATATGATCGGCGTGCGTTATCGCTGGGGCGGCAACACGCCGGACTCCGGTCTGGATTGCAGCGGCTTCGTGCGCTACGTCTTTCAGGACACGCTCGGCATGACGCTCCCGCGCCGCGCAGAAGAAATGAGTCGCGTGGGCGAAAAGGTCCGCGTGTCGGATCTGAAGCCGGGCGACCTCGTGTTTTTCAATACGATGCGCCGCTCCTTCTCGCACGTAGGCATCTATATCGGCGACAACAAGTTCGTGCATTCGCCGTCCACCGGCAGCACCATCCGCGTCGACGACATGGAAAGCGGCTACTGGGAACAGCGTTTCCAGGGCGCGCGCCGTATCGAGAATGCTCAGATTGGCGACGGCAGCGAACTGCGTCAGCGCGTCAGCGCCACGCTCGGCGGTTATTGACCGACCAATCGCTTCCTGACCATGGTCAACGAAAAGCCTGCTTCTTGCGAACGCAGGCTTTTTGCTTTTCGGGGCGGCGTACTGGCAACTCGCATTCACCGCCTATGGATTCCATCGGAAAGCCTCATTGCACGGGTTTCCAAAAGCCGTTATAGTTTTCGAATGAACTTTTCTTCGTTCCTCCTCTCGTCTTCTCTGGCTGGTGCGCCCCTACGCGCGCTATCGCTACTAGCGCCGCTCGCGCGCTGATTCTTCTCGCCTCCCGTCTGCTCGTTCAAGGTTTTCGACGCCAGCGGTGGCGCGAACACCCGGATTCCGTTTTGTCGTTTCATCTCGATATTCCCAACAATCGATAAATCTCCCCACAGGAGCCCAAAATGGCAGCAGACAAGTTGATCATCTTCGACACGACCTTGCGCGACGGCGAGCAATCCCCCGGCGCTTCGATGACGAAGGAGGAGAAGATTCGCATCGCCAAGCAGCTCGAGCGGATGAAGGTCGATGTGATCGAAGCCGGCTTTGCCGCGAGCTCGAACGGCGATTTCGACGCGATCAACACCATCGCATCGCTCGTGAAGGACAGCACGGTCTGCTCGCTTGCGCGTGCCAACGACAAAGACATTCAGCGCGCCGCCGATGCGCTCAAGCCCGCGAACCAGTTCCGCATCCACACGTTCATCGCTACCTCGCCGCTGCACATGGAAAAGAAGCTGCGCATGACGCCGGAGCAGGTGTATGAGCAGGCGCGGCTTGCGGTCCGCTTCGCGCGCAAGTTCACCGACGACGTCGAGTTCTCGCCGGAAGACGGCAGCCGCTCGGACATCGACTTCCTGTGCCGCGTGCTCGAAGCCGTCATCGCTGAAGGGGCGCGGACGATCAATATCGCCGATACGGTCGGCTACGGCGTGCCCGAGCTCTACGGCAACCTCGTGAAGACGCTGCGTGAGCGCATCCCCAATTCCGACAAGGCAATCTTCTCGGTGCACTGCCACGACGACCTCGGCATGGCCGTGGCGAACTCGCTCGCGGGCGTGCAGATCGGCGGCGCGCGGCAAGTCGAATGCACGATCAACGGCCTCGGCGAGCGCGCGGGCAATACGTCGCTCGAAGAAATCGTGATGGCGGTGAAGACGCGCAAGGATTACTTCGGGCTCGATCTCGGCATCGATACGACGCAGATCGTCCCGACCTCGAAGCTCGTGTCGCAGATCACCGGCTTTGTCGTGCAGCCGAACAAGGCGGTCGTCGGCGCGAACGCGTTCGCACATGCGTCGGGCATTCACCAGGACGGCGTGCTGAAGGCGCGCGACACCTACGAAATCATGCGCGCGGAAGACGTGGGCTGGAGCGCGAACAAGATCGTGCTTGGCAAGCTGTCCGGGCGCAATGCGTTCAAGCAGCGGCTCGAGGAACTGGGCGTGGCGCTGCAATCGGAAGCCGATGTGAACGCCGCGTTCGCCCGCTTCAAGGATCTTGCCGACCGCAAGGCCGAGATTTTCGACGAAGACATCATGCAGATCGTCTCCGAAGAATCCGCGGAAGCGCAGGCCAAGGAGCATTTCCGCTTCGTCTCGATGAAGCAGCATTCGGAGACCGGCGAGCAGCCGCAAGCGAGCGTCGTGTTCGCGGTGGAAGGCACCGAAGTCACCGGCGAAGCGCGCGGGAACGGTCCGGTCGATGCGACGCTGCACGCGATCGAATCGAAAGTGGACAGCGGCGCGGAGCTCGTGCTGTATTCGGTCAACGCCATCACCACCGGCACGCAGGCGCAGGGCGAAGTGACGGTGCGTCTGTCGAAGAGCGGGCGCATCGTGAACGGCGTCGGCACCGATCCGGATATCGTCGCGGCATCGGCGAAGGCGTATATCGCGGCGCTGAACAAGCTGCATTCGAAGGTCGAGAAGCTCAATCCGCAGCTTTGATGCGCGAGCGCTCCATCTGAAACAGGAAAGCCCTCCGAGCGAGGGCTTTCCTGCTTTTGCGCTTGGTCAGAACAGGCTGCGCCGGTCGGGATCGTGCAGCGGATCGGGCGTTTTCTGCGTCATGCGCAGGATGCCCTGATCGTCGAAATAAAAGTTGTACATCAGATACCAGAAGTTCGCTTCCATATAGCGATACGTCCACACTTCCCGCTTCATCAGCGGAAAGTACGACGTCTCGACCGGCCGGCCGAAGTTGACGAGCACGTCGTTCTTCGTCCACGTGCCGATCTGCGCCTTGTAGAACTCGTTCTCGTCGAGCACCTGGCGCACGCTGACGATTCGTCCGGATGCGTCGATATCGGCGGCAGTGGTGAATTCGCCGAGCGGCTGTGTCGGCCACATCAGGCGCTTGCCGCCGCCGGGCAGGTCATAGACTTCGCGCGGCGGGCCGAGTCGCGCGGTGATTGTTGATGCGTCCGCGCCCGGCTGATAGTTCTGCCACGGCTGCGCGCACGCCGACAGCACAAGCGCGGCCCCCGCGCATGCCAGCGCGCCGCGCAGACCGATGAATGAGTGCAGCATTGCAGCCTCCACGTGCTTGTCCCGCACGAGGGCGGGAATCGTTCGTCGTTTTCCGTGATTCTGACACGCGGCGCAAGAAGCATGCGCTCTTGCTCGCCCACGAGGCGCGGCCTATCATCCGCGCTTCCTCTCTCTCGGAAGGATCGATGGCAAGCGTTCATCCCCGGAAAAAATCGCGATGGCTGCTCGCGTGCGTCGCGTTCCTATGCGTTCAGGCGAGCGCGGCGACTCTGCCGCCGATCAGGCTCGCGATGATCGAAGGCATGTCCGGCCCGTTCGCAAACGCGGGCGCGGCGGTCGAGCGCAATCTGCGCTTCGGCGTGGAGCGCGTGAATGCGAAGGGCGGCGTGAAGCTCGCCGACGGCATGCATCCGCTGGAGCTGGTCGTGCTCGACGGCAAGGGCAGCAGCGAAGCGAGCCTCGTGCAACTGCGCGCGGCGATCGACGAGAGAATCGGGTTCGTCATGCAGGGCAACAGTTCAGCGGTGGCGGCGGCGCTGGTCGCGGCCATCGACAAGCAGAACGCACGGGAGCCCGATCGCCGCGTGCTGTTCCTGAACTATTCCGCCGATGATCCCGCGCTCACCAACGAGGCGTGCAGTTTCTGGCATTTCCGTTTAGACGCGCACGCCGGCATGCGCATGGACGCGCTCGCCGATGCGCTCGCGCGCGACCGGGCGGTGAGGAAAGTCTATCTGCTGAATCAGGACTACAGCTTCGGTCACGACGTGAGTCGTGAGGCGCGGCGCGCATTGGCGGAGAAGCGGCCCGACGTCGCGATCGCGGGCGACGAGTTTCATCCGATCGGACGCGTGAAGGATTTCGCGCCGTATATCGCCAAGATTCGCGCGAGCGGGGCGGACGCGGTCATCACCGGCAACTGGGGCAACGACCTGACGCTGCTCGTCAAGGCGGCGCGCGAGCAGGGGCTCACAACGAAGTTCTACACGTTCTACGGCAATAGTCTCGGCGCTCCGGCCGCGCTCGGCGATGCCGGCGTGAAGCGCGTGATCGCCGTCGCGGACTGGCATCCGAACGCGGGCGGCGCGGCTTCGGACGCGTATTATCGGGCGTTCCGCGCGCGCTTTCCGTCCGCATCGGACGATTACCTCGTACTGCGCATGCCGCTGATGGTCGAGATGCTCGCCACGGCGATGACACGCGCCGGCAGCGCCGATCCGCTCGCCGTGGCGCGCGCGCTGGAAGGCATGCGGTTCGATGGCGAGGGCTTCCATCCGTCGACGATGCGCGCGGCCGATCATCAACTGATTCAGCCCCTTTACGTGATGGAGATGGACAAGGCCGGCGCGCCGGGCGTGCGTTTCGACAACGAAGGCTCCGGTTACGGTTTCCGCACGCTCGTCGCGGCGCCGGCGGAAGCCACCGCGCAGCCGACGACCTGCAAGATGACGCGGCCGTCGCGCTGAGGACGGGCGGATCGCGTGCCGACCACGCGCTGTGCTATACTCTGCGCTTCGTTTTTGGCGCCAAGCTGAAGATGAAAGGAGACGGGCTCAGGCCGAGCTCGTCGAAGCAAACCACGGCACGGCCTTTCTTCCGTGACCGCCTGTCTGTTTCAAAGGAAAAGCAAATGTCCGTAGCAGAAATCAAGAAATCCGACGTCGTCGCTGAGTACGCGCGCGGCGCCAACGACACCGGCTCCCCCGAAGTGCAAGTCGCACTGCTCACGAGCCGCATCAACGAACTGACCGTCCACTTCAAGGCTCACACGAAGGATCACCACAGCCGCCGCGGCCTGCTGCGCATGGTGAGCCGCCGTCGCAAGCTGCTCGACTATCTGAAGGGCAAGGATGCGGACCGTTATCGCTCGCTGATCGAAAAGCTGGGTCTGCGCAAGTAATTGGCCCATAGCGTGGCTTCGCGGCCAGTGTTCTAACGAAGTGCCTGTGTCAGTTCGCTGATGCAGGCATTTTGTTTTTGCGCGATCCGCTCGCGAAGTGGTGCCTGATCGAAGTTTCATCGTCGGCACGTGTTGTTGCAGTCAGCAGTCCCGGTCGTACCCGGATGAGTCATCCGGTTCACACACGGTCCAGCCTCGCGGCAGAGCTTTGTGTCATTCCAGCGCGGCACGGCGGCGCAGTACGCGCGTCGCGCTGGAATGGCATAACACACCTCTCAAGCCTGGCGCGGGACCGTCCCAGCCCAGCGCCGTTCGACAGCCCCATGCGCTCGGTCGAAGGCGCGGCGCAACATAGAAGGAGTCGCAATGTTCAATAAGATCGTCAAAGAATTTAAGTGGGGACAACACAACGTCCGCCTCGAAACCGGTGAAATCGCGCGTCAGGCGAGCGGTGCGGTCATCGTCGATGTTGAAGACACCGTGGTTCTGGCCACCGTCGTCGGCGCGAAGACGGCGAAGCCCGGCCAGGACTTCTTCCCGCTGACCGTCGATTACCTCGAGAAGACCTACGCCGCCGGCAAGATCCCGGGCGGCTTCTTCCGCCGCGAAGGCCGTCCGTCCGAAGGCGAGACGCTCATCTCGCGCCTGATCGACCGTCCGCTGCGTCCGCTGTTTCCGGAAGGCTTCTATAACGAAGTGCAGGTAGTGATCCACGTCCTGTCGCTGAACCCGGAAATCCCGGCGGACATCCCCGCGCTGATCGGCGCGTCTGCTGCGCTCGCCGTGTCGGGTCTGCCGTTCAACGGCCCGGTCGGCGCCGCGCGCGTCGCGTACATCAACAACGAATACGTGCTCAACCCGACGCGCGCGCAGATGAAGGAATCGGCGCTTGATCTGGTCGTCGCGGGTACGGAGCGCGCGGTGCTGATGGTCGAATCCGAAGCGCAGCAGCTTTCGGAAGAAGTGATGCTCGGCGCGGTCGTGTTCGGTCACGACCAGATGCAAACCGCGATCGACGCCATCCACGAACTCGTGCGCGACGGCGGCAAGCCGGAATGGGACTGGCAGCCGGCCCCGAAGAACGAAGCGCTGATTTCGCGCGTGACCGAAATCGCCAAGCCGGAGCTCGAAGCGGCTTATCAACTGCGCAACAAGCAGGCGCGTTCGGCCAAGCTGAAGGAAGTCTACGCATCGACGTCGGCCAAGCTCGCCGAAGAAGCGGCGGCGTCGGGCACGGCGGCAGCGGATGCGGCCACCGTCGGCAACGTGCTGTTCGACATCGAAGCGAAGATCGTCCGCACGCAGATCCTGAACGGCGAACCGCGCATCGATGGCCGTGACACGCGCACGGTGCGTCCGATCGAAATCCGCACTGGCGTGCTGCCGCGCACGCACGGCTCGGCGCTCTTCACGCGCGGCGAGACGCAAGCGCTGGTCGTCGCCACGCTCGGCACGAAGGGCGATGAGCAGAACATCGACGCACTCGAAGGCGAGTACCGCGAGCGCTTCATGCTCCACTACAACATGCCTCCGTTCGCGACGGGCGAAACCGGCCGCGTCGGTTCGCCGAAGCGCCGCGAAATCGGTCACGGCCGCCTGGCCAAGCGCGCGCTGGTCGCGTGCCTGCCGAGCGCCGACGAGTTCGGCTACTCGATCCGCGTCGTGTCGGAGATCACGGAATCGAACGGTTCATCGTCGATGGCTTCGGTTTGCGGCGGCTGTCTCGCGCTGATGGACGCCGGCGTGCCGATGAAGGCGCACGTCGCGGGCATCGCGATGGGCCTGATCCTCGAAGGCAACAAGTTCGCGGTGCTGACCGACATCCTCGGCGACGAAGATCACCTGGGCGACATGGACTTCAAGGTGGCCGGCACGGCGCAAGGCGTGACCGCGCTGCAGATGGACATCAAGATCCAGGGCATCACGAAGGAAATCATGCAGGTCGCGCTCGCGCAGGCGAAGGAAGGCCGCATGCACATCCTCGGCAAGATGACCACGGCTGTGCCGGGCACGAACACGGAACTGTCCGAGTTCGCGCCGCGCATGATCACGCTGAAGATCAATCCGGAAAAGATTCGCGATGTGATCGGCAAGGGCGGTTCGGTGATTCGCGCGCTGACGGAAGAGACCAACACGACCATCGACATTTCGGACGACGGGGTGGTGACCATCGCGAGCACGAGCTCCGAAGGCATGGCCGAGGCGAAGAAGCGTATCGAGAACATCACGGCGGAAGTGGAAGTGGGCCAGGTCTATGAAGGCCCGGTGCTGAAGCTGCTTGATTTCGGCGCGATCGTGAACATCCTGCCGGGCAAGGACGGTCTGCTGCACATCTCGGAAATCGTCAACGAGCGCGTGAAGGACATCAACGACTATCTGAAGGAAGGCCAGATCGTGAAGGTCAAGGTCATCCAGACCGACGAGAAGGGCCGCGTGCGTCTGTCGGCCAAGGCGTTGCTGAACGAAGCCGCGCAAACGGAGACGACGCACCCGCAGCAGTAATGCGGTAATGTGTCGACGGCCGGCTCGCCTTACGCGAGCCGGCCGTTTTCATGTATGGGAGCGTCCGGGCTATGCATTGTCCGACGCGTCATCGGATTCGATGGCAGTGTGGCGCGTGCATCGCGCTTCGCGTGCGCACTGCCATCCGGTTAGAGCCGTATGTTCTTTCGATCAACCTGCCACGCATTCAGGGGAAAGCTATGAAGGCCATCGAAATCACGGAGTTCGGCGCACCCGAGGTGCTGAAGCCGGGCGAGCGTCCGATGCCCGAAGCGGGCAAGTGCGAAGTGCTGATCAAGGTCGCGGCTTCGGGCGTGAACCGTCCGGACGTCTTTCAGCGCAAGGGTGCCTATGCACCGCCGCCCGGCGCCTCGGACCTGCCGGGGCTGGAAGTGGCCGGGGAAATCGTCGATGGCGATTTTGACGCGAGGCACAATCCGTTCGGCTTGAAGAAGGGCGATCGCGTCTGCGCGCTGCTCGCGGGCGGCGGCTATGCGGAATACGCGGTCGCACCGATCGAGCAATGTCTGCCCGTCCCGGCCGGTCTGTCCGATATCGAAGCGGCATCGCTGCCGGAGACGTTCTTCACGGTGTGGAGCAACGTCTTCGAGCGCGCGCATCTCGGCGCCGGCGAGAACGGCGAAGAGGAGACGCTGCTCGTGCAGGGCGGATCGAGCGGCATCGGCGTAACGGCGATTCAGATCGCGCGAGCGCTCGGTTTTCGCGTGTTCGCCACGGCCGGCAGCGATGAGAAATGCCGTGCGTGCGAATCGCTCGGCGCGGAGCGTGCAATCAACTACAAGACGGAAGATTTCGTCGAAGTGGTGAAGTCGCTGACGAACGACCGCGGTGTCGATGTCATTCTCGACATGGTCGCCGGCGACTACCTGCCGCGTGAGCTTAAGGCGCTTGCCGACGGCGGGCGCATCTGCGTGATCGCGCTTCTCGGCGGCGCGAAGGCGGAAATCAATCTGAACGACATCTTGCGCCGCCGGCTGGTCATCACCGGTTCGACGCTGCGTCCGCGTCCGATTGCGTTCAAGGCGAAGATCGCTGCGAAGCTGAAGGAGCGCGTGTGGCCCGAGATCGAAGCGGGGCGCATCAAGCCGGTGATCCACCAGGTGTTTCCGGCGCGCGAGGCAGCCGCTGCCCATGCGCTGATGGAGAGCAGCACGCATGTCGGCAAGATCGTGCTCGACTGGCGCGAGATGCGTGACGGCGCGCGATGCAAGACTCCGTTTTCGGCGGTTTGACCGGTTTCGCCGTATCACAGTAAAATCGCCTGTTTTGTAAGCAATCGGCAGTTCATAGCGCTTCATTCCATAACAAGGCGGTCCGCGCAGCAACGGGCCGTTCCTGATCGACAACAAGGGCGGCTGTCGCCAGCCGCCGAGCGACGAGACAATGTCCAGAGAACGAGCAAAACTGGTGGTGGGCAACTGGAAGATGCATGGTCGCATCAAAGACAATGCGGCCTTGCTGACCGAAGTCGCCGCGGGCGCATCGGCTTTGCAGAATGGCGTGAGCGTCGGCGTATGCGTGCCGTGTCCGTATCTGGCGCAATCGCAGGCGCTGCTCTCGGGCTCGCTGATGCGCTGGGGCGTGCAGGATATTTCGGCGCACGCGCAAGGCGCATACACCGGTGAAGTCGCTGCGGAGATGGCGGCGGACTTCGGCGCGACGTATGCGATCGTCGGACATTCGGAGCGTCGCGCGTATCATCGCGAAACGCCCGAACTCGTCGCGGCGAAGGCGCGTCGCGCGCTGGAAGCGGGCTTGACGCCGATCGTCTGTATCGGCGAAACGCTCGAGGAGCGGGAATCCGGCGCAACGGAGCAGGTCATCGGCGCGCAACTGGACGCCGTGCTCATCATGCTGAGCGCGGAAGAAGCGGCGCGTATTGTCATCGCCTACGAACCAGTGTGGGCGATCGGTACGGGCAAGAGCGCCACCGCTGAGCAGGCGCAGGGCGTTCACGCGTTCGTGCGCGCGAAGCTGGCTGAGAAGGGCGAGGCCGTGGCGAACGTGCCGGTGTTGTATGGCGGCAGCGTGAAGCCCGAAAACGCGCAGGAATTGTTCGGGCAACGGGACATCGACGGCGGGCTGATTGGCGGCGCGTCGCTGAAGTCGAAGGATTTTCTAGCGATCTGCCAGGCGGCGCACACCGCGACGCGATAAGCGGCCGGGCGCAGGGCAGTAGAAAGAGAGCAAGTCGCGGCACGTGAGTGCCACGGAAACATCAAGATCAGGTGAGTTGAAATGCTGTATTTGAAGACAATCATTATCGTCGTCCAGTTGCTGTCGGCGCTTGGCGTCATCGGACTCGTGCTGTTGCAGCACGGCAAGGGCGCGGACATGGGCGCGGCTTTCGGCAGCGGCGCATCGGGAAGCCTGTTCGGCGCGACCGGATCGGCCAACTTCCTTTCCCGCACGACTGCGATCCTCGCGGCCATCTTCTTCATCACGACGCTCGCGCTCACCTACCTCGGAAGTTACAAGCCGCAGGTTTCGGCTGGCGTGCTGGGCGGTGCCGCTCCGGTGCCTGCATCGGCACCTGCTGCGGGTGCTTCGACGCCGGCAGTGACCGCTCCTGCATCGGCAGCTCCGGGCACTGACGTGCCGAAATAACGTCCGGAACATTTTTTCGCGAAATTCGTGTTTTATGCGTTGAACAATTCTTGAGGCCTAGTTATAATTCAAGTCTTGAAGCGATTCGCGGCAATTAAGAAGTTGTTTTCCCGGATTGCAGTACAGTGCCGACGTGGTGAAATTGGTAGACACGCTATCTTGAGGGGGTAGTGGCGAAAGCTGTGCGAGTTCGAGTCTCGCCGTCGGCACCAAAAGTTATCCAATGCCAGCCGCTTGCAACGCTTCGGCTGGCATTGTCACTTCTGGAGTACCCTTACGTTGCTGCGGGCATCGTGAGTGCTCCCAAGTGAGTCCCACCGCCGGGTGGTCCGTCCCGGCAGAAGTGCCCAATCATCGACTGACCGAACCTACCGATCTGAGGATAGCCTTGAACCTCGCACCCTATTACCCCGTCTTCTTGTTCCTCGTGGTGGGCCTTGGTTTAGGTATAGCGTTGGTCAGCATCGGCAAGATTCTCGGTCCCAGCAGACCCGACACCGAAAAGAACGCGCCTTACGAGTGCGGCTTCGAAGCCTTCGAAGACGCGCGAATGAAGTTCGATGTGCGTTACTATCTCGTCGCAATTCTTTTCATCATTTTCGACCTTGAGACGGCGTTCCTGTTTCCGTGGGGCGTGGCTCTGCGTGATATCGGCTGGCCCGGCTTCATGGCCATGATGATCTTTCTCCTCGAATTCCTGCTCGGCTTCGCCTACATCTGGAGAAAGGGCGGGCTTGACTGGGAGTAACGGGTAGATCACCGGATTCATGGGCGGCTTTGGCTGGCTGCTCATCTGGAGTGGAAATCAAATGAGTATCGAAGGGGTCTTGAAGGAAGGCTTTGTCACCACCACGGCTGACAAGCTGATCAACTGGACGCGCACCGGCTCGTTGTGGCCGATGACGTTCGGTCTCGCGTGCTGTGCGGTCGAGATGATGCATGCGGGCGCGGCCCGCTACGACCTGGACCGCTTCGGCGTGGTGTTTCGCCCGAGCCCGCGTCAGTCCGACGTGATGATCGTCGCCGGCACGCTGTGCAACAAGATGGCGCCCGCGCTTCGTAAGGTGTATGACCAGATGGCCGAGCCCCGCTGGGTCATCTCGATGGGTTCGTGCGCGAACGGTGGCGGCTACTACCACTATTCGTACTCCGTCGTGCGCGGCTGCGACCGGATCGTGCCGGTCGATGTTTACGTTCCCGGCTGTCCTCCCACGGCCGAAGCGCTGGTCTACGGCGTGATCCAGTTGCAGGCGAAGATTCGCCGCACCAACACCATCGCCCGTCAATAAAGGCCTGAGCCTCCCCAACTATGGCAAGCAAACTCGAGACCCTGAAGGCGAACCTCGAGGCGGCGTTTGGCGGCCGTCTCCAGAGCATCACCGAGTCGCTGGGTCAGCTGACGGTCGTCGTGAAAGCGGCCGATTACCTCGAAGTCGCAACGAAGCTGCGTGACGATCGCACGCTCGGCTTCGAGCAGTTGATGGACCTCGCCGGCCTCGACTATTCGACCTATGGCGACGGCGCCTACGAAGGCCCGCGCTTCGCAGCCGTCCTGCATCTTCTCTCCGTTTCGAACAACTGGCGCGTGCGCGTGCGCGTGTTCGCACCGGACGACGACGTGCCGATCATCCCGTCGGTGGTCGATGTCTGGTCGTCGGCCAACTGGTACGAGCGCGAGGCGTTCGACCTCTACGGCATCGTGTTCGAAGGCCACCCCGATCTGCGTCGCATTCTGACGGACTATGGCTTCATCGGCCATCCGTTCCGCAAGGATTTCCCGGTGAGCGGTTTCGTCGAAATGCGCTATGACCCGGAAGAGAAGCGTGTCGTGTATCAGCCCGTGACGATCGAGCCGCGCGAAATCACGCCGCGCGTGATTCGCGAAGATCGCTACGGTGGCCTGAAACATTAAGAGAGCGTCATGGCAGAGATCAAGAACTACACGCTGAATTTTGGCCCGCAGCACCCTGCCGCACACGGCGTGTTGCGCCTCGTGCTGGAGCTGGATGGCGAAGTGATCCAGCGCGCCGATCCGCACATCGGCCTGCTGCATCGCGCGACCGAAAAGCTCGCGGAAACGAAAACGTTCATTCAGTCCGTGCCGTACATGGACCGTCTGGACTACGTGTCGATGATGTGCAACGAGCACGCTTACGTGCTCGCCATCGAAAAGCTGCTCGGCATCGACGTGCCGGTGCGCGCGAAGTACATCCGCGTGCTGTTCGATGAAATCACGCGGGTACTGAACCACCTGATGTGGATCGGCTCGCACGCGCTCGACGTCGGCGCGATGGCCGTGTTCCTCTACGCGTTCCGCGAGCGCGAAGACCTGATGGACGTCTACGAGGCCGTATCGGGCGCGCGCATGCACGCGGCGTATTACCGTCCGGGCGGCGTCTATCGCGATCTGCCGGACGCGATGCCGCAATACAAGGTCTCGAAGATTCGCAATGCGAAGGCGCTCGAGAAGATGAACGAGAACCGCCAGGGTTCGCTGCTTGACTTCATCGACGACTTCTTCACGCGCTTCCCCGGTTATGTCGACGAGTACGAAACGCTGCTCACCGACAACCGCATCTGGAAGCAGCGCCTCGTCGGCATCGGCGTGGTCAGTCCCGAGCGGGCGCTGCAGCTCGGCATGAGCGGCGCGATGCTGCGCGGTTCGGGCATCGAATGGGATCTGCGCAAGAAGCAGCCGTACGAAGTCTACGACCAGCTCGACTTCGACATCCCCGTCGGCGTGAACGGCGATTGCTACGACCGTTATCTCGTGCGCGTCGAAGAAATGCGTCAATCCACGCGCATCGCCAAACAGTGCATTGCCTGGCTGCGTGCGAATCCCGGCCCTGTGATGATCGATAATCACAAGGTTGCGCCGCCGTCGCGTGTCGGCATGAAGAGCAACATGGAAGAGCTGATTCACCACTTCAAGCTCTTCACGGAAGGCTTCCACGTGCCGGAAGGCGAGACGTACGCCACGATCGAACACCCGAAGGGCGAGTTCGGCATCTATCTGGTTTCGGACGGCGCGAACAAGCCGTACCGCCTGAAGATCCGCGCGCCCGGTTATGCGCACCTCGCTTCGCTCGACGAAATGGCGCGCGGCCACATGATTGCCGACGCCGTCACGATCATCGGGACGCAGGACATCGTGTTCGGCGAGATCGATCGCTGATCCATTCGCCCGCTGCAAGCACGGCGCGCTCGTCGGGCCGCCGTCGCGGTGAGTCGGAGCGGGAAGCGTAGAAGCAATTACAGGAAACCGCAGGACGCCAGGTCTGCTGCAATAAGATGGTCGCGGCAGGTTTTCGTTCGGTAGGAATTGAAAGAGTCGTGTCTGAAAATGATCTCAGCTGAAGGCCTCAAAGAAATCGATCGTGCGATCGCGAAGTATCCCGCCGAGCAGAAGCAGTCGGCGGTGATGGCGGCGCTCGCTGTCGCGCAGGAGGAGCACGGATGGCTGTCGCCGGAACTGATGAAGTTCGTGGCCGACTATCTGGGCATGCCGCCTGTTGCAGTGCAGGAAGTCGCCACCTTCTACACGATGTACGAGCTCGCGCCGGTCGGTAAGCACAAGATCACGCTCTGCACGAACCTGCCTTGCCAGCTCGGTCCGGACGGCGGCTCGGACAGCGCGGCGCAGTATCTGAAGCAGAAGCTCGGCATCGATTTCGGCGAGACCACGCCCGATGGCAAGTTCACGCTGAAGGAAGGCGAGTGCTTCGGCTCGTGCGGCGATGCGCCCGTGATGCTGGTGAACAATCACCGCATGTGCAGCTTCATGAGCCGCGAGAAGATCGACCAGTTGATCGAGGAACTTTCGAAATGACGTCTCTCCACGATCGTCACATCAAGCCGCTGATCCTCGCCGGCCTCAACGGCGAGAACTGGCATCTCGAAGATTACGTTGCGCGCGGCGGCTACAAGCAACTGCGCCGCATCCTCGAAGAAAAGATTCCGCCCGAGCAGGTGATCGCCGACGTCAAGGCGTCGGGTCTGCGCGGCCGTGGCGGCGCCGGTTTCCCGACGGGCCTGAAGTGGAGCTTCATGCCGCGTCAGTTCCCGGGACAGAAGTATCTCGTCTGCAACTCGGACGAGGGCGAGCCGGGCACGTTCAAGGACCGCGACATTCTTCGCTGGAACCCGCACGCGCTGATCGAAGGCATGGCCATCGGCGCGTACGCGATGGGCATCACCGTCGGCTACAACTATATCCACGGCGAGATCTTCGAAGTCTATCGCGTGTTCGAAGCGGCGCTGGAAGAAGCGCGCGCAGCCGGTTATCTCGGCGCGAACATCTTGGGCTCCGGCTTCTCGTTCGAGCTCTACGCGCATCATGGTTACGGCGCGTATATCTGCGGCGAGGAAACGGCGCTGCTGGAATCGCTCGAAGGCAAGAAGGGCCAGCCGCGTTTCAAGCCGCCGTTCCCGGCGAGCTTCGGCGTGTACGGCAAGCCCACCACGATCAACAACACCGAGACCTTCGCGGCGGTGCCGTTCCTGCTGGAGATCGGGCCGCAGAATTATCTGGAACTGGGCAAGCCGAACAACGGCGGCACGAAGATCTTCTCGGTGTCGGGCGACGTGAATCGTCCGGGCAACTACGAGATTCCGCTCGGCACACCATTTTCGACGCTGATGGAACTCGCCGGCGGCGTGCGCGGCAACTCGGTCAAGGCGGTCATCCCGGGTGGTTCGTCGGCGCCGGTGGTGCCGGGCGAGATGATGCTCGCCACCGACATGGACTACGATTCGATCGCCAAAGCGGGCTCGATGCTCGGTTCGGGCGCGGTCATCGTCATGAACGAAACGCGCTGCATGGTGCGCTCGCTGCTGCGCCTGTCGTACTTCTATTACGAAGAGTCATGCGGCCAGTGCACGCCTTGCCGTGAGGGCACGGGCTGGCTGTATCGCGTGGTGCATCGCATCGAGCATGGTCTCGGACGCAAGGAAGATCTGGATCTGTTGAACTCGGTCGCCGAGAACATCATGGGTCGCACGATCTGCGCGCTCGGCGATGCAGCGGCGATGCCCGTTCGCGGCATGCTCAAGCACTTCTGGAACGAATTCGAATATCACGTCGAGCACAAGCACTGTCTCGTCGGCGGGCACGCGCATCATGCGGCGTCCGAAGCGCTTACCGCGTAATCAGGCGCACAGTCAGTTGCGCGAAAGAGGTTGAGGACCATTCCCCATCATGGTTGAACTAGAAATTGACGGCAAGACGGTCGAGGTGCCCGAAGGCAGCATGGTGATCCAGGCTGCGCACAAGGTCGATACGTACATTCCTCACTTCTGCTATCACAAGAAGCTGTCGATCGCGGCGAACTGCCGGATGTGCCTCGTCGAAGTCGAGAAGATGCCGAAGGCAGTCCCCGCGTGCGCGACGCCTGTTTCGGCTGGCATGGTCGTTCGCACCACGTCCGACAA
Source organism: Caballeronia sp. LZ016 (assembly GCF_031450805.1). Taxonomy (NCBI): domain Bacteria; kingdom Pseudomonadati; phylum Pseudomonadota; class Betaproteobacteria; order Burkholderiales; family Burkholderiaceae; genus Caballeronia; species Caballeronia sp. LZ016. The sequence continues at coordinate 1,973,273 of NZ_JARTVY010000001.1, forward strand.
GGCCGTGAAGGCCCAGCAGTCGGTGATGGAATTCCTGCTGATCAACCATCCGCTCGATTGCCCGATCTGCGATCAGGGCGGCGAATGCCAGCTGCAGGACCTGGCGGTCGGTTACGGCAAGTCGCAGTCGCGCTATAGCGAAGAAAAGCGCGTCGTGTTCCACAAGAACGTCGGTCCGCTCATCTCGATGGAAGAGATGACGCGCTGCATCCATTGCACGCGCTGCGTGCGCTTCGGCCAGGAAGTCGCCGGTGTGATGGAACTCGGCATGCTGGGCCGCGGCGAGCACTCGGAAATCACCTCGTTCGTCGGCAAGACAGTGGATTCCGAACTGTCCGGCAACATGATCGACCTGTGCCCGGTCGGCGCGCTCACGAGCAAGCCGTTCCGCTACAGCGCGCGGACGTGGGAGCTGTCGCGCCGCAAGTCGGTGAGTCCGCACGATTCCGTCGGCGCAAATCTGGTCGTCCAGGTGAAGAACAACCGCGTGATGCGCGTTCTGCCGATGGAGAACGAAGCCATCAACGAATGCTGGATTTCGGACAAGGACCGTTTCTCCTACGAAGGCCTGAACAGCGACGAGCGTCTCAGCACGCCGATGCTGAAGCAGGGCGGCAACTGGATCGAGACCGACTGGCAGACCGCGCTCGAGTACGTGGCGAAGGGCATCAAGGGCATCAAGGCGGATCATGGCGCGAACGCCATCGCCGCGCTCGCGACGCCGCACAGCACGGTCGAGGAACTGCACCTGCTGAAGGCGCTGGCTGAAGGCGTCGGCACGCCGAACGTCGATTTCCGTCTGCGTCAGAACGATTTCTCCGCGCCAGTCGGTGCGGGCGCGCCGTGGCTCGGCGTGAAGATCGCGGATCTGTCGAATGTCGACACCGCTTTCGTGATCGGCTCGTTCCTGCGGCGCGATCATCCGCTCTTCGCGGCGCGCCTGCGTCAGGCGGCGAAGAACGGCGCGAAGCTCACGTTCCTGAACGCAACCAATGACGACTCGCTGATTCCGACCGCGCATCGCCTGGTGGCGGCGCCGTCAACATGGCTGGATCAACTGGCCGGGATCGCGGCGGCCGTGTCCGAGGCGCGCGGCGTCGCGTTGCCCGAGGCGTTTGCGGGCCGCGAAGCGTCGGCTGCGGCGAAGGACGTTGCCGCGTCGCTGTCGGCGGGCGACAAGCGTGTCGTGCTGCTCGGCAACGTGGCGGTTCAGCACCCGGATTTCGCGCAGATCCAGGCAGCGGCGCAGTGGATCGCCGACAACACCGGCGCGAGCTTCGGGTTCCTGACCGAAGGCGCCAACTCGGTCGGCGCGTATCTTGTCGATGCATTGCCCGGCGAAGGCGGCCTCAACGCGCGCGAAGTATTCGAACAGCCGCGCAAGGGCTACGTGCTTCTCAACGCCGAGCCGGAATTCGATACGGCGAACCCGGCGCAAGCCATCGCCGCGCTCAAGGCGGCGGAGATGGTCGTCGTGATGTCGCCGTTCAAGCACGGCATGGAGTATGCGGACGTGCTGCTGCCCATCGCGCCGTTCACGGAAACATCGGGCACGTTCGTCAACGCGGAAGGCACGGCTCAGTCGTTCAACGGCGTGGTGCGCGGTCTGGGCGATACGCGTCCGGGCTGGAAGGTGCTGCGCGTGCTCGGCACGATGCTCGGCCTGCCGGGCTTCGAATTCGACACGGCCGAAGAAGTGCGCATCGCGGCCCTGGGCACGGGCGACCTGACCGCGCGTCTGTCGAACGAGACGACCGTGGCGGCGAAGCGCGCAGCTTCGAACATCGCGGTGAAGGGTGGCTTCGAGCGTCTCGCCGATGTGCCGATCTATCACGCCGACCCGCTCGTGCGTCGCGCGCCGTCGCTGCATCTGACGGCAGCGGCCCGCGAGGCGAATGTCGCCGGCCTGCCGACGACGCTCTTCGACAAGCTCGGCCTGAAGGATGGCGACGCGGTGCGAGTCAGGCAAGGCGATCTGTCGGTGGTGCTGCCCGCGGTCCGTGACGCGAATCTGGCTGAATCGGTGGTTCGCGTGCCGGCGGCCACGGCGGCCGGAGCGGCACTCGGCGGCCTGTTCGGTGAACTGGTAGTGGAGAAGGCGTAAATGGGCTTGTTCGATACGATCAACGCAGGCGGCACGCAGCTTCTTGGCGTCGCATGGCCGACCGTCTGGGCGCTCGTGCGCATCCTCGTCGTCGCGGTAGTGATCCTGCTGTGCGTCGCGTACCTGATTCTCTGGGAGCGCAAGCTCATCGGCTGGATGCACGTGCGTCTCGGTCCGAACCGCGTCGGCCCGGCGGGTCTGTTGCAGCCGATCGCGGACGTGCTGAAGCTGCTGCTGAAGGAAGTGATCCAGCCGACGCAGGCCAGCAAATGGATCTACGTGATCGCGCCGATCATGACCGTGGTGCCGGCGTTCGCCGTGTGGGCGGTTATTCCGTTCCAGGCGAAGGCGGTGCTCGGCAACATCAATGCGGGCTTGCTGTACATCATGGCGATCTCGTCGATCGGCGTGTACGGCGTGATTCTCGCGGGCTGGGCGTCGAACTCGAAGTACGCGTTCCTCGGCGCAATGCGCGCGGCGGCGCAGATGGTGTCCTACGAAATCTCGATGGGCTTCGCGCTGGTCGTCGTCCTGATGGTGGCCGGCACGCTGAACATGTCGGACATCGTCGCGTCGCAGCAGCGCGGCATCTTCGCGAGCTTCGGCGTGAACATCCTGTCGTGGAACTGGCTGCCGCTGTTGCCGATGTTCGTCGTGTACTTCATCTCGGGCATCGCTGAAACGAACCGTCACCCGTTCGACGTGGTGGAAGGTGAATCGGAAATCGTCGCGGGCCACATGATCGACTATTCGGGCATGGCGTTCGCGCTGTTCTTCCTGGCCGAATACATCAACATGATCGTCATTTCGGCGATCGCGGCGACGCTCTTCCTGGGCGGCTGGGATGCACCGTTCGGCTTCCTGTCGTTCATTCCTGGCGTCTTCTGGTTCGTGCTGAAAGTCTTCTTCCTGCTGTCGATCTTCATCTGGGCGCGCGCGACTTTCCCGCGTTACCGCTATGACCAGATCATGCGTCTCGGCTGGAAGGTGTTCCTGCCGGTGTCGGTCGTGTGGGTGGTCGTGGTCGGCTTCTGGATCATGTCGCCGCTCAACATCTGGAAGTAACGGCGAAAGAGCGGACGAAAACCATCATGAATGCAATTCAGAACTTCTTTAAGACCTTCTTCCTGACCGAACTGCTGAAGGGGCTGGCGCTGACGGGACGTTACACGTTCCAGCGCAAGATCACCGTGCAGTTCCCGGAAGAAAAGACGCCGGTTTCGCCGCGCTTCCGTGGGCTGCATGCGCTGCGCCGCTACGAAAACGGCGAAGAGCGCTGCATCGCGTGCAAGCTGTGCGAGGCGGTATGCCCGGCGCTCGCGATCACCATCGAATCGGAAACGCGCGCGGACAACACCCGCCGCACGACGCGCTACGACATCGACCTGACCAAGTGCATCTTCTGCGGCTTCTGTGAAGAGAGCTGCCCGGTCGATTCGATCGTCGAGACGCATATCCTCGAGTATCACGGCGAGAAGCGCGGCGACCTGTATTTCACGAAGGACATGCTGCTTGCAGTGGGCGATCGTTACGAGAAGGAAATCGCCGCGTCGAAGGCGGCGGACGCTCCTTACCGTTGATGCGGATTCGATGCCGGTGAAGAATCATGGCTCCGCGCGAGACCGGCATCGAAACCCAAGCGATTCTGTTGTTGCTGTCGGCGCACGTGAAGAGCGGGACGCGCGCCGACACACCATGCCTGATGATGGCCTAACGATGAACCGGTAATCATGGAATTCACAACCGTACTGTTCTACATCTTCGCGCTGCTGCTGACCGTATCCGCGCTAAAGGTGATCACTTCGCGCAACCCGGTGTCGTCCGCGCTGTTTCTCGTGCTCGCGTTCTTCAACGCGGCCGCGATCTGGATGCTGCTGCAAGCCGAATTCCTCGCGATCCTTCTGGTTCTCGTGTATGTCGGCGCCGTGATGGTGCTGTTCCTCTTCGTCGTGATGATGCTGGACATCAACATCGACGTGCTGCGACGCGACTTCCGGCGCTTCGTGCCGCTCGCGACCATCGTGGGCGCGATCATCGTGATCGAAACGGCGCTGATCCTGTGGCACGGCTACGGCGCGACCGTCACGCCGCTGCGCGATGCGGCAGCGGGCGCGGGCGTCGGCAGCGCCGCGGTGATGCCGAACACGCAACTGATCGGCAAGGTCATCTACACCGATTACATCTTCGCGTTCGAAATCGCGGGTCTCGTGCTGCTCGTCGCCATCATCGCGGCAATCTCGCTGACCATCCGCGACAAGAAGGACAAGAAGACGCAAACCGTCAGCAAGCAGGTCAAGGTTCGCCGCGAGGACCGCGTGCGTCTCGTGAAGATGCAGGCCGAGAAGCAGGCGCCGGACGCGTCTGTCGAGCCCGCCGTGACCGGCAACGTCGGCGCGGGCACGGTCGACAACAAAGGCTGAGCGAGAGAGGAGAAATCGAAACATGTTGAGTCTTGCCCATTACCTCGTGCTCGGCGCGATCCTGTTCGCGATCAGCATCGTGGGAATCTTCCTGAACCGCCGCAACGTGATCATCATCCTGATGGCCATCGAGCTGATGCTGCTCGCGGTGAATACCAATTTCGTCGCGTTCTCGCACTATCTGGGCGACGTGCACGGCCAGATTTTCGTGTTCTTCGTCCTGACCGTGGCCGCTGCCGAAGCCGCGATCGGTCTCGCGATTCTCGTGACCCTGTTCCGTAGCCTCGACACGATCAACGTCGAGGATCTCGATCAGCTCAAAGGTTAATTTCAGGCTAGGCTGTTATGTCCACGACACTCAACGAAAACCTCCTGCTTGCGATCCCGCTGGCGCCGCTCGCGGGCTCGCTGATCGCCGGGCTGCTCGGGCGTGCGATCGGGCGCAAGGGCGCGCATCGCGTGACCATTCTCGGCGTCTTCGTCGCGTTCATCCTGTCGGCGATCGTCTACGCCGACGTGCTGAAGGGCGCGAGCTTCAACGCCACCATCTACCAGTGGATGTCGCTCGGCTCGCTGAAGATGGAGGTCGGCTTCCTGGTCGACTCGCTCACCGCGATGATGATGGTCATCGTCACCTTCGTCTCGCTGATGGTGCACATCTACACCATCGGCTACATGGCGGAGGAAGACGGCTACCAGCGCTTCTTCTCGTACATCTCGCTCTTCACGTTCTCGATGCTGATGCTCGTCATGAGCAACAACTTCCTGCAGCTCTTCTTCGGCTGGGAAGCGGTGGGTCTCGTGTCGTACCTGCTGATCGGCTTCTACTACACGCGTGAAAGCGCCATCTACGCGAACCTGAAGGCGTTTCTCGTGAACCGCGTCGGCGACTTCGGCTTTCTGCTGGGCATCGGCTTGTTGCTCGCGTTCGCCGGATCGCTCAACTACGGCGATGTCTTCGCGCAAGGCGACAAGCTCGCGAACATGCAATTCCCCGGCACGACCTGGGGCCTGTTGACGGTCGCCTGCATTTGCCTCTTCATCGGCGCGATGGGCAAGTCCGCGCAGTTCCCGCTGCACGTGTGGCTGCCTGACTCGATGGAAGGTCCGACGCCGATCTCCGCACTGATTCACGCGGCGACGATGGTGACCGCCGGCATCTTCATGGTGACGCGCATGTCGCCGCTTTTCGAGCATTCGGACGCGGCGCTGTCGTTCGTCACGGTCATCGGTGCAATTACCGCGCTGTTCATGGGCTTCCTCGGCGTAGTGCAGAACGACATCAAGCGTGTCGTCGCTTATTCGACGCTCTCGCAGCTCGGTTACATGACGGTCGCACTCGGCGTGTCGGCGTATCCGGTCGCAGTGTTCCACCTGGGCACGCACGCGTTCTTCAAGGCGCTGCTGTTCCTCGGCGCGGGTTCGGTCATCATCGGCATGCACCACGATCAGGACATGCGCAACATGGGCGGTCTCGCCAAGTACATGCCGATCACGTGGATCACGTCGCTGCTCGGTTCGCTCGCGCTGATCGGCACGCCGTTCTTCTCGGGCTTCTACTCGAAGGACTCGATCATCGATGCAGTGAAGCTCTCGCACCTGCCGGGTTCGGGCTTCGCGTATTTCGCGGTGGTGGCGAGCGTGTTCGTCACCGCGCTGTACTCGTTCCGCATGTACTTCATGGTGTTTCATGGCAAGGAGCGTTTCCGCGGTCCCAAGCACCCCGACTCGCCGATGGGCGCCGAAGAAGCGGCGCACGGTCATGGCCACGGCCACGATGACCACGGTCACGGTCATGCGCACGAGCCGCACGAGAGCCCGTGGGTCGTTACGCTGCCGCTGATTCTGCTGGCGATTCCGTCGGTGGTGATCGGCGCGATCATGGTCGGCCCGATGCTCTTCGGCGACTTCTTCTCGCACGGCGTCGTGTTCGACAAGGTGATCTACATCGCCGAGAACCACGAAGGCATGCACGAAATGGCCGAGGAATTCCACGGCTGGTTCGCCATGGGCCTCCATTCCGTCACCGGTTTGCCGGTGTGGCTGGCGCTCGCCGGCGTGATCGTCGCCTGGTTCCTGTACATGAAGCGCCCCGATCTGCCGCCGGTCATCCGCCGCCGCTTCGGCCCGATCTACACGCTGCTCGACAACAAGTACTACTTCGACAAGATCAACGAAGTGGTCTTCGCGAAGGGCGCCATCGCAATCGGCCGCGGGCTGTGGAAAGAGGGCGATGTGGTCGTCATCGACGGCGTCGTCAACGGCAGTGCGCGATTCGTCGGCTGGTTCGCCGGTGTCATCCGCTTCCTTCAATCCGGTTACATCTACCACTACGCGTTCGCCATGATTATCGGCATGTTGGGGCTGTTGACCCTGTTTGTAACGCTCGGCGGCAAATAAGAGGCGAGGGACCCCATGCATTCTTTTCCGATTCTCAGTGTCGCGATCTGGTTGCCGATCATCTTCGGCCTGCTGGTTCTCGCGGTAGGCAATGACCGCAATCCGGCGCCCGCGCGCTGGGTCGCGCTGGTCGGCTCGGTGCTCGGTTTGATCGTCACCATTCCGCTGGTCACCGGTTTCGACTCGTCCACCGCCGCGCTGCAGTTCGTCGAGCAGGCGAACTGGATCGAGCGGTTCAACATCACGTATCACCTGGGCGTCGACGGCATCTCGATGTGGTTCGTCGTGCTGACCGCGCTGATCACGGTCATCGTCGTGATCGCCGGCTGGGAAGTGATCACCGAGCGCGTGTCGCAGTACTTCGCCGCGTTCCTGATTCTCTCGGGCATCATGATCGGCGTGTTCTCGACGGCCGACGGCATGCTGTTCTACGTGTTCTTCGAGGCCACGCTCATTCCGATGTACATCATCATCGGCGTGTGGGGCGGCCCGAACCGCGTCTATGCGGCGTTCAAGTTCTTCCTGTACACGCTCGCCGGCTCGCTGCTGATGCTGGTCGCGCTGCTGTATCTGTACACGCAGACGCACACGTTCGACCTCGCTACGTGGCAAGCCGCGAAGATCGGCATGACGCCGCAGGTGCTGCTTTTCATCGCATTCTTCCTGGCGTTCGCCGTGAAGGTGCCGATGTGGCCGGTCCACACCTGGCTGCCCGACGCGCACGTCGAAGCACCGACGGGCGGTTCGGTCGTGCTGGCGGCCATCATGCTGAAGCTCGGCGCATACGGCTTCCTGCGCTTCTCGCTGCCCATCGCGCCGGACGCGAGCCATTTCCTCGCTCCGGTAGTCATCACGCTGTCGCTGATCGCGGTGATCTACATCGGCCTCGTGGCGATGGTGCAGGCGGACATGAAGAAGCTCGTCGCGTATTCGTCGATTGCGCACATGGGCTTCGTCACGCTCGGCTTCTTCATCTTCAGCCAGCTCGGCGTCGAAGGCGCGATCATCCAGATGATCTCGCACGGCTTCATCTCGGGCGCCATGTTCCTTTCCATCGGCGTGCTGTACGACCGTGTCCACTCGCGTCAGATCGCGGATTACGGCGGCGTCGTCAACACGATGCCCAAGTTCGCGGCGCTGTCGATGTTCTTCGCGATGGCCAACTGCGGCCTGCCGGGCACGTCGGGTTTCGTCGGCGAGTTCATGGTGATTCTGGCTGCGGTGAAGTTCAACTTCTGGATCGGCTTCCTCGCCACGTTCACGCTGATTCTCGGCGCGGCCTACACGCTGTGGATGTACAAGCGCGTGTACTTCGGCGCGGTCGCGAACGACCACGTCGCCAAGCTCGCGGACATCAACAAGCGTGAGATGTTCATGCTCGTCGTGCTCGCGCTGTTCACGCTTTACATGGGCCTGCATCCGAAGCCCTTCACCGACGTGATGCACGAGTCGGTGGCAAACCTGCTCTCCCACGTCGCGCAGTCCAAGCTGCCGCTGGATCAGTAACGCCGTGCGGAGGAACTAAAAGATCATGCAAAACGCCCCTATGAGTGTCCTGTTGCCCGACGCGGTCCTGATGGCCGCGGTCGTCGTGGCCTGGTTGAACGACACGATCTTCGGACCGTCGAGCCGTCGCGTCACGTATCTGATCGCGCTCTGGTCGACGGTCGTCGTCGGCGTGTGGTTCGCGTTCACCGCGCTCGATCCGACGCCGCATTACTTCTTCTCGCGCATGTATATCGTCGATCCGTTCGCGAGCGCGATGAAAGCGGTCGTGACGCTCGGTTACGCGGTATCGATCATCTATTCGCGGAAGTACCTGGAAGACCGCGATCTGTTCCGCGGCGACTTCTTCCTGCTCGGCCTGTTTTCGCTGCTCGGCCAGTGCGTGATGATTTCGGGCAACAACTTCCTGACGCTGTATCTCGGCCTGGAACTGATGTCGTTGTCGCTGTATGCGGTCATCGCCCTGCGCAAGGACGTGCCGCAGTCGAACGAATCGGCGATGAAGTACTACGTGCTCGGCGCGCTCGCTTCCGGCTTCCTGCTCTATGGCGTGTCGATGCTGTACGGCGCGACCGGCTCGCTCGAACTGAACGAAGTGCTCAAGGCGGTGGCGTCGGGCCGCATCAACGACGCCGTGCTGCTCTTCGGCGTGATCTTCATCGTCGCGGGCGTAGCGTTCAAGATGGGCGCGGTGCCGTTCCATATGTGGGTGCCTGACGTCTATCAGGGCGCGCCGACCGCCATGACGCTGCTGACCGGCGGCGGCCCGAAGGTCGCGGCGTTCGCGTGGGGCCTGCGCTTCCTCGTGATGGGTCTGCTGCCGTTCGCAGTGGACTGGCAGGAGATGCTGGTGATTCTCGCGGCGCTGTCGCTGATCGTCGGCAACGTCACGGGTATCGTGCAGCGGAATATCAAGCGGATGCTGGCTTACTCGGCCATCTCCAACATGGGCTTCGTGCTGCTCGGCCTGCTTGCGGGCGTTGTCGACGGCAAGGTGACGGGCGCGGCGGGCGCATACAGCTCGGCAATGTTCTACAGCATCATCTATCTGGTGACGACGCTCGGCACCTTCGGCGTGGTCATGTTGCTGGCACGCCGTGACTTCGAAGCCGAAATGATCGACGACTTCAAGGGTCTCAATCAGCGCAGCCCGGTTTTCGCGTTCGTCATGATGGTGATGATGTTCTCGCTCGCGGGCATTCCGCCGACGGTCGGCTTCTATGCGAAGCTCGCCGTGCTCGAAGCGACGATGAACGCCGGCCTCACGTGGCTCGCCGTGCTCGCGGTTCTGACCTCGCTGGTCGGCGCGTTCTACTACCTGCGTATCGTGAAGCTCATGTACTTCGACGCACCGCAGGACGCATCGCCGATCGAAGCCGGCACCTTCAATCGTTCGCTTCTCGCGTTCAACGGCCTGGCCGTGCTGGTGCTCGGTCTGGTCCCGGGCCCGCTGATGACGGCGTGCCTGCAGGCGATCTCGCATACGCTGCCGCTGTAATGTCGGCTGCGGGCTGGTTCATTGTGCTGTTGGCGCTCGTGGGCGCCAACATTCCTTTCCTGAATCAGCGCCTTTTCGCAGTCGTGCCGTTGCCGCTTCCCGCGGCGGCGGGGCGCAAGACCGCGAGGAAGAGCGCCTGGATCAGAATCGGCGAGCTTATCGTTCTGTACTTCGTCGTCGGCGCGCTCGGCTTCATGCTCGAAGCGCGCGCCGGCAACCGCTTCACGCAGGAATGGCAGTTCTATGCCATTACCTTCAGTCTCTTCGTGGTGCTCGCGTTTCCGGGCTTCACGTATCAATACCTCGTCAAACGCCGCTGACGGTCCTGCCGTCAGCGGCTTGTTTGCGTCCGACACAGGGTTCAGCATGGCAGATCACACGTCCACTCCCGGCAGCGATGACGGCCTCATCGAGAAGAAGGTCGAGAGCGTCACCCTGCACGCAGGGAAGTTCCTGACGCTTAAGCGCGACACCGTTGCCTTGCCCGACGGCAAACACGCCACGCGCGAGTTCGTCGAGCATCCGGGCGCGGTGATGATTCTCCCCGTGTTCGACGATGGCCGCGTGCTCCTCGAACGGCAGTTTCGTTATCCGGTCGGCCGCGTGCTGCTCGAGTTTCCGGCGGGCAAGCTCGATCCGAACGAGGACGAACTCGCGTGCGCGAAGCGCGAGCTGCAGGAAGAGACGGGCTACAGCGCGCGCGAGTGGACATTTTTGACGCGCATCCATCCGGTGATTTCGTATTCGACGGAATTCATCGACCTGTATCTCGCGAGCGGCCTCACAGCCGGCGACGCCAAGTTGGACGAAGGCGAATTCCTCGAGACGTTCATCGCGGATCATGCGCAACTGATGACGTGGGTCAAGGACGGAACCATCAGCGATGTGAAAACGATCATCGGCGCGTTCTGGCTCGAGAAGCTCCGGTCCGGCGAGTGGCAGGCGGGCGAATCGATCAAGGCGTAAGCCGAAGCGTCGTCGAATATCGAAGCGGCCCATGTGGCCGCTTGGTCGTTTTGGTGCACTCGAACGGCTAAGCGTTGCACGCTTCGAACGGCTAGAATCCAAAGAACGGACGCCTTATCGTCCTACATGACGAACGACCGTTCACAAACAGCAGTTCCGAGCCTAAACTCCAAGAATCCCCATCAGCATGAAGGTCCTCGATTTAAAGTGCGCGCACGAGCATCGCTTCGAAGGCTGGTTCGCATCGGCCGACGAATTCGAGTCGCAGTTGGCGCGCAAGCTGGTCGCCTGTCCCGTCTGCTCGGCGACTGACGTCAGCCGCATGCCGTCCGCGCCGCGGCTGAATTTGTCGTCGGCGCGCGGGGATGCGTCCGCACCGGCTCAAGCGCCGGTGGCCGCTCCCGACGCCGCCGCGTTGCAGGCGCGCGCGCTGCAATTCATGCGCGAGCTCGTCGAGAAGACTGAAAACGTGGGGGAGCGGTTCGCGGAGGAGGCAAGGCGCATTCACTACAACGAAGCGCCCGCGCGCAACATCCGCGGCGTTACGACGCCGGAAGACGCGCACGCTTTGCTCGAAGAGGGAATCGAAGTGATGCCGCTGCCGGTGCCGGCAGCGTTGAAGGAGCCGCTGCAGTAAGCGCGAGCGCGGCGTCTCCGAAGGCTTCGGCACGATGAGGAGACACCGCGCATGGATCTCGATTATTCCCCTGCGGACAACGCCTTTCGGGCCGACGTCCGCGCCTGGCTCGAAGCCAGTCTGCCACGCGCCCTGCGCGACAAAGTCCTCGGACACAAACACCTGAACCGCGATGACTACGCGAGCTGGCACAAGCTGCTTGCGGCGCGCGGCTGGTCGGCGGTGGCGTGGCCGCGCGAATACGGCGGTCCCGGTTGGGACGCCACGCGGCGTCACATCTGGGACGAGGAATGCGCCCGCGCCGGCGCGCCGATCGTGCTGCCCTTCGGCGTGTCGATGGTCGCGCCCGTGCTGATGAAATACGGCAGCGACGCGCAGAAGTCTCGCTATCTTCCACGCATCCTCAATGGCGACGACTGGTGGTGCCAGGGCTATTCCGAGCCCGGCGCCGGGTCCGACCTCGCGTCGCTGCGCACGCGCGCCGAGCGCCACGGCGATCACTACATCGTCAACGGACAAAAGACCTGGACGACGCTCGCGCAGCACGCCGACATGATGTTCTGCCTTGTCCGCACCGACAGCAGCGCGAAGAAGCAGGAAGGCATCTCGTTTCTGCTCATCGACATGAAGACGCCGGGCATTACCGTGCGTCCGATCATCACGCTCGATGAGGATCACGAGATCAACGAAGTCTTCTTCGAGGACGTGAGGGTGCCGGCCGCCAATCTCGTTGGCGACGAGAATCGCGGGTGGACCTATGCGAAGTATCTGCTTGGCCACGAGCGCACGGGCATCGCGCGCGTCGGACAATCGAAGCGGGAACTGGCGTTTCTGAAGCGTCTCGCGCTCGATCGGAACAAGCACGGCAAGCCGCTGCTGCACGATCCCCTGTTCGCGGGCAAGGTCGCGGCGCTCGAGATCGAATTGATGGCCCTGGAGGTGACGGTCCTGCGCGTCGTCGCGAGCGAGGCGGGCGGAAGGGGACCGGGACCGGAAGCATCGATGCTCAAGATCAAGGGCACGGAAGTCCAGCAGGCGCTGACCGAACTGATGTTCGAAGCCATCGGCCCGCAGGCGGCCGCCTTCGATCCGGCATTCCTCGAAGGCGAGCGCGAAACGAGCGTGACCGGCGACGATGACGCCGCGCCGCTCGCCGCTTACTACTTCAACTTCCGCAAGACATCGATCTACGGCGGATCGAACGAGATTCAGAAGAACATCATCGCGCAGATGATTCTGGGACTTTGAGGAGCCGCCATGAACTTCGACTTCAGCGATGAACAGCAGCAGTTCCGCGATGCGCTGCGCCGCTATCTCGACAACGAGTATGGATTCGATGTGCGGCAACGAATCGTGGCATCCGAGGCGGGCGTCGATGGCAAGCACTGGCGCGCCTTCGCCGAGCTCGGCCTGCTCGCGTTGCCGGTTCCGGAAGCGCTGGGCGGCTTCGATGGCGGCCCGGTCGACATGCTCGTTGTCATGGAGGAACTGGGGCGCGCGCTCGTCGTCGAGCCGGTCTGGGCGACGTTGTCGGGTATCGAGGCTTTGCGGCTCGTCGCATCGCAGGGAAGCGCAATGGCCGGCGAGTTGCTCGAGCGCGCGGCAACAGGCGACGTGCGGTTGACGGTCGCTTTCCACGAGCCGCACGCGCGCTACGACCTGTTCGACCTGCGCGCGACGGCCACCGTCACCGGCGATGCCTGCGCGATCACAGGCGTGAAGTCGGTCGTGCAGCACGGCGCGCAAGCGGATTACTGGATCGTGCCGGCGCGCGTCGACGGCGAGATCGCGATCTTCGTCGTCGCGCGCGATGCGGCCAACGCCGGCATCACCGAATATCGCACGATCGACGGCCAGCGCGCGGCAACCCTCGTCTTCGATGCAACGCCCGCCACGCGCCTCGATGAGCACGGCGCGGGCGCAGCGACGCTCGAACGCATCGCGGACTACGCGACTTTCCTGCTATGTGCCGAAGCGCTCGGCGCGCTCGATGCACTGAATCGCGCGACGATCGATTACACGAAGGAGCGCCAGCAATTCGGCGGACCCATCGCGCGGTTTCAGATATTGCAGCATCGCATGGTGGACATGTTGATTCACACGGAGCAGGCGCGCTCGATCACCTACCTCGCCGCCGCACGCTATCCGAACGACGACGCCGCCACGCGCGCGCAAGCGATATCGGCGGCAAAAGCGCGTATCGGACAGGCTGCGCGCTTCGTCGGTCAGCAGGCGGTGCAGTTGCACGGCGGCATGGGCGTGACGAACGAGTTGCCGGTTGCGCACTGGTTCAAGCGCCTGTCGATCATCGAGACGACGCTCGGCGACGTGGATCATCATCTCGCGCGCTTTGCATCGTCGCCCGCGTTTTCCCTTACCGACGTTTGACGTTCAAGAGGACCTTTGCATGACCTATAGCTTTGAAGACTTCGAAGTAGGCGCGGCGGTGACGCTCAGCGCGCATACCTTCACGCGTGAAGAGATCGTCGATTTCGCCGGCCGCTACGATCCGTAGCCGTTCCATCTTTCCGACGAAGCCGGGCGGGCGTCGCATTTCGGCGGTCTCGTGGCGAGCGGCTGGAACACCTGCTCGGCGATGATGGGCATCCTCGTGCGCGACATGCTCGCGGATTCCACATCGATGGGCTCGCCGGGCCTCGACAACATTCGCTGGCTGAAGCCGGTGCGCGTCGGCGATTCGGTGCGCCTCACGGTGCGCGTGCTCGATAAGCGCGTATCGAAGAGCAAGCCGGATCGTGGCATCGTGTCGACGCGATGGGAGGCACATAATCAGGATGGCGAACTGGTCCTGACGGTGGACTCTGCTGCGTTGTTCGGACTGCGCGAGCCGGCATCGCAGTCCTGATCGGATAGTCGTGGTATTTCGCCTGCTCCAGCCTGGCGATCGCGTGTTCCGGTGCACTTCATCCGGCCCGTCCGCCAGGCGCAGGCGCAAGGTGCGGGCAGACGCATACGCATACGCATACGGATACGCGGGCGGAGAGTCACCGCAGACGCCGCCCGCGCCGTGCGCCTGGATCGCCCAGTCGATGACCTGACACGCGACATCCCACGCGCATCTTTGTTGCCGACGGTTTCGACTTTCCCGGTGTCTTACCGCCGGGCCTCTTTTTTCCTTACTCTTGCGTTCCCGGAACAGGCCGCTGATCCCATATCATTGGTTCGTCCAGTGTCAACTCCAGACGGGGCCGCAGCTCCGGATGAGCTTGGGCTTGCGAAAGAAGCACCATGCAGCCGATTTGCCGGGCGTGTTCGTCAGTGAAGGGAGCGGTGCTGAAGTCTTCCCTATCAGTGGGCACATTGAATACGAAGCCAGCCTGATCAATCACCGACTGCACGTGCTTGCGCATGACGCCGCAAAGTCGCACTTGCCGGGTGTCCTCGTCATAGAAGACGATCGTTGCTCGTAGGGTTTGCTCATAGATTCCGCGACAGGTCTGGTATCGCGCAAATGCACGCGCTTTACACATTGCAAGCGTGCGAGTCATGCAGATGCGTCCCTCCGTGATCATCGTCCCACTTTCTGCGCGTATCGCCACGCGAGTTCCGCCATCGGGCGGGCGCGGCGTCCCGCGTCGATGGCTTGCGCGCTCGCGGCGGTGCCATCGGCGACGCGCTTCATGATGCCCTGCAGGATCGCCGCGATGCGGAACATGTTGTAGGCGAGATAGAAGTTCCAGTCGCCTTCGATGGTGAACCCCGTGCGCTCGCAATAGCGCGCGACATATGCGGCTTCTTCGGGAATCCCGAGCGATGTCCAGTCCAGTCCGGCGATGCCGCGAAACTGCGACGGTTCGACATGCCACGCCATGCAGTGATACGCGAAGTCGGCAAGCGGGTCGCCGAGCGTCGACAGTTCCCAGTCGAGCACGGCGAGCACGCGCGGCTCGTCGCGATGAAAAATGAGGTTGTCGAGCCGGAAGTCGCCATGAACAACGCTGGCTTTCCGTTCCGATGCGGGCGGAATGTGGTGCGGCAGCCAGTCGATCAGCCGATTCATCGCATCGATTTCCTCCGTCTGCGACGCGACGTACTGTTTGCTCCAGCGCCCGATCTGCCGCTCGAAGTAATTGCCCGGCTTGCCGTGATTCGCGAGACCGGCGGCTTCGGCATCGACCGTATGCAGGGCGGCGATCACGCGATTGGCTTCGTCGTAGACCGCGGCACGCTCGCCCTGCGTCATGCCGGGCAGCGACGGGTCCCACAGCACGCGGCCGTCGACGAACTCCATCACGTAGAACGCGCGGCCGATCACGCTTTCGTCCTCGCAGAGCGCCAGCATGCGCGCGACGGGCACGTCGGTGGCGGCGAGCGCGTCCATCACGCGGTATTCGCGTTCGATTGCGTGAGCCGAAGGCAGCAGTTTCGCGGCGGGGCCGGGCTTGGCCCGCATCACATAGCTGCGCGATGGCGTGACCAGCTTGAACGTCGGGTTCGACTGGCCGCCCGCGAACTGCTCCATGTCGAGCGGACCCGCGAAGCCATCGACGTGCGATGCGAGCCATGCGGTCAGCGCATCGGTATCGAAGCGCTGCCGTTCGTGAACGGGGCGCGTGCCTTCGAATGCTGAAAAATCGGAGTGCTTGTTCGTATCGTTGTCGGGCATCGTCTCCTCCGGTCTGGTTGGCGAAGCGTCGTCAGTTCATGCCGCTCGCCTTGAATCGCACGAACTGCGCGTAGAGCAGTTCCATCGTCGTGTTGCGGACGTCCGCGTGCAGGGGCGAGGGCGGCGAGTGGTTGATCGCATGCACGACCCAGTCGCCGGGTTTGTCGCCGACATCGAGCGCGTTGATGCAGCCCGTCGCCTGCGACAGATGCCCGTAGAACGCGCGCCCGCCCGCAGTGATCGCATGCGAGAGCAGCGCGCGATTGACGCCGCCGTGCAGCACGAGCAGGACCGTGTCCCACGCGGTGTCGGCGCGCAGCCGGGCCATCGCGGGGAGGGCGCGGTCGAGCAATTCGCCGATGGTCTCGCCGCCGAGAAACTGCGTCGCCTCGGGCACGACGCCATCGAACACCGAGAGGAACGCGCGCTCGATGTCGCTCGTCGAAAGATTCGCGAGCCGGCCGCCGCGTATCTCCTGCCATTCCGGCCAGATTTCGATATCGACCGATTGCCCCGTCTCCGCCAGCACGCGCTGCGCGGTTTCCAACGTGCGCGGCAGGCCGCTCGCGATCACGCGATCGAAGCGTACGCGTTGCGCCGCGAACTCGCGCCCGGCCGCGCTCGCTTCCTCGCGGCCGCGTTCGTTGAGCGGCACGCTTTCGGGATCGATCGCGCGGCCTGTGTCGTCGAAATAGGTGACGTCGCCGTGACGCATCAGGAAGATGCGCCGCCGCTTCGGCAGTTCGTAGTGAGCCATGACTTAACGATAGTTGGGCTGGCGCTTGTCGAGGAACGCGGTGATGCCTTCGAGCGCATCGCCGTGATGGAGGGCATCGACGAAAGCGTCGCGTTCGAGGTCGAGATGCGCGGCGAGCGGCTGCACGTCCGCCGCGTTGATCAGCGACTTGATGCGCGCGAGCGCTTTCGGCGACACGCTGCCGAGATCGTCGGCCCAGGCGATGGCCGCATCGAGCGCAATGCCCTTCTTCGTCAGCCGGTTCACGACGCCGACCTCATAGAGACGCGGCGCGCCGATCGGCTTCGCTTCGAGCAGCACCTCGCTCGCGAGCGTGCGCGGCAGCGCGCGTGACAGGAACCACGAAGCGCCGCCATCCGGCGTCAGGCCGACGCGTGCGTACGACATGACGAAGCGCGCATCGTCGGCGGCGACGATCAGATCGCATGCGAGCGCGAGCGAGAAACCCGCGCCGGCCGCCGCGCCTTCGACCGCTGCGATCACCGGCTTGGTCGATGCCCGCAGCGCGCTGATCCATTCCGCGAGCAGGTCGATGCTTTCCGCCTGCACCGATGGCGCCTTCGCACGGTTCTCCAGCAGACGATTCAGATTGCCGCCCGCGCAGAAGAAATTGTCCGCGCCGGTCAGCACGATTGCGCGCACCGAGCTGTCGCGCTCGGCGGTGGAAAGCGCCTCGATGCCCGCTGCGTACATGTCCGGATGCAGCGCGTTGCGCGCGCCCGGATTGGACAGCTTCAGCACGAGCGTGGTGTCGCTGCCGGCGGGGCGATGTGTCAGAAGTTCGGCGCTCATCGGCGCTCCTCGTCGTGGGTGAGCGAAAGTCCAAGCTGCGCGCGGCGCGTGAGCCACGGAGAAGGGCGGTAGCGCGGATCGCCGAGCACGCTTTGCATATTGCGCAGGATCGTGAGAATGGTCGCCGCGCCGAGCGAGTCGCCCAGCGCGAGCGGCCCGCGCGGATAGCCGAGCCCGAGCGTCACGGCGAGGTCGATATCCCCGGGCGTCGCAATGCCTTGCTGCGCGATATCGCAGCCGATATTGACGATCGTCGCCACGACGCGTTGTGCGACGAAGCCGGTGGAATCGCGGATCACGGTGACGGGCACGCCGTCGGCGGAAAAGAGCGCGTGGGCGGCGTCGCGCATGGCGGGCGTCGTCGCGGGCGTCGTCATGATCGTGCGGCGCGCGACGGTATCGAGCGGAAAGAGCGTGTCGACGGCGACGACGCGCGTGGCGTCGAGATGCTCCGCGACGGCGGTCGTCGTCGCATCGAAGCCGAGCGGCGTGACGACGATCAGCGATTCCGGCGCGGGCGTGACGCCGCAATCGATGTGAACGCCCGCGTCATGCTTCGCGATCACTTTGAGCACTTGCTCGCGCGCGGCGGGCGTCGCCCGGCTGATCCACACGCGCGCCGGAAGTTGCGTCGGCGCGGGGGCTTCGTCGGGCGCCTGCTGCTTGCCATCGATATAACGATAGAAGCCTTCGCCCGCCTTGCGCCCGATCAGCCCGCCCGCGAGCCGCGTGCCGGTGATCGGCGACGGCGTGAAGCGCGGCTCTTCGTAGAACTGGTGATAGATGGATTCCATCACCGGATGCGAGACATCGAGCGCGGTCAGGTCGAGCAATTCGAACGGTCCGAGCCGGAAGCCCGCCTGCTCGCGCATGATGCGGTCGATATCCGCGAAGCTCGCGACGCCTTCGCTCGCCACGCGCAGGCCTTCGGTGTTCATGCCGCGCCCCGCGTGATTGACGATGAAGCCCGGCATGTCCTTCGCGCGCACCGGCGTGTGGCCGATGCGGCGCGCGAGTTCCATCAGCGCATCGCCGGCGCTCGGATCGCCGCGCAGTCCGTCGATGACTTCGACGACGCGCATCAGCGGCACCGGATTGAAAAAGTGGAAGCCCGCGACGCGCTCCGGTTTCGCGCAGCCCGCGGCAATCGCGGTGATCGACAGCGACGACGTGTTCGACGCCAGAATGCATGATGCGCCGACGACCGCTTCCAGTTCGCGAAAGACCTCGCGCTTGATGTCGATGTTCTCGACGATCGCCTCGACGACCGCGCCGCAGTCGGCGAGTTCGCTCAGGTCCTGTGCATCGTGGACGAGTGCGAACGCGGCGTGCGCGTCGGCCTCCTTGATCTTGCCTTTGGCGGCGAGCTTGCCGAACGTCTCGGACAGATACGCGCGCGCGGCGTCGAGCGCGGCCGGGTTCGAATCGCAGAGACGCACGGTCAGCCCGGCGAGCGCGGCGATCTGCGCGATGCCGCGTCCCATCGCGCCGCTGCCGACGATGCCGAGTGTCTCGATCTTGTATTCCTGCGGACTCATGATGCGTTTCGTCTCCTCGGTATGCTTCATCTGATCTGAATGTCCGGCAGTGAGACGCGGCTAGAGCTTGCTGAGCCGCTCCAGTGCCAGCGCAAGCGTCTCTTCCTTCTTCGCGAAGCAGAAACGCACGACGCCGGATTCGTGAGGCTCGTGATAGAACGCCGACACCGGAATGGCCGCGACGCCGATCTCGCTCGTGAGCCATTGCGAAAAGTCGGCTTCGGACATGTCGCTGATCGCCGAATAGTCGACGCACTGGAAGTACGTGCCGTCGCAAGGCAGCAGCGAGAAGCGCGTGTTCGCGAGGCCCGCGCGGAAGAAGTCGCGTTTCTTCTGGTAGAACGCGGGCAGTTCCAGATACGGCTTCGGGTCTTCGAGATAGTGCGCGAGGCCGATCTGCATCGGCGTGTTCACCGTGAACACATTGAACTGATGCACCTTGCGGAATTCAGCCGTGAGCGGCGCGGGTGCCGCGACGTAGCCGAGCTTCCAGCCCGTCACATGAAACGTCTTGCCGAAGCTCGACACGACGAAGCTGCGTTTCGCGAGTTCCGGATAGCGCGAGACGCTTTCGTGCGGCGCGCCGTCGTAGACCATGTGTTCGTAGACTTCATCGGAGACGATCAGCACGCCGGTGCCGCGCACGATGTCTTCGAGCTTGCGCATGTCCGCTTCGCGCCAGACGCGGCCGGTCGGATTGTGCGGCGTGTTGATCATCAGAAGGCGCGTCTTCGGCGTGATCGCGGCGGCGATCTTGTCGAAGGGCAGCGCGTAGTCCGGCGCTTCGAGCGATACGAACACCGGCTTGCCGCCCGCGAGTTCGATCGCGGGCACGTAGCTGTCGTACATCGGCTCGATCACGACGACTTCATCGCCCGGATGCACGCAGCACAGCACGGCGGTCAGCAGCGCCTGCGTCGCGCCGGCGGTGACGGTGATTTCGCGGTCGGCGTCGTAGGCGCGGCCGTAAAGCGCTTCGATCTTGCGCGCGATGGCCTGCCGCAGCGGCGCCGCGCCGGCCATCGGCGGGTACTGATTATGGCCGTCGCGCATCGCGGAGGCGACGGCATCGACGATACGGGGATCGCAGTCGAAATCGGGGAAGCCCTGACCGAGATTCACCGCGCCCTTTTGTGCGGCGAGGGCGCTCATCACGGTGAAGATGGTCGTGCCGACGTTCGGCAGACGCGAGGGAAAGGACAGCTCGGGTGACGCTTCAGGCATTGGGTGCATGGCGTTCATGATGATTGTTGGACGTGGGCTGTGCGGTTCTCGCGCACGTTTCAGGCGACTTCTGCGATGGCCCTCGCTTCGAATGCCGCGACGAACGGCTTCGGCTCGGCGATGCGAAACGCGAAGTCGCGCGCGACGCGGCGTGCGAGCTTCAGCACCGCGCGGTCCTTCGAGACGAGCCAGTCCGCGTTCGATGCGTGCGCGAGTTCGAGAAACTTCTGGTCGTCGCGGTCGCGGCACTTCGGCAAGGGCCGCTCATCCGCCGATGCTTCCGGCGCGATCAGTGTCGACAGGCGCGCGAGCGTATCGAGCGCCGCCGCCTTGTCGATGTTGATGCGCACGAACTGCGGATAGTCGAGCACGTGCGTGAGTTCGGCGAGACACCGCGCATCGATCAACGCGTCGAGCGTGCGGGCTTCGAGCGCGGCGCGGATCGGCCGGGTGGCGGGATCGTCGAACACCAGGATGTCGATCCACACGTTCGAATCGAGCACGACGCGCGCTCTGGTGGGTGACGCGGCGGAATTTTCCATTCGATACAATCGGGGGTTTATGCCTATGATCGTCGGCGGCGTGCCGGCGAGCCTCCATGATAATCGTTCTCTCGCCTGCCAAATCGCTCGACTACGAGACGCCCGCCCACATCAGGAAGCACACGCTGCCCGAATTCGTCGATGATGCCGCCGAACTGATTCAGGGCTTGCGGCAGCTTTCGCCGCAGCAGATCGGCGGAATGATGGGCATCTCCGACCAGCTCGCCACGCTCAACTTCCAGCGTTACGCCGAATGGTCGAAGACTTTCGACGCGCAGAACTCGAAGCAGGCGGTGCTCGCGTTCAACGGCGACGTGTACGAAGGCTTCGCGGCGAAGACGCTCACCTCCGCCGATCTCGATTTCGCGCAGAACCACGTGCGCGTGCTGTCGGGGCTGTATGGACTCTTGCGGCCGCTGGATCTGCTGCAGCCGTACCGGCTGGAGATGGGCACGAAGTTTCCGAACTCGCGCGGCAAGGACCTGTACGCGTTCTGGGGCGAGCGCATCACGGCGGCGCTCAATGAGCAGTTCAGACGGCGGCGCGGCGCGCGGGTGCTGGTCAACTGCGCATCGGAAGAATACTTCAGGTCGGTGAAGCCGAAGCTGCTCGACGCGCCGGTGGTTTCGCCGGTGTTCGAGGACTGGAAGGGTGGCCGCTACAAGATCATCAGCTTTCATGCGAAGCGCGCGCGCGGACTGATGGCGCGCTATGCGGTGCAGAATCGGATCGACGAGCCGGAGGCGCTGAAGGGCTTCGACAGCGAAGGCTACCGGTTCGACGAAGAGGCATCGAACGATACGACTTACGTTTTTCGCCGCCGCATCGCGGAGTGATCTGCACGCATCGCGAGTGGACAAAGGACATCGACATGAGCATTTCCATCACCAGCAACTTCGACGCGGGCGCGATCGAGGTCATCGACGCCCGCAATCCCGCGGACATTCGTCTGCGCGTTCGGCCGGATACCCGCGCGGACTTCGCGCAGTGGTTCTACTTTCGCGTGTCGGGCGGGCGCGGCCAGCGCCTCGTGCTCACCTTCGAGAACGCGTCGAAGTGCGCGTTCCCCGACGGATGGCGCGATTACCAGGCGGTCGCGAGCTACGATCGGGTGAACTGGTTCCGCGTGCCCACGCGGTACGACGGCACGGAACTGGTGATCGACCATACGCCGGACTTCGATCGCATCTATTACGCGTATTTCGAGCCGTATAGCGAGGAGCGCCATGCCGAATTTCTCGGCGCGCTTCAGCAGATGCCCCACGCGACGCTGACGGAACTCGGCCGCACCGTCGAGAATCGGCCGATGTCGCTGCTCACGCTGGGTCTCGATGCGGAGCCGGGCGGACAGCCGAAGAAGAACATCTGGATCATCGCGCGCCAGCATCCCGGTGAAACGATGGCGGAATGGTTCGTCGAAGGGCTCGTCAAGCGCCTCGCCGGATGGGGCGACTGGTCCGGCGACCCCGTCGCGCGCGCGCTGTTCGATCGCGCGGTGTTTCACATCGTGCCCAACATGAATCCGGATGGCAGCGTGCTCGGCAATTTGCGCACGAATGCGACGGGCGCAAACCTGAATCGCGAATGGATGGAGCCGAGCGCCGAGCGCAGCCCCGAAGTGCTGCTCGTGCGCGACGCGATCCGCGCGAACGGCTGCGACATGTTCTTCGATATCCACGGCGACGAAGGCATTCCGTATGTGTTCGTCGCGGGCTCCGAGATGCTGCCGGGCTTCACCGCGCAGCAGGCGAAGGAGCAGAAGGCGTTCGTCGAATTCTTCAAGCAGGCGAGCCCGGACTTTCAGGATGTCCACGGCTATGAGTCGGGCAAGTATCAGTCGGATGCGCTGAAGCTCGCGTCGAAGTACATCGGCAACGAGTACAAGTGCGTATCGCTGACGCTGGAAATGCCGTTCAAGGACAATGCGAATCTGCCGGATGAGCGCGTCGGCTGGAACGGCGAGCGAAGCGCCGCGCTGGGCGCCTCCATGTTGCAGGCGATTCTTTGGCACTTGCAGGCGTTCGCTGACGGCATCGCGCGAGCTGATTGAACATCGCCGGCGTGGGATAAGAACGAAGGGCGTGGTCATCTTTCGATGGCCACGCCCTTTGTCTGGTTATGTCTTCTTGAGGCCTGGTTGAAGCTCAGTGCTTCTTCGATGTCTTCTTCGTGCTGCCCGACGCCTTCGTGGACTTGGCGGGCGCCTTGCTCGTCGTTGTCGCCTTGCCTGCCGGCGCCGCCTTGGTCTTCGCGCCGTGTCCGGCGGTTGCGCCGTGCTTCGCGCTACGCGCCGTGCTTCGCGCAACAGGCGCTTCGGCCCGCGGACGCAGGGGCGGGACGGGGTCATTCCAGCCGAACGCGAGCATCTGACTGCCGACATAGCCGCAGCGGAACTTGAGCGGCATTGGATCGCGCTCGCCGCTCTTCGACATGCCTTGTCCCTCGACGGTCACGACGTTGTCGACCTTGATGCGCTGCTTCTTCTCATCGAACGAATCGTTCCACGGTTCGATGGTGGAATGCGATGAATCGAAGGAAGATGCGGGGAATTCGACGTGATCGAACGCCGCCGATGTGCTGGCGATGAAGTTGCCGTGCGCTGCGCAATCGGCAACAAGCGGATTGGCGCTGTAATCGGTGACGAAGTGGTGAATCAGTTCATTGCGCTCGTCGAGCGTATCGGCAAAGGCGGATGCTGAGCATGCAAGCCATGCGCATACCGCGAACCGGCCGACGAGCCGCATGAGCCGGCGCGGTGCGTAAATACTTTCCATCAATTTGGCGCTAAGAAGACACGGGCAAGTAAGATGCCTCGTGTGGGGAAGGAGTTCAATCTTATCGTACTTTGTGCGCGCTCCGGACCGCCTGAAGTCCGAGATGATGCCGCCGGGCCCGTGAAAAGGCCGGCGCGTTCACACCCGAGGGCCGCGGTCCAGCCGATAGCGGCGGACGTCGTAGGTGGTGATCCACGCGGGCTTGTAGACCGTGATCAGGATGGTGAGCAGCCCCGTGAACAGCGCCTCGCCGGTGCCGAGCAGCAGCGAGCCGCGCGTAAAGGCCGCAGGGACGTTGATGCGGCCGCCCGCAAGCGCCATCTCCAGAAGCACCGTTGCGCCGCATGCAGCCGCCACCGCCGCTGCCGAAGCGATGAAGCCGTGCCCGACGATAAACGTGAAGAGGTTGCGCGGCAGCCACGCGTTGGAAAGACGTTGCAGCAGCGTCGATACCCCGACCGGGAGGGCGCCGAAAAGCAGGTACGTGGTTGCGACCGAGAGCCACGACGCATCGAGCACCACTGCCGCGAGCCCTGTGCTGGCGGCAGTGCCGATGAGCGCGAGCCGCCAGTCAAAGAGCGTGACCATGAGCGTTGCGCCCAGCAAGTGAATGACGGGTCCGTCATCGAACCATGCATTGCACGCCCACAACACCGTCACCGACACGATCACGCCCAGCCACACGTGCTGAAGCGTAGCGTCATGCAGGCGGCTAAACGGCCGCTGCACGACTACGAGTGCGAGCAGCCCCGCGGCGACAAGCCAACTGCCGACGGTCAGCCACAGCGGTAGCGGTGTATAGAAGAACCCCATGCCTTGCATCTTACTCGTTGCGTGTGAAACGTGTGCGCAATCCACGAACCCGCTTTCCGCCATTGTTGCTAAAACGAAGCCTCAGGTTCCGCGGCCATGGGCAGGGGCGCGGCGGCGCCGTCCGTCAGGGGCGGATACTTGATGTGCCGATGACGAAGCGGAATGACGTTGGACTCGCCGGGCGTCGGGCGGACCGATTGCTGAGTTTCGCTGCGCAGGATCTCCAGGTGCGAGTTCTGCACGCCGTTGTAGATGGCCACCGCGGCTGCGCGATTCGTCGCGCCTAGTTGCTGAAAGATGCTCGCGAGATGAATCTTGACGGTGCCTTCACTGATGCCGAGCGTCTTCGCGATCATCTTGTTCGTGCTGCCCATATGGACGCAGCGCATGATCTGCTGTTGACGCGGCGACAGGGTCGAATGAATCCTCCTGCTGCGCGGTAGTGCAGCGTTGCTTTGAAAGCGGCGGAGCGGAAGGTCGCGCAGCGATTCGAGGTCGATGATATCGGGCGGAACATAGTGCCCGCCGATGAGCACCATCTCGAGCGCGCGGAGAATCAGGATAGGTTCGAGGGTGCGCGGGATGACGCCCATCGCGCCGGCGCCCATCAGCATATACACCTGCGCAGCCCCGCAGCGATCCACCATCGTGGCGGCGGGCACGCCGGGCGCGTTATCGAGCAATGTCTCCAGATCGCTCATGCGCAAGGTTTCGGCCCAGTCGATGACGATCATGCTGGCCTCGATACGCTTCAGCGCCGACGCAGCTTGCCGCCAGTCTTTCACTTCGGTGAACTGTGCTTGACGCGCGACACGGCGCAGCAATGTTTTCAGGCCCGCACGGCGCTCCGCGTCCGAACCCATGATGATAATTTTCATGCTTGACCTCGTTTCAATACGTCCGCCGCCATTCGCGACGGGTCTCGACACCGGCGATTTGTCGGTGTCGGCGTCATATTGACAAACTTCTGGCCGTTGCGCGCCCTATCCGAACGGCATAGGCAAAATGGACAAAGCCCCGCGCGAGGCGGGGCTTGGCTGGGCGGCAAATTAGCTGAGTTTGGTCAGTGAAAATGAGGCTGCGCGGGCTCCGCGTCTTCAGGCATTTCCGCGTGTACGATCTCGCCGAGAGGGTCGGCATAAAGCGGGACGCCGCAGTCGTCGCAGAATTCCGGTTCGAAGCGGCCAGCGTGGCGGCGGACGTCCGAGACGCCTGCTTTCCTCAGCAGTTCGACGATTTCTTCGATCGGCCCGTCCGCCCCTTCCATGTCGGCTTCGTCTTCCATGGTGGCGTCTGCGTTTTCACGGCCATAAAGCGGCCAGACGACGCCGTAGATCACATCGTTGCTGCCACGGCGCGTGAAGCCGATGCGATATTCGTCGATACGGCGCTCGCCGAAGCCGGCGATGACCGCACGCAGTTCCTGGGGTGCGGTGCCGAGCGTATCGAAAAGATAACGGACGGCAGTGCGAACAGTGTGGGGTCGTACTTGCTCATCAGCATCACGACACGCTGAATAGTAGGCATCCGGCAGCAAACATTCGAACTCGCAACCAGGCAGGATCGTCGCAAAGCTGGCTCCGCCCTGCGTCGCCCATTGTTCGAGACACTGACCGCGTTCGATCCGCGCGCCGTTCTCCTCTTGCTGCCAGCGGAAGAACGCGGCGTCCGCCGGCACGACAGCCACCGCGAGCAAGAAGCGCGGGTCGGCGAGAATCGGTGATGTCTCGGGCAAGTCGGACAGGTTGAGGCGGGCGGTGGCGCCGCCAAGCGCGGTCTGCATCAACTGTTGCGCGAGACGCGCCGTGTCGACGTGATGGCGCGGCAACTGGTCGATGCTATACAGGTACGGCGCGACGGCGACGCGCGCGTCGGACGCGAGAACATGTGCCTGCAATTGCGTGCGCAGGGCGTCGATCGTATCGCTCTTGAGCGTACCCGAGGGGATCGCATAACGCGTCCACGCGAGCACCGGCGCCGCGATCAACAGCGCTTCATGCGGAACGCCGTCGATGTCGATGCGGAACGACTCGCTGTGCGTTTCGGCCATATCGGCGAGTGCGCCGTAGGCATCGGGATGATTCTGCTGAAGGTGATCGAGCGCGGCATCGAGCGTCGTCTGGTTGCCGTTGCGCACGAGTTTGGCGATGATCGTGTCGAGGCGGCCTTCCCAGAAGCGATCCTCGACGCGGCTGCCCGAGGCGAACAGCGCGAGAGATAGACTGACGAGTTTGTCCGCGTCGGGGGGAATACGTTTTGCGGTTCGCGTGCGCATATCGATACAAGTTATTGGGGCAGTGAACCTTTTATTGTAGTCGCTCGGGCCACGGTTTTACCGGAGCGATCGTCGCGGAAGGCAGACAAGCGACGATGCGGCGCGCCTTGCGACGTAGCCGCGACGGCCAGGCACCGCAGTGACTTTGCAGATTTTCGTGTTGCAGGCCTTGCATATTGCCCCGGCGCTAACTAGAATTCCGTTCCTTCGCGATTCACTGAACGCGAAGGAAGCGGGATGAGGCGGTTTGGAAGGGCGCGGGAGAGTGGAGGTAGAAGGTCTCCAGCGCAGTCAGCAAGTAAAGCGATTAAAAAACTTGTTGACAGACTTCGAAGCGATGTTCATAATCTCGTTTCTCTGCTGCTGACGCAGCGACGCAAGACGAAGCGGGAAGGTCTAGCGAATGTTCTTTAAAAACTAACAGCCGATAAGTGTGGGCGCTTGATGGCGAGTGCGGTTCTGGTGCTTAGGTGCTGGAGCGACAAGCAAAAGTAATCAAGAGTCTCACACGAAGTATTAAGAGGAAGGTTTATCTGTCTTCTGACGGATTAATCATCGTCAGTACGTTGAGTGAGCGACCGGTTTCTAACGGAACCGAAAAACAGTAACAGGGTTTGAACTGAAGAGTTTGATCCTGGCTCAGATTGAACGCTGGCGGCATGCCTTACACATGCAAGTCGGACGGCAGCGCGGGCTTCGGCCTGGCGGCGAGTGGCGAACGGGTGAGTAATACATCGGAACGTGTCCTGTAGTGGGGGATAGCCCGGCGAAAGCCGGATTAATACCGCATACGATCTACGGAGGAAAGCGGGGGATCTTCGGACCTCGCGCTGCAGGGGCGGCCGATGGCAGATTAGCTAGTTGGTGGGGTAAAGGCCTACCAAGGCGACGATCTGTAGCTGGTCTGAGAGGACGACCAGCCACACTGGGACTGAGACACGGCCCAGACTCCTACGGGAGGCAGCAGTGGGGAATTTTGGACAATGGGGGCAACCCTGATCCAGCAATGCCGCGTGTGTGAAGAAGGCCTTCGGGTTGTAAAGCACTTTTGTCCGGAAAGAAAACTTCGTCCCTAATATGGATGGAGGATGACGGTACCGGAAGAATAAGCACCGGCTAACTACGTGCCAGCAGCCGCGGTAATACGTAGGGTGCGAGCGTTAATCGGAATTACTGGGCGTAAAGCGTGCGCAGGCGGTCTGTTAAGACCGATGTGAAATCCCCGGGCTTAACCTGGGAACTGCATTGGTGACTGGCAGGCTTTGAGTGTGGCAGAGGGAGGTAGAATTCCACGTGTAGCAGTGAAATGCGTAGAGATGTGGAGGAATACCGATGGCGAAGGCAGCCTCCTGGGCCAACACTGACGCTCATGCACGAAAGCGTGGGGAGCAAACAGGATTAGATACCCTGGTAGTCCACGCCCTAAACGATGTCAACTAGTTGTTGGGGATTCATTTCCTTAGTAACGTAGCTAACGCGTGAAGTTGACCGCCTGGGGAGTACGGTCGCAAGATTAAAACTCAAAGGAATTGACGGGGACCCGCACAAGCGGTGGATGATGTGGATTAATTCGATGCAACGCGAAAAACCTTACCTACCCTTGACATGGTCGGAACCCTGCTGAAAGGTGGGGGTGCTCGAAAGAGAACCGGCGCACAGGTGCTGCATGGCTGTCGTCAGCTCGTGTCGTGAGATGTTGGGTTAAGTCCCGCAACGAGCGCAACCCTTGTCCTTAGTTGCTACGCAAGAGCACTCTAAGGAGACTGCCGGTGACAAACCGGAGGAAGGTGGGGATGACGTCAAGTCCTCATGGCCCTTATGGGTAGGGCTTCACACGTCATACAATGGTCGGAACAGAGGGTTGCCAAGCCGCGAGGTGGAGCCAATCCCAGAAAACCGATCGTAGTCCGGATCGCAGTCTGCAACTCGACTGCGTGAAGCTGGAATCGCTAGTAATCGCGGATCAGCATGCCGCGGTGAATACGTTCCCGGGTCTTGTACACACCGCCCGTCACACCATGGGAGTGGGTTTCACCAGAAGTAGGTAGCCTAACCGCAAGGAGGGCGCTTACCACGGTGGGATTCATGACTGGGGTGAAGTCGTAACAAGGTAGCCGTATCGGAAGGTGCGGCTGGATCACCTCCTTTCTCGAGCTTCGCGCTTAAAGTTAAGCGCTCACGCTTATCGGCTGTCAGAAAGACAGGCTAAGGGTCTGTAGCTCAGTCGGTTAGAGCACCGTCTTGATAAGGCGGGGGTCGTTGGTTCGAATCCAACCAGACCCACCATCCGAATCAGGCGTGGCTGGGCAACACCTTAGTCAGGCCTCATCGGGGGATTAGCTCAGCTGGGAGAGCACCTGCTTTGCAAGCAGGGGGTCGTCGGTTCGATCCCGTCATCCTCCACCAATCCTCAATGCCTAGCGCTTCGGGTAAGCGTTAAGCATTGGCGATTGCTAGCCAGTTGATGTCGCAAGTATTGAAACACGCTTGTCGGCTAAACGTTCTTTAACAATCTGGAAGAAGTAGTAAAGAGAATCTGGGAAAGCGCTTAGAGATGGGCGTGAGTAGCAGGTTCAGGGTAGTGATTGTATCGAGTATGAAAAGTGATCTTAATGATGACTTGGAATACGGCACAACGCGAAAACTCAGCCTATGGCGGATGTGGCTCGATGAGAGACGCACTCGTTATAGGGTCAAGCGAACAAGTGCATGTGGTGGATGCCTTGGCGATCACAGGCGATGAAGGACGCGGTAGCCTGCGAAAAGCTTCGGGGAGCTGGCAAACGAGCATTGATCCGAAGATGTCCGAATGGGGAAACCCGGCCCGTATGGGTCACCCATGACTGAATACATAGGTCATGTGGAGCGAACGCGGTGAACTGAAACATCTAAGTAACCGCAGGAAAAGAAATCAACCGAGATTCCCAAAGTAGTGGCGAGCGAAATGGGAAGAGCCTGTACTCTTTATCTGCATTGTTAGCTGAACGCTCTGGAAAGTGCGGCCATAGCAGGTGATAGCCCTGTAAGCGAAAGCAGCGTGGAAGAACTAGGGGTACGACAAGTAGGGCGGGACACGTGAAATCCTGTCTGAAGATGGGGGGACCATCCTCCAAGGCTAAATACTCGTGATCGACCGATAGTGAACCAGTACCGTGAGGGAAAGGCGAAAAGAACCCCGGGAGGGGAGTGAAATAGATCCTGAAACCGCATGCATACAAACAGTCGGAGCCTCGCAAGGGGTGACGGCGTACCTTTTGTATAATGGGTCAGCGACTTACGTTCAGTAGCGAGCTTAACTGATTAAGGCAGGCGTAGCGAAAGCGAGTCCGAATAGGGCGATCAGTTGCTGGGCGTAGACCCGAAACCAAGTGATCTATCCATGGCCAGGTTGAAGGTGCGGTAACACGTACTGGAGGACCGAACCCACTAACGTTGAAAAGTTAGGGGATGAGCTGTGGATAGGGGTGAAAGGCTAAACAAACTTGGAAATAGCTGGTTCTCTCCGAAAACTATTTAGGTAGTGCCTCGTGTATCACCTTCGGGGGTAGAGCACTGTCATGGTTGTGGGGTCCATTGCGGATTACTACGCCATAGCAAACTCCGAATACCGAAGAGTGCAATCACGGGAGACAGACATCGGGTGCTAACGTCCGGTGTCAAGAGGGAAACAACCCAGACCGCCAGCTAAGGTCCCCAAGATTGGCTAAGTGGGAAACGAAGTGGGAAGGCTAAAACAGTCAGGAGGTTGGCTTAGAAGCAGCCACCCTTTAAAGAAAGCGTAATAGCTCACTGATCGAGTCGTCCTGCGCGGAAGATGTAACGGGGCTCAAGCCAGTCACCGAAGCTGCGGATGCGTACGCAAGTACGTGTGGTAGGAGAGCGTTCCGTAAGCCTGCGAAGGTGTGTCGAAAGGCATGCTGGAGGTATCGGAAGTGCGAATGCTGACATGAGTAGCGATAAAGGGGGTGAAAAGCCCCCTCGCCGTAAGCCCAAGGTTTCCTACGCAACGTTCATCGGCGTAGGGTGAGTCGGCCCCTAAGGCGAGGCAGAAATGCGTAGCTGATGGGAAGCAGGTCAATATTCCTGCACCATTGTTAGATGCGATGGGGGGACGGATCGCGGAAGGTTGTCCGGGTGTTGGACGTCCCGGTCGCTGCATTGGAGAAGGTGCTCAGGCAAATCCGGGCACAGGATTCAAGGGTGTGGCGCGAGCTTCTTCGGAAGCGAAGCAATTGGAAGTGGTTCCAAGAAAAGCCTCTAAGCTTCAGTCTAACGATGACCGTACCGCAAACCGACACAGGTGGGCGAGATGAGTATTCTAAGGCGCTTGAGAGAACTCGGGAGAAGGAACTCGGCAAATTGGTACCGTAACTTCGGGATAAGGTACGCCTCTGTAGCTTGACTGGCCTGCGCCAGAAGGGTGAAGAGGTTGCAATAAACTGGTGGCTGCGACTGTTTAATAAAAACACAGCACTCTGCAAACACGAAAGTGGACGTATAGGGTGTGACGCCTGCCCGGTGCCGGAAGATTAAATGATGGGGTGCAAGCTCTTGATTGAAGTCCCGGTAAACGGCGGCCGTAACTATAACGGTCCTAAGGTAGCGAAATTCCTTGTCGGGTAAGTTCCGACCTGCACGAATGGCGTAACGATGGCCACACTGTCTCCTCCCGAGACTCAGCGAAGTTGAAGTGTTTGTGATGATGCAATCTCCCCGCGGCTAGACGGAAAGACCCCATGAACCTTTACTGTAGCTTTGCATTGGACTTTGAACCGATCTGTGTAGGATAGGTGGGAGGCTATGAAACCGGAACGCCAGTTTCGGTGGAGCCGTCCTTGAAATACCACCCTGGTTTGTTTGAGGTTCTAACCTTGGTCCGTGATCCGGATCGGGGACAGTGCATGGTAGGCAGTTTGACTGGGGCGGTCTCCTCCCAAAGCGTAACGGAGGAGTACGAAGGTACGCTAGGTACGGTCGGAAATCGTGCTGATAGTGCAATGGCATAAGCGTGCTTAACTGCGAGACCGACAAGTCGAGCAGGTGCGAAAGCAGGTCATAGTGATCCGGTGGTTCTGTATGGAAGGGCCATCGCTCAACGGATAAAAGGTACTCTGGGGATAACAGGCTGATACCGCCCAAGAGTTCATATCGACGGCGGTGTTTGGCACCTCGATGTCGGCTCATCTCATCCTGGGGCTGTAGCCGGTCCCAAGGGTATGGCTGTTCGCCATTTAAAGAGGTACGTGAGCTGGGTTTAAAACGTCGTGAGACAGTTTGGTCCCTATCTGCCGTGGGCGTTGGATATTTGAAGGGGGCTGCTCCTAGTACGAGAGGACCGGAGTGGACGAACCTCTGGTGTACCGGTTGTCACGCCAGTGGCATCGCCGGGTAGCTATGTTCGGAAGAGATAACCGCTGAAAGCATCTAAGCGGGAAACTCGCCTTAAGATGAGATATCCCCGGGGCTTCGAGCCCCTTGAAGGGTCGTTCCAGACCAGGACGTTGATAGGTCAGGTGTGTAAGTGCAGTAATGCATTGAGCTAACTGATACTAATTGCCCGTAAGGCTTGATCCTATAACCAGTGTGTTTCACAGTGAGTTAGCGCTTTAGCGCTTACTCAATGCAACCCCCGAAGGGAGCACGCCGGTTGAGTGACGCGACTGTGCCCAACAGTCACTACCGAATCTACTTCTTCCCAGATTGGTTGTCGCGCCACCTCGCGAGACAACAACAAGTCATGCCTGATGACCATAGCGAGTCGGTCCCACCCCTTCCCATCCCGAACAGGACCGTGAAACGACTCCACGCCGATGATAGTGCGGATCCCCGTGTGAAAGTAGGTAATCGTCAGGCTCCTCATGCCTTAAACAAAAACCCCACCCCATAAAGGTGGGGTTTTTGCGTTTCGGCGCAAGAATCTTCGCAGTAACCCGCCTTTCCTCGCACTCCTAAGCCCCACTCCTACTACCCCTAGCGGTTACCATTCCCCTCGAAATACTGTATAAATATACAGTACAGCTAGAGGTCGCCACGTATCAGGCATGAGCGGCCCGTCCAATTTATCGAGCGGGAACATATGGGTGCCGCACTTTCATTGCTCGATTTCCAGCTGACTGCGCGCTTGCAACAGCAACTGTGGCAAGGCGAGCAGTTCAGCTCGTCGCATCCGAATGTTATCTCGAGCGGTTATCGGTTACTTGATCGCGTTTTGCCCGGCGCAGGCTGGCTTCCCGGCACCGTGACGGAATTGCTGATCGAAGAGAGCGGCGTTGGGGAAGTCCGCCTGCTTGCACGCTGCCTTCGAGAACTGACGACCATCCAGAGTCGTTCCGTCGTACTCATCGCGCCACCGTGGATGCCTAATTTCGCCGCCTTCCGGGCGATGCACATCGCGACGAACAAGCTGGTTTGGGTCAGAGCAACTGACGAGCAGGTGCTGTGGGCCGCGGAACAGTCGCTGAAGCAGGAGGGCATCGGCGCAGTGCTGATCTGGCTGCCGAAAGCGCGTCCTGAAGCGTTGCGCCGACTTCAGGTGGCGGCCCAGGAGTCGCAATCGTTGGCGTTTTTGTTCCGCCCGCTCAATGCCGCAAAGCAATCTTCCGCCGCGCCGTTGCGCATGGTGTGCAAGCCGATCCTCCCGCCCACCGCACAGACGATGAACCGTCGCGAATGGATGCAGGCCGTCATGCTGGAAATCGACATCATCAAGCGGCGCGGTCCGCTGCTGGAGAAGCCGTT
This sequence comes from Caballeronia sp. LZ016, assembly GCF_031450805.1. Classification (NCBI taxonomy): domain Bacteria; kingdom Pseudomonadati; phylum Pseudomonadota; class Betaproteobacteria; order Burkholderiales; family Burkholderiaceae; genus Caballeronia; species Caballeronia sp. LZ016. The sequence goes on from NZ_JARTVY010000001.1 coordinate 2,006,884, forward strand.
GCAGTTGCGCTTGCCGTTGCAGTTGCCGGCGTTGCCCGAGCATTTGCGTCGCGCGAGTCAGCAAAGGAAAGCACGAGAGGTCAAACATGTTGTGGATAGCGGTGACATTGCCGCTTTTGTCGCTCGAAGCAGTCAGGCCGCCATCGATGCCATCCGCATCGGCGAGTTCGATTTCGCCTGGAGCGAGGCCGACGGGCAATGACGACCCAGCAGACGCCATCGACCAGCCTTGCTTCGCGCTTGCCGATCACGCGCGCATCCTGCTGCCCGATCTCATCGCGTTTCGGCTCGGCGTGCGGCCCGGCAGCACGCGCTCGCACGCGTTTGCGCTGGCGCCGCACCTGACGCTGCTGGCGGTGGATATCAGCGAGGAGCAGCGCGCGCTCGAAGCCGTCGCGTTGGCCTTGCTCGCCTTTACGCCGAAGGTCGTGCTCGCGCACGCCAATACGGTGCTGCTGGAAGTCAGCGGGAGCACGCGGCTGTTCGGCGGGCTGCGCGCGCTGCTGGCGAAGGTGACGTCCACGGTGAGGGGCTGCGGCTTTACTTCACGCCTGGGTTGCGCGCCGACTCCGTGGGGCGCGTGGCTGCTCGCGCACGCGCGTACGCGACGCGTGACGCGTCGTGTGCGAATCGTGAAAGGTACGACGCTCGTGCGCGTGCTCGACGCCTTGCCGGTGTCGCTCGTTCCGTCGGCGGAATCGCATGGCAATGTGTTCGAACAGATCGGCTGCTCGACGCTCGCCGATTTGCGCCGCTTGCCGCGCAAGGGCGTGGCGCGCCGGTTCGGTCAAGGCATTCTGCAGTGGCTCGCGCAGGCGTACGGGCAGGCGCCGGATCCTCGCGAGGCGTTTTGCGCGCCCGCATCGTTCGAGGCGCGGCTCGAATTGCAGGCGCGCGTCGATAGTGCCGAGGCGTTGCTGTTCGCAGCGCGCCGGCTCGTGCTGCAGTTGGCCGGCTGGCTGAGCGCGCATCACGCCGCCGTCAGCGGATTCGCTCTGCTGCTCGAGCACGAACTCGCCGCGCGCAACGCGCCGAAAACCTCGACGTTGCAGATCGGCTGGGCCGTGCCGACGCGCGATGCCGACCACATCCTCTGGCTGCTGCGCGAAAAGCTGAATCAGACGACGCTCATCGCGCCGGTCATCGAGATGAAGCTGCTTGCCGACAAGGTCAGCGAGCACGCGCCGCCGTCCGACACGCTTTTTCCGATGCCCACCTCCGATAACGAATCGATGGCGCAACTGCTCGAACGTCTGAGCGCGCGGCTGGGCGCGGAGAACGTCGTGCAACTGGTCGCGCGCGAGGATCATCGGCCGGAGGCGGCAATGACGGTCGAGCCGTATCAGATCGTGCGCGATGCCAGGCCGAAGCGCGGGAAAAAGCCGAAGGAAGCGCCTGCCGAAGCACTACCTGACGAAGAGCAGGAAACGGCGGAGCCGGACATGGAACTCGGCGAGCAGTTAGAACTTCCCGACCGGGCTGTTCCTTCGCAGCCGCGCCCGTCGTGGATTCTGGAGACACCGCAGCCACTGAAGCTGCGCAACGAGCGGCCGTTCTATCGTCGTCCGCTGAAGCTGATCAGCCGCACCGAGCGCATCGAGGCGGGATGGTGGGACGGCAACGGCGTGCAGCGCGACTATTACGTCGCCTCTGACGATCGCGGCCGCATGTTCTGGCTTTATCGCGAGCGATTGAGCGGCGCCTGGTTCCTGCACGGATTTTTCGGATGACGCCGCCATGGACGATCTGAACGACATCATCGGTCTGAGCGGCGAGGGCAGCGACTTGTCGGGCGCGGTGTCTGCATCGGCGCTTTTGCCCGGATATGCCGAACTGCACTGCCTGAGCAACTTCTCGTTTCTGCGCGGCGCGTCGCATCCGCAGGAACTGGCCGCTGCCGCGCTCGAACACGGCTATACCGCGCTCGCCGTCACCGACGAGTGTTCACTTGCGGGCGTCGTCCGCGCGCATGGCGCGATCAAGGACATTCAGGCAAAGGCGAAAGCCGCGATCGAGGCCGCACGGCTCGCAGGCCAGCCGCTACCCGACAAGCCGACGTTGAAGCTCATTATCGGCAGCGAATTGCATCTGACGGATGCGGATGGCCAGCCGTTCTGCACGCTCATCGCGCTCGCGACGAACCGCGAAGGCTACGGCAATCTGTCGGAGCTGATTTCGCTCGCGCGTTCGCGTTCGCCGAAAGGCCAATATCGGCTGGGGCCGGAAGATTTCACCGATCCGGCCGCATCGTCCGATGCCACGGACGTCACCGACTTGCGCGGCGACATCGCGCATCTGAAGCATTTGCCCGGCTGCCTGCTGATTCTCGTGCCGCAGCGCGCAGCGACGCTTGCCGACACGCTCGACCGCGCGCACTGGCTCGCCGGTTTCGCGGCGGGGCGAGCGTGGCTCGCGCTGGAGTTGTGGCAGGACGGCAGCGACGACGAGCGTCTCGCCTCATGCCGCGTCATCTCAGAGGCGAGCGGTCTGCCGCTCGTCGCGGCAAGCGGCGCGCTGATGCACGCGCGATCGCGCAAGCCGTTGCAGGACACGCTGACCGCCATTCGACTGGGCCGGCCGCTCGGCGAATGCGGGTATGCGCTCGAAGCGAACGCGGAGCGGCATTTGCGCACGCGCTTGCGTATCGGCGCGCTGTATCCGAAGGCGGCGATCGCGGAAACGCTGAAAGTCGCAGCCCGCTGCACGTTCCGGCTCGACGAGCTTCAGTACGAATATCCCGAGGAACTCGTGCCGACCGGCGAGACGCCCGCCAGCTATTTGCGCAAAAAGGTGATCGAGGGCGCGAAGCAGCGCTGGCCGGACGGATTCGACGCCGACACCATCGGCCAGATCGACAAGGAACTGGAACTCGTCGCCGAACTGAAATACGAGAAGTATTTCCTGACGGTCTACGACATCGTCGCATTCGCGCGCAGCCAGGGCATCCTGTGTCAGGGACGCGGTTCGGCGGCGAACTCCATCATCTGCTTCTGTCTCTTCATCACCGAGCTCGATCCGGTCCGGATGGGTCTCCTGGTCGAGCGCTTCATCTCGCGGGCGCGCAACGAGCCGCCCGATATCGATGTCGATTTCGAGCACCAGCGGCGCGAGGAAGTCATCCAGTACATTTATCGGAAGTATGGGCGGCATCGCGCGTCGCTGGCGGCGTCGGTCACGACGTATCACACGAGAAGCGCGCTGAAGGACGTCGGCAAGGCGCTCGGACTCGATGCATCGCTGATCGAACGCATCGGCAAGTCGCAGCAGTGGTGGGATGGACCGTCGGCGGTCGCCGGCTATCTCAGAGAGGCGGGTTTTAGCGAGGACTCGCACATCACGCGGCATCTCATCCGCCTGACGCGCGAACTGCGCGGATTTCCGCGCCACCTGTCGCAGCACGTCGGCGGCTTCGTGATTGCGCGCGAGAGGCTGTCGCGGCTCGTGCCGATCGAAAACGCCGCGATGAAAGACCGCTGTGTGATCCAGTGGGACAAGGACGACATCGACCAGCTCAAGCTCCTGAAAGTAGATGTGCTCGCGCTCGGCATGCTGTCGGCGATCCGCCGCGCACTCGAGTTCGTCGCGCTGCGGCGCGGTGTCCCGAATTTCGGCATTACGCACATTCGCCGCGAAGACAAGGCGGTGTATGAGATGTGTTGCCGCGCGGATACCATCGGCGTGTTTCAAATCGAATCCCGGGCGCAGCAGAGCATGCTGCCGCGCTTGCGGCCCCAAAAGTACTACGACCTCGTGATCGAAGTAGCGATCGTGCGGCCCGGCCCGATTCAGGGCGGCATGGTGCATCCGTATTTGCGACGCAAGCAGGGTCTGGAAGACGCGGACTACCCGAAGGAAGAACTGCGGCCGGTGCTCGGCCGCACGCTCGGCGTGCCGATTTTTCAGGAGCAGGTGATGAAGCTGGCGATGGTCGCGGCGGGCTATTCGGCGGAAGAGGCCGATCAGTTGCGCCGCGCGATGGCCGCCTGGCGACGCGGCAGTTATCTGGAGGAGTATCAGGCCGACCTGATGAAGAAGATGCTCGCGCGCGGCTACGAGCACGACTTCGCGGCGCGTGTGTGCAAGCAGATCGAGGGCTTCGGCGAATACGGTTTCCCGGAGAGCCACTCGGCGAGTTTCGCGCTGCTCGTCTATTTCAGCGCGTGGATCAAGCGTTACGAGCCCGCGGCGTTTCTTGCCGGCTTGCTGAACAGCCAGCCGCTCGGGTTCTATTCGCCGTCGCAACTCGTGCAGGACGCGCGGCGTCACGGCGTCGAGGTTTTCGCGCCGGATGTTTCGCTGAGCGACTGGGAATCCGTGCTGGAAAGGGCGCCTGGGAGGGGCGAGCGCGTCGTGTTCGATCCCGGCAGGGAGCAGCGGCGTCAGCAGTTCTACGGCACGCCGCTACCGGATCAGGTGTTTCGCAAGACCATGCGGCGCGGCGCGCGCAAGCTGAAAGCGCGCATCACGCTGGCCGCGCAGCGATACGGCGCCAATGGGCCGGGCGTGCGGATCGGCCTGCAACTGATCAAGGGTCTGCCGCAAGCCGCGGCCGAGCGGATCATGATCGCGCGCGCCGAAGCGCCTTTCGTCGATGTCGACGATCTCACGCGGCGCGCGGCGCTGTCGCGTCGGGAACTCGAAGCGCTGGCGGCCGGCAATGCGCTCGCGAGCATCGCGGGGCACCGGCGTCAGGCGTGGTGGGCGGTGACCGCACAGCAGCGCGCGCCGGAATTGCTGCGCGATGCCCCGATGACCGAAGCGCCGCTCGCGTTGCCGCAGGCATCGGAAGGCCGCGAAATCGTCGATGACTATGCGAGTCTCGGGCTCACGCTCAACCGCCATCCGCTCGCGTTGCTGCGCGCAAAGCTCTCGCGCCTGCGCTTCAGGACGGCCGCCGATCTGGCGGATCTGAAAAGCGGACGCATCGTGCGCGCATGCGGCATCGTGACGGTGCGTCAGCGGCCGGGCACTGCTAACGGCACGATCTTCGTGTCGATCGAAGACGAAACGGGCGCAATCAACGTGATCGTCTGGCCGGGGCTCGTCGAAAAGCAGCGCAAGGTGTTGCTCGGGTCATCGCTGCTCGGCGTGCATGGCGTCTGGCAGAACGAGGGCGACGTGCGGCATCTCGTCGCGCAACGGCTCGAAGACCATACCGCGATGCTCGGCCGCCTCGCTGCGGCGAGTCGCGATTTTCACTGAGCGTCACTGCGCCGGCAGTGCCGGATAGCCCGCCAGCAGACTGGCGATAGCCGTATCGAACGGCGTGCGCCGGCCGATACCGAGCGCTTCGAGCCGCGCCGAATCGAGATGGCAGTCGCGCGGTCGCGGGGTTGCGTCGGCGGGTGTGCGCTGCGCGATCAGTTTCGCGTCGACCTTCAGCGCCCGCGCGATGCGTTCCGCGATATCGAACTTCGTCATCGGCTCGTCGCCGGACCATTGGGTGATGCCCGAGATCGTCGCGCCCCGCGCGTGGTGCCCGATCATGCCGCGGATTGCCACCGCGACGTCGGGCGTGTAAGTCGGATAACGCGTCGCCCAGGCGTCCATCGTGGCGGGCGCGTTCGCCGGATCAGCCGATGCGACGATCGCCGGCGTGAGGCTCGTCACCGCCGATTCGCCCCAGTCGACGACCGGCCCGTAAAGCAGCGGCAAGCGCAGCACGCACGCGTTCGGATCGCAGCCGAGCAACGCACGTTCGCCGTCCAGCTTGCTTTGGCCGTAGGCGTTGAGCGGCGCGGGGGCGTCATCGGGCGAATACGGCGGGGACGTGCCGTCGAACACGTAATCGGTTGAAATCGACAGAACCCAGGCGCCGAGCGCGCGCGCTTCGGCAGCGATCGCGCCGAGCGCCTCGACGTTCAATGCGCGAGCGAGCGCGGGGTCGTTCTCGCACACGTCCGGCCGGCGCTCTGCCGCCGCAACGACGACCGCCTGCGGCTTCTCACGCCGAAGGAAGGCGCGCACGGCCTCGTGATCGCGAATGTCGAGCGGCACGCTTCCGGCCGCGGGCCGGCGATATGCCGTACGCACGACACGCCAGTCCTTCGCGTGTTGCGCCAGTTCCGCCGCGACCGCGCGTCCGAGCAGTCCCGACGCCCCGATCAGCGCGACCGTGAAGCGCTCGCCGCCCCTCATGCCGATGCGACGCCGACGACCGTGTAGCCGGCGTCGTCGATGGCATCCTTCAGCGCCTGTTCCGGCTGCGTGGAATCGATCGCGACCTTGCCGTTGTCGAGGTCGACGCGCACCTGCGCTTTCGGATCGATCTCCTGAATCGAGCGCGTGACCGCAGCGACGCAATGCTGGCAACTCATACCTTGAACCCTGAATTCCGTCATGTCGGTTTCCTCTTCGAATGAGCCTCAATATCGACATCGTATACCTTGCCATAATGGGAAGGTGTAGAGTCGGGCCAATAAATAACGAAGGAGCGGACCATGAACATCGGCGAGGCTGCGCGCGCATCGGGCGTGACGGCCAAGATGATTCGCTATTACGAGAGTGTCGGACTGCTTAATCCGGTCGGGCGTACGTCGGCGGGGTATCGCGTGTACGGGCCGCAGGAGGTGCATGCGCTGCGCTTCGTGCGCCAGGCGCGCAGGCTCGGCTTTCTCGTGGAAGACATTCGGAAACTGCTGGCGGTGTGGCAAGACCGCTCGCGCGCGAGCGCGGAAGTGAAGGCCATTGCGCTGGAGCATGTTGCAGAACTGGATCGGCGCATCGCGGAACTGACCGACATGCGCGACACGCTGACGCACCTGGCGAAGCATTGCCACGGCGATGGCCGGCCCGAGTGCCCGATCTTGGACAAACTCGCGCAGTAAATGCACCGTTATGGTGCTCCGAAGTTGCCGTTTCTCGATAAATCAACGCTCTGGACATGGTTTCGGCACGCACCATTCCGAAACAGAATGCACCTTATGCATGCATTTCACTACCGGATTCCTGAGGGCACCGCTATAATCCGGGTTATCCCTAATGCGGGTTATCCCTGACCCGAACGCCAGGGACCATACAGAATCCTTGGAGAACATCATGTTTGCAATCCTGCTCGAAAAACTCAGCATCTGGTTTGAAGCCGCCGAACAACGCCGCCGCGAAGAATACCTCGCGCAATCGTCGGACGTGGTTCAACTCGAGAAGCGCATCCGCTCGCTCGAGAACAACGGCTACAACTTCTAAGGCAACGAGCCCCGCGCGAACAGCGCAAGAAGTCGAATGAAAGCCCCGCATTGCGGGGCTTTGTCGTTTCTGGCGGGGTGCGCGGTGCGCGCGAACCTTACTTTTTCTCCGGATGCGCGGCCAGCCACTGATTCATGAACGCGATTTCCTTGTCCTGCGCCACAATGATTTCCTTAGCCAGCTTGCGCAGCTTCGCGTCTTTCCCGTACTTCAGCTCGATCTTCGCCATCTCGACCGCGCCCCGATGATGCGGGATCATGTGCGCGACGAAATCGCGGTCCGCGTCGCCGGTGTACTGAATGTCCGACATGGCCGACATCATCGACTGGTCCGCGGCCTGAAAGGCAGCCGTGGAAGGGAAATCCGTGTCGCTCGCCGCAGGCTGGCTCGCGTTCATGCCAGGCATGTCGCCGTGCGCGGGCGCCGTCGTTTGTGCGATAGCGGTCGCGCTGCAGAAGGCGATGCAGACGGCGAGTAGCGCGCTTGTAGGTTTCATCGATTCTCCTTAGAGCTGTTGTCCGAGTCGAAGCGCCTAGCGTAAAGCTTGCCACCGGGGTAAGGTAAAGCGTTTCGTCTATTCAATCGAGCCAGCGATGCCAGGCGCTATCCGCAAGAAGATGAAGTTGCGTATCTGTATGCTCGTCGCCGTGTGCGTGCCATGTTGTCAGGTGGCCTGGGCCAAGCCTGGCGGTGAACCGCTCGTGCTCGACACGCAGACCGGCATCCACAGCGGCGTGAGCGGAACGGTTCTGCAAAGCGCGCCGCTCGGAGCGCCCGGCATGGTGCCGATGGCGACGTTGCCAGGCTTGCAGCAACAAGAGCAGCAGCCGATCGTCGTTTCGCCGTATGTTCAGTATGGCGGCGAGAGCGCAGTGTCGCCGGGTACGAGCCAGGGCCACTATCGCAGGCAGCGTGCGCCGTATCCCTGAACGCCGCCGGCTCAGTCCGCGCGGTGCTCCAGCTTGAACGATGCGTTCGCGTCCTGCCCCAGCACATCGACCAGGTAGGGCAGCGCGCCCTTGAGTTCGCTCGCCAGCTTGTACGGCGGATTCAGGATGAACATGCCGCTGCCGAAGAGACCGAAACCGTCCGCCGGCGGCGCCTTGATCGTCAGCGAGGCGTGCAGCCATCCGTTCGGCTGAATGGCCTTCAACTGTTCCGCGAAGCGCTGCGACTCCAAACGCGCGACCTGCGGGTACCACACCGCGTAGGTGCCCGTCGCGAACCGCTTCAGCGATTCCTCGAGACACGTCAGCGTGCGCGCGTAATCGCGCTTGTCCTCATACGACGGATCAATCAACACCAGCGCACGGCGCGGGGGCGGCGGAAGAAGCGCCTTGATGCCGTCGAAGCCGTCGCCGTCGTAGATCATGGCGCGGCGGCCGGCATCGCGAAAATTGTGGCGCAGCACGTCGATCTCCGTGCTGTGCAGTTCGAAGAGCCGCATGCGGTCCTGCTCGCGCATCGCGCGCCACGCCAGGTACGGCGAGCCGGGATAAAAGCGCAAGCCGCCGTCCGGATTCAACGCCCGTACTTCGTCGACGTAATCCGAAAGCAGTGCGGGCAGATCCGTGCGGTCCCACAGCCGCGCGATGCCGGTTTCGTACTCGGCGTTCTTGGCCGCGAAGCCTTCGGTGAGCGCGTACACGCCCGCGCCCGAATGAGTGTCGATGTACCAGTACGACTTGTCCTTGAGGCCCAGATAACGAAGCATTTGAATGACGATCGCGTGCTTCAGCACGTCGGCGTGATTGCCGGCATGAAAGGCGTGGCGGTAACTGAGCATGGCGAATGGCGCCTGAAATGAGAGCTAAACAGCCGATTGTAGCGGAGCATGTGCGACCGGCTTACGGGTTGATACGCTGGTGCGGCGCACCACGGCGTTCATGCACAATAGCCGGTCCCGGCCGCGCGTAGTAGTCAGCCGAACGGCATAGGCGGTGTCGCATGCATCGCTCAATTGGTCCTATGCCGAACGGACAGCTTGATGGGCCGCTGCATCGCGTGTTGTCATTCAGTCATCCGACAAGGAGATTCGCATGTCACAGAACGGTAAGCTCGACGGCAAGACGGCGGTAGTAACGGGCGCGGCGAGCGGCATCGGCCGCGCGATCGCTTTTACGCTCGCCGAGGCAGGCGCGGCGGTCGCGATCGCCGATCTGAATCAGGCCGGCGCGGATGCCGTCGCCGCCGAGATTCGCGGGAAAGGCGGCAAGGCGGTCGGCATTGCGATGGACGTCACCGACGAACAAGCCGTCGATAGCGGCATCGACCGCGTCGCGGCGGAGCTGGGCTCGGTGGACATTCTCGTATCGAACGCGGGGATTCAGATCGTCAATCCGATCGAGAGCTACGCCTACGCCGACTGGAAGAAAATGATGGCGATCCACGTCGACGGGGCGTTTCTGACCACCCGCGCCGCGCTGCGACACATGTACAAGGACGACCGCGGCGGCGTAGTCATCTACATGGGATCGGTGCATTCGCAGGAGGCGTCACCGCTCAAGTCGGCTTACGTCACGGCCAAGCACGGTCTGCTGGGGCTCTCACGCGTGCTGGCGAAGGAGGGCGCGAAGCATAACGTCCGCTCGCATGTTGTCTGTCCCTGGTTCGTGCGCACGCCGCTCGTCGACAAGCAGATTCCCGAGCAGGCGAAGGAGCTGGGCATCAGCGAGGAAGAAGTCATTCGCCGCGTAATGCTGGGCGGCACGGTAGACGGCGTGTTCACCACGGTCGACGACGTCGCGCAGACGGTGCTCTTCCTGTCCGCGTTCGAAACGGCGGCGCTGACGGGGCAGTCGTTTGTCGTCAGTCACGGCTGGCACATGCAATAAGGGGGCGCGTCGTGGCAGACATGGAACCGCTCACCGAGAACCAAACCGCGCCCGCTGCGCACAGCAAGCCGGCCCCTGACAAGCGCATCGCGTTGCCCCCGTACGAGACGATCGCGCTCATGCTGCAGGGCGGCGGCGCACTCGGCGCGTATCAGGCCGGCGTCTATCAGGGGCTGCACGAGGCGGATATCCATCCGAACTGGATCGCCGGCATTTCGATCGGCGCGCTGAATACGGCGATCATCGCGGGCAATGCGCCGGAGAATCGCGCGACGCGTCTGCTGGAGTTCTGGGAAACGATCTGTCAGCCGGCCTTCGGCTTTCCGTTGCCCGCGTTCGCGGAGCGCGCGTTGTTCGAGTCGCCCGACGAAATCCGAAAGGCATTCACCGCCCTCCAGGCGGTCGGGGCGCTCGTGGAAGGGCAGAAAGACTTCTTCGTGCCGCGCTTCCCGCCGCCGTCTCCGCTGGCCGCCGGTTCGCCGCAAACCGCCAGCTACTACGACACGACGCCGCTAAAAGCCACGCTCGAGCGCCTCTGCGACTTCGATCGAATCAACTCGGGCGAGACACGCGTGTCGGTTGGCGCGGTCAACGTCGGCACGGGCAACTTCGCCTATTTCGACAACACGCAGATGAAGCTGCGCGTCGAGCACTTCATGGCTTCGGGTGCGCTGCCGCCCGGCTTCGCGGCGGTCGAAATCGACGGCCAGTTCTACTGGGACGGCGGCCTCATGTCGAACACACCCTTGTACGAGATCGCGCAGGCTACGCCGCGCCGCGATACGCTCGGCTTTCAGGTCGACCTGTGGAGCGCGCGGGGACCGGTGCCGGACAGCATCGTCGATGTGATGGGCCGCGTGAAAGACGTGCAGTATTCGAGCCGCACGCGACTCGTGACCGATCAGATGCAGCGCGCACAGCGGTACCGCAACGTGCTGCAGCACGTGCTCGATCTCGTTCCCGAAGAGGTCCGCAAGAACGACGAATGGTGCCGCCGAGCCGCGGAACTCGCGTGCTCCAAGCGCTATAACATCATCCATCTGATCTACCGCCAGAAAGAGTACGAGGGACATTACAAGGACTACCAGTTCGGCCTGTCGACCATGCGCGAACACTGGGAAAGCGGGCTCACGGATATCCGCCGCACGCTCGCTCGTCGGGACTGGCTCGAAATGCCGAACGGCGAAGCGCGGTTCGTCACCCACGACATCCACCGCGAGGAACGCTGATTCGCCGAACCGGCCGTCCCGGCGCGTTTTGTCACCACTTTGTATAATCCGACCGCGCCGCCCCCATCGTTCTTCACGTTCTCGTCCCGATGAATTCGATCGCTGTCTGCTTCGTCTGTCTCGGCAACATCTGCCGGTCTCCCAGCGCGGAAGCGGTCATGCGCGAACTGGTCGCGCAGGCCAGGCTCGCGGACCGGATCATCATCGATTCGGCGGGCACGGGGGACTGGCACATCGGCCAGCCTCCGGATGAGCGCGCCCAGCGCGCGGCGAAGAAACGCGGCTACGACTTGTCCAGCCTGCGAGGCCGTCAGGTCGCGGCGGACGATTTCGCGCGCTTCGACCTCTTCATCGTCATGGACGACGCGAACGCGTCGGCGCTCGCCTCGGTCTGTCCGCCGGAGCACCGGGACAAGATTCGTCTGCTGATGGAATTCGCCACGCTCGATGACAGCCGCGTCGTGGTCGATCCGTACTTCGGCGGCGAGGAAGGCTTCGAGCGCGTGCTCGATCAGTGCGAAGACGCGTGCGCGGGCTTGCTCAAGACGTTGCGCGCGCAGCTGATGGCGTGAACGGGCGCGAGCCGACGCGGCAGAAAGCAGCGGGCGAAAAATCCCCTTAAACCGCTACATATTTCGCCCCAGATACTTGACTAAAACTGTGGGCTATTTATACTTGACGAAAATCATCGAGTATTAGCGTTAGCCCCCAATTATGAGACTCACCACGAAAGGCCGTTTCGCCGTCACGGCGATGATCGACCTGGCGTTGCGCCAGGAGCAGGGCCCGGTGACGCTGGCAGGCATCAGTCAGCGCCAGCGCATCTCGCTTTCCTACCTCGAACAACTGTTCGGCAAGCTGCGGCGCCATGAGATCGTCGAATCGGTACGCGGTCCGGGTGGCGGGTACAACCTCGCGCGCCGCGCGGAAAACGTCACCGTGGCCGACATCATCATCGCGGTCGACGAGCCGATCGACGCCACGCAGTGCGGCGGCAAGGGCGCGTGCGAAGGCACGAAGCAGCACGACGGCCACTGCATGACGCACGAGCTGTGGGCGACGCTCAATCAGAAGATGGTCGAGTACCTCGATTCCGTCTCGCTGAAAGACCTGGTCGACCAGCAGCGCGCCCGCGAAGGTTCCGCGGCGGTGTTGCGCGACCGGCGCGCCGAGCCGGCCGGCGTCGAGGCCGCGCGTGTCGTGCCCAAGGGCCCGAATTCCATTTTCAATCTGGCCGGATGATCTGCGCCGCCGCGCGAAGCCGGCAACGGCGGCGCGGCAGGCAGCGGCCTGGCAGACGATTAGACCGATTATCCCGGAGCGACTGATGAATAACGATATTCCCCACCTGCCCATTTACATGGACTACAGCGCGACGACGCCGATCGATCCGCGCGTGGTGGACAAGATGATTCCGTATCTTCGCGAGCAGTTCGGCAATCCGGCCTCGCGCAGCCACCAGTACGGCTGGGACGCGGAGCGTGCGGTCGAGGAAGCGCGCGAGAACGTCGCGGCGCTCGTCAACGCCGACCCGCGCGAAATCATCTGGACTTCGGGTGCGACGGAATCGGACAACCTCGCCATCAAGGGCGCGGCGCACTTCTACAAGAGCAAGGGCAAGCACATCATCACCGTGAAGACGGAGCACAAGGCCGTGCTCGACACCACGCGTGAGCTGGAGCGCGAAGGCTACGAAGTCACGTATCTGGATGTGAAGGACGACGGTCTCATCGACCTGGAAAAGCTGAAGGCGGCCATTCGGCCGGACACGATCCTGGTCTCGGTGATGAGCGTGAACAATGAGATCGGCGTGATTCAGGACATCGAGGCGATCGGTGAGATCACGCGTGCGAAGGGCATCATTTTTCACGTCGATGCCGCGCAGGCCACCGGCAAGATCGAAATCGACCTGCAAAAGCTGAAGGTCGATCTGATGTCGTTCTCGGCGCACAAGACGTATGGCCCGAAGGGCATCGGCGCGCTGTACGTGCGCCGCAAGCCGCGCGTGCGCATCGAAGCGCAGATGCACGGCGGCGGCCACGAGCGCGGCATGCGTTCGGGTACGCTCGCGACGCATCAGATCGTCGGCATGGGCGAGGCGTTCCGCATCGCGCGCGAGGAAATGGCGACCGAAAACGAGCGCATCCGCATGCTGCGCGACCGGCTGCTGAAGGGCCTGCAGGATATCGAAGAGGTGTACGTCAACGGCGACATGGAGCGCCGTGTGCCGCACAACCTCAATATCAGCTTCAACTTCGTCGAAGGCGAATCGCTGATCATGGCGGTGAAGGATGTCGCGGTGTCGTCGGGATCGGCGTGCACGTCGGCCTCGCTGGAGCCGTCGTATGTGCTGCGTGCGCTCGGCCGCAACGACGAACTCGCGCACAGCTCGATCCGCTTCACGGTCGGCCGCTTCACGACCGAGCAGGACGTCGATTACGTCATCAACCTGCTCAAGAACAAGATCGCGAAACTGCGCGATCTGTCGCCGCTCTGGGAAATGCACAAGGACGGCATCGACATTTCGACCATCCAGTGGGCGGCGCACTGAGCGACGCGCGTCATCGAATAAAGGAGAGTTTGAATCATGGCTTATAGCGACAAGGTTCTGGACCACTACGAAAACCCGCGTAACGTCGGCTCGTTCTCGAAAGACGACGACACGGTCGGCACCGGCATGGTCGGCGCGCCCGCTTGCGGCGATGTGATGAAGCTGCAGATCCGTGTCGGCGCGGACGGCGTGATCGAAGACGCGAAGTTCAAGACGTACGGCTGCGGTTCGGCGATCGCGTCGAGCTCGCTCGTCACCGAATGGGTGAAGGGCAAGACGCTGGACGAGGCGATGTCGATCAAGAACACGCAGATCGCCGAGGAACTGGCGCTGCCGCCGGTGAAGATCCACTGCTCGATCCTCGCGGAAGACGCGATCAAGGCAGCGGTCGCCGACTACAAGCAGCGTCACGGCGCGGCCGCTCCGCAAGCGCAGGAAGCGCAAGCGAAGCAACAGGCAGCGTAAGCACGCGCACGGGACGGATTTTGAAGCAGGGCAAGGCCGCAGCGGCGCCGCATGAACGGCGGCCACGCTGCGAGAAGCGGGATTTGAGCGCGAGAGACGCGAAGACTATGGCAATCACGTTGACGGAGAAGGCGGCACAACACGTGCAGAAGTATCTGACGCGGCGCGGCAAGGGCGTCGGCCTGCGCCTGGGCGTACGCACGACGGGCTGCTCGGGTCTGGCTTACAAGCTTGAGTATGTCGATGAACTCGCACCGGAAGACATGGTGTTCGAATCGGCCGGCGTGAAGGTCGTGATCGATCCGAAAAGCCTCGCGTATCTCGACGGCACGGAACTCGACTTCGCGCGCGAAGGGCTGAATGAGGGTTTTCGCTTCAATAATCCGAACGCGAAGGACGAGTGCGGCTGCGGCGAATCGTTCCGCGTATGACGCGAGTAACGCCGGCGGTTTCGGCAAAAGAGGCGGCGCGGGCCGCCTTTTTCATTCGCGTTTCTTGAACACACACTACGTCATGGCCACGCTCACCGACAGTCATTTCGATCTCTTCGACCTGCCGCAGACGTTCGCCGTCGATCGCCAGAAGCTCGACGACGCCTATCGCACCGTGCAGGCGCAAGTTCATCCCGACCGCTTCGCCGCCGCCGGCGACGCCCAGCGACGCCTCGCGATGCAATGGGCGACGCGCGCCAACGAGGCGTATCAGACACTGCGCGATCCGCTCAAGCGCGCGCGCTACATGCTGTCGCTGCGCGGCGTCGATGTCGGCGCGGAAAACAACACGGCGATGGAACCCGCCTTTCTGATGCAGCAGATGGAATGGCGCGAAAATATCGAGGATGCCGCCGCCGCGAAGAACGTCGGCGCACTCGAGGCGCTGCTCGACGAGTTGCGCGACGAAGAGCGCGTGCGCTTCACGAAGCTCGAAGCGTTGATCGACGGCAAGGCCGATCAGGCGGCGAGCGAAGCGGTGCGTCAGTTGATGTTCATCGAGCGCGTGGCGCATGAAATCGGCGCGCAGATCGAGCGGCTCGAACACTGACCAGCACGCGCCGGATACAACCCCACAAGACCAACGATGGCTTTACTGCAAATCTCAGAACCCGGCATGGCGCCCGCGCCGCACCAGCGGCGCGTCGCGGTCGGCATCGATCTCGGCACCACGAATTCACTCGTGGCCGCCGTGCGCAACAGCGTGCCCGAAGCGCTGCCCGACGAGGACGGCCACGTGCTGCTGCCGTCGGTCGTGCGCTATCTGGAGAAGGGCGGCCGGCGCATCGGCCGGATCGCGAAGGAAGAAGCCGCCACCGATCCGCGCAACACGATCGTCTCCGTCAAGCGCTTCATGGGCCGCGGCAAGAGCGAAGTGGAGGGCGCGGAGAACGCGCCGTACGATTTCATCGACGCCCCCGGCATGGTGCAGATTCGCACCATCGATGGCGTGAAGAGCCCGGTCGAAGTATCGGCGGAAATTCTCGCGACTTTGCGCTATCGCGCGGAAGATTCGCTCGGCGAGGACCTCGTCGGCGCGGTCATCACCGTGCCCGCCTATTTCGACGAAGCGCAGCGCCAGGCGACCAAGGACGCGGCCAGGCTCGCGGGCCTGAACGTGCTGCGCCTGCTGAACGAACCGACCGCGGCCGCGATCGCGTATGGCCTCGATAACGGCGCCGAAGGCCTTTACGCGGTCTATGACCTCGGCGGCGGCACCTTCGACCTGTCGATTCTCAAGCTGACGAAGGGCGTCTTCGAAGTGCTCGCGGCGGGCGGCGATTCCGCCCTCGGCGGCGACGACTTCGATCACGCGCTGTACCGGCATGTGCTCGCGCAGGCAGGCGTTCAGCCGGACGCGCCGGAAGACGTGCGCCTGTTGCTCGACCGCGTGCGTACCGCCAAGGAAGCGTTGTCGTCGGCGAGTGAAGCGCGTGTGCAGGCGACGCTATCGACGGGCGCGCGAATCGACGTGACCGTGAGCGAAGCGCAGTTCGCCGCGCTGACGGAATCGCTCGTCGCCCGCACGCTCGGGCCGACGAAAAAGGCGCTGCGCGACGCGAAAGTGACGCCCGCCGAAATCAAGGGCGTGGTGCTGGTCGGCGGCGCGACGCGCATGCCGGTCATCCGCCGTGCGGTCGAGGCGTTCTTCGGCCAGCCGCCGCTCGTCAATCTCGATCCCGATCAGGTGGTCGCGCTCGGCGCCGCTGTTCAGGCGGATCTGCTCGCGGGCAACCGGCGCGGCGAAGGCGACGACTGGCTCCTGCTCGACGTGATCCCGCTGTCGCTCGGCGTCGAAACGATGGGTGGCCTCACCGAGAAGATCATCCCGCGCAATTCGACGATTCCGACCGCCCGCGCTCAGGATTTCACGACGTTCAAGGACGGCCAGACGGCGATGGCGATCCATGTCGTGCAAGGCGAGCGGGAGCTCGTATCCGACTGCCGCTCGCTCGCGCGTTTCGAGCTGCGCGGCATCCCGCCGATGGCCGCCGGAGCGGCGCGCATCCGCGTCACGTATCAGGTCGATGCGGACGGCCTGCTGTCCGTGTTCGCGCGCGAGCAGTTGTCGGGCGTGGAGGCGTCGGTGGTGGTGAAGCCGTCCTACGGTCTCGCCGATGACGACGTCGCGCGCATGCTCGAAGAGAGCTTCAGGACCGCGGAAACGGACATGCGCGCCCGCGCGCTGCGTGAAGCGCAGGTCGAAGCCGAGCGCCTCGTCGAAGCGACGCACGCGGCCCTCGCCGCCGACGGCGAATTGCTCGACGACGCCGAGCGCGCCGAAATCGACACCCTCACGGCCGAACTGGCGGCGCTCGCGAAGGGCGACTCGACGCAGCAGATCGAAGACGCGACCAAAGCGCTGTCCGCCGCCACCGACGAATTCGCCGCGCGCCGCATGAACAAGAGCATTCGCCGCGCGCTCGCCGGCCGCAAGCTCGACGACGTCTGATCCACTCAAGCATTCACGGAAAACCATGCCTCAAATCGTTGTGCTGCCTCATGTCGAACTCTGCCCGGACGGCGCGGTGATCGACGCCGATGTCGGCAAGAGCATCTGCGACAACCTGCTGGAACACGGCATCGAAATCGAGCACGCGTGCGAGAAGTCGTGCGCGTGCACGACCTGCCACGTGATCATCCGGGAGGGCTTCAACGCGCTGGAACCGTCGGAGGAGACCGAAGACGATCTGCTCGACAAGGCCTGGGGCCTGGAGCCGACTTCGCGGTTATCATGTCAGGCGATGATGCCGGCCGAGGAAGACCTGGTGGTCGAGATTCCCCGGTACTCCATCAATCACGCCAAGGAAAATCACTGACAGGAGGCTCGCCCATGAAGTGGACGGATACCCAGGAGATCGCGATGGCGCTCACCGACGCGCATCAGGATGTCGATCCCCAATACGTGCGTTTCACGGATCTGCATCGCTGGGTGACGGAACTCGACGGTTTCGACGACGACCCGCAGAACTCGAACGAGAAAATCCTCGAAGCGATCCAGGCGGCCTGGATAGAAGACGCGGATTATTGATTTCCCCACTGCATCGGTTCAGGCAAACGGCGGCGCTCGCAAGAGGCCGCCGTTTTTCATTGGGCGCGCCGCACGCCAGCGCCGCCATGTGCCGCCGTCGAATCTTGACAGAACTTGACGCCCCGAGCGTTGTTCACCTTTCCCCTGCGACTTAAAATCGCGCCCGCTATCTGTCGGCAACCAATGCCGACCGGCATCCATCACGCCCAGACGCCGTAGTTGCTTGCGCGTCGATGTTTGGCATCACGAACAAATTTTTACATGCCCGCGTCGAGGCGGCGTGGGGCCGTCCGTCCATCGGATGGTCTACGGGCGTTCATTTGAGGAGAAGTACATGGGGAAACTCGGCCTGTCGCGTCGTGGTTTTCTGAAAGCGGGCGCGCTTGCGGGCGTGTCGGTTTTCATTGCGCCCCTGGGAAGCCGCGCGTTCGCGGCCCTGTTCGAAGAGACGATCCTGACGCCCGTGCAGTGGGATGCGGCGAGCGGCAACGCGAAGTTCCGTATCGACGGCATCGCGAAGGTGACGGGCGCGAAAGTGTTCGCCCGCGACATCCGCGCGAAGGACATGCCGCACTGGCCGCAGGAGCAGTCGCACGCGCTCGTTCTGCGCACGACGCTCGCGGATCGGACCTATGCGGGTATCGACCTTTCGTCGCTCGATGGCGGACTCGCGCCCGATCGCATCGTCACGGCGGACGATCTCGCGCGCGACAAGCTCGCGTTCCCCGCTTTCTACGGCGACGACATGCTGTTGCCCGCCGGCAAGACGCCCGCCTATCTGGGGCAGGCGGTCGCCATTCTGATTTATCACGACTTCGCGCGCTTCCGTCTCGCGAAGGACAAGCTGCAGTTCCGCGAAGGCGTCGTCCGCTACGGCGAGCGCACTGCGTTGCTCGAGCGCGATCCTTGGGCGTCGTTCCGCTTCGTGCGCGTCGGCGGCAAGACGCCGTATGACGACGACACCTTCTCCAGCATGAAGGACTCGCCGCTCTTCCCGCACATGATGAAGAAGCGCGAGCCGGTCTGGGCCGACGCACACGAGCATGGCAAGCTCGACGAACAGGGCATGTTCCACGCCGAGGCCATCGCGAGCGAGCTGGATCATCCGCCGGCGGAATGGCTCGTCGTGGATCGCGAGTACAAGACGCAATCCGTCGATACTGCTGCGCTCGAACCGGACAACGCGAACTGCTGGTACGACGCGGCGACGCAGTCGCTGCACATGGTCGTCCCGACGCAGGGGCCGCACGAAGTGGCGCAAAGCGCGCTCGAAATGGCGGGCAAGTCGCGCTTCCCGGTGAAGAACCTGTTCCTGCATCCGTGCTACACGGTCGGCTACGGTTCGAAGGATCACTACAACGTGCCGTTCTACGGTCTCGTCGCGGCGATGTACGGCGATGGCCGCCCGGTGCGCCTCGCGTACGACCGCTTCGAGCAGTTCCAGCAGTCGCTCAAGCGGCACGCGTTCGACATGCGCTATCGCATGGCGGTCGACCGGAAGACTGGTCAGATCCAGTCGTTCAAGGGCGACTTCAGCGCGAACGGCGGCGGACGTTGCAACTTTTCGCCGTCCGTGGCGATGGTCGGCGCGACGGCTGCGCAGTCCATCTACTACATCCCGAAGAGCGACCTGACCGCTGTCGCGACGGCCTCGCGCGCGGTCGACGCCGGTTCGGCGCGCGGCTACGGCACGCTGCAGAGCATGGCGGCGACCGAGATGATGATCGACGATATCGCCGCTCAGCTCGATATCGATCCGATCGACCTGCGCCTCAAGAACGTGATGCGCACCGGCATGAAGAACACGCAGGGCGCGATTCCCGCTGGCGCCGTGCGCGCCGAGGAGGTGCTGCGCAAGGCGAAGGGCCATCCGCTATGGGTCGAGCGCGCGAAGCGCAAGGCCGAATTCGAGGCCGCGCATCCCGGCACGCGCTATGGCGTCGGCTTTGCGTGCACGCAGAAGGACTTCGGCACCGGCGCGGAAAGCGCGTTCGCGAAGGTCGAATTCACGGCGGACGGGCGCATCGCGCTGTCGCACTCCGGGGCGGAGATCGGCACGGGAACGTCGACCGCGCAGGCGCTCGTCGTTGCCAAGTGGCTGGGCAAGCCGGCCGCCGAGGTCCACATGGCCGTCACCGACTGGGCCGATCTGCCCGTCGTGACGAGCGGCGATCCGTACATCATGTCGCAGGCGGAGCAGGATCGTCTGAGCGCGAATCCGCGCTGGTCGCCGTCCTACATGTCGCCGGCGAGCGCCACCAACTCCGCGTACTACTTCTCGCACGCGACGCGCGAGGCGGCGCGCGTCGTGTTCCGTCACGGCCTGTGGCCCGCTGCGATGGCCATCTGGACCCAGGGCATCGGCGGCGGTCAGGCCGCGTCGTTCGTCGTCCTTATCGAGGATGCGCGCTGGATCGACGGGAAGCTCTCCGCCGACGGCCTCGAACCGATCCCGTTCGACGTCCTCGCGAAGAAGGCGCACGAACTCGGACTCGTGACCGGCGCGGTCGTGCATACGTTCAACCGCTGGCAATGGAGCGAGGCGCAGTTCGATATCGCGGGCAAGGCCGATCAGCTTCCGCTCGATGGCCTGTCGGTGCGCTTCGGCGCGAACGACGCGCAGCACAAGGGCAAGGCCACGGCCAACGGCTACACGGTGCTGGATCGCAAGAAGCTGTCGATTCCGCCCGTTCAGCGCAACAACGCAACGGTCACGTACTACAGCGCGGTCGGCACGCTCGTCGAACTCGCGGTGAACGAGGCGAGCGGCAAGGTCGAACTGCTGTCGCATCACTCGATCATGGAGTGCGGCAACCAGATTTCGCCGCAACTCGTGTCGGGCCAGTTGCACGGCGGCCTGGCGATGGGCATCGGCCACGCGCTGCACGAATATCTGCCGCTCTACGAAGACGGTCCCGGCAACGGCACCTGGAACTTCAACCGCTATCACTTGCCGCTCGCAAGCGACGTCGCCGTGTGGAAGCAGACCGGCGAAGTGTTGCCGCCGCTCAGCGAGACCGATCCGCCGAAGGGCATCGCCGAAGTGGTGATGATCCCGGTGGTAGGGGCCATCGTCAACGCGATCGCGCATGCGATCGGCCATCGCTTCACCGATCTGCCGGTGACGCCGAAAAACATTCAGGAGGTGCTCGCATGACGGCCATCCAATCCGCTGCGGGCGTCGAAATGCGCTCGCTCTCGATGACCATCAACGGCAACAAGGTCGGCCCGATGCAAGTGCCGGCCGGCCTGCCGATGATCGATTTCCTGCACGAGTACGCGGGCCTCACGGGCTCACGGCTCGGCTGCGGCCAGGGCATCTGCCATGCGTGCGTCGTGATCGTCGATCGCGCCGACGGGACCAGCGAGGAAGTACGCACGTGCATCAACGGCGCGCATTTCTTCGACGGCAAGACGGTGCGGACGATCAAAGGCCACGCGAAGCGCAACGAGCAGGGCGAAGTCGTCGAACTGGCTCCGGTGCAGCAGAAGTTTCTCGAGCACTTCAGTTTCCAGTGCGGCTATTGCACGCCCGGCTTCGTCAACGCGACGACCGTGCTGCTGGAGCGGCTCAAGCGCGAGCCGGTCGCGAAGGATCGGATCGAAGCGACCATCATGGATGCGCTCAACGATCACATCTGCCGCTGCACGGGATACGTCCGCTATTACGAGGCGGTGAAGGACCTCGTGCTGTCCACGCCCGGACTCGTGAAGGACGCCGCATGATGGGAGCGACCGTGACTCGTTACTTCACCCGCGCGATGCGCGCGTTGCCGCTCGCGCTTGCAGCCGCCGGCGCGTTCGCGTTGTCGGCATGCGGCAGCCACGAGAGCGCCGCGCCGAAGACCAGCTCTCCCGAACTCCTTGCGCGAGGCCGCTATCTGTCCCAAGCCGCCGATTGCGCCGCGTGCCACACCGCGACGGGCGGCGCGCCGTTCGCGGGCGGGGTGAAGCTGGAATCGCAGTTCGGCACGTTCTACGGTACGAACATCACGCCCGATCCGAACTACGGCATCGGCAAGTGGAGCGCGGATGACTTCTACGCCGCGCTGCACGACGGCAAGGCGCCGAAGGGCAAGCTTTACCCGGCGATGCCGTACACCTCGTATCGGCAAATTACCCGCGACGACAGCGATGCGATTTACGCCTATCTCATGTCGCAGAAGCCTGCGGCCGTGCCGAACATCGACGCGAACCTGACGTTCCCGTACAACGTGCGCTTCGCCGTGCGTTTCTGGGACGCGCTGTTCCTGAAGGACCGGCTGCCCGATGCATCGACGGGGCAGTCCGCCGACTGGACGCGCGGTCGCTACCTGGCGAACGGCCTCGGTCACTGCACGGAATGTCATACGCCGCGCGGCGCGTTCGGGCAGCTTCAGGACGCGAAGACACTGCAGGGCGGAACACTCGGCCGCATCGGCGCCCCCGACATCACGCCCGCTGCACTGGCGGCGCGCGGCTGGACGGGTCCGGATCTGCAGGCATTCTTCTCCACCGGCTTCGCCAAGCAGGGCTCGGCGTTCAGCGAGATGCATCCGGTGATCTACCTGAGCACGCAGCATCTGAATCCGGACGATCTCCGTGCGCTGACGGTGTATCTGCTGGGCGACGCGCCGCCCGCACCGGCGCCGGTGACCGCACAGCGTGGCGATGCGGCGCAACTGGCGGCAGGCCGCAATCTGTACCTCGATTCGTGCGCCGGCTGTCACGGCCGCGAAGGCGAGGGCAAGCCGCATGTCGCAGTGGCGATGAAGGAGAACTCGACGCTGCGGCAGAGCGATCCGCGCAACGTGATCGTGTCGATGCTCGACGGCATCGAGGCACAGGCGTTCCCGGGCGTCGAAAGCATGCAGCACATGCCGGGCTTCGCCGGGACGTACAGCGACGAGCAGATCGCGCAGTTGACGAACTATCTGCGCGCGACCTGGGGCGGACAGCGAAGCGACGTGACCGCCGATGAGGTCAAGTCGTTGCGTTAAAGAGGAAAGGCCACGCATTGCGTGGCCTTCGTGCTTTCAGGCCCTCCGTTTGTCGGACCTGGCGTTCAGACGCGCACGCCGCGCTCAACAAGCTGGCGCTGAAGCGCCGGCCACATCTTCGCCACCGCTTCCTCGCCCGCAAGTATCGCCGCGTTGCGCTGACTGAAGTCGCTGCTGCTCATCGCGTTGAGATTCGGGCGAATGACCGCGTCCGCGTACTTGTCGAGTTCATAGGCCTTGATCGACTGGCCCATGATCGTGAAGGTCTGCATCAGCACGTCGAAAGAACTTTGCGTGAGCGCGGTTTCCGGTCTCGCGGAGATGTCGACGGCGATCACGAAATCCGCGCCCATCTTGTGCGCGAACGCGGCGGGGACGGGGCTGACGAGCCCGCCATCGACGTATTCGTGATCGCCGATCTTCACCGGCTCGAAAATCGAAGGCACGCTGCACGACGCCCGCACCGCGATGCCGGTATTGCCGCGCTGAAAGAGAATCGGCTGGCCGTTTCTGAGATCCGTGGCGACGATGCCGAGCGGCTTTGCCATTTTCTCGATCGGCCGATTGTCGAGCGTCCTGTTGAGATAATTCTGCAGCGCGACGCCTTGCAGGATGCCGCGCGTGCGAAAGGGCATCGCCCAGTCGCTGATCGACGCTTCGTCCATTGTCAGGGCGAGTTTGTTGATCGCGATGCCGCTCATCCCCGATGCATAGAGCGCGGCGATCACCGATCCCGCGCTCGTGCCTGCAACGAGATCCACGCGCACGTTACGCGCTTCCAGCGCCTTGATGACGCCGATATGCGCAAAGCCGCGCGCCGCGCCGCCGCCGAGCGCGAGACCGATGCGGGCCGGGCGCTGCGAGCCCGCGTTCGGCGCAGGCGTCGCCGCGACGGGCGCGCCGCCGCCGCTGCTGCCGCCGCTCGTGGTCGTGCACGCGGCGAGAACGGAAGAGGCCGCCGCGAGCGAGAACGCGCGGCGCGAAAGGCGAGGTGACGATGACTTCAAGACGGACTCCAGCGGTGCGGCAGGTTCGAAGCCGGTCGCGTTGGGCGACGGCTGCGCGTGCAAGGGAAGCGGCGCGCACATCATAAAACAAAGCCGCGCGGGGCGGCGCGAAGCGGTCGACGAGTATAATTTCGTCTCATTTTCCAGGTGGCGCGCGCCTCGTACACGTGGTGCTTTCCGTTCGCGCCGAGCGCTTCGGGCGACCGACATGCGAAGGCATCGCGGTTTGCGCGCGCCGACCATCGAGTATTTCGAGAACAACGCAATGACTCAAGTCCGTACACGCTTCGCCCCGAGCCCGACCGGCTTCATCCACCTCGGCAACATTCGCTCCGCGCTTTATCCGTGGGCGTTCGCGCGGAAGATGAAGGGCACCTTCGTGCTGCGCATCGAGGACACGGACGTGGAGCGCTCCACGGAAGCCTCCGTCGACGCCATCCTCGAAGGCATGGCGTGGCTCGGTCTCGATTTCGACGAAGGCCCGTTCTATCAGATGCAGCGCATGGACCGGTATCGCGAAGTGGTCGCGCAGATGCTCGAGAACGGACTTGCGTATCACTGCTATATGTCGACGGAAGAACTCGACGCGCTGCGCGAACGGCAGCGCGCCGCCGGCGAGAAGCCGCGTTACGACGGCACGTGGCGCCCGGAGCCGGGCAAGGTGCTGCCGCCGGTGCCCGAAGGCGTGCAGCCGGTGGTGCGCTTTCGCAATCCGCTCACGGGCGTCGTCGCGTGGGACGACGCGGTTAAGGGACGCATCGAAATCTCGAACGCAGAGCTCGACGACCTCGTGATCGCGCGGCCGGACGGCACGCCGACGTACAACTTCTGCGTGGTCGTCGACGATCTCGACATGAAGATCAGCCACGTCATTCGCGGTGACGATCACGTGAATAACACGCCGCGCCAGATCAACATCCTGCGGGCGCTCGGCGGCGAGCCGCCCGTGTACGCGCATCTGCCGACCGTGCTGAACGAGCAGGGCGAAAAGATGAGCAAGCGCCACGGCGCGATGAGCGTGGTCGGGTATCGGGATGCCGGCTATCTGCCGGAAGCGGTCGTGAACTACCTCGCGCGGCTCGGCTGGTCGCACGGCGATGCGGAAATCTTCTCGCGCGAGCAGTTCGTCGAATGGTTCGATCTCGAGCATCTTGGCAAGTCGCCGGCGCAGTACGATCACGACAAGCTCAATTGGCTCAACGCGCATTACATCAAGGAAGCGGACAACGGGCGGCTCGCCGAACTGGCCCGGCCGTTCCTTGCCGAAGCGGGGATCGACGCCGCGGCCATCGATGGCGGCGCGCCGCTGGATCAGGTCGTCGCCCTGCTGAAAGACCGCGCATCGACGGTGAAGGAGATCGCCGATAACGCCGCGATGTTCTATCGCGAGCCGGCCATCGACCCCGACGCGTATGCGCAGCATGTGACCGATGCGGTGCGCCCGGCCATCGCCGATCTGCGCGCGGCGCTCGAACAGGCGGAATGGAGCAAGGAAGCCATCTCCGCCGCGCTGAAATCGACGCTGGCCGCGCACAAGCTCAAGATGCCGCATCTGGCGATGCCGGTGCGCCTGCTCGTCGCGGGCACGACGCACACGCCGTCGATCGACATCGTGCTGATGCTGTTTGGCCGCGAAGCGGTGCTGCGTCGGCTTGGAAAGGCGGCTGGTTGAGGAAGCGGCGCGCAATGGGCGGATGGCGGATCATCCATTGCGCGCGAAACCGGCAGGTGAGGCAGAAAAGTTTCGATTTATCGCTCCGAAGGTATTTACAAGTTCGAAAACGGCCGATAGAATCTCGTTTCTGTTCTGCAAGGGGGTATAGCTCAGCTGGGAGAGCGCTTGCATGGCATGCAAGAGGTCAGCGGTTCGATCCCGCTTACCTCCACCAAAGAACAGATGAAGCAGTTTCGCGAAGTATTGTCCGGTTCATTTGCCAGATTCGGAAGTCGCAAAAAATACTTCACAAGATACTCGAAGTTGTTTAGAATCTCGGTCTTCGTTGATTCGAAGCAGCAAACGGAATCAGCGAAGCAAGCATCAAAGACAGATTCACAAGTTTCTGTCCCCTTCGTCTAGAGGCCTAGGACATCACCCTTTCACGGTGAGTACAGGGGTTCGAATCCCCTAGGGGACGCCAGAACATCGGCGGCTGCTAGTTAAAAGCGCTGCAAGGTTTCATGAGCTGAATAAGCGCGTGAAACGACGAAAGAGCTGGAGCGGTAGTTCAGTTGGTTAGAATACCGGCCTGTCACGCCGGGGGTCGCGGGTTCGAGCCCCGTCCGCTCCGCCAACACTTTGCGAGCAGGAGTAAGTCCGGCTGATCAGCCGGTTTTTTTTCGCCGCAGGGTTGCAATAAGTTTGTTGTCCCCTTCGTCTAGAGGCCTAGGACATCACCCTTTCACGGTGAGTACAGGGGTTCGAATCCCCTAGGGGACGCCAGAACATCGGCGGCTGCTAGTTAGCGCTGCACGTTCGCGAGGTTCATCATCCTCGCGGGCGGGATGAAAGAGTTGGAGCGGTAGTTCAGTTGGTTAGAATACCGGCCTGTCACGCCGGGGGTCGCGGGTTCGAGTCCCGTCCGCTCCGCCAACTCACGATGAGAAAATCCAGCCTTCGGGCTGGATTTTTTTTCGCCTGTTCTTTCCGCGCCGTCCGCTTGAATTCTGCGGCGTTTGCAAACCGCGTCCCGACCATCGCATTTTCGATTGCCAGCACGCTCGCGCTGACATAGTGTGGAGGCACTGTCCCGTGCCTGCATGCGTGCGATGCTCGACCCGACCGAAGACCTTTCCCTCTACCAGCTCCGCCAGGCGACCATGGCCGACTTCGCGTTCGCCGAGGCGCTCACGCACGACAACATGGTCGGCTACTACCGGCGGCACAATCTCGTCTGGCGCGGCGATCTTTTCTTGTCGAGCTGGCGCGAATCCGAGAACTTCATCCTGCAGGCCGACGGCGTGCCGATCGGCATGATGCGCGTCACCGAGGAACATCACTCGCTTCATATCCGCGATGTCCAGATCGCGCAGGGCTATCGCGGCCGGGGCGCCGGCACCTTCCTGCTCGACACGGCCCATCGATGGGCCCGGGCGCGCGGTCTCACGGAATGCCAGTTGCGCGTGTTCGTCGATAACCCCGCCGCACGCCTCTATGTGCGCATGGGCTATCGGCCGGCCGGGCCGCGGCTGGCGCAACTCGGCGCGATCCGGCACATGGTTCGGCGTGTCTAGCGCCTTCGCCGCAGCCGATCAGAGGCTATCGACGTTGCGCTCGTCGCTCGCATCGCGTGCGAAGAAGGCGCGGGGACTTTCGCCGAAGGCGCGGCGGAACATCGCCGAGAACGCGCTCTGACTCTGATAACCCAGCTCCCGCGCAACCTGCGCGAGCGGCCGCCCCTGGCTCAATAGCGGAATGGCGCGCGCGAGCACGGCCTGCTGACGCCACTGCGAGAAACTTACGCCCAACTCGCGCCTGAAAAGCCGTGCGATGGTGCGCGTGCTCGCGCCCGCTTCCGATGACCAGCGCTCCAGGTCCGCATGCGACGGATCGGCGAGCACCGCGTTGCAGAGCGCGCGCAGGCGTTTCTCCGTGGGCATCGGCACGGAAAGCGGCAGCGGCTGGGAACGAATGATTTCGTCGAGCGCGAGCGTGCCGAGCAGCCGCTCGCGCTCGCGGGTGATCGGCTTATCGTCCAGTGCTGCGATCACTTCGCGCAATAGCGGCGATACCTCGACGACGCGGCACGCATCGAGCCCCGGCGGCACGACGCTGGCATCCACGTAAAGCGTGCGCAGATACGCGTCCTCGACGATCACGACTTCGTGCGTGACGTTGGGCGGCATCCAGATCGCGCGCGAGGGCGGGACCATCCATGTGGAATCGGCGGTTGCGACGCGCAGCACGCCGCGCGACGTATAAGCTACCTGCGCCCACGCATGCGTATGCAGCGCGATCCGGACGCCGGACGGCACCGGCCGCGAGCGCACGCGAATGGGATGATCGAGCGTCGGCGAGTGCTCGACGGGGATATCGAGATGCTCGACCTCCTCGTTGAACGGCCGCGGATCGGCAAACGTCGCCATATTCGGATTGGTGTGAAAGCGTGCTGCATGACGGCGCTGGACCCTGGCCGCGACTTGTCGATGTTAATCGACCATTGCAGGCAGCGGTTTTTTGGGCGGCGATAATGCTCGCTCATCCGATTGTCGACATGGGAGCGCTTCCGCCGATGCAACACGTTTTCGTCTATGGCACGCTTCGCGCGGGCGAGGTCAACGATATCAATGCCGCCGCGCAACGTCATGCGATTGCGGCGCCGACGCGGATCGGCGCGGCGCACGTGGCAGGCCGTCTATACGATTTCGGCTCGTATCCGGGACTGGTGCTGGACGACGCCGGCGCGCCCGTTCATGGCGATATCTATCTGATCGAAGATGCGCTCGTGCCCGTGCTCGATGAGATCGAGCACGTGTATCCGGGCGTGGAAGGGCTGTTCCGCGCGCATCGATTGCACGTCGAAGTCGAAATGGACGGCGGCGCGACGCACATCGATTGTCTGGTCTACCCGGTGACGGCCGCGGCGGCGCAAGGGCTGCCGCGCATAGAAGGCGGCGACTGGATCGCGCACCGCACTGCTCGCGCCTGAGCGAAGGGCGAAGGGCGAAGGGCGAAGGGCGAAGCGAAAAGCGGGGCAAAAGCAACCCACGCCGTCACGCGAGGCACATGCATCGCCGTGACGGCGCGGCCGACCCGCGCGGCGAGGTCGGAAAGCCGAAGCGCGTTACTCGGCCGAGTGCTTCTTCGACTTGCCGTGCGACTTCTTGTGATGGCCCGACTTGCCCGACGTCGACTGATCCATCTGCATGTCCTGCATGCTGGACTGACGCGATTGCAGCGCCTGCGCGCGCGACTCGACGTCGGCGATCCGTGCCGGGTCCGTGCTCATGCGCACGCCTTGTTCGCTTTGCGCGTATGCCGATGCGACGGCGCTGATGGACAACAGAACAGCCAGGGACACCTTCTTCATTTTTAGCTCCTAATAGCAGTTGAACCCGGGAATCGCCTGCCGACCCGGTCAGACAGACCCAAGGATTCGAGCAAAAAGCGCTCCTGCTTTTGCCGGCGAGCGCCTCTCCGGTCGAGCGACGATCCGGGTAAGTCGATCGTAAGCCTAAAACAAGTGCGCAGGATGTCGGGCAGGCGATTTCGGCCGGCCGTCGGCCGGTGCGGAATCATACCGGCGCGGTTCGGTCCTTTCTAGTCCTGATTATTTTGATATGGCGCCCTAGTAGAGGTGCAGCCAGCGATACACATGAAACCGCGCAAGCCCGACGAGTTCATGCAGCGCGAGCTCGCTATTTTCGAAACTCTTGAAACGCGGAATGAGCGTTAGCCGGGAGCGCCGCACGTCGGAGACATAAGGCTGTGGTTCATAGCCGAACGCTTCGAACGCCCGGACAGAACGCCGCATGTGATAGGCCGACGTGATGACGATCAACGCGCCATCGTGTGCATTCCCTAATATCTCGGCTACGTTTTGTGCGTTTTGATAGGTGTTCAGGCTCTTGTTTTCTCGCGTGAGATCGGCGGAAGGCACGCCTCTCGCCAGCACGTAGGGCGCGTAATTGTCGGCTTCCGCTTGTCCGTGATCCTGCGGATCACCGCCGCTGACGATCACGCGGCACGATGCGCCTCTCTCCCGGCACTCACGATACACCTGCGCCGCCGCCGCGATGCGCGGCATCGCGGCCCGCTTGGGAACGAGTCCCGAGTCGCTGCGCGAGGTTCCGCCGCCCATCAGGACGATCGTCGTCTTCGGTGCGAAGGAGGGCGGTATCGTCTCTTCATAACCGTACTGTGCGAGAGCGAACAGCGGTCTTGCGAACCAGCCTGTACCGAATCCCCAAGCGAGCAGTAATCCGACGATGGCGATTTGCTTGCGCCTTCTCGGCCAAAGCGCGAACAATGCAAAAAAAAGCAGCAATAAAGTAAATAGAACCAATTTGATTGGGGTAACGTATTGGTTTCAGGGCAATTCGCTCCGTCATCGCGTGTTCAGAGCGCATCGGCGAGTGGTGCAGAAAGCGCGTGATCAGCGCGCGTTCAACGGGGGTTTTTAAGAGAAAGCAGCACCTAACGCAAGCGGCGGCCAAACATTCAGGCTGCGAACGGTGGTCTCGCTCGTCAGTGTGAAATTCGGCGCGCCGCGTTTAGTCGACGTCGCGGGCCGTCTTGCGACCGTCACGAGCGTCGTCATGGCTGCATAGGAAGAAAGAACGAGATGACCACGTATTCCAACGAAGCCGTACTGGAAGCACTTCGCCGGGCGCAGTATCGTCAGGTTCCGTGGGCGAAACGCCCCAACGTTTTCGACCGTCTTCGCGCCCTCGGACTACTCGAACTCGCGCGGCAGAGAACCGTCGCGCCGGCGCCCGGGTTCCACGCACCCGTCGATATCGCCGTCGTCACCGAGCGGGGAAAGCAGGAATTTTCGCGGTTGTCGAAAGATGAGCGGTCGATCGACTGGGACCTGCGCCGGAGCGAGCCTTACACCTTCGGCGGCCACGAAGCGATGCTCGAAGCGAGAATCTAGTCCACGCGCTCGAGGGCAGCGTCAGCATCGGCTACTGGCCGAGGGTGCGGCGTCGTCGGTGCATGCGGGTGAGGAAAGTGGAAAAAAGCCCGTATCCTGGGATACGGGCAGACCGGATATCACTGTTGCCATGCTGTGCTCATGGCATAAGGTGTGACTGATGGCGGCGCGCGTGGTTCCGCCTCGACGAACGTCGGCGATCAGTGCTGCGGCGAGCGTTCTTCGCGATCGTTGTCAGGCCGGGCGCGCACGTTACTCGCGATATCCCCGCGCGGCGCGGGCGGTGCCGTAGCGCGGGCGCGCGCGGCGTTCTGTTGCGTGGCCGTCGCGGTCCGGGTACTCAGGCGCAAATCGGACGATGCCAGCGGCGGCTGCGTGTGGCCCGCTGCCGCTACACCGGCGAGCGCACCGAGCGCACCTCGGACGAGCAGAGTCGATGCCTTCATGGAAAGTCCTTCGAGTCCTCGTGGACGTGTTTATCCACCCCACAAGCTATGCCTCGTCGGACCGAACCGCTGTAAGCAATGGTAAAGAGTTGTATCGCGTCAGGCGCGCAGCGCTTGGGCGATGAGGGAGAACAGCATGCGCGAAAGGGAGAGCGGCCGAGCCGTAGCCGGCGCGCAACCGGCTACGTTCAGAGAAGCGAACTCAGGCCATTTTGGCGGGCGCGCGCCACGATTCCGGATTGGTCCAGAATGCGCCGCGCAAGCGATCGCGGCTCGGCGGCGCCGGCGGCTTTACCGCGCTGGAGCCGATGCGTCCACGCAACGAGACCTCGCGGCCGTTGCTCGACAGACGCTTCACGATTTCGGCGAGCGTGCCATCGGCTTGCCATTCGTCGAAGCGACGACGGCAGGTGGGCGGCGAAGGATAACGGCCGGGGAGCTTCGACCAGCCTTCGCCTGTCGACAACACCCAGAGCACGGCGTTGACTACCGAGCGCGCTTCGACACGCGGACGGCCGCGCCGCTCGCTGCGTGCCGGCTCGGAACAGAACAACGCCTCAACCAGCGCCCACTCGTTATCTCTCAAATCGTCGAACAGCACCATATCTCACCTCAGCGAAGCTAACCCCGGTGCGCTGCCCCGCGCCGCGCACTCTGGTCGGAATCCGATGAACGAATACCAGGGAAGGCCGAAACCGCCGCGGCGACCATGTTTCGATATCTCCGCGTAGGACTCCGACCCTGTGCGCAATGAAATGCGAGAACCGTGCCATGCATGTCGCGAAATCCGGGAAACCCGCATGGCAGTAGGCTGACGCGATGCCAGCATGGCCCGTATCAGACCCGAAACGGATTGATTAAGAAATCGGGACAATCACCAATCCTGTGCAGCGGGCCCATCAGCCGTGCGTCGAGGGTGGATTGCTGCACTGCGGCGAAACCGCGGCTGCGAGCGGCGCGAGGCGCTATGCGCATATAATCCGGCATGAAAACCGGCTATTAATGAATCATCGGAATGAACGCGCCTTTGAACGTGACGTTGCGGCAACTGCGCGTCTTTATCGAGGTATCGCGCCTGCGCAGCTTTAGCCGCGCAGGCGATGAGATCGGCCTCACGCAGTCGGCGGTCAGCCGGTGCGTGCGTGAGCTGGAAGGCGAGATCGGCCTGAAACTGATCGACCGGACCACGCGCGAAGTGCAATTGACGGATGTCGGCGTCCATCTCGTCGGCACGGTGTCGCGGCTGCTGGCCGATCTGGACGAAGCGCTGCGCGAAGTGCGCGACCTCCGGCAGCAGCGCCGCGGACGCGTGATTGTCGCCGCGAGTCCGACGGTCGCCTGCCGGCTGATGCCGCGCGTGATCGCATCGTGTCTGCGTCAGCATCCGCTGATCGCCCTCAGCCTGCGCGACGACGTGCAGTCGGACGTGGTGCGCAAGGTCAAATCGGGCGAAGTCGACTTCGGGGTCGTGATCGGCCCGTTCGCCGCCGACGAGCTCGAGTGCCAGCCCGTGATGACCGATTCCTTCTGTCTCGTCGCGCGACGCGACCACCCGCTCGCGCAGGATCGCGTCGCGCCCTGGGCCGCCCTCGCCGGCGAACGGCTCGTGATGCTCGATCACGCATCGGGCAGCCGGCCGATTATCGATGCCGTCATGGCGGAGCACGGCGTCGACGCGCACGTCGTGCAGGAGCTCGGTCATTCGGCGACCGTCTTCGGTCTCGTGGAGGCGGGCGTCGGCGTCAGCGTGCTGCCGTGGCTCGCGCTGCCGCTGCCGGCGGATTCGTCGCTCGTCGCGTTGCCGCTCGAGCCGCGCGCCGAGCGCACCGTCGAGCTGGTGCGGCGGCGCGACCGGTCGTTGTCGCCTGCCGCGGAATCCGTCTGGACGCTGATCGCTGGGCTCCCGGCGCGAGCGGAAGAACTGGAGTGAGCGCGAATGAACGCGAATGAGCGGCGGGCCATCTCGAAATTGACGCCGCCGCGTTAGACTTCGTTCTTTTCGACGGAGCGGGCGATGAGTGAATCGGAAGGCGCGGTGATCGTTGAATTGAGCGGCTTGACGGGCGCGCAGCCGGACACGCGCGGCGCTCCTAATGCGCGCGATGCCGTGCGGGCGCTGCGGCCTTCGCAGATCCGCGAAGTCGCGAATGCGGGCTTCGGCGTGCCGGATGTGCTGCCGTTCTGGTTCGGCGAGTCGGACCGCGTCACGCCGCCGTTCATCCGGGATGCCGCGAGCCGCGCGCTCGCCGACGGCGCCACCTTCTACACGCACAATCTCGGTGTCGCACCGCTGCGCGAGGCGCTCGGGCGCTACGTCGGCGCACTGCACGGCGAGACGCCGGCGGCCAACATCGCGGTCACGAGCGCCGGAGTCAACGCGCTGATGCTGGCGGCGCAGCTCGTCGTCGGGGCGGGCGATCGCGTCGTCGCCGTGACGCCGCTCTGGCCGAACCTCGTCGAAATTCCGAAGATTCTCGGCGCGACGGTCGAGACCGTGTCCCTGAGCTACGGCCCGCGCGGCTGGGCGCTGGACGTCGAGCAACTGCTCGCCGCGTTGACGCCGTCCACGCGGATGCTGATGATCAACTCGCCCAACAACCCGACCGGCTGGACGATGACCCGCGACGAGCAGCGCGTCGTGCTCGAACACTGCCGGCGGCATGGCATCTGGATCGTCGCGGACGAAGTCTACGAGCGCCTCTATTACGGCGGGGAGGCAACGGTCGCGCCGTCGTTTCTGGATCTCGCGGCGCGCGACGAACGCGTGATCGCGGTCAATTCGTTCTCGAAAGCGTGGCTCATGACCGGCTGGCGTCTCGGCTGGATCGTCGCGCCGGCGGCCTTGATGGACGATCTCGGCAAGCTCGTCGAATACAACACATCGTGCGCGCCGTCGTTCGTGCAGCAGGCGGGCATCGTCGCAGTCGAGGAGGGCGAAGCCTTCACGCGATCGCTCGTCGCCGATCTGCGTGCAAGCCGCGATCACCTCGTCAAGGCGCTGCAAACCATCGACGGCGTGGATGTCCGCGCCCCCGACGGCGCGATGTACGTGTTTTTCTCGCTGCCCGGCGCGTCGAGCAGCCTCGCGTTGTGCAAATCACTGGTGCGCGAGGCTGGCCTCGGACTCGCGCCCGGCAGCGCGTTCGGCGCGGAAGGCGAAGGATTCGTGCGCTGGTGCTATGCGTGCGACCCGGCGCGACTCGACGAAGGCGTCGAACGCTTGCGGCGTTTCCTCGCGGAACGCACGTAATCAGTGAGCGCCGGGGCAGCGAATCAATCACCTTTACGCCCCGGTTCTTTTTGCGTAATATGGCGCTCAGTCATGCGCTTTCGCCTAGGAAAGCGCCACCTCGTCCGGCTGGGATGGCCCGGCGATTCGCTCACCGATCGCCCATTGACGCCTCTCCCCGGTGCGTGCTCCCAATCAATATGACCGATCAATCGGGCGAGCGCGTCTGAAACTCCGCGTCCAGCATTATCGCGCGCACCGCTTCGGTGCCTTTCGAACCCGCTCAGGCTCGATTTGAATTCGGATCATTGACCATACAGGGTTGACCCAAGCTGCATGAATACCCAAGAGGCGAAAATCGTCCTCGAGACCGCTTTGATTTGCGCGCAAGAGCCGTTGCGGCTGAGTGAACTGCGCAAGCTCTTCGTCGAAGACATATCGGCGGATACCGTGCGCACGCTGCTCGAAGAACTCCAGGCCGCATGGTCGGATCGTGGCGTCGAGCTGGTGGCGCTCGCGTCGGGATGGCGCTTTCAGAGCAAGCCCGCCATGCGGACCTATCTCGATCGTCTGCATCCGGAAAAACCGCCGAAGTATTCGCGCGCCGTCATGGAGACGCTGGCGATCATTGCTTATCGTCAGCCGGTGACGCGGGGCGATATCGAGGAAATTCGCGGCGTCACGGTCAATACGCAAGTGGTCAAGCAGTTGGAAGATCGCGGATGGATCGAGGTGATCGGTCATCGTGACGTGCCCGGCCGGCCCGCGCTCTACGCGACGACGAAGCAGTTCCTCGACGATCTCGGCCTCACCGCGCTCGACGAGTTGCCGGCGCTGGACAATCCGTCGTCGCAACTGGAAGCGACGCTGCTCGCGCAGCATTCGATCGATTTCCCGGATGGCGCGGCGGCGCAGACATCGCCGGAAAATGCTGCCGGCGAGAGCGGCGGGCAGGGCGCGCCAGCGGTGGTTATCGATAAGACCGGCGCAGGCGCGTCGGAGAGTCACGACGAAGGCGGAACGGTTCATGCGGATTTCGATGGCGCCAATGCTGCCTCGCCGCTGACCGAACTTCGCGTGCAGCCGCTGAAGCCCGAGCACGAGGCCTCCGAAGCCGGCCGTGCGGATGCCGCTCGTGGGGCGCAGCGCGACGAACAGGACACACACGCATCGGCCGACGCTGATCTGACTGACGACGATTCCGAAGAGGAACCGAAGGCGCGCCGCGCGTGATGCAATTGCATGGCCCCTGATTTCACCGGTCTTCGATAAAAGATTACGTCGAAGACGAAGGCCGGACCGGTCAGCGGATATTTTTGACGCGCCCCCTTGTGCGCGCAATTCGACATTTGAGGTTGTTTTGACACACTCCCACGACAGCGATTCGCCCGAATCCGCGCGGCCCGTGCATGCCGCGGACGCCCATGAGTCGGCCGATGCCGGCGAACGCACGCGCATCGACGAGAGCGCCGATGGCGATGATCGCCCGCGCCGCGGCCTGCGCCGCGGGCCGCGCAGCCTGATCGCGCGACGCCGCGCTGTCGCCAAGACGAAGGGCGCCGATGGCGCGCCCGCCGCGCCCGGCGCGGTGACGGAAGCGCCGCCCGATGGCGTCGTGGCTGCGCAGGTCCGCATGCCGCGCAAGGATGCGAGCGCGAAGAAGCCGCGCAATGCCGGCGGCGAACCGCACGAGGACAAGCAGGGCGAGAAGCCCGCGCAGAAGCAAGGCGGGCGCAAGAACACGCGTCGCAATCCGGGCGAGGCGGGAGTCGAGGCATCGGGCGATGCCGCAGCTGCTGCCCCGCGCGAAGGCGGCCGGCGCAAAGGTCCGCAGCAGAAGCGCGAGAAGCCGGAAAAGCAAGGCAAGCGCGGCGACGCGGGTCCCGCGACGGTCGAGAAGGCCGCCGCCGCTGCCGTCGACGACGTCTTCGCCTACGTGACATCGCCCGCATTCGACGCGGACAACGGCGCCGCCGGCGTGCGCGCGCCGATGCTGCGCCGTGGCCGCAACGCGCCTCAGCAAAAGCGCGTGCTCGAGCCGGACGACGACGCACCGAAGCTCCACAAGGTCCTCGCCGATGCCGGCATGGGCTCGCGGCGCGACATGGAAGAACTGATCATCGCGGGGCGCGTGTCGGTCAACGGCGAGCCGGCGCACATCGGCCAGCGCATCATGCCGACCGACCAGGTGCGCATCAACGGCAAGCCGCTCAAGCGCAAGCTCGCGAGCAAGCCGCCGCGCATCCTGCTGTATCACAAGCCGACGCGCGAGATCGTCAGCCACGCGGACCCGGAAGGGCGTCCGTCTGTGTTCGACAAGCTCCCGTCGATGAAAACGGCCAAGTGGCTCGCGGTCGGCCGTCTGGACTTCAACACGGAAGGGCTGCTGCTGCTCACCACATCGGGTGATCTGGCGAATCGCTTCATGCACCCGCGCTATAGCGTCGAGCGCGAGTACGCGGTGCGCGTCGTCGGCCAGTTGTCGGAGGCGATGAAGCAGAAGCTGCTGAAAGGCATCGAACTCGACGACGGTCCCGCGAACTTCCTGCGCATTCAGGATGGCGGCGGCGAAGGCACGAATCACTGGTATCACGTCGCGCTGGCGGAAGGCCGCAACCGCGAAGTGCGCCGGATGTTCGAAGCCGCTGGCCTGATGGTCAGCCGTCTGATCCGCACGCGTCACGGTCCGATCGCGTTGCCGCGCGGCCTCAAGCGCGGCCGCTGGGAAGAACTGGAAGACAATCAGGTGCGCAGCCTGATGGAGTCCGTCGGACTGAAGGCGCCGGTTGCCGAAAAGGGCGGACGCAGTGCGGCG
The DNA here is from genome assembly GCF_031450805.1 of Caballeronia sp. LZ016. Classification (NCBI taxonomy): domain Bacteria; kingdom Pseudomonadati; phylum Pseudomonadota; class Betaproteobacteria; order Burkholderiales; family Burkholderiaceae; genus Caballeronia; species Caballeronia sp. LZ016. The sequence goes on from NZ_JARTVY010000001.1 coordinate 2,043,739, forward strand.
CCGCGTGTGCAGCCCGATCCGATGCAGACCTCGATGGGCTTCATCACGCGCGAACCCGTGTTGAGTTCGCACTCGCGCATGGCGCAGACGCCGGTTCGCGGCGGGCGGCGCGGTGCGGCGGCGGGCGGGATGCCGGGCGCGTTCGGCGTCGGCGGCATGGGGGGCTTCGGCGCGAACACCGGCAATGCGGGCGGTCCCGGCCGACGCGGCGGCCGTGAAGTGAACGGCAACCGAATCGGCGGTGAGCCGAACGGCAATCGCGCAAATGGCGGCGGTCGCGGTCCGGCTCAGCGCGGCGTTCGTCCGCAAGGCGGGCCGCAGGGTGCGAGCGGCCCGGCCAAGCGCGCAAACGGCAATGGCCCGCGCGGCGGCAATCGTCAGGGCGGCGGCCAGCAGCCGGGCGCAGCGCAAGGGAAGGCCGGTGCGGGTCGTGGCGGTCCGCGCAATCGCTCGCGCGGGCGATGAAAACCGTGCGCGTCGCCTGATCGGGCGACGGGCCGAACCGGTCGGAAGCGGTGCTTTCGACCGACTTCGAAAACGCGCAGCCAGCACTATCGAGAGAACGCAAAAAAGCATGCGATCCGGCGCGAAACGGGGCCGAACGCGCGCGCTACGTTTGCGTTTATCCCGAAAAATGGCTAAAATCACGAAGTCGCTGGGCACATAGTTTTCGCGCTGCCCGGGTGCGACCTCGGTTGAAAAAGATGGGCGTTGCGCCCATTTTTTTTTGGCTTTTTGGTTCGGCATCTCGGGAGCAGGGGTGCGCGCCCGGTCAAGGCGCTCGCCCGCAGGTGTTTCGCGGCGCGATGCGCGAACACCTTGGAGTTACTGTGCAACTGACGGAATTGATTGAAACCACGGTCTCGAGCCTGGGCTACGAGCTTGTCGATCTCGAACGTTCGGGAGGCGGCATGCTGCGCATCTATATCGACCAGCCGGCCGGTATCGCCATCGAAGACTGCGAAAAAGTCACGCGTCAGCTCCAGTACGTGCTCGAGGTCGAGAATATCGACTATGACCGCCTCGAAGTGTCGTCGCCGGGGCTCGATCGCCCGCTCAAGAAGCTGGCCGATTTCGAGCGCTTCGCGGGAAGCGAAGTCGTCATCACACTGAAAAAGCCGCTGGACGGGCGCAAGTCGTTCCGGGGCATTCTGCACGCCCCGCAAGGCGAAAAGATCGAATTGGAATTTGAAGGGAAAGACGGCGCCGCAGTGCTCGATTTCACGCTCGCGGACCTCGATAAAGCACGTCTCGTCCCCAAAGTTGACTTTAGGAGCCGCAAACAATGAGTCGCGAAGTTTTGATGCTGGCGGATGCGCTGGCGCGCGAAAAGAACGTCAACAAGGACGTGGTGTACGCAGCCCTGGAGGCTGCGCTTGCTTCGGCAACGAAGAAGCTGTTCGAGGAAGATGTCGATATCCGTGTCGCGATCGACCGTGAAAGCGGCGAACACGAAACGTTCCGCCGCTGGCGTGTGGTGCCGGACGAGGCCGGCCTTCAAGAGCCGGATCAGGAAATCCTGTTGTTCGAAGCGAAGGAGCAAAAGCCCGACGCGGAAGTGGACGATTTCATCGAAGAACCCATTCCCTCGATCGAGTTCGGCCGTATCGGCGCGCAGGCGGCCAAGCAGGTCATTTTGCAGAAAGTGCGTGATGCCGAGCGCGAGCAGATTCTGAACGACTTTCTCGAGCGCGGTGAAAAGATCATGACCGGCTCGGTCAAGCGTCTGGACAAGGGCAATTTCATCGTCGAATCGGGCCGCGTCGAAGCGCTGCTGCGCCGCGATCAGCTCATTCCGAAGGAAAACCTGCGCGTGGGCGACCGCGTGCGCGCGTACATCGCGAAGGTGGACCGCACGGCGCGTGGCCCGCAAATCGAACTCTCGCGCACGGCGCCCGAGTTCCTGATGAAGCTGTTCGAGCTGGAAGTGCCGGAAATCGAACAAGGGCTGCTGGAAATCAAGGCGGCCGCGCGCGATCCCGGCGTGCGTGCGAAAATCGGGGTGATCGCCTATGACAAGCGTATCGACCCGATCGGTACCTGCGTTGGCATCCGCGGTTCGCGCGTTCAGGCGGTACGTAACGAGCTCGGTGGCGAGAACGTCGACATCGTGCTATGGTCGGAAGACCCCGCGCAGTTCGTGATCGGCGCCCTCGCGCCGGCAGCCGTCCAGTCGATCGTCGTCGATGAAGAAAAGCATTCGATGGACGTCGTCGTCGACGAAAGCGAGCTCGCGGTCGCCATCGGCCGCAGCGGCCAGAACGTTCGACTCGCCAGCGAACTCACCGGCTGGCAGATCAACATCATGACGCCGGACGAATCGGCGTTGAAGCAGAACGAAGAGCGTGGCAAGTTGCGCGACCTGTTCATGGCGCGTCTGGATGTGGACGAGGAAGTCGCAGACATCCTGATCGACGAAGGCTTCACGAGCCTCGAAGAAATCGCCTATGTGCCGCTCAACGAGATGCTCGAAATCGAAGCCTTCGACGAAGACACCGTGCACGAGCTGCGTAACCGCTCGCGCGATGCGCTCCTGACGATGGCCATCGCCAACGAAGAGAAGGTGGAAGGCGTCGCGCTCGATCTTAAAAGTCTGGAAGGCATGGACAACGAGCTTCTCGCGAAGCTCGCGGAGCACCAGGTTCAAACCCGCGACGACCTCGCGGAGCTGGCAGTAGATGAACTGGTCGAAATGACCGGTATGGAAGAGGATGCCGCTAAGGCGTTGATCATGAAAGCACGTGAACACTGGTTCCAGTGAGAAATGACCATGGCGCACTGAAATTTGGCGGCCGGTTCGGCCGCGTGACCCCGATCTAACCGCAAGGATTGGTCCTTGCATCAAGAGGAATGAATGGCGAGTAACAACGTAGCCCAATTTGCCGCGGAACTCAAAATGCCTGCGGGCGTCCTGCTCGAGCAGTTGCAGGCGGCTGGCGTCCAGAAAGCGAGCGCGAATGACGACCTGTCCGAGACGGACAAGGCGCGTCTGCTCGATCATTTGCGCAAGTCGCACGGTTCCGCCGAGGCCGACAAGCGCAAGATCACTTTGACCCGCCGGCATACGTCGGAAATCAAGCAATCCGACGCAACGGGTAAAGCTCGCACCATTCAGGTCGAGGTGCGCAAAAAACGTGTTTTCGTGAAGCGCGACGAAACCGGCGTCGAGCAGCCTGTCGAAACGCCGAATCACGTCGAAGAGCCGGAAGTCGACGAGGCCGAACTGCAGCGCCGCGAGGAAGAAGCACGCCGCGCCGCCGAGCAGCTCGAGCGCGAAGAGCGCGAGCTGAAGGAGCGTCAGGCTCAGCTCGAGCGCGAGGAAGCGGAGCGTCGCGCTCGCGAGGAAGCGGCCGAAGCCGAGCGTCGCAAGCAGGAAGCCGAGGCGGCACGCCGCGCGGCGGCGGCGGCGCAGGCAGCCGAAATCTCGCGCGCGGCTCAGGCTGCGCGTCAGGAATCGCGCGCGCAGGTCACCGCGGAAGCGAAGGCCGAGCCGAAGCAGGACAAACAAGACAAGCAGGACGACAGCGCCCAGCGCGCAGCCGCTGCTGCCGCCGAGAAGGCCGCCGCGGAAAAGGCAGCGGAAGAGAAGGCAGCCACCGAGCGCGCCGCGCAGCGCGAAGCCGCGAAGAAAGCGGAAGAAGACGCGAAGGCGGCCGCTGAGAAGGCGCGCATGGAGCAAGAAGCAATCGCGAAGCGCAGGGCGGCGGCCGAAGCCGAAGCGCGCGCTATCCGCGAAATGATGAACACGCCGCGCAAGGCGCAAGTCAAGGCGCCGGAGCCGGCGCCTGCTGCAAAGCCCGCGGAAGCGGCGAAGGCGGCCGAGGCCAAGGGTACGCTGCACAAGCCGGCGAAGCCGGAAGGCGCGCAGGCACCCCGCCCCGCAGTGAAGAAGCCGGCTGTCGGCGGTGCGGCGGCGCCCGCAACGGCGGCTCCTTCCGGCGACAAGAAGAAGGCCGGCGGCAAGGGCGGCTGGCAGGACGACGCATCGAAGCGCCGTGGCATCAAGACGCGCGGCGACACGAGCGGCGGCGTCGATCGCGGCTGGCGCGGCGGTCCGAAGGGCCGTGGCAAGCATCAGGACCAGACCACGTTCCAGGCGCCGACCGAGCCGATCGTCCGTGAAGTGCACGTGCCGGAAACCATTTCGGTGGCCGACCTCGCGCACAAGATGTCGGTGAAGGCTTCCGAAGTCATCAAGGTGATGATGAAGCTCGGCCAGATGGTCACCATCAATCAGGTGCTGGACCAGGAAACCGCGATGATCGTCGTCGAGGAACTGGGTCATCGCGCGGTTGCGGCCAAGCTGGACGATCCGGAAGCGCTGCTGATCGAAGGCGAAACGACCGAGGAAACGGCGGAGCGTCTGCCGCGTCCGCCGGTGGTGACCGTGATGGGCCACGTCGACCACGGCAAGACGTCGCTGCTCGACTACATCCGTCGCGCGAAAGTGGCGGCGGGCGAAGCGGGCGGCATCACGCAGCATATCGGCGCTTATCACGTCGATACGCCGCGCGGCGTCATCACCTTCCTCGACACGCCGGGTCACGAAGCCTTCACGGCCATGCGTGCGCGCGGCGCCAAGGCGACCGACATCGTCATTCTGGTGGTCGCAGCCGACGACGGCGTGATGCCGCAGACGAAGGAAGCGATTGCTCACGCGAAGGCGGGCGGCGTGCCGATCGTCGTCGCGATCAACAAGATCGACAAGCCGGAAGCCAACCCGGACCGCGTGAAGCAGGAACTGGTCGCGGAAGGCGTGGTGCCGGAAGAGTACGGCGGCGATTCGCCGTTCATCGAAGTGTCGGCGAAGACCGGCAAGGGCATCGACGATCTGCTGGAAAACGTCTCGCTGCAGGCCGAAGTGCTGGAACTGACCGCACCGGTCGAAGCGGCCGCGAAGGGCCTCGTCATCGAAGCCAAGCTGGATAAGGGCAAGGGCCCGGTCGCGACCATCCTGGTGCAGTCGGGCACGCTGAATCGCGGTGACGTGGTTCTCGCGGGCAGCGCCTACGGTCGCGTTCGTGCAATGCTGGACGAAACTGGCAAGCCGACGAAGACCGCGGGTCCGTCGATCCCGGTCGAAATCCAGGGCCTGTCGGAAGTGCCGGCGGCGGGCGAAGAAGTCATCGTGTTGCCGGACGAGCGCAAGGCGCGCGAAATCGCGCTGTTCCGTCAGGGCAAGTTCCGCGACGTGAAGCTCGCGAAGCAGCAGGCCGCGAAGCTCGAAAACATGCTCGAGCAGATGGGCGAAGGCGAAGTGCAGAACCTGCCGCTCATCGTCAAGGCGGACGTGCAGGGCTCGCAGGAAGCGCTGGTGCAGTCGCTGCAAAAGCTGTCGACGGGCGAAGTGCGCGTGCAGATCGTGCACAGCGCGGTCGGCGCGATCAGCGAGTCGGACGTCAACCTGGCGACGGCGTCGAAGGCGGTCATCATCGGCTTCAACACGCGTGCGGACGCGCAAGCCCGCAAGCTGGCCGAATCGAACGGCATCGACATTCGCTACTACAACATCATCTACGACGCAGTGGATGAGGTGAAGGCGGCGATGTCCGGCATGCTCGCGCCGGAGAAGCGCGAGACGGTGACGGGCACGGTAGAAGTGCGTCAGGTCATCCGCGTGCCGAAGGTCGGTCTGATCGCGGGTTGTATGGTGACGGACGGTTTCGTCAAGCGTTCCTCGTCGGTGCGCGTGATCCGCAACAACGTCGTCATTCATACGGGCGAGCTGGATTCGCTGAAGCGCTTCAAGGACGACGTCAAGGAAGTGCGTCAGGGCTTCGAGTGCGGTATCTCGATCAAGAACTTCAACGACATCGTCGAAGGCGATCAGCTGGAAGTGTTCGAAGTGACGGAAGTGGCTCGCACGCTGTAACGCATCACTACGCTGAGCCTCGGGGCGGAGCGGGCCAATTGGCTGGCTCCGCCTTTTTCTTTGGCGCGGCGGCGGATTAGAAACGGAACGAAATCATGGCTAAAAGACGGACATCCACGAACCGCAACGTGCAGATTGCGGATCAGATTCAGCGCGATTTGTCGGAGCTGATGCGCGAGGTGAAAGATCCGCGCGTCGGAATGGTGACGATTCAAAGCGTCGAGCTCACGCCGGACTACGCGCACGCGAAGGTCTACTTCACCACGCTGACGGGCGATCCCAAGCAGACGCAGGAAGCGCTGAATCACGCGGCGGGGCATCTGCACAATCAGTTGTTCAAGCGGCTGCATATTCATACGGTGCCGACGCTGCACTTCCGCTATGACCAGACGATCGAGAAGGCTGTCGAGATGTCGCGCCTGATCGACGAGGCAAACGCGACGCGCGCGAAGGACGACGAGGAAGGCGCCTGAGCGATGACCGCTTCGAAGAATCAGGCCGCGCGGCCCAAGCTCGTGCGCCGCGCGCTCGATGGCGTGCTGCTGCTGGACAAGCCGCTCGGGTTGTCGAGCAACGACGCGCTCATCAAGGCGAAGCGCATCTATCTCGCGAAGAAAGCCGGTCACACCGGCACGCTCGATCCGCTCGCGACCGGCCTCTTGCCGCTTTGCTTCGGCGAGGCAACCAAGTTTTCGCAGGACCTGCTCGAAGCCGACAAGACCTACGAAGCGACGATGCGCTTGGGTATCCGCACGGCGACGGGCGATGCCGAAGGCGAGGCGGTCGAAGTCCGCGACGTCGCGTGCGATGAAGCGGCTGTCGAAGCGGCGATGACGCGATTTCTAGGCGATATCGTGCAGGTGCCGCCGATGTACTCGGCATTGAAACGTGATGGCAAGCCGCTCTACGAGTATGCACGCGCGGGGCAGACGGTCGAGCGCGAAGCCCGTCCGGTGACGATCCACGCTTTGAAGATGATCGCGTGCGCGCTGCCGCTCGTGACCTTTCGCGTGACGTGCAGCAAGGGTACGTATGTGCGTACGCTCGCGGAAGATATCGGTGAGGCGCTCGGCTGCGGCGCGCATCTGACGGCGTTGCGTCGCACGTGCGTTGGCGCGTTGACGCTCGAGAACGCGGTGACGCTGGACGAACTGACGGCACTGAACGAAGCGGACCGGGACGCGCGGCTTCAGCCGGTGGATGCGCTGTTGTCCACGTTTCCCGCCGTGCAGCTCGACGACAAAGCATGTCGCCGGTTTCTGCATGGGCAGCGGCTGAGGCTGGCCGATGTATCGCCCGATCAAATCGAAGCGGGCCGCGTGCGCGTCTATGCGCAGGAAGGCGGCCGATTGCTCGGCGTCGCGAAAGCGGGCGAGGGCGTGCTCGCGCCGGAGCGGCTGGTGGTCACGGCAAGCTGAGAGCGTAAAAGAAAAGCCCGGAGGCGCAAGACTCCGGGCTTTTTTTCTCAGGCGTGCGGCGCAAGAAGACTCAATGCGCCGCCGATGCCGCCGCCGCCGAATCCCCGCCGCCCGCACGTTCCGGGCGCGTAATCCAGATCAGCGCGATCAGCGCGACGAAAATCCCCGCCGAAATATAAAACATGTCGTTCACGCCGAGCTGCGCGGCCTGCTGCGTCGCCATGCTGTTGAAGAGACCGTAAGTCTGTTCCTGCGACATGCCCAGCGCGCCCATCTGCTGCATCGAATTGGCGAATGTCGGGTTGTAGGCGTTCGCCTGTTCGACGAGCTGCGCGTGATGCACGATCGTCCGATGCTCCCACGCCGTCGAGAAAATCGACGTGCCGATACCGCCGCACATGATCCGCACGAAGTTCGACAATCCCGACGCCGCCGGAATCCGATGCCCCGGCAGGCCCGACAGCGTGATCGACACCAGCGGAATGAAGAAGCCCGCCATGCCGATGCCCTGAATCAGCGTCGGCAGCGTCAGCGACCACGTATCGACGCCGGTCGTGTAACGCGAACGCATCCAGAAGCAAAGCGCAAACACGAGAAACGCAGCCGTCGCGATGCGGCGCGGATCGGTGCGCGGCAGGAACTTGCCGGTGATCGGCGAAAGCAGGATCGCGAACACGCCGACGGGCGCCATCACGAGCCCCGCGTTGGTCGCGGTATAGCCGATGTCCGTTTGCAGCCACAGCGGCAGCAGCACCAGATTGCCGAAGTAGAGGCCGTATCCGACCGACAACGCGATCGTCCCGCCCGTGAAGTTGCGCAGATTGAAGAGCGACAAATCGACGACCGGATGCTCCGCCGTCAACTCCCACACGATAAAGAACGCGAACGAGATGACCGCGATCAGCGCGAGCACGACGATGGTCGTCGAATTGAACCAGTCGAGGTCCTTGCCCTTGTCGAGCATGACCTGCAGCGAGCCGACCCACACGACCAGCAGCGCGAGTCCGACCGTGTCGATCGGCGCCTTGCGGATGGCCGAATCGCGGTCGCGGAAGATCGCGTACGTCGCGAGCGCCGCCGCGATCCCGACGGGAATGTTCACGTAGAAGATCCACGGCCACGAGATGTTGTCCGAAATCCATCCGCCGAGCACGGGGCCGGCAACGGGCGCGATCAGCGTGGTCATCGACCACATGGAGAGCGCCATCGGCGCTTTTTCGCGTGGATAGCTTGCAAGCAGCAGCGTTTGCGAGAGCGGAATCATCGGGCCGGCGACCGCGCCTTGGAGCACGCGCGCGGCGAGCAGGAAGGGCAGCGTCGGCGCGAGCCCGCACAGCCACGACGCGAGCACGAAGAGAATGATCGAGCCGAGAAAGAGGCGCACCTGGCCGATGCGCTGCGTGAGCCAGCCCGTGAGCGGCACCGAGATCGCGTTGGCGACCGCGAACGACGTGATGACCCACGTGCCCTGATCCGACGATACGCCGAGGTCGCCGGAGATCGACGGAATCGATACGTTCGCGATGGACGTGTCGAGCACGTTCATGAACACCGCGAGCGACACGGCGATCGTCCCGACGACCAGCTTCCCGCCCGAGAGAGGCGCATGAACGACGTTAGCTTGAGACATGTGTTAGGTCCGCGATACTGCCGCTTACATGAGCTTGGCGGCCGACGCCGACTTCGCCGCAATGCCGCGCGAAGCGGACGACGGCGACGACGACGCGCCCTGCGTACCAGCGCTCGTACCGGCGTTTTGCTGGATGATGCGCGCGATTTCAGCGTCCGCCTGCTCGCCGTACTTGTCGAACACGTTGGTCTGATACACCGTGTTCTGCGCCGCGCCGAGCTGGCCGCCTTGCTCGTCCTTGATCGTGACATCCACGTTCATCGACAGGCCGATACGCAGCGGATGCTGTTCCAGTTCCTTCGGATCGAGCTGGATACGGACCGGCAGGCGCTGCACCACCTTGATCCAGTTGCCCGTCGCGTTCTGCGCCGGCAGCAGCGAGAACGCCGAGCCGGTGCCGGCGGAAAAGCCGATCACCTTGCCGTGGAACACCACGCCCGAACCATAGAGGTCGGCCGTCAGTTCGACCGGCTGGCCGATGCGCATGTGCTTCAGCTGCACTTCCTTGAAGTTGGCGTCGACCCATACGGCGTTGAGCGGCACGATCGCCATCAGCGGGTTGCCCGGCGCCACGCGCTGGCCGACCTGCACCGAGCGCTTCGCCACATAGCCGGTGACCGGCGCGGGCAGCGTGTTGCGCGCATAGTTGATGTACGAATCGCGCACCTTCGCGGCGGCGGCGAGCACGTTCGGATGATCGGCGATGGTCGTGTTGGCCGTCAGCGACCGGTTCGACGCGAGTTCCTGCTGGGCTGCGTCGAGCGCGGCCTGCGCGCTGCGCACGGCATCGCGTGCGTGCGAGATTTCTTCCTGCGATACCGCGCCCGTCTGCGCAACGGTCAGGCGGCGGCGAAGGTCGTCCTGCGCGCGAGAGAGGTCCGATTTGCGCAGCGCGATCTGCGCTTCGTACTGGTTGTTGTTGACGAAGAACGTGCGGACCTGGCGAACCGTCTGCGCGAGGTTCGCTTCGGCCTGATCGAGTGCGACCTTCGAATCGGCCGGATCGAGCGCGACGAGCGGATCGCCCGCTTTCACGGTCTGCGTATCGTCGGCATTGACGGATATGACCGTGCCGACCACTTGCGGCGTGATCTGCACGACGTTGCCGTTGACGTACGCGTCATCGGTGTCTTCGTGGAAGCGCGCGACGAGGAAGTAATACAGGCCGTACGCGACAGCCGCGATGATGATGACGAGCACGATCAGCGCCATCAGCCGGCGGCGCTTGCCGTTGTTTTGCTTCGGCGCGGGCGCGGCGGCGGGTGCGCTGGCGGCGTTTTGTTTAGGGTCGCTCATGAAGGGCTCCGAAAATTCCGTATTGGTCTTGATGCGTGTTCTTGTGCGCGGCTCAGTGCGATGCCGCCTGATTCGCGGTCTGATTCGCGGTCTGGTTCGCGGCCTGGCGCTGTCCGCTGCCGTCGATGGCGAGGTCGGTGCTCGTCGCGTCGAATCCGCCGCCGAGTGCGCGGATCAGCGCGATTTGCAGATCGCTTCGCTTCAGGCGCAGGTTCGTCACCGTCTGCTCGTTGGCGAGGCGGTTCTGATCGGCCGTCAACACCTGCAATTGCGGCGACAGGCCCGCCTTGTAGCGGATCACCGCGAGCTGGTAGGCGCTCGTGGCTGCGGCGAGTGCGCGCTGTGCGTCGGCCATTTGCCTGTCGAGCGCGCGGATCGCGGCGATGTTGGTCGCCACGTCGTTCAGCGCGTTGATGAGCGTCTGGTTGTAGTTCGCGACATCGCCCTCGAAATCCGCGTAGCGGCCTTTCAGCTGCGCGCGCAGTGCGCCGGCGTCGAAGATCGGCAGGTGGATTGCCGGGCCTGCCTGAATCTGCCGGCTGCTCGCCTGCAGGAAACGGCCCCAGCCGAAGGCATCGAAGCCGAAGCCCGCCGCCAGGTTGATGTCCGGGAAGAACTCGGCCTTCGCTTCCTTGATGTTGTGCGTAGCCGCTTCGATCTGCCAGCGGGCCGCGACGATATCCGGCCGGCGCGAAATCAGATCGGCGGGCACGTTGTCGGGCAGCGCCACGTTGATGTCCGGATTGATCACCGGATTGGCGATCTGCAGCCCGCGATCGGGACCCTTCCCGAGCAGCGCCGCCAGCTGATAGCGCACCGACTGGATTTGCCCGTCGAGCTCGCTGAGATTGGTCTGGCTGGTCGCGACGTTGCCCTCGGCCGTGCGTTGTTCGACGTTCGTGTCGAGACCGGCGGTGACGCGCCCGCTCGTGATGCGGCCCACGTTCTCCCGATTGGCGATTTCGCGCTGCGTGACGTCCCGCAGCGCGTAGAGCAGCGCCAGCTGGTTGTACGTGCGCGCCACCGACGCGGCCAGCGTGACGCGCGCCTGCTGCATGTCCGCCTCGGCGGCTTTCTGCTGCGAAACCGCCATGTTCAGGCGCGAGCGGTTCTTGCCCCACAGATCGAGGTCCCACGACGCGCTCGCGAGCACGTTGTTCTCGCTGTACCACGTCCCGCCGTAGGGCGGCGGGAAGAGGGCGTTCGCCGAGTACAACTCGCGCGTCCACGAATACTTCACGTCGGCGTGCGGATACAGCGTCGAGCGCGAGCTTTCGATATAAGACGACGCCTTCGCGATGCGCGCCTGCGCCTGCGCGATGCTCGGATTGCCCGCGAGCGCCTCGTCGATCAGTTGCGGCAGTTGCGGGTCGCCGAACTGTTTCGCCCAGTCGAGGCTCGGCCACTGGCCGCCCTGCGCCGGCACGCTCTGCGAAGACTCCAGAGTCTCGGGCGCGGTGATCTGCTTGTCGCTCGAAATGCCCGCGTAATTCGCGCAGCCCGCGACCGCGAGCGCCGCCACGGCGGCGGCCACGGCGCTCTGCGCTCGGCGCAATCCGCTCGCGGGCCGAAGTGCGGACAAGGAAAGGTGTTTCATCGCTCGTCTCTCGAGAGAGGTATGGATTATGGACGTTGCAACTATCTCAGGTGCTGGCAGACGCGAAATCTGCGTCATCGCGAAGGCGCGCCTGGCTTCTCGACATTGCCGGCGAGGCAGGCGGCAGCGGGATCGCACGTGTTCGCGAGAATCCGGCGCAGCATGCTCTTCAGGAAGCCCACTTCCTCGGGCGTGAATCCCGCGAGCAGCGTGTCGAGCACGCGGGTGAAGATCGCCGGAACCTGCTCGGCCATCGCGCGCCCGTCGGGGGTGAGCGCAAGACGCACGACACGCCGGTCCTCGTTGCTGCGCACGCGCGACAGCAGCCCGCGCTTTTCCAGACGGTCGATGAGGCGCGTGACCGCGCTTGCATCGATGCCGTATTCCCGCGCGATATCGGCGGCCGTCATGCACTTGCCGACCGCCAGCATGAACACGATGCTCGCCTGCGTGCTCGTGATGCCGAGTTCGGACGTCGTGTGCTGCGTCACCATGTTCCAGAGCGTCGAGCGCACGCGACTGAGCAGATAGCCGACGCTTTCGCTCAGCACATAGCTGTCGATCGCCGTGGGTTTTGGAGCGTCGCTCATGAAAGGAATATGCAACTGCAATAGTGGACTAGGCAGGATTATAGGCGCGGCGTTACGTCGCCTGCAAGGAACTTTTATGGACTTGCTTACAATATGCGCGCGGCTTCCTCGGATGCCTTGTGGGACGGGGCTTCGCGCGTGGGTGGAGTCGGCGCGGCCCCGCTGGCCTGGCGCCGCGGATTCGGGTAGCGTCCTATTGTCGAAAAGCGGACGTTTGTGCGTGCTATACTTTACGGTTCTCACCGCGCCGGGCCGGAAGAGTAGTTCAAATCCCTGAAGTCTTCCGAGCGATCCACGCCGGGCGTCACGCACGATCTGACGCTCAATCGACGGTTTGCCGAGCCAGCAGGAGCCTTCAACTCCCGGGTTCGCTTCGACGGCGCACAACCAAGATATCCCTTATGACTCGCGCCCTCCGCAATATCGCCATCATTGCCCACGTCGACCACGGCAAGACCACGCTCGTCGACCAGTTGCTCCGTCAATCGGGCACGTTCCGTGAAAACCAGCAGGTCGCCGAGCGCGTCATGGACTCGAACGACATCGAAAAGGAACGCGGCATCACGATCCTCGCGAAGAACTGCGCGGTCGAATATGAAGGCACGCACATCAATATCGTCGATACCCCCGGGCACGCCGACTTCGGCGGCGAAGTGGAGCGCGTGCTGTCGATGGTCGATTCGGTCTTGCTGCTCGTCGACGCCGTCGAAGGCCCCATGCCGCAAACGCGCTTCGTCACGAAGAAGGCGCTTGCGCTCGGCCTGAAGCCGATCGTCGTCATCAACAAGGTGGATCGTCCGGGCGCGCGTATCGACTGGGTCATCAACCAGACCTTCGATCTGTTCGACAAGCTCGGCGCAACCGAAGAGCAGCTGGACTTCCCCGTGGTCTACGCATCCGGCCTCAACGGCTATGCGGGCCTCGACCCGGACGTGCGCGAAGGCACCATGCGTCCGCTGTTCGAAGCCATCCTCGAGCACGTGCCGGTTCGCCCGGCCGACCCGGACGGTCCCCTGCAACTGCAGATCACCTCGCTCGACTACAACACGTATGTCGGCCGGATCGGCGTGGGCCGCGTTGCGCGCGGCCGCATCCGCCCCGGCATGCAAGTGGCCGTGCGTTCGGGTCCGGACGGCGCGATCCTGAATCGCAAGATCAACCAGGTGCTGTCGTTCCACGGCCTCGAGCGCGTGCAGGTCGAAGAAGCGCAGGCGGGCGACATCGTGCTGATCAACGGCATCGAGGAAATCGGCATCGGCGTGACCATCTGCTCGCCGGAAAACCCCGAAGCGCTGCCGATGATCACCGTCGACGAACCGACGCTCACGATGAACTTCCTCGTGAATTCGTCGCCGCTCGCGGGCAAGGAAGGCAAGTTCGTGACGAGCCGCCAGATTCGCGACCGTCTGATGAAGGAACTGAATCACAACGTCGCGCTGCGCGTGAAAGATACCGGCGACGAAACCACGTTCGAAGTGTCGGGCCGCGGCGAATTGCACCTGACGATTCTCGTCGAGAACATGCGCCGTGAAGGGTATGAACTCGCGGTGTCGCGTCCGCGCGTGGTGCTGCAGGAAATCGACGGCGTGAAGTGCGAGCCGTACGAGAACCTGACGGTCGATATCGAAGACCAGCATCAGGGCGGCGTGATGGAAGAACTCGGCCGCCGCAAGGGCGAAATGCTCGACATGACCTCCGACGGCCGCGGCCGCACGCGTCTCGAGTACAAGATTTCGGCGCGCGGTCTGATCGGCTTCCAGAGCGAGTTCCTGACGCTCACGCGCGGCACGGGCCTGATGAGCCATACGTTCGACTCCTACGCGCCGGTGAAGGAAGGCTCGGTAGGCGAGCGTCGCAACGGCGTGCTGATCTCGCAGGACGATGGCGCCGCTGTCGCTTATGCGCTGTGGAAGCTGCAGGATCGCGGCCGCATGTTCGTGTCGCCGGGCGATGCGCTGTATGAAGGCATGATCATCGGCATTCACAGCCGCGACAACGACCTCGTCGTGAACCCGATCAAGGGCAAGCAGCTGACCAACGTGCGCGCGTCGGGCACCGACGAAGCCGTGCGCCTCGTGCCGCCCATTCAGCTTTCGCTGGAATACGCGGTCGAGTTCATCGATGACGACGAACTCGTCGAAGTGACGCCGCAGTCCATCCGTCTGCGCAAGCGTCATCTGAAGGAGCACGAGCGCCGTCGCGCGAGCCGTGAGGCCGCTGCCGACTAAGCGCACGCAGCGTCAGCCGCAGCCGCAGCAAGAAGCAAAAGCCGCCTTCGGGCGGCTTTTGCGTTTAGTCGCCGCAGATAGTCCTGCAAGCGCCTAAAGTTTGTCCGGCGGCAGCCGCTAAACATCGGCAGCATGCGCCCTTGCATCGCGGACAAACGCCCGCAAATGCCCGTTGCGCAAGGGCGAAGACGAGAGTGAAGGTGCGACCACCGGTCATATGACGAATGGTTCTGTGCTATGCTACCCGGATTAGCTGTCGCTTTTTAGGTCCTTCCAAGCAGACTTGATTCGCGCAATCCGCTAAACGGTCAGGCCGTGTCGCGGAAGGTTTCGTAACCCGCACTTCCTCGAGAAACTCGAAGAAAGGTGAGCGTAAAATGATGAAGCAATTCCAGTCGAACTCTTATTTGTTCGGCGGTAATGCTCCGTACGTCGAAGAGTTGTACGAGGCATATCTCGATAATCCCGCGTCAGTGCCCGAGACCTGGCGAGCCTATTTCGATGCGTTGCAGAACGTACCCGCATCGGACGGCACGAACCACAACGACGTGGCCCACGGCCCCATCGTCGAATCTTTCGCCCAGCGCGCGAAGTCCAATGGCTTCCTCCCGCGCGAAGGTGGAACGGAAGATCTCGCCACCGCGCGCAAGCAAGTCTACGTTCAGTCCCTGATCGGCGCATATCGCTTCCTCGGCTCGCAATGGGCCAATCTCGATCCGCTCAAGCGCCGCGAGCGTCCGCATATCCCCGAACTCGAGCCTGCGTTCTACGACTTCACCGAAGCCGACATGGACCAGACGTTCAGCGCCACGAACCTGTACTTCGGTTTCGAGCGCGCGACGCTGCGCGAGATCGTCAAGGCATTGCGCGACACGTACTGCGGCACGATCGGCGCCGAGTACATGTACATCAGCGATCCCGAGCAGAAGCGCTGGTGGAAGGAACGCCTCGAGTCCATCCGCTCGACGCCGAACTTCTCGAACGAGAAGAAAAAGCACATCCTGAATCGCCTGACGGCCGCCGAAGGCCTCGAGCGTTTCCTGCACACCAAGTACGTCGGCCAGAAGCGCTTCTCGCTGGAAGGCGGCGAGAGCTTCATCGCGTCGATGGACGAAGTCGTCCGTCACGCGGGCAAGAACGGCGTCCAGGAAATCGTCATCGGCATGGCGCACCGCGGCCGCCTGAACGTGCTGGTCAACACGCTCGGCAAGATGCCGGCGGACCTCTTCGCCGAATTCGAAGGCAAGCACGTCGATGACCTCCCGGCCGGCGACGTGAAGTACCACAAGGGCTTCTCGTCGGACGTCTCGACCGAAGGCGGCCCGGTTCACCTGTCGCTCGCGTTCAATCCGTCGCACCTCGAAATCGTGAACCCGGTGGTCGAAGGGTCGGCGAAGGCGCGCATGGATCGTCGTGGCGACGAAGAAGGCCTGCAAGTGCTGCCGGTGCAGATTCACGGCGACGCGGCTTTCGCGGGCCAGGGCGTCGTGATGGAAACGCTGAACCTCGCGCAGACGCGCGGCTACGGCACGCACGGCACGCTGCATATCGTCATCAACAACCAGATCGGCTTCACCACGTCGGACCCGCGCGATTCGCGCTCGACGCTGTACTGCTCGGACGTCGTCAAGATGATCGAGGCGCCGGTGCTGCACGTGAACGGCGACGATCCCGAAGCCGTCGTGCTCGCCACGCAGCTCGCGATCGACTTCCGGATGAAGTTCCACAAGGACGTGGTGGTGGACATCATCTGCTTCCGCAAGCTCGGCCACAACGAGCAGGACACGCCGGCCGTCACGCAGCCGCTGATGTACAAGACCATCGCGAAGCATCCGGGCACGCGCGCCGTCTACGCTGAAAAGCTCGTGCAGCAAGGCGTGATCACCGCCGAAGACGCCGACAACTTCGTGAAGGCGTACCGTCAGGCGATGGACGAAGGCCATCACACCATCGATCCCGTGCTCTCGAACTACAAGAGCAAGTACGCGGTCGACTGGGTGCCGTTCCTGAACCGCAAGTGGACCGACGCCGCCGATACGGCCGTCCCGCTCGCCGAACTGAAGCGCCTTGCCGAGCGTGTCACGACGATTCCCGAGAACTTCAAGCTGCATCCGCTCGTGGAGCGCGTGATCAACGATCGCCGCGCAATGGGCCGTGGTGAAGCGAAGCTCGACTGGGGCATGGGCGAGCATCTCGCGTTCGCGTCGCTGGTCGCATCGGGCTATGCGGTGCGCCTGACCGGCCAGGATTCGGGCCGCGGCACGTTCACGCATCGCCACGCCGTTCTGCACGATCAGAACCGCGAGCGCTGGAACGACGGCACCTACATTCCGCTGCAGAACATCGCGGACGGTCAGGCCAAGTTCACGGTCATCGACTCCGTGCTGTCGGAAGAAGCGGTGCTCGGCTTCGAGTACGGCTATTCGACCGCCGAGCCGAACACGTTCGTCGCGTGGGAAGCGCAGTTCGGCGACTTCGTGAACGGTGCGCAGGTCGTGATCGACCAGTTCATCTCGTCGGGCGAAGTGAAGTGGGGCCGCGTCTCGGGTCTCACGATGATGCTGCCGCACGGTTACGAAGGCCAGGGTCCGGAGCACTCGTCGGCGCGCATCGAGCGCTTCCTGCAACTGTGCGCGGATCACAACATGCAAGTGGTCCAGCCGACGACGCCCGCGCAGATTTTCCAC
Source organism: Caballeronia sp. LZ016 (assembly GCF_031450805.1). Classification (NCBI taxonomy): domain Bacteria; kingdom Pseudomonadati; phylum Pseudomonadota; class Betaproteobacteria; order Burkholderiales; family Burkholderiaceae; genus Caballeronia; species Caballeronia sp. LZ016. The sequence continues at coordinate 2,061,057 of NZ_JARTVY010000001.1, forward strand.
CTGCTGCGCCGTCAGATGATCCGCCTGTTCCGCAAGCCGCTGATCATCGCCACGCCGAAGTCGCTGCTGCGTCACAAGGAAGCCGTGTCCGATCTGTCGGAACTGGCGAAGGGCTCGTTCCAGCCGGTCATCGGCGAAGTGGACGAAACCATCGAGGCGAAGAAGATCAAGCGCGTGATCTGCTGCTCGGGCCGCGTGTATTACGACATCGTCGCGCATCGCCGCGAAGCGAAGGCGAACGACGTCGCCATCGTGCGTATCGAGCAGTTGTATCCGTTCGCGCACAAGCAGTTCGACGCGGAACTCAAGAAGTTCGAGAACGCGACCGAAGTGGTCTGGGTGCAGGACGAGCCGCAGAATCAGGGCGCATGGTTCTACATCGAGCACCATCTGCGTGAAGGCATGAAGGAAGGGATGAAGCTCGCCTACAGCGGCCGCCCCGCTTCGGCCTCGCCGGCAGTCGGCTACTACGCGAAGCACTACGAGCAGCAGAAGGCGCTGATCGAAGGCGCGTTCGGCCGCCTGAAGGGTGCGCAGACCATCGCGAAGTAATCTGCCTGACCGGGACCGGCGCGCGAAGCGTGCGCCGGTCCCGATGCTCGTACACACAGACACGCATTAGGACAATACAGAAATGGCTATCGTAGAAGTCAAGGTTCCCCAGCTTTCCGAGTCGGTCTCGGAAGCGACCATGCTGCAATGGAAGAAGAAGCCGGGCGAGGCTGTCGCCCAGGACGAAATCCTGATCGAAATCGAAACCGACAAGGTCGTCCTCGAAGTGCCCGCGCCGTCCGCCGGCGTGCTCGCGCAAGTCATCAAGCATGACGGCGATATCGTCACCGCCGACGAAATCATCGCGAAGATCGATACCGAAGCAACGGCGGGCGCCGCGCCCGCCGCCGTCGCCGCTGCCGGCGACGCCGAAGTGAAGCCCGCGCCGCAAGCGGAACCGGCGGTTGCATCGTCGTCGGCGAACGCGCAGGCGACCGCCACCGCCACGGGCGGCTCGGTCACGGGTGGCGCAACGTCGCCGGCCGCGACGAAGATCCTCGCAGAGAAGGGCGTGTCCGCCGACCAGGTGTCCGGCACGGGCCGCGACGGCCGCATCACCAAGGGCGATGCGCTCGCCGCTTCGGCATCGGCGTCCGCGCCTGCGAAGGCTGCTGCTCCGGCCGCTGCACCGGCGAAGGCTGCGAAGCCGTCGCTGCCGCAAGTGAACGCGCCGGCATCGGCCGATCAATGGCTGAAGGATCGCCCGGAGCAGCGCGTGCCGATGTCGCGTCTGCGTGCGCGTATCGCCGAGCGCCTGCTCGAATCGCAGCAGACCAACGCCATCCTGACGACGTTCAACGAAGTCAACATGGCGCCGGTCATGGACCTGCGCAACAAGTACAAGGACCGCTTCGAGAAGGAACACGGCGTCAAGCTCGGCTTCATGTCGTTCTTCGTGAAGGCCGCCGTGCACGCGCTGAAGAAGTTCCCGCTCGTGAATGCGTCGATCGACGGCAACGACATCGTGTATCACGGTTACTTCGATATCGGTATCGCGGTCGGTTCGCCGCGCGGTCTCGTGGTGCCGATCCTGCGCAATGCGGATCAGATGAGCCTCGCCGACATCGAAAAGAAGATTGCCGAATTCGGCCAGAAGGCCAAGGACGGCAAGCTGTCCATCGATGAAATGACGGGCGGCACGTTCTCCATCTCGAACGGCGGCGTATTCGGCTCGATGCTGTCGACGCCGATCATCAACCCGCCGCAGTCCGCGATTCTCGGCGTGCACGCGACGAAGGAACGTCCGGTCGTCGAGAACGGCCAGATCGTCATCCGTCCGATGAACTACCTCGCGCTGTCCTACGACCACCGCATCATCGACGGCCGCGAAGCCGTGCTGTCGCTGGTCGCGATGAAGGACGCGCTGGAAGATCCGGCGCGCCTGCTGCTCGATCTGTAAGAAGCATCGTTGCCCCGGCGCGCGCGATAGGCTCGCGCGCGCCGCGTCACGCGTCTCCGCAGAAGCGGAGTCACCTCAAGGAAAGTCATGTCCAAAGAATTTGATGTCGTCGTGATCGGCGCGGGCCCTGGCGGCTATATCGCGGCGATTCGCGCAGCGCAGCTCGGCAAGACGGTTGCGTGTATCGAGAAGTGGAAGAACCCGGCCGGCGCGCTCAAGCTCGGCGGCACGTGCCTCAACGTCGGCTGCATTCCGTCGAAGGCGCTGCTCGCGTCGTCCGAAGAATTCGAGAATGCGTCGAAGCACCTGGCCGATCACGGCATCAGCGTGTCGGACGTGAAGCTCGACGTATCGAAGATGCTCGCGCGCAAGGACGGCATCGTCGAGAAGATGACGAAGGGCATCGAGTTCCTGTTCCGCAAGAACAAGATCACGTGGCTCAAGGGTCACGGCAAGTTCACCGGCAAGACGGACGCCGGCGTGCAGATCGAAGTGTCCGGCGAAGGCGAGACGGAAGTCGTCACGGCGAAGAACGTGATCATCGCGACGGGTTCGAAGGCGCGTCATCTGCCGAACATTCCGGTCGACAACAAGCTGATCGCCGACAACGAAGGCGCGCTGTCGTTCGACTCCGTGCCGAAGAAGCTCGCCGTCATCGGCGCAGGCGTGATCGGCCTGGAGCTCGGCTCGGTGTGGCGTCGTCTCGGCGCGGACGTGACGGTGCTCGAAGCGCTGCCGCAATTTCTCGGCGCAGCGGACGAATCGCTTGCGAAGGAAGCCGCGAAGCAGTTCAAGAAGCAGGGCCTCGACATTCACCTCGGCGTGAAGATCGGCGAAGTCAAGACGACGGGCGAAGGCGTGTCGATCGCCTACACGGACAACGCCGGCAATGCTCAGACGCTGGAAGCGGATCGTCTGATCGTGTCGATCGGCCGCGTGCCGAACACGGACAATCTGGGTCTCGAAGCCATCGGCCTGAAGGCGAACGAGCGCGGTTTCATCGACGTGGACGACCATTGCGCGACGAGCGTGCCGGGCGTGTACGCGATCGGCGACGTCGTGCGCGGCCCGATGCTCGCGCACAAGGCGGAAGACGAAGGCGTGGCGGTGGCGGAAATCATCGACGGGCAGAAGCCGCATATCGACTACAACTGCGTGCCGTGGGTCATTTACACGGAACCGGAAATCGCGTGGGTCGGCAAGACGGAACAGCAGCTCAAGGCCGAAGGCCGCGAGATCAAGACCGGCCAGTTCCCGATGATGGCCAACGGCCGCGCATTGGGCATCGGCCGTGCGGAAGGCTTCGTCAAGATGATCGCCGACGCGAAGACCGACGAGATTCTCGGCGTGCACGTGATTGCTGCGGACGCGTCGGACCTGATCGCGGAAGCGGTCGTGGCGATGGAGTTCAAGGCGGCGTCGGAAGACATCGGCCGGATCTGCCATCCGCATCCGTCGTTGTCCGAAGTGATGCGTGAAGCGGCGCTGGCGGTGGACAAGCGCGCGCTGAACATGTAACGCTCGGCTTCGGGCATCGAGGCATCGCAACGAAGGCGAGCGGATCAACCGCTCGCCTTCGTCATTTTCAAACGGCAGAAGATGAACGTCACCGAATACTACGAAAACGAACTGCGGACGCGGGGTTATCAATCGGATGCGGCGCAGCTCGCGGCGGTCGCGCGGCTGCAGCGCTGCTACGAGGAATGGGTGGCGTACAAGGCGCGCCGCTCGAACGCGCTGAAGAAGTTCCTCGTGCATCCCGATCTGCCGCGCGGCGTCTACATGTGGGGCGGCGTGGGGCGCGGCAAGAGCTTTCTGATGGACAGCTTCTATGCGGTCGTGCCGGTGCAGCGCAAGACGCGCCTGCATTTTCACGAATTCATGCGGGAAGTGCATCGCGAGCTGGAAGAACTGAAAGGCCAGTCCGACCCGCTCGACGAACTCGCGCGGCGCATTTCGAAGCGGTATCGGCTGATCTGCTTCGACGAGTTTCACGTTTCGGATATCGCCGACGCGATGATTCTTTATCGCCTGCTCGATCGCCTCTTCACGAATGGCGTGCAGTTCGTGATGACGTCCAACTACGAGCCGGACACGCTGTATCCCGAAGGGCTGCATCGCGACCGCCTGCTGCCGGCGATCGAACTCATCAAGAACAATCTGGACGTGCTGAACGTGGATGCCGGCACCGACTATCGCAAGCGCACGCTCTCGCAGGTGAAGGCGTATCACTGGCCGCTCGGCGCGGCGGCGGACAAGGCGCTGCGCGCGGACTACGCGAAGCTCGCGGCCGTGCCGGACGAAAGCCCGATCCTGCATATCGAGAAGCGCGAGATCAAGGCGTTGCGTAAAGCCGATGGCGTCGTCTGGTTCGACTTCGCGACGCTGTGCGGCGGGCCGCGCTCGCAGAACGACTACCTGGAACTGGCGAGCCGTTTTCATGCGGTCATCCTCTCGGACGTGCCGCAGATGTCCCCGCGCATGGCGTCCGAAGCGCGCCGCTTCACGTGGCTCATCGACGTGTTTTACGACCACAAGGTAAAGCTGCTGATGTCGGCGGCCGTGCCGGCCGAGCAGCTCTATGTGGAAGGCCCGATGGCCAACGAGTTCGCGCGCACGGTGTCGCGCATCGTCGAGATGCAGTCGCAGGAATACCTCGAGGCGCCGCGCCGCACAGTGAACGTATCGCTTACTTAGGCTAATACGAGAAATCAAAATTAGGCCGTTAGGCAAACGGCACAAGGCTCGCGCCGGGTTTTCAAGATTCGGATGCCTCTGATTTGCCAGCCGGAAGGCACTCGGTATCGTTCTAGCCAGTTATTGGTCAGCTAATTGGAGAGAACACCGTGAAGCCCTACCGCGACATGTCCGACGAAGAATGGCAGATGGTTGCTCCTCTGCTCCCCGAACTGCGCCCGCGTTCGGAATTGCGCGGCCGGCCGCTCGCCAACACGCGCGCCGTGCTGAACGGCGTGCTGTGGGTCATGTACAGCGGCGCGTCGTGGTCCACGCTGCCGCGCAAGTATCCGTCCTATCAGACGTGCCATCGCCGCTTCAAGGCATGGCACGAGTCGGGCGTGCTGCTGCGCGTGATGACGCAACTGTTCGGCCCGGCGGGCGAATCGCTCTATGCGCTCATGACCTCGCGCATGCGCGTGCCGGCGGAGATGCCTGTTGCGACGGCGGAGACCATCGGCGTCGTGCAGCAGATTGCCGTCCCGCGCGTGCAGCATGTCGAGGCGCCTGTGCGTCAGGCAGCCTGAACACGGTTCGAAAGACGGCACGCGCTTGCGCGTAGCCCGAAAGACAAAAGCCGGCAAGACGCGAAGTCTTCGCCGGCATTGTCGTTTATAAGCGCGTCGCGCGCATCATTGCTGCCGCAGCCACGTCTGCGAGCGTCCGAGCAGCGAAACGCCGATATAGCCGCGCACCACCAGCTTCTGTCCGCCGCTCTCGAGCGTCATCCTGCACTTGTAGAGCTTGCCGTTTTCCGGATCGAGGATGTGTCCGCCGGTCCACGCGTCGCCGTCGCGCTTCATGCCGGTGATGATGGTCATGCCCTTGATGAGCTGGTCCTTGCGCTCGTCCGTGCAGGCCGTGCAGCGGCGCTCCGGATGATCGAACTCGCCGATACCCCGCACGACCTTGCCTTCCAGTTGTCCGTTGCCGTCGTCGACGATCTGAATGATGGCCCGGGGCTTGCCCGACGCGTCATCGATGGTTTGCCACGTGCCGACCGGCGTCGCCGCTTGCGCGAACGCGGCCGATGCCGTCAGCGCGAAGAGGGCGCTTGTCACCACGCGCGCGCCGAGGCGGCCAATGTAATGCGTCATGTCGTCTCCTTGTTCTTGTGATGGCGCGTCGATGCCGAGGGCTTTCAGCCGCTCAGACGTTGCCCTTCAAGCCGGCCTGAAGCGTTTCGAAAGTCTGCAGGGCGGTGCGGTCGAAATGCAGCGGCGTCACCGAGACGCGCTTCGACGCCACGACCGCCGTTTCGCTGTCGGGGGCATTCTCGCGCGGTCCGCGCTGAAAGCGCAGCCAGAAATAATCGATGCCGCGCGGATCGACTTCCGGCGCCACGTCGATGCCTTCCACGAGCCCGACACCTTGCCGCGTGACGGTCAGCGGACCGGCGGCGGAGGCATCGCAATCGGGGAAGTTGACGTTGAGACAAGTGGGCGCGTCGTGCGAGATGGCGAGCAGCCGGCGGATCACGCCAGGCGCGAGTTCACGCGCGGTGTCCCAGCGCACGTTCTCGCGATCGCTGAACGTCTGACTGAGCGCAATGGACGGCAGGCCGAGCAGCAGGCCCGTCATTGCTGCACCGACGGTGCCGGAGAACATCGTCTCCACGCCCAGATTCGCGCCGCGATTGATGCCCGAGAGCACGAGCGTCGGCGGCGCGTCTTTCATCAGATGGCGCGCGGCCATCACGACGCAGTCGCCGGGTGTGCCTTGTACGCCGAAGCGCCGCTCGCCCCGGCGCGAGATGCGCAGCGGCGAATGCAGGCTGATGGAATGCGACGTGCCGCTTTGATCGTGCTCGGGTGCGATCACCCAGACTTCGTGCGCGAGCTCGGCGGCGACGGCTTCGAGCACGGCGAGGCCGGGCGCGTCGATGCCGTCGTCATTGGTCAGCAGCACACGTTGAACGATGGGTTCAATAGCGGACATCGCGAATCGCTCCTTCGGCCGGTGGTGAAAGTATCGACCGATTATTACAGAGTTCGCGATGAAAAGCGGGCCGCTTATTTGACGCCGAGACCGCGCAGCACGGCGTTGCCGTCTTCGGTGAGGCGCACTTTCGGGCCGCTCGCGTCCGGCGACACGATCTCGACATAGCCGTATTCCTGCAGCGACGCGACGTCGGGCGTCGCTGCCATGGCGTCGATCGGTGCGTGCAGCAGCAGGAGCAGCGTCGCGATCTCGTGGTGGCTGAGCAGCCGCTTGATGACTCGCCTGGGAGCGAGGTTGGCGCGGAGGTTCATGAGCGAACTCCTTGTGTTTGCATGACGATGCGCGCCGCTTGTCCGTGCGGCCGCGTTGATGTCGATGATGAGGTCGGGCAAGCGTATCGACGCATTCTTAGGCGAGACTTAAATCCTGCGCCGCGAGCGTGAAGCAGGCGTTACAGCGTGTGTCAGCAACTCAGTAGGCGCTTCAGAAGCGATAGTCGGGATTGGCGGGATCGAAGGTCAGATCGTCGAACGACCTGGGGACGATGTGTTCGAACAAGACGCTTTCAAAGAGATTGCCGTCGTCGTCGAATGACTCGACGGTGCGAAAGAGCGGCTGGTTCAGGTCGAGGCCGAGCACTTCGCGTTTCGCGTAGAAGCCCGGCTGTGCATCGGGCGCGGCGTAGGTAAGGGCGACCACGCGTACGCCGTGGACCGTTTTCACTTCGATGTCCGCCGGCTGCGTGATGCCGGCTGCGGGGAACTTGCGGCCTTCGTCGATGAATCGTTGCGTGATGGCGTCGATACCGAGTTCGCGGATCGAGTGATTCGATTGCGCGCGGGCGAGTGGTCCGTTGATAGACGCCCACATCGGCAGGACGCCGAGCATGCCGCCCAGATGACCGTAAAGTTCGCCCGGCCGTCTGGATGCGTCGTAGATCACTTCCTGACCGGCGTGCGCGCCGTCGGGGAGCCACTTGGCGTAGATGCGTAGCGGGTCGTGCGTGACGCGCACGAGCATGTGATCGGCGCGCCGGGGCCATCGCCCGTTGATGCGTTCGCGCCGCAGCATGGTGAATTCGCACGATGCGTATCGCGCGAGTCCTTGTTGCAGGTAGAGGGGGAGCGTATGCGGATCGAGCGAGCGGAAGAGGGCGACGAGTTGATGATCGTCGAGCGCGGCGAGCGTGCCATTGGCGGCGGCGTGGGCGAGCCAGCGCACTTGCTGGCCGGTGGTTAGCGCGCCGACGCTGTCGGGACTGGTTACTTGCGCGTGGGCGTGCAGGCCAATGCAGAGGCAAGCGAACGCAACAACGCGACGAAGCCAGCGGCAAAAACGGCGGGGCGTTGGCGGCATGGCGAATCCTCGATGTCGGCACGGCGTGGGCTGGCATCAAGCGAGAGCGATGCCAAATGCATCGTTAACGATGGAGTTGGTGAACTTCTTCCGCGGATGCTTCGCGAGGTACGGTGCGACCGTTGGTGTCAACCAGCTAACGGGCTGGGAGGACGCAAGTTGTCAGCGGGCGTGGAAGGTGACCGATGTGCTACGGAGCAATTACGCCAGTTCGTGCCTTTTGCGGTTCGAAAAAGGCTGCTTTCTCACCCCCGCTCGCGGGACGGGCGCGCCAACAACCGGCACGAATACAAGCTCTCCGCAGGATGACCGTTACCGCTCCAGAACCGCAACAACCCCTTGCCCGCCGGCGGCACAGATTGAGATGAGCCCTCGCAAGGGCTGACCATCGCTATGCTCAGGCGCATGGGCGAGCAGCTTGGCAAGCGTCCCCACGATCCGTCCGCCGGTAGCAGCAAACGGATGCCCGACCGCCAGCGATCCGCCACAAACATTCATCCGTGCAGGATCTACACCGCCAAGCGGCGCGGAAAGCCCGAGCGCATCCCTGCAGTACTCCTCGTCCTGCCAGGCAGCAAGCGTACAAAGCACCTGCGCGGCAAACGCCTCGTGGATCTCGTAAAAATCAAAGTCCTGAAGCGAGAGGCCGGCGCGCGCGAGCATCGAAGGCACCGCGTAGACAGGCGCCATCAACAAGCCTTCGCGCTTGTCGAAGTAATCAACCGCAGCAGTAGCGGAGAACGTGAGAAAAGCGAGCACCGGCAGTCCTCGCCGCGCCGCCCATTCCTCGGAAGCAAGCAGAACGACAGAAGCCCCGTCGGTAAGCGGAGTCGAATTGCCGGCGGTGAGCGTCCCGGCATCGCGATCGAATACGGGCTTCAGCTGCGCGAGCTGGTCGAGCGAAACATCGGGACGGACATTGTTGTCCCGCGTGAGCCCATGAAACGGCGTCATCAGATCGTTGAAGAAGCCGCGCGAATAGGCCGCCGCGAGCTTGAGATGGCTCTCTTGCGCAAGCGCGTCCTGCCCCTCGCGCGAAATCTTCCAGCGTTTGGCCATGAGCTCGCAATGCTCGCCCATCGAAAGCCCGGTGCGCGGCTCGGCGTTGTGCGGCAGCGCGGGCCGAAAGAACATGCCGGGCCGCAGCTTGGCCAACGCACCGGCACGCTGACGCGTCGAACGGCTGCGATTCGCCTCGAGCAGAATCTTGCGCATCCGCTCGTTCACGCCGATGGGCGCGTCCGACGCCGAATCGACACCCCCCGCGATGCCGGCATCGATCTGCCCGAGCGCGATCTTGTTGGCGACGAGAATCACCGCTTCGAGCCCGGTGCCGCACGCCTGCTGCACATCGCAGGCGGGCGTTTCCCTCGCAAGCGTCGTCGCGAGCGCGGCTTCACGCGTGAGATTGAAGTCGCGCGAATGCTTGATGACCGCGCCCGCCGCCACTTCGCCGAGGCGCACGCCGTGCAGTTCGTAGCGGTCGACGAGCCCTTGCAGCGTGAAGCTCAGCATGTCCAGATTCGACGCCGTGGCATAAGCGGTGTTCGATCGCGCGAACGGAATGCGATTGCTGCCGATGATCGCGACGCGCCGCACTTCGCTCATGGCAGCTCCCATTCGAAGCGACCTCGCAGATGCGGACGCTCGCCCGCGAGATCGCGCACTTCGAAATCGCGCGCGTCGGGCGAGGGCGCGGCGGTCCACAGGCTCGCATCGCCGGGAAGGTAGAGCGGCAGCTTGAAGTCGCCGTGCGCGTGACCCGCTGCGAGCGTCTTCGACGGAGACAGCGCCGCGAGCGTGCGGGCGAGCGTCCACATGCCGTGGGCGATGGCGCGCGGAAAACCGAACGCCTTTGCGCTGAGCGCGTGCAGGTGGATCGGATTGAAGTCGCCCGATGCCTTCGCGTAATCGCGTCCGAGCTGCGCGGGCAACTGCCAGCGCGCCTCGCGAGCGAGCAATACGGCGGGCGGTTCGGCGGCGCGAGGCAGCGGCGCGACGCCATGGCTCTTGCCGTCACGTCTCAGATAGACGCTGTCGCCATCCCAGACCGCTTCGCCGCGTCGATAAATCCGCGTGTGCAGCGTGAAAGCATGGCCTTTCTCGTGCGGCACGACCGGCCCGCATTCCACTTCGATCCGCACGCGCTGCCCGGCGGCGAGCGGCCTGCGCAGCCGGACGCTGTTCGAGAGATGCACCATGCCGAGCGCGGGCCACGGAAACGACGGATCGGTGAGCATCATCAGATGCAGCGGAAACGCGAGCACATGCGGAAACGTGAGCGGCAGGCCATGTTCGGGAATGAAGCCGCACACGCGCGCATAGCGCCCGATGTGTTCGGCGTCGAGCCGCACGTCCGGCCGCACGAGCCGCAGCGCGGGCAGCTCCGGAGCACGACCGCGCCGGAATAGGCCGGGCAGGGCGCGCCCATACAGCCTGGCGGGCGGCGGCAGCGTGTCGATGACGACGGTGCGCGCGCGCTGCATCGGCGATGCCGGCAGGGGCGTCTGCATCGCTAGGCTCCGACGAGGCTTTGGCCGCACACGCGCACGACGTTGCCGGTGATGTTCGCGCACCCCGGACTCGCGAGCCACGCGACGGTTTCGGCGACATCGACGGGCAGGCCGCCTTGTCCCATCGAGTTGAGGCGTCGTCCGGCCTCGCGCGTCGTGAACGGCATGCGCGCGGTCATCTGCGTTTCGATGAAGCCCGGCGCGACCGCGTTGATCGTGATGCCGCGCTCGCGCAAGAGCGGCGCCATGCTTTGCACACGCCCGATCACGCCGGCCTTCGATGTCGCGTAGTTCGTCTGTCCGCGATTGCCCGCGATGCCGCTGATCGACGACACCGCCACGATGCGGCCTCCCGCGCGCAGCACGCCTTGCCCGAGCAGTGCATCGTCGATGCGTTCCTGGGCGATCAGATTGATGTCGAGCACGCTGTCCCACATGTCGCCTGTCATCCGCGCGATGGTCTTGTCGCGCGTGATGCCCGCGTTATGCACGACGATATCCACGCCGCCCGATGCGAGAAGCGCCGCTGCGATTTCGGCGGGCGCATCGGCGGCGGCGATATCCGCGATCAGCGCGGCATGCGCGCCGTCCGACGGCGACATGTCCTCGATGGCGAGCATGGTCTGGTCGAGCGCGTCGCGGGCGGCGTCGATGTCGATTCCGGTGACGATGGCGCCTTGCGTCGCCAGCACCGTCGCGATCGACGCGCCGATGCCGCGCGCCGCACCCGTCACGACGGCGCGCTTGCCGGCAAGCGGCTGCGTCCAGTTCCCGGGGACGGGGACGGGGGCGGGGGCGGCGGGTCCGTCGATGTGCACGACCTGGGCCGATACATAGGCCGAGCGCGGCGAGAGAAAGAAGCGCAGCGCGCCTTCGATATCGGCGTTGCCGGTCACGTACAGCAAATTGGACGTGACGCCGTTGCGCGCTTCCTTGCCGAGCGAGCGCGTCATGCCTTCCAGCGCGCGCTGGGCGGTGGCGGCGCGCGGGTCCGCACAGGACGATGGTGATCGCCCGAGCACGACGATGCGTCCGCTTCTCGCGAGCGAGCGCAGTGCGTCGTGAAAGAACGCGTACATCGACCGGAGTTCGCTGCTTCCGGTGATGCCGGTTGCGTCGAAGAGGAGCGCATCGACGCGGTGAGCGGCGGCATCGGCGGTATCGGCGGTATCGGCGGCGTGCGGCTCGAATCGGCCGGTCATCGCGCCGTGGGCGCGCGCAAGCGTGAGCCAGCCCGGCGCGGTGTCATGGGCGATGCCCGTCATGCCGATCGCCCTGAGCACCCCGATGATCTGATCCAGCAGTTGAGGCGACGGCCCGGCTCCGATGGCCGCCATGCCGCCGAACTCGGCAACGCCCGGGCGATGACGCCGCAGCACCTCCGGCTTCGGCAGCCCGAGCGCGCGGGCGAGGCTCATGCCGAAGGGCGAATTGACGAAGTCGAGATAGCGGTCTTTCATCGATTCATTTGGGCGGCGGTCAGTCGGGCGCGATGCTCGCAGAAACCGTCGCTGCGGTTATGCCATGAATCGAGGATACCGAAGTTTCGGGGAGGGCGTCGACCGCGACTCCTGGCTTGCGAGAAATCGCGAGCGCGGCACTCCGCATCCCGCGTACTAGCGGGCCGCTCCCATTTCCCGCGCCGACCGCGTCATATCGATTCCCCTTCGCTCGCGGCTAAAGAAAATCAACGCGGCAATGACGACAGCGACCGTCCCCGCGACGATCGCCATCGCCAGGCCATAATTGTTTCCGTGCGCTGTCGCAATACTCGCCTGCATCGTCGCGTTAATGGCGGCGAGCAGATTGCCGAGTTGATAGACGAGCCCCGGAAACGTCGCGCGTATCTCGTCCGGCGATATTTCGTTGAGGTGAACGGGAATCACGCCCCACGCGCCTTGCACGGAAATCTGCATGAGAAACGCGCCGATTGCGAGCGCCACCGGTCCGGCGGAAAACGCCCACAGATAAAGCACCGGCAATGCGATCAACGCCGCGATGAAAATTGCCACGCGCCGCCCGATTCGCTCCGACATCGCCCCGAAAAACAGCCCGCCGACGATCGCACCGATATTCAGCACGATGGTGATGATGGAAACCGTGTGCGGGTCGAAACGATGCTGTTCGCGCAAGAACGTCGGATACAAATCCTGTGTGCCGTGCGAAAAGAAATTGAATGCGGTCATCAGAACGATTGCATAAAGCGAAAGCGTCCAGTTTTGCCTGAGCATCGCGATCAGACCGGGCCGCTCGCGCTTTTCCATTGCGCGCCAGGCGGGCGATTCCGGCACATGCGCGCGCACATAAAGCACGAGCAGCGCGGGCGCGACGCCGACAAAGAACATTCCTCGCCAGCCGACATACTGATACAGCACACCGAACACGATCGACGCGAGCAGATAACCGCTCGGATAACCCGCCTGCAGCAGCCCGGAAACGAAGCCTCGCGCTTTCGGCGGCACGGTTTCCATCGTCAGTGCGGAGCCGACGCCCCATTCCCCGCCCATTGCGATGCCGAAAAGCGCCCGAAGAACCAGAAGCGTCGTCAGATTGGGCGACAGCCCCGAAAGCAGTTCCAGCAGCGAATAAATCGCGATGTTGATCATCAGTGTCGGACGGCGGCCGAATCTATCCGCAAGCCGGCCGAAAATCAGCGCGCCGATGGGCCGCATCGCGAGCGTCAGCGTGATGGCAAAAGCGACTTCTGGAATCTTCGTGTTGAACTCGGCGGCAATGTCTTTCAACACGAAGACCATCAGGAAGAAATCGAATGCATCCAGCGTCCAGCCAAGATAAGCCGCAATCGTTACGTTTCTTTGTTCTCGCGTCCAACTCATCGCTCGCGCCTCCCGTTCCGTTCCGATCTAATCAATCAGCGTTGACACGCGGCAGGCATCATGCGCCGCGCCGTATCGACGCGCGCGACAAAAGTATGGCGAGCCGCGCGGGCAGAACGAGTGTACGCCGGCGATTAACGGTGCGCTGAAATCGGAAGTGGAAGCGAGTGTTAATCCGGAGCGAATATGAATAACCGGATTCGGGATTAATTCAATTGCCTTTTATCGAATAAGAACTTCGAACGAACGTGAAAGGGCGTTGAATCTGATTGGAAATAAAAAGGCGCGGCGGGAAAGACGCATCGCAAAAACAAAGCCCCACGTTCAAAGCGTGGGGCTGCTTGCGGCGCTGTTGCGCGTTCGCGTGTTTCGCGAGAGGGACCTTGGTGCCCAGGAGAGGACTCGAACCTCCACGGTGTTGCCACCGCTAGGACCTGAACCTAGTGCGTCTACCAATTCCGCCACCTGGGCCAAGGGGTACAGCGAGCCCGCTATTTTAGCGGGAAGCCGGGCCGTGTCAACTGCAAACTTCACGACCGGCAGGAGCCAAAAACGCGGTCTCCGCATAAAAAGAAAACGCCACCCGAAGGTGGCGTTTTCCGACATCTGGTGCCCAAGAGAGGACTCGAACCTCCACGGTGTTGCCACCGCTAGGACCTGAACCTAGTGCGTCTACCAATTCCGCCACCTGGGCAAGGGTGCGTGTTGCTGCCGTCTTGTGTTCAGCAGCAAAGAACGCCATTGTAGCGTGTGCAAGAGGCTTGTCAAGCGTTTCTTTCGATCATTCTTCTGGACCGACGTTTGCACGTGGTCTGCCACCGGGGCGCCTGCCAGCGCATTGGCGGCAGGGGAAGATCACGGCAAGACCATGTATGGTGCGGTGTTAGAATCGTTTCGACGATTGCCGCTCGACTCGCGGCAAAACACGGCGAAACTCCCGTTCAACGAGAAGAACATTATCAAGCCCTTGAGCAAATATCCGTATCCGATTCCCAGCCGCGAAGAGATCCTCGGTGTGCTGCGCACGAGCGAGACTCCGCATGCCGCGAACGACATCGCAGAGGCGCTGTCGATCAAGCGCCAGGAGCGCGAAGGCTTCTTCAAGCGACTGGCGGCCATGGAACGCGACGGGCAAATCCGCCTCGACAAGCGCGGCCATTACCAGCTCACTCATCCATCGAATTTCGTCGCGGGCCGCGTGCAGGGCCATCGCGATGGTTTCGGCTTCCTGATCCGCGACGACGGCCAGGACGACCTGTTCCTGCCCAACGGCGAGATGCAGAAGGTCATGCACAACGATCGCGTGCTCGCGCGCATCGTCGGCTATGACCGGCGCGGACGGCCCGAAGGTCATATCGTCGAGGTCACGGAGCGCGCGAACAAGCGCATCATCGGCCGGCTCATCAACGAGAACGGCGCGCTGATTCTCGTGCCGGAAGACAAGCGCATCGGCCACGACATCCTCATCACGCAGAATCCGAGGAAAGCGAAGGTCGGCCAGGTGGTGTCCGTCGACCTGACGGACTTCCCGAGCCGGCATTCGCAGCCGCTCGGACGCGTGGCCGAAGTGATCGGCGATATCGACGATCCCGGCATGGAAATCGAAATCGCCGTGCGCAAGTACGGTGTGCCGCATCAGTTCAGCGAAGCCGCGCTCAGCGCAGCCGCGAAGCTGCCCGACGAAGTGCGTCCGGTGGATATCAAGCATCGCGTCGACTTGCGCGATGTGCCGCTCGTCACGATCGATGGCGAAGACGCCCGCGATTTCGACGACGCCGTGTATTGCGAGCCGATGACCGTCGGCCGCGGCACGGGGTTCCGTCTGCTGGTGGCGATCGCGGACGTCTCGCACTATGTGCAGCCGGGCGAGCCGCTCGATGTCGACGCGCTGGATCGCAGCACATCGGTGTACTTCCCGCGCCGCGTGATCCCGATGCTGCCGGAGAAGCTCTCGAACGGCCTTTGTTCGCTGAATCCGGATGTCGACCGCTGCGTGCTCGTGTGCGATATGGTCATCACGGCGCGCGGCGAGATCAAGGCGTATCAGTTCTATCCCGGCGTGATGCATTCGGCGGCGCGGCTCACGTACACGGAAGTCGCGGCGATCCTCGCGAACACGAAGGGCCCCGAAGCCGCGCGACGCGCCGAGCGCGTGCCGGACCTGCAGAATCTGCACGGCGTCTTCAAGGCGCTGCATGCTGCGCGGCAAAAGCGCGGCGCGATCGATTTCGATACGACCGAGACCTATATCGTCGTCAATTCGCAAGGCAAGATCGAGCAGATCGTGCCGCGTCATCGCAACGACGCGCATCGGCTGATCGAGGAATGCATGCTGGCCGCGAACGTCTGCGCGGCGGATTTTCTGAAGCGCAACAAGCATCCGGGGCTGTATCGCGTGCATGCGGGGCCGACCGAGGAAAAGCTCGAGAATCTGCGCCAGTTTCTGCGCGGCGTCGGCCTCACGCTCACCGGCGGCGACAAGCCGCATGCGAGCGATTACGCCGCGCTGATCGCGCAAATCCGCGACCGGCCCGATGCGCAGATGCTTCAGTCGATGGTCCTGCGCTCGATGCAGCAGGCGGTCTACAGTCCGGACAACATCGGCCACTTCGGGCTTGCTTACGAGGCCTATGCGCACTTCACGAGCCCCATTCGCCGCTATCCCGACTTGCTCACGCATCGCGCGATCTACGCGATCCTGCAGGGCAAGAAGTACGTGCCAAACATCGGACACGACGTTTCGCTGAGCACCGGCCTCACGAAGGCGGCGCGCGAGATGCAACTGGCCGACGACAGCGCGCGCGGCCGCTCGAGCAACAACGTCGCGGTGTGGGAGGAGCTGGGGCTGCATTGCTCGTCGAACGAGCGCCGCGCCGACGAAGCCTCGCGCGATGTCGAAGCCTGGCTCAAGTGCTACTTCATGCGCGACAAGCTGGGCGAGGAATACGGCGGCATGGTGAACGGCGTGACGTCGTTCGGCATCTTCGTGCAGCTCGATTCGCTGTTCATCGAAGGGCTCGTGCATGTGACGGAACTCGGCTCCGACTACTTCCAGTACGACGAGATCAAGAACGAGTTGCGCGGCGAGCGCACCGGCATCCGCTATCGGATGACGGATCGCGTGCGCGTGCAGGTCGGCCGCGTCGATCTCGATGCGCGCAAGATCGACTTCCGCCTCGTGCGCGATACGCCGGTGAAGCCGTCGCCGAGAGCGGCGTCGTCGGCGGAGGCTGGTGCGGCGGGCGGCAACGGCTCGTCGGGTCCGCGCATCCGTCAATTGAGCGATGACGACACGCCGGGCACGCGTCAGCGCGGCGGCTCGAAGAAGGGCGCGACGGCGACGGTGCGCGGCGGCGGCGCGGCGAAGAAACGCGGCGCGGCGTCGAAAGCGCCGGCGCAGGCGAGGCCGGCTCGCAAGAAGCGCGGATAATCGCTGACGGGCGGGGCCGTTCGCGGTCGTTTGGCCCACTACATTACGCGCGGTCCGATGCGTTTTCGCGTCGGACCGCGTCGTGCTTTTCATGGTTTCCAGCTCAGGTTCAGATCAGTCATGTCACGTCTCAAGGTTCTATACGGTTTTCACGCGGTGACGGCGCGTTTGCGCGCGGATGCATCGTCGATCGAGGAGGTGCTGTACGACCCCACGCGCAAGGATCGGCGCATGCAGGACTTCCTGCGGACCGCGAAGGAAGCGGGCGTGCGGCTGATCGCCGCCGATGAATCGCGCCTGTGGGGCCTCGCGGGCAACATTCAGCATCAGGGCGTGGTCGCGCGCGCGAACGACCTGCCGCTTGCGCAGAATCTGGCCGAACTGCTCGATGGCATTTCGGGTACGCCATTGCTGCTGGTGCTCGACGGCGTCACCGATCCGCACAACCTCGGCGCGTGCCTGCGTGTCGCGGATGCGGCGGGCGCGCATGCGGTGATCGCGCCGCGCGACCGTTCGGCGGGCCTGAACGCGACGGCCGCGAAAGTGGCGAGCGGCGCGGCGGAAAGCGTGCCGTACATCACGGTGACGAATCTGGCGCGCGCGCTGCGCGAACTGAAGGATGCGGGCGTCTGGGTGATCGGCACGGCGGGCGAAGCGACGGCGAGCCTCTATGAGACGAAGCTGGATGGCCCGGTGGCGATCGTCGTCGGCGCGGAAGGCGAGGGCATGCGCCGCCTCACGCGCGAAACGTGCGACGAGATCATGAATATTCCGATGGCCGGGGCGGTGGAAAGCCTGAACGTGTCGGTGGCGAGCGGGATTTGCTTGTTCGAGGCAGTGCGGCAGCGGGGAGTGAAGAAGTAACGTGCACGTCCCGCTTCGCCTGTCGGCGTTCGCGCTTGCCTGTGCCTTCGCCCTGACCCTCACCGCCTGCACCTCCACCATGCAAAACCGCGGCACCTACATCGCCGACACGCAGTACCACGCGAAGAACGCCGACTCGCGCGTGCGCTTTCTCGTGATGCATTACACGGAGATCGACGAAGCGCGCTCGCTCGCCGTCCTGACCGGCGACGAAGTCAGCGTCCATTACGTCGTGCCCGACGCCCCGCGCATCCGCGACGGCGAGCCGGTCGTCTATCAGCTCGTGCCGGAAGATCAGCGCGCATGGCACGCCGGCCAGAGCTACTGGCAGGGCGCGACCGAACTCAACGCATCGTCGATCGGCATCGAGAACGTGAACCTCGGTCCCGTCGATACCCTTTCGGGCCGCGGCTGGCAGCCCTATCCGCCGGCGCAGATCGACGCGCTCGTAAAGCTCTCGCGCGATATCGTCGAGCGATACCGCATTCCGCCAACGCGCGTCGTCGGCCACAGCGACATCGCACCGCAGCGCAAGATCGATCCCGGTCCGCTGTTCCCGTGGCGCACGCTCTACGATGCGGGCATCGGCGCATGGCCCGATGAATCGACGGTCGCCGCGCATCTCGCCGGCCGCGATCCGAAAGCGCCCGCCGACGTGCGCGCGCTGCAGGAGAAGCTCAGGCGCTACGGCTACGATATCGCCGCCGACGGCGAATTCGACGAACGCACGCGCCGCGTCTTCAGCGCGTTCCAGATGCATTTCCGCCCGTCCGACTACGCCGGCGATGCGGACGCCGAAAGCGACGCCATCGCACAGGCATTGCTCGACAAATACTTCTCACGATAAAGAACATGGGCGATTACTTTCTGCCGATACGCGCGCTGCACATGGCCTGCGCGGGCATCAGCATCGCGGGCTTCGTGCTGCGCTGGATCTGGATGCTGCTGGATTCGAGGCTCCTCGCCGCACGCGCGACGAAGATCATTCCGCATATCGTCGATACGCTCTTGCTCGTGAGCGCCATCGCGCTCGTCGCGATCATCGGCTTCGGGCCGAACGCCGCGTGGCTGTCCGCGAAGATCGCCGGGCTGCTCGTGTACATCGTGCTCGGGACGCTCGCGCTGAAGCGTGGCCGCACGAAGGGCGCACGCGCGGTGTTCGGGGTGCTGGCGATCATCGTGTTCGCGTTCATCGCATCCGTGGCGCGCACGCACGATCCCGCAGGCTTCCTGCATCGCATCGCCTGAAGTCGCGCAAAAACGCATGGCCGCCGTGCGCGCTCCGATAAAATCGGGCTTTTCTCTCACGCGCAGCACCACTTCATGACTCAGGACGAACTCAAGCAACTGGTCGGCCAGGCCGCCGCCGACTATGTGAACGCGCAGGTGCCGGAAGGCTCGATCATCGGCGTCGGCACCGGATCGACGGCCAACTGCTTCATCGACGCGCTCGCCGCATCGAAGTGGCGTTATCGCGGCGCGGTATCGAGCTCGCTTGCCACGACCGCGCGGCTGGAATCGCACGGCTTCCAGGTGTTCGACCTGAACGAGATCGAATCGCTGCCGGTCTATGTCGACGGCGCCGACGAGATCGACGCAAGCGGCGCGATGATCAAAGGCGGCGGCGGCGCGCTCACGCGCGAGAAGATCGTGGCCTCGGTGTCGGACGTGTTCCTCTGCATCGCCGATGCAAGCAAGCGCGTCGACGTGATGGGTACGTTTGCGCTGCCCGTCGAAGTCGTGCCGATGGCGCGCACCGCGATCGGCCGCAAGCTCGCGGCGCTCGGCGGCGTGCCGATCGTGCGCGTGACGAAGGACGGCATGCCCTACATCACCGACAACGGAAACGAGATCATCGACGTGAAAGGCCTGGCGATCACCGATCCGCGCGCGCTCGAAGCGCAGATCAACGCATGGCCGGGCGTGGTGACGGTCGGTCTCTTCGCGGCGCGCGGCGCGAACCTGTGCCTGCTCGGCACGGAGCAGGGGGTCGAGCGCATCGACTACTGAAGCGGCGCATGAAACGCAAATGGCCGGGCGACTCGCGTTGCCCGGCCATTTTTATTGCCTCTCTCGCGATCAGTACGCGTTGCGCCCGATGAAACCCTTGAACAGCGTCATCGCGACGATCTTGATATCGAACCAGAACGACCAGTTGTGAATGTAGAACAGGTCGAACTTGACGCGGCTCTGCATCTTTTCGACCTTCTCGGTCGCGCCGCGATAGCCGTTCACTTGCGCCCAGCCGGTAATGCCCGGCTTGATGCGATAGCGGAACATGTAGCCGTACACGAGATCCTTGTACAGATCGTCGTGCTCGATCGCATGAGGTCGCGGCCCCACCACCGACATATGCCCGAACAGCACGTTGATGAACTGCGGCAGTTCGTCGAGGCTCGTGCGGCGCAGGAAAGCGCCGATCTTCGTCACGCGCGGATCGTTGCGCGTCGCCTGCGTGACATGGCCCTGCGTTTCCTTGTGCACGGCCATCGAACGGAACTTGTAGATGCGGAACGGCCGTCCATCCGCGCCCTTGCGATGCTGCGTGAAGAACACGGGACCGTCAGACGTCGCCTTGATCGCGATGGCGATCGCCACCAGCAGCGGCGACAGCGCCAGCAGCGCGGCGGCCGCGAAACAGCGATCGAACAGCAGCTTGGGCCACATCTGCAGCGTATTGACCGGTGACGTCGTCAGGTTGATGGTTGCAAGCCCGGCGACATCGGTCATCGAATGATTGAAGAGCGAGATGCTGCGCGTGTCCGGAATCAGCCGCAGGTTCACGAAATCATGGCGCAGCGCATGCACGAAGCGATAGATCGTGTGCTCCTGCGACAGCGGCAACGCGAGCCACACTTCGTTGATTTCCTCGGCGCGCACTTTCTCGACGAGTTCGTCGAAGTCGTTCAGCACCGGCAGGCGAGTGGAAGCGCCGAGCCGGCTGCCGACGCCACTTGCCTGCAATTCTTCATCGCCGGTCGTATCGAGCAGGCAGACGGGCGTGAAGCCCTGTTCCGGCGTGCTGCTCAAATGCGCGAGCAGCGTGCGCGCGAAGCCCTGCGCGCCGACGATCGCCACGGTGCGCTGATTGAAGCCGCGTGAGCGCATCACGCGCAAGCCGAAATGCACGGCGCACTTCGCGAACACGATGAGCGCGCCGGAGATCAGCGTCGAGTAACCGAGCCACAGGCGCGACACCGCATCCATGCGATGCAGCGTGAACGCGAGCAGCAGGGCGCCCGCGACCACGGCCATCCAGGCGAGCGTGACGCGCGCGAGCATCATCGGCAGCGGCTTGCCGCGCCAGGTGTCGTACACGCCGAACGCGGGGAACAGCAGCAACGCGAGCACACTGTTGAACGCGATCAGCAGTTTCTCGACATCGCTGAAATCGAGCGAGGAGAAGCGCATCGAATGCGCGATTACCCCGCCTGCGACGATCAGCGACACGTCGAGACAACGTGCCGTCCAGCCGAACATGTCGTGCGTATTTCTCGTCTGCATCTGCATCGTCAGACGCTGGACGCCGACACGGCTTCCTGCGCACGCAGACGGGGCAGAAGGCGGTCGAACTCGCGCTTCACGAGGCCATAGCACTCGCAGGCGCGCGCTTCGAGGCCTTCGCGATCCACGACCTTGATGCAGCCACGGCTGTGATGGATGAGGCCCGCGTCGTGCAGCTTGCCCGCCGCTTCGGTCACGCCTTCGCGACGCACGCCCAGCATGTCGGCGATCAGTTGCTGCGTCACCTGCAGTTCGTTCGACGCGGTGCGGTCGATCTCGATCAACAGCCAGCGGCAGAGCTGCTTGTTGAGCGAGTGATGACGATTACATGCGGCGGTTTGAGCGACCTGCGTGAGCAGGGCTTGCATGTACAGCAGCATCAGGCGACGCAGAAAGTCGGAACGGCCGAACTGCTCACGCAGCGCCTGCGCGCTCATGCGGTACGCAAAGCCCGGGCATTGCACCTGCACGCGCGTCGGCATGGTTTCGCCGCCCGTCAGCACGGGCACACCGGTCATGCCTTCGCGGCCCACTGCGGCGATTTCGACCGAGCCGCCGTCTTCCATCGTATGAAGCAGGGAGATGATGGCCGTCGTCGGAAAGTACACGTGATGGATGCGTTGGCCGGAGTCACAGAGCAGTTGTTCAGTGCGGAGCTGAACGAGTTCGAGATGCGGAGTCAGCGCTTGCCATTCGTGCGCGGGAAGCGCGCCAAGCAGGTGGTTGCCGTGCAGGTCGGACTGGAGGGTCAGCATGATTTTTTCTCTCGTAACTTCGCGCGTTGCGCTTCACTTTTTATACTGGTGTCACCGTTCTCTCGCGCGGCGCTTGCCGCTGCTGAAAACGCCTCACACCAGCCCCGTTAGCAGCCCGTCCTCGCTTGAGTTGGTTTAGTTGTCGCGTCGGTTCGGGTTGCGCGACTCTTTTAGCGAGGACTGTGCCAATCCGGGCAACCTCAATGCTGGTGGGGCCTCATAGCGGGAGCACCCCTCGTGATGCGGCGCAGCGCCGCATTTTTGTTTCAGTCTTGAACATGGGTGGTCTTAAGAATACGAATGCGCCGCCGAGCCTATCGTCAGCGCAATCCCGAGAATCCGCAGCCCTGTCGTCGATCATCACCGTGCGATAAGCCTCGCGGCGATCCGCCATCGTTACCGAACACTTACTATCGTAGGGATAAAGAAAATTGATTCATCCATGTTCCATCGGTTTGGTGGCTTAGCGAACGCGTAATCGGGACACGCGATCTTCATCCCCCTCGCAGCCTTGTCATACGGGGCTCACAGCGCGCCCGACGAAACGTCGCGGGATTTTTCCGGAAAACAGCGAACGTTGCGCTGACTGCACGTTTCGAAAAGTGTGTGGGCAACGCCTCGTACGAATGCGCCCAGGCGCACCACGCCGCAGCGCGAAGAGGCCCACACAAGCCTTGCGCGGCCTCCGACTTTCTCATGACAAAAAGGCCGCAGGCGTAAAACGTTTGCGTGGGATAAACGACGCGTCGTGCTTTTTCGACTGACGAGAGTCGTGATGCAAGCGCACAGAAACGTTTCATCGAGGACAATCTTCGTGGTCATTCATCTCATCACGTGCCGATGAAATGCCAATGACACGGTCCGGCTGCACGACGCTACTGTCGGCGCTGCACCGACACACCGCCTCGATGTGTCGGCGCGGGCGCGTTTCGAATGATCAACAGACGATAGCGGCCAACGGCGCAACGACGCGATCGTAGGCCTCCTGCATCGCGTCGAAGGATGCATCGCAGAGGTCGCGCTTCGAGTGCGAGAGCGCACGAGCAAGACGGCATTGCATGACCATCGCTTCGCTCGCGATTCTGCGCGCGCCGAGATGCGTCGACACGGGAATATCGAAGCCGTGCTCGCGCATCCATTGCAGGTAATGCGCGAGCAGCTCGAAATTCGCGCCGAGTGGATGCATCACGTTGCACGCACAGAGGCGAGCGTATGCTTCGCCCCGCGAGAGCATGGTATCGACGTGTTCGGGGAACGCAGCGCGCCATCGTTCGATCGGGTTATGCATCGGACGCCGCAGGAGATGCGCGCAAAGCAGATCCGCCGAAACTTCGGCGAGCGCCGTCCCGGCAAGCGGATCACGTACACGCTTTGCGAACTCGACGTGCGGAAAGAGCGCCTGCCCATGCACTGTGCCCGCTGCACCGCCTTGTTCCGCCGCGTGCGCAGGGCTGGTTCTCAGGACGCCGTCGTAATCGTCGTCATCGAGCAGGTGATAGCCTGTGTGATGAAAGTAGCCGAGCCGCTTCGCATCGGGATCGATCACGTCGATACCGATAGTCGTCTTCGCATGTTCCGATCGATACGACGGCGCACGCGTATCAGGCAGAAAGAAGGCGTCCACTTCGACGAGCACGATGTTCCCGCGCCGCGTCTGCACCATCGCGCGTTCTTCGAGCGAATCGAATACGGACAGCTCCTGCACCTGCAGCCCGTATAGCTTCTCGATGTCTTCTTGCGGCAGGCGCGCGAGCGTGAACTGATCGTCTTCGAAATCCTGCGTGACGGTGAAGGCGAGCCCCGCATGCGGGTCGAGTCCGTTGCCGTGGAGAAGCTCGATCCACAGATCGACAGGACCGGCGCCGTCGCGCCAGATGCGCTCGCCGCGATGCAACTCGTGCGCACGATGACGCCGCGCGCGCATGCGTAGCGGGTCCAGTGAAACAACGCGTGAACGACTGACGCTGGAAGTCGTCATAGCGCTGGTATGAAACGCGCTCATGGTGTGACCTCGGGACCGGAGAAGCCGGCAACCGATACCGCGTGCGTTTGGAAGCGCTCGTTGTTTTTACCTGCGTTTTTATCGCGTTCGATGGCGGTATGCATTTTGATTTTCACATGAAGGCGCCTGAAGACGCGAGCGCAATCGGCACACGTGCGCCATCCTTGCGTGATTTTTTTCGCAAGGCATTTCGACGTGTGCGCGCTGAAGCGAGCGACGTCTTTTCCCCGGACGTCTCGTGCGCTTGAGGCCTTATTTGACGGGCCCGCAACGTCGAGCGTCGGTGCGCCCGCGCACTGAAACATTGGCGCGCGGGACTTAACGTTCAATCGTCAACGCCGGGACAACCGGAAAGCAAGGAGAACAAGAATATGAATTGGAAAATCCTGGATTTCGAACAGCTCACTGCGCGCGAGCTTTATCTGATTCTGCGCGCGCGCAGTGCGGTGTTCGTCGTCGAGCAATCGCATGTTCATCTCGATGCAGACGGCCGCGATGAAACCGGCGTGCATATCTTCGCCACCGATGACATGACGCGCCCGATGCCGGTGCTTGCCTACGCCCGCGTTCATGAAGGCGATCTCGAAGATCCCGAAGTCGTGGTGGACAAGATCCTGACAAGCCCTCTGCGTCGTGGCGACGGCACCGCGCACGCGCTCATCGAGCGCGTGCTCGCGGTATGTGCGGAACGCTGGCCCGGCCGCGCCGTGCGTCTGACGGCGCCGGTCAGCCTGCGCGGTTTCTACGAAGCATTCGGCTTCAGAAAAACTGAAGGGCCGTTAATCGAACATGGCATGCCTTTTATCGGTCTGACGAGAAAGAGCCGTCAAGCGCGCGAAACGATGAACTCGGGCAAACGTCCGATCGGCGCGAACGCATTCGCGAACACCTACGAACTGCTGTAACCCGCGCCGGCGCGCGTCGCTCTGCTGCGCGCCATCCGCATTTCCAATCCAGAAGAATAACGAAACACGCGACCGGCGTACTCACGTATGACGGGCACGCGTGCAACCTGCACCCTCATGCGAATAGTTCATCTCGCCAGCCACGCGCAGACGATCGGTAACGGCACCGTCAACATGATGGTGGACCTCGCGTGCATGCAGGCGCGTATGGGGCAAGACGTGGTGGTGGCTTCGTCGGGCGGCGGCTTCGAGCCGCTCTTGCGCCGGCATGGCATCACGCATATTCCGCTTCAGCAGTCGCGCCAGCCGTGGCGTGTGCCGTCGATGATCGCGGGCTTCAACAGACTCATCGATCGTTTCGATCCCGACATCGTTCACGCGCACATGATGACGGGCGCGCTCATTTCGCGTTTCGGCAGCATGCGCCGGCGTTTTGCGCTCGTGACCACGGTGCATCACGAGTTGCAGAAGAGCGCATCGCTGGTGCGCGCGGGGGACCGCATGGTCGCGGTGAGCGACGCCGTCGCGCGCACGCTCGAGGAGCGAGGCATCGGCCGCGAGCGGCTGTCGGTCGTGCTCAACGGCGCGGTAGGCGCGCCGCGCCTCGTGTGCCGGCCGATGGCGCGGCAGGTGCGCCTGAAGCATCCGAACGTCGTGTGCGTCGCGGGGCTGTATCGCCGCAAAGGCATCGCCGATCTGCTCAGGGCGTTTGCGCTCGTGCGCGCACAGACCGAGGATCAGCGCTCATTCGTGTCGGAGCCGCATCTGTACCTGATCGGCGATGGCCCCGAGCGCGACGCGATGGAAGCGCTCGCCGCCGAACTCGGCATCGCGCATGCGGTGGAGTTCACGGGCTTCGTCGCGGACCCGCGCCCGTATCTCGCGTGCACCGATGTTTTCGCGCTTGCATCGCATCAGGACCCGTGTCCGCTTGTGATCGCGGAGGCGCGCGAGGCCGGTTGCGCAATCGTTGCGACGCGCGTGGGCGGCATCCCCGACCTGCTCGACGATGGCGCCGCCGGCGTGCTCGTGCCGCCCGGCGATCCCGCGCAGTTCGCCGCGAAGCTGCGCTGGCTGCTCATCGACTCGCCGGCGCGCGGCCAGTACGCATCGCGCGCGCGGGACGATCTGCAGCGCCTTTCGGTGGAACGCGTCGCGTCCGACTACATGACGGTTTATCAGCAGACGCTGACCGAACGCGCGTCGCTGGATCATCGGTCGATGCGTATCGACACGAGGCGCACGCATACTTCCGACGGAGCCGCCTGACGTCACGACGAAAGCGTGCCGGCAATCGTATTCGTCAGGGGAATGTACTAAGCAGTGCAGGATATTCGCTGCAACGCGTCATACAATAGCCGCGCCCAATCGGGCGAGCGTTCGCGTTCGCACAGAAAGCCTACGAGATGCTTGCTCAAATGGGTGTATCAGCGGCCAGCGAAATTAACGGCCGAAAAATAGCGAACGCCAGCGCCGCGCTGCGGCGCCGCCATTCCTCAGTTTTGCTGATGAATGGCGGCACGCGCGCGGCGCAAGCGCAGCTAGGAGAAACAAGCGGACGGACAAGGCAAGCGGCAATGCGCGGCGCTTCGTGCGAAGGTGAGAGGGATAACCCTGTCAGGAGTCCCCCCGACTGGTTTTCGACGCAACGAAGACGCAACGTATAGCGCGATGATCGAATGCGAAAGCAGTCATCGTGCCTTGCCGCCAGGGGACGCGCAACGCGATGCGCACGGACACACACGGCTACGGACAGGCGGAAAGGGGAGAAGCGTAATGGATGAAAACAAAGAGCGATCGCTGGTGGCGAAAGTCATGGACGGACTCGTCTCCGGCATCGTCGAGCAAAAATACGGCGCGATATTGCCGCCGCAGGACATTCTCTCGAAAGAATTCGACGTGAGCCGCACCGTAATGCGCGAGGCGCTCTCGATGCTGCTCGCGCGGCACATGCTGGACGTGCGGCCCAAGACGGGCACCCGCATCCGTCCGATGAGCGACTGGCGTCTCATCGACGAAGACGTGGTGAGCTGGCGTTTTCGCGCCAAGCCGGATCAGACTTTCTTGCGCGATGTAATCGAATTCCGCATGCTGATCGAGCCGCGCGCCGCCGCACTCGCCGCCGCCCGCGCGACGCCCGATGAGATCGCCGGCATCCGCGATGCGTTCGAAGCGCTGTCGCGCCTGCACTTCGGCGAGCCCGAATATCAGGCGGCGGACGAGGTGCTGCATACGCGCATCGTCGCCGCGAGCGGCAATCAGTTCTTCAGGCAAATGACCGCCATCGTGCGCGGCGCGCTGGTCACGGTGAATCCGATCGTCGACGGCATCGAGTCCGTGCGCGAAGCGACGCTTGCGGCGCAGCGAAGCGTCGTCGAAGCGATCGAGGCGAAAGACCCGGCAGCGGCCGAGCGCGCGACGCGAGAACTCGTCGATCTCGCAGCGGAGGAGGTCGGCCGCGCGTTTTCGCTCGAGCGCATGGGCGCGCGCGCGACGCCGCCGGACGTGAACGCTTCCGCAGGCGCCTGACGCCATCGCCCGCGCAATCGCGCCAGGGGCGAACATGCTGTCCGAGCGAAGCCGGGATGCGTCCCGGCTTTGTGCTTTCTGCCACGCGCGCTCCGATACCTTTTCGCGCACGCGTTCAGGCACAATGCCCCGCACGACGAACACATCGCGGAGGCGCGCTTGACGCATACCGACACCAATCTCGAAACGATACGCTGGGGCATCGTGGGCGCGGGACGCATCGCGCGGCGCTTCGCCGACAGTCTTCAACACGTGGAAGGCGCGATGCTCGCGGGCGTGTGGTCGCGGCGCGGGGAAACGGCGCGCGCGCTCGCCGAGCCCTTTGGCGCGCGGGCATTCGATGGCTTCGACTCTCTGCTTGCGGGCATCGACGCCCTCTATATCGCGACGATGCAGGACAGTCACCCGCAGTACGCGTTGCGCGCGTTCGAAGCGGGCAAGCCGGTGCTCTGCGAAAAGCCTGCCGCCGTGAACGCGCGCACGCTGCAGCGCATGATCGATGCGGCGCGTGCATCGAAGCTGCTCTTCATGGAAGCGATGAAGCCGCCTTTCTACCCGCTCTATCGACGCTTGCGCGAGCATCTGCAAAAGGATCCGATCGGCGATATCGGTCTCGTGCGCGCGGGCTGCTCGATGGCGAACGTGCCGGCCGATCATCCGTCGTTTTCGCTGGAGGCGGGCGGCGGCGCGCTGCTCGATATCGGCATTTACGAGGCGTTTCTCGCGGTGGACTGGCTCGGCGAGCCGCTCGACGTGCAGACCATCGGCCGGCTAGGCGCGACGGGCGTCGATGTGTTCGCGAGTCTCAACGTGCGTCACGAGCGTGGCATATCGCAGACGTTCTGCGGGCTCGACATGCAGGGGCGCGGCGATGCGCTGATCGGCGGCACGCTCGGCACGGTGACGATTCACGAGAACTGGTGGAATCCGGCGCGCGCGACCATCGCTTATACGGACGGGCGCACGGTCGAACTGGATGAGCCGTTCACGGGCGGCGGCCTCAATTACGAGACCGCGCATTTCTGCGCGCTGCTGCGCGAAGGTGCGATCGAAAGTCCGGTGATGCCGCACGTGATGTCCATGCGCATGATGACGATCATGGACGCCGCGCGGCGTGATCTGGGGGTTCGGTTTCCGTTCGAAACCGATTGAACGAAGGCGGCCTCTCAATGCCGCCCAGGCAACGCGAGACGCCGCTCGAACACGCGCTGCACCACTTCGAGCACGCTGCACAGCACCCAATAGACG
This sequence comes from Caballeronia sp. LZ016, assembly GCF_031450805.1. NCBI lineage: Bacteria > Pseudomonadati > Pseudomonadota > Betaproteobacteria > Burkholderiales > Burkholderiaceae > Caballeronia > Caballeronia sp. LZ016. The sequence continues at coordinate 2,089,628 of NZ_JARTVY010000001.1, forward strand.
AACGCCGCCGCGAGATAGAGCGGCAGCGGCTGATACGTCGATGCAATCACCTCCTGCGCGCTTCTCAAGAGTTCCGTGACGGTGATGACCGACACGAGCGACGTATCCTTGATGAGGCTGATGAGGCTGTTCGACAGGCTCGGCACCGCGATGCGCAGCGCCTGCGGCCCGATCACGTAGCGCAGCGTCTGCGTGCGCGACAACCCGAGGCTGTACGCCGCGAGCCATTGCCCGCTGTGGATGCCGAGAATCGCGCCGCGCATGCTTTCGGACAGATACGCCGCGACGTTCGCCGACAGTGCGATCACGCCGGCGGGCGTCGGTTCGAGCGAGATGCCGAGACTCGGCAAGCCGTAATAGATGACGAAGATCTGCACGAGCAAGGGCGTGCCGCGCATGACGCTCACATAGCAGCGCCCGACGGCGACCAGCGCCCGATTGCGGCTGATGCCCATCAACGCCAGCACGACGGCCGCAATGAGGCCGAAGAACATCGAGTAGAGCGCGAACTTGATCGTCAGTAGCGCGCCTTGCGCCAGCACCGGCGCCGATTGGACGAGCAGGGAAGTCGTGGACATGAAAGGGGAAACGTAAGCGGAAAGCGCGCGAATGGCGCACCGGTTGCGCGCAAAGCGCCCATCATAAACCGGACGCCAAAAAGAGAAGGGCGGCACCGCGAAACGATGCCGCCCACCACCAATGCCGATCAGGCTGCGATTACTTCGCCGGCTTGGTCACGTCGATGCCGAACCATTTGTCCGAGATCTTCGCGAAGGTGCCGTCCTTTTCGAGCTGGGCCATCGCGTCGTCGATCGCCTTCGCGAACTTCGGATTGCCCTTCTTGAACGGAATGCCCGACGGGTTGCCCGCGCCGACGCTCGCGCCCGTGCGCAGCGGCAATTGCGAGTTCTTCAGCAGATACGCGAGCATCAGGCGGTCGTTGAGCGCCGCGTCCAGACGCCCCGCAGCGAGATCGCGCAGGTATTCCGGCGCGCCCGGATACGTCTTCACGTCGATGCCCGGCACCGACTTCGCCATGTCCATGTAGTTCGTGCCGAGGCCGACGCCGAGCTTCTTGCCCTTCAATTCCTCGAGCGACTTGAACTCGCGCTTGTCGTCGGCGCGCTGGATCAGCTGCGCGTTCGAGTACGTGTACGCCGGCGAGAAGTCGAGCGTTTCCTTGCGCTTGTCGGTGATGCCGACCTGGTTGACGATCACGTCGAACTTGCCCGCCTGCAGGCCCGCGATGATGCCGCTCCATTCCGTCGTGACGAATTCCGGCTTCACGCCGAGCTTGGCGGCGACCGCCTTCGCGATGTCCACGTCGTAACCGACGAGCTCGCCCGACGGCGCTTTCGAGTTGAACGGCGGGAACGTGCCTTCCAGACCGACGCGCAGCGTGCCGCGCTGCTTGACCTGATCGAGCAGGTCCTCGGCGTGCGCGGCCGTGGCGACGGCGGTGAAGGATGCGCCGATCAGGCTGGCGGCGACGAGCTTCTTGAGCGTGGACAGTTTCATCGTATTGTTTTTCCTGGTGTTGACTAGGGCGCGGCGCGCGTCTCTCGCGTCACGCCCGATAGGTGCGGCATCATAGAGAAAAGGCAAGCCGCGCGTCATATCGTTTGCTTATGTCGATATTCCCTGAGCGAGCGCCTCGACGCATTCCGTCACCAGCGCCGGCCCGCGATAGATCAGCCCCGTATAAATCTGCACGAGCGATGCGCCCGCCGCGAGCTTCGCGCGTGCATCCGCGCCCGAAAAGATCCCGCCCACGCCGATGATCGGCACATCCGCGCCCATTTCCGCGCGCAACTTGCAGATCACCTCATTCGATGCATCGAACACCGGACGCCCGGACAGGCCGCCCGCTTCGTCGGCGTGCGGCATGCCGGCGACAGCCGTGCGCGAAAGCGTCGTGTTGGTCGCGATCACGCCGTCGATGCCATGCGTGAGCACGGTGCCGGCGATCGACTTGATCTGCTCGTCGTCGAGATCGGGTGCGATCTTGAGCGCGAGCGGCACGAGCTTGCCGTGCAGGTCGGACAGGCGCTGCTGCTTGTCCTTCAGCGCGCCGAGGAGGGCGTCGAGCTCGCCCGCGCCCTGCAACTGGCGCAGGTTCTTCGTGTTCGGCGACGAAATGTTGATCGTCACATAGCTCGCGAACGGATACACGCGTTCGAGGCAATAGAGATAGTCCTCGGCGGCGCGCTCGATCGGCGTGTCGGCGTTCTTGCCGATGTTGAGCCCGAGGACGCCGCGATACCGCGCGGCCTGCACGTTGGCGACGAACTGATCGACGCCGCCGTTGTTGAAGCCCATCCGGTTGATGAGCGCGTTCGCCTCCGGCAGCCGGAAAATGCGCGGACGCGGATTGCCTGCTTGCGCGCGCGGCGTGACCGTGCCCACTTCGATGAAGCCGAAGCCGAGCGCCGCCAGCCCGTCGATGCACGCGCCGTCCTTGTCGAGACCCGCAGCGAGCCCGACCGGATTTCGGAACGTGAGGCCCATCACCGTGCGGGGCGAGTCGGGGCCGTGTTTGCCGAGGATGCCGGCGAGCCCGGTGCGGCCGGCCGCGCGAAGCATGCGCAGCGTCAGGTGATGCGCGTCTTCGGCGTCCATGCGAAAGAGGTGCGAACGCGCGAGCGGGTAGAGAGAACTGAACACGAAGTGAAAGCCGGCGACGGCGATTTTTTTTAAGACCGCCATTTTAGCGGCTTTGGCGCGCCTGCCGGACTGCTGGAAACGCTGCCGCTATTTGGGCTGGCCCGGACCGTTCATGCGCCCGGGCATCGGCAGCGCACCGGCCGAATGCGTCGACGTGGGATCGAGCAGCGACCAGTGGCCGTCGATCAGTCCTTCGAGCGGCCGGAAGTTGGCCTTGTACGCCATCTTCTCGCTTTCGCGAATCCAGTAGCCCAGATAGACGTGCGGCAAGTCGAGGCTTTTCGCCTGCTCGATCTGCCAGAGGATGTTGAACGTGCCGAAGCTCGTCTTCGGCATGTCCGGTTCGAAGAACGTATAGACCGATGAGAGCCCGTCGCCGAGGATATCGATCATGCTGATCATGCGCAGCGCGCCCGGCGTATCCGGCTGCTCCGGCGACGGCCGCTCGCGGAATTCGACGAGCCGCGAGTTGATCCGGCTCTGCAGCAGGAACTGCTCGTACTGGTCGCGGCTGTCGCGGTCCATGCCGCCGCCCGCGTGCCGCGCCGACTGATAGCGCATATAAAGCGCGTAATGTTCTTCGTCGTAGTGCAGCGGCGCGACGCTCGCGACGAGATCGCCGTGCAGCTTCCAGACGCGCCGCTGCGCACGGTTCGGCACGAAGCGCCCGACCGGCACGCGCACCGGCACACAGGCCCGGCAGCCGTCGCAGTACGGCCGATAGGTGAAGACGCCGGAGCGCCGGAAACCGGCCTTGACCAGTTCCGTGTAGACATCGGAGTTGATGAGATGACTTGGCGTCGCGACCTGGGAGCGCGCGACGCGCCCTTCCAGATAACTGCAAGGGTAAGGCGCTGTTGCATAGAATTGCAGCGCGGAAAGCGGTGACAGCGGCAGCTCGTTCGGATGTGTCACGTTGGCGGCTCTCGCAGGCGTCGTCTCTCGTGGCCGGCATCGCGGGCTTAGGCAAGCGGTGCCTGGCTAATCGGGCTTGTCGTCAGTAGTGCGTCGCACACTCGTTGCAAGGGTCGCGCCTGGCGGGATGCCGTGCGCTGAAGGCGTCAGCGCGCGGGCGTCTCGATGAGACCGGCGAGGACGGATTTGTCGAAGCGCCAGGGAATGGGCGGTTCGGCGACAGCCTTGCGCAGATGCGCGACGAACGCGCGGCGGGCAATCTCGCGGCCGCCCAGTGACGCCAGATGCGACGTGTTCTGCTGGCAGTCTACCATCTCTATTTCGTGGCGGCGCAAGTGTCCGACGAGTGCGGCGAGCGCAATTTTCGACGCATCCGTGCGGTGCGCGAACATGGATTCCCCGAAGAACATTCTTCCGAACGAGACGCCGTACAGCCCGCCGACGCGCACGCCGTCGAACCACGTCTCCACGCTATGCGCCTTTCCCGCGCGGTGCAGCGTCGTGTAGGCGTCCACGATATCCGCCGTGATCCACGTGCCGCGCTGGCCCTCGCGCGGAGTTTGCGCGCACGCGCGCATGACGGCGGGGAAATCGTCGTCGACGCGCACTTCCCAGCGCGGATCGCGCAGGACGTGCTTCAGCGTCTTGCGCAGCGAATGCGACACCTTGAACTCCGCGGGCAAGAGCACCATGCGCGGATCGGGGCTCCACCAGAGCACCGGCTGGCCGTCCGAATACCAGGGAAAGATGCCGCGCCCGTAAGCGTCGACGAGGCGCGCCGGCAGCAGATCCGCGCTCGCGGCGAGCAGCCCCGGCGCACCGCTCGATGCGCCGAGCGCCCGCTCGACGGGCGGGAACGGATCGTCAAATGCGAGCCAGGGGACCATGATCGTCGGGCGGGCCGGATTCAGCCTTCGCGCAAGGTGCGGAAGATATCGCCCGTATGCAGGGTGAAATTGCCGGCGGCGCGGTCCGCGAAGAAGAAGCGCAGCGTCTGCCCGACTGTCGGGAACGCGATTTCGTCCCACGGAATCTCGTTTTCCTCGAAAAGACGCACTTCGAGACTTTCCTCGCCGGCATCGACTTCGATGTCGAGCAGCCGCGCGAGATAGAACAGATGCACCTGATGCACGTGCGGCACGTTGAGCAGCGTGAAGAGGCTCTGAATCTCGACGCGCGCGCCGGCTTCCTCCAGCGTTTCGCGCGCCGCGCCCTCGCTCGTCGTCTCCTCCATTTCCATGAAGCCCGCCGGCAGCGTCCAGTACCCGTAACGCGGCTCGATTGCGCGGCGGCAAAGCAGCACCTTGTCGTCCCACACTGGCACCGTGCCCACGACGTTGCGCGGATTCTGGTAGTGGACGGTGCCGCAACTGCCGCAGACATAGCGCTCGCGGTTGTCGCCGGGCGGAATGCTCAGGCCGACCTCATGGCCGCAGACGGAACAGAATTTCATGGAAATGGATGGCGGGAAGTGTGGTGCGAGTGTATCACCGGGGCGGGGCGGCTTTGGCGCGTGACGGCGGTTCGCTTTCTGTCTTGTCGATGCTTCGCTCGCGCGGGCGGAGCCGGCCGCCTACTCGCTACAATAGTTGCCTATAACCTGCCGTCCCTCTACACGAGCGCCCCGCGCGCCCCCAAGCGAACCATGTCATCACAGCCCCGTCCTCCGCTGCTCGCCACCGCCGACGCCCTCGGCCTCCTGCTCGACGCCGCGCGCCGGGTGGATGGCGTCGAGCGCATCGACACGCTCGACGCGCTCGGCCGCGTGCTCGCCGCCGACGTGATCTCCCCGCTCGATGTCCCGCCGATGCACACCAGCTCGATGGACGGCTATGCGGTCCGCGCCGCCGATCTCGCCGCCGCCAGCGACGCCGCGCCGGTCACGCTGCCCGTGTCGCAGCGCGTCCCGGCCGGTCACACGGCCGAGCCGCTCGCGGCGGGCACGGCGGCGCGCATTTTCACGGGCGCGACGGTGCCGCCGGGCGCCGATGCGGTCGTGATGCAGGAAATGGCGCGCGTATCGAATGACGGTGCTGTCGCCTTCATGCAAGCGCCCGGGGCGGGCGAGTGGATCACGCGGCAGGGCGCGGATATCCGGCACGGCTCGGTCATCCTGCCGTCGGGGACGCAATTGACCGCGCAGGCGCTGGGGCTCGCCGCATCGGTCGGGTGCGCGTCGCTCGACGTCGTGCGCCCGGTGCGCGTCGCGATCTTCTTCACCGGCGACGAACTGCGCATGCCCGGCGAGCCGCTCACGCCCGGCGCGATCTACAACTCGAACCGCTTCACGCTGCGCGCGCTGCTTGCGAAGCTCGGCTGCGACGTGACGGATTTCGGCATCGTTCCCGATCGCCTCGACGCGACCCGCGATACCCTGCGCCGCGCCGCGCTCGAACACGATCTGATACTGACGTGCGGCGGCGTGTCGGTCGGCGAGGAAGATCACGTGAAGCCCGCGGTCGAGGCCGAAGGCCGCATCGCCATGTGGCAGATCGCGATGAAGCCGGGCAAGCCGCTCGCGTTCGGCGCGGTGCGGCGCGGCCAGGCGGGTGAATCGGGGCGGCCGGACGAGGCGTATTTCATCGGTTTGCCGGGCAATCCGGTATCGAGCTTCTGCACGTTTCTGCTCTTCGTGCGGCCGTTCATTCTTCGGCTCGCGGGCGTGGCGAACGTCGCGCCGCGCGTCCATACGATGCGCGCCGACTTCACGCAGAAGAAGGCCGACCGGCGCAATGAATTCCTGCGCGCGCGCGTGAACGAAACGGGCGGGCTGGACGTGTTTCCGAACCAGAGTTCGGCGGTGTTGACATCGACGGTATGGGGCGACGGAATCATCGATAATCCGCCGAATCACGCGATTCAAGCAGGTGAAATGGTGCGCTTCATTCCGTTCTCTGAACTGATGCGCTAATCGAGGGTGAAGGACCCGCGTAAATGAAAGTCGAACTGAGATTTTTTGCGAGTGTGCGCGAGGCGCTGGGCGTCGCGAACGAGACGGTGAGCGTGCCGGACACGGTCGTCAATGTCGGCGATGTACGCGCCTGGCTGCGCATGCGCGGCGGCGCATGGGCCGAGACGCTCGCGGAAGGCCGCGCGCTGCGCATGGCGTGCAATCACGTGATGACGAACGCCTCGCAGCGCATCACCGAGGGCTGCGAAGTCGCGTTCTTTCCGCCGGTCACGGGTGGCTGACATGACGACGCTCGCCAAAGTCCGCGTACAGGAAGCCGACTTCGATCTGAGCGCCGAAGTCGCCGCGCTGCGCGCCGAGAACCCGAAGGTCGGCGCGGTGGCGTGCTTCATCGGCACGGTGCGTGACCTGAACGAAGGCAGCACCGTCGAGACGATGGAGCTCGAGCACTATCCCGGCATGACCGAAAAATCGCTGGAAGCGATCGCCGATCAGGCGCGCGAGCGGTGGCCGGGCTCGGACGTGCTGATCGTGCATCGCGTGGGGAAGCTGAAGCCGCTCGATCAGATCGTCCTCGTCGCGACGACGGCGATGCATCGCGCGGAAGCGTTCGAATCGTGCGCCTTCGTGATGGACTATCTGAAGACGCAGGCGCCGTTCTGGAAGAAAGAGAAGACCGAACGCGGCGAGCGCTGGGTCGACGCCCGCGAATCCGACGACGCCGCGCTCACGCGCTGGACGACGCCGGAAACCTGATCGCTAGCGCCCGTCGACGGACTTGCCGACGAACTTCGCGGGAAACGGCTCGCCGGCCGGCCGCTCGGGAAACCGTGGCTCGTCGTTGCCGCCGGTGCGCTGGCGCTTGAGCGCCGCAAGCAGTTCCTCCTGCTCGGCGGGAATCTTGTAGTCCCAGCCGAACTTGCTCAACTGCAGGCTCTGCGCGATGCGCAACGCCGGTTCCATGAACTGCACCGCGGCGGCCGGCTCGTAGCGCGCCTCGACGGTGTTGAGAAACAGCGACAGCCAGCGCGCGAAGTGACGCGGCTCGATGCCTTCCAGTGGCCGATGCGCCTCCTGCACATTCCCGCGATACCGCTTCGAGCCGAGCACGAGGCTCGACCAGAAGGTCGTCATCTTCGCGAGATGCTCGTCCCATCGGCCGGTGAGTTCGCGGGCGAAAATGGTGCCGAGCAGGGGATCGTCGTCCACGCGGCGGTAAAACGCTTCGACCAGCGCGCGCACGTTGGCTTCGTTCGGTTCGCGCTCGCGCGTGGCGGCGGCGCTTCGGTGTTCTTGAATCATGGCGGGAAATCAGTCGGACAGACGTCGATAGCTTTTCCTGACGACACGCATTCAAGTGACGCGGAATGCGTGTCTCATGCAGGCTGTGCCCGGATATTAGACCTTGCAACGCCCGCGTGCGCTGATCGTCCCCTCGCATCGCACGGACTTATTGCCGCGCCCGGCATTCCACTCATCCCACGACATCATGCGACTGACCGACTGCATCGATAATGCGTTGTGCGTCCTGTTTTACCTGTCGGTGCGGCCGTCCGGCCTCTCGACGATTCGCGAAATGGCCGACGCTTACGGCATCTCCGGGGACCCTCTGACGAAGGTCGTTCAGCAACCCGGAGACCCGGGGTCGGTCGAGACGGTGCGCGGGCGGCGCGGCGCTCTGCGGCTGTTTCGGTCGTGAACCGGGCAACGCCGATCAGCCGGGTCTGCTGCTTGCGCGGCGCGCTCGCCGCTGCCCGCGACGCCGTCTCGGTCGATGCGACACCCCGAGCGCGTCTTCGCGCTGTAGCGCGAACGGTCGCACCCTCGTCGCGCCCGAGACTCAAAAAATGCGCTCGCTTAGCGAAACCATGCTTGAAAGCGGCCAAAACCGCCTCATTTTGGTCGTATTCAGAATTGGAGCTTTCCAAAAATGAGAATCGACAAACTCACAACCAAGTTTCAGGAAGCACTCTCCGACGCGCAAAGCCTGGCTGTCGGCAACGACAACCAATACATCGAGCCGGTGCATCTGCTGTCCGCGCTGATCGCGCAGCGCGACGGCTCCGCGCGCTCGCTGCTGTCGCATGCGGGCGTGCAGGTTCAGGCGCTGCAGGCGGCGGTGAACGAAGCGATCGGCCGTCTGCCGCAAGTGCAGGGCACCGATGGCAACGTGCAGGTGAGCCGCGATCTGGCGGGCCTGCTCAACAACGCGGACAAGGAAGCGCAAAAGCTCAACGACACGTACATCGCAAGCGAAATGTTCCTGCTGGCGGTGGCCGATGACAAGGGCGAGGCCGGCCGCATCGCGAAGCAGCACGGGCTCACGCGCCGTGCGCTGGAAGCGGCGATCAACGCGGTGCGCGGCGGCGCGCAGGTCAACAGCCAGGATGCCGAAAGCCAGCGCGAGGCGCTGAAGAAGTACACCGTCGATCTGACCGAGCGCGCCCGCGCCGGCAAGCTCGATCCGGTGATCGGCCGCGACGACGAAATCCGCCGCTCGATCCAGATCCTGCAGCGCCGCACGAAGAACAATCCGGTGCTGATCGGCGAGCCGGGCGTCGGCAAGACGGCGATCGTCGAAGGTCTCGCGCAGCGCATCGTCAACGGGGAAGTGCCGGAGACGCTCAAGGGCAAGCGCGTGCTCTCGCTCGACATGGCGGCGCTGCTCGCGGGCGCGAAGTATCGCGGCGAGTTCGAGGAACGCCTGAAGGCCGTGCTGAACGATATCGCAAAGGACGAAGGGCAGACCATCGTCTTCATCGATGAAATCCACACGATGGTTGGCGCCGGCAAGGCCGAGGGTGCAATGGACGCGGGCAACATGCTGAAGCCGGCGCTTTCGCGCGGCGAGCTGCATTGCATCGGCGCGACGACGCTCGACGAATACCGCAAGTACATCGAAAAGGACGCGGCGCTCGAGCGTCGTTTCCAGAAGGTGCTGGTGGATGAACCGTCGGTCGAGGCGACCATCGCGATCCTGCGCGGCCTGCAGGAGAAGTACGAGCTGCACCACGGCGTCGAGATCACCGATCCGGCGATCGTCGCGGCGGCGGAACTGTCGCATCGCTATATCACCGACCGCTTTTTGCCGGACAAGGCCATCGATCTGATCGACGAAGCCGCGTCGCGCATCAAGATGGAAATCGATTCGAAGCCCGAAGAGATGGACAAGCTGGACCGCCGTCTCATTCAGTTGAAGATCGAGCGCGAGGCCGTGAAGAAGGAAAAGGACGAGGCATCGCAGAAGCGGCTGCAACTCATCGAAGAGGAAATCGAGCGGCTCAACCGCGAGTATTCCGATCTCGAAGAAATCTGGACCGCCGAAAAGGCTGCGGTGCAGGGCAGCGCGCAACTGAAGGAAGAGATCGAGAAAGCGCGCGCCGATATCGCCCGTTTGCAGCGTGAAGGCAAGCTCGAGAAGGTCGCCGAGTTGCAGTACGGCAAGCTGCCCGAACTGGAGGCGCGGCTCAGGCAGGTCACGCAGGCGGAATCGCAGGAACAGAACAACCCGACGCGTCCGCGTCTCTTGCGCACGCAGGTGGGCGCTGAGGAAATCGCCGAAGTCGTGTCGCGTTCCACGGGCATTCCCGTTTCGCGCATGATGCAGGGCGAGCGCGAGAAGCTGCTGCAGATCGAAGGCAAGCTGCATGAGCGCGTCGTCGGCCAGGATGAAGCGATCGGCGCGGTAGCCGATGCGATCCGCCGTTCACGCGCGGGCCTGTCCGATCCGAATCGTCCGTATGGTTCCTTCCTGTTCCTCGGGCCGACGGGCGTGGGCAAGACGGAACTGTGCAAGGCGCTCGCGGCGTTCCTGTTCGATTCGGAGGAGCATCTCATCCGCATCGACATGAGCGAGTTCATGGAGAAGCACAGCGTCGCGCGGCTGATCGGCGCGCCGCCGGGATACGTCGGTTATGAGGAGGGCGGCTATCTCACGGAAGCGGTGCGTCGCAAGCCGTATAGCGTGATTCTGCTCGATGAGATCGAGAAGGCGCATCCGGATGTGTTCAACGTGCTGCTGCAAGTGCTGGACGATGGCCGCATGACGGACGGACAGGGCCGCACCGTCGACTTCAAGAACACGGTGATCGTGATGACGTCGAACCTCGGGTCGCATGTGATTCAGGGCATGGTCGACGAGCCGCACGACAAGGTGAAGGACGCGGTCTGGGAAGAAGTGAAACTGCATTTCCGGCCGGAGTTCCTGAACCGTATCGATGATGTCGTCGTGTTCCATTCGCTCGATCGGGCCAATATCGAGTCGATCGCCAAGATTCAGCTGCAGCGCTTGCATGACCGGCTGGCCAAGCTGGATATGCAACTCGACGTGTCGGATACAGCGCTGGAGCAGATCGGGAAGGTCGGTTACGACCCGGTGTTCGGTGCGCGGCCGCTGAAGCGGGCGATTCAGCAGGAGATCGAGAATCCGGTCGCCAAGCTCATTCTCGCGGGGCGTTTCGGGCCGAAGGATGTCATTCCTGTCGATGTGCGCGAAGGCGAGTTCGTGTTCGATCGGGTGATGCATTAAGGTGGATGCCGGTTTCTCGGTTCGGTAAGGAACCGGCTCCAGAAGGCAACGGAGCAATCCGTTGCCTTTTTTGCTTTCGTTGTCGATTGACCGGGAGGACGATCCTCATGCCGCCGCATGGCGCCTGTCGTTCCAGATGATGACTTCCTGCTGCAGGTCAGGTCCGTAGCCGACCTCGCCGGGCGCGTATGGCGCGGTGAAAGAAGCTTGCCTCTCGATCATCGGGGATTCGTCGAAAACATGCGCGCAGGTCGGGTAGATATAGACGATCGTAAGCCTTTGAATCGCTTGTTCGGTAAGCGCTTTGTCGAACCTTTCACGCATGACCGTCATGAGTTCGGCGCCGAACGGATTGAAGAAGAATGCGACGATGTCCTTTGAAGGAAAGGGCATGGTGGTCGCATCATCGACGAACGCCCGCATCGGCGTGCGATCAGGGAATCGGCGCGCGACGATCGCCGCATTGCGGTTCGCGGTCTCGACGAGCGGCGCCGCAATGTCGTAGCCGAGCACGGCATCGAAGGGAAATTCGGTGGCGACGATCATCGGCCGGCCCTTGCCGCAGCCAATGTCGATGAACGTGCGACCCGTCACGTCGCCGAGCTGCTGCAGCACATGCCGGACGATGCTCGGCTGGCATCCCATATAGGGCAAATTGCCGGACTCCGGACCATTGGTTCCCGTAGCCGATTCGGGCGGATAAATGCCGCCGGTATCGGTGCCGAGCATGCGGTCGATCGGATGCGTTCGATAACACCCGCTGTAGACCGCCCGCAAAACCGGCACGCGCTTGCCATACTTGCGGATAGCCGAAACGAAAAGAAGAGATTGGACCGAATCGGGTAGCCTCGCGACCGCGCCGATCAACGACCATTTGACTCGCCGCTTGATTTCCGCCTTCAGGGTTGCGTTCATAACCAATGTATCCTCCACGTCGAGTAGAAGAGAACGATCGTATGATCGGGTGAACGAAATGAACGCCGCGACGTCAGGCGTAAAGATGCGGTTCAAGGAAGCGATTTCATACAGCATGTGTCAAGCGAAACTAAAGAAGAAGAGTATCTTCCCGTAGTGCAGCGGTGCGATGGCGGGTTTCATGCGTCGGCGCTTTCATCCGCTGAAAGAGACCCAGCCAGTTTTTAATTACATCGTTATCCGAATAATCTTATCGCTCTGGAATTGTTCGCCGTTTCGCGCTTGCGATCGCGCTTTAGCCAAACTGGCGAAGAGCAAAAAACAAAACCCCGCACGGCGCTAACCGTGCGGGGTTCGGTCAATGCAGACGATTCGCGCTTAACCTTGCTTCGATTGTCCGAACAGGCCGGCGAGCCCGCCAAGCGACCCAAGCACGCCCGTCAGATCCAGTTTTCCCTCTGGCGGCACTTCGCCATTCGGCGTCGCCCGGTCGACGATATGCGGCAGCACCGCCGCGAGCAATCCGGAAAGCTGGTCGCCTGACACACCCGCCTTCTGCGACAGCGCGCCGATATTTTCCGACCCGAGCACGTTCGTCAGCAGCCCTGGACTAATGGACTTGTTCTCCCCGGTCCCAATCCACGACGAGACGATATCGCCCGCGCCGTTATCGTGAAAACGCTGGATCAGCCCCATGATGCCGCCGGGCTGGCTGTTGACGAATTCAAGCGCTGCCGCGATCAGCGCGGCCTGGCCGCCGCCGCTCTGGCCGCCTTGTTGCGACGAATTGCCGAGGGAAGAGGCAAGGATATCGAGTAGGCTCATTTCTATCTCACTACGAAAAGTTTTGGGGTAACGTTGCGCATCAAAGGCTGCTGGCGGCAGCATCGCTCGCCGCCTTGTCTTTCTTGCGCTGCGATCGGGACGTTTTGGCGTCGCTCGTCGCCGCCGGTGCGGATGCGCCGGCAGTCGCCGCGCTCGACTTCTTCTTGCCGGAGGCAGCCGATGCGCCCGATGCCGGCGTCAGGGCCGGCGTGCGTTCGTTCGTCGCGGCGGGCGATGTCGCCGCCGTCGCGGCCGTCGACGACCTGACCGTCGAATTCGGCGCCGCGCCACCCTGCGACGCGGTCGGCGCGGGCTTCGAAGGCTTGCCGGTCGGCGGCAGCGACGAACCGCCGATGGTCAGTCCGCGCTCCTCCAGCTTCGCCACCGATTTCGCGCCCAGACCCTTCACGCGGTTCGCGAGATCGTCCGCGTCCTTGTAAGGTCCGTTCTTGGTGCGTTCGTCGATGATCGCCTTCGATTTTACCGGCCCGAGGCCTTTGACCGATTCGAGCGCGGCTTCGTCGGCGGTATTGACATCGACGGTGGCGAAGGCGGCGCCGATGGACAGCATGAACGCAATGCACAGCATCAAAAGCTTCTTGAGCATAACGACACTCCGGACAAAAGAATTGGACAGTGGATCGGAAACGCTCCGCACGTGCCGCTGAACGCGCCGGCAGGGCGACGCCGTCAAGCATAGGACAAATTCCGCCCCGGGCGTTGACCGGGGCATTTTGCATGAGTCCGCAAGATGCGCCGCGTCTGCGCACAATCTTTAACGTCGCAGACGTGAGAAGCGTGCCGCGCAGCAATGGATGGCTGCGAAACTTTGGTTATGCCAATATCCCGCGCGACAGGCAGCTTATTTCGATGCCGGCGCGGCCGTTTTCGCGAACGCGCCGCGCACTTCGAAGCCGACCTTGTCGACCGTTTCGCCGCGTGCATCGACGAGTTCGAGCACGTGCCGTCCGGGCCACGGCAGCCAGGCGGCGCGGGCATCGTGACCGAACGGCTTGCCGTCGAGCCGCCACGTGAGCCGCCCGCCGCCGGCGCGTTCGAACCACACGCGCTGGCGTGCGGGCGGAATGTCGGGATCGAGCGCGAAGATGGTGCCGTCGGTCGGTGCGCCGATCTTTGCCGCCTGGGCATCGGGGCGCGCGTTGCGCTTCGCTGTCGTGGCCGATGACGCCGCCGCCGTCGCCGTCAGCCCGACACGGTCCATCTGCGTGCCGCGCAGGAACCATTCTTCGCGCGGCGGCTCGATGTCGTCCTGATAGGCGACGCGCGTCTTCGCCACGCCCGGCGGCGCATCGGGCGCGCGGCTTCCCGCCCGCCGATGCAGATAGTCGACCAGCGCATGCCACGCGGGCGCCGCGCCCGTCACGCCGGAGACATCCCACATCGGCGCGCCGTCGGCATTGCCGACCCAGACGCCCACTGTATAGCGCGACGTGAATCCGACCGTCCAGTTGTCGCGCATGTCCTTGCTGGTGCCGGTCTTGACCGCGCTGAACGTGCGCGTGGCGAGCACGCTGTCGAAGCCGAACGTGCGGGTGCGCGCGTTGTTGTCGGCGAGAATGTCGGTGACGATGAAACTCGCGTCCGCGCTGAAGACGCGCGTTCCGGCAGGCGCGGCCGGATGATCCGCCAGATCGAAAACGGGCCGCGCGATGCCCCCGTTCGCCAGCGCGCGATACGCGTTCGTGAGCGACGCGAGTGTCACGTCGGCGCTGCCGAGCGCGAGGCTGAAGCCATAGTAATCGCCCGATTGCGACAGCGGCAGCCCGAGCGCGACGAGCGTTTTCGCGAAGCGATGCGGCGTCACCAGCACGAGCGCGCGCACGGCGGGCACGTTCAGCGACGAGCCGAGCGCCGTGCGCACGCTCACCCAACCCTTGAAGTCGTGGTCGTAGTTCTGCGGGATGTAGAGGCCGCCGCCCGTTGCGAGATCGAGCGGGGCGTCGTCGAGCAGCGTGGCGGCGGTAAGCCGCTTCTCGTCGATCGCCTGCGCATACAGGAAAGGCTTGAGCGTCGAGCCGGCCTGACGTTGGGCGACGACGGCGTCGACTTCGGGTGCATTCGACAAGCCGCCTGCCGATCCGACCCACGCGAGCACGTCGCCGGAAGCATTGTCGATGACGACCGCCGCCGCATCGTGCACATTGCGCGGATGCGCGCGTGCGTTGAGTTCGGCGAGCGTGCGGGCAAGCGTGTCGCGGGTGAAGCGCTGCAGCCGCGCATCGAGTGTCGAACGCACGCGTGCGCCGGCCGCCGGATGCACTTCATTCGCGATGCGCCGGGCAAAATGCGGGGCGAGGGCATCGTCGCTGCGCGCGTAAGACGGGGCCGAGGCTGTGCGCGTCAGCGTCAGTTGCACATAGCTGTCGAGGTTGACGCACGGATCGGGAGTGTTCTTCTTGCCGTCTCCGTGCAAGGTCTGCATGTCACGCAGGATGATGCACGCGCGCGCGGCAACCTTCGCGTAGGGCGCATTCGGTGCGCGCACGAGCGAGGCGGCAAGCGCTGCTTCGCGCTCGTCGAGGCCGGAGGGCGTCTTGTCGAAAAGCGTCTGCGACAGCGCCGACAGTCCGATGATCTCGCCGCGAAACGGCACGAGGTTCAGATACGCTTCAAGGATCTGATCCTTGCGCCACGTACGCTCGAGCCACAGCGCGCTGACGGTTTGCCGCGCCTTCTCCGCGAAAGAGCGCCGCCCGGACGGCTTCCTGCCCTCATCGCCGATGAGGCCGGTCAGCTGCATCGTCACGGTGGATGCGCCGCGCGTCCGCGTGTTCCACATGTTGCCCCACGCGGCGGCGGCGGCCCCGCGCCAGTCGACGCCCGCGTGCTCGTAGAACCGTTTGTCCTCCGAAACGACGATCGCTTCCCGCAGCGCCGGCGACACGTCCGCGAGCGCGACCCAGTCGCCGCGCCGCGCGCTCTTGTCGATGCGCGTGCGCTGCAGCGTTTCGCCGTCGCGGTCGAGCAGCAGCCAGTCGGAACTGCGCCAGTTCGCGCGCACGCCGTCGAAACCCGGCGCGGCGTAAGCGGCCGCGCAAAGCGCCATCGCGACGACGAAACAGGCGGCGCGTTTCACGATGTCACTTTGCCGCGAGCGGTTTGACGACCATCGGCGCATTCGGCAGCGCACCGAACGTCGACGGGGCGTAGAGCGCTTCCACGCGCGTGGGCGGCAGGCCGAACGTGCCGGCGTTGTTGAGGCGCATCGTGTATTCGACGTGCAGCGAGCCCTTCGGCAGATAGTCGTAATACGCGCGATAGCCGTCGAAACTGCGCTCGATGAACGCCGCCCACGCGCCTGCGTCCGGCTTCTCGCCGCGCGTCGCCGCTTCGGAATCGCGGCCGAGTCCCGAGCCGAGAATCGTCGCGCCGGCGGGGATCGGATCGTTGACGACGACCCAGGTCATATCGCTCTGCGCGTCGATGTCGAGACTCACGCGCACGATGTCGCCGCGCGACAACATTCCTTTGACGGCGGGTTCGATCGGCGTCACGGTCTTCGTGATGCGATAGCCGGCCGCCAACGGCGCTTTCAACGCGACCGCGGCGAGACTCTCGATGGTCGCCCACGGCTTGCCCGTGCCGTCCTGCGTCAAGGTCAGCGAGCCCGTGGACCACGGCAGCATCGTGCTGCGCGTGCTGGCTGCCTTCGTGACCGGCGTGGCCGATGCCATCGACGCCATCGCGGCGGGCGCGGCGACGTCCCAGTTCACGTCACGCGCCGACGAGCCGAGCGCGATCTTCGTGCTGCCCGTGACCGGCGTGCTCTCGAAGAGGCGCGAGAAGCGGCCGACCGCAAGCGATCCCCACAGGTTGGCGGTGGTCGTCTGCCACGCGCCGTGCTGCTGCATCGCGAGCAGGCCCGCGACCAGACGCGGCATCTCGTCCTTCCAGCCGGGCGCATTCGCAAAAATCAGCGCGGTGCGCGCGGCGTTCGTCTCGACGCCGGTCATGAGCCACCAGAGGTCGTCGTCGCGCTCGGTGGAGAAGGTGAGGCGGGTGCCCTGATACGTCAGCCGCGCGCGGATGATCTGCTCGGCCTGCGCACGCTTCTCGTCGCGATTCGGAACGCCGTCGACGCGCGACAGGATGGCGTAATAGTCGAGCACCGCCGATGTCGGCCACTGATTCGGCGCGACCGTGATCGAGCCCAGCATGCGCGGCTGTGCAAGGCCGTAGCGGGAGAGCGCCTCGATGGCCGCGAGCTTTTCGAAGTCGAGATCGTCGCGGGGCGCCCAGAACTTTCGTTGGAGCTTGCCTTCGACGAAGTTCGCGAGGCCCGCCGTGAGACGGTCGCGCAGATCGGCAGACAGCGCGAAGCGGCGATCCAGCTTCGCAGCTTCGTCCGTGACCGCGAGCAGATACGCAGTCAGCGTCGGGCTGCCGCTTGCGCGCTGATCGTCGGACGGCGGGAAGTAGTTCGCGAGGCCGTCGCGGTCCAGATACGCGGGCATGCGCGTGAGCACGCCTTGCCATTGCGCGGCGTCCATCAGGCCGAGCGCGCGCGATGTCTGCTGTTCCAGGCAGATGTACGGATAACGCTCGAACCAGCGGCGCACGCCCGGCAAGCCATCCGCGAGCTTCGGCTGCAGCGATACCGCGATGCCGCCGCGCACCGCGCCATCGGCGGACTTCGCGGCATCGGCGGGCGGCGCGACGGGCAGCGCGAGCGTGCCGTCCACCTGCGCGATGGTCGCCTGCTGCACCGTCACCGGAACCGCCGCGACGACGCGCTGCGTGACTTTCACGGCGTCGGTGGCGCGGCCGGTCCCTTGCTCGCTGGCGCTCACAGTCCACGCGAGGCTCGCCGAAGCGTTCGTGCCGAGCACGTCCGGCGTGCTCACCTCCCAGGCCACTTCCTGCGACGATCCCGCCGCGAGTTCGATGTTGCGCACATCCAGCGCGAGCGAACCCGCATGCGGCGCGACCACGACGCGCATCGTCCGGGCGGCCGCGTTGCGCAGCGTGAACTGCGCACGGAACGCATCGCCGACGCGCACGAGCGGCGGCAGTCCCGAAATGAGCTGCAAGTCCTGCGACGTCTGAACCGACGCACTGCCCGTGCCGAAACGGCCCGCGCCGACTGCCGCGATGGCGACGATCCGAAAGCGCGTGAGCGCATCGTTCAGCGGGACATCGACGGATGCTTCGCCGTTCGCGTCGAGCGTCACGCGCGGATTCCACAGGAGCAGGGTATCGAAGAGTTCGCGCGTCGCGCCATGTCCGCCGCCGCCGCCCGCGGGCACGGCCTTGCGTCCGAAATGACGCCGCCCGACGATTTCCATCTGCGCGGTTGCCGTTTCGACGCCATATGCGCGCCGCTGCAGCATCGCGTCGAGCACGTTCCAGCTTTGGTTCGGCATGAGTTCGAGCAGGGCTTCGTCGACGGCGGCGACGGCGATCTGCGTGCCGGCCGGCGCGGGCTTGCCATCGGGCAGGGCGACCCTGACCTTTACATGCGCCGTCGCGCGGACGGAATACGACTTCGCGTCCGGGCTCACGCTGACCGCGAGCTTGTGCGACGCCGTGCCGACTTTGATCGATGCAACTCCGTAACGGAACGCGGGCTTCGACAGATCGACGAGCGGCGTCGGCGCCTGATACTGGCGTCCTTCGTACCAGAACGCGCGCGCCCATTCGACCGGCGCCTTCCAGCCCCACGTGAAGAAGGAGTACCATGGCACTTCGCGCACGCGTCCGCGAAGCGCGAGCACGGACACGTAGACGTTCGGCCCCCAGGCCTCCTGCACCTTGAAGTCGATGGTCGGGTCTTTGCCGTTCAGTTCGACGACCCGCGTCTCCACGATCCCTTCGCGCTCCACCGCGACGAGCGCCGTCGCCGCGCGGAACGGCATGCGCACCTGAAAGCGCGCGGTTTCGCCCGGCTCGTAGCTGGTCTTCTCCGGCAACACGTCGATGCGGTCCGTGTTCTCGCCGCCGAACCACAGTTCGTCCTCGCGCGTGACCCAGACCGACGTGCTCGCGTTGGCTTCGCGGCCGTCGCCGTCTTTCGCAACGGCGATCAGATCGACGTTGCCGGCCTGTTTCAGTTTCGCGTCGCAGGAGAGCAGGCCGTGATCGTCGCTCTTGCCGCTGCAGAGCGTGCCGAGGTTGCTCGTCTCGCTGTGGTTGTCGTAAGCGTAGAAGCCGCCGACCATGCGCTTGCGCGAACTCGACATCACGCGCGCAACGCCCCTGATTTCGATCGATACCCCCGCGCGCGGCTTGCCTTGCAGGTCGAGTGCGAGCGCCTGGACCGGCACCGTATCGCCGACCGATACCCAATGCCCGGCCTTCACGCCGACGGCGACAGCGGCGGGCCAGAGCGTCGCGTCGCCGCTGATCGTCTGAACCTCGCCGTTCGGGTCGGCGAAGGTGGCTTCGAGCGCGAGACGCTTCGGCGAATCGACGGCGGGCAGCGGCATCACGGTGAGCTTGCCCGCGCCATCGCGATCGAGCGTCACGCGCACCTTGTCGGCGACGAGCTTCGTCGTCGAATCGCCTGCCTGATCTTCGCCGCCATCGCCTTCCTGATCCTCGGCGGGCGCGCTTGCGCCATCGTCCACCGGCTTGCGATACGGCGAGAAGCCGAACCCTTCGAATTGCGAAGCGAACGGCGGATACGTATCGCGCACGAGCGCCGATACGTGCACCGGCAGATTCGACGCCGGCCCGCCCTGTACGTATTCGACGCGCACGGAAACCGGCGCTTCCTTCGCGGCGACGAGTCCGGGCGAATTGTTGTCGCCGGCCGAAATCGAGCCCTTGAACACCGGCAGCCGGAACTCTTCGACGCGGAAGCTGCCCGTTTCATACGACTGACCGACCGGGCCGCCGTCGTCGTCTGCGTTGCTGGCGCTGGAGGTGCCGTCATCGAGCGATACGCTGTACTCGCCGAGCTTCGCCGCTGCGGGCACAGTAAAAGCAGAGTCGGCGCTGTGGTCCGCGGCCCACGCGAGCGGCAGATGCCACGATTGTCCGCTGCCGATATGGCGGATGGTCACGCGCGTCGGATACTTCTTCGCGAATGCAAAGCCGCCGAGCGTCTCGACGCGCAGCAGGTGCTTCATCGACACTGTTTCGCCCGCGCGCAGCAGCGTGCGGTCGAAAATGGTGTGGGCGCGCTCGGTGCGCGTCGCGCTCATGTCCGTCGGCACATTGAAACGCCACGATTCGATGCCGCGATTCCAGTCCGATTGCACGAAAGCCATGTCGGGACCGGTGACGGGATCGTTCACGCGTGCGGATACGAAGAAGCCGTCGTAGGAGAAGCTCGCGTCATTGCACTTGCGCGCGGCCGCGAGCGGCTTGCCGATTCTCGCGATGCCCTGGGCATCGGTGGTGGCGGTGGCGATCTGATCGCCGTTGCAGTCGGTCACGCGCACTTGCGCGTTCGCCACAGGCTTGCCCTTGTCGAGCGTCGTCACCCAGACGACGCTGTTCTCACGCCCTTGCTTGAAATGCACGCCAAGGTTCGTGACGAGCACCGAGGTGCGGACGTACATCGCCTGTTGCTTGCTGAGGAGCGATGCGCCGAGCGTCGGCGACGCCAGTTCCACCACGTAGAACCCGGGCTTCGCGAACGGAATGCCGACGACTTCGAACGGCCGCAGCGCCTTCGGATCGGCGGCGGGCAGCGTCAGCGTTTCGACGCCCGCGCGTTGGGTCAGAAGCGAGAGCGAGCGAATGTCGATGGCCGGATCCTTGCTGACGGAGCCATCCTGATTGCGCACGATGACCGGCGCAATGCCGTTGCGCAGCGCCTCCGGCATGCGCGCCTCGACGCCCGAGCGCGACATCGTCATGCCGTTGAATTCGTCGACCCTGCGCATCCATCGGCGAATGTCGCTATCGGCGTCCAGCCTCAGTTTCGCGATCTTCGACGTACCCGCATTCAGCCCCTGCACGTGCAGATCCGCTTCGACGTGACGCAGCGTGACCGGCAGCATCGCGGGCATGTCCGGTTCGGCGAACCGTTCGATGATGCCGAACGCACCCGACGAGAACTTGGCGAGCGGCGGCATCCCGGCGGTGGCCGTCTTCAGCGGGAAGAAGTCCGCATTGGCGAGCGCACGTCCGCTCACATCTTTCAGGTTCGACGGCGCTTCGATCGTCAGCGTCGCGCGTTCGGGCAGCGGCGCGGCGAATTCGACGGTAGTTACTTCGGCATCCTTGTCGTCCGGATTGGAGTACGGCGCGGCGGCGCCTTTCGGCCCGCGCAACACGAATTTCGCGGCGTCCGCGCGGCTGATCGGCGCGGTGAACGTGAGCCGCAGCGGACTCAGTGGCGTGCAGGGCGCGTTCGCGTTCTCGCGCTCGCACGTGAAGGCGGCCTTGAACGGTTCGCGCACTCTGTAGTCGAAGCGCTCCTCGACGTCGTTCGGGAGGCCGCTCGGGCCAGTGACGCCTTGCCCGAAAACGAGCTGCATCTTCGACGCCGACGGCAATCTCTGCTGACACGCGAGCGTCAGCACGCGGTCGCTTTCCTTCTGATAGCCGAAGTGTTCGAGGAGTGCTTTGCGCGTCGCGTCATCGGACATGCGCACAGGGATGCGGTTGCCGAGCGCGCTCGATTCGCACCAGACGTGATCGAGCACGGACGCTTGCGTGGCCGGCCCGTTCAGGCGCAACACGAAGACCTGATCTTCTTCGATATCGCCGTAATTCGGCTGGATGCGCGTGACGAAAGGCCCGCCGGTCTGGAACGTGAAGTGACTCGGGCGCGCGAGCGCGTTGCCCGCGGCGGACTTGATGCCCGCCTTGAGATCGACCGCGCAGCGCACGCCGGGCGGAAGATCGCTGTTGAAGTCGAAGGCCCACGTCTTCTCGTCGATCCAGCGCGCGCTGCCGGCCGTGGCCGCAGCCGGCGCGCCGTCACACGCGAGTTTCCCCGGTGGCGCGGCAGCGGGGCTGCCGAACGCGGTCATTGCTTCGTCGAACTTGACAACGACCTGCCTCACCTGGGCGACCTTGCCTTGCGGCGACACGCTGACGGCGCGCGCGGCATCGGCCCGATGGTTCGTCACGCTGAAGGTCAGCGCGGCGAGTACGGTGGTTGCGGCCAGGATCCATTTTTGTTTGCTGATAACGCGGCTCATCCACTCGCTCCGAGTGTTCCTCGACGCGCGATTTTACTGGAGGCCTACGCCGTTCTTTCCGTCCGGGTGCAAGCGTTGACGCTTTACGACGATTTCCTAACGCAGGTCGACGGTGCCGATATGCCGGGCGCTCACGCGCCGCCAATAAACGAAGAGGCCGACGCCCGCCACGCCGAGACTCAGCGAATTGGCGATCCAGAAGCCGCGCGCGCCTTGCAGCGAAGCGGGAATCGCGCCGCCGACGTCGAAGCCGAGCAGATAGCCGCCGCCGAGCCCGATGCCCCACAGCGCGATCGCATAGATGACGGTGGGCACGATCGTCACCTTGTACGCGCGCAAGATGAACGCGGTGGTGATCTGCAGCGCGTCGCACAGGTGATAGAAGAAGATGATGAGCACGAGCGGCATCGCCGCGGCGATCACGTTCGGATCGGGCGTGTAGGCGGCGATCACGTGCGGGCGGGCGGCAATCAGCACCACGCCATAGACGAGCGCCAGCACGCAGGCCATCGCGATGCCGTGACGCGAGATCGACGCGGCATCGTCGAAGCGCTGTGCGCCGAGCGCCTGCGAAACGAGTGTGGACGATGCAATGCCGATCGCGAGCGGCGTCATGTACAGCACCGCGCCGAGGTTGCCCGCGATCTGATGGCCGGCGAGCGTCGTCGTGCCGAAACGCGAGATGAAAAGCGCCATGAACGTGTACGACGTCACTTCGATCAGGTACGAGAGGCCCATCGGAATGCCGAGCCGCAAGAGCGCGACCTGACGTCGCAACACGGGCCACGTGAAGCGCGAAAAGATGCCGAAGGGGCGGAAGAACTCGAACTTCAGCAGCACCGTCATGCCGACGACCGCCAGCACCCAGTTGATGAGCGTGCTCGCGAGCGCGCAGCCCGGACCGCCGAGCGCCGGCACGCCGAAGCCGCCGAAGATGAACCAGGTGTTGAGCGGGAACTTGAGCACGAGTCCGCCGACCTGCAGGAACATCACGAGCCGCGGCTTGCCGACCGCGTTCGTCAGCGAGCTATAGACGCGAAACGCGAGGCTCGCGGGCAGGCCGAACGACAGGATGCGCAGGTAGTCGACCGTGCGGTCGTGCAACGCGGGCGGCGCTTTGGCGAGACTCAGGAGCGGCTCGGGAAAATAGAGCAGCACGAAGCCGATGACCGTCAGCGCTGCGGCGAGCCACAGCGCCTGGCGCGTCTCCTCGCCGATCTCGCTTTCGCGGCCCGCGCCGAAAAGTTGCCCGGCAATCGGCTGCAGTGCGACGAGGATGCCCGTCAGCCCGATGTAGACGGAGATATAGACCGATGAGCCGAGGCCGAGCGCGGCGAGATCGGTGGCGGAAAAGCGGCCGACCATCGCGGTATCGATGACGCCGAACGCGATCACCGCGAGCTGGCCGATCAGCACGGGCCACGCGAGCGATGCGATCTTGCGCACATCGCGCCACATGCCGGTCGTGCCGGGTTGAACGGGTGATGTCGAGGTCATGTCCTTTTTATTGCGGCCGGCGCAGGCTGCGCTTGCGCACGGGTTTTTTCGGCGGCGGAACGGGGCGCTCGATGCGTACATACAGCCGGAAGCGCTCGTCGCGATCGGCGACGCGCCGGCCTTCCCAGACGAGCTTCCATTCGAACGTCGACATCGACGACGGATCGCCGAAGTCCGAGCGATCCTGACGCAGGATGACGTCGCAGTCTTCGTCGAACGCAAACTGCATGCCGCCGAAATAGGCGAACGTCGCGATCTGCGCGTCGCCCAGGCGCGCGGGCGAGATGCAGGTGTAGTCGGCCGGAAGATGCGAGGCGATCTGCTCCGCGACATCGCGATACGTGCGGCTATAGTTGACCACCGGCAGCCATAAGGTCATGAGCAGCACCCACATGAGCGTGGTGCCTGCGCTCGACAATACGACGCTGCGCCACAGTACCTTCGGATGACGCGTGAGCCGCCAGCGCGCGAGCACGAACCAGCAGACCGTCACGGCGACCGCGCAGACGAACGAGATCAGCTTGAACTCGGGATGAAAGCCCGGCGCGAGGCGCGCGAGGTTGCGGGCCATCGGCGCGGGAAAGCCGAACATGCCGGCCGTCCACACGAGCCAGACCAGCGTGCCGATGATCGTGAAGCTCAACATCGCGAACCAGTCGATCGCGTTGATCGCGCCGCGCTTGAGCGTGGGCAGCGCGAAGGTCGCGAGCACCGAAAGCGGCGGCAGCAGCAACATGAAGAGCCGGTTCGTTTCGTGTGCCTGCAGCACGACCAGCACGAGCAGTGGCCCGATGACCGACAGCGGCACGGCGACGTGCGGCGAGCGGCGCATGCCGCCCCAGCTCACGAACGCCCAGATCGCGAGCGGCCACGCGGGCCACGTGAAGAGCGGGAGGTTCTTCATCGCGTAGCCGAACTCGAGCGCCGGCGGCGCGGTGAACGTGTGGAAGCTGTTGCGCCACCATTGGCGCAGCCACCATTCGCCGTCGTCGGGGAAAAAGTGCAGCGTCGGCAGCACCCAGGCGGCGATCAGCACGACTGCGACCGGCAAGCCGAAGATCAGCAGCGGCGCGGCCCGCACCTGACGCACGATGACCGTCATCGCGAGCGTGCAAAGCAAGAGCGCGAACACGAGCACGGGCGAGCTCGACAACCCGACGACGCCGATCGCCGCACCCCACACGAGCGCGCCGTGGATCGGCTTGTCGAGGCTGCGCACGAGGCCGTAGATGAGCATCGCGGTGCCGGCGAACTGCGCGACTTGCGGCGTGGTTTCGTGACCGCGCTCCGCGAGGCCGAAGCAGGCGAGCAGAATGAGCAGTGCGCCATCTGCGAGCGTGCGGCCGTAGTCGCGCGGTTCCGGCTCGCCGCCGAATGCATATTTGAAGGGCTGCGCTTCGTCACGCCGGCCGAGCAGATACGCCGAATACCAGACGAACGCGCAAGCGAGACAGAACAGCAAGCCGGTGATCACGCGCGATGCGTTGCTCGCATCGACCCACGGACTCAGCACGCGTATGAACGACGCGCCGAGCCAGTACATCAGCGGTCCGTCGCCGGTGGCGGCCTTGCCGAGCAGGTTCGGCAGAAGCCAGTCGCGGGCGTCGCCGTTGGCCATCGTCCACATGACGCCGAAGCCCGCCGCGTCTTCGTTCTTCCAGGGATCGCGGCCGAACAGGCCGAACGACGCATAGGTGATGCAGATGGCGAGCAGCAGCCAGCGCGGCAGGGCGCTGGTAGCGGAGGCGGTCAGACGAACGACAGATCGCATGCGAGAAGGCTTGATGGAGAGACGGGCCTGGAAGATGCGCCGCGGGGCCGGAGCATCCGGCATTGTAGTCGTGTCGCGGGTCCTGGCGGCACTGCGAAACTTCGCGCCACGCATCGCGATGCAGGCCGCGCCGATGTTTAAAACCGCGAGCCGACAAAAAAGGGCAGCCGAAGCTGCCCTTTCTTGCTGAAACCCGAAGCCCGACTTACTTCTTGGTGGAGAAGCGCGCGAACTTGTTGTTGAACTTCTCGACGCGGCCGGCCGTGTCCATGATCTTCTGCTGGCCGGTGTAGAACGGATGCGATTCCGACGACACTTCGATCTTCGCGAGCGGGTAGGTCTTGCCGTTGAATTCGGCGGTTTCGCGCGTCTGGATGGTCGAGCGGGTCACGAAACGGAAGTCGTTCGACATGTCGACGAACAGGACTTCGCGGTAATCCGGGTGAATGCCTTCTTTCATGGTCTTTCCTGATATCTGGCGGTAGCCAACCCGCCGCACCGTTTCATGGCGCCCTTAGCGAGTCACTTGCCTGGGTCGAAAAACGGCGATTATGCCAGAAAATCAGCCGCTCGACACCTTTTCCCGTCACGCGTGCGAGCCGGCCAGCGCGCCGACGCCGGCGGGATCCTGCCGGTAGTACCGCGCGAGCAGCCGGTACAGTTCCGGGTATTCGGCCTCGAATGCGCCTGGCGTGACGAACAGCGCCTCGCTGCACACGGCGAAGAACTCCGACGGATGATCCGCTGCATAAGGGTCGATCAGCGATTCGCGCTCGAAGCGGCGAAAGCGCGATTGCGGCACGGCATCGACGCCGGCGCAGAACTGGTCGTAGGCGTTGTCGAAGATATCGGACCAGGCGGCGTTATCGAGCGGCGCATGCCAGCGGCGAAAGAGCGGAGGATGCCCGTCGGCTTCGCCGTTCACCATGTCGATCTTGTGCGCGAACTCGTGGATGACGACGTTGTACGCGTCCGAGGCATCGGCCATCTGCGTGTCTTCCCACGACAGCACGACCGGCCCGCCTTCCCATGCCTCACCGCTCGCGTCGTGCTCGATCTCGTGAACGACGCCGGCCTCGTCCTCCACCGTCTTTCTAATGACGAACTCGCCGGGATAGACGATCACGCCGACCCAGCCGCCATAGAGGTCGAGGTCAAGGTTGAGCACCGGCAGGCAGGCTTGCGCGGCGATCGAGACGATCATCTCGTCGGTCAGTTCGAGCCCGTGCGCGGTCGAGAACTCCTTTTGCGCGATGAACAGGCTCGTCGTCTCGCGCAGGCGCTCGCGGTCGGTCGCGATGAGGTGGCGATAGAACGGGAAGGCATCGAGCGTGCGCTGCCAGAGGGCATCGTCGATTGCATACTTGCGCAGCGCGCGCTCGCGGCGTTGCGCGCCGAACCAGCGGGTGAAGAGGTTGGCCATGCGTGGTATCGGAAGGCTCGGACAATGCGGATTGTACGCAAGGCGCCCATGAAAAAACCGCCTGACGATGCAGGCGGTTCTTTTATACGTCACGCGGAAGATCAGCTTCCGCCGCGGCGCATCATGTCGAAGAACTCCGAGTTGCTCTTTGTCTGACGGATCTTGTCGAGCAGGAATTCCATGGCTTCGACTTCGTCCATGTCGTGAATGAATTTGCGCAATACCCAGACCTTTTGCAGTAGGTCCGGCTTGATGAGCAGTTCTTCGCGGCGCGTGCCCGACTTGTTCAGATTGATCGACGGATAAACGCGCTTTTCGGCGAGGCGGCGTTCGAGGTGCACTTCCATGTTGCCGGTGCCCTTGAACTCTTCGTAGATCACGTCGTCCATGCGGCTGCCCGTTTCGATCAGCGCCGTGCCGATGATGGTCAGCGAACCGCCTTCCTCGATGTTGCGCGCGGCTCCGAAGAAGCGCTTCGGACGCTGCAGCGCGTTTGCATCGACACCGCCCGTCAGCACCTTGCCCGACGCCGGCACCACCGTGTTGTACGCACGCGCGAGACGGGTGATGGAGTCGAGGAGAATCACGACGTCGTGCTTCATTTCGACGAGACGCTTGGCCTTCTCGATGACCATTTCGGCCACTTGCACGTGACGCGCGGCGGGTTCGTCGAACGTCGATGCGATGACTTCGCCGCGCACCGAACGCTGCATTTCCGTCACTTCTTCAGGACGTTCGTCGATGAGCAGCACGAACAGAATGACATCCGGATGATTCGCCTTCACCGCATGCGCGATGTGCTGCAGCATCACGGTCTTGCCCGACTTCGGCGACGCCACCAGCAGGCCGCGCTGGCCCTTGCCGATGGGAGAAATCATGTCGATGATGCGGCCGGTGACATTCTCTTCGCCGCGCATTTCGCGTTCGAGCGGCAGCGGCTTGTTCGGATGCAGCGGCGTGAGGTTCTCGAACATGATCTTGTGTTTCGAGGCCTCGGGCGGCTGCCCGTTGACTTTGTCGACCTTGACGAGCGCGAAATAGCGTTCGCCGTCCTTCGGCGTGCGCACCTCACCTTCGATCGTGTCGCCGGTATGCAGATTGAAGCGGCGAATCTGCGACGGGCTGATATAAATATCGTCCGTACTCGCGAGATAGGAAGTCTCGGGCGAGCGCAGGAAACCGAAGCCGTCCGGCAGCACTTCGAGCGTGCCGTCGCCGAAAATCGTGTCGCCAGCCTTGGCGCGCTTTTTAAGAATCGCGAACATCAATTCCTGCTTGCGCAGGCGGTTCGCATTTTCGATCTCGAGGCCATTGGCCATCTCGATCAGTGCAGACACGTGCTGAGACTTGAGCTCGGATAAATGCATACGGATTTCCCGCCAGGGAGAAGAGGTGCGACAGAAAGATGGGAGAAGAGGTGAGCGGAACCGCTCTAGGACTTAATACTTCTTGAAGTCTTGTAATTCTAGCATAGCACACGCCGTGCGGGCCTCGGATAGGCCGGGGGCGGGGCTTTTCAGCCGATGTTGTCGCGCGACAACATCGGCCGGGGCGCGGTCTTCAGGGCTCCGCCGCCGCGATCGAGCGAGGCAGACTTCCGATGACGACGCGTTTTACAGGTTGCTATCGAGGAATGCGGTGAGTTGCGACTTGGACAGCGCGCCGACCTTCTGCGCGGCGACCGCGCCGTTCTTGAACAGGATCAGTGTGGGGATGCCGCGCACGCCGAACTTGACCGGCGTCGACTGATGCTCGTCTACATTGATCTTCGCGATTTGCAGGCGATCGCCGTAATCCTTCGCGACTTCGTCGAGGATCGGGGCAATCATCTTGCACGGACCACACCACTCGGCCCAGAAGTCGAGCAGGACAGGTTTATCCGACTTGACGACGTCCTGTTCGAAAGAAGCGTCGCTGATGTGCTTGATTGATTCGCTCATTGTCTGAATACCTCAATTGATTCGAGGCCGCGTTGGAATGCTCGCCACGATACACCAAAACTGAAAAGGAATTTCGCCGCTCGAAGCCGCGAACTCCGCTCGCCGGACGTCGTGCAAAAGCGTGCAATTCGCCGGTCACGGATAAGTCATGTGTCATCTTAGCCTACTTTGCTATCCGTTGCCGGTGCCCGATAGGGACAATCTGAGGCCGAAAGCACGCAGCGCAAGAGGGCGCCGATCGCAGGCTTCCGGGCCTCGCGCGGGGCGTGATATACTTCGACGTGACGGGCCTCCTCGCATGGTGGCGCGGTCAACCTGGTCAGGTCGGGAACGAAGCAGCCACAGCCGTTTTCTACCAGTGCCGAGGGTCGGGCTCGTCACCTTCCGCTTTTCTTCTGCGCTTTTTCTGCGCTTCTCTTTCGCTGTATCTCCTTCGTCTTTGAGTCATTCCGGCACTGGCCGGTGCTTCTGACGCGCGTGTGTCGTTTGCATACTGCTGCCGCGAAAGCGGCCGTTCCGACGCCTGGCTTCGCCCGTCCGAGCGGCGTTTGCCATAAGTCGTTGCTGATACAATTTCGCGCATGACCTATCAAGTTCTCGCACGCAAATGGCGGCCGAAATCGTTCGAGTCGCTCGTCGGCCAGGAGCACGTCGTTCGGGCGCTCACGCACGCGCTCGACGGCGGCCGTCTGCATCACGCTTATCTCTTCACGGGCACGCGCGGCGTCGGCAAGACCACGCTCTCGCGCATCTTCGCGAAGGCGCTCAACTGTGAAACCGGCGTGAGCTCGAAGCCGTGCGGCGTGTGCCGCGCGTGCCGGGAAATCGACGAGGGCCGGTTCGTCGACTATGTCGAAATGGATGCGGCGAGCAATCGCGGTGTCGATGAAATGGCCGCGTTGCTGGAGCGCGCCGTGTATGCGCCCGTCGATGCGCGTTTCAAGGTCTACATGATCGACGAAGTCCACATGCTGACGAACCACGCCTTCAACGCGATGCTGAAGACGCTGGAAGAACCGCCGCCGCATGTGAAATTCATTCTCGCGACCACCGATCCGCAGAAGATTCCGGTGACGGTGCTCTCGCGTTGTCTGCAGTTCAATCTGAAGCAGATGCCGGCGGGGCATATCGTCTCGCACCTCGAGAACATCCTTCAGCAGGAACAGATCACGTACGAGCCGCAGGCGCTGCGGCTTTTGTCGCGCGCAGCCGACGGCAGCATGCGCGATGCGCTGTCGCTGACCGATCAGGCCATCGCGTATTCCGCGAACGAGGTCACCGAGGAAGCTGTGCGCGGCATGCTCGGCGCGCTCGATCAAAGCTATCTGATCCGCCTGATCGACGCGCTCGCCGCCAGCGATGGCGCAGGCGTCCTGACCATCGCGGATGAAATGGCGCTGCGCAGCCTGTCGTTTTCGACGGCGCTGCAGGATCTGGCGAGCCTGCTCCATCGAATCGCGTGGGCGCAGTTCGCGCCGTCGTCCGTGCTCGACGAGTGGCCCGAAGCCGCGGATATCCGCCGCTTCGCGGAGATGCTGTCCGCCGAGCAGGTTCAATTGTTCTATCAGATTGCTACCGTGGGGCGCGGCGAACTCGGCCTTGCGCCCGACGAATACGCGGGCTTCACCATGACGCTCCTGCGCATGCTGGCGTTCGAGCCGGCGGGCGGGCCGGGCGGTGGCGTCGTCGCCGTCAACGCGCCGCAAGCGACGAAGGCGCCGCGCAGCGCCGCGCTTGCCGGCGCAATGGCCGAACGTGCGGTCGTGCCTCTGCCCGTGTCGGCGAAGGCGGCGGAAGCTGCGCCGGTCGAGACATCGGCGAACGGTTCGCCGCAGCCAAAGCGCGGGGACGTTGCGGAAACTCGTGTATCACAGCCGGCGACTGGCATCACGTCGACGCGTTCGGACGAGCCGACTGCGAGCAGCGCAGAGAATCCCGCGGCTTTGCGCGCAACGAGCGACGCGAAAGCCAGTGACGCACCGCCGGTCGTGGTAACGCGAACGATCGAGCCGAATGAACCGGCAGACGCGCCGCCCGCCGCGACCGCGCCGATTCGCGCAGCAGCCCGTCAGGCGGCCGATGATGCCGTGAGTCAACCACAGGACGCATCGCAAGCCGATGCAGCGAAGCGCCCTGGCGGCGGAGCCAGCGCGGCGCTTGAAGTGCTGCGCAGCGCGGGCATGCGCTTGTCTTCGGATCGCGGAGCGCGGGGGGCATCGGCGGCTGCGGCGAATGGATCGGCTGCACCGAAGCCTGCCGCACCGAAGCCCGCCGTCCAGGTCCAGCCGCCCGTGCCGCGCCGGCCCGCGCCTGCGCCCGCCGCCGCTGCCCCCGAACCGAAGGCGAAGCCCGCGGCGAAAGTCATCCCGCCGTGGGAGGACATGCCGCCGGACGACTATCCGCCGGCATCGTCGCAAGACGAGTATTTCATGCCGCCCGATGACGGTTTTATGCCCGCGTTCGACAGCGGCCCCGACGACATGCGTTTCGCCGGCGAGCCCGCATCCGCATCCGCGCCCGCGCCGAAGGTCGATACGACGCCGCTGCCGCCCGCCGTCCCGCTCGATGCGCTCGGCGTCGCGGTCGAATGGGCGGTGCTCGCGGCCGATTTGCCGCTCAAGGGCGTTGCGTATCAGCTCGCGTTCAATAGCGAACTGACCGCCTGCGACGCGAATTCCGTCACGCTCAAAGTCGCCGTACAGATGTACTCGGACGCCTCGCACGTCGCGAAGCTGAAGGCCGCGCTCGCGGAAAAGCTCGGGCGCGCAGTCGAAGTCAACGTCGATGTCGGCCCGGTGCGCCGCACCGCCGCCGCGCTCGATGCCGTCGAACGTGCACGACGCCAGCAGGAGGCCGAGCAGGAAATCCAGCGCGACCCGTTCGTGCAGTCGCTGATCCGCGATTTCGGCGCGAGCATCGTTCAGGGTTCCATCCGGCCGCTCGCATCGGACGCATCCGCACAGCAGGCGCCGCGCGCACAGTAAGATAGGCCGCATTCGCGGCATCGCCATTTTTCGCGCGCCGTTGCAGTCGTTGCACGCGCGGCGCGCTCGTCGCCATCCGCCATATCCGCTTTCCAGTAAGGAGCCGAACCATGATGAAGAACCAACTCGCCGGGCTGATGAAACAAGCTCAGCAGATGCAGGAAAACATGAAGAAGATGCAGGACCAGCTCGCGCTGATCGAGGTCGAAGGCCAGTCCGGCGCGGGCCTCGTGAAGGTGACGATGACCTGCAAGAACGACGTCAAGCGCGTGTCGATCGACCCGAGCCTGCTCGCCGACGACAAGGACATGCTCGAAGATCTCGTCGCCGCAGCCTTCAACGACGCGGTACGCAAGGCCGAAGCCACCACGCAGGAAAAGATGAGCGGCATGACGGCCGGCATGCCGATGCCGCCCGGCTTCAAGCTGCCGTTCTAAATCCGCGCGCCCCGCGCGGGGCGCGTCATGAGGACACATGAAACAACCTTCCGCTTTGTCGGCGCTCGTGGAGGCGCTGCGCGCGCTGCCCGGCGTCGGTCCCAAGTCGGCGCAGCGCATGGCGTATCACCTGATGCAGCACGACCGCGCCGGCGCCGAAAAGCTCGGGCAGTCGCTCTTGTTCGCGACCGAGCATCTGCGGCACTGCGAGAAGTGCAACACCTTCACCGAGGCGGCCGTGTGCGAAGTCTGTCTCGATGAAGAGCGCGATCCGGCGATGCTGTGCGTCGTCGAGACGCCCGCCGACCAGATCATGCTCGAACAGACGCTCACCTATCGCGGGCTTTATTTCGTGCTGATGGGCAGGCTCAGTCCGCTCGACGGCATCGGGCCGAAGGAGATTCACTTCGACCGGCTCATCAACCGCGCGCTCGACGGCGTCGTGCAGGAAGTGGTGCTCGCCACCAACTTCACCAACGAAGGCGAAGCCACCGCGCACTACCTCGCGCAGACGCTGAAGTCGAAAGGGCTCAGGGTGACGCGGCTCGCGCGCGGCGTGCCGGTCGGCGGCGAACTCGAATATGTCGATGCCGGCACCATCGCGCGGGCGATGATCGACCGGCGCTCCGTCTAACTCAGCAAACCAACACGTCATGACCGAAAACGAAGCACTCGCGATTGCGACGCACCGGCATTACAAGGGTGGGCTCTATCGCGTGATCGGCGTTGCGCGGCATTCCGAAACCGAAGAAGAGATGACGGTCTACGAACATCTCTGGCCGCACGAGCGCGGCATGTGGGTGCGTCCCGCAGCGATGTTCAACGATACCCTCGCCGACGGCACGCCGCGCTTTACGCCGCTCTGAAGCGGGACAGCAAAGCCCATAAGAAAAGGAGACGAGAATGACCGCATCGACCGGGCCGCTCGCCGGCGTCAAAGTGCTCGAACTCGGCACGCTCATCGCCGGCCCGTTCGCCGCGCGCTTCATGGGCGAGTTCGGCGCGGATGTCATCAAGATCGAAGATCCGAACGGCGGCGATCCGCTGCGCAAGTGGCGCAAGCTGTATCCCGAAGTGGGCGGCACGTCGCTGTGGTGGGCGGTGCAGGCGCGCAACAAGAAGTCGGTGACGGTCAATTTCAAGGCGGAAGAGGGCAAGGAAATCGTGCGGCGGCTCGCGAAGGAAGCGGATATCGTCGTCGAGAATTTTCGTCCGGGCCTGCTCGAGAAGCTTGGTCTCGGCTACGAAACCTTGTCCGCCGAAAACCCTGGCCTCGTGATGGTGCGGCTTTCGGGCTACGGGCAGACCGGGCCGTATCGCGATCGGCCGGGCTTCGGCGCGATCGCCGAATCGATGGGCGGCCTGCGTCACATCACCGGCTATCCGGATTTGCCGCCGCCGCGCATCGGCATCTCGATCGGCGATTCGATCGCGGCGCTGCATGGCGTGATCGGTGCGCTGATGGCGCTGCATCATCGGCAGGTGAACGGCGGCAAGGGGCAGGTGGTCGACGTCGCGCTGTACGAAGCCGTCTTCAACATGATGGAGAGCGTCGTGCCCGAGTACGGCGTCTACGGCCTCGTGCGCGAACGCACCGGCGCGTCGCTGCCGGGCATCGTGCCTTCGAATACGTATCCTTGCAGCGATGGAAGCATCGTGATCGGCGGCAACAGCGACCCGATTTTCAAGCGCCTGATGACGGCAATCGATCGCCCCGATCTCGCCGACGATCCCGCGCTCGCCTCGAACGATGGCCGCGTGCCGCGCACGCAGGAAATCGACGACGCCATCGCCGCGTGGCTCGCGACGCGCAGCATCGACGAGGCGCTCGCCGTGCTCAATGCCGCCGATGTGCCGGCAGGGCGCATCTACAGCGTCGCGGACATGTTCACCGATCCGCAATATCTGGCGCGTCAGATGCTGCAACGCTTTCCGTGGCAGGACGGCCGCGAGATCACGCTGCCGAACGTCACGCCGAAGCTCTCTGACACGCCCGGCGAGACGCGCTGGCTCGGACCCCGACTCGGTGAACACACCGATGAAGTGCTTCAAACGCTCGGGTATCATCCTGACGATATTGCGCGGCTGAGAGCGGCCAGGGTTATCTAGGCCAGGCTCCGCCGCGACAACGACAAAGAACATGCAGCGCGCCATGTTGCATGAGACAGGAGACGAACAACGATGAAACGAAGGACGTTCATCGCGAGCGGCGCAATGCTCGCGGGTAGTGCACTGTCGGGCATGCCGCTCGCATTGGCTCAGGGCAAGCCCGAGCAGACGAAGGTGTCGATCGCGGTCGGCGGCAAGAATCTTTTCTACTACCTGCCGCTCACCATCGCGGAGCGCCGCAACTACTTCAAGGACGAAGGGCTCGACGTCGAGATCGCGGACTTCGCGGGCGGCGCGAAGGCGTTGCAGGCGGCGGTCGGCGGCAGCGCCGATGTCGTATCGGGCGCATTCGAACACACGCTGCTGCTGCAGGCGAAGAATCAGTACTTTCGCGAATTCGTGCTGCAAGGACGCGCGCCGCAGATCGTGCTCGCCGTATCGAAGAAGACGATGCCGAACTACAAGTCGGTCGCCGATCTGAAAGGCAAGAAGATCGGCGTCACGGCGCCGGGTTCGTCGACGGCCATCATGGCGAGCTTCGTCCTCGCGAAGGCGGGGCTCAAGGCGAGCGACGTGTCGTTCATCGGCGTGGGCGCGGGAGCGGGCGCGATCGCCGCGCTGCAATCCGGCCAGATCGATGCAATCGCCAATCTCGATCCCGTGATGACCAAGCTCGATCGCGCGGGCGAGATCCGCATCGTCTCCGATACCCGCACGCTCGCGGATACGAAGACGGTCTTCGGCGGCAACATGCCGGCGGGGTGTCTCTATGCTTCGCAGAGCTTCATCAACAAGAATCCGAACACGACGCAGGCGCTGACCAATGCGATGGTCCGCGCGCTGAAGTGGCTGCAGACGGCCTCGGGCAAGGAACTGATCGCGACTGTGCCGGAAGGTTATCTGCTCGGCGATCGCGCGCTGTACCTCGATTCGTGGCAGCACGTGAAAGAAGCGCTGTCGCCGGACGGACTGATGCCCGAAGACGGCCCGGCGACATCGCTGAAGACGCTGCAGGCATTCGACGAAACGGTGAAAGGCAAGCCGATCGACGTGTCGAAGACGTGGACCAACGACTTCGTGAAGAAGGCGCTCGCGACCGTCAAGGCGTGAGCGATGAGCACACTTTCGACACACGCGCTCGCGCTGGAAGACGTCACATGCACGTTCGCTGCGCGCGAGAGCCGCAGTGACCGTTATACCGCCGTTCGGAATACGAACCTTTACATTGCTCCCGGCGAATTCGTATCGGTCGTCGGCCCGACGGGCTGCGGCAAGTCCACGTTGCTGAACGTATCGGCGGGACTGTTGCAGCCGTCGTCGGGCGCGGTGAGCGTGTTCGGCGAGCCGCTCAGGGGCATCAACCGGCGCGCGGGCTACATGTTCCAGGCCGATGCGCTGATGCCCTGGCGTTCAGCGCTCGACAACGTCACCGCCGGCCTCGCATTCCGTGGCATGACGAAGGACGAAGCCGGCGCGCGCGGCGAGGAATGGCTCAAGCGTGTGGGCCTGGGCGGTTTCGGCGACCGCTATCCGCATCAACTGTCGGGCGGCATGAGAAAGCGCGTCGCAATGGCGCAAACGCTCATTCTCGATCCCGACATCATCCTGATGGACGAGCCGTTTTCCGCGCTCGACATCCAGACGCGCCAGTTGATGGAGAACGAACTGCTCGATCTATGGGCCGCGAAACGCAAGGCGGTGCTTTTCATCACGCACGATCTGGACGAAGCCATTTCGATGTCCGATCGCGTCGTGGTGCTGTCGGCGGGGCCGGGGACGCATCCGATCGGCGAGTTCGCCATCGACTTGCCGCGTCCGCGCGATGTCGCGGAGATCCGCTCGCATCCGCGTTTCGTCGAACTGCACGCGCAAATCTGGGGTGTGCTGCGCGAGGAAGTGCTCAAGGGTTATCAGCAGCAGTTGAAACGGAACGATCATGTGGAATAGGCTGCGCCCGAATCGAACGAATCTGATGGTCTGGCAATGGCTGTTGCTCGTCGCGTGCTTCCTGCTGTGGTACGCGCTCACCAGCCCGACGCTTCTGCCGCCTTTTTATTTCGACGACGCGAACAAGGCCGCGTTCTTCTTCGGCGAGCCGCAGAAGGTGCTCGTGCGCATCTGGGAGTGGTTCAGCAGCGGCGAGATTTACCTCCATCTGTGGGTGACGCTGATCGAGACGGTGCTGGCGTTCGTCATCGGCACGGTCTTCGGTCTCGCGGTCGGGCTATGGCTCGCGCTCGCCCCGACGATGAGCGCGCTCCTCGATCCGTACATCAAGGCCGCCAACTCGATGCCGCGCGTGATTCTCGCGCCGATCTTCGCGGTCTGGTTCGGTCTCGGCATCTGGTCGAAGGTCGCCCTCGGCGTGACGCTCGTGTTTTTCATCGTGTTCTTCAATGTCTATCAGGGCGTGAAGGAAGTGAGCCCGGTCGTGCTCGCGAACGCGCGCATGCTCGGCGCGAATCGCAAGCAACTGCTTCGCTACGTGTATCTGCCGAGCGCGACGAGCTGGGTGTTTTCCAGTCTGCATACGTCGGTCGGGCTGGCGTTCGTCGGTTCGGTGGTGGGCGAGTATCTCGGCTCGGCGCGCGGGGTCGGCTATCTCATCTTGCAGGCCGAAGGCACGTTCGATATCAACACGGTGTTCGCCGGTATCCTCGTGCTGACCGCGTTCGCGCTCGTGCTCGACGGACTCGTCGCGCTCGTCGAGCGTCGGCTCATGAAGTGGCAGCCGAAGAGCGGCGAGACCGAGAAGCTGTAGGCCTCCTGCGCGTGATGATACGTGTCAGCCGGTGTCGGCCCGATCGGCGCAGGTGGGTTATCCTTTCGCAAACCGAATCGATACCATCGCCGCGCTCGCTGCCGCATTGCTGTAAGATTCGGCCCGACTTTCCCGCCTCGGGGCATCGGCGACACGGCGCCTTCGTGACGCGATTCACGCGATTTGCGCAAGACAAAGAATGAGATTGGACACCAGCAGTGCGGTGGCGGTGGCGTTGCCACCGCCGATCGGAGATAGCCTCATCGGGCTCGTGCTCGTCAACAATCTCGTCCGCAACGGCTATCGACCGGTCGTGTTCGGCTGGGTGGCGGAACAGCTCGCGGACGGGCTGCCAGGCGTGGAGGTGCGGCAACCGGGCGCGTGTCCGCGCGCTTTCGAGACGGTCATCGAACTCTGGAAGACCGACTACGGCGCGGCGCTCAGCCGTTCGGGACAGACGCTTCGTCTCGACCAGCTTCCGGAATACGGCGGCACCAAGCATATGGTGGAGCGCATCGTCGATGTCGCGACCCATGTGCTGGAGCTTCGCGAAGTGACGCGTTCGAATGGACTCGTCGTGCCGGCCGGCGTCATGCGCGGGCGGTTCGCAAATCGCGTGGCTATCCATCCGACCGGCAGTCATCCTGAAAAGATGTGGGATCGCGACAAGTTCATTGCGCTGTCGCGCGCGCTCGCGCGGCGTCAGTTCGTGCCGAGCTTTCTGGTTTCGCCGGGCGAAATGTCCGACTGGAACGATGTTGCGCGTGCCGGGCATGAAGTGAATGCGCTGCCGCGCCTCGGCGATGTCGCGACGTGGATCGCCGAATCGCGATGGTTCATCGGCAACGATTCGGGGCTTGGGCTCTCGCGTCGTCCCTCGGCGTGCCGACGCTGACGCTCTTCATGCGACGCGGCCTCGCGCGGTCGTGGAGGCCGGGCTGGGGGCCGGGCGCTATCGTGCTGCCGCCGGCGCTGGTGCCGTCAGCGGCGTTGAGGGAGCGGTTCTGGAAGCGGCTCCTGAGCGTGCGTCGCGTGATGGCCGCGTTCAGCGCGTTGCAGGGCGCGAACGCGCGCGAGACGCAGCACCTGCGATCCACTGCGCGGCGGGAGAGGGATGCAGCGCAGGCGACGATATTACCGGATGCCTAGCCGGCATGCCTGTGTCGCCGGCGCCCCTCACATCGACATCTCCACCACGACCTTCCCTGTGACCCGGCGATTCATCATGTCATCGAGGGCCTGCGCGGTCTCATCGAGCGGATAGCGCCGCGTCACGGCGGGACGCAGCTTCCCCGCTCGAATCCACTCGACCATCGTCGCGAATTCGCTGTCTGCAAGCGCAGGTTCGCGCCGCATGTGGTCGCCCCAGAACACGCCGACGATGCTCGCGCCTTTCAGCAGCGCGAGATTGAGCGGCAGCTTCGGAATTTCGCCATTCGCGAAGCCGACGACGAGATAGCGCCCGCGCCAGCCGATGCTGCGAAACGCCGGCTCCGCATACGCGCCACCGACGGGATCGAATATGACATCGGGGCCATCGCCGCCGGTCAGCGTCCTGACGCGTTCGCGCAAGTCCTCGTTCGCATAGTCGATGACATCGTCCGCGCCATGTTCGCGGCAGAACGCGAGCTTCTCCTCACTCGACGCCGCCGCGATCACGCGCGCCCCGATTATCTTGCCGATCTGCACCGCGGCCAGCCCGACGCCGCCCGCCGCGCCGAGCACGAGCAGCGTGTCGCCGGCTTTCAGCGCGCCGCGATCGACGAGCGCGTGATACGACGTGCCATAGGCGATGGTGAAGGCGGCGGCATCGGCGAAATCGACGTCATCGGGCAGCGCGATGCACGCGGCCTCGCTCGCCCGCGCCTGTTCGGCGAACGCGCCCTGCGCCGTGTAGGCCGCCACGCGCATGCCGGGGCGAAAGCGCGTCACGCTTGCGCCCACTTCACGCACGACGCCCGCGAACTCCGCGCCCGGCGTGAAGGGCAGCGGCGGCTTGAACTGATACTTGTTCTGAATGATCAGCACGTCAGGGAAATTGACGCTCGCCGCCTTCACGTCGATGACGACTTCGCCCGCTTCGGGATGCAAGTCGGGCAGCGTCTCGACGGTCAGCGTGTCGGGTAATCCATGCTGGTTGCAGCGAACGGCGCGCATGTCGTCTCCTTGTCGATAGTCGCTCAGTTTATGACACGGCGCGCACCCCGGACGAGCCCCGGC
The DNA here is from genome assembly GCF_031450805.1 of Caballeronia sp. LZ016. Classification (NCBI taxonomy): domain Bacteria; kingdom Pseudomonadati; phylum Pseudomonadota; class Betaproteobacteria; order Burkholderiales; family Burkholderiaceae; genus Caballeronia; species Caballeronia sp. LZ016. The sequence goes on from NZ_JARTVY010000001.1 coordinate 2,128,647, forward strand.
GAGTCGTCCGCGCGCCATCTTTCCTCGGTTACAATCGCCGGATGCGAATCCTAATCAGCAACGACGACGGTTACCTGGCTCGCGGCATCAACGTGCTGCACGACGCCTTGCAGCCGCTCGGCGAAGTGACCGTGATGGCGCCGGAGCAGAACTGCAGCGGCTCATCGAACTCGCTCACGCTGTCCCGGCCTCTGAGCATCCATCGCGCGGCGAACGGTTTCAATTTCGTGAACGGCACGCCAACCGACTCCGTGCATATCGCGCTGACCGGCATGCTCGACGAGCAGCCGGACCTCGTCGTGTCCGGCATCAACAACGGGCAGAACGTCGGCGAGGACACGCTGTATTCCGGCACCGTTGCGGCGGCCACCGAAGGCTTCATGTTCGGCATTCCGTCCATCGCGTTCTCGCTGGTCGGACGCGACTGGCTGCATCTCGAAGACGCGGCGCGCGTGGCGGCGGAAATCGTCGCGCATTTCCTCGAGCACCCGATGCCCGGCCATCCGTTGCTCAACGTAAACATTCCCAGTCTGCCGTACGACCAGCTCGGCGAATGGCGCGTCACGCGCCTCGGCAAGCGCCATCCTTCGCAGCCCGTCATCCGCCAGACCGATCCGCGCGGCAATCCGATCTATTGGATCGGCCCCTCGGGCGATGCACTGGACGCGAGCGAAGGCACCGATTTTCATGCCGTGGCGAACGGCCATGTCTCCATCACGCCGCTTCAGCTCGACCTGACGCATACGCGGCTCATGGCGGAAACGCGCGAATGGGCGCGCGCCGGGAGCCGCCGCACATGAGCGACGAGCGCGCCAAGCGCTTTCCGCTGGCGCTCGCGGACCTCGTGCGCGAGCCGCGCAAGCCCGCTGGCCGGGCCGATGCATCGCGCGTCAAGCCGGCCGTCGCATCGTCGGGCAAACCCGGCGCGTTGCGGTCCGCCGCAAGCGCGCCGAAGAGCGGGGCGGCTGCATCCACGTTTTCCGCGAAATCGTCAACCGGTCTCGCGAAACCGGTTCCCGGCACGACGCGCAGTCCGGCTCAAGCGCCGCATCCGCGTACGAGCGCATTGCGCACTGCGCAGCGCGGCGGCGAGCGCGATGCGCTGAACGGCGCGGCGAACGCTGCGTCGAAAAAAGGCGCGCCCAATGTCGCGCTGGCCAGCACGCAGACGCTGACCTCGGAACGGGTGCGCGAGCGCATGGTCGAACGGCTGCGCGCCAACGGCATCACCGATTCCCGCGTGCTCAACGCGATGTCGGTGGTGCCGCGCCACATGTTCGTCGATCCCGGGCTCGCCGCGCAGGCCTACGAAGACGCCGCGCTGCCCATCGGCCATCACCAGACCATCTCGAAGCCGTCTGTGGTCGCCCGCATGATCGAACTCGTCGCGGCCGGGCGCACGCTCGACAAGGTGCTCGAGATCGGCACCGGTTGCGGCTATCAGGCGGCGGTGCTGTCGCAGGTCGCGAAAGAGGTGTATTCCATCGAGCGCGTGCGCCCGCTGTCCGAGCGCGCGAAGCTCAATCTGCGGCCGCTGCGCGTGCCGAACATCCGGCTTCACTACGGCGACGGCCGCCTCGGCCTGCCGGCGGCGGCGCCTTTCGATGCGATCGTGATCGCATGCGCGGGGCTCGATGTGCCGCAGGCCCTGCTCGATCAACTGGCGGTGGGTGGCAAGCTCGTCGCGCCGGTCGGATCGCAGGCTGCGCAGTCGCAGGTTCTCACGCTCGTCACGCGCATTTCGGCGACGCAGTGGCGAGAGTCTCAGCTTGATCGCGTTTTCTTTGTACCTTTAAAATCCGGAGTGATTTGACACCGATGAGTATCTTGCGTGCTTTGCGAGAAGGAAGTGCGGACGTTCGTCTGACGGCGGCGCAACGCGGCGTTTGCGTATTGGCGCTATCCGTGCTGGCGGCCTGTTCGACGCGCATGGACATGGCGCCGGTGGTCGACAGGACCGGCGCCCCGATCGCCACCGACGCGGCCCAGGCAGCCGCCGCCGCAAACCTTCCGCCGCCGCCGGGCTATTACCGTGTGAAGCCGGGCGACACCCTATATCGGATCGCACTGGAAAACGGTCAGAATTATCACGACATCGCCACGTGGAACAACCTGACGAACCCGAATCAGATCGAAGTCGGTCAGTTGGTGCGCGTCGCGCCTCCGGGCGCCAATCTCGCGGCGGCGACGCCGGGTGTGTCGACGGCTCCGATCGCCGGCGGCGCGGTGCAGGCGCAGCCGCTCGGCGGCACGCAGCAGCCGGGCGTTGCAGCGGGCGCAACGCCGGGTGCAACATCCCAGCCGCCGTATTACGGTCCGAGTTCGGGCATGGGCGCCGCCACTGGCGAAGCGGGCAGCGCGCCGGGCGTGCCGGGCGTCGATAGCAGCGCGGCGGCGACTCAGCCGGCGTTCAGCTGGCCCGCACGCGGTCCGATCATCGGTACGTTCGACGAAGCGAAGAACAAGGGTTTGAATATCGGCGGTGCGGCGGGCGACGCGGTCAACGCTTCAGCGGATGGACGCGTGGTCTACTCCGGAAATGGGCTGCGCGGCTACGGCAATCTCATTATCATCAAGCACGACGCTACTTTTCTCACGGCATATGCACATAACCGCGCTTTGATGGTAAAAGAAGGAGACGCGGTGACTAAAGGGCAGAAGATCGCTGAGATGGGCAACAGCGATTCGGACCGTGTGATGTTGCATTTCGAAGTTCGCCGGCAGGGTAAACCTGTTGACCCACTGAAGTATTTGCCGCCGCAATAAAGCGGAACCATCATGCCGAAAACGAAGCGCCGCCTGCCGCAAGCCGAGACTGAGACGATCAGCCGACCTTTGCAAGTGTCGGTGGAGGAGGGTGCTTCGACCCATGATGACGACGCCGAGAACATCGACGTCGACGTCGATTCCGAGGAAGAAAGCGGAAGCCGGGACAAGAGCGAAGAAGGCGCCGAACGCGCAAACGATTCCGCTCCCGACGCCGACGACTTTCGCTCGCTTCTTCAGGCCGAACTCACGGCCGATACCATCCAGCATTACCTGAACCGCATCAGCGTGAAGCCGCTGCTTACCGTCGAGGAAGAGCAGCGGTATTCGCGTCTCGCAAAGGCGGGCGAGTTCGAGGCGCGGCAGGTGATGATCGAGCGCAATCTGCGGCTGGTCGTCAGCATCGCGAAGGGTTACCTGAACCGCGGCGTGCCTTTGCTCGATCTCATCGAAGAGGGCAATCTCGGCCTCATGCATGCCATCGAGAAGTTTGATCCGACGCGCGGTTTTCGTTTCTCGACATATGCGACATGGTGGATCCGCCAGAGCATCGAACGTGCGATCATGAATCAGGCGCGCACGGTGCGGCTGCCGGTGCACGTGATCCGCGAACTCAATCAGGTGTTGCGCGCCAAGCGCCATCTGGAAAAAAATTCCGCCAACTCGAACGATGCCGTCGCGCCCGAGCGCCGCGATGCGAGCATCGACGATATCGCCTATCTCACCGGCAAGACGCCGGAGGAAGTGACCGACATTCTCGCGCTCAACGAACATACCGCGTCGCTCGACGCGCCGCTCGATCTCGATCCGGGCAGCAGCCTGCTCGATCTTCTGTCGGACGACCAGAGCCAGTCGCCCGATGCCGAAGTGCAGCATCGCGAACTCGAGTCGCTCACGCGCCTCTGGCTGTCGCGGCTGTCGGACAAGCATCGGCATGTGATCGAACGACGTTTCGGACTCAATCACATCGAGCCCGCGACGCTCGAAGAACTGGCCGACGAGATGGGCCTCACGCGCGAACGTGTGCGCCAGATCCAGCAAGAGGCGCTCGTAAGGCTCAAGCGTTTCTTCGCATCGAACGGCGTTCGCAAGGACGCCGTGCTTTAAAGCTGATCGACGTCCGCGAGGGCGTCGCATCGCCGTACTTCTGCAGGATTCAATGACACCGATTCTCGTATTCGACATCGAGACCATTCCCGATGTCGACGGCATTCGCCGTCTCGAAGATTTGCCCGACGATCTCTCCGACCGCGAAGTCGCGGACCATGCATTCGCCGCGCGGCGCGAACGCGTCGGCAACGATTTTTTGCCGCATCATCTGCAGCGCGTGGCCGCGATCTCCTGCGTGTTCCGCGACAACAACGGCTTCCGGGTCCGCTCGCTGGGCACGAAGGACGATGGCGAGGCTGCGCTCATCCAGTCGTTCTATCGCGTGATCGAGAAGTACACGCCGCAACTCGTTTCGTGGAACGGCGGCGGCTTCGATCTGCCGGTGCTGCATTACCGTGCGCTCGTGCAGGGCATCGCCGCACCGCGATACTGGGATCTCGGACAGGACGATCGCGAGTTCAAGTTCAATAACTACATCAGCCGCTATCACATGCGGCATATCGATCTGATGGACGTCCTCGCGATGTATCAGGCGCGCGCCAATGCGCCGCTCGATGCGCTCGCCAAACTTTGCGGCTTTCCGGGCAAGCTCGGCATGGACGGCGGCAAGGTCTGGGAAGCGTATTGCGACGGCCAGCTCGACGAAATCCGCAATTATTGTGAGACCGATGTCGTCAACACGTATCTGATGTATTGCCGTTTTCAGATGATGCGCGGCGGTTTCACGCCCGACGAGTACGCCGACGAAATCAACTTCGTGAAGAACGCGCTCGCGCAGGAAGCATCGCCGCACTGGGCGGAGTATCTCGCCGCGTTCGGGCAATGACTTCGTGACGTTCGTCTACAATCTCGTGTTTGCCATCCCGTCAGTCAGGAAGTACGCAGGTGTCTGAAGCCGCTCGAAAAAATCCGCATCGCCGCCGCGCCGCGCCGGCCAAATCCGTTACGCCCGATCCCTCGTTCGTCGCGCCCGAAATCGAAATCGACGCGCTCGATATGGAAGCGCGCGGCGTCGGCCGCACGGTCAACGAGGACGGCGAGCCGGGCAAGGTCATCTTCGTCGAAGGCGCGCTGCCGGGCGAACGGGTCAGCTACTCCAGCTACCGCAAGAAGCCGAGCTTCGAGCAGGCGCAAGTCGTCAAGGTGCTGCGCGAAAGCGTGATCCGCGCGAAGCCGAAGTGCCAGTTCTTCGGCACGTGCGGCGGCTGCTCCATGCAGCATCTCGATGTCCGCGCGCAGATCGCCGTGAAGCAGCGCGTGCTGGAAGACAACCTGCAGCATCTGGCGAAGCTCCGCGCCGAAACCATGTTCCGGCCGATTCACGGTCCGTCGTGGGGATACCGCTATCGCGCGCGGCTGACGGTGCGGCATGTCGAGAAGAAGGGCGGCGTGCTGGTCGGTTTCCACGAGCGCAAGAGCAGCTACGTCGCGGACATGACGAGCTGCGAGGTGCTTCCGCCGCACGTCTCCGCGATGCTGGTGCCGCTGCGACACATGGTGGCGGGGCTGTCGATCCGCGATCGCATGCCGCAGATCGAACTTGCCGTCGGAACGGACGTGACTGCGCTCGTGCTGCGCATTCTCGAACCGCTCACCGAAGCAGACGAAGCGCTGATTCGCGCGTTCGCCGATGAGCATGACGTGCAGTTCTGGCTCCAGCCGAAGGGGCCGGATACGGTTTATCCGTTCTATCCGCTCGACCGCGAACTGGCTTATACGCTGCCGGAATTCGATATCCGCATGCCGTTCAGGCCGACCGATTTCACGCAGGTCAATCACCAGATCAACCGCGTGCTGGTGGCGCGCGCGCTGAGCCTGCTCGCGCCGCAGCCGTCGGACCGCGTGCTGGACCTGTTCTGCGGCATCGGCAATTTCACGCTGCCGCTCGCGCGGCTGTCGCGCGAGGTCGTCGGCATAGAGGGAAGCGAAGCGCTGACGGCGCGCGCGCTGGAAAATGCAAAGGCGAATGGCGTCGACGGCCATACGTCGTTCGCTTGCCGGAATCTCTTCGAAGTCACGGCCGATGATTTCCGCGCGCTAGGCGCATTCGACAAGTTCCTGATCGATCCGCCGCGCGAAGGCGCGCTCGCGGTATCGAAGGCGCTCGCGCACATCGCGCAAAGCGGCGACGGGCCGCTGCCGGAGCGCATCGTCTATGTGTCGTGCAATCCGGCGACGCTCGCGCGCGATGCCGGTCTGCTCGTACACGAAGCCGGGTATCGGATGAAGGGGGCCGGCGTCGTGAACATGTTCCCGCATACGTCGCATGTCGAATCGATCGCGTTGTTCGAGCGCGACTGAGGCATCGCCCGATTTCAGCGGACGCCAAAAAACCGGCCTGAAAAGGCCGGTTTTTCATTTTCGAAGCGCGTACCGCCGATCAGTTGCGGTTGCCGCCGAAGATGCCGAGCAGCGCCAGCAGGTTCGTGAACACGTTGTAAAGATCGAGGTAGATCGCGAGCGTCGCGCTGATGTAGTTCGTCTCGCCGCCGTTCACGACGCGCTGCACGTCGAACAGCATGTATGCCGAGAAGATCACGATGGCGAGCACCGAGATGGTCATCATCAGCGCCGGCAGTTGCAGGAAGATGTTCGCGAACGCCGCCAGCAGGATCACCAGCACGCCCATGAACAGCCACTTGCCGAGGCCCGAGAAGTCACGCTTGCTGACCGTGGCGATGGTCGCCATTGCGGCGAAGATCACGCCGGTGCCGCCGAACGCCATCATGATGAGCTGCGGCCCGTTCGAGAAACCGAGGATGAAACTCAGCAGGCGCGAGAGCATCAGGCCCATGAAGAACGTGAAACCCAGCAGGACGACGACGCCCATGCCGCTGTCCTTCGTCTTTTCGATCGCGAACATGAAGCCGAACGCGATGGCCAGGAACGCGATGAAACTCATCGCCGGGCTCGTGGCGGCGAACAGCGAGAAGCCCGTCGCCACGCCGACCCAGGCGCCGAGAACCGTCGGCAGCATCGACAGCGCGAGCAGCCAGTAAGTATTGCGCAGCACCTTGTTGCGCACCTCCACCGAGGTGACGCTGCCGTTACGGCCAAAGCTGTAGGGTGATTCGTTCATGGTTTCTCCTTGCTCCAATTGTCTTCGTTGGTCCTGCTTCAATATGCGTCACACGTCAATGATAGGGTCGCGGACTTAAGCCATTCTTAGGATTCGCGGCGCTTCCTTCCCGCCATAACCGGCTCGAATATGGCTGCGGCCCGTGCCGAATTCAATGCCTGGCGCTGCCTTTCACGCGGGGTGGTCCTTGCACCTTTGATGCTTACGGCGCCGTAAGGTTTCAATCGCAATCATACCTTGGTTCGTGCTACAATTGTCGATTCGTTTTAATCCGTAAACCGTTCATTTTTTGGAGTTTTTCATGGCGATCGAGCGCACCCTGTCGATTATCAAGCCGGACGCAGTGGCAAAGAACGTTATCGGCCAGATCTACAGCCGTTTCGAGAACGCTGGTCTGAAGATCATCGCGTCGCGCATGGTTCATCTGTCGCGCGCCGACGCTGAGAAGTTCTACGCCGTGCACGCCGCACGTCCGTTCTTCAAGGACCTCGTGGAATTCATGATCTCCGGCCCGGTCGTCATTCAGGTGCTGGAAGGCGAAAACGCAATCGCCAAGCATCGCGACCTGATGGGCGCGACCGATCCGAAGAAGGCCGAGAAGGGCACGATCCGCGCTGACTTCGCCGACAGCATCGACGCAAATGCCGTGCACGGCTCGGACGCACCGGAAACGGCACGTCAGGAAGTCGCGTTCTTCTTCCCGGAAGTGAACGTTTACTCGCGTTAATCGCAACGCCGATCGCACGCCGGTCGGCAAACCGATCCAAGCGTTGGTCGCCGCGCCGGACCAATCGCGCGGTCATCGCGCCGCAACGCAGAAATAGTTGTCACAAAGCAGGAATTGGCGCGAACGGTCCCGGACCCGGTTGATGCAACCGGTCCGGGCTTCGCAATCTGTAAATGGCAGAACTAGACATGACGAGCAGCACCACCGTCAATCTTCTCGATCTCGACGCCGCCGGGCTGGTCGCTTACTGCGGCAGCCTCGGCGAAAAGCCGTTTCGCGCCAAGCAATTGCAGCGCTGGATCCACCAGTTCGGCGCCGACGATTTCGACGGCATGACCGATCTCGCGAAATCGCTGCGCGAAAAACTCAAGGGCCGCGCCACGCTGGCGATGCCCGGCATCATAAGCGACCACGTTTCCTCCGACGGCACCCGCAAGTGGCTGATCGACGTCGGCAACGGCAACGCGGTCGAAACCGTGTTCATTCCCGAAGAAACGCGCGGAACGCTGTGCGTCTCGTCGCAGGCGGGGTGCGCGGTCAACTGCCGGTTCTGCTCCACCGGCAAGCAGGGTTTCTCCCGTAATCTGACGACCGCGGAAATCATCGGCCAGTTGCGCATGGCGGAGTTCGCCCTGCGCAAGTCGCTCGGCCGCGAAGTCGGCGGGCCGGGCAAGGGCGAGCGCGTCGTCACGAACGTCGTGATGATGGGCATGGGCGAACCGATGCTGAATTACGACGCCGTCGTGCCGGCCATGCGCCTGATGCTCGACGACAACGCCTACGGCCTGTCGCGCCGGCGCGTCACGCTGTCCACGTCCGGCGTGGTGCCGATGATGGACCGCCTCGCGGCGGACCTGCCGGTGGCGCTCGCGGTATCGCTGCACGCGCCGAACGATCCGCTGCGCGACATGCTGGTGCCGCTCAACAAGAAGTATCCGCTGCGCGAGTTGATGGCCGCGTGTCAGCGTTATCTGAAGGTCGCGCCGCGCGATTTCATTACGTTCGAATACTGCATGCTGGACGGCGTGAACGACACCGAAGCGCACGCGCGCGAACTGCTCGCCGTCACGCGCGACGTGCCGTGCAAATTCAACCTGATCCCGTTCAACCCGTTCCCCGAGTCGGGCCTGACCCGGTCGAAGAACGAGCAGATCAAGCGGTTCGCGCAGGTTCTGATCGACGCGGGCATCGTCACGACCGTGCGCAAGACGCGCGGCGACGATATCGACGCGGCCTGCGGTCAGCTCGCCGGTGCGGTGCAGGACCGGACGCGGCTCGCCGAGCGCACGAATCGCGCGGGCGGCAAGGTGATCGAGGTGCGCGCGGTCTGACGGCGGCGCGTTCCCGGACGCACCGTCGGGCATGCTAGCCGGCACTGGTCTGTCGCTACAACAAAGTCCATACATAACAACGAAGCAAGCGCCCCACAGGGCGCGCAAAGCCGAACATTTTGTTATAAAGCGGTCTGCAACAGCGCCGGAGTTGTATCGTTCAGTGCTTTTTGCACTTCACGGCGCAGCAGCGCTATATAAAAGATTCGATGCGAGGAATTTGGGATGAGTGAGCCGCAACACCCGACGCCTTTCGGCAGTCATACCGGCGATCTGTCTGCCACTCAACAGGATGGCCGGACGCGAGTCGACGGGGCGGCATCGGACGAGCGCCAGGCGGGGCCCCTGGACTCGCTGCAGGCAGTCGGCGCGCGTCTCGCGCAGCTCCGGCACGCGAAAGCATGGTCTATCGACGATGTATCGGCGCGCCTCAAAGTGTCGCCGCAAAAGCTGGCGGCGCTCGAAGAGGGCGATATCAGCCACTTGCCGGACCGTACGTTCGCGGCGGGCATCGTGCGCAGTTATGCGAAGGTTCTGGGCGCTGACCCGACGCCGTTCACGCAGGCGTTTCGCCGTGACGGCGTGCCGGTGGAACATAATCTGAAGGTGCCGGCGTCGTCGGGAGCGGGCTTGCCGCGGGGGCGCGTCTCGGTGCCGCTCGGCAGTTCCTCCGGCCGCAAGCGTTCGTGGCTGTGGGGCGTAGCGGCCATCGTCGTGGCGCTGGTGGCGCTCGCGATGTGGCATACGGGCGGGGATTCGTCGGTGTGGCTCGCCCGGTTGAAGTCGAGTGCGACTCCTGCAGCGACTTCGAGCGACAAGCCCGCCGCGTCGCAAGTCGCGACGCCCGATGAAGCAGCGGCGGCGAATACCGGCGAGGCATCGTTGCCCGAGGTGGCCGCAGCGCCCGGCGAACAGCCGATGCCACGACCGCTCGGCACGAACGCGTTGCCGGCGTCGTCGTCGACGATTGCAGCGGTGCAGGGCGCGAGCGCGGCGGCTGCGGCATCGACCGTCAAGGCTGCGCCGGCGGCTGCGGCGCCCGCATCCGCTGCGGTGGCATCGGCTCCGACGGTCGGAAGCGTGGGCACGGGCGCGAACGCCATCGAATTGAAGGTAAAGGAAGACAGCTGGTTCAACGTGCGCAGCAAGGACGGCAAGGAATTGTTCTCCGGTCTGGTTCGCGCGGGCAGCGCGCAGCGCGTGCAGGGCGAGGCGCCGTTCCGGGTGACCGTCGGGAATGCGAAGGGCGTCGAATCGCTGTCGATCGACGATCAGCCCGTCGATGCAAAGAAGTATTCCGGCGCACGCGGAAACGTCGCGCGCCTGTCGTTGCCCTGACAGCCAGGCAGAGCCGGCCGGCGTCGGTGATTCAGCGTGCGGAAAAACGAGGGGCGTCACGGTTCGGCTGTGACGCCCGTTTGAGGTTCAAACCAAGCGACGGTCGCTGCGCGTGCAGCGCGCCGGTTGCCAAAGGGTTTTTCGATGCAATCCGAAGCTCAATCCCTGATTAGCAGCAAGATTTGTTCGACCGATCCGGTCTTCGGCGGTCCGCTGCCGCGCCGTTCGTCGCATGCGGTGGACGTGCGCTGGGGCGGCCAACTGGTGACGATCGGCGGTGATGCGCCGGTGCGCGTCCAGTCGATGACCAACACCGACACCGCCGACGCCATCGGTACCGCGATCCAGATCAAGGAGCTCGCACAGGCCGGCTCCGAACTCGTGCGCATCACGGTGAACACGCCGGAAGCGGCGGCAGCCGTGCCGCACATCCGGGAGCAGCTCGATCGCATGGGCGTGACCGTCCCGCTCGTCGGCGACTTCCATTACAACGGCCATTTGCTGCTGCGCGACTATCCCGCTTGCGCCGAGACGCTGTCGAAGTACCGAATCAATCCCGGCAACGTCGGCCAGGGCGCGAAGCGCGACACGCAATTCGCGCAGATGATCGAAGCCGCGATCAAGTACGACAAGCCGGTGCGGATCGGCGTGAACTGGGGCAGTCTCGACCAGGACCTGCTCGCGCGCATGATGGACGAAAACGCCGCGCGCGCGAAGCCGTGGGACTTGCAGAGCGTCATGTACGAAGCGCTGATCCAGTCGGCGGTCGGCTCGGCGGAACGCGCCGTCGAACTGGGACTCGGGCGCGACAAGATCATCCTCTCGTGCAAGGTGAGCGGCGTACAGGACCTGATCGCGGTGTATCGCGAACTGGCGAAGCGCTGCAGCTTCGCGCTGCATCTCGGGCTGACCGAGGCGGGCATGGGCTCGAAGGGCATCGTGGCTTCGACGGCCGCACTTTCCGTGCTGCTGCAGGAAGGCATCGGCGACACCATTCGGATCTCGCTGACCCCGGAGCCGGGCGGCGCGCGGACGGGCGAAGTGGTCGTCGGGCAAGAAATCTTGCAGACGATGGGCCTGCGCTCGTTCACGCCGATGGTCATCGCGTGTCCCGGTTGCGGCCGCACGACGAGCACGCTGTTTCAGGAACTGGCGTCGCAGATTCAGACGTATCTGCGCAACTCGATGCCTGAATGGCGCGACCAGTACCCCGGCGTCGAGAAGATGCACGTCGCGGTGATGGGCTGCATCGTCAACGGGCCGGGCGAGTCGAAGCACGCGAATATCGGCATCAGCCTGCCGGGTTCGGGCGAGAATCCGGCCGCGCCCGTGTTTATCGACGGCGTGAAGGTCAAGACGCTGCGCGGCGAGCGCATCGCCGAGGAATTCCAGCAAATCGTTAGCGATTACGTCGAGCGCACTTACGGCCAGCGCGTCGAGACGTCCGCGGCATCACTTTAAAGACAGATGACTGAACAGAAGAAACGGCTTCCGAAGCTGAGCGGCGTGAAGGGCATGAACGACATCCTCCCGCAGGATGCCGCGTTGTGGGACTTCTTCGAAAGCACCGTCAAGTCGATGCTGCGCGCATACGGCTATCAAAACATTCGCACGCCGATCGTCGAGCATACGCAGCTTTTCACGCGCGGCATCGGTGAGGTGACCGATATCGTCGAGAAGGAGATGTACAGCTTCACCGACGCGCTCAACGGCGAGCACCTCACGATGCGTCCCGAGAACACGGCGGCCGTCGTGCGCGCGACCATCGAACACAATCTGCTGTACGACGGCCCGAAGCGCCTGTGGTACATCGGCCCGATGTTCCGCCACGAGCGTCCGCAGCGCGGACGGTATCGGCAGTTCCATCAGGTCGGCGTGGAAGCGCTCGGCTTTGCCGGTCCGGATACGGACGCAGAAATCATCATGATGTGCCAGCGCCTGTGGGACGACCTCGGCCTCACCGGTATCCGCCTCGAACTGAATTCGCTTGGTCAGGCGCAAGAGCGCGCGGCGCATCGCAAGGAACTGATCGCCTATCTGGAAAAGCACGCCGATTCGCTGGACGAAGAAGCGAAGCGCCGTCTCTATACCAATCCGCTGCGCGTGCTCGACACGAAGAACCCGGCGATGCAGGACATCGCGCAGAACGCGCCGAAGCTCGTCGATTTTCTGGGCGAGGAATCGCGCAAGCACTTCGACGGCGTTCAGCGTCTGCTGAAGGCGAACAACATTCCGTTCACCGTCAATCCGCGTCTCGTGCGCGGCCTCGACTACTACAACCTCACCGTGTTCGAATGGGTCACCGACAAGCTCGGCGCGCAAGGCACGGTGGCGGGCGGCGGCCGCTACGATCCGCTCATCGAGCAACTCGGCGGCAAGCCGACGGCGGCGTGCGGCTGGGCGATGGGCGTCGAGCGCATTCTCGAACTGCTGAAGGAAGAGAATCTCGTGCCGGAAGCCGAAGGCACCGACGTGTACGTCGTGCATCAAGGAGAGAAGGCGGCGGAGCACGCGTTCATCGTTGCAGAGCGGCTACGCGACACGGGGCTGGACGTCGTTCTGCACTGCAGCCCGGATGGCGCACCCGCAAGCTTCAAGTCCCAGATGAAGAAGGCGGATGCGAGCGGCGCGGCGTTCGCCGTGGTGCTCGGTGAAGACGAGCTCGCGCAGGGGATGATCGGCGTGAAGCCGCTGCGCCGCACCGGCGACGAAACGGCCGATGCGCAAAAGAACGAGCAAGTGAACGTTCCGGCGGAAGACTTGACCGAATACCTAATCAATGCGATGGTTGCATCCGCCGACGAGGACGCCTGACAAACAGGCATCGATCGGATCAAGAGCCGCGCGCATCGTGGAGATCGGTTCGATCCCGCCATCGCGCAACGCTCAGGATGAGCAATGAGACGCAGGAAGGAATAGCTGGACGATGAGTTACCACGACGAACAAGAATCACTGGAAAGTGTGAAGGCCTGGTGGGCCAAATGGGGTAACGCCACGACGTGGATCGTGCTCGTGGCGCTCGTCGTTGCGGCCGGTTTCAACGGCTGGAATTACTGGCAGCGCCGTCAGGCGGCCGAGGCTTCTGTGCTCTACGACCGGCTGCAGCAAGCCGCGAACGGCAACGATCAGAAGCTCGTCGCGCGTGTGGCGTCGGACATGGAAGACAAGTTCGGCGGCACCGCGTACGCGCAAATGTCGGCGCTCGCGGCGGCCAAGTCGCTCTATGCGGCGGGCGATTCAGCCGGCGCGAAGGCGCAACTGCAGTGGGCCATCGACCACGCGAAGGACGACGAGTACAAGCAGATCGCGAAGCTGCGCATGGCGCTGATCCTGCTTGACGAAAAGAGCTACGACGCCGGCCTGAAGCTGCTCGCCGACGCCCCGCTCGATGCGTTCAAGGGCGTCGTCGCCGACCGCCGAGGCGATCTGCTCGCGGCGCAAGGCAAGCGCGACGACGCGCGCACCGCCTACAAGACGGCGCTCGACACGTTGCCGAAGAACGACACGGCCACGCGGCAACTGATCGAGTTCAAGCTCGATGCGCTTGGCGGCTGATCGCTGACGAGCGGCGGTTCCGCCCGTCGCCTCGTGCAAGCGCCAACGCAATTTCGCCAATCAAGCCGCCGCGCCGCGCATCGCCATCGAGCGAAAACGCGGCTGCGCCGGTCAACCGAATTCACCCATTCATGTTGCGTCCACCGATGATTCATTTGAAACGCTACGCCGTGCCCTTCGCCTGCGCGATGACCGTCCTGCTGGCCGCCTGCGCGTCCACCAAGGACGAGCGCCGCGTGCCGACACCGCTCGTCGACATCAAGCCGGTGCTCAACGTCACCCAGGCATGGAAAGCGAGTGTCGGCAAGGCCGGCCGTTATCTGTTCGCTCCGGTCGCCGTGGGCGATGCGGTCTTCGCCGCGGGCGAGAACGGCACCGTCGCGAAGATCGACGCAAAGACCGGCCAGGAAGTCTGGCGCACGAAACTCAAGGACGATCTCTCGGCGGGTGTCGGAAGCGACGGCAACCTGACGGCCGCCGGCGGCCTGAAGGGCTCGGTCTACGCGCTCGGACCGGACGGCAAGCAATTGTGGACGGCCACGGCGCCGGGGGAAATCATTTCGCCGCCGCTCGTCGGCAACGACCTCGTGGTCGTGCGGACCATCGACGGCAAGGTTATCGCGTTCAGCGCGCAGACCGGCGAGCAGAAGTGGATATTCCAGTTGCGCGCCGTGCCGCTGAATCTGCGCGTGGCAGCAGGCATGACGTTCGCCGGCAATCAGGCGGTGCTCGCGGGCTTCCCGGGCGGCAACTTCGCGGCGATCAATCTGCAAACGGGCGATGCGTACTGGCAAGCGCCGGTGTCGTATCCGAAGGGTGTGACGGAAGTGGAACGCATCAACGACGTGACCGGTGCGCCGGGTCTCGTCGGCGCGCAAACCTGCGCGGTGACGTTCCAGGGCAAGATCGGCTGCTTCGATGCGAACTCGGGCCGTCCCGTCTGGGAAAAGAACTTCTCGAGCGATAGCGGCCTCGCGCAGGACGAGCAGATCGTCGCGGCCGGCGACGACTGGTCGGTGGTCAACGCGTTCCGCGCATCGGATGGCGCGCCCATCTGGAAGAACGACAAGCTGAAGAGCCGTCAGGTCAGCGTGCCGTTCATCCTGGGCCGCGCCGTCGTCGTCGGCGACTACAAGGGCTTCGTGCACTTCCTGAGCGTGGACAACGGCGAGATCGTCGGCCGCGCGCCGACCGATGGCAGCCAGATCACCGCGGCGCCGGTGCTGGCGGGCAACACGCTCGTCGTGCAGACGCACGATGGCGGGCTGTACGGCTTCCGTCCGCAGTAAGCGTCACGCAGCGCTTCGTCCTTCGCCGGACGAAGCGCAGTCGGAAAGACCGGCGCCCGTGGCGCCGAGACCCCGAACGGGTTGCAGAACGAGGGCGCGACATCCGTTCGCGCTCGACAAGAAAGCCCGCTCAGCCGGGCATGAAAGAACAAGGCGCGCGATGCCGCGCAACAAGAGCCCGCGCACGGCACCGGCCGATTCACGGCGCCGGCGCCTGACAGCGGCGTGCGCTGCAAAGCGGCGGGCCGAATCCATGCTAATTTTCGACAAGCGCAGCCATTCTCGCGGCGCAAGCGGCGAAGACGCCGACCCGCGCCTTTCGCACATCGCCTGCGTTCAACTGTGAACAAACTCTGATGAAACCCGTGATTGCCCTCGTCGGGCGCCCCAATGTGGGGAAATCGACTCTCTTCAACCGGCTGACGCGCTCGCGCGACGCGCTCGTCGCCGATCTGCCCGGTCTCACGCGCGACCGCCACTACGGCGAAGGGCGCGTGGGCGGCGAACGTCCGTATCTCGTCGTCGATACGGGCGGCTTCGAGCCGGTCGCGAAGGACGGCATCCTGCACGAGATGGCGCGTCAGACGCGGCAGGCCGTCGAAGAAGCGGATGTCGTCGTGTTCATCGTCGATGGACGCAACGGGCTGGCGCCGCAGGACAAGTCGATCGCCGACTATCTGCGCAAGACCGGCCGGCCGCTCTTCCTGGTGGTCAACAAGGCCGAAGGGATGAAGTACACGGCGGTCGCGTCGGACTTCTATGAACTCGGTCTCGGCGATCCCCGCGCCATCTCAGCAGCGCACGGCGACGGCGTCAGCGAGATGATCAACGACGCGCTCGACATCGCCTATGCCGGTCAGCCGGAAGAAAGCGAGGAAGAAAAGGCGCAGCACGGCGTCAAGATCGCGATCGTCGGGCGGCCGAACGTCGGCAAGTCGACGCTCGTCAATACGCTGATCGGCGAAGAGCGCGTGATCGCGTTCGACATGCCCGGCACCACGCGCGATTCGATCTATGTTGATTTTGAGCGGCAAGGCCGCAAATACACGTTGATCGACACGGCGGGTTTGCGTCGCCGCGGCAAAGTGTTCGAAGCGATCGAGAAGTTCTCGGTGGTGAAGACGCTGCAGTCGATCTCGGATGCCAACGTCGTGATTCTCCTGCTAGACGCACAGCAGGACATCTCCGATCAGGATGCGCATATCGCGGGTTTCGTCGTCGAACAGGGACGCGCGCTCGTGGTCGGCGTGAACAAGTGGGATGGGCTGGATTCGCATGTGCGCGAGCGCACCAAGGCCGATCTCACGCGCAAGCTCAAGTTTTTGGACTTCGCTAAATTTCACTACGTCTCGGCGCTGGAGAAGACCGGCATCGGCGCGCTGATGAAATCGGTCGACGACGCCTATGCCGCCGCGATGGCGAAGCTGCCGACGCCGAAGCTCACGCGCGCGCTGATCGAAGCCGTGGAGTTTCAGCAGCCGCGCCGCCGCGGGCCGGTCAGGCCGAAGCTGCGCTACGCGCATCAGGGCGGGCAGAATCCGCCGATCATCGTCGTGCACGGCAATGCGCTGGATGCAGTCACAGATACCTATAAGCGGTATCTGGAAGGGCGCTTCCGCGAAACTTTTGGGCTGGCCGGCACTCCATTGCGCATAGAGTTTCGCTCGAGCAAGAACCCTTACGCGGACAAAGAGTAACTGCCGCGGAGCCAAGTGTTTCGGGCCGGTTGGCCGAATGGCCGGTCTGGTGCGGAAACGAAAATCGGCTATAGTGTAGCGATTGTCGGCGGATCTCTTTTTCTTCGTCACAATACTTCTAACCTGCAAAAAACACGGAGTTTGCTATGAGCAACAAAGGGCAATTGTTACAAGACCCGTTTTTGAACGCACTGCGTAAAGAGCACGTGCCGGTGTCGATCTATTTGGTCAACGGCATCAAGCTTCAAGGGAACATCGAATCGTTCGACCAGTACGTCGTGTTGCTCCGGAATACGGTCACCCAGATGGTCTACAAGCACGCCATTTCCACGGTCGTGCCGGCTCGCCCGGTGAATTTCCACCCGGACGCTGAATCGTCCTAACCTCGTTGCGGCCGGCGCGCCGTTGCCATTCCGAATTCGAACATTGCGCAACTCGCCGGTCGCTTCAAAAACTATCCAGACATAATTTGATTAACGCAGCGCTCGTCGGCATCGACTTCGGCAAGATTGATTTCGAAGCCAGCCTCGAAGAACTCAGCCTGCTCGCAGAAAGTGCGGGCGCCCATCCTGCCGTTACGCTCACCGGCCGCCGGTCCAGTCCGGACGCCAAAATGTTCATTGGCAGCGGAAAGGTCGAAGAACTGCGCCTTTCCTGCGAAGCGAACGACGTCGAACTCGTTATCTTCAATCACGCGCTCGCACCCGCGCAGCAACGCAATCTCGAGCTTGCGTTGAACCGCCGCGTGGTCGATCGCACCAGTCTCATCCTCGATATCTTTGCGCAGCGCGCGCGCAGCCATGAAGGCAAGCTGCAGGTCGAACTCGCGCAATTGCAGTATTTGTCCACGCGGCTGATTCGCGCCTGGACTCACCTCGAACGTCAGAAAGGCGGGATCGGTTTGCGCGGTCCCGGCGAGACGCAGCTCGAAACCGACCGCCGGCTGATCGGCGAGCGCATCAAGGCGCTAAAGACGCGTCTTGCGAAACTGCGCCGCCAGCACGGCACTCAGCGCCGGCAGCGCGAGCGCAACCAGACGATGTCCGTGTCGCTCGTCGGCTATACGAACGCGGGTAAGTCGACGCTCTTCAACGCGCTGACCAAGGCGCAGGCGTATGCCGCGAACCAGTTGTTCGCCACGCTCGACACCACCTCCCGCCGCGTGTTTCTCGGCGAAGAGGCGGGCCATGTCGTCGTGTCGGATACCGTGGGCTTCATCCGCGAGTTGCCGCACCAGCTCGTCGCGGCGTTTCGCGCGACGCTCGAGGAAACCATCCACGCCGACTTGCTGCTGCACGTGGTAGATGCCTCCAGCTCCGTGCGCCTCGATCAGATCGATCAGGTGAACGAGGTGTTGCGCAGCATCGGCGCGGACTCGATTCGCCAGATTCTCGTCTTCAACAAGATCGACGCCGTGCCCGAACTTGCGGCCCGCGGCGAGGCGGTTGAAAGGGATGAGTATGGTAATATTTCGCGCGTCTTTTTGAGCGCACGCACGGGTCAGGGACTCGACGCACTGCGCGCCGCCATCGCCGAAATCGCTTCAGCGGAAGCAGGCGAACCCGAAGAAAGCATGCCGAGCGTATTGGCCGAAACCGGCGAGCCGGCACAGGCGTCAGAAGCCACGCAATCCACGCAGTCCGGGCCGAACGAGACACACGACGCGAACGCGCAGCCGGAAGACCACCGGCCAGCCGGAGAACGTGACGGCCACAAGGTTCCCGAACACGGACACTGAACTGCTCCGCATGACCCGCGGCATCGAACCGGCTGTCTAATGGTGAATCACCGAGTGAACGATTACAACGAGCGGACTAACAGGCAGCGCATGCATGCCGTCTTTTCGATCAACGATCCGCGCTGGGGGCGGGGCGAGGGCGACGGCGTGAAGAACGATTCCAAGCGCCCGCAAGACGGCAAGCGCGGTAACGGCAAGGAAGAAGGCCCGCCGGATCTCGATGAAATGTGGCGCGAATTCAATCGCCGGATTGCGGGCATTTTCGGCCGCAAGCCGAACGGCGGCATGCCGCGCGACAACGGACGGGGCACGCGCATCGGCGTGGGCATCGTCATTGGCGTGCTGATCGCGATCTATCTCGGCAGCGGCGTGTTCGTGGTGCAGGATGGACACGTCGCCGTGGTCTCGCAATTCGGGCAGTATCGGCAGACGGTGACGCAAGGTATTCACTGGCGCCTGCCGTACCCGTTCCAGTCGCACGACATCGTCGATACGTCGCAGGTGCGCTCCGTCGAAATCGGGCGCGGCGCGGCGCTGTCGCAAGGCAATGTGCGCGATGCATCGCTCCTCACGAACGAAGCGGACATTCTCGACGTGCGCTTCGCCGTGCAGTATCAGATCAAATCGCCGACCGACTTCCTGTTCCGCAACGTCGATCCCGACCAGAGCGTCACCGAGGCGGGGCAGGCTGCGATCCGTGAAATCGCCGGCGCCGCGACCACCGACGACCTGCTTTACAAGGACCGCGAAGCACTTCGTCCGCGGCTGACCGAATCCATCCAGCGTTCGCTCGACGCCTATCGTACCGGCCTGCAAGTGACGGGCGTCACCGTGCAGAGCGTGCAGGTGCCGACTCAGGTGCAGGCGGCGTTCGAAGAAGCATCGCGCGTGCGGCAGGACAACGAACGCGCCCGCGATACCGCCGAGGCCTACGCGAATCAGCTGCTGCCCCGCGCGAAGGCGGATGCCGCGAAGATGGTCGAAGAAGCCACTGCGTACAGCAATCGCGAGGTCACGCAGGCTCAGGGCGACGCCGAGCGTTTCAAGGAGGTCTACGCGGAATACTCGAAGGCGCCGGCGCTCATTCGTCAACGCATGTACCTGGACACGATGCAGCAGATCTACTCGCGCACTACAAAGGTCTTCGTGGATAGCAAGGCAGGCAATAACGTGATTTATCTGCCGCTCGACAAGCTCGTCGATGCGAACCGTCAGCAGGCGAAAGACACAGCGGCGAATACCGGGGGCGCAGCGTCGGCTGCCGTGGAAGCGCAGGTGCGTCCGCAGGCCGCCGCGCCTGCTTCCGCGCCGGCCGCGCCCGCGACGGCGGCGCCCGCAAGCGGTGCAAGCCCCGCAAGCGGCGCCAGTGCCGCCAGTGGCGACCCGCTGCGCTCGCGCGATGCGTTCCGCTCGCGCAGCCGTCAAGACGACCTGCAGTAAGGAGCGCGAACATGAATCGAATCATTGCGCTCGTCGTCGCAGTCGTCATCGTGCTGTTCATCGGTTCGTCGATGGTCTTCACCGTCGACGAACGGCACGCCGCCATCGTCGCCGCTCATGGCGACAGCAACCCGCGCCTCGACGGTCCCGGCCTGCACTTCAAGCTGCCGCCGCCGTTTCAGACGCTCACGCTGATCGACACGCGCACGCTCACCATCGACGAGAGCGGGGCGGACCGCTTCACGACGTCGGACAAGAACGAAGTGCTGGTGAACACGGTCGTGAAGTATCGCGTGGCCGATCCGCTCAAGCTCTTCGTCAGTAACGAGAAAAACACGCAGACCGCCCAGGAGCGTTTGATCGCGCTTGCCCGGACGGCACTGGCGAGCGCGTTCGCAAACCGCTCACTGACCGATGCGCTCGGCAACCAGCAGGCACTCGAAAGCGAGGCGCTGAAGGCGGTGGAAAGCGCGGCCGGTGCATTCGGCGTGCAGCTCGTCGATCTGCAAATGACGCGTATCGACTTTCCGTCGGCGGTGGCCGAGTCCGTCTACAAGCGCATGATCGCGGCGCGCCAGCAGGCGGCGGCGAACGAGCGCGCGAAGGGCACGGCTCAAGCCGACAAGATCAAGGGCGATGCCGAACGCGAGCAACAGCAGATTCTCGCCGATGCCTATAGTCAGGCGCAGTCGATCCGTGGCGAAGGGGACAGCAAGGCGGCGGCCATCGCAGCCGACGCATATGGACGCGATCCGCAGTTCTATCAGTTCTATCAGAGCCTCGAGGCGTACAAGAAGACGTTCAAGCCGGGCGACGTGATGGTGGTCGATCCGAGCAGCGATTTCTTCCGCTTCATGAAAAGCCCGAACGGCGGTGCGGACGCATCCGCTGCCGCAGCCAAACGCTGACCGTACCTGCGCCGCGCGCGAAGTGAACCAACAATCGCGCGGCGCCTTCTTCCCATGAACATGGTCGAGACGATACTGCTCGCTCTTGCGTTGATGCTCATTATCGAAGGCATGTTTCCCTTCGTCTTTCCCACGGCCTGGCGCGACACGTTTCGCCGTATCGCCGAGCGGCCGCCGCATCACATCCGCATCGGCGGGTTGATCGCAATGGCGCTGGGGCTGATTCTGTTGTGGATCGCCACGTAAGTCCGTCTGCCGATCTCAGCGCCCGGCGGTGTTCCGCCATTTAGCCTATCTTGTCTCTATCCGCCCAATGCGCGCCGTGCCGAGCGCCGCGCGCCCAAGCAGGAAACGTATCGATGTCCACCTGGTTGCTTCCCGAAAATATCGCCGACGTGTTGCCGTCGGAAGCCCGCAAGATCGAAGAGCTGCGCCGCCGCCTGCTCGACCGGTTTCGCTCGTATGGCTATGAGCTCGTCATGCCGCCGATGCTCGAATATCTCGAATCGCTGCTGACGAGCGGGGGAAGCGACCTCAATTTGCGCACGTTCAAGCTCGTGGATCAGCTGTCCGGACGCACGCTCGGCCTGCGCGCGGACATCACGCCGCAGGTCTCGCGCATCGACGCGCACTTGCTGAACCGGCAGGGTGTGACGCGTCTTTGTTACGCGGGTGTCGTGCTGCATACGCGTCCGCGCGGCCTGCACGCCACGCGCGAGCAGATTCAGATCGGCGCCGAAATCTACGGCCACGCGGGGCTCGAAGCGGATCTCGAAATTCAGCAACTGATGCTCGATTCGCTGCATCTCGCGGGGTTGTCGAAGGTGCGTCTCGACTTGTGTCATGCGGGCGTGCTCGCGGCGCTGCTTGAACTGGAACCGGCGGCGGCATCGCTCGGAGAAGCGCTCTACGACGCGCTCGCCAGCAAGGACGTGCCGCGTCTCAACGAACTGACGGCGCATCTAAGCCACGTGCCGCGCGAGGCGCTGCGTGCGTTGCCGTCGCTCTATGGCGATGCCTCGGTGCTCGAGATGGCGCGCGCGCGTCTGCCGAATCTGCCGGTGATCGCCCGTGCGCTCGACGATCTCGCGTTTCTCGCCGCCCGCGCGGACGGCGCCGAACTGATGATCGATCTGGCCGATCTGCGCGGCTACGCGTACCACAGCGGCGTGATGTTCTCCGCTTACGTCGACGGCGTGCCGAACGCGGTCGCGCGCGGCGGCCGTTACGACGATGTCGGCTCGGCGTATGGCCGTGCGCGGCCCGCGACGGGCTTTTCGCTCGACCTGCGCGAAGTGGCGCGCATCTCGCCCGTCGACGCACGCGGCAGCGCCATCCTCGCGCCGTGGAAGCATGAGGAACCGTTGCGCGCGGCCGTCGCGGCGCTGCGCGATGCGGGCGAAGTCGTGATTCAGGCGCTGCCGGGCCACGAACACGATCTCGACGAATTCGCGTTCGATCGCGTGCTCGTGGAGCGCAACGGGCAATGGGCGGTGGAAGAGCGTTCCGGCGCCTGAGCGCCGAGGACTTTTCGCCAGGACACGCGCGAACGTGGCCTGATCGCGGCATGCATCCCGAAAAACTCGGAAACGGCCGCGAACATAGGTAAAATGCGTTTTTAACCAGCTAACGAATCAACATGTCTGCCAGTGCAGTGAATGTGAACCCGGGGCGCAACGTCGTCGTGGTGGGCACCCAGTGGGGTGACGAGGGCAAGGGCAAGATCGTCGACTGGCTGACGGACCATGCCCAGGGCGTCGTGCGCTTCCAGGGCGGCCACAACGCCGGCCACACGCTCATCATCGGCGGCAAGAAAACCATCTTGCGCCTCATCCCGTCGGGCATCATGCGCGCGGGCACGGCCTGCTACATCGGCAATGGCGTCGTGTTGTCCCCGCAGGCGCTGTTCAAGGAAATCGACGAACTGGAAGCCGCGGGCATCGATGTCTGCCAGCGCCTGTTCGTTTCCGAAGCCGCCACGCTCGTTCTGCCGTACCACGTTGCCATCGACCAGGCGCGCGAAGCCAAGCGCGGCGCCGGCAAGATCGGCACGACCGGTCGCGGCATCGGCCCGGCGTACGAAGACAAGGTTGCCCGTCGCGGCCTGCGCGTGCAGGACCTGTTCGATGCGCCGCTCTTCGCCGAACGCCTGCGCGAAGCGCTCGACTTCCACAACTTCGTGCTGACGCAATATCTCGGCGCGGCCGCAGTCGACTATCAGGAAACGCTGGACACCATGCTCGGCTACGCCGACCGTCTCGCGCCGATGGTTACGGACGTCTCCCGCCGTCTGTACGACGAAAACCACGCCGGCCACAATCTGCTGTTCGAAGGCGCGCAAGGCACGCTGCTCGATATCGACCACGGCACGTATCCGTATGTCACCTCGAGCAACTGCGTGGCCGGTGCCGCGACGGCTGGCGCGGGCGTCGGTCCGCAGAAGCTCAACTACATGCTCGGCATCACGAAGGCGTATTGCACGCGCGTCGGCGCGGGCCCGTTCCCGAGCGAACTGTACGATGCGGACAATCCCAAGCGTCAGGACCCTGTCGGCGTGACGCTCGCCTCCGTCGGCAAGGAGTTCGGCTCCGTCACGGGCCGTCCGCGCCGCACCGGCTGGCTGGATGCAGCCGCGCTGCGCCGCTCGATCCAGATCAACGGCATCACGGGCCTGTGCATGACGAAGCTTGACGTGCTGGATGGCCTCGAAGAAGTGAAGCTCTGCGTCGGCTACACGCTCGACGGCAAGACGCTCGACATCCTGCCGCGCGGCGCATCGGAAGTGGCGCGCTGCGAGCCGGTCTACGAGACCTTCGGCGGCTGGAAGGAAAGCACGGTCGGCATCACGCAATGGGACAACCTGCCCGAGAACGCGCGTGCTTACCTCACGCGTGTGCAGGAAGTGGCGGGCGTGCCGATCGACATGGTGTCGACCGGTCCGGACCGCGACGAAACCATCCTGCTTCGTCATCCGTTCAAGGTCTGAGGGCACCGAGCCTCGGCCTGAACGGACGCTGTAAAGAATGTGGCCGCTTCATGCGGCCACATTTCGTATATAACCGCACTAATGCAATCGAAAGAGCCTCACCATGATCGCGATGACCGACCCGCGTAACGACGAAAAGAACCTCTGGGTCAACTGGGACGAATATCACCGGTTGATCGAACTTCTCGCGCTGAACGTGCACGAGTCGGGATGGAAGTTCGACAAAATCCTCTGTCTCGCGCGCGGCGGCTTGCGCGTCGGCGACCAGCTTTCGCGCATCTACGACCTGCCGCTCGCCATTCTCGCGACGAGTTCGTATCGCGAGGCCGCGGGCACGCAGCAGGGCGACCTCGACATCGCGCAGTACATCACGATGACGCGTGGCGAACTGTCGGGCAACGTGTTGCTCG
Source organism: Caballeronia sp. LZ016 (assembly GCF_031450805.1). Taxonomy (NCBI): domain Bacteria; kingdom Pseudomonadati; phylum Pseudomonadota; class Betaproteobacteria; order Burkholderiales; family Burkholderiaceae; genus Caballeronia; species Caballeronia sp. LZ016. Next base: position 2,153,022 of record NZ_JARTVY010000001.1, read on the forward strand.
TCGACGATCTCGTCGACTCCGGCGTCACGCTCGCGCGCGTGCAGGACCATCTGAAGGAGCGCTATCCGGCGATCACGGCGGTGCGCTCGGCGGTGCTGTGGTACAAGGCGTGCTCAAAGGTCAAGCCTGACTACCACGTGCAGTTTCTCGAGACGAATCCGTGGATTCATCAGCCGTTCGAGGAATGGGACACCGTGCGTCCGCACAACCTCGGCGCGTGGATCAAGCGCGGCACGCAGAACGGCCGCGTGTAAGGCATCGGCGTTCGCTCTTGGTTCGCTGCGCTGCGCCGTTGCGCCGGGTTGTCTCCCGACGCAACGGCGTTTTGCTTTCCGGCCGCGTTCGACCGTGACCGGGATGCGAGTGTGCACGCGCGCCGCTTACGCTTACGGGGCACGATGCTAAACTCTCACTCGCGTCTCTCGTGGCGCATCAGCAACATGCGGGCAGACGTTTTTGCGTGCGACGTTAGATAGAATGGCGTTCGGTTTTCTTCCGCCCTGGACGGATATCTCGCTTTTATGACTAACTTGACTCACGCGCAAGAGCGCAAACAGCCTTTGCCTTCGCTTGCGCTCGCGGCCATCGGCGTCGTCTTCGGCGACATCGGCACGAGTCCCCTCTACGCTTTGAAGGAAGCCTTTAGCCCGACACACGGCATCGCGCTTTCGGAAGCCTCCATCCTCGGCGTCATCTCGCTGTTGTTCTGGGCCATCGTGATTGTGGTGGCCATCAAGTACGTGCTCTTCGTCATGCGCGCCGACAATAACGGCGAAGGCGGCGTCTTCGCGATGATGACCCTCGCGTTGCGCAGCGTGAAAGACCCGGGCCGTCTGTCGGGCGTGCTGATGATGCTCGGCATCTTCGGCGCATGCATGTTCTACGGCGATGCGGTCATCACGCCGGCGATGTCGGTGATATCGGCGGTCGAAGGGCTGGAGATCGCCGCGCCCAAGCTCTCGCCCTACGTGATTCCCATCACGATGGTGATCCTCGTCATGCTGTTCTGGATTCAGCGTCACGGCACCGCCGTCGTGGGCAGGCTCTTCGGCCCGATCATGCTGGTGTGGTTCGCCACGCTCGCGGTGCTGGGCGGCTATCACATCGTGCTCGCACCGGGCGTGCTGGTCGCGTTGAATCCGTATTACGCTGTCTCGTTCATGGCCGAGCACGTGCTCCAGGCGTATATCGTGCTCGGTTCGGTCGTGCTGGTGCTGACCGGCGCGGAAGCGCTTTATGCCGACATGGGCCACTTCGGCGTAAGGCCCATCCGCTACGGCTGGTACGGGTTCGTCATGCCGTCGCTGCTGCTGAACTACTTCGGCCAGGGCGCGCTGCTGATGCACTCGCCGAAGGCCATCGAAAGCCCGTTCTTTCTGCTCGCACCGGATTGGGCGCTGCTGCCGCTCGTGATTCTGTCGACGATCGCCACCGTCATTGCATCGCAGGCCGTGATTTCGGGCGCGTATTCGCTGACGAGCCAGGCCATCCAGCTCGGTTACGTGCCGCGCATGAAAATCCTGCATACGTCGGACCTCGCGATCGGGCAGATTTATATCCCGCTCGTCAACTGGATGCTGTTGTTCATCATTCTGTGCATCGTGGTCGGGTTCAAGAGCTCTGAGAATCTGGCAGCCGCGTACGGCCTCGCCGTGACCGCGACGATGCTCGTGACGACCATCCTCGTGTCGGTCGTGATGACGAACCTGTGGGGATGGAACCGCTTTCTCGTCGGCGCGATGATCGCGGTCTTCCTCGTCATCGACATCGGTTTCTTCGGCGCGAGCCTCTTGAAGATCGAGCAGGGCGGCTGGCTGCCGCTGTGCATCGGCGGGGCGCTCTTTTTCCTGCTGATGACCTGGTACAAGGGCCGCATGATCGTGAAGGATCGCACGGCCGCCGACGGCATTCCGCTGATGCCGTTCCTGCAAGGCTTGCTTGCGCACCCGCCGCATCGCGTGTCGGGTACGGCCATCTATCTGACCGGCAGCGATTCGCTCGTGCCCGTCAGCCTGCTGCACAACCTGAAGCACAACAAGGTGCTGCACGAGCGGACCATCTTCCTGAATTTCATCACGCGCGATATTCCTTATGTGGACGACGCGCACCGGCTGGAAGTGAAGGACGTGTCGGGTGGTCTCTTCCTCGTGAAGGCCGCGTATGGCTTCAACGAGACGCCCGATGTGAAGGCCGTCCTCGAACAGATCACGCGCACGCACGCGATGACTTTCGAGCTGATGGACACGTCGTTCTTCATGGCCCGCGAGACCGTGGTGCCGACGGAGTTGCCCGGCATGTCGGTGTGGCGTGAACGCGTGTTCGCGTGGATGCATCAGAACGCCGCGAAACCGACCGACTTCTTCAGTATTCCGGCAAATCGCGTGGTCGAACTGGGGACGAAGATCGAAATCTGAGCGCCGCGACGACCAAACAAAAAACCCACGCACTGCGAAGTGCGTGGGTTTTTTATTGTCAGCGTAGTCGCTTACCGTTTCAGCTTCGCGAAAGCCGCGGCCATCGCGCCGCCTGGTACCGGCTCCCGGCGCTGGTTGCGCTGCGCATCGCGCCCGCCGCTGGCGCCGCGACGATCCTGCCCGCCGCGCGCCGCCGATGAACCCGCGCCGCCGCCCGCCGACGCGGGCGCGAAATCGTCATCGAGGCGCATGGTCAGCGAGATGCGCTGGCGCTTCACATCGGTTTCGAGCACCTTGACCTTCACGACCTGGCCCGCCTTCACGACTTCATGCGGGTCCTTGATGAACTTCGTCGACAGCGCCGACACGTGCACGAGACCATCCTGATGCACGCCGATATCGACGAACGCACCGAATGCCGCGACGTTCGTCACGACGCCCTCGAGCACCATGCCCGGCGCGAGGTCGGAGATTTTCTCGATGCCTTCGCGGAACGTCGCCGTCTTGAACTCGGGACGCGGATCGCGGCCCGGCTTTTCGAGCTCGGCGAGAATGTCGCGCACGGTCGGCAGGCCGAAGCGATCGTCGACGAACTCGGCGGCCGTCAGCCCCGCGAGGGCTTCGCGCTTGCCGAGCACATCGCCGACGTGCTTGTTGATCTTGGCGAGAATGCGCTGCACGACCGGATACGCCTCCGGGTGCACCGATGAACGGTCGAGCGGATTCTCGCCGTTGTTGATGCGCAAGAAGCCCGCAGCCTGCTCGAAGGTTTTGTCGCCGAGACGCGGGACCTTCTTCAGGTGCTCACGCGACGGGAACGGCCCATTGGCGTCGCGATAGTCGACGATATTGCGCGCGAGCGTGGCGTTCAGGCCCGACACGCGGGCGAGCAGGGCGACGGACGCCGTGTTCGCATCGACGCCGACGGCGTTCACGCAGTCTTCGACGACCGCATCGAGCGACCGCGCCAGTTCGCGCTGATTCACGTCGTGCTGATACTGACCGACCCCGATGGCCTTCGGCTCGATCTTGACCAGTTCGGCGAGCGGGTCCTGCAGACGCCGCGCGATCGATACCGCGCCGCGCAGCGATACGTCGAGCGCCGGAAACTCCTTCGCCGCCAGCTCGGACGCCGAATACACCGACGCGCCCGCCTCCGACACGACGATCTTCTGCAGCTTCAGATCCGGGTGCTTCGCGATCAGTTCGCTTGCGAGCTTGTCGGTTTCGCGCGACGCCGTGCCGTTGCCGATCGACACCAGTTCCGCCTGCGTTTCGCGTGCGATCCGCGCGAGCTTCGCGATGGAGCCGTCCCAGTCGCGGCGCGGCTCGTGCGGGTAGATCGTATCGGTGGCGAGCAGCTTCCCGGTGCGATCGACGACGGCGACCTTCACGCCGGTGCGCAGGCCCGGATCGAGACCGATCACGGCCTTCGGACCCGCGGGGGCGGCGAGCAGCAAGTCTTTGAGATTGCGCGCGAAGACGCGAATGGCTTCGTGCTCGGCTTCTTCGCGCAGCTGCGTGAGCAGTTCGTTCTCGATGTGCGGCTGCACCTTCACGCGCCAGCACCAGCGGCAGACATCGGAGAGCCACTTGTCGGCGGCGCGTCCGCGACTGGCGATGCCGACGTGCTGCGCGATCATCGCTTCGCACGGGTGCGGCACCTGCGCGTCCAGCTCCTCGCCGAGTCCGAGCTTGACGGACAGCACGCCCGCGTTCCGGCCGCGGAACAACGCGAGCGCGCGATGCGACGGCACGGTGCGGATGGTCTCGCTGTAGTCGTAGTAATCGCGGAACTTCTCGCCTTCCTCGCCTTGCTTGCCGTCCACGACGCTCGACATCACGCGGCCCTGATTGAACAGGTAATCGCGCACTTTGCCGAGAATCTCGGCCGTCTCGCCGAACTGCTCCGAAAGGATGTCGCGGGCGCCGTCGAGTGCGGCTTTGGTGTCGGCGACGCCCTTTTCGGCATCGACGAACTTCGCCGCCTCGGCTTGCGGATCGAGCGTCGGGTCGGCGAGCAGGGCCGCTGCCAGCGGCTCGAGGCCGGCCTCGCGAGCGATCTGCGCGCGCGTGCGGCGCTTCGGCTTGTACGGCAGATACAGGTCTTCGAGCACCTGCTTGCTGTCGGCGCCTTCGATCGCGTCGCGCAGTTCGGCGGTCAGCTTGCCTTGCTCGTCGATGCTTTGCAGGATCGCGGCGCGGCGGTCTTCCAGCTCGCGCAGATAGAGGAGCCGCTCTTCGAGCGTGCGCAGTTGCGTGTCGTCGAGATTGCCGGTCACTTCCTTCCGATACCGGGCGATGAACGGGACAGTCGAGCCTTCGTCGAGAAGCTGCACGGCGGCGGCGACCTGGCGCGGCTGCACGGTGAGTTCGGTGGCGATGCGCTGTACGATCTTGAGTGCTACAGTTTCCGTCATGATTCTGCGCTGTCTGCTGGCTCGTCGGGAAGCGGCGGCGGGGATGCTTCGGGCTTTCGCGGATGCGGGCGTGCGTGCGCTTCTGTGCGCCGCCGGACGCTGTGACGAGCGATGGGCCGGGTTGCTGGAGCGGGGCATTTTGCCATAAATGCCGGAGCGCTCCGGCGCGCGGTGATAGAATTTCGGGACCGCGCAAGCCCCTTTTTTACCTTCGCGCACCTGATTCCTGATCACGTTGCCGTTCATCAATTTGCTCAACTTTCGCTCTTCAAAGGCCCCGCGAATTGCGCTGGCCGTTTCGTCGATAGGCGCGCTTCTGGCGCTCGCGACGCAGCCGGTAATCGCGCAGACGGCTAATGCGCCGAGTTCGACGACCGCCGCGATGGCGCAGTCGCCCGATGCGGCCGAGAGCGACGCCGGCAAGCCCGACGAGGCGTTGCGAGCCGACTACGACAGGCGCCAGAAGGCGCTCGACAGGCGGACATCGGAGAACGACTACCGCTACGGCGTGAAGCAGCACAATTGCTACAGCGCTTTCTTCGTCAACCACTGTCTCGACAATGCACGCACCGAAATGCGGGAAGCGCGTCAGCAGATCCGCCAGGAACAGCTCGCGCTCGACGACGAGCAGCGCACCGAACGCGCGAAGGAGCGCGATCGGCAAACGGCGTTGAAACAGGCGCAATACGAAGCCGAAGCGCCGCAACGCGCGGCCAACGAGAAGGCGAATCAGCAGGCGTACGAGGACAAGCAGCGCCAGAATGCGCTGGCCGCCGCCCAGCGCGACGCCGATGCACCGCAGCGTGCGGCCAATCAGGCCGCGTACGACCGGAAGCAGGCCGACTACCAGAAGAAGCTCGACGAAGCCCGTGCGCGGGGTGTCGCCCAAGCGCAGGAGCGCGAGCAGAAGGCGCAACGTTTCGAGCAGAAGCAGCAGGAAGCTGCGCAGCATCGCGCCGAGGTGGAAGCGCGTCAGAAGGAAGCCGCGCGCAAGCAACAGGAAAAGGCGCAGCAAGCACAGCAGGAACAGTTGAAGCAGCAACAGCAGCAACAGCAGGGAAAGTAGCGCCGCAGGGCGCGGCGCGATGGTCGACGGCGATGCATGGGACCGGACTAAGCGCTAAAGCGCCAACTCCGGTCGACAGCTTTGCATGGGACGGGACTAAGCGCTAAAGCGCCAAGCCCGGTCGACGGCGATGCATGGGACCGGACTAAGCGCTGAAGCGCCAAGCCCGGTCGACAGCTTTGCATGGGACCGGACTAAGCGCTAAAGCGCTAAGTCCGGTCGACAGCTTTGCACGGGACCGGACTAAGCGCTAAAGCGCTAAGTCCGGTCGACAGGAGGCGAGGATGCAGCAGCGATTGAACGCACCCCGACAATCCGCCGCGGATGCCGCTCTGATCCGCGATCGAATCGCGCAGTTGCAGGAAGAGCATCACGGCCTGGACACGCTCATCGACAAGCTGTCCGGCATCGACGATCTCGAATTGCGCCGTCTCAAAAAGCGCAAGCTCAAGGTCAAGGACACCATACTCCTGCTGCAATTGCAGCTGGACGCCGACCCGCACTAGGCCGCTTCGCGCCGTGCCGGAGCCACGCGCTCGCTGGCCGCACGCGCCGCCGGCGGCGCGGCGCATTGCACAACCCGCGGTATCCGCAGAATTCGCAGAATCGAGCTCACTTTGAACTCTCCCGTCCCATCCCCCGACGCCGCGAACACGCCGTTCTCACTGACGGACAAGCGCCGCGTCGAACTCGATGCAATCTTCTCCGCCGATGGCCTGCTCGCGCGCGCGATCGACGGCTATCGGCCGCGCGCGTCGCAGATCGAAATGGCGCGCTCCGTCGCTGCCGCGATGGAAGCGTCCGGCCGCGCAATGCCCGAGCCCGCGATGTTCGAAGCGCAGCGCCGTCCCGCGCGCAAGCTCGGGCCATCGGACAAGCCGTATGCCCCCGACGAGACGCCCGCCGACGACATCGGCATCGCAACCGCGAAAGCGGCCATCGACGGCGGCGAGAACACGCTCATCGTCGAAGCAGGGACCGGCACCGGCAAGACCTACGCCTACCTGGTCCCGGCCATGTTGTGGGGCGGCAAGGTCATCGTCTCGACCGGCACGAAGCATCTGCAAGACCAGCTTTTTCAGCGCGACATCCCGACCGTGCGCGATGCCCTCGCCGTGCCCGTCTCGGTCGCGATGCTCAAGGGCCGCGCGAACTACCTCTGCCACTATTATCTGGAGCGCACCGCCGATAACGGCCGCCTGCCGTCGCGGCAGGACACGTCGCATCTGCAGGAGATCGTCCGTTTCGCGAAGATCACGCGCACCGGCGACAAGGCCGAACTCGCAAGCGTCCCGGAAAACTCGCCCGTCTGGTCGATGGTCACGTCCACGCGCGACAACTGTCTCGGCCAGGAATGCCCGCATTACAAGGATTGCTTCGTGATGCAGGCGCGCAAGGAGGCGCAGCAGGCGGACATGGTCGTCGTGAATCACCACCTCTTCTTCGCCGACGTGATGTTGCGCGACACCGGCATGGCCGAACTCCTGCCGATGGCCAACACGATCATCTTCGACGAAGCGCATCAGCTTCCGGAAACCGCAACGCTTTTCTTCGGCGAGACGCTCTCGACGACGCAACTGCTCGAACTCGCCCGCGATACCGTCGCCGAAGGTCTGAGTCACGCTCGCGACGCGGCCGACTGGACCAAGCTCGGCGCCGCGCTGGAACGCGCCGCACGGGATTTGCGGCTCGCGTTCAAGGAAGACTCGGCGCGCTTCTCGCTCGGCCAGCTTCCCGACGGGCATCCGCTGTTCGACGCGCTCGATACGCTCGAAACGCATCTCGATGCGCTCGCGGCGGCGCTGTCATCGCATGCGGAGCGGGCGGAATCGCTGCAGGCGCTCGTGCGCCGCGCGCGCGAGTTGCAGGACCAGCTCTCGGGCTGGACCACGCCGCCGACGCCGCTGGAGCGCGCCGTCGTCGAGGACGAGGCCATCGCGAAAGAAGCCGCGAAGGAAGAGCCGAACGAGATGGTGCGCTGGATCGAAGTGTTCTCGCACACCGTTCAGTTGCACGAGACGCCGCTGTCGGTCGCGCCGATCTTCGCGAAACAGCGCGCCGGCGTGCCGCGCGCGTGGATTTTCACGTCGGCGACGCTGTCGGTGCGCGGCGACTTCACGCATTACGCGGCGCAAATGGGTCTGAACGCGCGCCGCTCGATGACGCTTCCGAGCCCGTTCGATTACCCGTCGCAAGGCCTGCTCTACGTGCCGCGCAATCTCCCGCAGCCGTCGTCGCCGCAGTTCACCGACGCCGTCTTCGAAGCCGCGTTGCCGGTGATCGAGGCGGCGGGTGGCGGCGCGTTCGTGCTGTGTACGACGCTGCGCGCGGTCGATCGCATCGCTTCGCGTCTGCGCGATGTGATCGAGCGGCGCGGCTGGGACAATCCGCTGCTCGTTCAGGGCGATGCGAGCCGCACCGAACTGCTCGATCGCTTCCGCGCGTATGGGAACGCGATTCTCGTCGGCAGCCAGAGTTTCTGGGAAGGCGTCGATGTGAGAGGGGATGCGCTGTCGCTCGTCGTCATCGACAAGCTGCCGTTCGCGCCGCCCGACGATCCCGTGCTCGCCGCCCGCCTCGACGCGCTCACGAAGAAAGGGCTGAGCCCCTTCGCGGTGCATCAGTTGCCGCAGGCGGTCATCACGCTCAAACAGGGCGCAGGCCGCCTGATTCGCGCCGAAACCGACCGCGGCGTGCTGATGATCTGCGACACGCGCCTCGTCGACAAGCCCTACGGACGGCGAATCTGGCAGAGCTTGCCGCCGTTCAAGCGCACGCGTGAACTGGACGTCGTCCGCGCGTTTTTCAGTGATTCGCCGACTTCCGCCGTGGAACTGGCCGACTAGCGGCCGTCGCGATGCGTTCGATGTTCGCGACCGCCTGAGCGACGCGCGCGCTCGCGTCCGTGGTCGATGGCGCTCGCGCCGGCGCTTGCCTGAAACGCATGGAAAGGCTGCCGTATGCGTCGCCGTAGCTCCGCGCTTCTCGTGGCGGATTGCCGGATGCCGCGCGCTCGCTCGCTTCGTCGTTACCCGCCGAAAGGTTCGCAACGATACGCGCATTGGTGATCGTGCCGGCCTTGATGCGAATACCGTTCGCCGCCATCACGCCGTTCACCTCGGCCAGCAGCGCCGCCGCCGATTGCTGCGACTGAAGAACGCTCCGGAATTGCTGAATTGCCCGGGCGTCAGGCGCGATCGGGCATTTTTCATCGATGCGCGCGAAACGCCTGAACGCGAGGCTGTCGATGAGCGCATCCTCGCAAGCGCGATCCGACAGACCGAACCAGCTCTGGATGAAACAGACGCGCAACATGCGCTCGATGCCTGCGGGAAAGCGCTCGCCGCCATCGCGCCGGTGCTGCTTGACGATGGCGCACAGGCGCGGCCACGGAAGCAGCAGGTCCATCGCATCGAGGAACTCGTCTCGCTGCGTGAGCCTGGGTTGCGTCGCCGGAGCTGATTTGTTGCGCAAGGAGGATGCGGCCATGCTGATCTCTTTTAGTTTTCGTCGAGTTGAGGCGCGCGCAGCACCGCTGCCATGCCTGACACTGACGTGAGGATTGCTAAATTTTGTTGCTCAAGAGAAAAATTTTGAGCGAAAAAATAGGGCCTCCGCGACGCCCTGTCGACAGGCCGACGCAATGCGCCGGCCGTTACGCGACTCTTACCAGATTTGATACCACGGCTTGTCGGCGCCCGCGCGGCGCTTGCCGGTGACATACGGGCTGTCGGGGAACGTCGCGGCGAGCACGCGCTTGGTGTCGTCGGCGAGTTGCGGCTGGTCGAGCCGCTGATACGACATCATCATGATGTGCAGCGCCTCTTCCGTTGCCGGCGCATTCTTGTATTCGCGGATGGCGAGCTGCGCGCGGTTGATCGCCGCAACATACGCGCCCCGGCGATAGTAATAGTCGGCCGCATGCACTTCATGCGACGCGAGCGCGTTCACGATGTAACGCATGCGCTGTGCGGCGTCCGGCGCGTACTTGCTTTGCGGGTATTTGTCGACGACGACCTTGAACGCGTCATACGACTCGCGCAGCGACTTCGGATCGCGCTCGCTCATGTCCTGACCGGAGAAGCGGCCGAAGAGACCCAGGTCGTCGTTGAAATGGATCATGCCCTTGAGATAGTACGCGTAGGAAATCTCGGGATGATCCGGATGCAGCCGGATGAAGCGGTCGATGGCCTGATCGGCGTTGGCGGTTTCGCCGTCCTTCCAGTTGCAGTACGCGACGTTGATCTGCGCCTGCTGCGCGAAGTGACCGAACGGGTCGCGCCCTTCGAGTGCTTCGAAGTACTTGGCGCATTTGCCCCAGTCGCTGCCCGACAGCGCGTCCTGGGCCTCCGTATATAATTTGTTGTTGTTCCAGAGTGCGGTTTCGTCGGTCTTCTCGGGCAAGCCGTGACAGGCCGCCACGACGGCGACGCTCGCGGCCAGCGCCAGATACTTGATCGATTGCCGCATCGATTGATGAATGGTGTTGAAGGCTCGCATCAGTGCTTGCTTATCCTGGCTAATACTGGCTGTTACTGGCTGATTGAAGCTGTGTCCAGCTGTGATTCCGGTGCAGTCTCTACCGCGCGGCATGCCGTTCGGTCGATCGCGATGTTTCCCGGTCCGCAACGTCGAAGCACGGGGACTCGCGGGTTGCGTGCTGACGTTCCGCATTCATCGCTTCGTCCGCCGGTTGGCTCCCCGCGGCGGTTCTCCGCGGTGGTTCTCCGCGGTGGTTCTCCGCAACGTTCCCGCCGCATTCCCGCAGCTTTCCCGCTAATCTTCTGCAAATGACCCGCTCAAGTACTCGTGGTACCAAAGATCAACTCAAAGATTATAGCCGATGCAATACGGCCGACGACGCGGCTTCGCCGGAACCGGCGCGCGTGACGGACCCGGCTGCATCGTCCGGGGACGTGCGCACCGCGCTCGTTCCCGACGCGCTCGCGGGCGACCGGCTCGACAAGGTGCTCGCGAAGGTTTTCCCAGAGTTCTCGCGCAGCCGCCTGCAGGGCTGGATCGAAGAAGGGCGCGTGCTCGTCGACGGGGCGCGCGCCAAAGTGCGCCAGTCGGTACCGCTCGGCGCGACCATTTCGCTTGTGCCCGACCTGCTGCCGGAGCAACTGGCTTTCACACCGGAGCCGGTGCCGCTTCATATCGTCCATGAAGACGACGCGCTCGTGGTCATCAATAAGCCGGCGGGCATGGTCGTGCATCCGGCGGCCGGGAACTGGAGCGGCACGCTGCTGAACGGCCTGCTCCATCGATACGGCGACGCGGCGGCCGGTCTGCCGCGCGCGGGCATCGTGCATCGGCTGGACAAGGAGACGTCGGGGCTGATGGTCGTCGCGCGCACGCTCGAGGCGCAGACCGACCTGGTGCGCCAGTTGCAGGCGCGCACCGTGAAGCGCCGCTACGTCGCGTTCGTCTGGGGCAACATGCGCGATGACGGCGCGATCGACGCGCCCATCGGCCGCGATCCCCGCGAGCGCACGCGCATGGCCGTCGTGCAGAGCGCGGCGGGCAAGCACGCGCGTACGCATTTCAGGACCATCGACCGGGCGCTCTGGAAAGGCCAGCCGGTCAGCGCCATCCATTGCGATCTCGAAACCGGCCGCACGCATCAGATCCGCGTGCATTGCGCGCATGTCGGCCATCCGCTGCTGGGCGACCCGGTTTACGGACACGCGCGCGGCAAGCGTTCTGTGACGCCGCTGCCGAACGGCTTCGCGCGGCAGGCGCTGCATGCGTGGCGGCTCGGGCTGATCCATCCGCTGACGGGCAAAGACGTGCACTGGCGCGCGGACGTGCCCGACGATATGTCCGCGCTCGCCGCCGAACTCGGCTTCGGGCGCGACGAGGATATCGATTTCGACGAAGACGACGACTTCGCCCAGGCCTACGAGACGGACGAGGACGAAGGCGACTGGGACGAAGACGAAGATTACGAGGACGACGAAGCATGAGCGAGAGTTCGACCGGTTCGCGCACCGCCGATGCGCCCCCGCTGGAAGCGCGGCACTGCCTGTGGCCGCAATGGCGCGTGTCGCCGCGCGTTCGCGCTTTCGTCACGACGCGGGCTGGCGGCGTCAGCGTTGCGCCTTATCACGGCGGCGCGCCGGACGCGGGCGGGCTGAACCTTGGCCTTTCGACCGGCGACGCGCCCGACGCGGTGCGCGAGAACCGCCGCCGTGCGCTCGCGCTCACCGGTGCGCGCGACGCCGCATGGCTGCAGCAAGTCCACGGCACGCAAGTCGAGGACGCTCACGCGGTGATCGACGCAGGCGCACCCGTCGACGCCGATGCGAGCGTCACCGATCGCGCGGGCATCGTGTGTGTCGTGATGACGGCCGATTGCCTGCCCGTGCTCTTCTGCGACGACGACGGCCGCGCGGTCGGCGCCGCGCATGCGGGATGGCGCGGGCTGGCGGGGGGCATCGTCGAGAAGACCGGCGAGCGGGTGGCCGCGCTGGCGGGCGCATCGGCGTCCCGGCTCAACGCATATCTCGGGCCGGCCATCGGTCCGAACGCGTTCGAAGTCGGAGAGGACGTGCTGCAAGCGTTCGCCGCTGCGTGCAGCGCAGACCGCCGCGACGCCACGGTGGCCGCGTTCCGTTCGACAGGCAGCGGGAACAAGTATCTCGCCGACATTTACGCACTCGCGCGCTTGCGCCTCGCCGGCATCGGCATCGACGCCGCGCGCATTCATGGCGGCGCGCATTGCACGGTGACGGAGACGGAGCGCTTCTATTCGTATCGTCGCGATCGCGTGACGGGGCGCATGGCCGCCATGATCTGGCTCGCCGATTAATCCGCCGGTGCCTTAATCGCGATTTCAACCCCCGTGACGAAGCCTTTTCTTTCATGGGGGAAAACGATAATTATAAAAATATCGCACTGCGGCAAAATCGGATGAAGCATTGACATGCTCGACACCGTAGAGCAAGAATGTTCCCGGAATTCATTCAATCGGGCACGGCGTAGCAAGGCACTCTTGCCACGCGCAATTTAAGGCGCATCAAACTCTGCGCGCTGGTCAGGAAAGCCCGGCAATGCCTGCATCACAATCAGTCTTGCGAGACTCAGAGGTCAAAGGCGGGTATGGCTTCCAAAACTTCTTCTTCATCTTCCCGCTCCAGCACGGCCGACAGCACTCCGGCACAACCTTCAGCCGATACGACTGGCGTGCAGCAGGCGTTCGAACAATGGCTCAACGCATGGCGAACGGTGGCCGATCCCGGTCAATGGGCCAAATTCACTGAACAGACGAATCAGGCCGCGAGCGCGTTTTCATCGAATGGCGCGACGCCGGCCATGCCCGGACTGGGCGCTCTGCCTTTTCCGGGACTCGGCGGACTCACGAACGGCCTGGCCGGCGCGTTCCCGACCATCGCGAATATGCCGCAGATGCCGGACATCGCGAAGATGAACGGACTGGCGGAATTCGCGAAGCTCGCGAGCAGCATGCCGGGCTTCGGCGCGGCGATGCAGGGCTTGCCGACGCTCCCGAAGATTCCGACGGCAGCCATTGCACCGGAACGACTGCATCAACTGCAAAGCGACTACACGCGCGACGTGACCGAGCTGCTCAAGCAGGCGAGTGCACAGAACATCGACGCCGCCGCGCTGAAAGACCGGCGCTTCAAGGACACCGCGTGGCAATCCACGCCGGCGTTCGCGTTCACCGCTGCGTGGTATCTGCTGAACGCGCGTTATCTGCAGGAACTCGCCGACGCGATCCAGAGCGATCCGAAGACGCGTGAGCGCATCCGTTTCACGGTGCAGCAGTGGGCCGCGATGGCCGCGCCGAGCAACTTCCTCGCGCTGAATCCCGAAGCACAGAAGGCGCTCATCGAGAGCAAGGGCGAGAGCTTGCGTCAGGGCATGCTCAACCTGCTCGGCGACATGCAGCGGGGCAAGATTTCCCAGTCGGACGAATCGGGCTTCAAGGTCGGCAAGAACATCGCGACGACCGAAGGCGCGGTGGTGTACGAGAACGAACTCGTGCAACTGATCCAGTACAAGCCGCTCGCGCCGAAAGTCTACGCGCGGCCGCTTCTGATCGTGCCGCCGTGCATCAACAAGTTCTATATCCTCGATCTGTCGCCGGAAGGCTCGCTCGTGCGCCATGCGCTCGAATCGGGGCAGCAGGTGTTCATTCTGTCGTGGCGCAATGCGGATCAGTCGATCGCTGACAAGACGTGGGACGACTACGTGCAGCAGGGCGTGATCGACACGATGGCCGTCGTGAAGGAAATCAGCCGCGCGGACAAGATCAACACGCTCGGCTTCTGCATCGGCGGAACGCTGCTCGCAACGGCGCTCGCCGTCGAGAAGGCGCGCGGCAGCGAGCCGGCCGCATCGATGACGCTGCTCACGTCGATGCTCGACTTCTCCGATACCGGCGTGCTCGATGTCTTCGTCGACGAGGCGCACGTGCAGATGCGCGAGCAGGCCATCGGCGGCAGAAACGGCGCGCCGCCGGGACTGATGCGCGGCATCGAGTTCGCCAACACGTTCTCGTATCTGCGCCCGAACGATCTCGTGTGGAATTACGTCGTCGACAATTACCTCAAGGGCCGCACGCCGCAGGCGTTCGATCTGCTCTTCTGGAACAGCGACTCGACAAACCTGCCGGGCCCGATGTGCGTCTGGTATCTGCGCAACACGTATCTGGAAAACAAGCTCCGTGAGCCGGGCGCGCTGACCGTGTGCGGCCAGGCCGTCGACCTCACGAAGCTCGACCTGCCGACCTTCATCTACGGTTCGCGCGAGGACCATATCGTGCCGTGGAAATCGGCGTATGCTTCCGCGCCGATCCTGTCGGGACCGCAGACGTTCGTGCTCGGCGCATCGGGACATATCGCGGGCGTGATCAATCCGCCGTCGAAGAACAAGCGCAGTTTCTGGATGCTCGACAACGCGAACGGCCGCCTCCCGGACGATCCGGATGCGTGGTTCGAAGCCGCGAGCGAGCACCCCGGAAGCTGGTGGCCGACGTGGACGGAATGGCTTGCCGCGAACGCGGGCGAGCAGGTGAAGCCGGGCGCATCGCTCGGGTCGAAGGCTCGTCCGGTGATCGAGGCGGCGCCGGGCCGTTATGTACTGGAGCGTGACAGTTGAGCGGTGCTTGCATCGAAATGGCGACTGTGCGCGAGACCGCATAGGCACTCACGAAACGGCATTAACATGCGATGCCAAAGGAAACTGAAATGACTGACGTAGTGATCGTATCGGCCGCGCGTACGGCGGTTGGCAAGTTCGGCGGTTCGCTCGCGAAGATCGCGGCGCCGGATCTCGGTGCAACGGTGATTCGCGCGGTGCTGGAGCGCGCGGGCGTGAAGCCGGAGCAGGTGAGCGAAGTCATCATGGGGCAGGTGTTGACGGCGGGTTCGGGGCAGAACCCGGCGCGTCAGTCGGTGATCAAGGCGGGTCTGCCGGACATGGTTCCCGGCATGACGATCAACAAGGTGTGCGGCTCGGGCCTGAAGGCGGTGATGCTCGCGGCCAACGCGATCATCGCGGGCGATGCGGAAATCGTCGTGGCGGGCGGTCAGGAGAACATGAGCGCCGCGCCGCACGTGCTGCCGGGCTCGCGCGACGGCTTTCGCATGGGCGATGCGAAGCTGATCGACTCGATGATCGTCGATGGCCTCTGGGACGTGTACAACAACTACCACATGGGCACGACGGCGGAGAACGTCGCGCGCGAGTACGGCATCACGCGCGAAGCGCAGGATCAGTTCGCGGCGCTGTCGCAGAACAAGGCGGAGGCTGCGCAGAAGGCGGGCCGTTTCAACGATGAAATCGTGCCGATCGCGATTCCGCAGCGCAAGGGCGACCCGCTGCAGTTCAACACGGACGAGTTCGTGCGTCACGGCGTTACCGCCGAAGCGCTTTCGGGCCTGAAGCCGGCGTTCTCGAAAGAAGGCACGGTGACGGCGGCGAACGCATCGGGCATCAACGATGGCGCGGCGGCGGTGGTGGTGATGTCGGCGAAGAAGGCCGAGGCGCTGGGCCTCACGCCGCTGGCGCGCATCAGGGCGTATGCGAACGCGGGCGTCGATCCGAAGGTGATGGGCATGGGTCCGGTGCCGGCCTCGAAGCGCTGTCTGGAGCGCGCGGGCTGGGGCGTGAACGATCTGGACCTGATGGAGATCAACGAGGCGTTTGCGGCGCAGGCGCTGGCGGTGCACAAGCAGATGGGCTGGGATCAGTCGAAGATCAACGTGAACGGCGGGGCGATTGCAATCGGTCATCCGATCGGCGCATCGGGCTGCCGCATTCTGGTCACGCTGCTGCACGAGATGCAGAAGCGCGATGCGAAGAAGGGCCTGGCGTCGCTGTGCATCGGCGGCGGCATGGGCGTCGCGCTGGCGGTCGAGCGTCTGTAAGACGCGTCGGCGGCACGGACACGAGAGAAGCGGGCGGCGCGGTCGGGCGCGGTCCGCATAACGAAAAGGGAGTCGGGAATGACGAAGCGCATAGCGTATGTAACGGGCGGCATGGGCGGCATCGGCACGAGCATTTGCCAGCGTCTGCATAAGGATGGCTTCACGGTGGTCGCGGGCTGCGGCCCGAATTCTCCGCGCCGCGTGAAATGGCTCGAAGATCAGAAGGCGCTCGGTTACGACTTCATCGCGTCGGAAGGCAATGTCGGCGACTGGGACTCGACCAAGGCCGCGTTCGACAAGGTCAAGGCCGAGGTCGGCGAAATCGATGTGCTCGTGAACAACGCCGGCATCACGCGCGACGTGGTGTTCCGGAAGATGACGCACGAGGACTGGACGGCCGTCATCGACACGAACCTGACGAGCCTTTTCAACGTGACGAAGCAGGTGATCGACGGCATGGTGGAGCGCGGCTTCGGCCGCATCATCAATATTTCGTCGGTGAACGGGCAGAAGGGCCAGTTCGGCCAGACGAACTATTCGACGGCGAAGGCCGGCATTCACGGCTTCACGATGGCGCTTGCACAGGAAGTGGCGACCAAGGGCGTGACGGTCAACACGGTGTCGCCGGGCTATATCGGCACGGACATGGTGAAGTCGATTCGTCCTGAAGTGCTGGAAAAGATCGTGGCGACCATTCCTGTCCGACGTCTCGGCACGCCGGACGAGATCGGGTCGATCGTTGCGTGGCTGGCTTCGGAGGAATCGGGTTTTTCCACCGGCGCGGACTTTTCGCTCAACGGTGGCTTGCACATGGGCTGACGGGCGGCGGCGGTCGGCCGGGCGCCCGGGGCGCCTGTCCGGCTCGCCGCGCTTGCCGGATATATCAATGACGCGGCGACCCAGCAGCAACGCTTTTTTGCGACAACGCAAGACATGCCTGCTGCCACCGCAGTAAAGTCTTGCGTTTAAAGGCGTTCAATGACCACCCCTACTACTACAAAGAAATCCGCCGAGCGGCTGATAAAAAAATATCCGAATCGCCGGCTGTATGACACGGAGACGAGCACCTACATCACGTTGTCGGATGTGAAGCAACTCGTGCTCGATCAGGAAGACTTCAAGGTGCTCGACGCGAAGTCCAACGACGACCTGACGCGCAGCATTCTTCTGCAGATCATTCTCGAAGAAGAGAGTGGCGGCTTGCCGATGTTTTCATCGGTGATGCTTTCGCAGATCATCCGCTTTTACGGCCATGCGATGCAGGGCATGATGGGCACGTATCTGGAGAAGAATATCCAGGCGTTCATCGACATTCAGCAGAAACTGTCCGAACAGAGCAAGGGCATTTATGACGGCAATGCGCTGAATCCGGAAGTCTGGTCGCAGTTCATGAACATGCAGGCCCCGATGATGCAGGGGATGATGACGAACTATATCGAGCAGTCGAAGAATATGTTCGTGCAGATGCAGGAGCAGATGCAGAATCAGGCGAAGTCGATGTTCAATACGTTTCCGTTTCCCGGGCAGCAGGGTTCGGGTTCTTCTGGCGAGAAGAAGTAAAGCGCTTTTTCTTGTCGCTGAGCGTGGGGTTGTAGTGGTGTTTTTCTCTGCGGGTCGGCGGGCTTGTGTTTGTTTCGTTCGCCTGTGTTTGCGTTGAACTTGTATTCGTGTCGGTTTATTCGTGCGCTCCTCCCCGGGGCGGGGGTCACTCTCTCGGCTGTCGACCAGAGTTGGCGCTTCAGCGCCTTACTCTGGTCCCATGCAAAGAAAATCACCAAAGAAAGCAGCTTTTTCTCGAACGGCACGATGCACTGATCTGAGTGGCCACTTCGTAGAAAATCGGTGGCCCTCAGTTTGACAGAGCCTTGAATCACCTTCCACGCCCACTGACTACTAACGTCCTCCGAGCCCCCTGGCTCGTTAATACCGGTGGCACACTAGCTCGCGACGAAGAACAGGTGGTTGCCGAGGGATCGGTCCTGGTGTTCCTAACGCAGTTCTTCACGTTGCAGTGGTGGCGTCCGTTGAGCTTGTTCGCGACCGTATGGGCACCGTTGGTTTTTCGAGCCAAGGGGCTCGCAGGACGTTAGTAATAGTGGGCGCGGAAGGTGATTCAGGGCTGTTTGCAAGCTGAGAGCCACTGGTGTCCTACGAAGTGGCCGCATAAATCACTGCATCGAGCGGTTCAGAAGAGAAGCTGCTTTTCTTGCATGAAACCAGAGTAAGGCGCTGAAGCGCCAACTCCGTCGACAGCCAAGAAAGTTACCCCGCCCGCCGGGAAGGCGGCTACTGAACACAAACCCGAGACGCCGGCAAGAGCACCACCACAAGCCGCACAAAACCCCCCGCCCAAACCAGTTAAAATACTAAACCTCGCCGCGCCCCAGCGGCAAAAAGCACGCCGCAACCGTGCCCCTGCCCGAATACCCCGTGAACACTCCAGCAAAATCCACCCCCGCAGCGCCAGCGCCGAAAATCGGTATGGTCAGCCTCGGCTGCCCCAAAGCCCTGGTCGATTCCGAGCAGATCATCACCCAACTTCGCGCCGAAGGCTACGAAATCTCCGGCACGTACGACGGCGCCGATCTCGTCGTCGTCAACACATGCGGTTTCATCGATGAAGCCGTCCAGGAAAGCCTCGACGCCATCGGCGAAGCGCTCAGCGAAAACGGCAAGGTCATCGTCACCGGCTGCCTCGGCGCAAAAAAGAGCGCGAGCGGCACCGGCCTCATCGAAGAAGTACACCCGAAGGTGCTCGCGGTCACCGGTCCGCATGCCACCAACGAAGTGATGAACGCGGTGCACACGCATCTGCCGAAACCACACGATCCCTTCGTCGACCTCGTGCCGCCCGCCGGCATCAAGCTCACACCGCGTCACTACGCGTATCTGAAGATCTCCGAAGGCTGCAATCATCGCTGCGCGTTCTGCATCATCCCGTCGATGCGCGGCGACCTCGTGTCGCGGCCCGTCGCCGAAGTCATGCTCGAAGCCGAGAATCTGTTCAAGTCGGGCGTCAAGGAACTGCTCGTTATTTCGCAGGACACGAGCGCGTACGGTGTCGACGTCAAATACCGCACCGGTTTCTGGAACGGCAAGCCGCTCAAGACGCGCATGACCGAACTGGTCGGCGCGCTCGGCGAGCTGGCCGCGCAGTACGGCGCGTGGGTGCGGCTGCATTACGTCTATCCGTATCCGAGCGTCGATGAAGTCATCCCGATGATGGCCGCGGGTCCGCTCAAAGGCCACGTCCTGCCGTATCTCGACGTGCCGTTCCAGCACGCGCATCCGGAAGTGCTGAAGCGCATGAAACGCCCGGCCAACGCGGAGAAGGTGCTCGAACGCGTGAAGGCGTGGCGCGCCATGTGCCCCGACCTGACCATCCGCAGCACGTTCATCGCGGGCTTCCCCGGTGAAACCGAAGAACAGTTTCAGACGCTGCTCGACTTCATCAAGGAAGCAGATCTGGACCGCGTCGGCTGCTTCGCGTATTCGCCGGTAGAGGGCGCGAGCGCGAACGAACTCGACGGCGCGCTGCCCGACGAAGTGCGCGAGGAACGCCGCGCGCGCTTCATGGAACTCGCCGAGGAACTGTCGGCGAAGCGCATGAAAAAGAAGGTCGGCAAGACGGTGAAGGTGCTCGTCGACGAAGTCAGCGCCGAAGGCGGGGTCGGCCGCACGGCGGCGGATGCGCCGGAAATCGATGGCGTCGTCTATATCGCGCCGCCGACAAAGGCGTCCAAGCGCTACAAGGCGGGCGACTTCGTCTCCGTGAAAATCACCGGCGCGGACGGCCACGATCTCTGGGGCGAGGTCTGAACCATGACGATGACGCCGCAGCATCCCGCCATCCTCGCGCTCGGCGAGGCAATGATCGAGTTCAATCAGTCGAAGCGCAACGAGCCGAATTATCTGCAAGGCTTCGGGGGCGACGTCTCCAACTTCCTGATCGCCGCGGCGCGGCAGGGCGCGGCGACCGGCTTCGTCTCCGCCGTGGGCAATGACCAGTTCGGCCAACTGCTGTTCGATCTGTGGCGCGCGGAGAACGTCGATACATCCTCGGTGCGGATCGATCCTCACGCGCCGACCGGCGTCTATTTCGTATCGCACGGCGAGACCGGGCATCGCTTCGACTATTTGCGCGCGGGATCGGCGGCGAGCCGCTATGCGCCCTCCGACTTGCCGCTCGACACGATCGCGGGCGCGAAGGTGGTGCATCTGTCGGGCATCAGCCTCGCGATCGGCGTCGCCGCGTGCGATGCCGCGTTCGCCGCCATCGACCACGCACGCGCGCACGGCGTCCAGGTCAGCTTCGATACGAACCTGCGCCTCAAGCTGTGGCCGCTCGCCCGCGCCCGCGCAGTGATGCTCGAAGCCATCCGCCTTACCGATATCTGCCTGCCGAGCTACGACGACGTCACCGTGCTCACCGGTCATGAGGACAAGGACGCCATCGTCGATACGCTGCTCGCGCTCGGCCCGAAAGTCGTCGCGTTGAAGCTCGGCAAGGAAGGCGCGTATATCGCGACACCCGACGAGCGGCGCGTGGTGCCGGGCCGCGTCGTCAATGCGGTCGATGCGACCGGCGCGGGCGATTGCTTCGGCGGCGCGTTCATCGCACGCATCGTGGCGGGCGACGATCCTTTCACCGCCGCTCACTATGCGAACGTGGCGGCGGCATTATCGACGCAAGGCTTCGGCGCGGTCGCGCCGATTCCGGACCGGGCGGCCGTGCAACAGGCGCTCGCCGGATAATCCAGAACACAAGACAAGGAGACGACAACATGAAGCGCGAAGTAGTGGTGGCAAGCGGCGTGCGCACGGCGATCGGCGACTTCGGCGGTGCGCTGAAGGATTTCACGCCGGGCGATCTCGGCGCGCGCGTGGTGCGGGAAGCGCTGTCGCGGGCGCGCGTGTCGGGCGATGAGGTCGGCCATGTGGTGTTCGGCAACGTGATCCAGACCGAGCCGCGCGACATGTATCTGGCGCGCGTCGCCGCACTCGAAGGCGGCGTCACGCAGGACGCGCCCGCGCTCACGGTCAACCGGCTGTGCGGCTCGGGGCTGCAGGCGATCGTGTCGGCGTCGCAGTCCATCCTTCTGGGCGATGCCGACATCGCGATCGGCGGCGGCGCCGAAAGCATGAGCCGCGCGCCGTACGTGATGCCGGCGGCGCGCTTCGGCCAGCGCATGGGCGACGCGCGCATCGTCGACATGATGCTCGGCGCCCTCAACGATCCGTTCAACAAGATCCACATGGGCGTGACGGCGGAGAACGTCGCGAACAAGTACGGCATCACGCGCGAGGCGCAGGACGCGCTCGCGCTCGAATCGCACCGCCGTGCGGCGAAGGCAATCGAGGCCGGTTATTTCAAGGACCAGATCCTGCCGATCACGCTGGCATCGAAGAAGGGCGATACCGTCTTCGACCGCGACGAGCACGTACGCATGAACGCGACGGCGGATGACTTCTCGAAGCTCAGACCAGTGTTTGCGAAGGAGAACGGCACGGTAACGGCGGGCAATGCGTCGGGCATCAACGACGCGGCGGCGGCCGTCGTGCTGATGGAGCGGGGCGTCGCGGAGAAGCGCGGCCTGCAGCCGCTCGCGCGCCTCGTCGCCTACGCCCACGCGGGCGTCGATCCGAAGATCATGGGCATCGGCCCCGTGCCGGCGACGCAGAAGGTGCTGGAACGCGCGGGGCTTACCGTCAACGATCTCGACGTCATCGAAGCGAACGAAGCCTTCGCCGCGCAAGCCTGCGCGGTCACGAAGGAACTCAAGCTCGATCCCGCGAAGGTCAACCCGAACGGCTCGGGCATTTCGCTCGGCCATCCGATCGGCGCGACAGGCGCGCTCATCACCGTGAAGGCGCTGTACGAACTGCAACGCATCGGCGGCCGCTACGCGCTCGTGACGATGTGCATCGGCGGCGGGCAGGGCATCGCGGCGATCTTCGAGCGCATTTGACGTGGTATCGAAGGAAGCAAGCATGAAAGAAGCAACCAGGCGGCCGGCCTTCCCGGTCCGGCCGACGATGATGATTGCGGCCTCGCTGGTGTCCGCGCTTGCGCTCGCGGGCTGCAATTCGCCGATGCCGCCGGATACCTCGAGCGGGGCCGGCACGGTCGCGCCGAAAGGCGAGTCTCACGGCGCGGACGACGCCATCCGCACGCTCGCCTTGCCGCCGCAAAAGCCGCTGTCGCCGAACCCTGACTACGCGCGTTTCCCGCGCTATGTCGGCACGCTGGGCGGCAGGCAGATCGAGATGAAGCTCGGCGCGAAAACGGACGAGCCTTCCGGCGTGCATGGCGAATACCGTTTCGCGGGCAGCGCGTCGGTGATTCTCGTGGCCGGCGACCGTGACGGCGATGCGCTCGAGATCGAGGAATCGAACGACGGCACGCATATCACGGGCAACTGGATCGGCAAGTTCGAGGCGGACGGCAGCGTGTCGGGCGAGCGCATGGACCCGGACGATTCGAACGCGCAGCCGTTCGATCTGCGCCCGGCCGTGGCGGGCGTGAAATTGCCGCCTGCGCCGAGCCACGCGGCGCCATCGCTGGAACCCGCGCCGCCGCCTCCGCCGCCCAATGCCGTCGGTGGCACGAGCAACGTGATCATCGGCGAATGAAGGCGCGTTCGTTGCACTTCCCCTCATCCTCAACGCTCTTTACCTCATGACCGATTCAAGCAGCCAGAACCGCGACCTGCAAACCCGCATCGTGCAGCCGAACGATCGCATCATGCCCGGCTTCGAGTCGTTCGCGGTGCCGGTGGCGCGGGCATCGACGGTCGTGTTCCCCGATCTCGCGACGATGCGCGCACTCGTCTGGAGCGACGATTCCAAGTGGCGCTACGGCCTGCACGGCACGCCGACGACGATCGCGCTCGCGCAACGCCTCGCGGCGATCGAAGGCGGCGAGCACGCGCTGCTGCAGCCGTCCGGTCTGGCGGCGATATCGAACGTGTATTTCGGGCTGGTCAAGGCGGGCGATCACGTGCTGGTACCCGACAACGCTTACTCGCCGAATCGCGAGCACGCGGACTGGCTCGCCGCCGACTTCGGTCTCGAAGTGAGCTATTACGATCCGATGGCGGGCGCGGGCATCGCCGAATCAATCCGGCCGAACACGAAGCTGATCTGGCTGGAAGCGCCGGGCTCCGTGACGATGGAAGTACAGGACGTCCCGGCGATCGTGGCGGTCGCGCGGGCGCGCGGCATCGTGACGGCGATCGACAATACGTATTCCGCAGGGCTCGCGTTCAAGCCGTTCGAGCACGGCGTCGATATTTCGGTGCAGGCGCTGACGAAGTACCAGTCGGGCGGCAGCGACATCCTGATGGGCGCGACGATCACGCGCGACATCGAGCTGCACAAGAAGCTGAAGCGCGCGCGGATGCGTCTGGGCGTCGGCGTTTCGGCGGACGATGCATCGCTCGTGCTGCGCAGCCTGCCGTCGATGAAACTGCGCTACGAAGCGCACGACCGCTCGGCGCTCGCACTCGCACGCTGGCTGAAGACGCGCGCGGAAGTGGCCGCGGTGCTGCATCCCGCGATGGAAGATTGTCCCGGCCACGCGTGCTTCGCGCGCGACTTCACGGGCGGCGCGGGCGGGCTGTTCTCCATCGTGTTCGACGGGCGCTATAGCGCCGCTCAGGTCGATGCGTTCGTCGAGGCGCTGAAACTGTTCGCGATCGGCTGGAGTTGGGGCGGCGCGCACAGCCTCGCGATGCCGTACAACATCCGCTCGATGCGCACGGCGTCGCAGTGGCCGCACGAAGGGGTGCTGGTGCGGCTTTATATCGGTCTGGAAGACGAAGCGGACTTGCGCGCGGACCTGGAGGCGGCGCTCGGCAAGGCGCTGGGCTGATCGCTTCAGAACAGGCGCAGCAGGCCGTCGAGACCGACGAAGTTGAATGCAACGGTCGCGGCCTCGCGCACGACCGGCTTCGCGCGGAACGCCACCGAGAGGCCTGCTTCGCCCATCATCTTCAGGTCATTCGATCCGTCGCCCATCGCGATCGCCCGCTTCGGATCGATGCCGATCGCTTCGCACGTCTCGCGCAGCGTCCGCGCTTTGACATCGGCATTCACGATTTCGCCGATGACCTTGCCCGTCAGCTTGCCATCGACGATTTCGAGCGTATTCGCACGCGTGTAGTCGATGCCGAGCCGCGCTTTCAAGCGCTCCGTGAAGAACGTGAATCCACCTGAAACGAGCAGCGTTCTGAGGCCAGCGGCGCGGGCACCTTCGAGCATGCGTTCCGCGCCGGGCGATAGATGGAGGCGTTCTTCGTAGACGCGCTCGAGGGCGCTCGCGTCCAGGCCTTTCAGCAACGCCACGCGGCGGGTCAGGCTCTCGTTGAAGTCCTTGATCTCACCCCGCATCGCCGCTTCGGTGATCGCTGCGACTTCGGCTTTCAGCCCGCAGAAATCGGCGATTTCGTCGATGCATTCGATCGTGATGAGCGTCGAGTCCATGTCCATCGCGACGAGGCCGAAGTCGGAGAGTTGCGCTTGCGGCTCGATGAACGCGTAGTCGAGCGCATGTGCTCCGCAATAAGCGTCGATGTCGGCGCGCTGAAGCGGGTCGGCATCGGACAAACGCAGGAGCGTGTCGTCGATGCGCGCTGTTTCGCTACAGCGGGCGAGGGCCGCGAGCGGTCCCATGTGCGAATCGGAGATCGGTGCGGGGCTCTGTATGACGAGATTCATCGAAGACGGTGCGGAGGTTGCGCGAAGACGGCTATTGTACGGGGCGCGGTGAGGCTTCATCGGAATGCTTGTTGTGTGGGCGCGCGCTTTCGCATGTTGCGTTGTGCATGATGCGCGCGGCGTGATGCATTCAGAATGCGATTGCCGCTGCGTGACGTCATGCGCGATGCGGTTGATTTCTGGTAACGCGGCGGCGCGTAGAAGGTCGAAGAGGGCGGAGCCGAAGCGATCTGCATGCAGCACGCAACATGCAAGATGCAACATCCGATGCGGTTTGCAACCCGTCTTTGCACCCGCTCCGTTAAGCAGCATCCCAGGCGTGGGTTTTCTTCGCTGCTTCTTGAAACTCACAGGCGCACTAAAGCGATATCCATGCAGCACGCGAGACGCGTCATCCAGCATGCAAGACCTCGCATCTACCTCTGCACCCGCGCCGGCTCCCGATCCCAGTAAGGCGGCTCGCCGAACTGTCCCGCCAGGAACTCGATGAAGGCCAGCGTCTTCGGCGGCACGAACGCGCGGCTCGGATACACCGCCCATATCGCGACGGTCTGCGCGAGCGGATAGTCATGGAGCACCGTCACCAGTTCGCCGCTCGCCAGAAGCGGCGCGACGCTCCACGTCGATTTCAGTCCGATGCCGATGCCCGCGGCGAGCGCATCGCGGATGACTTCGCCGTTGTCCGTCACGAGCCGGCCCGACACGCGGACATCGATGACGCCGGTCGGCGTGACGAAACTCCAGTCGCGCTGATCCGCGAGGATGACGCATTCGTGATGCGTGAGATCGGCTGGATGGCGCGGCGTTCCGTGCCGCGCGAGATAAGCCGGCGACGCGCATAGCACGCGGCGATTGCTCGCGAGCTTGCGCGCGACCAGCGTCGAATCCTTTAGCGCGCCGATGCGCACCGCGAGATCGATCCCTTCCTCGACGAGATCGACGATCTGATCGGTCATGCGCAGATCGACGGTGACGGCCGGATGCTGCCGCAGGAATTCAGGGATGAGCGGCGAAATGTGCTGCCGGCCGAGCGATGATGGCATCGTCACGCGCAGCCGTCCGTGCGGCTGTTCGAGAGCCCGCCCGACCGACGCCCGCGCCGCTTCCGCCGCTTCGAGCAGGCTGCGCGCATGCATCGCGAAGATTTCGCCTTCCTGCGTGACGCTCACGCGCCGCGTCGTCCGATGCAGAAGCCGCGCGCCGAGCATTCTCTCCAGTCCCGCGATCCGCGCACTCGCCACGGCAGGCGACAAGCCGAATTCCCGCGCCGCCGACGACAGATTCGCGAGCGCTGCGGCCCGCACGAAGAGCGCCACGTCGAGCAAATCGAGCCGATCGCGCCCGCCTCCGGACAACAGTTCGCCCATTCGATGGATTTCCCGAAAAATTGTTTCAGGAATTATCGTGGTTTTCTGCATGCTGCATGCAAGCTACGATGCGTCCATCGTTTCAATTCAACATAGGAGCTTTCATGAAAGCCATCGGTCTGACCCGCTATTTGCCGATTTCGAATCCCGAATCACTCGTCGATATCGAGCTGAACAAACCGACCCCCACTGGCCGCGACCTGCTCGTGAAGGTGGAGGCGATCGCCGTCAATCCGGTCGACACGAAAGTCCGCGCGCCGAAGGACAAGGTCGAAGAAACGCCGCGCGTGCTCGGCTGGGATGCCGCCGGCGTCGTCGAAGCGATCGGCCCCGAAGTCACGCTGTTCAAGGTCGGCGACCCGGTGTACTACGCCGGCGACATCACGCGTCAGGGCGCGAATAGCGAGTTCCATCTGGTGGACGAGCGCATCGTCGGGGCGAAGCCGGCATCGCTCGATTTCACGCACGCGGCGGCGCTTCCGCTCACGACCATCACCGCATGGGAGGCGCTCTTCGACCGCCTGAAGGTGTCCGCCGAAGGCAAGGACGAGGGCAAGACCGTGCTGATCATCGGCGGCGCGGGCGGCGTCGGCTCGATCGGCATCCAGCTCGCGAAGCAGGTCGCAAAGCTGCATGTCATCGCGACGGCGTCACGGCCCGAATCCGCGAAATGGGCGACGGAGCTGGGCGCGGATCGCATCGTCAATCACTTCGAGGACATCCCGAAGCAACTGAAAGACGCAGGCATCGGCCAGGTCGATTACGTGCTCATTTTCAACGACACGGACAAGCATTTTCCGGCAACTGCCGAGGTCGTGAAGCCGCAAGGCGGCATCTGCACGATCGTCGAGAATGCGGGGCCGCTGGCTATCGATCTGCTGAAGGCGAAGAGCGCCGCGTTCCATTGGGAGTTCATGTTCACCCGCGCGATGTTCAAGACGCCCGACATGATCGAGCAACACAAGCTGTTGTCCGAAGTGGCGCGGCTGATCGACGCGGGCATCATCCGCACGACGCTCGGCAAGAACATCGGCAAGATCGATGCGGCCAATCTGCGCGAGGCGCATCGCCTTCTCGAAGAAGGCCGGGCGATCGGCAAGCTCGTGCTGACGGGCTTCTGACACTGGTGCCGAAACGGTTGGGTGCTTCGTTTTGCCGCGCGGCCGCCTCGGGTTTTCCATGAGAAGGGCCGCGCGCGCGCGGCGCTAGACTGACTCCGCTATAAGCCGATTCGGCGTCCACTGCGCCGGATCATCATCGAGTGCTTGTCACGGAGGTGCCGGATGAATCGACGTTCGAACGCAGGCCGGAGCGCCATCACAGCCATGGTCGCGATGACCGCGCTCGCGACGGCTCACGCGACGCCCGGTATCAAGGTCCTCTCCGAGGCGCCCAACGACGGCCCCATCAAATATACGATCAAGATGGCGTCGAAGAACTTCGGCAACGAGCAGGAGACGCGCACCATCCGCTCAGGTCAGTCCGACGACTTCACCTGGCAGGGCACGGCGCCGAGCGGTGCGCAACCGGTGCCGGATGCGTGCCTGCAGGTCGCATCCGTGCCGCGCAGCGCGGAAGGCATGGCCGTGCGGCAAGTGCAGATTCGCTTTGCGCCGGTCGTCGCGGATAACGGCGTCGCCAACGTGCAACTCAGCTTTCGTGCCTATGCGCCGAAGGGCACGAGCAAGGTCACGGTAGGCGGCAAGTCGCTGCAATGTCCCGGCGATAACCACCTGAGCCAGATCATTCGCTTCTCGATGCCGACGTCCACCGGCTCCAAGAAGACCGTCACGCTCGATGACGGCACCCAACTGACTGTCACCGCCAGCCGGAAGTAGAGGTCGCTGTTTCGCGCACGCACGGGCGAACGGCATTTTGCATTCGGTCCACCACGCAACTAACTGTCGATTTTTCAGCCGCCACCGACATCGCGCGCCGAAAGCGATGTTTGGCACACTTCCTGCGACACCTCACGATGCGCAATGCGCCGCATCTCCACGTCCGGCGCACTCATCGACCGTTCCGACAAAGAGGTGCTCGCGATGCCGCACATGATCTGGAAAGGCGCGATCAGCTTCGGGCTGGTCCACGTGCCCGTGCAACTCTATCCGGCCACGCAGTCGGAGAAAGTCGGCTTCAATCTGCTCGACAAGCGCTCGATGGACCCCATCGGCTACAAGCAGATCAACAAGAACACGGGCAAGGACGTCACGCGCGACAACATCGTGCGCGGCTTCGAATACGAGAAGGGCAAGTATGTCGTGATGACCGACGCGGAAATCCGCGCGGCCAATCCCGAGTCGACGCAGACGGTCGATATCCTCTCGTTCGTCGACGCGCCCGAAATCTCGTTCCTGTCGCTCGATACGCCGTACTACCTGACGCCCGATCGCAAGGGCGAGAAAGTCTATGCGCTTCTGCGCGATGCGCTGAAGGACACCGGCAAAGTCGGCATTGCAAGCGTCGTCCTGCACAACAAGCAGCATCTTGCCGCGCTGATTCCGGTCGGTCCGGCGCTCGCGCTCAACACCTTGCGATGGGGCGACGAAGTCCGCGATTTCACGCAGTTCACGTTTCCCGACGAGGACACGAAGAAAGCGGGCGTCACGTCGAAGGAGCTGGATATGGCCAAGCGCCTCATCGACGACATGAGCGATTCCTGGGATCCGACGAAGTATCACGACACCTTCCGCGACGACATCATGAAGCTCGTCGATCAGAAGGTGAAGGAAGGCAAGATCGCCGAGGTGATGAAGTTCGAGGAAGGCGGCGAAGAGAAGGCGAGCGCGGACATTCTCGATCTGTCCGAACTGCTCAAGCGAAGCCTGAAGAGCGGCGGCGCGACGAAGGGCGGCAAGGCATCGCGGGCGAAAGACGATTCGGGCGATGACGCCAGTGAGGAACCGGCGCGGCCCGCGCGCAAGACGGCGCGTCGCAAGCGCGCCTGAGCGCGATGATCCGCAATCCATGAAAGCACCGGCAAAGGAGCCTTCACGACGATGACGGGCAAGCTCGAAACCTATCAACGCATGCGGCGTTTCAACGAGACGCCTGAGCCGTCGGGAGAGAAGACCGCCGCGCGCCGGGCGTCGCGCGCGAAAAAGCCCGCGAAACAGGCACTTTCCTTCGTCATTCAGGAGCACGATGCCCGTCGTCTCCACTATGACTTTCGACTGGAACTCGACGGCACGCTCAAGTCATGGGCAGTGCCGAAGGGACCGAGCCTCGATCCGTCGGTGAAGCGGCTGGCGGTGCATGTCGAAGATCATCCGATCGATTATGGCTCGTTCGAAGGCGCTATTCCCGAGGGGAATTACGGCGCGGGCAGCGTCATCGTATGGGATCGCGGGACGTGGGCGCCGCAGGCAGGCGGCCCCGAGGACGCCGCGCGCGAGTACGAAAAAGGCAAGCTCAAGTTCGTCCTCGACGGCGAAAAGCTGCAAGGCGGCTGGACGCTCGTGCGCAGTCACATGCGCGGCAGCGGCGACAAGGAGCAATGGTTTCTCATCAAGGAGCGCGACGACGAAGCGCGGCCCGAATCGGAATACGACGTTCTCCTGAAGAAACCGGGAAGCGTGTTGTCCGATTCGCTCGGCGCGCGGCTCGAGAGCGGCGAGCTGCGCGACCGCACCGAACGCAAGGTGAAGCCGGCGGCGCGGCGAACGGTTCCGCGTGCGGCGAAAGCCGCAAGCGACAAGGCCGACGGCCACGCGCATCCGGATATCGTCGCGACACGCAATGCGGAGTCGTTGCGCGCGCTGTCGCATGATCCGGCGATCGAAGGCGCAGTCAGGGCGAAGCTCCCCGCGCTGCTCAAGCCGCAACTCGCAACGCTCGTCGATGCCGCGCCGCCCAGCGACGAATGGACCTATGAAATCAAGTTCGACGGCTATCGCGTGCTTGCGCGCATCGAGCAATCGAACGGCAAGCGCGACATCCGCATCTTCACGCGCAACGGCAACGACTGGACAGCCAAGTTTCCGAAGCAGGTCAAGGCGCTGGAGAAGCTCGATATCGAAAGCGGATGGCTGGACGGCGAAGCCGTCGTGCTCGACGATCGCGGGCTGCCGGATTTCCAGGCGCTGCAAAACGCGTTCGATGTCGGTCGTCCGCAGGGCATCGTCGTGTACTTCTTCGATCTCGCGTTCCTCAACGGCTATGACTTGCGCAATGTGCCGCTCGTGCAGCGTCGCGCGTTGTTGAAGGCGATTGTCGAGCCGGTCGACGATCCCGCGCTGCGTTATTCCGAAGACTTCGCCTTCAGCGCCGACGATCTGCTGAAGAGCGCGTGCGACATGTCGCTGGAAGGCATCATCGGCAAGCGAATCGACAGCACGTATGTATCCGGGCGCAGCAATTCGTGGATCAAGCTCAAGTGCCGCCGGCGGCAGGAGTTCGTCGTGTGCGGCTATTCGGAGCCTTCGGGAAGCCGCGGGCAGTTCGGTGCGCTGCTGCTCGGCGTGTATGACGGCAAGGGCAAGCTGCAATATGCGGGACGAGTCGGCAGCGGCTTCGACCATGCGACGCTCGTCGCGGTGAAAAAGGAACTCGACAAGCGCGAGACGGATCGGATGCCCTTCGAGCGCGAGCCGCAAGAGCGCAGCCGCACACCCGTGCATTGGGTGAAACCGGAACTCGTGGCCGAATGCAATTTTGCGGAATGGACCAAGGAGCGCATCGTGCGACAAGCATCGTTCGTCAGTCTGCGCGACGACAAGCCGGCGCGGCAG
Source organism: Caballeronia sp. LZ016 (assembly GCF_031450805.1). Taxonomy (NCBI): domain Bacteria; kingdom Pseudomonadati; phylum Pseudomonadota; class Betaproteobacteria; order Burkholderiales; family Burkholderiaceae; genus Caballeronia; species Caballeronia sp. LZ016. Next base: position 2,184,131 of record NZ_JARTVY010000001.1, read on the forward strand.
ATCGTGAAGGAAGAGGCGGCATCGGCGGAGAAGGTGGAAGCGGAGGTCGAAGACGACACGGCTAAGAAGCCGAAAGCGCGCAAGACGGCGGCCAGGAAAGTGGCGGTAAAAGCGCCGGCGAAATCGGCGTCGAAAAAGAGCGCGACCGAGGTGGAAGGCGTGAAGATAAGCCATCCTGAACGTGTGATCGATAAATCGACGGGCCTCACGAAGCTCGATGTCGTCGAGTATTACGCGTCGATCGCCGAATGGATGCTGCCGCATCTGCAGGACCGTGCCGTGTCGCTGGTGCGCGCGCCGGACGATATCGGCGGCGAGCTGTTCTTTCAGAAGCACAGCGCGAGGCTCGCGATTCCGCATATCACGCAGCATCCGGATGCCGACCCCGACCATCCGCCGCTGCTGACGGTCGAGTCGGCGCAGGCGCTCGTCGGCACCGCGCAAATGGGCACGATCGAATTGCATACGTGGAACTCGGTGATCTCGAACATCGAGAAGCCGGATCGCATGGTGTTCGACCTCGATCCGGGAGAAGGCGTCGGCTGGGACCGCATGCTCGAAGCCGCGAAACTCACGCGCGACCTGCTGAATGAACTGGGGCTCGCGTCGTTCTGCAAGACGAGCGGCGGCAAGGGCGTGCACGTGGTCGTGCCGCTTGCGAAGCAGGCCGGCTGGGACGAGATGAAGGGCTTTTCGCAGGCGGTCGCGCAGCATATGGCGAAGACGCTGCCGAAGCTCTTTTCGGCGAAGATGGGCATGCAGAACCGGCGCGACAAAATCTTCATCGACTATCTGCGCAACAATCGCGGCTCTAGCACGGTCTGCGCATTCTCGCTGCGCGCCCGGCCCGGCATGGGCGTGTCGATGCCCATCGCCTGGGACGAACTCGACGACACCACGAGCGGCGATCAATGGAACATCGGCAACGCGCGCGCGCGCATGGACGCGCTCGGCGCCGATCCGTGGGAAGGCTATGCGAAAGCGCGCCAGCGGCTCACCGTGCAGATGAAAAAGCGGCTGGGCATCGGCGGATGAGCACATCGACGCGAACTCTGGACATCGACATGAAACCGACGAACGAATCGCCCAAGGACGAGCCTGAAGAGGAGGCCGCCAGGCCGCCGCTGCCGCACGAAACCGATCAAAGCGCGCAGTCGCAAGCGGAAGAGGAGCCGCGCGATATCGGCAGGCAGGCGCATGAGGACATCGAACGCGGACTTGTCGATACCGACCGGCGCGGCAATCTCGATGGCGACGGCCAGCCCGCGCAGTGAACCGAATAGTGAGTTTTCGGGTAGGGACAGCGCTTTGCTGCGCGCAACGTGCATGACATCGCGGCGGCCGGTTGCGTAGAATGATTCTCTGTCTCAGAAAAGGGCGCAGCGCTGCGCTCTTTTACCGATTCGCCCCGCGACGACATCGTCGAATCGGTAAGCCCTTCCCATCAGCATGCCTCTCGCCGTATCGCCGGCGCCGCAGCCGACACGATCAAACAATGCGACATGACCTTCTGTCACGCCTGAAGAACGAAACCACCGCGTGCCACACACGGCTGGAGAATTCACTCGATCTGATGCGCGACGATCTGCAACGCGACGAATACATCGCGCTACTGCAACGCTTCCATGGCTACGTTGCGCCGTGGGAGGACGCGATCGGTGCGCGTCTGCCCGCATCGCTGCGGGCGTTCTTCGACGAGCGCCGCAAGACGCCGCTTCTCGCCGCCGACATTGCCGCGTTGACGGGCCAACCCGCGACGCCCGAGCTTGCCGATGCAAGCGCCGCGCTGCCGCCTGTCGACAATATCGGCGCGGCGTTCGGCTCCATGTACGTGATGGAAGGCTCGACGCTCGGCGGGCGCTTCATCGCGCCTCACGTCGCGCGCCTGCTGCAACTGGAGCCGGGCGTCGGCAACCGCTACTTCGACGGATATGGCGCGCGCACCGGCAGCATGTGGAACGCGTTCCGCGAAACCGCCGCGGCGACGGTCCCCGAAGCGCAGTACGACGCGGCCGTGAGCGCCGCCATCGCCACGTTCGAAAGCCTGCAGTCGTGGCTGTGCGTTGAACCGCTGGAAGCGCCGGCGTCATCCGGAGCCGCCGCATGAGCGATAACCCCGGCGCGCCGCGTGCTCCCAACGAGGGCGAGGCGCGAAGCGCAGGCCCGCCCGACGCCGAAGCGCGCCGCCGCACGCTCGATTCGGGCGTCGTCGGCGAGGATTGCGGCGCCGAACCCATCCATGTTCCCGGCGGCATCCAGCCGCACGGTTATCTGCTCGTGCTCGAGGAGCGCAGCGCCGGCGCGGCGGGCCCGCGCATCGTGCAGGCGAGCGAAAACATCGCGGAACTGACGGGCGACAGAGCCGAAGCGCTGCTCGGCAAGCCGCTCGATGCGCTCGTCGATGCCCGCGGCGCCGAGCGCATCGTGCAGGCGGCATCGACGATGGAAGTGGACGACTCGCCGCTCTACGTCGGCTCGATGGACATGCAGCACAGCGGCCCGGTGCGTCTCGACGTGACGATTCACCGGCACGACGGCGCGCTGATTGTCGAAATGGAAGCGGCCGCGCCATCCGGCGAATCCGCGTTCTCGCCGATGTATCCGCTCGTGCGAACGTTTGCGCGCGGCCTGCAGAACGCCGAGTCGGTTCAGGCGCTCGCCGAACTCGCGGTGCGGGAAGTGCGGGCGATCAGCGGCTTCGGCCGCGTGCTGCTCTACAGCTTCGATGCGCAAGGGCGCAGTCACGTGCTCGCGGAGGACCGCGACGCGCAGTACGCGTCGTTCCTGCATCAGTTCTTTCCGGCCTCCGACATTCCGCCGCAAGCCCGCGCGCTGTATCTGCGCAACCGCATCCGCCTCGTTTCGGACGTCAACTACGTTCCCGCGCGCCTCGTGCCCGAACGTCATCCCGTCACGGGCCGCCCCACGGATCTGACCTACGCGGCGCTGCGCAGCTTCTCGCCGGTGCACCTCGAATACATGCGCAACATGGGCACGCATGCGTCCATGTCGGTGTCGATCGTCGTGCGCGGCAAGTTGTGGGGGCTGATCTCCTGTCACGATCACAATCCGCGCAAGGTGCCCTTCAGCACACGGCTCGCGATCGAGCATCTCGGCAACATGCTGTCGCTTCAGATCGAGGCGAAGGAAGAACGCGCCGAGGCCGAATATCTGGCCGAGCTGCGCCGCACGATGGCCCTCATGATCGCGGCGATGGGCGAGCAGGAGAGTTTCGTCGCGGGGCTGCGCGGCGTGCCGAAGGACGTGCTGAGCTTCGCGCGTTCGGCGGGCGCGGCCATCGTGATGAACGATCAGGTCACGCTGATGGGCGCGACGCCCGATGAAGACACCGTGCGCGCGCTCACGGACTGGCTCGCCGAGAACACGTCGGGCGTCTGGGCGAGCGATTCGCTCGCGCGCGAATGGCCGCCGGCGAAGGCGCACGAGGACACGGCGTGCGGCGTGCTCGCGGTGCCCGTATCGCAGATTTTTCGGAACTACTTGCTGTGGTTCCGGCCGGAACTGATGCAGACCATCAGATGGGCCGGCGAGCCGGTCAAGCTGCGCGGGGCGGACGGCGCGAGCGCGCCGCGCACGAACTTTAGCCCCTGGCTCGAGACCGTGCGCGGACATTCCGCGTCATGGCGTCAGGGGGAGCTCGAAATCGCCAGCGAGCTGCGCGGGGCGCTGCTCAACATCGTCCTGCGGCGGGCGGAAGAACGCGCCGAACTCGCGACCGAACTCGCGCGCGCGAACAAGGAGCTGGAAGCGTTCTCGTATTCGGTGTCGCATGACTTGCGCGCGCCGTTGCGTCACATCGCCGGTTACGGAGACTTGCTGCGCGAACAGGAGGGCGAGCGCATGTCCGAGAAAAGCCGGCGTTTCCTGAACAACATGCTGGAGTCGGCGCGTTTCGCGGGCACCCTCGTCGACGATCTTCTGACGTTTTCGCAGATGGGCCGCGCGGCGCTGCGCCCCGCGCCGGTCGATCTCGGGCAGCTGGTGCGTTCGATCGTGCAGGAATTCGAGGCGGACACGCCGGAGCGGCGCATCGACTGGGTGATTCGCGACCTGCCGCGCGTGACCGGCGACGCCGCGTTCCTGCAACTCGCGCTGCGCAACCTCATTTCGAATGCGGTGAAATATACGAGAACGCGGGAATCGGCGAAAATCGAGATATTCGCGACCCGCAGCGGCGAGGAGCACATCATCGGCGTGCGGGACAACGGCGTCGGCTTCGACATGAAATACGGGGCCAAGCTGTTCGGCGTGTTCCAGCGGCTGCATCGCGCGGAGGAATTCGAAGGGACGGGGATCGGGCTTGCCAACGTGCGGCGCATCATCGAACGGCACGAAGGGCGCACGTGGGCCGAGGGGCGGCTGGGCGAGGGAGCGGTGTTCTACTTCTCGCTGCCGGTCGAATTCCGCAGCCTGACCGGCCGCGAGGCCGCCCGCCCGTATTCCGCCGCGCCGCCGCATCCGCAGCGTCAGTAACGAAGTCAACAACAGACCATGCTCAAACCCATACTGCTCGTCGAAGACAATCCGAACGACCTCGAGCTGACCCTCGTCGCGCTCGGCAAGAGCCAGCTCGCCAATGAAGTGATCGTCGCCCGCGACGGCCAGGAAGCCATCGACTATCTGACAGGCGCCGGCGACTGGGCCGACCGCACGCCCGGCAATCCGGCGGTCATCCTGCTCGACCTGAAGCTGCCGAAGATCGACGGTCTCGAAGTGCTCGACATGATTCGCTCGAACGCGGCGCTCAAGAGCATCCCCGTCGTGATGCTGACTTCGTCGCGCGAGGAGCAGGACCTGATTCGCAGCTACGAACTCGGCGTGAATGCGTACGTGGTGAAGCCCGTGGAGTTCGCGGAATTTGTCGAAGCGATCAGCGATCTCGGCGTCTTCTGGGCCGTGCTCAACGAGCCGCCGCCGGGCTCGACGCGTTTTCGCCGACCGCTGGCAGGACAATGAACGCTGTGCTCATGCCCGCCATCCCGACGCCACCCGTGCCGCTTGCGCCATCCATGCCGTTCGTGCGCCCGCTCTTTCGCGAGGCCGCCTAGATCATGCAGCCCCTGCAACTGCTTCTCGTCGAAGACAACGCGCTCGATGCGGAGCTGACCATCGCCCAGCTAGAACGCGCCGATTACGTCGTGGAGGCGTCGATCGTCTACGATTCCGCGAGCTTCATCGGCGAGCTCGAAGCGCGGCGCTTCGACGTGATCCTCGCCGATTTCGTGATGCCCACGTTCTCCGGCATCGAGGCGCTGTCCATTGCGAGCGAGCGCGCACCGGATACGCCGTTCATCTTCGTGTCGGGCCTGCTCGGCGAAGAGCACGCCGTCGACATGCTGAAGCGCGGCGCCACCGACTACGTGCTGAAGCAGCGCCTGCAGCGGCTGCCCGCCGTCGTGCGCCGCGCGATGCGCGAGTCGGCGGAACGTGCGCAGCGCATCGCGGTGGAGCGCGCGCTGCGCGAAACGGAAACGCATTTCCGTCTGCTGATCGACGCGCTCAAGGACTACGCCGTCATCACGCTCGATCCGGAAGGGCGCATTCGCACGTGGAACGCGGCGTCCGAGCGCATTCTCGGCTTTCCGCCGCAGGACGTGCTCGGGCAATCGGCGAGCATTTTCTATAGTCACGACGACCGCGAAGCCGGCGTCTTCGATAACGAGCTGGAAACGGCGCGGCGTGAGGGCAGCGCCTCCGACGACCGCTGGCTCTGGCGCAAGGACGGGCATTCGTTCTTCGCATCCGGCGTGACGACCGCGATCCGCACCGAACAGAACGAGCTCATCGGCTTCTCGAAGATCGTGCGCGATGCGACCGACGCCCACATGGCCGCCGACGCCTTGCGGCTCGCGAAGGACCAGGCGGAGTCGGCGAACCGCGCGAAAGATCATTTCCTCGCGGTGTTGTCGCACGAATTGCGCACGCCGCTCACGCCGATTCTCGCCGCCGTGCGCCTGCTCGAAATGAAGCACTCGCTGCCGCGCGAGGCGCATCCGACGCTCGATCTGATCCGCCGCAATGTCGAACTGGAGGCGCGCCTGATCGACGATCTGCTCGATCTGACGAGCATCGCGCGGGGCAAGCTCAGCCTGAACTTCGCGAGCGTCGCGCTCGACACGCTGCTCACCAGCGCGCTCGACATGTCCGAAGCCGACTTGCGCGCGAAGAACCTGACGCTCGAAACGAAGTTCGAAGCGACGCGCTTCGTCGTTTCGGGCGATGCCGCGCGGCTCCAGCAAATCGCGTGGAACCTGATGAAGAACGCGGTGAAGTTCACGCCGGCGGGCGGGCGCATCGAAGTGCGCACGTGGAACCCGGACGAAGCGACCATCGCGGTGTCGGTGACGGACAGCGGTATCGGCATCAGCGCCGAAGCCTTGCCGCGCATCTTCTCGGCGTTCGAACAAGCCGACGATTCGATCACGCGCTCGTTCGGCGGACTCGGCCTCGGACTCGCGATCGCCAGCACGCTCGCGCAGAAGCACGGCGGCACGCTGTCCGCCTACAGCGACGGCCGCGATCAGGGCGCGCGCTTCACGCTGACGCTGCCGCTCGCCCGCGTGCAGCCGGCGCACGAGCCCGCGCCGCTGCCGCAGGCCGCCCAGCAGGAGCCGGGCAGCGCGCTCCGGGTGCTGCTCGTGGAGGACAACGAGCAGACGTCGTCGGCGATGGCGGAAGTGCTCGACATGCTGGGCCACGACATCACCGTCGCGACGACCGTTGCCGAGGCGCTCGAATGCGCGAGGCGCGGCGCCTTCGATCTGCTCGTGAGCGATATCGGCTTGCCGGATGGCACCGGCCTCGACATCGCGCGCGCGTGGACGACGCTTCAGCCGGGGCGGCCGTCGGTCGCGATCACCGGATACGGCATGGACGAAGACATCCGCCGCTGCCGCGAAGCAGGGTTTCGCGATCATCTGACGAAGCCCGTCAACTTCGCGCGGCTCGAAGCATTGATTCAGTCGCTGGCGGACGAACTCACGCGATAAGTCCATGTGAAAAATTGCGCTCCGTGCGCGGATCGGTGTCGATTGGCGGCATGCTTGCTCGTCGTAGCGTTGATGCGTTGTTTCCACCGTTCGTTCACGGAGCCGATATGTCGCAATCGCCATCCCCTGTCAAGGCCATTCCCGAAGACATGCACTCGCTGACCCCGCACATCGTGTGCGCGGGCGCGGCCGAGGCCATCGAGTTCTACAAGCGCGCGTTCGGCGCCATCGAGACGGGGCGTCTGCCCGGACCCGATGGCAAGCTGATGCACGCGATGATCCGCATCGGCGATTCCGCGCTGATGCTCGTCGACGAAAATCGCGACTTCGGCCTGCTCGGCGCGACCGCGCTGAAGGGCTCGCCGGTCATCATCCATCTGTATGTCGAAGACGCCGACGCCACCGTGAAGCAGGCGCAAGCCGCCGGCGCGCGCGTGATCATGCCCGTCGCCGAGATGTTCTGGGGCGACCGTTACGGGCGTCTCGAAGATCCGTTCGGGCATCAATGGTCGGTCGCGACGCATGTGCGCGATGTCAGCCCCGCCGAAATGCAGAAGGCCACGTGCGGTCATCGGGAATGACGCGCGCCGCGTGTCGACGAACAGCACGAAGGAGGAGCGCATGGACAAGCGCATCAGCAAGATTTCGCCCTGTCTCTGGTTCGACGGCAATGCGCAGGAGGCCGTCGACTTCTACGTCAGCGTGTTCAGGAACGCGCGCATCACCGATACCTTGCTTCATAACGAAGCGAGCCCAGGTCCGGTCGGCAAGCTGCTCGCCGTCCAGTTCGAACTCGATGGCGAAGCGTTCCTCGCGCTCAACGGCGGGCCCGAATTCAGCTTCACGCCGGCCATTTCGATGTTCGTCCAGTGCGACGATCAAGCCGAGATCGACCATTACTGGGACAAGCTGCTCGACGGCGGCGAGGCAATGGCCTGCGGGTGGCTGACCGACCGCTTCGGCGTGACATGGCAGATCGCGCCTCGCCGCCTGCTCGGCATGCTTCAGGATGCGGACCCGGCGAAGGCGAATCGGACGATGGCGAAGATGCGCGAGATGATCAAGCTGGATATCGCGGCGCTGGAGCGGGCGTATCGCGGAGAATGATCAGGCGCGGCGGTTCTTCTTCTGCCGCTCGATCAGCCTGGCCGCCATGAACCGGTGATCCGGCGAGAAAAGCCGCAGGTAAGTCAGCACGACGGCGCCGACCACGCCCAGCCCCGACGCCGCCGCGATCAGAAACATGATGACGATCTGATACCGCACCGCCTGCAACGGCGATTGCCCCGCGAGCACCTGGCCGGTCATCATTCCCGGCAGGCTCACGAGGCCGACGACGGCCATTTGGTTCAGCGTCGGGATCATGCCGGCGCGCACCGCCTGCCGCGCGGGACCTTGCGCCGCTTCCCAGCGGGTCGCGCCGAGCGCAAGCGACATTTCGACGGCCGCGCGTCCCGCCGTCAGTTCCTCCGTCATCCGTTCGATCCCGAGCGATACGCCCGTCAGCGTATTGCCGAGGATCATGCCGAGAATGGGGATTGCGTACTGCGGCTCGTACCACGGGTGGATGCGGATCACCGCGAACAGCCCGAACGCGCCGATCAGCCATGAGCTGCCCCATATCGATAAGAGGCTGTCGACGCGCTGGCCCGCATACGTGCGCCGCCCGCGATTCGACGCCGCGAGGCCGGCGATCACCGTCATCAGCGCCATCAGCGGCAGCACGACGGTCCAGCGGCTGAACGCGAACACCCAGCCGAGCACATAGCCGACCAAGAGCAGTTGCACGACGGTGCGCACCGCCGCGATCAGAAGCCGCCGCTCCAGTCCGAGCCGGAGCGCCACCGAAAGCGCGCCGTTCACGACGATCAGCGCCGCCGCGAGCCCGATATCGAACAGGCTGAGAGTCTGGTAGCCGTTCATTGCGCGCCCTCACGTTCGGCGAGCAGGCCGGCGGTCATCGTGAGATGCCGCGTGGCGACGCGGCGAGCCTGCCCGATATCGTGCGATACCCAGATGCACGCGCGCTCGCCGCCATCGAACCAGTCGCCAACGAGCGCCTCGATGGCGCGCGCCGAAGCCGGATCGAGCGATGCGGTCGGTTCATCGAGCAACAGCACGTCGGGCGAAAGCTGCAGCACGCGCACGAACGCGGCGATTTGCGCTTCGCCGCCGGACAGCTCGCTTGCCGGCTTGTCGAGAAAATCCGCGCCGCGACCGGCTGCGTGCGCCAGCCGCGCGGCGATGTCGCGATCGAAACGTTCATCGCGGTAGACCTTCAGCGTATAGGGATAACGCAGGTTGTCTTCGACGCTGCCATCGAGCATCGCGGGCCGCTGCGCGATATACGCGACGCGCCGCCGATACGCCGGTATGCCGGACCGCGCGATGCGCTCGCCTCGCCACGCGATGAAGCCCTCGTCGCACGGATCGAGCAGGGCGAGCGTGCGCAGCAAGACGCTCTTGCCGGAACCCGACGGCCCGGTGATCGACACGCGCTGTCCGGCGTCGAGCGTGAAGTCGGTCGGCTGCAGCAGCAAGGCGCCGCGCGCCGCATCGCGGCGCACGATGCCGTTCGCGGCGACGAGCGGCGCAATTGAAGTCTGCATTCGTTCAATGTGGGGAAGGTTCCGGTGTCGCGCCATCTTACGCGCCATGCCCGCCATGCCAACCGGGCATGCCTTGTGCTGGCGGATCGTCAATCAGCAAAAAACGGATGGAGCCGATATGGCGCAAGCCCCAACCGCCGGGCACAACGGGAATGACCCCCGCAAGAACGCCGGCAAGAAGGTCGGCAAGATCGTCGCATGGATCTTCGCGGTCCTTGCCATTCTGATCGCGATCCTCGTGGTCTTCTTCCTGACGTTCGACTTCAACCGTTTGCGTCCCTGGGTCGACGACAAGGTGACGCAGGCCATCGGCAGGCAGTTTCACATCACCGGCGATCTGAAGGTCGGCTGGCGGAGGCCGCCGAACGAAACCGGCTGGAAACGCTGGGTGCCGTGGCCGCGTTTTTCCGCCGAGAAGATCACCATCGCCAATCCCGACTGGGCGCGTCAGCAACATTTTGCGACGCTCGATGAAATCGACTTTCAGGTAGCCGTGCTGCCCTTGCTCGCGCACGACATCGTCATTCCGGCGATCAATCTGGTGAACCCGTCCGTGGATATCGAGCGCCTCAAGGACAATCGCAACAACTGGACGTTCAAGTTCAGGCAGTCGACGGAGCCGTCGACGTGGAATCTGAAGCTCGGCGATATCTCGCTTGCGAAGGGCACGATCGCCGTGCGCGACGAAGTGACGAAGGCGGACATGAACATCGTCGTCGATACGCTCGGCCAGGCCGTGCCGATCGGCGAAGTGATGAAGCAGCAGGAAGCGGCATCGGCGAAGTCGTCGGCGGAAATGGTCGGCAAGGGCGGCGCCGCCAAGCTCGAAAAGCAGGCCGACGCGGCGGCGGCGTCCGAGGCTTCGGCGGCATCGGCTGCGGCATCGGCTGCGGCGGCGAATGCATCGGCGCCGAATCCGGCGAGCACGTCGGCGCAGCAGAGCATCACGACGAAGAACGCGGAGAAGCCGCCCGTTCCACCGTATGCCTTCGGCTGGACCGCGAAAGGCACGTACAACGGTGGCAAGGTGTCGGGCGAGGGCAAGCTCGGCGGTGTGCTCGCCGTGCAGGACGCGAAGCGCCCGTTCCCCGTGCAGGCCGACGTGCGTCTTGGCGATACGCATATTGCATTCGTCGGCACCGTGACCGATCCGGCGCATCTCGCCGCGCTCGATCTGCGTTTGTGGGTGCAGGCGGTCAGCATGGCGCATCTGTATCCGTTCACGGGCGTGACGCTGCCCGAAACCCCGCCGTTCGCCACGGAAGGCCGGCTGACCGGGCAATTCCGCGAAGAGGGCAATGTCTTTCATTACGAGAACTTCACCGGACGCGTGGGCGGCAGCGACATCAACGGCTCGCTCGTCTATGCGGCGAGGAAGCCGCGACCGCTGTTGCAAGGCGAACTGGTGTCGCATCTGCTGCAGTTCTCGGACCTCGCACCGATCATCGGCGCCGATTCGAACGCGAGCAAGGCGAAGCGCGGCGAGGCGGAGAAACAGCCGTCCGCGAAGGCGCTGCCGACGGAGGAGTTCAAGACGGATCGCTGGAAGGCCATCGACGCCGACGTGAAGTTCACCGGCCAGCGCCTCATCAAGGACCCGAAGCTGCCCATCACCGATCTCTATACGCACGTCATCATGAAGAACGGTGTGCTGTCGCTGGAGCCGCTGAAGTTCGGCGTCGCGGGCGGGACGTTTGCATCCAATATTCATCTGGACGGCAGCAGTGCGCCGCTGAAGGGCAAGTTCTCGGCCGAGGCGCGGCATCTGAAGCTGAAGCAGCTTTTCCCGACGAACAAGACGATGCAATCCGCGCTCGGCGAAATCAATGGCGACGCGGCGCTGTCGGCCACCGGCAATTCACCGGCGACGCTCGCGGCGACATCGAATGGCGAAGTGAAGGCGCTCGTCACGCAGGGCACGGTGAGCCGGCTGTACATGGAAGCGGCGGGCCTGAACGTGGCGAACGTGGTCTATGAAAAGCTATTCGGCAAGCGCGACGTGAACATCAACTGCGCGGCGGCGGACTTCGTCGTGACGGACGGCGTGCTGGATTCGCGCGTGTTCGCCCTCGATACCGACGACGCGGTCATCAATGTCGACGGCAATATCAACCTGAAGACCGAGGACATGGACCTGAGCATCCATCCGCACACGAAGGGCTTCCGGGTGTTCTCGCTGCGCTCGCCGCTCTATGTGAAGGGCACGTTCAAAGACCCGAACGTCGGTGTGAACGTCGGGGCGCTGGCGGTGCGCGGCGGGGCGGCGGTCGGCCTCGGGCTCATCAATCCGTTTGCCGCGCTGATTCCGCTCATCGCGCCGAGCAACAACAAGCCGCTGCCTTGCAACCAGATGCTGGCCGACATCCGCAAGGCGCCGACCGCGCCGCCCGCGGGCCAGAAGCAGAAGGCAAAAGCGGCGCCCGCCTATATGTCGTCCGATGCGGCGGCGAGCGGCGCTGCTGCGCAAGGCGCCGGCAAGGGCGCCAGGAAGCCGGCGGCGCCGGCCGGGGCGAGTGCGGCGCAGTATCGGGGAAGCTGAAGCCGTCAGGCGATGACAGACGGCTCACGACAGGCGGCTCAGGCTCGTTGCCTGAGCTTCTCTATCCACAGCTCGCGGAGCGTCGAGTACGTCTGCATGTATTCCTCACGTCTCGTGAGCGCGGCCATCTTTAGCGCGTCGAGCACGATCATCCCGCGCCTGTAATCTTCGCTGCGGCCATACAGCAACCCCAGCGGGATAGGGTTGATGCTTTCGACACGCCACTGCGGTTGCGTCGACAAGATCAGCGAGACCAGCCGTTCGATAACGAATATCTTCTCGGCCACGATTCCGCTGCGATACGGCCGTCCCGAGTTCAGCGACTTGCCGAGCGGCGTCTCGTTCCGCTCCGCTTCGGCGAAGAGCTTCTCGGCCAATTCCAGCCAGCATCGCCAGAAGGCGGGTTTAGCGAGAAAGTAGTTGCAGAAGATGGTGTTGGTCGAGTCCATCACGAGTTCCTCGATCCGGACCTCGGGCATGAGCCACTTCACGGCCTCCGCGTAGACAGGCCAGCTCTCGGCGAAGTCGAGCGCGCCCTGGATGAACACGTTGCGGTTCAGCGCCCCGGCGTCGAAGAAAGGAGAAAGCGAGATGACGTCTGTCGCATCCGGTACTGCCTGCGCGAAGTCATGGACGCGAGATGAATCGAGACCGGACTTGGGGCCGAACTGCGGGGAGAGGAACCCGTAAAACTCATTATCGTTCAACGGGGTGTCGAGCAAGAAGCGCCGTATCGGCCAGTATTCGTACCAGTCCGACCGGCCGTGGGTGTTATCGAGTGGGATGAAGCCGGGGTCCAGCGCGTTTCTGCTATCCGGAGAGCAGAAGATCTGGTAGATGCTGGCCTTTGGCATGCTGGACGTGCTGAGAGGGCGGGCAAAGGTTGCGTAAGGGTACTGAACGAATTCGAAAGCGAAAGGAGCATAGAGGATGCGCTCTCATCAGTCTGTTCGTCCTTCTCCTAAACCCAGTGCGACGATACCCGCCCGGTCAGACCCAGCCAATCAAACCGAGATTCCCGGCCCGCCGTTGCTGCCGAGCAGCCGTTCGACTGCATCGGCATCCTGATAATCCTGCTCGGGGAGGCCATCGAACACGGTGATGACATCGTTGCTGACGCCCGCTTCGCGCGCTGCATCGACGAGCGCATCCTTGTTGGCGGGGTAGGTCACGCGCTGCAGGACCTGGGCAATTTCGTCGTCGATCGGTTCGTCGTTCAAGCCGTGTTCGTGGGATGGCTGATCCGTCATCGTGGCGTCCTTTGGATGTTATTGAATTCCGGAAGCTGCGCGCGAGGCACTCAGGCACTCAGGTCTGCACCTGGATCGTCTGGCTTGCCATGCCGCGGCTCGGCGCGCGCGACTTCGGCAGCGGCACGTGACGCCAGCGGGCGTGGTCGAGACTCTGCGCCGAGATGTCGGGCGCGGGCGGTGCGACCGGCGCGGCATTGAGGCGCAACGCGGCGCGCGTCGCCGATGCGACGGCCACCGATCCGTCCGACGAACTCGTATGCAGCGGCGCCGCGTAGCACGACACCGAGACAAGAGCCATCGACAACAACGTTGAGGTCTTCATCGGGCAACCCCTCCTCACGTAAGCAGCGAGTATCACGAAGCAAGGGCTATGCCGATGCCGTACTCGCCTGCCTTCCGCACGTTCGGGAGCAATAGGCCCGGGCGCACGGGCGCGACGAGCGGGCGTCGCGCGACCATACTTCGAGTGATGTGTGAACTCGCGCAAACGACGATTGCAGCGCGCGGTTTTTCGCATGCACGGGTAATGCGCCACCAAATTGCATGCGTTTCAGCGCGGCGTCGGGTTCAGCCGAAAGTATGCGTCGAGAAGCGAGGTCTTGTACACGACGCCCAGCAAGAGCGGTTCGCTTCGCCGTTCGACGACCGGCAGCCGCTCGCCCTGAAACGCGAGGAAGTGCTGCAACGCCTCGCCGAGCGACATGTCCGGCGTGAGCACGTCGAAATGCGGCTGCAGATAATCGGCGGCGGTTTTCGTGGCGGTATCGTGCTCGTCGAGCAGATCGGACGTGATGTCCTTCAGCGCGACGACGCCACGAAAGTGCCCGGCTTCATCGGTCACGTACAGATACTTCACCGGATACTCGAGGAACACACGCGTCATGTCCTTCACGTTCGCAGTGAGCGGGACGACGGTATCCGCGGGCTTCACGAGCTCGCGCATCTGCGTCGCCGCGAGGCGCAGGCGCTCCTTCTCCTCGCGCGTGCGACGCAGCGTGACTTCGTACATCGACGTCTGTTCGGACGTGCGCGCGATGAAATACGCGACCACGCAGGAGAGCATCAGCGGCAACACGACCTGATACGAGAGCGTCATCTCGAAGATCATCAGGATCGCCATGAGCGGGGCGTGCGTTGCGGCGGCGAGGAACGCGCCCATGCCGACCATCGCGTAGGCGAAGGGCGCGGAGGTCGCATGCGGCCAGACCGTATGAACCACGATGCCATACAGGCAACCGAGCACCGCGCCGACGAAAAGCGTCGGTGTGAAGATGCCGCCGACCGCGCCGGAGCCGGTCGTCGCGGCGGTCGCGATGATCTTGAACACGAGCACGGTGAGAAGCGCGGTCCACGTCCACGGCTGATGCAACAGCGAGTTCACCACTTCATAGCCGTTGCCCCAGACTTCGGGCCACCAGATCGAGATGATGCCGACGATCAGACCGCCCAGCGCGAGACGCAGCGGTAAAGGCAGCGGCAGCAGCGAGAAGCGTTTCCTGGACGCCGCCAGCAGCCGCAGAAAGTGCGGCGCGAGCGTGCCGCATAACACGCCCAGCACGACGAACAGCAGGACTTCCACGCCGGCGATCGTCGGGAACACCGGCATCTCGTACGGCGGGCGATATCCGGCGAACTCGCGCATCGTGATGTTAGCGACGACCGACGATACGACGACCGGACCGAAGCTCTCCATCGCCATGGAGCCGAGCACGATTTCCGTGACGAAGAACGCGCCTGCAATCGGCGCGTTATACGCCGACGTGATGCCCGCCGCCGCGCCGCACGCGACGAGCAAGCGCAGGCGCGGTGGATCGAAGTGAACCCATCGCCCGATCAGCGACGATACGAGCGCGGCGAGCTGGACCATCGATCCTTCTCGGCCGATCGAGCCGCCGCTCGTGATCGTGAACAGCGACGACAGGCTGCGCCAGATGCTTTGCCGCACGGGCACGGCGCCATCGCCGATGGTGACCGCTTCCATGTAGTCGGTGTTCGCGTTCTTCCTGGCGTGACGCCGCGCGGCGATCAGGCAGAAGCCCGCGACGAGCCCGCCCGCGGCGGGCAGCACGGCTCGCACGGGCCAAGGCAGGATATTCGCGAGCGCAACGAGTCCCTCCGAGTGATTCCCGAGCAGCCGTTGCGTCAGCGCGATGCCTTCGCGGAACACCGTCGTCGCAAGCGCCCCCGCCACGCCGACGACGACGGCCCAGATGAGCATCGTGTGCGAGTCGGACAGGCGAAAAAGCTGTTGGGCGCGCGTGCGCAGCTTGAGCAGGAACGAAAGCACGTTTGCTGTTTATCTGAAATGCTTAGAAGGAAATGGAATATCGAGCGCTCGCAAGGATAGCATTGCGCGGCGGGCATGAAAAAGCCCGGCTCGTGAGACCGAGCCGGGCTTCATCGCGCTGGCCGATGTCGCGCTCCGTGGCGCGTCACCACTTCGGCGCGAACGACGGATTGGCGTTGCGCTTGCCTTCGTCGAGCGCGTCGATTTTCGCGATATCGTCGGCATCCAGCTCGAGCTTTTGCGCGTCCCAGTTGATCTGCTGATGCTCCGCATTCGTCGATGCCGACAGCACCACGATATCCCGCGACAACAGCCATGCGAACGTGACTTGCGCGGGCGTTGCGCCATGTTTGGCGGCGATCGCCCTGATCGTCGGATCGTCGTGCGCGCGGCCTTCGCCGAGCGGCATGTAGGCAGTCACCTTGACGCCGAGCCGTTGCGTGGCTTCGACGAGCGCGCGGTTCGCGAGGAACGGGCTCACCTCGATCTGATTCGTCACGATCGCGCTGCCGCCCGGGGCATTCAGCGCCTCTTCGAGCAGCGGCGCGGTGAAGTTCGACACGCCGTAATGGCGGATCAGCCCCAGTTGCTGCGCTTCCTGCATCGCGGCGAGCGTCTCGGCGATCGGCACGGCACTATCCGGCGATGGCCAGTGCACGAGCGCAAGGTCGATGGTGCCGATGTCCAGTTGCGCATGACTGTCCTGCAGGCTCGCGATCAGCTTGTCGCGCGCGAGCCGCTCCCACCAGACCTTGGTCGTCACCCAGACGTCTTCGCGGGGAATGCCCGAATCCCTCACGCCCTGACCGACGGCGGCTTCGTTCTTGTAGAACTGCGCAGTATCGATGTGCCGATAGCCGATCTGCAAGGCGCTCCTGACTGCGTTCACCGTTTTCGCGGCATCGACGCGAAACGTGCCGAGACCAAAGGATGGAATCGTTTCGACCATTGTGGCTCCTTGTGATGAGTGAGTATGCATCCACCGGATGCGAGGACTACTTTGCGTCCTGATCGAGTTCGGGATAGTGGCGGAAAATGCCCGATTCGTTGAACGGGGTGCGCCGCTCCGATTCGACGTACGTAGCGACGTTGGGCCGCGCGAGCACGGCGTCGTGCAGCGCCGAGACTCGCGGGTAATGTTCGGTGAAGGTCTTCATCGCACGGGGGAATGCATAATGCAAACCTTCCACGAGCTGGAAGATCGACAAATCGACGTAAGTGATCGTGTCGCCGATCATCTGCGTGTCGCCGTGCGGATTCTGCTTGAGGATGCGCTCGAAGTATCCGAAGAATTTCGGCACGCGCTTTTCGATGAAATTCCGCGCGCGAATCTTCGCGGCGTCTTTCTGGTCTTCGTAATACAAGTCGGTTGCGAGCGGATGATGCGTGTCATGCACTTCGGCGACGAAGTCGGCGATCGTCAGTTGCAGTCCATGCGCGACGTAACGCAAGGCTTCATCCTTCGGCGCGAGATTCAGCTTTGGTCCGAGATACAACAGGATGTTCGCGACATGCGGCACGATGAGTTCACCGTCTTTCAGAAACGGCGGCGCAAATGGGATTTGCGGCTCGGTCTTGCTGTTCATCAACTTCATCATGGCATCCGTGCCATGACCATCCTTCTTTGATCCGCGCGCGACGTCGATGTACTCCGCGCCCGCATCTTCGAGCGCGAGCCGCACGAATTCTCCGCGTCCCTGCAGACCGTCCCAGTAATAGAGTTCGTAAGCCATGCGTGAGCTCCTCGTCAGTGATGCCGCACGCGGCGGCGTTGCCGGCAGTCGCCTATTGAAGCACGACTGCGAGCAACGGCTATTCCTGTGTTCTGCATGCGCCCAGCGATCAAAAAGCCCCGGTGTAGAATGGTTTTCTGCATTCGGCATGCATGTAACGGAAGGCAAGTAACCCAGCGAAAGCGATATCGACATCGAAGCGGAGAAGGGATGAGCAAGCAAGGCTTCACCACGGGCATCGTTCACGGCGACAGAAACACGGGCGTCGAACATGGCGGCCTGCGCCAGCCGATTCACACATCGGTGCAGTACGGATTCGAGCGCGTGGAAGATTTGATCGGCGTGTTCCAGGGTACGAAGAAGGGTGGTTTCAATTACGCGCGGCAAGGCACGCCGACCACCGCCGCGCTCGAACGCAAGATCACGAGCCTCGAGGAAGGCGTCGGTTCCATCTGCTTCAGCACCGGCATGGCCGCGATCACGGCGGTCTTCCTCACGCTCTTGCGTGCCGGCGATCATCTCGTCGCGAGCCGCTATGTCTTCGGCAACACGAACAGCCTGTTCAACACGCTGCGCACGCTCGGTGTCGAAGTGACGACCGTCGATGCCGGCGCGCGCAATAACGTCGCCGACGCGATCAAGCCGAACACGCGAATGGTGTTCGTCGAAACGATCGCGAATCCCGGCACGCAGATTCCCGACCTTCAGGGCATTGGCGAACTGTGCTGCGAGCGGGGGCTTGCGTATATCGTCGACAATACGATCACGTCGCCCGCGCTGTTTCGCCCGAAGAACGTCGGCGCGAGCTTGGTCATCAATTCGCTGACGAAGACCATCGCCGGTCATGGCGCGGCGCTCGGCGGGGCAGTCACCGATACGGGCCTTTTCGACTGGAGCCAGTATCCGAACATCGCGGACGACTACCGGCGTTCCGCGCCGAAAGAACAAGGTCTGTTGCAGGTCCGCAAGAAAGGTCTTCGCGATATGGGGGCGGCGCTGTCGTCGGAACAGGCGCATCAGATCGCGCTGGGGGCGGAGACGCTAGCCTTGCGTGTCGGGAAATGCAGCGACAATGCGCTTGGGCTCGCGAAGTTTCTCGAGCAGCACGATGCGATCGGCAAGGTGTTCTATCCGGGACTCGAAAGCCATCCGCAGCATGGCATCGCGAAGGCGCTGTTCAAGAACGGCTCGTGGCTGTTGTCGTTCGAGCTGCGTAATCCCGAGAGAATGGTCGACGTCATCAACGCATTGCAACTACCCGTCAAAGCGACAGGTCTCGGCGATACACGCACACTCATCATTCCCGTCGCACCGACGATCTTCTTCGAAGCCGGCGCGGAAACCCGCAAGGCGATGGGCATATCGGACGGGATGATCCGGCTGTCGGCGGGCATCGAAGAAATCGACGATCTGATGGGCGATTTCGATCAGGCCTTGAGGCTGGCCTAAGTGGTTTTCTGAATGCAAACGAAAAGGCCGCCTTTGGATGAAGGCGGCCTTTGCATGTTGAATGCGGGATTAGCCGAACAGGCGCTCGACGCCCATGGTGATGGCCAGTCCGCCGCCGATCAGCCATGCATACAGGATCGCGCCGGTGGCGATCGCACGCGGGCCGGCTTCGCGGATCTGCGCGATGCGCGTTTCCATGCCGAGGGCGGTCATCGCCATGGTGAGCGCAAAGGTGTCGAGCGTATTGAGCGTAGTGGTCGCGGCATCGGGCAGCACATGCAGTGAGTTCACGACGACCAGCGCCAGGAAACCGAGCGCGAACCAGGGCACCGCGAGCTTGCCTCTGCCAGCTTGCGCGACACCATCCGACGCGTGGTTTGCGCCGCGCGACCGGCTCACCCAGAAGCCCACGACCAGCAGCACCGGCACGAGCATCATCACGCGCGTCATCTTCACGATGGTCGCGATGTGCGTCGCTTCCGGGCTGACGTTGCTCGCCGCGCCGACCACTTGCGCCACTTCGTGGATCGTGCCGCCGAAGAACAGGCCTGCGCCAAGGGTGTCGAGATGCAGCCAGCCGGCGTGCATCGCGAGCGGATACAGAAACATCGAGAGCGTGCCGAACAACACGACGCTGCCGACGGCCATTGCGCTCTTGTGCGGCTTGGACTGCAATGTGGATTCGAACGCGAGCACGGCTGCCGCGCCGCAAATCGCGCTGCCGGCGGCGGTGAGCAGGGCGGTATCGCGATCCAGCTTCATCAGCTTCATGCCCGCCCACGTACCGATGACGAGCGTGCTGACCACGACCAGCACCGACACGGTCACGCCCGCGAGCCCGACGTGAGCGATTTCCTGCAGACTGACGCGCAGCCCGAAGAAGGCGACTGCGATGCGCAACAGCTTGCGCGCCGAGAAATTGACGCCTGCCGCCCAGCTCTGCGGCATGCCATCCTTGAGCGCATTGCCGTAGATTGCACCGGCGATGATGCCGACGATCAGCGGGCTGATTCCGAGCCCGGCGATGGCCGGCAGTGACGAAAGCCGCGTAACGGCCGCCGCGAAAAGCGCGACGAACAAGATTCCGTTGAGTTGTCCGCGTGCGCTGGACTGCGAAGTGCCGGAGACGGGCGATTGAACCGTGGACATGGCGTCCTTCCTGCGAGCGTAAGGGCAATGGCGCTATCCTATTCTCGATATATGCATATGAGAAATCGTGATTTAGAATGCGATATATCGGATCAGATGATATTTCGCTAACGTGACCCCGGACCAACTGATAACTTTCGCTACTGTCGCGGAGCACGGCAATATCAGCCGCGCCGCAGTGGCGCTGCATTTGTCCCAGCCGGCGGTGTCGGGGCAGCTCCGGCTGCTGCAGGAGGAGTTCGGCGAACCGCTGTACCAGCGCGATGGGCGCGGCGTTCGCCTGACGCCCGCCGGCACCCAACTGCTCGTCCACGCCGCGCAGCTACGGGAAACGTTTCGCGAAGCGCATGCGCTACGCGACGCCATGCGTGGTCTCGAGCGCGGCACGCTGCGCGTCGGCGCGAGCACCACGCCCGCGAGCTACCTGTTGCCGTATCTGATCGCGGCATTCCATCAGCGCTTTCCGGACGTGGCCGTGACGACCATCGACGGCAACACGACCGAAATTCTCGCGGCCCTTGCATCGCTCGATATTGCGATCATCGAAGGGCCAGCGGGACTCGCGTTGCCTGCCACCGCGAGCGTCAAGCCGTGGCGCGAGGACGAGATCGTCGCGATCGTGCCGGGCGGCCACCCGCTCGCCGATGGCCGCGAAGCCGCGACGCTTGCAGCTTTGAGCGAGCATCCGCTCGTTCTGCGTGAACGCGGTTCCGGTGTGCGCCAGATCGTCGAGCGCGCGTTCGCGGACGGCGGCGTCGAGATGCGCGTGGCGCTCGAGATCGCGGGCGTGGAGGGCGTGAAGGAAGCGGTGCGGGCAGGGATGGGGGTCGGTTTCGTATCGGCGATGTCGATTCGTCACGAGGCGACTGTGCTCCGCTGCCTGCGCGTGGCGCCGACCCCGCTCACGCGCCGCTTTTCGATCGTCATGCCGCATGCAGCGGCGCCGTCGCGGGCGGCATCCCGCTTCCTGGAACTCTGCGAAACGGCTGATTGCTTCGGCTAGGGAATTCCACTATGGCGCGACTTCCCGTGCGCGGCGCACTATTCGGTCTTAGCAAGACGCTTCGGGCGTCTTTTTTCAAACCGGCGATTGGAACCGGTTCCAACGGAGCGAGAGCGTGGCGGAAAACTCGGACAGCATCGAAGTCGTCATCGTCGCAAGCGCATTCGGCGCGGATGCCGTGCGGCGCGATGGACACGCCGCGTGCGCCGAAAAGGCCGCGCTCGCAGGCGCGGACGGCTTCGAAGTGCGACGCGAGCTCTTCGCTAATGATGCCGACGCGCAACTCGATGCGTTGTCACGTCTCGGAGAGCACATTCACGGTGCAGGGCTATGGGCCGTACATTCGACGCCCGCAGCACTCTTTCGCCCCGACGGTTCCCTGGATGCCGACGCGCTGACGCTCGCCATCGACGAGGGCCACGCGCTCGGCGCGCGCATCGTGAAGCTGCAGTTGGGCGGCGAAGCTGGCAGCGTCGCCACGGATCCCGCGACGCTCGATCGCATTACGCATGCAATCGCCGGCTCTCGGGCGCGAGTGGTGGTCGAGAACGGGCAGTCGAAAGAGGGCGGGCTGCCCGGCGCATTCGAAATGCTGTTCGCCGCGCTGCCTGCCGCAAGCGGCCTCAGCATGACGTTCGACACGGGCAACTGGTATTGGGCGGACGTCGATCCGCTCGACGCGGCGCAACGGCTGGCGTCCCATGTCGCCTACGTGCATTGCAAGACGACGCAAGGCGAGGGCGCACGCCGCTTCGCCGTCGCCCCGGCGCATGACGACACCCGCTTCGCTGCGATCCTCGGACGCTTGCCGTCGAACGTGCCGCGTGCGATCGAATATCCGTTCCGCGACGATGCCGATGCCGCCGTCCAGGTCGCGCGCATCGCGGCATTCTGAATTCAGCGCGCCGCATGCCGCATGAAGCATGCAGACGCGAAGCAATCGACACAGAGCAAGGACTCGACATGCAAGCACAGCACGAAGCCCTCGATGTAGTGACCTACGGCGAAGCGATGGCGATGTTCGTCGCCGCCGCCACGGGCGATCTCGCGACGGTCGGCCAGTTCACGAAGCGCATCGCCGGCGCGGACCTCAA
Organism: Caballeronia sp. LZ016; assembly: GCF_031450805.1. Lineage (NCBI taxonomy): Bacteria > Pseudomonadati > Pseudomonadota > Betaproteobacteria > Burkholderiales > Burkholderiaceae > Caballeronia > Caballeronia sp. LZ016. The sequence goes on from NZ_JARTVY010000001.1 coordinate 2,206,257, forward strand.
CGTCGCGATCGGCCTGTCGCGACTCGGTTTCCGGGTGGGCTGGATGAGCCGCGTCGGCAACGATTCGTTCGGACGTTATGTACTCGATGTGCTGGCCGCCGAAGGCATCGATGCGCGGCGCGTGACGGTCGACGATCGCTATCCGACGGGCTTCCAGCTCAAGGGCAAGTGCGATGACGGGAGCGATCCGGCCGTCGAATATTTTCGCAAGGGGTCGGCAGCGAGCCATCTTTCGCTCGACGACTACGCCGCCGACTACGTGCTCGGCGCGCGTCACCTGCATCTGACCGGCGTCGCCCCGGCGATCTCGGCGACGTCGCGCGAACTCGCGTTTCACATGGCGCGCGAGATGCGCGCGGCCGGCAAGTCGATCTCTTTCGATCCGAACTTGCGCCCGACCTTGTGGCCTTCGCGTGAAGCGATGGCCGATGCCTTGAACGCCCTGGCCGAACTGGCCGACTGGGTGCTGCCCGGCGTGAACGAAGGCCTGACGCTCACCGGCTATGCGAAGCCTGAAGACATTGCAGCGTTCTACCTTGACCGTGGCGCGAAGGGCGTGGTCGTGAAGCTCGGCGCGGAGGGCGCGTATTTCCGCACGGCAGACGATGCGGGCATCGTGCCCGCGATGCCGGTTGCGAATGTCGTCGATACGGTCGGCGCCGGCGACGGCTTCGCGGTCGGCATCGTCAGCGCGCTGCTCGAAGGACGCGGCATGCAAGATGCAATCGCTCGGGGCAACCGCATCGGCGCGCTGGCGATACAGGTCATCGGCGATAGCGAAGGCTTGCCGACCCGCGCCGCGCTCGATGCGCTCGAAGCACAGGATTCCAACGACAAGACGGCCCGAGCCGCAGTCATCGCCTGATGGCCGGACGGGGCGAACGCCTCGTCGGCATCGTCACGGAACACCCGACTCAACCGACTTACGATCGGAGACAACCATGCAATCTTCCTCGACACCCAAGCTGGCCGTGCGCCGCTGGTGGGCGATCATGCCGATCGTCTTCATCACCTACAGCCTCGCCTATCTCGACCGCGCGAACTATGGCTTCGCGGCGGCTGCGGGCATCAATCAGGACCTCGGCATCAGCAAGGGCTTGTCGTCGCTCATCGGCGCGCTGTTCTTTCTTGGCTACTTCTTCTTTCAGATTCCCGGCGCGATCTATGCCGAGCGGCGCAGTGTAAAGAAGCTCGTCTTTTGGAGTCTCGTGCTGTGGGGCGGCTGCGCGGCGGCGACGGGCATGGTCAGCAATATCCCCTCGTTGATGGCGATTCGCTTCGTGCTCGGCGTCGTCGAGGCCGCGGTGATGCCTGCGATGCTCGTGTTCATCGCGAACTGGTTCACCAAGTCCGAGCGCTCGCGTGCCAACACCTTCCTGATCCTGGGCAATCCGGTGACGGTGCTGTGGATGTCCGTCGTATCGGGCTATCTCGTGAACTCGTTCGGCTGGCGTCACATGTTCATCGCGGAGGGCTTGCCGGCTGTCGCGTGGGCGGTGATCTGGTGGTTCATCGTGAAGGACAAGCCTGCGCAGGTGAGCTGGCTGTCGGACCAAGAGAAGCGCGATCTCGATGCGACGCTGCGCGCGGAACAGGCCGCCATCAAGCCGGTGAAGAATTACGGAGAGGCGTTCAGGTCGCCGGCTGTGATCAAGCTGTGCGCGCAGTATTTCTGCTGGAGTATCGGCGTCTATGGCTTCGTGCTGTGGCTGCCATCGATCTTGAAGAACGGTTCGACGCTTGGCATGGTCGAGACCGGCTGGCTGTCTGCGGTGCCGTATCTGGCTGCGACCATCGCAATGTTGCTGGCCTCCTGGGCTTCCGACAAGCTCCAGGCGCGCAAGGCCTTCGTGTGGCCGTTCCTGCTCGTCGGCGCGATCGCGTTCGCCGGTTCGTATTTGCTCGGTTCGACTAACTTTTGGGCTTCTTATGCGTTGCTCGTGATTGCCGGGGCGGCCATGTATGCGCCTTATGGGCCGTTCTTCGCGATCGTGCCCGAGCTTCTGCCGAAGAACGTCGCCGGTGGAGCAATGGCGCTCATCAACAGCATGGGGGCGCTTGGATCGTTCGTGGGATCGTATGTCGTGGGCTATCTGAATGGGGCGACGGGATCGCCAGCGGCGTCGTATGTCTTCATGAGCGTCGCGTTGCTCGGCGCCGTTGGGCTTACTCTGGCCGTCAAGCCTCAGGCTGTTGTGCGTGCTGCGGGTATTGCCCGGTCCTAGTGCTGGCTGGTTGGCTCGATGTCACGCAACATGAATACGAGCACGATAGAACAGGCATATCATCGCCAGGCAACGAAGCCAGAAGCGAACATCAGAGAGGCAACTCGAAAGTCATGAACCGCAAGAAAATCGTAGCCTACAAACCCTTGCCATCCGACGTGGAAGCCTACCTGCGCGAACATGCAGAAGTGGTGAACGTGGACCCGAAGAACAAGCCCGCGTTCATAGCGGCGCTGAAAGACGCCGACGGCGCAATCGGCGCAAGCGTGAAGATCACGCCTGACATGATCGAGGGCGCGACGCGCCTGAAAGCGCTATCGACCGTCTCGGTAGGCTTCGATCAGTTCGATGTGGATGACCTCACGCGCCGCGGCATCGTCCTGACGCACACGCCCGATGTGCTGACCGAATCCACCGCCGATACCGTCTTCGCACTGATCCTCGCGAGCGCGAGACGCGTCGTCGAACTGGCCGAATGGGTCAAGCAAGGCAACTGGAAAGCAAGCATCGGCGAAGCGTGCTTCGGCGTCGACGTGCAGGGCAAGACACTCGGCATCGTCGGACTCGGCCGTATCGGCGGAGCAGTGGCGCGACGCGCGGCGCTCGGCTTTCGCATGAACGTGCTCTACACGAATCGCCACGCGAACGAAGAAGCCGAGAAGCAATACGGCGCCAGACGCGTCCCGCTCGACGAACTGCTCGCGCAATCGGACTTCGTCTGCCTCCAGGTGCCGCTCACGCCCGAGACGCGCGGCCTCATCGGCGCTGAAGAACTGAAGAAGATGAAAAGAAGCGCGATTCTCATCAACGCATCGCGCGGACCGACTGTCGACGAGACCGCGCTCATCGATGCGCTTGAGAACGGCACGATCCGCGGTGCAGGACTCGATGTCTTCGAGCACGAACCGCTGCCCGCCGAATCGCCTCTGCTGGCGATGAAGAACGTCGTCGCGCTGCCCCATATCGGTTCGGCCACCTACGAAACGCGTCACGCCATGAACCGCAACGCTGCGGAAAACCTGCTCCGCGCGCTCGACGGTACGCTCACGCAAAACATCGTCAATCGCGAAGTGCGCATGCGCTGACAACGATGGGAGGGCGCCGGCGCATGCGCTAACATGCACGGGCGTGCGCACGCCATCCGCAGGGGATGGCTTCGCCGACCACCAGCAGGAGTCAGGCAGCAATGACGAAGATGTCCAACGACCCCGATCACCCAAGGAAAGAGCTGCAGCTTCCGCAACCTTTCAGCGGCCGACGCGCCACGATCACCGACGTCGCCCGCGAAGCCCGCACCGGCAAGACCAGCATCTCGCGCTATCTCAACGGCGAAACGGGCGTGCTGTCGCGCGACTTGCTCGGCCGCATCGAGGCGGCCATCGCGAAACTCGACTATCGGCCGAATCAAATGGCGCGCGGCCTCAAGCGCGGCCGCAATCGGCTGATCGGCATGCTGCTCGCCGACCTCACCAATCCTTACTCCGTCGAAGTGCTGCAAGGCGTCGAAGCCGCGTGCCATGCGCTCGGCTACATGCCGCTCATCTGTCACGCGGCCAATGAAGTCGACATGGAACGGCGCTATCTCCAGCTGTTGACGACGTATCGCGTGGAAGGGGTGATCGTCAACGCGCTCGGCGTAAAGGAAGAACTGCTGCAGGGCTTCACGCATGGCGGCATTCCGGTCGTGCTCGTCGACCGCACTGTCGAAGGCATCGTGACCGACATGGTCGGCCTCGACAATCCCGCCGCCGTCGCGCTTGCGACGCGTCATCTCGTCGATGAGGGCTTCGAAGAACTGCTCTTCATCGTGCAGCCGGTGATGCACGTGAGTTCGCGACGCCTGCGCGAAGCTGCGTTTCGCGAGACCATCGCGTCGCTTCGCGCAAGCGGCTCCACGCTCGTCGTCGATCTCGCCCACGCCGCGCCTGCGCTTGCTGAGCTCGACGAGCGCATCGATGCCGCGCGTGCTGCGGCCAGGCGCGTCGCGCTCTTCGCTGCGAACGGTCCCGTCGCGCTGCGCGTCGCCGTGCACCTGAAGGAGCGCTACGGTGCGAACTGGCAGGCGAGCGTCGCGCTGCTCGCCATCGACGATTCCGAGTGGGCGCAGCTCGCCGGCATGACGGCAGTGCGGCAGCCCACGTATGAAATCGGCCGGCGTGCCGTCGAATTCCTGCACGAGCGGCTCGGCGGTGCGGCCATGCCAGCGCGAGAGTGCCTGTTGCCGGGCGAACTCGTCGTGCGCGCATCGACGCATCGCGCAGCGGAGGATCAAGGAACGTGAAGGACATCGAATGATCAGCATCCCGACGATCGCGAGTCTCGTGCTCGTGACGCTCGTCATCGCCGCCATGCCCATCGTGCTGTATCGACGAATGCGGCCTCGTTTCGGTCTGATACCGCGCGACGCGATTCTCGGCATTGCCGTGTTCGCGCTCTTCGCGATGGTCATCGAGCGCGCGCTGCACGGCGTCATGCTCGGCAATGCGGTCACGTCGAAGTGGCTCGCGAATCCCGTCGCCTTCGTCGTGTATGGGGCGCTGGCCGCCGGCGTGTGCGAGGAAGCGGGGCGCTTCCTCGCCTTGAGGTGGCTGATCAGACGCGAGCCTGCGGCCTTGCAGCGGCCCGGTCCGGGGCTCGGCTATGGCATCGGCCATGGCGGGGCGGAAGCGTGGATCGTCGGCGTGCTCGTGCAGGCTCAGTGGATCGTCTATGCCGTGCTCGCGAATAACGGCACGCTCGATTCCCATTTCGAAAGCGCACCGCTCGATGCCATCGCTCGCATTCACATGAATCTCATGAGTCTGTCGCCTGCATCGGCAGCGATCTTTCTGGTCGAGCGCGCGAGCGCGTTCGTGTTTCAGCTCGGCTTTTCCGCGCTGATGTGGCAAATGCTGCGCGAGCGTTCGCGCCATGCGCTTGCCTTGCTGGTCGCGGCACATGCACTCGTCGGCTTGCCGGCGGCGCTGTTCCAGGCGCGCCTGATCCCGCTCGTCGCCGCCGATGCGGTCTATCTCGTGCTGGGCGTGATCGTTGCGGCAGCGCTGGTGCGGTACTATCGCCGCGCGGCGGGCGGTCCACGCATCGACACGCGCCAACCTTGAACGACCGACATCATGGACGACTACCAATACGACTGTCCGAGCGCGGACATCGACATGCTCGCGCACGTCATCAGCGATCTCTTTCCTGAACAGACGCAGTTCGCCGAGCGCATCGACGATACGGGCCGCACCTCACTGATGATTCATTACGTGGCGATGCGGTTCGGCTCGACCGCACGTCGCATCACCATCGACGTGCGCTTCGATCCCGCCGCGCTCGCACGCTATCGCGCGATGCCGCCGCGCATGCACGCGCGAAGTTATGCCGTGCTGCGCGCCTACGTGGAAGCGACGCTCGGTTCACTGGAAGAGACGTACGCGAACGGAGAAGCGGTGCCGCGCGAAGTGGACATCGACATGGGCGAAGACTTCGCCTGATCGAATACGCCGATTGAAGCGACGCTTACGCGTCGCGATAAACCTTCGCGAAACGCGCCGCTTTCACGACGCCATAGTCGCCTGGCGCATATTGCATGACCCAGTCGCCGGCATCGCCGGTGAGCACGTCACCCGCCGCTGAACGCGCGATGGAGAAGGGCTCGTTCATCTGCTTCGCGAGCACGACGCTAGGGCGGTTCCGGTACGCGCCCGCCTCGCCGTGCACGGTGCCGCCTTCGGCCAGATACTTCACGTCGAACCGATCGCGCGATACGACCCAGCGCTCGCCGGATGCGCCGGTCACGATCGCATCGCCCGGCGCATGGCGGTTCGGTCCTTCGAGGCTCATCAGTTCGCCCGCGACGGTAGCGAAGTCGACTGAGACCACTTCGCTCTTGACGACACGGCGTGCGGCGGGATCGGATGCGAGGTCGGGTTGAGAGAGCTTGAGCATGAAAAGATGGTAGGCGATAGGGAGCGCGATACTAGCGGCAATCGCTGCGAACTGCAAAAAAGCCCGCATCGCTAAAGATGCGGGCTTGGCTTCACATGATGTTGGTGAGCGCGCTTACGGCTTCGTCGCTGATGCCGCATCCGCACCGGATGCGCGCGGCTGCCGATGCGCGTGATCGCGCCGCGCGTGGTCGCGGCCTTCCTGACGGAAACTCGTGTCGGCGAGCTTCTTCTGCTCGGGCGAGAGGCTCGTGTACAGCGGCTCGAACGCATCGACCAGACGCTTCGTGCCGTCGGCGTTCGCTTGCGTGATCTGCTGGTACTGCTTCATGTCGTCGAGCGCGGACATGGTGTCGCGTTGCGCGATGCGCTGGCGATAAAGATCCGCCATCGCGCGCGCATTGTCGCGCATGGCATCGGCGAACGGCGCCCATTGCGCTTCTTGCGCCGACGTAATCCTGAGGTCCGCATGCAGTTTCGCAATACGCTCTTCCACGCGCGTTTCGCGCTTCGAGCCGGCCGGCGCGGATGCAGCGGTCTGCACGCCGGCTGCGGTTGCAGGCGCCGAAGGCGCCGACGCCTGAGCAAAGGCTGCAGTAACGGCGCATGACGTCACGATTGCGACGAGTGTTTTCTTCATTCGGGGAGTCCTTCGATCAATGGAAAAAGAGGCGAGCCGCGTGTCTCGGACATTGCGCTGACAGGCTGCCGACAGTTCGATACGGGCTGTAACGCCGTCGCCCGATATTAGTATCACGATTGACCTGCAAATCGCCTGCATTGCCACAACTGCTTACATTCGATACGTGCTCGAAAAATCGCAAGCCGTTGCGGGATTGCGTGTTGCACGCCGCATGCCGCATGCACCATGCAAAAGCGATAATCGACAAAGCAACGACAACGCAAAGCCAAAGGACGACATGAGACCGCCGCGCCTCGATCAACTGGACGACATCGATCGCAATCTCGTCGCGCTGCTGCAGATGAATGCGCGCGAGAGTGTCGCGAATCTCGCGCGGCAACTCGGCATCGCGCGCACGACGGTGATCGCGCGCATTTCGCGTCTGGAAAAGAACAACGTCATCGCGGGCTACGGCGTGCGGCTCGGGCAGGACGTGCTCGATGCGAGCATTCAGGCTTATGTCGGCATCAAGATCGGCCCGAAGTACGGCCGCGACGTACAAAAGCGTTTCGCACGCATGCCGGAGATTCAACTGCTGTGCGCCGTGAGCGGCGAGTTCGATTACGTCGCATGGCTGCGCGCCGATTCGCCGGACCGCCTGAACGACCTGCTCGATGAAATCGGCGCGCTCGAGGGCGTCGAACGGACGACGACTTCGATCATCCTGGCGCGGAAAATCGATCGCGCCGGGTAGCTTGTCGACAAAATGCAAAGCGCGATCGTCAAAACGACGAGATTCGTCGTCGATCCGCATCGTTTTGCACCTAGGATCAGCAGTCGCGTCCTCCTAGACTTGTGGCGTCCGCATCCACGAGAGGAGACGAAAAATGAAAGTGGCTCTCATAGGCGCCGGTCTGATCGGCCAAAGCATTGCCCGCTTGCTGCGTGAAACGGGAGACTTCGACATTGTCGCGTTCGATCGCGACGAACAGGCGCTTGCGCAGCTCGACGCGCTCGGCGTCGCCACACGGCGCGTCGACTCCGCCGATACGCCCGCGCTCCGTCACGCGCTCACCGGCTTCGATGCGCTCGTCAACGCGCTGCCGTATTACCTCGCGATCAGCGTCGCGTCGGCGGCGAAAGCAGCGGGCGTCCATTATTTCGATCTCACGGAAGACGTGCGCGCGACGCACGCAATACGCGCCATCGCCGACGATGCGCAAACCGCATTCATGCCGCAATGCGGCCTCGCGCCGGGCTTCATCGGCATCGTGGCGCACGATCTGGCCAGGCGTCTCGACAACCTCCGCGACGTGAAGATGCGTGTGGGCGCGTTGCCCGAATTTCCGACCAACGCGCTCAAATACAACCTGACGTGGAGCATCGACGGTCTCATCAACGAGTATTGCCAGCCCTGTGAAGCCGTGCGCGACGGCCGCACGCAATGGGTGCAGCCGCTCGAAGGCGTCGAACATTTCTCGCTGGACGGCATCGAGTACGAAGCGTTCAACACATCGGGCGGGCTCGGCACGCTATGCGAAACGCTCGCGGGGAAAGTGGAGACCCTCGATTACAAATCCGTGCGCTATCCGGGTCATCGCGATCTGATGAAGTTCCTGCTCGACGATCTGCGCATGTCCACCGACCGCGACGGCCTCAAGGCCATGCTCAAACGCGCGGTGCCGTCGACCACGCAGGACGTCGTGCTGATTTTCGTCACGGTGACGGGGATGCGCGGCGGTCCCGGCGGCCAGCTCGTGCAAGACGTGTTCACCCGGAAGATTTTCGCAAAGGAAATCTGCGGCGCGCCGATGAGCGCGATTCAGATCACGACGGCCGGCGCCGTGTGCGCGGAACTCGATCTGTTCCGCGAAGGCGTGCTGCCGCAAAGCGGTTTCGTGCGCCAGGAGCAGGTGCCGCTCGAAGCGTTTCTGAACAACCGTTTCGGCAAGCTGTACGAAGGCGCCGACGCGGTCGCAACCGCCCGGCAACTCGCGGCGGCCTGATCAATCCACGAGGCGCGCGAGCAGGCGCGCCTCGTCTTCTTCCGACGCCGACGTGCTGTCGAACATCAGCAGATCGGCGGCGAGGGCATCGTCGGGAAAGAAGAGGCGCTGCCGGTACTCCTTCCAGTGCGCGAGCTTGTACGCGTCGTTCGGATCGCCGCGCGCCACGATGCGCTCGCGCGCCACGTCCTCGCTGACGTGAACCCAGACGACGCGAATCGCGACATCGTCGCCGACGCCGAGCCACCCGCGATCGAACAGCCGCCGCTCGCGCACTTCGCGGGAAAGCGGCGCGATCACGACCACGCTCACGCCGAGCGCGAGGTTCTCGGCGGCTGTATCGACGAGACCGCGATACTCCGGATCGCGCAAATGTTCGATGAACAGCGGGCTGTCGCGGTCGTGGGGATCGCCGGTCAGGGCGCCGATGGCAGCGGCGCTGTACGCGCCGTACAGCGTGTCCTTGTCGAGCAGGCAAAACGGTGTAGCGGTCGCGTGCATCAATGGAGCGAACAGGCGTCTGGCGAGCGTGGTCTTGCCGGCTCCCGCGTGACCGCAAAAGAAAAGCAGATGCTTCATGGGCGCTCGTCGTCAGTCTTTTTCATGGATACGCTGATAGCGGTTCATCAGCGGCGTCGACGTCGCGCCGTGCAGGATGACCGATGCCGCGATCGCCGCAATGATGAACGGCACGAGCGGCGCGGCCACGTCCTTCGGCGCATGCTCGATTGCGTAAAGCAGATAGTAGAACGAGCCGACCCCGCGTATGCCGAACCAGCCCATCAAGAGGCGTTGCGGACGCGATGCACACGCGCCGATCAGCGACGCTTCCACCGCGAGCGGCCGCACCACGAGAAACAGTCCGCCGATCAGAATCGCCGCGTGCCAGGTGAACAGTTCGCGCCACATCGCGCCGAGGACGGAGCCGACCATCAGCATGATCGCGACTTCCGCGATGCGTTCGAGTTCGATCGTGAAGCCGTGCACGCGCTCGGCCATGAATGCGTGCGCGCGCCCGGGATCGGAGGCGGTGGCGCTGACATCGTCGGCGTCGATCGTGCCGACCGCCTCGCGCGCGGACTTGTCGCCGCTTTCCTTCTGCTCGACGCGGCGCATCGCGAGGCCCGCCGCGAACACCGCCAGAAACGCATAGGCATGCAGCAATTCCGCGACGCCATAAGAAAGGGCAATCAGGCCGAGCGCATAGAAGCCTTCGGAGCCGAGCGCCTCGCGGTGATGCGTGCGCAGATAAGCGACGAGGCGCACGGTCAGCCCGCCGAGCAGCCAGCCGCTTGCGAGCGCGGCGAACGTGCCCCACGCGGCCTGGAGCACGAAGTTCCAGTGCAGCGCGTCGTCGGGCGAGGCTTCGTATCGGCATACGGCGATGCCGAGCAGCGCGAAGGGCATCGCGATGCCGTCGTTGACGCCGCCCTCGGCCGTCAGCGAGAAACGCAGCAGGTCCGTGTCGCCGGGCTTTTCGACCTGCACGTCGTGCGCGAGGACGGGATCGGTTGGGGCGAGCATCGCCGCGAGCAGCAGCGAGGAGCCCCAGCTCATGCCGAACGCATACACGCAGAAGAACGTCAGCGGCACGATGGTCAGCACCATCGCGACGAAGCCGAGCCGCACGGGCAGCAGCCAGCGCGTATCGGTGGGCGGCACGCGCAGCCGCAGGCCGACCGCGAACAGCGATACGAGCATGCCTACTTCGGTGACGAGGCGCAGGACGGTCGCGTCGCCGTCGAGCCGAATGCGCAGCAGATCGAAGCCGGCGGGGCCGAGCACGAAGCCGATCGCGAGATAGCACATCGCGGTGCTGACCGGCAGGCGCTTGAACGTCGAGCCGGCGAGTCCCATGAAAATGAGCACGCCGCCGACGACGAGAAACCAGATCGTCTCGGTCATTGAACGCCTTGGAAGCAGCGGGTGAATGGACGTATGCGGTCCGGGGCAGCACGCACCGTGCCCGTCGGCGGCGTTCGGCGTAAGATGGCCGGGCGTTTTCATCCCGATCATGTACGCATCGTTCAGAACAATCGCGTCGATGCACGTCACGGAGGCTCACGCATGTCACAGCATTTCGATGCAGTCGTCATCGGCACGGGACAGGGCGGTTCACCGCTGGCCGTGCGGCTTGCGCAAAGCGGCAAGCGAACAGCGGTGATCGAACGGCACCGCTTCGGCGGCACCTGTGTGAACGTCGGTTGCACGCCGACCAAGACCTATGTGGCGAGCGCGCGGGCGGCGCACGTGGCGCGGACGGCGTCGAGGTACGGCGTCGATATCGGCGGCGAGATCACGATCGACATGGCGCGCGTGAAGGCGCGCAAGGACGAGGTCATCGGTGCGTCGCGCGATGGCATCGAGAAATGGCTGCGCGGCACGCCGAATGTGACCGTCTTCAAAGGGCATGGGCGGTTCACCGGGCCGCATGCGCTCAGCATCCGGAGCGACGACGGCTCGACGCAGGACATCCGCGCCGACATGATCTTCATCAACACCGGCACGCGTGCGACGGTTCCGCACATCGACGGGCTGGACGGCGTCCGGTATCTCACGAATTCGACGATTCTCGAACTGACGGAAGTGCCGGAGCATCTCGTGATCGTCGGGGCGAGCTACATCGCGCTGGAATTCGGGCAGATGTTCAGGCGCTTCGGCAGCCGCGTCACGCTGCTCGTGCGCGGCGATCGCATCCTCACGCGCGAGGACGCCGACATCGCGCGCGCGATGCAGGACGTGCTCGTGCGCGAGGGCGTCGAGTTCCGTTTCGGCGCTGAAGCCGAGCGCGTGGAGCGCGTCGGGCATTCGGGGGACGCGCTGCGCATCTCACTCGGCGGTGAACCGATCGTTGCATCGCACCTGCTTTTTGCGACCGGGCGCACGCCGAATACCGATGACCTCGGTCTCGATCGAGCGGGCATCGCAGTGAACAGGCATGGTCTGATCGACGTGGACGGCCAGTTGCGCACGAACGTGGAAGGCGTCTGGGCCATTGGAGACGTCAACGGGCGCGGCGCGTTCACGCATACCTCTTGGAATGACTACGAGATCGTCGCGGCCAATGTGATCGATGGAGAGTCGCGCAGCGTCGATACGCGCATCATGACTTACGCGGTGTTCGTCGATCCGCCGTTCGCCCGCGTCGGCATGAGCGAAGAGGACGTGCGCAAGGACGGCCGCGAGGCGTTGATCGCGACGATGCCGATGACCCGCGTCGGCCGCGCGCGCGAGCGTGGCGAAACCGACGGTTTCATGAAGGCGCTCGTCGATGCGGATACGAAGCGCATTCTCGGTGCGGCGATCTACGGTATCGAGGGCGACGAGGTGATTCACACCTTCGTCGACATCATGAACGCCGATGCGCCGTACACCACGCTGCAACGCGCGATGCACGTGCATCCGACCGTGAGCGAACTCGTGCCGACCCTGCTCGGCGATCTGAAGCCGCTCTGCTGAAGGCGGCGAACGCGCGTCACGCCTCCACGGGCGGCTTTTCCACTACCGGCGCGGCGTGTGCGGTGCGCGTTTCGGGCATCGCCAGCCAGACCAGCGCCACCGCCAGCGCGCCCGCGCCGGCCAGGCCGAAAAAGCTCATCGCCGTGCCGAAGCGATCCGCCGCGAAGCCCGCCGCCGCCGTCGAGAGCGTCGCACCGACGCCCGCGGCGAGACCGAAGAAACCGATCGTGAGGTTGTAATGCCCGCGCCCGCCTGCAACATCGGCGGCGATCAGCGGCAGCATCACGCCGAACACGGCTGCGCTGATGCCGTCGAGCATCTGCACCGGCACCAGCAGATACGGGCTGCTCACGCCCGCGAACAGCAGCGCGCGGATCGGCAGCGCGCAGAAACCGAGGATCAGGACGGGCCGCCGGCCCCACTTCTGCGCCTGTCGCCCGACCCAGGGCGACAATGCCGCGACGATGAACTGCGGCACGATGATGCACGCCGCGATCACGAGTTGAACGTTGTCGCCCATGTGCGCCGTGACTTCGCCGGCGGCGAGATTGAGCATCGCCGCGTTGGAAAGGTGGAACAGCACGACGCACGCGGCAAAGATCAGCAGACGCCTGTCCTTGAGCAACTCGCGCAGCGATTCGCGCTCTTCGCCCTCGGGCGTGAGCTTCGGCTTGCCGGCCGGGGTGCGCGGCACGGCGGGCGGCGGATCGTAGTGAATCATCCGCAGCGCGACGATCGCCGGCAGCGCGAGCGCCGCCGTCAGGAAGAACACCGAGCGCAGCGACAGGTATTCGCCGAACGCGCCCATCAGCGCGGCGGTCAGCGCGCTGCCGATCGACGCCCAGCGCGCATTGCGGCCGAGCCGGTCGCCGAGATCGGCGCGCGAGACGAGGGCGAGCGAAATGGCGGCCATCGCCGGGACGAGCATGCAGCTCGCGAAGCCGTGCAGCACTTCGGCGGCGAAGACGGGGATGAAGGTCGGGCTCGCGGCGAGCAGCAGGGCGCTCACGATGATCGCGATGATCGCCGAGAGCGCCGCGAACTTCTTGTTGCGCATGGCATCGACGAGCGCGCCTGCGGGAAGCTGGCTCGCCATCGCGCTGATCGTGCCGACGGACAGCATCAGGCCGATCTCGCCCTGCGTCCACTTGTGGGCGGCGAGATACGACGCAATGAAGGGGCCGAAGCCAGTCTGCACGTTGGCGACGAAGAAGTTCAGCCAGTCGAGCGCACGCAGACTTCGTGCAATTACCATGTCGTGATTCGGTTATCCATGTCGTGATCCGGTTATCGGGCGGGCCGCGCGCCCGACGAGGAAGCCTGCGCCGCCACCGCGCCGGAAGCGGTCGTGCCGGAATGCGCGGCCGATCCCGCGGAAGCCGCCGAGGCCGCAGCCGTCGCCGATGAAGCCGCCACCGGCGCGACCGGCGATACGATCTTGATCGGCTGCTCGGGCCCGTAAGTCGGCGAGGCCTTGAGCTGTGCGTCGTTGAAATCCATCTGCAAGGCGAGCTGCTTGTTGCGAGAGACGACCTGCAGATCGCCCCAGTTCACCGCGACGTGGCGTTTATCCGCCGCGAGTGAACTCGACAGATCCACGACGAGCGCCTGAGGCTGCGCTTGAGAATCGACGAGTACGTCGACCACGCGTCCGATGCGCGCGCCGTTCTTTTGCGTCACCGTCGAATCGACGAGTTGCATGAAGGTCGGAGGCGTCTCGTTGACGGGCAGCGGCTTTGGCGGCGGGTCCGCGGCCTTGCCTTTCGCGGGCGGCGGCGGGGGCAGGAACGTGATCGGCGCGGCCTTCGCGTTCGGCGTGAACCGGAACGCGGTCCACGGGAAGTTCACCTTGCGATCGCCGACGCCGAGAAAGCCCGACAGGTTGACCATCAGCAGTTTCGGCTTCGTGGACGTATCGACGTACATGTCCACCGCGCGGCCCACGACCTTGCCGTCCGGGCGCTGCACTTCGGCGTCGAGGAGGCCGTGCAACTGATCGTGCTGCATGATGCGCGTCGCGATGATCTGCGGCGGCGGCGGCGGTTCAGGCGGCTCGGCGGGCGTCGCGACGACGGGCTCCGGCGGCTTCGGCTTCACGATGCGGCGCTTCGGCTTCGGTGCGGGCGGCGGTTTCACAGCCGAGGCCGGCTCGGGCGCGACGACGACGGACGCGGGCTCGTCGCTATCGGCGATCTCGGTCTCGTTCGGCGCCGGGATGTACGAGTGCTCGACGATGGGCGCGGGCGTCTGCTGCGGAAAGATGCCGCACGCCGACAACGCGCACGCGGCGAGCATGACGAAGCAGTTCGAGAACCGCGACAACCCGGCGATCAGGCGCAATGCGGCATGCCGTGCATGCTGTGTGCAAAGAGGCGCTGCGAACGCCGCATGGCCGGTCGAGATACCGCCTGTCATCACAAAAGCTCCATGTATCCGTGCCGCCTTCCTGGTTTGCATTTTGTCGGCCGACGCGGCGAGCGTGCGGCCCTGTGATCCGCGCGGATCATGCGCCGGGCGGTGCGGGCCGCTCAGCGAGCCGCGCCGCCGTATCGGCCGCGCCCATTCTCTGCGCGAAGTCGCGGGCGCAGAGGCCGCCCTGGTCGCGCGCGTCTGGATTCGCGCCGCGCGCAATCAGCAGATCGACGATTTCCACGCGATTGAACATTGCCGCGATCATCAGCGCCGTGCGTCCATCGGGCGATGCGCCTTCCACGTCCGCGCCATGCGCGAGCAGCGTGTCGATCACGTCCCTGAAGCCCTTGAACGCCGCGCCCGCGATCGGCGTCTGGCCGTTGTCGTTGCGCAGGTCCGGATCGGCCTCGTGCTCGAGCAGCACGCGCACGGCGTCGGCGTGGCCGTGGTAGCTCGCGAGCATCACGAGGCTGTCGCCCTTGTCGTTGAGCAGGTTCGGCGGCAAGCCCTTATGAAGCAGGGCGTCGAGCATCGGGGCGTCGCCCCGGCGCGCGGCGTTGAAGACTTCGGCTGCGAACGCAATGGTTTCTTCGTCAGGGCCTTCGCGAGGTGCATTGTGCGAATCGGCGTTGGGGTCCTGCTGCATGTTTCGCTCCGATGGACACGCGGCGGTGCGCGGCCGGTTGGTCGTAATGCATTCGACGATGCGTGGCGCACGATGCGCTGGCGGAATCATCGGCAGCATACACAGGTTTGACGACGCGCCGCACCCGGCCCGCAGGCAGCACGTTCTGCGCCACGCTCGGCAGCGGCGTCGCATTGCTTGACGATGCGGCATGTGCGCCCTTAGGCTCGACGACACTTCCCGTCTTCCACGCCGCCATCCATGACGCACTCTCCAACGACTCCGGACGACGCCATACGCCGCCGCGCGCCCGCCGCCGAACGCAATCGCGATGCGATTCTAGCCGTCCTCGCACGCGTACTGCCGGCTCGGGGCGTCGTGCTCGAGATAGCGAGCGGCACGGGACAACACGCCGTCCACTGCGCGGCCGCGTTGCCGGGCGTCGTCTGGCAGCCGAGCGATCCCGACGCCGCCGCCCGCGACTCCATCGCGGCCTGGCGCGCGCACGCCGGTCTCGCAAACCTGAACCCGCCGCTCGCCATCGACGTGACGCACGGCGATTGGGGCATCGGCGCGGTTGCGGCCATCGTGTGCATCAATATGATCCACATTGCGCCGTGGCAGGCGGCCGAGGCGCTCGTGCGCGGCGCCGCCGAACGACTGAGTGCGGGGGGCGTACTGTACCTGTATGGGCCGTATCGACGCAACGGCGCGCACACTGCGCCGAGCAACGAAGCGTTCGATGCCCAACTGCGCGCAACCAATGAACTGTGGGGCGTGCGTGATCTCGAAGCGGTCGAGTCGCTGGCGAACCGCGCCGGTTTCGCGCTCGCGGAGATCGTGCCGATGCCCGCGAACAACTTCAGTCTCGTGTTCATCAGGCAAGCACCAAGCATAGCTGCCACTTGCGCCGAAACCGGCGACGCCGTGTAGACTGCGAGAGATCGTTCCATTGCGCCGGCATGCGTACCGGCGCGTAATCCGATCTCCTTCCACCGGAGGCGTTCTACATGCACGCAGCGTTGCCGCAAGGCGAGCAGGAAGCCGGTCCCATCGATACGTCCGCAAGCCCGCCGCGCGATCTGCGCCGCATCGACATTCATCCCGATCACTGGTATCCGCTCGCATGGTCGCGCGAAGTGAAGCGCGGTCACGCGCATGCGGTGCGCTTCGCGGGCGATCCCATCGTGCTCGTTCGAACGGACTCGGGCAAGGTGTTCGCGCTCGAAGACCGTTGCGCGCACCGGCAGGTGCCGCTTTCGGCGGGCGTCGTCGACGGCGAATCGATCCGCTGCTGCTATCACGGCTGGACCTACGACTGCACCGGCCGCTGCACCGACATTCCGTATCTCGGCCGCGAGCGCCTGCCCAATGGCGTGCGCGCGTATCCGTGCCGCGAAGAAGCGGGGCTGGTGTTCGTCTTCACCGGCGATCCGCAACTCGCCGACACCGCGCGGTTTCCTTCGCTCGCTTCCGCCGTCGACAAGACCTACAAGACGCGCCGCTTCGGGCAGAAAGTGAACTGCCATTACACCTTCATGCACGAGAATCTGATGGACATGAACCATCAGTTCCTGCACCGGCGGCAGATGGGCAGCATGCGCGCGCGGTCCGTGGGGCGCCGGCGGGGTGAGGACTGGATCGAGGTCGATTACACCTTCGCGCGTGAGGCGGGCAAGCAGCCGATCGGCGAGGCGCTCGTCTTCGGCCAGAAGCGCGGCGCGAAACCCGATCCGGCGCAGAAGGACGTGATGACCATCCGCACGGAGTACCCGTACCAGACGCTCAAGATCCGCACGAAGGACGAGACGATGGTGATGGATCTGTGGATCGCCTACGTTCCACTCGATGCAAAGCAGCGCACCAATCGCACGTTCGGGCTGTTGTCGATTCGCCGCCCGAAGATTCCCGTTCTGCTCGATGCCGCGTGGCCGCTGCTCGTGTGGTTTACCGAGCGTATCTTCAAAGAAGACCGGTGGATCGTCGAGCGTGAACAGGAAGCACATGACCGGCAGGGCGCGGACCACAATCACGAAGTCTTTCCCGTCATCAACGAACTGCGCGCGCTGCTGATGGAACATGGCGCGCCGCATCGTGGTGCGACCGTGCATCGCATCGTGCCGGTGGAAGAGTTGCCTGCGTCGTGACCGGCCGCCATGCAGCGCGACACTGCGGCGCGGCACGCACGGATTGCGGCCAGCGCGCTGCGGCGCTATACATGAAGCTCGCACCAGCCACCGGAGGCAGACCATCATGAGCACCGACCCGACCGAGCCGCGCGATTTGCGCCAGATACGCTCGACCGAGCCCGATCTCCAGGAGCCGCATCCGAACGTCGAGCATTTCGATGCGGCGATCACGCACGTCGACGAATCCGTCGCTGCAGGGCGGATGGCCGCCGGGGCGGCGAAGGGCATTCTGTATAGCCTGATCGAGACGCTCGGCACGCTCGTCGGCGATCCCGACCTGCCGTCGCATGCGCGTTCCGGCTATGAGGGACTGCTGGAAACGGCCCGCGAGTTGCGCGCGAAAATCGAGCAGTAATTCAATCTTCGGGCGACGCGCGGCTTTCGCGTGTCGCTCGCGTCTTATCGTCGCTGCTTTCCCGGTGCTTACGAAGAAAATCGGCTTCGCTTATCCGAGGCGGCGCTAAAGGGTTTCGCATTACGCGGTTCAGTTCTTGCGCGGATACCCGTTTCCTTACGGGACGCATCTCCGGAAGGTCTCACCGATTCTCCCCCGCAGCCTTATGCCACGGCGCTTTCGCACGCGCCGACGGTTTAACGACGCCCCGTTGCCGTCAGGCTTTTGTCATGTTGGTGACCGAATGCCGAATATTTGCCGACTCGCAAATACTGGTTAACCATGCGGTGAAAAAAAACGACACCAGCGCGCGCGATTCTTTCGGATTCTATCGGTAAGCCATACACTTGCCAGCGATAAAAGTTACGGCCGATGTAACCGGAGAACGTTCCCGGTTTGGGGGTTTCACTATCGGCCATGCACAGTTCGCCCATACCGCACGATGCAAGAGGAGAAGAAATGAAAGGCTTCAAAAAGACCCAGGCCGCCGTCATCGCCGCGACCGCGTTTGCAGCCGCTGCGCCGGCTTTCGCGCAAAGCAGCGTGACGCTGTACGGTATCGTCGACGACTCGATCGTTTATCAGAGCAGCCAGACGAATCTGGCGCGCACGAACCCGGGTCGTTCGAACGTCAAGCTGGCTTCGGGCATCTGGGCCGGCAGCCGTTTCGGCCTGAAGGGCGCTGAAGACCTCGGTGGCGGCAATAAGGCCATCTTCCAGCTGGAATCGGGCTTCGATATCAACAGCGGTTCGCAGCAATTCTCCAACGCGATGTTCGGCCGTCAGGCCTGGATCGGTTTGACGAACCCGGCTTACGGTACGTTGACTCTGGGTCGTCAGTACACGTCTTACTACACGCTGCTCGCACCGTATAGCCCGACGAACTGGCTGACGGGCTACTTCGGCGCGCATCCGGGCGACGTGGACGGCCTCGATACCATCTACCGCGCGAATAACTCGATCGTCTACACGACTCCGAAGCTCTACGGCTTCACGGCAAGCGGCTCGTACTCGTTCGCCGGCGTTCCGGGCAGCGCGTATCAGGGTTCGACGTGGTCGGCAGCGTTGCAGTATCAGCAAGGCCCGGTCGGCGGCACGGTGGCGTTCTCGCGCATTAACAACGCGGCTCCTGGCGGCGGTATCTACAGCGGCAGCTCGACCACGATCAACGACACGACGAGCACGACGGGCGCCGGCCAGCCGGGCGTTTCCGCGATCACGTCGGGTTATCAGCGTGCGCAGGCGCAACAGCGTTTCGCCGTCGCCGGCGGCTATGCGTTCAACAGTGCGTGGGACATCTCGCTGACCTACACGAACGTTCAGTACATTCCGGGCATCAACTCGCAGTTCACCGATGAGGCCGTCTTCAACACGGCGGGCGGCGTCCTGCACTGGAAGGCTTCATCGGCATGGGACTTCGCAGCGGGCTACAGCTACACGTGGGCCAGCAAGGCTAACGGCATTTCCGATGCCGCGTCGTACCACCAGTTCAACCTGTCGCAGTATTACTCGCTGTCGAAGCGTACTGGCCTGTACGCACTGGAAGCGTTCCAGCGCGCCAACGGAAACACGTTGTACTACCCGTCGAGCGGCGTCCTCCGTCAGGGAGCAGCGAACGCATCGATCGGCGACGGCTTCCAGAGTGCGCCGTCCGCATCGCGCAGCATGTTCGCAGCAGGCGTGGGCATCATCCACCGCTTCTGAGCTTTACTCGCTCCACGAGAAAACCGGACGCCTCGGCGCCCGGTTTTTTTTCGGCCCGCGCATTGCGTCAGATGAACATTCCGCCCGACACCTCCACGCGCTGCGCAGTCATCCATCGATTGCCTTCGGACAGCATGGCCGCAATCGCACCGCCGATGTCGTCCGGGACGCCCGCGCGTCCGAGCGCCGTGTTCTGCGCAACGAAGTCGTTCACGTCCTGATCGTCGCGCACGGTTCCGCCGCCGAAATCCGTTTCGATCGCCCCCGGCGCGATGGTATTCACCGTGATGCCGTGCGGGCCCAGTTCCTTCGCAAGATAACGGGTGAGCACTTCGATGCCGCCTTTCATCGTCGCATACGCCGCGAAGCCGGGCAGCGCGAAACGCGTCAGTCCGCTCGACACGTTCACGATGCTCCCTTCCTCGTGCAAGTACGGCAGCAACGTCTGCGTCAAAAAGAACGGCCCCTTCAGATGAATGTTGACGAGCGTGTCGAACTGCTCCGGTGTGGTTTCGGCGAAGGGCGCGTTCGCGCCGATTCCCGCGTTGTTCACCAGAAAGTCGAAGTTGGTGCGCTCGAAGGTCTGTTCCAGTGCCTTGCACACTTCATCGCCGAACGCGCCGAAGGTTTCGCATCGGCTGACGTCGAGCTTGAGCATCGCGCACTTGCATCCGAGTTCCTCGATCTCGCCGGCTACCGCTTCGGCCGACGCGGCGTCGCTGTTCCACGTGCCGATGATGCCGACGCCCTGTTGCGCGAGCTTGAGCGCCGCGCTGCGTCCGAGTCCGCGGCCGGCGCCTGTGATGACTGCGACCTTTGAGCTCATGTATCCGTCCACTGGCTGCTCCTTTGCGTTGCGTTGAACGATGCACGAACTGTAGGACGACCGGGCGCTCAAGGAAACTCCGCGCGATGCTGCAGCGCATCGTGCGCGGGCGCGTGCCTTGCTGCTTCGCTTCGATCAACGCATCAATGGAGAAATCGCCATGACGACAGCAGGCAACTCGAAACAGGACAGTTCAGCCCAAGGCGGCGATGCGCCCGGTCTTGCTCGACCGTTCCGCCTCTTCGCGGTGGAGCAGCGCGTGCTCGCGCAGAACGTCGACGGCAAGGTGATCGATATCGGCGCGATGGATTCGAGTAACGGACAGTTCTGCGCGCGCCTCGACGTCGACGATATTTCGGTCGAGCCGAAGCGCAGTCCGGAACTGGCGCTCAAGGCGCTCGTCGACAAGCTCACGTTCGACTATCTCGATGGCCTTTTCACGAGCGAGCGCGAAGCGGAAGTGAGCGGGCGTCTGCAGGACTTCCCGAACGTCGAATTCGAACTCGACGAAACGCTGCCGCGCGACATGACCGACCGCACGCCGCCCCACATCTTCTAGGCGATCACGGCCCTACTGGCCGAGCGGCAAGCCGCGCAGTTGTTCACGAAAAGCGGGATACGAGTCGAGGAAGCCGGGCGCATCGAGACGATCGAACAGGCTCGGATCGATGGTTTCGTTCAGTGCCGCGCCCGCTGCGCGCGGCACTTTCTGGCAGACATCGCGCAGCAGCGGGTTCTTGCTGGTGAATTCGGTATACGAGTCGATGGGCTCCGACGCGTAGGCGGCATCGGGGATGGCGATCGGCTTGTCGAACGCGAGGCCGTGGGATTCGGCTTTCTGCCGCAGCCACTCGGCCGGAATCAGCGGCAAAAGGTCGGCCGGATCGCGAGGCGGGCTGACGTAGCCGCCGCCGACGTTCGCATGTGCGCCCGCGAACCAGCGCTGCTCCAGCGGCAACGCGCCGCGGTCTTCCGCGCCTGGCGTCCACAAGGTCGGCTTGTACAGCGAGCGGAATTCATTGGCGGCAATCGCGTGGTAAGCGGCTTTCGTGCGATTCGAGAGCGTGGTGTCGTGAAACCTGTAGTAGCTGGAAAAGCCGGGCACCGCGAGGCCGTCTATCGGTATGCCGAGTTCACCAACCGTATCCCATACGCCGATGAACGCGACATCCACCTCACGCGAAAATTGCTGGCGATACGCCTGTACCGATTCGTCTTCGGCGCTGACGGCCTGATCGCGGTAGATGCCGTAGGCCTGACGAATGGAATCCGTGCCCCAGTCATTCGCCAGTCCGCATTTGCGGATCAACCCGGCAAGGCTGCGCGCGGAGTAGGCGCCGCGCGAGAAGCCGAAAATATAGATCGATGCGCCCGGCGTGTACCGCTCGCACAGCCATGCGTAACCGCTTCTAATGTTCTCGGAAAGGCCGTCGCCGAACGCGCCGCCCAGGAACTTGCTTGCGAGCGAAAAGAGTCCGTTGCCTCGCGTGCCGACTCCGGCCACGTAGAGCGTTTCCTGTTCATCCGATTCGGGCGCCAGCTTGTAGAGCAGGTACGCGTTGGTCCGGTCGTTCGGCTCGTTCCAGGTGCCATCGAAGAAGAGGGCGAGTCGCGTCATGATGATCTCCTGGACGTGGTCTTCTGTCCTAACAAATAGGAAATCGGCGCACGGCATGCAAGCGCTTTACGTCGCCCTGTTCACCCGCGGCGTGACCGTGCTGGATTTTGTCGGAAACGACAGAGCGCGAGTCGCGGCGACGTGCGATGCTACAGACTTACGGAGCAGTCTTTTCGTGGAGTGAATCATGAAGAAGCACTTCGCCGGAATTCTCCTCATCGTCTGTGCATCGACAGCCGCCGTTGCCTATGCGCGCGACGACGGGCCGCGTTTCGCTCAGGATCGGCTCGATGCGCTCGTCGCGCAACACGCGCAGGCCAACCGCCATATTGCCCCTGGCAAGCACGACAGCCCGCCGGCCAGCGCACCCGCGAAGCGCGCGGTCAGCGGCACGGCCAGCACTTCGTGACTTCAGTTTGAGTTCTGCTGCGCGCAAGCCGGATTGAAAACCCGCTTCGTGGATGCCGGGTTCTTCGCGAGCTTCTCAACCGGGCGACGCGGGCGGGGCACGAGCTCGCCGCCGCAGTTCGGGCATCTTGCATTCAGCACGCGGCTCGCACAGTCCGCGCAAAAAGTGCATTCAAACGAACAGATCCGCGCATCGGCGGAATCAGGCGGCAGGTCTTTGTCGCAGCACTCACAGCCTGGTCTCAGTTCCAGCATCACGTTTCCTCGATTGATGGTCTCGGCCCGTTATGGTCGAGCCAGCATAGCAAGGTGAGCGTTGCCTGTCGGATTTTTTTGCATACGGTATGCAAATTGCTGCGGTGCCGCGATGTTCCGCCGGCTTCACGCCGACGATCCTCCTCGCCTAATTCACCCGAGCCCATGATCAGGATTCTAGCCAGCACGATCCCAACCAAAGCCTTGTCCATCGCCGTTCTGAGCGCCTCTTTTCTTGCGGCGGGCTGTTCCAGCCTCGGCCCCACGCGGCTGAAAGCCGATCAGGTCGACTACGCCCGCGCCCTCGGCGATGCCCAGAAGCGCGAAATTCTCGCTGCGATCGTCGGCTTGCGTTTTGCCGATGCACCGTCGTTCCTCACTGTGAGCAGCATCATCGCCGCGTACAACTTTGATGCAAGCGGTGGTGCGATTTTGAATGCGGGATCGGGCGCGCAGCCGAACTATGCACAGGCGACGGGCAGCGTATCGTATTCGAATCACCCGACGTTCACCTTCACCCCGACGACCGGCGACGCCTACGCGAGCGCCTACATCCGCCCGCTGCCGCCGACGCTCGTGCTTCCGCTCGCGGAGAGCGGCATGCCGATCGATCTGCTGCTGCGCATGACCGCGCAATCGATCGCTGGCCTGCAGAACGGCAACGCGCTCGGCGGCCCGAACGCGTCGGGCGCGCCGGAGTTCTTCCTGCTGATTCAGGCTTTGAGGCGCTTGCAACTGGCGGGCGAACTGAACGTGGAATCGCGCAACGAGGACCACGCGGGGCGCGTGTACATAACGCTTGCCGCGACGCGCAGCGGAACGAACAAGGCCATCACCGACGATCTCGCGCTCGTGCGCAAGCTGCTTCATCTGTCGCCGAAGATGAAGACGTACGAGATCGTGTATGGCCAGTCTTCCGACAAGGACCGGATTCCGATGGTGACGCGCTCCGTACTCGGCATCCTGACCGACCTCGGTGCGCAGATTCCCGTGCCGGACGCGCAGGTCGGGACGGGCGCAACAAAGCCGACCATCGGACTGATCGGCGGCGAGACGCGGCCGACCATCGTCGTGAAGGTGGGCGAGAAAGCGCCGCAGGATGCCTACGTGAGCGTGCTCTACGACCGATCGCAGTACTGGATCGACAGGGGCGACTTCGATTCGAAGTACGCGTTCACGGTCGTGCAGAACCTGATGGCGCTCGCGGAAGTGACTGATACCTCGAAGGCGCCGGTCGTGACGATTCCCGCAAACTGAACTGGCGTTTTTGCATGCGGCATGCAACGCGCCGCATGCCAAGTGCAAAACTGACGGCGCGCTGACCGTTTCATGTCACGGGCGACAAGTTGTGCTCAACAAGAGCAGCGACAAATGCTGTGCAATCCCGCGACGATGCAAACTGAGCTCACTGATCCGAAGAAACCTTCCGCATAAACCCTCGCAACCGTTTGCGCGATTTGTTTTGTAAGCTCTATTTGTGTCATCGTATCGAGGCTTTGAAGCAGGCGACAAGCAGCACGGCACTCAGATAGCGAACTCAAACGGGGCAGGCGGAATTTCGATGTGGATCGTAAGACTCGCGCTCAGGCGTCCGTACACGTTCATCGTCCTGTCGCTGCTGTTGCTGATCATCGGCCCGCTCGTCATCCTGCGCACGCCTACCGATATCTTTCCGAACATCGACATACCGGTCGTCAGCGTCATCTGGAGTTACAACGGACTGCCGCCGGACCAGATGGAACGCCGCATTACACTCAACTATGAGCGCGGTTTGTCGGTGGCGGTCAACGACATCGAGCACATCGAATCCGAGTCGTTGCCGGGTATCGCCGTCATACGCATCTATTTCCAGCCGAACGCGAACGTCGACGAAGCCATCGCCGAGATCACCGCGCTCTCGCAGACGCAGTTGCGCTCGCTTCCTCCCGGCATCACGCCGCCGAACATCCTGCGCTTCAATGCATCGACGGTGCCGATACTGCGGCTCGCATTGTCGTCGGCCGAACTCACGGAGCAGCAACTCTACGACTTCGGCAACAGCTTCCTGAAGACGCAGCTCGCGACGGTGCAGGGCGCATCCGTGCCGCTGCCCTATGGCGGCAAGCAGCGGCAGATCATGGTCGATATCGATTCGCAAAAGCTGCAGGCCAAGAACCTCGCGCCGACCGATGTCGTCAATGCGATCAGCGCGCAGAACCTGATCCTGCCGACCGGCACGACGAAGATCGGTTCGATGGAATATTCAGTGGGCCTGAATGCCAGCCCGGGCACCATCGAAGGACTCAACGATATCCCCATTCGCACCGGCCCCGGCGGCACGATCTACATCAAGGACGTGGCGCACGTGCGCG
Organism: Caballeronia sp. LZ016; assembly: GCF_031450805.1. Taxonomy (NCBI): domain Bacteria; kingdom Pseudomonadati; phylum Pseudomonadota; class Betaproteobacteria; order Burkholderiales; family Burkholderiaceae; genus Caballeronia; species Caballeronia sp. LZ016. The sequence goes on from NZ_JARTVY010000001.1 coordinate 2,231,283, forward strand.
ACGGTTTCCAGCCGCAAACCAACATCGTTCGCGTCGATGGCACGCGTGCGTCGCTACTGACGATCAACAAGAGCGGCAACGCATCGACGCTCGATATCGTCGCGCGCGTGAAAAATCTCTTGCCGACCTTGCGCGGCATGGTGCCCGAATCGCTGAAGATCGAACCGGTCGCGGATCAATCGTTGTTCGTGCGTGCATCGGTATCCGGCGTGCTGCGCGAAGCGGTCATCGCAGCGGGACTCACTGCATTGATGGTGCTGCTCTTTCTCGGCAGCTGGCGCGCGACGCTCATCATCGCCATTTCCATTCCGCTATCGATGCTGACGTCGATCGTCGCGCTTTCGGCGATCGGCCAGACCATCAACATCATGACGCTTGGCGGTCTTGCGCTGGCCGTGGGCATTCTCGTGGACGACGCGACGGTCGCGATCGAGAACATCAGCCAGAACCTCGAGCAGGGCAAGGAACTCGAACAAGCCATCCTCGATGGCGCACAGCAGATTGCCGTGCCGACGCTCGTCTCCACGCTATCGATCTGCATCGTATTCATCCCGATGTTCCTGCTGACAGGCGTCGCGCATTACCTCTTCGTGCCGATGGCCGAGGCCGTCGTGTTCGCGATGCTCGCGTCGTACTTCTTCTCGCGCACGCTCATTCCGACGCTTGCCAAGTATCTCTTGCGGCATCACGGGCACATGGGTGGCGATGTCGAATCGATGAAGGGTTCGCGCAACGTATTCGTGCGTATTCACCTCGGCTTCGAGCGGCGTTTCGAGGCAGTGCGCAGCCGATACCGCGCCTTTCTCGAAGCGCGGCTCGCGCATCCGGGCCGCTTCGCATCGCTGTTTCTCGCATGTTGTCTGCTCTCGCTTGCGCTTGCGTCGTTTCTTGGACGCGACTTCTTTCCTTCGGTCGATTCGGGCGTCATCGCGATGCACATGCGAACCAAGACAGGCACGCGCATCGAAGAGACAGCGGTGCTAACCGACCGCGTCGACAATCGTATACGCGAGTTGATCCCTCGCAACGAGATTCGCTCGTTCATCGACAACATGGGCTTGCCGGTATCGGGCATCAACCTGTCGTATAACAACACGGGCACAGTGAGCGCCGCCGATGCCGACGTGCTCATCAGCCTCAACGAAGATCACGCGCCGACGGACGACTATATCCGCATGCTGAGAAAGCGCCTGCCGCAAGAGTTTCCCGGCGTGACGTTTTCGTTTCTGCCCGCTGATATCACCAGTCAGATCCTCAACTTCGGCCTGCCCGCACCGATCGATATCTCGATCACCGGCCGCGACGTGCGCGCGAACCGCGACTTCGCGAATCATTTGCTGGAGAAGATACGGCGCGTTCCCGGTCTCGTCGATGCGCGCATACAGCAGCCTTCCGATCTTCCCTCGATCAATGTCGAAGTGGATCGCACGAAAGCCTTGCAGGCCGGCTTCACGCAGCGTGATGTCGCGAACAACCTGCTCATCACATTGTCCGGCAGCCAGCAGACGACGCCGACGTTCTGGCTCAATCCGGTCAATGGCGTGAGCTACAACGTCATCACGACCGCGCCGCAATACGACATGAATTCACTGCAGTCAGTGGCCAATATTCCGGTGACATCGGCGAGCGGCAAGACGAACATTCTCGGCGCGCTGGCATCGCTTTCGCGCAGCTCGCGCGACGCGGTCGTCTATCACTACAACGCGCAGACCACCATCAATCTCTATGCGACCACGGAACGCCGCGATCTTGGCGCGGTATCGGATGACGTGCAGCGCATCATCGATGATTCGCGCGGACAGTTGCCGAAGGGGTCGTCCATTGACATACGCGGCCAGGTCGAAACGATGAACACATCGTTCTCCGGTCTCGCGCTCGGATTGATACTGGCCGTGGTGCTCGTGTATCTGCTGATCGTCGTGAACTTTCAGTCGTGGCTCGATCCGTTCATCATCATCACCGCGTTGCCGGGCGCGCTCGCGGGCATCGTGTGGATGCTGTTCATCACGCATACGACGCTGTCGATTCCCGCGCTGACGGGCGCCATCATGTGCATCGGCATTGCGACCGCGAACAGCATTCTCGTCGTGAGCTTTGCGCGTTCCGCGCTCGCCGAACATGGCGATGCCGTGCGTTCCGCGCTCGAAGCAGGCTATACGCGATTCCGTCCCGTGCTGATGACGGCGCTTGCGATGATGATCGGCATGGTGCCGATGGCGATCGGCCTCGGCGAAGGCGGCGAGCAGAACGCACCGCTTGGACGCGCGGTGATCGGCGGGTTGATGGTCGGCACGGTCGCGACGCTGTTCTTCGTGCCCGTCGTGTTTTCGATGGTCTACAAGCACATCGAGGCGCGCAAGGAACGCGATGAACGCATGCGGAATGCACACTTCTGAACTTACGGAGAACGAATGGAAGAGCAGTTGACGCAACGTTCGGCAACGGGCAAGCGAGGGCGTGTATGGCTCGTGATCGCGCTAGTGATCGTGGCCGGCATCGTCGCGCAGGGCATCTGGTCGCGCCATGCCGAACACGCCGAGCTTCAGCGCGATGCAGCCGAACACGGCATGCTGACCGTCGAGGTCATCAAGCCCATGCAGATGAAGCCGACGCAAGACCTGTTGCTCGCCGGCGATATCCGTGCGTTCTCCGATGCGCCGATCTTCGCGCGCACCAGCGGTTATCTGAAGCGCTGGACGGTGGATATCGGCAGCAAGGTGAAGAAGGGGCAGCTGCTCGCCGAGATCGATGCGCCCGAGATCAACGATCAGTTGCGCCAGGCGCGCGCGGATGCGCAGACTGCCCGCGCGAACTATCTGCTCGCCAAGAGCACGGCGGAACGCTGGGCGCAAATGGCGAAGAACAACTCGGTATCGCGTCAGGAAACCGACGAGAAAAACGGCGACATGCTCGCGAAAGAAGCGGCGCTGAATGCCGCGCAGGCGAACGTATCGCGGCTCGAACAACTCGTCTCGTTCCAGAAGATTTACGCACCGTTCGACGGCGTCGTCACTGCGCGCAACACGGATGTCGGCCAGTTGATCGATGCCGGCAGCGGCGCAGCGGGCCGCGAACTCTTCCACGTTCAGGATGCGACGACGCTGCGGGTATTCGTCGATGTGCCTCAGACCTATGCGCGCATGGTGACGGTCGGCATGCCCGCGGAACTGCTGCTGAACGAGGAGCGCAATCGCAAGTTCGAAGGCGTGACGGTTCGCGCGGCCGGCGCGGTCGATCCGGTTGCACGCACCATGCGCGTCGAGGTCGATGTGAAGAATCCGAGCGGCGAACTGCTGGCGGGCGCTTATGCGCAAGTGCGCTTTCGCTTGACGAGTGCGACGGCGTCCTACACGTTGCCGGGCAATGCGCTGCTGTTCAGGCCGGATGGCGTGCATGCGGCGAGCGTCGATGCGAACAATCGGGTGAAGCTGCTGCCCATCACGCTCGGCACCGATTACGGCACGCGCGTGTCGATCGTATCGGGATTGCGCGGCGATGAGCGCGTGATCGTGAATCCGCCGGACTCCATCGTGGATGGTGCGACCGTGCGTATCGGGCAGACGCAAGTCAAAAAGGGCGGGCAGTCGTCATGAAGCGCACGCATGCAGGCTCGATGCTGGCGCTGCTGTCGATGACGATGACGATGTCCGCCTGCACGGTCGGCCCCGACTACGTGCGCCCTGAAGTGCCAACGCCGGCGGCTTACAAGTCGGCGATGCCGGGGGATGCAGCGATATCGACGCAAGACTGGAAGCCTGCGCAGCCCGCCGACGCCGCGCCGCGCGCGCCGTGGTGGGAGGTCTACGGCGACCCGCAGCTGAACGCGCTGGAAGAGCGCGTGATCGTGTCGAATCAGACGGTGGCGGCCGCAGCCGCCCGATATCGCGGCGCGCGTGCGGCGGTCCGTCAGGCGCGTTCCGCGTTCTTTCCGACGATCACAGCCAACGCGTCGTTCAATCAGTCGCGCGTATCGTCGAATGTGCTGTACCGCTCGAGTGCGGGCGTGACCGTGCCGGACTACCTGGTCGAGGCTCAGGTCTCGTGGGAGCCGGACCTGTGGGGCCGCATTTCACGCGCAGTCGAAGGCGGTCGCGCCGAAGCGCAGGCCAGTGCGGCGGACCTGCAAAGCGCCATCCTTTCGATGCAGGCGGAACTCGCGACGAATTACTTCGATTTGCGCGGCACCGTCGAAGAAGAACGCTTGTTGCAAGAGACGCTGCAGGCCTATGAAAAAGCGCTTGCATTGACGCGCGATCGCTTCGCGGGCGGTGTGGCTGCGGAGTCGGACGTAGCGCAGGCAGAGGAGCAGTTGCGCGCGACGCAAGCGCAGTTGATCGGACTCGAGACCACGCACGCGAGCCTCGTCAATGCAATTGCGATTCTCATCGGCGAGCCGCCGTCGAGCTTCGCACTCGAGGTCGCGCCGCTCGATGCGGACCACGTGCCGCATCCGAATGCGGCGCTGACCGCATTGCCGTTATCGCTGCCGTCGGCGTTGCTCGAGCGCCGGCCCGATATCGCATCGGCCGAACGCCGTGTGGCTCAGGCGAACGGGCGCGTCGGTGTCGCGACGGCTGCGTTCTTTCCGAATCTGTTGCTGGCCGCAACCGGCGGTCTCGAAGCAACGCGCTTCAGTTCATGGCTGACGGCGCCGAGCCGCTTCTGGTCGCTCGGGCCGCAGCTTGCATTCACCGCGCTCGACTTCGGCGGCCGCACGGCAGCCCGCGATGCGGCGCGTGCCGCGTATGACGAGAGCGTAGCGGATTACCGGCAGACGGTGCTGACCGCGTTCGGTCAGGTCGAGGACAACCTTAATGCGCTGGACGTGCTGCGTCGCGAGAGCGAGGCGCAAGCGCAAGCCGTCGATGCCGCGAAGCGCGCGCTCGACAAGATCGGCAATCGCTACGAGAACGGCGCGATCACGTATCTGAACGTCGTCGTGACGCAGGCCACCGTGTTGTCGGATCAGCGTGCGGCAGTGCGTATCGAACGGCGCAGGATGGCTGCAAGCGTTGCGCTCATCAAGGCGTTGGGCGGCGGATGGACGACGGATCGGCTGCCTCGCGCCGATGAAGTATCGGCGCGAGAGTGAAGCGTCGCGTTCGAGGTCAGGCGCGCGTGCGTGGCCGGCAAATCATGAAGTATTGCGAACTAATCCACCACGGTGCATGAGGAACGGGGCTGACATGCGCCGCATCGATGGTGAAACGTTCGCCGACGACCGCGCGCAGTTCCCGAAAATCGAAGCCTTTATGCGTCGTGCGCGGATTCTCCGGCCGCTCGACGCGAATGCCGATCATCGACTTCAGCAATTCGGCGGGCGAGTATTCGGACTTCAGCGTGCGGCTGCGAATCATCCAGTTCGATACTTTCGGCGCAATCGCGAGGCCGTACATGATCGGCACGGAGATCAGCAGCGCGCCGTTCGGCTTGAGAATGCGCGCGGCGTCGTCGAGCAGGGACTCGACTTCGCTTTCGTAAAGGTGCTCGCAGACTTCGAACGACGTGAGCACATCGACACTGTGCGATGCCACGCCATCGAGCGATTCCGCGTATCGGACTTCGGCAAACGCCGGGGCCATGAACTTGTCGTGGCCGATGAGCGTGATGTCGGGCCGCGTTTCACCGAGCGCATGCAGAAAGAGTCCCGGACCCGCGCCGAAGTCGACCACCGTGCCACGTGTCGGGCACAGGCCGGTGACGAGATCGGTCGCCATCGTCATTCGCGTTCGATGCGCAAAACGCGCGAGCGGATTGCCCGAATTGACGGTCTGTTCTGCGTATGAAATCTCGCGCATTCGAAAGTCCCCTTTTTTTATCGACTCGTTATCGAATGATCTATTTTCTGGCCGTTTCGGACGATATTGCAGCGATGCGCCGTGCCGCGCAATCGCCGTCGATAGGCGTCGTCCGCCGAACTTCTGCCGGCCTCCGCCATCGCTTCGACGTTATAGGAAGAGCCATGCGCCGCATGCGACGAGCGCCACGCTCCAGAGCCAGTCGACGTTGATCCAGCCCGTGCGCAGAAAGCTCAGGCCCGCGCGCTCGTGCACCGACATTGCGAATAGGGAGATGGCGGCGATGACCGCGAGCATCGCGGCGGTATGAAGAGACAAGGCGACCGCGCCCGCTTCGAACGCGTCCGCTGCCGGTGCCTTCGCCGCTGATCCGCCGCAGAACGGCAGCAGCGCAGGCACGAGCATGAGGCCCGCCCCGTGCGCGCTCGACATGACGAACGACCACAGCGCGAGGCCCGCGAGTCCGGTGCGCATGCCGACGGCCGGACGCCCGCGATGCCCGCGCCACGCACGCCACGCGCCCCCGCCGATCAGCAGCACCCCGCAGCCGCGCGCAAGCGTCTCGTGACTGGCGTACGAACCCAGCGTGAGCACGCCCGCCAGCACGAGCGCGACGGATAGCGCATGACCCAGTGCGATCGGCACGAGCGATAGCAAGACGACGCGCTTGCTATGCGCGTAGAGTCCGAGGGCGAGCGCGAACAGCCATCCCATCGCGGGATTGATGCCATGAAAAGCGCCGAGGCCCGCAGCGGTGATCCAGAGCGCGGGCGTGCCGGTGTTCATGGGTCCGCGCTCCTCGAAGGCATCATGGATAGCAATACGAATCCGACGAGCAATCGCCGCCTTGCAGCCGGATCTGATGCGGCCGATGCCCCTTCGGCCAGTCGATGAAGAACCGTTCGTCGACACTCAGGCCGCCGTCCGCGCCTGCGTCGAGCTTCACCATCCAGCCATTGATGCCTTCCGGATAGAACTGCGAATCCACGGCGCCGTATAGCGAGTTGGTGAAGTACACGCGGCGTCCGTCGCGGCTGACTTCGACCATTTGCGGGCCGCCGTTCAAGTGGCCGTTGCTCGCGCCTGCGTGCGTCGCGCGCGCGACCACGCCGCCGATGCGCACCTTGCCCGCGAGCTTCGGCGCGAATGGATCGGAGACGTCGTATTGCAGCATGTCGCCGGTGCCCCAGCACGATACATATAGAAAGCGGTCATCCATCGAGAGATCGATGTCCGATACCAGCGGCGGCACCGCGCCGAAGCCTTGCAATAGCGGCGGCAGCACGGAGGCGTCGGCGGGTTCGGCGGGAATGTCGATGACCTTCTTCACGGCCCATTGGTCCTTGTCGCGATACCATGTCCAGATCGACGACGAGAGGTCCTTCAGGCTGATCACGCAATTGACGAAGCCATATGCCTTCGTCGGATCGTGCGCGGGGCGCAGTTCGAAGACGAGCTGATACTCGTCGCCGAAGTCGATCTCCTGCACGTGCCTGCGCTTCGTCAGGTCCCAGAAATGCAGCTTGCGGCCGTACTTCGCGCCGAGCAGCAGTTCGGGCACGAGACCTTCCTCGAAGGTATCGGGCGTGCCCCATTCGCTCGTGACCATCGTGTCGTAACCGAGATGCCACCACGCATCGTAGGCAAGCTGCTGCGGTCCTCGCTCGACTTCCCATCGGCCGAGCGGATCGAAGCTCTGTTGATCGAGCATCAGCACGCCGCCAGGCGCCTTGCCTTCCGCGTTGCCGAGCGCGGTGACGTAGATGCCGCCCGGGCCGCAGTGAACGGTATGGGGCCGCGTATAGCCGGTTTTCTCCGCGAGTTCGGCGGCCTCGATGGTCTTGACGATGACCGGCTTCTTCGGATCGGGCTTCGTATCGACGATATGAATGCGCGACGAACGCAGCCCCGGCACGACGAGATAGCGGCGCTCCATGTGCGGATGCGGCGCGTTAGGACACAGGCACGACGAGCACGCGTTCCAGCCGAAGTGATGCAGTTCGTCGCCGGCATCGGGCATCGCCAGTTCGCCCACTATTCGCGCATAGTCCGCCGATTCGGGATCGACATCGACGACCGCGAGTTTGTCGGGCGTCTTGCGCTCGGGATCGAACGTCGCGACATAGGCGAGCGTTTCGCACGGGGCCTTCGCAGCGAGTCGCGGGGAAGGGTAGAAGCTCGGATCAGGTTTCCATGTCGCCATGTCGGTTCTCCCAATGAGCGGTCCTTCTGCACTATAGGACACGCCTGCGCCGAATGCGTCGGGCTGCTTATAAGGGATTACGCAATACAAAGCGAAACAGGCGCAATGCCCGCATCGAACGGCGCGAGAGCATCTACAATGAAAGCGTCGTCTTCTTGCGCTCGAAGGAGGTTGCGATGACCGAGCCGATGATCACCCTGATGGTCGGAGTCGTCGTGGTGCTATGCGCCATCGTGATTCTGGTCATGCATCACAGGCACCCGCATATACATCCGCCGAAAGCGCGCTGGCTGGATTCGCATCCGCCTCGTGACTGGTTGCATCACAGGCATTGAAAGCATGAGCCTCGAGCGGATATGACGCCGGTTTTCACCGGCGTTTTTTGTACTCAGCGTCTTGGCCCTTTCATCGCTTCGGCTTCCATCGCGGCATGCCATTCTTCGCTGTTCTCGATCGGGTCGATACCTTCGTCGATGGACGCCGATGCGCGCTCCGCGAAAGCCCGGTTTCCTTCGTCGACGTCTTCGTCCGGTGAATCGTCGCTGTCTGGGGGATCGAGCATGTCGCGCAGCATCGCGCTGAGTTCGGGCGTATTCCACGGTTCGCCGCGTTGCTTCTTCTTCTTGATGTAGTGCCTGACTTCGGCATCCTGCTCGGGCGTGAGCGGCAGGCCCCGAAACGTGCGCTTGGCGTCGGTGTCGATCATCGGATGCTCCCTCTTTGAAGCAACGGGCACTTCAAGTGTAGCGCCGTTCCCTGCCGGACACGCGATTGTTCAGAGCGGAGGCAGCCTGCGTTCGATGGGCGTCGTCTTCACGATGGCCGTGCTCGTCGCGGCGCGGTCGGTGACTTTCGCGAGGATGTCGTCGAGATGCTCGATGGAACGCAGATACAGGCGGCAGACGAAGCAGTCATCGCCCGTGACCTTCACGCATTCGACGAACTCCGGGATGCGCCGGATCGCGTCCTCGACGAGATGCAACTGTCCCGGCAACGGCTGCACGCGCACGATGGCCTGAAGCGTATAACCGAGCGCCGACGGGTCGATCTCCACCGTGAAACCGCGAATGACCCCTTGGGATTCCAGGCGGCGAATGCGCTCGGCCGTGCTCGGTGCGGACAGTCCGATGCGCTTCGCCAGTTCGCTCACCGCGATGCGTCCGTCGACTGCAAGCACGCCGATCAGCTCGCGGTCGATCGCGTCGATGCTCGCTTGCGATGGGCCAGGGTTCTTCGGCATGATGGCCTTCGATAGCAAGGTAATGAATGAAATGTGCCTTATTTTAGGCATGGTTTAACGTGCCGCGCATCGATAGACTTCAACTCATCGAAACCGCATTCGCCTGACCGCCATGAACACACACGCAATCGGCAACACGCGCAACGCCGCCGAGCAGCGGCGCGGGGCCATCGAGATGACGCTCGCCATGCTGATGTCGGGCACGATCGGCTGGCTCGTCGTGTCGTCGGGGCAGTCCACGGGCAACGTCGTGTTCTTTCGCTGCGTATTCGGCGGGGCGACGCTCGTTGCCGTCTGCGCGATGCTCGGACTGCTGCACAAGCGCTATTTCTCATGGTCCATGCTGGGATGGGTCGCGCTCGGCAGCGTGGCGATCGTCGGCAACTGGCTGCTGCTTTTCGCGGCGTATTCGCGCGCGTCGATCTCGATGGCCACGACTGTCTACAACACGCAGCCGTTCATGCTCGTCGCACTCGGGGCCCTCGTGCTGCGCGAACGCATTTCGGCTTCGACGCTCGCGTGGCTCGGCATCGCGTTCGTGGGGCTCGTGATGGTGGTGCGCGTCGAACCGGCCGTGCTTGCGATGCACGGACGCTATCTCGAAGGCATCGCCTATGCGCTCGGCGCGGCCTTGCTGTACGCGATATCGTCGATTATCACGAAGCGGCTCAAGGGCACGCCGCCGCACCTGATCGCCATGCTGCATGTGCTGCTCGGCATCGTGATGCTCGCGCCCTTCGCGCATTTCGACGCGGCGCCCGCGAGCATCGGCGGATGGGCCGATCTGATCGTGCTGGGAGTCGTGAACACCGGCCTCATGTACGTGCTGCTTTACGGCGCGATTCAGAAGCTGCCCGTCGCGACGACCGGTGCGCTGTCGTTCATCTATCCGGTCGTGGCGATCGTCGTCGACTGGCTCGCATTCGGCCAGCATCTGGCCTGGCTGCAAGTCGCCGGCGCCGCGCTGATCCTGCTCGCGGCAGCGGGCGTCAATCTGCAATGGCGAATCGTGCCGGCCCGCCGCGCAAGCGAATGAACGATGCATGCAGAATGCGACGCGCGTCGTATAGAATGGCCCGCTTTTCCGAACAACATCGAAAGCGCCGCCATGTGGTTCAAGAATCTTCAGCTTCACCGCCTTCCCGCTCACTGGACCGTCACGCCCGAACAGATGCACAAATGGCTCGCGCCGCTTGCGTTCAGCGCGGCGTCGAGCGTCGAGAACGAGCGGCGCGGCTGGGTCTCGCCGCGTCATGACGATGCGCTCGTCTACACGGTCAACCGCCAGATGCTGATCACGTATCGCGCGGAGAAGAAGCTGCTGCCGGCGTCGGTCGTCACGCAGTTCACGAAGGAGCGTGCGCTCGAACTCGAAGAGCAGCAGGGCTTCAAACCCGGCCGCAAGCAGATGCGCGAACTGAAGGAGCAAGTGACCGACGAACTGCTGCCGCGTGCATTCAGCATCCGCCGCGATACGCGCGTGTGGATCGATCCGGTGCACGGATGGCTCGCGATCGATGCCGCATCGGCGACGGTCGCCGACGACATCATCGGCTTGCTGGTGAAGTCGGTCACGGACCTGCCGCTCGCGAGCGTCCGGCCGGCGCGCTCGCCGGTGTCGGCCATGACGGAGTGGCTGCTGACCGGCGACGCGCCTGCGGGTTTCACGCTCGATCGCGATACCGAACTGCGCTCGACCGGCGAAGGCAATGCCACGGTGCGCTACGTCGGCCATGCGCTCGAGGCGGAGGACATGCGCCGTCACATCGAAGCGGGCAAGCAGTGCATGCGTCTTGCGATGACGTGGGACGACCGCGTGTCCTTCGTGCTGACGCCTTCGCTGACGCTCAAGCGCGTGACGCCGCTCGACGTCATCAAGGAAGCCGCCGATCCCACCGCGGCCAACGACGACGAGCGCTTCGAATCCGACTTCCTGCTGATGACGGGCGAACTCGACCGGCTGTTCACGGCGCTTGCCGAAGCACTCGGCGGCGAAGAAGACCTGCGCGCGGCGGCATGAACTGCGATAGAAACGCGCTCACGCCGCCGGCGATGCAAACGCGTAGCCGTTCTTGCCGTTGCGCTTGACGGCGTACATGGTGTCGTCGGCGGCGGCGACGAGCCGCCAGTAATCCGTCACGCGATCGGGATAACTCGCGATACCGATGCTCGCGCGCACCAGCGACAAATCCATGCGCGCATCGGTTTCCGCCACGCACGTGATGATGCGCTGCGCGATCGCCGCCAGTTCGAGATCGCTCGAGAACTCCCGCACGAGCACGGCGAACTCATCGCCACCAATCCGCGCGACCACATCGCTGTTGCGCACTGTCTGACGAAAACGCCGCGATACCGCGATCAGAAATTCATCGCCGATGCGGTGGCCGTGCGTATCGTTCACACGCTTGAATCCGTCCAGATCGATATACAGCACGGCAATGCGCTCCGCGCTCGCATTCGCGCCGCCGCCGAGCTGTTCGGCCGTTTCCTCGAGCGCGGCGAAGAGCTTGCGGCGGTTGGGCAAACCGGTCATCGCATCGTGCAGGGACGCGTGCTCGAATTCGCTCGATATCCCGACGAGTTGCCGATTGCGTTTTGCATACATTCCGAGCGCGGTGATCAGCACGCCGAATACGATCGACGACAGCGCGATCAGCGTATGCGACACGCTGACGATCCGTTCGCGCACGTCGGCGCTCGCGCGGTCACGCTCGGCGCGCCAGTACAGGTAGGCAGCATCCAGCGCGGCGCTCGCCGCTTTCAGATCGGATGCGGGAGAGAGCACGAGCGGAGGGAGCGCGGGCGCGGGAGCCGGACTCGCTGCGATGAGCGCATGGAGGCTTGCGAGCCGCGCGGCGAATTCGGTGCGCGCATCGCGGTATGCCGCGCGATGGGCGGTATCGCCGGCCGATGCGTCCTGCAGCGACAGCGCCGATGCACGCGCCGTATCGGCCCGCTCGACGGCTTCGAGCACGAGCCCGATGTATTCCTGCTGAAGTTGCGCGGAGAAGATCGCGCGGACCTGGAACGCGAGAAACAGCAGCCCGATCAGAAGACTGAGCAGCGCGACGCCGGCGAGCGGCGCGGGGCCCGGCACACGCAGGCGCTGCAGATGCGCCCGCGCGCCGCCCAGCCAGCGAAGTGTGCGTGCCGCAAGCGCGTCGTCGTCACGGACGGGAATATTCCTCTCGCTGACCGGATGTGGCATTGCGTCGATAGCTCACTCGATGAAAGAAGGCGCCCACGCGGGCAAAGAGTCCGGGCTCGGCCTTCGAAGGCGGCGCACGACGTTTGGTGGTCTGGCTGGCTTGCGCCGTGCGCACCGGCTTGTCACCGGCACGGTTCGCGCGATTGTTCGGTTGGTTCGATGCCGTCGCCCGGCGCTGCGTGGCGTCGTCCTCGGCGATGGCAACCGGCGCCGCCGCGACAGGGCTCAGGCCGGGCCGGTCCAGAGCAGGCGGGCTGCCGGCGAGCCTGATGTTCTCGGGATGCGCCGTCACGGGCGCTTCCACCACGCCCGATGACTGCGTGGCCGCCAGTACCGGCTGATCGATGCCGAGTGTCTGCCGGGCACTGTTCATCGCTTCGGCATAGACGCGCTGGTCGTGGTTGAACCACATGCTGTATGCGACGGTGCCGAGGACGCCTACGCCGAGCGCAGTCGCCGAAGCCATCCACAGCGCGAGACGGCCGAAGCGGCGCGGCGTGCGGACGGGCGCCTCGTCGGGATCGGCGTCGTCGTCGAAGTCGGCGAGGGACTCGGACAAAGCAGGCACGGAGGGATCGTTAGCGGGACTCGGGCCGCCTGCGAACGGCTCATCAGGTAGCTCAGCGTGTTGAGGCATGGCAGCGCTCCAGAATCATGTTCGTCGACGGCGGCAGGCGTTCGGTGCATGCAGTGCGCGGTGCGGCCCGGCGCATGAGCCGGGTGACACGCCATGCGATTAGGTCGCGCAAGACGAGTGATGCGCGGCACGTGCCGAATCGATCGAAAAAACAAACGAATGAATCTCGCGCATTTGAAGCATCGCGCGATGCAAACGCTCGCCGCAAGCCGGCAAAAAGTACGAGGTGCGGCGGCAGCTACAGGACAATAGTGCTTGCCGGGGCGATGCGCGTGACTGCCGCGCCGCACCGCGCCGTGCAAAGGATGAATAGTACCGTAGCAACGACGAAGCCAGCAGCCCACGTGCGAATTCCTCAGATCAACGATGCTTCGATGGGTTGCATCGCGTCCACGCCGATTGCGCTTTGCATCTTGCCTCAAGCATGTTGCGTGCAGAACTCAATTCGCTGCGTCGTCGGTCGTGAACGGCTGCGGGGAATTGCGTTCGGGCAGGCCGTAGCGCTCGAATTCCGATATCACCTGTGCGCCGAAAAGCAGCAGGGTCGCGAGCGCTTCCAGGCTGAACAGCACGACGATGGATGTCGTCAGCGAACCGTACACGACGCTCACTTGCGAGAGCGTCGCGAAGTACCAGACGAGTACGTGCCGCGTGATCTCCCACAGCACGGCGGCCGTCACGCTGCCGAGCAGCGCGAGCCGGAACGATGGCCGTCCGACCGGCATCACGAGATAGATCGACGTCAGCACGAAAATCTCCCCCGCGACGCCGAGCAGGTACAACAGCACGCGCGACGCGCCCTTCAGCGACACTTCGACGCCGAGCAGCATCACGCTGTTGTCGCCCATCGCCTGAAGGCCGTTCGACACGAGCGTGACGATCAGCATGCCGACGCCGAGGAAGAGGATGTAGCAATAAGGCAGCAGCGCGGACAGCAGGAAATGCCGCCGGCGGATCGCCACGCGATGCACGAAGATCACCGACATCGCGTTCTCGAGCACGGTGAAGGCGAGCGAGCTGAAGAAGATCATCGTGACGAGCAGCAGCCAGCCGATGACCGCGCGATGCGTCAGAAAGTTGGCGAGTTCGCGCACGATCGCCCGCGCCTGTCCCGGCACGAGCCATTCGAGCAGATGCGCGAGCGTTTCGAGCAGTTCGCGCTGGCCGACGAACTTCGACAGCACGATGACGATGAGGATGAGCAGCGGCACGATCGACAGCAGCGCGTAATACGCGACCGCGCCCGCGAGCAGCATGCCCTGATTGGCGCGAAACGCCTTGATCGTGCGCTTGAGGAAGCCGAACGGATGGCGCGCGACGTTGTGAAGCTGAGGCCCCAATACAGGGCCGAGAATCTTCGACATGGGACCTCCGCGACGCGCGCATGTGCGGCGATGGGCGCGTTTGTCCTGCCCGCCTGCCTCTAACAAAGGATTCGAGGCTCGGGGAGCAAGTTGCGCGCCCAACGGCGGAGTTCAGCCCGCGTTGTCGGCGTCGGCGTCGGCGTTGGCGTTGCTGCGCGCAGCCGCTTGTTGCGCAGCCTCTTCGAATGCGATGTCGAGCAACGCGTCGACATCGCGTGCGGGCATGTCGGCCGCTTCGATGCGGCGCAGGCGGCAGAAAAGCGCGAGCGCTTCGGCGGCGGCGGCGAAGGCATCGCCCAAGGCCAGGGCGGGGACTTCCGGCTGTGCGATTCCCGAATCGCGGGACAGGAGGCGTTTTTTTCTCATGGCCCACATATCGGCATCAATGCGGCTTTACTTGAGCGATATGCCGCGCATCGTTCACCTTTGCGGCGTCATGCACTAATCTTGCATGAGCGGCTGCGCGACGGGTCCTTGCCGGCGCGCCCCATCGCATGTTCATCGCGGCTTCTTTTTGTCTGCCGAACGCGACGGGTGAATCACGCGTTCATCCGCGCTTTCGTCCACGCGTTCAGCCTGGGAGACGGTCATGCCTGCTTCTCACGTAGCCGATTCGTCCGCGCCCGGCCTAGGCGCCGATATCGAAGTCGTCAACGCAGACGAACGCCTCTATAACCACGATCTCGCACCCGTTCCGCGCTCGCGCCGCACATGGACGGGCTACAGTATCTTCGCGATGTGGATGTCCGACGTTCACAGCGTCGGCGGTTATACGTTCGCGGCGAGCCTCTTTCTGCTCGGCCTGTCCGGCTGGCAAGTGCTGCTCGCGATGACCATCGGCATACTCATCGTCTATGTGCTGATGAACTGGGTCGGCAAGCCGAGCCTCGTGCACGGCATTCCGTTCCCGGTGATGGCCCGCGTGTCGATGGGCGTCATGGGCGCGAATCTGGCCGCGCTGATTCGCGGAGTCGTCGGCATCGTGTGGTACGGCGTGCAGACCTACTTTGCATCGAAGGCGGTCGCGACGCTCCTGCTGCTCTTCGTGCCGTCGGCGGTCGCACTGCGCGATTCGAGCTTTCTGCGGCTCGACATGCTCGGCTGGGTCAGCTTTCTCTTCATGTGGCTGCTGCAGCTCGTGATCTTTCAGCGCGGCATGGAGATCATCCGCAAGTTCATCGACTTCTGCGGGCCGGCCGTGTATGTCGTGATGTTCTTTCTGATGGGCTGGATTCTCTACCGGGCGGGACTCGGCAGCCTCGACCTCACGCTGTCCGGCAAGGTCCTGCCCGGCGACGAACAATTGCACGCGATGATCAACGCGACGCTGCTCGTGGTGAGCTACTTCGCCGCGCTGTTGCTGAATTTCGGCGATTTCTCGCGCTTTGCAAAGAGCGAGCGGCAAATGAAAGTCGGCAATTTCCTGGGCCTGCCGTTCAACTTCCTTGCATTCGCCGTCATCACGGTGATCGTCACGGCGGGCAGCGAGAAGGTCTTCGGCACGATGATCATGGACCCTGTAGAAATCGTTTCGCGCATCGACAACAAGTTCGCGGTGGCGATCGGCAGCATCACGTTCATCATCGCGACGATGGGCATCAACATCGTTGCGAACTTCGTTTCGCCGGCTTACGACATCGCGAATCTCTTTCCGAAGCACGTCGATTTCAAGAAGGGCGGACTGATCGCATCGATACTCGCGGTCGTCGTGTGTCCGTGGATCTTCGTCGACAGCCCGAAGGCAATCACCATCTTCGTTTCGGTTTTCGGCGCAGTGCTCGCACCGATGTACGGCGTGATGATGGCGGATTACTACCTCGTCAAGCGCCAGAACGTGAATGCCGCCGAACTCTACACGATGCAGCCCGGCGCGCGTTTCTACTACGACGGCGGATGGAACAAGGTCGGGCTTGCCGCGCTGCTGCTGTCGGGCGCGATCTCCGTGGGATGGGAACTCTCGACGCAGCTTTTGAAGATTCTGCCCGCCAACAACCTCGGCTGGCTCATCGGCGCGGTGGCCGGGGCGCTGCTGTATGTCGTCCTGATGCGGATTGCACGGCGCAGATAAGCGTTCGCATCGGCGGGGGCCATCTCAACTTGAGACGTTCGAGCATTCGAACGAGACGCCGCGGCATTCGCGCGGGCGTCCCGCGCCCCTAAGCTCTCTTCAACGACAGACGAACGCATTGGCGTTCGCCGCGTCCTTCGAAAAGGAGAGGGCACATGAACACGAATCTTCCATCCAGGCCTGCGCCGATGCCCGTCGCGTTCTTCGGCATCGCCGTCGGTGCGCTGGCGCTTGCCGGTGCATGGCGCGCGGCCGCCGGCGTGTGGCCGGTTCCCGCGAGCGTGCCGGCGCTGTTGACGGTCGCCGCGCTCGCCGTGTGGCTCGTGCTGATGGCCGCCTACGCGCACAAGTGGCTCACGCAGCGCGCCGACGCCATCGCGGAGATGCAGCATCCGGTGCAGTCGTCGTTCGCGGCGCTCGCGCCGGTATCGACGATGCTCGCGGCGCAAGCCGTGCAAGGCCAGTCGCGGGCATTGGCAATCGCGCTGTTCGCGGCGGGCGTCGTCAGTCAGCTCGCGCTCGGCGCGTATCTGCATGGACGATTCTGGCAAGGCGGCCGCAAGCCCGAACTGACGACACCCGCCGTCTATCTGCCGACGGTCGCGCCCAGCTTCGTCGCGGGGACGGCCGCAGCGGGCCTGGGCTGGACGCAGATCGGCATGTTGTTCTTCGGGGCGGGTGTGTTCTCGTGGCTGGCGATCGAATCCATCGTGCTGCATCGCGCGGCGGTGCATGAACCGCTGCCCGACGCACTGCGCCCGAGCCTCGGCATCCAGCTCGCGCCGCCGGTCGTCGGCGGGGTGTCGTATCTCGCGATCACGCACGGCTTGCCCGACCTCTTTGCGACGATGCTGCTCGGCTACGGGCTGTATCAGGCGCTGATGCTCGCGCGTCTCGTGCCGTGGATTCGCCAGCGCGATTTCACGCCGTCGTACTGGGCATTCAGCTTCGGCGCGGCCGCGCTGCCGACGATGGCTATCCGCATGATCGAACGCGGCGCGCAAGGGCCGGTCGAGTGGATCGCGCCGGTGGCCTTTGTCGCGGCCAATATCATCATCGCGATGCTGGTCGCCGCAACGGTGCGGGCGATGATTGCAGGGCGCTTGCTGCCGGCGACGGTCGTGGCAAAGCGCGCCTGATGCATTCGCTGCGTCGTCTCGCGCGAAGCCCCCGCACAAAGACGACGCAGCGCTTCACGCGAGCTCGTTTTTCAGCGTCCCCACGACGAACTCCCGCAGGAACGCGACCCACGTCTTGATCTTCGCATCGAGATACTGGCGCGACGCGTACATCGCATAGATCGTCATGGTCTGCAGTTCCCATTCCGGCAGCACGCGCACGAGCGCGCCGCTTTTCAGCAACGGCTGCACCGACAGCGCCGGCAACGGCGCAATGCCGAGCCCGCCCGTGACCGCGACGGCGAGCGCGTCGGCGGCATTCACGCGCAGGCGGCCCGGCGGCAGGTCCACTTCGACGCTGCCCTGCGGGCCTTCGAAAATCCACCGGTCGACCGGAAAAAATGCCGTAACGAGCTGCAGGCAGGCGTGACGGGTGAGATCGTCGATGGTGCGCGGCACGCCCGCCCGTTCCAGATACTGCGGCGACGCGCACAGCACGCTCGGCATCGAGCAGATGCGGTTCGAGACGAGTGCGGAATCCGGCAGCGTCGATGTCGTGATCTGCAGGAACACGTCGTAGCCTTCGTCGAGCATGTCGGGGACGTTCTGCGAGAGCGTCAGCTCGACGCGGACCTGCGGATGGGCATCGAGATAGCGCGTGAGCGCCGGCACCACGTAGTGCTGCCCGAACGTGATCGGCGCATGCATGCGCAGCAGGCCGCTCGGGGACACTTGTGCGTTGCTGGCTTCGGCTTCGGAGACATCGACGAGCGCGATCACCTCCTTGCAGCGGGCGAGATAGCGATTGCCGGCATCCGTGAGCGCCACGCGGCGCGTCGTGCGATTGAGCAGCCGCGTGCGCAGATGCGTCTCGAGTTCCGTGACTGCCCGCGACGCCTGCGCCGTGGTGATGTCCAGCTGTTGCGCCGCCGCAGTGAAGCTCGATGCTTCCGCGACGCGCGTGAAAATCCGCATGCTCCGCAACAGGTCCATTCGCCCATCCCGTTTCGACGAAGCCCGCACTATCCCACGAGCATGCACGCCGGCGCAACGGCGGGCCGGGGCGTTGCCTTGTTGCCGACCGTTCGTTTCAGCGTTCACATCTGTTACAGGGCTTGTAACGCAAGCGCGGGCCGTCGCGAATAACATGGATTCATGGCCGTACTGTCATTGCGGCCTTCGCGCAGAGGAAGAAATGAAGATCAAGCGTTTCATTGGGCTGGGCATCGTTGCGTGCGCGGGTCTCGCTTGCGAGGCGGCGACGGCGGGCGTGAGCATCGGGGTGAATCTCGGGATACCGGTCGCGCCGGTTTATGCCGCGCCGCCGCCCGTTTATGTGCAGCCGCAGCCGGTCTATGTTCAGCCGCAGCCGGCTTACGTCGAGCAGCAACCGGCCTATGTGGAGCAGCCGGGGCCGCCGCCTGTCGCGTATCAGGCTGCGCCGCCCGCCGTGTATCCGCCCGCGCCGGTGATCGTGGCGCCCGCGCCGGCGGTCGTCATCGGCTGGCATGGCGACCGGTACTGGGACGGCGCGCGCTACTGGGATCGTCGCGACTGGCGCGCGCATCACGGCGGCTATGGTTATCGCCACTGGTAAGCCGGCGCACGCGAGGAGGTCATCGTCATGAAGAAGCGAAACAAAACGGAACCGGGCACGCGAAGACTCGCACGCTCGCTTGTGGCACCGGTCGCGCTCGCCGTTGCGGCGGGACTCGGCGGTTGCGTCTATGCGCCGCCCTATGGCTATGCGCCCGCGCCGGCATACGGCTACGCGCCGGCTTATGGCTATGCGTACGGGCCGGCTTACTACGCGCCGTCGGTATCGGTCGGAGTGGGATTCGGCGGCGGTTACGGACGCTGGCACGGGCGGTGATGCGGGCGTCGCTATCGGCGTCGCTGTCGGGCCGCTTCGAGGCGACGACCTTCATGCTGCTTGCGAAGTCGTCGCGATCTTCGTTCGCGGACGCATCGCGCCATCACTGGAACACCCGTTGCTCGGCCTCTGCAAACCCTCGCGGAGAACGCACCATGGCCGAGCAATCCGAAATCCTTCATGCAGCCGAAGCCCGCTGCGAGCACTTCATGCTCGCCGCCAACGGCTGGGTCCCCAACAATGCCCGGCTGCCGGTGCTGCTCTGGCGCGGCGCGGTCGAACCCGAGGGCCGCGACTGCGGCAGCCGCTTCGAGGCGCTGTTCGCGCAGAACGGCTGGCCGCCGCAATGGCGTGACAGCGTCTTCGACTATCACCATTTCCATTCGACGGCGCATGAGGTGCTCGGCGTGGCATCGGGGGAAGCCGAGCTGGTCATCGGCGGTCCCGATGGACGCGCCGTTTCGGTCCGCGCCGGCGATGCGCTGCTGCTGCCCGCCGGCACCGGCCATTGCCTGCTGCAAAGCGCCGGGCGCTTCCAGGTGATCGGCGCGTATCCGCCGAATCAGCAATGGGACATCCGGCGCGACGCCCTGAGCGACGACGAACTGCGCGCGATGCAGGCTTTGCCGTTCCCGGACACCGATCCCGTCGGCGGAGACAACGGAGCGCTGGTCCGGCTATGGCGTTGAGCGGCGCGCCGCGCGCTGTCCTTACTGCTTGACGCATTCTTCGCGGCGGGCGCGCCAGGACGGCAGGCGTTTGACGACGCCCGTCGCGAGCGCGGTGCCCGCGAGCACGATTCCGCATGCCGCCGCCATTCCGATCGACACGCGTTCCGACAGAAACAGCGCGCCCCACAGGATGCCGAAGATCGGGATCACGAACGTCACGGTGATCGCGCGCGCCGGCCCGGCCACCGCGATCAGGTGGAAGAACAGCATGTACGCGACGCCCGTGCAGGCGATACCCAGCCCGAGCACCGCGCCCCACGCGTGCATCGACACCGGCGCTGCCGGCCATGAAACCAGCGCGAACGGCAGAAGCACGAGCGTGGCCGCGCTCATCGTGCCGGCGGCGACGGTCAGCGAATCGACGCCCATCAAATGGCGCTTCGTATAGCTCGCCGCGATGCCGTAGCACAGCGTCGCCGCGAGCGCGGCCAGTGCGGCGAGCGCGGTGCTCGTCGGCGCGATCGCGGAGGCCGCCGCGCCGGCAGGATGCGCGAAGGTCTGATCCCACACGAGCGCGAGCACGCCGGCAAAGCCGATCGCCAAACCCGCGACGCGCAGGCGGCTCAGGCGGTCGCCGAGCCAGAAGAAGGCGACGAGCGCGCCCCAGAGCGGCGTCGTCGCGTTGATCACGGAGGTCACGCCCGCCGACAGCGTCAGCTCGGCATACGCGAAGAGACAGAACGGCGCGGCCGAGTTGAACACGCCGACGACGATGAGCGGCCAGGCGCGCCGGCGCATCGTCGCGATGGCTTCGCGCGGCGAGCCGCGCAGCGCCAGCACGATCAGCAGGAACAGCGCGCCGATGCCGACGCGCAACGCCATCAGCGGCGCCACGCCGAGATCGGTCACGCCGACACGGATGAACAGGAACGAGCCGCCCCATAGCGCGGCGAGTACGAGCAGTTGAGCGAGATTGACAGGGTTCATGGCGGGCTTCGCAAGAGAGTCGGGAGCGAAGCCATCGTATCGGCGGGAGGGCGCGCGATGCTTCGGCGCGGCGTGAAACGAAAGATGCTTCGCGCGACAGGAGACTCATCGTAGGCGCGGGCGTCGTTCGGGACAAACGAGCAATTCTCACCGGTATGTGAAAGAAATTGCGATACGTCGCTCGGTTCATGCCCGCGAAGCCCGTGGATCGGCCTATGTCCGACGGACGAGTGGCGCGCGCGGGGGGGGGCGGTGCGACTCTTGCGTCATCGATACGCGCATTGGTTCGGTCAATGCATCGGGCAAGCACAAAGGAGAGAGAGCCATGGCTAACGCAAACGGCAATGCATCGGGGAGCACGTCGGGTATCACGACAGGCAATGTGTCGAACAACGGCGCGGGAACGCCGGCCGGACAGCCGCCGGAACCGCCGCTTTCGCGCAGCGCGGTGACGAGCGCAATGGAAGCGGCGCTCGGACCGGGCATGGAGCAGGGCGATCACGACAATGTCACGCCGCTCGCGCCCGGAGCCGCGCATCGGCCGGTGCGCAATGTGCCGACGCGTTCGCCGGCGCATGTGCACGGCAGCGCGCTCGAAGGCGGCGACAGTCCCGCGGTGCTGGCGCAGCCGGCTTCCGCATCGTCGGAGGGGCAGGGCAGCCGCTTCCATCCCGATCCGGCTTCGACGAGCGGACGCGCGAAACGCGTGATCGCGGGCGCGCAGGACGTGGCCGTCGCGCGTTATCGGCGCGTCACCGAGGGCACCGACGACTTCGTGCACGACAATCCCTGGAAGGCGATCACGCTTGCCGGTATCGGCGGGCTGATCGTCGGCCTGTTGATTTCGCGCTGAACGCATCGCGCCGCGCGGCGGGCCTCGTCCTTGCTCGCGGGCGTGACAGGGCGGCGCTCATCGCCGTGCCGAACGGACATGAATGGAGAACCGGACACAGCGGGAACCGGGCGCCGCGAAGTGTGGACGCATCGAAGGGCGGCCGTGGCGGAGCCACGGCGCGTCCTGATCGCGCATTCGGAGCCAAACGTGGGCGACTCGTTCGCGCTGCTGCTCGCCATGCGCGGCTTCGAAGCCGTGCAGATCGGCGATGCAGAACGCGCCGTTGAACTGGCTTCGACCTGGCGTCCGCAGGCGGTCTTCGTCGATACGCGTCTTGGCAGGGCGTCAGGCGGCCAGACGCCGCCGGGAAGGCATGACCACTGGGTCGTGCGTGAGTTGCGCAAAGGAGCCGATACACCCGATACCGCGCGACAGCTGGTGATCGCCTTCGGCAGCGACGAAGCGCGCGATCCGTGTGAGGCGCTACGCACAGCCGGCTATGACGGCGTGTGCCGGAAGCCGTGTCCGTTGTGGTGGCTCGTGGATGTGCTCACGCGGTTTTTTGCGCAATGAGACAACGCAGGCGCGCTTTGGTCGATGTGTCGGGCCATCGTCCAAAGAGAAAGGGCAGCACGAAGGCTGCCCGATTTCATCGAAGGTCGCGTACTGCTCGCGCGTCGGGCCAGCCGCACAACGCGACGGAACAGCGCGACCCGTCATGCCATCAACGTCGATTGAAATCGTTCGTTTCGAGTTCGACCGATTGTCCGCCGTTGCGCTCGAGCGTTCGCCGGGCTGCCTGCTCGATCTCCACGCGTCCGCCCTCGAATGCACTCAGCATTGCGTGCGACGAAGTGCCGGCATTGCCGAAGTGATCGTTGAGCGCATCCAGAGACACGCTGCACCAGACTTCGCGTCCGTCGACTGTCGCTTCGAATGCGACTCGCGCTGCCGCCACGACGTGACGCCGCCCGCTGAACTCAATCGCCATCCTTCACCTCCTGTTTTCGTCAGAGAAACGCTGATTCGCCTGCAACGGGCATGCCTGCATGACGGACCGTTGTCGCGCTAACAGCACGAACAGCCGCCCACATGACGCATGCCGTAACCGCCCACGTTTTCTTTCGCTTGCGCGCTGCTGCTTCGTACCGATGGCGCGCCGATGGTGACGCGCATCGCGGTTTCGCCGCACTCGGGACAAGGCGCGGGTTCGTCGCGCTCGGCGATGCGGCGTACCGTTTCGAACGCGCCGCATCGCGCGCACTCGTAGTCATAAACGGGCATGGTGCTTTGGTCGGGATAGGGGATAAGGACAGTGTAGCAAGTCGTATTGGCAGCAAGGCATGTTCCGCGCGTAAGGCCGACGCAAACACTCGAGCGAAGCCGCGTGGCATCGGTATTGCTGAAGAAGCGGGCAAACAACCGCCTAAGGAGGCTTCAATGAAACGCAATGCAGTTCTGCTCACCGCGCTGGCATCGGCGCTTCTTTCCGCCGCGCCGGCAGTCGCGCTCGCGCAGACGCAGGCGGCCAGCACCACGCAAGCCAATGAGCTGGGATCGCCGGACAAGGAATTCGTGCAGGCTGCGTCGATGTCCAGCTCGACCGAGATCGATGCCAGCAAGCTTGCGAGCAAGCAGTCGCAAGACAAGGACGTGAAGAACTTCGCGCATCACATGATGGTCGATCACACCAAGCTGACGCTGCAGCTCAAGATGGCCGCGCCGCACGGCGTGACCGTGCCGAAGGACAACTCCGACACCGCGGTGCTCGATTCGCTGAAGGGCCTGAAGGGCAAGGAATTCGATACCGCCTATATCAAGACGGTCGGCGTCGAGGGACACCAGAGCGCCGTCGAGGCTTTCCAGAAGGAAGCGCAGGAGGGCCAGAACGCCGATCTGAAGAAGGCGGCTCAGAAGGCGCTGCCGACCATCCAGCAGCATTTGAAGATGGCGCAGGATCTCGCGGCCAAGAAGGGCGTGCAGTAAGCAGTCCGATGACGGCGCGGCGGGAAGCCGCGCCGTCTCTGCAATCATGCGTCAGCGCGCGCCCTGGCGCAGCAGACGCTCCCGCGCTTCGGGAATCGACTCGAAGACGCCGCCGCCTTCATCGAAGACCGACACCTCTCCCTGCCCGATGTCGTAGACCCAGCCCTGCACCTGCAGTTGCTTCAGCGCGAGCCGCCCGGCCACCGCCGGATGCGTGCGCAGATGTGTCAGTTGCAGCCGGATGTTCTCTTCGACCATCGCCTGCACGACGCGTCCTTCCTCCAGTTTCCTGGCCGTCACGACGCTGCGCGCCGCTTCCGCGTTGCGCAGCCACGCGTGAACCGTCGGCATTTCGTCGGCGATGGTCGCGCCCGACGCGAGGCCCTTCATCGCGCCGCAATCCGAATGGCCGCAGATCACGATCTGCCGCACGTTCAGCGCAAGCACCGCGAATTCGACGACCGCGGAGACGCCGCCGAGCATCTCGCCATACGCCGGCACGATATTGCCGATGTTCCGGCACACGAACAGCTCGCCGGGGCGCGTCTGCGTAATCATTTCCGGCGATATGCGCGAGTCCGCGCACGTGATGAACAGCGTATGCGGAGTTTGCCGATGCGCGAGGCTCTTGAAGAGCGCTTCGCTGTCGGGAAAGACGAAGCGGCTGAAGTCTTCGGCGCCTTGCAAAAGGTACAGGAGATCGGGCTGATCGGAGCCTTCGCGTTCTTCGGTCATCGTGGATTTATCGGACATGGGGGCCCTTTGATTGCGGATCGGCGAGCGGCCGCCCGCCGCCAGCCGAAAGCTTGCGGGGTTTTGAGATGATGCGCAAGTCATCGGCGAATCCCGCGCACGCGCGGGCGCATCTGCCGCTTCATTTCGGTTTTCGCACGGCTTTATAGTTCTTGACGAATCGGTTCGGCGAGTCTGTTAGTTTTACCCTTCGATAGTCACCGAAAACTGCCTCGCACGCGCTTTCGCACATGCTCACCGATCCCGATCCCAAGTCCGATACCTACCAAAGCGCGGCGCGCTGCTATTCGAACGGCGATTTTCAGCAGGCGTTGCACATTCTGAACCCTTTGATCGAAGCCGCAGCCGGTGATCCGGAGGCGCTTAATCTGGCCGCTATCTGCTGCTATCGGCTCGATCGTGCCGCTGATGCAGAGAGCCTATGGCGCCGCAGTATCGACGCGGACCCCGCGCACGCGGGCAGCTATTGCAATCTCGCCAATCTGCTGATGTCGCAGGAGCGTCTGGCGGATGCGGAGGCTGTTTATCGGCGAGCCATTTCGATCCGGCCGGAGTTCGCCGAGGCGCATTACAACTTGGGCAATCTCTTGCGGGAACTCGGCCGCCCGGAAGACGCGGAAGCGCACTTGCGCGAGGCACTGCGCATTAGCCCCGGTCTCGCGGAAGCGCATTACAACCTGGCGGCGTTGCTGGCCCGACAAGGCCGCGTGGAAGAAGCCGAAGCCGCATATGTCGCCGCGAGGACCGCACGCCCCGACTACGCCGAAGCGCATAACAATCTCGGCAACCTGCTGCGCGAGCAGGGGCGGCTGAACGAAGCACGCGCGGCGCTGCGGCGCGCCGTGAGCGTGCGCCCCGGCTTCGCGATCGCTCATCACAATCTGGGGCTGGTGCTGCAACAGCTCGGCGATCACGCCGGGGCGCAGGCGTTCCACCGGCGCGCGACGCAACTGCAACCCGGCTATGTCGAAGCGCACTGCGGCCTTGGACAGGCGCTCATGTCGCAGCGGCGTTACGCGGAAGCCGAAGCCGCATTTCACGCGGCGCTGGCGCTGCGCGCAGGCTATGCCGATGCTTCGATGGGACTCGCGCGGGCGTACGCCGAGACGGGGCGGCCGGACGATGCGGCGCGTACGTATCGCGAAGTGATACACCGCGTGCCCGATCACGCTGACGCGCACGCCGCACTGGCGTACCTGTTGTATCGCGAAAAGCGCATCGACGAAGCTGAACGCATGTACCGCGCGACGCTTGCCTTGTGTCCCGACGCTCCCGAACTGCATTACAGCCTCGGTGTGCTGCTGGCCGGCGAGGGTCGTCTGCCGGAGGCCGAAGCGGCGTATCGTCAGGCGATCGCGCTTTCGCCCGATCACGCGCCGGCTCATGCGAACCTTGGCCGCGTCGTGTACGACCTGGGCCGGCCGGCCGAGGCGGAGTCGCTATTTCGCCAGTCCATCGCCATTCGCCCCGATCTGGCGGCCGCGCACAACAACCTTGCAGGCGTGCTCAAGGACACAGGCTGCATGGACGAGGCCATCGATTCCTTCCGGCGTGCGATAGCTTGCGCACCGGAGGACGAGTGCATCCATCGCAATCTCAACTACGCGTTGACTTATTGCGCCGAGAAGTCGAAAGACATTCTGGACGAATGTCTGCGTTTTGCCGCGCGGCATGAAGCGCCGTTTCTGCGGGGGACAGTAAGTCATCCGAACGAACGGTCAGTCTCCAGACGCCTGAGAATCGGTTATGTCGCGCCGGATTTTCGAAATCATTGCCAGTCGATGTTCACTGCACCGGTGCTCGCGCAGCACGATCACGCTTCGTTCGAGATCTTTTGCTATTCCAGCGCCAGGCGGCCCGATGCCATCACGGAACAAATGCGTCCGCTCGCCGACGTCTGGCGTGACGTCGCCGCGCTCGACGATGCCCGCCTCGCGCAACTGATCCGCGACGACGGCATCGACGTGCTCGTCGATCTGACGATGCACATGGCGTCCGGCCGCCCGTTGCTGTTCGCCCGCCGTCCCGCGCCCGTGCAGGTGCAATGGCTCGCCTATCCGGGCACTACGGGCAGCAGTGCGATTCGCTATCGCCTGACGGATCCGTGGATCGATCCGCCGAACGAGCCGATGACGGAGCGCTGCAGCGAGCAGTCCGTCTGGCTTCCCGAGACCTTCTGGTGTTTCGATCCACGCGTGACGACCCCGGACGCGCCGGACGACGGGCCGTTGCCTGCCGAGCGAAACGGCGTAATTACGTTCGGATGCCTGAATAATCCGTGCAAGGCATCGGCGCGCACGTTGCGCATGTGGGCGGCCGTGCTCGCGGCGGTGCCCGAAGCGCGCTTCATCCTCCTGGCGGAAGCAGCGCCGCGCGCGCGGTACAGCCAGCAATTGAGCGCGCTCGGCGTGGACATGTCGAGGGTGACGTTCGTCGGCTATCAGGAACGCGTGGCTTATCTGAGCACGTACAACGAGATCGATATCG
The DNA here is from genome assembly GCF_031450805.1 of Caballeronia sp. LZ016. Taxonomy (NCBI): domain Bacteria; kingdom Pseudomonadati; phylum Pseudomonadota; class Betaproteobacteria; order Burkholderiales; family Burkholderiaceae; genus Caballeronia; species Caballeronia sp. LZ016. The sequence goes on from NZ_JARTVY010000001.1 coordinate 2,258,511, forward strand.
GTCTCGACACCTTTCCTTACAACGGCCACACCACGAGTCTTGATGCGCTGTGGATGGGCGTGCCCGTGCCTTCGCGGGCAGGCGAGACGGCCTGCAGCCGGGCGGGACTCAGTCTGCTGATGAACCTCGGCTTGCCCGAACTCATCGGCCACGACGACGACGCTTACGTGGAAATCGTCACCCGTCTTGCGAACGATCGTCCGCGTCTCGCTGCATTGCGCGCGTCCCTTCGCTCACGCCTCGAAGCCTCGCCGATGATGAATGCTCCGCGCTTCACCCGGCACCTGGAAAGCGCTTATCGCCAGATGTGGCGCGCGTGGTGCGACGAATCGGCGGGGTAACGACACATCGCGTCCGGCCTGTGCCTCATGCATGGACGCTTCGGTTTTTCCGAACCAACGCGCTCGGTTTCGTGCATTTCATGCCGTCGATGCTTCGGCTAGATTGTTCGCATCGAAAGCAATTGGAAAGGATTCGACATGAAATGCCCTGCCTGCCCCGCGACGGACCTGCTGATGACCGCTCGTGAGGGCATTGAAATTGATTACTGCCCGAAGTGCCGCGGCGTCTGGCTCGATCGCGGCGAACTGGATCATCTCATTCGGCGCGACGAGCAGGTGTCGCTGCAGCAAATGCAGCCGCCGCAACAGTATTCCCGCGATGGCGACTGGGGGCGTCGGGACCACGATCACCGCTATGGCGATTCGAAAGGACGCCACGGTTATCCGCGTCGCAAGAAGTCTTTTCTCGGCGAATTGTTCGACTTCGACTGAAGCAGTCAGCAGGTGCAGCGCAACTTCCTACGCAACGGAGAATGGCATGGCAACGGTGAGGCAAGTCCTGAAGGCGAAGACCGATACGGCGGTCCATACGATCGGCGCCGACGCGAGCGTCTATGAAGCGATCGCGTTGATGTCGCACGCGGGCGTCGGTGCGCTCGTCGTGACGGCGGGCGGCGATCAGAACGGCGCGGTGCGCGGCATCGTGACCGAGCGCGACTATGCGCGCAAGGTGATCCTGCAGGACAAGGCGTCGCGCACGACGACCGTTGGCGAGATCATGTCCGCGCCTGTGTTGTCGGTCGGCCTTGCCACGCGCACGGACGATTGCATGGCGCTGATGACGCGCCATCGCATCCGTCATCTGCCGGTGATCGAGGGCGTGCGGCTGGTCGGGATGGTGTCCATCGGCGACCTGGTTCGGCATGTGATCGACGAGCAGCAGTTCGCGATCGATCAACTCGAGTCCTACGTGCGCGGTCCGCATCACGATGCGCCCACTTGCGCACTCACGCGCCGCAGTCCGCTGCCGCAGACGCTCGCGACGCGGCTTGCGTGATTTTCATCGGCCGGCTCAGGTCGCGTCGGCCTCGGCCGGATACACGGCTTCCCGGGGGACGGCCTTCTCATTGCGGCGCAGGCGGTTGACCTGCGCCAGCCCGAGCGACAGCCCGGGGTCCAGATAATGAATGACGAGGCTGCGGCGCTCGCCTTCGAGCACGTCGAGATTGCAGTGCTGCATCAGAAAGCCGTTGAACACATAGACGCTGCCCGCCGTGCCGCGGATACGCGTGCACAGTCCCTTGTCCAGATGACGTTGCGTGCGCGCCGCGCGAAGCGGGAAGGGTAGCGCGCGCTCGCCCCACTGCATGCTCTTGCGCAAGACGTTGTCGCGGCGTCGCGGAATGCCGCGCGTCTTCGGATAGACGACGAGATCGCCACTGCGGTCATCGTCGCTTGCGGTTTGCAGCACGATGACGAGCGTCAGCACCTGCGAATCGAAATGACGGCAATGGCTGCCCGACGTCGATGCGCTGCTTCCCACGCGAAGCCCGAACCACGGTCCCATCGTTCCATCGACACGCATCGTCGACGCAAGCCACCTGGACGCGGCGCGCACTGCTTCGCTCTCCAGCTCCCTGAACGCGATATCGTCCCGCAGCGTATGCACGATGTCTTTGGCGCAGCCGAAAAACTGCTCGTGATCCGGCGTCGCTTCGTAAGCTGCATCGAGCTGGCGGTTGATCGCGCTGAGCGTCGGCTGCGCCACCATCGATTCGAAAATCGCGATACCGCCTCGCGATGCCTGTGTCAGGGCGGCACGGTCTTGTGCATTCATTAGGCGCTCTCGGAATGACGTGAATGGACGGCGATTCGCTTGCGGGTGGCTCGTTCTGCGTCACATTTGATAGGTAATCCTATGCTTGCGCACCACGCCGCTATGTACGACGACGCACGCATGTTCGACGCAGGCTCTATCCGCGTGAAAGCATCAGCCGGGGTGACGATGCAACGCCTATGTGCGCTGCCGCGCTTAACAACGATTGCGAGCGCGCCGATATGAGCGCAAGCCGACATAGCAAACGTGAACGCGCATCGGCGGCTGAACGAAGCGTGCGTATGCGCACGGAGCGGGCTGTACCGCACGGGTAAATTTCCGGCAACGGGGACGAGCCTGGCCAGGTTCGTTGGCAGTCACCCACGCGTGCAAACAACAAGAGGCGGTCGCCGCTCGCTTTCAAACGACGACCCCCAGCGACATGCGACGGTAGAACAATGAATAGGGTATTGGAAAGGGCATCGCTCGAAGACAAGCTGTGGGTGGCGAGTTTCATCGCAGCCGTCGGTAGCGACGTGCTCTCGGGCGTCATCCGCTACTACACCTCCATGGCAGGCGTGCCGCAGGCCGCATACCTTCCCAAGCTGCTGATGCTTGCATGGGTGATGGTCACGCTGATCAGGCGTCCCAAGGCGAGCCACGCGCTCATCGCGCTGTACATGCTCGCGGAATCGTTCGTCTCGCTATCGCATGGCGTCGCGCCCGAAGCCGTCGGCTTCTGGCTATGGACGGTCACGCCGATGCTTTTCGCGCTCACCGCTACGCCGCAAGCACTTGCCCTGCTCAACGGCCGCGCGGCCACAACGGGATTCGCGGTGCTGGCCGCGCTCTGCGGCATCGGCATTCTCGCCAACACGTTCATGACGATGCCGTGGGTCGGCGTCAGCGTCTCCGTCGGCGGGCATAACGTGCGGGCCGCTGTGGCGTCGTATGTCGGCATCGCATCGCGGCTTTCGGGCTTCGGGCGCGACAGCGCATCCACCGGACTGATGGCGGGCCTTCTCACGGCATGGCTGCTGATGCGCACCGACAAGCGCTGGTTGCAGTGCGTGTTGCTCGCGTGCGCGGGCGCGGCGATTCACGCGACGACCAACAAGACAGCGCCGGTCTCGCTCGCCATCGTCGTCATTGCGCATTGCTTCTTTTCCACGATGACGATCAGGCGCGCCTGCTTATGGGCGGCGGGCATCGCGATCGCGTTTCCGTTCGTGTCGTATATCGCCACGCTGATGTTCAATCTGTCTGGCACCGGCTTCACGACGCTCGCTTCGTTCCAGGACCGCATGTTCAACACCTGGCCGGTCATCATGGAAGGATTGCTAAAGAATAATCGCATCTGGCTCGGCCTGGGACCTGGCGGCTTCGGCTCGGCAACGACGTATTACGAGAGCGTGTTTGGCTTCAACGTCGCCTACGCCGACAACTCGCTGCTGTATGCGCTCGCGAACTTCGGCATCGTCGGGGCGTTCCTGCTGGTCGCGTTCTTCGTTCGATTGATGATGCGCGCTCCGACCGACGACCGGCCGACTTGGGCGATGCTGCTCTACCTGCTCTTTTCCTGTGCGACGACCGATACGTTCGAATCGATCGGCTGCCTGCTGTTCTTCGGCATCACGCTGAGCTTCATGCGCGAAAACGCGGCGTTCATGCAACCGCACATCTGGCGCTTGCCCGCCCGCTTTACGCCGACGAACTGGCGCACGCGCGCAACGGTGATCGATGCGCCTCACGACGGACTGCGAGGGCTCTGACATCATGCACAAGCGCGGCAATCTGAGACGGCGGCTTGGAGTGGCGGTGGTGCTCGCGATGTGCGCGCCGATGCTCCCTGCATCGGCGACGCCGAGTCTCGCCATCGATGGCGCATCGTCGTCGCTCGAACGCGCTTATGTCGCGTTGCCATCGTTTGCATCTGCAAGGGCAAATACGGGCATCGCGATCCACCAGATCGGCGATACGAAACTGCTCGACGCGGTGAAGGATGTCGGCTTCTCGTTCGTGCGGACCGACCTCTTCTGGGAAGCCGTGCAGGCGCCCGATGGCTGGCATTTCGCCGGCTTCGACGGTCTCGTCAATAACCTGCGCGCACGCGGCCTCGGCGCGCTGTTGATCCTGGGTTACAAGCATTACGCCTTCAGCCCCAACCAGCCGCCGACGTCCCCGCCGCAACTCGCCGCGTTTCGCACCTATGTCTATCAGGCCGCTTTCCGCTACCGCGATGCGCCGGTGCGCTTCGAAGTATGGAACGAGCAGGACCACAAGGACTACTGGCTCGCTGAGCCGTCGCCTGCGGCGTATCGCGCGCTGCTTCGGAACGCGGTGCAGGCAGCGCGCACCGCGAATCCGAATGTGGTCATCGCGACGGGCGGAGTGCAGCAGGTGGATCGCGGCTTCATTCGCGCGGTCGGGGACATCAGCGCGACGCAGGCGGGACCCGATGCAGTCAGCGTGCATCCGTACCGGCAGCAGGAGCCCGAAACGGTGCTCGATGACTATCGCGGGCTGCGACGTGACTTGTCGAGCTACGTGAAGCGTCCGCAAGTGTGGGCCACCGAATGGTCATACCCGAGCTTCGGATATCACTATGTAGCCGATATCGCGAATGGTCATTCGAGCGAAGCGCGCGCAAGGCAGGCCAGCTATGCGGTGCGGCTGCTGCTGATGAACTGGATCGCGCAAGTCGGGCTGACATCGTATTACGACATGCGCAACGACGGAACGAATCCGAAGGAAATGGAGCACAACTTCGGACTACTGGATGCCGGAAACAGAAAGCTGCCCGCGTATCACGCCGTGAAGCATCTGTTCGCATTCACGGCCAACGCAAGGAACGCGCGCTACTTCATCGACGAGAAAGAGCAGACGGTCGTGCTCAAGCTCGACGATGGCCATGCGACCAAATACGTTGTCTGGTGCTATGGCGCGGGCAACGTCATGAATCTCGATGTATCGCGTCTGCCGGCCAGCGCGGTCATCGCCGATCTGTACGGTGCGCGGCGCGACAGGCGCAACGTGCTGGCAGTGACTGAAGCGGAAGGACCGGTGTTCATCACGGCCGGTTCATAGCATCAAGCGGCGTGTACGAGGGAACGCGCCGTCGTCGGTTGCGACTGACGTCTCTGGTTCTCATCTTTTTTGTTAGGGATATAACATGCTTTCATATAACATGCGCCCCGCCATGACGCCAGTTCCGCAACGCGGCGACGGTCTTGTCGACCTGTGGCGCAGCGTCGTGCGTCACAAGACCTTGCTCGGCGCTGTCACCGGCACGTGTTGCGCAGCGGGCGTGCTCTACGTTCTGCTTGCGACGCCGCAATACCGCGCTGAAGCGCTGTTGCGCGTGCAAAGCAAGGCGGGGACGTCGATCAGCGCACTGTCCGACGTATCGGGTTCCATGGCCGCCGATGCTTCCGCCAGCGATGAAAGCGACGTGCTGACTTCACGCTCGGTCGTGAGCGCGGCGATTGCGCAGACGAGCGCCGATACCGTCGTCGAGACGGAGAGTCACTTCCCGCTGATCGGCAGTTTCCTGGCTTCACGTCATGCAAGCGACAGCGAACTCGCGCCCGCGCCGTTCGGACTGGACCAATACGCGTGGGGAGGCGAGCGCCTGAAGCCCGGCGTGTTCACCGTGCCGGAAGCTGCGCTGAAGATGAAATTCCACGTGATCGCGGGCCAGGGCGGGCGCTGGACGCTTTTCGACAAGGACGACAAGGCGCTCGCGCAAGGGCGCGTCGGCGAAACCGTGTCCTTTCAGGTCGATACGCCGGAAGGCCGTGCTCCCGGCGAACTGCGCATCGATACGTTGCGCGCGCGTCCGGGCGTGAGCTTCGAACTGCGCAAGTATTCCCAGCAGACGACGTTCGACAATGTGCTTGCGCGGCTGCGCACGTCCATTCCGCCGCGCGAATCGACGCTGCGCGATCCGTCGTTGATTCGCTTGAGCTATCAGGCGGAATCGCCGCTCGTCGCTCAGGCCATGGTCAACGCGATCATCAAGACGTATCAGGAGCGCGATGCCGAACGCCGCGCGGCGCAGGCGCAGACGAGCCTCGACTTTCTCAAGAAGCGCCTGCCCGCGTTGAAGCACGATCTCGAAACGGCGGAGAGCCGGCTGAACGCGTTCCGCACGCAGACCGGCACTGTCGATATGGCGCAGCAGAACACCGCGCTCATCACGCGCATGAGCCGCCTCGAAGAGCAGCAGACGACCTTGCAACTCGCGCTCGACGCCGCGCAGCATCGCTATCGGCCGGAGAACGAGAACTATCAGAGCGCGCTCACGCAGCTCAACCAGGTGAAGCATGAGATCGCCGAGACGTCGAAGATCGCGGCGAATCTGCCCACTGTGCAGCGCCAATACGTCGAGCTCGCACGCGACGTGGCCGTCACGACGCAGCTCTACACCAGCGTGCTGACCAACGCGCAACAGCTCGAAGTCGCGGCAGCCAGCACGCCGCCGGGCATGGCTGTCGTCGATTGGGCTGTCGCGCCCGAGAAGCAATCGTGGCCGCGTGCGTGGATCGTGTTGCTCGGCTCGATCTTCGGCGGCTTGTTCGTGAGCACCGTGTCGATCTATCTGATCGCGATGAATCGCAAGGAGCTTCGCAGTCCGGAAGAAATCGATCACTTCTCGCAACTCCCGCGCCTCGCCGTGATCGCTCGCTCGACTGCGCAACTGAAACAGGACGTTCGCGCGCTGACGCACAATGCGGCGCCCGCAAACCTCCTCGCGATGACGAGCCCGACCGATCCGAGCATCGAGGCGCTGCGTTCGCTGCGCAGCAGCGTGCGCGCAATGTTGAGCGGCGCGCCGGTTCCGATGAACCCGTTCGGCCTGGGCGCCATGAAGCCGTTCAATCCGGCAAACGCGGTGTCGTTCGCGGGCACCACGAGCGTCATGAATCCCGGTTATGTCGTCGATCCGGATCAACCCGGCGGCAAGGTCATTCTCTTCACCGGTCCGACGCAAGGTGTGGGCAAGAGCTTCGTGTCGTCGAACTTCGCGTATCTGCTCGCCGAGACGCGCGCATCCGTGCTGCTGATCGACGCCGACATGCGCCAGGGCCGGCTGCGCCATCTCGTCGATGGCCGCACCGGGCCGGGGCTGGCTGAGGTGCTCGAAGGGTCCGCGCGCCCGGACGAAGCGATCGTTCCGCTCGGCAACGGTGGCCTGTCGATCATGGATGCGGGCGCGTTCTATCCGGAGAATCCGGCAGAGTTGCTTGGCCGGCCCGCGTTTCAGGAAACGCTCGCGATGCTGCGGGATATCTACGACTACATCGTGCTCGACTCGCCGCCGGTGTTGCCGGTCAGCGACGCGCTGTCCATCGCGACGCAAAACTGCGATCTCGTGCTGCTCGTCTCGCGCGCCGATCGCACCGGCGCCCGGCAACTCGAGGAAACCTTGCGCCGCCTGGAGAACGTAGGCGCGAAGGTCGGCGGTCACGTGTTCAACGGGTTCGCTCCGGGACGATACGGCGCACGCGAGGAGTACGGCTTCAAGACCGTGGCGCGTTAAACGGGAAGGGCAGTCCGGCGAGGTGTTGCGCCGGACTGTGACGTGTTCAGGCGTCGGCGTGCAGGAGTTGTTGCACGGTGCCGACGACTCCATCCCAGCCGCCGAGCTCGCGCGCCCGCACGAGCCGCATGCCCGGATACCACGGCGTGGACGTCGGATCGCGCTCGTAACGCCACTCGGCGACCTGATTCAACAGCATGTAGCAACGCTTGCCGAGCGCGCCGGCGAAGTGACTCAGCCCGCCATCGTTGCCGACGAATGCATCGAGCCGGTCGATGATCGCGGCCGATTGACCGAGATTCAGGTTCAGGTCCAACGTGGTGAATCGGTCCAGGTCGGCTGAGCGCGGGTCGTTCAGCCAGCGCCGGCGTTCGAAGCCACGTTGCATGACGACCCAGTACACATCGCCGGAGTGATCGAAGAGGGGAGCGAGGTCGGGCAGGCACAGGCTGCGGTTCGCGAAGTTGTTCGCCGATTCGCACGACGACCAGAACACGCCCACGCAACGCCGTCCACGCGCACGCTGCCGGATCTCGTCGATGATGGCGTCGACACTCGACGGATCTGCCGGTTCGATGTACCGGTGTGACGGCGCATAACCCAGCACCGGGAAGAGCGACGAGAAGAGACTGAACGGGTCGGTCCACATCATGCGGTCGCCGGAAGGACTTTGGAAACCGGCGGCGTACATCGCGCGGGCCAGTTCGGCTCGCTCCGACTCGGGCATCGCGAGGCGAAGCAAGTTGGTGTCGTAGGACACCTGTACGCCCATCGCTTCCAGCGCGCACAAGTAACGAGCCCAGTTGACCATATCGCCGAACCCGGACGCGATCAGGCGGACATCGAGGCGTGCGGGCAGGGCGCGCTCGCCGGCCCAATAGTCTGTGAGGTCAAGATGCGGGAACAGGACGCGACGCGATTCGTGCGACGACCAGTAGCGCTGCATCGCCGCGACGCCATGCGCAATGCCGTCGCGCCGCATCGTGCTGCGCGCCTGATGATGGCCGACAACGAAGGCCGAGTGTTCGTCGATACCATCGGCACTGAGATTCATGACGGCGTCGTCGTCACCGAGATAATGCCAGCCGTAGACGCGCCACAAATGGGCGACGATTGGCGCGGTGCCGGGTTTCTGCGTGAACAATTCGATGGCGGCGAGCGCGACTTCCTTCAGCCCGAGGTGTACACAGACGTCGCACAGACAGTGGAGGTGGAAGGCGAATGTGGCGGATTGGCGGCTCAGCCGGAAGCAGATTTCGAGCGCCTGATGAAACTGGCCTGCGCGCACATGCGTAAGGGCGCGCCAGTGCCAGTACTCGGCGGTATGGCCGTCGGAAGAGAGCCGTTCATCGAGAAAACTGAAACACTCGGCGATATTGCCCTCGTACAGTTTCGAATAAAGGTCGTCGTATTGTTCGATCATGCTGGAGTCCGCAAGAGAATTGGGTGCGCGAGATCCCGTCCCGCTTGCTTACTTCTTTTGTAGTAGGAACAGCGTGGCGGATCAACACGCGACTATGGCATGTTGAGCAGCAGTGTTTCGTTTCTGGATGGATCGCCTAAGAAATTTGACGATTAGCGGACCACAGGTTGCGATCGAAGCGGGGAGACTCCGCGGTTATTCGAGATAAGCCGCGGCGATAGTCACGAATCAGGCGTTCGTCAAAAAGCCAAGGGACAAGCGATACGCATTTTGGACGACTCGCGCACGCCATGATTGAACGCGCTTATACTGATGTTCGCGCGTTTAAACCAGGTCGCGCGCACCGCGAAACATCGCATCGATTTTGGGTGATACGCCGCCGAAACTACCGGATAAGAGCTGCTCGCAAAGACGGAGAATGTCCACCAATTCATCCGCCTTGCTCGAAAGTGCGATTCGGTTCATGCAGAGAAACTCGTCGAGAATAACCGCGTCTCTTAGTGTGGTATAAATCAAAATAGGAACGGCTGAGAAACGACGTCTCAAGTCGAGAATAAAATCCAGATTACCGATATCCACGTCACGCTGCACGAACGCCGGATCGAGTATCAGCAGGTCGACGCCGCCGGACTGTAGGCGGTCGATCAGGTCGAAACGTAGTTCCGCCAAGCTAACCGCATTCCCGAATGAACCGTCGCTCAGCAGCGATCGCAGCGTGCGAGCAACGTTCAGTGTGGGATCAGCGATCACAATCTGACGACGAGCAAACTCCTGTTTCATTTTCGTGCCTCGTAAGGTGTTGAAAGGTGAATCGGTTTCAAAAAGTGAGGATAGCCGAGTAACCCGTCACGTACTATTTAAATTTCTGGAAAGCCCATTCTAAATGCATAGGTCGGAACCATTCTTAAGAATATCCGAGTTAAATTAAATGCTTTTACGCTCAATTAACGGATGGCCGGCAATCAGTTTTTGTGAATGCGTGATTTTTGCCGGTAATGTTTAAGCGACGCGAGTGAACCGGGGTGTGGACGAAATCATCAAAAACTGTGAAAACGGCTGTACCGATGCAGTTCGTCTTGCTGGACGTCCTGTAAACCCCTCCCATGCGGTGGAAGAGTGTGGTCAGGCAGACGACTGCGCAATACGATGTGTCTGAAATGAGTTGCCGTGGTGCGCTGCCTTTCGGTAGCGGCGGCGGCTCGCCGTACTTGCTGTACAGGGCCGCGCCGTCGACGCCGGAGTTTTCGACTTACAGGCGGTAAGCCTAGATGGCTCCAGCGCAAATCGATTTTTACACCGTCTGTACAGCAGCGCGCTAATTCGTTCACGAATGAAAATCGTCTCGCCGCATAAAGCACGGTGTGACTCGAGGCTTTTGGAATACGCGTTGGTTTCTATTAAGGCGTTGGTTTGCTGCATTGAGTCGGCGCAGTCGGCAGCCGATGTGGATAGCTGCAACGCAATCCTTTGAAAAACAATTCGATTCCCGTGATTCGGCTTATTTCTATTGGTTGACTGCCTATAATCTCGTTCCCGAACCACGATAGTCGTGCGTACAGTGAGGCGCATGTCTCGCGCTGACATGCGCTGTACAGTTGAGAGGCTTGTATGAATGATGTACGAGAGCGCATCCTCGGAACCGCTGCGCGCTTATTTTCCCAGCATAGCTGCCGCCAGATCGGCGTCGATCTGATTGCGAGGGAATCGAATGTGTCGAAGGTGACGATGTATCGGTATTTCGAATCGAAGGAAGCGTTGTTGCTGGAGGTGTTGAAGGAGCGGATGCAGGCGATCGAGGAGGCGCTGACGGGCGCCGTCGCCCGCAGTCAGTCGGGCAGGGACCGGCTACGAGCGATCTTCCGATGGTACGAGAACTGGTTCAATCAGCCCGACTTTCAGGGATGCGTCTTTATCGCCGCGCTTTACGAATATCAGGCCGATCCCCAAGTCGTCAGCATGGCGGAGGCGCAAAGGGAGCGGCTTCGAGAATTGATTCGGCGCACTTTGCTCGACATCATTCATCCGTCCATACTGGACCAGTTGAGCCGCCAACTGGTGTTTCTTCTGTACGGTGCGATCATCTTTGCGCAGACCGGCAGAAAAGGCGCGGCGGCGCAAGATGCGTGGGAATGCGCGAGTCAGCTTATCGACTTCGCTTTGCAGGGAAGAATGTGACGGCTGTCGGCATTAGCGAGGTTGAAAACGGCGAAGTCAGCATTGCGGCAACGTCCGTGCGTCAGCGATGCGGATTTTCGGCGTCCGGCGGCACGCCTGCGGGACTCGGGGGATCGCGCAGTTCGGCGTCTTCTCCTGCGCGGTGCGGCGGATTTGCAGGCTGTGCCGGACCGAGATCGGTCAGGCCGTCGGAGTCGATCGGATTCTCAGGCGGCTCGGCGCTTTCGGTAGACGTGGCAGACATAAGCGGCTCCATTTCTTTGGTGATTCGGCTGTCGATGTTAAGCAAGGGCCGTTCCGCAGTCGTGGGCATCGTTCGTGCTGAATTCGTATTGCGTCTTGCACGCGCTTTCAATCATCCACGAAATGGAGTTGACCATGACAATTCCGCAGAACGAGCCAGGCACCGATGTCGTCGATACGGACAAGGCAAAGCAGCCAGCCACCGGCGTCGATGAGTCCAACAAGGATCTGCCGCTGACAGAAGCCGATGACGGCAACACGCGGGTGCCGACGGATCCGTCGTGAGAGCTTACGAGCGGCCGCTGCGTGCTCCGCCCATTTGACGTTTCTTGAAAGCCCGGTCAGATGGTGCTGGACGTGGAGCGTTCAGCTTGCCCAGAACGCGACATTAGGATATGGCCGCTACAAGCCATGTCACGGCCAAATACAAATGTCGGGGTTACCGCTAAATAGAAATGTCGCGGTTTGCACGGATGTTTGGCTTACTTGCATTCAAGTTTCGGGGTTGGGGCGGCGCAGCCGCCCCCCGTTCCGTCATTGTTTTTGCGCTGACTTCGAGAATCGCTTCGTTCATGTCTGCGATGCTCAACGCGCGTTGCTTCTTCAGTCCTTCGAGCGCCTTCTTGGCTCGAACCTGTTCGCCGCGATGCGTGCGTGACGGTGCATCGCACGACCGACGATCGTCTCGTTTGGCTTGAAGCAACCGTGCAGCTTCGAGTGCGTGCGCCAAGCGCTTGTTGTCGACTTCCGCACCCTGATCAATCCTCGCAATACGGTCGTAAGTGCCGCAGGAAAGCACCTCGCCGCCAGCCTGAACCTCGACGCAGCCACTCGGATACTCGACCACCTCGACTTGCTGGTGAATCAATAGGCGATTGGCAGGCGTGTCTTCCAGCAGATACATCACGCGGTCGTATTGCACCGTCAGCGCGTGGGTGACCTTGCGCCAGACGCGATGCGCCAGCAGTTGCGTTAAATCGTCGTCGGCACGCAGGGGCCGATGGGCATCGTGGTTGCTGCGTGGCGGTTTGCCGAAGCGATGATTGAAATCAGCAATGAAGCAGGGCGCATAAGCGTTGGCCGCTTCCCAGGTGCTGATCCCTCGCAAGCGCAATTCCTTGACCAGCCGGTCCTGCAAGGTCAAATTGGCGCGCTCAACGCGCCCCTTGGCCTGACTCGTATTCGCGCAGAACGCGTCGATGTTCAGTTCGTACAAGGCCCGCCCGAACTGCGTCACGCCCTTGCCAGCGGTCTGGGAGCGGTTCTTGACGTAGAAGACGCTGGCCTTGTCGCTATCGAACGCGATCGGCTTGCCATGTGCGCGCGGGTACTTCGATAGCGCCTCGAAATAGCTGAAGGCCGACTCGGTGGCCGTAAAGTGCAGCGTCATCAGCGGGCCCGTCGCATCGTCGATGAATACCAGCAGCGTGCACGCCGGCGCACGATCCTCGAACCAGCGGTGATCGCTGCCATCAATCTGTATCAACTCGCCCAAACACGCGCGGCGGTTGCGCGGCTGGTGAATCCGCGGCGGGCGCTGTTTGCGAGGCACCCAAAGGCCCGCCGCCGTCATCAGGGAGCGGACCGTCTCGACGGCCAGTTCGATGCCGTGGCATTCCCTTAACTTCTCGCACGCCAGTGTCGGGCCGAAGTCCGTATAACGCGCGCGGATCAAGGTGATCGCGCGCTGCGCGACGCCATCTGGCAGCCGATGATTGCTCGCGCGCCCGCGCTTACCCGATACCAGCCCGCACGCGCCGTCAGCGCCATACCGCCGCACCAGCCGCTCGATCTGCCGCACACTCAGGCCCAGCCGCTCGGCGGCACGCCCTGGCTTGAGCCGGCGCTCGGCGACGGCCTGAATCACCTTGAGTCGGTCCAGTTCGCGCATGCTTGCCGTGATCAGTCCACGCCTGTCCATGATTGAGCCCTCGATGACGCATCGAGCCAGCATGCGCCCAAGGGCGGAAATCGGACATTTCTAATGAGCCCAAATCGGACATTACTAAAAAGGCGTGACAAATCGAATTATCGCTAATTCGCCTTATGTCAAATAAGAAATAGCACGCAGGCAATTCACCCCAACTCCCGCCCACGCCCCAACAAAAACTCCCGCTCTCTCTCGTTCCTCGCCAGCTCGGCCGCTCGAAAGAACTCCTCCCGCGCCTCGTCCTTCCGCCCGACGCGAGCCAGCAGATCAGCCCGCACGCCGGGCAACAAGTGATACCCCCGCAACGCATCCGACTCCCGCAACCGATCCACGATATCCAAGCCAGCCTGCGGCCCGGTGGCCATACTGACCGCGACCGCCCGATTCAACTCGACAACGGGCGTCGGCGCGACAACCATCAACATGTCATAAAGCGCGACGATCATCGCCCAATCGGTCTCTGCAGCGGTCGCCGCCCGCGCATGACAAGCAGCGAGCGCCGCCTGCAACGCATAGACGCCACGTTCCCCGCCCAGCGCTTCGGCACGCCTCAGCGCCGCAAATCCGCGCTGGATCAGGAGCGGATCCCATCGGTTGCGATCCTGGTCCGGCAACAGCACCGGACGCCCGTCGCGATCCACGCGCGCTTTCATCCGCGACGCCTGAATCTCCATCAACGCGACGAGCCCATGCGCTTCGCTTTCGTCCGGCATCAGTTCCGCCAGGACGCGCGCGAGCCGCAGCGCATCGTCGCATAGCGCAGGACGCATCCAGTCGGCGCCGGCCGTCGCCGAGTAGCCTTCGTTGAAAATCAGGTAGATCACTTCGAGCACTGACGCCAGCCGCGCCGCGCGTTCATCGGCCTTGGGCGCTTCGAAGGCGACCCGAGCCGCCGACAACGTCCGCTTCGCACGCACGATCCGCTGCGCGATCGTCGGTTCCGGCACGAGAAAGCCCCGCGCGATTTCCTCGGTCGTCAACCCGCCGAGCAGCCGCAAAGTCAGCGCGACGCGCGCATCCAGCGACAGCACCGGATGGCACGCCGTGAAGACGAGGCGAAGCAGATCGTCGCCGATCTCGTCTTCGCGGGCGGCGTCGAGGGCATCGACGAAATCGGGCGTGACATGCATCTCCTGCGCATCCAGGTCGCGGCCCAGTTCCTCGTGCTTGCGCGCGTGCAGCGCATGCTGCCGCAGACGGTCGAGCGCCCGGTTTTTCGCTGTCGTCATCAGCCACGCTCCCGGCTTGTCGGGCACGCCCGCACGGCTCCAGTGCTCGAGCGCCGCGACGAATGCATCCTGCGCAAGTTCCTCCGCGAGGGCGACGTCGCGCACCACGCGCGCCACGCTTGCGATCACCTTCGCGGCCTCCATGCGCCACACCGCGTCGATCACGCGCCGCGTCGAGGCTTCCCGTTCGCCCGGCGCGTCGCTCACGCCGCTTCCGGCGCCATGTGCACCAGTTCCCAGATGTGTCCGTCGAGGTCCTCGAAACCGTGTCCGTACATGAAGCCGTGGTCCTGCGGCGGACGCGGCGCTCGACCGCCCGCGCCGACAGCTTTGGCGACGACTTCGTCCACTTCCGCCCTGCTCTCGCACGACAGGCAGACGAGCGTTTCGACGTGCGTGCGCGCATCGATCAGCGTCTTGTCCGTAAAGGTCTGGAAGAACGGTTCGGTGAGCAGCATCGCATACAGGTTCTCGCCGATGACGAGGCAGGCGGCATCCTCGTTCGTGAATGCAGGATCGAAGCCGAGGCCGAGCGCCTTGAAAAAGGTCATCGATCGCTTGAGGTCGCGTACCGGCAGATTCACGAAGATTTGCTTGTGCATGTTGCGTGTCCCTGGTCCTTGAGTTTTCTCTGATGACGACGATCGATGCCCGCACCAATCGACAGGCAATCACAAATAACACGGCCCGACCTTGCGCACTTCGACCGTGCACCACGCGGCAGCGGGACATTCGGCGGCAATCGCGACAGCCTCGGCGTGCGTCTCGCAATCGAGCAGAAAGAAGCCGCCGATCATTTCCTTCGCTTCCGCGAACGGTCCGTCGATGATTCTGGCGCTGCCATCGGCGCGCGATCGATGCGATACCCGCGACGCATCCTTGAGCGATGTCAGCGATTCGCACGCGCGCAACACGCCGCGCGCCTTCAGTTCATCGGCGAATTCGACCATCTGCCGATACGCCTCGCGGCCCTCTTCCGGCGTCCGCTGCGCACGCTGTTCGACAGGTTCGACGATGAGTAACAGAAAAGCCACGGCGGTCTCCTCAGAGCGGATGCGTGCCGCCAACTTAAACCGTCGCGCGGCGGTCGGCAATCGGGAAAGATTCGTACGACAATAAAGGCGAATTATCAGACGTTACATCGCGTTACGAGCGATTGCGTGCAGTTCGCGTTTGTCGAAGGTAGTATCTGCGGCCATTCGTCTGATCGCTGACTCGCGGCAGGCAAAAACGACCGAGCCGCGTGCGCGGCGTCGACCGACCTCACTACTGCCAATGAACAACAAGAACGCGACTTTGCTGTCTCCCCTCGTCCTTGCGCTTGCTGCCTGTGGCGGCGGAACCGACGATGCCGCGATGCCCGCTTCGGTCGCCAACGCGGCCGCGAAGCCTGCCTTGACGTGCGCGTCCACGCTGACGTCGACCGGGTCGGGCGGTTCGGGACAGATCGCCGTTGATACGCCAAGCACTGACGGCTCGCGCATGTATCCCGCGGGCGCGAAGTTCCAGGTGGCGATCACCACGCGCCCCGGCTCCGCCGATACGCTCAAGTGGAACATCGCCGATGCGCTCGGCAAGACGGTCGCAAGCGGCAGCTTCGCCGCGCCGGCCGCTGCAACGAAGACCACCCTCACCTGCTCGTCGACGCTCGCGGGCTACTTCGCCGTGTCCGCGACGCTCGCTAATCATGGCGGGCAGGTGCAGACGGCGGGCACGCGGCCCAACGGCATCGCGACCTTCGGCGTGATGCCGAATCTCGCGGGCGTCATTCCGCCGGTGACGTATGCGAAGCAGGAACAGCATCGCTTCGGCATGCAGGGCTTCAACGGCAACGCGGCGATGCTCGGCGCGCTCGGCATCTCGTCGACCATCGACGATCGTCAGATGTCCGTGATGGAGCCGAACGGCCGCAACACCTTCGATCCGGCGGCGAACAATCTCGATCCGTTCTACACGTCCGGCAACGTGATGCGCCTCGTGCGCCTCGACGGCATCCCTGGCTGGGCGAGCGCGCACGGCCAGAGCCCGGACTACGGCTACGTTCCGAGCGACCTGTCGTACTTCGCGAACTACATGGCGCGCGTCGGCCAGGAAACGGAAGCGATCCGCGCACGGTATTACCCGACGATGTCCGCGAACTATTACCAGGTGACGTGGGAGCCGTACATCCTGTGGAAGGACACGGATGCCAACTTCGTCGCGCTGTACAAGGCCGCGTATCAGGGCCTGCACGCGAAAGATCCGCATGCCGTCGTGATGGGCCCGGCCGAGCCGTTCCCGTCGCTGACGACGGAGCGCCTGAAGCGCCTTGCGCCGCTCGGGCTCGCGCAGTATCTCGACGGCGTCGCCACGCACGGTTATTACGATGCCGGCACGTCGCCGTCGCATCCGCCGGAGCGGCATCACACCGATGCCAATGCCGCCGATGCCGCGAACTCGCTGCTCAACGAAATGCGCAATCTGCGCGCGGAGATGGCGAAAGACTACAAGCCGAACATGAAGCTGTTCGTGACCGAAACGGGCATCAGCTACGACATCGGCTCGAGCTACGGCCCCAACTATCCGACGCCGAACGTGCTGTTCGCGCAGGGCGCCGTCGTCGCGCGCACGCACATCATCCTGCTCGGCGAAGGCGCGGACCAGACCTACGTCTTCTTCGGGCCGGACTTCCCCGGCGAACCGGGTTACGGCACGTTCTTCGATCTCGATCATCCGCAGGCCGCATTCGGCACCACGAACATCAGCCCGAAGCCGGCCGCGATGGCCGTCGCCGCGATGACGCGCGTGCTCGACGGCACCGTGACGCTCGGCCCGGTGAACAACCTGCCGCCGGGTGTGTATGCGTACGCCTTCCAGCAGCGCGGTAACGGCAAAGTCGTCACCGCGCTGTGGACGCACAACAACGCGGTGTGGCCGGCATCGAACGGAACGTTCAGCGCAACCTACAGCACCGCGTACAAGCTCAACGTGGACGCAGCCGGCACGAGCGGCGCCGTGCAACTGATCGACGCGATGGGCAACGTGACGAGCGCGCCGTACACGAACGGCGTCGTCACGCTGACGCTGACCGAATCACCGCAATACGTCGTATCGGTGAACGCGGATATCGCGAAGAAGAACGCGACGAAGCCACAAGGCTATACCGCGCTGTAACGTCATCTCGATATTGACAGCGCCGCGCGTTCGCCTCGATACTGCACTCCATGCACGCAAGCCTTCGCCTCGCCCTCGCCGCGATTAAAAACCCAATGAACGCCATGGTCGGCGGGTCATCGGGAGAGCGTGTGCGCTAGCGAGAGAAAGCAAAAGCTGGCAAGTCGATTCCGAAGGCCCCGCCGAAAGACGGGGCCTTTTGCTTTATGCGTGCATCGCGTCCCGTCTTCGGCTCACATCATGGAGAGCAAGATGGGAGAGCTGTCGAAACTGCTGGAAAGGCGCGGGACGCGCGTCGTCGTGTATGTCGAGGTGGCCGCGCGTCGGACCGTGTCATGGCGTCTTCCGTGCGATGCGGAGTTGCGCATCGGGAGCGCGTCGGTGTGGCTCACGCGTCACCGCGATCCCTACGACTACTGGATGCAGCCGGGCGATGTCCTGCGTCTCGTGCGCGGCGAACGCATCTGGCTGTCGTCGGACTGCGATCACGCGATCGAAGTCTCCCTGACGTCGTATCGTGCGAACGACAAGCGTCCGGCGTGGACGCGCATCGTCGAGCGCTTCATGCCGCGCGCCGCGGACGTTGTTTGAAGCCGTGGCCCCTCAAGGCGCGACGCACCGAAAGCTCGCCGCGAGATTGACGCTGCCCCGGCCGACATAGCGCGGATAGCCGGGATAGCGGCAAATGGGCCGCGTGCGTCCGTTGGTGGCGGGCGCGATGTCGCTGCCGACGAGCGTTTCCGGCGCCACGCCGTTCGTCACCCAGTCGTCGAGCGCGCCGAGTTCGTCCCATGCGGGAACGAACACGCCGTTGCCGTGCTGAAAGCCCGGCACCATGTAGAGCCGCATGAACGAATCGACGGTGTCCTGGCCGTAACGCTCGACGAGCCCGCGATAGAACGCGATCGTCTGGTTCGGGCTGATGACTTCGTCGGCGAGGCCGTGCATCGCGACGAGCTTGCCGCCGTGCGCGATGAACGCGGAGAAGTCCGGGTTCATCGCACCGACGGTGTACGACAGCGTGACGAGCCGCTGCCGCCAGTTCGCAGGATTGTCGATATCGAACGACAGCGCGCTGAAGCCCGGATCGCGCGTGACGAAGTGGCGGATGTACGCGTCGCCCTGCGCGAAGAGATAGCCGTTGGCCGCGAAGGTCGGCGGCGCAACGAGCGTCGGCGAATCGCCGAGGCCGAGCGCGCCCGACAGATCGACGCCCTGGAACACGTTGTAGCCCGGATACTGATCGGCACCGTAGGCAAGCGCGTAAGGCATCGAGAGGCCGTCGCGCAGCAATTGCAGCGTGTCGAGTTGCGCGTCGGACAGGCAACTGTCGCGCAGCGACGGACGCTGCCCGTTCGCGCAACGCAGCGACGCGACGATCTGCGGCTCGAGCTTGCGGCACGCCTCCACGTTACCGACGATGCCATCCGCGAGGCCGTCGAGCCGGTCGCATTCGTGCACGACGGTTTCGAACACGCGCCGCTGCTGCGCGATCCCGACGAAACCGCCCGGTTTCGCATACGACGCCTGGCCGAGCTTCACGCCGAGCAGCCGCACGCCGGAGAAATTGATCGCGGGCGCGTTGGCGATCACGCCGTCGTAGTCGTTCGGAAAGCGCTCGATCACGGTGAAGCCTTCGCGCCCGCCCGTCGATCCGCCCGCGAAATAGGTCTTGTCCGGCGCGCGCCCGTAGCCCATCTGGATCAGCGCGAGCGCCACGTCGCGCGTTTTCTTGAGATGCGCAAAGCCGAAATTGACGATGGCCTCGTCGTTGACCGCGAAGTCCGCCCGCCCCGAATTGCCGACGTGTCCCGAATCGGAGCCGAAGGTCGCGTAACCGCGCGCGAGCGGCGTCGAGTCGGGCGCGAAGGGCATCGGCTGCGTGCCCGAGACGAGCACGCCGTTGTAGCCGCCGCCGCCCATCTGCAGCGCGCGGCCGTTCCAGCGGCTCGGTAGATTCACTTCGAAACGGATGTCGGGCGTGGTGTCCTGCAGCGCCCGGATGACGCCCGTGATGCGGCAATACTCGCCGTTGCGGTTGCCCGGCGCAGCCGCCTTCACGACCGATGCCGTCGCGATCAGCGCGCCGCGCGTCGGCAAGCCGATGATCGACGCGGGCACCGTTTTGCCGGCGAGGTCGTCGCAATGCTTCGTGACGTACGCGGCGGCGTGGGCGCTCGCGAGCGGCATCGTCGCGGCAATGGCCACGGAAAGCGCACGGCACGCCCGTGACAACCGGCGCGAGGCATCGGACGAAAAGAAGCGGCGTATGGGAAGCACGGGTTGGGAAGATACTTCGATGGCCGCTCAATATATAAGAAGCGATCGGCGATAGCCATTCGGGGCCGCCGTCCGGCGTTGCAGCGGCACAACCGGGCCGAAGCAGGAGCCATGCCTCACTCGCCGTCCCACTCGCCGCGAAGATCGCTGTCCTGCAGGAGTTGAAGCAGCGTTTCCGCGGGCCGGCTCAGATGCTTCGCCCCGAACGCGATGAACTCCACTTCGGGCAACTCCGGCAAGTCAGCGCGATTTAACGGCGGCGCAAGCCCCCGCCCCGCCAGAAAGTGCGAGCGCACCGTCAGCCCGAGGCCGCCGCGCGCCGCAGCGATACAGCCCGCGTGGCTGCTGCTCGTGCACACCATCTGCCAGCGCGCGCCGGCCATCGCGAGCGCATCGAGCACGACGGCGCGCGTGACGCTCGGCTCCGCGACGAGGATCAGCGGCAGCGGCAGGCTCGTATCGACGACGGCGCCCGGTTTCGCGAGCCATTCCAGACGCCCGCTGAAAAGCCGCGTGCCACGCGCATCGCCGAGTCTTCGCTTGCCGACCGCGAGGTCGAGTTCGCCCGAATCGACCAGTTGGTAAAGCCGTCCCGTCATACCGATGGTGATTTCCAGCTCCACGTCCGGATGCGTGTCGCGGAACGCGGCGAGCACGCTCGGCAGCGGCCCGAGCGCGAGGTCGTCGGAGGAGCCGAGGCGCACGCGCCCTCGCAGCTTGCGCGAGCTGAATTGCGATTCGGCGTGCGCCATCGCTTCGAGGATTACGCGGGCGTGGACGAGCATCGCTTCGCCGTCGGCGGTGAGCGCGAGGGAATGCGTGTCGCGCACGAGCAGCCGCCGGCCGACGCTTTCTTCCAGACGCCGGATGTGCTCGGACACGCTGGACTGCCGCAAGCCGAGCTGCCGGCCTGCGTCCGTGAAGCTGTGCGACGCGGCCACCGTCGCGAAGGTGTTCAGCCAGATCGGATTCAGCATGATGCATTGTTATCGGCGCAGCCGATTGCAGTCAATGCGGTTAGCGGGGTTCCCGATGGCGCGACCCGTCATTAAAATTTCACGATGTTGCCGACACTCATATCGGCGACGCGCTCATCACTCGATTCCCATGACCAGACAGTCTTCGCACACGGCGCTACTTTGGATCGTCGCCGTGGGCTTTTTCATGCAGGCGCTCGACACGACGATCGTCAATACGGCGCTGCCATCCATCGCGCGCGACCTGCATGCCGCGCCTCTCGCGATGCAGGCCATCGTCGTCGCCTACACGCTCACCATGGCGCTCTTCACGCCCGGCTCCGGCTGGCTCGCGGACCGTTTCGGCACGCGGCGCGTCTATTTCGTGTCGATCAGCCTGTTCGTCATCGGATCGCTGACCTGCGCGATGGCGCGTTCGCTCGATCAACTGGTGATCGCCCGCGTGCTGCAAGGCATCGGCGGATCGATGCTGCTGCCGATCGGCCGCCTCGCGATCCTGCGCGCCGTCAGCGGCGAAGCCTACGTCTCCGCGCTCGCGATGATTTCCGTCGCCGGCCAGGTCGGTCCCATTCTCGGCCCGACGCTCGGCGGCTGGTTCGTCGAGTCGTTCACATGGCACTGGATCTTCCTGATCAACGTGCCGATCGGCGCGGTCGGGCTGTATGCGGTGCAGCGCTTCTTGCCCGCCGACACGCTGCACGATGCCCCGCCCTTCGATTTCATCGGCTGCGGGTTGCTGTCGCTGTGCATGGTGTCGTTTTCGCTCGCGCTGGATTGCCCGGTGAAGACGCATCGCGGCGCGGTGTCGGCTGCGCTTTTCGCCATCGCCGTGGCGTCCGCGTTCGCCTATATCCCGTATGCGCGGCGTCGGGCCCATCCCCTCTTCAAGCTCGCGCTCTTTCGTGAGCCGAACTTCAGCGTGGGGCTCGTCGGCAATCTGCTGTGCCGCATCGGGTCGAGCGCCGTGCCGTTCCTGCTGCCGCTCATGATGCAGCTCGAACTCGGCTATAGCCCGCTGCACTCCGGCATGATGATGCTGCCCATCGCGGTCGCCGGCACGGTGTCGAAGCGCTGGATCGCGCGGCTCGTCGGACGTTACGGCTACGACAACTTCCTGCTGGTGAACACGGCGCTCGTCGGCGCGTCCATCGTCGCGTTCGCGGCGTTTTCACCGTCGCTGCCGCTCGCCGTCGAAATCGCGATCCTCGTGCTCTTCGGCGCGTGCAACTCGATGCAGTTCGCCGCGATGAACAGCGTCACGCTCAAAGGCTTGTCGCGCGAGGACGCGGGCAGCGGCAACAGCCTCTTCTCGATGGTGCAGATGCTCGCCATCGGCCTCGGCGTGTCTATCGGCGGATCGCTCGTGCAGGTGTTCGAGGGGCATTTCGGTTCGGCGTCGGCGGGCTTCAGGCTGAGCTTCCTCTGCATGGGCGTGGTCACGCTATTGTCGGGTGCGGTGTTCCGCCGGCTGGATGCACAGCCGCACACCGCTGCGCAGGCTTCGGCGGTGCGCTGACCGGCGGTGCGCTGATCGCCGGGCTTCGGCAGGCGCGCGGCATCGGCGCTATTCTGCCGGTTCGCCTCGCCCTTCCTCTTCCCTGGAGCGCAACCGTGCAATACCGCAAATTCGGCAGCACCGGCCTCACCGTATCGCGTCTTACCCTCGGCACGATGACCTTCGGCCTGCAAACGGACGAAGACGTCTCGCGCGCCATCATGGACCGCGCGGCCGATGCGGGCGTCAACTTCATCGACACCGCCGATGTCTATCCGCTCGGCGGCACGGAAGATATCGCCGGACGCACGGAGGAAATCGTCGGGCGCTGGCTTGCGGGCAAGCGCGACCGCTTCATCCTCGCGACGAAGGCCGTCGGCGTGATGGGGCCGCTCGCGTGGAACAAGGGCGCGTCGCGCAAGCATCTGCTGGACGCAATCGATGCCTCGCTCAGGCGGCTCAACACCGATTACGTCGATCTGTATCAGCTGCACATGGACGACCGCGACACGCCGCTCGACGAAACGCTCGAAGCGCTCGACGTGATCGTGCGGCACGGCAAGGCGCGGTATATCGGCGTGTCGAACTTTCTGGCGTACCGGCTCGCGCGGGCGCTAGGCCGTGCCGACGTGCTGCGCACCGCTCGCTTCGTGTCCGTTCAGCCGCGCTATAACCTGCTGTTCCGGCAGATCGAGCGTGAATTGCTGCCGCTCTCGAACGAGGAAGGGCTCGCGGTGATCCCGTACAACCCGCTCGCGGGCGGATTGCTGACGGGCAAGCATCGGCACGACGCCGCGCCTTCCGATGGCCGCTTCACCACGACGGTCGGCAAGGCGGGCGAGATGTATCAGGAACGTTACTGGCACGAGCGCGAGTTTCGCACCATCGAGAAGCTGAAGGAAGTCGTCGCGCCGACCGGACGCTCGCTTGCCAACACGTCCCTTGCCTGGGTGCTGGAGAATCCGGCGGTGACATCGGCGATCATCGGGGCGAGCCGTCCCGAGCAACTCGACGATACGCTCGGCGCCGTCGATCAGCCGCTCGATCCCGGCATCAAGGCGAAGCTCGACGATCTGACCGTTGAATACCGCTGGGGCGACGCGCAGCGTTGATGCATGCGCATCATGCTCGCGCCTGCCGCGCCCGATAGATGCCTTCGAGCGAATACACCGCGAGCGCGGCCCAGATCGCGCCATAGCCGATCAGCTGATCGTGGCCGAACGCCTCGCGATACAGCACCACGCCGATCAGCAATTGCAGCGACGGCGTGATGTACTGAATGAGTCCGAGCATCGAAAGCGGAATGCGGCGCGCGCCGGCGGCGAACAGCAGCAGCGGCACGGCGGTCACCGGTCCCGCCGCGGCGAGCAGCAGTTTGACGCCGGCGGACGCATGCGCGAAGCCGCTGCCGCCGTGCGAACTCAGCACGAAGAGATACAGCAGCGCGATCGGGCACAGCAACATGGTTTCGAGCGTGAGCCCTTCCAGCGCGCCGAGCGTGGCGGTCTTGCGCAAGAGACCGTAGCCGCCGAACGTGAGCGCGAGCGCGATGCTGATCCACGGAGGCGCGCCGTTCACCCACGTCAGCCACGCGACGCCGAGCGCCGCGACGATCACGGCGACCCACTGCATCGGCCTCAGGCGCTCGTGCAGGAACGCCATGCCGAACAGCACGTTGACGAGCGGATTGATGAAGTAGCCGAGACTCGCCTCGACGATGCGCCCGTCGTTGACCGCCCAGATATAGATGCCCCAGTTCGCCGATAGCAGCACCGCACTCGCCGCGAAGCGCGCGAGCAGGCGCCTGTCGCGCAGCACGGGACCGAGCCATTGCCACTGACGGCGCACCGTCAGCACGACGAGCAGAAAGGCCATCGACCACGCCATGCGGTGCGCGAGCATCTCGACCGCGCCGATCTCGTGCAGCGCCTTGAAGTAAATCGGAAAGAGGCCCCAGATGGCAAAGGCCGCGAATGCATAGACGACGCCTGGATTCATTGTTCGATGCGTGAAGCAGTGAGGCTGCAGAGCCGGCCGGAAGGCATCTGCAAGGAATGGAAGCAGGATTTTAGTCGACGCGCAGGCGATTCCCGTCATTTGCGCGAGGCCGGGCGAGATTCGTGCTCGAAGGCCCGTGCTAGCATGGCCTCGCTAAATTACCTGTCGTCTTCCCTAATGAACAACAATCAGTCCGTCCATACGCGGTTTTTTCACATCCTGCTGTTCGTCGTCTCGCTCGCGCTCGGCTGGGTGTTGCTGCCGTTCTTCGGCGCGATCTTCTGGGGCGCGATACTCGCCCTGCTCTTTCAGCCGATGCAGCGCTGGCTCACCGTCCGCTTCGGTAAGCGCCGCAATCTTGCCGCGCTGACGACGCTCGCCGCCGCGATCCTCATCGTGATCATTCCGGTGTCGGTGGTGGCGGTGACGCTCGTGCAGGAAGTCGCGCTCGTCTATACGCGCATCAAGAGCGGCGATCTCAACTTCGGCCTGTACTTCCAGCATGTGCTGCACGCATTGCCCATGTCCGCGCAGCAAATGCTCGGGCGATACGGCCTCGACGACATCCCCGGCATTCAGCGCAAGCTGATGGAAGGCGCATCGCAGATCAGTCAGTTCGCTGCGGCGCAGGCGCTGTCCATCGGTCAGAACACGTTCCAGTTCGTCGTGAGCTTCGGCGTGATGCTTTACCTCGTGTTCTTCCTGCTGCGCGATGGCGGCGAGATCGGCCGGCGCATCCGTCGCGCGATTCCGCTCGATCCCGCGCCGAAGCAGCATCTGATCGCGAAGTTCACCACCGTCGTGCGCGCGACGGTCAAAGGCAATATCGCGGTCGCGGCCGTGCAGGGCTTTCTCGGCGGCATGATCTTCTGGATTCTCGGCATCAACGGCTCGTTGCTGTGGGGCGTGCTGATGGCGTTTCTGTCGCTGTTGCCCGCCGTGGGCGCGGCGCTCGTCTGGGTGCCCGCCGCCCTGTATTTCTTCATGACGGGCGAAATATGGCGCGGCGTCGTGCTGGTCGTGTTCTGCGTCGTGGTGATCGGGCTCGTCGATAACGTGTTGCGGCCGATTCTCGTCGGCAAGGACACGAAGATGCCGGACTGGGTTGTGCTCATTTCGACGCTCGGCGGCATGGCCCTCTTCGGCATCAACGGTTTCGTGATCGGGCCGCTCGTCGCCGCGCTTTTCATGGCGAGCTGGGACATCTTCTCGCAGGATGAGGAAGGCAAGAGCCTATGAGAAAACGGCTCCGCGAAGGAGCCGTTTCTTCATGCAGCGAACAACCGCGTCAGCGCGTATGCGGCGCGGTGTAACGACACTCGAAGCGCTTTCGCACCGTCCCGTTTTCATCGACGCTTTCCAGATAGACATCGAACTGCCATAAGCGCGCCATGTGCTTGAGCACCTCGTCGCTGTCGTTCGACAGATGGCGGTTGTCGGTCATGAAGTGACGCAGCGTGAGACTCCGATCGCCGCGCGTGTGGACCGAATACACTTGAATGTTCGGCTCCCGGTGATGAATGTCGTACTGCCGCGATAACGCCTGCCGCACATAGCGATAGCCGCTTTCATCGTGAATGGCGGATACTTCGAGCGCGTCGCGCATGTCGTCGTCGAGGATCGAGAAGAGACGCATCTCGCGAATGAGATGCGGCGACAGATACTGCGCGATGAAGCTCTCATCCTTGAAATTGCGCATCGCGTAGTGCAGCGATTCAAGCCAGTCGCTGCCCGCGAGCTCGGGGAACCACTCGCGGTCCTCGTCCGTCGGGCTCTCGCAGATGCGGCGAATGTCGCTCATCATCGAAAAGCCAAGCGCATAGGGATTGATGCCGCTGTAATACGGCTTCGTGACCGGCGGCTGATACACCACGTTGCTGTGCGAATGCAGGAACTCCATCATGAAGCCGTCTTCGAGCCGGCCTTCGTTATAGAGCGTGTTCAGAAGCGTGTAGTGCCAGAACGTCGCCCAGCCTTCGTTCATCACCTGCGTCTGACGCTGCGGATAAAAATACTGCCCGACCTTGCGCACGATGCGAATGACTTCGCGCTCCCAGGGCTCGAGCAGCGGCGCGTTCTTCTCCGCGAAGTAGAGCAGGTTCTCCTGCGGTTCAGGCGGGTAGCGGCTTTCCGTTTCCTCGGCGGACGGCGCTTTCTTGTTCGGCAGCGTGCGCCACAGTTCATTGACCTGCGATTGCAGATAGGCCTCGCGCTCGCGCCGCATCGCCGCTTCCTTCGCGAGCGAGAGCTTCTGCGGGCGCTTGTACCGGTCGACGCCATAGTTCATGAGCGCGTGACACGAGTCGAGCAATTCCTCGACGCGATCCAGCCCGTAACGCTCCTCGCACTCCGCGATGTAGTTCTTCGCATAGACGAGGTAATCGATGATCGCGTGCGCATCCGTCCACAGCTTGAACAGATAGTTGCCCTTGAAGAACGAGTTATGCCCGTAAGCGGCATGGGCGATGACGAGCGCCTGCATCGTCATCGTGTTCTCTTCCATCAGATACGCGATGCAGGGATTCGAATTGATGACGATCTCGTACGCGAGGCCCATCTGCCCGCGCCGATAGCTTTTCTCGGTGGAGAGAAAGTGCTTGCCGAACGACCAGTGCCGATAGTTCACCGGCATGCCGACGGACGCATACGCATCCATCATCTGCTCGGCGCTGATGATCTCGAGCTGAATGGGATACACATCGAGCCCGTAGCGATTCGCGACGCGCGAAATCTCGGCGTCGTACTCCTCGATCAGTTCGACGCTCCAGTCCGACGGGCACGGCAGAGGCCGCTTGTCTGCAACGTTCATCCTGCCTTCCTTGTGCGTCTTTTCGGACGCATTGCGTTGCCCCGCTTCCGGTCCGAGCTTCGAAGGGGCACGATCGTCCGCGCCGTCCAGATGATAACCACGCGCTTCGTTGTTCGAATGCCTGCTCGTCATGCGGCCGCCTGTTGTTTTTCGAAGAGTTCGCGGAACACCGGATAGATATCCGAGGCCGAGTCGACTTTCTTCATCGCCAGTTCGGGTGCGCCGGCTGCCAGTTGAGCATACTCCAACCAGAGATTCTGCTCCTCTGGCGCCACCTGGATATAGGCAAAATACCGGACCTTCGGGAGGATGTCTTCCGCCAGCAGCTTGCGGCACTTCGGGGAATCATCGGTCCAGTTGTCGCCGTCGGAAGCCTGTGCGCCGTAAATGTTCCATTCAGTCGGCGAATAACGCTCGTCCATGATCTTCTTCATCAGCTCGAGCGCGCTCGACACCACCGTGCCGCCGCTTTCGGTCGAATGGAAGAAGGTGTCCTCATCGACCTCTTCGGCGCGCGTGTGGTGACGGATGAAGACGACTTCGATCTTCTCGTAGTTGCGCTGCAGGAACAGGTACAGCAGGATGAAAAAGCGCTTCGACAGGTCCTTGCGCTGCTCGTCCATCGAACCGGATACGTCCATCAGGCAGAACATCACGGCCTTGCTCGATGGCGTCGGCTGCTTCACGCGGTTGATATAACGCAGATCGAACGGATCGATGAACGGAATGCGCGTGATCCGCCCCTGCAACACGACGATCTCTGCTTCGAGCCGCGCGATCTCTTCGGCATCGCCGTCCTCGGCCTTGAGCTGCTCGAGCTGGCGTTCCATCTCGCGCAATTGCGACGCGAGCGGCCAGCCGAGCGCGATGCGCCGTCCGAGCGCGGAGCGCAGCGATCGCACGACATCGATGTTGTTGGGCGTGCCTTCGGCGGCCCAGCCTGCGCGCACGTTCTTCCACGTCGGCACGGCGAGCAGTTGCGTCTTGACGAGGCGCGGCAGTTCGAGATCGTCGAAGAAGTACTGCATGAACTCTTCGCGCGACAACTCGAAGACGAAATCGTCCTGGCCTTCGCCCTCGTTGCTTGCACTCTTGCCGCCGCCGCCCGCGCCGCCCGGCGGACGAGGAATCTTGTCGCCGCGTATGTAATCGGCGTTGCCCGGATGCACGTATTCCCGCTTGCCGCCCGGCCCATGCCTGAACGACGGCTCCGCGATATCCTTTTTCGGAATCGTGATGCTCTGCGTGCTTTGAATGTCCTTGATGCTGCGATCGCGCACCGCGTCGGAAACCGCGCGGCGAATGTAATTCTTGACGCGTCGCAGGAAGCGCTCGCGGTTCGCGATGCTCTTGTTCTTGCCGGCTAACCTGCGGTCGATGATTTGGTGCAGCACATCCAGTCTCCCGCGTAATTGGCGAGGTGCGAGGCGCTGCCCGAGCCCTTGGCGCACCGAGCGGCCCGCCAGCGTCTCTCACTCGCAACGTGCCCGCCTTGCCGCCCGGTTCAGCCAACTGAAACGGGCGGCGCGGGCCTGAGCTACGACAACCTTTCCTGCCCCATCACTTACGACGACTTGCGCACCCGCAGATACCAGTCGCACAACAGACGCACCTGCTTCGGCGTATAGCCCTTCGCGACCATGCGATTGACGAAGTCCTCGTGCTTCCTCTGCTCTTCCGCCGATCCCTTCGCGTTGAACGAGATGACCGGCAGCAGTTCTTCCGTGTTGGAGAACATCTTCTTCTCGATCACGACGCGCAGCTTCTCGTAGCTGATCCACGCCGGGTTCTTGCCGCCGTTGGCCGCACGCGCGCGCAACACGAAGTTCACGATCTCATTGCGGAAGTCCTTCGGGTTGCTGATGCCCGCGGGCTTCTCGATCTTCTCCAGCTCCGCATTGAGCGCGGCGCGGTCGAAGCTCTCGCCGGTGTCGTGATCGCGGAACTCCTGATCCTGAATCCAGAAGTCCGCATACGTCACGTAGCGATCGAAGATGTTTTGTCCATACTCGGAATATGACTCCAGATACGCGGTCTGAATCTCCTTGCCGATGAATTCCGCATAGCGCGAAGCCAGCACGTCCTTGATGAAGGACAGATACTTCTGCTCGGTTTCGGGCGGGAACTGCTCGCGTTCGATCTGTTGTTCGAGCACGTACATCAGATGCACGGGATTGGCCGCGACTTCGGTCGAATCGAAGTTGAAGACGCGCGAGAGAATCTTGAATGCAAAGCGCGTGGAGACGCCCGTCATGCCTTCATCGACACCCGCGAAATCGCGGTACTCCTGATACGACTTCGCCTTCGGGTCCGTGTCTTTCAGGTTCTCGCCGTCATAGACCTGCATCTTCGAAAAGAGACTCGAATTCTCGGGCTCGTGCAGGCGCGTGAGGACGGCCATCTGCGCCATCATCTTGAGCGTGCCCGGCGCGCAGACCGCATCCGCGAGCGACGAGTTGCGCAGCAGCTTCTCGTAGATCTTGACCTCTTCGCCGTAGCGCAGGCAGTACGGCACCTTCACCACGAAGATGCGATCGAGCAGTGCCTCGTTGTTCTTGTTATTGCGGAACGCCTTCCATTCCGACTCGTTCGAGTGCGCGAGGATGATGCCGTCGAACGGAATGGCGCCGAAGCCTTCCGTGCCCTTGAAGTTGCCTTCCTGCGTCGCGGTCAAGAGCGGATGCAGCACCTTGATCGGCGCCTTGAACATTTCAACGAATTCGAGCAGGCCCTGATTGGCGAGGCACAGGCCGCCGGAATAGCTGTACGCATCGGCGTCGTCCTGCGAATACGTTTCGAGCTTGCGGATGTCCACCTTGCCGACGAGCGAGGAGATGTCCTGATTGTTCTCGTCGCCCGGCTCCGTCTTCGCAATACCGATTTGCCGCAGGATCGACGGATAGCGGCGCACCACGCGGAACTTGCGGATGTCGCCGTTGTACTCGTGCAGGCGCTTGACCGCCCACGGCGAAAGAATGCTCTTGAGATAGCGGCGTGGAATGCCGTACTGCTCTTCGAGCACGGGGCCGTCTTCGTCGTAATCGAAGAGGCCGAGCGGCGATTCGTTGACGGGCGAGCCCTTCAGCGAGTAGAACGGCACGCGCTCCATGAGTTGCTTCAGACGTTCGGCGATCGACGACTTGCCGCCGCCCACCGGACCCAGCAGATACAGGATCTGCTTCTTCTCTTCGAGACCCTGCGCCGCGTGCCGGAAATACGACACCACGTTCTCGATCACCTCTTCCATTCCGTAGAACTCGCGGAACGCCGGATACACCTTGATGACCTTGTTTGCAAACACACGCGACAGGCGCGGATCGAGACGCGTGTCGACCATTTCGGGTTCACCGATGGCCGTCAGCATGCGTTCGCCGGCTGTTGCGTATGTGGCAGGATCTTCCTTGCAGAGCGCGAGATACTCTTCCAGCGAGAACTCTTCCTCGCGCGTTTTTTCGAAGCGGGTCGCGAAACTGCTGTAGATATCCATGCTACCTCCTCGCCGAAGTCAGAAAGCCTTGGTCGTCCCGACGCGCGTTATCGAAACGACATCGCTTGAAATCATCCTAAACCCTTTCGAATTTTTTTTCACGCACTAGCTAATATGATTTGCTTCGAAGCTCCTTCGAACAATCACTAGCTTGGTGAGTTATTTTCGTTCACCTACAATCCTCAGTCCCGATGTCAGCATCGCCGTGTTCGCTGCATCGCGCTTTCGTTGCATCCGCACAGCCTCGTTCCGCCAAAGTGGTGGCGTGGCGCGAACGCATCGCTCATGCGTTTTTCCTGTTGCGCGCAAATGACATCGATCATGTCAGGACGAGTTCGAGCTCGCCGATGCGATCGATCGCGCCATGCACCATCGACGGTCCTTCCACGCGATACGCGCCCGTATAGGAACCGGTGGTGATGGTCCAGAAAGGCTCGACGGTCAAACCCATGCGGGAACAATGGTTGACGAGCCAGGGCAGCAACTCGCGAGGATCGCCCGCGGGATTGCCTAGCGTAGCCGGAGCAATTGCCACGCCATCGAGTGTGAGTTCGAGCCGTGGCGCGAGAAAATCGAAGCCGGGTGCGACCACGTCATAAGGCTCCATGCCGCTCGTGATGAGCGCGCCGTTGTTTTGCGCATCCGCGAGTTGCGCAAGCGGATCGAGATTGGGCCATTGCGCGAAACGGCTATCGACCACTTCGAGCGCGACTGCAATGCCGCCGATTGCCCCGAGCACTTCGGCGCGCGTATAGGCATCGGGTTTCGGGGGTAACGCACAGGCGAAGCGAAACGCGATCTCCAGTTCCACCAGAACGCGAAAGAAGCCGCTGCAAGGCAGGCGCGCGGGCGATACGTACACGCATTCGGCATCGATGGGCGCGCCGGTGGCGAGCGCATCGGGTGCGCGTGCGCCGATCTTCCACGCGCCGATGCGCGCTTTCGTGTCACGCAGGACTTCGTGCTGGATTGCGTAGGCGGTGTGCGCGTCGGGGGGAAGATCGCGCTCGTCGAGCGCGTCGATCAATTGATGCCGACGCCGCGCGGCAACGAGCTTCGCGGCGAGTGTCGATCCGGTCATGTTGCTATCCTCGTGTGAACGATGACGCACAGTGCAACAGTGTACGGGCTACCGGATCGATTTGCGTTTGCCCTTGCTGGCGTCGTGTAGCCCACGCGCCGCACGGCTGTTGAACGAATCGTGAACGGACGTTTGACAGCCCTCGCGCGCTCGGTGGCGATCTATATCGACACTTCGTTCCGATGCGGAATGGACGGCTGCGCGCCTTCCCGCGTCACGGCGAGCGCGGCGGCACGTTGACCGAACGCAATCGCATCGGCGACGGCGCTGCCTCGTGCGAGCTCGGCCGCGAATCCGCCGATGAAGGTATCGCCGGCGGCGGTGGTGTCGACGGCATCGACTTTCGGTGACGGCAAATGCCGGCCGTCGCCGTCGCCTTCGAGCAGCGCATACACGCCCTGCGCGCCCAGCGTCACGATGACGTTGCGCGCGCCCTTCCCCTTCAGCGCGTGCGCGGCGCGGCGGGCATCATCGGGCGTGGCGATGGCAGCGCCCGTCAGCGTGCCGGCTTCGAGTTCGTTCGGGATCAGGTAGTCGATGAGCGCAAACCAGTCGGCGGGCAACGCGCTCGCGGCGGGCGCGGGATTGAGAATCGTCGTGCGCCCGAGCCGTCGCCCTGCGGCGAGCGCCGCGCGCACGGTTTCCGCCGGCGTTTCGAGCTGGCAGACGATGACATCCGCCCGCGCCAGCATGTCTTCCTGCGCGACGATGCGCTCCGGCGTGACTTCGGCGTTGCTGCCCGCGACGATCACGATCGCATTCTGGCTCGCGTCATCGACGATGATGAGCGCGACGCCTGTCGGTGCGTGTTCGCTCGTGGCGAGCGCGGTGCAGTCGATGCCCTCCGCTTCGAGGCGGCCCTTGAGCGTCGCGCCGTTCGTATCGTTGCCGACGCAGCCGATCATCGCGACTTGCGCACCGAGGCGCGCCGCCGCGACGGCCTGATTGCCGCCCTTGCCGCCCGGCGCCTGCGCGTATGCGTGGCCCGCAAGCGTCTCGCCCGGCAACGGCAGGCGCGGCGCGCGCGCGACGAGATCCATGTTGAGGCTGCCGACCACGGTTACGCGGCCACGCGGGGCGCCGTTCGGCTGGGCTTTGTCGGTCATCGTGCTGAGTCCGTCGATCGAAGGGTTATTCCGCGCTCACCGCGAAAGTGCCGCCTCGCGGCGCGCGGCAGGCTTGCGGCGCGACCGTCGTCGATTCACGGCGCACGAGGCGCGGCGGCACGACGCGGCGGCGCGTCGGACCCGCCAGCTTACCCGTGATGCGCTCGATGAGGGTCTGCGCGGCCATTTCGCCGAGCGAGCGCACCGACTGCCCGACCGTCGACAGCGCGGGATAGGTGTAGCGCGACAGTTCGACATCGTCGAAACCGATGATCGAGCAATCGTCCGGCACGTTTATGCCGCGTTCCGCCGCCGCCCGCAGCGCGCCGATGCCCATCATGTCGTTGCACGCGAAGATCGCGGTCGGCTTCATCGAATCGAAAAGTTGCGAGGCCGCCGCGTAGCCGCCCGTCGCCGAGAAGTCGCTCTGAACGATCGCGTCCTTGCCGATCTCGACGCCGCGCTCCGCCATCGCGCGGATGAAACCGTGCAGGCGCATTGCGCTCACCGCCGTTCCCGCCGGTCCCGTGATGCAGCCGATATCCGAATGGCCGAGCTGCAGCAGATGCCTCGTCGCGCAGTACGCGCCCTTCTCATGGTCGATCTGCACGAGATCGGCCGAGATGCCCTCGATGTTTCTGTCGACGATCAGAAGCGGCTCGCGGGCGTTGGCGAGGCATTGCGCGAGCACCGCATCCTCGCCCGCCGATGCGATCACCAGCCCGTCGATGCGTTTCTCCTGCAGCACGCGCAGATAGTTGCGCTGTTTGGCGGGATCGTCGTCCGAGTTGCAGAAGAACACGCAGTAGCCGTTCTTCGCGCAGCCGTCCTCGACGCCGCGCGCCAGTTCCGCGAAGTACGGATTCGTCGCGTTCGGCACGAGCAGGCCGATGGTCGCCGTCGAACGCGCCTTCAGAGAACGCGCAACCGCCGACGGCACGTAGTCGAGCTCGCGGATCGCCCGCTCGACCTTCGCCCGCACGTCGGCGGACACCGGCCTCGAATTGTTCACTACGTGGGACACCGTCGTAAACGACACCCCGGCAATGGCTGCCACGTCTTTGATCGTCGCCATACATCGTCCTTCGCTTTTCTGGTCCAACTGCCTTATCGACCGGATGCGTTCCGCGCGCACGACCCTCCCGTACGCGATTGCCGCTCCCCGTTGCTTCCTTCGCGTGCAAACGGAAACGCCCGGTTCCTCTTTCTGCTTGTTTTACGTCGCCACGCTACGCCCGCGACGTCCTGCGAAACCTGCCCTCAGGCGCGCTTGCGCCTGCTGCGGTACGTGTCCAGCACGACCGCCACCACGATCACCGCGCCGGTGATGATCCGCTTCGTCGGCTCGTTTGCGCCGATCTGCGCGAGCCCCGCCGCGAGCACCGAGATGATGAGAACGCCGAAGAACGTGCTGATGACCGAGCCGCGCCCGCCCATCAGGCTCGTCCCGCCGATCACCACCGCCGCGATCACCTGCAGCTCCAGCCCCGCGCCGGCGTTCGGATCGGCGGCTTCGAGGCGTGAATTTTGAAACAACGCCGCGAGGCCGGACAGCGCGCCCATCAGCGTGAAAACGATTACCTTGTAGGGCCGCGGATCCACGCCCGCAAGTCTGACCGCTTCCTCGTTCGTGCCGATCCCTACCAGATATCGGCCGAAAATCGTCCGAGTCAAGACCCAATGCGCGACGATCATCACCGCGACCGCGATCAGGAACGCAGGCGAGATGCCGAACGCGATCGGGTTCGAGAGAAAGTCGAACGCATCGCCGATATACGCGGTGCGCGAGTTCGTCATCTGATACGCGAGCCCGCGCGCCGCTTCGAGCACGCCGAGCGACACGATGAACGACGGTATGCGCCACGCGACCGTGACGAGTCCCGTCACCGTGCCCGTCAGCGCGGCGGCGGCGAGGCCGATCAGCGCAGCCGGAAACGCCGGCCAGTGCCACCTGAGCGCGGCGACGCTCACCACCGACGCGCCCAGCGCCAGCACCGATCCCACTGAAAGATCGATCCCCGCGATGATCAGCACGAAGGTCATGCCGACCGACATCACGACGAGATCCGGTATCTGGTTCGCGATCGTGCTGAACGTGTCGTACGTCAGAAAGTGCGAACTCAGCACAGAAAACAGCGCGATCATCGCGGCGAGCGCGCCCGCCAGCCCGAGGTAATTCGAGAATCCGAGGCGCGTGCCGGCGCCCTTCGCGGTTTTCGGTGCATCGGCTGAGAGCTTCGCGTCGGTCTGGCCCGTCATTCAATGCTCCACGAAAGTGTCTTGTTCCGGCGGCTTCGCATCGGGCGCGAGGGGCTCGTGCAGAATCGCCTCGCGCTTCGCATAGCCCGCGAAGGCGGCCGCCAGCAGTGCGTCCTGCGTCCAGCCGTCGCGCTCGAAAATGCCCGTCATCCTTCCCGCCGACATCACGCCGATGCGGTCGCAGATCAGCATCAGCTCGCGCAGATCGCTCGATACGACGACGAGCGCCCGGCCTTCCCGGGCGAGCGCGCCCATCAGCCCGTAGATGTCGAATTTCGCGCCGACATCGATGCCGCGCGTCGGTTCGTCGAAAAGCAGCACGCGGCACGCTTCGCGGCCCTCGCGCGCGAGCCAGCGGCCGATCACCACTTTCTGCTGATTGCCGCCCGACAGTTCCGACACCGCCTGCGCGGGACCGGACGTACGCACGCGCATCGCGTCGATCTGCCGTTGCGCGAGCGACGCCTCGCGGCGCGTGTCGATCACACCACGCCGCGCCACCGCGCCCACGTTGCCGAGTGAAACGTTCGCGGCGATGGGCAGGCCGAGCAGCAGGCCCTCGCCCTTGCGGTCCTCCGTGATGAGCGCGATGCCGTGCTTCACCGCATCCGACGGCGACTGCACCTGCACCGGCTGCAACGTTTGCCCGTCGCGCGCAATCGACACCGTGCCCGCGTCCGCGCGATCCGCGCCGTAGACGAGGCGCATGAGCTCGGTGCGTCCCGCGCCGATCAGCCCGCTCACGCCAAAAATCTCGCCCGCGCGGACATCGAATGAAACGTCGCGCACGGCCTGGCCGCGCGTCAGGTGTTCCACTCTCAGCGCGATACCGCCGAGCCGCTTTTCGCCCAGGTCGATGCGCTCGCCCAGTTCGCGGCCGACCATCAGCGTGACGAGCTGCTCGCTCGACAGCGCGTCCATCGGACCGGCGTGCACGAGGCGCCCGTCGCGCAGCACCGCCACGCGCTCCGCGATGCGCCGCAATTCCTCCAGCCGATGCGAGATGTACACGAGCGCCACGCCGCGCGCCTTCAGCCGCGCGATCTGTTCGAACAGCAGATCGACTTCGCGGGCGGTGAGCATCGCGGTCGGCTCGTCGAGAATCAGCACGCGGCAGTCGCCGATCAGATTGCGCGCGATCTCCACCATCTGCTGATGGCCGATGCCCAGATCGCCGACGAGCGTGTCCGGATCGATCGCATCGAGCCCGACCTGCGCCATCGCGTGACGCGCGTCGCCGGCAAGACGCTTGCGGTCGATCCAGCCGAACTTCACGCGGCCCTTCTGCGGCAGCCGGTTCAGAAACAGGTTTTCGGCGACCGAGAGCGTCGGCAGCAGGTTCAGCTCCTGCATGACCATCCGCACGCCCTGCGCTTCCCCATCCGTGCGGCTTTGCGGCGCATACGGGCGGCCCGCCAGCGTCATCGTGCCCGTGGTCGGATCGGTGAGGCCGCCGATGATCTTCGACAGCGTGCTCTTGCCCGCGCCGTTCTCGCCCGTCAACGCAAGCGCCTCGCCGGGCCTGAGCCCGAGCGAAACGTCGGCCAGCACCGGCTCGACATAGGTCTTGCCGATGCCCGCGACCGTCAGCACGCAGGGGTCCGCATCGTTCATGTTGGCGTAGGGTCGGTCAAGGCTGGGTGAGCATCCTCGCTTCGTCAAACTTTCGAGCCGCGTCTCTCGTCCGCGCCCGTGCGTGTCTTAACGGCATGATGGCCGCGAACTTGAGGACGCACCGTTCGCGCCCACGCGCTCGCGGACCGGCGGATTACTTCGTCACCAGATCGACCGGCGTTTCCACCACGGTCGACAGTTGCGACTGCTTCTGATGGCCCGCGATCGCCTTCAGCGCGACATCGATGCCGAACACCGCCTGCTTCGCCGCATACTGGTCCGCGGTCGCGAGCACACGGCCGTCCTTCAGCATCGGCTTGATGGCGTTGATGTTGTCGTAGCCGACCACCTGGACCTTGCCCGTCTTGCCCGCGGCGCGCACCGCCGACACCGCGCCGATCGCCATGTTGTCGTTGCCGCAAAGCAGCGCCTTGACGTTCGGATTCGCGTTCAGGATCTGCGAGGCGACCGCGTTGCCCTTGTCGATTTCCCAGTCGCCCGATTGCAGCGCGACCACCTTCATGCCGCCCGCGTCCATCGCATCCTTGAAGCCGGCGGTGCGCTGCTGCGCGTTCGTCGTCGTCGACACGCCTTCGATGATGCCGACTTCGTCGCCCTTCTTGAGCCGCCTGGCGAGATAGTCGCCGACCTGGCGCGCGCCCTTGCGGTTGTCCGGTCCGACGAACGGCACGTTCAGGTCCTTCGACTTCAGCACGTCCTGATCGAGCCGGTTGTCGATATTGACGACGATGATTCCCGCATCCGCCGCCTTCTTGATGACCGGCACGAGCGCCTTCGAATCCGCCGGCGCGATGATGAGCGCATCGACCTTCGAGACGATCATCTGCTCGACGATGCGGATCTGCGCGGCGGTATCGGTTTCGTCCTTGATGCCGTTGGTGATGAGGTCGAACTTCGCCGCGTTTTTCTGCTGATAGTCCTTCGCGCCGGTTTCCATCGTCAGGAAGAATTCGTTGGCGAGCGACTTCATCACGAGCGCGACTCTCGGCTTCGCGGCGCCCTGCGCGAACGCGGACGACGATGCAAACGGCAACGCGGCGCATGCGGCCAGCGCGACGGCAGCCGACAAAACGCGGCGGCGAACGGTTGATTCCATGCGGATCTCCTCCAGTGCTTTCGTTTGTGTTGTCGGACGGGCGAAGCGGCACGGAACCGCGAATTGCAACGTTTGCCCGCCGTCGATTCTCGTAGCTGCCGGATGTGCGGTCAAATGGGGCTAACGTGTACGGAGTGCTCGATACAATCGCGGCGCTCAGAGCCCTTCGACCGACTCGCCTTCCACTTCGTTGTCGATGATCTTCCGTCCATATTCGATGCCGGCGCGCGTCGCATCGACGGGGCTGTCGAACGGTTCCTGGTCGGGCACGCCGAACATGGCCTCGCGTCCGCTTTCGCCCGCCGCGCTGCGCGAGATGGTCACGAAGATATCGAAGTGGCGCGGACCGTCGTCCGGCTCGCCGCGTTCGTGCGCGCGGCGCATGGCCTGCACGCGGATGTCGAAGCCCTTGTAGTGATCGGCGAGCGGCGTGGACATGGGGCGGCTCCTTCTATCGTGGATGAACGGCGCGCAATGCGCCCGACCGGCGACTCGACCTTACGAAACCCGCGACCACTCGTCGTCGCGAAAGGACGATGCAAGCGTGGCGTTGCAGCGGCGTCGAATGTGACCTTATCGCACACTTTGCAATGACCCGGTTTGCCATAATGCGCGGGCGGGTCATCGATACTCGCTGTCCTAACAAAAGAATTCACTTACTCAGGGAGCGTCCCCATGAACATGCGAGCTACTGCGCTCATCGCCGTGCTGAGTCTCACGCTCGGCGCGAATACGGCTTTCGCGGCCAACAGCCAGCAATCGAAGATGAGCGAATGCAACAAGCAGGCGGCCGACAAGAAAGGCGATGACCGCAAGGCCTTCATGAAGAGCTGTCTGTCGGCGACTCCGGCTGCAGCGGCGCCTGCCGAAGCTTCCGCACCGCTGACGCAGCAGCAGCGCATGACGGCGTGCAATGCGCAGGCATCCGGCAAGAAGGGCGACGACCGCAAGGCGTTCATGAAGAGCTGCCTGTCCACTGCCCCGGCTGCGGCCGCTTCCGAGCCGATGACCCAGCAGCAGCGCATGACGGCGTGCAACACCCAGGCGAGCGGCAAGACCGGCGACGATCGCAAGGCCTTCATGAAAAGCTGTCTGAGCAACAAGGGCTAAGCACCCTTCACCATTCGGCCGCGCCGTTCGCGCGCGGCCACCTTCCTTCCCTGCGTTCCTTTCCCTGCATGCCGGCCGATATTGCACTGCAACCAAGCAAGTGATTCGCGCCGCCGTCTTTTTCTCCTAAGATGGCGCGAAGGCGGCCCCTCGACAATACAAGAAATACGCCATCGGCCGCCGTTCGTCTAGCGCAGCGTTTCTGCTTCGCAAGGAGGCACGGATGGCATGGAAGCACAAGAACCGCTGGTTCCGCCGATGGCTCATGATCATCACCTTCTGGGCGGTGCCCGTGATGATCGTCGCGGTCAACGAGGCGCGCGAGGAGATGGCCTACAACCGGGTCGATCTTCAGAGGTCGCTTGCCACGTGGGAGTTGACCGATGCAGAGCGCGCGGCAGGCGCCGCGGTCCGCTGTCACGGCAATCCGGACGAGGCGCGCGCCGCCGGCTGTCCGGACGCCGTGCTCATCGCCAATGCGCCGAAGCATCAGGAAGCGCTCGACGAATACGCGCATCGCAAGGCGACGCTCGCCGATTATCTCTGGCATGCGTTCGTCGGCTACTGGGTGACGCCCGCAGCGTTTCTGCTCGTCGTCGGAATGACGATAGGCGCTATCCGGCGTGCGTTGAGACGTCCCACACAGGCGTCGCGCGCCGTTGCATCGACTCATCCGACGGAAGTAAAAACGACGGGCCATCCTTGAGCGTGCGCCGGGTACGGTCGTTGCTACTGGCAACGGCGGCGTTCCTGTAACACGCGCAAAAGGATGCGGCGC
This sequence comes from Caballeronia sp. LZ016, assembly GCF_031450805.1. Lineage (NCBI taxonomy): Bacteria > Pseudomonadati > Pseudomonadota > Betaproteobacteria > Burkholderiales > Burkholderiaceae > Caballeronia > Caballeronia sp. LZ016. The sequence continues at coordinate 2,298,414 of NZ_JARTVY010000001.1, forward strand.
AATGGGTGCATGGCGGATATGACGCCGCGGCAAATTGGCCACGTGACCGGCCAGCTTTCAGATAACGTTCGGAAAACTTGACGTTTTGCCGCTGGCGTCATGCAATGAATGGAGATCGCCGATGTCCGCTTCGTGTGGCTTGGGCGCGTCGCCCGGGTCTCGCGTTTCGTTGCCGCTGTGCTATAACTTGGCGTGCCTCACCCTCCCGCTCTATGGGGTTTCCTAATTCCACGATGGAGAACAATGATGCAAAGACGAAACTTCATGCTCAAGTCGACGGCCGTGTTGGCGCTGGGAGGCCTCGCGCTTGCCGGTTGCACGACCAACTCGAACACGGGCGCTGAAAAAGCCGCCGGCACGGCTGACGACCGCCGCGCCATCGACGCCGACGTCGACGGCACCATCCAGCGTCTTTACACGACGGTTCGCGGCTCGCGCGAACTGGTGGCGAAGTCGCGCGGCATTCTCGTCTTCCCGTCGGTGATTCAGGCCGGCTTCATCGTCGGCGCGCAATACGGCAAGGGTTCGCTGCGTGTGGGCGGCAGCACCGTCGGCTATTACAGCACGACGTCGGGCTCGTTCGGCCTGCAAGCCGGCGCGCAATCGAAGGCCATCATCTTCCTGTTCATGACGCAGGACTCGCTCGACAAATTCCGCAATTCGGACGGCTGGGCCGCAGGCGTGGATGCATCGGTTGCGCTCGTGAAGATGGGTGCGAACGGCGCTGTCGATACGACCACCGCCACCGCGCCGGTCGAAGCATTCGTGCTGACCAACGCGGGCCTGATGGCCGATGTGTCGCTGCAGGGCACGAAGGTGACGCGCCTCAAGATGTAACGGGCGCCCGATTCGTTCACGGCACGAAGCATGACCGCCGTGTGGCGCGACGCGAGGGTCGCGCCACACGGCGGTTTTTTTGTTTCAGGTCGTCGCGCTATCGATCAGCTTGAACTTCGACCGCTTCTGCGCGCGCACCACGGCCCGATACGCATCGAGATACTGCCGCGCCATCCGGTGCGACGTGAAGCGCTCCTCGAAACGCCGGCGCACGCCCTCGCGCGGCAGCGTATGCAGCCGGTTCACCGCCGCGACCGCGCCGATCTCGTCCTCGACGATAAAGCCCGACACGCCCTCGTCCACCACCTCCGGCACCGCGCCTCGATTGAATGCGATGACGGGCGTCCCGCAGGCCATCGCTTCGATCATCGCGAGCCCGAACGGCTCCGGCCAGTCGATCGGAAACAGCAACGCGAGCGCGCCCGAGAGGAAGTCGGCTTTCTGGCTGTCGTTGATTTCGCCGATGTATTCGACATACGGCAGCTTCAAAAGCGGCGCGATCTCACGCTCGAAGTACTCGTGATCGGCGGCATCGACCTTGGCGGCGATCCTGATCGGCAGACCGCAGCGGCCGGCAATGCGAATCGCCGTATCGACGCGCTTCTCAGGCGAAATCCGTCCGAGAAACGCCAGATACTTGTGCTCGACCGGCTGCGGCACGTAAAGCTTTTCCGGTAGCCCGTGATAAACCGTCGACACCCACTTCGCCTGCGGCAGCGGATGCCGCTGCGCATCCGAAATGGACACGACCGGCGCGGTGTTGAACGTGTCGAACACCGGCTGCTGCTCCGGGAGATCGAGCCGCCCGTGCATCGTCGTGACGAACGGCGTTTCCTGGCGGTTGAAGAGCGAGAACGAGTAATAGTCCATGTGAAAATGCAGGACGTCGAACTCTTCGGCCCGGCGTCGCACCATTTCCATCAGCAGCATGTGCGGCGCGATGCGGTCGCGAATCGCAGGGTCGAGCCGCAGTGCGCGCGGCCAGACCGCTTCCAGCTTCGCGGTCGTCTGGGAATCGCCGGTTGCGAACAGCGTCACTTCATGCCCCAGTTCGACAAGCGCTTCGGTCAGATACGACACGACACGCTCCGTGCCGCCATAGAGCTTCGGCGGCACCGATTCGGTCAGCGGGGCGATCTGGGCAATTCTCATCGTTCGTCTCCATGCGTTTTCGACGTGTGCCGGGCGTGGACGCCCGGCTTTCCTGCCACGCGCATCGAGTATGACAGCAGGGTGTAAGCCGGACTAACGAGGTTTTGCCCTAGGCGTCGATTCGGCGCGATGGCTCATTATCGCGGGCGAACGGCGGCCAAACGCCGCTTCCTTGCACTTTCGAGGCGTTGTTACAGACGCGAAACACCCGTTTCGCGATCGCGTTACTTGCGCGGCACGTCGCGCAAATCGGCGAGGAAAGTGTCGCGCCAGACGCCCAGGTCGAACTTGCGCAACGCGGCCATGTTGGCGTGATAGCGTTGCTGCCGCTCGGCGAGCGGCATGGCGAGCGAGCGCGCGAGGGCGTCGCTCATGCCGACGACATCGTGCGGATTGACCATCACCGCGCCGGACAGCTCGCCCGCCGCCCCCGCGAATTGCGACAGCACCAGCACGCCCGGATCGTCCGGATTCTGCGCGGCGACATATTCCTTCGCGACGAGATTCATGCCGTCGCGCAGCGGCGTGACGAGCCCGATCTGCGATTCGCGAAACAGCGACATCAGCTTCCAGCGGTCGTATCGCTGATTCAGATAGCGAATCGGCGTGTAGTCGAGGCCGGAAAAGCGTCCGTTGATGCGCCCTGCTTCGTATTCGAGGTTCTGCCGGATCTGCTGATACGTTTCGACGTCCGAGCGCGTCGGCGGCGCGATCTGCACGAGCGTTACATTGCCGCGCCACTCCGGCGATTTCTCCAGAAAATGCTCGAACGCGCGAAAGCGCTCGACGAGTCCTTTCGAATAATCGAGCCGGTCCACGCTCATGATGAGCTTGCGGCCCTCGAGGCTTTGCTTCAGGTCCATCACGTCCTGCCGCGCCTCGCCGCGCTGCGCCTGTTCCGCGATCTCGTCCGGAAACACGCCGATGCGATACACGCCCGTCCGGAGCTTGCGCCCGAACGCTTCCACCTGCCCGTCGCTGCTCGCCTTGCCGTGCGCGTGCCGCACGATGTAGTCGTGGAACGCGATCTGATCGCCTTCGGTCTGGAAGCCGACGACGTCATAGCAGCACAGGGACCGCACGAGTTCCTCGTGCGGCGGAATGTTCAACAGAATCTGCGGCGACGGAAACGGGATGTGCAGAAAGAAGCCGATGCGGTTCGGGATGCCCGCGCTGCGCAGCGCTTCGGCGAACGGGATCAGATGATAGTCGTGCACCCAGATGACATCGTCGGGCTGCAGCAGCTTGATGAGCTTGTGCGCGAGCCAGGAGTTCACGCGCCGGTAGCCGGCGTACTCGTCGCGGTCGTAGACGGCGAGATCGTTGCGGTAGTGGAAGACCGGCCACAGCATCGCGTTCGAGAATCCGCGGTAATACTGGTCGTAGTCCTTCTTCGGCAAGCCGACGGTGGCGAACGTGACCGCGCCGTCCTGTTCGAGCGACGGCCCCTGATTCGCGATGGTCTCGCTCACCACGTCTCCGCTCCACCCGAACCAGACGCCGCCGCTGTCCTTCAGCGCGCCGAAGACGCCCACGGCGAGGCCGCCGGCGGAGCCCTTGGTTTCGGTCGGCGTGGCGACCCGGTTGGATACGACGACGAGACGGCTCATATGCATTCCTCTTGCGTTTTATTGTCCGATGCGGGGCGCGTCACGGCCCCGTTTCCGATTTTTCGACTAGCAAACGGCGTGCGGGTTTCAACGCGGGGCGCGGCGCGCATTCAACGAAGGGAAAGAAGAGACCGTGGGCGGCGTGGGACGGCCCGGCCCGCGGGACTCCCTGCAAACAATGATGCAACCGTCAGGCGGCGGTCAGCCGGCGAACGGCCTCGCCGCCTGACCGATCAGCGAAATCTCAACGCTCCGCCTTGCACGGAAACGCTTTGCCCAGCCCCAGCGAGACCATCGTAGTCGCGTTGAACGCCGCCTTGTCGGGGTTGTCGGCGATGTACTTGCGCACCGCATCCGTCAACTGTTGCGGCTTCACGTCGGCGGGCAGGCAGAAATACTGGCCGACCTGCGGCCCGGTGGTCCCGCCGATCGCTTCGATCGTGTTGTAGATGCCGTCTGCCGCGCCTTCGATATACGCGGCGCAGGCCGTACGCGAGTTGGGATCGGTCTTGGTACAGAGCGTGTTGAGATCGTGGCCGGTGAATGCGAACGCGCAAACCGGCGTTGCAAGGGCACAGGCAATGACGAATTCCCGCAGCATGATCTTCCTTTTATGTTGAGCGGCGGCTTGACGGGCGAAAGCTGTCAGGGCCCGCATCAGGCCCGAGCGCCCTTGCCCGGCGTTGCCCGGATTCATGTCGGCGTGACGGTACGGCGCGTCGTGCGCGTTATTTTGACCCATTTGCGCCGCTTTGCGGAGCGCCGCCCTGCATGGCGTCGAGGCGCGCCTGCAGGCCTTCCGCGACATCGCGCTCGTTGTACTTGCGCGCGAAATCCACGGCCGTCATGCCGAGTTGATTCTTCACGCGCAAGTCCGCGCCTTCATCGAGCAGCAGCTTGCACGTCGACAGATGCCCGCCGCGGGCGGCCATCATCAGCGGTGTCGTGCCGTTAGGCGATCCCGCGTCGATATACGCTGAATGGTCGAGCAGAATCTTGACGATATCGTCGTGTCCGTTGGTCGCCGCGTAATGCAGCGGCGTCCAGCCCTTCTTGTTGACTTCCGCTTCCTTCGCGATCAGCAGGTTGACGAAGGTTGCGTCGCCGTTGAGCGCCGCGAGCATCATCGCGTTCTCGCCGGCCGGATCGACTTTTTCGAGGTCGATGTTCGGGTTATCGGCAAGAAGCTGGCCGACTTTATCCGACTTCTCCCGCGCCGCGATGACGAGGATCGGCGCGCCGGTGTTGTCGACCGTATTCGGGTCCGCGCCCTGCGCGAGTTGTTTCCTGACCGCCGACACATCGTCGAATTTCACTGCCTTGATGAGCGAGTCCACGGACGCTGCCCACACGGGCTGCGCACACGCGCACGCCGCGACGAGCGCGCCTGCAAGGAGTCCGCGCATTGTCGAGCGCTTCGCCGCACGCTTCGCGCCGTTCGTCGTGGACTGAGTGGAAATCATCGGGGAATTGTTCATGGTGGACCTTCGCATTGCTTGATACAGGGGAATTACCGCGCTCCCGACCCGGAGCCTGGGGACGTTCAGGCCGAAGCCGTCGGCCGGGCAATCTTGAATAGCCGGAAAAAATTCTCGGTGGTGGCCTGCGCGACCGCTTCATCCGTCTCTTCGCGCAACTGCGCGATGAAGCGTCCGACATAGCTCACGTAAGCAGGTTCATTCGGCTTGCCGCGATACGGCACCGGCGCCAGATATGGCGAATCGGTTTCGATCAGCAGCCGCTCGAGCGGCACGCGCCGCGCGACGTCCTGCACGTCGGTCGCCTTCTTGAACGTGACGATGCCGGACAGCGAGATATGAAAGCCCTGCGCGAGCGCGGCTTGCGCGACGTCCCAGGGCTCGGTGAAGCAGTGCATGACGCCGCCCGGCACGCTCGCGCGCTCCTCTTCCATGATGCGCAGCGTATCTCCCGACGACGACCGCGTGTGGATGATGAGCGGCTTGCCCGTCGCGTGCGCGGCGCGAATGTGCGTGCGAAAGCGTTCGCGCTGCCATTCCATGTCGGCGATGCTGCGCCCTTCCAGCCGGTAGTAGTCGAGCCCGGTCTCGCCGATCGCGCACACCTTCGGATGCGCCGCGAGTTCGACGAGTTCGGCAACGCTCGGTTCCCTCATGTCCTCGTGATCGGGATGAACGCCGACCGACGCATAGACGTTCTCGTGCTGCTCGGCGATTGCAAGTACCGAGGGCAGCGTTTCCAGATCGACGGATACGCAGAGGGCATGCGTGACGGCGTGCTCGCGCATCTTGTCGAGCACGTCGGGCAGACGGTCGGCGAGGCCTTCGAAATTGATGTGACAGTGAGAATCGACGAACATCCGTGCTCCTTTCCTTCGAGTGCCCTCAGGCCGCTGCGGCGATTGCAGGCTTTTCCGAACCGTCGAGCCGCAACCCGAGAATGACGAGATCGCGCTCGACGCCATCGAGCATCGCGACGCGCGGCAGCCTCCCCCACGCGGTGAAGCCGAAGCTCGCGAAGAGCCGCATGCTCGCTTCGTTGTGTCCGAAAACGAAGCCGAGCACGGTATCCACGCCCAGCGACGGCGCCCGGTCGAGTGCTTCCTGCAGCAGCTTCTTGCCGAGGCCCTTGCCGCGCGCGCGTTCATGCAGATAGATGCTGACTTCGACGGTTCGCGCATAGGCGGGCCGGCCATAGAAGTCGGAAAAGCTCAGCCACGCGATGACCTCGCCGCCCTCTTCGACGACCCACAGCGGCCGGGCGTGCGGCCCGTGCGAGTGAAACCAGGCGAGCCGGCTTTCGATGCTGACCGGGTCGAGGTCCGCCGTCACCTGGCGCGAGGCGATCGTCGAATTGTAGATGGCGACGATGGCAGGCAGGTCGTCGAGCGTGGCGTCGCGATACGTGAGGCTCATGGGCGTGGGTCGGAAGATGCAGGAGTCAGTGGGCGAAAATTGCGCGATAGCCGAGGAACAGTTCTTCGAACACGAGCCGCGCGTTCAGCGGATGATTCTCCACCGCGCGCTGGCGCGTGACCGCCTTGATGTAGCGCGCGAGCGCGGCCGGATCGGCGCCTTGCGCGCAGCGGTCGAGCGCTTTGCGCGCGCCGGGGAAATAGCGCGGCCGGCCTGCGGTGCGCTGAGCGAGCAGATCGTAAAGCCAGCGTTGCAGCCAGCCGAGCACCATCGGCACGGGCAGTTTCTGCAGGTTTTCACCGCACGCGAAGGCGTCGCAATTCGGGCCGGCCGCCAGTTGCGCGAGCGTGAAGTCACGCAGCGCACGGTTTTCGCCGCTCGCGAGCGCAAGCGCGGCAAGCGGCGCGCCGCCTGCTTCGGCGAGCAGCGCGGCGGCATCGTCGATGCCTTGTGCGGCGAGCCACGCGCGGGCGTCGCCGGCATTGGGGACGCTCATCGGCCATTGACGGCATCGGCTGATGATGGTCGGCAACAGCCTGTCGATGCGCGCCGACACCAGCAGAAACACGACGCCCGACGGCGGTTCTTCGAGCGTCTTGAGAAGCGCGTTCGCCGCCGCGACGTTCAGCGCCTCGGCGGGATAAAGCAGCACGACACGCAAGCCCCCGCGATGCGAGCCGACGCCGCAGAAGTCGAGCAGCGCCCTCACCTGCTCGATCTTGATTTCCTTGCTCGGCGCGCGGGACTTCTTGCTGTCGCCGTCGTCGGATTTATCGGCGGATGCATCGTCGCCGGCGAGGCCCGCGAGCGCCTCGGGCAGCACGGCGCGGTAGTCCGGGTGATTGCCCTGCGAGAACCACAGACATGCCGGACACGCGCCGCACGGCTCGCCGTTCGCGGCCGGCGTCTCGCACAAGAGGCCCTGCGCGAGATGCTGCGCGAGATGCAGCTTGCCGATGCCCGCTTCGCCGTGCAGCAACAGCGCGTGCGGCCAGTGTGCGCGGAGCTGCTGGATGCGTTGCCAGTCGTCGCTTTGCCAGGGATAGATCATCGGTGCGTAATAAAGTCAGAGTCCGGCGACGACGTCTTCCAGCCGCTTGCGGATGGTATCGATCGGCTCGGTCGAATCGACGATCACGAAGCGCTCCGGCGACTCCGCCGCGCGTCGCAAATATTCGGCGCGCGTGCGCTCGAAGAACGCCTCCGACTCGCTTTCGAACTTGTCGGGCGCGCGGGCGGCCGAGCGGCGTTCGCTCGCGGTATCGGTCGGCACGTCGAAGAGCACGGTCAGGTCGGGATGAAAACCGCCCTGCACCCAGCGCTCCAGCGCCTCCAGCTTGTCGCGCGGCAGGCCGCGCCCGCCGCCCTGATAGGCGAACGTCGCGTCCGAGAAGCGGTCCGACAGCACCCAGTCGCCGCGTGCGAGCGCCGGCTCGATGACTTGCGCGAGGTGCTCGCGGCGCGATGCGAACATCAGGAGCGCTTCGGTTTCGAGGTCCATCGGCTGGCTGAGCAGGATACCGCGCAAGGTTTCGCCGAGCGCGGTGCCGCCCGGCTCGCGCGTCATCACGACATGGCGGCCGCTCGCGGCGATTCGCTCGTCGAGCCGCTGGCGGAACCAGTCGAGATGCGTGGTCTTGCCCGCGCCGTCGATGCCTTCGAACGTAATGAACTTGCCACGCGCCATCATTGACCCCGGATGTACTTGTCGACGGCCCTGTTGTGGTCGCCCAGATTGTCGGAAAAGAAGCTGCTGCCGTCGCCGCGCGACACGAAATACAGCGCGCTGCTCGTCGCGGGATTCAGCGTGGCGTTCAGCGCGGCCACGCCCGGTAGCGCGATCGGCGTCGGCGGCAGGCCCATGCGCGTGTAGGTATTGTACGGAGTGTCCGTTTGCAGGTCTTTTTTCTTCAGACGACCGCCGTACGCCGGGCCGAGGCCGTAGATTACAGTCGGGTCCGTCTGCAGCGGCATGCCGATGCGCAGCCGGTTCGCAAATACGGCTGCGACGAGCGGCCGGTCCGCCGCGCGCCCCGTCTCTTTCTCGACGATCGACGCCATGATCAGCGCGTCATACGGCGTCTTGTAAGGCAGGTTGGGCGCGCGCGTGCTCCACGCTTCGGCGAGGCGGCGCTGCATCGTGCGGTAGGCGCGCTTGTAGACGGCGAGATCGCTCGTGCCCTTGTCGAATAGATAGGTGTCCGGGAAGAAAAGCCCCTCGGCGGACATCTTGTCGACTTCGGTCGCGCCGATCGCCCTCAGGATGTCGATGTCGCTCATGCCGGCGGTATCGTGCGCGAGCGCGGGATTGCCGTCCAGCTCGCTGCGCATTTTCTGCAGCGTCCAGCCTTCGATGACCGTCGCCACGTATTCGTTCACATCGCCGCGGGCGATTTTCTGCAGCACTTCGTAGGGCGTCACGCCGCTCTTGAACGCATAGTTGCCCGATTTGAGCTGCGCCGACAGGCCGAGCACGCGCGTCATCAGCACGAAAAGCTCGGGCTCGACGGGCACGCCGCCGCGGTTCAGTTGCGCGCTCACGCTGCGCAGGCTGCTGTGAGGCTTGATGGTGACGTCGAGTTCGGCGGGGGAAAGCGTCATCGGCCGATTGGCCCAGTAAAACACACCGCCTGCGACGGCTGCTGCGAGCATCGCGACGAACACCATCGCCACGAAGCATTTCTTCAGGAAGGTCATGCGAAACACGCTTGGGGTAAGACCAATATAATAACTTGCCCGCCTGCGTGAAGGCCGGACGCGTCCGAATCACCTTGCACGGATGCCCCGCCGCTACGCCGGCATCGACTCTTCCCGACACAATGACCCTCCAGACTCCTTCCCTCGCCGCCGCCGATTTCGAAGCCGTCCGGACCGCGGGCGTGTTCATTCCGCTCACGCAGTTCGGTGTCGTCGACGTCAAAGGCGAAGACGCCGCCGCCTTCCTGCACACGCAACTGACGAACGACGTGCAGCATCTCGACGCATCCACCGCGCGCCTTGCGGGCTATTGCTCGCCGAAGGGCCGCCTGCTCGGCTCGTTCCTGATGTGGCGCACGTCCGACGCGGTGCGCCTGCTGATTTCCGGCGACATTCAGGCGCCCGTGCAAAAGCGCCTGTCGATGTTCGTGCTGCGCGCGAAGGCCAAGCTGTCGGACGCGACGGCCGACGTCGCCGCCGTAGGCTTCGCGGGCGATGTTCGCGCGGCGCTGTCCGGCATCTTCGACGCGCTCCCCGACGGCATTCACGTCAAGGTGGAAGGCCCGCATGGCGCGCTGATCCGCGTGCCGGATGCAGCCAGCCGCCCGCGCTTTCTGTGGGTCGGCCCGAAAGCCGATGTCGAAGCCAGGCTCGCGAGCCTCGGCGAGAAGCTGCACCGTGCGCCCGCCGCGCTCTGGGACTGGCTCGACATCCACGCGGGCGAGCCGCGCATCACGCAGGCGACGGTCGAGCAGTTCGTCCCGCAGATGGTCAATTTCGACGTGCTCGGCGGCGTGAATTTCAAGAAAGGCTGCTATCCGGGGCAGGAAGTGGTCGCGCGCAGCCAGTATCGCGGCACGATCAAGCGGCGCACCGCGCTGGCGCGCGCCGCAGCCGCGACGCCCGGCGCGGAGCTTTTTCATTCCGCCGATCCGGGGCAGCCGTGCGGGCTCGTCGTGAACGTGGCGCCGTCGGAGACCGGCGGGGTCGATTGTCTCGTCGAGATCAAGCTGGCCGCGCTCGATGACGGCGCGGTGCACGTCGGTTCCGCCGATGGTCCCGCGCTCGAATTCCTGCCGCTGCCGTACGCGTTTCCGTCGGACGTCTGAGCGCGTATGTGCCTCATCGTTTTCGACTGGCAGCCGGACGCGCAGGCCGACGCGCGGACGCCCGGCGAGCGCGCCTTGCTGACGCTGGCCGCCAATCGCGACGAGTTCTTCCGCCGCGACGCCGAGCCGATGCACTGGTGGACCGACACCCCCGGCGTGCTCGCGGGACGCGATCTGACGGGCGGCGGGACCTGGCTCGGCGTGAGCCGCGATGGCCGTTTCGCCGCGCTGACGAACTTTCGCGCGCCTGCCGAGATGCGCGCGGACGCGCCCACGCGCGGCGCGCTGGTCAGCGCGTTCCTCGCGGGCGAACGCGTCGCGCCGCTGGATTATCTGGAGCGCGTCGCGGCACGCGGCCATCGCTATAACGGGTTCAACCTGCTTTGTGGCGATTTCACGCGGCGCGAGCTGGGCTGGTACGGCAACCGCGCCGACGCGCCGCCCGCGCTGCTGGAGGCGGGCGTGCACGGCCTGTCGAACAGCTTGCTGAATACGCCGTGGCCGAAACTCGTCGCGCAACGTGACGCGCTTGCCGACCTGATTCACGCCGATGAACATCCGGCGCTCGACGTGCTGATCGATACCCTGCGCGATCCGCGTATCGCCGACGATGCGCTGCTGCCGTCGACGGGCGTATCGGTCGAGCGCGAGCGTGTGCTGTCGGCGGCGTTCATCGAGACGCCCGAATACGGCACGCGCAGCACGACGGCGCTGCGCGTCACGCCGACGGCGCGCGGGATGTCGATTCGGATCAAGGAACGCAGCGATGACGATGGCTCGCATCGCATCGTGCGGCCGGGCAGCTTCGAGCGGGCGTTCGAGTTCGATATCGATGCGTAGCTCGCGGCCGCGCTTATCGCTTGCGCTGGAGCGTCCGGAAGGCGAAGAACAGGAGCAACGCGGTGGGTAAATCGACGGTGGCGAGAAGCGGCATTGGATCGACCCATTTGTCCATGTTGGCGGTGCGCGAGTAGTACGGCGCGCCGCTGCCGTACGCTTCCAGAAGGTTGACCGCGTTGAAGACTGCGACGAATGCGAGAAGCAGAAGGGCAAATGCCCTGCGGTATTTGGTGTCCCGCGAGAAACCGCTTCCCGACCAGTGTTTGCGACGATTCACCCCAACGCCGCCCTCAACGCCGTCACCGCATCCGCGTGCGCCCGCGCCACTTCGGGCACGAATCCGCCCATCTTGAAGAACTCGTGGATCATGCCTTCATAACGCGCGAGCGTCACGCGCACGCCGGCCGCTTCGAGCTTCGCGGCATATGCGATGTCCTCGTCGTAGAGCGGATCGTGGTCGGCCGCCGCGATCCGAGCCGGCGCGACGCCCGCGAAATCCGGCTGGCCGCCCGCTGCATCGAGCGGTGCGAAACGCCAGTCGTCGCGGTCGCGCTCGTCGCGCAGATATTGCGCGAAGAACCATTGAATCGTTTCCCCCGACAGCAGATACCCTTCGGCCAGCCGCGCGTGTGACGCACTATCCTGCCGCGCGCTCGTGCCCGGATAGATCAGCAGTTGCAGCCGCAGCGGGATGCCGGCATCGCGGGCCAGCACCGCACAGACAGTCGCAAGCGTGCCGCCCGCACTGTCGCCGCCAATCGCGAGCCGCGCCGCATCGATGCCCAGAAGCGGCGCTTCGCGCGCGAGCCATTGAAGTGCGTCGAAGGCATCGTCGACGGCGACAGGAAAACGATGCTCGGGCGCGAGCCGGTAACCGACCGATACGACCGCGCAGCCCGCATCGCGCGCGAGCGTGCGGCAAAGGGCGTCGTGAGTCGCGATGCTGCCGACGGTAAAGCCGCCGCCATGCAGATACAGGAGCGCCGCCGCCGGCTCCGCCCAACTCGGGGCGACCGGATGATAGACGCGCACGCCGATTTCATTGCCGTCGCGCGTGGCGATCCGCAGGTCTTCGACGCTGTGCATCGGCAGCGGCGCGATGTCGAGAATCGGCGCGCTCATCGCATAGGCGGCGCGCGCTTCGGCCGGCGTCAGCGTGTGATACGGCGGACGGTTCGCGCGCGCGACCATTTCGAGGATCTGCGCGATCTTGGGATTGAGCGGCATCGGAGAAAGAAGCGTTCAAAGGGCACGATGATGCCACGACCGTCCTAGTCCGAGCGATTCGCTTCCCTTCTCAACGACATCGGATCGGTCGGGCTGCGCAACTGCGCGATGTCGTCGAGGCGCAGCCGGATCGACGACATGATGTTCGGATGCGTGATGACGTAAAAGCGCCCTTCCCGCACGGCGTCGAAAGTGAGCGCGGCAACGTCGCGCGACGATAGCCGCCCGCCTTCCACCGCCCGCGTCAGTTGCCGCGCCGCCATTTTCTGCGATGCCGTCGGCGGTGCATCGTTGGCGAGCGTCGCGGGGCGCGCGCGTTCGGCATCCGCGATGCCCGTCGGCACGAAGGCCGGGCACAGCAAGGACACGCCGACCGGCGCACGCGCGAGCCGCAGATCGTGATACAGCGTCTCCGTCAGCCCGACCACCGCATGCTTCGACGCGTTGTAGACGCCCATCGCGGGCGCGGCGAGCAAGCCCGCCACCGACGCCGTATTGACGATATGCGCGGGCTCGCCCTGCTCCAGCATGATCGGCTTGAAGGCGCGCAGGCCGTTCGCGACGCCCATCACATTCACGCCGAACACCCATTGCCAGTCTTTCGGGCTGTTCTCCCAGACGAAGCCGCCTGCGCCGACGCCCGCATTGTTGAAAAGCAGATGCACGCCGCCGTACGCATCGAGCGTGGCGCGGGCGAGCGCATCGACCTCGCTCGCATCGGATACGTCCGTGCGTACGCCCAGCGCCTGCCCGCCTTGCGCGCGCACGGCATCGACGGTGGCGGCGAGCGCGGCATCGTCGATATCGGCGAGTGCGAGCTTCATGCCGAGCGACGCACCCATGAGCGCGAATTCACGGCCGAAACCGCTGCCCGCGCCGGTGATGACGGCTACCTTGTTCTCGAAGCGATCCAAGCGTTCTCCAGGGTGTTGTCGCACAGACAGGACAAGCCGCGATCATCGCGGCTGACGGCGAAGCTCGTCCTCGCCGGCGACACGCACGCCGGCGATCCCGAGCGTTCGGGCATCACGCCTGTATGCCGATGGCCTCGCGCAGCAGTTCCGCGAGCTTCTCGTTTTCTTCGATGCGGATCTGCTCGATCGCGACATCGTCGGCGCTGCCGGCGTGTTCCGCCCAGCGCCGCCGTTCCTGCGCGAGGATGATGCGCTCGTGAACCGCGCGAATGGCGCTCCAGATGCCGTCCTCGGTGCGCTTCGCGTTGCCCTCCTCGAGCGACAGGCTCGTGAACGCGTGACCGGTATGGCAACGATAGCGAAGCGGCTGCTCGTCGCGCATGCGCCAGAGCGTGCCGGAACAGTTGGGGCACGTGAGCGCCGAACGCTCGCCGATCTGGTCCAGTTCCTCCGGCGGGACCACGCCCTTGTTGCCGATCTGTACTTCCCGGTCCAGGTCGGGTCGGGTACTCACTTGGACCTCCTCGCGCCCCCTGGCGCCTCTCACTGCAGCGTCGACCACGCCCGCGAGTTCGTCGATTTTCACCACCGCATCGGCGGACGTCGCCGCCAGCGCGCTGCGCGGCATCGATGGCGCCTCGCAATCGGCGGGGTCCTGCACGACGCAGTAACCGCCGCGCGCACGCACGGCGGCGAGTCCGGCGGCGCCATCGTCGAGATCGCCGCTCAGCACGACGCCCACGACGCGCGGACCGAATTCCATCGCGGCCGAGCGGAACAGCGGATCGGCTGCGGGCCGCGCGAAGTTCTCCGCGGCCGTGTCGAGCAGACGCACTTTGCCGCCCAGCAATATCATGTGCCGGTCCGGCGGCGCCACATAAATCTGCCGGCGTTCGAGCCGCTCACCTGACTTGGGATGCCGGGCTGGCAAAACGCCCCATTCAGTCAGCATCTCGGGAAACACGCTCTTGTGCCGGCCGATATGCAGCACGATGCACACGGCCGCAGGAAAATCAGCTGGAAACGCCGCGATCAGTTTTTTCAGGACTGGAATGGCGCCACGGGATGCCGCGATGACCACAATGTCTCGATGATCCATGGACCCTCCTTTGGGTCTTTGAAGCAATCCGTGCGCCGGTTATCTGCGCATTCCGGAACGAGTCCATGTCGCCTTTGGGGCTCGCGGTACGGGGAGCAGGTGAATCGGCATGGCGTCGCACGCATCGCCGATCGCGTCGGCAACGAGGCGGCCATGTGACTGGTCCAGCCTGGCCGACGCTCCCGATGACGACTGCGCGCGAGGCCGCTGCCGGGAGCAGCGGCGGCCTCGCTGTTCATGCTGCGCTGTCGCTTCGCGGACGGCTGCCGTCTCGCGCGACAACCGTGCATAGCGTTTCGAGCAATTGATTGAAGTCGAGCGGCTTCGCCAGATGCGCGTCGAATCCCGCGTTTTTCGCGGCCTGCACGTCTTCCTCGCGGCTGTGTCCTGTGAAGGCTATGGCGGAAACGCTCGCCCATCGGGGGTCCGCGCGCATGCGGCGCATGAGTTCATAGCCGTTCATGCCGGGCAACGAGATATCGGACAGCACCACGTCGATGGTTCGCTCCGCCTGCAGTTCCAGTGCTTCGGGCGCGCTCGTCACGCCCGTCACCGACGCGCCCTCCAGTTCCAGCAGCGTCGTCAGCGAAGCGACCGACTCGCGGTCATCGTCGACAAGCAAAATCTGCAAGCCCGCAATCGTCTCGCCGCCCTTGCCGCGACGCTCGAGATACGCGCTCTCGTCTTCCATTCTCGGAAGCCAGACGGTCATGGTCGCGCCGAGACCGGGCCCGTCCGAGCGCGCCTGCACGCGTCCGCCCTGCATTTCCGCCAGTTGCTTGACGAGCGCGAGGCCGATGCCCAGACCGCTTCGCGAGCGATCGCGCACGCCCTGGCGGAACATGTCGAAGATATAGGGCAACGTTTCCGGTTCGATGCCCTGACCGCTGTCCGACACGTCGATGCGATGCATGCGGCCGTCGCGGCTCAGGCGCAAGTCGATGCGTCCGCCGTGGTCGGTGAACTTGATCGCGTTCGATACGAGGTTCCAGATGATCTGCTCGCAACGGGTCGGGTCGGCCATCGTCGTGGCCGGGCGCGCGGGAATGCTCGTCGTCAGCGTGATGCCCCGCACGTGCGCGTCCTGTTCCACCGTATCCGCGACGTTCGCGAAGATCGCGGCCAGGTCGACGGTGCTGAAGTTCAGCGCCAGCTTGCCGGTCTGTATGCGCGACCAGTCGAGCAGGTCGTCGATGATCTGCGCCTGACTGCGCACCGCCTGGCGAATCCACCACGCGGCGTCGCGCACCGCTTCGATGTCGCGCGTCTGCGGCAGCCGGGGCAGGATTTCCGCCTTCACGCCGATCAGATTGAGCGGGTGCTTGAGCTCGTGCGACAGCACCGCGATGAATTCGTCCTTCATCTGGCTGGAAGTCGACGCCTGTTCCCGCGCCGCCTGTTCCTTGAGCAGCGCCTCACGGTTCGCGTCTTCGCGCAGCTTGCGCTCGGTCAGGTCGCGGACGATCTTCGCGAAGCCGGTGAACGAGGCGTCGACGATGGGCGTCACCACGCCGCTGCAAAAGATGCGGCGACCGTCCTTGGTCACATGCCACCGATCGTCGTCCGCGCGGCCGTCCCTCGCCGCGGACTCGCGCTCTCTTTCCGGCACCATCGCCTGACGGTCGTTCGCTTCGTAGATGAACGCGATGTCCTGTCCGGCCACCTCGCTCTCGGTATAGCCGAAGATGCGTTCGGCGCCGGCGTTCCAGCTTACGATCGCACCCTGGCTGTCCTGCACGATGATCGCGTAGTCCTTCGTCGACTGCGCGACGAGCCGCAGCCGCTGCTCGTTGGTGCGCGCGGCTTCTTCGGCCTGATGACGCGCCGTCACATCGATCAGCGTGATCACCGCGCCGTCGATGTGATCGTCCGCCGTGCGATACGGCAACAGGCGCATCAGATACCAGCGCCCCGTCTCGCTCTCGATCTCGCGCTCGGTCAGCTGCAGCGACTGGAACGACTGCCGGACATCGTCGGCGAGCGTCGGGTAGCGCAGCGAATGCGTGATGTCGAAAAGCGAGCGGCCGAGGTCGGAATCGATCAGCTTGAAGATGGCCGTCGCGCTGGGCGTGAAGCGCTTCACGCGGATTTCCTTGTCGACGAAGACCGTCGCGATCTCGCTCGACGCGATGATGTTATGCAGGTCGTCGTTCGCCTTGGCGGTGTCCTCCATGCGCGCCTGCATCTCGGCGTTCGCGGTCGTGAGCTCCTCGTTGACCGACTGCAGTTCTTCCTTGCTGCTTTCGAGTTCCTCCGAGGTCGACCGCAGTTCCTCGTTGATCGCCTGCAATTCCTCGTTCGACGCCTTCAGCTCCTCGACCGATGTTTCGTATTGCTCGATGACCGTCGCAAGCTGCTCGCGGCTGTGCTGCAACTCGTGTTCGAGCTGCAGCAGCACCGGGTCCTGGCCGCCTTCTGCCTGCTCGTCGTCCGTCATGTGGCCGGCGACTTCATCGAAGACGACGAGCAGGAATTCCGCGCCCGCGACCTGATCGAAGAACGGCCGCACCGTCATGCTCACCCACGACACACGCGAGTCATGATGCCATTTGACGCGGCGCGCCTCCACGCTCGTGCCCGTTTGTAGCGCGCGGAAAATCGCGGTGCGCAACTCGAGGCGCAAGTCCGGCAGCACCAGCGCGATGATGTTGCTCGTCAGCTCGCCGCCGGTATGGCGCAGGAACGTGCCCGCGTTATCGGAGAGATGAACGAGGTTCGAGTCGCGATCGATGACCACGCTCGGCGGCGCGTATTGCTCCAGCGCCCGCTGATGCAGTTCCGCATACGAGAAGCTGCGCTGCGCCGGGCTTGGCGGCGGCTGATGCATCGCCGACGCGCCGGCGCGCTCCTCCACCTTGGCCGCGCCCGTGTGAAGCGGCGGAAAGTTGACAGCCGGCTTCGCGCGATTGGCGACTGCCTTCGCCCGATAGATGCGGTTTTTCTTGTCGACGACGGCGAAGAGATCGTCGGCGGCGTCGGCCGATTCCGCCGTGCCGAGGAAAAGCACGCCGTTCGGCCGCAGTGCGAAATGGAACAATTCGAGAATCTGCCGCTGCACCGTGCGATCGAGATAGATCAGCACGTTGCGGCAGGAAATCACGTCGAGATGCGAGAACGGCGGATCGCGCATCAGACTGTGCGCGGCAAAGAGGATGCGCTCGCGCACCGCCTTGACGATCTGGTAGTGACCGCCCTCTTTCACGAAATACCGCTGCAGCAAGTCCGGCGGCACGTCGCTCGCGATCGACACGGGATACCTGCCGGTTCGCGCACGCACGATCGCAACTTCGTCGATGTCGGTGGCGAAGACCTGAATTGTCCGGGTCGACGACGCGGCATCGCGCGCGCGCGCCAGTTGCAGCGACAGCGAGTAGGCTTCCTCGCCCGTCGAGCAGCCCGCGACCCACACGCGGACCTGCGTTTCGTTCGCGCCGCCGGTGTGCTCGCTGAAAAGCCCGCCGATGACTTCGCGCTCGAGCGAATCGAACGCGTCGCGATCGCGGAAGAACTGGGTGACGCCGATGAGCATGTCGGCCAGCAAGGCGGTAGCTTCCTCGCCGTTGGCGCGCAGGAAGTCGCGATACGCGAGCAGATCGCGCTGACCGTTCACCTGCATGCGTCGCTCGATACGCCGCAACACGGTGGCGCGCTTATAGGGCCGGAAGTCGTGGCCCGTACGCACGCGCAGATGCATCAGGATATCGGCGAGCGCGCGCTCCGGGCCGTCGTTCGCTAAGCGGCGCGCGTCCGGCGGCGCGCTCAGCGCTTCGATCTGCTGCGCACGGATGAGCCGGGCGTCGTTCCACAGGTCGAGCAGGCGCTGCGGCAGCTCGGGTGCGGGCAGCGCGATATCGACGTGGTTCGTCGCGATCGCCTGCCGCGGCATCTCGGGATATTCGGCATCGTCCGGTGTCTGGGCGAGCGTGATGCCGCCCGCTTCCCTGATGCGGCTCAGGCCCGACGCACCATCCGCGCCGGACCCGGACAGCACGACGCCGATGGCGTGCGCGCCATGCGCATCGGCAAGCGTCCGGAAGAAATGATCGATGGTGAACAGCGCGGATTTCGAAGTATCGCGCCCGCTGACGCGAAGGCAGCCGTCGGACATCTCGAGCTGCTTGCCGGGCGCGATCACGTAGACGTGATTGCTTTCGATGGCGATTGCGGAGCTGACCTGATGCACCGGCATGCCGGTGGTGCGCTGCAGGATGTCGTGCAGGTGGCTGATCCTGTCCGACGCCAGATGCAGGATCACCACGAACGCCATGTTCATGGTCGTCGGCGCATGTTCGAAGAAGGTCTGCAAAGCCTCGACACCGCCGGCGGACGCCCCGATGCCGACTACCGGGAACGGCAGATCGCTCGTAACGACCGCGCGCTCCGGTTCTGCCTTGCGACCCGGCGGGTTCTGACGTGCCATACGTGCTTCTCCTCGTTCCTGTCCTTGCCGCGTGCTGTAATCGGCGAATCGCAGCGCGAGACGCATCTGCTCGCGCGCCCCTTGCGGTTTCCATGACCCGGCGCGATCTTACCTTTTCGAACGCCTGCCAGCGGCGCATCTTTCGTTATACGACTATCTTAGATGCGGTCGAAACGGGTTGTCATTCCTTTGCGCGCCGTCGTGCGTCGCCCGCCGGTTCGGAGGGCGAACGAGCGCGAAGCGAGCGCCGTGCGCGCAAGTGAGTGAATTGTAGTTAAGCGCGGCCGGAACAAAACGCTTATTGCATGAACGGGCGCCGGGCGTTCGCGTCAGGCGTCGCTCGGTCCGGGCGTGGCTTGGCGGTCGGAACGCAGCTTCTGCCTGACGACGTCACGCCCGACCGCGAGCCGCTTCATGTACTTGAAGGTCCCGAGCGCCTTTGCGACGAAGTGCCCTTCGCTGTCACGGATTTCGCCTTCGCAATAGGCCATCGTCGTGGAGCGGTGCAGCACGCGGCCGTAACCGCGCAACTCGCCGCGCCCCGGCTGCATGAAGTTCACTTTCATTTCGACGGTCACGACGCCGACGCCGTCGCCTGCCACGCTGCGCGCCGCGATGGCCAGCGCGGCGTCGAGCAGGGTCATGGTCACGCCGCCATGCGCGATGCCCCACGTGTTCAGATGCGCCTCGCCGAGCGGCAGGCGCACTTCGCCCTCGCCGTCGACGGCTTTGACCAGTTCCACGCCGAGCATGTCGATGAACGGGCTTTCGAGCGCCGGGCCGTGGCTTTTCCGGGTATGTCGAGTATCGGTCATCGCAGTCACACTTCGTAGTCGACGCACTGGCGCGCTTCGCGAATCGCCGCCACGAAGTCCTTCAAGGCCAGATGCCGGGGATGCTTCTGATAGGCGTCGAGCGAGGCTTTGTCGTCGAAATCGGAGACGAGCACGACGTCGTACGTGCAATCGAAACCCGGCTGCGCGGTGCCGACTTCGAAGTGCCCTTGCCCCTTCACGATGCTGCGGCAGGTCTCGAGCTTCGCTTTCAGCTTCTGCGCATTCTCAGCGCGGTCCGCGCCCTCTGCGAAGTCTTTCAGTTTCCACATGACGATGTGACGCAGCACGGCGGCTCCTGTTGTCTGGCGAAGCCAGAAGCGTAGCAAATCCTCGTTGCCGGCGGCGCTTCACGCCACGTTCACATGCGCCGACTGGATGCGTGCGACGCCCGCCGCCCGCATGTCGCTCCATGCCTTGTCGAGCGAGCCGTTCAGGTCGATGGCGCGGCACGCGTCGTCGATCACGCTGGCCTCGAAACCGGCGGCGCGCGCATCGAGCGCGGACCACGCGACGCAATAGTCGGTGGCGAGACCCGCGAGCCAGATGCGCTTCGCCCCGACATCGCGCAGATAACCGGCGAGACCCGTGGGCGTCGTGCGGTCCGCTTCGAGGAACGCCGAATAACTGTCCACGCTCTCGTGATGGCCCTTGCGAACGATCAGCCGTGCGTGCGGCACATCGAGATCGCGATGCAGCGCCGCGCCCGGCGATCCCTGCACGCAATGCGCCGGCCACAGCACCTGTTCGCCATAGGGCATCGGGATCGTCTCGAACGGCGCGCGGCCCGCGTGATTCGCCGCGAACGATACATGCGCCGCCGGATGCCAGTCCTGTGTCAACACAACGTGCGAGAACGCCCCCGCGAGCCGGTTGATGACCGGGACGATTTCGTCGCCACGCGCGACGGCGAGCGCGCCGCCGGGCATGAAGTCGTATTGCACGTCGACGACGAGAAGCACATCTTCCACAGGTTTCATATCAGTCGCATCAGGCGTTGAAGCGGCCGTTCGAGGCCGCGAGTCGGATGAGGAGCGCGGCTGGCTGCCACGCGTCGCCGTTGGGCTGTCCGGCGTACCGGCGGATCGCGCGCTCGACGTTCGACAGACCGATTGCGTCGGCGTGAAACATCGGGCCGCCGCGCCATAACGGGAAACCGTAGCCGGTCAAATAAACGATGTCGACGTCCGATGCCTTGCTCGCGACGCCTTCCTCCAGAATCTTCGCGCCTTCGTTGACGAGCGCATACACGAGCCGTTCGACGATCTCTTCATCGCCGATACTGCGCCGCTCGACGCCCTGCTCCTTCGAATACGCGACGATCATCTCGTCGATCATGGGCGATGGTCTTGCGTCTCGCGAGCCGTCCGCATAGTCGTACCAGCCCGCGCCGGTCTTCTGCCCGAAGCGCCCGGCCTCGCAAAGCCGGTCCGCGATCCCTGGATAACGCATCTGCGGCTGATCGCGATAGCGCCGCTTGCGAATGGCCCAGCCGATGTCGTTGCCTGCGAGATCGCTCATGCGAAACGGACCCATCGCGAAGCCGAACTGCTCGATGGCGCGATCGATCTGCGCGGGCAGCGCGCCTTCTTCGAGCATGAAAAGCGCCTGACGAACGTATTGCTCGATCATCCGGTTGCCGATGAAGCCGTCGCACACGCCCGAGACGACCGCCGTCTTCCGGATCTTCTTCGCGAGCTGCATCACGGTCGCGAGCACGTCTTTCTGCGTCTTCGCGCCGCGCACGACTTCGAGCAGCTTCATCACGTTCGCGGGGCTGAAGAAGTGCATGCCGACGACGTCGCCCGGGCGCTTCGTGAAGGCGGCGATCCGGTCGAGATCGAGCGTCGACGTGTTCGATGCGAGGATCGCGCCGGGTCTTGCGATGTCATCGAGCTGACGGAACACGCGCTCTTTCACGCCGATGTCTTCGAATACCGCTTCGACGATGAGATCGGCCTCTGCGAGATCGCCCCAGGCGAGCGTCGGCGTGATGAGCCGCATGCGGGCTTCGACCAGTTCGTGCGTGAGCCGGCCTTTCTTCGCTTGCGCTTCGAAGTTGCGGCGAATCGTGGCGACGCCGCGGTCGAGCGCGACGCGATCGGTGTCGAGCAGCACGACCGGCAAGCCCGCCTCCACGAAGTTCATCGCGATGCCGCCGCCCATCGTCCCCGCGCCGATGACACCGACGCGCTCAATCTTCCGCACCGGCGTGTTCGATGGCACGTCGTCGATCTTGCCCGCCGCACGCTCGGCGAAAAATGCGTGCCGCAAGGCCCGGCTTTCGGGCGTCTGCACGAGCGCGAGAAAGCATTCGCGCTCGAACGCGAGCCCGCGCTCGAAACCTTCTTT
The DNA here is from genome assembly GCF_031450805.1 of Caballeronia sp. LZ016. Lineage (NCBI taxonomy): Bacteria > Pseudomonadati > Pseudomonadota > Betaproteobacteria > Burkholderiales > Burkholderiaceae > Caballeronia > Caballeronia sp. LZ016. The sequence goes on from NZ_JARTVY010000001.1 coordinate 2,320,398, forward strand.
CACGCCGCGTTCGATGGCGTCGATGCACTTGTGCGGCGCCGGAAAATGCTTTGCGGTGAGCGCGATCTTTTCACGCGCAAGACGGATGACGCCGTCGGCGTTCGCGTGCCCGATAGCGCGGTCTCGGACCTTCGGATGCGGGCCGTCTTTTTCGGCTACGCGCGTGGCGAAGCGCACGGCGGCATCGAGCAGATCGCCTTCTGCCAGTTGGTCGAACAGCGCGGTTTGCGCGAGTTGTTCCGACCGGACCGGCGTGCCCGACACGATCATGTCGAGCGCGGTTTCGAGACCGACCGCACGCGGCAGACGTTGCGTGCCGCCCGCGCCGGGCAAGAGGCCGAGCTTGACTTCGGGCAGCGCGATCTGCGCACCGGGCGATGCGACGCGGTAATGCGCGCCGAGCGCGAGTTCGAGGCCGCCGCCCATCGCGATGGCGTGTATGGCGGCGATCACGGGTTTTTCGCTGTTCTCGACGGCCTTGATGACGGTGGCGAGCGTCGGTTCCTGCGTGGCTTTCGGCGTGTTGAATTCGGTGATGTCGGCGCCGCCCGAGAACGCCTTTCCCGCGCCGATGATGACGACGGCGGCCACGTTCGCATCGTCGCGCGCCCGCTCGACGCCTTCGACGATGCCAAGGCGCGTCGAATGCCCGAGCCCGTTGACGGGCGGGTTGTCGAGCGTGATGACGGCGACGTTGTCGCGGATGGTGTACTGCACGGGCATGTATCGCTCCTTGGGGTGACGCCGATGGCGCATTGTGGGCGGATGGGGGGAATAATCAAGGGGGGCGCAGCTTCATTCCTCCAGTGTGCGCGGTTCGGCTGTGGCCCTCATCAACTGTTTGAGCCCCGGCTGTCCGCGAGCCATCAGATTGAAAACCGCGACGCCCGGTCGCCGGGCGAATTCGTCGTCGAGCTTGAATTCGAACTGGTCCGCCAGTATCGGCATCGCGAGCTTCCCTGCGACAGCGGCCCGCTCCTTTCGGGTTCGACTTCGCGAACCGATAACATCTGTTCGTCTTCGAGACAGGTGAGACCACGGAATACGTCTGACGCATTCCCGTCAGACGCCTTGGCGCCTAAGAATCGTTTTCGACGTTGCCAGGAAGTCGGCATCGCCATGCTTGCACACGTGCATTCGGTCATACGGACAAGCGATGCTCAACGCGGTTCTCGGCCGTCTACAAAGTGATCGCATTACCTTTCCCATCAGTGATCTGCAGAAACTCTCGCAGCTCCGGATATTGCGTTGCAAACCAGAGCAATGCGCTCCCGCCGAACCGACGCGCGTATTCATCGTCGATTGGCTGCTGTGGTCCCACATCATGTTCCGCCATCAGATTCATCCTTACATCCTTCAGCAATCGGGAATCGACGAATCCGGTCTTGAAGGTCTTACTGTCCGGATCATAGTAGGCAACGAAGTGTTCGATCATAGGTATCCTCGGCAGGCTTGATAGGCTTCAAACGCCCGTTGTTTGCAGGTTAGATAAGTGCGGGCGTCACCGCCATACATCTTGCTCAAAGCATTGCAGTAGGTCATGCGTGCCTCGTACATCGCATCGCATTCGGCTTCATCCGCATCGGACAGACCTCGTGCCGCTAGCTTGACTGCGTCGCCGAGCGATGTCGCTGGCCCATACCGCAATGCTTGCGCTCCATCCGACAACGAGCGCGCTGCTGTCACGGCTGGCGATATCCGCATATCTTGTCTGATCGTCTCGACACAGGCCCGCAATTCGTCCTGTCTCGGCACGAAGATCAATCTGCCCTGTTTGACCGCATCGAGCACGGCCTGAATTACCTCACCGCGCTCGCGCAGTTCGACACGCAGCCCGCGGCAACAATCGATACGCCCGAGCACTGCCCGTAAGTCGGAGGTGGACGCCGAAAGAAAGACTATCTGACTGTGCGCCAGAAACGCCGCACGCGCCGCCGCCATCGCCCGTCCGATGTCGGCGAGCTCATCGCGTGTGACTTCAGTGAAATGCCGGCTGGTCGCGAAAAGGCCGAAGCGTTCGAAATACGGTGGAAGATAGAGCATGGTCCTTGCTGACCCCTCGCGTGTCGCCAAGAGGTCAACATGGTCGCTCTGGAAGACTGTTCTTCGCTAGTGACTTAGTCCGAATCTGCACTGCCTTCGGTACGACACCGCTAAACCGCCCTCTCCTCCACTCCCGGCAGCACGTGCTCCCGATACAACTCCCGCAGCCGCACCTTCTGCAGCTTGCCCGTAGCCGTATGCGGCAACTCGTCGGCGAACACGACGTCATCAGGAATCCACCACTTCGCGACCTTGCCTTCGTAGTACGCGAGCAGTTCCTCCCGCGTGAGCGTCGCGCCGGGACGCAGCACCGCGACGATCATCGGACGCTCCGTCCATTTCGGATGCGAACACGCGATGCACGCTGCCTCCGCCACCTGCGGATGCGCCACCGCGATGTTCTCCAGATCGATCGAGCTGATCCATTCGCCGCCGGACTTGATCACGTCCTTGCTGCGATCGGTGATATGCATGAAGCCATCTGCATCGATGGTCGCGACATCGCCGGTCGGGAACCAGCCGTCGACGAGCGGCGATTCATCACGCCGAAAATAACGGTCGATGACCCATGGTCCGCGCACGTGCAGATCGCCGAACGATTCGCCATCCCAAGGAAGTTCGCGGCCATCGTCGCCGACCACTTTCATATCGACGCCAAAAAGCGCATGTCCCTGCTTCTCGCGCGATACCCGCTGCTCCTCAGGCGTTCGCTGCTTCTGCCTGAAACTCAGGCGCGCGAGCGTGCCGAGCGGCGACATCTCCGTCATGCCCCACGCGTGGATCACTTCGACGCCGTATTCGTCTTCGAACGTGCGCAGCATCGCCGGCGGACAGGCGGAGCCGCCGATCACCGTGCGCTTCAACGTCGAAAAACGCCTGTTGTCCTGCTTCATGTAGGCGAGCAGGCCGAGCCATACCGTCGGCACGCCCGCCGAAAACGTGACGCCTTCGGCTTCCATCAACTCGTAGAGCGACTTGCCATCGAGGTCCTTGCCGGGAAACACGAGCTTCGCGCCGACGAGCGGCCCCGCGTGCGGAATGCCCCACGCGTTGACATGGAACATCGGCACGACAGGCAGGATCGCATCGCTCGACGATGCACCCATCGCATCCGGCAACGCCGCGCCATACGCATGCAGCACCGTCGAGCGATGCGAGTACAGCGCGCCCTTCGGATTGCCGGTCGTGCCCGACGTGTAGCAGAGAAACGATGCCTGGCGCTCGTCGAGCATCGGCCATTCATAGACGCCGTCGTGCGGCGCGATGAGGCTCTCGTAGCTCATCACCGGCACGCTCATGTCGCCGAGATGCTCGGCGATGCACGCAGCGTCGCCGAGCGCGATCCAGCCTTTGACGTTCGGGCAATGCGGCGCGATGTTCTCCACGAGCTGCCGGAAGGTCATGTCGAAGAACACGTAGGAATCGTCGGCGTGGTCGATGATGAACGCGATCTGATCCGGAAAGAGACGCGGGTTGATCGTATGGCAGACGGCGCCCATGCCGCTCACGCCGTAGTAACACTCGAGATGCCGGTAGCCGTTCCACGCCAGCGTGCCGATGCGCTCGCCCGCCTCGACGCCCAGCGCAAGCAGCGCCTGCGCGAGCCGCTTCGCCCGCTTCTCGCAGTCGCGATAGGTATAGCGATGGATATCGCCTTCGATGCGGCGCGACACGATTTCCGTATCGCCGAAATGCCTCGATGCGTGAGACAGCAGGGACGATGCAAGCAGCGGTACATCCATCATCTGACCGTAAAGCGGTGCCGCCATAGGTGATGTCCTCGACGAGTGGAATGCGGTTGGCTACACGATGAATGCAGCCATGAGGGCCGTCCTGCAGGCCCGCGGGCGCGGAATTACAATATCGTTTAACTTTGAGGCGCTCAACATGTCGTTTTCCCCAAGCAATGCGGTGCGCGCAACGACCGGCGAAACCGATGAATTCTCGTCTCACGCGCAATCCTTGCAGCGCATCGCCAATGCGATCCAGAGCGGCCGTCCCGGTTCCTTCGCCGCGCTCGGTCCCGCGTTCCTGACCCGTCTTCCCGCCACGCCCGTTCCCGACCCGTATGTCGTCGCCGTTTCACGCGAAGCCGCCGAATCGCTCGGCTTCGACGCTCGCCTCGCCTCGGGGCCGGAGCAAGCCGCGTTCGCCGCATACTTCGCGGGCAATCCGACGCCCCAATGGCCGCGCGAAGCCATGCCCTACGCCGCCGTGTACTCGGGGCATCAGTTCGGCGTGTGGGCGGGCCAGTTGGGCGACGGGCGCGCGATCACCCTCGGTGAAGTCGAGCATGCGGGCGCGCGGCTCGAAGTGCAACTGAAGGGCGCGGGCCGCACGCCCTATTCCCGCATGGGCGATGGCCGCGCAGTGTTGCGTTCGTCGATCCGGGAATTTCTGTGCTCGGAGGCGATGCATCATCTCGGCATCCCGACGACGCGCGCGCTCGCCGTCATCGGGTCCGACTTGCCGGTGCGGCGCGAGACCATCGAGACCGCCGCGATCGCCACGCGCATCGCGCCGAGCTTCGTGCGCTTCGGTCACTTCGAGCATTTCTATTCGAACGATCGCGTCGACGAGCTGAAGGCGCTGGCCGATCACGTCATCGACCGCTTTTATCCGCAGTGCCGCGATGCCGACGACTCGTACCTCGCGCTGCTCGACGAAGCCGTGCGCCGCACCGCTGACCTCATGGCGCACTGGCAGAGCGTCGGCTTCTGTCATGGCGTGATGAACACGGACAACATGTCGATTCTCGGCCTCACCATCGACTATGGCCCGTTCGGTTTCATGGACGGCTTCAACGCGCATCACATCTGCAATCACTCGGATACGCAGGGCCGCTATTCGTACAGCCGCCAGCCGCAAGTCGGGTACTGGAATCTGTTCTGTCTCGCGCAGGCGCTCGTGCCGCTGTTCGGCGCGAACCTGCCGGAAGAAAGCCGCGCGGAACGCGTGGTGGAAGAAGCGCAAAAGGTGCTGGAGCGTTACAAGACCGCGTTCGCGCCCGCGCTGGAAGCGAAGATGCGCGCGAAGCTCGGGCTGGAAGCCATCCGCGATGACGACGACAAGCTCGCCAACGGCCTCTTCGAAATCATGCATGCGAATCGCGCGGACTTCACGCTGACGTTCCGCAATCTGTCGAAGGTGTCTAAGGCGGATGCGTCGAACGATGCGCCCGTGCGCGATCTCTTTCTCGATCGCGCCGCATTCGACGCGTGGGCAGTGCAATATCGCGAGCGGCTGGCGCACGAATCGCGCGATGATGCGTCGCGCGCGGCAGCGATGAATCGCGTGAACCCGAAGTACGTGCTGCGCAATCATCTCGCCGAACAGGCGATTCGCCAGGCGAACGAGAAGGACTTCTCGGAGGTCGAACGTCTTCTGGACGTGTTGCGCCGCCCCTACGACGAACAACCGGAGAACGAAGCCTACGCCGGCCTGCCGCCGGACTGGGCGAGCGATCTCGAAGTGAGTTGTTCTTCGTAGAGCCGCCCCATCTTCGTGATCCAGGGAACGAAGGACACACAAAGGAACGATATGAACAGAGACGACACTCCCGGCGCGACCGAGTATCCGCTGCAGAAAGACGATGCCGCCTACCGCAGCGAACTCGACGAGATGCAGTATCGCGTGACGCGCCACGCCGCGACGGAACGGCCGTTCACCGGCGAGTACTGGGATCATTTCGAGCGCGGCATCTATGACTGCGTGTGCTGCGGCACGCCGCTTTTCGAGTCGGATACGAAGTTCGATGCCGGCTGCGGCTGGCCCAGCTATTTCAAGCCGATCAACGGCGAAGTCATCGAGGAGAAGACCGACCGCTCGCACGGGATGTTGCGCATCGAAGTGCTGTGCAAGAACTGCGGCGCGCACCTCGGGCACGTGTTCGAGGACGGCCCCGCGCCGACCGGCTTGCGGTATTGCATCAATTCGGCTGCGCTACAATTCGAACCCAAGTAAAGGGCTCGCCGCATCGACGCGTTCGCATCGCGTTTCATCCACGCCCGCTTTTTCGAGCGGGCGTTCGTTTATCGATGCTTTATCGATGCTTGTCGCTGCTTGTCGCTGCTTGTCGCTGTTCGCTGCATCGTTTCGCACCCGCACCCTCCGATGCGCACCACTACCGGACGCCAATGAAATTCCTGTTCGATCTGTTTCCGATCATCCTCTTCTTCGTCGCATTCAAGATCTGGGGCATCTACACGGCGACGGCCGTGACAATCGCCGCAACGCTCGTGCAGATCGCGTGGGTCGCGTTCCGTCACCGCAAGGTCGACCCGATGCTGTGGGTCAGTCTCGGCGTCGTCGTCGTGTTCGGCGGCGCGACACTCGTGCTGCATAACGACACCTTCATCAAATGGAAGCCGACCGCGCTCTACTGGCTGTTTGCCTTTGCGCTGATCGTCGCGCAGGTCGGCTTCAGAAAGAACCTGATCGAAGCGATGATGGGCAAGCAAATCGTGCTGCCGCATCGCGTCTGGGGACAGCTGAATGTCGCCTGGGCGGTATTTTTCGCGCTGCTGGGCGTCGTGAACCTGTTCGTCGCGTACAACTTCACCACGGATCAGTGGGTCAACTTCAAGCTTTTCGGCGCGACGGGCTGTCTCGTGCTGTTCATCGTCGCGCAGAGCTTCTGGCTCGCGAAGTACATGAAGGAGGACAAGCAATGAGCGATTCGTTCGACTTCGTGAACGCCGGCGCGCAGGACAAGATCGCGCATCTCGAAGCACGCCTCACCGCCGCGCTGGATCCTCAGGCCGTGCATATCGAGGACGACAGCGCCGCCCATGCGGGCCATGCCGGTGCGGCCGCGGGCAGCCATTACACGGTGACGATCGCGTCGGAACGCTTTGCCGGCAAGGCGCGCGTGGCGCGGCATCGGCTGGTGTATGATGCGCTGGCCGATGAAATGCGGCGCGGCGTGCATGCGCTCGCCATCCGGGCATTCACGCCGCAAGAGTTCGCAGAACAATTCCAATGAATGCGCGGCCTGCCGGTTCGCTCGGACCGGCGCCTGGTTTATCTTCGCTAATCTCGCCTGTTTAGGCGTCAGTTTGCTCAGTTAGGAACCTCCGATGACTTTGAATAAAACCCGCGTCTGGGTGTTGCTCGCGGCATTCGCGGCGGCTCCCGCGTTTGCGCAAAATATCGCTGTCGTCAACGGCACGCCGATCCCCACGGCGCGCGCCGATGCGCTCGTGAAGCAACTCGTCCAGCAGGGTCAGCAGGATTCGCCGCAACTGCAGCAGGCCGTGCGCGAGGAACTCATCAACCGCGAAATCCTGATGCAGGAAGCCGCACGCGAAGGCATCGCGACGCGCCCGGACGTGAAGGCACAGATCGCCGTCGCGCAGCAGACCGTCGTGCTGCGCGCGCTGATCGAGAATTTCGCCAACAAGAACAAGCCGACCGATGCCGAAGTGAAGGCGCGTTATGACCAGCTCGTGAAGCAGACAGGCGGCGGCAAGGAACTGCATCTGCATCACATCCTCGTGGAAGACGAGGCGCAGGCGAAAGACCTGATCGCGAAGATCAAGGGCGGTGCGAGCTTCGAAGACCTCGCGAAGCAGTATTCGAAGGATCCGGGATCGGGCAAGAATGGCGGCGATCTCGACTGGTCGTCGCCGTCGGCCTACGTGCCGGAATTCGGCGCGGCGGCTGAGAAGCTCAAGAAGGGCGAAATGACGGCCACGCCGGTGAAGACGCAATTCGGCTGGCACATCATTCGTATGGACGACAGCCGCGAGATCGCCCCGCCGCCGTACGATCAGGTGAAGGCGCAGATCGCGCAGCAGATGCAGCAGCAGAAGCTGCAGGACTTCGAGGAAGAGTTGCGGAAGAAGGCGGTCATCAAGTAAGCGTCCTTCAGCAGTTCATCGATGTGACAAAGCCGCCCTCGGGCGGCTTTGTCGTTCGTGCGTTCGCGCGCGGCATCACACGCTCATCGAAATACACCCCGAAGCCAACGCTTCGGAGTGCCATGACTCACGCGCCTTAACCCAGGAACCGCCGCGCATTCTGGAACACGCGCAGCCACGGGCTCGCATCCGTGGTCCAGTCCTCGGGCGTCCAGCTCATCTGCACATTGCGATGCACACGCTCCATATGGGGCATCAGCACCGTGAAGCGGCCATCGGGCGTCGTCACCGACGTGATGCCCTGCGGCGAGCCGTTCGGGTTGAACGGATAGCGTTCCGTCGCGTTCCCGCGATGATCGACATAGCGCATCGACACGAGCGCGCTCGCCGCATCGCCTTGTTGCGAGAAGTCTGCAAAGCCTTCCCCGTGCGCGACCGCCACCGGAATGCGCGAGCCTTCCATGCCGGCGAAGAAAATCGATGGCGAGTTCTGCACCTCGACGAGCGAGAAGCGCGCCTCGAACTGCTCGGACTTGTTGCGCGTGAACTTCGGCCACGCCTGCGCGCCCGGAATGATCGACGCGAGGCTCGACATCATCTGACAGCCATTGCAGATGCCGAGCGCGAAGGTGTCGGGACGGCCGAAGAACGCCTCGAACATATCCGCGAGACGCGGATTGAAGCGGATCGTCTTCGCCCAGCCCTCACCCGCGCCGAGCACGTCGCCATACGAGAAGCCGCCGCAAGCCACCGCGCCCGCGAAATCGGCGAGCGTCGCGCGGCCTTCGAGCAGATCGCTCATGTGAACGTCGTGCGCGTCGAAGCCGGCGCGATCGAACGCGTAAGCCGTCTCCAGATGCGAATTCACGCCCTGCTCGCGCAGGATCGCCACGCGCGGGCGCTTGTTCGTCGAGACGAAGGGCGCGGCTACGTCGTCCGCCGGATCGAAGGTCAGCACGGGCGACAGGCCCGGATCGTTCGCATCGAGGAGCGCGTCGTATTCGGCGTCGGCGCACGCAGGGTTGTCACGCAGACGCGCGATGCGCCAGCTCACTTCGCTCCACGCACGATGCAGCTCGACACGCGGTGCATCGTAGATTTTCTTGGCGTCGCGATAGATTTCGATCGCATCGCGCTCGTTCGGCTTGCCGATCACATGCGAACACGCCGACAGCCCATGCTCGCGCAGCGCGCCGAGCACCGCGTCACGATCCGATGCGCGCACCTGCACCACCGCGCCCAGTTCCTCGGCGAACAGCGCGCGCAGCGTGCGATCGTCGCGACGGCCGCTCGTCTGCTTCGCCCAGTCCTTCGCGTCGCCGTAATCGGATTCGTGGTTCGCGTCGAGCGTCAACATGTCCACGTTCAGCGACACGCCCACGTGACCCGCGAACGCCATTTCACAGACCGTCGCCCACAGGCCGCCGTCGGAGCGGTCGTGATAAGCGAGCAGCTTGCCGTCGGCGTTGAGCGCCTGAATCGCGGCGAAGAAGCGCTTCAGGTCTTCGGGATCGTCGACGTCAGGCGTCGTATCGCCGACTTGCTGCGTGACTTGCGCCAGGATGCTGCCGCCGAGGCGATTGCGCCCGCGTCCGAGATCGATGGCGATCAGCACGGTGTCCGTATCGGCGGCGAGTTGCGGCGTCAGATGGCGTCGCACGTCCTCGACCGGCGCGAACGCCGAGATGATGAGCGATACCGGCGACACCACTTCCTTTTGCGCGCCGCGCGCGTCCTGCCACTTCGTGCGCATCGACAGCGAATCCTTGCCGACCGGAATGCTGATGCCGAGCGCCGGACACAGGTCCATGCCGATCGCCTTCACCGTGTCATACAGCGCGGCGTCTTCCCCCGCGCTGCCGCAGGCGGCCATCCAGTTGGCCGACAGCTTCAGCTTGTTCAGCGATTCGATCGGCGCCGACGCGATGTTCGTCACCGCCTCGCCCACCGCCATGCGGCCGGAGGCCGGGGCGTCGATGACGGCGAGCGGCGTGCGCTCCGCCATCGTCATCGCTTCGCCACGGAAACCGGCGTAGTCCATCGTCGTGATCGCGCAATCGGCGACCGGCACCTGCCACGGACCGACGAACTGGTCGCGCGCCGTCGTGCCGCCCACGGAACGGTCCCCGATCGTGATCAGGAACGACTTGCTTGCCACGCTCGGATGCTTCAGCACATCGACGGCGACTTCGGACAGCAGCAGTCCGGTGACGTCGACGGGCTCGAAACTCGCCGCTTCGCGGTTCACGTCGCGATGCATCTTCGGCGGCTTGCCTAGCAGCACGTCCATCGGCATGTCGACGGGCGGCTGGCCCTCGTTCTCATCGTCGATCAGTTCGAGCTGGCGCTCGTCCGTCGCCACGCCGACGACCGCAACCGGGCAGCGCTCGCGATCGCAAATCGCCTCGAAGGCGGGGAGATCGGCCGGCGCGATCGCCAGCACGTAGCGCTCTTGCGCTTCGTTCGACCAGATTTCGCGCGGCGACAGGCCCGTTTCCTCGAGCTGAACCTTGCGCAGCTCGAAGCGCGCGCCCTTGCCCGCGCCATCGACGAGTTCGGGGAATGCATTGGAGATGCCGCCCGCGCCGACGTCGTGAATCGACAGGATCGGATTGCGCTCGCCCTGCTGCCAGCACGCGTTGATGACTTCCTGCGCGCGGCGCTGAATCTCCGGGTTGCCGCGCTGGACCGAATCGAAGTCGAGTTCGGCGGTGTTCGCGCCGGTCGCCATCGACGATGCCGCCCCGCCGCCCATGCCGATGCGCATGCCCGGCCCGCCGATCTGAATCAGCAGCGTGCCCGCGGGCAGGTCGTGCTTGTGCGTGTGCTGGTCCGAGATATTGCCGATGCCGCCCGCGATCATGATCGGCTTGTGATAGCCGCGCACGCGGCCCGCGACGTTCTGCTCGTAAGTGCGGAAGTAGCCGCCGAGATTCGGACGGCCGAATTCGTTGTTGAAAGCCGCAGCGCCGATCGGGCCGTCGATCATGATCTGCAACGGCGATGCGATGCGCTCCGGCCGGCCGTACGGCTCGTGCTGGTCGGCGGGATTGCGCGACGGCAGCGGCGTGGCGCTGTCGCGGGCGTTTTCCCACTTCTGGCGCGCGTCGGGCAGATCGAGGTTCGAGACCGTGAAGCCCGCAAGCCCGGCCTTCGGACGCGCGCCGCGTCCCGTCGCGCCTTCGTCGCGGATTTCGCCGCCGGAGCCCGTCGCCGCGCCCGCGAACGGCGAAATGGCCGTCGGGTGATTGTGCGTCTCGACCTTCATCAGCGTGTGCGTCAGTTCGACGTGGCGCTCGTAATGCTCGCTGTCGCCGCGCGGGAACCAGCGCTCTGCAATGCCGCCCTGCATGATCGCCGAGTTGTCGGAATACGCGACGATCGTTCCTTCGTGATTCAGCTTCTCGGTGTTGCGGATCATCTGGAACAGCGACATGTCCTGCTTTTCGCCGTCGATGGTCCATTCGCCGTTGAAAATCTTGTGGCGGCAATGCTCGCTGTTGGCCTGCGCGAACATCATCAGTTCGACGTCGGTCGGATTGCGCTTCAGCCCTTGAAACGCGTTCACCAGATAGTCGATCTCGTCTTCCGCCAGCGCGAGCCCGAGTTCCATGTTCGCGGCCTCGAGCGCCTTGCGGCCCGTGCCGATGATGTCGACCGTCTGCAGCGGCTTCGCGGGCAGTTCGTCGAACAGATGCAATGCCTGATCGCGCGACGCCGCGACGTTCTCGGTCATGCGGTCGTGCAGCGCGGCGGCCACTTTCGCGCGCGCTTCGTCCGACAGCGTCTTCTTGCCGCCGAGCAGCCCGCTTTTCATGACGACGGAGTATTCGACGCCGCGCTCGATACGCCGCACCTGCGTGAGGCCGCAATGATGGGCGATGTCGGTGGCCTTGCTCGCCCACGGCGACACCGTGCCGAAACGCGGCACGACCATGAACGTCTCGACGTGACCGCGCTCCTTCGGTTCCTCGAACGGGGCGCCGTAATGCATCAGCGCGTGGATGCGGTTCGTGTCCTCATCGGAGAGCGGCTCCGACGAGTTGACGAAATGCAGGAATTGCCCGCGCACGCCGACGATATTCGCATCGATCGTGACGAGCGTTTCGAGAAGACGGGTCTGACGGAAATCGGAGAGAGCCGAAGCGCCGGGGAAACACGAGAAGTGGGCCATTGTGACGATGCGTCGATGACGTCTGTGAGCCGCTCGACGGCACTCGGAGCGCCGAGTGTGCAAAGCGGCGTGAGGCGAAAGGAAGACCGCGATTATAACCCGGATGCGTCTCGAAATCGGACGGCCCCGGCGCGGACGGCCTGTCGCCTTCATGCTGCCGGCGCGGCGCGCTCATCGGCCTGTGTCCCGAAATAACCGCGCGCCCGGACGGCGTGCGTGGCGCGGCCCGCTCGGCGGTCCCCCGGCAGCGGTTTTGGCGCTATCATGGCGCGCTTTCCACGGGCGCGGCATGCCGCCGCGCTCGCCGTCCTGCCGTTAGAACACGCGGCTTCTCCGGCGCGCGATGCGTCGCTCCGGCCGTGCAATATCCCGCCTTCGGGCACGAAAAGTCATGGATGTCATCGTTATCGGCGGAGGAATCGCCGGCATCGCCACCGCCTATCAGTTGCACGCGGCCGGGCATCGCGTCTGCGTGATCGAGCGTCACGCGACCGTCGCCCAGGGCGCGACCTATGGCCAGGGCGGCGCGTTGCTGCCCTCGCCGCTCGACGTCTGGTTCGGCCCGACGTTCATGGCGTCGTCTCGCGCGAAACAAAGCGGCATGCTCGTCAAGACCGGCTTCGACGGCGCCGCGCGTGACTTCTTTCGACGGCTCGGCGGGCTGCGGGACCCGGAAGCGTTCGCGGCGCAATATGCGCTGCTTCAGCCGCTCGTCGCGTTGTCGCGGCGTTGCATCGACGAAATCGAATCGAAGCACGAGCTCGATTTCGAACAGCGCGTCGGGATGCTGCACGTCTTCCGTCATGCGACGGAACTGGAGGACGCGCAGCCGGCAATCGACCTGCTGAAAGCCGTCGGCGTGACGCACCGGTTGCTGACGCCCGAGGAATGCGTCGCGGCGGAGCCGTCCGTGCCCGACGATCCGCCCTTCGCCGGCGGCGTGCTGCTGCCCGACGAGCGCACGGGCAATTGCCCGCATTTCACGAAGCAACTCAAGCAGCTGCTCGAAGACAGCGGAGTGCAGTTCCGCATGAATCGCGATGTCGCGGCGGTGCGTCTGGAGGAGCGGCGCGCGGTGGTTGAATTGTCGGGCGAGAAGGACAACGGGAACCGCGCAGGCGAAGCCGAACTGATTTCGGCCGATGCGATCGTCGTCGCAGCCGGCGCCGATACGCCCGCATTGCTGAGCGGCTTCAGGTCGACGCCATCGCTCTATCCGGTACGCCTGCACACGCTGACCGCGCCCATCGCCTACGAGGAGCGCGCGCCGCATATGACGGTCGTCGATTCGGTGAAGCGCATCACGATGACGCGCGTGCACCAGCGCCTGCGTGTCGGCGGCGCGGGCGTCTTTCAGAGCTTCTCGAAAGCCGACAAGCCGCTCGACGCCGCCCTCGCCCGCCGCGCGCTCGGCGTGCTCGGCCAGGGCACGCACGACTGGATTCCCGGCGCGGCGCGCGTTTCGGCGGCACGCGCATGGGACGGCTTGCGCCTGCTGTCCGTGGACGGCCTGCCGGTCGTCGGCGCGACGCAGCATCCGCGCCTGTTCGTGAATGCGGCGCATGGTCCGGCCGGCTGGGGTCTCGCATGCGGCTCTGCTAAAGTGGTCGCGGATCTCGTCTCCGGTGTCACCCCCGGCATTCCCGCCGAAACGCGCGCGGCGCTCAGCATCGAACGCTTCTGACCCGCGCGGGGTGGCACGCAGGCTGCGAGCCGGATCGCCTTTCGCCGAACGTTCGATCACCTGCCCCGCGCCATCATGTCCGCTTCCTACTTCACGCCCGACGACGACGCCCTCGCGCTGCTCACGCTGAGCGAATTGCGTACGGTCGAGGCGCGCGCTTCGGCCGCGCTTGCGCCCCATACGCTGATGGCGCGTGCCGGCGAGGCCGCCGCCAACTATCTGCTCGACGCGCTCGCGCGCGATCCCGATACGCCTGCGCTTCCCGTCTGGCTCGCAGCCGGCCCCGGCAACAATGGCGGCGATGCGCTCGTCGTCGCAGAACGGCTGCATCGCGCGGGGGTTGCGGTGCGCGTCTGCATGCCGATCGAAGTCAAACCCGCCGACGCACGCTGGGCGCTCGACGCCGCACGCGCTGCAGGCGTGACGATCGAAAGCGTGCCGCCCGCCTCGTTTCACGGCGTCGGCTGGCTCGTCGACGGGATGTTCGGCATCGGCCTCACGCGCGCGCTCGATGGCGTCTTCGCGACCCTCGCCGCGCGCATGACACGTCGCGCGCGGGACTCGGGCCGCGTGCTCGCGCTCGATGTGCCGAGCGGTCTCGACAGCGACACCGGCGCGCCCGTCGGCGGCGGCGATGCGGTGCGCGCGAATGTCACGATGACGTTCATCGGCGCGAAGCCGGGGCTCTTCACCGCGCAGGGCCGCGATCTGTGCGGCACGCTGCATGTCGCGACGCTCGATGTCGAGCCGCTCGCGGAGCCGTCCGTCGTGCTGAACGCGACGTCGCTGTTTCGCGCGCATCTGCCGCCGCGCGACTACGCGACCAACAAGGGCACGTTCGGCACGCTCGCGGTCGTCGGCGGCGATACCGGCATGTGCGGCGCGCCGATCCTCGCCGCGCGCATGGCGCTCTATGGCGGCGCGGGCAAGGTCCACGTCGCGTTCCTCGGCGAAGGCGGCCCGCCCTACGATCCGCCGCACCCCGAACTCATGCTGCATCATGTCGACGGCTTCGCGCTCGACAGGATGGACGCGCTCGCCATCGGCTGCGGCATGGGCAAGAGCGATCGCGCGAAGAAGGTGCTCGCCGACGTGCTGAAACTCGACATGCCGAAGCTGCTCGATGCCGATGCGCTCAACCTCGTCGCCGAAGACGATGCGCTGGCCGCGGAAGTCGCCGCGCGCGGCCGGGCGGGCGACCCGTGCATCGTGACGCCGCATCCGCTCGAAGCCGCGCGTCTGCTGCGAACGGATGCCAGAAGCGTGCAGGCCGACCGCATCGCGGCGGCGCGCCAGCTTTCGGCGCGCTATGCCGCCGTCGCCGTGCTGAAAGGCTCGGGGACGGTGATCGCATCGCCGGACGGGCGCATCGCCGTGAATCCGACGGGCAACGCGGGACTCGCGACCGGCGGCACGGGCGACGTGCTCGGCGGCCTCATCGGCGCACTGCTCGCGCAGAAGCTGCCCCCGCACGAAGCGGCGCTCGCGGGCGTCTATCTGCATGGACTGGCGGCACAGACGCTGACCGAGGAAGGCGCGGGACCCGCCGGGCTGACCGCGGGCGAGCTCGCGCCGCAAGTGCGCAAGCTCATCAATCGCCGCTTCTATGCCGACAGCGTGTGACGCGTTGCAAGCATCCGGTCACGCATCGTCGCTATACTCCGTTGTGTTTTCTTTTGCTCCCTCGATTCGACAAGCGCGGCGGTGTCGGCTGCGATTGTCACTCACGACTATCGGACCGCTATGACGCTCAAATCGCTTCCCGCCTGGTCGGCGCTCCAATCCCATTACGATGCCATCGCAGGCGAGCGCCTGCGCGACTGGTTCGCGCCGCAGAACGACACCGCGCCGACGCGCGCCGAGCGCCTGACGTTCGAAGGCGGCGGACTCACGATCGATTTCTCGAAGAACCGCATCACCGACGCCACGCTCGAACTGTTGATCCAGCTGGCCGAGCAGGCCGGCGTCACGAAGCGCCGGGACGCGATGTTCAACGGCGACATCGTCAACATCACCGAAGAGCGCGCGGTGCTGCACACCGCATTGCGCGCGCAGTCGTCCGATGCGCCGTTCCATGAACAAGTGCAGGGCGAAAAGGCAAAGATGGCCGCGTTCGCCGGCAAGGTCCGCGACGGCTCGTGGACCGGCTATACCGGCAAGCGCATTCGGCATGTGGTGAACATCGGCATCGGCGGGTCCGATCTCGGGCCGAAGATGGTCGTGCATGCGCTGCATCATCTGGCGTCGAAGGAACTGGATACGCACTTCGTTTCCAACGTCGATGGCGCCGATCTCTATAACGTGCTTCAACAGATCGACGCGGAAGAGACGCTCGCGATCATCGTCTCGAAGACGTTCACCACGCTCGAAACAATGACCAACGCGCATTCGATGCGCGACTGGTTCATCCAGCAAGGCTGTCCGGAAGATCAACTGGCGAAGCACTTCGTCGGCGTATCGGCGAATCCGGCGGAAGTCGTCAAGTTCGGCATCGCGAAAGAAAACGTCTTCGAAATGTGGGACTGGGTCGGCGGGCGCTACTCGCTGTGGTCGGCGGTCGGATTGTCGATCATGCTGTCGGTCGGACCGGAGAATTTCAACGCGCTGCTCGAAGGCGCGGACCAGATGGACCGCCATTTCCGCGAAGCGCCGCTCGCCGAAAATCTGCCTGTGCTGATGGGCATGATCGGCATCTGGTATCGCAACTTCTTCGGCTCGCAAAGCGATCTGATCGCGCCTTATTCGCAGGCGCTGCACTATCTTCCGTCGTATCTGCAGCAACTTGAGATGGAAAGCAACGGCAAATCCGCGACGCTCGACGGCGGCATGGTCGATTACCCGACCGCCGCGGTCATCTGGGGCGAGCCGGGCACGAACGGCCAGCACGCGTTCTTCCAGATGCTGCATCAGGGGCCGACGATCATCCCGATCGACTTCATCGCCGTGCTCACGCCCGAGCATCCGCTCGTCGATCATCACGCGAAGCTGCTCGCGAACTGCTTTGCGCAAAGCGAGGCGCTGATGCTCGGCCGCACGCTCGAAGAAGCGAAGAAGGTTGCGGGTCCGGGCAAGGAGGCTCTCGCGACGCATCTGAGCTTCCCCGGCAACAGGCCGACGACGACCATCATGCTCGATGCGCTCACGCCGCAATCGCTCGGCGCGCTCATCGCGCTTTACGAGCACAAGGTGCTGGTGCAGGGAACGGTGTGGAACGTCAACTCGTTCGACCAGTGGGGCGTGGAGCTTGGCAAGATTCTCGGCAAGGTCGTCGAAGCGGATATCACTGCTGCGAGCGTCGATGCATCGAAGCACGATTCGTCGACCTCCGCGCTGATCGAACGCGCGCGCAAGGCGCTCAAGCGCTGAACGCCGATGGCGGCTCGGCTGCGGCTAGACGCTCAGGCCGTTGACGAGCCGCCCCGCTTCGATCGTCACCGTCGCGTCGCAGCGCTCGGCGAGTTCGGGATCGTGCGTGACGAGCACGAGCGTCGCGCCGTTGCGGCTGTTCATCTCGAACATCAGGTCGATGATCGCGTAGCCCGTGCCGGCGTCGAGACTGCCAGTGGGTTCGTCGGCGAACAGAACTGCCGGATGCGTGACGAAAGCGCGTGCCAGCGCGACGCGCTGCTGTTCGCCTCCGGAAAGCAGCTTCGGATAATGCCCGGTGCGCTGTGACAAACCCACTTGCTCGAGCAGCGACCGTGCGCGCTGCGCGATCTGATCGTGCGGCATCTCGGCGCGCAATTCGAGCGGCAGCATCACGTTCTCGAGTGCCGTCAGATGCGGCATCAGCTGGAACGACTGAAACACGAAGCCCACTGCGCCGCTTCGGAGCGCGGCGCGCTGATCTTCGTCGAGCGTGGTGAGTTCCTTGCCCAACAGTCGAACCGAGCCCTCGGTCGCGCTGTCCAACCCCGCGAGCAGGCCGAGCAATGTCGACTTGCCCGAGCCCGATGCGCCGACGATCGCCACGCTGCTGCCCTTCGCGATGGACAGGT
Source organism: Caballeronia sp. LZ016 (assembly GCF_031450805.1). Classification (NCBI taxonomy): domain Bacteria; kingdom Pseudomonadati; phylum Pseudomonadota; class Betaproteobacteria; order Burkholderiales; family Burkholderiaceae; genus Caballeronia; species Caballeronia sp. LZ016. The sequence goes on from NZ_JARTVY010000001.1 coordinate 2,338,158, forward strand.
CGATCTGGTCGAGAATCGTCAGCTCGCCCGTTGCGTCCTTCACCCGCTTGCTCAACCCCCGTACTTCGATGACCGGCTCGATATCGTTTTGCATGGACACCTTGAAAATTTACTGGAGCGCGCGTGCTTGCATCAGGGCGGCTATCGCGAGCGCGATGTTCGCGGCGGCGGCATCGTCGAGCGTGCAAGCTGCGCAAGTGCAAGCCGCGCAAGCGCCGCAGACGAAGCCTGCGATCGTCGTCCTGGGCGACAGCTTGTCCGCGGAATACGGCCTGCCGCGCGATACCGGCTGGGTCAATCTGCTGCGCGAGCGGCTGGCGAAAGAGCGCTTCGATTATAGCGTCGCCAATTCGAGCATCAGTGGCGACACCACGAGCGGCGGACGCGCGAGACTGACCGCCGTGCTGACGCGCATCAAGCCCGCGGTGGTGATCGTCGAGCTCGGCGCGAACGACGCGCTGCGCGGCGTGCCCCTCGCGACCACGGAGGCGAACCTTCGCGGCATCGTCGATGCGTCGCTCGCCGCGCACGCCAGAGTGCTGCTCATCGGCATGTACGTCCCGCCCAATTACGGCCCGGACTATTCGCAGAAGTTCCATGCAGTGTACGAGCGTATCGCGAAGGACAAGAAGGTATCGCTGGTGCCGTTTCTGCTCGCGGGCATCGAAGACAAGCCGACGATGTTCCAGCCCGACCAGATACACCCGACCGTCCAGGCCCAGCCTTTGCTATTGAACAACGTCTGGCCAACGTTGAAACCTTTGCTGGGCGCGGGTGCGTCGCAATAGCCGGACGCGAGCCGCGACAGCACTTCGACTAAACGCGAATAAGACGGCCACGATTCAGTTATCTGAGATCTTCGCGTCACTCACTTCAATATCACCGCTCAGTACGGAGCGAATCAACAAGGAGGTCACGTGAAATATTTCTCCCTGCTCGCATTGACCGTTGCGATCTCGGCTTGCGCCGCACAGCCGCCTGCAGGCGTGCAGCAAGTCGGCACGAGCCAGAAGACGCCGAAGGTGGTCGCGCAATGCATCGCCGAGAAGTGGGCGCAGAAGTCGCAGCAGCAGGTCATCTCGCAAGACACGCTCGCCAACGATCAGGCGCTCGACGTGTTCGTGCCGGGCCAGCAGCCGCCGAACGGCGCAGCGGCGGTGGTGCGTCCGTCATGGTCGGGTCCGGGCTCGTGGGTCGGCTTCCGCGCAGCGGGTGCGGCCGGCAGCGATACCACCGGCGATATTCAGGCTTGCCTGTAAGCGTCCGGGCGATCATCGGCGTTTGAATTCTGCGTCGCCGATAAAAAAGCCCCGCTTCTTTTCAGAAGCGGGGCTTTCTCTTTGTGCTTGCCGAGTGCCTTTGCGTCTCAGTTCGACGACGGCGCCGGCGCCTGGCTCAGCTTGACCTTCGAGCGCGCCTTGAGCGAGTCCATGTACGCCGTCATCTCGGCTTCGGCATAGCGCTCGGCAATCTGCTGCTGCGCGCCCGCAAGACGATCCGCCGCAACCGGCCCTGCCTTCTCGATGCCGTTCACGCGATAGATCGCATAGCCTTCCGCGCCGAGGTCGACGCCCACGTAAGCGGGCAGCTTCGACGCATCGGCCTTGAAGACCGCGCTCAGGGCCGCGGGCGGCAGACCCTGTGCATCGTTGCGCGACACGGTCATCGCCGACGTGAAGCCCTCGGTCGAGTTGGACTTCTGCAACGCGGCCAGCTTCGCCTCGCCTTCCTTGCGTGCCTGGGCGCTCGCCATATCAGCCACGACCTTGCCGCGCACCGCGTCCTTCACCGCGTCGAACGCGGGAACCGTGGACGCCTTGTAGTCGGTCACGCGCGCGGCGATCAGCGTACTGTTGCCGACATCGATGGCTTGCGTATTGTTGCGCTCCTTCACCGAATCCGGCGAGAACACGGCGGCGAGGAACTTCGCGTTATTGAGCGGGTTGTCCTGCGGCAGCTGCGGGTTCGGCTTCGGCGTCACCGTCGCGGTCTGGATGCTCAGCTTGTACTTGTCGGCGGCCGGCTGCAGCGACTTGGCCTTTTCATAGACAATGTCGTTCAGCCCGGTCGTCGCAGCGGAAAACGCGCTGGCCGCTTCTTGCGCGGCATAGTCCTTGGCGATCGAATCCTTCACTTCGTCGAACGGCTTGGTCGCGGCAGGCTTCACGTCCGTGGCCTGGATGATGTGATAGCCAAAGTCCGACTCGACGATGCCGCTCACCTCGCCCTTTTTCAGGCTGAACGCAGCGTCGTCGAACGCTTTGCCGCCCGCAATCTGACCGCGCGCGAAGTAGCCCAGATCGCCGCCCTTGCTCGCGGAGCCCGGATCGTCGGAATTCTTCTGCGCGACTTCCGCGAACTGGTCGGGATGCGCCTTCACCTGCGCGAGCAGCGACTCCGCCTTCTGCTTCGCCTTCGCCTTGTCGGCGGCGCTCGCATCCTTCGGCGCGTTCACGAGAATATGGCTCGCGCGCACCTGGCCCTCTGTGCGATACCGCTGGATGTTGTCGTCGTAGTACTTCTTGAGATCGGCGTCGCTCGGTTTCGATGCAGCAGCCAGCGTCGAGGGCGACAGCACGAGATATTGAATCGTGGCCGTCTCGGGCGTCGCGAAATCGTTGCGATGCGCGTCGTAATACGCGTGCAGCTGCGCGTCGGTCGGCTGCACTTTCGTGGCGAAATCGGCGGTGCGCAGCAGCAGGCCCTGAACGGCGCGGCGTTGTTCGGCGAGTTCCGTCAGGTTCTGCGCAAGCGCCTTCGACGTGAACGAAGTCTGCTGGATGCTCGCCGGAATCTGCTGATTGGCGATCGTGTAGCGCATGCGCTCGTCGTACTGCGCGGGCGTCATGCCCTGCATGGCGAGCAGTTGCTTGTAGCGGTCGACGTCGATGGTGCCGTCCGGCTTGCGCAGCGACGCGATACCGGGATCGGCCAGCAGCGCGCGCCGCACCGCGTCGTCCGATGCGGTCAGATGCAGACGCTGCGTCTCGTCCGACAGCGTGCGTTGTTGCACGAGGCTGTCGACCATCGCGCTGCGCGTCTCGGGCGTATCGAACATCTTGGGGTCGAACTGCGCGCCGAGCATCGAGCGGGCGCGCTCGACCTGCTGCCTGAAGGCGCTGTCGTATTCGGCGCGCGTGATCTTGTGACCGTTCACACTGGCGACGTATGCGCTTTCGTCGAAGAAGGTGTTGAAGCCCTGAATCCCGACGATGCCCAGCCCGGGCACGATGAGGAGGGTCAGCAAGGCCATCGCCAGGCGCTGGTGACTACGGAAGAATTCGAGCATGCTTACCGCTGCGTGATTAGACAAAACGCCCGATATTACAACAGTGGGACGGGAAAAGGCGAAAGGCGGGGATGATTTGCGTGCGTGTGCCATCGCACGGCGTCGTTGTCGTGCACTTCCGGCCATTATGAGAAGAACAACGGCCGCCTCGTCGCTGCGCACTGACCGTTAGGACGTTTAACGATACGGACGCAAAACAAAAATCCCGCAGGCCGCGCAGCCTGCGGGATTTTCGATTGATTCTGGCGGAGCGGACGGGACTCGAACCCGCGACCCCCGGCGTGACAGGCCGGTATTCTAACCAACTGAACTACCGCTCCAGTTCGACGCGCGCCGAAACGATGAATGGGAAACTGGTGGGTGCTGAGAGGCTCGAACTCCCGACCTACGCCTTGTAAGGGCGCCGCTCTACCAACTGAGCTAAGCACCCGTTTCGCCATTCCTTCGGCTTGCGTTCGCTGGCACGGCCCGGTTTGAAGTTCCGTATCCAGCGAGTCCGCTAGTTTAGCGCATCATTTCCGCGTTTGCCAGTGTGAAGTTGGGAATTCTTGCCGTTGCGGAACGGACGAAGCGCAAAAGAAAAACCCGCGGACGATGTCCGCGGGTTCGACCATCAGTGCTTCGACGTGATGTCAGTGCTTCACGACATCGCCCGCTGCGGGCTGGTCCTTCTTCGATTCAGCCGCGACCGGCGTTGCCTTGGCTTCCTCTTCGGGCAGCGCCTCGGGCAGACGCTCCAGCGCGAGCTCCAGCACACGGTCGATCCACCGTACCGGCACGATCTCGATGGCGTTCTTCACGTTGTCGGGGATGTCGGCCAGATCCTTCGTGTTCTCCTCGGGGATCAGCACGAGCTTGATGCCGCCGCGATGCGCCGCCAGCAGCTTCTCCTTCAACCCGCCGATCGGCAGCACTTCGCCGCGCAGCGTGATTTCGCCCGTCATCGCGACATCCGCGCGCACCGGAATGCCCGTCAGCACGGAGACCAGCGCCGTGGTCATCGCGATACCGGCGGACGGACCGTCCTTCGGCGTCGCGCCTTCTGGCACGTGGATGTGAATGTCCTTCTTCTCGAAGGACTCATCCGTGATGCCGAGACGACGCGAACGCGACCGCACCACCGAGCGCGCTGCTTCGACCGATTCCTTCATCACGTCGCCGAGCGAACCCGTGCGGATCACGCCGCCCTTGCCCGGCATCACCGCAGCTTCGATCGTCAGCAGATCGCCGCCGACTTCCGTCCACGCGAGACCCGTCACCTGGCCGATCTGGTTTTCCTTCGCGGCCAGACCGAAGTCGTACTTGCGCACGCCGAGGAACGTGTCGAGATTGGAACCGTCGACCTTCACGGCGCCGTCCGCCTTCTTCAGCAGCAGCATCTTCACGACCTTGCGGCAAATCTTCGACACTTCACGCTCGAGCGAACGCACGCCCGCTTCACGCGTGTAGTAACGGATGATGTCGCGGATGGCTTGTTCCGTAACGTCGATCTCGCCTTCCTTCAGGCCGTTGTTGCGCTTCTGCTTCGGCAGCAGATAACGCTGCGCGATGCTGACCTTCTCGTCTTCCGTGTAACCCGACAGGCGGATGACTTCCATCCGGTCGAGCAGCGGCGGCGGAATGTTCAGCGAGTTCGACGTCGCGACGAACATCACGTCCGACAGGTCGAAGTCCACTTCGATGTAGTGGTCCGCGAACGTGTGGTTCTGTTCCGGATCGAGCACTTCGAGCAGCGCGGAGGCCGGATCGCCGCGGAAATCCATGCCCATCTTGTCGACTTCGTCGAGCAGGAAGAGCGGATTGCGCACGCCGACCTTGGCCAGGCTTTGTAAAATCTTGCCCGGCATGGAGCCGATATACGTGCGGCGGTGGCCGCGGATTTCCGACTCGTCATGCACGCCGCCGAGCGCCATGCGCACGAACTTGCGATTCGTCGCGCGAGCGATCGACTGCCCGAGCGAGGTCTTGCCGACGCCCGGAGGCCCGACGAGGCACAGGATCGGCGCCTTCACCTTCTCCACGCGTTGCTGAACCGCGAGGTACTCGAGAATGCGTTCCTTGACCTTCTCCAGACCGAAGTGGTCTTCGTCGAGCACGCGCTCGGCGTTGGAGAGATCGTTGTTGACCTTGCTCTTCTTGCGCCACGGCAAGCCAATCAGCGTGTCGATGTAATTGCGCACGACGGTCGCTTCGGCCGACATCGGCGACATGAGCTTCAGCTTCTTGAGCTCGGCGTCGGCCTTCTTCTTGGCTTCCTTCGGCATGCGCGCGGCAGTGATGCGCTTCTCGAGTTCCTCGAGATCCGCGCCCTCTTCGCCTTCGCCCAGTTCCTTCTGGATGGCCTTGACCTGTTCGTTCAGGTAGTACTCGCGCTGGCTCTTTTCCATCTGGCGCTTCACGCGACCGCGGATGCGCTTTTCGACCTGGAGGATGTCGATTTCGGCTTCGAGTTGCGCGAGCAGGTGCTCGAGACGCTCGACGACCGGGAACATCTCGAGGATGTGCTGCTTCTGGTCGAGCTTGAGCGGCAGGTGCGCGGCGATGGTATCCGCGAGACGACCCGCTTCGTCGATCCCCGACAGCGACGTCAGGATCTCCGGCGGAATCTTCTTGTTGAGCTTCACGTACTGGTCGAACTGCGACACGATCGCGCGGCGCAGCGCTTCCGTTTCGGCGCTGTCGGCGTGGTCCGGTTCGAGCGGCATCACATCGCAGGAAAACTGTGTTTCCTGTTCTTCGATGGACAGCGTCTTCGCGCGCTGCAAGCCTTCGACGAGCACCTTCACGGTGCCGTCCGGCAGCTTCAGCATTTGCAGGATGTTGGCGACACATCCCACTTCGTACATGTCTTTTTCGGTCGGCTCGTCTTTCGCGGCGGTCTTCTGGGCGACGAGCATGATGTGCTTGCCGCCTTCCATCGCGGCTTCGAGCGCCTTGATCGACTTGGGCCGCCCAACGAAGAGCGGAATCACCATGTGCGGGAAGACGACTACGTCGCGCAGCGGGAGCAGCGGCAGCGTAATGCGTTCCTGCGGGAGGAGTTGGGTTCCTGACATTTCATTTCCCCATGAATGGAATCGGTTCGTTCGTAAGTAAGGCCGTTAAGAGCTATTGCAAGCCTTTATCGGAAGTGAAAAGTCGGTAGTCCAAGATCGTCAGCAAACGTCCACAAGATAAACCGAAAAAATAAACAAAGGCCGTTCACGTCGCCATGAACGGCCTCTCGCCGACACACAGCCCTGGTTAATTCGATCCTGCTACTTTCGGCGCGTCTTCATAGATGAGCAGCGGCTTGCCGTCGCCATCGATGGTGTTGTCATCGACGATTACCTTCGATACGCCCTTCATCGTCGGCAGTTCGTACATGACATCGAGCAACGCCTGTTCCAGAATCGAACGCAGTCCGCGCGCGCCGGTCTTGCGGCGAATCGCCTTTTGCGCAATCGCCTGCAGCGCAGCCGGGCGAATCTCCAGTTCCACGCGCTCCATTGCGAAGAGCTTGTGATACTGCTTCACCAGCGCGTTCTTCGGCTCGATCAGGATCTTGACGAGCGCGGCTTCATCCAGCTTGCCGAGCGTCGCCACGACGGGCAGACGGCCGATCAACTCCGGAATGAGGCCGAACTTGATCAGGTCTTCCGGCTCGACTTCGCGCAGCACTTCGCCCGCGTCGCGATCCTGCTTGCTCTTCACGCTCGCGCCGAAACCGATGCCGGTCTTTTCCGTGCGGTCCGTGATCACCTTCTCCAGCCCGTCGAATGCGCCGCCGCAAATGAACAGGATGTTGGTGGTATCGACCTGGATGAAGTCTTGGTTCGGATGCTTGCGCCCGCCTTGCGGCGGCACCGAAGCCATCGTGCCTTCGACCAGCTTCAGAAGCGCCTGCTGCACGCCTTCGCCCGACACGTCCCGTGTAATCGACGGGTTGTCCGACTTGCGGCTGATCTTGTCGATTTCATCGATATAGACGATGCCGCGCTGCGCCTTGTCGACTTCGTAGTTGCAGTTCTGCAGCAGCTTCTGAATGATGTTCTCGACGTCCTCGCCGACATAACCCGCTTCGGTCAGCGTGGTGGCGTCCGCGATGACGAACGGCACGTTCAGCATGCGCGCGAGCGTCTGCGCGAGCAGCGTCTTGCCCGAGCCGGTCGGCCCGATCAGCAGGATGTTGCTCTTCGACAGCTCGATGTCGTCCTTCTTGTCGAGATGCTTGAGCCGCTTGTAGTGGTTGTATACGGCCACCGCGAGAATCTTCTTCGCGCGTTCCTGGCCGATCACGTACTGATTCAGGATATCGCTGATTTCCTGCGGGCTCGGCAGGTCGGACTTCGAAAGCCCGGCCTCTTCCGCCGCGCCAGCCGCCTCATCGCGAATGATCTCGTTGCACAGGTCGATACATTCATCGCAGATGAATACCGACGGCCCAGCGATGAGTTTTTTCACCTCATGCTGGCTCTTTCCGCAAAACGAGCAATACAGCAGCTTTTCGCTGCTGGAACCTTTCTTGTCCGCCATAGATGTGTACGCCTCCGGACACTCTTGTTACATGATACGCCCTTCGATCCGGCCACGCAGATCAGCCCGCGCGGCCCGGTCGAAGCGCGTTTTGGCGTTGCGCCGCATCCGCCGTCCGAATTCGGCCGGTCCTGGCTGGCAGGCCCGGTGCGGCGCCGCTCCGGACGCCTTCAGGGACGCTTGTGCAGCACCTGGTCGACGATGCCGTAGGCTTGCGCGTCGTCGCCGGACATGAAGTTGTCGCGATCCGTGTCGCGCGCGATGCGCTCGACCGGCTGACCCGTGTGATGCGACAGCAACTGGTTCAGACGCTCCTTCAGATACAGAATTTCCCGCGCCTGAATCTCGATGTCCGACGCCTGGCCGCGCGCGCCGCCCAGCGGCTGGTGGATCATCACGCGGGCGTTGGGCAGCGCCACGCGCTTGCCCTTCGCACCCGACGCCAGCAGGAACGCGCCCATGCTCGCAGCAAGCCCCATGCAGAGCGTGGAGACGTCCGGCTTCACGAACTGCATCGTGTCGTAGATGGCCATGCCGGCCGAGACGGAGCCGCCAGGGCTGTTGATGTACAGGCTGATGTCCTTGTCCGGATTCTCGCTCTCGAGAAACAGCAGCTGCGCCACGACCAGGTTCGCCGACTGGTCATTGACTTCGCCGACGAGGAACACCACGCGCTCTTTCAGGAGGCGCGAGTAGATGTCATAGGCACGCTCGCCGCGGCCGCTCGTTTCCACGACCATCGGAACGAGGCCGAGCGCCTGGGCTTCGAAGTCCCGCGGAGCATGGGACGCCAGCGTGTCGAGCAATTCAGCGCGAAAGGTCATGCAATTTCCTTGTTCGGAATAGGGATACTGAACGACGAAGGGACAGCCATTCGAACGGCATTGGCACGTTCGAACTTTAATGCAAAAAAGGCGTGCGGGCCGCCATCGACGACACCGCACGCCCCTTGGCCGTTCGCGTCAGGCTTGCGCCGTTGCGCTGGCCAGTTCCTCGAAGCTGACTTCCTTGTCGGTCACCTTGGCCTTGCCGAGCACGAATTCGACGACGTTGCTTTCCACGACGTACGCTTCCATTTCGGCGAGGCGCTGCTGGTTCGAATAATACCAGCGGACGACTTCCTTCGGGTCTTCGTAGCTTTTCGCGAACTCGTCGACTTCAGCGCGGATCTGCTCGGGCTTTGCCTGCAAATCGTTGGCCTTCACGAGTTCGGCGAGAACGAGGCCCAGCTTCACGCGGCGCTCTGCCTGCTCGGCGAACATTTCAGCCGGGATCGGGGCGTCCGCGGCGTTCGGCACGCCACGTTGCTGAAGATCCTGACGCGCCATTTCGACGAGACGCTGCTGGTCCTGCTCGACGAGCGCCTTCGGCACGTCCAGCTCCGAAATCTTGAGCAGCGCGTCCATCACCTGGTTCTTCACGATCTGCTGCGTGCGGCGCTTGGCTTCACGCTCCAGGTTGTCCTTGATTTCGGCGCGCATCTTCGTCAGATCGCCGTCCTCGATGCCGAGCGACTTCGCGAAGTCCGCGTCCACTTCCGGCAGATGGGGCCATTCGATCTTTTTCACAGTGATGGTGAACTGCGCCGTCTTGCCGGCGACGTCCTTGCCGTGATAGTCGTCCGGGAACTTGAGGTCGAATTCGCGCGACTCGCCGACCTTCAGGCCCGTCGCCGCTTGTTCGAACTCCGGCAGCATGCGGCCTTCGCCCAGCACGAACGCGAAGTCCTGCGCACTGCCGCCTTCGAATTCGACGCCGTCCAGCTTGCCGACGAAGTCCAGCGTGATGCGGTCGCCGTCCTTGGCCGCCGTGTCCGCGCCGCCGTCGCCGTGCTCGCCGCCTTCGCCGCGTGCATGGAAATGAACGCGCTGCTTGCGCAGGATGTCGAGCGTGCGGTCGACTTCCGCTTCGGAGATGGTCGTCACGGTGCGCTCGATTTCAGCGGTCGCGACGTCGCCCAGCTTGACTTCGGGATAGACCTCGAAGGTCGCGTCGAAGGCGTAGGCGTCCGTATCGGTATCGGCAGCGGCTTCGCCCTTCGGCGCAAAGCTCGGCTGGCCCGCGACGCGCAGGTTCTCGGCGCGCGTGACATCGAAGAACTCCTTGCCGACCTTGTCGCTCAGCACTTCGGCCTCGACCTGGCCGCCATACTGCTGCGTGACCATCTTGAGCGGCACCTTGCCCGGGCGGAAACCCGGCATGCGCACGTTCTTGGCCAACTGGCGGATGCGCGAATCCACTTCCTTCTGCACCGATTCTTTCGGCAGGGAAATGGTCAGGCGGCGTTCGAGCTTGCCGAGGTTTTCAACTACGTTAGCCATGGCTTCAATCGTCCTAGAGTAAATCGATGTTCGGTGTTCGGTTCTTCCGCGGTTCTAAAGGCGCGGGTCCGTTGAAACCGCCGGCGCTCATCTCTTCGAGGACCGGCGTTCATGGAGCGCATGAAACACGAAACGCGCCTTCAGCAAACGCCCGGACCGTCGCCGAGCGAGTCAGCCAACAGAGCCAGCCATTCTAGCAAACAAATCGGACGGCCTTCGGCTGCCCGAACGGACATGCTCCGTTTCACGCTGTTTGGCCGTTTTTGAGGCCGTGTTCTGGCGAAAATCCGCGATTTCACCGCACACACGCCGCCGCACGATGCCCGCTATGAGGCGCCGGCTATTTTGCTGCGCGCGGCGCGCTGATAAGCTTGGCCGCGCAGTTCCCTCGCGACAGCCGCGTGCATTGCCGCCGTGAATCGCCGGCATGCCGGAAGCGCATAAGTGAGGCATTGCCGCGACATTTCAATCGTCCTTTCCTATCAGAATATCGAGACACCATGCCTAACGTCACGCCAGCCGCGCCCGCTCCGGTCGTCGTCATCGCTCCGGATTCGTTCAAGGGATCGCTTTCCGCCGAAGGCGTCGCCAATGCCATCGCGGACGGCATCAAACGCGCACGGCCGGACGCGGAACTCCGCATTCGTCCAATGGCCGACGGCGGCGAAGGCACGCTCGACGCGATGCTCGCGGCAGGCGGCGAACGGCGCATGCTGAACGTGCGCGGCGCGGCGGCCGCGCGGCGCGATGCGGCGACCGGGCTGCTCGCCGATGGCAGCGCGATCATCGAGACAGCGGAAGTGGTCGGCATCACCGATCCCGACGGCATGGTCGTCCCGGTCACCGAGCGCAGCACGCTCGGCATGGGCGAGGCGATCCGCGCCCTGCTCGACTCGGGCGCGCGCCGCTTCTTCGTCGCGCTCGGCGGCAGCAGCACGAACGATGGCGGCGCGGGCCTGCTCGTCGGCCTCGGGCTCAAACTCTTCGATGCGGACGGTCGGGAATTGCAGCCGGCGCCCTCGTCGCTGGCGAAAGTCGCCCGTGTCGATGCGTCCGGGCTCGACCCGCGCCTGAAAGAGGCCGAGTTCGTCGGCATGTCGGATGTCGATAACCCGCTCACCGGCGAGCACGGCGCAACCGCCGTTTTCGGGCCGCAGAAAGGCGTGACGCCCGATCAGATCGCGACAATCGATGCTGCCCTCGCCCATTTCGCCGACAGGCTCGAGCCGGCAATGGGCTTCGTCAGGCGCAACGAGCCGGGCGCGGGCGCGGCGGGCGGGCTCGGCTTCGCGCTCCACATGCTCGGCGCGCGCTTCGAGACCGGGGCGGAAGTCGTGGCCCGCGAGATCGGTCTCGACGACGCGCTCGCCGGCGCCAACTGGCTCATCACCGGCGAAGGCCGCTCCGACGTGCAGACGCTGCACGGAAAAGCGCCGTTCATCGCCTGCAAGCATGCGCGGGCGGCGGGCGTGACGGCCTCGCTGCTGTCGGGCGCGGTCGATTCGGCGGCGCTGCCGCGTCTGTCGCAGTTCTTCAGCGGATGCTTCTCCCCCGCGCCCGGCCCGATCACGCTCGATGTCGCGATCCGCGACGCCGCCCGCTTGCTCGCGAACGAAGCGGAGCAGCTCACGCGCTTGCGATTCGGCGCCGTCTGAGCACTGCGCTGCCGACGCCGGGGGCGCAGCGCGTCACGCCTGTGCTCGCGCCCCCGATCGCCGCCCGAACGCCACGCGATCCAGACACCACACCGCGAGCATCGTCGCGCCCATCAGCGGAAAGACGACGCCGACGAGCGCCATCCCGCCGCGCCACGCGCGCATCGGCGGACGCTTCGCCGGACGCGACGGCGCGCCGAGCGTCCGCGACGGACGGCGCTTGAGCCACATCACGAAGCCCGTCACCGACAGCGCGGCCAGTCCGAGCGAAATCGCCGAGCAGATGATCTGGTTCGCCAACCCGAAGTAGCGCCCCATGTGCAGCGACGTGCCATATGAGATGACTTGCGCGATCGGTCCGTAGCTCCGGTACGAGATATCGGAAAGCACGCGGCCGCTGTACTGGTCGATATGCAGCGTGCGTTCCGCGCGCGGATCGGCGGGAAAATACGACACCGTGTACACGCCCGTGGCCGATGACGGCAGCGCGACGCCGTAGTCATCCGCGACACCGAGCTTCGCCGCGAGCGCGACGACATCATCGAGCGATACGCGCGAGGCAGCCGCATGGCTGTCACTGTCCGGCACCGTGGTCGCGCCCACGGCCCACGGCGTCTGATGCAGCGGCAAGTCATCCATTTTCATGGCCATCCCGTGCATCGCGTGCTCGCCGCTTATCCCCGATGCCTTGCCCGGCGCGGTCGAATGCACGTGCGCTTCGCCCCACGCGCCCTTCGGATAGCCGAGCGATGCGGTCGTCGCCAGCGCCTTGAACTGCTTGCCCCACGAACCCGACCACGGCAGGCCGCTCAGCACGAAGAACAGCGCGCCTATCGCGAGCCATACGCCGCCGACCGCATGCAGGTCGCGCCACCACGCGCGCCCTTTGAGCGTCAGACGCGGCAGCCACACGCCGCCCGCGCGGCGGTTCGCCCTGCCCCACGGCCACCACAGCGCGACGCCCGTGCCGATCATCACGAGCGCCCAGCATCCGGCGAGTTCCATGAGCAATTCGCCGGTCTTGCCGAGCATCAGCCCGCGATGCAGATTGCGGATCTGCTTCATCAGTCGATGCTCGACGGAGAGCGTGCCGAGCACCGCGCCGTCGTACGGATTGACGTAGACGCTCTCGCTTTCCCCCGATCGCAGCCGGAACACGAACTCGGCGCTGCGGGTGCGATCCGTTTCGATCTGCGCGAGCGTGGGCACGGCGTCGCGCGGCTCGGCGGCGGTCGCTTTTGCGAGCAGCGCATCCTGCGAGAGACGCGGCGCGCCGGTATCGGCGACGACCATCCGCTCGCGATACAGCATCGGCTCGATCTGCGGCTGGAAGCAGTACAACGTGCCGGTGATCGCCAGCACGATGAGCAGCGGCATCACGAAGAGTCCCGCATAGAAATGCCAGCGCCACAGCGTGCGGCGCTCGGCGACGACTTCGCCATCCGGTGCGGCGAGCGTGGATTGAGGTGCGTGCATGACGTGTCCTGTCGAATGTTTGAGTTGGGAACAGACCGGCATCAGATGCCGATGCGCCCTTCCACGTAGAACGTGCGGCCCGGATAGGGATGAAAGACGTAGTAGCGTCGGTCGAACAGGTTGTCGACGCCCACGCCCAGTTGCGTCGTCCTGGTCGGCTTGTACGTGAGCTTGGCGTCGACGACGGCATACGTGCTCGTGCCGCCATACGTGTTCGGATTCACGTCCGTGTTGGTGAGCGTGTTGTACTGGCGGCCGGAGTAGCGCAGTGCGAGCGTGCCGGCCATCTTTTCGGTCGCGCGATACGTCGCGACCGCGTTCACGCGCCACAGCGGGATGCGATAGAAGTACTTGCCGACCGACGCCGGGTTGTTGCTGTTCTCGATGATCTTCGACTGCGTGTACGCGACGTTCGCGGCGAGATCGAGCCCGCGCAGCAGCACGTCCTGGCCTTCGTAGCTCGCTTCGGCCCCGCGTGAGCGCACCTTGCCGATGTTCTGGAAGTTCGTCACGTTGGGAATGACGGTCGTGTTCGTCTGGCTCAGGATCGTGTTCTTTACGTCATCCTGAAAGAGCGTGAAGCGATAGATGCCGTTGCCATGCGTCCATTCGGCGGTGAGCTCTTTCGACAGATCGTTCTCCGGTTGCAGATTCGGATTGCTATTGATGATGGATACACCGTTGACCTGCCCCTGGAACAACTCGCCGACGGTCGGAAAGCGGTACGCCCGCCCGATCGATGCGCGCAGCGTCAGGTCGCGGGTGGCGTCGAACGAAAGCGATGCTTTGGGCGACCAGTGGCTCTGGCTCACATCGCCATAGGCGAGCGACGTTGCGCCGAGCGCGCGGGAGCCGTCGTAGGCATTCCAGTTCTCGTAGCGCACGCCGTAAGTGAACGCCCACCGCGGCAGAAAGCGCCATGCGTCCTGCGCGTAGACGGCCTGCGTGCGCGTGCGGCCGGCGAACGCATTGGCGAACGAAACGCCCGCGCCATCGCGCCATGCGCTCGTGTTCGTCGTGACGTTGTCCAGAAAATAGTTGTCGTAGTGATAGCCGAACGAGAGCGCGTGCGCGGTGAGCCCCGCGCTTGCCGTCGGCGTCCAGCTCGTGCGCAGATCGAGCGACTTCCATCCCGAGCCGGAACCGTCCGTGAGCGTGCCGGGGCCGTCGCCGGGAACGCCGGAGTTCGCCGTGCGCGCGATGCTCTGCGTGATGTCGAAGTACGAAGCCACCGCCTCCGCATTCCAGCCCGTGTCGTGATGCGTGCGCAGCGAGAGGCCGTAGAGGAAGTTCTCGCTCGATCCCAGGCTCGGCGCGAACGTGGCGGCGGGAAGGTTGTATTCGAAGCCGTCGATGTTCACGCGGCCGCTGTACACCGGGTTGCCCGCGGCGTCGCGAAGGAAGCTCGTCGTGTCGCTGTTGTACTTCTGATGCCAGTAGCCGAGCGTGAAGCCGGCCTGCAGCGTGCTCGTCAGGTCGTAGGCGAGCTTCACGCGCAGCTGATCCTGAAACGTTCGCTCGATGCCTTCGGCCGCGGTGCCGACGACCGCCGTGCGCGCGTTGAACTGGTCGTTGTAGTAGCGTGCGCCGGTGACGGGCGTAGCGGCGGCGGTGGCGGGCGTGCGCGATTGCACGAAGGTCGCGAACTGCAGCGGCTGGCCGGTGTTCTCCAGATGATCGAAGCCGATCAGAAACGAGAACTTGCCGATGCGGTCGCCGACCTTCCCCGTCGTATTCGTGCCGTTGAAGCTGCGGTTGATGCCGAACAGGTCGAAGTGCTGCGTGAACGCCTGCACTTTCGCATCGGCTTCGAACTGCGTCGGCATGCGGGTCGTGATCGCGACGGTCGCGCCGATCGAGTTGCCGGGATAGAGCGCCGAGTACGGGCCGTAGATGACATCCGTGCGGGCGATGTCGTCGGCGAAAACCATCGACCAGCGCGGCGCGAAGGTCCATGTGTTGCCGAGGAAATTGCTGAGCAGCAGGCCGTCCGCATAGACGAGGCCGCGCGCCGTCTGCGCGTTGCTCGTGCCGCGCACGGAGATGGTCGCGTTCGGATCGCCGATGAAGCGCTTGCGCACGGCCATGTTCGGCGCGTACTTCAGCACGTCTTCGGGCGTCGTGACGTTCCAGTACTGGAACTGATCGGCGGTGACGGTGTTGACGCTGGCGGGCAGGTTCGGATCGAGCGGCGAGCGCACCGTCGAGGATGACTGCGCCGTCACGACGACGGGCGCAAGCGCGGTTTCCGCTTCGGACGCGGGCGAGCCGGTATCGGCGTTGGGCGTGGCGGTGGCGGCGACCGGTGTCGCGGACCATGCGGCATGGGCCATCAGCGACAACGGCAAAGCCGCGCGCCATGGCGTGACGGCGCGACGGCGCGAATGCCGTCGCGCTCGCTTGAGGAGCGTGAACATCGTGGATTCCTGAAAGAACTGACGAGCGACCGCATCGCCCGCGCGCTCATGCGCCGGACGAACGACTACGCGATCGGACGGGAGACGGCTTCAGGAAAGGACAGGAGGCGCGCGCGGTGCGGCGGCGTTGAAGGACTTCGTGCTGACGGGATCGTGAGCGGCGACCGGCGTCGCGCGCGCGACACGCTCCGTTGATGCGACCGCATGCGAAGCCGCGAATACGACCGGCAGATGATGCGCAAGGAGCCCGCAATACGAACAGGCGTCGAAGTGGCCGGCGTGTTCACCGGCTTCGGCATGAGACGCGTGGGCGGCGTGTTCGCCGGCTTCGGCGTCAGCGTCGGCGTTGTCGGCGAGCGTGTTGTCCGCGTCGAGGTGATGGTGAGCGTGCTCATCCGCGGTCGCGAAGACGCGCGGCAGCGTATCGACGGTGCAGAATGCGGCTTCGGTATCGAGCGCTCCATTGCGAGCGGCGATGCTCTGGCTGATGACCGGCGCGACAAAAGCGAGCCACATGGCGGCGATGCCGAGCCATGCGACGAAGCGATTGCGCGCGTTGCGGGTCATGAGAGCGAGGTGTCTGCGAGAGGCGAGGACGACGTGATTCTAGGCAGACGTGTGCGGGGCCGCAATCGCCACGCACGCATGGCGGATATGGACTGTCATTCGTCCTTCATGGACAGGCCGCGTCCAACGCCTCGCACGGCTGCATGCGACGCAAATTGGCAGACATCGCCTGACGAATGCGTTAGAATTCGCGGCTTGGCACAGTGGACCGGTGCCGGACACGGCGGCGGGAAAGCCGCCGTGCTGCGAGGATGGCGAAATTGGTAGACGCACCAGGTTTAGGTCCTGACGCCAGCAATGGTGTGGGGGTTCGAGTCCCCCTCCTCGCACCACACGAACCCCTTTGATCCGCAAAGGGGTTTTTGTTTTTCAGGCGCGTGCGCTACAGCACGATATCGCCCACTTCCACCATCATCACTTCGCCTTTAGCCTGCGATCGCCCGGCGAAGTCGAAGCCCGGCTGGCCCATCCGCTTCCTGATTTCCTGCGCGACTCGCTCGCTGGCCTGCGCGGCCGCGAACGGCCTGTCGATATGCGACAGGAAGCGCCGCACGCTCGACGGCTCCCAGTGCACGAACACGTTGAGCGGATAAGACAGCTTCGCGTCCGCCCGGCGCGCGGCCGTGATGTGCAGCCCGAGCGTCGGCGAGACGCTCATTTGACGCGGACACACGCGAAAGTCGAAGCCGAAATCCTTCGCCACGCTTCTCACGAGGAACGGCACGCACTTGTCGCCGAACTGCTTGTTCTCCGTCTTGCTGAGGGCCATTGTCGTCTCCGGTCGGTTTGCGTTTTCACGTGTCTTGCGCAGTGTTGCGCGGGCCGCGCGCATCGTCGGTGGGTGGGCGCACATCGGCTCGCGGCCGTCGCTGGACCCGCGCGGTCGGCATCGCTCGGGCTGCGCTGCATCGCCCGGCCGGATAAAATGGCCGCCGCCTCGCTTCCATTGCACATCCCACACGCCCTCTCCGTGAACTTCGACGATTACTGCCAGAAAAAGGCCGCCCCCGAAGGCTCCAGTACGTACTATGCGCTGCGCCGCGCGCCCGCCGCGCGTCAGCCGCTCCTGACCGCGCTTTATGCGCTGTATCGGGAACTGGAAGAGACGGTGAAGGAAACCAGCGATCCGACCATCGGCCGCACCAAGCACGCGTGGTGGCAAGCCGAACTCGGCAAGCTCGATGCCGGCGAGCCGACGCATCCGGTCACGAAGGCGCTGCGGGCGCAGTGCCCGCCCGGCAGTCCGCTGGATGCCGCGTTGCGCGCGGCGCTTGCGGCGCTCGTCGATGGCTTCCGCATGGACCTCGACCAGGCGCGCTATCTCGACTGGCCCGGCCTGCGGCGTTACCTGGATCAGACGGGCGGCGCGTTCGGCACGGCCGTCGCGAGCGCCACGGCGCGCAATCCCGCGGACGCCGCGTCATGGGCCGCGCCGCTCGGCGCGGCGCTGCTGCTCGCCGAACGCGTGCAGGAAATCGGCGACGACGCGCGCAACGGACGCATCTACGTGCCCATCGACGAATTGCAGCGTTTCAACGTGACGGCGGCGGACATCATCAATCGCAAGTACAGCGACGCCTTTTCCGATCTCATGCGCTTTCAGACAGAACGCGCCCGCCGTTCACTCGACGATGCGCTTGCCGCCATCCCGCACGCCGAGCGCGCATCGCAGCGCGTGCTGCGTGCGCAGGCGGCGCTGTCTCAGGCGCGTTTGGATGAAATCGAACGGGAAGGCTTTCAGGTGCTGCATCAGCGCATCTCGCTCACGCCGATCCGCAAACTGTGGATCACCTGGCGAACGCGATAGGCGCTACACGCGCACGAACGGCAGCGGCTCGAACGAGCGCCCGATGACCGGCGCCGACGCCACGCTCCAGCACGCGTCGAGCACCGTCGCGCAAAGCCGCCTGAAGTCGACGGAAGCCGGCACGCCGCCGTCCGCGTCGAGCTGATCGAGCTTCGGTGCGTCGCCGAACAAGCCGCCGCGCACCGCGCCGCCCAGCAGGAAATGCGGCGCGCCCGCGCCGTGATCGGTGCCGCGAGCGTCGTTCTCGTGCGCGGATCGTCCGAACTCCGAACGAGTCATCACGAGCGTGCGACGCCACTCACCGCTCGCCGTCAACGTCTCGCGCAAGGAAGCGATGCCATCGGCGAACTGCGCGAGCAACGATGCGTGCCGTGCTGCCTGATGCTCGTGCGTATCGAAGCCGTTCAGCGCGAGGCGGATCACGGTGACGCCCTTCTGCGCACGGCTCGCGTGGACCGCACGCGCAGCCGCTTCGCACGATGCCGCGAACGAACGCATGTCGAAAGGCAAGTGCAGTTGCGATGCGTCGACGCCAGCCGGAAACGGTCCCGCTTCCGCCGTGCCGAACGTGTGCATTCGCGATGCAATCGATCGCGCGAGCCAGCCCTCGCGACGATAGTCGTCCGCGTCCGACGCCGTGTTCCAGATCTGCTGCGAGCGGTAATGCGAGCGCCTCGGCTGCGCATAACCGACGCCTTGCACGATCGCCCATTCGCCCGCATTCCACGCGGGCATCAACGGACGCAGCGACGGGTGAAGCCCCGTGCGGTCATCGAGACGCAAGGCTCTGTCGCGGGGAATATGCAGCGTCGGCCGAAGCGCGCGATAGCGCTCGTCCGCGATGGGAATGACCGTGTTGAGGCCATCGTTGCCGCCGTTGAAGTCGACGAGAATCAGCGCCTTGATCGCGCCGTCCGCACGCGCCGCCGTCAGCGCGGCTGTGGCCGGCATCGGCGCTGCCGCCAGCGCGCCCGCGATCGACAGGAATCCACGTCGGTTCATCGCGTTCGCCCCTGTCAGAATCAGCGTTTATAGAGATCGCGCACGGCCTCTTCGATGTGCTGGCGCAAGAGTCGGCGCTCGTCGGCGGTCATCACCGTGTGCCGCGGCGGACGCGCGGGCGGGGTATCGTCGACCTGCTGTACGGGTTGAAGCACGGGCTGCTTGCTGTCGCTATTGCGCTTGCCGGAACCCTTGCCGCTGCGCTGCTGCGCGCGGACGATCTTGCCGTCCGAGCGGCTATCCGGCGTAAGGACGGCGCGGCTGATCGTGCTGACGGAACCGGCCGAGCCCGAAGGTTGCGCATAGGCATGCTGCGCGCTCAGTACGGCATAGAGCGCACTTGCGAGTAGCGTCCTTCTGGAGATGCGCCTGCTGCGCACAGGTCCGCGCTGCCGCGCTCCCTTCATGTTGTTCCCTTCGTTGCTCGACAACCAGACAGCCTCATTCTTTTCACGCTTTCACGCAGGCGGGACATGCCGCGCGACGCATTGGTCTAATGGAGTATCTACCGAATGGCGGGCCAAGGTAAAGCAGTGTACGCACGGATGATAAGAGGCGTGCCACAGGCCCCGTAAATTTTGTAACGGACTGTTACACTCGCTTTTGTTACAAACTCGGCGTTTGAACAAACGCGCTAAGATGCATCCATGGAAACCAAGAACCCTTCAAAAATCCTCGTAGTCGACGACGATCCTCGCCTGCGTGATCTTCTGCGGCGCTATCTCGGCGAACAGGGCTTCAACGTGTATGTCGCCGAAAATGCGCCGTCGATGAACAAGCTGTGGGTGCGCGAGCGCTTCGACCTGCTCGTGCTCGACCTGATGCTGCCCGGCGAAGACGGCCTTTCCATCTGCCGGCGTCTGCGCGGCAGCAACGATCGCACGCCGATCATCATGCTCACCGCGAAGGGTGAGGATGTCGATCGCATCGTCGGCCTGGAAATGGGCGCTGACGACTATCTGCCGAAGCCGTTCAACCCGCGCGAACTCGTCGCGCGCATTCATGCGGTGCTGCGCCGGCAAACGCCGTCCGAACTGCCGGGCGCGCCGTCGGAAACCACCGAGGTGTTCGAGTTCGGCGAATTCGCGCTGAATCTCGCCACGCGCACGCTCACGAAGAACGGTCAGGAGATCCCGCTGACCACCGGCGAATTCTCGGTGCTGAAAGTGTTCGCGCGCCATCCGCGCCAGCCGCTTTCGCGTGAAAAGCTGATGGAGCTTGCACGCGGCCGTGAATACGAAGTGTTCGACCGCAGCCTCGATGTGCAGATTTCGCGTCTGCGCAAGCTGATCGAGCCGGACCCGAGCAGCCCGCGCTTCATCCAGACGGTGTGGGGTCTCGGTTATGTCTTCATCCCCGACGGCGCGGCCTGAGCCTTCGCACGCTTCTTCAGCGAGTCCGATACGCTTTATCTCCTTCACCGGGCGGAACCCGATAGACCCATGCGCATCGACAGGCGGCTACTGGCGCTTGCGTTCGGCGGCCTGTTCTGGCGAACCTTCGCGCTGATCGCGCTGCTGATCGCGGTCAGTCTCACCGCGTGGTTCCAGAGCTTTCGCGTGATCGAGCGGGAGCCGCGCGCGCAGCGCGTGGCGCTTCAACTCGTCGCCGTCGTCAAGCTCACGCGCACGGCCCTTCTCTATTCCGATCCCGACCTGCGCCGCGCGCTGCTTCAGGACCTCGAAAGCAACGAGGGCGTGCGGGTGTACCCGCGCGAGACGACGGACAAATATCGTCTGCAGCCCGACGAATCGCTCAACCGGCTGATCGAGCGCGACGTGCGCGGCCGGCTTGGCAACGACACGATCATCGCGCAGTCGGTGAACGACATTCCCGGCGTGTGGATCAGCTTCAAGATCGACGACGACGACTATTGGGTCGCGCTCGACCGCGACCAGCTCGACACCGTCACGGGCCTTCAATGGGCCGGCTGGGGCGTGTTCGCGCTCGCGCTGTCGCTGTTCGGCGCGGCGTTCATCACGAGCCTCGTGAACCGGCCGTTCGCGCGCCTGGCGCTCGCGGCGCGCAAGGTCGGCTCGGGACAGTCTCCCGAACCGCTGCCCGATCGCGGCATGGGCGTCGCGGCGGAGACGAATCGCAGCTTCAACCAGATGGTGCAGAACCTCGAGCAACTGGAGGCCGATCGCGCGCTGATGCTCGCGGGCATATCGCACGACCTGCGCACGCCGCTTGCGCGCCTGCGTCTGGAAACCGAGATGAGCCCGTCGGACGAAGCGACGAAACTCGCGATGATCGACGACATCGAGCAGATGGACATGATCATCGGGCGCTTTCTCGACTATGCGCGGCCGATGCAGCGCATGCCCGAGGCCGTCGATCTGTCGATGATCGCGGGCGAGCTCGCCGCGCGCTTTCAGGCCGATGACGGCGTCGTGATGCGCACGGACCTCGCGCCGGGAGCGATCATCGAGGGCGATCCGACCGATGCGCGGCGCGTCGTCGGCAATCTGCTCGAAAACGCGCGCAAATACGGCCGCAGCGAACGCGACGACATCGCGCGGATCACGCTGCAAACGCGCGTCGTGCACGGCAGAGTCGAGCTTTCGGTAATGGACGAAGGCGGCGGCATCCCCGACGATCAGGTCGGGCTGATCACGCGGCCCTTCTATCGCGTCGACACGGCGCGCACGCAGGCGAACGGCACCGGCCTCGGCATGGCGATCGTTCAGCGGCTCGTCACGCGCCAGCGCGGCACGTTGCGACTGCGCAATCGCACGCCGCTGCCGGGCTTCGAAGTGACGATCGACTTTCCGCACATGAAGAACGCGAGGTTCGACGGTCCCCGCGACTGAGCGACCGAGCGACACCCATTCGTAAAACCTATCCGCTTCATTAGGCATAAACTTTTGAAGCCTCGAATTCGCGGAGTTATGATGTTCCGGTTCGACGCGCGGCGACCGTCCAGGCGGTGTCATTCTCGCGTTGCGGCTTTCCGGTAGTTTGGCTTGAGTTGTCCATTCAACGAACACAGGAGCGTTTGCATGAAGACCGTTGGCGATAAAGTCGAAGCATTCACCGTCACCGCTGCGAAGCCGGGTTTCAACAACCACGAAGAGAACGGCCAGTCCGCGTTCGAGGAAATTACCGAGCAGTCCTTTCCGGGCAAGTGGAAGATCATCTACTTCTATCCGAAAGACTTCACCTTCGTCTGCCCGACCGAAATCGTCGAATTCGGCAAGCTCGCTAGCGATTTCGAAGACCGCGACGCCGTCCTGCTGGGCGGCAGCGTCGACAACGAATTCGTCAAGCTCGCATGGCGCCGCGAGCACAAGGACCTCAATAAGCTGAACCACTATTCGTTCGGCGACGTGAAGGGCGAACTCATCGATCAGCTCGGCGTGCGCGACAAGGAAGCGGGCGTGGCGCTTCGCGCGACGTTCATCGTCGATCCGGACAACGTCATTCAGCACGTGTCCGTGAACAATCTGAACGTGGGCCGCAATCCCGAAGAAGTGCTGCGCATTCTCGACGGCCTGCAGACCGACGAACTCTGCCCGTGCAACCGCGCGGTCGGCGGCGCGACGCTCTGAGCGCCATACATCGAGCCTCGTGCATGAAGCCCGCCCTCTTTCGAGCGTTCGCTCGGAAGCCGGCGGGTTTTTTGTCGCCATCGAACGCCACAGAAGTTCATCGAATAGGAGAAGTCAGTGGAATTCCTTTCCTCGATCAAGGAGCTGGTCCCCGATTACGCGAAGGATATTCGCCTGAACGTCGACGGCACCATCGCCCGTTCGTCGCTTCAGGGCAATGACGCGGTCGGCGTCGCGCTCGCCGCGGCTTATGCGGCCAAGGCGACGAGACTCGTGGACATCATCCGCAATGCGGGCGTGCTGTCGCCCGAAGAGACCAATGCCGCGCTGACCGCCGCCGCGCTGATGGGCATGAACAACGTGTGGTATCCGTATCTGGAGATGGCCGACAACGCCGATCTCAAGACCCAGCCGGCCGGCTTGCGGATGAACGCGTATGCGTCGCATGGCGGCGTGGACAAGCGGCGCTTCGAGATGTATGCGCTCGCGGCGTCGATCATCGGCAAGTGCCACTTCTGCGTGAAGTCGCACTACGAAAATCTCGTGACCGAAGGCATGACGACGACGCAACTGCGCGATGTCGGCCGCATCGCCGCGGTGATCGGCGCGGTCGCGCTGACGATCGCGGCGGAGGGAAAGTAAGGCGCCGAAGAACGCCGCGCTGCTCCGGCGCGCGGCGTGTGCCGCTCAGTGATCGATCGACGTACGGCGCAGGAGCACCGCGGCTTGCGCCTCGATGCCTTCCTTGCGGCCCAGATAGCCGAGCTTCTCGTTGGTTTTCGCCTTCACGTTCACGCGGTCGGCCGGCAGATCGAGGTCCGCTGCGATGTTCCCGCGCATCGCCTCGATATGCGGCGCGAGCTTGGGCGCCTGAGCGATCACCGTGCTGTCGACGTTAGCAATCGCGAAGCCCGCCTCGGACACGCGCTTCGCCGCTTCGCGCAGCAGGACGCGGCTGTCAGCGCCCGCGAACTCCGTCGCCGTGTCCGGAAAATGCCGGCCGATATCGCCGAGCGCGGCCGCGCCGAAGAGCGCATCGGTGATGGCGTGCAGCAGCACGTCGGCGTCGGAGTGCCCGAGCAAGCCGAGTTCGTACGGAATCTTCACCCCGCCGATGATGAGCTCGCGTCCTTCGACGAGCTGATGCACGTCGTATCCCTGTCCGATTCTGAAATCCATCGATGCAACCCTTGCAGTAGAGAGTGAGCGATCCGGTCGTGGCGGCGATCAAGCCGGTGCGGAAAGGATCGCGCTGGCGAGACCGAAGTCTTCCGGATAAGTGACCTTGAAGTTGCGCAGGCTGCCCTGCACGAGCTTCGGCGAGTGACCGAGCCATTCGATCGCGCTGGCCTCGTCCGTGAGATCGTGGCCGTCGTGCCGCGCACGCTCGATCGCTTCGCGCAGCATGCCGACGCGGAACATCTGCGGCGTCTGCGCCTGCCACAAGCCGTCGCGGGATTCCGTGCGGGCGATGCGCGGCCCGTTCGACGGCGCATCGGGCATGTTCGCTGCGACGCGCTTGAGCGTATCCGCGACCGGCAGCGCGAGAATGCCGCCGATGGGATCGTCGCGCAGTTCCGCGACGAGCTTTCGGATCAGCGCCGGCGTGATGCCGGGACGCGCGGCGTCGTGCACGAGCACCCAGTCGTCGTCGCGCGCGCCGAATTCGCGCAACGCGACGAGCCCGTTGTACACCGACGCCTGCCGCGACGCCCCGCCGCGACGCTCCACGACGAAGCGCAGCCCGGCGAAGCGGCGCGCGTCGAAATGATGATCGTCCGGTGCGAGCACGACGAGGGTCTGCGAGAATTCGGGGCACGCGTCGAATGCGGCGAGCGTGTAGCCGAGCATCGGCCGGCCCGCGACCGTCTGGTATTGCTTCGGCATCGGCGCGCCGGACCGGCTGCCGGTGCCGGCGCAGGGAATCAGCGCGTAGAGACGCGCAGTGGTAGACGGGGCGGCGGGCGAAGTCACGAGAGAATCATGTGGCCAAGTCAAAGTGAAGCCCGGATTTTATAATAGGTCTTTCGCGACCACGTCCGGCGCGCAGCTTTTCATGCGCTGCGTGCGGGCGGTTCAATGCACACCTTATGTCCTCGAAAGCCGTCAACGCGCAGTCCAATTCCCCCATCGCGCTCGTCAAGGCAGGTCAGCGTTTCGTGTTCGACGGCGCATCCGGCTCGTCGGATGCGCTCGCCATCGCGCGATATCGCGCCGCTCATCGCGAAGCCGTGCCTCTTCTGACGGTGGTTTGCGCGAGCGCGGTCGATGCCCAGCGCCTCGCCGCCGAACTGCCCTACTTCGCGCCCGATGCCCGCGTGCGCCTGCTGCCCGACTGGGAAACGCTGCCTTACGACACGTTCTCGCCGCACCAGGATCTCGTCTCCGAACGCCTCGCCACGCTGCACGATCTCGGCGAAGGACGCTGCGACATTCTCATCGTTCCCGCGACGACCGCGCTGTACCGGATGCCGCCGGCATCGTTCCTCGCGGCGTACACGTTCTCGTTCACGCAGGGCGAGCGCCTCGACGAAGCGAAGCTGAAGGCGCAACTGACGCTCGCGGGCTACGAGCACGTAAGCCAGGTCGTGCGGCCGGGCGAATATTGCGTGCGCGGATCGCTCATCGACCTTTATCCGATGGGTTCGCCGCTGCCGTATCGCATCGACTTGTTCGACGATCAGGTGGATTCCATCCGCGCCTTCGATCCCGACACGCAGCGCAGCCTCTACCCGGTGAAGGATGTGCGCCTGCTGCCGGGCCGCGAATTTCCGTTCGACGAGGCAGCGCGCACCGCGTTCCGCAGCCGCTGGCGCGAAGTCTTCGAGGGCGATCCGAGCCGCTCGCAGATCTACAAGGACATCGGCAACGGGGTGCCGTCGGCGGGCATCGAATACTATCTGCCGCTCTTTTTCGACGATACCGCGACGCTCTTTCACTATCTGCCGCAAGGCTCGCAGCTTGCGTTCATCGGCGACCTCGATGCCGCGATCAAGCGCTTCACGCACGACACGAAGCAACGTTACGACTTCCTCTCGCACGACCGCGAGCGGCCGCTTCTCGAACCGCGCCGTCTGTTCCTGACCGACGACGACTTCTTCACGTTCGCGAAGCCCTTCGCGCAACTGAAGTTTCCGGCGGCGCCCGAAGGCGGCTGGGCCGTGCCCTTGCCGGGTCTCGCGATCGACCGTCACGCGGAGGAGCCGCTGCTCGCGCTGCGTCATTATCTGGATCAGACTGAAAATCGTGTGATGCTGGTCGCGGAATCGGCGGGCCGGCGCGAGACGATCCAGCAATTGCTCGCGGATAACGGCTTGCGTGGCGAGCTGCACGATACGTTTCAGGAGTGGCTCACCGCCGATGCGAAGTTCACGCTCGGCATTGCGCCGCTGGCGAACGGCTTTGCCTTGCCGGCAGAAAAGCTCGCCATTATTACGGAAACCGAACTATATGGACCGCTTGCGCGCCGCGCGGGGCGCCGTCGCCAGGAACAGGCCAGCAATGTCGATTCGATGGTGCGCGACCTCGCGGAACTCAAGGTCGGCGATCCGGTCGTGCATGCGCAGCATGGCATCGGCCGATACATGGGTCTCGTGTCGATGGACCTCGGCGAAGGCGAGACTGAGTTTCTGCACCTGGAGTATCAGAACGAATCGAAGCTGTATGTGCCGGTCGCGCAGCTGCATGTGATTTCGCGCTATAGCGGCGCGGACCCGGAGAGCGCGCCGCTGCACCAGCTCGGTTCGGGTCAATGGGACAAGGCGAAGCGCAAGGCTGCGCAGCAGATTCGCGACACGGCAGCCGAATTGCTCAACCTCTATGCGCGCCGGGCGTCGCGTGAAGGCTTTGCGTTCAAGCTCGAACCGCGCGATTACACGAAGTTCGCGGAGAGCTTCGGTTTCGAGGAGACGCCGGACCAGGCGGCGGCGATTGCATCGGTGATTGCGGACATGACGAGCGGCAAGCCGATGGATCGTCTCGTCTGCGGCGATGTCGGCTTCGGCAAGACGGAAGTCGCGTTGCGCGCGGCGTTCATCGCGGTGATGGGCGGCAAGCAGGTCGCGATTCTTTCGCCTACCACGCTGCTCGCCGAACAGCACACGCAGACGTTTACAGACCGCTTCTCCGACTGGCCGGTGCGCATCGCGGAACTATCGCGCTTCCGGACCGGCAAGGAAGTGTCGACGGCGGTGCAGCAGATCAACGAAGGCACGGTCGATATCGTGATCGGCACGCACAAGCTGTTGTCGAGCGATGTGAAGTTCAAGCGGCTGGGGCTCGTGATCATCGACGAGGAGCATCGCTTCGGCGTGCGTCAGAAGGAGGCGCTGAAGGCGTTGCGCGCGGAGGTCGATGTGCTGACGCTCACCGCGACGCCGATTCCCCGCACGCTCGGCATGGCGCTGGAGGGCTTGCGCGATTTCTCGGTGATCGCCACTGCGCCGCAGAAGCGTCTTGCGATCAAGACGTTCGTGCGGCGCGAGGACGACGGCGTGATCCGCGAGGCGATGCTGCGCGAACTGAAGCGCGGCGGACAGGTGTACTTCCTGCATAACGAGGTGGAGACGATCGAGAACCGGCGCGCGATGCTCGAGGCGCTCGTGCCCGAGGCGCGTATAGCGGTGGCGCATGGACAGATGCATGAGCGCGAACTGGAGCGCGTGATGCGAGATTTCGTCGGACAGCGTGCCAATGTGCTGTTGTGTACGACGATCATCGAGACGGGCATCGACGTGCCGAGCGCGAATACGATCCTCATGCACCGCGCGGACAAGTTCGGCCTTGCGCAGTTGCATCAGTTGCGCGGGCGGGTTGGACGGTCGCATCACCAGGCGTATGCATATTTGCTGGTTCATGATCCGCAGTCGCTTACGAAGCAGGCGCAGCGTCGTCTGGAGGCGATCCAGCAGATGGAGGAATTGGGCTCGGGCTTTTATCTTGCGATGCACGACCTCGAGATTCGCGGCACGGGCGAAGTGCTGGGCGACAAGCAGTCGGGCGAGATTCACGAGATCGGCTTCCAGCTTTATACGGACATGCTCAACGATGCGGTGCGCGCGCTGAAGGACGGGCGCGAGCCTGATCTCAATGCGCCGCTTGCGGCGACGACGGAGATCAACCTGCACGCGCCGGCGATTCTTCCTGCGGAATATTGTGGTGATGTGCAGGAGCGGCTGTCGTTGTACAAGCGGCTTGCGAATTGCGAATCGAGCGATGCGATCGATGGCATTCTCGAAGAGTTGGTGGACCGTTTTGGCAAGTTGCCGGCGCAGGCGCATGCGCTGGTGGAGACGCACAGGTTGCGGCTCGCGGCCAAGCCGCTCGGCATTTCGAAGATCGATGCTGCGGAGCTTTCCATCTCGATGCAGTTCGTGCCGAATCCGCCGATCGATGCGATGCGGATCATCGAGATGGTGCAGAAGCATAAGCACATCAAGCTTGCCGGGCAGGATAAGTTGAGGATCGAATCCCGGAGTCCGGATCTGGCTGTGCGGATTGCGACGGTCAAGGAGACGCTGCGCGCGTTGGGGGCGCCGGTTCGGCAGCCGGCGGTCATTGGGCGTTGAATGTTGTTGCTTCGTTGAGCTTGTGTTCGTGTCGGGCTAATTAGTGCGCCCCTCCCTGCGGTGTTAACGAGCCAAGGGGCTCGGAGGACGTAAATGGTCAGTGGGCGTGGAAGGTGATTCAGGGCTCTGTCAAGCTGAGTGCCACCGATGTTCTACGAAGTGACCAAACGGTGACTGCTTTGGGCCAGAAAAGCTGCTTTCTTTGGTTACTTTCTTTGCATGGGACCAGAGTAAGGCGCTAAAGCGCGAACTCTGGTCGACAGCCAAGAAAGTGACCCCCGCCCCGGGGAGGGGCGCACTAATAGACCGACGCGAGATCAAGCTCACCGACAAGCAAGGCTCGCCGACAAGCAAGCTCACCGACAAGCAAGGCTCACCGACAAGCAAGCCCAATAACCAGAGACCAATCCGTAGCCGAGCAACGGCAAGAAACCCTTCCTGCGGGCCAGCAAAAAAACTTTGCGCTATGATCGACCCGAACCCCAGGAGTAAAAAAATGTCCCATGTCGCTGACACGGCGCACGCCGAATCCCGAACGCAAGAAACCCCCAAATCCCTGCCGTGGGTCGAACGGCTAGTCTCCTTCGACACGGTGAGCCGCAACCCGAACCTCGGCCTGATCGAAACCGTGCGCGACGACCTGCGCGCCGCAGGCATCGAATCGACGATCACGACCGATCCGCGCGGCCAATGGGCCAACCTCTTCGCAACCGTCCCCGCGCACGACGGCCAAACGAACGGCGGCATCGTACTGTCAGGTCATACGGATGTCGTGCCGGTCGACGGCCAGGACTGGGCGAGCGATCCGTTCAAGCCCGAAGTGCGCGACGGCCTGCTCTACGGCCGCGGAACCTGCGACATGAAAGGCTTCATCGGCGCCGCCCTCGCCATGCTGCCGACAATGCAGGCGACCAGACTCGCGAAGCCTATCCACTTCGCGCTCTCCTTCGATGAAGAAATCGGCTGCGCCGGCGCTCCGCTGATGATCGCCGACCTGCAAAAGCGCGGCGTGCGTCCCGATGGCTGCATCGTCGGCGAACCCACGTCGATGCGCCCCATCATCGCGCACAAGGGCATCAACGCATTCCGATGCTGCGTGCGCGGCGCGGCGGCCCACTCGTCGCTGACGCCGAAAGGCCTCAACGCGATCGAATACGCCGCGCGGCTCATCTGCTTCATCCGCGACGTCGCCGATGAATTCCGCGCCCAGGGTCCGTTCGACGAACTCTACGACGTGCCCTTCACCACCGTGCAAACGAGCACGATCAAGGGCGGCAATGCGCTCAACACCGTGCCCGCCGAATGCAGCTTCGACTTCGAGTTCCGCAACCTGCCGACGATGGACCCCGAGCGCATCTTCGCGCGCATCGAGTCGTATGCGCGCGAGACGCTCGTGCCGAAGATGCTGAAGGAAAACGGCAACGCAGCGATCGAATTCTCGAAGATCGCCTCCGCGCCGGGACTCGACGCGACCGAACAGGCCGCCATCACGCAGCTCGTGCGCGCGCTCACCGAGAACCAGGAGAAACGCAAGGTCGCCTATGGCACCGAAGCGGGCCTCTTCGCGCTCGCCGGTGTGCCGAGCATCGTGTGCGGGCCGGGCAACATCGAACAGGCTCACAAAGCGAACGAATACGTCGCGCTCGAACAGCTCGCCGCATGCGAAGCGTTCCTCGGCAAGTTCATTCACAGCATGTCGGTCGAAGCGCAGGCGCGCTGAACCTTCGGATCAACGAGAGCCATGTCCACAGCCACGCAGCATTCCGACAATACAATCGACGGAACACCCATTCCCACGCTCGACGACATCGCCGAGCAGCACATGGCCCTGATGCCCTGGGTCATGCGCACGCCGGTCTTCGAGCGCCAGGACTTTCCGACGCTCGAAGGCACGCCGGTCACGTTCAAGTTCGAACTGCTGCAGGCGAGCGGCTCGTTCAAGGCGCGCGGCGCGATCTCGAACATCCTCGCACTCAACAGCGACGAGCGCACCGCCGGCGTGACGTGTGTATCGGCGGGCAATCATGCGGTCGCGGTCGCGTACGCGGCGCATCGCATGGAAGTGAGCGCGAAGGTGGTCATCACGAAGAACGCGAGTCCGACGCGCATCGCGCTGTGCCGTCGCTACGGCGCGGAAGTCGTGTTCGCGGAAAACGTCGCCGAAGCATTCGAGATCGTGCGGCGCATCGAAGCGGAAGAAGGACGCTTCTTCGTGCATCCGTTCAATGGCTATCGCACGGTGCTGGGGACGGCGACGCTCGGCTACGAATGGACGTCGCAGGCGCCGGACCTGGAAGCGGTGATTCTGCCGATCGGCGGCGGCGGACTGGCTGCGGGGGTATCGACGGCAATGCGCCTCGCCAATCCGTCACTGCATGTGTACGGCGTGGAGCCGGAAGGCGCCGACGCGATGAGCCGCAGCTTCGCGGCGAACCATACGGTGAAGATGGGCGCGATGCAAAGCATCGCCGATTCGCTGATGGCGCCGCATACCGAGCAGTACAGCTACGAGCTTTGCCGGCGGCATATCGATGAAGTCGTCACCGTGTCGGATGGTGAATTGCGGCGCGGGATGCAGCAGTTGTTCAACGAACTGAAGCTCGCGGTCGAGCCGGCGTGCGCTGCGGCCACGGCGGCTCTCCTCGGCCCGCTGCGCGAGCGCCTGCAAGGCAAGCGCGTGGGCGTGCTGCTGTGCGGAACCAATACGGATGCCGCGACGTTCGGGCGGCATATGGCTCACGCGTGAGCGTCATAGGAAGCGGCCCGTCCCGCACGGGCCGCTTTCGCAATCACATCACCGCCGCGAGCCGCCTTCTCTCGCTCCTTTGCATGAAGTAATTCGCGGCGATCACCCCTACCGTCACCAGCGCGATGAACAACGTCGCGAGCGCGTTCATCTCCGGATTCAATCCGAGCCGCACGCGCGAGAACACCACGAGCGGCAGCGTCGTCGAGCCCGGTCCGGACAGGAACGCCGACAACACGAGATCGTCGATCGACAACGTGAACGACAAAAGCCATCCCGCCACCAGCGCCTGCGAAATCAGCGGCAGCGTAATCGAAAAGAACACGCGCAGCGGCGTCGCGCCGAGATCCAGCGCCGCCTCTTCCAGCGACGGATTCAGCTCCCGCACACGCGATTCCACGATGATCGCGACATAAGAGATGCACAGCATCACGTGCCCGACCCAGATGGTGAAGAACCCGCGCCCCGCCGGCCAGCCGATGAGCTTCGCCATCTCGACGAACAGCAGCAGGAGCGAGATGCCCTGGATGACCTCGGGTATCACGAGCGGCGCGTTGATCATGCCCGTGTACAGCGTGAAGCCGCGAAAGCGCCCCATGCGCGCGAGGACGAAGCCCGCCCACGTGCCGATCACAACCGACGC
The DNA here is from genome assembly GCF_031450805.1 of Caballeronia sp. LZ016. Classification (NCBI taxonomy): domain Bacteria; kingdom Pseudomonadati; phylum Pseudomonadota; class Betaproteobacteria; order Burkholderiales; family Burkholderiaceae; genus Caballeronia; species Caballeronia sp. LZ016. The sequence goes on from NZ_JARTVY010000001.1 coordinate 2,369,714, forward strand.
GCACGCCGTCAAGAACGCGATGCGCAGCGACAGCCACGCTGCGTTGATGAGCTCGTCGTCGGTCCACAACGCGCGATACCACTTCAACGAAAACTCCGTCCACACCGTGACGAGCGGCGAGTCGTTGAACGAATAGACGATCAGGCTGATGATCGGGATATACAGGAACGCGAACCCGATCCCGAGCGAGGTGATCTGAAGCGAACGGCTCGGCTTGATCATCGTTTCTGCTCCAGTTGCTTCGCCTGGAAGTGCTGAAAGAGCGCCATCGGCACGAGCAGCAGCAGGACCATCGCGCAGGTGACGGCGGAGGCCATCGGCCAGTCGGCGTTATCGAAGAACTCGTTCCACATGACGCGGCCGATCATCAGCGTATCGGCGCCGCCGAGCAATTCGGGAATCACATACTCGCCCACCGCCGGAATGAACACGAGCAGACAGCCCGCGATAATGCCGTTCTTCGACAGCGGCAGCGTGATCTGCACGAACGCCTTCCACGGCTTGGCGCCGAGATCGTAGGCGGCCTCGAGCAAGGTCAGATCCATTTTCACGAGATGCGCGTAAAGCGGCATCACGAGAAACGGCAAGTACGAATACACCATGCCGATATATACCGCGATATTCGTGTGATACAGCTCGATCGGCGTATGAATCAGTCCGATCGACATCAGGAAGTTATTCAGTAATCCGTTGTTCTTCAGAATGCCGATCCACGCATACACGCGAATCAGAAACGACGTCCAGAACGGCAGCATCACGGCCATCAACAACAGATTGCGCGTTTCGGGATTCGACCGCGCGATGTAATACGCCATCGGATAGCCGATCAGCAGGCACAGCACCGTCGAAACCGCCGCGACCAGCAGCGAATTCATGTAGGTCGCGAAGTACAGGCTGTCGGTCAGCAGGAACGCGTAGTGAGAAAAATCGAGCGCGATGTTCATCACGCCCTCTTTCAGCGTCAGCAGTTCCGTGTACGGCGGAATGCCCAACTGGCTGTCCGCGAAGCTGATCTTCACGACCAGCAGAAACGGCACGAAAAAGAGCAGCAGCAGCCACACATACGGCCCCGCGATGACCGCCGTGCGGCCCGAAAGCCCAAGACGTTCGGCGATCATCTTCATGATGTCAGCACCACGCCTGCCTGCGCGCTCCATCGCACGTAGACTTCATCGTCGAAGGTCGGCGAATCGATCTCGCCGAGCGCAAGGCTCGTCACGTTGGCGACCACCGTCTTGCCGCTTTCGAGCAGCACGTGATAGAGCGAATAGCCGCCCATATACGCGATGTTCGTGACCTTGCCGCGGCCCCAGTTGAACGCGCCCTCGGGCGGCTTGCGCGTGAGCGCGATGCGCTCCGGCCGCACCGAGATCGTCACCGGCATGCCGAGCGGCCCGGTGATGCCGTGGCTCACATAGAGACGCACGGGCAGTTCCGTCGATTCGACGAAAATATGATCCGGCTCGTCCTCGACGACATTGCCATCGAAGAGATTGGTCGAGCCGATGAACTGCGCCGAGAAGCGGCTGTTCGGATACTCGTAGACTTCATGCGGCGTGCCAAGCTGGACGATCCGGCCTTCGCTCATCACGGCGATGCGGTTGGCCATCGTCATGGCTTCTTCCTGATCGTGCGTCACCATGATGCACGTGACGCCCACCTGATCGAGAATGTTCACGAGCTCGATCTGCGTGCGCTGGCGAATCTGCTTGTCGAGCGCGGACATGGGCTCGTCGAGGAGCAACAGCTTCGGGCGCTTGACGAGGCTGCGCGCCAGCGCCACGCGCTGCTGCTGCCCGCCCGAAAGCTGATGCGGCTTGCGCTTTGCGTACTGCGCCATCTGCACGAGTTGCAGCGCGTTATGCACGCGGTCCTTCAGCTCGCCGCCCTTCACGCCTTCCTGCTTCAGTCCGAACGCAACATTCGATTCCACGCTCATATGCGGAAAAAGCGCATACGACTGGAACATCATGTTCACCGGCCGGCGATACGGCGGCATCTTCGCCAGGTCCTCGCCGTCGATGAGAATCTGACCTTCCGTCACGGACTCCAGGCCCGCGAGCATGCGCAGAAGCGTCGACTTCCCACACCCGGAACTGCCGAGCAGCGCGAAGAGCTCGCCCTTTCTCACCGACAGATTGACGCCCTTCACGGCCACTGTTTCGCCGAACTTCTTCACGACATCGACGATCCGCACGAAGTCGTCGCCCGTGCTCTGGCCGGATGACGGACCCCCCGATTGTGGCGCTGCCTTCAACGCGCTCGACTGCTCACTCATGATTGCCTGTTCGACTCCTGCGTCTGTCGTTCGCGAGCCCGCCTTCGTTCGGCGGATCACGAACAAAGCCCCCGGAGGTCCGAGGGCTTCGTCGTTTCAATGAATAACCGGCTGTCCCGACTCAGCGGCCGGACTTGAATTCGGTCCACAGCCGCGTCTGCAGGCGCTGGACCTCCGGCGGCAACGGCTTGAGCAGGAACAAGGTCTTGATGACGTCCTGCGGCGGATACACGGCCGGATCGTTCGCCACGTCCTTGTCCACGTACTTGCGCGCTTCGAGATTGGCGCTCGGGTAATAGACCGCGTTCGTGATCGCGGCGTGCACCTGCGGCGTCTCGATGTAGTTGATCCACTCGTGCGCGGCTTCCTTGTTCTTCGCGTCCTTCGGAATCGCCATCACGTCGAACCACACGGGCGCGCCGCCCTTCGGGATGTAGTACTCGATCTTGAACGGCTTCTTCGCCTCGATCGCGCGATGCTTCGCGATCACGACGTCGCCCGACCAGCCGTAGGCAAAGCAGATGTCGCCGCCGACCATGTCGTTGATATAGCCGGACGAGTTGAACTGCGTGATGTACGGGCGAATCTTCTTGAGCATGGCGAGCGCTTCGCGATAATCGGCCGGATTCGTGCTCATCGGATCCTTGCCCATGTAGTGCAGCGCCGCCGCGAACATCTGGTCGGGCGCATCCAGCACCGACACGCCGCACGCCTTCAGCTTCGAGATGTTCTCGGGCTTGAAGAGAATGTCCCAGTTGTTGAGCGCGGTGTTCGCGCCGAGAATCTGTTTCGCCTTGTCGACGTTATAGCCGAGGCCGGTCGTGCCGTAAGCCCAGGGCACCGAGTACTGGTTGCCGGGGTCCGCGCCCGCGACGAGCTTCATCAGTTCGGGATCCAGATACTTGAGGTTCGGCAGCTTCGACTTGTCGAGCGGCGAGAAGATGTTCGCGGCGATCTGCTTGCCGGCGTAGTTGCTCGTCGGCACGACGATGTCGTAGCCCGAATTGCCGGTCAGCAGCTTGGCCTGCAGGGTGTCGTCGCTGTCGTAGTTGTCGTACTTCACCTTGACGCCGGTCTGCTTGGTGAAGTTGGGAATCGTGTCCTTGGCGATGTAGTCCGACCAGTTGTACACGTTGAGCTGCGTATCTTTCGCCGATGCCGCGAGCGGAAGCAGCGTGGCCGCGCATACTAGCGCACCCGCGAGTTGTCCGAGCTTGGACCGCTTCGAAGCGCAAGCCGCCAGTTTTCCGTTCATCCCGTTTCTCCCTTGTTCCCACTTCTCGACGACGTCGCCGCGCGGGTCCGTCGTGCGCGTGCGGCCCGCGGCTCCCTTAAAAACCCGAAAACTACCATTAAACCGAAGGCCGACAAAAAATAATGCGCCGCCTGTCGCGCAAAGCACACGGGCGAAGCGTCTCGTCCTCGGAAAGTGCGCGCATTTTAGCCCCTAATCCGTCGCCGCGGCACTTCATGAAACCACACTGAGCAAGTGGAGCGCCGCAGTGCCGGCGCCATGCGATGTCATGATGGATGACGGCCGTTCCTTTCCTGCGATCCCGCTCGCCGGCATCGTCCGAAAGAGGAAGGCCGCCAGCCTGACGAATAGCCAGCGGAACAGTCGTTGCTAGCCATTTCGACGTGCGTCGCAAGAAGCGTCGCCATCCCGCACCCGCAACGCACGCAGCCGTGGCACGGCGCAAGAAGCCGCCTGCCCGCGTGCGCCGTTGCACCGCTATTCGAGGCCAACGTCCGCATGAACACCAATCCGTCCGCGCTTGCCCAGCTTTCCGACGCGAAGTCCGGCGCGCCGTCGTCAACGCCTTCCGCGCGCGACGACCGCCCCCGCCGTTCGCGCGGCCGCTGGTACTCCTTCGCAGGCGCGGGCGCACTCGTCGCCGTCGGCTACATGGACCCCGGCAACTGGGCGACGGCGCTTGCCAGCGGCGCCCGCTACGGCTATCAACTGCTCTTCGTCGTCCTGCTCGCGAGCCTGATGGGGATGCTGCTGCAATGGGTCGCGTCGCGCGTGGGCGTCGTCACCGGGCGCGATCTCGCGCAGCTTTGCCGTGAACGCTATAGCCGGCGCACGACCGTCATGTTATGGCTCGCGTGCGAAGTCGCGATCATCGCGTGCGATGTGGCGGAGGTCGTCGGCAGCGCGGTCGCGTTGCAGATGCTGTTCGGGCTCTCGCTGACGGCGGGCGTGCTGTGCTCGGCGGTCGGCACCTTCGCGATGCTCGCGCTGCAGCGCGGCGGCAAGCGGCCCTTGCAGCGTGCAGTCACCGCGCTGATTCTCTTCGTGAGCTTCTGCTTCGTGGTGCAGCTCGCACTCGCGCATCCCGCCTGGCATGAGGCGCTGACGGGCTTCACGCCGCCGCCGGCGCTGCTGCGCGATGCCGGCATGCTCTGGCTCGCGGCCGGCGTGCTCGGCGCGACGGTGATGCCGCACAACCTGTATCTGCACTCGTCGCTGGTCAAGGACCATGCGCCGCAACGCGACGACGAAACCATCGGCGTCGCGCTGAAGGGCGTGAACATCGATACGTTCGCGTCGCTCGCGATTGCGTTCATCGTCAATGCGTCGCTCCTGATCGTCGCCGCTGCGGTGTTCCATACGGCGGGCTACACGAAGGTCGATGATCTCGCGGACGCGCATCGGTTGATCGCGCCGCTCGTCGGAAGTCATTGGGCGGGCATCGCGTTCGCGTCGGCGCTGCTCGCGTGCGGTCTCAACGCGACTGTCACCGGAACGCTCGCCGGTCAGGCCGTGATGGAAGGCTTTCTGAAGCTGAAGGTGGCGCGCTGGGCGCGCGCGCTGCTTACGCGCGGACTGGCGATCGGCCCGGCGCTCGTGGCCGTCGCGAGCTTCGGCCAGCATGGCTCCAACGCGCTGCTCGTCGCTACCCAGGTGGTGCTCAGCCTGCAATTGCCGCTCGCGGTGATTCCGCTCGTGCGTTTCGCGTCCGATGCCGGTCTGATGGGCCGCTGGCGCGTCGCCCGGGTGCCGCTCGCGCTCGCCTGGACGTGCGCGGGGCTGATCGTGGCGCTCAATGCCGCGATGCTGTGGCAGGCTGCCGTCGGGCAATGACGCAGGGCTGTGGCGGGCAAGTTCGGCGTCGCGCAGTTACGATGACGCACTCCGCACCCCGCCGCTTTAGAGAAAGGATGCCCGCCTGATGGCTTTCGGTTCACTCAAGGTCCCTCTTCCGCTTCATCGACGCCACGCGCGTCTCGCGTTGGCCCTCCTCGTGTCGACGACCAGCGCGCAGGCGACGGTCGCGGTGCTGCAACCGCCGCGGGAAGCCGCCGCGGCGCAACCGCTCGAACTGACGCTGCTTTATACCGACGACGATACGAAGCCGCTCACCATCGACGTGCCGAAGCAACTCACCGTGCAACTGACCAACGGCGACTTGCCGGCCGAGCCGCTGGCCCTTCAGCGCGATGCCGCGACGCCCGACCGCCTGCGCCTCGCGCCGGGGCAGTATCGCCGGGTGCGCTATTCGGCGCCGTGGCCCGAGTCGGCGCGCGGCACCGTCAAGATCGATCCGGTCGGCTCCGATGTATCGCCGATGCTCGTCACGCTGAACCGCGGCGAGAACCAGACGCAGGTCGTCGCGGCAGAAAAGCGCGAGGCGCAGGCGGCGACGCCCGCGCAACTGGCGAGCGCCGCCGCGCAGGCCGATACGTCGTCCGCAACCGTCGATACGATGCTCGCGGGCCGCTTCTCGACCTTCGAGCCGATCTATTTCGCCGACGGCAAGAACGGCGACAACCTCGCCAAGTTCCAGTTCAGCTTCAAATACCGGCTGCATCTGCCCGACGATCCGCGCTCGCGCGGCTTCCTCGACAACCTGTATTTCGCGTACACGCAGACGTCCATCTGGAACCTGTCAGCGCCGTCCGCGCCGTTCCGCGACACGAGCTATCAGCCGCAAGTGTTCTATTCCGTCGACGACACCGGCTGGAAGAGTCCGCTCTTCTCGCGCATGGGCGTGGCGGCGGGCATCGGGCATGAATCGAACGGCAAGAGCGGGGACGACTCGCGGGCGATCAACATCGCGTTCGTGCGTCCGACGTGGGAGTTTGGCGATGTCACGCGCAATCACCTGACGCTGTCGCCGAAGTTTTACTACTACCTGTCGAAGAGCGGCAACGAGGACATCGCCGATTATCGCGGCTATGTGGACTTTCTCGTGAAGTACGGCAGCCCCGATGGCTGGCAGCTCGCGACCACGCTGCGCAAGGGCACGAAGCACTGGTACGGCAGCATCGATTCGAACGTGACGTATCCGCTCGCCAAGCTGTTCGGCAGCGCCTGGGGTGGCTACGTCTTCGTCAGCTATTTCAACGGCTACGGCGAGGACATACTGGATTACAACCAGCGCCATCACTGGATCGCGCGGATAGGCTACAGTATCGCCCGCTGAACCTTCTTTCACCGACTTCTCCGCTCATGTCTTCGATCCTCCACGACCTTCCCGACAGCCCGTGCATCGGCGTCTGCTCCACGCTTTTCGACGACGTCTGCAAGGGCTGCGGCCGCACGGCGGGCGAAGTATCGAATTGGGTGTTTCTCAGCGACGACGAGAAGCGCGCGATCTGGGAGCGCATCACGCGCGAGGGAACGGCGATGCGGTTCAGGAACGACAAGCTGTGACGCAGCCTAGATCACCATTTTGAGCGGCGAGCCTTTGGAGGCCGCATCGATACGCGCGGCGAGGCGCGGCAGATTGCATGTCGGCACGCGCGGAAACAGGTGATGCTCCATGTGCATGAAGATGTTATAGCTGACGAGTGAGCGTAACTTGCCCCGCACCGTGCGCGACCTGGCGAGCGCATCGTCTGCATCGTGATGCACCGCCCAGACCGCGAAGAAGGAGGTGAGGCACTGGCCCATTGCCATTGCGATGACGTGATACTTCAGGAACGCGCAATCGAAAACACCGAATACGAGCGCGATCCACGCCACGTTCGCCACCGTCTCCGCGATGATCCACGCACGCGTGCGCTGATCGGCCTTGCGGATCGCGTTGCGATAAAGGCATAAAGGGAATAGCGGCCCCATCGAAATCGCCTGCCACCACGGCATGTACGCGCTGGCCGCTTCGAGGTCGTCCGGTCCGAGGGACTTGGCGTGGTGGCGAAGGTGATTGTATTTCACCGAATGCATCGCGCCGAGCAACAGCACGCTCATTACGAACATGAGGAGATCCGTCGCCCTTCGCGATACGCCGAGCGCACCGTGATACGCGTCGTGCACCTGTCGAGCGCCGGTCAGAAAGAACATGAACGACAAGCCGAGCGCGACGACGATCCACCCCCGGTAAGCCGCGAACCAGGATGCCAGCAGCCAGGGCAGCGGAATCGACAGTTCGCGGAGACTTTGCATCCGGGTGAGCGGCACCAGGTCTTTCCATTCGACGGCACGCAGCCAGTCGGGCCGCTGCATTGCAGCGTTGGGTGTGGCGGCCGAGTTGTCCCCCGCCACCCGGCGCTTTCCGCGCTTCACGAGCGATTCGCTCCGACTGCAAGCAGAGATGCTCATTTATCAAGACTCCTGTGCATATGGCGGCAAGTCGATACGCGACATGCGTCGCTCGACGCCGTTTCGAAGTATGCATGCAGGCAGAAAATACAGCCGGGGCATGGACGCTTTATTACGTTGACCGGAAGCAAATTCGCGGACCGCAAACGAAAAAGCCGCACATCGTGCGGCTTTTCCTTGAATTACGACTGAAACAGCGAGACCGTTACTGAATCCCCTGGCTCGCCAGAAAATCCTCGTAATTGCCGCCGAAGTCGCGCAGCGTGCCATCGGTACGGACTTCGATGATGCGATTCGCCAGCCCGCTCACGAACTCGCGATCGTGCGACACGAAAATCAGCGTGCCCTCGTACTTTTCCAGCGCGATCTGCAGCGATTCGATCGACTCCATGTCCATGTGATTGGTCGGCTCGTCCATCAGCAGCACGTTGTGGCGGCCGAGCATCAGCTTGCCCCAGATCATGCGGCCCTTCTCGCCGCCCGACAGCACCTTCACGTTCTTCCGAATGTCGTCCGCATTGAAAAGCAGCCGGCCGAGCGTGCCGCGCACCATCTGGTCGTCGTCGCCTTCCTGGCGATACTGATCAACCCACTCGGTCAGCGTTTCGTCCTTCGGGAACTCTTCGTACGTGTCCTGCGGCATGTAGCCGACGTTGGCGTTCTCCGCCCACTTGACCGTGCCGCCGTCCAGCTCGACGGCGCCCTTCAGCGATTTCAGCAGCGTGGTCTTGCCCGCGCCGTTCTCGCCGATGATCGCGATGCGCTCGCCCGGCTGCACGCTCAGATTGAAATTGTGGAAGATGGTCCGGTCGTATTTCTTCGTGATGCCGTCGGCCACGACCGCGATGTTATGCAGCTTCTTCTCGAAGTCGAAGCGGATGAACGGATTCTGCCGCGACGACGGCTTGAATTCCTCGATCTTGATCTTGTCGATCATCTTGAGACGGCTGGTTGCCTGACGCGCCTTGGACTTGTTCGCCGAGAAGCGGCGCACGAAGTCCTGCAGGTCGGCCACGCGCTCCTTCGCCTTCGCGTTCGCGGCCTGCTGACGCTCGCGCGCCTGCGTGCTGGCGAGCATGTAGTCATCGTAGTTGCCCGGATACACCTTCAGCGTGCCGTAATCCATGTCCGCCATGTGCGTGCAGACCTGGTTCAGGAAGTGCCGATCGTGCGAGATGATGATCATCGTCGAGTTGTACTGGTTCAGCACGTCTTCCAGCCAACGGATCGAGTTGATGTCGAGGTTGTTGGTCGGCTCGTCCAGCAGCAGCACGTCCGGCTTCGAGAACAACGCTTGCGCGAGCAGCACGCGCAGCTTCCAGCCGGGCGCGACGTTGCTCATCGGCCCGTTGTGATCGGCGATATTGATGCCGATGCCGAGCAGCAGTTCACCCGCGCGCGCTTCGGCCGTATAGCCGTCGTACTCGGCGAACTTCGCTTCGAGTTCGGCGGCGCGCATGTAGTCGTCGTCGGTGGCGTCGGGGTTCGCGTAGATCGCGTCGCGCTCGGTCATCGCGGCCCACATTTCCGTGTGGCCCATCATCACGACATCCAGCACGCGCATGTCTTCGTACGCGAACTGGTCCTGGCGCAGCTTGCCGAGCCGCACGTTCGGCTCGAGCATGACGTTGCCGGAACTCGGCTCCAGATCGCCGCCGAGGATCTTCATGAAGGTCGACTTGCCGCAGCCGTTCGCCCCGATCAGTCCATAGCGGTTTCCTTCGCCGAACTTGACCGAAATGTTCTCGAAGAGAGGCTTCGGCCCGAATTGCATGGTGATATTGGCGGTAGACAGCACGGCGCGTCCTTTGAATGATGTACGACGAAAAACCTGAGATTTTAGCAGCTTTTAGCCGCGATTTCCGGCGCGGCCGCGCGAGTCCGGCCGTTCACGGAGCGCACGCGCCAAACATGACTGAACGCGGCGCCAAACGAGGCATCAAAAGCGGCATCAAAACCGGCGCGGGGCGCGGCCCTCGTCGAACCGCGCCCCGCGCGCCGCGCCGAATTGGCGAACCGAACGCTCAGGTGCGCTCGGCGATGAACGCTTTCACGACGGCTGCGTCCGCCGCAACGATATCGAACCGCTGCGGCAGTTTTTCAAGGCCGACGAACGCCGCCGGGCGTTCCGGCTCGCGACTGAGCGCCTCCCGTATGGTCTCGCCGAATTTGATGGGCTGCGCGGTCTCGAGCACGATCATCGGCACGCCGGGTTTGAGGTTCTCGCGCGCAACCTTCACGCCGTCGGCTGTGTGGGTGTCGATCATCGTGTCGTAGCGCTCGAACACGTCGCGGATGGTCTGCACGCGATCGTCATGGCCGCTCTTGCCCGACACGAAGCCGAATTCCCTCACGCGCGGGAAATCGCCGCTCGCCGTCAGATCGAAGCCGCCCTTCTCTTCGACATCGCGGAAAAGTTGAACGACGCGCGCCGGATCGCGGCCCAGCAGGTCATACACGAAGCGCTCGAAGTTCGACGCCTTCGAAATGTCCATGCTCGGCGACGTCGTGTGATACGTCTCCGCCGCGCCCCGCACCCGATACACGCCGGTGCGGAAGAATTCGTCGAGCACGTCGTTTTCGTTCGTGGCGACGACGAGCTGGTCGATCGGCAGCCCCATCATCCGCGCGATGTGTCCCGCGCACACGTTGCCGAAGTTGCCCGAGGGCACCGTGAACGACACGCGCTCGTCGTTGCTCTTCGTCGCGGCGAAATAGCCCTTGAAGTAGTAGACGACCTGCGCGACAACGCGCGCCCAGTTGATCGAATTGACCGTGCCAATCTTGTGCTTCGCCTTGAACGCGTGATCGTTCGACACCGCTTTCACGATGTCCTGGCAGTTGTCGAAGTTGCCTTCCACGGCCAGATTGAAGATGTTTGGGTCCTGCAGCGAGAACATCTGCGCCGTCTGGAACGCGCTCATTTTCTTGTGCGGCGAAAGCATGAAGACGCGCACGCCGGCCTTGCCGCGCATTGCGTATTCGGCGGCGCTGCCGGTATCGCCCGATGTCGCGCCGAGAATGTTCAGCGTTTCGCCGTGCTTCGCGAGCGCGTACTCGAAGAGATTGCCGAGCAGTTGCATCGCCATGTCCTTGAAGGCGAGCGTCGGCCCGTTCGACAATTCCAGCAGCGACAGCGGCGCACCGTTCTCGACGCCGAGGGTCTTCAACGGCGTGATCTGCACGGCGGCTTCTTCGTGGCGCACGTTGCTGTAGACCTGTGCGGTGTACGTCTTGCGCGTGAGCGAGCGCAGGTCGTCGGCGGGAATGTCGTCGCTGAATCTGGACAGCACTTCGAACGCGAGGTCCGCATACGACAGCGTGCGCCAGCGCGCGAGTTCATCGGCGGACACGCGCGGGTACTCGGCGGGCAGATAAAGACCGCCGTCTTTCGCGAGGCCGCCCAGCAGGATGTCGGAAAACGTGTGGCGCTCGTTCATGCCGGCGCCGCGCGTCGAAATGTAGTTCATGTCGCGTACCTGTTTAGTGCAGCACTGCCATGCGCAGCTTCGTGACCTTCGAGACGACCGTGGACAGCGCTTCGATCTCCGCGATCGCCGCGTTCGCGTTCTTTTCCACCGTCTCGTGCGTGATGAGGATGATGTCCGTCTCGCCCTTGTTGCCGCCGTCGACCTGTTCGGATTCCTTTTGCAGGAGCGCGTCGATGGAGATGCCCTTGTCCGCGAGAATGCGGGTGATGTCGGCGAGCACGCCGGTCACGTCGGCCACGCGCAGGCGCAGGTAATAGCCGCTCGTGATGTCTTCGATTGGCAGGATCGGCGTGTTCGACAGGCTGTCGGGCTGGAAAGCCAGATGCGGGACGCGATGCTCCGGATCGGCCGTATGCAGGCGTGTCACGTCGACGAGGTCCGCGACCACGGCGGAGGCCGTCGGCTCCGCGCCCGCGCCCTTGCCATAGTAGAGCGTCGTGCCGACGGCATCGCCCTGAACGACGACCGCGTTCATCGCCCCTTCGACATTGGCGAGCAGGCGCTTTTCCGGCACGAGCGTCGGATGCGTGCGCAACTCGATGCCCTTCTCCGTGCGCCGCGCGATGCCGAGCAGCTTGATGCGATAACCGAGCTCGCCCGCATAGCGAATGTCGATGGCGGCCAGCTTGCTGATGCCTTCCACATACGCGCGATCGAACTGCACCGGCACGCCGAACGCGATCGCGCTCATGATCGTGACCTTGTGCGCGGCGTCGACGCCTTCGATGTCGAAGGTCGGGTCGGCTTCCGCGTAGCCCAGTTCCTGCGCGCCCTTCAGCGCGGTCGCGAAGTCGATGCCGCGGTCGCGCATCTCCGACAGAATGTAGTTCGTCGTGCCGTTGATGATGCCCGCGATGGCCTCGATGCGATTCGCCGTCAGCCCTTCGCGCAGCGCCTTGATGATCGGAATGCCGCCCGCGACGGCCGCCTCGAACGCGACCATCACGCCCTTGGCGCGCGCCGCTTCGAAAATCTCGGTGCCGTGGACCGCGAGCAGCGCCTTGTTCGCCGTCACGACATGCTTGCCGTTGGCGATCGCGCGCAGCACGAGTTCGCGCGCGAAGCCCGTTCCGCCGATCATTTCGCACACGATGTCGATGGAGGGATCGTCGACGACGGCGTGGAAGTCATCGGTGATCGCGACGCCCGCCGCGCCCTGCGCCTTCGCCGGCGTGCGCACGGCAATGCGCGAGATTTCGATGCCGCGGCCCGCGCGCCGTTTGATTTCTTCCTGATTGCGCCGCAGCACCGTGAACGTGCCGCTGCCTACCGTGCCGAAGCCCAAGAGTCCTACTTTGATCGGTTCCATACTGCGCGAGTCTTTAGAGAGAGATTAAGCGGAGTGCCGTTTGCGATAGCCGTCGAGGAAGCGCGCGATGCGGTTGACCGAATCGGCCAGATCGTCGACGTTCGGCAGGAAGACCACGCGGAAGTGGTCCGGCGTCGGCCAGTTGAAACCCGTGCCCTGCACCAGCAGGACGCGCTCTTCGAGCAGCAGGTCGGTGATGAACTGCTGGTCGTCGGCGATGGGGTACATCTTCGGGTCGAGCTTCGGAAACATGTAGAGCGCGGCCTGCGGCTTCACGCACGTAACGCCCGGAATGGCCGTGAGCATCTCATACGCGAGGTCGCGCTGCTTGAAAAGACGCCCGCCCGGCACGATCAGGTCGTTGATGCTCTGATAGCCGCCGAGCGCCGTCTGAATGGCGTACTGGCCGGGCACGTTCGGGCAGAGCCGCATGGACGCGAGAATGCCGAGCCCTTCCAGATAGTCCCTGGCGCGCCGGCGATTTTCTTCGATGAGCCCGGAAATCGCCATCCAGCCCGCGCGATACCCGCACGAGCGATAGCTCTTCGACAAGCTGTTGAACGTCACCGTGATGACGTCTTCGGAGAGCGCGGCCATCGACGTGTGCGTCTTGCCGTCGTACACGATCTTGTCGTAGACCTCGTCGGCGAAGACGATGAGCCCGTGTTCCCGCGCGATGCCGATGAGTTCCTGCAGCAGCTCGTCCGAATACAGCGCGCCGGTCGGATTGTTCGGGTTGATCACGACGAGCGCCTTCGTATTCGGCGTGATCTTCGCGCGAATGTCGTCGAGGTCGGGCATCCAGCCGTTGCCCTCGTCGCACATGTAGTGGCGCGGCGTGCCCGATGACAGGCTCACCGCCGCCGTCCACAGCGGATAGTCCGGCGCGGGGAGCAACACCTCGTCGCCGTCGTTGAGCAGCGCCTGCATCGCCATGACGATCAGCTCCGACGCGCCATTGCCGATGTAGATATCGTCCAGTTCCACGCCCGTCACGCCCTTTTGCTGCGTGTAGTGCATGATCGCCTTGCGAGCGGCGAAGACGCCCTTCGAATCCGAATAGCCCGAGGAGCCCGGCAGGTTGCGGATCATGTCCTGAATGATCTCGTCCGGCGCTTCGAAGCCGAACGGCGCGAGATTGCCGATGTTGAGCTTGATGATGCGATGCCCTTCTTCCTCGAGGCGCTTCGCGTGTTCGAGCACGGGTCCGCGAATGTCGTAACAGACGTTTTGCAGCTTATTGGATTTGAGGATCGGTTTCACGGCGGGCGGCTCTGATGATGGACGAATACGGTGCGGTTCTTGCGGCGTGCGTTCGGCGCAGCTCGCCGCGGCTTGCCGGGGCCTGCCGCGACGATACGCGCGGACGCCGGCGCACCGCTTGGAAGTATCGACGAAAGCGGGTGAAACGGGGTTGTGCGGAACCGACACGGCCGGGATTATCGCGCCTTGCGGCGCTCGCGGATGACGCCTCGCCAGATAGGGCGCGGGCGCTGCCGGCCGGATTGCGTGTCGATGGCGGCTTGTGGCGGCAGGCGAGCGCAACGGTTGCCGCGCAAGCAGACCGTGCGGCCGGAAAGTTATAATTTACCGATTATGGCCCGGTTCCGCAATGCACCAAAGCGCGGCGCGAAGTCTGCCGCGCGGCCTTGTTTGGCAGCCGTGTCCGCCCTTCTTCTCTTGCCGGATCTTCGTTTTGAAACTTCATCAGGAATCGAGCGGCGCACTCAATACGATCACGAGCTACGGAGACGGTTTCGTCGCCATCAATCTGCAGCGGCACGAAGGCAGCGTCATCGTGATCCCCGATGCGCCCGTCGCCGACTGGCCGGTTTCGTCGTTCGACGCGCTCACCCCCGAACATTTCGAGGTCCTCGTTCAGGCCGCGCCGGAAGTCGTGATCTTCGGCAGCGGCGGGAAGCTGCGCTTTCCGCATCCGCGCCTCGTCGCGCGGCTCGCGAAGCACCGCATCGGCGTGGAAACGATGGACTTCGGCGCGGCCTGCCGCACGTACAACATTCTGATGTCCGAAGGGCGGCGCGTCGCCGCCGCGCTGCTGATCGAAGCGTGACGGGATAAGCAGCGTGCCGATAAGCGTCCGTTAAGGCGCCATCGGCGACACTCGCGCGGCGCGGGCGGACGCCGTCCGATCCGGTCCAGTGCGCCAAAATGACGAATCGGGGTCAGGCGTGCGATACACTCCCGCCCGGCGTGCGTCACGCGCCCGTGCCGAGGCACGTGCGCGGCGGCGCGACGCCCCTTTCACCGGGCTTTCCGCTGGTTTCCCGTTGCTTTCCGTCGCGCTTCCCACTTCGAGCGCCGTGCGCGGAAACTTGCGCCGCATTTTCGTGCCTGAGGATGCGGAACGCGCGGGTCGCGCCCTGGCAGGCGGGCACGGCAGCGTCAAACAGCCCATCTCGATTCACTAGCGCCGCATCGCGGCATCGGACAGGTCGACTTCATGAACGATACGCCTTCGCGGCTACCGCTCACACGCCTTTCGCTCACGCTTCTCGTCATCGCGCTCGCGATCGTCTGGTTCGCGCCGCTCGGGCTGCGCCATCTCGTCCCGAGCGACGAAGGCCGCTACGCCGAAATGGCGCGTGAGATGTTCGTCACCGGCGACTGGATCACGCCGCGCTACAACGGCTACAAGTATTTCGAGAAGCCGCCGCTGCAGACCTGGGCGAATGCGCTCACGTTCGCATGGTTCGGCATCGGCGAATGGCAGGCGCGTCTCTATACGGCGCTGACGGGTTTCGCCGGCGTGCTGCTGATCGGCTTCACCGGCAAGCGCGTGTTCAACGCGATGACGGGCTTCGCCGCCGCGGTCATCCTCGCGACGTGCCCGTACTGGAGCCTGATGGGCCACTTCAACGCGCTGGACATGGGCCTTTCGTTCTGGATGGAGCTCACGCTCTGCGCGCTGCTGCTCGCCCAGCGCCCCGGCCTGCCCGCGCGCCACGTGCGCCTCTGGATGTGGCTCTGCTGGGCCGCGATGGCCGCCGCGGTGCTGTCCAAAGGGCTCGTCGGCCTGATCCTGCCCGGCGCCGTGCTCGTCCTCTATTCGATCGTTTCGCGCGACTGGGCGCTCTGGAAGCGCCTCTATATCGGCAGCGGGCTGATCGTCTTCCTGATCGTCGCCGCGCCGTGGTTCGTGCTCGTGCAGATGAAGAATCCCGAGTTCTTCGACTTCTTCTTCATCGTGCAGCAGTTCAAGCGCTATCTGACGCCCGAGCAGAACCGCCCGGGCCCCTTCTATTACTTCGTGCCCGTGCTGATCGTAGGCTTTCTGCCGTGGCTGTCCGTCGTGGTGCAGAGCGTGCGCCACGGCGTGAAGACGCCACGCCAGCCCAACGGCTTCGCGCCCGTCACGATGCTGCTCGTCTGGTCCGCGTTCATCTTCCTGTTCTTCAGCGCGTCGCATTCGAAGCTGCTGTCGTATGTGCTGCCGATCGCACCGGCTATCGCGCTCGTCATCGGGCTGTACTTGCCCTCGCTCACGAAGAGCCAGTACCGCATGCATCTGATCGGCTATGCGGTGTTCCTGATCGCGGCGGCGTTCGGCGCGATTTTCATCGGCCGGGCGGGAAGCGCGGGCACGCCGAACGCGTTGTATCGCGCATTTCAGGTCTGGGTGTATGCGGGCATCGCGGTTGCGTTCGTCGTGACGGTCTTCGCGCTCTGGCTGAACCGGCGCAGCGTGCTGGCGGGCGCGGCGGGGCTCGGCGCGGCGTGGCTGCTGCTCGGCACGATCGCCGGCACCGGGCACGACGTCTTCGGCGCCGAGAGTTCCGGCGTGAAGCTCGTGCCGGCCGTGAAAGCCGCGATGGCGAAGCTGCCGCCGGACACGCCTTTCTATTCGGTCGCCAAGCTCGATCACACGATGCCCTTCTACCTCGGCCGCACGATGACGATGGTGCAGGAAGCCGACGAACTGAAGTTCGGCGTCACGACCGAGCCGCAGAAGTGGCTTCCGACCATCGACGAGTGGGTGCGGCGCTGGAACGCTGATCGTTACGCGCTCGCGCTGCTGCCGCCCGCGCGCTACGACGAGATGCTCGCGCGCGGCGTGCCGATGCAGGTCATCGCCCGCGACGCGCGACGCGTCATCGTGGAGAAGCCGCAGCCGTGACGGCGCACATCGCTCGCGCCGGCATCAGCCATTGAACCGAGTATCCTTATTGTCCAATCGATGAATCCGATTTCCTTCACTTGCATCGTCATCGGCGTATTGTTGAACGCGTGCGCCCAGTTGTTGCTCAAGGCCGGCGTCAATGCCGTCGGCCATTTCGATATGACCCCCGCGAACATCGTGCCGGTCGGTTTCAAGATTGCGACGCAATGGCCCATCATCGGCGGACTCGCGTGCTACGTGATCAGCGTCGTCGTGTGGATCGTGGGACTGTCGCGGGTCGACGTGTCGGTCGCGTATCCGATGCTCTCGCTCGGCTACGTCGTCAACGCTTTCGCGGCATGGTATTTGTTCGGCGAAGTGCTGTCGGTGCAGCGGCTCGTCGGTATCGGCATCATTCTCGTCGGCGTGGCCGTGCTCGCGCGCGGCTGATTCCCGTTTCACTCCCTTTTTGTTAAGCAGACATTCCATGACTCAGACCTCGCGGCCG
The DNA here is from genome assembly GCF_031450805.1 of Caballeronia sp. LZ016. Taxonomy (NCBI): domain Bacteria; kingdom Pseudomonadati; phylum Pseudomonadota; class Betaproteobacteria; order Burkholderiales; family Burkholderiaceae; genus Caballeronia; species Caballeronia sp. LZ016. Next base: position 2,386,965 of record NZ_JARTVY010000001.1, read on the forward strand.
TTCCTGCCCTTCGTCAAGCCTGAGATCGACGAGGAAACCATTCAGGGCGTCGTCGACGTGCTGCGTTCCGGCTGGATCACCACCGGCCCGCAGAACCAGCAATTCGAAGCCGAGTTGTCGGCGTATTTCGGCGGCCGTCCGGTGCGCGCATTCAATTCCGGCACCTGCACGATGGAAATCGCGCTGCGCATCGCGGGCGTCGGTGCGGGCGACGAAGTCATCACCACGCCGATGACGTGGGTCTCGACCGCGAACGTGATTCTCGAAGTCGGCGCGACGCCGGTCTTCGTCGATATCGATCCGCTCACGCGCAACATGGACCTGAACTTGCTTGAAAAGGCCATCACGCCGCGCACGAAAGCGATCATGCCCGTTTATCTCGCGGGCCTGCCGGTGGACATGGACCGGCTCTACGACATCGCGCGCGCCCACAAGCTGCGCGTGATCGAAGACGCGGCACAGGCCTTCGGCTCGACGTGGAACGGCAAGCGCATCGGCTCGTTCGGCGATCTGGTGTCGATCAGCTTCCACGCGAACAAGAACGTGACGTCGATCGAAGGCGGCGCGCTCATCCTGAACAACGAGGACGAAGCGGAACTCGCGCGCAAGTACCGGCTGCAGGGCATCACGCGCACGGGCTTCGACGGCATGGACTGCGACGTGCTCGGCGGCAAGTACAACCTGACCGATGTCGCGGCGCGCGTCGGACTCGGCCAGTTGCGGCAGGTCGAACGCTTCACGGAAAAGCGCCGGGAACTTGCGCGCGCCTACTTCGATGCGTTCGAAGGCGGCGCGGCGGTCCGGCTCGGCGTCGGGCTGCCGCCGCGCAATTTCACCGACAGCAACTGGCACATGTTTCAGATCGCGCTGCCGCTCGACAGGCTGGAACTGACGCGCGCGCAATTCATGGAGCAACTGAAGGAGCGCGGCGTCGGCGCGGGCGTGCACTATCCGGCGCTGCATCTGTTTTCGCTGTATCGCGCGCGCGGCTTCTCAGAAGGCATGTTTCCGCACGCCGAGCGATACGGCGCATCGACGGTCACGCTGCCGCTCTTCACGCTGATGAGCAAGGACGATGTCGCGCACGTCGTGAAGTCGGTCGACGAAATCTGCGCGCAGCATGGCCTCAACCGTTAATGAAATGCACAGGAAATGCACAGCCACATGAGTCATACGGAGTTTCCGGCGAATTCGCCCGAAGTCTCGATCGTCATTCCGGTGTACAACGAGGCGGACGGTCTCGCCGCCCTCTTCGAGCGCCTGTACCCGGCGCTCGATGCGCTCGGCACGTCGTATGAAGTCATCTTCATCAACGACGGCAGCCGCGACAAGTCGGCGGCGCTGCTCGCCCAGCAGTTCCACGTGCGTCCGGATACCACGCGCGTGATCCTTCTCAACGGCAATTACGGCCAGCACATGGCGATTCTCGCGGGCTTCGAGCAATCGCGCGGCGAGATCGTCGTCACGCTCGACGCCGACCTGCAGAATCCGCCCGAAGAGATCGGCAAGCTCGTCGCGAAGATGCGCGAAGGCTACGACTACGTCGGCACGATCCGCCAGCAGCGCCAGGACAGCCTGTGGCGCAAGAAGGCGTCGCGCGCGATGAACCGCCTGCGCGAGCGCATCACCAAGATCAAGATGACGGACCAGGGTTGCATGTTGCGCGCATACAGCCGGCACATCATCGACACGATCAACCGGTGCGGCGAAATCAACACGTTCATTCCCGCGCTCGCGTACACCTTCGCGCAGAACCCGATCGAAGTGGACGTGGCGCACGAGGAGCGCTTCGCGGGCGAATCGAAGTATTCGCTCTATAGCCTCATTCGCCTCAACTTCGACCTCGTCACCGGCTTCTCGGTCGTGCCGCTGCAATGGCTGTCGTTCATCGGCGTGATCCTCTCGGTCGGCTCAGCCGGACTCTTCGTGCTGCTGCTGATTCGCCGCTTCATGTTCGGCGCGGAAGTTCAGGGTGTGTTCACGCTGTTCGCCATCACGTTCTTCATGCTCGGCGTGATCATCTTCGCGCTCGGGCTGCTCGGCGAATACATCGGCCGCATCTATCAGCAAGTGCGCGCACGGCCGCGCTATCTGGTGCAGACCATCCTCGAACAGCGCGACGGCCTGCCCGTCGCGGACCAGCCGATGCAGACCGTGATGCGGCCGGTCCAGCCGGTTGCGGCCGTCGTCAGCCGCGAGGACAACGGCCGATGAAGCCGCGCGCCGTCGTTTTCGCCTATCACAACGTCGGCGTGCGCTGCCTGCAGGTGCTGCTCGCACGCGGCGTCGATGTCGCGCTCGTCGTCACGCACGAGGACAGCGCCACCGAGAACATCTGGTTCGGCAGCGTCGCGCAGGTCGCGGCGGAGCATGGCATCGACGTCATCACGCCCGCCGATCCGGCGTCGCCCGACGTGCACGCCGCCGTCGCCAAAGCCGCGCCCGACTTCATCTTCTCGTTTTACTACCGGCACATGCTGCCGGTGACGCTGCTCGCGCTCGCCCGGCGCGGCGCATACAACATGCATGGCTCGCTGCTGCCGAAGTATCGCGGCCGCGTGCCGACCAACTGGGCGGTCATCAACGGCGAGACGGAAACCGGCGCGACGCTGCACGAGATGGCGGCGAAGCCCGACGCCGGCGCCATCGTCGCGCAGACGCCCGTGCCGATTCTCCCCGACGACACCGCCGCCCAGGTCTTCGATAAAACCGTGGTCGCCGCCGAACAGACGCTCTGGCGCGCGCTGCCCGCGCTACTGGCCGGGGAAGCGCCGCATCTGCCGAACGATCTCTCCGCCGGAAGCTATTACGGCGGACGCAAGCCGGAGGACGGGCGCATCGACTGGACGCAGCCCGCGCAGCGCGTCTACAACCTGATTCGCGCGGTCGCCCCGCCCTATCCCGGCGCGTTCACGGATATCGACGAGCATCGCTTCATCGTGGCGCGCGCGCGCCTCGTGTCCGAAACCGGCGCGCCCGGCGTGCCGGCGCACAAGCTGGCCGAACTGCGGAGTTTGCCGCCAGGCCTAAGGGTGACGGATAATGCGCTGTTTGGCGTCTGCGGCGACGGCCGCGTGATCGCCGTGCACGAACTGCGCCATCGGCTGCTCGACGCCGCTTCGCAACCCCTGGGCGAAGAACGCGCTATCGATCCCGCCGAATTCGGCCGACTCATTCAATCCACTCGTCATTCATGAAAAAAGTCCTCATCCTGGGTGTCAACGGCTTTATCGGCCATCACCTGTCCAAGCGCATCCTCGAAACCACCGACTGGGAAGTCTTCGGGATGGACATGCAAACCGATCGCCTGGGCGAGCTCGCGAATCACGAGCGGATGCACTTCTTCGAAGGCGACATCACCATCAACAAGGAGTGGGTCGAGTATCACGTGAAGAAGTGCGACGTGATCCTGCCGCTCGTCGCCATCGCCACGCCCGCGACCTACGTGAAGCAGCCGCTGCGCGTGTTCGAACTGGACTTCGAGGCGAACCTGCCGATCGTGCGTTCGGCCGTGAAGTACGGCAAGCATCTGGTGTTTCCGTCGACTTCCGAGGTCTACGGCATGTGCACTGACGAGCAGTTCGACCCGGAGAACTCCACGCTTTCCTACGGCCCCATCAACAAGCCGCGCTGGATCTACGCGTGCTCGAAGCAGCTCATGGACCGTGTGATCTGGGGCTACGGCATGGAAGGTCTCAACTTCACGCTGTTCCGTCCGTTCAACTGGATCGGCCCGGGCCTCGACTCCATCTACACGCCGAAGGAAGGTTCGTCGCGCGTGGTCACGCAGTTTCTCGGCCACATCGTGCGCGGCGAGAACATCAGTCTCGTCGATGGCGGCGCGCAGAAGCGTGCGTTCACGGACATCGACGACGGCATCGGCGCGCTGATGAAGATCATCGAGAACAAGGGCGGCGTAGCCACGGGCAAGATCTATAACATCGGCAATCCGACGAACAACTTCTCGGTGCGCGAGCTCGCCAACAAGATGCTGGCGCTCGCGAACGAGTTCCCCGAATACGCCGAAACCGCGAAGCAGGTGCAGCTCGTCGAAACCTCGTCGGGCGCGTACTACGGCGCAGGCTATCAGGACGTGCAGAACCGCGTGCCGAAGATCGACAACACGATGCAGGACCTCGGCTGGGCACCGCAAGCCACGATGGACGACGCCCTGCGCAAGATCTTCGAAGCGTATCGCGGCATCGTGGGCGAGGCGCGCAAGCTGGTCGAACAGGCCGATCAGAACTGAGGCCGGCGCGTGGCTCGCATCGTCCTTAAGATCGACGTGGATACGCTGCGCGGCACGCGTGAAGGCGTGCCCAACCTCGGGCGTCTGCTCGACAAGTACAGCGCCCGTGCGACCTTCCTGTTCAGCCTCGGCCCCGATCACACCGGCTGGGCGCTGCGCCGCGTGTTCCGGCCGGGGTTTCTGAAGAAGGTGTCGCGCACGTCGGTGGTCGAGCACTACGGCATCAGGACGCTCATGTATGGCGTGCTGCTGCCGGGGCCGGATATCGGCAGGCAGGCGGTATCGGAGATGCGCGCGATCCACGAGGCCGGCTTCGAATGCGGCATTCACACCTGGGATCACGTGTACTGGCAGGACAACGTGCGCGCACGCGACCGCGCGTGGACCGTCGCGCAGATGCAGCGGAGCCATGCGCGCTTCATCGAGATTTTCGGCGCACCGCCCGTCACGCACGGCGCGGCAGGCTGGCAGATGAACGGCTACGCGTTCGAGCAGATCGACGCATGGGGCATGCGCTATGCATCCGACGGACGCGGGCATACGCCGTATATCCCGGTGCTGGATGGCCGCACGCTCGATCACATCCAGATGCCGACCACGCTGCCGACGCTCGACGAAGTGCTCGGCGTGGATGGCGTCGACGTGAGCAACGTCGCGGCGCATCTCTTGCGGCATACGATGAACAACCCGCACGATCAGGTGTTCACGCTGCACGCGGAACTCGAAGGGCAGAAGCTCGCGCCGGTGTTCGAGCAGTTGCTCGCCGGCTGGCGTGCGCAGGGACACAGCTTCGCCACGATGGGCGACTATCATGCGACGCTGGATCGCGCCACGCTGCCCTCGTATCCGGTGACGTGGGGCGAGATTCCCGGCCGCGCGGGCGAACTCATCGTGCAGCCGGGCTGAACGAGCGTTATCGAAGCGCCGCGCGCCCCGTTCCACAAGAATCAACGACAAAGGAGAAACCTACGTGCCAGTCGCAGTCGGCCAGCCCGTTCCCGATTTCACCGCGCCCGCAACGGGCGGCGAGTTCACGCTCTCGAGCCTGCGCGGCCAGAAGGTCGTGCTGTTCTTCTATCCGAAGGACAACACGCCCGGCTGCACGACGGAAAGCCTCGGCTTCCGCGATAGCTACGAGCAGTTCAAGGCCGCGGGTGCGGAAATCGTCGGCATCTCGCGCGACAGCGTGAAGTCGCACGACAACTTCAAGGCGAAGCTGGAGCTGCCGTACACGCTCGTCTCCGATTCCGACGAAGCCATCTGCGCGCTGTTCGACGTCATCAAGATGAAGAAGATGTATGGCAAGGAAGTGCGCGGCATCGAGCGCTCGACCTTCCTCGTGGACGCCGACGGCGTGCTGCGCCGCGAGTTCCGCGGCATCAAGGTGCCAGGGCACGTAGAGGCCATCGTCGAGGCTGTACAAGCGATTTGAGGCACGTTATATTGGTTCGCAATGAGCGCCTGTCCACCCCATTCCCTTTGCCTTCGCGCCTGCCGCCGTGCGCCTTTCGGCGCCGTCGGCATGGACCCGGGCTACGTGGGACGGGCACGGCGCAGGCGCTCCGAAAGAGAAGTCAGCCGCTGGTTCCGCTAACACGGACGGCGGCTTTTTTATTTGCGTCGCGCGCGGGCCGGGTTGGCCGGCCGGGCGCGCGTCGCGAGTTACGCATCGAGGAGCAGATCGAAACCTAGGCGAACCGGCGTTTTCGACAACGAAGCGCGCCACCAGGCGCAAACTGCGGGACACTTAGCGCTAAACGCTAGATGGGCGAACGAGCAGGATGCGACAGGCGGCGCACGATACATGACCCGATTCCTTCTGAGGGAACACCATGCCTTTGCCTACCGCCCCGGCCAAGCTCGGCCATCTCCTTCCGGCCGAAGAGTACAAGGCCAAAGCCCGGCCGTCGAAGCAATCCAGAAAAGCCGCGACGAGCGATGACGACGCGAACGGCGCGGTCGATACCGTCGCCGCCGAGCGTCCCCAGGCAGCCAATGCGGCGCATACACTGCGCGCCATCGCGAGCGACGTGCTGACGCAGCCGCCGCAGGAGCCGTCGGCGCAAGCACCCGCGCCCGCCACGCGCGGACGTCGCACGAAACAGACCGCCGCGCTCTTGCAGCCGGTGCCGGACGCGCGCGCCAAAGCCGAAAAGCAGGACGATGCGGCCCAAGAGCCGCGTGCGCCCAAACGCGAAGCGCGCACCGAAGCGCCCGCCACGACGCCTGCCGCTCCGGCCGCCGCGCCCGCGAGCGACGCGCGCACCCAGACGAAGCGCCGCCAGCGCGGCGCGGTCGAGGACGAACTGCGCAAGCTCTTCGTGCTCGATACCAACGTGCTGATGCACGACCCGAGTTCCCTGTTCCGCTTCGAGGAACACGACATCTATCTGCCGATGATGACGCTGGAGGAACTCGACAATCACAAAAAGGGCATGTCGGAAGTGGCGCGCAATGCGCGTCAGGTGAGCCGCACGCTCGATGCGCTCGTGGCCAACGGCGGACAGATGTCCGAAGGCATCGCGCTCGCCGCGCAAGGCAATCGCGATGCGCTCGGCCGCCTTTACTTCCAGACGACGCTCACCGATATCGAGCCGGTCGAAGGCCTGCCCGTCGGCAAGGCGGACAACCAGATTCTCGGCGTCGTGCGCGCGTTGCAGAAGGAACGGCAGGATCGTCAGGTGGTGCTGGTGTCGAAAGACATCAACATGCGCATCAAGGCGCACGCCCTCGGCCTGCCCGCCGAGGACTACTTCAACGATCAGGTTCTCGAAGACAAGGACCTGCTCTATTCCGGCGTGCGCCCGCTGCCCCAGGACTTCTGGACGAAGCACGCGAAGGGCATGGAAAGCTGGCAGGACACGAAGACCGGCACCACGTATTACCGCGTGACCGGACCGCTCTGCCCGTCGATGCTCGTCAACGAGTTCGTCTACCTGGAGCCACAGAACGGCGAGCCGTCGTTCCATGCCGTCGTGCGCGAGTTGAACGGCAAGACCGCGCTCCTGCAGACGCTGCGTGACTACGGGCATCACAAGAACAACGTGTGGGGCATCACGGCGCGCAATCGCGAGCAGAACTTCGCGCTCAACCTGCTGATGAACCCGGAAGTCGATTTCGTCACGCTGCTCGGTCAGGCCGGCACCGGCAAGACGCTGATGGCGCTCGCCGCCGGCCTCGCGCAAGTGCTCGACGACAAGCGCTACAACGAGATCATCGTGACGCGGGCGACGGTGCCGGTCGGCGAGGACATCGGCTTTCTGCCGGGCACCGAGGAAGAGAAGATGCAGCCGTGGATGGGCGCGTTCGACGACAACCTCGAAGTCCTGCAGAAGACCGACGATGCCGCCGGCGAGTGGGGCCGCGCCGCGACGCAGGAGCTCATCCGTTCGCGCCTCAAGGTGAAGAGCATGAACTTCATGCGCGGCCGGACCTTCGTCGATAAATACGTGATCATCGACGAAGCGCAGAACCTAACGCCCAAGCAGATGAAGACGCTCGTCACGCGCGCGGGTCCGGGGACGAAGATCGTGTGTCTCGGCAACATCGCGCAGATCGATACGCCGTATCTGACCGAGGGCAGTTCGGGGCTCACGTATGTCGTGGACCGCTTCAAGGGGTGGACGCATAGCGGTCACGTGACGCTGGCGCGCGGCGAGCGCTCGCGTCTCGCGGACTACGCTTCGGACATTCTCTAAGCGCGCTGCACGCATCCAACCGAAGCCCGGCCGGAGCCATCCCGCCGGGCTTTTTTGCGACCGGACGTCCCGCGCCAGCAACAGTTATGGCGCGAACTTAAAGTGAAGTGTCACGAACTGTTGCGGCACGGCCGTGCGGCGGGCTACTATCGGCGGATTGATCCGTTCTGGCGAGCGTGGCTCGCCGCCTGCTCGAAATGCGTCGAATCTGGCTGCCGCTCATCGTCACCATCCTGCTTGCCGCGTGTGGAACCGCGCCGCAGCAGGCCGCGCGCAAGCCTGCTTCAGCCGGGGCAAGCACCGCTCACGGCGCCGCTTCCCGCGCCTACGCGCCGCCTGCGGGCTTTCCCAATTTCGTCGATCACAGCGTCGGGCGCGAGGAAATCTCCATTCAGGCGATGTCGCTCGTCGGCGTGCCGTATCGCTGGGGTGGCAACACGCCGGACGCGGGCTTCGATTGCAGCGGGCTCGTGCGTTATGTCGTCGACCGGGCCGCGTCCGTCAATCTGCCGCGCACGACCGCCGAAATGAGCGGACGCGGCGAGTCCATTCAGCCCGATGAAGTCGCGCCCGGCGACCTGATCTTTTTCAACACGACAGGCCGCCCGCATTCCCATGTCGGCATCTATGTGGGCAAGCTGCGTTTTGTGAATGCACCATCGACGGGCGGGACCGTGCGGCTCGATTACCTGACCAATCCTTACTGGGCCAAGCGCTTCGACGGAATCCGCCGTGTCGCGCCGGCGAAGGCTGCGCCGACGCCGTTCGATGCGCCGACGTATGTGGCGTCGCAGCCTCAGTCGGGCGCGCAGGCGGTTCAAGCGTCGGCGTCGGTCGTCGCTCGCGCCGATGGCTTCGCGCCTGAGTCTTCGTCTGCGGGCGCGCCTCGGAGCCAGACGTCAGGCCCCGATCCCTTCGAGCCACCGCCGTCGCCAGCCGCGGCGCAACGTCAATCATCCGCGATGGCGGCGGCTTCCGCGCGGCAATCGGTTAGCGTCGACCGGCAGTCGCCGCCCAGTGTACGCGCCGACGCGTTCGAACCCCCGCCATCGACCTCCACTGCGGCACGACGCCAGGCGCAAGGCGCGGCGGTCATCGACGCCGCGCCCGATCCGATCCAGGCCGCCGCCGACGCGTTCGAACCGCCGCCGCCCACCTCGCGCGCCGCACGCCTGCAGGCCCGCGCCGCACAAGCCACCGCGCCGGCCGATTCCGCCGAGGCACCGGTCCGCGCGATGCGGGCCTCGACCGGCTCGCTCGCCGCGCCGCGGCCTGCCGCAAGCGACGACCCCATCGCCCGCTTCGCCGACGGCCTCGACTGACACCCGCCTCGCCTCTCTGCTATCGTGTTCCGGTTCATCGTCAACAGCGGCACGAAAGAACCGATAGGAGCGAATTACCATGGACCTGGGTCTTGCGGGCAAGGTCGTCCTGATCACGGGCGGCAGCAAGGGCATCGGCTTTGCCTGTGCGAAAGCGTTCGCGCGTGAAGGCGCAAGAGTCGCCATCGTCTCGCGCGATGCCGCCAATCTCGCCCGGGCGCGAGAGCAACTCGCCGCCGACGGCCATCACGTGCATCTCGCCCGCGCCGATCTGCACGAAGCGCACAGCGCCGAGGACGTCGTCGAGGAAGCGAGCGCGGCGCTCGGCCCCATCGATATTCTCGTCAACAGCGCCGGCGCGGCGCGCCGCTACGATCCCGATTCGCTCGATGCCGCCGCCTACAAGGCCGCGATGGACGCCAAGTATTTCTCCTACGTCTACCCGCAGCAGGTCGTACTGAAGCGCATGGCCGAGCGCGTGCGCAATGAGCCGGACGCCGAGCCGGGCGCGATCGTGAATATCGTCGGAATGGGCGGCAAGATCGCGACGGATATCCACATCGCGGGCGGCGCGGCCAACGCGGCGCTGATGCTCAACACGGTCGGCCTCGCGCATCACTATGCGAAGCTCGGCATTCGCATCAACGCGATCAATCCCGGCGCGACGCTCACCGAGCGCGTCGAGGAGGCGCTGGAACTGGAGGCGCAACGGCAAGGCGTCACGCGCGAGCAGGTGCTCGCCGACAGCCAGGCCAAAGTGCCGCTCGGGCGTTACGCGAAACCGGAGGAAATTGCCGACGTCGCGCTGTTCCTGGCGAGCCGCCGCGCGAGTTATGTGTCGGGCGCGATCATCCCGATGGACGGGGTGTCGTCGCCGATCATTTGATGCGCTGCGGCCCCGGATGACCGGGGCCGCAGGCGAATGTGAAGCAGAGGCTCAGAAGCAGAGGCTCAGAAGATGTGATGACCGACCCACCAGCCGGCAGCGGCAAGCGCAGCCGAGGCCGGAATGGTCAGCACCCACGCCCACACGATGTTGCCCGCAACGCCCCAGCGCACTGCGCTGAACTTCTGCGTCGCCCCGACGCCGACGATCGCGCCGGTGATGGTGTGCGTCGTGGAAACGGGAATGCCGAGCAACGACGCGACGAATAGCGTGATCGCCCCGCCCGTCTCCGCGCAGAAGCCGCCGACGGGCTTGAGCTTCGTGATCTTCTGACCCATCGTGCGAACGATGCGCCAGCCGCCGAACAGCGTGCCGAGCCCCATCGACAGATAGCACAGCGCGATCACCCAGATGGGCGGTGCGTCCGCTGTGACCGAGGCGTAGCCGCTGGCGATCAGCAGCATCCAGATGATGCCGATGGTCTTCTGCGCATCGTTGCCGCCGTGACCGAGCGAATACAGACCCGCCGAGACGAGCTGCATGCGGCGAAAGCGCCGGTCGACTTTCGACGGCGGCGTGCGGAAGAACATCCACGACACGAGGAGCATGAAGAACGAGCCGAGGATGAAGCCCAGCAGCGGCGAGATGAAGATGAACGCGACGGTCTTCAGCAGCCCGTCCCAGTTCAGCGATCCCCAGCCCGACTTGGCGAGCGCGGCGCCGACGAGCCCGCCGATCAGCGCGTGCGACGAACTCGACGGAATGCCGTACACCCACGTCACGATGTTCCAGCCGATGGCCCCGACGAGCGCGCCGAAGATGACGTAGTGATCGACGATGTTGGGATCGATCGTTCCCTTGCCGACGGTGGCGGCGACCTTCAGATGGAAAATGAAATACGCGATGACGTTGAATGCGGCCGCGAACGCGACGGCTTGCTGCGGCTTGAGCACGCCGGTCGATACGACCGTCGCGATGGAGTTGGCCGCGTCGTGGAAGCCGTTCATGAAGTCGAACACGAGTGCGACTATGACGAGCGTGGCGACGGCCCAGAGGGCGAGTTGAATCGAATGCATCAGTTGGTGTTGTTTTGACCGGCTTCAAATGCGGGCCGGTCTGTGTCGTCAGCACCCGCCGCGCGCGATTCGTCCTGCGCGAGCGCGGGCTCGGGCGGCATGATCAGGCGTTTTCCAGCACGATGCCTTCGATGATGTTGGCGACATCCTCGCACTTGTCGGTGATCGTCTCCAGGAGCTCGTAGATCGCCTTGAGCTTGATGAGCGTCTTCACGTCGTCTTCCTCACGGAACAGCTTCGACATGGCCGAACGCAGCACGCGGTCCGCGTCCGACTCGAGGCGATCGATCTCCTCGCAAATCTTGAGAATTTCGCTCGCGCGCTTCATGTCTTCGAGCAGGCCGACCGCGTTCTGCACGCGCAGGCACGTGGCCGTGCAGATATGCGCAAGCTGGCTCGCTTCCGAGGTCACCGCGCGCACGTCGTACAGTGAAATGGCGGTGGCGACGTCCTCCATGAGATCGAGGATGTCGTCCATCGTCGTGATCAGCTTGTGGATTTCGTCACGGTCGAGCGGCGTGATGAACGTCTTGTGCAGCAGGTCGATGGTTTCGTGCGTGAGCTTGTCAGCGCGCTTCTCGTTCGCCTGGACGTTCTGCTTGTGGACCTCGGCTTCGTGGAGGTTGTCTATCAGCAGTTCGAGCTCGCGGCTGGCGTCGACCATGCATTTCGCGTGGGCGTTGAAGATCTCGAAGAATTTGCCCTCGGTGGGCATGAAACGACCGAACATGAAAATCCCGATAGATGGGTCAATGAGGCTGTCATCAAACCGTCGTATTGTACCTGCGCCCAGCACCCCGCGCACCGCGCCATGCGCCACGCGCGAAGGAGGTGTCGCAACGGTCTGACAGTTCGACGGCGAACGGTTGGTTCGCCTTATTCGCCGCCGTAAAAGTTTTGCACGCCGGCGAAGTTGTCGAACTTCGTGTACTGCCCGTGGAACGTCAGGCGCACCGGTCCGATCGGGCCGTTACGCTGCTTGCCGATGATGATCTCGGCCGTGCCTTTGTCCGGGCTGTCGGGATTGTAGACCTCATCGCGGTAGATGAAGAGAATCACGTCGGCGTCCTGCTCGATAGCGCCGGATTCGCGCAGGTCGGACATGATCGGGCGCTTGTTCGGGCGCTGTTCGAGACCGCGGTTCAGCTGCGACAGCGCGATCACGGGCACGTCCAGTTCCTTTGCAAGACTCTTGAGCGAGCGCGAGATTTCGGAGATTTCGGTCGCGCGGTTTTCACCGCCGCTGCCGGAGCCGGACATCAGCTGCAGGTAATCGACGATGATGAGCCCGAGCTTTCCGCATTGCCGCGACAGGCGCCGCGCGCGCGAACGCAGTTCCATCGGATTCAGGCCGCCTGTTTCGTCGATGAAAAGCTGGGCCTCGCTCATTTTCTGCACCGCGTGCGTGAGCTTCGGCCAGTCCTCGTCGGTGAGGCGGCCCGTGCGCATGCGATGCTGGTCGAGCCGGCCGACCGAGCCGAGCATACGCATCGTCAGTTGCGTGCCAGGCATTTCCATCGAGAACACGGCAACCGGCAGCCCGTATTCGACCGCCACGTATTCGCCGATGTTCATTGAGAACGCGGTCTTACCCATGGACGGGCGCCCCGCCACGATGATCAGTTCGCCGCCGTGCATGCCCGACGTCATGCGGTCGAGGTCGACGAAGCCCGTCGGCGTGCCGGTGACATCGCTCGGATTGGCCGTGTGGTAAAGCGTGTCGATGCGCTCGACCACCTGCGTCAGAAGCGGCCCGATTTCCAGAAAGCCCTGCGTGCCGCGCGCGCCGTCCTCGGCGATGGAAAACACGCGCGATTCGGCCTCGTCGAGAATCTGCCGGACTTCCTTGCCTTGCGGATTGAACGCGTCGGCGGAGATTTCATCGGCGACGGAAACGAGGCGGCGCAGCACCGCGCGGTCGCGCACGATTTCGGCATAACGGCGGATGTTCGCCGCGCTCGGCGTGTTTTGCGCGAGCGCGTTCAGATACGCGAGCCCGCCGACTTCCTCGGCCTTGCCGGCCATGTTGAGCGCTTCGTAGACGGTGATCACGTCCGCCGGGCGCGTGGCCGCGATCAGCTTGCCGATGTGCTCATAAATGATGCGATGGTCGTAGCGATAAAAGTCGCTCTGCGCCATGACGTCGGCGATGCGGTCCCATGCCGCATTGTCCAGTAACAGACCGCCGATGACCGATTGCTCGGCTTCGATCGAGTGCGGCGGGACCTTCAGCGCGTCGAGTTGCGGATCTTTGGACGGTGCGTTCATGGGGTGGAATTATCGACGAAATAAGACGGCCGGTGCTTCAATCAGACAACAAAAAAGGCAGGACCCGATGGAGGTTCCTGCCCTTCTTTTCCTGCTCGCGAGGCGCGGGGCCTCGCTTGTGCCTTACGCGTGTTCGCCGAGCACCGACACGTTCACGTCGACGAGGACGTCCGTGTGCAGCGCCACTTGAACCGGATGGTCGCCGACCATCTTGAGCGGACCTTGCGGCAGACGCACTTGCGCCTTTTCGACTTCGGCGAAGCCTTGCTTCTTCAGCGCATCCGCGATGTCCGCGTTCGTGACCGAACCGAACAGACGGCCGTCGACGCCAGCCTTCTGCGAGATCTGCACGGTGAAACCGCTCAGCTTTTCGCCTTGCGCTTGCGCGGCAGCCAGCTTTTCAGCGGCGTTCTTTTCGAGATCGGCGCGGCGAACTTCGAATTCGGCGATCGCGTCCTTCGTTGCACGGCGGGCCTTCTTGCCGGGGATCAGGAAGTTACGTGCGTAGCCGTCCTTGACCTTGACGATGTCGCCCAGGTTGCCCAGGTTGACGACCTTTTCCAAAAGAATGATTTGCATTTTTGGCTTTCCTTATTGCGTCGTCTGATTAGGCCTTGTGCAGGTCGGTGTACGGCAGCAGCGCGAGGAAACGCGCGCGCTTGATTGCCGTGTCGAGCTGGCGCTGATAGTGCGCCTTCGTGCCAGTCAGACGAGCCGGCGTGATCTTGCCGTTTTCGCCGATGAAGTCCTTCAGCGTTTCCGTGTCCTTGTAGTCGATGTACTCGACACCGGCTGCCGTGAAACGGCAGAACTTCTTGCGCTTGAAGAGCGGGTTTTGTTGCTGACGACGCTTGTCGAATTTCTTACCAGTCGGGCGGGGCATGTTCAGTCCTTTCCAATGTCCTGCAATTCTGTGATGTGAAACACCAGGGTTCGCGCGTTACGGCTTCGTTTCGCCAGAAAGCCGGTGAAGCGTGTTTCGACGCCCATCGGACAGCTTTCCAGCTTGCCGCTCGCTTCGCCGGCCGCGACCGCCTGCATGGTCAGTTCGATCTTGCGGACGATGCCCGCTTCGACGACTTCCGCGGCGTGTTGCAAGGTGCAGCTTGCGATCGGGATGCCGGCGGGCGTGTACCGCACCGGTTCGCGTTCCACGACGCTCGCTGTCAGTTGCAGCCGGTTCACGAGATGATTCTGCTTCCCTGGTGGCTTGACAGTGATGAACTGTCGTTAAGCCTGCGCTTCGGTCGGCTGAGCAGCCGCCTTCTTGGCTTCTTCGCGCTGCACTTCCTTCATCATCGGCGACGGGCCGGTTTCGGCCTTCTTCATCTTGACGATCAGATGGCGCAGAACGGCGTCGTTGAACTTGAACGCGTGTTCCAGTTCTTCGAGCGTCGCCTGGTCGCATTCGATGTTCATGCAGACGTAGTGAGCCTTCGCGAGTTTCTCGATCATGTAGGCCAGTTGGCGGCGGCCCCAGTCCTCGATGCGGTGGATCTGGCCACCGTGCGACGTGATCGTGGCCTTGTAGCGCTCGATCATGGCGGGCACTTGCTCGCTCTGATCGGGATGCACGATAAAGACGATTTCGTAATGACGCATATTCACTCCTTGGGCTACTTGTGGATTAGAGCCGCCCGGGCGTCGGACCGGTGCGGCAAGTGAGAAGCCGAAGATTATAGCTTTTTGTATGCGCTCGCGCAAATCCGATTTGAACGCGTTTTCAAGCAGTTAGCTTGCGTGCGCGTGAATCGGCTGCGGCTCGCCTGGCCACGTGAGGCGGCGGCTCCAGTATCCCGGCTGCGCGTAGATTTCCTTAAGGTAATCAATGAAGTAGCGCACCCGCGCGGGGACATAACGCTGCTGCGGGTAAACGGCGAGGATGTCGTAAGCGGGCAGTTCGAAGTCGTCGAGCACGGTTTCGAGTTCGCCCGCCTCCAGTTGCCGCTGGATTTCCCACGTCGATCGCCAGCCGAGCCCCAGCCCTTCCGATACCCAGCGATGCAGCAGTTCGCCGTCGTTGCAATCGAGGTTGCCGGCCACGCGCACGGTCGCGAGCTTGCCGTTGCGCTGAAAGTACCAGCCGCGGTTCTGCCCGCCCTGCAGGTTGAAGGCGAGGCAGTTGTGATTGGGCAGATCGTCCAGCGTCTTCGGCTTGCCGTGCTTCCTGAAGTACGCGGGCGTGCCGCAGACGACGCGCCGGTTGCCCGCGAGCTTCACCGCGACGAAGTTCGGATCGACCGCCCCGCCGATGCGGATCGACAGATCGTAGCCCTCGCGCACGAGATCGACGACGCGATCGGTCAGATTGAACGACATCTGCAATTCGGGCTTGTCGGCGATGAATGCCGGCGCGTGCGGCGCGACGTGCATCCGGCCGAACGCCGCCGGCGCCGACACGATCAGATGGCCGCCCACCGCGCGGCGCCCCGCCGCCAGTTCGTTCTCCGCCTGGTCCCACTCCGCGAGCAGATTCTTGCAGCGGTCGAGAAACGCGGCGCCGTCCTCGCTCACGACGAGACGCCGCGTCGAGCGATACATCAGCTTGACGCCGAGACGCTTTTCGAGCGCATCGATGCGCCGTCCCAGAATCACCGGCGACACCCCCTCCTCCAGCGCCGCAGCCGCGAGGCTGCCCGCCTCGGCTACTCGCACGAACGTCTCGATCTGTTTGAAGCGGTCCATTTGCGTGTCTCCTGGCTCAAAAGCGAGCCGCACAGCATGGGCATTCGATACTTTTGGTTTGGGAAAAAGCGACTCGTGCTGATCTTATCAAACCTTTTTCACAGTTCTAAAGTGCAACGGAACCCTGCTTCGATGCAGACAGCATTCACGGATAGAGACAAACGAAGGAGACATTCATGGCCAAGATGAGAGCCGTCGACGCAGCCGTTCTCGTGCTGGAAAAAGAAGGGATCGACACCGCGTTCGGCGTGCCGGGCGCCGCGATCAACCCGTTCTACTCGGCGATGAAGAAGTCGGGCAGCATCAGCCACGTGCTCGCGCGTCACGTCGAAGGCGCGTCGCATATGGCCGAAGGGTATACGCGCGCCGCGGCCGGCAACATCGGGGTATGCATCGGCACGTCGGGACCTGCGGGGACGGACATGATCACGGGCCTCTACTCCGCTTCCGCCGATTCCATCCCGATTCTCGCGATCACCGGCCAGGCGCCGCGCGCGCGTCTCTACAAGGAAGACTTTCAGGCGGTCGATATCGAATCGATCGCGAAGCCGGTCACGAAGTGGGCCGTCACGGTGCGCGAGCCCGCGCTCGTGCCGCGCGTGTTCCAGCAGGCGTTCCATCTGATGCGCTCGGGCCGTCCGGGTCCGGTGCTGGTCGATCTGCCGATCGACGTGCAGGTCGCCGAAATCGAGTTCGATATCGATACGTACGAACCGCTGCCGGTCTACAAGCCGAAGGCGACGCGTGCGCAGATCGAGAAGGCGCTCACGATGCTCAACGAAGCCGAGAAGCCGCTCATCGTCTCCGGCGGCGGCGTGCTCAACGCGGCTGCGGAGGACCTGCTCGTCACCTTCGCGGAAACGCTCGGCGTGCCGGTCATCCCGACGCTGATGTCGTGGGGCGCGATTCCCGACGATCACCCGCTGATGGCCGGCATGGTCGGCTTGCAGACGTCGCATCGATACGGCAACGCGACGATGCTCGCATCCGACTTCGTGCTCGGCATCGGCAATCGCTGGGCAAACCGTCATACGGGCAGTGTCGAGGTCTATACGAAGGGCCGTAAGTTCGTGCACGTGGATATCGAGCCGACGCAGATCGGCCGCGTGTTCGGACCGGATCTCGGCATCGTGTCGGATGCGAAGGCGGCGCTCGAACTCTTCGTGGAAGTGGCGAAGGAATGGAAGGCCGCGGGCAAGCTCAGGGACCGCAGCGCGTGGGTCGCCGATTGCCAGCAGCGCAAGCGCACGATGCTGCGCAAGACGCACTTCGACAACGTCCCGATGAAGCCCCAGCGCGTGTACGAAGAGATGAATCTCGCGTTCGACCGCGACACCTGCTTCGTGACGACGATCGGTCTTTCGCAGATCGCCGGTGCGCAGTTCCTGCACGTGTTCAAGGCGCGCAACTGGATCAACTGCGGTCAGGCGGGGCCGCTCGGCTGGACGATTCCGGCTGCGCTCGGCGTTCGCGCGGCGGACCCGCAGCGCAAGATCGTCGCGCTTTCGGGCGATTACGACTTTCAGTTCATGATCGAAGAGCTGGCCGTCGGCGCGCAGTTCAAGCTGCCTTATGTGCACGTCGTCGTGAACAACTCGTATCTCGGACTGATCCGTCAGGCGCAGCGCGGCTTCGATATGGACTACTGCGTGCAGCTTGCCTTCGACAACATCAACGCGCCGGAACTCGAAGGCTATGGCGTGGATCACGTCGCGGTTGCCGAAGGCCTCGGCTGCAAGGCGCTGCGCGTGCACAAGCCGGAAGACATCGCCGGCGCGCTGAAGCAAGCGCAGGCGCTGGCCGCGGAGCATCAGGTGCCGGTCGTCGTCGAGATGATTCTCGAACGTGTGACGAACATCGCGATGGGCACGGAGATCGATGCGATCAACGAGTTCGAAGAGCTCGCCGAAAGCCACGCCGATGCGCCCACCGCCGTGATGCCGCTCGACTGAACACGTTCACCCGCTGACCGACCATCAGCAAGACAATCAGGAAGACACATGCCGAAATTTGCCGCGAATCTGACGATGCTGTTCAACGAAGTCCCCTTCCTCGACCGCTTCGCCGCGGCCGCGAACGCGGGCTTCAAAGCGGTCGAGTTCCTGTTCCCCTACGCCTGCTCGATCGGCGACATTCAGACGCGCCTCAGGGACAACGATCTTCAGATCGTTCTGCATAACCTTCCCGCCGGCAACTGGGATGCGGGCGAGCGCGGCATCGCCTGCCTGCCCGATCGCGTCGCCGAGTTCCGCGAAGGCGTGCCCCGCGCGATCGAATATGCGAAGGCGCTGAACGTGCCGCAACTGAACTGCCTCGTCGGCATTCCGACGGCGGGCGTATCGGCGGACGAGGCGCGCGCGACGATCATCGAGAACCTGCGCTTCGCCGCCGACGCGCTGAAGAAGGAAGGCATCAGGCTGCTCGTCGAACCGTGCAATGCGTACGACATTCCGGGCTTCGCGCTGAACCGGTCGCAGGAAGGACTCGACGTGATCCGCGCGGTCGGATCGGACAATCTGTTCCTGCAGTACGACATCTATCACATGCAGCGAATGGAAGGCGAACTGGCCGCGACGATCAAAAAGAATCTGCCGTCGATCGCGCACATTCAGCTTGCCGACAACCCCGGCCGCAAC
Organism: Caballeronia sp. LZ016; assembly: GCF_031450805.1. NCBI lineage: Bacteria > Pseudomonadati > Pseudomonadota > Betaproteobacteria > Burkholderiales > Burkholderiaceae > Caballeronia > Caballeronia sp. LZ016. Next base: position 2,405,785 of record NZ_JARTVY010000001.1, read on the forward strand.
GAGCCGGGCACCGGCGAAATCAACTACCCGTTCCTCTTCGGGCTGCTCGATTCGATCGGCTATGAAGGATGGATCGGCTGCGAATACAAGCCGCTCAACGGCACCGAAGCGGGCCTGGGCTGGCTGCAAAACGTCGGCGGTGTGGAAGCTGCCGTTACCGCGTGAATAAAGGAGGAGCACACAGTATGGCAACGATCGGTTTCATCGGGCTCGGCATCATGGGCGCCCACATGGCGCGCAATCTTCTGAAGGGCGGCCACACGCTTGTCGTGAACGGCAAGTATCCGGTTCCCGACGATATCCGCGCGCAAACGCAGGTCGTCGCGGACTCGACGGCCGTCGCACGAGCCAGCGAGATCGTCATCACGATGGTGCCCGACACGCCCGATGTCGCCAACGTACTCTTCGCCGACGATGGCGTCGCGAACGGTCTGACGAAGGGCAAGGTCGTAATCGACATGAGTTCGATCAGCCCGCTGGATACACAGGAGTTCGCGAAGAAGATCAACGCGCTCGGGTGCGATTATCTCGATGCGCCCGTGTCCGGCGGCGAAGTCGGCGCACGCGAAGCCACGCTGACGATCATGGTCGGCGGCCCGCAGAAATCGTTCGATCTGGCAAAGCCCCTGTTCGAACTGATGGGCAAGAACATCTCGCTCATCGGCGATAACGGCGCGGGCCAAACAACGAAGGTTGCGAATCAGATCATCGTCGCGCTGAACATCGAAGCGGTGGCGGAAGCGCTGCTGTTCGCATCGCGTTCGGGCGCCGATCCGGAGCGCGTGCGCCGTGCGCTGATGGGCGGCTTCGCGTCGTCGCGCATTCTCGAAGTGCACGGCGAGCGCATGACGAAGCGCACGTTCGATCCGGGCTTCCGGATCGAACTGCATCAAAAGGATCTGAATCTCGCGCTCGATGGCGCGCGCAAGATGGGCCTTACCCTGCCGCATACCGCGAGCGCGCAGCAGTTGTTCAGCGTGTGCGCGGCGAACGGCGGCAAGGCGTGGGATCACTCGGCGCTCGTGCGTGCGCTCGAGATCATGTCGAACTATCAGGTGGCGGAAGAGCCGCAGCAAGCCAAGGCTGCGTGAAGCTTTCCTGCCTGAACCGTGGGGCGTCCCGCGTATGGGCACGCGGGACAAATGCCGCTCTGGGCTGAGGGCGGCAAGTGGGGTCCGAGAGCGGCATCCGGCGGTGCGCCGGGTAAGCCTTGGTCGGTCAGACGGTTTGCCGTCGGGTGTCCGCGTCGGATTGCTGTGTGAGTTTTCATCGATGCGCGCGCGGTGCGGCGTGCGACGAAATACCTTGTTCGAACCGAGAACTATCTGGTGACGCGCGGGACTAATGTGCCTCTAGTTCGCAAGCGGCGCCACTTAGTCATTCAAGGAGTTGAACAATGGGAATCCTCAGTTTCATCAAGGAAGCAGGCGAGAAACTGTTCGGTGCTACGACGCCGTCCGCTCAGGCCGCACCGGCGAATGCGCCCGTGGATGTCGCCGCGCTGAATCAGAAGGCCGGCGAAGCGATCGCCACGTATATCCGCTCGCAAGGGTTGAATGCGGACAACCTGCAGGTCAGGTATGACGGCGCATCCCATACCGTCACGGTCTCGGGCCAGGCGGCGGACCAGGCCACGAAGGAGAAGATTCTGGTCGCAGCGGGCAACGTGCAGCACGTCGACAAGGTCGATGACCAGTTGACCGTGCCGAACGCCGCGCCCGAGTCGCAATATCACACGGTCGCATCGGGCGACAATCTGTGGAAGATCGCGGAAAAGTATTACGGCAGCGGCGCTAGGAACGATCTCATCTTCGAGGCGAACAAGCCGATGCTGAAGAGTCCGGACAAGATCTATCCCGGTCAGGTGCTGCGCATTCCGCCGGCTAACTGATTGTTTTTGCCGCTTGTGAATGAACGGAAAACGCGAACCTCGGTTCGCGTTTTCTTCTTGTCAGTACCGGTCGAACACGCCCTGCAATCCCCCTGCCTCCGTCACCCCCGCCGCAAGCGCGAGCATCAACAGCACGCGCGCCTTGTACGGATTGAGCGTACCCGCGCTGACGCTGCCCAGCGCATCATCCGACGCCGCGCCGTTTCGCATGACATGGCCCGAGCCCACGCGCGATGCCCGCACGACCGCGACGCCCGCCTTCACCGCATCGACGAGGGCTTGCGTCATGCTCGCATGGATGGACCCGTTACCCGTCCCCGCCACGACGATGCCCTTCACCCCGGCCGCAACGAGCGCGTCGACCGTGATGCGCGAAACGCCCGCATGGCTCGTCACGATCTCCACCATCGGCCACTGTGCGCCGATCGTGAATTCGCTGGCCTGCGTATGCGGCTTCGTCACCGCGCGCTGGAACTCCACGCGGCCGTCCTGCACGAAACCGAGCACGCCGACTTCCGGCGAGCGAAACGCATCGACGGCATAGGTGCTCGTCTTGGTCACGTCGCGTGCGCTGTGAATCTGGTTGTTGAACGCGACGAGCACGCCCTGCCCCTTCGCATCGGCTGAGGCGGCGACCGTGACCGCGTTGAGCAAGTTCAGCGGACCGTCGGCGGAAAGCGCGCTCGACGGACGCATTGCAGCCGTCAGCACGACGGGCTTCGCGGTCTTCACCGTCAGATGCAGCAGATACGCGGTTTCTTCGAGCGTATCCGTGCCATGCGTGACGACGATGCCCGCGATATCGTCCTGCGCCGCGAGTTCGTCGATGCGTTGCACAAGCGTCGTCCAGAGCGCGTGGCTCATGTCCTTGCTGTCGACGCTCGCAATCTGCTCTGCCTGAATGCGTGCGACGTTGCCGAGCGCGGGCACGGCGTCGAGCAGGTCGTTCACTCCGACGACGCCCGCCTTGTAGCCCGCCGTCACGGAAGCATCGCCGGCGCGTCCGGCGATCGTGCCACCCGTTGCGAGGACGGCAATCAGAGGAAGATGTTCGGGAAGAGAGTCAGGTTTCATGCCGGCGATTGTAAATCAGCCGGCGCTATTCACGCGGTCTCGCGCAGCTGCGCGGCGATCTGCGTTTCATCGAGCTGCGGCGCGAACATCTCGATCAGCCGGTATGCATAAGCACGCAAGAATGCACCACGGCGCAAGCCCACACGCGTCGTGCTCGCTTCGAACAAATGCTGCGTATCCAGCGCGACGAGTTCCGTATCGCGTTTCGCGTCATACGCCATCGCCGCCACGATGCCGATGCCCATCCCGAGCTCGACATACGTCTTGATGACGTCGGCATCGATGGCGGTCAGCACGATATCGGGCATCGCGCCGGCGCTCGCGAACGCCTGGTCCACATGAGAGCGACCGGTGAAGTCGTTGTCATAGGTGACGATCGGATATTCCGCGATCTGGTCGAGCGTGATGTTCGCGCGCCCGACGAGCGGATGATCCTTCGGCACGACCACCGTGTGATGCCACGAATAGCACGGAAACGTGACGATGTCGGGATAGCGGTCGAGCGCCTCCGTCGAGATGCCGATATCCGCCTCGCCGTTGATGATCATCTGCGCGATCTGCTGCGGGCTGCCCTGCCGCAGCGCGAGGTGCACTTTCGGAAATACTTCGGTGAACTGTCGAATCACTTTGGGCAGCGCGTAACGGGCTTGCGTGTGCGTCGTCGCGACGACGAGATGGCCGTTGTCCTGATCCGCGAACTGACGCGCGACGCGCCGCAGATTTTCGGCATCGAGCAACATCCGCTCGATTACCTGATGCACCTGCTTGCCCGGCTCCGTCAGTCCCGTCAGGCGCTTGCCGCGACGAATGAAGATATCGACGCCGAGTTCGTCCTCGAGGTCCTTGATCTGTTTCGACACGCCCGATTGCGACGTATAGAGCACGTTGGCGACTTCCGTCAGATTCATGTTCTGACGCACCGCCTCGCGCACGAAGCGCAGTTGCTGGAAGTTCATTCTCTGCCTCTCTTGTCTGCTGTCTTTGTTCTATCTTCGTGTCATTGCGCCGGGAAAACGCGCAGCGCGCGCGGCACGGCGCGTACACCATCGCCGATATCGACCCGCAGCGCACGCCACGCTTCCCGGTCCAGTTCGGCTTCGAGCACACCGCCCGCATCGCCGGCGAGCTCCACGCGCACGGACCCGCCCAGCGTCACCACGCGCCGCACGCCGACCACGATGCCATCAGGATGCGCGACGCCTTCTGCATCGTCGGCGCGATACAGCGCGAGATCGTGCGGGCGCACATAAGCGAGCGCGCGCCCGCTGAAATGCGCCTGCGCGGTGATCGCTTTCGCGGCGCCATCGGCGATGAAACCGCTGGCATCCACGTTGCCCTGCAGGCGGTTGGCCGCGCCGAGGAACTCGTAGACGAACGACGTCTGCGGATGGTCGTACACATCCTGCGGGCTGCCCACTTGCTCGACGCGTCCATGATTCATCACCACGATGCGATCCGCCACTTCGAGCGCCTCTTCCTGATCGTGCGTGACGAAGAGCGTCGAGATATGCAGGTCGTCGTGCAGGCGGCGCAGCCAGCTACGGAGTTCCTTGCGGACCTTGGCGTCGAGCGCGCCGAACGGCTCGTCGAGCAGCAGCACTTTCGGTTCGACGGCGAGCGCGCGCGCCAGCGCGATACGCTGCCGCTGACCGCCCGACAGCTCCGACGGAAAGCGCTGCGCGAGCCAGTCCAGTTGCACGAGCTTGAGCAATTCATGCACTTTCTCGCGGATGGCCGCTTCGGTCGGGCGCTCGCGGCGCGGCTTCACGCGCAAACCGAACGCGACGTTCTCGAACACCGTCATGTGCCTGAACAGCGCGTAATGCTGAAACACGAAGCCCACTTGCCGATCGCGTGCGCCGACATGCGCGACGTCTTCGCCGTTCAGCATGACCTGGCCCGCATCGGCGTGTTCGAGGCCCGCGATCACGCGCAGCAGCGTGGTCTTGCCGCATCCCGACGGCCCGAGCAGCGCGACCAGTTCGCCCGCCGGAAAGTCGAGCGTGACGTTGTCGAGCGCGGTGAAGTCGCCGAAGCGCTTTTGCAGATTACGAACGATGATGCTCATGATGATCCTCAGTTCTGTGCGCCTTGTTTCGCATCGTCGAGCGACTGCGACATCCGCCGCTCGGCGATCAGCTTCAGCCCGAGCGTGACGAGCGCGAGCAGGGCCAGCAGCGACGCCACCGCGAACGCGGCCGAGAAGTTGTATTCGTTGTAAAGAATTTCGACATGCAGCGGCATCGTGTCGGTCTGTCCGCGGATATGACCCGAGACCACCGACACCGCGCCGAACTCGCCCATCGCGCGGGCGTTGCAGAGAATCACGCCGTAGAGCAGGCCCCACTTCACGTTCGGCAGCGTCACGCGCCGGAAGATCTGCCAGCCGGATGCCCCCAGCACGTGCGCGGCTTCCTCTTCGTCGTTGCCTTGCGCCTGCATCAGCGGAATCAGCTCGCGTGCGACGAACGGAAACGTGACGAAGATCGTCGCGAGCACGATGCCCGGCACCGCGAAGATGATCTGCACGTCATGCGATGCGAGCCACGGCCCGAACCAGCCCTGCGCGCCGAACATCAGCACGTAGATGAGGCCGGAGATGACCGGCGAGACCGAGAACGGCAAATCGATGAGCGTCGTCAGGAGCGCCTTGCCGCGAAACTCGAACTTCGCGATCGCCCAGGACGCCGCGAGACCGAACACGAGATTCAGCGGCACGGCGATCGCGGCGGTCATCAGCGTGAGCTTGATCGCGGACCACGCGTCCGGGTCCTTCAACGATTCGAAGTAATAGTCGATGCCCTTCGCGAATGCCTGCGCGAACACCGCAACGAGCGGCACGACGAGAAAGAGCGCGAGAAAAAGAAGCGCGATCGCGGTGAGCAGCCAGCGTATCGCGCGCGGCTCCGTCACCGGATTGAGCGCAGGAACTTCGCGCTGGTCAGCGGTGTTCATCGCGATCGCCTTGCTGTCGGGCGTGCTCATGCGCGGCCTCCGTCGACATGCAGCGTCGGGACCGGCGGTGCGACCGTCCTGCTCGTGCGCCGTTGCAGAAACCATTGCAGCGTATTGATGAACAGCAGCATCAGGAACGATACGCACAGCATCACCACCGCAAGCGCCGTTGCACCGGCATAGTCGTACTGTTCGAGCTTCGTGATGATGAGTAGCGATGTGATTTCCGACTTCATCGGCACGTTGCCGGCGATGAAAATCACCGACCCGTATTCGCCGAGCGCGCGCGCAAACGCGAGCGCGAAGCCCGTCAGCAGCGCGGGGAAAAGCGATGGCAGCACGACGCGGCGAAACGTCAGCCAGCGGGTCGCGCCGAGGCACGCAGCGGCCTCTTCCTGCTCTCGCTCGAATTCCTCGAGCACCGGCTGCACCGTGCGCACGACGAACGGCAAGCCGATGAACGTCAGCGCCACCAGCACGCCGAGCGGCGTGAACGCCACCTTGATGCCGAGCGGCGCGAGCAATTGCCCGATCCAGCCGTTGCCCGCATAAACCGCGGCGAGCGAAATGCCCGCGACGGAAGTCGGCAGCGCGAACGGGAGATCGACGATGGCGTCGACGATACGCTTGAACGGAAACGTATAGCGCACCAGCACCCACGCGACGAGAAAGCCGAACACCGCGTTGATGAGCGCCCCGCCGAGCGCGGCGAAGAACGTCAGCCGGTACGACGCCAGCACGCGCGGCGAGCTGACCGCGCGCACGAACTGCGCCCAGTCGAGCGTCGCCGTCTTGGCGAAAGTAGCCGCAAGCGGTATGAGCACGATGAGGCTCAGATACGCGAGCGTGATGCCGAGCGTCAAGCCGAAGCCCGGTAGCGCGCTCGGCTTGCGCAGGTTGAAAGTGGTCATGCTCGAATTGTCCTGTCCAGTGCGCCGGGGCGGGCGCTTGTTGCTGCACGTGCGACGAGCGGCGTCATGGCGCGCCGCTTGGTCATTTGCCGATCCGGCTCGATGCTCCATCATCGAGCCGCCCTGCTCCGTGTCGTTACTGCCTTGCCGTTACTGCCGTGCCATTACTGCGGCTGATAGATCGAGTCGAACACGCCGCCATCCGCGAAGTGCGTCTTCTGCGCCTTCGTCCAGCCGCCGAAGGTATCGTCGATGGTGTAGAGCTTCAGCTTCGGAAACTGCTTCGTCAGACCGGCCGGAACCGTGTTCGAACGCGGGCGATAGAAGTTGCGCGCCGCAATCTGCTGTCCTTCGTCGCTGTACAGATACTTCAGATACGCCTCGGCGAGCTTGCGCGTGCCGTGCTTGTCGACGACCTTGTCGACCACCGCGACCGGCGGCTCCGCCAGGATGCTCACCGACGGCACGACGATCTCGAACTTGTCCGGCCCGAACTCCTTGAGCGACAAGAACGCCTCGTTCTCCCACGCGATCAGCACGTCGCCTTGCCCGCGCTGCACGAAGCTCGTCGTCGCGCCGCGCGCGCCGGAATCGAGCACGCCCGCGTTCTTGTAGAGCTTCGAGACGAAGTCCTTCGCGGTCTGCTCATTGCCGCCGGGCTTGTGCTGCGCATACGCCCACGCTGCGAGATAGTTCCAGCGCGCGCCGCCCGAGGTCTTCGGGTTCGGCGTAACGATGGATACGCCCGGCTTCGTCAGGTCGTCCCAGTCCTTGATGTGCTTCGGATTGCCCTTGCGCACGAGGAACACGATCGTCGACGTGTACGGCGACGCGTTATCCGGTAGGCGCTTCTGCCAGTCGCCGCTGACGAGCCCCTTGCCGGCGAGCGCGTCGATGTCATAGGCGAGCGCGAGCGTTACGACGTCGGCCTGCAGTCCGTCGAGGACCGCGCGGGCCTGGCCGCCCGAACCGCCGTGCGACTGCTTGAAAGTGACCGTTTCGCCGGTGTCGGCCTTCCATTTCTTCGCGAACGCCTGATTGAAGTCCTGGTACAGCTCGCGCGTCGGATCGTAGGAGACGTTCAGAAACGATGTCTGTGCGTGCGCCTGAACACCGATGCCAATCGTCGCCGCCGCCAGCGCCAACGCGGTGAGCAGCTTTCTTCCCCTGGTCCCCAATCCCGCTTTCGTGCTTTGCATTCCCCGTTCTCCGTCTTATCCAATTGACGGAATCAGTCTATCGGCGCGGCTATATGATTAGAAATAATCGTTTTTCATCTTTTTATACCGAAACGTGCTAACGACCGGCGCTTTGGCGTCCTTCCATCGAAAACGCCCGCTGCGGGGCGCTGCCGGGGCGAAGTTAAAGTAATGCTTGAAAAGTATGAAATACTGTATAAAAATACAGTCATCTGTTCATCCATACAGCGCAGCAGGGGCCAGCCAGTGACTAGAACCTCAAGACTTACCGCTCGCCAGCAGCAGGTCTTCGAACTCCTGCAGCGCGCTATCGAGCGCACCGGTTTCCCGCCCACGCGCGCCGAAATCGCTGCGGAACTCGGCTTCAGTTCGGCCAATTCCGCCGAGGAGCATCTTCGAGCGCTGGCGCGCAAGGGCGTGATCGAATTGGCCGCAGGGTCGTCGCGAGGCATCCGGCTGATCAGCGAAGCCGCACGCTCCGACGAGCTTCCGCATCAGTTCACGCTGCCGCATCCGAGCATCATGCAATTGTCTCTGCCGCTCGTCGGCCGGGTGGCGGCCGGCAGTCCCATCCTCGCGCAGGAGCACATTTCACAGCACTACGCGTGCGATCCGGCGCTCTTTTCCAGCAAGCCGGACTATTTGCTGAAGGTGCGCGGGCTGTCCATGCGCGACGCCGGCATCCTGGATGGCGACCTGCTCGCGGTGCAAAAACGCACCGAAGCCAAAGACGGGCAGATCGTGGTCGCGCGTCTCGGCGACGACGTCACGGTCAAGCGCTGGAAGCGTCGTTCGGACGGCGTCGAACTGATCGCCGAGAACCCGGACTACGAGAACATTTTCGTGCGCTCCGGCAGCGGTGAATTCGCGCTGGAAGGCATCGCGGTCGGTCTGATCCGCTCGGGCGAGTTCTAGCGCGCCCGCTTCCCCCACGCCACGCACGACGCGGCGCGTTTCGAGTACATCAAAGCATGACGGCAGCCGTTCGCGGCTTGGCCGCAGTGCGTCCTATCGCCTGGAGAGTCATCATGGAACGTTTTGCCCGTTTGTTGCCCTTCCGCCAGTTCGGCCGCCTGCGTCATCTGCGTGCGTTGATTCCCTGCGGCGTCGCGGCGCGTCCGCTTGCTGAAGCCACGCCGGATCTGTTCGATGAAATGCCGGTGCTGCCGTCGCGTCAGCCGGCGTTCGCCCGGGTGTCGCTTGCCAAGACGGTCCATGCGGAGCCGGCGCAGCGCGCCCCGGTGCGGGTCTATCGCAGCGAATCGCGCGTCATCATGGTCGGCAAGATCAGCGAGGTGTCGCGCATGCTCGACCGCTGCATCGACGAGGAACGTGCCGGCGGCGCGGGCGGGTTTCTGGCGTGAACGTCGCGGGTTGCGGGATCGTTCTTGCACCGGCGCGGTCAATCTGAGTCAGACCGACGCTCGAGAGGCTCGTGCACCGCATGTCGCGAACTACCCGTCTTGTCGCTATTGCACTCGCTGTCGTTCTGTGCGGCGCGGCGGTGGCATTCATGTATGCGTCGCCGTATCTGGCGCTGGATCGCGTCAAGCGCGCGGCTGATGCGCGCGATGCAGAGACTGTCAGCGAGTACGTCGATTTTCCGGCGTTGCGCAGCAGCCTGAAGGAACAGGTCGCGGCGCTGCTGACGCGTCGCATCGACATTCAGAAGAGCGGCAATCCGCTCGCGATTCTCGGGGCGATGATCGGCGCGGCGCTCGTCGGGCCGCTGGTCGACTCCTATGCGACACCCGATGGCGTCGCCGCGATACTCAACGGCATTCCGCCGCGCGGCGTTCCTGGCGAACGGCCGCCCGCGCCGTCACGAAACGGCGCGAGCGTCACGGCGGCGTCCGGTCCGCTGCCGCAACCGCCCGGTCTGCCGCAGCCGCCACAGACGACCGCCAGATACCGCGACATCAATACCTTCGTCGTGACCTATCAGCACGGCGCTGGCGATGCACGGTATTCGGCCATCTTCCGCCGCAGCGGTCTCGTGTCATGGAAGCTCGTCGCCGTCGATCTGAACGGCTGACGAGCGCGACGCCGAACTACGCGCCCTCTTCCGCCTTGACCGGCTTGGCGGCATACGCGGCGGCGTCTTCGGCTTCGGCGGATTCGCCTGCCTGACAGACCGCCACCAGAATGCTGCACGACACGCGATCGAGCAGCGGCGTGTTGCCCGCGCCCATCCACCATCGCGCCAGTCCGCTGCGGCAGCGATGCCCCACCACGACGAGATCGACCTTGAGGTTATCGGCGAGCGCGGCAATTTCGTCGATCGGATGCCCGAACGCGAAGTGCCCCTGGGCCTGCAATCCGCGCTCACGCAGCCAGTCGACGCCCTCCTGCAGGATGTCGCGCGCCGCATCCTCGAAACGTCCGCAAGCCACGTCGGTCAGCAGACCGGCGCTCTGCGCAATACTCGATCGCATGTCGACCACGGCGAGCACATGCGTTTCCGCGTTCAGATCGAGCGCGAGGTTCGCGCCCTGGCGCAGCGCTTTGCGGCCTTCTCGGGAGCCGTCGTAGCAGAGCAGAATTTTTCGGTAGCTTGTCATCATGCCTCCCTGCCGCATCGCAAGAGTGCGGCGTAACTTGATGATCGTGTGCCGCGACCCGCGTCGCAACGATGGAAAACGCTAATCTTGCGCAACGCCGCACCGTGTTAGCTTTAGCCGTGCCAGTTGCTGCCCGCCTTGTCCCGCAAGGCCGGGCACTTGTCGCCCGACACGTGCCTGACGCATCCGGCACGCGATTGAATCGCGCGTGCAGCATGCGGTTGCATGCAAAGCGCCGCACTGGTGCATTGGATTACACTAGCCCGCTGGATTCCCTTCTGGCAGGCGATGCATGACGAGCGACATCCCGCGCGGCGCAGCCGACGCACCCGACGACACTTCAGTGCCCGCGCCCGCCATCGAATTCACCGAAGTCAGAAAACGATACGGCGGAAAGAATGTCGTCGACGGACTGACCTTCCACGTGCGCCCCGGCGAATGCTTCGGTCTGCTTGGCCCCAATGGCGCGGGCAAGACGACGACCCTCAAGATGCTGCTCGGCATGACGTCGCCAGATAGCGGCACGATTCGCCTCGTCGGCGAGCCCGTGCCGGCCCGTGCACGTTTCGCCCGGCAGCGCGTCGGGGTCGTGCCGCAGTTCGACAATCTCGATCCCGACTTCACCGTGCGCGAGAACCTGCTCGTCTTCGGCCGCTACTTCGGGCTGACGGGCGCGCGGATGGCCGCGCTGGTGCCGTCGCTACTGGAGTTCGCGCGGCTGGAGAGCAAGGCGGACGCGCGCGTCGGCGAACTGTCGGGCGGCATGAAACGGCGGCTGACGCTGGCCCGCGCGCTCGTCAACGATCCCGACGTCCTCGTGATGGACGAGCCTACGACCGGCCTCGATCCGCAGGCGCGGCACCTGATCTGGGAGCGCCTGCGCTCGCTGCTCGCGCGCGGCAAGACCATTCTGCTGACGACGCACTTCATGGAGGAAGCCGAGCGCCTTTGCGACCGCCTGTGCGTGATCGAAGAGGGACGCAAGATCGCGGAAGGCCGGCCGCACGACCTGATCGCATCGGTGATCGGCTCGGACGTCATCGAGATCTACGGGCCGGACCCGCGTGCGCTTGCTGCCGAGCTGGAGCCGCTCGTCGAGCGAATCGAAGTAAGCGGCGAGACGATCTTCTGCTACGTCGACGATCCGCAGCCCGTGCACGCGCGCGTGAAGGGCCGCGCGGACGTGCGCTACCTGCATCGTCCGGCGAATCTGGAAGACGTGTTTTTGCGCCTGACCGGGCGCGAGATGGTGGATTGACAAAAAACAATGGACACTTTCGACCAGTCCGGTGTACGCGCCGGCAATCTCCGTGAGCAGGCCGGCCACCTGACGCCGCTTTCGAGCGCCCTGCCCGCCAACGCGACGCACTGGATAGCGGTGTGGCGGCGCAACTACCTCGTCTGGAAGAAGCTCGCGGTGGCGTCGATGATCGGCAATCTCGCCGATCCGATGATCTATCTCTTCGGCCTCGGGCTCGGTCTCGGGCTGATGGTCGGGCGAGTCGACGGCGTGTCGTATATCGCGTTTCTCGCAGCGGGCACGGTGGCCTCGAGCGTGATGATGTCCGCGAGCTTCGAAGCGATGTACTCGGGCTTCTCGCGGATGCAGGTTCAGCGCACCTGGGAAGCAATCATGCACACGCCGCTCACGCTCGGCGATATCGTGCTGGGCGAGATCGTGTGGGCCGCGAGCAAGTCGGTGCTTTCGGGCGTGGCGATCATGGTGGTCGCGGGCGTGCTCGGCTATGCGAATTTTCCGTCGATGCTGCTCGCGGTGCCGGTGATCGTGCTGACAGGACTGGCGTTCGCGAGCACCGCGATGATCGTCACCGCCATCGCGCCGAGCTACGACTTCTTCATGTTCTATCAGACGCTTGCGCTCACGCCGATGCTGCTGCTCTCCGGCGTGTTCTTTCCGGTGACGCAACTGCCGGCGCTCGCGCAGCACGCGACGCAGGCGCTGCCGCTCTTTCACGCAGTCGAACTGATTCGTCCCGCGATGCTCGGACGCGCGCCCGATGGCGTCGCGCTGCACCTGGGCGTGCTGATCGCCTATTCGGTGCTGCCGTTTTTCGCGTGCGCGTGGCTTTTCAGGCGGCGCATCATGAAATGAAAAACGGCGATGAAGTCATCGCCGTTTGCCGTGACGCACCGTAACGCAGGCGCTCACTTCACCGGAAACTCCTTGTGTCCGCCGAAGCCGAAGCGCATCGCGGACAACATGCGCTCGGGGAACAGGTCGGCGTCGCGCGAGCGAAAGCGCGTGTAGAGCGCCGCGGACAGCACTTGCGCCGGCACCGCTTCCTCGATCGCCGCTTCGATCGTCCAGCGCCCTTCGCCGCTGTCGGCCACTTCCGTCGAGAACCGCTCGAGTCCGTCGTCGCTGGCGAGCGCGCCCGCCGTGAGATCGAGCAGCCATGACGACACGACACTGCCGCGCCGCCACACTTCCGCGATATCGGCGAGATCGAGGGTGTATCGCTCGTTCTCCGGCAACTCGGCCGACTCCTTGTGCTTCAGGATGTGAAAGCCCTCCGCGTACGCCTGCATCAGCCCGTACTCGATGCCGTTATGCACCATCTTCACGAAATGGCCGGACCCGACGGCGCCGCAATGCATGTAGCCGTTCTCGACGCGCGGATCGCGTCCTTCGCGGCCCGGCGTTTCCGGGATGTCCCCGCGTCCGGGCGCGAGCGTCGCGAGAATCGGATCGAGCCGGCGGACCACGGCTTCATCGCCGCCGATCATCATGCAATAGCCGCGCGTCAGGCCCCACACGCCGCCCGACGTGCCGACATCGACGTAATGCACGCCCTGCTCCCGGAACTGCGCGGCGCGGCGGATATCGTCCTTGTAAAAGCTGTTGCCGCCGTCGATCACCACGTCGTCCGCGTGAAGAATCTCGTGGAGGTCCGTGAGCGTGTCCTCGGTGATCTTGCCCGCGGGGAGCATGAGCCAGATGACGCGCGGCGCGGCGAGCTTCGAGACGAGATCGCCCAGGTCCTTCGCACCGGTCGCGCCTTCCGTTGCGAGCGCGTCGGTGGCCTGCGGATTGTGATCGTAGACGACGCATTCGTGCCCGCCCCGCAAGAGCCGCCTGGCGATATTGCCGCCCATGCGTCCCAGCCCAACGATGCCGATCTGCATGGTGTGGTCACTCCTTGCCGTTGGCGTCGGCTTTCACGCGCTCGATTTGCTTCTTCGCCGCTTCGTAGACGCCTTCGAGCGTGAAGCCGAACTTGGTCTTGAGCGCCTTGAGCGGCGCGGACGCACCGAACGTATGCATCACGATCTGCGCGCCGAGACGCCCCGTGTAGCGGTCCCAGCCGAGCGTCGCCGCCTGCTCGACCGCCACGCGGGCATTCACGTCCGACGGGAGCACGGATTCCTTGTACGCCTCGTCCTGCTTCTCGAAGATATCCCACGATGGCATCGACACGACGCGCGCCGCGATGCCTTCGCCCTTCAGCTTCTCATACGCCTCGATGCACAGCGAAACTTCGCTGCCGGTGGCGAGCAGCAGCACTTCGGGCTTCTTGCCATCGGCGGCGTCGGCGAGGACGTACGCGCCGCGCCGCACGCCTTCGGCCGACGCGTACTTCGTGCGGTCGAAGGTCGGCAGCGGCTGACGCGTCACGACGATGCACGACGGCTCCTTGTTATGCGACAGCGCCACGCGCCACGCTTCGCTCACCTCGTTCGCATCGGCGGGGCGCAGCGTCGTGAGACCGGGCACGCCGCGCAGCGACGCGAGCTGCTCGATCGGCTGATGCGTCGGACCGTCTTCGCCGACGCCGATCGAATCGTGCGTGAACACGTAGATCACCGGCACTTCCATGATCGCCGAGAGACGGATCGGCGGCTTCATGTAGTCGCTGAAAATCAGGAACGTCGATGCGAACGGCCGCACCCCTGACAGCGCGAGTCCGTTGGCGACCGCGCCCATGCCGTGCTCACGGATGCCGAAGTGCAGATTGCGCCCGCCGTAGTTGTCGTGCTCGAAGCTGCCCGCGCCTTCGAACTTGAGATTCGTTTTCGTCGATGGCGCGAGGTCCGCCGCCCCGCCGATCATCCACGGAATGCGCCGGGCGATCGCGTTCAGCACCTTGCCCGACGATTCGCGCGTCGCGATGCCCTTTTCGTCCGGCTCGAACGTGGGAATGTCGGCGTCCCAGCCTTCCGGGAGCTTGTTCTCGAGCATCAGCCAGGCTTCTTTCGCGAGTTCCGGATTGGCCTTTTCGTAGGCGTCGAAACGCTGCTTCCATTCGGCGTGCGCCGCCTTGCCGCGCGCGCCCATGCCATTGGCGAAGTGCTGCATCACGCCGTCCGGGACGAGAAACTGCGCGTCTTCCGGCCAGCCGTAGAACTTCTTCGCGAGCTTGATTTCCGCGTCGCCGAGCGGCTCGCCGTGCGCGCCCGCGGTGTCCTGCTTGTTCGGCGCGCCCCAGCCGATGATGCTCTTCACCACGATCAGCGTCGGCTTGTCCGTCGACGCCTTCGCTTGGTTGAACGCGGCTTCGAGCGCGGACGCGTCGTTGGCGTCGTCGACATGGAGCGTGTTCCAGTTGTAGCCGCGAAAGCGGGCCTCGACGTCGTCGCTATACGCGAGGTCCGTGTGGCCTTCGATCGTCACGCGGTTGCTGTCGTAGATCCAGATGAGGTTCGACAGTTGCAGATGCCCCGCAAGCGAAGCCGCCTCGTGCGAAACGCCTTCCATCATGTCGCCGTCGCCGCATAGCGCGTAGACGCGGTAATCGAAAAGCGCCGTGTCGGGCTTGTTGAAGTGCGTTTCCTTCCAGCGCGCGGCCATCGCCATGCCGACGCTGTTGCCAAGACCCTGGCCGAGCGGACCGGTCGTGGTTTCGACGCCGGTCGTCATGCGGAACTCGGGGTGGCCCGGCGTCTTGCTGTCGAGCTGGCGGAACTGCCGGATATCGTCGATGGAGACGGCGGGCTTGCCGGTCGGCTTGCCGTTTTCATCGACCTCTTTCACGCCCGCGAGATGCAGGAGCGAATACAGCAGCATCGACGCGTGGCCGACGGACAGCACGAAGCGGTCGCGATTCGGCCATAGCGGCGCATCCGGGTCGTAGCGAAGGTGGTTCTGCCAGAGATGGAACGCGACGGGCGCGAGCGCCATCGGCGTGCCGGGGTGGCCGGAATTGGCTTTCTGCACGGCGTCCATCGACAGCGTGCGGATCGTGTCGATTGTGAGGCGATCCAGATCCTGGGACTGCTGCGTGACTTGCGACATGAGCGACGACTCCTTTCTCGAAGAGCGCGCTGTGGCGAGAGGCGCCGCAGCGGGCAACCAGAACCATCGAGCAAGTGCGGTGCCCTGGCAAGCGGCATCGCACGCGAGTAAGACAGAAAGCGCGCGAACAGGCGCGGCTTTCGCATTCGGCAGACGCACACGCGAGGCGCGTGCGTCCGGTGATTCGGCCGGGCGGCGTCGCGGTGACGAAGCGCCCGGTTCATGCATCAATGCTGACACATCCGCGGCCCGATCACTCGAACCGCGTTGCGGCGTTACGGCGCGGGGTTCGGCTGACGCTCGTGCAAGGCCTCGATTTCCGCGAGGATCTCATCGGACAGTTCGATGTCCACGCTCGCGACATTCTCCTGCAACTGCGCCATCGACGTCGCGCCGATCAGCGTGCTCGTCGTGAACGGACGCGTGTTGACGAAGGCGAGCGCGAGTTGCGTCGGCGTCAGGCCGTGGCGCTTCGCGAGTTCGACGTAAGACGTGGTCGCGGCGATCGCCTGCGGCTTGCTGTAGCGCTGGAATCGCTCGAACAGCGTGATGCGCGCGCCCGCCGGACGCGCGCCGCCTTCGTACTTCCCCGACAGCCAGCCGAAAGCGAGCGGCGAATACGCGAGCAGCCCGACGCCTTCCTTGTGCGTGAATTCGGACAGCCCCAGTTCGTATGTGCGGTTCACGAGACTGTAGGGATTCTGAATGCTGACGATACGCGGAAGCCCCGCCTTCTCCGCCGCGCGCAGGAATTGCGCGACGCCCCACGGCGTTTCGTTCGACACGCCCACGTAGCGGATCTTGCCTGCCTTCACGAGATCGCCGAGCGCGGCGAGCGTTTCCTCGATGGGCACGGTGTATTCGTCGTCGATGTACGGATACGCGCCGCGGCCGAAGGTCATCGTGCTGCGGTCGGGCCAGTGCAGCTGATACAGATCGACGTAATCCGTCTGCAGGCGCGCGAGGCTGCTGTCGATCGCCTCGTTGATGTTCTTGCGATCGAACTGGTTGCCCGCGCCGCGAATGTGACGCGGATTGTGCGGCTGTCGCGCCGGCCCCGCGATCTTCGTCGCGAGCACGATATCGCCGCGCTTGCCCGCGTTTTTCGCGAGCCACGTGCCGATGTATTCCTCGGTGCGCCCCTGCGTTTCAGGGCGCGGCGGCACCGGGTACATTTCGGCCGCATCGATCAGGTTCACGCCTTGCGCGAGCGCGTAGTCGATCTGCTCGTGCGCTTCGCTTTCCGTGTTCTGCTCGCCCCAGGTCATCGTGCCGAGCCCGATCAGACTGACGTCGACGCCCGAATCGCCCAGTTTCCGATACTTCATCGTTTGGTTTCCTTGTATTGAAGCCTGCTGTTGACGCCTGCCGGCGAACTGTCCACGGCGGACCATGCCGACCAACCGCAGAAACTACCATAGGCGCGCGACGTCTGCTTCCACGGCTAGAATTCACGCACCGCGCTTTCCAACCTTCGAACAATCCTGCCGATGTCCTCTTCCACTGCCTCCAGCGGACCCGAACACGCGAAACGAGGCGCCTCGATCATCGTCATGCTGGTCGCTGCGACGTTCTTCATGGAGAACCTCGACGGCACGATCATCGCGACCGCGCTGCCGCAGATGGCGCATTCGTTCGGCGTGCATCCCGCCGACATGAGCCTCGGCATCACGGCGTATCTGCTCACGCTCGCCGTGTTCATCCCGATCAGCGGATGGGCCGCCGACCGCTTCGGCCTGCGCACCGTGTTCGGCAGCGCGATTGCCGTGTTCACGGCGGCGTCGGTGCTGTGCGCGACGACATCGACGCTGCCCGCGTTCGCCGCGGCGCGCGTGCTGCAGGGCATCGGCGGAGCGATGATGGTGCCGGTCGGACGACTGGCCGTGCTGCGCGCGACGCCGAAGGACGGGCTGATGCGCGCCATCGCGATCATCACCTGGCCGGGACTCGTCGCGCCGGTCATCGGGCCGCCGCTCGGCGGCTTCATCACGACGTATTCCTCCTGGCGATGGATCTTCTATCTGAACGTGCCGCTCGGTCTGATCGGCTTGTTGCTGACCTGGCGCTTCGTCGACAACGTGCGTGAAGATGCAAAGCGCCGCTTCGATTTCGTCGGCTTCGTGCTGTGCGGCATCGCCTGCGTGACGCTGCTCTATGCGATGGAACTCGTCGGCCGCAACGATGCGTCGTGGCCGCTCGTGGGCGCGCTCGTCGCCGTGGGCGGCGTGGCGGGCGTCGCGTCGTGGCGGCATCTGCGGCGCACGGAGCAGCCGGTCGTCGATCTGGCGGCGCTTCGCATCCAGACCTTCGCCGTGGCGATGGGCGGCGGCTCGCTGTTTCGCATCGTCATCAGCGCCGCGCCTTTTCTGCTGCCGCTGATGTTTCAGGTCGGCTTCGGCATGAACGCGTTCGATTCGGGCCTGCTGACGCTGGCGGTATTCGCGGGCAACCTGTCCATGAAGGTCGTCACCACGCCGGTGATGCGGCGCTTCGGCTTTCGTCCGGTGCTGATCGTCAACGGCGTGATCGCCGCCCTTTCGCTCGCCGCGATGAGCCTGCTGGCGCCATCGACGCCTACGTTCGTCATCGTCGTGGTGCTGTTCGCGAGTGGCCTGTCGCGCTCGTTGCAGTTCACGGCGCTGAATACGCTCAGTTTCGCCGACGTGCCGAAGGCACAGATGAGCGGCGCGTCGGCGCTATCGAGCACGCTCTTTCAGATGACGATGGGCGTCGGCGTCGCGGTCGGCGCGATTGCGCTGCGCATCGGCGAGTGGCTGCACGGGCACGATGCGCAGTCCATCGCACCGGAGGATTTCAGCGTCGCATTTCTGATCGTGGGGTTCGTGGGTCTCGCCGCCGTGATCGACCTGCTGAGGCTGCCGAAAGACGCGGGGGCGCTCGTGTCGGGGCATGGCAAGGCGAACGAGACGCGGCGCTAAATCTTGCGCGTTGCGTGCCGTAAACCACGGTATGAACATGCAAAGTCTGGAATCGATCGCCGCCGTGAGCGAAGCGGTCGCCGTCATCCGCCATGCGCGCGGCCTCAAGAACCCGAACGATCTCCCGGCCGGCACGCCGGAATGGAAAGCCGCGAGCGATGCGTTCGCCGACGACTTCCTGCGCGCGCTCGACGGCGAGCCGAGCGTGCGCTCGTGGTGGACGTTCTGACTGCCTCACCGTTTCAGCCAGTCTAGCCATCCGAGCGCGATCGCCGCGTTGACGATGACGCCGGCCGTCGCCGCGAGCGCCGCGATCATCGTCCAGAAGGCCGAGCGGCGGGAAGCGAGCGCCGATTCGCGGGCAAGCTGCGCCGCATCGTTCGCGGATGAAACCGACGCGAACATCGCCCGGAACTGTTCGTTCTGGCGCTCGGTATCCTTGTCGCGCAGCCAGGCGCGTTTGCTGGCCGCTTCGGGATCGGCGTGCGAGGCTTCCTCGAGATCGGCGCGAATCGATGCTTCGCCGGCGGATTCGTACCGGCGATAGCGGGCCTGCCGGGCGGCTTCTTTGTCGTTGTCGCTCATCGTTCCTGAGAATATACGGCCGGTCGTCGCGCAAAAGATCGCTCCACGCACCGCGCAGCGCCGTGCGTCGCCAATTGAAAAGCGTCGCCGCTCCTGCGTCAGCGATCGTTCGCCATCGCCTTGAGACGATCGTTGCCGGCGTCGCGTGCGGCGTCGGCGGTGGCGAAGTTTTCTTCCGACACCATCGCGCGCTTGACCTCCTGCGCCTCGAAATCGACGAGCGCGAGCACCCACACGAAGCCGCCTGCCTGTTCCGCCGTCTGCACGAACGCGCGGAGCCTGCCTTCATTCGACGATGCCATCACGATCTCCCATTCTTGAATGCGCTGCCGTCAGGGTTCGAAGTCGAGTCCGCCGAGCAACACCGACGGCTCCGCTTGCGAGCGCGTGACGAAATCGACTTCGCGCGCGCCTTGCCATGCGGCGAACTTCGCGCCGAGCGAATCCAGATACCGTTGAAAGCGCGCTTCGCCGCCGGGGCGCAGCAGGCGCTCGATTTCGTCCTCGTCCCAGGTGAGGAACACGCTCAGATCGAACGGATATTGACGCGCCCGCTCGCCGTTGTCATGCGGCGGCGCACTGACGTGCAGCCGCGTCGGTGCAAAAGGATGTTCGTACGGAACGATGTCGATACGCAGCCCACGGCCGATCTGCCGCGCGACGCATTCGACGATGCGCGGCATGAGTTCGGCTTCGAACCTGAGCGCCTGTTCCCGATTCAATGCATGTTCTCCGCTGCGCCCGAGCCGGATGCGATCAGACGGGCGGCAGGTCTTCGAGCGATTTCTCGATCTGCCCGTCCTGCACGCGCGCCTCGATGCCGACGTGGCCGTTCGCGTAGGGCAACGCGCTGACCTTGGGTCCGAGAAACGTTCGGCCGCCGAGAGTGAACAGCGTGCGGACTTCCTTGCCGCTTTTGATGGCGTCCACGACTTGCCGGACATCCACGATGCTGGTGGGAGCCGCCCATTCGTTCCTGGCGGAATCGAAACTGCCCCAGCGCACGTTGGTCACACGGTCGTTGACCCAGCGCACGCCGTCGATCGCCAAAGTAGCCATAGCTGCCTCCATGGTCGTCGTTCGGGGGTGGTGCTCTGACGATGCTAGCACGGTGCATCGTGCCGTGGCGCACTTGCCCATCGGCTTACTTCGCGATGGCGTCGCTCGCGGGACTGTTGTGCAGCATGCGGTCGCTGTTCGGCGGCGGGTTCGGGCGCTTGACGGGCATGTTGTCGGGGTTGTGCGGGCGCGTCGCGCTCGCTGCGGGCGACCCCGGCGCGTCGGGCGGCTTGACCATCGACGCGTTGTCGTCGGGGCGCGCGGCCTGCGTGTGTTGTGCCTGTGCGGCGAGCGCGGCGCAGAAAAGCGCGCCTGCCGCGATCAGTTGCTTTGCCATGGTCGCCTCCGTTCGAACGCCATCGTTCTGATGTGACAGGCGTTTGTCCGAAAGATTCGCGTCCCGGGCGGCGCAAACGTGATTGTCCCTCTGCGTTAAAATCGTGGATTCGCCGCCATTCGACGCCGTTCGTCTCATCGCCATGTCCGCCGTTCCCCAGATCAGCCCCCGCCGCGTGTCCGTTGCCCCGATGATGGACTGGACGGATCGCCATTGCCGGTCGTTGCATCGGCTCGTCTCGCGCCATGCGTGGCTGTACACAGAGATGGTGACGACCGGCGCGCTGCTGTACGGCGATGTCGCGCGGCATCTTGCCTTCACGCCGGACGAAGCGCCTGTCGCGCTGCAACTCGGCGGCAGCGAGCCCGACGATCTCGCCAGAAGCGCGAAGCTCGGCGAGCAGTGGGGCTACGACGAAATCAACCTGAATTGCGGATGCCCGTCCGAGCGCGTGCAGCGCGGCGCATTCGGCGCGTGCCTGATGAAGGAACCGCAGCTCGTCGCCGACTGCGTGAAGGCGATGCGCGATGCCGTTTCCATTCCGGTGACCGTCAAGCACCGCATTGGCGTCGATGCAGTCGAGGACTACGCGTTCGTGCGCGATTTCGTCGGCACGGTGGCGGATGCGGGGTGCGAGGTGTTCATCGTCCATGCGCGCAACGCCATCCTGAAGGGCCTCAGTCCGAAGGAGAATCGCGAGATTCCGCCGCTCAAGTATGAATATGCGTACCGGCTGAAGCGGGATTTTCCGCATCTGGAAATTTCGATCAACGGCGGCATCAAGACGCTGGATGAAGTCGAAGAGCACCTGAAGCATGTCGATGGCGTGATGCTCGGGCGCGAGGCATATCACAATCCTTTCGTCCTGGCTGAAGTCGATAAGCGCTTCTATGGCGCTACGTCGCCGGTTCCGACGCGGGAGGACATCGAGGCGGGGCTGATCGAGTATGCGCGTGCGGAGCTCGCCCGCGGCACGTATCTCGGCGCGGTGACACGTCATGCGCTCGGCTTGTATCGCGGCGAAGCGGGTGCGCGCGGATGGCGGCGCGTGTTGTCGGACAGCAAGAGACTCGCGAAGGGCGACCTCGGCATCTTCGATGAAGCGCGCGGCCACTTGCGCGATGGCGTCGAAGCGATCGAGGCGTGAAGCATGCCGGCAAGCACGGATCGCAAAAAAATGCTCGAAAGGGCTAGGCAAGCGGAAACTCAGTTCGTATAATCTCGCTTCTCGATCGGCAAGGCAATTCTGCTGAAGCGAGAAGGCAGTAAAACTGCTGTCAGTGGTGGCTGTAGCTCAGTTGGTAGAGTCCAGGATTGTGATTCCTGTCGTCGTGGGTTCGAGTCCCATCAGCCACCCCAAGATCTCAGGCAAAAAGCCCAGTCGAAGACTGGGCTTTTTGCTTTCCGGCGCTTCCAATGTGGTCATGCATCGGCCGGCTGCTCAACGCCCGCCCCTATAATGGCGCTCGTCACGATAACCGAGCGAGCCGCCGTCTCGCCCGCCTGCGGTCCAGCCAATGCAAAAACTCATTCTGCCGTTCGTCTCAGGCTTTCTCGCCGCCCTCTTCTTTCGTGAATCGACATACGCGCTGCTGCACGCAGCCGGACTCATCGATGCAACCGGCTTCTCCACCGCGCCGTTCCTGCCGCTCGGCATCCCCGAGTTCATCGCGCATGCGTTGTGGAGCGCCGTCTTCGCCGTCCTGATGGCGTGGCTGCTGCGCGTCGCGCCCGACAACCGCGCACCGTGGATCGGCGCGCTCGTGTTCGGCGGCATCGTGCTGACGGCGGTGAGCGCCTTCGTGATCGATCCGGCCCGCGGCATCTGGCCGGCCGGCAACATGCTGCCGCGCCTCGCGCCGAGCTTCATCGCGAACGCCATCTGGGGCTGGGGCGCGCTCGTCTTCATGCGCGCATTCATGGGACGCGGCGAGGCGCACTAGGCGCCTCACGCGCGAGTGCAACGACCGTCAGTCCTTGAGCAGCCGCAGCGGGTGCGTCGCCGGCGACCACGCGCTGTCGAACATGTGCTCGACGTCTTTCGGCTCGACATCCTCGGCGCGCCTGACCTTCCATGCCGGCTGATCGTCCTTGTCGACGATACGCGCGCGTATTCCCTCCACCACGTCGCCGCGCTCGAAGACCGAGCGCGTGAGATCGAGGTCGCGGCGCAGCGTCTCGGCCATCGTCGAGAAGCGCGCCCGATCCACCTGCTGAAGCGATACATCGACGGACAGCGGCGAGCGTTCGCGCAACTGCGCCGCCGTGCTGCGCGCCCACTTGCTTCCCGACGCGTCGGCTTCGCGTTCCAGCGACGCCAGAATCGCCGCGCCGTTGCCCGCCGCGAAACACTTGTCGATGAGCGGTCGGGCTTCCGCCAGCGCGCTGGCGTCGGGAATCGGCGAGACCTTGTACTTCGTCGTCTCGTTCTCGATGAAACGCATGATGTCCACGCCATCCAGAAAACGCTGGTGCCGCAGCGATTCGATCAGCCCGGGCAGCGCGCCATCGTCGAGATAGGCGTCGGCCATGCGGGCATAGAGCGCATCGGCCGCGCCCATGCTCGCGCCCGTCGCCGCGAGATAGCGGCCGATCGCGCCCGGCGCACGCGCCAGGAACCAGCTCACGCCGACATCCGGGAACAGGCCGATGCGCGTCTCGGGCATCGCCATCTTCGTGGACTGCGTGACGATGCGCAGCCCGCCCGTATGATGCGCGCCCTGCGAGATGCCCATGCCGCCGCCCATCACGACGCCGCCGACGACCGCGACATACGGCTTCGGAAACGTGAAGATCGCGTGGTTGAGCTTGTATTCGTCGATGAAGAACGCGTCGATCGCATCGCGGTCGCCCGCCTTCGCCGCGTCGTATAGAAAGCGGATGTCGCCGCCCGCGCAGAACGCGCGCGCATGCGGGCTGTAAATCATGACGGCGCGGATGGCCTGATCGTGACGCCAGGCCCGCAGCGCTTCGCTGATCGCGCGCAGCATCGGCGGCGTCAGCGCGTTGAGCGCCTTCGGACGATCGAGCGCAATGAAGCCGATGCCGTTGGCGGTGTCGATACGGATGTCTTCAGTGGTCATCGTGTTGAGAGTCGGAACGTTCTTTCGGTCAATCACCAGAGCCAGCGGCGCGCCCGGAGCCAGCGGCGAGCCATGCATCGAGCGACAGTTCGACGAGCGCCGCCACCGGCGTCGCTGGCGGCGTCGCGCCTGTCAGTTCCAGCGCGACGATGCCATGCAGGTTCGCCCACAACGCCTGCGCGCACGCAAGCGGCGCGACGGCCTTCAGCGCGGCAAACGCATCCGCGAAAACCGACAGCATCGCGGTGTCGGCAGCGCCCGCTGCATCGGCGGGTTCCATGAACATCAGCCGATACATCTCCGGCTCCGCCATGCTGAACTCGACATACGCGCGACCCATCGCTCTCAGGCGCGCGGCGGGATCAGCAAGCGTCGCGTGCGGAGCAAAGGCCGCGCGCAGTTGCGCATGTCCTTCCTCGCGCAACGCTCGCGCGATCTCGCCGCGGCTCCTGAAATGAAGATAGAGCGCCGCCGGCGAGTAGTCGATCGCATCGGCCAGCTTGCGCATGGAGAGCGACGCGAGTCCCTCGCTCCTCACGATGCCGCGCGAGACTTCGAGTATGCGCTCACGCAGCGCGTCGCGCTGCCGTTGCTTGTGCTGGCGCAATTGCCGTGTCCGCTCTTCATCCGGACCTATGCGAGGCATTGTCGGCACCGTTACTTTCCACGTCAATTTTGAAAACGGGCGGCGATGCCGCGCAAGACGCCGCCGCTCAGACGATCATCGGTCCGTCGTCGTCCCTGCGTGTTGCCGAAGCCGCACGATAAAGCGGCTCGTCCGAGTCGCCCAGCACGACCGAAGCGAACACGATGCAGAAGCCAAGAATCAGGACACCGACGGCCGCCCAGATGAGCCACAGTGCATTGGACTCGACGAGCGAATGAAGAAAAGAGTGAAGCATGACGACCCCGAGCGATTTTTATAATGGATGCTCTGTAGAGCGAGTGCTCCCGAGCAAGTAATATGCCGAGCGAATCGCATCGCACGCGGCAGAATCGTTGTCATGTTACTCCGAGGCGCGAGCGCGCGAAAGGAGACCGCCGCCGCTGGAAGCTCTTACACCGCATGCGTGTAAGAGGGTAAGAGGCGCTCATGTCACTCGCCTGTCACCGCAGCACTACTCCACCGTCACGCGTCCCGGCGGAAAATGCCCGCTTTTAAGAAGCACGGGCATGCCGTTCGTCACGCGCAAGTGTTCTCGCGCGACTTCCTCGATGCGCGCGCGCCCCGCATCGAACGCGCCGATCCAGCCGGCGCTGTCGTACGTCTGTGCGCCAAAGTGATCTTCGAGCGCTTCGACAGAAATGGCGCACGGCACGCGCCGGCCGTCGACCAGCGCGGCGAACTCGATCGTGAGATTGGAATCGCGATAATCCGGCGCGTCGGGAAGGAAACGAATGTCCATGATTGTCTCGTTGCAGAAACGTCTTTCCGCTCGGTGTCGCTGCGGCAAGCGGACTCGCGCGCGCATGACGTTCAGGGCGACCATGGTACTCGCCGATGCGCCGGCAGGTCCAGCGCGCGCCATCGCGCACGCGCGACTCAGGCGTCGAGCACGTCGTCGTCGATGTCGACGACGAGCAGTGAGCTCGCGCGCGGATCGGCGTAATTGAAATCGAGGTGACGGCTCATTTCGCGCACGCGCTGGCATACTCGCTCGCGTGCATCGTTCGGCAGATGCGGATAGTCGCGCAGCACGCGCGGGTTGAAGCGGTAATGTACGCCCCACGCGATATTGCCCGCATGATTCGCCACGCCGCCCGTGCGCCAGCTGACGAACAGCGCAGGTGTCGTGTCCGTGCCGATCTCGGCGATATCCGCACTGCTCGGAAACAGATCGACGAGGCAGTGCGCGATATCGTAAAGCACGGCGTGGCGAAGATGGATGGCTCGCATCATGTCGATTGCAGCAACCGGTCGATGTAATCGCGCGCCGCCTGTTCGACGTGCGCGAGTGCTTCCTCCTCGGTGGCGAAGCGCCGCTCGGGGCCGAGGTCGACGAGCGCCTCGAAGTGGCGCGCGTTGTCGGGACCGCCCTGCCCGAGGCTCACCGAACCGACGTAGATGCCCGCGCCCGCCTGACCGTCCTTGCCCTCGTGCGCGTGCACGAGTCGCGCCGATGCGCTGATGTAATAGCTCCGGTACGGTCCCGTGACTCTTTCCGCCATTGCTGTTGCCTCCTTGCCTGGTCGTGTGCTCGCGTCGCTCCGTACAGCACGAGGCGACTGCAAATCGAACCGATTACGAATCGAATAAGGCGCGCGATCCGGCAAATAGTTCACGGCACGTCAATGCTGGATCGAGCTCGCGCCTCGTGATCGACGACTCGCAAGGGGCGCGCCCGCGTCGCGTCGCCGGCGTATGGGACAATGCGGATCTCAAAAAGACGCGCGGCGCGGACTCGGCATCGCGCAGTCAGAACTCAAGAGGTACAGATGAAGGGATCCGATCGGCGAAAGAGCCGGCTCTCCGCTACTGCGAATACGGTTTCGATGCCGCGCGATATGCGCGACGTTTCATGGCTGCGCGCGTCCATGTTCGGCGCGGCGGCGTTAGCGATGGCGGGGCTGGGCGCCTGCGCGTCGTCGAATGATGCTTCGCTCATCAATCTGCCCGATGGGCAGACCGGCTACGCCGTCAATTGCAGCGGCGCGGACGCCGGATCGAGCTGGGCAAGCTGCTATGTGCTTGCCGGCAAGGCGTGCGGCGCGACGGGTTACGACATCGTGTCGAAGGACAACGAAGAAGGCGGGCCCACGGGCGGCGGCATCAGCAACGTGATATCGGCGAACGTGAAGAATCGTTCGATGATCATTCGCTGCAAGTAGGCTGGCGACGCCTGCCCCAAGCGACGCCGCCTTCTAGTGACGATCGAGCTCGAGCGACGCGAAGCTGTGTCCGAGGACGGCGCACAACGCCTCGACGACCATCTCGTGATCTTTCCGCTGCGGCAGTCCCGACACCGCGACCGATCCGATCACGCCCGCATTCGCGACGCGAATCGGAAACGCCCCGCCATGCGCGGCATAGTGAACAGGATCGAGGCCGTATTTGTCGGCGAGCGTGGCGCCGCTTTGCTGGAGCGTCAGTCCGATGGCATATGAACTGCGGCGGAAGTGCTCGACCGTTTTCGATTTACGCTCGGCCCAACGCGCATTGTCGGGCGTAGCGCCATCGAGTGCGGCGAAGAACAGGCGATGGCCGAAGGTGCGCACGTCGATCGCCACGGCTGCATCGCGCGCAAGCGCCATCTCGCGCAATTGCGATCCCAATTGCCAGGCGTGATCGGCGTGGAACTGCGGGAACACGAGCGTGTTCTCCTGCTGCGCGATGGCTTGAAGATCGTGTGGAAGGTCCATCGTCTTTCCTTGCGTGAGTTGGATCGGATGATGCCCGGATCGGCAGCGTGTCGCGCAAAAACAAAAAACCCGCTCAGAGGCGGGTTTGATGATGCGACGGGCTTTCCGGTTCTGCTAGTGGTTGCGGGGGTAGGATTTGAACCTACGACCTTCGGGTTATGAGCCCGACGAGCTGCCAGACTGCTCCACCCCGCGTCCGTCGAAGAAAAGATTATAGGGCATCGTTCTATCAAGCGCAATGATTAGTTGAACATTCGCGCTTTTGCCTAACAAACAAGCCGCGCGTTTTCGGCCACTCGGTCGCAAAGGCGTCCGAAGCGTGCGTGGCATAATCGACGGCTATCAATTCACCATCATCATCGGTACAAGAACGCGGCATGCAGGCTTTGCGTCGGGGAAAAATCGGGAGAGTCGGGGGGATCGTGGCCCTGTGTGCGATGCTGCTGCTCTCCTTCGCGCCCGCCGCATCGCAATGGCTGAACGCACAGCGCGTCGATGCGCAGTTCGCTTCCGTCTGCGCGTCGGGAGACTCGCGGGCGGAAGCGCCATCGCACGCCGATGACCACGCCCTCACCCAACTCGAAGCCTGCGGCTACTGCGACTTCATCGCGCATGCTCCGACGCCGCCGGCGCCTCATGTCGCGCTCGCGTCATTGCGCTTGCCGCGCGACTCATTCCCTGCGATAGAACGCGCCGGCACCATGCATCGCGTCCGCTTCGACGATGCCCAACCGCGCGCACCGCCCGCCCTCGCCTGACCTGCTGTTTCTCTTACAAGCTAATCAGGCATCACCAAGGACAACACCATGACGATCCAATCCGGCTTGCGCGGCATGCTCGCGTTCGCGCTCATCGCGTCGGCACAAGTCGCATTCGCTCACGCGCTTCCCAAGCTGCAGCAACCCGGCCCCGGCGCAACGGTCAGCGCGCCCCACGAGGTGTCGATCGTATTCGGCGAAGCGCTCGAACCGACGTTCAGCTCCATGCTCGTCACCAACGCGCAAGGCACGCAAGTCAATACCGCGAAGTCCGTCGTCGATACGAACGACAAAAAACACATGAGCGTCGCACTGGGCGATCTGCCGCCGGGCGTTTATAACGTGCAGTGGACGGCGGTCGCCGCCGACGGACATCGCACGCAAGGTCACTACAACTTCACGGTCAAGTGAGGCCGCAATGAAAAAAACCGCTGTACTGTTGGGCGCGCTCGTGTGTGCGTCCTTCGCGCCGTTCCTCTCCGCCGCGCACGCGGCCACGCTCGAAGCGCGCGACTGCTGGGTCCGTGCGATGCCGCCGAATCTGCCGTCGTCGGGATACTTCGTGGTCGCGAACAACGGCGACAAGCCCGCGACGCTCAGCGCCGCCGACACCCCCGCGTTCGGCATGACGATGATGCACAAGTCGGAAAACAAGGGCGGCACGGCGACGATGTCCGCGGTCGAAACCGTCGATGTCCCCGCGCACGGCACGCTCGCGTTCGCGCCGAAGGGCTATCACCTGATGCTCGAAGAGCCGGGCAAGGCGGTGCAGGTCGGCGCGACGATTCCGCTCACCCTCACGTTCGCCGACAAGAGCACGGTCAAGGTCGATTGCGCGGTGAAATCGGCGGCGACGGTCGGCAAGTAACGCCGCCGCAGAAGCGTTCGGAAAACGAAGCGCGCCGGGAGTCGTCAGACGCCCGGCGCGCTTTTTCATGCGTTCGACGAAGCCGTTACCTCACGGCCTGTTGAACATGTCCATGATCTGCCGGCGCTCGTCGGTGGTGACTTGCGGCACCGGCGGCGCCTGCATGCCGGCCGGGCCGACGCCGCCCGCCGTGGTGGAATCGCCGGCCATCGGATTGCTGTTGTCGAGGCCGATGCTCGCGACGAAGCCCGCGCCCGGCGTACGGTCGGCGAAGAAGAGTTCGCCGTCGACAGTCGCGATGCCGTCGGGCATCGGCATCTGCTGCTGCGGGATGCCACGCAGCGCGCGTCCCATGTACTCGACCCAGATCGGCAACGCGAGCTGCGCGCCGAACTCCTTGCTGCCGAGCGACTTCGGCTGGTCGTAGCCCATCCACGCCACCGCCACGAGCTGACGCTGATAGCCCGCGAACCAGCCGTCCTTCGCGTCATTGGTCGTGCCGGTCTTGCCCTGCAGATCGTTGCGCTTGAGCACGTTGGTGCCGGAGCCGGTGCCCGACGTCGCCACCGTATGCAGCAGGCTGTTCATCACATACGCGTTGCGCGGCTCGAGCGTCTGCGGCGCATTGCTCCCCGCGGTCAGCGGATCGGCGCGAGAAATCACCGTGCCGCGCGCATCCGCGATCTGCGCGATCAGATACGGATTGATGCGATAGCCGCCGTTCGCGAACACCGAATACGCCCCGCTCAACTGCAGCGGCGTGACGAGTCCTGCACCGAGCGCGAGCGGCAGATACGGCGGCGTCTTGTCCTTGTCGAAGCCGAATTTCTGCGTGACGAAGTCCTGCGCGTAGCTCGTGCCGATATACGAAAGGATGCGGATCGACACGAGGTTCTTCGATTTCTGCAAGCCGGTGCGCATCGACATCGGGCCGTCGGGCTGGTCGTCGTCCTTCGGCTCCCACGGCTCGCCGCCCGCCGGCGCGGGGAAATACAGCGGCGCATCGTTGATGATGGTCGCGGGTCCGAGCCCCTTGTCGAGCGCCGCCGAATAGATGAACGGCTTGAAGCTCGAGCCCGGCTGACGCCACGCCTGCGTGACGTGATTGAACTTGTTCTTGTTGAAGTCGAAGCCGCCGACGAGCGCGCGAATCGCGCCGTCCTGCGGCGTCATCGAAACGAGCGCGCCCTCCACTTGCGGCAACTGCGTGATCTGCCAGTTGCCCTTCGCATCCTTCGTCAGGCGAACGATGGAACCCGGCTTGATCGCAAGCGCCTTCGACGCATTGCTGCGCAGCGCCGCCGCGACGAAGCGCAGGGCGTCGCCGGAGATCGTCGCCGTCTCGCCGCCGACGAACTGCGCCGTCACCTGCTTCGGCGTCACCGACGTGACTACCGCCGCGACGAGATCGCCGTTGTCCGGATGATCGACGAGCGCATCTTCGATCGACTCGGCGCGATCATCCGATGCCGACGGCAAATCGATATGCCCTTCCGGCCCGCGATAGCCGTGACGGCGCTCGTAATCCATCACGCCCTTGCGCACGGCGCGATAAGCGGCGTCCTGATCGGCGGAACTGATGGTCGTCGTGACGGTGAGGCCGCGCGTGTATGTCTCTTCCTTGTACTGCGCGTACATCATCTGCCGCACCATTTCCGCGACGTACTCGGCATGCACGCCGTATTCCGTTCCGGACGACTTCGTGTGCAGCTCTTCGGCGATGGCCTGATCGTACTGATCGCGCGTGATGAAGTTGAGGTCCAGCATGCGTTTGAGAATGTACTGCTGACGCACTTTCGCGCGCTTCGGGTTCACCACCGGGTTATAGGCCGACGGCGCTTTCGGCAGGCCGGCGAGCATCGCGGATTCCGCGAGCGTGATGTCCTTCAGGTCCTTGCCGAAGTACACGCGCGCCGCAGCAGAGAAGCCGTACGCACGCTCGCCGAGATAGATCTGGTTCATGTACAGCTCGAGAATCTGATCTTTCGTGAGCGCGCGCTCGATCTTGTACGCGAGCAGCATTTCGTAGATCTTGCGCGTGTAAGTCTTTTCGCTCGACAGGAAGAAGTTGCGCGCCACCTGCATGGTGATCGTGCTTGCGCCCTGCGATGCGCCGCCGTGCATCAGATCCGTCACGCCCGCCCGAAGAATGCCGATGAAATCGACGCCGCCGTGATCGTAGAAGCGATAGTCCTCGATCGCGAGCACCGCTTTCTTCATCTGATCAGGAATGTCCTGGAAGCGCACGAGGCTGCGCCGCTCTTCGCCGAATTCGCCGATCAGCACGTGATCGGCCGTATAGACGCGCAGCGGCACCTTCGGCCGATAGTCGATGAGCGCGTTGAGCGACGGCAGGTTGGGCTCCATCACGACGAGCGCATACCCGACGATCAGCGCGCCGACCACTGCGGCGATCGCCGCGAGCCCCGCGAACCACATTGCGATGCGTGCGAATGGAGAGCGTCCGCGCCCGCCACGGCCGTCGCGTCCGCCGCCGCCATTGCGGTTATTGCGGTTATTGCGGTCTTTGCGGCCGTTGCCGCCGCCATCGTCGCGTGAGTCGTTGCGTGAGTCGTTCCAGCGAGGCTCGCGGTCGTATCGCGATGTTTTCGAAGAGTCGGGACGTTTGATGATAGGCATGACAGGGATGGTTCCGCGCGCGTAGAAGCGCGCGCTGCGTCGCTGATCGAGGCGCCGGCGAGCGCATGTACGCGGACGCGGCAAAGACGAGACGAGCGGATGAGCGGGCCGGTATCGACCGTGGGTAACAGCGCATTTTAAAGAATTCGGCCACGCTGCTACAAAACGCACCGCATTTTTTTGTAAGTAAATGCCGCCGGTCAGCCGATTCGCGCGGCTCAGGGAAAACGCGCGGTTACCCACAGAAAGTGTTGAGAGCCTTGTGGACAACCTTATGAGAAAATAGGCAAGCCATTGATCGGGCGCGGTTTTCCCTGCACGCTCAAGCGCTGTCCAGTTCGAAGCGAGTGACGGCGAAAGCGGGACTGCGTGCACGCACACTGACGCGCCGAACCGATATGATGGATGCTCGTTTTCCCGTCGTTTCGCCGGCGAACGATCGCAATAATGAAGTGACGCTGTTTCGATAATCAGGACCGCGTTTGCTATGTTTGCAATCGCCTTACTGTCTGCGAGCTGCTCATGACGACCAAGCCAACCGAACGCATCGTTGTATTCGTGACCCCCGCGCAGAAGCTCGCTATCAGCAAGACTGCGGACGATCTCGGCGTCAGCGTGAGCGAGCTGATGCGGCGCGCGGTGCTTAACTTCAATGCGACGAGCGAGCAGATCAAGGCCGCAGGCATCGTCGATCGCCTGCGCGCGCCGAAGACGCCCGATCCTCTCCATATCGCGCTGCGCAGCGTCGCCGCGAAAGCCGCGGCCCGCGAAGCGCGCGAAGCCGCGAACGCAAACCGGCGCGCGGCGAGTACGCAGATCGTGACGGGTTCGCCGACACCGCAACCCGTGCTTCCCGCCGATGCGGAACCTGCTAGCGAAGACGCGTCGCTGACCGGCGACGGACGCGCCGGCCACTGACATCATCGCGCCTCTTTTCGTGCCGCCTTTCCTTCGCGGCATGCGCTCGCGCGCCTTCACGCGCCGTTACACTCCTTAACGTTGCTTAAGTCCACATTAAGTCGCGGCGTGCTCTAATAGACGGGGTAAACCCGCGCACGAACGTGACACGCACGAGGCTTGCAAACCGCTCGACGCCCCCTCACATTCGACGCGCGGACAACAGTTCATGCGCGCATATGCGCAACGCATGCAGCGGTTCCATCAAGGAGAAATACATGTCGCTTTTCGATTCCATCTCGCGCACCGTCAAGGGCCTTCTGAACGACGCCGCCGACACCATGCAGGACCCGTCGCGAGACGCGCGGCAGATCGTGCGCGAACTCGACGACAGCATCGGCAAGGCGGAGAACTCGCTCATCGAGATCGAGGCGCAGGTCGCCACGCAGCAAAGCAAGCGCGACGCCGCCGCCGACAAGGCGAAGAAGTACGAAGACGGCGCGAAGCGCGCCTTGCAGGCCGGCGACGAAGCCCTCGCACGCGAAGCGCTTGCCGCGCAAGCCAATGCCGAGACGGAACGGGATGCACTCGCCGCCGAACTGCTGACCCTCGTGCCCTCGGTCGATCATCTCAAGCAGCAGATTGCGGATATGCGTCAGCGCCGCAACGACCTCAACGCGCGCTCGAACATCCTGCAAGCGAAGCAGCAGATCGCGCAAGCGAAGGACACGGCGGCGACGGCGCTCGGCGGCATCGGCGGAAAGAATCTGTCCGAGGACTTCCAGAAGCTCGAAGACAAGGTGCAGCTTGCGAACGCCCGCTCGGACGCGCGCCTCAATTCCGCTGACCAGAAGTCCGGCAAGGCGCTCGACGACAAGCTCGCCGCGCTCAACCGCGGGCCATCCGTCGAAGACCGTCTGGAAGCGTTGAAGAAGCAGTTGAACACGCCGGCGCAGTAACGATGCCTCTTGCCGCGCCGGGCATCCGCCTTGCGTCGGCCCGGTATCCGGCAATTCGCATGAGACCGGAGCTCGAAGCTCCGGTCGACAATGGAGACGGGCGTTTATCGCGTCCGGCCCGCTCATGAAAAAAACACTGACGGCTCTGGCCTTATCGATGTCCATCGCGCTGTCCGTCGCGTCGCCGCTTGCGTTCGCGGTGCCGACGGCGCAGCAGGTCGAGCAATCGATGACGCAGGGCAACTGGCGGCAAGCCGATGCGCAACTAAGCGAAGTGCTTCAGGCGCATCCGAACAACGCCCACGCGCATTACCTCTACGCGCAGGTTCTCGACCGCGAAGGCCGCTATAGCGATGCCCTCTCGCACCTGCAGCAGGCCCGCTCGCTCGATCCTTCGATCAAGTTCACGGATCCGTCGCGGTTCGCGTCGACCGAGGCGCGCATCCGCAACGACGCGAGCCGCGCGAGCACGAACGCCGGTACCGCAACGAATCGCAGCTCGAATGGCTGGGTCACGCAGAATCCCTTCAACCCGGGACAGGCGGCGGCGCCTCGATCGCATGGCCCGTCGATGGGTATGTGGATCGGCCTCGTCGTCCTTGTCGCGGCGATTGCGCTCGTCTTGCGCTGGGGCCTGCGACGCGCCCGCGCCCGCGACGACGGCCGCGCCACGGACGACCGCCGCGCGCAACTGAAGCGCGCGACCGAACTGCTGAACGACGTGCGTACCCTGAAGCTCGATGTGAAGCTGTCCACGGCGCCCGGCCACGAAGCGCTGCTGCGGGATGTCGAAGGCACGGAAACGCAGCTGCGCGAGATGGTCGAAGCGCTGTCGAACTCGAAGAATCCAGTGCCGCCGTATGCGATCGAGGATCTCGAGAATCAGATGGAAAGTCTGAAGGCGCGCGCGGAAGGCCGGCCCGATCCGAACGCCGCTCAGGCAGGTTCGCCGGGACAATCGCCGTATGCGCAGGAAGCCGAGCGTTTCGGGCGCTATCAGCAGCAGCCGTATCCGCAACAGGGACAAGCGCCCTATCCACAGCAGGGGCAACAGCCGCCCGTCATCATCCAGCAGGGCGGCGGCGGGTTCGGCGGCGGCATGGGCGGGCTTCTGACCGGCGTGTTGCTGGGCCAAGCGCTCTCGCATGGGCGCGACCGTGTGATCGAGCGCGAAGTCCCCGTCGAACATCGCAACGACGGCGGCAGCGGCGGCTTCGACTTCGGCAACAACGGGCTTGGCGACGCGGGCGGCGGCGGCCTCGACTTCGGCAACGGCTCGAACGACTGGAACGACAATAGCGGCGGAGGCATCGACCTCGGCAGCAACGACGACAACTGGCGCGATTCCTGATCGCGTCGTATCGATCAAGGCCCCGTTCCTACGGGGCCTTCGTCATTTCGGCCAGCGATTCACCCGCCGCCCAGAAAGCGGAGCAGCGCCCAGAGAAACTTGAAGAAGCCGACGATGAACTCCCAGACGCGCTCGAGCTGATCCCAGCTCGCGACGCGCAGCACGGTCTGTAGCATCATGCGGCATTGCCTGAAAAACGCATCGGAAACAATAAGGGCGGCTTTCGCCGCCCTTCTGCGATTGCAAAGATCGCATCATAACAATCGACGCCCGGCTCAACCGCCCGACTTGTTCTCGCCCTGCTCCGGCGGCACTTCGTCCGTCAGCGCGTCTTCCAGCCCCTCGATGATCCGTTGTGTCGCGCCACGCGCCTGAAGCGCGAAGAGCAGCAGCGAGCGGCCCGTCACCTGATAGACATCGCCGGCTTCGAACGTCGGCAATTCCTCGCGGATCGGCGCGTTCGTGTCGATCAGACAGCTCCACTGATCCGGCCCGGGGATATCCGGGAGCGTGAAGTCGACGACATCGTGATACGCATTCACGACCAGCAGCAACGTCGCGTCCGATGCCGGCTTGCGGATGCCCGTCGCCTGCGCGCGGCCGTCGATGACGAGCCCGAAGCAGCGCATGCCGGGATCGTCCCATTGCTCGGGCGCGAGCGTATCGCCGCTCGGGCTCAGCCACTTCACGTCGGCGACATCCATGTCCTCGCGATATTCGCCCGTGAGGAAGCGCTGGCGGCGAAGCACCGGCAGCGTATGGCGCAGCGTCGTCAGCTTGCGGACGAAATCGGTCAGCGCGCGGCCGTCGTCGTCGATGTCCCAGTTGACCCAACTGATGTCGTTGTCCTGACAATACGCGTTGTTGTTGCCCTGCTGCGTGCGGCCGAACTCATCGCCGGCGAGCAACATGGGCGTGCCTTGCGAGAAAAGCAGCGTCGCGAGCAGATTGCGCTTCTGGCGCTCGCGCAACGTGCGGATGTCGGTGTCGTCGGCCGGGCCTTCGACGCCGCAGTTCCACGACTTGTTGTCCGAGTGGCCGTCCTTGTTGTCCTCGCCGTTCGCGTCGTTGTGCTTCTCGTTGTAAGAGACGAGATCGTTGAGCGTGAAGCCGTCGTGCGCGGTGATGAAGTTCACGCTCGCCCACGGACGACGCCCGCGCTTGTTGAACTTGTCGCCCGACGCGGTGATGCGTTTCGCCAGTTCCGCCGCTTCGCCCTCGTCGCCCTTCCAGAAGCCGCGCACGGTATCGCGATAGCTGTCGTTCCATTCGGCCCAGCCCGGCGGAAAGCCGCCGACCTGATAGCCGCCGGGGCCGCAATCCCACGGCTCCGCGATGAGCTTGACGCTCGAAAGAATCGGGTCTTGCCGGCAACTGTCCAGAAAGCCGCCGCCTTCGTCGAAGCCGTACGGCTCGCGGCCGAGGATGGTCGCGAGATCGAAGCGGAAGCCGTCGACGTTCATCTCCGTCACCCAGTAGCGCAGGCTGTCGGTGACCATCTGCAGCACGCGCGGATGCGAGAGATTGAGCGTGTTGCCGGTGCCGGTATCGTTGATGTAGTAGCGCGCCTGCTCCGGCATCAGCCGATAGTACGACGCGTTGTCGATGCCCCGGAACGACAGCGTCGGTCCACGTTCGTTGCCTTCGGCGGTGTGGTTGTAGACCACGTCGAGAATCACTTCGAGTCCGGCCTCGTGAAGCCGGTCGACCATCTCCTTGAACTCGGCGACGACGCCCGCGCCGCGCGCGAAGAAGCGCGGATCGGCCGCGAAGAAACCGATCGTGTTGTAGCCCCAGTAGTTCGTGAGGCCCTTGTCGAGCAGATAGCTGTCGTTCACGAACGCGTGGATCGGCAGCAGTTCGACCGACGTGACGCCCAGGCTCTTGATGTAGTCGACCACTTCCTTCTGGCCGAGCCCTTCGAACGTCCCGCGCATGTGCTCCGGAATCGCCGGATGCCGCTTCGTATAACCGCGCACGTGCGTTTCGTAGAAGATGGTGTGCTCCCACGGCACACGCACGCGCGTGGCATGCGTCCAAGTGAAATTCTGATCGACGACCTGACACTTCTGCATGAACGGCGCGCTGTCGCGTTCGTCGAAGGTGAGATCGTCGCCTTCCGCGTTCAGCGTGTAGCCGAACACGGCCGGGTCCCATTTCAACTCGCCGACGTGCGCCTTGGCGTACGGATCGAGCAGCAGCTTGTTCGGATTGAAGCGATGCCCGGCTTCCGGCTCATACGGACCGTGCACGCGATACCCATAGACGGCGCCCGGCGCGAGGCCCTGCACGTAGACATGCCACACTTCGTCGGTGTACTCGGGAAGTTCGATGCGCTGCGTCTCCTTCTCGCCCTTCTCGTCGAAAAGGCAGAGTTCGACCTTGGTCGCGTTCGCGGAGAACAGGGCGAAGTTGACGCCCTTTCCGTCCCACGTGGCGCCGAGCGGGAACGGGGAGCCTTCGGCAATGCGATATTCGTTCGGCATGAGATGATAGTTGGATGAGGTGACGCGCACGGCGTCGGGAAAGAGGTCAGCTGCGTTGCACGGCGGAAATGGCTTAGGTCCGGCCTGGCGTCGCTATGTGTTACGTCGATCGAAGCAACGTCGAGCAAGCCGCGTACCCGCCCGGCGGACGCGGCTGGCGCGATGCATGCTCCCGATCAATCGTTTCGCTCGCCGAAGGAGAACACGCTTTGTCCACGCGCCTCACCTCCATTTCGACGGCAACCGCCACAGGCGCCGCCGACGAGAGCCGCGCGGCCGGCCGCGCGCTGCGCGACGCGGTCCCGTTCGAAGCCCACGCCGCATGGAAACCTGAGCCAGACCGGCCCGATCCCGTCGAGCGCGTGCTCGCGGGCAACGCGGGGCGCCAGGAACGCCTGCTGCCGCTGCGCATGGCGCGCATGGCGGAATCGCCGTTCGCGTTCCTGCGCGGGTCGGCCACCGTGATGGCGTGGGACCTTGCCAGATCGCCGTCCATCGGCCACAACGTCATCATCGACGGCGACGCGCACATCAATAATTTCGGGCTCTTTCGCACGCCGCGTCAGGACGTCGTCTTCGATCTGAACGATTTCGACGAGACGCTCGTCGGTCCGTGGGAGTGGGACCTGAAGCGCCTGACCGCGAGCATCAACGTCGCGGCGCGCGAGAATGGAGTCGACATGCCGGGGCGCGAGCGCGCGGTGCGCTCGGCGTGCGCGGCGTATCGGACGTCGATGGAAAAGCTCTGGCGCGTGAGCCCGTACGAGCTCTGGAACATGCGATCGTATGCGAGCGCGCTGCACATCGATGCACCGACCGTGCTCACCGACGACGAGAAGGCCACGGTCGAGAAGACCGTCGAGCGGGCGATGAAACGCTCGCACGCGACGATGCTCGCCAAGATGGCTGAGCCGGTCGGCAAGAGCTGGCGCTTCATCGTCGATCCGCCGATCCTCACGAAGCTCGACGCCGCCGAAAAGAACCACGTGATCGACGGCCTCAAGGCTTATCTGCAGACCATCGCGGGCGAGTGGCGAATCATGCTCGAACGGTACGACGTCGTCGATGTCGCGCATCGCGTGGTCGGCGTGGGAAGCGTCGGCACGCGCGCCTATCTCGTGCTGATGCTCGGCCGCGCGCTCGGCGATCCGCTCTTCATACAGGTAAAGGAAGGCATCGTACCGGCCGCCGCGCCCTTCGTGCCGCCGCTCGAAGAGCCGTATCGTCATCAGGGCAGACGTGTCGTGCATGGACAGCGGCTGATGCAGAGCTCATCCGATGCGCTGCTCGGCTGGACGACCATCGCCGGCCGCGATTTCTACGTGCGCCAGATGAAGCAGATTCGCGGCTCGATTCCGGTCGACTGGCTCCACGGCGCGACCTTCGACTTCTACGCTTGGTGCCTCGGTCTGCTGCTCGCCCGCGCGCACGCCCGCAGCGGGGACGCCGCGCTCATTTCCGGCTATTGCGGAAGCTCCGACCGGCTCGACGCCGCCTATGCGACGTGGGCCGAACGCTACGGCGCGCAGACGGTGGCGGATCACGCGGCGTTTTGCGCGGCGATCAGCGTCGGGCGCGTGAAAGCGGCTTAGCGGCCCGGCCGGTCGCGGCACGGAATCGGCGGCTGGCGGTTCGATTGACTATCATGGCGAAGCCACGCTTCGATGCACTTCTCATTGCGACGCCTCGCGGCGGCGCGATATCCATCGTTTCGAACTTCAAAAGGAGGAAGCCCGCATGAGCATGATCCAGGAATTCAAGAACTTCGCTCTCAAGGGCAACGTGATGGACCTCGCGGTCGGGGTGATCATCGGCGGTGCGTTTTCGACGATCGTGAACTCCGTCGTGAAGGATCTGATCATGCCGGTCGTCGGCCTCGCGACCGGTGGCCTCGATTTCTCCAATCTGTTCGTCCGCCTCGGCAACATACCGCCGACCTTCAAAGGCAATCCCGATTCGTACAAGGACCTGCAGACGGCGGGCGTCGCCGTGTTCGGCTACGGCTCGTTCATCACCGTGTTGATCAACTTCATCATCCTCGCGTTCATCATCTTCCTGATGGTCAAGTTCATCAACAATCTGCGCAAGCCCGAGCAGACAGCGCCGGCCGCCACGCCGGAAGACGTGCTGCTGCTGCGCGAGATTCGCGACGAACTCAAGAAATCGCCGCGCGTCTAGCCGGATATTCCCGCCTTATTGGCGCCCTGGCGCCTCGATTCGCTCACGGGTCGCGGCGCGTACAGCTTCCGTACGCGCCGCTTGGTTCGCACGCCCGCTTTTTTCTTCGTGAAGGCTATTCGCGCGGCTAGCAGCAGGTCTATTATTGAGACAGAAGTCAGATCGACACCCACAGGGGCATGCCGAGGGGATACCAGCGGGCCGCCAAGGTCATCGGCACGATTCGTGCGCGTCAGGTGCGTATCGGCAACCAGCCGGTCGCACGTCCGGACGGCCCGATTCACCGTGACCTGATCACATCGATGCGCTATAAAAGATCGACGTGCGGCACGCAAGACGGGAGTGGCCGCATGAGGACGCTGCGTTATCTGCAATTCTTTTTCAGGCGAATTTTTATGTCCTTCCCGAAAAAGCGTAGACGCGTGAAGGCCGATGGCGACGAATCGTTTCTCGCCGTGCTGCGGCATTTCAAGCCGTTCGGTCAACTGGATACCAAGATTGCACGCGCTCGCGCGCAGGACGAACCGGTGCTCTATGCGCATGTGCTGCCGGGACTCGATGTCCTGCTGTGCAGCGTGCGGGGCGCCCAGCCGCCCTATCCTGCCATCGACGAGCTGCACAGGCGCTGCGTCGAGTCCATCACGAACGCACTGGAGCAGCCGCTCGACGGACTCGAGAACGGCGGCTACTGGTACGAGGCGAATGGCTTCGGTTTTCTCGTGTTCGCAAGCCGCGCCCGCACCCAGATCCTGAGTGAATTCGGCGCCACGGCGTCAGCGCGCACGCGTCGCGGCACGCGCCGTCAGGATGCCGGCGACGCGGCTTCGCGTCCGCTGCGGTAGTTCTTTCGATGGTTTGAACCGGTCGGGGCCCGTTGGCCAGGGCACGCCGCGGCGCGTTCGCGCAAATGCGTTTCTCTGGCGTGGCGCGTGACTTGCTGCAGTGCGGCTTCGGGCACATCACAAGGAGAACATCATGTCGGAACACGTCTATAAGCAGATCGAACTCACCGGCTCGTCGACGCAATCGAGCGACG
This sequence comes from Caballeronia sp. LZ016, assembly GCF_031450805.1. Classification (NCBI taxonomy): domain Bacteria; kingdom Pseudomonadati; phylum Pseudomonadota; class Betaproteobacteria; order Burkholderiales; family Burkholderiaceae; genus Caballeronia; species Caballeronia sp. LZ016. The sequence continues at coordinate 2,446,166 of NZ_JARTVY010000001.1, forward strand.
ACGCCGTGCGCGTCGCGCTGGCGAAGGCATCGAAGACGTTGCGCAACATGCACTGGTTCGAAGTGACGGAGACGCGCGGACACGTCGAGAACGGTCAGGTGCTGCACTGGCAGGTGACGATCAAGGTCGGCCTGCGCATCGAAGACTGAACCGGGCGTCACGCTCAGTCGCTGCAAAAACGAACCGCGCCTCGAAGGCGCGGTTTGTCGTTTGTGGTGAATCGTGCGGGCAGCCGCTTATTTCGGCAGCGAGCCGTCCACGCCTTCCACGTACCAGTTGATGCGCTGCAGTTCCGGATCGGACAGCGTCTTGCCGGCCGGCACCTTCTCCGCGCCCGACTGATCCTTGATCGGACCGGTGAACACGTCGCGCTTGCCCGAGTGAAACTCTTCGCGCTTCGCAGCGACGTCCTGCATCGCCTTCGCCGGGATCACGCCGCTGTTCAGGTCTTCCAGATCGACGGCCTTCTGCGGGATACCGAGCCAGACCGGATCGTTCTTCCACTTGCCGTCCATCACCTTCTGGATCACGTCGTTGTAGTACACGCCCCAGTGCGCGACGACCGAGCCGAGATGCGCGTTCGGGCCGAACTTCTTCATGTTCGAGTCCCAGCCGAACGCATAGACGTGCTTCTCGTTGGCGGTGTTGAGCGTTGCGTTCGAATCGGTGTTCTGCAGCAGCACGTCCGCGCCCTGCCCGATCAGCGTTTCCGCCGCCTGCTTTTCCTTGCCCGGATCGAACCAGCTATTGATCCAGATGACCTTCGTATGGACCTTCGGATTCACCGAACGCGCGCCCATCGTATACGCGTTGATGTTGCGCACCACTTCGGGAATCGGCACGGACGCGACGAAGCCGAGCGTGTTCGTCTTCGTCACATAGCCCGCGGCCACGCCCGCGAGGTACGCACCCTGATACATCCGCACGTCGTACGTGCCGAAGTTCTTCGCCTTCTTGAAGCCGGTCGCCGACAGGAAAACCGTGTCCGGAAAGTCCTTCGCCACCTTCAGCGCGAAGTCCTGATACCCGAAGCTGGTAGCGAAGATGATCTTGTTGCCCTTGTTCGCCAGGTCACGGAATACGCGCTCCGAATCCGCCGATTCCGGCACGTTCTCGACTCGCGTGATCTTGATCTTGTTGCCGAACTTCGCTTCCGCTTCCTTCGTGCCGGCGTCGTGCGCGAACGTCCAGCCGGCATCGCCCGGATTGCCGATATAAACGAACGCGACGCCGGGCGCATCGGCGGCATGTGCGCTCGCCGCCGCGAGCGTCGCGGACAGCGCGACCGTGGCCGCGATCGCCTTCAGTCCTGCTCTATTCATTGCGTGATTCTCCTTTTGGATGTTGTATGCAAAACAGAAAACGGTTCGCCTGAGTGTCGGCGGTCAAAAAGCGGCGGCAGGCTCGGCGGGCGCGGTGCCGCTTGCGAGCAACAGCGCCGCGCGTGATCGTTCGGGGCTGGTTCTGCATGTTGCGTGATGCATGCAATGACTGCATGCAAAGAAAGCATGCAAAAAACCGAACGCAAAGAACCCAGAGCCGGCGCGCATCAGCTCGCCGCGAAAAACGGCTTGCCGAGCGATGCCGGCGCGTTGAGCTTGATCGTGTTCGGGTTACGCGAGATCAGCACGAGCACGACGATCGTCGCGAGATACGGCAGCATCGCGAGGAACTGCGTGGGCACCGGCACGCCGATGGCCTGCGCGTAGAACTGCAGCGCCATCACCGCGCCGAAGAGCAGCGCGCCGATGAGCAGCCGCCCCGGCCGCCACGTCGCGAAGACGACGAGCGCGAGCGCGATCCAGCCGCGCCCCGACGTCAGTTGCTCCTGCCAGACGTGCAGATAAACGATCGAGTAGTAGCCGCCGGCGATGCCGGCCATCGCGCCGCCGAAGAGCGTCGCGCCGTAGCGCACGCCGACGACCGGAAAGCCGACCGAATGCGCGACCGCCGGCGATTCGCCGACCGAGCGCAGCACGAGCCCGGCGCGCGTCTTGTACAGAAACCAGCCGATCAGCGCGAACATCGCGAACGCGAGATAGCCGAGCGGCGTCAGCGAGAAGATTGCGGGCCCGAGCACGGGAATGCCGGAGAGTGCCGGAATCGGCATGACGTCGATACTGGCGCGCACCGCCGCCGACGTGTACGGCTTGCCGACATACGCCGAGAAACCGATGCCGAAGATCGTGAGCGACAGGCCCGTCGCGACCTGATTGGCGAGCATCGTGATGGTGAGAAAGCCGAAAAGCAGCGCCATCGCGAGTCCGGCGAACACCGAGGCGCCGATGCCTAGCCACGGGCTGCCGGTCATCGCCGTGACCGCGTAGCCGGTGACTGCGCCCATCAGCATCATTCCCTCGACGCCGAGATTGAGCACGCCCGATTTCTCCGCGACGAGTTCGCCCGCGCCCGCGAACATCAGCGGGATCGCCGCGACGACCGCACTCGATGCGAGATTGCTGGCTTGATTGATGTCCATCTGTCTCTCTCTTAAGCGACGTAATGCGCGGGCGTGCGACGCCGGATGCGGTAATTGACGAAGAGATCGCAGCCGAGCAGGCAGAACAGCAGCAGCCCCTGAAACACGCCCGCCAGCGCCTGCGGCAGTTGCAGCGACGTTTGCACCGCTTCGCCGCCGAGGTAGAGCAGCGCCATCAGCAAACTGGCGAGCACGATGCCGACCGGATGCAGCCGCCCGACGAACACCACGATGATCGCCGTGAAGCCATAGCCCGGCGACCAACTCGCCTGAAGCTGCCCGATCGGACCGGCGACTTCGCCCATGCCCGCGAGGCCCGCGAGGCCGCCTGACAAGAGCAGCGACGTCCAGACCGTCTTCTTGTCGGAGAAGCCCGCGTAGCGCGCGGCGAGCGGCGCGAGACCGCCGACGTTCATCCGGAAGCCCGCGAAGCTCTTGCGCATGAAAAGCCACACGAGCGGGACCGCGATCGCCGCGAGAAACACCGAGGCGTTGATGCGCGTGCCCTTGAGCCAGGTCCAGTGCCAGTCGCCGTAGAGTCGCGGGAAAAGCGCATCGTCGGCGAACATCGCGGAGATCGGGAAGTTCATGCCTTCCGGGTCGCGCCAGGGGCCGCTCACCAGGTAGATCAGCAACTGGGTCGCGACATAGGTGAGCATCAGGCTCGTGAGAATCTCGTTGGTGTTGAAGCGGCTCTTGAGCAATGCGGGAATCGCGGCCCAGGCCATGCCGCCCGCGACGCCGCCCGCCATCATCAGGGGCAGCGTCCACCAGCCGGAGGCATCGCCGGCGTGGATCGCAATGCCGCCCGCGACGATCCCGCCGAGCAGCATCTGCCCTTCCGCGCCGATGTTCCACACGTTCGCGCGATACCCGACCGCGAGCCCGAGCCCGATCAGGCACAGCGGCGACGCCTTCAGCACGAGCTCCGACCAGCCGTTCACGTTCGACAGCGGTTCGATGAAGAACGCGTGCATCGCGCGCAGCGGGTCCTGCCCGACCACGCTGAAAATCAGGAAGCCGATGACGAGCGTGGTCACCGCGGCGACCACCGGCACGGCAAGCTGCATGACGCGCGACGGCGTCGGGCGCGCTTCGAGTCGATAGGGAAAGATCATGCTTTGTGGCTCAGGGAGTCGGGTTCGGCGGCGGCCGAGCGTTTGCCGTCGAAGAGGCCTGCCATGAAGAGGCCGATTTCCTCGGCATTGGTTTCGCCCGTCGCGCGCACCGGCGAGAGCTTGCCGCGCGCGAGGACGGCGAGCCGGTCGCAGATATCGAAGAGTTCTTCGAGTTCTTCGGAAATGACGAGGATAGCGACGCCGCGCGCGGCCAGATCGAGCAATTGCTGGCGGATGAAACCCGCTGCGCCGACATCGACGCCCCAGGTCGGCTGCGCGACGACGAGCACCTTCGGCGCCTGCAGAATCTCGCGCCCGACGATGAACTTCTGCAGATTCCCGCCCGAGAGACTTTGCGCGAGCGCGCCGCTGCCGCCGCACCGTACGTCGAATGCCTCGATGCAGCGGTCGGCGAATGCTTTCATCGCATTCGACCTGATCCAGCCGCCGCGCACCAGGTCCTGGCGATGCGCGGTCAGCAGGCCGTTATCGGCGAGCGACATGGCCGGCACCGCGCCGCGTCCGAGACGTTCTTCGGGTACGAACGCGAAGCCGAGCCGCCGGCGCGCGCCCGCCGTCAGACGCGCGGCGGGCGTGCCGCAGATCGCGACGGCATCGGCCCGCGCGTGACGATCGCGAATCTCGCCCGAAAGCGCGGAGAGCAACTCCGCCTGGCCGTTGCCCGAGACCCCCGCGATGCCGAAAATCTCCCCCGCCCGCACCGCGAACGATACGTTCTGCAGCGAGGTGCCGAAGGGATCGGGACTCGCCACCGACAGATCGTTGACCGCGAGCCGGACATCGCCCGGCGTATGCGCGCGCCGCGTGTAATCGGGCAGGCTGTGGCCGACCATCATCTGCGCGAGCGACGCGTGCGTTTCGTTGCGCGGATCGACGTTGCCGGTCACGCGGCCGCCGCGCATCACGGTGGCGTTCTCGCAAAGCGACTGGATCTCGTCGAGCTTGTGGCTGATATAGAGGATGCTGCAGCCCTCCGCAGCCAGCCGGCGCAGGACCGTGAAGAGCTTCTGAACGGCTTGCGGCGTGAGAACGGACGTCGGCTCGTCCATGATGAGCAGACGCGGATTCTGCAGCAGGCATCGCACGATTTCCACGCGCTGCCGTTCGCCGACCGTCAGGCCGTGAACGTGCCGTTGCGGATCGACGTCGAGCCCATAGTCCGCCGATACCTCGCGGATGCGCTTCGACAGCGCCTTCATGTCGAACTTGTCGTCGAGCGCGAGCGCGATGTTCTCGGCGACGGTCAGCGTCTCGAACAGCGAGAAGTGCTGAAACACCATGCCGATGCCGAGCTTGCGCGCCGCAGCCGGACTGCCGATCTCGACGGCTTCGCCCTGCCAGCGAATCTGGCCTTCATCCGGACGCACCGCGCCGTAGATGATCTTCATCAGCGTGGACTTGCCCGCGCCGTTTTCGCCGAGCACGGCGTGAATCTCGCCCGGCATGACGACGAGGTTCACGCCGTCGTTCGCCCGCACGGACGGGTACTGCTTGCTGATGCCGGACAACGCCAGGCGCGGTGGCGTCATCGAATTCGAAATGGCGTCGCCCATTGAGTTCAGGAGATGCGTCCGGCCACCGAGCAGGCCGGACTGGAAAAGTTACCGCGACAGCGAACGAACCTGGGAACGTCGCGCATTTTCATGCCGCGGGCAGAATTTACAGAATTCGAGACACTAAGTCGATAACTCAAAATTATGCGCCGCTCCCCGCAGAGCCAATATTTGCGGGTTAGCCACACCTTGACGTCACGTCCGCGTCATATTAAAAATGATATGGTGCACCCCTGCATCGATCAGCCAGAACATATAGTGGAGATAACATGAGTCAGCAACGCGAGGCGATCGATACGTACTTGTTGCGCGTCTTGCACACCCTGCTGATGGAGCGCAGCGTCACCCGCGCGGCCGTCAAGCTCAATCAGTCACAACCTGCCATCAGCGCCGCGCTGCGCCGGCTGCGCGACATCACCGGCGACCCGCTACTCGTGCGCGGCAAGTCCGGCATGGTGCCGACCGAGTACGGCCTGCGCCTTCTGGAGCCGACGCAAAACGCCTTGCGCGAAATCGAGCGCATCAAGGTCCAGCAACACAACTTCGATCCGTCGACTTCCGTTCGCTGCTATCGCATCGGCTGTCCGGACTATCTGAACGTGCTGTTCGTGCCGACCGTCGTCGAACGGTTTCGCCAGGCGGCGCCGAACGCGACGCTCGAATTCCATTCGCTCGGGCCGGCATTCGACTACGAACTCGCGCTGGAGGACGGCAAGCTCGATATCGTCGTCGGCAACTGGCCGGAGCCGCCCGAACAACTGCATCTGTCGAATCTCTTCGTCGACAAGATCGTGTGTCTCGTCAGCAACACGCATCCGTTCGCCAAGCGCGGCGGCCTCACGCTCGATCAGTACCTCAACGCGCCGCATCTCGCGCCGACGCCCTACTCCGTCGGGCAACGCGGAGCAATCGACGTGCATCTCGCGCGCGAGCGGTTGAAGCGCCATGTCGTCGTGACGCTGCCTTACTTTAATCTCGCGCCTTACGTGCTGATCAAGTCGGACCTCGTCTTCACGACCACGCGCCTCTTCGCCGACCACTACGCGAAGTTTCTGCCGCTCGCGGTCGTGCCCGCGCCGCTCGATTTTCCGCCGATGCAGTACTACCAGTTGTGGCACGAGCGCTGTCACTACTCCGATGAAGTCCGCTGGCTTCGCGGTCTCGTCGCCGAAGCCACGCGCTCGCTCATCGATCAGCCCTGACGCTTTCGCGTTATCGCGCGCGGTTCGCGAGATCGCGCGCGAGCGTGTTGTGCCGCTCGACGACCGCCTGAAGGTCCACCGTCGCGAGGCGCCCTTCCTTCACGACCACTTTTCCATCGATGACGCTCGTCGCGACCTGCGACGGCGCGCAGAACACCAGCGCCGCGACGGGATCGTGCAGCGCGCCCGCGAACGCCGGTTGCGACAGGTCGAACGAGACGAAGTCCGCCGCCATGCCGGGCGCGAGCGCGCCGATGTCGTCACGGTTGAGCACTCTTGCGCCGCCGAGCGTCGCGATTTCGAGCGCTTCGCGCGCCGTCATCGCGTCGGGGCCGAAGCCGACGCGCTGCAGCAGCAGCGCCTGCCGCACTTCGGCGACTATCTGCGCGCCGTCGTTCGATGCGGAACCGTCCACGCCGAGGCCGACGGGCACGCCGGCGTCGCGCATCGCTCGGATCGGCGCGATGCCGGACGCGAGCCGCATGTTCGAGCACGGGCAGTGCGCGACGCCCGTGCCGGTGCGCGCGAAAAGTTCGATGCCCGGCTTGTCGAGTTGCACGCAGTGCGCGTGCCATACGTCGTGGCCAACCCAGCCGAGGTCCTCGGCATATTCGGCGGGCGTCATGCCGAACTTCTCGCGGCTGTACGCGACATCGTTCACGTTCTCCGCCAGATGCGTGTGCAGCGAGACGCCGTGTTCGCGGGCGAGCAGCGCGCTGTCGCGCATCAATTCGCGGCTCACCGAAAAAGGCGAGCACGGCGCGACGACCACGCGCAGCATCGCGTAGCGGCCTGCGTCGTGATAGGTCTCGATGAGGCGCTGCGAGTCTTTCAGAATCGCGTCTTCCTTCTCGACGACCGAATCCGGCGGCAGGCCGCCATCTTTCTGGCCGACGCTCATGCTGCCGCGCGCCGCATGAAAGCGCATGCCGATGCCACGCGCGGCCGCGATGCTGTCGTCGAGCCGGCTGCCGTTCGGATAGATGTAGAGATGATCGCTGGATGCCGTGCAGCCGGAGAGCAGCAGTTCCGCCATCGCGGTCGTCGTCGACACGTGGATCATCTCGGGCGTGAGGTGCGCCCAGATCCTGTAGAGATTCGTGAGCCAGCCGAACAGCTCGGCGTTCTGCGCGGCCGGAATGGCGCGCGTGAGGCTCTGATACATGTGGTGATGCGTGTTGACGAGGCCCGGAATCACGAGATGGCCTTGCATGTCGAGCACGTCGTCGGCGGTTTGCGGCAGTTCGCGCGTCGGGCCGACGGCGACGATGCGGTTGTCTTCGATATAAAGCCCGCCATCGGCGATTTCGCGGCGATCCGCGTCCATCGTGACGAGCATGTGGGCGTTCTTGACTAGCAGTGTGGGCATCGATCGATTCTCCGCAGACGGTTCGAACAAGGAATGAGGACAATAAATCCCGGTTACCCAGCGTTCGATCGCCGTCTTCGGGACGCGCATGCGTGCCACTGTCCGCAGCCAAAAACATCGCCGCAATCAGTCAGCCGTCATAGTCGTCGCCAGCCGCGCGATATGTACGCGATTTTTGGCGAAGGTAGCATCGCGCTGACGAGCGCCGCATCTGTCGTCACCGGCCGCCATGCGAAACATGCGCCCGGCATTATCTTTCTTATCGCGGGCGCACGGCGCATCTCAAATTTCTACAATGCTGTACACGGCGCGCATCTGACAACGCCGACGGGTATGTAGCCACTGACGTGGAGCCTCGATCCGCCGCCGCCGCACGACTCCCCAGTGCGGACCTGGATCGATGCGCGAGCCGGACATCGCACAACACAAGGAACATGCGAATGGGCAAGCTCACCACCCACGTCCTCGACACCGCGCACGGCCGACCCGGCGCCAACATCAAAGTCGAGTTGCTCGCGCTCACCGGCGACACCCGCCGCGCGATCAAGACCACGCTCACCAACGACGACGGCCGCTGCGATTCCCCGCTGCTCGAAGGCGCGGAACTCCAGCCGGGCGAATACGAACTCGTTTTCCACGCAGGCGATTACTTCGCGGCGCTCGGCGTGCGCGTGCCCGAGCCGCGCTTCGTCGATCGCGTGGTCTTGCGCTTCGGCATCGCGGATGCGGCGGCGCACTATCACGTGCCGCTGCTCGTCTCGCCGTGGGCGTACAGCACTTATCGCGGCAGCTAATCATCAAGACCAGCACGACGTGCATATAACGAATCGGTAGTGGAGGAGTACATGGAAGGCTTTATCACCGACTGGCTCAATCTGGCCTTGCGCTGTCTGCACGTGATCGTGGCGATCGCGTGGATTGGCGAATCGTTCTACTTCGTCGCACTCGACAACAGCCTGAAACCGCCGCAGGACCCGAACGCGCGCCGGCGCGGCGTGTTCGGCGACTTCTGGCATGTGCACGGCGGCGGTTTCTATCACATGCAGAAGTACTCGGTCGCACCGCAGGACATGCCCGAAAACCTGCACTGGTCGTTCTGGCCGTCGTACACCACGTGGATGTCGGGCTTCGGTCTCTTCCTCGTGCTGTATCTGCTGTCGCCGAGCACGTATCTCATCGACAAGAACGTGCTCGACATGGGGCCGGTGGTCGCCGTGGCGTCCGCGATCGGCTTTCTGCTGGCTGGGTGGATCGTCTATGACTCGCTGTGCCGTCTGCTCGGCACGAAGGACAAGCTGCTCGGCATCTGCGTCGGCATTTACGTGCTGATCGCGGCGTTCGTCGCGTGTCACGTGTTCTCGGGCCGTGCGGCGTATCTCATTACGGGCGCGATGCTCGCGACGATCATGTCGGCCAACGTGTTCTTCGTGATCATTCCGGGGCAGCGCAAGATGGTCGCGTCGATGCTGAAGGGGGAAACGCCGAACGCGATCTACGGCAAGCGCGGCAAGCAGCGCTCGGTGCACAACACGTATTTCACGCTGCCCGTGGTCTTCGCGATGCTGTCCAATCACTACGCGATGACCTACACGCACAAGTACAACTGGGTGATCCTCGTGCTCATCATGCTGGCGGGCGCGCTGATCCGTCAGTTCTTCGTGATGCGGCATCGCGGACAGGTGCTGTGGTACATGCCCCTCGCCGGTCTCGTGCTGGTGCTCGGCGCCTTCGCCTGGACGATGCCCGCGCCGACCGTGCCTGTCGCGCAAGCCGCCGGCGCGCCGACGATCAAGGTCGCCGACATTCAGCCGATCATCCAGCAACGCTGCGCGACGTGTCACTCCGCGCATCCGTCGATGATGGGCAGCGCGCCCGCCGGCGTCGTGCTCGATACACCCGCCGAGATCAAGCAGAACGCACAGCGCGTGCACCAGCAGGCGGTGACATTGAAGGCGATGCCGCTTGGCAACGTCACGCAGATGACCGACGCCGAGCGGCAGAAGATCGCTGCGTGGTTCAGTGGGGGCGCGGTGCAGTAAGCGTCGCCGAAAGGCAATGCCCGCTCGAGACGCGGGCATTGCCGCTTGGTGCAGCGTCTGCGGCCCCGCTCCGCAACAGTGCTTGTACTTTCCCTCGCTGCCGCACGGACACGGCTCGTTGCGGCCGATCTTCCGCTCCTCGCGTCGCATCGGCATGTTGCCGACCCGTGTCCCCGGTCGGCGGGAGGGTTCGAAATAGTGATAGACGAATAGCAGGCGGGCGATCATCTCATCGATGATCCTTTCGCGTTCCGCTGAAGTCATCTCCAGACGCCCGACTCCGTCTTCTTCGAGGCCGCTCTCATCGAGTCACAAGAAGGGCGCAAGCACACCGCCATTCTTTTTATCCTCCGTCAGGGGACGCCAGCCGTCCATCCTGATCTGCATGCCGTACGTGAAACGCACCACCCAGTCGTTCGCGCGTGCGGTGCGGCCGTCGTGCTGAAGCACGATCGGATCGAAGGCGTACCCCTGCTCGCCAGCGCGCACGAACCTGTCCACGATCGTATTCCAGTGACGCATCAGCAGTACACGCATCGGCTCCGCTCGTTCGTCGGCTGCGAAGTCGATGTCCTTGCCCCCGATTAGCGGCAGATACTCGGACGGCGGCACGGCTTCCGGGCCGCGAATGTGCGCAGCGAAGAACCCGTCGACCGCTAGAGATTCATGACTTCACCGGGCGGGCTATCCAGAAAGGCCGATAGGTGATCCAGTTGGTCTTCGGTCAGAGGAGTAGTGATGTTCGAATCGTTCATCACGGTCATGCCATTGACAGTTAGTGCGCCGCGAAGTAGCGCTTCACCGCAGCGATCACCGTATCGATATCTTCGCGCGAGACATCACGATGCGTCACGAACCGCGACGCGTAAAGCATCTGCGTGAGAATGCCGCGCTCTTTGAGCCACGCTTCGAGCCGCTCGCAATGCGCTTGCGGAATCTGCGCGAATACCATGTTCGTCGCTTGCGACTGGATGACGATGCCGTCGATCTGCGCAAGCCCCGCGGCAAGACGCGCCGCGTTGTCGTGATCCTGCGCGAGTCCCGCGACGTGATGGTCCAGCGCATACAGACACGCCGCCGCGAGCAGTCCCGCCTGCCGCATGCCGCCGCCAAGCACCTTGCGCCAGCGCGCGGCGGCATCGATCAGCGCCCTGGAACCCACGAGCACCGAGCCGACCGGCGCGCCGAGTCCCTTGGAAAAACAGATGGACACCGAATCGAACGGTGCGCAGAGTTCGCCAACGGGGCGGTCCGAGGCAACCGCCGCATTGAACACGCGCGCGCCGTCCAGATGCATCGACAGTCCGCGATCGCGTGCGAGCTTCGCCGCCGCATCGACATAGGAAGACGGCAGCACTTTCCCGCCGATGGTGTTTTCCAGCGCCAGCAGCTTCGTGCGCGCGAAGTGATTGTCGATCGGCTTGATCGCCGCCGCCATCTTCTCGAGCGGCAGCGAGCCGTCGGGCGCATTCTCGATCGGTTGCGGCTGGATGCTGCCGAGCACCGCCGCGCCGCCGCCCTCGTATTTGTACGTGTGCGCCGCCTGTCCGACGATGTACTCGTCGCCGCGCGCGCAGTGCGCCATTAACGCGGCGAGATTGCTTTGCGTGCCGCTCGGAAAGAACAGGCCCGCTTCCTTGCCGGTGCGCCCGGCGAGCGTCGACTGAAGCTGAACGACGGTGGGATCGTCGCCCCAGACGTCGTCGCCGACTTCGGCGCTGGACATGGCCGCGAGCATCGCCTGGCTCGGACGGGTGACGGTATCGCTGCGCAGGTCGATCATGCGTTCGGGCATCGTGGGCATCGCTCGTGGAGAAGGAACCGCCTATGGTAGCGGGTTCTCGCATCGCAAACAAAAAAGACCGGCGTTGCGCGCGCCGGTCTTTCGGGTGATGCCTTCAGGTGGATGAACGCCTACCGCAGCGCTTCATCCGTCAGCCATAGCGATTCGCTCAAGTCCTGCTCGTTGAGATTGCGCCCTTCCCCGCCGCGATCGACGACGATGAAATCGCTCACCTTGTCGAGCGCGAGCAGCGGATGATGCCACACGCCCTTCGCATAGTTCACGCCCTGCCAGCCGCGCGTGACGAAGGCGCGTATCTCCGATTCGTCGAGATCGCCCGCGGGGGCGACAACGACGAGATACGGCCGGTCGTCGAGCGGCACGAAGGCCTGGCTGCCGAGCGGATGCCGCTCAAGCATCTTCACTTCGAATGGCAGCACGCGCGGCTGTCCGCGAAACAGGTTGACGATCGCGCGGCCGCCCTCGTCCGTCACGTCCACGTTGCACAGGTCGTGAAAGCGGATGGTGGTGCCGAGGTTGATCGGAATCTGCTTGGCGCCTTCGAGCTCGATCACATCGCCGAAAGGCTCGAACGCAGCGCGCGTCAGCGGTTCGATAGTGAGTTTCTTCATCATGCGAGCGTGCCGAAAAGACGCAGGCGCGACACGCCGCCGTCCGGGTAGATATTGAATCGCACGTGCGTCACCGGACCGAGCGCGGCAAGCTCGGATTCGAAGAAGTGCTGCTTGTCCATCTGCAGCTTCTGCTCGCCGAGCAGCACGGGCCAGAACATCGCCTGCGTGACGAGCGAGCTGTCCGTGCCGCCCGTGACGTGCGCGGCCTGCAGCGAGCAGCGGTCCGGGAAATTGCCCTTGAAGTGCGCGGTATCGACTTCCACCTTCTTGATGATGCCCGGCTGCGCCAGCGCGACGATGCACCAGTCGTTACCCGGCTCGCGGCGACGGCGCGTTTCCCAGCCATCGCCCATATTGACGCCCCGGCCGGGCATCAAAAGCGTCGAGGCAAGCCCGAAGTGCTGGTTGTTCGTGCCGACCATGTACGCGCCATTCTCCATCGCGGCGAGTTCGAACAGCTCGTTGCGATCCGCGTTGCGCCAGTCGAGTTGCGGCTGGCCGTACACACGCAAACGCGCGATGCCGCCATCCGGATAGATATTCACGCGCAAGTGCGTGAACGGCTGCCCGGCGCTGACATCGAGATAGTGGTGGCTGTTGCCCTGCAGGGTCGTCGACGGCACGACTTCGGTCCACTGCGTCGACTGGTTCGGCGAGCCGTCGGCGACATGCGCGCCTTCGATCGACGCCGCCGGCGGGAAATTGCCCGTGAAGTGGCTCGTGTCGAGGTCGATGCCCTTGATCACGCCCGGCCGCGCCAGCTTGACGATGCACCAGTCATAGCCGGTCGTGCGCTTGCGGCGGGTTTCCCAGCCGTCCATCCACTTGCCGTGATCGTCGAATTTGCCGGGAATGAACACGGCCGGCTCGGGGTTCAGCATGCGTTCCTTCGGCGCGAAGAAATCGTCGCTCGCCTCGAGCGCCTGCGCGCCGAGACGCGGGTCCGCGAGGTTCACATAGCGGCGCGTGAAGTCGGGCGCGTTGGGATCGAGTGTCGGAATTGCCATTGTCTTCGTCCTTGGTTTACGGGTGAATGGATCAGGCCGCGATGAGGTCGTTCAACCTGAAACGGGCGATCCGGTAGATCTGATCGAGACTCGTGCGAAGCTCTTCGTCGCGGTCGTGATTCACCCGCTCTTCGAAGTTCGCGATGATGCCGTGACGGTCGTAGCCGCGCACAGCCAGGATGAACGGAAAGCCGAACTTCTGGCGATACGCCGCATTCAGCGACTGCAGCTTGTCGAACTCTTCCTGCGTGCAGAGGTCGAGGCCCGCGCCGCTCTGCTCGCGCGTCGATTCAGCGGTCAGTTCGCCGCGCACCGCCGCCTTGCCCGCAAGTTCCGGGTGCGCGTTGATGAGCGCGAGCTGCCTCTCGCCGCCGGCTTGTTCGACGGCCTGCGACATTGCCGCAAGCAGCGCGTCGATGCTCGCGAACGGCCGCTGCTGCGCCGCGATCTCGGCGACCCAGGGCGAATGTTCGAAGATGCCCGCGAGCACGGTCACGAACGCATCGGCGGGCATGACGTTGAGTTGTTCGAGTGTGGTTTGCATCGCTTTCATGCCGCCGTCCCGTTGTTGGTTTCGCCCTTGGTTTCGGTGTTCCCCTGATACGGATGATGCTCGCGCCAGTGCCGCGCGATATCCACGCGCCGCGTCACCCAGACGCGATCATGCTTCTCGATGTGATCGAGAAACTTCTGCAGTCCCCGGAATCGCCCGGGACGCCCGAGCAGCCGGCAATGCATGCCGATGGAAAGCATCTTCGGCGCCTCGTCGCCTTCTTCGTAGAGGACATCGAAGGCATCGCGCAGATAGGTGAAGAAGTGATCGCCCGTGTTGAAGCCCTGCGGGGTGGCGAAGCGCATGTCGTTGGTATCGAGCGTGTACGGCACGATCAGTTGCAAGGCGGTCTTGCCGCCCGTCACTTCGACGTCCATCCAGAACGGAAGGTCGTCGCCATAGTAGTCCGAGTCGTACAGGAAGCCGCCGTACTCGGCGACCAGCCGGTGCGTATTCGGACTGTCGCGCCCGGTGTACCAGCCGAGCGGACGCACGCCGGTGACGCGCTCGATCGCTTCCATGCCGAGCCGCATGTGCTCCGCTTCGCGCTCGGGCGACATGTCCTGATAATGAATCCACCGATACCCATGGCACGCGATCTCATGTCCCAGCTCGACGAACGCCTTCCCCAGCTCGGGATGCCGCTCGATCGCCATGCCGACGCCGAACACCGTGAGCGGCAGGCCGCGCTTCTCGAACTCGCGCAGGATGCGCCAGACGCCCGCGCGCGATCCGTATTCGTAGATCGATTCCATGCTCATGTGACGCGATGGATACGCCGCCGCGCCCACGATTTCCGACAGAAACTGCTCCGAGCCGGGATCGCCATGCAGCACGCAGTTTTCGCCGCCTTCTTCGTAATTCAGCACGAATTGCACGGCGACGCGCGCGCGTCCCGGCCAGTTCGCCTGCACCGGGTGGCGGCCGTAGCCGATCAGGTCGCGCGGATAGTTCGGATCAAGAGACATGGCTGGCGTAGAAAGCTGAGCGTTGAACAACGGATTGTCGACGATTCAGTGTAGCGAAAAGGCCCGCACGCGCCCATACAGCGGCGCAGATATTGGCAATCAGCGCGGACTGAAATCGGCGAGCACGCCGTCGTAGCGTTTCGCGAGCGGACGAGCGAAGTCGCCGCGTTTCGCCGTATGCAGCCTGAGTGCCGCCAGCGCCTCCGCCCACTTGACCGCCGCCGTGACGCCTTCGACGACCGGCGCGCCGATCGCGTCCTCGACTTCGCGGCAGAACTCGGCCATGCCCGCGCAGCCGAGCACGATCGCGTCCGAACCGTCTTCGTCCAGCGCGCGCCGGCATTCGTCGACGATCGTCGCGCGCGCCGCCGATCCCGGCTCGTCGAGCTCGAGCACGGCGACGTTGGTCGCACGCACGTTCTTGCAGAAGCGCGACATGCCGTAGCGTTCGGCGAGATGCCACGCCATGCCGCACGTGCGCTGCAAGGTCGTCACGACCGAGAACCCCGGCGCGATGACGCTCGCCGCGTGCATCGCGGCTTCCGCGATGCCGATCACCGGCCCGCGCGCCAGTTCGCGGGCCGCGTACAGCGCGGGGTCGCCGAAGCACGCGATCACGTAGGCATCGACGCCCTGCCGCTCGCCCGCCTCGACTTCGGCGAGCAGGCCGAGCGACGCGATCGCTTCGTCGTAGTACCCTTCGATGGACGGCGGGCCCATCGTCGGGCTGACGGCGATGATCTCCGTGCCCGGTGCGGCGACTTCACGGGCGCAGCGGGCCATCGAAGCGGTCATGCGCTGCGTCGTGTTCGGGTTGATGAGTTTGATGCGCATTGCTGTCTCCTTCCTTTATTCGCCTTGCGCTGCACGCTTGCGGTCTGCCAGCATCCAGTAAAACACCGCGCCCAGCCCCGCGCCGATGAACCACGAGAAGTTCGCGGCGCCTTCGAGCGACGGCAGCATCACGCACAGAATCGCGATGACTGCGGCGGGCAGCAGCGCCATCACCGCGCGGCGATTCACGCCCTTCGTGTACCAGTACTTGCCGCTCTCGGACGTGGTGTACAGGTCGTCCACTACGAGCTTGCCGCGCTTGACCAGATAGAAGTCGATGATCAGGACGCCGTACAAAGGCCCGATGAAGCTGCCGAGAATGTCGAGCGTGTAATGGATCACAGCCGGGTTGTTGAACAGATTCCACGGCGTAATGAAGATCGACGCCGTGGCGGCCAGCATTCCGCCCATGCGCCAGCTAATGAGACGCGGTGCGACGTTGGAGAAATCGAAAGCCGGCGACACGAAGTTGGCCACGATATTGATGCCGATAGTCGCGATGGTGAACGTGAGCGCGCCGAGGATCACCGCGGTCGGATGATCGATGCGGCCCACGGTTTCGACGGGATCGGTAATCAGTTGTCCGAACACCGGCAGGGTCGCGGCAGTCGTAATGACGGTGACGAGCGAGAACGCGAGGAAGTTGACCGGCAAGCCCCAGAAATTGCCGCGCTTCACGCTGCGAAAGCTCTTGCAATAGCGCGAGAAGTCGCCGAAATTCAGCATCGGCCCGGAGAAATACGACACGACGAGCGAGATGGCGGTGATCATCACCGGCACCACTTCCATGCCGTGATACTTCACGCCGCCCAGATTCAGCCCGATGTTGCCGATGCCCGCGCGCCACACCATATAGCCCGCGAGAATGAACATCACGACATACACGGCGGGACCGGCGAAGTCGATGAACTTCTTGATCATCTCCATGCCGCGCCAGAACACCACGGCCTGCAGCACCCAGAGCAGCATGAAGCCCGCCCATCCGAGCGCCGATAATCCGACGAAGCCATAGCGATGCACATCGGCATAAGGCATCAGCGAAGGCACGAACTTCAGCACGACGATCACGAGTGCGCTTGACGCCAGATACGTCTGGATGCCGTACCACGCGACCGCGATCAGCCCGCGAATCACGGCGGGAATGTTGGCGCCGAGCACGCCGAAGGTCGCGCGGCACGCGACCGGATACGGCACGCCCGCCACCTGGCTCGGCTTCGCGATGAGGTTGCACAGCACGTTCACAAGCCCGATGCCGATCAGGAGCGATATGAGCACCTGCCAGCTCGTCAGGCCCAGCGCGAAGAGACTGCCCGCGAACACATAGCCGCCGACGCTGTGCACATCCGACATCCAGAACGCGAAGATGTTGTATGCACCCCAGGTCTGATTCTTCAGGGGTGCGAGGTCTTCGTTATAAAGGCGATCGCTGTAACCGGCGGGCATGCCGATCTCATGCGCGGGGGATTGTCCGTCGTACTGGTTCTCATACGGCGGCAGCGCGGAACTGCCGGGCGTTGCACTGAACTGAGCCATGACCTCTCCTTGGATGGGCGGCTTGCGAAATGAAAAGCGGCAAATGCTCGGGCGACAAGCGTCGATCGGATACCTTCGGCAGTTCGGGCAAGCGCCCGGCCACACGCGGCATTCTTCGGATTTGCTGAAGTCTTCACGGCGTCGTGCCAAGAGCGAACGGGACGTGTGCCCTGTTCGCCCGCCGATGGACGTTTTCATTGCACGCTCTTGCGAGCGCTCTGTTCAGTGCTGCGCATGCTGCGTCTGCCGCGCATGCGTCTCTTCACGCGCTCGTCTTGCGAGCGCGGTCTCCAGTTCGTTATGTCGTGATACAGCGCATCATGCGCCGAACGCCTTTTCGCGTTCGCCGGGGCGCGCGAATACTTCCTTCAGATCGACGGCGCCGCGTGCGGGCCGCTCGAGCATCTTCAATTCGACATCCCGCAGATGCTGGGCCATCAAAGCGGCCGCTTTTGCAGCATCGCCGGCATCCAGTGCGGCGAGAATTGCTTCGTGATCCTCAAAGGAACACGAGCTCTTGCCG
This sequence comes from Caballeronia sp. LZ016, assembly GCF_031450805.1. NCBI lineage: Bacteria > Pseudomonadati > Pseudomonadota > Betaproteobacteria > Burkholderiales > Burkholderiaceae > Caballeronia > Caballeronia sp. LZ016. The sequence continues at coordinate 2,463,783 of NZ_JARTVY010000001.1, forward strand.
AGCGATTCGTACAGCGCCGAGATCAGCGTAGAACGCGCGACGAGTCCCGACAGGCAATCGCACAGCACGGTATTGCCGGTGAGCGCCGCGAGTTCCGTATGAAAGTCGCCCGACAGGCGAATCCATGCGGAAAAATCGTGGTTCTCGAACGCGCGCCTTTCACGTCCGATGGTCGCGCTGATCGACTTGAGCCGGCGCGTGCCGTGCCCCTTCCCTATCCGCTCGACGACCGCCAGCTCGATGATGCGGCGCATTTCGAATACTTCATGCACTTCCTGCAGCGACGGACTCGCGACGAACGCGCCGCGATTCGGTTCGAGATCGACGAGCCGTTCGTTCGCCAGCTGCCCGAGCGCCTGACGGACCGGACCGCGCTTCACATCGAACACTTCGCACAACTGCGCTTCGGTCAGCTTCGCGCCTGGCGCCAGGCGATGTTCGAGGATCGCGGCGCGGATGCTCTCGGCGATCGACTCGGCATTCGCGCTGGCTGAAGCATTCGATGCAGCACTCGGTTTAGTGTCGGACATGATGTGCTCGCTTGCATGTTGAACATCTTAGAATCGACATAAAGATTGTCAACAATTCAATTTGGATTTCCGGGCTTGAGGGGACGTTCGGACGTGACCGACCGGGTCGAACGCCTTTTACGACCGGGCTTTCGCCGGATTCAGATAAAATTTGTCAGCATTGACGGCACTTTTTTGTCGACAATTTCGGCGCTGGCGTGGTGCACTGTGTTTCTGGTTGGTGCAAACACAGACGGTTAGTTGCAAGTCATGGCTCGGATAAAGGCGCTCGGGGAGCGCCTTTAGTTACTGCGTTAAGCGAGATGCGGATAGTCGCTCATCTTGAGCGTAAAGCCGCGCTCCGTCGCGACGAGATGCGCCGTCGCACCGAACGGCAGCGTCAGCAGATTCTCCACATGCCCGAACTGCAGGCCGGTCACGAACGGCACGCCCGTCACTGCCCTCACCTGATCGATCATCGCGTCGAGCGTGTAGCCGTTGTCGTATTCCGACAAGCGTCCGCCCGAGAACTCGCCCATCACGACCGCCTGCTGCCGTCCCAGCACGCCCGCCTGATGAAGCTGATAGATCATCCGTTCGATGCGAAACGGATGCTCGTTCACGTCCTCGATGAAAAGAATCCCGTCATCGACAGGCGGCAGATAGGGCGTGCCTACCAGCGCCGCCAGCATCGCGAGGTTGCCGCCCCACAGCATGCCCGTCACGTCGACGGACTGGCGCTGCGGCGCGTGGCTCGTCACGGTGAAGCTCGGCCGGGAAATGGCCTGCCAGAAGTTGTGCATCGTGAACGCGCTGACGTTCTCCGCGCCGAAATCGCCGGCGAACATCGGGCCGCCGAAGCTCTTCACGGCGGCGCGCGCATAGAGCGCACACTGGATCGCCGTGAAATCGCTGTGGCCGACGAGCGCGACCGGCTGATCGGCGAGCCGCCGCAGGCCGTCGTAATCGAGACCATGCAGGATGCGCGACGCCCCATACCCGCCGCGCACGGCGAGCACGATGTCCGGCAGCCGCCGCGACGGGTCCGCGAGGCGGTTGAGATCGGCGGCGCGCTCGCTGTCGGTGCCGCCGAAGCGCTGGAAGCGCCGTCGCGTCGCCTCGACGTTCTCGACGCGATGGCCCTGCGCCCGCAATCGCCCGATGCCTCGCTCAACGGCTGCCGGATCCTGCGGATAACCAGAAGGCGCGACGAGATCGATGGTGCGTGATTTCACGGTTCTATGGTGTGTTGGTTTAGGAAGCGTGAGCCTCGCGGGCCTGACGCGCAGCACGTTCTTCGCGTGCGAGGCGCCGGCGTTCGGCGAAGAAATTCTTGAGCGCGTGACCGCATTCGTCGGCGAGCACGCCGCCCGTGACCGTGGTGTGATGATTGAGCTGCTCGTTCGCGAACATGTCGACGACACTGCCGCATGCGCCCGTTTTCGGGTCCGTCGCACCGAACACCACCCTCGCGATGCGCGCGTGCATGATCGCGCCGGCGCACATGAGGCAAGGCTCGAGCGTCACGTACAGTTCGCAGCCCGGCAGCCGATAGTTCTGAAGCGCCTGCGCGGCGGCGCGAAGCGCGGCCATTTCGGCATGCGCGGAAGGGTCGTGCCCGCGAATCGGGTGATTGAATCCCGTCGCGATGACTTCGTCGCCCAGCACGATGACCGCGCCCACCGGCACTTCGCCCGCGCGGCGCGCTTCATCGGCGGCGTGCTGCGCCATCGTCATGTAGCGGCGGTCCCGCTCGCTGGCCAAAAGGCGCGCAGCATTTTCGGCCGCATCGGGCGTAAGAATGACCGTCAAGATTCCTTCGACTCCATGTCGCCTGCATCGCCTTGTGCGGCCGCGCGCTCCGACAACCGCTCGGCGATGCGCCGGCAATATTCATGCGGCACGCAGCCGCCGCCGCGCAGCGATTCGATCGCCATGTCGAGAGCGAGCATCTTGACCTGGATACGGCAGCGGGCGGCAGGGTCCGTCACCTTGTCCAGCTCTTCCTGGAGACCGCGCAGCGCGCGAAGCTGTTCGACGGCCGGCGGGACAAAGCCCGCGTTCTTGAGTATGCGATTGGCGACGCGCACTTCCTCGGGCACGAGGAGGTCGTCGTCGAGTTGCTGCGGGACGCCTGCACCCGGCAAGTCCTTGAACTCGCCGCGGGCTGCGGCTTCGTTGATCCGCTGTTCGACTAAAGCATCTAGCAATTTCATCGGGGATTGCGACCGGCTTTCATCCAATACGGACGCGGTCTGTCACGATTTGCGTGGTTAGCCTGAAGTCGGACGGCAGCCGGAATGACGCGCTCGCGCGTTGTTCGGCACATCTCGACAATCCATCTCGTATTCTATCAGCGGCCGCCTATTGCCATCGGCGCCGCGCACGGACGTTCGGCGCGTGCGGATTTTCGCGCAACACGGGCTTGCAAGATGCGCCCGCCGTGCCGTGCGTTATCTCGCCTCCTGTCGGGCTTACATCAGCCGCAAGGGGCCGCTTGCTTCGTTGTCGATGAGCGGAAAGTCTCGCGAACCGGGCAATTCGTAATGCCACCACTCGCTTGCGATATGCGTGAAGCCCGCGCCATGCATGACGCCGAGCAGCAGCGTGCGATTGCGTTGCACGTAGATCGGCAGGCCGGCGTGGAAGTGGGCGGACTCGGGCACCATCGCATCGAATCCGGTGCCCATGTCGAGCTCGCTGCCGTGTTCGTCGACGAGCGTGAGGTCGATGGCCGTGCCACGGCTGTGGTTCGAGCCGCGGCCCAGTTCGGCGATGAAGTTCGGATCCGGCAGGAAGTCCCACAGCACTTTCTGCGCTTGCGGCGGGCGGTACGCGTCGAAGATTTTCAGCGTCATGCCGAAGCTACCCGCAATGCTGACCGCGCGGCGCAGCGCGGCTTCGGCGGGTTCGAGCAGCAGGCAGTGACCGGCCTTGTAGATGGCTTTGCCGGTGAGATTGCGATCGGTCGCGTAGACGAGATCGATGTGGACGTGATGCGTTTCCGGTGTGACGTGCAGCAGACGGGATCGAGTCATGTAATCGGAATCCTGGCGTTTTTTTCGTCTTCGTGGCAACGGTCGATGCGGATAACGCTAACCATAACCCGGACGAAGAAATACGTGAACGGTTTCGCGCAATGGTCGCAGGTCGGTCAGGACGCGAGCGGCCAGCGGGCCAGGATTTCGTGCTGCGAACGCCCGAGCAGGCTGCGAACGAGCGAGAACCCGCGCACGGTCCATTCGATAGGCTCGATGGTTTGTCGCGCGATGCGCTGCTCCGTGTACAGCAAGGTCACGTGCGGGATGAACTGCGGATGCGATCTCACGGTGATGCCGGCCGCTTGCAGCGCGTTGCCGAGACGATCGACGAAAAAGGAAAACGCCTCGTTCGGATTGCCGGCGATGACAAGCGGACGTCGCGGGCGGCGCGATGAGAAGGTTTCGATGCGGTCGAGCGCGAGGTCGAATGGCGGCGCCGCGACGGAGGATGCCGCGACGCGCGCCTGATCGATGACATCGGCAGGCAGGCCCGCGAACGCGCCGAGGTAATGCAGCGTGATGTGCAGACGATCAGCAGCGATGGGCGTCGCACGCAGCCTGTGCTCGATGCGCAGGCGCGCCGCCTCGTCGTGGATGCGCGAGGCGGCGGAGGCGTCGGGGTGGATAGCGAGGAAGAGGGAGTCGGTGGGCCTTGGGGTGCTCATGTCACTGACTCCCGCTTTGGGGGGGCTAGATTACTCCCACTCGATCGTCGCAGGCGGCTTCCCCGAAATGTCGTACACGACGCGATTCACACCGCGCACTTCATTGATGATCCGATTGCTCACATTCCCGAGCAATTCATGCGGCAGATGCGCCCAATGCGCGGTCATGAAGTCCAGCGTCTGCACCGCGCGCAGCGCGACGACGTACTCGTAAGTCCGTCCATCGCCCATCACGCCGACGCTCTTGACCGGCAGGAACACCGCGAAGGCCTGGCTCGTCAGGTCGTACCACGACTTGCCCGTCTCCGGATCGACGGTATTGCGCAGCGTCTCGATGAAAATCGCATCCGCCTTTCGCAGCAGGTCCGCGAACTCGCGCTTCACTTCGCCAAGAATGCGCACGCCAAGCCCCGGTCCAGGGAACGGATGACGATACACCATCGCCGGCGGCAGTCCGAGCTTCACGCCCAGTTCGCGCACTTCGTCCTTGAACAGCTCGCGCAGCGGTTCCAGCAGTTTCAGATTGAGCGTCTCGGGCAAGCCGCCGACGTTGTGGTGGCTCTTGATCGTATGCGCGCCCTTCTTGCCCTTGCCCGCCGATTCGATCACGTCCGGATAAATCGTGCCCTGCGCAAGCCACTTCGCATCGGTCAGCTTCTCCGACTCGGCATGGAACACTTCGACGAACTCCGCGCCGATGATCTTGCGCTTCGCTTCCGGATCGGTGACGCCGGCGAGCTTCTGCAGGAACGCTTCGCTGGCGTCGACGTGAATCACCTTCACGCCCAGGTGATCCGCGAACGTCGACATCACCTGCTCGGCTTCGTTCTGACGCAAGAGGCCATGATCGACGAACACGCACGTCAGCTGATCGCCGATCGCGCGATGCAGCAGCGCCGCCGCCACCGACGAATCCACGCCGCCCGACAGACCGAGAATCACGTGCTCGCCGCCGACTTGCGCGCGAATCTTCTCCACGGCTTCATCGATGTAGTGGCCCATCTCCCAATCGGCCCGCGCGCCGCACAGTTCGAGCACGAAGCGATCGAGCATCGCGCGGCCTTGCACCGTGTGCGTGACTTCCGGATGCCATTGCACGCCGTAGAAACGGCGATCGTCGTCGGCCATCGCGGCGATCGGGCATGCGGGCGTCGAGGCCATCAGCTTGAAACCTGCCGGCAGGTCCGCGACCTTGTCGCCGTGGCTCATCCACACCTTGAGCATCGCCTCGCCTTCCGCATTCCTGAAGTCCTCGATGCCCTCCAGAAAGCCCGTGTGATTCAGCGCCTGCACTTCCGCATAGCCGAATTCGCGCACCTTGCCGAGTTCGACCTTGCCGCCGAGCTGGTCGGCCATCGTCTGCATGCCGTAGCAGATGCCGAGCACAGGCACGCCGAGATCGAAAACGATCTGCGGCGCACGCGGCGACTTCGCCTCGGTGACCGAATTCGGCCCGCCCGACAGGATGATGCCCTTCGGCGCGAACTCGCGGATGAAGGTTTCGTCGACGTCATACGGATGAATCTCCGAGTAGACGTGCGACTCGCGGATGCGCCGGGCGATCAGCTGGGTGACTTGGGAGCCGAAATCGAGAATCAGGATTTTGTCGTGCATGGCTGCGGGCAAAGGCTAAGTGAACGAATGAGGTGTGGGCCGACAAGCGTGCATTCAGGCGGCTTGTCGCCAATAAATCGACGGCCGGCGCGAAGGCCGACCGTACTTGTGCTTCCTGCTTGCGCGCGTCGATGTGACGGGCTGACCGTCGGCGCGCCGTGCGCGTGTGCCTGTGTCTGCGTGCGCGCGTTCAGCGTGGTGCTCCGCTCGCCGGATCGGGAACGACACGCCCCGTCAGCGGCTCGACGCGCCGGCCCGTCGCCGGATCGATTTCCCCGCTGATGACCGGATCGATGCGTTTTCCCGTGACCGGATCGATCTCGCGGCCCGTTTGCGGATCGAGCGTGCGGCCCGTCACCGGATCGACCATGCCGGCTTCGGATCGCACGCGCGAGGCGGCAGCGGGCGTGGCGGCATCCACCGTGCGGCCGGTGACCGGATCGATAGCGGTGACGTCGGGGGCGCGTGCGGCCGGACGAGCGGCGGTATCCGGCGGCGTCGGGACCGCCACGACGGGCGGACGCGTTGCATCGCGCGTCTGCGCGGCTTTCTTCTCCGCGCGTTCCGCGGATGCCGCGCCGGCCGCCGCCGCGCGCTCGCGCCGCCGCACCGCGGACGCGAGCCGCACGCTGCCGAGCCCCAGCACCACCAGCACGATGCCGATCAGCGCCGCGCTCACCTGACCGAAGCCGTCGACCTGCGGCGTGCGCAGTCCGAGCAGCCACACCAGCACGATCACGCCGGACAGCCACTGCACGTGACCCGACGCCTTAGCGGCCGCCGCGGTCAACGCGCCGTCGATCGCGGCATGCAGCGAGAGCCACGCGAATCCGAGCAGCGCGACGCCGAGCAACTGCCCGGCGAACGCGGGTTCGACGCGCATCGCCCCGAGCTGCAGCCCTTCATAAAGACCGGCCCAGGGCGTCAGCAGGAACAGCACGCCGAACACCACGAAAATCAGGGCATTGACGACCAGCACGGCGCGCAGCAACGGTTTCATGATGGGTCCACCAAGGTTATCGACGCACTCACGGACAAACGCGTCAACGCATTAATCGACGTGATAATTCGGCGCTTCCTTCGTGATCTGCACGTCATGCACATGCGATTCGCGCATGCCGGCCGCCGTGATCTGCACGAACTCCGCCTTCTCGTGCAGTTCGGCGATGGTGCGGCAACCGCAATAGCCCATGCTCGCGCGCACGCCGCCGACGACCTGGAAGAGAATGGCGTTCACCGAACCCTTATAGGCCACACGCCCTTCGATGCCTTCCGGCACGAGCTTGTCGATGTTCGCGGAGTTGTCCTGGAAGTAGCGGTCCGCCGCGCCGTCCTTCATCGCGCCGACCGAGCCCATGCCGCGATACGCCTTGTACTGGCGGCCCTGGAACAGGAACACGTCGCCCGGCGATTCTTCGGTGCCCGCGAGCATGCTGCCCATCATCACGACGTTCGCGCCCGCTGCGAGCGCCTTCGACACGTCACCCGAGAAACGCACGCCGCCGTCCGCGATGACCGGCACGCCGCTGCCGCGCAGCGCTTCGGACACGTTGGCGATGGCCGTGATCTGCGGCACGCCCACGCCCGCGACGATCCGCGTGGTGCAGATGGAGCCCGGTCCGATCCCGACCTTCACCGCATCCGCGCCGTACTCGACGAGCGCCTTGGCCGCCGCCGCCGTCGCGATATTGCCGCCGATGACCTGAACGCGCGGATAGTTCTGCTTCACCCAGCGCACGCGTTCGAGCACGCCCTGGCTATGGCCGTGCGCGGTATCGACCACGATGACGTCGACGCCTGCCTGCGCGAGCAGGTCGACGCGCTCTTCGTTGTCCGGGCCCACGCCCACGGCCGCGCCGACGCGCAGCTTGCCGTCTTCGTCCTTGCACGCGTCGGGGTTTTCGGTCTGCTTGGTGATGTCCTTGACGGTCATCAGGCCGCGCAGCTCGAATGCGTCGTTGACCACCAGCACGCGCTCCAGGCGATGGCTATGCATCAGCGCCTTGGCTTCGGCGAGCGAGGTGCCTTCCTTGACCGTCACGAGACGCTCGCGCGGCGTCATGATGTTGCGCACGGGCTCGTCGAGCCGCTCTTCGAAACGCAGGTCGCGGTTCGTCACGATGCCGATGAGTTGCGCGCCCTCCACCACCGGGAAGCCGGAGATGCCGTGTTGCTGCGTCAGCGCGATCACGTCGCGCACGCGCATTTGCGGCGGCACGGTGATCGGATCGCGGACGACGCCCGATTCGAAACGCTTGACCTTGGCGACTTCGCGCGCCTGCTCTTTTGCGGTGAGATTCTTGTGAACGATGCCGATGCCGCCCATCTGCGCCATTGCGATGGCGAGCCGGCCTTCGGTGACCGTGTCCATGGCGGCGGACACGAGGGGCATGTTCAGGGAAATGTTGCGAGTCAGCTGGGATTTCAGGCTGGTGTCGCGCGGGAGAACGCTGGAGAACGCGGGCACGAGGAGCACGTCATCGAACGTGAGTGCTTTCTGGATAAGACGCATGGCAAATCCTATGGGCGCAAAAGCAGATTATACCGATAGTTCCCCGGGTTTTCACTGTCTGGACAGCAGCTTACGACATTCACCTGCAAAGATCGGGCCTCGGCGCGGCCGCGCTTGCGTGCAGCTTTCGACAAGACGCCGGGCCGGCGGCGCGTGTAACCTCCGCCGTCGAACGGATCAAAGCAGGGAGTCGGGCAATGCAGCGCGGTGTGATGTATGGAATGCTGGCGGGAGCCATCTGGGGCTTCATTTTTCTCGCGCCGCGCCTGTTGCCGGACTTCTCGCCGCTCATGCTGAGCGTAGGGCGTTATCTGATGTACGGGGCGGTATCGGTTGCCGTCGCGTTGCCCTTCGCGCGGCGGCTTCTCGCAAAGCTCACGCGCGCCGATCTAATCGCGCTCGTCAAGCTCGCGCTCGTCGGCAACCTGCTCTACTACATGCTGCTCGCGAGTGCGGTGCAACTCGTGGGCGTCGCGCCGTCATCGCTGATCGTCGGCATTTTGCCGGTGACGGTCACGCTCGCCGGGCGGCGCGATCATGGCGCGGTCGAACTGAAGCGCCTCGTTGCGCCGCTCGCGCTGGTGCTCGCGGGCATCGCGTGCATCAATCTCGACGTCTTCAGCGACGTGCTCATGCATCACGGCGACGCGCCCGCTGCGAGCGTGCTGACGCGGATCGCCGGGCTCGCGTGCGCCGTCGGCGCGCTGGCTTCGTGGACGTGGTACGCGGTCGTCAACGCGCGCTATCTGCAGGCGAATCATCACTTCGACGGCAACGAATGGTCCGTGCTGTGGGGCATCGTGACCGGCCTGTTGGGGGCAATGCTCGGCGCGGTCGTCTGGATGCTGCCTGCGGGCATGGTCCAGGCGAGCGTGCCGGATGCGCGGTGGCATCTCTTCTGGATCGTGTGCTTCGCGCTCGCGACCGGTGGATCGTGGCTCGGCAACATGCTGTGGAACGCGGCGGCGAAACGCTTGCCGCTCACGCTATCGGGCCAGATGATCGTATTCGAAACGCTGTTCGCGCTTCTCTACGCATTCGTCTACGACGGCCGGTGGCCCCGCGTGCCGGAAGTGCTGGCTATCGTGCTGCTGATCGCGGGCGTGTGCTGGTCGGTGCGGCAACATAGCGTCGAGCCGGCTGCCGCGAGCAAGGAAGCGCCGGCGCATTGACGCGGTTAGCGCGCATCCTTCGATTGCCACTTGCGGCCTTCGATCGACCCCGCCTTGCGCGCCTTGTCGACGCGCCGCTGACGCGCGGTCTTCGGATCGACCTTCAGCGGCCGATAAATCTCGACTCGATCCAGATCGACGAGCGCCGCATACAGCGGCTTCAGCTTGCCGAACACGCCGACCTTCTGCGTCGACAGATCGATCTCCGGGTGCTGCCTGAGCACCCCGCTTGCCTCGATAGCCTCGCCCACCGTCGCGCCGTCGCTCAGATCGACATGCGCGTAGAAGCTGTCGCCGCCGGGCAAGCCGTAGCAAACATCGATACGCAGGTTCATTTCTTGCCGTAGCGCTGGTCGGCGCGCTTCACGAAGGAATCGACGAACGTGTTCGCGATATGACTGAAGACCGGCCCGATGATCTTTTCCAGAATGAGATTCGAGAACTCGTAGTGCAGCGCGAATTCGATCTTGCAGGCATCCGCGCGCAACGGCGTGAAGCGCCAGTAGCCCGTGAACTTCTTGAAGGGGCCGCTCAGGAACTCCATATCGATATGCGTCGGGCGCTTCTGGACGTTGCGCGTCGCGAAGTGCTGCTTGATGCCCTTGAAGCTAATGTCGATCTTCGCCTCCATGCCGTGCTCGTCCTGGCGTCCGATCTCGACGCCGCCGCACCACGGCAGGAAGTTCGGGTAGTCGGCGACATCGGTGACGAGGTCGAACATTTCTTCCGCCGAATGGCGGATCAATACGGTTTTCTGGACGTCGGCCATAAGGGCGCAGCGGGTGGCTTGTTGGGGTGGCGGCGCGCAGGACCCGCGAAGACGGCTTCGTTTGTCGGGCGGCGCGCTGCTAAAATCGTGATTTTAAACGAGTTGGGCACTTTCCATTCATGAGCATCATTGACAATAGAAAAGCCTTCTTCGATTACTTCATCGAAGAACGCTACGAGGCCGGTCTCGTGCTCGAAGGCTGGGAAGTCAAGGCGCTGCGCGCAGGCCGCGCGCAGATCAAGGAAGGCTACGTGGTGATCAAGAACGGCGAGCTGTTCCTGATCGGCACGCACATCAGCCCGCTGCCCGAGGCGTCGAAGTTCGCCAATCTGGACCCGGTGCGCACGCGCAAGCTGCTGTTGCATCGCGAGCAGATCGACAAGCTAATCGGCAAGATTGAGCAGCGCGGTCACACGCTCGTGCCGCTCAACTTTCACTACAAGGAAGGCCGCGTGAAATGCGAAATCGGCCTTGCGAAGGGCAAGAAGCTGCATGACAAGCGCGAGACCGAGAAGAAGCGCGACTGGGAACGCGAACGCGGCCGCCTGATGCGAACGGCAACGCGTTAAAACAATCGGGGCGCTCTTCAGCGCCCCGATTGTTTTCAGCTCTTGCGAATGACGCTTCCGCCCTCGCCCTTCACGATGGCCAGCGCCGACGCGATCATCGAACTCATGTCCGACATGTTGCCCGGCACGATCAACGTGTTGCCCGTCTTGGCGATGTTCGAAAACGCGCCGACATACTGCTCCGCCACCTTCAGGTTCACGGCCTCCATGCCGCCCGCCGTCTGAATGGCCGCACCGATCTTCTCGATGGCCTGCGCATTCGCTTCAGCCACCGCGAGAATGGCCGATGCCTCACCCTGCGCCTGATTGATCGCCGCCTGACGCTCGCCTTCCGACTTCTGGATCGCGGCCTCGCGCGCGCCCGACGCCAGATTGATCTGCTCCTGCTTGCGCCCTTCGGATGCCGCGATCAGCGCGCGCTTCTCACGCTCGGCGGTGATCTGCGCCTGCATCGCGTGGAGAATCTCCTTCGGCGGCGTCAGGTCCTTGATTTCGTAGCGCAGCACTTTCACGCCCCAGTTCGACGCGGCTTCGTCGAGCGCGTTCACGATGCTGTGATTGATGTACTCGCGCTCTTCGAAGGTCTTGTCGAGCTCCAGTTTGCCGATGACCGAGCGCAGCGTCGTCTGCGAAAGCTGCGTGATCGCGATCACGAAGTTGCTCGATCCATACGACGCCTTCATCGGGTCCGTGACCTGAAAGTACAGCACGCCATCCACCTGAAGCTGCGTGTTGTCGCGCGTGATGCAGACCTGGCTCGGCACGTCGAGCGGAATCTCCTTGAGCACGTGCTTGTACGCGATGCGGTCGATGAACGGCAGCACGATGTTGAGACCAGGCGTGAGCGTGGCGTGATAGCGGCCGAGCCGCTCCAGCACCCATGCGTGCTGCTGCGGAACGATCTTGACCGTGTTCACGACGATCACGATGGCGATCACGAGCAGGATGACAGCAAAAATCATTATGTGACTCCTTCAATGCTTGTTGGTGAGGCGGTTCATCGCCTGGCCGCGACGACGAGCCGGCTGCCTTCCAGCGCCGTGATGCAATACCAGCGGGCGCCCTCCGATTCGCCCGGCGCGAGTTCGACGTCCCACTGCGCGCCGCGATACATCGCGCGAGCACGGCGGTCGTGCCATTGCGCGACTTCCACGGTCGCGCCGATGTCGAGGTTCACGGCCGTATCCCGTGAAGCGTCGCGCCGCTTCCAGCTTCCGAAGCGCGAACGCCGCAGCAGCACGACCGCGATCAGTGCGACGAGCGCCGCGACGCCCATCTGCACGTGCAACGCGAGCCCGACGGCGAACGCGATGCCGCCCGCGAGCAGTCCGAGCGCGATCATCAACAGATAGAACGTGCCGGTGAACAACTCCGTGACGATCAACACGCCCGCCGCTATCCACCAGATCAGTCCACTCATCGCCATGCCAGTCTCCAAACGAAAACACCCCGGACGAAACAGTCCGGGGTGTTTTTTATAGCATGCCGCACCTATCCGTAAGCAAGCGGAAAGGCGTGCTCACGACTCATTTTGACAAGGTCTTTGCCAACTGCTGCCACGTGTCAATGATCGTGTCCGGGTTCAGCGACATCGATTCGATGCCCTGCTTCGCCAGCCATTCGGCGAGGTCCGGATGATCGGACGGACCCTGGCCGCAGATGCCCACATACTTGTTGAGTCGCAGGCAAGTCTCGATGGCGCGCTTCAGCATGAACTGCACGGCTTCGTCGCGCTCGTCGAAGTCGGCCGCGAGCAGTTCCATGCCGGAGTCGCGGTCGAGGCCGAGCGTCAGCTGCGTCAGATCGTTAGAGCCGATCGAGAAACCGTCGAAGCGCTGCAGGAACTCTTCGGCGAGGATCGCGTTGGACGGCACTTCGCACATCATCACGAGCTTGAGGCCGTTGACGCCACGCTCCAGACCGAACTTCTTCAACAGTTCGACCACGCGATCCGCCTGCTTCAGCGTACGCACGAACGGGACCATGATCTGCACGTTGTCGAGGCCCATCTCTTCGCGAACCTTCTTCAGCGCGACGCATTCCATGTGGAACGCCTCGGCGAAGTCTTCCGCGATATAGCGCGATGCGCCGCGGAAGCCGAGCATCGGGTTCTCTTCGTCCGGCTCGTAACGCGAACCGCCGATCAGCTTCTTGTACTCGTTCGACTTGAAGTCCGACAGACGCACGATGACGGGCTTCGGATAAAACGCCGCCGCGATCGTGGCGATGCCTTCGGTCAGCTTGTCGACGTAGAACGCGCGCGGCGACGCATGACCGCGCGCGACGCTTTCGACCGCCTTCTTCAGATCGGCGTCGATGTTCGGGTACTCGAGAATCGCCTTCGGGTGCACGCCGATGTTGTTGTTGATGATGAACTCGAGCCGCGCGAGGCCGACGCCCGCATTCGGCAACTGCGCGAAGTCGAACGCGAGTTGCGGATTGCCGACGTTCATCATGATCTTGACCGGAATCTTCGGCAGTTCGCCGCGCTGGACTTCGGTCACTTCCGTTTCGAGCAGGCCGTCGTAGATTTTGCCTTCGTCTCCTTCGGCGCAAGACACGGTCACGAGCGCGCCGTCCTTCAGTACGTCGGTGGCGTCGCCGCAGCCCACCACTGCCGGCACGCCCAGCTCACGCGCGATGATCGCCGCGTGGCAGGTGCGCCCGCCGCGATTGGTCACGATGGCCGATGCGCGCTTCATCACCGGTTCCCAGTTCGGGTCGGTCATGTCGGCGACGAGCACGTCGCCCGGCTGCACGCGTTCCATCTCCGACGGATCGTGAATGACGCGCACGGGGCCCGCGCCGATCTTCTGGCCGATTGCCCGGCCCGTGGCGATGACGTTCGACTGGCCCTTGAGCTTGAAGCGCATCTCGGCCTTGCCCGCAGCCTGGCTCTTCACCGTTTCCGGGCGCGCCTGAAGGATGAACAGCTTGCCGTCGCGGCCGTCCTTGCCCCACTCGATGTCCATCGGACGCTGGTAGTGCTTCTCGATGATCACCGCATACTTCGCGAGCTGAATGACGTCCTCGTCCGTCAGCGAGAAGCGGTTGCGCTGCTCGTGCGCCACGTCCACGGTCTTCACGCGGCCCGCCTCGCCCGGCTGCGTGAATTCCATCTTGATGAGCTTCGAGCCGATCGAGCGGCGGATGATCGGATACTTGTCCTGCGCGAGCGTGGTCTTGAAGACGTGGAATTCGTCCGGATTGACCGCGCCCTGCACGACGGTCTCGCCGAGGCCGTAGCTCGACGTGATGAAGACGGTGTCCTTGAAGCCGGATTCGGTGTCAATGGTGAACATGACGCCCGCCGCGCCGACGTCCGAGCGGACCATGCGCTGCACGCCCGCCGATAGCGCGACTTCGGCGTGAGTGAACCCCTTGTGAACGCGATAGGAAATGGCGCGGTCGTTATAGAGCGACGCGAAAACGTGCTTCATGCGATCGAGCACGTCTTCGATGCCGACCACGTTCAGATAGCTTTCCTGCTGGCCCGCGAACGATGCGTCGGGCAAGTCCTCGGCGGTCGCGGACGAACGCACGGCGAACGACAGCTCTTCGGGCGAGCCGTTTTGCAGGACTTCGAATTGACGGCGGATTTCGTCTTCGAGACGCGGCTGCAGCGGCGCGTCGACGATCCACTGGCGGATTTCCTTGCCCGCTTCGGCAAGCGACTTCACGTCGTCGACGTCGAGCGTCTCGAGACGTTTGGCGATGCGATCGGTCAGGTCGTTGTGCTGCAGGAAGTCGCGGAATGCGAGCGCGGTCGTGGCGAAGCCCGTCGGCACGCTGACGCCGGCTTCGGAAAGCTGGCTGATCATTTCGCCGAGCGACGCATTCTTGCCACCGACGATTTCCACGTCGGTCATTCGCAACTGCTCGAATGGAACTACATACGCCTGATCCTTTGCGACATCGTTCGCAACATTGACTGCGTTAGTCATACAAGCCCCTAAGGTGGATGGAATTCACGATCGCACGAGTGGGCTCACATGCGGCGGCGCTCATTGGAAGCGCCGCCGCATCTCGTACAACCTGTTTGATAAGCCTTCGCTCAAGACATGGGCTCGTGCGGACCACGCACGGGACAGAAGGAAGCGGCCGTCCGAATGTGCTCTGATCGTGCCTTTAAGCCGCAAAAAGCCACGAAACGACCGCGATTCGACGAAAATCCGACTCGAATTGTCCGCAATTGCTTATCGAACAGGTTGCCGCTATTCTACCGTGCCGTATATGGAATTTGTCTCAGCAGAGACAGTCATTCCACGGCAAAATCGAGGTGTTTCACGCCTCATGGTTCGCCTGCGCACATGCACGGGTCGCTCAATGTAACACAGCGGCTCGCACCCGCGCCGCGTCGCCGGCGTTACCCTTTGAGCACCTTCAACGCAACACGTTCCCTTCTGATCAGCCGCCGATGCCGCCCTCCGTATTCATCGTTTCCGACGGTACCGGGATCACTGCCGAAACCTTCGCGCACTCGATCCTCGCCCAGTTCGACCAAAAGTTCCGGCTCGTGCGCGTGCCGTTCGTCGATTCCATCGACAAGGCGCATGCGACCGTCGAGAAGATCAACGAGGCGGTATCGCTCGATGGCCGCCGTCCGATCGTCTTCACGACGCTCGTCGACAGCGAGTCCAATGAGATCGTAAAGCGCTGCAATGCGCTCGTGCTCGACATGTTTCAGACGTTCATCGAGCCGCTCGAGCACGAACTGGAAATCAAGTCGACGCACGCGATGGGCCGCGTCCACCAGAACGCCGATACCGAGGAATACAAGAACCGCATCGAGGCGATCAACTTCTCGCTCGCTCACGACGACGGTCAGTCGAATCGCAATCTCACCGAAGCCGATGTGATTCTGGTCGGCGTATCGCGCAGCGGCAAAACGCCGACGAGCCTTTATCTGGCGATGCAATACGGCGTGAAGGCGGCGAACTATCCGCTGATTCCCGAGGACTTCGAGCGCGGCAAGTTGCCGACGCCGTTGCTGGATCATCGGGAAAAGATGTTCGGGCTGTCCATCGACCCGCAGCGCCTCGCCGAAATCCGCAACGAGCGCCGGCCGGGCAGCAAGTACGCTGCGCTGGAGAATTGCCGCTACGAGATCAACGAAGCGGAAAGCATGATGAAGCGCGAGGGTATCAAGTGGCTCTCGTCGACGCACAAGTCGATCGAGGAAATCGCCACGACCATCCTGCAAGAGATCAAGCCCGAGCGGCCTTCCTACTACTGATCAGGCGCGCTGCTGGCGGCACTGCTCGAAAAGACAGATCGCCGCCGCAGCCGCGACATTCAGCGACTCCATGCCCCCCGGCTGCGGAATGGTCACGCGATGCGTCACGGCATCGCGCCAGACCTGCGACACGCCCGCGCCTTCGTTCCCGAAAACCCAGGCAAGCGGCGGCGACAGATCGCAATCGTAGATGGCGACGGCGCCGTGCGAATCGGTGATGGTGACCGGCACATCGAGGCGCGCGATCAGGCCGGACGGCCCGACGTCCTCGAAGATGTCGAGCAGGAAGTGCGCGCCCATGCCCGAGCGCAGCACCTTCGATGACCACGCATACGCCGTCCCCGGCGCGCAGAACACGCGTGTCACGCCGGCCGCTGCCGCGCTGCGCAGAATGGAACCGACGTTGCCCGCGTCCTGAACGCCGTCGAGAATCACGCAGGTTTCGCTCACGCGATCGGGCAACGCCGCGCCGATCTTCTCGACGAGCAACAACATGCCGACGCCGTGCACGACGCTTGAAAGCTGGCCGAAAAGCGCATCAGGCAAAACGACCACTCGCCTTTCTTCGATGCGCGCCACGATTTCACGCGCTTCGGCATGCGTCAGCGCGCCTTCGGTGACGACGCACGTTTCCGGCTGACCGGCGGTATCGAGATAAGCGGCGGCGAGATGCAGCCCTTCGAGCAGTGCGTGGCCGCTGCGCCGCTGTTGTGCGGTAGAGCCGGCGAGCGCTTTCAGGCGCTTGTAGAGCGGGTTGTCCCGCGAAGTGATGGATTTCACGTTGAATTCGGTCGCGGTCGCGGTCAGAACGCTAGCGCGTCCGAGTCGCCGTCTTGCGTCTCGGCGGCGTGCAGCACTTCGGGCGCGATGTCCGGCAGCACGGAGCCGAAGAACAAGGCATGCGCTTCACGCACAGGCGCAAACGACCGGCGATGATGCTCGCACGGCCCATGTTCGCGCAGCGCCTTCAGATGCTGCGGCGTGCCGTAGCCCGAATGCGCAGCGAAACCGTACACGGGATACGTCTCGTGCAACTCGACCAGCATGCGGTCGCGCGTGACCTTCGCAAGAATCGACGCGGCCGAGATCTGTTTGACGAGCGCGTCGCCGCCGATCACGGCCTCGCTGCGAATCGACAGCGTCGGGCAGCGGTTGCCATCGATCTTGACGAGCGTCGGCGCGACGGCCAGCCCTTCGACCGCGCGCTTCATCGCGAGCATGGTCGCGTGCAGGATGTTGATGGTGTCGATTTCCTCGACGCTCGCCGACGCGATGCAGAAAGCCAGCGCGCGATCGACGATCTTCTCGTACAACTCTTCGCGCTTTTTCGCGGTCAGCGCCTTGGAATCGTCGAGGCCGTTGATTCGGGGCCTGGCGGGATCGAAGATCACCGCCGCCGCCACGACCGGTCCCGCGAGCGGGCCGCGCCCGGCTTCATCGACGCCGCAGATGATGTCCAGCGGCGAGCTGAAGTCGAGCCCGCTTTGCGCTTTCTGTCGACTGGCCTGACTCGCCATTACCGCGCCCCTCGCGTTTCCAGCACCCGCGCGACCGCTTCAGCCGCTCGCTGCGACGTGTTCTGGCGCAGCGCGATGTGCATATCGGTGAAGATGTCGGTCAGCGTACGGCGGTTCGCGTCGTCGTTCAACTGTTTCAGCGTCGCGTCCGCGAGTGCTTCGGGCGTCGCGAAATGCTGCAGGATTTCCGGCACGACGAAGCGCCCCGCCAGAATATTCGGCAAGCCCACGTAAGGCAGGTAACCCTGCCGCTTCATGATCTGGCCGGTGAGCCAGGGCACCTTGTACGAGATGACCATCGGCTTTTTAAGCAGCGCCGCTTCGAGCGTCACCGTTCCACTTTTCACGAGGATGGCGTCGGCGGCGGTCATCGCGGTTTGCGCGCGGCCATCGGTAATGGTCAGCGACAGATGCGGATGCGCCTCCACGAGCGGCTGCAGCAGTTCGCGCAGCGCGGGGTTCGCCGCGGGCATCAGGAAACGCACGCCCGGCTCCCGAAGCTGCATCAGTTCCATGGCGTCGAAGAACGTCGGGCCGATCAGCGCGATTTCCGAGCGCCGGCTGCCCGGCAACACGGCAATCACCGGCCCGCCTTCTGCGATGCCCAACTCGCGCCGCGCACCCGCGACGTCCGGTTCCAGCGGAATTTCATCGGCGAGCGGATGGCCGACATACGTCGACGCCACGCCCGCCTTCTGCAGCAACGCGGTTTCGAACGGAAAGACGCACAGCATGTGATCGACCGCTTTCACGATCTTTTTGATGCGCCCGCCGCGCCACGCCCAGATGGACGGACACACGAAATGGACGGTCGGGATGCCCGCTTCGCGCAACGGCTGCTCGAGCCCGAAATTGAAGTCGGGCGCGTCCACGCCGATGAACACCGACGGCGGCTCCGCAAGCAATTGGCGCTTCAGTTCGTTGCGAATGCCGAGGATCTCGGGGATGTGCCGCAGCGCTTCGACATAGCCGCGCACGGTGAGCTTGTCCATCGGCCAGTGCGCTTCGAAACCCGCCGACGTCATGCGCGGCCCGCCGATGCCGCTATACCGCGTGTCGGCCGGCAAGCACTCGTGCAGGCCCTTCAGCAGCGATGCCGCGAGCAGATCGCCGGAGGGCTCGCCCGCGACCATCGCGATTCGCGGGGCAGTGGTGATCAACGTCATCGAAATACGCGTTCAGCGGATGATGCCGCGCTGCGACGCCGCGATGAAGTCTGTGAAAGCCTTGACGGGCGCATCGCCCTCGCCGCCCGCCACGCTCAGTTCGCGAAGCTGCGTCTTCGCCTCTTCGAGCGACAGGCCGCTCTTATAGACGATGCGATACGCCGAGCGCAGCGCCGAGATGGCCTCGGGCGTGAAGCCGCGCCGGCGCAGACCTTCGACGTTGATCCCGTGCGGTTCCGCCTTGTTGCCGGCGGCGATCACGAACGGCGGCACGTCCTGCACGAGCGCGGAAGCGCCGCCCAGCATCGAATGCGCGCCGATCCGCACGAACTGGTGCACGCCCGACATGCCGCCGACGATCGCGTGATCGCCAACAGTGACGTGCCCCGCCAGTTGCGCGTTGCTCGACATGATGACGTTGTTGCCCAGCCGGCAGTCGTGGCCGACGTGAACATAAGCCATGATCCAGCAATCGTCGCCGATGGACGTCAGGCCCTGGTCCTGCACCGTGCCTGTATGCAGCGTCGTGAATTCGCGGATGGTGTTGCGGTCGCCGATTTCCAGACGAGTCGGCTCGTCCCTGTACTTCATGTCCTGCGGACGCCCGCCGATCGACGCGTAATGGCCGATGCGGTTGTCCCGTCCGATCATCGTGTGGCCTTCGATCACGCTATGCGACCCGACGGTCGTGCCCGCGCCGATGACGACGTGCGCACCGACGATCGCGTACGGTCCGATCTCGACGGAATCGTCGATCTGAGCGCCCGGCTCGATGATCGCGGTGGGGTGAATGGTGGTCATGCGCCTCGCCTCTCAATGCTGTGTTGCGTATGCTGTCCGTCCGCTTGCGCTGCTTCAGGCGCTGGCGTCCGTATTCTTCACGGTACACATGAGTTCGGCTTCGGCGGCGGTCACGCCATCCACTTCGGCGCGCGCCTTGAACTTCCAGATGCCTCGCATGTACCGCTCGAAGTTGACGTTCAGGATCAGCTGATCGCCCGGTTCCACGACGCGCTTGAAACGCGCGCCGTCGATGCCGACGAAGTAGTAGAGCGTGGTCGTCGGGTCGTGCGGCTCTTCGGCGAACGTCAGCAGCGCAGCGGTTTGCGCGAGTGCTTCGAGAATCAGCACGCCGGGCATTACGGGCCGCGTCGGGAAATGCCCCTGGAAAAACGGCTCGTTGATCGTGACGTTCTTCAACGCTTTGATGCTCTTGTGCGGCTCGAGTTCGAGCACGCGATCCACGAGCAGGATCGGATACCGATGCGGCAGCAGCGTGAGGATCTTGTGAATGTCGAGGTTGATTTTTTCTGTGCTCATGGTCGTTCTGCTCGCGCGTGTCTTGCGCGGTAGTGACTGCGGGCGTCGAACGCCCGCATGAAATTCGTACTTGCCGGGCAGCTCCGCCAAACCGGCCTGTCCGGTTGCTTCCCGAATCTGCCGGGCGCTCAGGCTTCGCCGGTTTTCTTGTCGGCCAGCGCCGTTTCGAGCGCCTTGATGCGGTCGCGGAGCTTATCCAGATTGCGCACCAGCGCGGCGCTCTTGTTCCAGTCCGCATGGCTGACGGCCGGGAATGCGCTCGTGTACATGCCGGGCTTGGTCAGAGACTTCGATACGCCCGATTGCGCCGTGACGATCACGTAATCCGCCAGCGTCACGTGACCCGCAATGCCCACTGCCCCGCCGATCATGCAATGCTTGCCGATGTTCGTGCTGCCCGCGATGCCCGCGCAACCCGCGATGACCGTGTACGCGCCGATACGGCAGTTATGGCCGATCTGCACCAGGTTGTCGATCTTCACGCATTCTTCGATGACCGTATCCGCCATGGCGCCGCGGTCGATCGTCGTGTTCGCGCCGATTTCCACGTCGTCGCCGATCTGCACCGCACCGACTTGCGGGATCTTCACCCAGCTTCCGGTGCGCGCATCGCCTTCGCCGACGAAATCGGGCGCGAAGCCAAAACCGTCCGCGCCGATCACCGCGCCGGCGTGCACGATCACGCGCGCGCCGAGCTTGCAACCATGATAGACCGTGACGTTCGGATACAAATGGACGTCGTCGCCGAGCCTGACGCCAGCGCCGACGGATACGCCGGCGTCCAGCCTGACGCGTTCGCCGACGACCGCACCGGCTTCGACCGTCACATGCGGGCCGATTACCACGCTTGCCGCCACCTTCGCGGCGGGATCGACGAATGCGCTCGGATGGACGCCCGGTTCAACCTTCGGTGTCGACAACTCGATGAACGCCTGCGCCACGCGCGCGAAATAGGCGTAAGGATTCGGCGTGACGATGAAGTTGCTGCCTTCACGCGGCGCCGTCAGTTTGTCCAGGTCCGCCCGCGAGATGAGCACTGCGCCCGCGCGGGTCGACTCGACCTGCGGCAGGTACTTCTGATTCGCGAGAAACGCGAGTTGCGCCGGGCCGGCCTTGTCGAGCGGCGCAAGGCCCTCGACGCGATGCGCGCCCTGGCCCACGACTTCGCCGCCAAAGCGCCTGACCAGTTCGTCGAGCGTGATCGCCATGCCTGATGCCATGCGTATGAAGACTCCTCGTCAGTTCGGGCTCGTGCCGCCGCCCTGGCTCGTGGCCGCGAGCGCCTTCAGCACCTGATCCGTGATGTCGATGCGCGGACTCACGTACACCGCCTCCTGCACGATCAGGTCGTAGTGCTGCTGCTCTGCGATCTGCTTGATGACCTTGTTCGCGCGATCCAGCACCGCCGCGAGTTCCTCGTTGCGGCGCTGATTCAGGTCTTCGCGGAACTCGCGCTGCCGGCGCTGAAAGTCCGCGTCGAGCTGGGCGAGATCGCGCTGGCGCGCTGCGCGGTCGGTCGGCCCCATCGACGGGCCATTCTTGTCGATGTTGTCGGACATCGACTTGAGCCGCTGCGCCATGTCCTGCAAAGCTTTGTCCCGCTTGGAGAATTCCTGCTCCAGCTTGGACTGGGCGGCCTTCGCAGCCGACGACTCGCGCAGGATGCGGTCGGAATTCACCGCAGCGATGCGCGCTTCCTGCGCGTTCGCTTTCGCGACCGCACCGAGGCCGAGAAACATCGACAACGCAAGCGCCAGCGTCATGTGTTTCGAGAGCTTACCGGTTCGCAAAGTGTTCCTCACGTTACGTCGAAATGAATGAAGTCCGCGTTCTCAACGGGTGCCGGCGCTTAGAACGCCGTACCGATCTGGAACTGGAACTTCTGATACTGGTCGCCATCGTGTTTCTGCAGCGGGAAGCCGAGGCTCAGCTTGAGCGGGCCGATCGGCGAGATCCACGCAAGACCCAGACCGTAGCCGTAGCGCAGGCCGTTCGCGCCGGTGCTCGTGCCACCCTGGTTCGGATCGCCCCATACGTTACCGGCGTCGAGGAAGGTGAACACGCGCAGCGTGCGGTCATAGCCCGTACCCGGCAGCGGGAAGGTCAGCTCGATATTGCCCACCGCCATGCGCGAGCCGCCGATCGGGTCGTTCGTCTTGCCGTCGCGCGGCCCGAGCGAACTCGGCGAGTAGCCGCGCACGGAGCCGATACCGCCCGCGTAGTAGTTCTTGAAGATCGGGTACGTCTGACCTTGCAGGCCCTTGCCGTAGCCGCCCTGCAAGTTGAAGCCGAGCACGAAGCCGCGCGCGAACGAGTAGTAATACTGGAACTGCGCGTCGAACTTCGCGTAGGTCGTGTTGCCGAGCGGCGTGCCGTATTCGGCGTTCGACTGCAGATAGTAACCACGGCTCGGCACGAGCGCGCTGTCGCGATTGTCGCGCGACCAGCCGACCGTCAGCGGATAATTGTTCACTACGCGACCGAATTCCTTCACGTAGTTGATATACGACTGCGGCGTGGACGAATCGGTGTCCATCGTGTTCTGTTCGGCGCCGACGCCGAAGAACACCGTGTCCTGCTCGGAAAACGGGATGCCGAACTTCGTGTCCGCGCCCATCGTCACGATCTTGAAACTGGAATCCGTCGAGTAGTAAAGCGGCTGATAAGTGCGGTAGTAAGCGTCGGTGATGCGCTTGATGCCGTCGATCGTGAAATACGGATCGACCTGCGTGACCGTCAGCGTGCGGTACGTCTTCGCCGTGTTCACGTTCACCGCGAGGCTCGTACCGGAGCCGAACACGTTGTCCTGGGAGACGCCCGCCGACAGCACGACCTTGTCCGTCGACGAGAAACCCGCGCCCAGCGTGATCGCGCCGGTCGGCTTTTCGGCCACCTTGACGTCGACATCGACCTGGTCGTTCGTGCCTTCCACAGGCGTCGTGGTGACGTCCACGTCCGTGAAGTAGCCGAGACGGTTCACACGATCCTTCGACAGCGCAAGCCGGCTCGAGTCGAACCACGAGCTTTCGAGCTGGCGCATTTCGCGGCGCACCACTTCGTCACGAGTGCGCGTATTGCCGACGATATTCACACGCCGCACGTACACGCGGCGGCTCGGCTCGACGTTGAGCGTGAGCGCGACGGTGTGATGCGCCTGGTCGATTTCCGGCTGCGCGTTGACCTGCGCGAACGCGTAGCCGTATTCGCCGAGCTTGTCGACGATCGCCTTCGTGGTCGCCTGCAGCTTCTCGGCCGAGAACAACTGCCCCGACTTCACCGTGATCAGCTTGTTCAGTTCCGCTTCGCGGTCGAGCAGGTTGCCCGACAGTTTCACGCTGCTGACCTTGTACGGCTCGCCTTCGTGCACGGCGACCGTCAGGTACATGTCTTTCTTGTCCGGCGAGATCGACACCTGCGTGGAGTCGATGCTGAACTCGAGGTAACCGTGATTCAAGTAATACGAGCGGACGTTCTCGAGGTCGCCGGTCAGCTTTTCCTTCGCGTAAAGGTCGCTCTTCGTGTACCACGAGAACCAGTTCGGCGTGGACAGCTGCATTTCGCCGAGCAGCGTGCCCGTGCTGACCGCCTTGTTGCCGACGAAGTTGATCTGCCGAATCTTCGCGCTCGGGCCTTCGGCGACCGAGAAGAGAATCGACACGCGATTGCGGTCCACCGGCGTGACCGTGGTGGTCACTTCCGCCGCGTAGTAGCCGCGCGTCAGGTACTGGCGCTTCAGTTCCTGCTCGGCCTTGTCGAGCAGCGACTTGTCGTACGAGCGACCCTGCGACAAACCGACCGAGCGCAGCGCCTTCGTGATGGTGTCTTTATCGAACTCATGAAGGCCCGAGAACTCGATGTTCGAGATGGCCGGCCGTTCCTGCACCTGCACGACCACCACGTTGCCCTCGGTGGCGATCTGCACGTCGTTGAAGAACCCCGTTGCGTACAGTGCGCGAATCGCTTCGGAGGCCTTGTCGTCGGAGAACGTCTCGCCTTGCTTGATCGGCAGATAGGCGAATACGGAGCCCGGCTCGATGCGTTGGAGACCTTCGATCCGGATATCCTGCACGACGAACGGCGTGGTGGCGTGAGCCGCCATGCCCGTTGCGGCGAGCGCCGCGGCCACAGCCGACTTAGGAACAAAGCGATGAGGTTTGAACAACGTGCTTCCCCAGTATTTAAAGCTGCATTCGTTCCGGCGGTCGCTCGTATCGCGACGCCAGAGATTATCAAAATGGATCAAAAACGGATGAGGCGTGTCAGGTCGTTGAACAGCGCGATCATCGACAGAGCGACGATGCAGACGAGGCCCGCCCGTTGCAGGACCAGCTGCCAGCGATCGGACACCGCCTTGCCGGTAACGGCTTCAACCAAATAATATAACAGATGCCCACCGTCCAAAACGGGAATCGGTAACAAGTTCAACACACCGAGACTGATGCTGACGAGGGCCAGGAAAGAAATAAATGCCGTCGCGCCGAGACGCGCGCTCTTTCCGGCGTAGTCCGCAATCGTCACCGGCCCCGACAGATTCTTGAGCGACGCCTCGCCGATGATCATCCGCCCGAACATGCGCAGCGAATAGACACTGATGTCCCAGGTGCGGTTCACGCCCAGACGCAGGCTTTCGAGCGGACCGTAGCGCACGTCGACGGTCGGCAACTGATTGGCGAGCGCAGCGCCGATGCGGCCGATGTCCCGCCCCGTCGATGCATCGCGCTTCACGTCCGGCACGATCTGCACCGTATCGCGCCTGACCTGGCTGCCTTCGCCGCGCTCGATGACGAGTGCCACCGGCTTGCCGCCGTGCGCCTTCACGTAGTCGATGAAGCGCGTCGCGTTGTCGACCGGACGGCCGTCGACGGCGCGCAGCTTGTCGCCAGCGGCGAGCCCGCTTTTCTGCGCCGCACTGCCCGCCTCCACGCCCGCGACCGTCAGCGTGCCGCCGCCCGGCGTGAAGCCGAGCTTGTCCATGAAGTCCTGCTCGGCGTCCGCTTCGGTGATGCCTGTCACGGTCAGCGGGAAATCGAACGTGCCCTCGTGCGTCTTCGCGGTCAGCACGATGCGCCGATGATCGAACGAAGCGTCGAGCAGCTTCCAGCGCAGATCGGACCACGAACGAATGGGCTGCGTCTCGCCGCCTTGCGAATCGCGCATCGAGACGATCTGCTCGCCGCCCTCGAAGCCGGCGCGCGCGGCGGCCGTATCGGAGGCCGGCGCCGAAACGATGGCCTGCGGCTCCGTGACGCCGCCCGCGAAAACCGCGGCGAACAGCGCGATGGCCAGCAGGAAGTTCGCGACCGGCCCCGCCGCGACGATCGCGATGCGCTTCGACACCGGCTGGCGGTTGAACGCGCGCGGCAGGTCTTCCGACGGAATGCTGCCTTCGGTTTCCCGTTCGTCGAGCATCTTCACGTAACCGCCGAGCGGCAGCGCCGAGATGGTCCACTCGACGCCGGTCTTCTTGCTGACCCAGCGCACGAGCGGTTTGCCGAAGCCGACCGAGAAACGCAGCACCTTGACGCCGCACATTCGCGCGACGCTGTAGTGACCGAATTCGTGGACGACGACGAGCACGCCTATCGCGACGACGAAGGCGACGATTTCGGTCAGAAAGTTCATGACGGCCTCAATGGGCGATGGGTTCGGCGCCTGGCGCGCTCGCAGTGAGCGCTTCGACGAAGCCGGACGCGAGACGGCGGGCGTTCGCATCGGCGGCGAGCACGTCGTCGAGCGACGCGGCGCTGGCGTTCGGCAACGCGTTCAGCACGCGTTCGACTACACCGCCGATCGCCATGAAACCGATGCGGCGCGCGAGGAAGGCTTCCACGGCGATTTCGTTCGCCGCGTTCAGCGCCGCGCTGGCAATCCCGCCGGCCTCGAGCGCCTCGATGGCGAGCGCGAGACACGGAAAGCGCGCGAAGTCGGGCTTCTCGAACGTGAGCGACGCGATCTGCGCCAGATCGAGCGGCGCGACGCCGGAATCGACGCGCTCCGGATACGCGAGCGCATGGGCGATCGGCGTACGCATGTCGGGATTGCCGAGTTGCGCGAGCACGGAGCCGTCCGCGTAGGACACCATCGAATGGATCACGCTCTGGGGATGGATCAGCACGTCGATGCGCGAGCCCGGCAGATCGAACAGCCAATGCGCCTCGATGACCTCGAGACCCTTGTTCATCATCGTCGCCGAATCGACGGAAATCTTGCGGCCCATTGCCCAGTTAGGGTGCTTGCAGGCCTCGTCCGGCGTGACGTCGACGAGGGTTGCGGGTTCGCGGGTGCGGAACGGGCCGCCCGACGCGGTCAAAATGATCTTCGACACGCCGCCGTGCAGTTTCGCCTCGCTGTCCGTGCACACGGGCAGGCACTGAAACACGGCGTTGTGCTCGCTGTCGACCGGAAGCAGGATCGCGCCGTTGTCGCGCACTGCGTCCATGAAAATCTGGCCGGACATGACGAGCGCTTCCTTGTTCGCGAGCAGGATGCGTTTGCCGGCGCGGGCCGCGGCCAGCGTGGGCGCGAGGCCCGCGGCGCCGACGATGGCCGCGACGACCGTATCGCATTGCGCCGCGCGCGCGACTTCGACGAGCGCATCCGGGCCGTGCGTCACCTCGGTCTTGCTGCCCGCCGCGCGCAACGCCGCCGCGACGCGCGCAGCCGTTTCGGCGTCGCCGACGACGGCCACTTCCGGCTGAAAGCGCAGGCATTGGGCGACGAGTTTGTCGCCGTTACGGTGGGCGGTGAGCGCATAGACCGAGAACCGGTCCGAGTGCCGCGCGACGACGTCGAGCGTGCTGTCGCCGATCGAGCCCGTGGAACCGAGCAATGTAAGACGTTTTTGCATGGAATCTTCTCTGGCCGATCAGCCGAGCATCAGCAAGGCAATCGGCAATACGGGCAACAATGCGTCGATGCGGTCGAGAACGCCGCCGTGACCCGGCAGCAGGCCGCTCGAATCCTTGACGCCCGCCTGACGCTTCAGCAGCGATTCGAATAGATCGCCGACCACGCTGAACACGACCAGCACGGTCAGCGCGACGAGCGCGCGAACCCAGCCGAGATGGCCGACGAAAGCCGTGAACAAGGTGGGCGCGTAGGCGCCGGTGGCGGCGGCGATCGACCCGATCACCATGACGGCGACCCAGCCGCCGAGTGCGCCTTCCCAGGTTTTGCCGGGGCTGATCGACGGCGCGAGCTTGTGACGGCCCAGCGCTTTTCCGGCGAAGTATGCGCCTATGTCGGCCAGCCAGACGACTAGGAGAAGCGATAGCACGAACGCCACGCCCTGCATGCGCGCCTGAACGACCGCATGCCAGCAGGCGACGAACACGACGATTCCTGCGAACAGAAGGAACCCGCGCCACGCGCCTGCGGCCAGCACCGGCTTGCGGGAAAGCGCATACGGTCCCGCGAGCACCCAGAAGATCGCGGCCATCTGGAAGAGCGGCTTCGGTACGACGACGTAGGCGCTGAAAATCAGCGCGAGTCCCGCGACGAGCGCATACGCGACCGGGCCGGCGCCGTTGAGCTTGAGGAGCCGCCCCCATTCCCAGGCTGCGAACACGACGACGAAACCGATCAGCGCCGCGAACGCCCCGATGGGCGCGAACAGCGTGACCGGCACGAGGACCGCGAGCAGGACGATTGCCGTGATGACACGGGTCTTTAGCATGAAAGGGTGTCGGCCTTCTGCGATTGGGAAGCGAGTTGCGCGCTCGTGCGTCCGAAGCGGCGCTCACGGCCGCCATACGAAGCGATCGCGCGGTCCAGCGCGGCGGCGTCGAAGTCGGGCCAGTAGATGTCGGTGAAATAGAACTCGGTGTACGCGAGCTGCCACAGCAGAAAATTGCTGATGCGCTGCTCGCCGCCCGTGCGGATGAAGAGATCCGGCTCGGGTGCATAAGCCATCGCAAGATGCTCGGCGAACGATTCATCGTCGACGCGCGCCGGCGCGCCTTGTTCGAGCGATTGCGCGATGAGCTTCTTCGTCGCCTGCATGATGTCCCAGCGTCCGCCGTAGTTCGCGGCGATGGTCAGCGTGAGGCGCGTATTGCGTGCGGTCTTGGTTTCGGCGCGCTGGATAAGCGCGCGAATGCGGTCGTCGAACATGGAGACGTCGCCGACGACGCGCAGACGAATGCCGTTTGCGTGCAGCTTGCCGATCTCGCGCTCGAGCGCGGTGACGAACAGGCGCATCAGAAACGAAACTTCGTCGGTAGGACGGCGCCAGTTTTCCGAACTGAACGCGAACAGCGTGACGAACTCGACGCCACGCCGCGCGCAGCTTTCGACGGTGGCGCGCACCGCATCGACGCCGCGCGTATGACCGGCGACACGCGGCAAACGCCGTTCGGTCGCCCAACGGCCATTGCCGTCCATGATGATCGCGACGTGGCGCGGGACAGCCGCGACATCGGGCACGCGAACGGTAGAGCTGGTATAGGTCATGGCCGCTGAATCTTGTTATCGACGGGGGTGAAACGCCAGCCCTGGATCACGAGAGCCGGAGCTGGCAAGACCGGCTACGGCCTCACACCGTCATGATTTCGGCTTCTTTCGTCTGAACGAGCTTGTCGATTTCGGCGACGAACTTGTCGGTGAACTTCTGGACGTCATCGCTTGCGCGGCGCTCGTCGTCTTCCGAGATTTCCTTGTCCTTCACGAGCTTCTTCAGTTGCTCGTTCGCATCGCGGCGCAGATTGCGCACGGCGACTTTCGCGGACTCGCCTTCGCTCTTCACGACTTTCGTCAGCTCGCGGCGGCGCTCTTCGGTCAGAGCGGGCATCGGGACGCGGATCAGGTCGCCCTGGGTCGCCGGATTCAGGCCGAGATCCGATTCGCGGATGGCCTTCTCGATGACCGGCACCATCTTCTTTTCCCACGGCTGCACGCCGATGGTACGGGCATCGACGAGCGTCATGTTCGCGACTTGCGAGATGGGCACGTTCGAGCCGTAGTAATCGACCTGGATGTGATCCAGCAGGCCGGTGTGCGCGCGGCCCGTGCGAATCTTGGCGAGATCGGCCTTGAATGCTTCGATCGACCGCTGCATCTTCTGGTCGACGCCCTTTTTAATGTCAGCCACACTCATTTGAACCTCCAAAACCTTGGTTTACTGGCGATGCAGGCGCCTTCGCGATCTTCCGGCGCGTTTCCACGCCGGGTGCGGGCGGCGCCCGGTTACGCAAGAGTTTACACGTGGACGAGCGTGCCTTCGTCGTCGCCCTGCACGATGCGCTTCAGCGCGCCCGGCTTCGTGATGGAGAACACGCGGATCGGCAGCTTCTGGTCGCGGCACAGCGCGAATGCGGTAGCGTCCATGACCTGCAGATTGCGGCCGATCGCCTCGTCGAAGCTGATCGTGCTGTAGCGCGTGGCGCTCGGATCCTTCTTCGGGTCGGCGGAGTATACGCCATCGACCTTCGTCGCCTTCAACACCACTTCCGCGCCGATTTCCGAACCGCGCAGCGCGGCGGCGGTATCCGTCGTGAAGAACGGGTTGCCCGTACCGGCGGCGAAGATCACGACCTTGCCCTCTTCGAGCTGGCGAATGGCGCGGGGGCGGATGTACGGCTCGACCACCTGATCCATGCGCAGCGCCGACTGCACGCGCGCCTCGATGCCCGCGTGGCGCATGGCGTCTTGCAGCGCGAGTGCGTTCATCATCGTGGCGAGCATGCCCATGTAATCGGCGGTCGCACGGTCCATGCCGGCTGCACCGCCCGCGACGCCGCGAAAAATGTTGCCGCCGCCGATCACGACGGCCAGCTGTGTTCCCAACCGCACCACTTCAGCGACGTCCGCCACCATCCTTTCGATCGTTGCGCGATTGATGCCGAAGGCATCGTCGCCCATGAGGGCTTCGCCGGAGAGTTTGAGGAGTACGCGTTTGTAGGCTGTGGGCATATGAGGTTCCGATCGCGCCGAGGAGGGTTGCAACAACGTAGAACTGTAGGGGTGAAACGTTACTTACCGCAAGCGGGCCGGATCGGGCAGACGGGCGCGGCGCATGCGGGAAAACCCGAATATGCCGCGCCCGCCGCTCGCTGCGAACCGGATCGCAAAATTTCGATGCGGCGACAAGTCGCCGCCGGTACAACAGGTGATGCACGGCGCGCGCGCTTTCGACGACGCGCGCCCGGGGCTGCGTACTTAGCCCTGCTTGGCAGCTGCGACTTGCGCTGCGACTTCAGCCGCGAAGTCGTCCTGACGCTTTTCGATGCCCTCGCCCACCACGAACAGCGCGAACTTCTGCACCGAAGCGTTGGCTGCCTTCAGCATCTGCTCGATGGTCTGCTTGTCGTTCTTCACGAACGGCTGGTTCAGCAGCGACACTTCCTTCAGGTACTTCTGGATCGAACCGTCGACCATCTTCGCGACGATTTCAGCCGGCTTGCCCGACTCGGCTGCCTTCTGCTCGGCGATGCTGCGCTCCTTGGCGATCAGATCGGCCGGCACTTCGTCCGACGACAGCGACACCGGCTTCATCGCGGCGACGTGCATCGCGACGTCCTTGCCGACTTGCTCGTCCGCGCCCGTGAACTCGACGAGCACGCCGATGCGCGTGCCGTGCAGGTACGCGGCCAGCTTGTTCGCGGTTTCGAAACGCACGAAGCGGCGGATCGACAGGTTCTCACCGATCTTGCCGACGAGCGCGAGACGCACAGCGTCGACCGTCGTGCTTTCCAGCGGCAGCGCCGACAACGCGGCGACATCGGCCGGGTTGCTCTTCGCGACCAGTGCCGCGACGCCCTTGCCGAATGCCATGAAGTCGTCGTTCTTCGCGACGAAGTCGGTTTCGCAGTTCAGCTCGACGAGCGCGCCCACGCCGCCCTCGACGTGCGCGACGACGATGCCTTCGGCCGTCACGCGCGACGCGGCCTTGCTCGCCTTGTTGCCGAGCTTCACGCGCAGCAGCTCTTCAGCGCGCGCCATGTCGCCGTCGGCTTCGGTCAGGGCCTTCTTGCATTCCATCATCGGCGCGTCGGTCTTCGCGCGCAGTTCTGCCACCATGCTTGCGGTAATTGCCGCCATCATTCGCTCCTTGAGTCTGTTTGATACGTGCCGCCGGCAGAAAACGCCCACGGCTGAAGTGCTTCGGAATCGCGCCGGCTTAAAAAAAAGGGGCCTTTCGCAAAGCCCCCTTTTGTACCGGCCACAGGGCTCGATTACGCCTCTGCGTTGACCTCGACGAACTCGTCGCCTTCGCCGTTGCGCACGGCCTGAACGACGTCGTTCACCGCATTGGCGCGGCCTTCGAGGATGGCGTCAGCCACGCCTTCGGCGTACAGCGCGACGGCCTTCGACGCGTCGTCGTTACCCGGGATCACGTAGTCGATGCCTTCCGGCGAGTGGTTCGTGTCGACCACGGCGATGACCGGAATGCCGAGCTTCTTCGCTTCCGTCACGGCAATCTTGTGGTAGCCGACGTCGATGACGAACATTGCGTCAGGAATGCCGCCCATGTCCTTCACGCCGCCGATCGACTTTTGCAGCTTGACCATTTCGCGTTCGAACAGAAGCGCTTCCTTCTTGCTCATGCGCTCGGTTTCGCCCGATTGCAGCGCCGCTTCCATGTCCTTCAGGCGCTTGATCGAGACCTTCAGCGTCTTGAAGTTGGTCATCATGCCGCCGAGCCAGCGGGCGTTGACGAAAGGCATGCCAGCGCGCGCTGCTTCCTGAGCGATGGTGTCGCGCGACTGGCGCTTCGTGCCGACGAAAAGGATCGTGCCGCGGTTCGCTGCCAGCTGACGCACGTACTTCAGCGCGTCGTTGTAGAGCGGCAGGGTCTTTTCGAGGTTGATGATGTGAATCTTGTTGCGATGACCGAAGATATAGGGGGCCATCTTCGGGTTCCAGAAGCGCGTTTGGTGACCGAAGTGGACACCGGCTTCCAGCATTTGACGCATCGTGACTGCCATGAAATTCTCCGCGAGGGTTGGGTCTTAAGCCGGCTGCCGCATCCCGCGCTGCATTGAACGCGCGAGACACCCTGGGTGCGCCGGCTTGAGTTTCGAAAAAGCGTCGAGGCGATATGAACCGCCGCCAACGCTCCAAGCCTTCGGTTCGTGCGTATATCCTGCCGACAAGCAAGCAGAGCGCGGACCGAGACTTAGCCCGTGAGTATAGCATGTGAGGATTGCGAGGCTCAAGCACGCGACGACCGCCGCGGCATGCGCCACGCCCCCTGCGGACTCGCCGCGCGCGGGTCCGATCGCGCTGCGTCCCCTATCTCAAAGGTGCGATAATGCCGGTTTGGCGGTTTCCGCCCGCCTTTCACGCAATCCGCGCATCCCGAGCCAATCCATGTCCATTACGCTGAAAAACGATCACGATATCGCGCAGATGCGCGTCGCCTGCCGGCTCGCCAGCGAAGTGCTCGATTTCATCACGCCGCATATCGTTCCGGGCGTGACCACCGAAGAACTCGACCGCCTTTGCCACGACTACATGGTGAAGGAACAGGGCACGGTGCCGGCCCCGCTCAATTATCAGCCGCCGGGTTATCCGCCCTATCCGAAGGCCACCTGCATCTCGGTCAACGACGTGATCTGCCACGGCATCCCGAGCGAGAAGGTGCTCAAGAACGGCGATGCGCTCAATATCGACATCACCGTCATCAAGAACGGCTATTTCGGCGATACGAGCCGCATGTTCATCGTCGGCGAAGGGTCCATTCTCGCGAAGCGCCTCGTGCAGACGACGTTCGACTGCATGTGGCTCGGCATCGACCAGGTGCGCCCGGGCGCGCACCTCGGCGACATCGGCCATGCCATTCAGAAGCACGCCGAAGCACAGGGCTACAGCGTGGTGCGCGAATATTGCGGTCACGGCATCGGCCAGGTGTTCCACGAAGAGCCGCAAGTGCTGCATTACGGGCGTCCTGGCACGGGCATCGAGTTGCAGGCGGGCATGATCTTCACCGTCGAGCCGATGATCAACGCCGGCCGCCGCGATATCCGCACGATGCCCGACCAGTGGACCGTCAAGACGCGCGATCGCAGCCTGTCGGCGCAATGGGAACATACGGTGCTCGTCACGCCGGGCGGCTATGAAGTGCTGACGGTATCGGCCGGGACGCAGGCGCCGTCGCAACTCATCGCGGCCACGGCCTGATCCTGCCTCTTCGCTGAATCTCGCTGCTCCCTCCACGCCGACCGAATCGACTCATGAGCGCCACTGTCGCCGCCGCCACGCCCTGCGAAACGCTGCGCACCGCCTACAAGACGGCGAAGGCCGCGCTCATCGAACGCTTCAAGGTTGCCACCGGCGTCGAACCGCTGATGCACGCGCTCGCCCGCACGACCGACGACGCCCTCAAGGGCGCGTGGGCGGCTTGCGAGATGCCGGCGGACGCCGCGCTCGTCGCGGTCGGCGGTTATGGGCGCGGGGAGCTCGCGCCCTACTCCGACGTCGATATCCTCGTGCTCCTGCCCGATGCCGCCGCGCACGCCGATGACGCCGGGCTCACCGCGCGCGTCGAGCGATTCATCGGCATGGCGTGGGACCTCGGACTGGATATCGGCAGCAGCGTGCGGTCGGTCGAGCAATGCATCGCCGAAGCGAGCAACGATGTCACGGTGCTCACGTCCCTGCTCGAAGCGCGGCGCATCTGCGGCGACGCTCAGCTCTTTCAGCGCTTTTCCGAACGATACAAAGAGACGCTCGATCCCCGCGCATTCTTCCAGGCGAAGGTGCTGGAAATGCGGCAGCGTCACGCCAAGTTTCAGGACACGCCGTATAGCCTCGAGCCGAACATCAAGGAAAGCCCCGGCGGGCTGCGCGATTTGCAATTGATCCTCTGGATCACGCGCGCGGCAGGCTTCGGCTCGAGCTGGCGCGAGCTCGATGCGCGCGGCCTCGTCACCGAACGCGAAGCGCGCGAACTGCGCCGCAACGAAGCGTTCCTGAAGATGCTGCGGGCGCGCCTGCACGTGGTGGCGAAACGCCGTCAGGACATCCTCGTTTTCGACCTGCAGACGCCGCTCGCCGAGAGTTTCGGCTTCAAGGCGACGGCGGCCAAGCGCGCGAGCGAGCAGATGATGCGCCGCTACTACTGGGCGGCCAAGGCGGTCACGCAGCTCGCGACCATCCTTATTCAGAACGTGGAGGCCCAGCTTTTCCCGTCGACATCGGGCATTACGCGCGTGCTGTCCGACCGGTTCGTCGAGAAGCAAGGCATGCTCGAAATCGCCGACGACCATGTCTTCGAGCGCGAACCGCACGCCATTCTCGAAGCGTTTTTGCTGTACGAGCAGACGCGCGGCGTGAAGGGCTTGTCGGCGCGCACGCTGCGCGCCATCTACAATGCGCGCGAGCTGATGGACCGCAACTGGCGACGCGATCCCGAGAACAGGCGTCTCTTCATGGAGATCCTGAAGCAGCCCGAAGGCATCACGCACGCGCTGCGGCTCATGAACCAGACGAGCGTGCTGGGGCGCTATCTGATCAACTTCAGGCGCATCGTCGGGCAGATGCAGCACGACCTGTATCACGTCTACACGGTCGATCAGCACATTCTGATGGTGCTGCGCAATCTGCGCCGGTTCGCCATCGCCGAACACGCGCACGAGTACCCCTTCTGCAGCCAGTTGATGGGCAACTTCGAGCGCCCGTGGATTCTCTACGTCGCCGCGCTGTTTCACGATATCGCGAAGGGCCGCGGCGGCGATCATTCGACGCTCGGCATGGTCGACGCCCGCCGCTTCTGCCGCGAGCACGACATCGGCCGCGAAGATACGGAACTCGTGGTGTGGCTCGTGCAGCAGCATTTGACGATGAGTCACGTCGCGCAGAAGCAGGATACGAGCGATCCCGAGGTCATCAAGCAGTTCGCGTCGGTCGTCGGCACCGAGCGGCGGCTGACCGCGCTGTACCTGCTGACCGTTGCCGACATTCGCGGCACGAGCCCGAAGGTCTGGAACAACTGGAAAGGCAAGCTGCTCGAGGACCTGTTCCGCGCGACGCTCGCCGTGCTCGGCGGCGCCCAGCCGGACGCGCATTCGGAGCTCAAGTCGCGCCAGGAGTCGGCGCTCGCGCTCCTGCGGCTGGAAACAGTGCCGGAAGGCGCGCAGCGGCGCTTGTGGGAGCAGCTCGACGTCGGCTATTTCCTGCGGCACGATCCCGCCGATATCGCGTGGCAGACGCGCGTGCTGTATCGGCACGTCGAAAGCGAGCAGCCCATCGTGCGCGCCCGCCCCTCGCCGATCGGCGCGGCGCTGCAGGTGCTCGTGTATGTGAAGGACCGGCCGGACCTGTTCGCCGGCATCTGCGCGTACTTCGACAGGAACGGCCTGTCCGTGCTCGATGCGCGCATCACCACGACGCGACATGGCTACGCGCTCGATAACTTTCTCGTGGCGCATCCGGAGCACGATGGCAGTTACCGCGACATCGCCAATCTCGTCGAACAGCAACTCAGCGCACGGCTGACGGACGAAAGCATTCTGCCGGAACCCTCGAAGGGCCGCGTCTCGCGGCTCGTGCGCACTTTCCCGGTCACGCCGCGTGTGGATTTGCGTCCCGACGAGCGTGGCCAGTACTACATCCTGTCCGTGTCGGCAAACGACCGGCAGGGCCTTCTTTATTCCATCGCGCGCGTGCTCGCGCAACACCGGATCGGCGTCCAGGCGGCGCGCATCAACACGCTCGGCGAACGTGTCGAAGACGTGTTCTTGCTCGATGGCAAGAGCCTGTCGTCCAACCGTACCCAGATCCAGGTCGAAACCGAACTGCTGCGCGCGATCGCAGCCTGAGACTTTATGCGCGTCAAACTGACAGCCAAACATCCGCGTCCGACATCGGCGACGCGATCGCCGGTCCGCTCCGGCAGTTCCATCGGACGCAAGCCCGTGCGCGAGATAGCGCCGGATGAGGCGCTTGTGAAGCGCGGGAAGCCTGCGCAGGCGCGGGCGGGTTCTGGGGATCGGGGTCCGCGCGGTGACGAGCGACGCGGATCTGGTTCACGCGGTGATGACTTGAGACCCGGCTTTGGCGATCGGTCTTTCAAACCGCGTGGCGATGACTCACGTCCGGGCTTCGGCGATCGTGGTCCGCGTGGCGACGAGCGTCGGTCTTTCAAACCGCGTGGCGATGACTCACGTCCGAGCTTCGGCGATCGTGGTCCGCGCAGCGACGAGCGTCGCCCGTTCAAACCGCGTGGCGATGACTCGCGTCCGAGCTTCGGCGATCGGGGTCCGCGTGGCGACGAGCGTCGCCCATTCAAGCCGCGTGGTGATGACTCACGTCCGAGCTTCGGCGATCGGGGTCCGCGTGGCGAAGAACGTCGCCCGTTCAAACCACGTGGCGATGATTCACGCCCGAGCTTCGGCGATCGTGGCCCGCGCAGCGACGAGCGTCGCCCGTTCAAACCGCGTGGCGATGACTCGCGCCCGAGCTTCGGCGATCGTGGCCCGCGTGGCGACGAACGTCGGTCTTTCAAACCGCGCGGCGATGATTCGCGTCCGGGCTTCGGCGATCGTGGCCCGCGTGGCGAAGAACGTCGCCCGTTCAAGCCGCGTGGCGATGACTCGCGTCCGAGCTTCGGCGATCGTGGCCCGCGCAGCGACGAACGTCGCCCTTTCAAGCCGCGTGGCGATGACTCGCGCCCGAGCTTCGGCGATCGTGGTCCGCGCAGCGACGAGCGTCGCGCGTTCAAACCGCGTGGCGATGACTCCCGCCCGAGCTTCGGCGATCGTGGCCCGCGCAGCGACGACCGCCGCCCGTTCAAACCACGCGGCGATGACTCGCCCCCGAGCTTCGGCGATCGTGGTCCGCGTGGCGAAGAACGTCGCCCATTCAAACCGCGTGGCGATGACTCCCGCCCGAGCTTCGGCGATCGTGGCCCGCGCAGCGACGAACGTCGCCCTTTCAAGCCGCGTGGCGATGACTCGCGCCCGAGCTTCGGCGATCGTGGCCCGCGCAGCGACGAACGTCGCCCGTTCAAACCGCGTGGCGATGACTCACGCGCGAGCTTCGGCGATCGTGGCCCGCGCAGCGACGAACGTCGCCCGTTCAATCCGCGTGGTGATGACTCCCGCCCGAGCTTCGGCGATCGCGGCCCGCGCGATGACGACCGCCGCCCATTCAAAGCGCGCGGCGATGACTCACGCCCGAACTTCGGGCAACGCAACGACGACCGCCGCTCATTCAAAGCGCACAGCGACGACTCCCGCCCGAGCTTTAGCGAGCGCAAACCGCGCGCCGACGACCACCGCACGCGCGACGCCGATTCCCCCACACTGCAAACCGGCAACGCCCCCCGCCCCCATCACGACGGCCTCGTCCGCCTGTCGAAAGTCATGTCCGAACTCGGCCTGTGTTCGCGTCGCGAAGCCGACGAATGGATCGAGAAAGGCTGGGTGCTGGTCGATGGCGAAGTGATGGACACGCTCGGCACGCGCATTCGCCCCGGTCAGAACATCGAAGTCCTGCCGGCCGCGCATTCCGCGCAGTCGCAACTCGTGACCATCCTGCTGCACAAGCCCGTCGGCTACGTGTCGGGACAAGCGGAAGACGGCTATGAACCGGCGGTCACACTCGTCAACCCGTCGAATCACTGGGACGAGGACCGGTCGGGCATCCGCTTCACGCCAGGCCATCTGCGCACGCTCGCGCCGGCCGGACGGCTCGACATCGATTCGACCGGGCTGCTCGTGCTCACGCAGGACGGCCGCATCGCGAAGCAACTCATCGGCGGACATTCCGAAGTCGACAAGGAGTACCTCGTACGCGTGCAATACGGCGAGCACACTACCGACATCGACCGTCAGTTCCCCGACGAAAAACTCGCGCTGCTGCGACACGGCCTCGAACTCGACGGCGTGCC
Organism: Caballeronia sp. LZ016; assembly: GCF_031450805.1. NCBI lineage: Bacteria > Pseudomonadati > Pseudomonadota > Betaproteobacteria > Burkholderiales > Burkholderiaceae > Caballeronia > Caballeronia sp. LZ016. The sequence goes on from NZ_JARTVY010000001.1 coordinate 2,501,703, forward strand.
CCTCAAAACCGCGCAAGTCAGCTGGCAGAACGGCGAGCAACTCCGCTTCGTGCTGCGTGAAGGCAAGAAGCGGCAGATTCGCCGCATGTGCGAGCTGGTCGGGCTCGAAGTGGTCGGACTGAAGCGCATCCGCATGGGACGCGTGACACTGGGCGCGCTGCCGCCCGGACAATGGCGCTACCTCGGCCCGAACGAGAGTTTCTGACGCCTGGCCCATGTCGCAACGTCGCGAATCCGCGACGCTCGACGACAAAAACGGCGCGATCGGTCATCCGGTCGCGCCGTTATTTTTTGTTCGCATTTTGGCTAAAGAAAATGGCTCGTCGATCCGTTAGGCAGACAACGCGCGAGGACGCATCGTCCGGTGGACGCGCAAGGCTTCAGCAAAGCATCCGGCAATGAACGGCAAGGAGGATATTCGCCATGGCAGTTGAGATCATCGTTCGCGAAACGAAAACCGGTCTGGAAATCGTCAGTGGCCGGCGACGGCTCCACGCGCTGCTCGCGCTACAGGATGAAGTCGTCGTAACGAGTCCTGGCATCGGCGAAATGGTGATCGCCCGGTTGCCCGATGGCCGTCTGCAAGGGTCCGCCAAACCGGAGCATGTCGCGCTGTTTCGCCGGCAGGACACGAGCGGCAATCGGAGAACGTTCGCGTAATAGAAAACCCGCTCGTAAGGAGCGGGTTGCATCGCTTCGACCGCCATGCCGGTTGTACGCCGGTTGTACGCCGGTTGTACGCCGGTTGTACGCCGGTTGTACGCCGGTTGTACGCCGGTTGTACGCCAGTTCTACGCCGGCTCGTTAGTCAGTCGTCGCGCGACGGATCGAGTCCCGGAAACAGCACGTCCGTGAAGCCGAACTTCGAGAAGTCCGTGATGCGCATCGGATACAGCTTGCCGATCAGATGATCGCACTCGTGCTGCACCACGCGCGCATGAAAGCCATCGGCGAGCCGCTCGATTGCGTTGCCGTACTGATCGAAGCCCTGATAGCGGATCATCGAATACCGCTGCACCGCGCCGCGCAGCCCCGGCACGGACAGGCACCCTTCCCAGCCCTCCTCCATGTCGTGCCCGTTCGGCATGATGATCGGATTGATGAGCACGGTCTCCGGCACCGGCTGCGCTTCGGGATAGCGCTCGTTGTACCCGAAGCCGAAGATGACCACCTGCAGGTCGACGCCGATCTGCGGCGCCGCAAGACCCGCGCCGTTGGCGTCGCGCATCGTGTCGAACATGTCCTGCACGAGCGTGTGCAGTTCCGGCGTGTCGAAATGTTCGACAGGCTGAGCGATGCGCAAAAGCCGCGGATCGCCCATTTTCAGGATTTCTCGGATCATGGAGTGACTCCTTCCAATAGCTTCTTCATGCCGTCTTCGTCGAGAACGGGAACCCCGAGTTCCTCCGCTTTCGCGAGCTTGCTGCCCGCTTCCGCGCCCGCCACGACGTAGTCGGTCTTTTTCGATACGGAACCGGCCACCTTCGCGCCGGCCGCTTCCAGCATTTCCTTCGCTTCCTCGCGCGACAGCGTGGGCAGCGTACCCGTCAGCACGACCGTCCTGCCCGCCAGCACGCCCTGCGGCGCACGCGGCGCGGGCGGCCCTTCCGGCCACGACACCTTCACGCGCAACTGCTCGATCACGTGCTGGTTATGCGCCTCGCTGAAGAAATTGTGAATGGCCTCGGCGACGACCGGGCCCACGTCGTTGACTCCCAGCAATTGCTCGACGGACGCCGCGATGATCGGGTCCAGCGAGCCGAAGTGCTTCGCCAGATCTTTCGCCGTCGATTCGCCCACATGCCGGATGCCGAGCGCATAGATGAAACGCGCGAGCGTCGTGTGCCGCGCCTTGTCGATCGAATCGAGCAGGTTCTGCGCGGATTTGTCGGCGAAGCGGTCGAGCGCCGCCAGCGTCGAGAAACCGAGATTGAAGAGATCGGCGGGCGTGCGTACCAGATTCTGTTCGACCAGCTGGTCGATGATCTTCTCCCCCAGCCCGTCGATGTCGAGCGCGCGGCGCTGCGCGAAGTGCCAGAGCGCCTGCTTGCGCTGCGCCGGACAGAACAGGCCGCCCGTGCAGCGCGCGATCGCTTCGTCCGGCAGGCGTTCGATCTTCGAGCCGCACACCGGACATTCCGTCGGCATCACGAATTCCCGCGCGTCGTCGGGACGCCGGTCGAGAATCGCGCCTACCACTTCGGGGATGACGTCGCCCGCGCGCCGCACGATGACCGTATCGCCGATGCGGATGTCCTTGCGGCGCACTTCGTCCTCGTTGTGCAGCGTGGCGTTCGTGACCGTCGCGCCGCCGACGAAAATCGGCGCGAGGCGCGCGACCGGCGTGATTGCGCCCGTGCGGCCGACCTGCACGTCGATGGCGAGCAGTTCCGTCAGGGCTTCCTGCGCCGGAAACTTGTGTGCGAGCGCAAAGCGCGGTGCGCGCGAAACGAAACCGAGCTTGTCCTGCTCGTCGCGACGATTGACCTTGTACACCACGCCGTCGATGTCGTACGGGAGCTTGTCGCGCTTCTCGCCTGTCTGACGAAAGAATCCGAGCAAGCCCTCCGCGCCCTCGACGACCGCGCGCTCGGCATTCACCGGCAGCCCCATTTCCTTGTACCAGTCGAGCAGCGCCGCGTGCGTGTCGGGCATGTCCGCGCCGTCCAGCACGCCGATTCCGTACGCGAAAAACGACAGCGGCCGCTGCGCCGTCATCTTCGGGTCGAGCTGACGCAGGCTGCCCGCCGCCGCGTTGCGCGGATTCGCGAACTCGCGCTGACCGGCGTCGCGCTGGCGTGCGTTGAGGCGGTCGAAGTCACGCTTGAACATCAGCACTTCGCCGCGCACGTCGAGCCGCTTCGGCACGTTCCTGCCCTTCAGCGTCAGCGGAATCGAGCGGATGGTGCGCACGTTCGCCGTGACGTCCTCGCCCGTTGCGCCGTCGCCGCGCGTCGATGCCTGCACGAAGCGGCCGTCGTCGTAACGCAGCGAGATGGCGAGACCGTCGAACTTGAGTTCGCACGCGTACTGCACCGGCGCCGCGCCCAATGCATCCGATACGCGCTTGTCGAATGCCGCGATGTCCTCGTCCGCGAAGCCGTTGTTGAGCGACAGCATCGGCACGTCATGGACGACGGGCGCAAAGCCTTCGGCGACCTGTCCGCCCACGCGCTGCGTCGGCGAATCCGGCGTCACGAGATCCGGATGCTCGGTCTCGATGCCCTGCAGTTCCTTGAACAGCGTGTCGTATTCGGCGTCCGGCAGTTCCGGCTGGTCGAGCACGTAGTACGCGTAGTTCGCGCGTTCCAGTTCCGTGCGCAGCCACGCGGCGCGCTCTTCGGGCCGGTCGGCGCTGGGCACGGCGGCTCCGGAGTTCGCGGTGGCGGCGGATTCGGCTTGGGTCTTGGCGGACATGCGGCTTCTTGTAGAGAAAGGTAAGTCAGTCGATCGCCCGGTCGATTGTCTCAGAAGATCGGAAAATCGTGGCATCGGCCGGACGGCATAGGACGATTGAACGTGCGCTTGCACGCATCAACGGAAAGCGCCCCGTGGAAGGGGCGCGATCGATTCGGAAGCGCGCGCCGCCGATGCAGCGCGTCGAGGACAGAAACGCCTACTGGCTGAAAAGCCGGCGCGTGGCCGCCGAACCCGCCGGAATGCCTGCCTGTTCGAGCTTGGCGTACAGCGTCATCAGCTGCTTTTCGATGGCGAGCAACGCCGATTCCGGCAACGGCCGGCGCTGATCGTCGACGACGCGCGCCCCGATGCGCTCGGATAGCGACTTCGCGTAATCGCACATCAGGCGGAACGGCAGGATGTCCTCGTCGGCGACGGGCACGTCGAGCACGAGCGTGATCATCTGCCCGCCCTTGTACGTAAGGTCGTCGCGCAGGAAATTGGTGTCGCCGAACTGGAGCATGAACACGGGGTTCTGCTTTGCGTCGAGCTTGACGAAGCGCGTGCCGTCGCGCGACAGCAGCAAGCCGTCCTGCGACGCGACCGCCTGCACGTAGTTGGCCGACCACGGCGCGCCGTCCGAGAGAATATTGATGGACAGTTGCGCGTCGCACTGGGCGGCGAAGGCGTCGAGTTCGCGCGCCATGCCGACGGTTTCCATCATGTCGGGGAATTCGGGTGCGCCATCGACGGCGTCGGCAAGGCGCTGCACGCCGGTCACGAACTCCGAGAACTCCAGTTCGTTGAGCGGGCCGCTGCGATTCGCGAGTTGCGCCGCCGCGCGCAGTTCGTCGTAGCGCACGCCGTGGCGCAACAGCTCCCACGTGCTCTCGCCTTCCGGCTTGCCTTCGATCGTCACCGGCTTCGTTCCCGCGCGGCGCAGCCGCTGCGCGAGCGGAATGACGCGATCCCCCGCGACGGGCGCGGCGAGCCGAACCGGCACCACGCAGTCGATGCGCCGGTCGACGACCGCAGGCGGCGCCGAAGAAATGGTCGTCGCGGCGGGCATGACCGGTTCGTTGCGCTCGTCTTCGTCGATGATGGCCGATTCGTCCGCGACGCCGTTGGCGGAGGTCGCCTCGGCCTGCAGATCGACGGGCGTATCCGCGGGTGCGACGGGCGGCGTCACGGCAGCGTGCGTTTCTTCCGATGCCGCCACGCCGCCGAAACTCGGCTCGACGCGCACGTCGCGCGGCGCTTCGTCAGGCGCATCGCCCGCGACCGGTTCGCGACGCGCCGGGCGCACCGGCTCGATGAACGGATGCTCGTCGTCGGTGTCCTGGCGCGCGAGCGCATCGGCGGTTTCGTCAGGCATCGGACGCGGCATCTTGCGCCGCACCTTCGCGCTCTGCCACGCGTTGTACACCACCACACCGCCGACCACCACGGCTCCTGCTCCGATCAACCCGAGTGTCAACTCGTCCATGCACGCTCCACAATCTTTTGAGTTAGGAAGCGCCGCGCGATCTGTCGCACGCATCTGCCGCGTTCCGGCTTTCGCCGCCGCCTGCCCGATGCACGCCACTCCGCGCCTGCGCGCCTGGCCGGGTCATCGCCCGGCCGCCGTTCAACCATTCAAAATTCGCATGACGCTGAGGCGTCAGCCATTCTGCGCAAAGCCCGCAGCGGCTTCCATGTCCACCGCGACGATGCGCGATACGCCCTGCTCCTGCATCGTCACGCCGATCAATTGCTGCGCCATCTCCATCGCGATCTTGTTGTGCGAGATGAACAGGAATTGCGTCTTGGCCGACATCGCCCGCACGAGGTTCGCGAAGCGTTCGGTATTGGCGTCGTCGAGCGGCGCGTCCACTTCGTCGAGCAGACAGAACGGCGCGGGATTCAGCTGGAACATCGCGAAGACGAGGGCCGTCGCGGTGAGCGCCTTTTCGCCGCCCGAAAGCAGGTGAATCGTCGAATTTTTCTTGCCGGGCGGCTGCGCCATCACCTGCACGCCGGCATCGAGGATTTCGTCGCCGGTCATGATGAGCTTCGCCTGACCGCCGCCGAAAAGACGCGGGAACAGTTCGCCGAAGTGACGGTTCACTTCGTCGAACGTGCCTTGCAGCAACGCGCGCGTTTCCTGGTCGATCTTCTGGATCGCGTCTTCCAGTGTGCCGATGGCGTCGTTCAGGTCGGCCGATTGCGCGTCGAGGAAGTGCTTGCGCTCGGTGGCCGCCGCGAGTTCTTCCAGCGCGGCCATGTTGACCGGACCGAGCGCGATGATCGCGTTGTTCAGGCGCGTGACTTCGCCCTGCAGATACGACGGCTTCATGTCCGGCGTGAGCTTCGCCTGCAACTCCGCTTCGTCGACGCCCGCCGCCTGCAGTTGCTCGACGAACTGTTCGCCGCTGATGCGCGCCGCCTGTTCCTTCAACTGCAGTTCGTTGATCCTGTCGCGCAGCGGCTGCAGCGAGCGTTCCGCGAAAAGACGCTGTTCGTCCGCCTGACGCAGCCGCGCCGTGAGATCGTCCAGTTCGATGCGCGCCGCATGAAGCGCTTCCTCGCGCGCCGCGCGCACTTCGAGCGCATCCTGTAGACCGGTTTCGGCCGTCTGCTCGTTGATGGTCTCGAGTTCCGCACGCGCATCTTCCAGCGCGCCGGCGACGCGTTCACTCTGATCCTGCGCCGTCTCGATGTTGCGCTCGTACTCGGCGATCTTCGCGGCGAGACCGCGCACCGCGAAGCTCGCGTCGCTCGCGGCGCGTTCCAGCTCGCGCAGTTCGTGGCGCGCGCCGGTGAGCGCTTCGTCGAGCGATTCGAATGCGAGCTGGTTGTCTTCGAAGCGCGCCTGCAATTGCGCGATTTCCGCGTCGTGCTGCTCGAACGCGGCTTCGGATTCGGCCCGCAGCGCGCGCTGTTCGTCGATCTGCGCGGCGATTTCTTCCAGTTCCTCGCCGATCTGCGTGCTCCGCTGCGTATAGCGTTCGTGCGCCTGCGCGAGCTTCAGCACGTCGAGTTGCAGCGCATGCACGCGCTGCGTGGCGCGCTCGGCGGCGGAGCGGGCATCGGCAAGTGCTTGCGATGCCTGCGTATGCGCGGCGTCGGCGCGAACCGCATTACTCTTCGCTTCGTCGGCGAGCAGCGTCTGCGCGCGCGCCTGCCGCGTGAGATTTTCGATTTCCTGCGCGCGCGCGAGCATGCCGGACTGCTCGGAATCGGATGCGTAAAGCTGCACGCCGACCCGCGTTACCGTATGCCCCGCCTTCACGACGAACGCGCCGCCGTCCGGCAGCTGATTGCGCATGGCGAGCGCCTGCGCGATGTCATCCGCGATGAACGTCGCGCCGAGCCACTCGTTGAGCACCGCGCGCAAGCCCGGATCGTCGATCCGCACGAGCGACAACAACGGCCGCAAGCCCTGCGGCGCGTCGAGCGGCTTGCCCGCGACCGGCGGCGAATAGAACGCGAGCTTGGCGGGAGGCGCATCGGTGGCGAACGCCTTCACCCAGTCGAGATTCGACACTTCCAGCGCCGCGAGCCGCTCGCGCAGCACCGCTTCGAGCGCCGCTTCCCAGCCCGCTTCGACATGCAGCTTCTTCCACAGACGCGGCAGCGCGCCGAGTTCGTGCTTGTCGAGCCACGGCTGGATCTTGCCCTCGGTCTGAACGCTTTCCTGAAGCTGTTTCAACGCGCCGAGGCGCGCTTCGAGCTGGTGAATCTGCGCGCTTTCCGCCTGCACGCGCTCTTGCGCCGCACGGCGTTCGCCGTCGAGGCGCGGCAGGGTTTGCTGGGCATCGGCGAGACGCGCCTGCGCTTCGGCCAGCACTTCTTCGTTCTCGGCAAGCTGCATGCGCAGTTCTTCGAGCTGCGCTTCGTCGGGCGCGTCGAGACCGCTCGCTTCGTTCTTCAGACGTTCCTGGCGCTGTTGCAATTGCTGAAGCTGCTGATCCGCGTTGCGCTGATGCGCCGCCTCGAGTTTCAGCGCCTGTTCCGCCCGCGCGATGCCCGCGCGTTCCTCGTTCAGTTGCGCCTGCGCATCGCGCCAGCGGGCTTCGAGCTCCGGCAATGCGTCGTGCTTGGCGGCGGCGTTTTCCTGCGCGATGGCGGCCTTCTCTTCGCCTTCGGCCAGCGCCTCCGATGCAGTCTCGATTTCGTCCCGCGCCTTTTGCGCCTGCATCTGCCATTGCTCGCGCTGCGCGGCGAGCGCGGCGATCTGCGCCTGCACGCGATTGCGCGACTCGACGATGAATTTGATCTCCGCTTCGAGCCGGCTCACTTCGGCGTTGGCCTCGTAGAGCGCGCCCTGTGCGCCCTGCATCGCGTCGCTCGCGCTGTAATGGGCGACACGAAGCGTTTCCAGCTGCGCTTCGACTTCACGCAGACGCGCGGTCTGCGCTTCGAGCTCGACCTGCGCTTCGCGAATGGCGCGCTGCTGCCGCTCCGCCTCGTTGCCGGCTTCGTTCTTGCGCAGCAGCCAGAGCAGCCGCTGCTTCTCTTCGCCTTCGGCCTGCAGTTCCTTGTACTTGGTCGCGACGATCGCCTGCCCTTCGAGCTTCTCCAGATTCGTCGTCAGTTCGCGGACGATATCCTCCACGCGCGTGAGATTCTCTCGCGTGTCGTGCAGGCGGTTCTCCGTTTCGCGGCGCCGTTCCTTGTACTTCGACACCCCCGCGGCTTCCTCGAGAAACACGCGCAGTTCTTCCGGCTTCGCTTCGATGATCCGCGCGATCATCCCCTGCCCGATGATCGCGTAGGCGCGCGGACCGAGGCCCGTGCCGAGGAAGATGTCCTGGATGTCGCGGCGTCGCGCGGGCAGGTTGTTGATGTAGTAACTGGACGTGCCGTCGCGCGTGAGCACACGCTTCACGGCGATCTCGCCGTACGCGCTCCACTGGCCGGCGGCGCGGCCATCGGCGTTATCGAAGATGAGTTCGACGCTCGCGCGGCTGCCGGGCTTGCGCGCGGTCGATCCGTTGAAGATGACGTCCTGCATCGACTCGCCGCGCAATTCGGATGCGCGCGATTCGCCGAGCACCCAGCGCACGGCGTCGATGATATTGGACTTGCCGCAGCCATTCGGCCCGACGACGCCGACCAGCTGGCCGGGGACCTGGAAATGCGTGGGATCGACGAAGGACTTGAAACCAGCGAGTTTGATCGAAGTCAGACGCACGGCGATATCGCTGTTTGAAGTGGATGACGGAGGATGAAAGGCAGACAGGCGGCAGCGCCCGTCGCGTGTGATCGTGTCATGCCCGCGAGAGCCTTTCCGCCCGGTCGCGAGCGGACACCATCATACCATCGCGCGTGTCGATTTCTTTTCGCCTGGCGGGTCTTGCGGCCGCGCCGGCGATGCTTCATCGCCCTTTCGCGCCTGCCGATGCACCCACGCCGACAGCAAGCACGCGGCCACGATGCACGCCCCGCCCGCCCATTCGCGCGGCCCCGGCGCCTCGCCCGCGAAGAGCCACGACGACAGCGCCGTCACGACCAGTTCGAACAGCATGATGATCGACGCGCGATTGGCCGGCACGCGCGCAAGCCCGATCTGCACGATGACGTTGTTCACCGCGAGCACGGCGCCCAGCCCGATCACGATGAACGCGACCGTACCCATCTGCGATGCGGCGGGCGGCGCGGGCATCGGCTCGAAAAGGCTCGCCACGCTTGCGACGACAGCCGCGCCGCCGAAGATCACCGCCGTGCGCATTTCGGGCTTCATGCGCGGCATCGTCCGCGTGATCCTGACGACGAGCACGTTGCTCATTGCGAAGCCCATGCCGCCCATCAGCCCCGCCCACTCCGCGAGATTCGCGGGCAGCGGCAAGCCGAGCGCGGGCGACCAGAGCATCGTGACCGCGCCCGCGAGCGAGAGCAACGACAAGGCGGCGTCCGCGCGCGTCAGGCGATCGTTCAGGATGAAATGCGCGAACACCGCCGTCCATGCGGGCGTCAGATAAAAGAGCAACAGCACGCGCATCACCTGACCGTGAATCGCGCCCCATACGAAACCGACGCTCGTCATGCCCGCCGCGAGGCCGAGCGCGACGAGCAGCCAGTGCCAGGAAATCGTGCTGATCGAGCGGCGTCTGAGCAAGAGGACGCACAGGCACGCCGCGCCGCTCGTCGTCGCGCTCGCGAGGGTGCCGGTGAGCCCCATCGACGCAAGCACGCGCATCGGATACCAGACGAGGCCCCAAACGGACGCGCCGAGCATGATCGCGAGCGTCGGCAGCGCGTCGTGCAGACGGCGGGTCATGGGCGGGCTCGTCGGGTGGAATGCGGGATCGTCATGCTGTGTCGTTCGTTGCCCTGCAGCCCTTTGCTGCAAAGGCGCGGGGTATAATCGTGCGCTTCATCGATGTCTCTATCGTGCCGCCGCAGCGGGTCGTCCAATGGCCTGTTCTCGCCGGCGTGCATGGCGCTGCGCCGCCGCCCCGACCATCCGTTCACTCGTCGCTCATCGCTTACCGGTCACGCCGTGAATCCACTTCTTCAGAAACTCCAGCCGTATCCGTTCGAAAAGCTCCGCGCGCTCTTCAAAGGCATCGAGCCGCGCGCCGGATTCACGCCGATCAGCTTCGGCATCGGCGAGCCGAAGCATCCGACGCCAGCGCTGATCCGCGACGCCGTCGTGAATTCGCTCGACGGCCTCGCCGCCTATCCGCCGACGCTCGGAAGCGAACCGCTGCGCGAAGCCATCGCCACATGGACGAAGGCGCGCTACGGTCTCGCATCGCTCGATCCGGCCACGGAGGTGCTGCCCGTGTCGGGCTCGCGCGAAGCGCTGTTCGCGCTGGCGCAGGCCGTCATCGACAGCCGCAGCACGCCTGAACTGCGCGAAGCCGAACCGCCGATCGTACTCTGTCCGAACCCGTTCTATCAAATCTACGAAGGCGCGGCGCTGCTCGCGGGCGCCGAGCCGTACTTCGTGAACAGCGATCCGGCGCGCAACTTCGCGTGCGATTACTCCGCCGTGCCGGACGGCATCTGGGCGCGCACGCAACTCCTCTATGTCTGCTCGCCGGGCAATCCGACGGGCGCGGTGCTGACGCTCGACAACTGGCGCGAGCTCTTCGCGCTGTCGGACAAGCACGGCTTCGTGATCGCGTCCGACGAATGTTATTCGGAGATCTACTTCGACGAAGCGCATCCGCCGCTCGGCGCTCTGGAGGCCGCGCGCCTGCTGAACCGCGGCTTCGAGCGCCTCGTGATGCTGTCGAGCCTGTCGAAGCGATCGAACGTGCCGGGCATGCGCTCGGGCTTCGTCGCCGGCGACGCCGCCATCCTCAAGCAATTCCTGCTGTATCGCACGTATCACGGCGCGGCGCTGTCGACGGTTTTCCAGCGTGCAAGCATCGCCGCCTGGCAGGATGAAACGCACGTGCGCGACAACCGGGCGATGTATGTGAGCAAATTCCGGACGGTGACACCCATGCTCGCGGAAGTGCTCGACGTCCGTCTGCCCGATGCCGCGTTCTACCTCTGGGCCGACGTTTCGCGCACCGGGCTGTCCGATACCGGGTTCGCGGCGCGTCTCTACGCCGACTATAATGTGACGGTTCTGCCGGGCTCCTATCTCGCTCGTCCGGCGCATGGCATGAATCCCGGCGAAGGCTTCGTGCGCATCGCGCTCGTGGCGGGGACCGAGGAATGTGTCGAAGGCGCCCGCCGCATCGTCGAATTCTGCCGCACGCTCAAGTCCTGACGGGCGCTGCCGGTCCATCACTCCATCCTTGAAATCACTATGTCGCAACAACTTCAGAGCATCATCGACAACGCCTGGGAAAACCGCGCCGAGCTTTCGCCGAAAGCGGCGCCGGCCGAAGTCCGCGACGCGGTCGCGCACGCCATCGAACAGCTCGACAAGGGCGCGTTGCGCGTGGCCGAAAAGCGCGACGGCGAGTGGGTCGTCAATCAGTGGCTGAAGAAGGCGGTTTTGCTGTCGTTCCGCCTGGAAGACAACGCGCCGATGGCCGCCGGTGGTTACTCGCAGTTCTACGACAAGGTGCCTTCGAAGTTCGCCGGCTACACCGCCGAGGACTTCGCGGCGGGCGGCTTCCGCGTGGTGCCGCCGGCCATCGCGCGCCGCGGCTCGTTCATTGCGAAGAATGTCGTGCTGATGCCGTCGTACACGAACATCGGCGCTTACGTCGACGAAGGCACGATGGTCGACACCTGGGCCACCGTCGGCTCGTGCGCGCAGATCGGCAAGAACGTGCACCTGTCGGGCGGCGTGGGTATCGGCGGCGTGCTGGAGCCGCTCCAGGCGAACCCGGTCATCATCGAGGACAACTGCTTCATCGGCGCGCGCTCGGAAGTGGTGGAAGGCGTGATCGTCGAAGAGAACTCGGTCATTTCGATGGGCGTGTACCTCGGCCAGTCGACGAAAATTTACGACCGCGAAACAGGCGAAGTCACGTATGGCCGAATTCCGGCCGGTTCGGTGGTGGTCGCGGGCAATCTGCCGTCGAAGGACGGTTCGCACAGCCTCTACTGCGCGGTCATCGTGAAGAAGGTCGATGCCAAGACGCGCGCGAAAGTCGGCCTGAACGAACTGCTGCGAGGCGACTGAGTTGGCCAAGACGACTGTCGTGTACGGCATTCCGAACTGCGACTCGGTGAAGAAGGCGCGCGTGTGGCTGGAAGAGCGCGGCGTGCCGTTCGAATTTCACGACTTCAAGAAAGCCGGCGTGAACGAGAAACTGCTTCAGGACTGGTTGAAGGACGTGCCGCTCGATCAGCTCATCAACAAGCGCGGCACGACCTGGCGCGGGCTGTCGGACGTCCACAAGGCCGAAGCCGACACCACGGCCGGCGCCATCGCGCTGATGATCCACAAGCCGTCGATCATCAAGCGGCCGGTCATCGTCGTGAACGGCCGCGTGAAGACGCTCGGCTTCTCGGCCGAGCAGTACGAGACGCTCTTCGCGTAATGCGTGGCGATGGCTCTCACGGACGCCATCGCTCGCCTCGATACAGAACCGCTTGCCGGCCGCCGCGCCGGCATTTTTTTGTCTTTCCAGACGCAGGTCCAACCATGTCCGGCACACTCTCCCTTACCGAAGCCCTGATCGCACGCGCGTCCGTCACGCCCGACGATCGCGATTGCCAGTCGCTGATGACCGAACGTCTGTCCGCTGCCGGCTTCGTGTGCGAAACCATCGCGTCGGGCGGCGTCACGAACCTGTGGGCAGTCAAACGCGGCGCGGACGGCGCTGCGGGCAAGCTGCTCGCGTTCGCCGGACACACCGACGTCGTGCCGACCGGCCCCGTCGAGCAATGGAACTCACCGCCCTTCACGCCGACGCATCGCGACGGCAAGCTCTACGGGCGCGGCGCAGCCGACATGAAGGCGTCGCTGGCGGCGTTCGTCGTGTCGAGCGAAGAGTTCGTCGCGAAGCATCCGGCGCATCGCGGTTCGATCGCGCTGCTCATCACGAGCGATGAAGAAGGCCCCGCCACCGACGGCACCGTGAAGGTCGTCGAGGCGCTGCAGGCGCGCGGCGAGCGACTCGACTACTGCATCGTCGGCGAGCCGACTTCGAACGAAACGCTCGGCGACATGGTCAAGAACGGACGGCGCGGCTCGATGACCGGCAAGCTCACGGTAAAGGGCGTTCAGGGGCACATCGCGTATCCGCACCTTGCGAAGAATCCGATTCATCTGCTCGCGCCGGCGCTCGCCGAACTCGTCGCCGAACGCTGGGACGACGGCAACGAATACTTTCCGCCGACCACGTGGCAGGTCTCGAACCTGCACTCGGGCACGGGCGCGACGAACGTGATTCCCGGCCATGCCGAGCTCATATTCAACTTCCGGTTCTCGACGGCGAGCACGGTCGAGCGCCTGCAAAGCCGCGTCCACGCGATTCTCGACAAGCACGCGCTCGACTACGATCTCAAGTGGTTCGTCAGCGGCCTGCCGTTTCTGACGCCGCGCGGCGCGCTGTCCGACGCGCTCGAAAGAGCGATCCGCGAGGAAACCGGTGCACAGCCCGAACTGTCGACCACCGGCGGCACCTCGGATGGCCGCTTCATCGCGCGCATCTGCGAGCAGGTCGTGGAATTCGGCCCGCCGAACGGCAGCATCCATAAAATCGACGAACATATCGAAGTGCGATTCATCGAGCCGCTGAAGAACGTGTATCGCCGCGTGCTCGAAGAACTGATCGCCTGAATTCATTCGCACAACAACAAGGAGCCTTCGATGGCGCTACCCTTTCTCACCGTGCGCGACCTGCTGCGTTTCGGCGTCTCGCGCTTCACCGAAGCGGGCCTCTCGTTCGGCCACGGCTCGACCAATGCCTATGACGAAGCCGCGTATCTCATCCTCCACACGCTGCATCTGCCGCTCGACACGCTCGATCCGTTCCTCGACGCGCGCCTGCTCGACAGCGAAATCGACGCCGTGATGCAGGTGATCGAACGCCGCGCGAAAGAGCGCGTGCCGGCCGCCTACATCACGCAGGAAGCGTGGATGCACGGTCATCGCTTTTATGTCGATGAGCGCGTGATCGTGCCGCGCTCGTTCATCGGCGAATTGCTGCAGGACGGCTTGCAGCCGTATGTGGCCGATCCCGACCACGTCACGCGCGTGCTCGAACTGTGCACCGGCTCCGGTTGCCTCGCGATTCTGGCCGCGCAGGCCTTCGAAAACGCCGATATCGATGCAGTCGACATCTCCGCCGATGCGCTCGCGGTCGCGCGCCGCAACGTCGACGACTACGGCCTGCAGGATCGCGTGACGCTGCACGAAGGCGATCTTTACGCGCCGCTGTCCGGCGCGCGTTACGAGGTCATCATCACGAATCCGCCGTATGTGAACGCCGGCGCGATGCAATCGCTGCCCGCCGAATACCGCCACGAGCCGGAACTCGCGCTCGCGGGCGGCGAGGACGGCATGGACATCGTGCGGCGCATCGTGCGCGACGCGAGCAAGTGGCTGACCGAAGACGGCGTGCTCGTCGTCGAAATCGGCAACGAGCGTGCGAACGTCGAGGCTGCGTTCGGCGGCCTCGATCTCGTCTGGCTTTCGACAAGCGCCGGCGACGACAACGTGTTCCTCGTTCAGGCAGCCGACCTGCCTGCGCAAGCCTGACGCGCGACGCGTTTCGGACCAGGAAGGTTGGGTAAGATGACGCATCGCCGCCGACGCGGCGCTCGTCATCCCGGTCCGCGCGCCCGAGCGCGGAACGTATCGAACCTTACGCATGCCTATGCAAGCAGCAGACTGGCTCCACGTCGGCACGCTCGTGATGGCCGCGCATGTGCTCGGCGTGATCGCCGCCGTGCACGCGGTCATCCATACGCGCACGTCTCAAGGCGCGGTCGCGTGGGCGGTATCGCTCGTCGCGATGCCGTATCTCACGCTCATCCCTTACCTGTTCCTCGGCCGCAGCAAGTTCGCCGATTACATCGACGAGCGGCGGCTCGAAGTCGAAATATTGCGCCATCGCACGAAGCCGGCCGAGTGGGAATCGAAGGAGCGCAGCGACGCGCCCGAAACAGGCATGGCGCTGCTCGATTCCCCGGGCGCGCGGGGCGAGCTCTCGCCGGGTCCGGCCGAGTATCTCGGCAATCCGACGATTCGCACGCTCCAGCGTCTGTCGGGCATGCCTTTTCTGCGCGGCAATTCGGTGCGCGTGCTGGTCGACGGCGACGCCACGTTCTCCGCGATTCTCGAAGCGATCGAAGCCGCCGAGCGTTATATCGTCGTGCAGTTTTTCATCGTGCGCGCGGATGCGCTCGGCGACATGCTGCGCGATGCGCTCATCGCGAAGGCGCAAGCGGGCGTGCGCGTCTACTTTCTCTACGACAGCATCGGCAGCTTCGATCTCCCGCATCGCTACGTGCACGCGCTGCGTGCGGGCGGCGTCGAGGCGCATCCGTTCGCGACCAAGCGCAAGTTCGTGCATCGGTTTCAGATCAACTTCCGCAATCATCGGAAGATCGTGGTCGTCGACGGCAAGCGCGCGTTCGTCGGCGGGCACAACGTGGGCGTCGAATATCTCGGCGGCAATCCGCGGCTTTCGCCGTGGCGCGATACCCACGTGGAAGTGCGCGGCCCGGCCATCGCGAGCATCCAGTTCGTCTTCACCGAAGACTGGTACTGGGCGACGCAGCGCCTTCCCGAACTCGGTCCCGCGCCGCACACCGGCGACAACATGCACTGCATGGTGCTGTCGAGCGGCCCTGCCGACAAGCAGGAGACCTGCTCGCTCTTTTTCGTCGAGGCGATCAACGCGGCGCGCGAACGCATCTGGATCACGTCGCCCTATCTGATCCCCGACGAAGCCGTTTTTTCCGCGCTACGGCTCGCGGTGATGCGCGGCGTGGACGTGCGCATCCTGATTCCGAGCCGGCGTGATCATCACGTGGTGTTCGCGGCGTCGCGGCTTTATGCGTACGATCTCGTGCAGGCCGGCGTGCGCATCTTCCGCTACAAGCCGGGCTTTCTGCACCAGAAAGTCGTGCTCGTGGACGATATCGCCGCGTCGGTCGGCAGCGCGAATCTGGACAACCGCTCCTTCCGCCTAAACTTCGAGATCACCGTGCTGACCGTCGATCACGACTTCGCACGGCAGGTGGAAAGCATGCTGCTCGTCGACTTCGCGCACGCGTATGAGATCGACGACACCGATTATCTCGGCTTCCCGTTCTGGCATCGGATGGCGATGCACGTCGCGCGGCTGTTCTCGCCGATACTCTGACGCGCTACAGCAGCTTCTCGATGTCCGCCGCAATGGCCTCCGGCTTCGTGATCGGCGCATACCGCTTCACGATGTTCCCCTTCCGATCCACGAGGAACTTCGTGAAGTTCCACTTGATGGCCGCAAGCCCGAGCACGCCCGGCTCCTTCTCGGTCAGGTACTTGTAGAGCGGATGCGCGTTCGCCCCGTTGACCTCGATCTTCGCGAACATCGGAAAGGTCACGCCGTAGTTCTTCTCGCAGAATCCCCCGATCTGCGCCGCATCGCCCGGTTCCTGCTTGCCGAACTGGTTGCACGGAAAGCCGAGGACCTCGAAGCCGCGCGACGCGAGCCGCGCGTACAACTCCTGCAGTCCCTTGTATTGCGGCGTGAAACCGCATTCGCTCGCCGTGTTGACGATCAGCAGCACCTTGTCGCGGTACGTGTCGAGACCGACGGTCGCGCCGTCGAGCGTCTCCGCCGTGAAGCCGTAGATGCTGTCGGAAGTTGAACGCATGGCATGTTCCCCGCTGAAAGTTTGAATTCAGGCGATGCTACTACCGCCCGCGATCGGCCGCCATTGGCCGAACGGACGATCCGTTGGCGGCGGCGCGGCCGGTCTAAAATAGCGCTTTCCTCTCAAGCCCGCGCCCTTCGCCGCCATCCCGACGTGATCCGCTTCAACCAGTTCAGCCTGTCCCGCGGCACGAAGCCGCTTTTCGAAGAGACGAGCTTCACGCTCAATCCGGGCGAGAAAGCCGGTCTCGTCGGCGCGAACGGCGCAGGCAAGTCCACGCTCTTCGCCGTGCTGCGCGGCCAATTGCACGCGGACGGCGGCGACTTCTCGATGCCGCCGTCCTGGCGCATCGCTCACGTCGCGCAGGAAACGCCGGCGGTGGATCGCACCGCGCTCGACTACACGCTCGACGGCGACACGCACTTGCGGGCGATCGAAGCGCGCATCGCCGCCGCGTCCGCTGCGCACGACGGCGCCGAGGAAGCCGAAGCCCACGCCGCTTTCGCCGATGCCGACGGCTACACCGCCCCCGCACGCGCCGAAACGCTGTTGCTGGGCCTCGGCTTCACGCTCGCGCAGACGCGCGAACCGGTTTCGAGCTTCTCGGGCGGCTGGCGCATGCGCCTGAATCTCGCGCAAGCGTTGATGTGTCCGTCCGACCTGCTGCTGCTCGACGAGCCGACCAACCACCTCGACCTCGACGCCATCGTGTGGCTCGAAGACTGGCTGGCGCGCTATCCGGGCACGCTCGTCGTGATATCGCACGACCGCGAATTCCTCGATTCCGTTTGCAACGTCACGCTGCATTTGGAAAACCGGCAGGTGAAGCGCTACGGCGGCAACTATAGCCAGTTCGAGATTTTGCGCGCTCAACAGCTCGCGCTGCAGCAGAGCGCATTCGAGAAGCAGCAGAAGACCGTGCAGCATCTGCAGAGCTTCATCGACCGCTTCAAGGCCAAGGCGACGAAGGCGAAGCAGGCGCAGAGCCGGGTGAAGGCGCTGGAGAAGATGGAACTGATCGCGCCGGCGCACGCGAGCTCGCCGTTTACGTTCGAGTTCCGCACGCCCGATGCCGCGCCCAACCCGATGATGGTCATGGAAGGCGTGCGCTGCGGCTATCACGGCGATGACGGCGCGGAAATTCCGATCGTCGAAGGCGTCACGCTGTCGATCCAGAGCGGTCAGCGCATCGGCCTGCTGGGTGCGAACGGTCAGGGCAAGTCGACGCTCATCAAGACGCTCGCGGACACGCTCGAACCGCTGTCCGGTCACGTGCGTCAGGGCAAGGGCCTGCAGATCGGCTACTTCGCGCAGCATCAGCTCGAAACGCTGCGTCCGGACGATTCCGCGCTTCAGCATCTCGCGCGCCTCGCGCCGGACACACGTGAGCAGGAGTTGCGCGATTTTCTCGGCAGCTTCAACTTCTCCGGCGACATGGCGACCGCGAAAATCGCGCCCTTCTCGGGCGGCGAGAAGGCGCGGCTCGCGCTCGCGCTCATCATCTGGCAGAAGCCCAATCTGCTGCTGCTCGACGAACCGACCAACCACCTGGACCTCGAAACGCGTCACGCACTGACGATGGCGCTCGCGCAGTTCGAAGGCACGCTGATCCTCGTGTCCCACGACCGGCATCTGCTGCGCGCGACGACCGACACGTTCATGCTGGTCGCGAAGCATCGGCTGAGTCCGTTCGATGGCGATCTCGACGACTATCGCGACTGGCTGCTGCAGCACGCCGCCGAAACGCGCGCGGCGGCGAAGGAAGCGAGCGGCGCATCGTCGGCGGTGGGCGTCGCGCAGGACAGTGCGGTCAATCGCAAGGAGCAGCGCAAGCAGGAGGCGCAGGAACGGCAGAAGCTGTCGCATCTGAAGAAGCCGCTGCAATCGCGCATCGCGAAGATCGAGAAGGAAATGGATGCGCTGAACGCGGAGAAGTCGACGCTCGATGCGTTCGTCGCCGATCCCGCCAGCTACGACGCCGCGCTAAAGGCGAAGCTCACCGAGACGATTCGCCGTCAGGGCGAAGTCAGCGCACGGCTCGAGACGCTGGAACTGGAGTGGCTCGAAGCGCACGAGGAACTCGAACAGATCGGTTCATGACGCCTCCGCCCGCCCTCGCCGGCCTCCGTGTACTCGACCTGACGCGCCTGCTGCCCGGTCCGGTCGCGACCTTGCGGCTCGCGGAACTGGGCGCGGACGTGCTCAAGATCGAGCCGCCGGGCGAAGGCGACTACGCGCGCACGATGTTGCAGACGGAAGCCGAGCGCCGAAGCGGTACGCCGAGCGCGTTCTATCGCATCGTGAATCGCGGCAAGCGGACGGTCACGCTCGATCTCAAGACCGAAGCGGACCGCGCGAAGCTGATCGATTTGGTGCGCAATGCCGATGCGCTCGTCGAGAGCTTTCGGCCATCGGTGATGGCGCGGCTGGGCGTCGGCTATGACGTCCTGCGTCAGGTGAATCCCAAGCTCGTCTATTGCGCGATCACCGGCTTCGGAAGCAACGGCCCGTTCGCGGACAAGGCAGGCCACGATATCGACTACATGGCGTATGCGGGCGTGCTCGATCAGCTCGCCGCGCCGGATGGCACGCCCGTCGCGCCGAATTTTCAGCTGGCGGACTTGCTGGGCGGCGCGCTTTGCGCCGTGACCGAGATGCTTGCGGCGCTCTGGCATGTCGCGCGTGGCGGCGAAGGACGTCGGGTCGATGTTTCCATGACCCACGCGGTTCACGCACACAACGTGATGGCGCATGTCGCGCTCACTCGCGGCGACGACGCGAGCACGCGCGCGGGCGCCGGCTTGCTGAACGGCGGCGTGCCGTGCTACGACGTGTATCGCACGCGGGATGACCGGTTCATCGCGGTCGGCGCGCTCGAACTGAAGTTCTGGCAGACGCTGTGTCACGCACTCGGCCGCCCCGAGTGAGCCGCGCGGCACTGGAGTCTGGGACAGGCAATCGGTGGCGCGGACGCGAAGGAACTGTCGGCGCAAGCGGCGGCGTGCTTTCGCGAGCGCACGCGCGACGAATGGATCGCGCTGCTGGAGCCGCTCGACTGCTGCGTCGCGCCCGTGTTGACGCCGGCCGAAGCGGCGGCGCATCCGCTCTTCGCGGATAGGCAAGCCTAACGGCGCGGCAAGGTCTGACGCGGCTGACTTTCGTCGTCGACGAGCACATGCTTGCGCCCGGTCACGTGACGGCGGATGACGGCGACGACTTCATCTTCCGTGACATCCGCAGCCACGGCGCGCCGCGAAATCTGTCCCTCGCCGTCGATCCATTCGATGATCCGGCACCCGCTGCCCCACGGCTGCTGCAAGGGCGCCGACACGCGACATCCCCGCAGATGGAACGCGGGCTTGGCTCGCGTTGATTTGGCGTGCTTCAAGGCGTGGTCCTCTCGATGCTTGCGGCCGCTCCTGTCCACGAAGCTGCCGGGTCCCTGGCCAGAAGAGCATAGGCAAACGAAACCCGCCTTGGGTTACACGCGATGAGGGGTTTTTTACGGCTCGTTACGCCGGCGCCGATCCGTCGGCGCGTTACTCGAGGTCGCGCACGCGGTCGATCGCTTCCTCGATGCGATCCACGGCGATGACCTTCAGTCCGTCGATCGCCTGCTTGGGCGCGTTCGCCTTCGGAATCAGCGCGACGGAGAAGCCGAGCTTGGCCGCTTCCTTCAGGCGATCCTGCCCGCGCGGCGATGGGCGGATTTCGCCCGCGAGCCCGACTTCGCCGAACGTGATGAGACCCTTCGGCAGCGGCTTGTTGCGCATGGACGAATGAATCGCGAGCAGCACGGCGAGGTCGGCGGCGGGTTCCGTGATCTTGACGCCGCCCACTGCATTGAGAAACACGTCCTGATCGAAGCACGCAATACCCGCATGCCGATGCAGCACCGCCAGCAGCAGCGCGAGCCGGTTCTGTTCGAGGCCGACTGCGAGCCGCCGCGGATTGGGCACGTGCGCGGTATCGACGAGCGCCTGCACTTCGACGAGCAGCGGCCGCGACCCTTCCTGCGTCACGAGCACGCACGAACCCGCGACGCTCTGCTCGTGCTGCGACAGGAAAAGCGCCGACGGATTCGCGACGCCGCGCAGCCCTTTCTCCGTCATCGCGAATACGCCGAGCTCGTTGACCGCGCCGAAGCGGTTCTTGAACGCGCGCACGAGCCGGAACGACGAGTGGGTATCGCCTTCGAAGTACAGCACCGTGTCGACGATATGCTCCAGCACGCGCGGGCCAGCGAGACTGCCCTCCTTCGTGACGTGTCCGACCATGATGATCGACGTCCCCGTCTGCTTCGCGATGCGCGTCAATTGAGCCGCGCATTCGCGCACCTGCGCGACCGAGCCGGGCGCGGACGTCAGCGCTTCGGAGTAAATGGTCTGAATGGAGTCGATGACGGCGACTTCGGGACGCTGTTCATCGATGGTCGCCTGAATCTTTTCGAGCTGAATCTCGGCGAGCAGGCTCAGATCGGCCACGGCGCTGTCGTTTCCGCCGATCAACCCGAGCCGCTGCGCGCGCAACGCGATCTGCGCACCGGACTCCTCGCCGCTCACGTAGAGCGCCGGACGCTCGCGCGCGATTTCAGCGAGCGACTGCAGCAGCAGCGTCGATTTGCCGATGCCCGGATCGCCGCCGATCAGCACCACGCCGCCGGGCACCAGCCCGCCGCCGAGCACGCGATCGAACTCGCCGACGCCAGTCGTGAAGCGCGGCACGTCCGACGCTTCGATGTCGGCGAGACGCTGCACCGCCGAACTCTTCGCGAGCGCCTGGAAGCGATGCGCCGACGGCGCCTGCTCCACTGATTCCACCAGCGTGTTCCACGCTCCGCACGCCGCGCACTGCCCTGTCCACTTCGGCGCCTGCCCGCCGCACTCGCTACAGATGAAGAGCGTTTTCGCCTTTGCTGCTTTCGCCACGTATTGCCTTGTCAGAGATTCGATTCGTTCCCGCGCCCACCGGCGCTGCTTACTCGGCCCGCACCGGCACGCGCTGCGCGATCGCGCACATCAGCTCGTAGCCGATGGTGCCGCACGCGCGCGCGACATCGTCGATCGGCAGGTTGGTTCCCCACAACTCGACGCGCGAGCCGATGCCCGCGTTCGGGCACGGCGTCAGATCGACGGTGAGCATGTCCATCGACACGCGGCCGACGAGCTTCGTCATCACGCCGTCGACGATCACCGGCGTGCCTTCTGCCGCGATCCGCGGATAACCGTCCGCATAGCCGCACGCCACCACGCCGATACGCATCCCCTTCTCCGCGCGAAACGTCGAGCCGTACCCGACGCTCTGGCCCGGCTGCACCGTCTGCACGGCGATGAGTTCGGACGAAAGCGTCATGGCGGGCTTGAGGCCGGTCCCGGCGATATCGGCCGTCACACCCGACGGCGACGCGCCATACAGCATGATGCCGGGCCGCACCCAGTCGAAGTGCGCGGACGGATGCCACATCACCGCCGCCGAATTGGACAGGCTGCGCGCCCCCGCGATACCTTCCGCACCGCGCTCGAACGCCTCCAGTTGATGCGCGATGCCGCGCTCGCTGTCGGCATCGGAAAAATGGGTCATCAGCGTGATCTGGCCGATGCCCTGGCAGGCGCGCGCCCGCTCCCAGGCGGCGCGAAAACGCTCCGGCGTGTAGCCGAGCCGGTTCATGCCGCTATTCATCTTCAGCTGAATGTTGACCGGCTTCGACAGGCGCGCCATCTCCAGCATGCGCAGCTGTTCGTCGCAATGGACGGCCGTGGTCAGGCTGTAGCGGTCGATGACATCGATGTCCGTCGGCCTGAAGAAGCCTTCCAGCAGAAGAATCGGTCCTGCCCATCCCAGTTCCCGCAACTTTGCCGCCTCTTCGAGGTCCAGAAGGCCAAAGCCGTCCGTTGCGCGAAGTCCGGGGAACGCTCGCGCGAGTCCGTGGCCATACGCATTGGCCTTGACGACAGCCCAGATCTTGGATTTCGGCGCGAATTTGCGCGCGACGGCGAGGTTGTTGGCGAGTGCAGGCGTGTGAATGGTTGCTGAAAGGGGGCGCGGCATGAGCGTTTGGGTGGAATCACGGTTCGGGCGGAAAGACGAGAAGCATACGCCAGCGAAGCGAGCGGCCGCTTCGTCGATCAAGACGCCTTGTGAATCAGGACCTTATAAAAAATCCCGGGCGCGGGCGCCTTGACGGATCAGGCGGTTCGCGCGCGATCGAGATTACCGCTAGTCAGAATGCGCCTATTTTCG
The DNA here is from genome assembly GCF_031450805.1 of Caballeronia sp. LZ016. Classification (NCBI taxonomy): domain Bacteria; kingdom Pseudomonadati; phylum Pseudomonadota; class Betaproteobacteria; order Burkholderiales; family Burkholderiaceae; genus Caballeronia; species Caballeronia sp. LZ016. The sequence goes on from NZ_JARTVY010000001.1 coordinate 2,524,554, forward strand.
TGTTATAAAGCCCTGCGCACAACCCATTTCGAACGGCATAAGCCCGAACGCATGACAGCAGCACGAGCAGCGTCCGGGGCGGATCACCCGCAGTGAGGAAAGCTTCGGATCAGATGAAAAAAGGTTTTTACACCATCATGGCCGCGCAGTTTTTCTCATCGCTGGCCGATAACGCACTACTGATCGCTGCCATCGCACTGCTGAAAGACCTTCACGCGCCGAACTGGATGACGCCGCTGCTGAAGCTGTTCTTCGTGCTGTCCTATGTGATCCTCGCGGCATTCGTCGGCGCTTTCGCGGACTCGCGGCCCAAGGGTCATGTGATGTTCGTGACCAATACCATCAAGGTCGTCGGCTGCATCACGATGCTGTTCGGCGCGCATCCACTGCTCGCGTATGGCATCGTCGGCTTCGGCGCGGCGGCCTATTCGCCCGCGAAGTACGGCATTCTCACCGAACTCCTGCCGCCCGACCGGCTCGTGGCGGCGAACGGGTGGATCGAAGGCACGACGGTCGGCTCGATCATCCTCGGCACGGTCATGGGCGGCGCGCTCATCAGTCCGCATATCGCGAGTCACCTGCTGAGTCTGCATATCCCGCGTATCACCACGCCCGCCGAAGCCGCGATGCTCGTAATCATGCTGATGTACGTGATCGCCGCCATCTTCAATCTGCGCATTCCCGATACCGGCGCGCGCTATCCGAAGCAGGAAACGCGGCCGATCAAGCTCATCACGGATTTCGCCGACTGCTTCCTCACGCTCTGGCGCGACAAGCTGGGCCAGATTTCGCTTGCCGTCACGACGCTCTTCTGGGGCGCGGGCGCGACGCTGCAGTTCATCGTGCTCAAATGGGCGGAAGTGTCGCTCGGCATGACGCTCTCGCAGGCGGCCATCCTGCAGGCGGTGATCGCGGTCGGCGTGGCGGCGGGCGCGGTGCTCGCGGCGGCGCGCGTGCCGCTCAAGCGCTCGCTGTCGGTGCTGCCGGTCGGCATCATGATGGGCCTCGCCGTCATGCTCATGGCGTTCTACACGCGGCATCTGTTTCCGGCGCACTGGGGCATCTACTTCGGCAAGATGCACTTCCCCGGCTATCTGCTCGTCGCGTATCTGTTCCTGATGATCGTCGGCGGACTGTCGGGCTTCTTCGTCGTGCCGATGAACGCGCTGCTGCAGCATCGCGGACACGTGCTGCTCTCGGCCGGACACTCGATCGCCGTGCAGAACTTCAACGAGAATCTGTCGGTGCTGGTGATGCTGTGCCTGTACGCGGTGCTCGTGTGGCTCGACATGCCGATCCAGTTCGTCATCGTGATGTTCGGCTCGTTCGTGTGTCTGATGATGTACTTCGTCATGCGCCGTCATCAGGCGAATCAGCGCGCGTTCGATTCCGTCGCGCTGATCGGCGAGGCGCGGCACTGACCGCTCGCGCGCCGTCGGCTAGTCTTTACTCATCATGCAATCAGCCGATCTCTTCTCGTTCGTCACGCGCGTGCGCGATACCGCGCCGCTCGTGCATTGCCTGACGAACCTCGTCGTCACGAACTTCACCGCGAACGTGCTGCTGGCCGTGGGCGCCGCACCGGCGATGGTCGTCGCGCGCGAGGAAGTCGCCGAATTCGCACCGGTCGCCAATGCGCTCTCGGTGAACCTCGGCACGCTCGATGTGCCGCAGTCGCGCGCGATCCGCGCCGCCGTCGACGCCGCCAACGGCGCCGGCAAGCCGTGGGTGCTCGATCCCGTCGCCGTGGGGCCGCTCGCGTTTCGCACGGAGTTCGCGCTCGAATTGCTCGATGCGAAGCCGGCGGTGATTCGCGGCAACGCGTCGGAAATCATCAGCCTGTCGGGCGGAACGGCGAGCGCGCGCGGCGTGGACAGCACCGCCGCGACCGATGCGGCGCTGGAAGCCGCGCAAATCCTCGCGCTGAACACGCAGGCGGTCGTCGCCGTGACGGGCGAGACCGACTACATCACCGATGGCCGCCGCGTGACCGGGCTGTCGAACGGCTCGCCGCTGATGACGCGCGTGACCGGCGTCGGCTGCGCCCTGTCCGCGACGGTCGCCGCATTCGCGGGCGTGGCACGCACGCGCGACGAGCATTTCATCGCGACGGTCGCGGCCATTGCCTATTCGACCGTGGCCGGGGAACTCGCCGCCCGCGACGCGGCGTTGCCCGGCAGCTTTGCGGTAGCGTATCTGGATCGCCTCGCGTCGCTGGACGCGCACGCGTTCGACACGACGCTCGTACAGCGCGACGTCGCGCTTTCATGACATGCGGCATTCCTTCGATCTTTCGCTTTATCTGGTGCTCGATCCGGTGCAATGCGGCGGTCACGGGGCGGCGCTCGACGTCGCGCGCGCGGCGCTGGAAGGCGGCGCAACGGTCGTGCAGTTGCGCGCGCCGCAGTGGCACAAGCGCGCGTGGCTCTCGCTCGCGCTCGACCTCTTGCCGCTGACGCGCGCGCACGGCGTTCCGCTCGTCATCGATGATCACGTCGACGTCGCGCTTGCCGCCGGTGCGGATGGCGTGCACATCGGCCAGCGCGATCTGCCGGCGGACGTCGCGCGGCGGCTGATGGGACCCGGCGCGCTGATCGGCCTGTCGGTATCGAATCTGGCGGAAGTCGCGCACGCGAACCAATTGCAGGGCGTGGTCGATTATCTCGGTGCGGGACCGGTGTACGCGACCCCCACGAAAACCGACGCTTCCGCGCCGTGCGGCATCGGCGGCCTCGCCGAAATGTGCCGTGAAGCGCGCTTTCCGACCGTCGCGATCGGCGGCATTCAGGCGCGCAACGCCGCCGACGTGATGCGGGCGAAACCGGCTGGCCTTGCTGTCGTATCCGCGATCTGCAAGGCGGCGAATCCGCGCGAAGCCGCCGCGGCATTGCGCGCGACGATCACCCGCGCACGAACCTGATTCTTCCGATGACTTCGACGAAACGCATTCCCAACGCGCTCACCATCGCCGGCTCCGACTCGGGCGGCGGCGCGGGCATTCAGGCCGACCTCAAAGCGTTCTCGGCGCTCGGCGCATACGGCGCGAGCGTCATCACGGCGCTGACCGCGCAGAACACGCGCGGCGTGACGGCGGTCCATGCGCCCGATCCCGGCTTCGTCACGGCCCAGCTCGACGCCGTGTTCGACGACATCCGCATCGATGCGGTAAAGATCGGCATGCTGGCGAACGCGGGCATCGTCCGCGCGGTGGCGGATGCGTTGCGGCGGCATCGTCCGATGCATGTCGTGCTCGACACCGTGATGATTTCGAAGAGCAATCACGCGCTGCTCGCGCCGGAAGCCGTCGCCGCGCTGCGCGACGAACTGCTGCCCCTCGCGACGCTCGTCACGCCGAATCTGCCGGAAGCGGCGGCCTTGCTCAGCGTCGAAGCAGCGACCGATGAAGACGCGATGGTGCGCCAGGGCGAAGCATTGCTCGCCGCCGGCGCGCGTGCGGTGCTGATGAAGGGCGGGCATCTCACGTCTTCCGACAGCCCCGACTGGCTGATCGAGGCTTCGGGCGCGCTGCGGCTTTCCGGCGCGCGCGTCGCGTTGAAGAACACGCACGGGACGGGATGCACGCTCTCGTCGGCGATCGCCGCGCTGATCCCGCAGACCGATGATCTGGCGAGCGCGACCGCCGAGGCGAAGCGCTATCTCACCGGCGCGATCGAGGCGAGCGCGCGGCTCGACGTGGGACATGGCGTGGGCCCGGTCCACCATTTCTATCGATGGTGGTGAGCGCCGGGCCGATGGCGCTCACAGCGCCGACGCCGCGAACGCCCTCGCCCGCTCCGGCCAGTCGTCCGGCACGATGAAGCCGCGCGATTCCTCCGTCCAGCCGCCCGCGCCGTCGCGGATGTAGGACGCCACCATCGTCGGCGCGTCAGCCGCTTGCAAGCGCGTGTGGATCGCGGCGGATTCGGCTATCAGCGATCCGGCGTCACCGGCGCGCAGGCGGCGCGAGGCAAGCCAGGCAAGGCGCGGCTGCACGACCCAGGCGCGCGCATCGTCGATTGCGTCGTGACGGGCACGCCATTCCGACGCCGTCAGCCACCAGCCGCGCACGTGCCGCGCGCCGACTTCGGGCGCGGGGAGCACGGTGTCGTCGTGGTAGAAAAGCCGGCCCTTGATGAACAACTGCGCGTCCCACGGCCCGCCGAGCCCGAGCGCCGCGAATTCCGCGCGCGAGGTCAGCCCGAGCTGATGAGTAAGCAGCCGCGCGTACTTGAGGTCGAAGCGGTCCTGCAGATTCGGCCCGACGTAATCGGAAAGCCGGGCCGTCCGTGTCGCGCCATCGCCGATATGCAGGTAGAACTTCACGGCCAGTTCCCAATGCAGCCGCGCGCCGCCCGCCGTCTGGAGCAGGAAATCGCATTCGCCAATGGTGCGCCGCTGCCTTCTCAGCGGCACGTTCGCCGCGATCAGGCGCGCGGCGGGACCGTGCGCCAGGAAAAACTCGAGCAGGCTCTCGGCATAGATGCCGAGGCGCGTCGACCTGGGATTGCGTGAGCGGACGTGCAGCGCATCGGGGGCGGCGTCGAGCGCCTGCAGCCATTCGAGCGTCGCATCGCGGTCTGCCGGCGATGCGAACGGCTGAGCGAGTTCAGCGCCGGCTTCCCCGGCGCGCAGCAGATCGGGGGCAAAAAGCAGCCACGCCAGGTCACGCACCGTCGCGTCCTCGAATCGATCGACGAGACGCGACAGCCCGCTCATCAACGCGCGCCCTTCCCGGCTCCCGGTTGCACGCCGAGCGCGGCGAGCGCGTCCTGATACGTCTTGCGCGCGAGGCACAGATCGGCCCATGCCTTCGCCTTGTCCGGCAAGCTGCGCAGCAGATACGCCGGGTGATACGTGACGACGACCGGCACCCCGCGATACTCATGCACCCGCCCGCGCAGCGACGCGATGCTGCCATCGCTCTTCAGGAGGCTCTGCGCGGCGAAACGCCCCAGCGCGACGATCACTTTCGGCTTCACGAGTTCGACCTGACGTTGCAGATACGGCTCGCAACGCGCGACTTCGTCGGCTTCGGGATTGCGGTTGCCGGGCGGCCGGCATTTGATGACGTTGGCGATATAGACATTCGATTCACGCGACAACGCGAGCGAGCGCAGCATGTTGTCGAGCAGCTTGCCCGCCTGTCCGACGAACGGCTCGCCCTGCTTGTCTTCGTTTTCGCCGGGCGCTTCGCCGATGAGCATCCAGTCGGCCTCGCGGTCGCCGACGCCGAAGACCGCGTTCGTGCGGCGCTCGCATAGGCGGCACCTTTCACACGTCGAGACGCGGTCGGCGAGCGTAGTCCAGTCGAGGGTACGAACGTCGTCGGCGGGTTCGGGCGCAGCGGGCGGCGCGAAAGACGGCGCGTCGTCGGTCCAGGGAAGGTCGTCGTAGGCTTCGAAGGGCGGCGCATCGAAGTCTTGCGGCGCGGCTTCCGGTTGCTTCGAACCGGATGATCGCGGCGCGGCTTCGTCGGCGGGCCGGTCGACGGGAGGCTCGTTCGCGGACCGGCTCGCCGGCGAATCGACGCCGTGCGTATCCGCCGATCGCACTGATTGCACCGGCGCCCGCTGCCCGGCCGCCGTTTGCGCGGGAACGTCTGCGAGCGTCGATGGCGTTCGCTCGAAGCCGCCTGCGTCCACCGGTGGCGAGGCCTCCGCGTGCGAGCCGCCGGCATCCGCCGATACGCGCGACGAACGCGTGACCGCTTCGCTTTGCTCGCTCGCCGGCTCAGGCGACGTTTCGCGCGGCGCCGAAACCGACGCGCCCGTACGCCGCCGCACCCACACCGGTCCGAATCCCAATTCCTCGACCAGCAGTTCATCGAGCGCCATGCGCATTCTCCTTGAACGAAAGACGCATGACGATTGCGTCCTCGCGCGACCGATGCCGCGCGGGATAGTAATTCTTGCGCCGCCCGATGGCCGTGAAGCCGAAGCGTTCGTAAAGCTGAATCGCACGCGGATTCGACGGCCGCACTTCGAGCAGCATCCCGTCCAGCTTTTCGGCGTGCGCGATGCGCACCGCCTCGCGCAGCAGCGTCAGCCCTGCGCCCGCGCGCTGGGCCGCCGGCGCGACGCACAGATTCAGCAAATGCATTTCGTCGACGACCGGCATCAGCACGCAATAGCCGATGAGCGTGCCCGTCACATGACGAAGACATACGCCGTAGTAACCGTTGCGCAACGAATCCTGAAAATTGCCGCGGCTCCACGGAAATTCATACGCGAGCCTCTCGACGGCGGCGACTTCGTCGAGATCCGCTTCGGTCATCGGCGTGAGATACCGATCCGCGAGCAGCACGCCGCTCACCGCAGCGCCTCCTCGCGGGCCGCGCCGGCGTCTCCCTTGCCTGCGGCGGCGCGTGCCTCCATCCGCTCGGCCGTCGTCTGTGCGACCTTGTTGCGCACGTAGTCGGGCGCGGCCAGTTCCGGCGCGACTGCACGCCCGGCGCGCAGCGCGCGCAAAGCCAGCAGCGCGACCGGCAACGCGTGAGGCAGCGCGTTCGTGTCGACATGCGCAGCCGCCGCGAGCGCCGGCAGGCGGTCGCCGAAGGCTTCGGCCGCATTGCCCGCAAGCGCGAAAGGCGCATCGGGAAGCGGCAGCGCGGCGGGCGCATCGAGCGATGCCGGATGCACGATGCGCCAGTCGGCGCCCGCGGCATCGGCGTGCAATTCGTAGTCCGCCCAGTACACCTCGTCCATCCGCGCATCGAGCGTGGCGAGCACACGCGGCGGCAGCAAAGGGTCGCGCAAGCGCGCGGCTTCCGCGCACGCGAGCAGCGTGCTCACCGGCGCTACCGGCACGTTCAGTCCGAACGCGAGGCCCTGTGCGACGCCTGTGGCGGTGCGAAGGCCCGTGAACGAGCCCGGCCCTGCGCCGAAGGCGATCGCACTGCAATCGGACAGGTCGAGGCCGGCTTCATCGAGCAACTCCCGCACGGCGGGCAACAGGCGCGTGCTCGATACCGCGCCGGTCGCTTCGTGGCGGAACCACACGCGCGTGGCGCCGCTTTCGTAATGCGGCGCGGATCGGCAGGGATGTTGCGCGGCGGGATCGTCGAGCAGCAGCGCGACGGAACAGAATTCCGTCGAGGTATCGACGGCGAGCAGGATGGTGCGGGTCATGGCCGACATTGTAATGCGGGACGGGCCATGCTTTTGCACGATGCTTGCGGGCGGCGCATCGGCGATTCGAGGAAAGCCTCGACAGGCGCAGCGCGTATCGCTTGCTAAGATCGTCGGCCAATCACGATGCAAAGGACCCGACGCATGACCGACATCGACCAGCAATTCGCCCAGGCTCAGATCGACGTAAAGGAATTGCCCGAGCGTCCCGGCAATCTCACGCTGCTGCGTCTTTACGCGCTTTTCAAGCAGGCGAGCGTCGGCGACGTGCAAGGCGAAAAGCCCGGTTTCACCGACATCGCCGGGAAATACAAGTATGAAGCGTGGTCCGCCCTGAAGGGCACGCCCGCCGATACGGCCAAGCAGCACTACGTCGAGCTAGTCGAATCCCTGAAGCGCGGCGACGCGAGCTGACGCGATATTTCTGAATTCGCGCCGTCGATGCCCGCCGATGGCGCGGGAATGCGTCAACATGTGGCGCGGTGCAGCAAATTCCGATATACTGCTGTTCAAGCAGCGTGACTGTGAGCTGCATGCATAAAGCATGCGGCACACAGGAAGCCGCTTCGTAGCGTTTCGCTCCAATCCAGTTTAGAAACTGTCCCTTCCCTGCTAGGCCGTAGCGCAGTTTGCGCGCTGTTTGTTCCGCGGCCCGTCATGCATCAGGCTGACGTCAGTGCTCCCCGAGCCTGCCGTATCCGATACAGCTTCTAACAACATTACTCGCCTTTCCGTTGCGCGAGTTGCCCCCGTTTTTCGATTTGCTCGCTGTTTCTTCGCTCGCTGAATCCAACGACTTGGGTATGCCGATTGGCGCCGACGCCTTATCTTCCGTTTCAAGGATCGACATGACTTCGAGTATCACCCCTAGCCCGTTGGACAACATCGCAGCACAGACGCTCGGCATCGCGCCCATCGTGGATGCAGCCGCAGCAACCGCAGCCCCGGCCGTCGAAGCGCCCGCCGGCCCGACCTTCGAATCCCTCGGCCTTTCCGCCGACATCGTCACCGCCCTGACCGCCGCCGGCTATCAGTCGCCGACGCCCGTGCAGCAGCGCGCGATTCCCGCCGCGCTCGCCGGCCGCGACCTGCTCGTTTCGAGCCCGACCGGCTCCGGCAAGACCGCGGCGTTCATGCTGCCGGCCATCGAAAAGTTCGCGCAACTCGAAAAGCTCCAGGCGCAACAACCGCGTCAGCCGCGCGATCCGAACGCGCGTCCCGGCCGCCGTCCGCAGCCGGTTGCACGCCCGCAACTGCTCGTGCTCACGCCGACGCGCGAACTCGCAATGCAGGTTTCCGCCGCCGCGACCACGTACGGCCGTCACCTGCGCCGTCTGCGCACGGTCAGCATTCTGGGCGGCGTCGCCTACGGTCAGCAATTGATGCTGCTCGCGAAGAACCCGGAAATCCTGGTGGCGACGCCGGGCCGTCTGATCGACCATCTGGAACGCGGCCGCATCGACCTGTCGAACCTCAACATGCTCGTGCTCGACGAAGCCGACCGCATGCTGGACATGGGCTTCATCGAAGACATCGAGACGATCGTCGCCGCTACGCCGGCCACGCGTCAAACGCTGCTTTTCTCGGCGACCATCGACGGCAAGATCGCGTCCCTCACGGGCCGTCTGCTCAACGACCCGGAGCGCATCGAGATCGTGCAGAAGCTCGAAGCGCGCAGCAACATCGCGCAGACCGTGCATTACGTCGATGACCGGGATCACAAGGATCGCCTGCTCGATCACCTCTTGCGCGATGCCGGCCTCGATCAGGCCATCGTGTTCACCGCGACGAAGAGCGACGCCGATCTGATCGCCAATCGTCTCGCCGATGCCGGTTTCGAATCGGCCGCGCTGCACGGCGATCTGCCGCAAGGCGCGCGTAACCGCACGATTCGCGCGCTGCGCGAGCGTCGCGTGCGCGTGCTGGTGGCAACGGATGTCGCCGCGCGGGGTATCGACATCCCCGGCATCACGCACGTCTTCAACTACGATCTGCCGAAGTTCGCGGAAGACTACGTGCACCGCATCGGCCGTACGGGCCGCGCGGGACGCAGCGGCACGGCGGTGAGCCTCGTGCATCACGCCGAGACCGGTGCGCTGAAGCGGATCGAGCGCTTCGTGCGCGCGCCGCTGCCGGTGAACGTCGTCGTCGGTTTCGAACCGCGCAAGTCGCCGCCGAAAACCGGCTTTGGCGGTCGTGGCCGTCCGGGTGGCGGTAACGGCGGGCGCCGTTTCGGCAGCGGCAGCAGCAACGGCGGTGGCCGGGGCTACGGTGCGGGCAACGCCAGCGGTTACGGCAACAAGCCGAGCACGGGTTCGCGCGAAGGCGGCTATCGTGACGGCGGCTATCGCGGCGCGAGCAGCGGAGCCGGCGATCGTGAAGGCGGTTATCGCGGCGGCAATCGTGATGGCGGCTACGGCCAGCGCGACGGCTACAGCGCGCGCCGGAACGACGGCCCGCGCGCACCGCGTCGTGGCAATTAAGCGCTGATCGCGTGAAGCAATAGCAGGTGGCGTCACACGCCGCCTGGCGCTGCAAGAAGAAACCGATGCCTCGCGCATCGGTTTTTTTTCGTCCGTCGCCATATTTCACGATGCGCAACGGCTTTTTGTTTCGCAAAAGCCTTGCTGCGCGGCACAACCGTAAATCTTGCAGGATGGGAAAAGCCGTTTCTCAATGCAAAATCTGAGCCGTAAGTTGCTGTTTCGACAGTGCTATTTTCTCGTTCGATTTCTCCAGGCAACGCTGTTCCGTATCGTCGCGCGCGCTTAGACTCTTATATAAGAGTTGAGCAAATGCGGGCCGCCAAGTGCGGCGCCTGACTGCTCGAATCGCGCGAAGCATCGATACCAGTTCGTCGTACAGCCAATCTAAAGGAGAAACGCCATGACCTCCCGTCAGCAACAAGCTCAGCAACTCCATCAGCAATGGGAAACCGATCCGCGCTGGAAAGGCATCAAGCGCGGTTATTCCGCCGAGGACGTCGTGCGTCTGCGCGGCTCGGTGCCGGTCGAGCACACGCTTGCGCGTCGCGGTGCGGAAAAGCTGTGGTCGCTGATTCACCACGAGCCGTTCGTCAACGCGCTCGGTGCTCTGACGGGCAATCAGGCGATGCAGCAGGTCAAGGCCGGCCTCAAGGCCATCTACCTGTCCGGCTGGCAGGTCGCCGGCGACGCCAACATCGCGGGCGAAATGTATCCGGACCAGTCGTTGTATCCGGCGAACTCGGTGCCGCTCGTTGTGAAGCGCATCAACAATACCTTCACGCGCGCCGATCAGATTCAATGGTCCGAAGGCAAGAATCCGGGCGATGAAGGCTATGTCGATTATTTCGCGCCGATCGTCGCCGATGCGGAAGCGGGATTCGGCGGCGTGCTGAACGCGTTCGAACTGATGAAGGCCATGATCGAAGCCGGTGCCGCGGGCGTGCACTTCGAGGATCAACTGGCGTCGGTCAAGAAGTGCGGCCACATGGGCGGCAAGGTGCTCGTGCCGACGCGCGAGAACGTCGCGAAGCTGGTCGCCGCGCGTCTCGCTGCGGACGTGTGCGGCACCCCGACGCTGCTCGTCGCGCGCACCGATGCCGAAGCGGCGGATCTCGTGACGTCCGATATCGACGACAACGACAAGCCCTTCCTCACGGGCGAGCGCACGGTGGAAGGCTTTTATCGGACGCGGCCCGGGATCGACCAGGCGGTATCGCGCGGTCTCGCCTACGCGCCCTACGCCGATCTGGTGTGGTGCGAAACCGGCAAGCCCGACCTCGAATACGCGAAGCAGTTCGCCGAAGCGATCCACAAGGAGTTCCCCGGCAAGCTGCTGTCGTACAACTGCTCGCCTTCGTTCAACTGGAAGAAGAATCTCGACGACGCGACCATCGCCAAGTTCCAGCGCGAACTCGGCGCGATGGGCTACAAGTTCCAGTTCATCACGCTCGCGGGCTTCCACGCGCTCAATTACGCGATGTTCAATCTGGCGCATGGCTATGCCCGCACGCAGATGAGCGCGTTCGTCGAATTGCAGCAGGCCGAGTTCGCCGCCGCCGACAAGGGTTTCACGGCGGTGAAGCATCAGCGCGAAGTGGGCACCGGCTACTTCGACGCGGTCACGCAGACGGTCGAGCGCGAAGCATCGACCACCGCGCTGCATGGATCGACGGAAGACGAGCAGTTCTTCGACAAGAAAGTCGCATAAGCGACTGCAGGTTGAATCAGGGAGAGCGGTGAAAACAGCGGCGGCTGTGACGCGGCAGTACGAGGTGCGTCGCGGCCGCCGCTCGAAACATCACCGGTACACGATGACGGGAATCTTGGTGTGCGTGAGCACGCGCTGCGTCTCGCTGCCTATCAGCAGGCTTCCGAGCCCGCGCCGGCCGTGCGAAGCCATCAGGATAACGTCGCAGCCGTTCTGCTCCGCCGCGTCGATGATGCCGATGTACGGCGCCGCTTCGATGCTCGTGACGCTTGCGCACGGCACGCCGGCGCCTTCGGCCGCGCGTTCGACGGCGCGCAGGTGGTCCCGCGCTTCGCGTTCAGCGCGCGCGTGGAAGTCGTCGGGCGGCTCGACGGCGACATCGGCGAATGGCGAGTATGGATACTGAGGCAGGCACGCGTAGGCGGTGATGCGCGCGCCGACGGATTGCGCGAGATCGATCGCGCCGTCGATGGCCTTTTGCGACAACTCCGAGCCGTCGGTCGGCACGAGGATGTGCTTGAACATGGCGTCCTCCTTCGGAACGTCGGGGCACGCTTCAATTGTAGTCAGGCAGCGCATTCCGCGACAGCTTCCGATGCGCTGGCAGGTGCGGCATCGGGAAACAGGTAAAGGCCGTGCGCGACACCGCCGTCGCTGTCGAAACGGTGCTTGATGATGTCGTAGAACTGGTGGTCGTCGTATTCGTGAGAGCGAAAGAGCGCGAAGGCGACGAGATCGGCGAGTTGAATCAGGCGCGAAGAGCGGGAGTCGAGAAACACCGGCACTTCGGCATAGTTGCGCGTCTTGCCGTACGTGTGGCCGATGTACTTGAAATCGCGCGCCAGCGTCTGCACGCGCCGCTCCGTCGACGACTTGTCGAACAGGATCAGCCCCCGCTGGGCGTCGCCATGCTTGCGATAACGGCGGAGCAGAAACAAATCGAAGCGATTGGCGAGTTGTTCGAACGCTAGTTCGACCGCGTCCTGCTTTTGGAGCGATGCTTTGCTGATGATCGCTCCGAAGAGCCGGACATTGGCAGGAGACTGCGCCTCGATGCCGTCATTGAGCGCGTCTTTCATCGCCTGAACGCGGTCGCGCAAGGGAAAGCGCTTCCAGCCGTCACGCCCTGAACGCATCGGTGAGCCGTGGAGCTCGAGCAAATGAGTGTTCATCGGCTCGAAGCGCTCCGCGATGGCGTTGAGCTTTTGCTCGATCCAGTGTGTCGTCCCGCTCGAATGCGCAGACGCCGGCGAGAACGAAATATCGATGCTGCGGATCAGCAGCCGAACCCGATTCGTCAAGATAGAGCAGATGCATAGGAATCCGTAGCAAGGACGCTGAAACAGAAACGGGCCACCTGCAGGTAGCCCGTTCCGAGATAGGTAAGACGGGTGGAACAATCGCCCAGGCGCATCGATTAATGGTCGACACTCCCGCCTCAGAAGCAAGTGTATCAGAAGACCGGCCCCGATCAACTAGCCGGACGGCCTACTCGCCCCAATACCCGGACGCGTGATACGTATGTTTGAGCAAATCGAGAAACAGGCGCACTCGCAACGGCAAATGCCGCCGCTGCGGAAACACCGCATGAATGCCGATAGGCGGCGCGGCGAACGCGTCCAGCACGCTCACGAGCCGTCCCGCGTGAATATCCTCCCCCACTTCCCACCAGGACCGCCACGCCAGACCGCGCCCTTCCAGACACCACTCGTGAAGCACCGCCCCATCCGAGCATTCCATCGTGCCGGAGACCTTGATCGTCACCACCTTGCCGTCGTGCTGAAACATCCAGCCGCGCTGCTGGTTCGCCGATGCTCCCAGCGCCAGGCAATTGTGATGCGCGAGCGCCGCCAGATTCGCCGGCTTGCCGCGCTTCGCGAGATAACCGGGCGACGCCACGCAGACGCGCCGGTTCTCGCCGAGCTTGAGCGATACGAGCGACGAATCCGGCAGCTCCCCGAGACGCACCGCGCAATCGAAGCCTTCGTTGACGAGATCGACCATGCGGTCGGTCAAATCGAGGCTCACGGAGACATCCGGATGCAGCGTCGTGAACTTCGGCACCAGCGGCGCGACGTGGCGTCTGCCGAAGCCGGCCGGCGCGGACACGCGCAGGTGCCCGCTCGCCTTCACGCCGCCCGCCGAGACGCTCGCTTCCGCGTTCTGCATGTCGTTGATGATGCGCTGACAGTCTTCGAGAAACGCCGATCCTTCGAACGTGAGCGTGATCTTGCGCGTCGTGCGCACGAGCAACTTGACGCCGAGCCGCTCTTCGAGCGCATCGAGCCGCCTGCCGATGACGGCCGGCGCGATGCCTTCCGCCTGCGCCGCAGCCGAAAGGCTGCCCTTCGCCGCCACAGCCGCGAACGTCTCGATCTGCTTGAACCGATCCATGCCTTTTTCTTCGTCGTCTTCGATGCCCGCGTAGAGATTAGATATCGAAAAGTGAAAGATCAAGTGATTCCGCGATGCTTTTTCACTCACTTCGATCACCAATAGAATTCGTCCCGACCTCTTCCAGGAGTGCAAGGCTATGTCGGCCATAACGACACACGCATCGTCATCCCGTTCGACCGCAGTTCCCCGAGCCGTTATCTTCGACGCCTACGGCACGCTGTTCGACGTGCATTCCGTCATCGCCGCCGCCGAGCAGCTGTTCCCCGGCAACGGCAACATGCTCTCGCAGCTTTGGCGGCAGAAGCAGATCGAATACACGCAACTGCGCACGCTCGCCGATCCTGCCGGCAGTCATTACGCGCCGTTCCGGGACATCACCATCGATGCGCTGCGCCACGCCGCGGCGCGCCTCGGTCTCGCGCAGTCGCTCACGAGCGCTGCCGAGAAGCGCCTGATGGACGAATACGCGTGCCTGTCCGCGTTCCCCGACGTGCTTCCCGCACTAAACACGCTGCGCAATCGCGTCTGCCTTCCGCTCGCGATCCTGTCCAACGGCAATCCGCCGATGCTCGACATCGCCGTGAAAAGCGCCGGCATGACCGGTGTCTTCGATCACGTCCTGTCCGTCGATGCCGTTCGCGCGTACAAGCCCGACGCCCGCGCCTATGAGCTCGGCACCCGCGCCTTCGGCATCACCGAAGCGGCGGCGCGCGAGATCGTGTTCGTGTCGTCGAATGGATGGGACGTCGCCGGTGCGGCGTGGTTCGGCTACACGACGTTCTGGCTCAATCGCACCGCCCTGCCCGTCGAGAACCTCGGCGTCGCGCCGCATCGCACGGGACGCGACATGAGCGAGCTTGTCGCGTTCATCGAAGGCGCGTGAGAAACGCATCGCCACAAAGTAAAACCCCAAGCAGAACCGTCTGACCGACCAAGGAGAAAACACATGACGCAACCGTCGAATCCGCTCTCGCTGCCCGAAGGCGTGGCAATCTCGGCCGATATCCAGCCCGGCTTCGAAACGATCCTCACGCGGGAGGCGCTCGCTTTCGTCGCGATGCTGCATCGCCGCTTCGAGCCGCGTCGCCAGGAACTGCTCGCGGCGCGCGTCGAACGGACAAAGCGGCTCGATGCAGGCGAGCGCCCCGGCTTCCTCGAAGCAACGAAGGCCATTCGCGAAGGCGACTGGACTGTCGCGCCGCTGCCGCGGGATCTGCAATGCCGTCGCGTCGAGATTACGGGGCCGGTGGAGCGCAAGATGATCATCAACGCGCTCAACTCCGGCGCTGATTCGTACATGACCGACTTCGAGGACTCGAACGCGCCCGTTTGGGAAAACCAGATCGCCGGCCAGATCAACCTCGGGGAAGCCGTGCGCCGCACGATCTCGCTGGATCAGAACGGCAAGTCGTACAAGCTGAACGACAAGGTGGCGACGCTGATCGTGCGCCCGCGTGGCTGGCATCTCGATGAAAAGCACGTGACCGTCGACGGCCAGCGCGTTTCCGGCGGCATCTTCGACTTCGCGCTCTTCCTGTTCCACAACGCGCACGAACTGATCGCGCGCGGCAGCGGCCCGTACTTCTATCTGCCGAAGATGGAAAGCCATCTCGAAGCGCGCCTGTGGAACGACATCTTCATCGCGGCGCAGGAAGGCATCGGCATCCCGCGCGGGACGATTCGCGCGACGGTGCTCGTCGAAACCATCCTCGCCGCGTTCGAGATGGACGAGATCCTGTACGAGTTGCGCGAACACAGCTCCGGGCTCAACGCGGGCCGGTGGGACTATATCTTCTCGGCGATCAAGAAGTTCAGGAACGATCCCGACTTCTGCCTCGCGGACCGCTCGCAGATCACGATGACCGTGCCCTTCATGCGCGCCTATGCGCTGCAATTGCTGAAGACGTGCCACAGGCGCAACGCGCCGGCGATCGGCGGCATGGCCGCGCTGATTCCGATCAAGAACGATGCCGCCGCGAACGACAAGGCGATGGGCGGCGTGCGCGCCGACAAGGCTCGCGACGCCACCGACGGCTACGACGGCGGCTGGGTCGCGCATCCGGGCCTCGTGCCTGTCGCGATGGAAGAGTTCGTCAAGGTGCTCGGTGAAGCGCCCAACCAGATCGGCAAGCAGCGCGACGACGTGCAAGTGACCGCGCACGACCTGCTCGATTTCCGTCCCGAAGCGCCGATCACCGAAGCGGGCCTGCGCAACAACGTGAACGTCGGCATTCACTATCTGGGTTCGTGGCTCGCGGGCAATGGTTGCGTGCCCATCCACAACCTGATGGAAGACGCCGCGACCGCCGAGATTTCGCGCTCGCAAGTGTGGCAATGGATTCGCTCGCCGAAGGGCAAGCTGGACGACGGCCGCAAGGTGACGGCGCCGATGGTGCGCGAGATCGTCATCGACGAACTGGAGAAAGTGAAGCTGAGCGTCGGCGGCTCGGGCAGCGATACGAAGCCGTATGAGCGCGCAGCGAAGATCTTCGAAACGATGTCGACGTCCGACGAGTTCACCGACTTCCTGACTTTGCCGCTGTACGAGGAAATCTGATCGCGCTTTGGACGCACCGTGATGAAACGGCCCGCGAGTTCGCGCTCGCGGGCCGTTTGTTCATCCGACGCGCGCCCACGGATGGAGCACGGCGTGTGCTACATTGCGCATCGTCTTTTTCAACGATTCAACCGTGGAGCGCACTCACCGTGCGAACGACAGCATGAGCAATATCCAGCTCGATATCGAATGGACCGAAGCAGCATCGCGCAAAATCGAAAAGCTGATGCCGCGCAATGCCAATAAAGACGCGTTTCTCGCGTTGCCGCCGATCGAATGCCTCCCGATGGAAGGCGACGTGCTTTTTCTGGGACCGGATGGAAAGCAGCAGCCTTTCATCGTCGCGGAACGCCAGTATCACCATGACGGCGAAGCGGACTGGACCATCATCCTCATTCTCGACGTCCCGCAGTCAACGCATTGAGCGCGCGGCGTTCGCGCTGCGTCGTCAGAGCAGCCTGGTCGACACGTGCACTTCGCCATGCTCGACGAACTCGGGCGACCGGGCGCGAAACGCCTGGATATGCGCCGTCTTGCCGTGCTCTTCTAGCGCGGCTTCGCTGGCCCAGCGCTCGACGAAGATGAAGCGGCGCGGCTCCTTGATGTCCCGATGCAGATCGTACTGAAGCGCGCCGGGCTCCCGGCGCGTCGGCTCGACATTCGCTTCGGCGAGTTGTCTGAGTTCTTCTTCCTTTCCCGGCTTGGCGACGAAAATAGCGACGACGGCGACTTCTTCCACGAGCGGTTCTCCCTGTTTTCAGTAAACGTTAAAAGCGAAGCATAAACGTCCGCCATAAAGTCTGCCTGAAACGCATATCGCAGGTTAAAAGAAAAAGCCCGCGCTTGGTTAAAGCGCGGGCAAAAGCCGTCGCCCTACGAGGATAGGCGACGGGGCCATCGGGGCTCGCGCGCGAGCCGTTGTCCGGGAAAGGTGTATCGATCACGGCTTTATCAGGGCCGTGCGGCGCAGTCGTCTCGCCATGCACGCAATGTAATGGTCGCGCGCCAATTTTTATAAGCTATTGCGCACATTCGACGATAGAAACAATCGTCAGCGCAATAAATGTGTGCGGTTTATATCGCCCGCACTGCTGGCTGTCTTTTAATTGGGTTATTGGTCGCTTGCACGCGGTGAGAGCGTCGCAAAAAAAAACCGCCTCGCGAAGAGGCGGTTTGCATGCGGTACAACCTCCACGTTCCGTGGAGGAGTCGCTCAGCTGATCTGGCCCGCGAGCAACGCCATGATCTGACGCGCTTGCGGCGACGAATCCACTTCGCCCTTGTCGTCGACGATAGCGACCCGCGTTTGCGCTTCCGTGATCGCCCGCACATTTACCTGATACTGCTTCGCCACGATTTCCTTGCGGCCGTGGAAGACCTGGCTCCAGAAGCCCTGCTCGCGTGCGGATTTGTCGTTCGGGTCCACGTAGCGGACGTAATAGACGCCGCGCGCGCGGTCGCGGTCGTCCACCGTGAAGCTCGCGCGATCCAGCGCCATGCCCACGCGCAGCCAGGCGCGGTCATACGCTTCGGGCAGCGTCAGTTGCGCCGACGTGGCTTCCGGCACCGTCTCGTTGCGGATCGCGCTGTTTCCGGCGTTGGCCGCGTTCTGTGCGGCCACGGCGGCGGCTTTCGAATCGCCGCCCTTGGCCGGTCGCGCTTTGGCTGCATTCGCCGATGGCGCGCTCACATCCGCCGCGCCCGATGCCGTGCGCGAATCCGCCATTGCCAGCGACGACATCAGCCGCTTCAGATATTCGTTCTCCAGCGCGGGATCGTTCGGCCGTGCCTGCCACTGGCTGGAGTCGTTATTGACGCCCGTGAGGGCCTCGCGCATGCCCTTCTGGCTGATGAACACGTAGGTGCCGCCGGTGGGCGCGGCTTCGAGACGCGTGCGGTACTTGTTGCGCTCGGCGGTGACATACGAGTTGCCGGTGGCTTTCGCGAGCGTGTCGCGGATCAGGCCGTCCGAAATCTGCGGATGCGTTTCGTTCCAGTCCGTTTCCATCACGCCCTTGTCGCGCGAATCGACTACGAGCAGAAAGCCCTGCTCTTGCCAGAAGCGGCGAACTTGCGGCCAGACCTGATCCGGCGCGCGGCCGTCGATGACGAGCCAGCGTTCCGCGCCGTCGCGCTGAATGCGCATGCCTGATACGGGCGGCACGACGGTCGGCGCGTTCGGCGCGACTTTCTGAACCTGCTGGAGGTCGGAGAGCGATGCCTGCCCGCTTTGCGGCGGAAGCGAGCGCTGATCGCCCGCTTCGTCGAGAAGGTTCGGCGGAACGGCGAGCGACGACTGCTTCGAGCGCTGGTCGCTCTTGTAATTGATCGCGGTGGGGGAAGACGTGCCGCATCCCGCCACGATCCCGGCCACCGTCAAAAGCGCAGCCATCCGCTTGGTCACACGAAAATCTGTCATGTCTGGAAAGTCCTTCCGCTACGCCACGGCGTTCGCCCGTGGATCAACCCAGCATTTTACCGGTCCGGCGGACCGCCGTGCAAAAAGAGGCATCGAGGGCGGCGCATGACCCGCATGTCGTCGAACGCTGCGCTTGATCAGCCGAAAACGGCGATGCACTGGCTGTCAGCAGTTCACGATGCAACACCGCCTGACGAGTGATGCTTTCCGCCCGATTTTGACAATTTATGACAGTCGCGACAAATCATCGCCGCTTCCCGTTCGAACGCACGCAACCCCTTGTTTTATAGACGCTTCTTTCGCTTGCAACGCACTTTCCCAGCGGCGCAAACGACACGGCACCCCCGCCTCCCTGTGTCCCATTCATCCTAAAATTCAATCTCAAAAATAGGAATAATCCCAAGAAGTCGGAGAGCAAAATGAAGAAGTTAAGACATCCTCATCGCGTAGCCGGGGCCGCCATCGCGATGACAATCCTGTCGGGCGTGAGTCCGCTGTCGCATGCACAACTCGGCGCGACGGGGCGCACCGCGGACGCATCCGACGGAGCGGTCGTCAACCGTTCCGGGAGCGGGCTCGTGACTTACCGCGAGACGACCGACGCGCATGGCGTCGCCGTGCGGCAGTACGTCGATTCGACGGGCGCCGTGTACGCCGTGTCCTGGCGCGGCCCCGCGATGCCCGACGTGCAGGCGCTGCTCGGCGCGTATTTCCAGCGCTTCAGGGAGGCCGCGAACGCGTCCGCCGGCGATGCGGGCCTGCACACGTCGCGCGTGATGGATGGCGAACTCGTCGTTGAAAATCGCACGCGGCTGCGCGAGTTCAGCGGCCGCGCGTGGCTCGCGAGCGCGCTGCCGCCGGCCGTATCCGCTGCGGACATCGAATGAGCGCGGGGAGACCAACCATGATCATCCGCAAGCTACTTTGCGTGCCCGCGATCGCCCTTTGCGTCCTGCTTCACGGATGCGGCGGCGGTGGCGGTTCGGACGCCGGCTCACCCACGCCGGCCAGCACGCCGACGGCAGCAAGCACTCCTGCGGCAGCCAGCGCGCCGGTCGCAGCGAGCGCGCCGGCGCCCGCCAGCAACGTCGTCACGCAGTCGACGACGCTCAACGTGCATCCGATCCGCGTCACCGCGCTCGCGAACGGCACCCGCAACATGCTGCAAACGAGCGTGACGCTCTGCGTGCCCGGTACCGACACCTGCCAGACCATCGACAACATCCAGGTCGATACCGGCTCGCAAGGTCTGCGCGTGCTCGCATCGGCGCTGAATCCGTCGATTGCGCTGCCGATCGTCGCCGGCAACACGGCAAACACGGCAATGGCGGAATGCTCCGTGTTCGGCTCCGGTTATACGTGGGGCGCGGTGCGACAGGCCGACATCAGGCTCGCTGGCCACGTCGCGCGTTCGACATCGGTTCAGTTGATCGCCGATACCGCCGTGCCCGGCGCGGCGGCCGATTGCAGCCAGTCGGGCCTGCCGATGCTCGATGCGGCGAAGCTGCGTGGCAACGGCATTCTCGGCGTCGGCCCGTTCACTGCCGACTGCGGCGGTGGCTGCGCGAATTCCGCGATGCCGCGCTGGTACTACAGCTGTACGTCGGCGGCCTGCTCGCCGAGCGCGCTCGCGGCTGCGCAGCAAGTGACCAATCCGATCGCGCGCTTCGCCGCCGATAACAACGGCGTCCTGATCGATCTGCCCGCCGTGCCGCCGGAGGGCGCATCGTCGGTGGCGGGAACGATGACGTTCGGCATCGGATCGCAGGCGAACAATCTGCTCGGCGCAGCGACCGTGCTGAAGTCCAGTTCGATCACGGGTTTCGTATCGACGAGCTTCAGCGGCAGCCAGTACGGATCGAGCTTCATCGATAGCGGATCGAACGGACTCTTCTTTCCGTCGGCGACGCTTGCGACGTGCGGCGTATGGTTCTGCCCGGCGACGACGCAGGCGCTGAACGCGACACTCAGTTCGACGACCGGCGTGACCGCCGACGTATCGTTCAGCGTCGCGAAATCGACGACGCTCTTCGCGACAGGCAATTACGCGTTCAACAATCTCGCAGGGCCTGCGAACGGCTTCTTCGACTGGGGATTGCCGTTCTTCTATGGCAGGCGCGTGTTCACCGCGCTCGAGGGACGCCCGACGCCGGCGGGAACGGGGCCGTACTACGCGTTCTAGACGCGCGAAAGCCGTCTTTCTGACATCGAAAGACGGCTTTCTTCACGAGCCGACGAGCCGACGACCCGACGACCCGCCGAGCGCTTACTGCCCGCCCGCCTTGCTTTCCTCGTCGAAAATCTTCTGCGCCAGATGGAACGCCGAGTTGGCCGCCGGCACGCCGCAATAGACGCCCGTCTGCAACAGCACTTCCTTGATCTCGTCCTGCGTCACGCCGTTGTTCTTCGCGGCGCGCAAGTGCAGCGCGAGTTCTTCGCTACGGTTGAGCGCAACCATCATCGCGATGGTAATGAGGCTGCGCGTGTGGCGCGGCAGACCGTCGCGCGTCCAGATTTCGCCCCAGGCATAGCGCGTGATGAAGTCCTGGAATTCGGTCGTCAGTTCCGTGCGATTCGCGAGCGACCGGTCCACGTGCGCGTCGGACAGCACGGCGCGGCGCACCTTCATGCCGGCTTCGTAGCGTTCGTCGTCAGTCATTGTGCTTCTCCGAGAAAGTCCAGCACGGCGCGCGTGTACGCCTCGCGCTTTTCGATGTTCGACAGATGCGCCGCGTCCAGTTCGACGTAGCGCGAGCCTCCGATATACGCGGCCAGTTCGCGGCCCTGCTCGGCCGTCGTCGACAGGTCGTGCGTGCCCGCGATCACGAGCACCGCCAGGGCGATGGTCTTCGCTTCGTCGCGCAGATCGGCGTCGCGGATGGCTTCGCAATTCGATGCGTAGCCGTCGCCCGACGTGTGACGGAATACATCGCGGATATTGGCGAGCGCGAGCGGCTCACGCTCGATGAACGGCGCGGTGAACCAGCGGGCGATGACGGCATCGGTGAGCGCGGCCATCCCGCCTGATTCGCGCGCTTTCGCGGCGCGCGGGGTCCACAGGGCGTCCGATCCGATCAGCGCCGCCGTGTTCGACAGCACCATGCGGGAAAAGCGCTGCGGATGGCGCGCGGCGAGACCGATGCCGGTCAGCCCGCCCATCGACAGGCCGCAGTAGTTCGCGCGCTCGATGCCGAGATGATCCATCAGGCCGATTACATCGCCGATCAGCTGGTCGATGGTGTACGGGCCTTGCGGCGCATCTGAATGACCGTGACCGCGCGTGTCGTACCGCACGACGCGATAGTGCTGCGCGAACGCTTCGATTTGCGGCGTCCACATCGACACATCCGCGCCGAGCGAGTTCGACAGCACGAGCCAGGGCGCAGCGTCGCCGGCCGTCGAGTCGATGCGATAGTGGATGCGGGTTCCGTTTACAGCGGCGAGTGGCATGTTGGTGATGCTCCTTCGGGTTGGGATGGCGCAGGCGCCGTCATGCGCTCGCGCGATGCTGCCCGAGCGCGGCATCGACGAAGGCCTGCGCCTGACCGACATAATTGGCCGGGTCGAGCAAGGGCTTCAGTTGCTCGGGCGATAGGTGGCGCGCGACGGTTTCATCCGCGGCGAGAACGTCGTACAGCGATTGCCCGCTCGCGACCGCCGCCTTCGATGCGCGCTCGACGAGCTTGTGCGCATCCATCCGGCCGATGGCGTCGCCGAGCGCGAGCATCACCGCTTCGCCGAGGACGAGTCCGTTGGTCGCGTTCAGGTTCGCGGCGAGGCGATCGACATTCACCTCCAGGCCCGGCACGATACCCATCACGTTCGCAAGCGCGCCGGC
The DNA here is from genome assembly GCF_031450805.1 of Caballeronia sp. LZ016. Taxonomy (NCBI): domain Bacteria; kingdom Pseudomonadati; phylum Pseudomonadota; class Betaproteobacteria; order Burkholderiales; family Burkholderiaceae; genus Caballeronia; species Caballeronia sp. LZ016. Next base: position 2,547,086 of record NZ_JARTVY010000001.1, read on the forward strand.
GGTCAAGCGCGCCAGATCGGGCAGCGCTTCCCATTCGGCCTGCCAGCCGCCGAGCGCGCGTTCGTGTTCCTGGACCATGCCGGCGAAGATCGTCGCGACGAGGTTCGGCGCACGCGTCGCCGCCGTCAGCACGGCTGCGCAGCCGACCGGATTGCGCTTGTGCGGCATCGTCGACGAACCGCCCTTGCCTGCCGCCGCCGGCTCGGCCACTTCGCCGAGTTCGGTCTGCATCATCAGCGAGATGTCGCGCGCGATCTTGCCGAGCGTGCCCGTCAGCATGCCGAAGAAAGAAGCGGCTTCCGCGATGCGATCGCGCTGCGTGTGCCACGGCAGTGCGGGCAACGCGAGACGAAGATCGTCGGCAAGCGCCTGCGCAACCGGCAGCGCCTTGTCGCGCAGGCTCGCGAGCGTGCCCGCCGCGCCGCCGAACTGCAGCACGAGCGCGCGCTCGCGCAAGTCGGCGAGACGCGTGCGATGGCGCGTGATCGCATCCAGCCATTGCGCGAACTTGAGGCCGAGCGTGATCGGCAGCGCCTGCTGCAGCCACGTGCGGCCGATCATCGGCGTCGCGCGATGCGTCTGTGCCTGCGTGGCGAGCGACGCGGCGAGCGCGCGCAGGTCGGCATCGAGCAGGTCGAGGGCGGCGCGAAGCTGAAGCACGACGCCCGTATCGATGATGTCCTGGCTCGTCGCGCCCCAGTGCACGTACTTCGCGGCCTGTTCGTCGCTCGCCTTCACCACCGCTGTCAGTTGCCTGACGAGCGGGATCGCGAGATTGCCGCCCGCGGCCGCGCCGGTCATCAGCGCGGCCGCGTCGATGGTGTCGGCGCTGCACGCGGCGACGATCGCATCCACCGCGCTCGCCGGAATCACGCCCGCTTTGGCCGACGCCCGCGCGAGCGCGGCTTCGACGTCGAGCATCGCCTGAACGGTCGCGCGCGGCGACCAGACCGCATTGGCTTCGGCGCTTCCGCAGATCAGATCGGTAAGCCGTCCGGTCGATGAAAACATGAGCTCAGACCCGCTCGATGATCATCGCGATGCCCTGTCCCACGCCGATGCACATCGTGCAAAGCGCGTAGCGCCCGCCGGTGCGGTGCAGCTGGTACGTCGCCGCCGTCACGAGCCGCGCGCCGGACGCGCCGAGCGGATGACCGAGCGCGATCGCGCCGCCGTTCGGATTCACGCGGGCGTCGTCATCGGCGACGCCGAGCATGCGCAGCACCGCGAGCCCTTGCGACGCGAAGGCTTCGTTCAGCTCGATCACATCCATCTGGTCGATGGTCATGCCGAGGCGCGCAAGCAGCTTCTGCGATGCCGGCGCCGGACCGATACCCATCACGCGCGGAGGAACGCCCGCCGTCGCCATGCCGAGAATGCGCGCGCGCGGCGTGAGGCCGTGACGCTTCGCGTTTTCTTCGTCGGCGATCAGCATTGCCACCGCGCCGTCGTTGACGCCCGACGCATTGCCGGCCGTCACCGAACCATCGGGACGCACGACGCCCTTCAGCTTCGCGAGCGCTTCGAGGCTCGTTTCACGCGGATGCTCGTCCTGCGTGACGACGATCGCATCGCCCTTCTTCTGCGCGATCGTGACCGGCGTGATTTCCTGCGCGAGCGTGCCGTCCTTCTGCGCGCGCGACGCCTTCTGCTGCGAGCGCAGCGCGAACGCATCCTGATCGGCGCGGCTGACCTTGTAATCGTCGGCGACGTTCTCGGCGGTTTCGGGCATCGAATCGACGCCGTATTGCTTCTTCATCAGCGGATTGACGAAGCGCCAGCCGATGGTCGTATCGAAAATCTCCGCCTGGCGCGAGAAGGCGGTCGCGGCCTTGCCCATCACGAACGGCGCGCGGCTCATGCTTTCGACGCCGCCCGCGATCAGCAAGCCGGCTTCGCCCGATTTGACCGCCCGCGCCGCGATGCCGACCGCATCCATGCCCGAGCCGCACAGGCGATTCACCGTCGAACCGGGCGTGCCGACCGGCAGCCCCGCGAGCAGCGCCGACATGCGCGCGACGTTGCGATTGTCTTCGCCTGCCTGGTTCGCGCAGCCGTAAATGACTTCCTCGACCGCTTCCCAGTCCACTTCCTTGTTGCGCTCGACGAGCGCGCGCAGCGGCACCGCGCCGAGATCGTCGGCACGCACGGACGACAGCGCGCCGGCATAGCGGCCGATCGGCGTGCGGATCGCATCACATACGAAGGCTTCTTTCATCGCTTGCTCCAGTTTTCGGTAGTGTCTCTCAGGCCGCTTCGGAAATCGGCGCGTATTGCAGCGGCACGTTCGCCAGCTTCTGCAGTTCGTCGAACGACAGGCCGTCGACAATTTCACGCACGACGAAGCCTTCCGGCGTCACGTCGAACACGGCGAGGTCCGTGTAGACGCGGTCGACGCACTCCACGCCCGTCACCGGATAGGAACACTCGGCTACGAGCTTGCTTTCGCCCTGCTTGGTGAGCAGTTCCATCATCACGTAGACCTGCTTCGCGCCGATGGCGAGATCCATCGCGCCGCCGACAGCGGGAATCGCATCGGGCGCGCCGGTATGCCAGTTCGCGAGGTCGCCCCTGGCCGATACCTGAAACGCGCCGAGCACGCAGAAATCGAGATGGCCGCCGCGCATCATCGCGAACGAATCCGCATGATGGAAGAACGCGCCGCCCGTCAAGAGCGTCACATGCTGCTTGCCGGCGTTGATCAGTTCGTCGTCTTCCTCGCCCTTCGCGGGCGCGGGGCCCATGCCGAGCAAACCGTTTTCGCTGTGCAGGAAAATTTCGCGATCCGCCGCGAGGTGATTGGCGACGAGGGTCGGCACGCCGATGCCCAGGTTCACGTACGCGCCTTCCGGAATGTCGGCGGCCACGCGCTTGGCCATTTCGTCACGAGTCAGTTTCTTCATGGCTTTCCGTCCTTCCTCAGGCAGCGAGTTCAGCTTGATGCACGGCTTGCGGCACTTCCACGACGCGCTGCACGAAAATGCCCGGCGTGACGATGTTCTCAGGGTCCAGTTCGCCGAGCGGCACGACTTTCGACACCTGCACGATGGCGGTCTTCGCGGCGCTCGCCATGATCGGCCCGAAATTGCGCGCCGTCTTACGATAGACCAGATTGCCCCAGCGGTCGCCCTTATAGGCCTTCACGAGCGCGAAGTCGGCATGCAGCGGCGATTCGAGCACGTAATGCTTGCCGTCGATCTCGCGGGTTTCCTTGCCTTCCGCGAGCTTCGTGCCGTAACCGGTAGGCGTGAAGAATCCGCCGATGCCCGCGCCCGCCGCGCGAATGCGCTCTGCCAGATTGCCCTGCGGCACGAGTTCGAGTTCGATTTCGCCCGCGCGATACAGCGCGTCGAACACGTGCGAATCCGTCTGGCGGGGAAACGAGCAGATGATCTTGCGCACGCGCTTCGCCTTGAGGAGCGCGGCGAGACCGGTGTCGCCGTTTCCTGCGTTATTGTTGACGATGGTCAGATCGCGCGCGCCTTGCTCGATGAGCGCATCGATCAGTTCGGACGGCATGCCCGCCGTCCCGAAACCGCCGATCATGATGGTAGCGCCATCGTGGACGTCGGCCACCGCCGACGCGAGCGAATCGAAAATCTTGTTGATCATTTGCACTCTTCTCCTGTGACCAGAACCGGCTGGTCGCCGCGGTCATCGCCTTTGTGAAGCGGTCAGCGCGTTTCGCGCTCGAAGCCGGGTATACCCGCTGCCGTGCCCTCTTGCATCGGAATGTTCGTCATGCGAACATGGATTCGTTTAGCGAACATCGGCATGTTAGTCCGGCGTTCGTTGCCATGTCAACGAAGGCCGCGCGATTCGCGGGTTTGTACCAAGTCTTCTTACCCGGAACTCATGGACACTTTCTCTTCGGACGCGCAAGACGCGCCCTCCCGCCCCGGCGATGCCTACGTGCAGTCGTTCGCCCGCGGACTCGCCGTCATCCGCTCGTTCGACGCCAACCGCCCCGCGCAGACGCTGACCGAAGTGGCCGCCGCGGCGGGTCTCACGCGCGCCGGAGCGCGGCGCATCCTGCTGACGCTGCAGACGCTCGGCTACGTCGAGGCGGACGGGCGGCTTTTTCAGCTGACGCCGAAGATTCTCGACCTGGGCTTTGCCTATCTCACGTCGATGCCGTTCTGGAATCTCGCCGAGCCGGTCATGGAAGACCTCGTCGAGCAGGTTCACGAGAGTTGTTCGGCGGCCGTGCTCAACGGCGCGGAGATCGTCTACGTGCTGCGGGTGCCGACGCACAAGATCATCACGCAGAACCTGTCGATCGGCAGCCGCCTGCCCGCGTTCTGCACGTCGATGGGCCGCGTGCTGCTGTCCGCGCTCGACGACGATCGGCTCGACGCGGTGCTCGACGCCAGCGATATCGTCGCCCGCACGCCGCATACGATCGTCGATCGCGCGGCGCTGAAGGAAGCGATCGTGGCCGTGCGCCGCCAGGGCTGGGCGATCGTCGATCAGGAACTGGAGGAGGGCCTGATATCGATGTCGGCGCCGATCCGCGACCGGCAGGGGCGCATCATCGCGGCGCTGAACATCAGCGGCAACGCGCAGCGCAAGAACGCGAAGCAGATGGTGAAGGCGTTCCTGCAGCCGTTGCAGGAGGCGGCGCAACGCGTATCCGACATGGTCGCACGGCGCGGCTGAGCGCAGCATGAACGACCTCGATCTGAACCTCATCCCCTTCCTCGTGGCGATCGAGGAAACGCGCAACGTGAGCCGCGCGGCCGAACGGCTCGGCGTCAGCCAGCCGCGCGTGTCGACGGCGCTCGGGCGGCTGCGCGAGTACTTCAACGATCCGCTTTTCGTTCGCACTTCGCGAGGCATGGAACCGACACCGCGCGCGCTCGCGCTCGTGCCCGCCGCCCGCGACGCGCTCGGGCGCATCGAGCGCGGCCTGCTCGATACGCAGCACTTCGATCCCTCTTCAAGCACCGATACTTTTTCGATCGCGCTATCGGATGTCGGCGAGATCGTGTTTCTTCCGCGCCTGTTGCAGGCGTTCGCGAAAGACGCGCCGCGCGCGAATCTGCGCTCGGTGTCGGCATCGCATGGGGATGTGGAGCGTGGGCTCGAAGCGGGCGACATCGATCTTGCGGTCGGCTATTTTCCCGACCTGCGCGGCAACAATTTTTTCCAACAGCGGCTCTTCTCGCATCGCTTCATCTGTCTGATGCGGCGAGATCATCCGTATGCAAACGAGCCACTGACGCTCGAACGCTTCGTCGAATGCGGACACGCCGTCGTGCGTGCCGAAGGACGAAGCCAGGAAGTGCTCGAGAACTATCTGGACAAGGAACGCGTCCGACGGCGCGCCGTGCTCGAAACGCCCCACTTCATGAGCCTGCCGTTCATTCTTTCGCGCACGGACCTCATCGCGACGGTGCCGCACGCGATCGGCTTTGCGTATGTGGCCGAGCACGCGTCGATCACGCTCGCCGAGCCGCCGCTTCCGTTGCCGCGCTTCGATCTGCGGCAGCACTGGCATCGCAAGTTTCATAACGATCCGCGCACGACGTGGCTGCGCGGCATCGTCGCGTCACTCTTCAACGATGCACTCGACGAATGGCCCAAGTAAGCGTTTCCCGGTGAATTGGCGCTAACATCGCCGTTTTCTTTCCTGGAAGGAAACGAGCGATGGATGCGCTGACCAGTTTGCGCGTGTTCCGCGAAGTCGTCGATGCGGGCAGCTTTGTCAAAGCCGCAGAGCGTCTCGACATTTCGACCGCGATGACGAGCAAGCACGTCGCCAACCTGGAGCGGCAACTCGGCGTGCGTCTGCTCAACCGCACGACGCGGCATCTGAGCCTGACCGAAGCCGGCAGCGTCTATTACGAACAGTGCAGCGAAGCGCTCGACATTCTGAAGGCGGCCGAAGCGGCGGTCGGCATGCAGACGGCGCAGCCGCAAGGCGTGCTGAAGGTGACGGCGCCCGGCTGGTTCGCGAACCGGCGGTTCGCGGATTTGCTCGTCGCGTATCAGGCGCGGTATCCCGGCGTGCTCGTCGATCTGCGCCTCGAGAACCGCTTCGTCGATCTGGTCGAGGAAGGTTACGACATGGCGCTGCGCGCGACATCGGAGCCGTCGCCCTCGCTGATCGTACGGCCGCTGTGCAAGACGCCGTTCGTGCTGGTCGGCTCGCGCGCCTATCTGGATCGGCACGGCGAGCCGCGCCATCCGGAGGATATCGCGCGCCATCGCCTAGTCCTGCCGACTTACACGAACATCGAGTCCGTCACGCTGACGGGCCCGGACGGCGTCTTTTCGGTGAAAAATCATGCGGTGCTGAAAACCAACGACAGCTCGATGGTGTTGCAACTCGTCCACGCCGGCATGGGGCTCGCCTACGTGCCTGTGTGGATGATCGACGAGGAACTGGCGTCGGGCGCGCTCGTGCACTTGTTGCCCGAGTATGGGGCGTTCGCGCCGTCGGTCTACGCCGTGTACACGAGTCGTAAATATATGACGACGAAGGTCCGTACGTTCATCGACTTCCTGTCCGAATCGCTCGGTGAGCGCCCAAATTGTTAGGAACCATACGCAGTATGAAAGCGTCGCGTCGCGCATGGCCTGGGCCGGGCGCATTTTCGGTTATCTGATTCCGTGCGCCGTGGCGCTCGTGATGGCGATGCGTTTTCGCAAGCGCCAGCAGTCGGCGGCCTCGCCTGCGCGTGCGGTCGATGAGACCGAGGACGCGGTGACCGCCGGCGAGGCATCGGCTGCCGCGGCTTCGTGATCCCTGGCGCGTCGAAGGTGGATTTTGCGACGTTTGCAGCAAAAATCGCCGAAGCAGTTCTACTATTCGATTCGCTCTGATATACTTTCGCTCTTTCGGGGCGTAGCGCAGCCTGGTAGCGTACCTGCATGGGGTGCAGGTGGTCGGAGGTTCAAATCCTCTCGCCCCGACCAAATTAAAAAGCCCACGCGAGTTTCATCGCGTGGGCTTTTTGTTTTTTCGGCCCGTACTTCTTCGAGCCGCCAGGCATCCTTCCCGAGACGCCAAAACAACACCAAATACTTGCTTGTCAGCAACTTAAACTCTATTCTTCGCGTGACACTTAAGGAGCGGCACTGCAATGCCTTCGTCAGCTCGCGGATCGGTATCGCGACGCCGAGTTCAGCCTGATCGTCCCTCATTCTCACTCCGCGCAGAAATCGAAAGATGGTTCAGCGCGGCAAGTGCTGCGCGCGTCGCGCGTTTCGGCCGCATCTATCCGGGCGGCAGCCGGTACGTCTGCGTCAGCGCACCCAATCGTCATCGCGGCGGACTCTTCGCGCTCTACTTCTTTCATCATGGCATCGACGATTGGCGGATCTATCCGCCATCAGGCGTCGGGCCGAGCATCGTCTATTGGTCGTCGGCTGGCGGACCTTCGCAAAGCGCGCGCGTCGCACCGGGGTAATGCGCCCCGTCAGGCGAAAAAAACCGCGATGCGTGATCGCGGCTCTTCTTGTCACCCGCCCAGCAAGCCGATGACCTGCAGCAACTCCTTGCGCAACTGCTCGACATCGACCGCCGGTTGCTGCGGTTCCGCTGCAGCCTGAGCGTCGGCGTTCGCGGCGTCGTCATCGATCGCGCGCCCCTGCGAATCCAGCCGGTTGCGCGCGCCATTGATCGTGAAGCCCTGCTCGTACAGCAACTCGCGGATGCGCCGGATCAGCAAGACTTCGTGGTGCTGATAATACCGACGATTCCCCCGCCGCTTCACCGGCCTCAACTGCGTGAATTCCTGCTCCCAATAGCGCAGCACGTGCGGCTTGACACCGCACAGCTCGCTGACTTCGCCAATCGTGAAATAACGCTTGGCCGGGATCGGAGGCAAGACGACTTTTTCCATCGTCGATCAACCATCGTTTGAGTGATGTCGATTGAAGCGCGGCGGTCGAACTGCAGGGAGCGCCCATCGGCGCACGGAACGCGTCAACGAGTGAGGCTCGTCTCCGCGCCCGTTTCGACCAGCGCCTTCAGTTTCTGGCTTGCATGAAAAGTGACGACCCGCCGCGCTGCAATCGGAATGGCTTCACCGGTCTTGGGATTGCGCCCGGGGCGCTGAGGCTTGTCGCGCAACTGGAAATTGCCGAACCCCGACAGCTTGACGCTGTCGCCGCTCTCGAGCGCGTCGCGGATGACTTCGAAGAACGCTTCGACCATGTCCTTCGCTTCGCGCTTGTTGAGGCCGACGTGGTCGAACAGCATTTCAGCCAGTTCGGCCTTCGTGAGCGTCGGCGTGTCGTTCGACATCGCGCCCGAAGCAGTGCTGTCTCGGGTCATGGCGCTGCGCTGCGCCGAAAGAAGGGCTTCGAAATCACTCGAGTTCATTTGGTTCATATCGGTAAAACGGCGCGAAACAAGTTTTGACTTGGCGATCCCTGCGGACGGGCCAACTGCAGGCTATCCACGCAACCGCGCGCCGTGTACTCGAGCCAGGCGATCCACCAGCGTCCTGATCGCCGTGTCGACCGTTTCGTCCTGAAGCGTGCCGCCAGTATCTTGCAACGTTACACGGAAGGCAAGACTTTTCTCATGCTCTCGCAAACCACCGGAAGTGTTTGATTTTGGACGGAATTCGTCGAAAAGCGCAACCCTCGTGACGTGCTTGCAGGCGGGCTCGGAACGGGCATTTTCGAGCTCGTCCAGCAGCGCCTGGACCGGCACGGACTGGTCGACGACGATCGCAATATCGCGCCGCACCGGCGGAAATTTCGATACTTCCGACGGCACCGGCAGCGCGCGTTCCATCAACGCTTCGGCTTCGATTTCGAAGAGGATGGGCGCGTGCGGCAAGTCGTATGTCTGCAGCCAGCGCGGATGCAGTTCGCCGATCCAGCCGACCGCGCGTCCCGCCACTTCGATGCGCGCGCTGCGCCCCGGATGCAGTGCCGGATGCTCGGCCTTGACGAAGCGTGGCACGACGGGCGCGAAGAGCGCTTCGACATCGCCCTTCACGTCGAAGAAGTCGACGTTGCGCGAAGCCGCGCCCCACTGTTCCTCGATCGCCGGACCATACGCGAGACCGCCGATCATCTTCGGCTGTGCGAAACCTTCGACCGCCAGCTCGCCCGCCTTCACGGATGCGTCGCGCAAAAACACGCGCCCCGCTTCGAACACGCGAATGCGGTCGGCACGGCGATTCAGGTTGTAGCGCAGCACGTCGATCAGGCTGCCGAACATGGTCGTGCGCATGACCGAGAGCTGGCTCGCGATGGGGTTGATCAGCTTCACCGGAATCTCGTTGCCGGCGAAGTTCTTCTCCCACTCGGCATCGACGAAGCTGAAGTTGACCGTCTCCGCATAGTCACGCGCGGCCACGGCGTGACGCAGCACATGGATGGAGCGCTTCGTTTCGTTCGTGCGGCGCATCTCGCTTGCGGCCACCGGCGGGCGCGCCGGAATCTTCTCGAAGCCGTAGATGCGCGCGACTTCCTCGATCAGATCTTCCTCGATCTCGATATCGAAGCGATACGGCGGCGGCGTGACCCTGAAGGTATCGCCATCGCGTTCGAACGCAAGATTGAGCCGCGTGAAAATCTGCGCGATCTCTTCCGCACCGATTTCCACGCCGATGATGCGATGCGCGCGCGATACGCGCATCGACACCGGATGACGCTCGGGCACGTTCGCGATCTGGTCGTCGACGGGACCGGCCTGGCCGCCGCAGATATCGACAATCAGCTGCGAGATGCGCTCGATGTGCTCGACGGTCGTCGAATAATCCACGCCGCGTTCGAAGCGATGCGCCGCGTCCGTCGAGAAGTTGTACTTGCGCGCGCGCCCGCGGATGGCGTCCGGCCACCAGAACGCGGCTTCGAGATAGATGTTCGTGGTGTCGAGCGAGACGGCCGTGCTGTCGCCACCCATGATGCCCGCGAGACTTTCGACGTGCGAGTCGTCCGCGATGACGCCGACGGTTTCGTCGAGTTCGACGGTGTTGCCGTTGAGCAGCTTGAGCGATTCGCCCTTCTTGCCCCAGCGCACTTCGATTGCACCGTGAATCTTGTCGAGGTCGAACACGTGCGACGGGCGGCCGAGTTCGAGCATAACGTAGTTAGAAATATCCACGAGAGCCGAAATGCTGCGCTGGCCCGCGCGTTCGAGGCGCTCGATCATCCATTGCGGGGTCTTCGCGCGCGCGTTCACGCCGCGAATCACGCGACCCGAGAAACGCCCGCACAGATCCGGCGCGAGCACCTTGACCGGCAGCTTTTCGTCGAGCGTCACGTTGACGGCCGGCATGTCCGGCGTCTTCAGCGGCGCGCCGGTGATCGCGGCCGTTTCGCGCGCGACGCCGAACACCGAGAGGCAATCCGCCTTGTTCGGGGTGAGCTTGATCTCGAAGACCGTGTCGTCGAGATTCAGCGCCTCGCGGATGTCCTGGCCGACCTTCGCATCGGCGGACAGGATCAAAAGACCGCTGTGATCTTCCGACAGCTTCAGCTCGCGCGCCGAACAGAGCATGCCCTGACTGTCGATGCCGCGCAGTTTCGTCGGCTTGATCGCGAACGGCTCACCGCCCGCTTCGACCGGCGGGAGCACTGCGCCGATCAGCGCCACCGGCACCTTGATGCCCGGCGACACATTGGGCGCGCCGCAGACGATGTTCAACTGCTCGCCCGTGCCGGCATCGACCTGGCAGACGTTGAGCTTGTCGGCGTTCGGATGCTTCGCCACTTCCAGCACTTGCCCGACGACGATCTTCGTGGTCGGCGGCGCAACGGCGCGCAGGTCTTCGACTTCGAGACCGGCCATCGTGAGCGCGTGGGCGAGTTCGTCGGTGGACAGTTTGGGATCGACGAAGCTGCGAAGCCAGGATTCGGGGAATTGCATGTGTGTCTACGTTCGAAATGTGAGGTTCTCTCGTTCGGCTTCTTGCGACATTGCGCTGCCGAACGCCGCGGGCCGTGCGTCTTTCAGGCGAACTGTCGCAGGAAACGCAGATCGTTTTCGAAGAACAGGCGCAGGTCCTGCACGCCGTAACGCAGCATCGTGAGACGCTCGAGGCCGCTGCCGAATGCGAAGCCGATATACCGCTCCGGGTCCAGACCCATGTTTCGGATGACGGTCGGGTGCACCTGCCCGGAGCCCGAGATTTCCAGCCACTTGCCGGCGTTCTTGCCGTGTTCGAACATCATGTCGATTTCGGCGGACGGTTCCGTGAACGGGAAATACGACGGACGGAAGCGCACGAGGATGTCGTCGCGCTCAAAGAACTTCTTGAGAAAGTCGGTATAGACGCCCTTCAGATCCGCGAAGCTGATGTTCTCTTCAATCCACAGGCCTTCGACCTGGTTGAACATCGGCGAGTGCGTGGCGTCGCTGTCCACACGATACGTGCGACCCGGCACGATCACCTTGATCGGCGGCTTGTTCATGCGCGCGTAGCGAACCTGCATCGGGCTGGTATGCGTGCGAAGCAGCAGCGGTCGGCCTTCGGCGTCCTTGCCGTCGACGTAGAAGGTGTCCTGCATCGAACGCGCCGGATGATTCTCGGGACTGTTCAACGCGGTGAAGTTGTACCAGTCGGTTTCGATTTCCGGACCGTCGGCCACGTCGAAACCGATGGTCCCGAAAATCTGCTCGACGCGCTCCCACGTGCGCATGACCGGATGCAGCGTGCCGACGCCCGCGCCGCGCCCCGGCAGCGTCACGTCGATGGCCTCGGCCGCGAGCCGCTGATTCAGGAGCGCATCGGCCAGCGCCTGACGGCGCGCGTTGAGCGCCGCTTCGACCTGCTGCTTCGCCACGTTGATGCGCGCGCCTTCGGTTTTCTTCGCGTCGGGATCGAGCTTGCCGAGGCCCTTCAGCAGCTCGGTGAGCGCGCCGGATTTGCCCAGGAAGCGCGCTTTCTCGTTCTCGAGCGTGGCGGCATCGTTGGCGTTTTCAAAGGCGCTTTTCGCGTCGGTGACAATCTGGTCCAGATCCATTGATCCCATCTTTTCAACGTCGAAGTTCTAACTGAATTACGGTTTTGCGCGTGCCCTGCCAGAGCGTGCTCAAGTCATGCGCAAAACCGTCCGTCCAACGAAAACGGGGCTCGGTGAGAGCCCCGTTTTCTGCTTGAACGCCGCCGTTCGTACGGCAACGTTCAGGCGAACCACGCAGTACTAATTTCGCAATTAGGCTGCAACGGCGGCTTTCACCTGCTTGACGATCGCAGCAAAAGCAGCCTTGTCGAACACAGCCATGTCAGCCAGCACCTTGCGGTCGAGTTCGATCGAAGCCTTCTTCAGGCCGTTGATGAACACGCTGTACGTCATGTCGTGCTGACGCACCGCCGCGTTGATACGCGTGATCCACAATGCGCGGAACACACGCTTCTTGTTGCGGCGATCGCGGTAGGCGTACTGGCCTGCGCGCATGACCGCCTGCTTGGCGATGCGATAGACGTTATTGCGACGGCCGCGGTAACCCTTGGCCAGACGGATGATCTTCTTGTGACGGGCCCGTGCGGTAACCCCACGTTTTACTCGAGGCATGTTGCGCTCCTTGGAGTGTTAGTTGAGGTTAGGCGAACGGCAGCATTGCGCGGACGGAGCTCAGATCGGAATCATGAACAGCCGTGGCGCCACGCAGATGGCGTTTGTTCTTGGTGGTTTTCTTGGTAAGAATGTGGCGCTTGAAGGCCTGACCGCGCTTGACGGTACCGCCCGGACGCACCACGAAGCGCTTTGCAGCACTCTTCTTGGTCTTCATCTTCGGCATGAAACTACTCCAGTTTATTAGATGGTCATGGGTGTGCGGCTGATCCTTCCGTACTGGCCAGAACCGCTTTCCGCCCTTCGAAACCCACGCTCCACTTGTGTGCAGACGGCCTTTTCAGGCCGCCGCTTTTCATGAGCAGCGCCGCAGATACGGCGCCTCTCTGAAATTTCCGACGATGCCGCGCCTGCCGCCTTGCGACGGCGCGCGATCCATCGTCTTGCTGCTCGTGCTTACTTGCCCTTCTTCTTGGGCGCCAGCACCATGATCATCTGACGGCCTTCCATCTTCGGCATCTGCTCGACCTGACCGACTTCGTCCAGATCCGTCTTCAGACGTTCGAGCATGCGCATGCCGATTTCCTGGTGCGCCATTTCGCGACCGCGGAAACGCAACGTGATTTTCGTCTTGTCGCCGTCTTCGAGAAAGCGCGTGAGGTTGCGCAGCTTGACGTTGTAGTCACCGTCATCCGTGCCGGGGCGGAATTTGACTTCCTTCACCTGCACGATCTTCTGCTTCAGTTTCGCCTCGTGCTGCTTCTTCGCTTCCGAATACTTGAACTTGCCGTAATCCATCAAACGGCAGACAGGCGGCGAAGCCTGCGGCGCAATTTCGACGAGATCCACGTCGAGCTGTTCCGATTGACGGAACGCTTCGGCCAGCTTCACGATTCCGAGCGGCTCGTTGTCCACTCCGACCAAGCGCACTTCCGGTGCCGTAATTTCACCGTTGATGCGATGTGACGACTTATCAGTAGCGATGTTACGTTTCCTCTAAAAATGAAAAAACAAGCCGCGCTGCGAGTGACTTACTTGAACGCCCGCACTTCCTGCTGCAGACGTTCGAGGAACGCGCCGACCGGCATCACGCCCAGATCGACACCGCCACGAGCACGCACGGCTACGGTTTGCGCCTCACGCTCCTTGTCCCCGACGACCAGCAAATACGGAACCTTTTGCAGCGTGTGCTCGCGTATTTTATAGCTAATCTTCTCGTTGCGCAAATCGCTCTCTACTCTAAGCCCTTGTTTTTGCAACGATTGGGTCAAAGACGCCGCATATTCCGACTGACTTTCGGCAATATTCAGCACGACGGCCTGCACCGGCGACAGCCACGGCGGCATGGCGCCGGCGTGATGCTCGATCAGAATGCCGAGGAAACGCTCCATCGAACCGACGATCGCGCGGTGAAGCATGACCGGGCGGCGGCGGCTGTTGTCCTCGGCAACATACTCCGCGCCGAGACGCTCCGGCAGCACCATGTCGAGCTGCAGCGTGCCGCACTGCCACGAGCGGCCGAGCGCGTCCTTGATGTGGTATTCGATCTTCGGACCGTAAAACGCGCCCTCGCCCGCGAGCTCTTCCCACTGCAGCCCGCACGCGGTCAGCGCCTCACGCAGCCCTTGCTCCGCGCGATCCCAGATTTCATCGGTGCCCGCGCGCTGTTCGGGGCGCAGCGACAGCTTGATGTCGATGTGATCGAAGCCGAAATCCTTGTACACGCTCATCGCGAGCGTATTGAAGGCGATCGACTCCGCGATGAACTGGTCCTCGGTACAGAAGATGTGTGCGTCGTCCTGAACGAAGCCACGCACGCGCATGAGGCCGTGCAACGCGCCCGAGGGCTCGTTCCGGTGGCACGAACCGAACTCCGCATAACGCAGCGGCAAGTCGCGATACGAACGCAAGCCGTGATTGAACACCTGTACGTGGCCCGGGCAGTTCATCGGCTTGATGGCGTAGTCGCGCTTTTCCGATTCGGTCGTGAACATGTTTTCACGATAGTTCTGCCAGTGGCCGGACGCTTCCCACAGCGAACGGTCCATGACCATCGGGGTCTTGATTTCCAGATAGCCGGCTTCGTTCACGCGGCGGCGCATGTACTGCTCGACCTGCTGCCACAGCGACCACCCCTTCGGATGCCAGAACACCATGCCCGGCGCTTCGTCCTGCAGATGGAACAGGTCGAGCTGCTTGCCGAGCTTGCGGTGATCGCGCTTCTCCGCTTCCTCGAGCATGTGCAGGTACTGATCCTGGTCTTCCTTCCTCGTCCAGGCAGTGCCGTAAATGCGCTGCAGCTGCTCGTTCTTCGAGTCGCCGCGCCAGTACGCGCCCGCGACCTTCATCAGCTTGAAGACCTTCAGCTTGCCGGTGGACGGCACGTGCGGGCCGCGGCACAGATCGATGAAATTGCCGTGCGAGTAAAGCCGAATCTCGTCGCTTTCCGGAATCGACTGGATGATCTCGGCCTTGTACGCTTCGCCGATGCTCTTGAAGTACTCGACCGCCTCATCGCGCGACACGACGCGACGCGACACCGGCTCGTTCTTCTGCGCGAGCTCCTGCATGCGCTTCTCGATTTTCTCGAGGTCTTCGGGCGTGAAAGGACGGTTGTACGAGAAGTCGTAATAGAAGCCGTTGTCGATGACCGGGCCGATGGTCACCTGCGCCTCGGGGAACAGGTCCTTGACCGCGTACGCCAGAAGGTGCGCGGCGGAGTGACGAACGACATCGACGCCTTCCGGGTCCTTGTCCGTCACGATGGCAAGCGACGAATCGTGGTCGATGAGATAAGAGGTATCGACGAGTTCGCCATTGAGCTTGCCGGCGAGCGCCGCCTTGGCCAAGCCCGCCCCGATCGATGCCGCGACTTCCGCGACGGTCACCGGGTGGTCATATTGGCGGACCGACCCGTCAGGCAAACGTACCGAAACCATTTCGTTCTCCAAGACGCCGGCCGAGGCCCGGCGAGTTCGACTAAGCACTGCCCCGCGATACCGATATCAGAAACCGAGGGACAAAAAAAATGCGGCCCCGCTATCGAGGGGCCGCATTCACTTTTCACACATACCGCAGATCGAAAAGGGCAGAAGGCGAAAGAGGTCCTCGACTAGCGTCGCTCCGAATGTGTTTCGGTCAACGTTCGAAGTGCCATTTCGCTATTCGCCTTTTGCGCCTGAGCGCTTCTGCGGAGTGAAACTTCGTGAACCGGGATTCGCCGAAGTCTCGTTTTCGTTGGTAGGCTCGATTGGACTCGAACCAACGACCCCCACCATGTCAAGGTGGTGCTCTAACCAGCTGAGCTACGAGCCTGAAAGAAGTGAGATTATATGGAGCGTTTCGAATCTTAGCAAGTGTTTCTGCGCAATGAAACGAAAAAGATTCGTCGATCGTTCACTTTTCACGGCGTCGTTCAAGCGCGGTTCAAGTGCGGCTCAAGCGCGCCGCGATGCGCGAATCACGCCCTGCACTTCGCCGAGCAGCGTGCACGCGCGTTGAATCTGCGCTGAATTCGACACCTCGACGGTGAATTGCATATACGCGATGTTTCGCCGGCTCTGGCTCTTCACGCCGATCACGTTGATCTTTTCACGCGCGAACACTTCGGAGATGTCGCGCAGCAGCCCCTGCCGGTCCGCCGACTCGACAGAAAGGTCCACCGGATACACCGACGATCCGCGCCCGCCCATCACTTCGGCCGACCACGTCGTATGCAGCACGCGTTCGGGCGAGCGCTGCGCCATGCGCTGGAACGTCGTGCAGTCCGCGCGATGGATCGACATGCCTTTACCGCGCGTCACGAAGCCCGCAATCGGATCGGGCGGCGCGGGACGGCAGCAGCGCGCGAGCTGCGTCAGCAGGGCATCGACGCCGACGACCAGCACGCCCGTCGATGCGCCCTGCGCGACGCTTTGCCCGCTGCTGCGCTTTTCGAACTGCGCGGGCGCTTCCGCCTCCGGCTCGGGCGGCGGCGCGTCCGAAAGCGCATGTTCGATGTTCCGCACGCTGAACTCGTCCTTCGCGACGACCGCGTACAGATCCTCCGGCGCCTTGAAGCCGAGCTTGGCCGCGAGCTGATCCAGGTTGACCGACGTCTTGCCTTCGCGCTGCAGCGTCTTTTCGACGATCGCGCGGCCCTGCGCCAGATTCTCCGCGGCATCCACTGCGTTGAACCACGCGCGCACCTTTTGCCGCGCCCGCGGGCTATGCATGTAGCCGAGCTGCGGATTGAGCCAGTCCCGTGACGGCCCGCCCTCCTTCACCGCGATGATCTCGACCGTCTGCCCGTTTTGCAGCGGCGTGTTGAGCGGCACCATCGCGCCGTCGACACGCGCCCCCCGGCAACGATGCCCCAGTTCGCTATGCAGGTGATACGCGAAATCGACGGCCGTCGCGCCGTGCGGCAGCGCCACCACGCGCGCCTGCGGCGTCAGCACGTAGATGTGGTCGTCGTCGAGCGTGGCGTCGCGCAGATGCTGCCAGCCGCGCTGTTCGCCCTGCCCCTCGCCTTCGACGTCGTCCTTCCAGGCGAGCAGCTGGCGCAGCCACGCTATCTTCTCGTCGTATTTCTCGCTGGCGGTGACCTGCCCTGCGTAGCCGCGCGCGCCCGCTTCCTTGTAGCGCCAGTGCGCCGCCACGCCGTACTCCGCGAACTGATGCATTTCGTGTGTGCGAATCTGCACCTCGAACGCGCGGCCATCGTCGCCGACGACGACCGTATGCAGCGACTTGTAGCCATTCGGCTTCGGCCGCGATATGTAGTCGTCGAACTCGCGCGGCACCGGCTGCCACAGGTTATGCACGATGCCGAGCACCGTGTAGCAATCCTTGATGTCCCCGACGATCACGCGAAAGGCGCGCACGTCGTTCAGTTCGGAGAAGTCGAGCTGCTTGCCGCGCATCTTCTTCCAGATGCTGTAGATGTGCTTGGGCCGGCCGCTCACTTCGGCCTTGATATGCGCGGTGTCCAGCTCCTTCTGCAGCCGGGCGATGGCACCGGTCACGTACGATTCCCGCTCGACGCGTTTTTCATCGAGCAGTTTCGCGATCCGCTTATACGTGGCGGGGTCCTCGAAGCGAAACGACAGGTCCTCGAGTTCCCACTTCAGTTGCCAGATGCCGAGACGATTCGCGAGCGGTGCGTAGATTTCGAGGGTTTCGCGCGGCACGTCGGGCGATGGCTCGATCTTGTGCGCGGCGTAGTAGCGCAGCGTCTGCAGCCGGGACGCGAGCCGAATGAGCACCACGCGTATGTCCTGCGCGAACGCGAGCAGCATCTTGCGCAGCGATTCGACCTGCGCACGCCGCGCCGCCTGCGCATCGCGCGTGTTTTCCGGCACCGCCGCGAGCGTCGCGCGCGAACTGACGGAGCCGAGGCGCAGCAGCTTGCGCACATCCGCGACGAGCCGCTGCACTTCCGTCCCGAAGCGCTCGGCGATCAGCTTGTCGGGATCGTCGAGATGCGGCGCGAGCGCGAAGAGCGCGGCAGCGGCGATCGCGTAAGGATCGACGTTGAGCGTCTGCATGATGCGCGCGGTGCCGGCCGCGTGATCCACCAGCAACTCGCCCGTCGAGACCCGCGCGTCCTTCGCGTGCTCGCGCACGAACGCGAGCGCGTCCTCGATGGACGGCTCCGGCAGCGTGTCGGCGGGAACGGCGGTCTCGGTCATACGGATCAAGCGACTGCTCGTTGGCTCAATGACGGCTCAATGACGGCTTAGCTGCGCTGAGCCGCCACCACGACGACCTCGACCAGGCAGTCGGGGTTGGCCAGCTTCGCCTCGACGGTGGCGCGCGGCGGCGTGTTGCCTGGGGCGACCCATGCATCCCATACGGCGTTCATGCCGGCGAAGTGCACCATGTCGGAGACGTAGATTTGCACCGACAGCAGATGCGACTTGTCGCTGTTCGCCTCTTCCAGCAACCGGTCGATGTGACCCAGCACTTCGCGCGTCTGGCCCGTGATGTCCTGGTTGGTGTCCTCGGCGATCTGCCCGGCGAGATACACCGTGCCGTTGTGAATCGCGATCTCGGAAAGCCGTGCGCCGACGTGGTGACGAGTGACTGCCATGTGTATATCGATCCTTTGAAGTGGTCCAAAAACGAGACAGAGCGTCAGGCGCTCAGCCCGATATTATGCCCCGCTGACATTGTTTTCGAGAAAGAACGCCCGAGCGGTGGAGATCTGCTCGTGCGAGAGAAACGCAGGCGCATGGCCGGCGCCGGGCGCCTCGACGCTCGATACGGCCTGTCCCGTTTCGACCATCTTTCGGACGGTTTCCCGCGACAGCAGGTCGGAGCTTTCGCCACGCACGACGAGCACCGGCGTCGCGATGGACGCGAGCGAGCGCCACATGAACGCCTCGCCGGCCGCGTTCTGCTCCTCCGTGCTCGCGGAAAACGGCGCGGCGATGCCGGGGTCGTAGCGGAACGTCCACGCGCCATCGCGCTCGTGCAGGAGCGGCGTGTTGATGCTCGTCCATTCCTCGTCCGTCAGCGGGCCGAACGATGCCGCGAGCCTGGCCGCATGCCGCACGCCTTCCTCGAGCGATGCGAAGCGCGCCGGCTTGCCGAGATAATCGCGGATGCGTTCCAGCGCGACCGGCTCGATATGCGGTCCTACATCGTTGAGCAGCATTCTGCGGATCGGCGTGCCGGGCAGTCCGCCGAGCGCCATGCCGATGAGTCCGCCCATCGACGTGCCGAACCAGTCGACCGTTTCCACGTTAAGCCGCGCGATCAGCGTGACCATGTCGGCCACATACTGCGCGACGCCGTAATAGCGCGAATCCGCGAGCCAGTCCGACAGCCCGCGCCCGACGACATCCGGACATACCACGCGATACTCGCTTGCGAACGCCTTCGCGAGCCTGTCGAAGTCGCGGCCCGAGCGCGTGAGGCCATGCACGCACAGCAGCACGCGCGGGTTGGCCGGATCGCCCCACTCGGTATAGGCGATGCGATGCAGCCCGGCCGGACTCGCGCACTGCACGAAGCGCTGGCGGGGTTCGTCGAGCGTGTAATGCGATGCGTCGGCAACGATGGATGCGCTCATGAAATGTCCTCGTGGAAGGTGTCTGAACGATTGTAAAGCGCCGCGCCGGCCGCCGAACGCACGTTAGCCGAACGGACGATGGCCAGCGATGCGAGCGAGCGCGCAAAAGCAAAGCGGGCGAAGCCTCGCAGCTTCGCCCGCCTCGCGGAACGCTGATCAGCGCCGCGTCAGCTCACGCTGCTCACATCGAGCGGCGCGCCCGTCTTGCGCTGGATTTCCTCGACGGTGACGCCGTCGGCCAGCTCGACCAGCTTGAGCCCGCTTTCGGTGACGTCGATCACCCCGAGGTCGGTGATGATGCGATCCACGACGCCCACGCCCGTCAGCGGCAGCGTGCACGATTCGAGAATCTTGTGCTGATCGCCCTTCGCGACGTGCTCCATCAGGACGACGACGCGCTTCACGCCTGCAACGAGGTCCATTGCGCCGCCCATGCCCTTGATCATCTTGCCGGGGATCATCCAGTTGGCGAGATCGCCCGTCTTGCTGATCTGCATCGCGCCGAGGATCGCCAGGTTGATATGCCCGCCGCGAATCATCGCGAACGAATCCGCCGACGAAAAGATCGACGAGCCCGGCAGCGTCGTCACCGTCTGCTTGCCGGCATTGATGAGATCGGCGTCGACTTCTTCTTCATACGGCGACGGCCCGATGCCGAGCAGCCCGTTCTCCGACTGCAGCCACACTTCGACGCCCTGCGGCACGTGATTGGCCACGAGCGTCGGCAAGCCGATGCCGAGGTTTACGTAGAAGCCGTCCTGCAGTTCCTTCGCCGCGCGCGCGGCCATCTGGTCACGATTCCAAGCCATGGTCATTCTCCTTTCGCGCGGACGATGCGTTGTTCGATGCGCTTTTCCGGATGCGCGTTCAGGACGAGCCGTTGCACGAAGATGCCCGGCGTGTGGATCGCGTCCGGGTCGAGCTCGCCGACTTCCACGATCTCCTCGACTTCCGCGACGGTGATCTTGCCGGCCATCGCGCACATCGGGTTGAAGTTGCGCGCCGTGCGGCGATAGATCAGATTGCCGGACTTGTCGGCCTTCCACGCCTTCACGAGACCGACGTCCGCCGTCAGCGAATGTTCGAGCACGTAGTGATTCTCGCCGAACTGACGCGTTTCCTTGCCTTCCGCGATGACCGTGCCGTAGCCCGTGTTGGTGAAGAACGCCGGGATGCCCGCGCCGCCCGCGCGCAGCTTCTCGGCGAGCGTGCCTTGCGGCGTGAATTCGAGCTCCAGTTCGCCGGCGAGGTATTGCCGCTCGAACTCCTTGTTCTCGCCCACGTAGGACGAAATCATCTTCCTGATCTGGCGCGTTTCCAGCAGCAGGCCGAGCCCGAAGCCATCGACGCCCGCGTTATTGCTGATGCAGGTGATGTCCTTCACGCCCGAATCGCGCAGCGCCGCGATGAGCGCTTCGGGAATGCCGCACAGCCCGAATCCGCCGACGGCGAATGTCTGCCCGTCCTTGACGATGCCATCGAGCGCCTCTTTCGCGCTGGGATAGACCTTGTTCATCTGTTCGTCCCTTCCATGTGTGAACCCGACTGAAAACCGGTTTTCGTCGCCGTCCGATGCCTGCCCGGCGGCGCTTTGATTGGCGAAAAGAGTACGCTGTGCGGTCGATCCGGCACAATACGCAAAAATACATAAGTCTTTGCCCGCGCGCGTTGGTTCCTCGATCCGCCGGGCGCCCGATTCCACATGCGTGCACTGGATTATCAAACCGCGTTTCATCTCGCGCCCGTCGGCCTCGTGCTATCGCGGGAGCGCATCATCGAGGACTGCAACGAGCAAGTCTGCGCGATCTTCGGATCCGCACGGGAAGCGCTCATCGGCAAGTCGTTCGAGGTGCTGTATCCGACGCCCGACGAATTCGCGCGCATCGGCGAACGCATCGCCGCGCATATCGTGGATCGCGGCACGTATGGCGACGATCGCATCATGAAGCGTTCGAACGGGGAACTGTTCTGGTGCCACGTGACCGGCCGCGCGCTGGACCGCGCCGCGCCCCATGCGGCCGGCGTGTGGACTTTCGAGGACCTGAGCGCGACACGGCGCGTCGCGATCGAACTGACGCCGCGCGAGCGGGAAATCGCCGCGCAGCTGGTGACGGGCAAGACGAGCAAGCAAATTGGCCGCGTGCTCGATATCAGCCCGCGCACGGTCGATATCTACCGCGCGCGGCTCATGCGCAAATACGACACGGGCAACGCGACGGAACTGCTGCAGCGGCTGCTCGGCAACTGAAGCTTACTGGGCGACGGACGCGCCCGTCTCGATGATCCGACGCAACAGGTCGGGAATCGGCACGGACTTGGCCGCCGCATAGTCGATCCAAACGATCTTCGCCGCGCCCCGCGCGTAAAGCACGCCGGGCGCGTCCGCGCGATACAGCTCGAAGTGCGTCTCGAAGCTGCTGCGGCCTGGCTTGCCGGCCGACATACGCGCGATGACGTCGCCGGGATAATGCAGTTGCTTCAGAAATTCCATCGACGCATTGACGACGACCGGTCCCTGCCCCTCCCCGTTGCCACCCGCGATGCCGATTTGCTCGAACCACGAAATCCGCACCTGCTCCATGTAGCGGAAATAGACGGTGTTGTTGACGTGGCCGAAGGCGTCCATGTCGCCCCAGCGGATCGGCATGGACAATTCGAAAACGGTGTGAAAGTCGCTGTCGTTGTTCGTGTTGCTCATCAGTTGATGTTTCCAGTGTCAGGAGGGGCGTCGCGCCGCGGCACCGGAGAATAAGAAGCCGTGCACCCGGCGCGTCAGAGCGAGAATCCGTCGTCCGCCGATATCACGGAGCCGTTCATGAACTGCGATTCGTCCGCCGCGAGCAGCAGCAGCAGCCCGTCGAGGTCCTCGGGCGAGCCGACGCGGCGGCGCGGCAGCATCGAAACGAGGCGCTGCCCCTGTTCGGTTTTCCAGTGATGATGGTTGATCTCGGTATCGATATAACCCGGGCAGATCGCGTTCACGTTGATGCCGTGGCGGCCCCATTCGAGCGCCATCGCCTTGGTCATCTGCACGACGGCGGCCTTGCTCATGGAATAGAGGCCGATCTGCGGAAACGCGCGCAGGCCCGCCACCGACGCGACATTGATGATCCGGTAAGCCGGCTTGGCGGCGCCGTTGCCGCGCATGATCATGCGCTTGGCCACTTCCTGCGCGACGAAAAACGCGCCGCGCACGTTGGTGCCGAATACGAATTCGAAGTCGGCGGGCGTGGCCTCCGTCAGCTTTTGCGTGGTCGAGACGCCCGAGTTATTGACGAGAATGTCGATGGTACCGGCTTCCGTCTCGGCGTGCGCAACCGCCGACTTCACGCTCTGGTAATCGGTGACATCGAGCGCGACGACATGCGCCGCGCCGCCCGACGCCTCGATTTCCGCGCGCAGTTCCTTGAGGCGCTCCGTGCGGCGGCTGGCGAGCACGACTTTCGCTCCCGCCTGCGACAACACCTGTGCGAAACGCTTTCCGAGTCCACTGGACGCGCCGGTGATCAGCGCGACCTTGCCTTCCAGGTTGATCGAACGGCCCATTGTCCTTCCTTGTTGTACGGTTGGTTCAGCCTCGGCGATTGCGCCGTCAGCCCGATTTGCGACGCCGCGGCACTTCGCGCAGATACCAATACCACGGCATCACGCAAAATAGTACGATCGTGCCAAATGAGTGACCTTCGGTTGCAGCCCGCCTGACGTTCGCTGACAATACGCGATCTTGAGAGGCCATTCTAACGGTAGAGAGGAGCATTGATGACCCCGGCGAGCCTTATCGAGCAGTACGGTCCCCGCGAATCGATGGAATACGACGTCGTGATCGTCGGCGGCGGGCCAGCCGGTTTGTCGGCTGCCATTCGCCTGAAGCAACTGGCCGAGGAGCGCGGCGTCGAGATCGGCGTCTGCGTGCTGGAAAAAGGCTCGGAGATCGGCGCGCACATTCTGTCGGGCGCCGTCGTGGACCCGCGCGGCCTGTCGGAACTGATTCCCGACTGGAAGGAAAAAGGCGCGCCGCTCGACGTCGAAGTGACCGAAGACCGCTTCCTGTTCCTGTCGCCGACCGGCGCGAAGCAGGTGCCCAACTGGCTGCTTCCCGACAACTTCAAGAATCACGGCAATTACGTCGTCAGCCTCGGCAACGTCACGCGCTGGCTGGGACAACAGGCGGAAGCGCTCGGCGTCGAGATTTTCCCCGGCTTCCCGGCAGCCGAAGTGCTGTATGGCGACGACGGCGCGGTGAAAGGCGTCATCACCGGAAACATGGGCGTCGGCAAGGACGGCGAGCCGACCGAAAACTTCCAGCTCGGCATGGAGCTGCACGCGAAATACACGATCTTCTGCGAGGGCGCGCGCGGGCATCTCGGCCGTCAGCTGATGGAGAAGTTCAGGCTGAATCAGAACGCCGATCCGCAGGTGTACGGCATCGGCATCAAGGAGCTCTGGGAGATCGACCCGGTCAAGCACAAGCCGGGGCTCGTGATCCACACGGCCGGCTGGCCGCTCGATCCCGACACGTACGGCGGCTCGTTTCTCTACCACATGGACAACAACCAGGTGGTGGTCGGCTTCGTCGTGGGGCTGGGCTATTCGAATCCGTATCTTTCGCCGTTCGAAGAGTTCCAGCGATACAAGACGCATCCGTCGATCCGCGCGTTCCTCGAAGGCGGCAAGCGCATCTCCTACGGCGCGCGCGCGATCACCGCGGGCGGGCTGATGTCGCTGCCGAAGCTCGTGTTTCCGGGTGGCGCGCTTGCGGGCGACGACGCCGGTTTCCTGAATGCATCGCGCATCAAGGGCAGTCATGGCGCGATCAAGTCCGGCAAGATGGCCGCCGAAGCTGCGTTCGATGCCGTCCAGGCCGGCCGTCAGGGCGACGAGCTCACCGCTTACCCGGAAGCCTTCGACAGTTCGTGGCTCAAGACCGAACTCTATCGCGCGCGCAACTTCAAGCAGTGGATGAGCAAGGGCCTGTATCTCGGCACCTTCATGGTCGGCCTGGAGCAGAAAGTGATGGGCGGCAACGTGCCGTGGACGCTGCATCACCAGCATCGAGATCACGAGATGCTCAGGCCCGCGTCACAATGCAAGCCGATCCTCTATCCGAAGCCGGACGGCAAGCTCACGTTCGATCGTCTCTCGTCCGTGTTCATCTCGAACACGAATCACGAAGAGAATCAGCCCGCGCATCTCACGCTGAAAGATCCGAGCGTGCCCGTCAACGTCAATCTGCGCACGTATGCCGGCCCGGAAGCACGATACTGTCCGGCAGCCGTCTACGAGTTCGTGAAGGCGGACGACGGCGGCGAGCGTCTGCAGATCAACGCGCAGAACTGCGTGCACTGCAAGACCTGCGATATCAAGGACCCGACTCAGAACATCGTCTGGGTGACGCCTGAAGGCGGCGGCGGGCCGAACTATCCGAACATGTAAACGATAAAGGGCGCCGGTCGATCAGACCCGCGCCCTTTCTTTTTCTGGCTTACTTGCCCGGGGCGTGCGCCGCAATCTTGGGCGTGCCGACGACCACATCGCCGCATTGCGCGCGATGCCGCAGTGCGTGATCCATCAGCACCAGCGCGAGCAGCGCTTCGGCGATAGGCGTCGCGCGAATGCCGACGCACGGATCGTGGCGACCGAAGGTTTCGACGGTCGCGCTCGCGCCCGCCTTGTCGATGGAATGGCGCGGCGTGCGGATGCTCGATGTCGGCTTGATGGCCAGCGACACCGTGATGTCCTGCCCGCTCGAAATACCGCCGAGGATGCCGCCCGCGTTGTTGGTGGCGAAGCCTTCGGGCGTCATCTCGTCGCCGTGCTGCGAGCCCCGTTGCGCGACGCTCGCGAAGCCCGCGCCGATCTCGACACCCTTCACCGCATTGATGCCCATCATCGCGTGGGCGATGTCGGCGTCGAGACGATCGTAAAGCGGCTCGCCCAGACCGACCGGCACGCCGCTCGCGGCCACCTCGATGCGTGCGCCGACCGAATCGCCATCGCGGCGCAGGGCGTCCATGTACGCTTCGAGTTCCGGCACGACATCGGCATTGGGCGCGAAGAAAGGATTCTCGGGCACGTGCCGCCAGTCGACGAACGGAATGGGAACTTCGCCGAGCGCACTCATGTAACCGCGCGTCTCGATGCCGAACTTCTCGCGCAGCCACTTCTTCGCAACTGCGCCCGCCGCGACCGTGGGCGCAGTCAGCCGCGCCGATGACCGTCCGCCGCCGCGATAATCGCGCACGCCGTACTTCTGCCAGTAGGTGTAATCCGCGTGACCGGGACGGAACGTCTCGACGATATTCCCGTAGTCCTTGCTGCGTTGATCGGTGTTTCTGATCAGGAGCGCGATGGGCGTACCCGTCGTCACGCCTTCGAACACGCCCGACAGAATCTCGACCTGATCCGGTTCCTGCCGCTGCGTCACGTGCCGCGACGTGCCCGGACGACGGCGATCGAGTTCGATCTGAATGTCGGCCTCGGTGAGCGCCATGCCCGGCGGGCAGCCGTCGATCACGCAGCCGATCGCCGGACCATGTGACTCGCCGAAATTCGTGACGGTAAAGAGCGTGCCAAGGGTATTGCCGGACATGAGCGTCGACCTGAGAGGAGTGTCGGGGAGACCGCTATTATGCCAGCGGCCCCGGTTTCATCGCCTCGCTCCGCGCAGTTCGGACACCCGTTCCTGCAGATGCTGCGGCGTGGCTTCCGCGGGCGAAATCGGCTCGCCGACGGCCAGCGTCAGCCGGGTCATCACGCCGCGCTTGACCGGGCGCGGCCAACGGGCGTCCTCGTGACGCGAGAACACGCTGCCCCATAGTCCGCGAAGGGCCATCGGCACGACGGGCGCGGGATGGCGTCGAAGAATCTCCGAGACGCCGTGCCGGAACGGATTGATATCGCCGGTGCGCGTGAGCTTGCCTTCGGGAAAGATGCAAACGAGTTCCCCCTCCTCCAGCGCACGCTGACACGCCTGATACGCGCGTTCCAGCATGTTGGCGTCCTCGTGCGCGGGCGCGATCGGAATTGCCTTGACATGCCGGAACAGCCAGCCGATGAACGGCGTGCGGAAAATGCGATGGTCCATCACGAAGCGGATCGGGCGCGGGCTTTCGGCCATGATGACGACGGCATCGACAAAACTTACGTGGTTGCAGACCAGCACCGCCGCGCCTGCCGATGGGATGCGCGCCGCATCGACGAGCCGGATGCGATAGAACGTGTGCACCAGAATCCACGCCATGAAGCGCAGCAGGAACTCCGGCACCAGCGAATAGATATACACGGCGACCACGACATTGAGCAGCGCCGTGACGAGAAAGAGCCCGGGAATGCCGACGCCCATCGAGGTGAGCGCGAGCGCCAGCAGCGCCGAGGCGATCATGAACGCCGAATTGAGGATGTTGTTCGCCGCGATGATGCGCGCCCGGTGCGTCGGCTGACTGCGCGCCTGGATCAGCGCATAGAGCGGCACGCTGTAGAAGCCGCCGAACATCGCGAGGAGGAAGAGGTCCGCGAGGATGCGCCAGTGGGGCATCGCGAGCAGGAATTCCCTGACGCCGAGCAGGTGCGACGCCGGCGCGATGCGATGGCTCGCGAAGAACAGGTCGATCGCAAACACGCTGATGCCGATGGACCCGAGCGGCACCAGCCCGATCTCGACGCGGCGCTTGGACAGCCGCTCGCACAACAGCGACCCCGTGCCGATGCCGAGCGAGAACGTCGCGAGCAGGATGGTCACGACATCGGGGTTCGCCGACAGCACGTCCTTCGCGAAGTTGAAGAACGAGGTAAGAAACGTCGCGCCGACGAACCACAGCCACGAAATGCCGAGCAGGCTCAGGAACACCGTGCGATCCGACCTGGCGAGCCTGAGATTACGCCAGGTCTCCGAGACCGGATTCCAGTTGATGCGCAAGTCCGGCTGCGCCGCCGCCGACTTCGGCACGAACGCCGACGCGACGCGCCCGACGACCGCCAGCGACAGACACGCCACCGAGAGCAGCAGCGCGCCGTGATCGGACGCGCCCGCCGCCGCGCCGCCGATGATCGTGCCGATCAGAATGGCGACGAACGTCCCCATCTCGACGAGCCCGTTACCGCCGACGAGTTCCGACGCATGCAGATGCTGCGGCAGATACGCGTACTTGACCGGCCCGAACACGGTCGAATGCACGCCCATCAGGAATGTGCAGAGATAAAGCAGCGGCGCGCTATGAAGCAGAAAGCCCGCGCCGCCGATCAGCATCACGACGATCTCGAAGCTCTTCACGAAGCGCGCGAGCACGGCCTTGTCGTATTTGTCGGCGATCTGCCCGGACGTCGCCGAAAAAAGCACGAAGGGCACGATGAAGATCGCGGAGATGAGGAACGCGGCAGTCTTCGGGTCGACGCCCGAGAAGCGCGCGGCCTGAAACGTCACGAGCGACGTGAAGCCGACCTTCAAGACGTTGTCGTTCATCGCGCCGAGAAACTGCGTCCAGAAGAACGGCGCGAAGCGGCGCTCGCGCAGAAGGCCGAACTGGCCCTCACCTTCTTCGTGCGACCGGCGGGAAGCGCGCGCCGCCTGGTCTTGCGGGGCGTGCAGTGGATTGTCACTCATGAATGTCGATGCGGTTGATCCGGCGTTGATCGCCAGCGCGATCGAATCCGGATGGTCATGAAATGAGATTGCGAAGAAAAGACCGCAAGGTCGAATGTGTCTTTATGTGTCCTGGCTGCGGACGAAAAAAAGCGCGCCGCTCGGGCGCGCTGCACGTTGCCGGTTCGGGCATCGCTCAAATCGCTTGAAGGACGCCCTGGCGTTTCAGCGAGCGTCCTGCTGCTCTTCCGGCCAGTCGCGGATATACGCCTTCAGCATGCGATTTTCGAACCCCTGCTCCTCGACGACAGCCCGCGCCACGTCATAAAAGGAAATCACGCCCATGAGCGCGCGGTTTTCCATGACCGGCAAGTAGCGAACGTGATGCTCGAGCATCATGCGGCGGACTTCGTTCACGTCCGTTTCCGGCGTGCAGGTAAGCGGATGATCGTCCATGACCTTGCGGATGGTCGTGGTGCCGACGCCGCCGCCGTTGTCGCGCAGCGTCAGGATGATCTCGCGGAATGTCAGCATGCCGACGAGATCGCCATATTCCATGACGACGAGCGAGCCGATGTCGTGCGCGGCCATGACGTTGATCGCGTCGGAGAGCGGCGTATCGGGCGTAACGGTGAATAGCGCGTTGCCCTTCACCTTCAGAATGTCGCTGACTCGCATCACTTTCTCCTTGCGAAATGCCTGTCCGAATGCCAAAGCGTTTGTGAAACCATGGGTCGATGCTATCGGAAAGGCCCGCAAAAGGAAAGCAAGGCAAGCCGGCATTGGCCTTTCGGATAAGGCTCTGCAGCCGGGCGCGCGCGTTCGCCCTAGTTCGCGCGCGCAAAGCCCGATGCTACGATGACCGACCCCCATTCCGCCGGACGCCAGGCGCTCCGGCCGACGACGATGCCAGCCAACCGTTTTGATACGCTCGCGCTGCATGCGGGCGCAGCGCCCGACCCCGCCACCGGCGCCCGGGCGACGCCGATCTATCAGACCACCTCGTTCACTTTCCGCGACACCGACCACGCCGCCGCGCTCTTCAACATGGAGCGCTCGGGCCACGTCTACTCGCGCATTTCGAACCCGACGGTGGCCGTGTTCGAGGAGCGCGTCGCGGCGCTGGAAGGCGGCGTCGGCGCGATCGGGACCGCGAGCGGTCAGGCGGCGCTGCATCTGGCGATCGCGACGCTGATGGGCGCGGGATCGCATGTCGTCGCGTCGAGCGCGCTCTACGGCGGCTCGCACAACCTGCTGCACTACACGCTGCGGCGCTTCGGCATCGAAACGACCTTCGTGCCGCCGCACGACCTCGACGCGTGGCGCGCGGCGGCGCGGCCGAACACCCGGCTCTTCTTCGGCGAGACGCTCGGCAATCCCGGCCTCGACGTGCTCGACATCGCGGGCGTCGCCGAGATCGCGCACGCGCACGCCGCGCCTTTACTCGTCGATTCGACCTTCGCGACGCCCTATCTGCTGCGCCCGTTCGAGCATGGCGCGGACCTCGTCTATCACTCCGCGACGAAGTTTCTCGGCGGTCACGGCACGACCATCGGCGGCGTGCTCGCGGATGGCGGCACATTCGATTTCGCGGCGAGCGGCCGCTTTCCCGAATTCACCGAGCCTTACGACGGCTTCCACGGCATGGTGTTCGCCGAAGAAAGCACGGTCGCGCCGTTCCTCTTGCGCGCCCGCCGCGAGGGCCTGCGCGACTTCGGCGCGTGCCTGCATCCGCAGGCTGCGTGGCAACTGCTTCAGGGCATCGAAACCTTGCCGTTGCGCATGGACCGGCATGTCGCGAATACGCGCAAGGTGATCGACTTCCTGCTCGGCTCGCCGGCGGTCGAGGGCGTGGCTTATCCCGAACTGCCGACGCATCGCGATCACGCGCTTGCCCGGCGTCTGTTGCCGCGCGGCGCAGGCGCGGTGTTCAGCTTCGATCTGCGCGGCGGGGTGCCGGCGGCGCGCCGGTTCATCGAATCGCTGACGCTGTTTTCGCATCTGGCGAACGTCGGCGATGCGCGCTCGCTCGTGATTCATCCCGCTTCCACGACACATTTCCGCATGGACGCCGCCGCGCTGGCTGCGGCGGGCATCGGGCCGGGACGGATCCGGTTGTCGATCGGGCTCGAGGATCCGGACGATCTCATCGACGATCTGAAACGCGGCCTCAAAGCGGCGCAAAAAGCCGTCGAGACCGGCGATTCCAACCCCGCACCGCTCGGGAGCCGCGCATGATGCTCGATATCGGCGGCCATCGCGCCTATGCCTACACCGGCGGCAAGCCGTTCGACCCGGCGCGCCCCGCCATCGTCTTCATTCACGGCGCGCAGCATGACCATAGCGTATGGGCGCTGCAGACACGGTATTTCGCGCATCATGGCTTCGGCGTGCTGGCGGTGGACCTGCCGGGCCACGGCCGCAGCGACGGCCCCGCGCGGCGCGACATCGGCTCGATGGCCGACTGGCTGATCGGCCTGCTTGATGCGGCCGGCGCGCCCAAAGCGATTTTCGTCGGCCACAGCATGGGCTCGCTCGTCGCGCTGGACGCCGCCGCGCGTTATCCCGAGCGGGCCGCGGGCCTCGCACTCGTCGCCACCGCCGCGCCGATGACCGTCTCCGACGCCCTGCTCGATGCCGCCCGCGAGCGAGAGCCCCAAGCCATCGCCATGGTGAACCAGTGGTCGCATTCGACGATCGCCGCGAAGCCTTCGAGCCCCGCGCCCGGCTTCTGGCTGCAAGGAATGAATCAGCGGTTGATGGAGCGCATCGGCGTGCTCGGTGAAGCGCAGCTTTTTCACACGGATTTCAGCGCGTGCAACGCCTTCACCGATTCGCTCGATCGCGCCGCTTCCGTGCGCTGCCCGGTCTGTGTGATAAGCGGCAAGCGCGATGTCATGACGCCGCCGCGCGCCGCGCGCCCGCTCGTTGATGCGTTGCGCAAAGCCGGCGCATCGGTGCGAACGGTTGAACTGGAAGGCGGGCATGCGCTGATGTCGGAAGAGCCCGATACGGTCCTCGACGCGCTGTTTTCGTTCGCCCTCGGCTGCGCGAAACCTGGCTGACCGCGCCGCTTGCACGCCTGCCCGCGCCGCCGCAGAATGAAAGTTGCTGACGTCATCGCGTCATGCAGGACATGTCGCACGGGAGGCCGTCATGGCGCACACCGCACACGGCGAGCATTTCGCCAGTTTCGCCGAGTTCTACCCGTACTATCTCGACGAGCATCGCAATCTGGCTTCGCGCAGGCTGCATTTCATCGGCTCGCTCGGGGTCGTCGGCTGCCTGGCGATGGCGGTCGCGACCGGCGACTGGTTATGGCTGCCGGCCGCGGTCGTCTGCGGATACGGCTTCGCGTGGATCGGCCATTTCTTCTTCGAAAAGAATCGTCCCGCGACGTTTCGCCATCCGCTCTACAGCCTGATGGGCGACTGGGTGATGTTCAAGGACATCTGCGTCGGCAAGATTTCGTTGTGACCTGCCGCGCACTTTCGGCTCACGCCGGTTGCTGGGGCATCGGCGAAGGCGGCGCTTCGCGCAGTCGCGCATCGGCCTGCGCCTTCGTGCGCGCGGCGATGAGCGTGGCGAGCGAGATGCCGAGCTTCTCGTTCTCCAGCGCGTTCATGAGCGCGTCGCGTTCGATCCGGGTCGCGTCGAGACATAACTGGTAGTCGAGTTCCTCGCGATCCACGACGAATTCCTGAAACAGCATCGTCAGCGTGATCTGCCCCGGATTGGCGATCAGCACGTAACGCGGCATGCGCGCGTCCTCCAGCCGTCCGATCCAGCCGAGCGCATCGAGTCGTGCGATGAGGCGCGTGGAAGTATCGACTTCGCATCGGACCATTCTCGACAACTGCAGCGCGGTGTAGCCGGGCTTGCCTTCGTCGCGCGCTTCGACGAGCCGCGCGAGAATTTCGAGCGCGTCGAGCAGATCGCTGCCGGGAAACTCGCGCCGATGATATTGCCCGATGCGGATTGCGGGCAGCGCGGATGTCACCATCGCGCCGACGAGCGCGATCATCCAGCACAGATAGACCCAGAGCAGAAACACCGGCAGCGACGCGAACGCGCCGTACACGGCGGTGTAGGTCGGGATGCTGCGCACGTAGAAACCGAAACCGCGCTTGCTGATTTCGAACGCGACGGCGGCGATCAGCCCGCCGATGACGGCATCGCGCCATTCGACTTTGCAGTTCGGCATGTAGACGTACATGATCGTGAAGCCGAACACGGTGAGCGGCAGCGAAACGCCCGTGAGCAGCCATTCGACGACGGGCGGCATCAGGTTGTGCGAGCCTGCGAACGCGACCGAGTGCGCGAAGACATAGGAGGAGATCGACAGGCTGCAGCCGAAGAGAATCGGTCCGAGCGTGATGATCGACCAGTACACGAGCACGCGCTGGGCGAACGGACGCGCCTTCTTTACGCGCCAGATGACGTTGAACGCGGATTCGACGGTCATCATCGTCATGACGGACGTCACGAGCAGGATGATCATGCCGACGGTCGTGAGCCCTTTCGCTTTGGATGCGAATTCGTTGAGGTACTTGAAGATCTGGCTGTTGATGGTCGCGGGCATTAGATGGTCCGCGAGGAAGTCCTGCAGCGACGCCTGGAACGAGGCGAAGATGGGAAACGCGGTGAAAAGCGCGAAGGCGACGGTGGCGAGCGGCACGAGCGACAGCACGCTCGTGAACGTGAGGCTTCCGGCCACTTGTGCGACGCGATCTTCGCCGATACGCCGCGCGACGAAACCGGCGAGGCGCTTGACCGCTGCGAAATCGATTGATAGGTGCTGCAAAACTTGTTCTCCTGTCGGTAGGAGTTGGCGCTTTAGCGCCTTACTCCTACCCCATGCAAAGCTGTCGGTGGGAGTTGGCGCTTCAGCGCCTTACTCCTACCCCATGCAAAGCTGTCGGTAGGAGTTGGCGCTTCAGCACCTTACTCCCACCCCATGCAGAGCTGTCGGTGGAAGTTGGCGCTTTAGCGCCTTACTCCCACCCCATGCAAAGCTGTCGATGGTAATTGGCGCTTTAACGCCTTACCGCACTCCCATGAAAGGCTCCCGGCGAAATCGGCGCTCCGGTCCTCACCCGCCCTACAGCACTGCGCCAAAGAGTCGCCGCACTGACGAGCAAGATCCCGACCCCGAACCGCGCTTGCTGCCTCTCCACCGAAACTCACCTCAATACCTATAATAGCCCTTCACTAAAAAGGCTTTATGAACGACATCCTCGTGCTCTACTACAGCCGCCACGGCGCGACGCGCGAACTGGCGCTCGCCATCGCCCAGGGCGTCGACAGCGTGTCCGGCATGCAGGCGCGCGTGCGCACGGTGCCGCCCGTCTCCACCGTCTGCGAGGCAACCCAGCCCGACATCCCCGCAGACGGCCCGCCGTACGCGGAACTACGCGATCTCGAAGAATGCGCAGGCCTCGCGCTCGGTTCGCCGACGCGCTTCGGCAACATGGCGGCATCGCTCAAATACTTTCTCGACGGCACCACGCCGCAATGGCTCTCGGGCGCGCTCGCCGGGAAGCCCGCGAGCGTCTTCACCTCGACCGGCAGCCTGCACGGCGGCCAGGAAAGCACCCTTCTTTCAATGATGCTGCCGCTGCTTCATCACGGCATGATGATCGTCGGCATTCCGTACACCGAATCGCGCTTGACGACGACGCAAAGCGGCGGCACGCCCTACGGCGCGTCGCACCATGCGCGCACCGGTGACGATGCGAACCGCCAGGGCATTACCGCGGACGAAAAAGCGCTCGCCATCGCGCTCGGCGCACGGCTTGCCCGCACGGCGCGCGATCTCGTGCGCGGCGCGCAGGCAGGCTGACCGCGCGATGAACGCTCGTCCCGACGCCGACACGCCAGCGCGCGGTGCATGCGCCGCAGGCGCGATCGCGAGCCTCGGCGCGCTCGTCGCATTGTCGCTCGCCTGGGAACTGTGGCTCGCCCCGCTGCGTCCGGGAGCCTGGGCGCTGGCGCTGAAAGCGCTGCCGCTCGCCTGCGCGCTGCCGGGCATCGCGCGGCGCGACGTCTACACACTGCAGTGGGCCGCCATGCTCGTGCTGCTCTACTTCGCCGAAGGCATCGTGCGCGGCATGACCGATGCAGGTCTTTCCGCACGGCTCGCCTGGCTCGAAACGCTGCTTTCACTTGTCTTCTTCGTCTGCGCGCTCGCTTATGTCGCACCGTTCAAGCGCGCATCGAAAAGCAAGCGGCGGCGTGATGCTTTGTAGCACGGATCGGTGCGTGCCGCGCGTGCCTATGCCATTCGGCCGAGGCACGCGCGGCGACGCGCTGCGCGATACTGTCGGCTACGCTCCTAAAGACCCTGCCTCTTGCCCGTGACCGCCTCTGCCGCCGCTTTCGTCGATGCCTGCACCCGCCTGCTCGGCGCATCCCACGTTCTGACCGATGCCAACGACACCGGCCCGTATCTCGTCGACTGGCGCAAGCGCTATCGTGGCGAGGCGTGCGCCGTGCTGCTGCCGGCCGACACGCAAGAGGTCGCGGGCATCGTGCAGCTCGCGCGCGAGCACCGCATCGCGATCGTCCCGCAAGGGGGAAACACCAGTCTCGCCGGCGGCGCGACGCCCGATGCGAGCGGCGCGCAGGCGGTCGTGAGCCTGAAGCGGCTGAACCGCATCCGCGGCATCGATCCGCACAACAACACCATTACCGTCGAAGCGGGCGTCGTGCTCGCCGAAATCCAGGCACACGCCGAAAGCGCGCGGCGCCTGTTCCCATTGAGCCTCGCTGCCGAAGGCAGTTGCACGATCGGCGGCAACCTGTCGACGAACGCGGGCGGCACCGGCGTGCTGCGTTATGGCAACACGCGCGAACTGTGCCTCGGGCTCGAAGTCGTGACGCCGCAGGGCGACATCTGGGACGGCCTGCGCGGACTGCGCAAGGACAACACCGGATACGACCTGCGCGATCTGTTCATCGGCGCGGAAGGCACGCTCGGCATCATCACGGCTGCGGTGATGAAGCTGCATCCCGCGCCCGTCGCAAAAGTCACGGCGCTCGCGGGCCTCGCGTCGCCGCACGCCGCGCTCGATTTTCTGTCGATGGCGCAGCGTCACGCCGGTCCGCTCCTGACCGGCTTCGAGCTGATGTCCGATTTCTCGATGCGCCTCGTCGGGCGGCATTTCCCGCAACTGCGCTATCCGTTCGGCGAGCCGCACGCGCAGACCGTATTGCTCGAACTGTCCGACAGCGAAAGCGACGACCACGCCCGCGCGCTCTTCGAACGCCTCATGGAGGAAGCGCTCTCGGAAGGCATCGTCGAGAACGCGGTGGTGGCCGAGAGTCTCGCGCAATCGCAGGCGTTCTGGAATTTGCGCGAGCACATTCCGCTCGCGCAGGCGCAGGAAGGGCTCAACATCAAGCATGACATCGCGGTGCCGATCTCGAGCATCGGCCGCTTCATCGACGAGACCGATGCGATCATCGCCCAGGCGGTGCCCGGCGCGCGCATGGTCACGTTCGGCCATCTCGGCGACGGCAATCTGCATTACAACGTTCAGGCGCCCGAAGGCGTGGATCAGAAGGCGTTCTTGATCGAATTTCAGACGCCGGTCAACGCGCTCGTCTACGAGCAGGTGCACCGGCATCGCGGCAGCATCAGCGCGGAGCACGGGCTCGGCCAATTGAAGGTCGATGAAGCGATGCACTTCAAATCGCCTGTCGAAGTCCGCCTGATGCAGACGATCAAGGCCGCGCTCGATCCCGACAACCTGATGAATCCGGGCAAGGTCGTGCGATGGAACGCCAACGCCGGCAAGGAGAACATCGCATGAAAATCCGAGTGCTGTCCGACCTGCATCTCGAATGCGACGAGCCGCTCGCCTTTCCGTTTGCGGACGCCGATCTCGTCGTGCTCGCGGGCGATATCCACAATCACGCGGAAGGCCTGCGCTGGGCTGCGGAGAACTTCGACAACGGCGTGCCGGTCGTCTACGTCCCCGGCAATCACGAGTATTACGACGGCGAGTTCGGCGCGATGGAAGCCGCGATGCACGACGCCGCCCGAAGCGTCGACAACGTGCACTTTCTGAACAACGCGTCGCTGGTCGATCGCCGGGGCGCGTGGCGCGTGCTCGGCACCACGCTCTGGACCGACTTCGCGCTGTTCGGCGCGGGCGAGCAGGAAATCGAAAAAGCGAAGGACGCCTGCACGAAAGTGATGCTCGACTATCGCGGTCTGATCCAGCTTGCATGGCCCGAGCCCGATGGCGAACCCCGCGCATTCACGCCCGACGACTCGCTCGCGCTGCACATTCAGTCGCGCGCATGGCTGGAAAGCGAACTGGCGAAGCCGTTCGCGGGACAGACGATCGTGGTCACGCATCACGCGCCGATGCGCGAAAGTCTCGCGCCGCGCTATGCCGAAGACATCGTATCGGCGGGGTTCATCAATCACCTGCCGGCGCTCGCGCGTTCGCCGGTCGCGCTCTGGATTCACGGCCACACGCACACCGCGTTCGATTACACGGTGAACGGCACGCGCGTCGTGTGCAATCCGCGCGGTTATATCGAGAGGCGCAGCGGGCGGCTCGAAAATCCGCAGTTCGCGTGGGATAAAGTCGTCGAAATCTGAAGCTTCGAAGCGAGGATATTCATGTGCGGCCGAATCAGCCAATACCGACTGCCGGTGTATTACGCAGCGCGCCTGCATCTGAAGAATCCGTTCGTGCTCGTCGATGCCGCCGACCGCCGCCCCGGCTATAACCTGTCGCCCGGCACGCATCCACTCGCCGTTTATCCGGACGAAACCATCCGCGCCGTGCATTGGGGCTATTGCCCGCCCTGGGCCATGCGCAAGAAGCTGCCGCAGACGATCAACGCACGCGTTGAAACGGCGTCGACCAGTGCGTATTTCAAGGACTTGTGGAGGAAGGCGCGCATTCTCGTGCCCGCCGACGGCTGGTTCGAATGGCGCGTGGAGCCGGCCGCAGGCAGTCCGGCAGGCAAGACTTTCAAGCAGCCCTATTTCATCCAGCGGGCGGACGGCGAGCCGATGTTTCTCGCTGCGCTGACCAGCATCGTGAGCGAGCAGGATGCGGCCGCGCCGGGCGCGGGCTTCGTCATCGTGACATCGAAGGCGGACGAAGGTCTCGTCGACGTGCACGATCGCCGCCCGCTCGTCTTTTCACCGGCGGCTGCCCGGCGATGGCTCGACGCCGGCGCATCGCCCGACGATCTTCACGCGCTCGTCGAAAGCGATGGCGTGCCGGCGTCGCACTTCGTATGGCATCGCGTGACGAGCGACGTCAATCGCACCGTCAACGACGAGCCGCGGCTCATCGAACCGCTCGCCACATGAGCGATATCAGCGCGGATAACGATCGCGCCGGTCGTCATCGATGCGAATCGGCACGAGGCGCTGCTTTGCCTGACGCTCCGACTGCGCGCGCATGGCGTTGAAGAGATCGCGCGACGCGGGCACGGCGATCAGAACGAGAAGCGCGGCAAGGGCGATAAGAAGAGGCGTGCTCATGTGACGTTTTCCCGAGAGAGCGGTAAGGACGAGTGCAAACGGTATCAAGCTGCGGCCGAAACGGGAGTAAGCAAGTGTTGCGCCGCGGGAAATTTCGTAACCGAAGCTGCGCGGTCGTGAATCACGTCGCCACGAACTCTTTGAGAGATTCCTCGTCGGCCTGAAGCGTCGCGGGCAGCGCCTCGCGCAGGAACTCCACCCACGTGCGGATCTTCGCGTCGAGATACTGGCGCGATGGATACAGCGCGTAGACATTCAGCTCCTGCATCGTGTATTGCGGCAGCACGCGCACCAGGGTGCCCGCGCGCAGGCCGGGCAGCGCCGACGATGTCGGCAGCACGCCGATACCCATGCCCTCGCGGATGGCGACGACCATCGCTTCTGCCACATTCACCGTAAACGCCGACGGTCCGAGGCTCACCGTCTCCTGACCGTTCGGGCCGTCGAACAGCCAGCGGTCGGGCGGGAACACCGGCGTCATCAGATGCAGGCACGTGTGGCGCACGAGATCCGACAGCACATGCGGCGCGCCGTGCTTCTCGATATATGCGGGCGAAGCGCACGCGATGCTGAACACCGTCCCGAGCCGCGCGGATACCAGCCCCGAATCGGCCAGATCGGACGCCAGCACGAGCGATACGTCGTAGCCTTCGTCGAGCAGATCGGGCACGCGCTGCGCGAGCGTCAGATCGACCTGCACCGACGGATGCCGCTCCTGATAGCGCGAGATCATCGGCACGACGTAATGCTGGCCGAAGCTCGTCATCGAATGGACCTTGAGCTTGCCTGCGGGCCGCGCGTGAGCGTCGCTGGCTTCGGCTTCGGCCTGATCGACGTAGGCCAGAATCTGCTCGCAGCGTTGCAGATAGCGCTCGCCGGCCTCGGTCAACGCGATGCGACGCGTCGTGCGGTTGAGCAGGCGCGTGCGCAGATGCGCTTCGAGATCGGACACCGCCCGCGACGCGTAAGCCGTGGTTGCATTGAGATGGTGTGCCGCGGCGGTGAAGCTGCCGGCCTCGACCACGCGCACGAAGACGCGCATGTTTTGAAGCGTATCCATAGCGTCTTTCGACTCGTTTTTTCCTGGAATCCGGATGCATTGTTGCACGGCCCGTAAATGCGATTATCACGCCGTTCGTAAGAATGCTTTGCCGAGCGATCGGTTATTCGACTATCGTTGCAAAAATATAATCAGCGCTTGATCGTTTTCCGTTCGGAGTAGAACGTGCAAGGCCGGAGGTCCAGATACGCTGCTTTCGCTGCGGCTCTTACAGCAATATTAACAATCGCCGGGTGCGCGAGCACCGGGAACATCCGGCCGAAGGATTCGCCGATGGATGCCGCCGCGCTCGATGCGGGCAGCGCGATCCGCGCCGCCAACGCAGACGCCGCGTGGCCCGACTCTCAATGGTGGCGCGCCTACCGCGATCCGCAACTCGACGGATGGATCGACCGTGCGACCTCCGGCAGCCCGACGCTCGCGATGGCCGCGGCCCGCGTGCGCGAAGCGCAGCAGCAAGCGGGCGTGGCACGCTCGGCGCTGTTGCCGCACGTCGACGGCAGCATGAGCGTGCAGCGCAAGAACTGGCCGAACAACGCGTTCTACGGCCCTGGCCCGTTCGCCGATGCGACGACCTGGGACAACACCGCCGGCCTCACCCTTTCCTATGACCTCGACCTGTGGGGCCGCGACGACAACGCCGCCGCACGCGCGCTCGATGTCGCCCACGTACGCGCCGCCGACGCCCGCGCTGCACAGCTCGAGCTCGAGACCAACATCGTCCGGGCGTATATCGGCTTCTCGCAGGCGTTCGCGCAACTCGACATCGCGCAGGAAACGCTCGAGCAGCAGGAACGGCTCGCGCAACTGGCGCGCCGGCGTCTCGCGGGCGGCCTCGGCACGCAGCTCGAAGTGAGTCAGGCCGAAGCGCCGCTGCCGGAGTACGAGCGCCAAGTCGACGTGTTCAGGGAAGAGATCGAGCTCGCCCGCCATCAGCTTGCCGCACTGGCGGGCGAAGGACCCGGCGCGGGCGAAGCGCTCGCGCGGCCGCAACTGTCGCTGGCGACGCCGCTGCCGTTGCCGTCGTCGCTGCCGGCGGAACTCGTCGGGCATCGGCCGGATATCGTCGCGGCGAGATGGATGGTGGCGGCAGAGGCGCGCGGCATCGATGTCGCCCGGGCGCAGTTCTATCCGAATATCAATCTGGCGGCGTCGCTCACGCAGGCGTTCGCGGGCGGTGCGCTGCTGAGCTTTCTGACGAGCAAGGCGACCGGCTATACGTTCGGCCCGGCCATTACGCTGCCGGTCTTCGAGGGCGGGCGCCTTCGCGCGCAACTCGGCGCGGCATCGGCGCAATACGACCAGGCCGTCGATCACTACAACGCGACGCTCGTCGCCGCGCTGAAGGACATCGCCGACCAGGTGGTGCGCGTGAAGTCGCTCGATACGCAGATGGATGCGTCCGCCCGCTCGGTCGCCGCCGCGCGCAAAAACTACGATCTCGCGAACGAGGGATACCGGCGCGGCCTCACCGATTACGTCAATGTGCTGCTCGCGCAGTCCCAACTGCTGCGCGCGCAGGATGCGCAGGCGCGCGTGCGGGCGCAGCGGCTCGGCGCTTACGCGACGCTCACGGCGGCGCTCGGCGGCGGTATCGACGATCCCGCGAACGGGCCGAAGGACGCGACGCTCGCGCCCGCGCGGCACATCGGGCCGTTCAGCCACGTGGCCGAAGTCGAATGAGGCCGGCCGTGTCAGCATCGCTGCGTGCATCCTTCGCGGACTGGGCGCGTACCGACGGCCTCGCGTGGGTCTATATCTTCAAGGCCGTGCTCGCCGCGCTGCTCGCGCTGTGGATCGCCATGCGCCTCGACATGCAGCAGCCGCGCACCGCGATGACGACCGTTTTCGTCGTGATGCAGCCGCAAAGCGGGATGGTCCTCGCCAAGAGCTTTTATCGCTTCTGCGGCACGATGATCGGTCTCGTCGTGATGCTCGCGCTCATCGGCCTGTTCGCCCAGCAGCCGGTGCTGTTCCTGTCGGCGACGGCGCTTTGGGTCGGCATCTGCACGGCGGGCGCGGCGCGCAATCGCAATTTCCGCTCGTACGGTTTCGTGCTCGCGGGCTACACGGCGGCGCTGATCGGCATTCCGGCGGCGCAGCATCCGGATGGCGCGTTTCTGTCGGCGCTTACGCGTGTCGGCGAAGTGACGCTCGGCATCGTCTGCGCGGGCGCGGTCAGCGCGCTCGTCTTCCCGCAGCACGCAGGCGAGCAGATTCGCACGACGGTCCGCCAGCGCTTCACGCATTTCGTCGATTACGTGTGCCGTGCGATGTCCGGCGCGATGGACCGCGCGCAGATCGAGCGGGCGAACCTCGGCTTCGTCGCGGATGTCGTCGGCTTCGAGGCGGCGCGCAGTGTCGCGGTGTTCGAGCATCCGGAGTCGCGCCGGCGCGGCGGACGGCTCGCGCGGCTCAACAGCGAATTCATGAGCGCGTCGACGCGCTTTCATGCGCTGCATCAGTTGATGAACCGTCTGCGCGAAAGCGCTTCCGCGGCGACGGTCGCGGCGCTCACGCCGTTCATCCACGAAGTGCCGCCGCTGTTGCTGCATTCGGGCCAGCCCGTGCGCAACGCCGCCGATGCCGCCCATGCCGCCGCGCAACTCCGCGATTACAAGGCCGCGCTGCCGAAGCGCGTGCGCGCGGCGCGCGCCGCGATCGAATCCGATGCGACGTTCTCGCCGCTCGAATTCGATACGGCCACCGAACTGCTTCACCGCTTCGTCGACGACATGCTCGCCTATGCCGAAACGTACGCGTCGCTCGGCGCGCCGTCGCATGAACGAGAACGCTGGGTCGCGCGCTATGTGCCGAAGACCAACATGCTCGCCGCGGCGATCTCCGGCTTGCGCGGGGCGATGGTGATGTTCGTGCTGAGCGCGTTCTGGATCGCGAGCGCGTGGCCGAGCGGCGGCACGATGGTGCTCAACGCGGCGGCCGTGTGCGCGCTCGCGTCGTCGTCGCCGCGCCCGACGCTGATGTCGGCGCAGATGGCCATCGGCACCGCGCTCGCGAGCGTCGTCGGGATGATCGTCGTGTTCGGCGTCTTTCCGCACATGGACGGCTTCGTGCTGATGTGCGTCGCGCTCGTGCCGGCGCTGCTGCTCGGGGCCTTCATCAGCACGCGGCGCGCGGTGGCGGGCGTGGGTATCGGCTATTGCATCTTCTTCTGCTTTCTCGCGGGGCCGGACAATCTGGTTCATTACGATCCGGCGAGTTTCATGAACGATGCCGTCGCGCTCGTGCTGTCGATGATCGTCTCGGCGGTTGCGTTCGCCGTCATCCTGCCGACCGACGCGCCGTGGCTGCGACGCCTGCTGCTCGCGGACCTGCGCCGCGAAGTCGTGCATGCGCGACGCGAACGCCTGACGCGCGTGGCGACGCACTTCGAAAGCCGCACGCGCGATCTGCTGTCGCAGATCAACGCGCTCGCCGCCGGCAAGCCCGAACTCCAACGCGAGGCGCTGCAGTGGCTGTTCGCGGTGCTGGAGGCCGGCCGCGCGGTGATCGAAGTGCGGCGCGAAATCGCCGCCTTGCCGGATG
This sequence comes from Caballeronia sp. LZ016, assembly GCF_031450805.1. NCBI lineage: Bacteria > Pseudomonadati > Pseudomonadota > Betaproteobacteria > Burkholderiales > Burkholderiaceae > Caballeronia > Caballeronia sp. LZ016. The sequence continues at coordinate 2,589,327 of NZ_JARTVY010000001.1, forward strand.
CGCCGCATTACGCGGCGTCGACGCCCTGGCGGCGTACGTCGAAAGCGACGCTCGATGCCGTCGCGCGCCTTTTCGATCGCCCGGGCGCCGCGCGCTTCGAGGCCGCGCTGGAAAGCACGGCGCACGCTATCGCCGATGCGCAGGCCGTGCTGGCTGCGATGAATCCGCCGCGCGAGGAACGGCATCGCCTGCAGCGGATCGTCAGTCATCTGCATTTCATCCGCACGGCGCTGCTCGATCCGGCCTCGCCGCTTGCCGGGTTCGTCCCGCCGGATTCGACTTCCGTCAATGGAGCGCCGCATGCCGCGTGATACCGCGATTCTCGAAGCCTACGTGCCCACTCTGCTCGTGCTGTTCGTCGCGGGCGCGCTGATCGCGTGGGTGATCGACCGCGCGCTCGCGATGACCGGGCTTTATCGCGTGGTCTGGCATCCGGCGCTCTTTCGCGCGAGCCTGCTCGTCTGCGTGTGCGGCGCGCTCGGGCTTGCGGTGTATCGCTGATCGTTTCTACAGGTTTAGAAGACTCATCATGGTTCTCAGAAAAATCATCGGCTTCGTCATGACGATCGTCGTTTTCGCGGCCGCCCTTCTCATCGGGCGCGTGTTGTGGGTGCACTATATGGACGAGCCCTGGACGCGCGATGGCCGCGTGCGCGCCGAGGTCGTCAACATCGCGCCGGATGTGTCGGGCGCGGTCGTGCAATTGCCGGTGCGCGACAACCAGTACGTAAAGAAAGGCGACTTGCTGATGGAGATCGATCCGTCGCACTATCAGATCGCGGTCGAGCAGGCACAGGCGAATGTCGCGGCGCGCGCGGCCGAGTTGCGCATGCGGCGAGCGGACGCGGCGCGCCGTGCAGACATGGACAGTCTCGTCGTGTCGCGGGAGGCGCGCGAGAACGCGTCGCAGACGGCATCGACGGCGGCGGCGCAATTGCAGCAGGCAGAGGCCGCGCTGGATGCGGCGAAGCTGAACCTGGCGCGCACGAAGGTCTATTCGCCCGTGGATGGCTATGTCACGAACCTGAACGTTTATCGCGGCGACTACGCGACGGTGGGCGCGGCGAAGCTCGCGATCGTCGACAGTCATTCGTTCTGGATCTACGGCTACTTCGAGGAAACGAAGCTGCCGCACGTGCGCGTGGGCGACCGGGCGCAGATTCGTTTGATGAGCGGCGGAGAGTTGAAAGCGCACGTCGAGAGCATCTCGCGCGGCATCTATGATCGCGACAATCCGCAAAGCCGCGAACTGCTCGCCGATGTGAACCCCACGTTCAACTGGGTGCGGCTTGCGCAACGCGTGCCGGTGCGGCTGAAGATCGATGAGGTGCCGGACGGGATGCTGCTCGCGGCGGGGACGACGTGCACGGTGGTGATCAGGCCGTCGATGTGACGCGTTGAACGGTCATGGAGCGAATGCAAATGGCGCCGAGAAGAATCGGCCGGCTTCTGGCCGACGGAATTCCACTGCGCGTCAAGGTTGCACCGCGCGAGGACAGGGCCATCGACACGTCTACGCCGGAGTCGCGCGAGCGAGTAATGGAAGCCGTGCGCAAGGTCATCCGCACTCGCAACGTCGCCATCAAGGCGCTCGCCAAACGCTGATGCTCCTCGACGCGGTGCGTTCAGCGAACAGCCCGTTCCAGCGCCGTCGGAACGGGCCATCCCCTTACTTCAGCACCACCTTCACATCGAAGTACTTCGCGGCCAGCCGGTCGATCGACCCGTCGTCCTTCAGTTCCTTCAATGCGCGGTTCATCGATTCCCTGAGCGCCTTGTCGCTCTTGCGAACGCCGAAGCCCACGCCCGAGCCGAGCAGCTTGTCGTCCGCGACAGCCGGCCCCGCGAACGCGAACGCCGCGCCCTGCGGCTGCTTCAGGAAACCCTTCGACGCCGCCTCGGCATCCTGGAACGCCGCATCGAGACGGCCGGAGGACAGATCGGCATAGATCTGGTCCTGCGCCTGATACGACTCGACATCGATGCCCGCCGGCGCCCACTTCGCCTTCGCGTACGTTTCCTGGATCGAGCCCTGCAGCACGCCCACGCGCTTGCCCTTCAGACCGTCGACGGTCGGCAGCACGCCGCTGCCCTTCTTCGCGATGAGCTGGTTCGGAATCGAATAGATGGGATCGGTGAAGTCGATCGCGAGCTTGCGCTTGTCGGTGATCGTCATATCCGAATTGATGCCGTCGAACTTGCGCGCCTGCAACGCGGGAATCAGGCCGTCGAACGAATTCTCGACCCACACGCATTTCATCTTCAGCTTCGCGCAAACCGCGTTGCCGATGTCGATATCGAAGCCCGTCAGTTCCCCGCTCGCCGTCTTCGATTCGAACGGCGCATACGAAGCCTCCACGCCGAAGCGCAGCGTCTTCATGTCATCGGCGGCGTGCGCGCCCATCGATGCAGCCAGCGTTCCCAGCACCGCGACGGCGGCGAGCTTGCGATTGATCCATTGCGATTTCATCTATTGCCATCTCCTTCCAGTGTGTTTCGTGATCCATGTCGGATGCGGCATGAAGCCGGCGAACCAAGCATCGCGGCGTCAAAAAAAACGCTCAAACGGCGCAAATGGTTTTGGTGCGGTGCATCAGACACAGGGCCGCGATTGTAGCGCGCGGCTACACGCGCCCGCCCGCGCGCGGGCAGGCGCGCCGCGCCGTCAGGGCCCAGGGAACACAAAGCGGAATTGGCAAGCGGATGTCGCGCTGGCGCAAACCCAGCGCGATCAGTCGAGCGAGGCGAGCGTGGCGTCGGTTGTATCGACGACCATCAGGCCCGCGCGCAGCCCCGGCTTCACCTTGGGATTCGGAAAGACGATGCGCTCTTCCTCGTGCGTGACGCGATAGGTGTAATCGCCATCGCGCGCGAGTTCGGCGCCTGCGGGAAACGGCGTGAAATTGGGCACATCGCTCGCGACGTTCATGACGAACTGCTCGCTCTGCTTGTCGATCTGCGCGACGACCGTGAACACGCGCAATGGCCTTGGCCAACTCGCGGGCTCCCCCGCGATCAACCTGCGCAACGCCGCATCCGATGCCGCGAAGCGCGCGAGATCGTTCTCGCCGAACGGCCGCACCTTGCCGAGTTCGAGCGTGCAGGCAAGCGCGCCGCACTGCGCGGCGGTGTAATGCGTGAACGTCGATCCCTTCTCGCGATGCAGAAGCACCGCTTCGAGACGCGCATCGCGCAGCCAGTCGAACATCGCGCGGGCGAGCGGCGCGCCGGTGTGCGGCAACAGCGCGAACTGCTCGAAAACCGACGCGCGAATGGCCGTGTGCATGTCGATATGCCACTTCGGATGCGTCACGTTCCCGAAGAACGCCGCCGCCACGCGTTCGAGTTCGGCCGCGCGAGGCGCTTCGACGCTTTGCGGCAAGCTCGCGTGACGGCCGCTGAAGAGGCGATTGAGATCGTCGTCGATATAGCGCACGCCCGCACGCATCGCACCGGCGTTGCCGAGCACGACGAGCGTGCGCGACGCGAGCCGCGCGCCGCCGTTCGCGATATCCGCGACGAGCCGCGACAGCATTTCGATGGGCGCGGTTTCATCGCCATGAATGCCCGCCGACGCCAGCACGCTTTGCGCCGATGCCGTTCCGGACGCCGGTTCGAGAAGCAACACGCCCTCGCCCTGCCACGTCCATCGCACGCCCGAAGCCAATGCGCCCGATATGACCGATGGCCGCGAGCCCGCGAGCGTGAACGCGAGAAAGTCGCTCAGCAACGATGCATCAACGCTGGAAGTCATAGACGGCGCCTAGTCCGAGGATGGTCGTCAACTCATCGAGCGCCGTCCGCGATTCCGTCAGGAGCCGCGGATCGGCCAGATCGGCGGGTGCGAGCGAATCGCGGTAATGCGTGTCGATCCACGCGTCGAGGCGCGCAAACAGCGCGTCGTTCATCCACACGTCGGGATTGACGGCCGCACGCTCGGCGTCGTTCAGCACGACGCGCAGACGCAAGCACGCGGGACCGCCACCGTTCTTCATGCTCTCACGCAGATCGAAAACGAGCACTTCGTCGATCGGCGTCGCGCGCGTGGCGAGTGAGTCGAGGTACGCCGCGACGCGAGCGTTCTCGCGGCATTCCTGCGGCACGACGAGCACTTGCGTGCCGTCCGCGCGCGACAGCAACTGGCTGTTGAAGAGATACGACGAGACCGCGTCCGCGACGCTGACTTCGCTTTCCGGCACTTCCAGCGCCGCGAACGACGCGCCCTGAGCCTGCAACTTCGCGCTGAGCTGGTCATAGACCTGGCGCTGATCGACGAACGCGCGCTCGTGACAGAACAGCGTCGTGCGATTGCCGACCGCGATCACATCGTTGTGAAACACGCCGGCATCGATCACATCGGGCGACTGCTGCGCGAACACGGTCGACGCTTCATCGAGGCCATGCAGCCGCGCCACCGCACGGCTCGCTTCGAGCGTCTGCCGCGCCGGAAAACGCTGCGGCTGCGGACCTCGCCCGTATTCGCTGCGTCCATACACGAAGAACTCGACGCCCTTCTCGCCGTACTCGCGTGCGAAGCGCGTGTGATTGGCCGCGCCTTCATCGCCGAGCGCGGGCGTGCCGGGCAGCGCGTGGTGAATGTGAAAGCGCGACTCGTCGGCGAAGATCGCGGCGAGCGAACGGCGCGTTTCGCCATGCTCGATCGCGCGATGCAGCTTCGCCGCGAGGTTCGCGGGCGTGAAATGAACGCGGCCATCGGCGGTATCGGCGGAAGGGCTGACGGTCGCCGCGTTGGCGGTCCACATCGCGGAAGCGGAACTCGCGGCGGCGAGCAGTTCGGGCGCTTCGACGGCCGCGCGTGCGATCACGCCGGCGTCGTCGCCCGTGAAGCCGACACTGCGCAACAGCTTCACCGATGGCCGTTCGAGCGGCGGCAACACGCCCTGATGGAAGCCGAGGTCGGCCAGGCGCTTCATCTTGCGCAAGCCCTGCTTCGCGGCGGCCTTCGGGTTCGCCACCGATTTCTCGTTGCTGCGCGACGCCACGTTGCCGAACGACAACCCCGCGTAGTTGTGCGTCGGGCCGACCAGCCCGTCGAAGTTCGCTTCGTATGCCTGCATATCGGATCCCGATGCTTAGAACGTGAGACCCGGCGATACGCTCGCCGGCATCTGCAATTGCGCGCTTTCCACCGACGCCATCGGATACGAGCAGTAGTCCGCCGCGTAGTAGGCGCTCGGCCGCTGATTGCCCGAGCGGCCGATGCCCCCGAACGGCGCCGCCGACGATGCGCCGTTGGTCGGCCGGTTCCAGTTGACGATGCCCGCGCGAATCGTGCGCTGAAAGTGCGTCCAGGCGGTTTCGTCGTCGGCGAGCAAGCCGGCGGACAGGCCGTAGGCGGTGTCGTTGGCGCGCTGGATCGCTTCGTCGAACGTGCGGTAGCGCGCGACCTGCACCATCGGGCCGAAATGTTCTTCGTCGGGGACGTTGCGCGCGCCGGTCACGTCGAGGATCGCGGGCGTGACGAAACCGAGGTTCGCCGCGCGCTGCTTCATCGCGAGAACGGGCTTTGCGCCGCCATCGACCAGTTGCGTCTGAGCCAGCATGAGCCGTGCCGCCGCCCGCGCCGAAATCACGGCGCCCATGAACGGCTGCGGGTCTTCATCGTAAGCGCCGATGCGGATGTTCGCGCTCACCTCCGCGAAACGCTGCAGGAAGCGCTCGCCGAAGGCATCGTCCGGAACGAAGAGACGCCGGGCGCACGTGCAGCGCTGGCCCGCCGAGAGAAACGCGGATTGAATCGTGTGATGCACCGCGGCGTCGATGTCGTCCACCTGCGCGACGACGAGCGGATTGTTGCCGCCCATTTCCAGCGCGAGCACGATTTCAGGCCGCCCGCCGAACTGCCGGTGCAGCAGCGTGCCGGTATCCGAGCTGCCGGTGAAGAAGAGGCCGTCGATCTGCCGGTGATTCGCCAGCGCGACGCCCGTGTCCTTTTCGCCCTGAACGAGATTGAGCACGCCCGCAGGCAATCCCGCTTCGATCCACAGCGCGACGGTCGCCGCCGCGACGCCCGGCGCAAGCTCCGACGGCTTGAACACGACCGCGTTGCCCGCGATCAGCGCCGGCACGATATGGCCGTTCGGCAGATGCCCCGGAAAGTTGTACGGCCCGAACACCGCGACGACGCCGTGCGGCCGATGCCGCAGCACCGCGACGCCATCGGCCATCGGCGCGCGCTTCTCGCCGGTGCGCTCGTGATAGGCCTGCACGGAGATGTCGACCTTCGCGGCCATCGACGCGACCTCGGTGCGCGCTTCCCACAGCGGCTTGCCGGTTTCGCGGCCGATCGCGTGGGCGAGCGTTTCCTTGTTCTCGTTGAGCAGCGCGGCGAAGCGCTTCGCGATGCCCACGCGCTCGTCGAACGTCATCGCGGACCACGACGCGAACGCACGGCGCGCCGACGACACCGCACGATCGACGTCATCGGCGGATGCGCTCTTGCCCTGCCACACGGTTTCATCGCTTGCCGGACTGCGCGAAGCGAACGCCGCGCCGTTGCCGTCCTGCCATTCACCGCCGATATACAGCTCGTTCCGGATATCCATGAGGTCTCTCAACTTGTTCGTTAGCGCGGCTGCGAGGTCAGCACGCGCACGGTATCGCCGGCCTTCACGCGCAATGCGGCGGCTTCGGCGGCGGTGAGGAGGAACGCGCCGTCCTCGACCGCGCCCGTCGTCGCGCCGCACCGGAAATCTCCGAGCGATGTATTCGACACGAGACTCTTCGCCGCGCCCTCCGCGGCGACGCGCTCGCCGATGCGCACCGTCGCCAGCACGCTCTCGCGCACCGTGCGCAGGTCGGACGTGTGGCATTCGAGCACCGGGCCGGCATCGAAGATATCGACGTGATTCTCGTAACGCAGCCCTTCCGCTTCGAGCATCTTGCGCGCGGGCGCGGTATCGCGATGCGTGACGCCGACCGTGCGCTGCGCGTCCTCGGGCAGCAGATCGAGATACACCGGATAGCGCGGCATCAGTTCCGCGAGGAACGACTTCTTGCCGTGCGAACTGAGGTAATCGGCTTCGTTGAAATCGATCTGATAGAAGTGCGAGCCGACCGCGTTCCAGAACGGCGATTCACCGTTCTCGTCGAAATGGCCGCGCAACTCCGCGCACAGGCGCTGCGGGAAGCGATCCTTGAACTGCGCGATGAACATGAAGCGCGAGCGCGACAGCAATCCGCCCACGCCCGCCGTGCGATAGCGCGGGCTGAGAAACAGCGAGCAGACTTCGGCATACCCCGTCAGATCGTGCGAGATGTTGAGCAGCGACATGCGCGTCCACACACCCAGATCCTTGCTCGCATGCACGACCGTCGCCACGCGATAGTTGTAGAACGGCTGCTCGAGCCCGACTTCGGTTTCGATGCCGCAGACGCCCGCGATGTCGCCCGTCGTGGTGTCTTCCATCACGAAGAAGTAACCGGCTTCGAAGGGCGCCGCAGCGTCGGCGAGCGTGCGGCGCGCGCGTTCGACGCGCGCGGCGAGCGCCTGCCGGTCCGGCTTGAACGTGGTGAGCCCCGGGCCCGTTTCCTTCGCCAGCGCGACGAGCGCGTCGACATCTTCCGGCTGCACGCAGCGCACGACGATCATTGCAATTCTCCCGAGGCTTGATGCAGCGGCACGCAGCGCACCGTGTCCTTCTCGTGCACGCCGAGCGCATCGCGCGCCGCGGCGGTCAGGGCGGCGCCATCGGCGCGCGTGCCGTTCAGATCGGCCAGGATGCAGCGGAAGCCGTGCGCCCCGCCCGCCGCGATCAGATACGGCGCACCGCTCGCGACGACGCCATCGCGCACCGGGCGCACTTCGCCCGAACCCGCCGATGCGCTCTTGTCGACGGCAAGCGTCAGCACCGGACCGGCATCGAAGATATCGACGAAACGGTCCGGCTCGAAACCTTCCTCGAGATGAATGTCGTAGGCGAGCAGCGTGCTGTCGTTCGGCTCGCCCAGCACGCGCTGCGCTTCGCCCGGCAAAAGCGGCACGTAGATGGGATACGTCGGCATGACTTCGGCGATGAAGGTGCGGCTGCGCCCGCCCGATTCCAGCTCGACCTGCTCGAAGTCGCGCCCGAAGAACTTGCGGCCCACGGCTTCCCAGAATGGCGAGAGGCCCGCTTCGTCGGTGACGCCCAGCATCAGCGAGAAGACTTCGCTCGAGAAGCGCTTGCGATTCGCGACGACGTACATCATCCGCGCGCGCGACAGCAGATGCGCCGCCGCCTCGCCTTCGGGCGTGCGCAACGATGGATCGATATAGAAGCCCGTGAGCCGGCTCTTGCCGGTCAGCTCGTGCGACATCGTGAGCGCGTGGATCTTGCGGTTCACCTTCAGCTCGCGCGATGCATGGATGAGCGCATCGTTGCGAAACGCGTAGAACGGCTCGGAGTATCCCGCCGACGCGACGATGCTCGACGTGCCGAGCAGCCTGCCCGTGTCCGTGTCTTCGAGCACGAAGAGATAGAACTCCTCGCCGGGAAAATCGACTTCGGCGCGGAACGAATCCTCGGAGAGCGCGACGCGTCTCGCGAGCTGTTCGCGGTCGCGCGGCAGCGAGTGCAGCACGGGCTGAGCGGTGCGCGCCATCCGTTCGAGCTCGTCGAGATCGGAGAGTCTTGCGGGACGAACAGATAGCATCGTCGTTTCCTGTTTGGCTGTGAATCAGCGCGCGATGGCAGGCGCGCCCGCGACCTGCTCGATCGCCTTCTCGATGCGCGCGAAGCCTTCGTCGAGATCGGCCATCGGCATGATGAGCGACGGTGCGAAGCGGATCACGTTCGGCCCCGCGATCAGCATGATGACGCCGTTCGCCGCCGCAGCAGTCAGCACGTCCTTCGCGCGGTCCTTGTAGGCATCGGCGAGTTCCGCGCCGATCAGAAGACCGCGGCCGCGAATCTCCCTGAACATGCCGAAGCGCTCGTTGATGCGTTCCAGATGCGCCCGGATCGCCGCGCTGCGCACGCCGACGCCTTCGAGAAGCTTCGGATCGCTGATCAATTCGACGACCTTCTCCGCGATCGATGCGCCGAGCGGATTGCCGCCATACGTGGTGCCGTGCACGCCGACCTTGAAGTGCTGCGCGATGGCGTCGGTGGTCAGCATCGCGCCGATGGGAAAGCCGTTGCCGAGCGCCTTCGCGGTCGTGAGAATGTCGGGCGTCACGCCGTATTGCATGTACGCGTACAAGGTGCCGGTGCGGCCGACGCCCGTCTGCACTTCGTCGAAAATCAGCAGGGCACCGTGCCTGTCGCACGCTTCGCGCAAACCCTCGAGGAACGCGGGATCGGCAGGCAGCACGCCGCCCTCGCCCTGCACCGGCTCGACGATGACCGCGCAGGTCTTGTCGCCGATGGCTTCGAGCGCCCGCGCCAGATCGTTGTACGGCAGATGGCGGATGCCCTGCGGCTGCGGGCCGAAGCCTTCCGCGTACTTCGGCTGGCCGCCGACGCTCACGGTGAAGAACGTGCGCCCGTGAAACGACTGCGTGAAGGAGATGATTTCGATCTTCTCGGGCCCGAACTTGTCGATGGCGTATCGGCGCGCAAGCTTCAGCGCCGCTTCGTTGGCCTCGGCGCCCGAATTCGCGAAGAACGCGCGGTCCGCGAACGTGAGATCCGTCAGGCGTTTCGCGAGCCGCAACACCGGCTCGTTGGTATAGCCGTTACCGATATGCCAGAGCTTGTCGCCCTGTTCGTGCAGCACCTTGAGCAGTTCCGGATGCCCATGTCCGAGCGCCGTCACGGCGATGCCGCCGGCGAAATCGACATAGTCGCGGCCTTCGGTGTCCCACACGCGCGAGCCGCGGCCCCGGTCGGGCACGAAACTGGCCGGCGCGAAAACCGGGACCATTACTTCGTCGAACGTACCGCGATTCACATTGATGTCGGTCATGCGCCACTCCTCTTCTGGTTCGTGCTGATCTTGCACCGCAATGCTTTGGATATTAAGCAATCGCACGCTTTCCGTCTTGCGCGTTCGCGACATGCTTTCATGCGCTTTTCCACGCGGCTCGTTGCGCCTCCAGCGCCGTCAGCGCGAATCGGGCCGCTCGATCAGCGCGCCGCCGCGCGGCTCGTCCACCGCGCCGCCGCGCTGCTTTTCGATCCAGTTGCGGCGCTCCTCGCGCGGCGTCACGCCGAAGCGGTCGCGGTACGCATTGGAGAAATGCGCCGCCGATGAAAACCCGCACGCGAGGCTGATCTGCACGACGGACTTGCTCGTGCGCTGCAGTTGGGTGCGCGCTTTGGTCAGGCGCAAGCTGAGGTAGTACTTCGACGGCATCGCGCCGAGATACTGCCGGAAGAGCCGCTCCAACTGGCGGCGCGAAATGCCGACGAGCGTCGCGATTTCATCGGTGGCGAGCGGGTCTTCGATATTCGCTTCCATCAGTTGCAGGGCGTCGTTCAGGCGCGGATGCCGCTCGCCCGGCGCGGTCACGAACGGAATGCGCTGCCGCTCGGTGCCCGCGCGCAGCACGCCCACGCCGAGGGAATCCGCGATGCGTTCCGCGAGGTCCTGGCCATGGTCGCGCGCAATCATCGCGAGCATGAAGTCGATGCTCGCCTGACCGCCCGCGCATGTCGCGCGATCGCGATCGATCTCGAATATCTGCTGCGTGACGATGGTGCGCTCGAACTGCTCCGTGAACTGCTGATACGTCTCCCAGTTCACCGCGACGCGATATTGCGCGAGCTGTCCGGCCATCGCGAGCCACCACACGCCGTGGTGAATGCCGGAGACGAGCGGCGTGCGCGGCGCGACGCGCGCGAGGCTCGCAAGAAACAGCCGGTAATCCGCGAACTGCTGATAGCGCTCCGATACGACGATCAGCCAGTCGCATTGCAGGGCGTCGTTGAACGCGCAATCGGCGGGGAGCTGCGCGCCGCCGGAAAGGGGCACGGCGCGCCCGTCCCATGAGCACACGCGCCACTCGTAGAGACGATGCCCGTCGATTTCATTGGCGAGCGCCAGACTGTCGATGACCGGCCCGATGCCGCTCATCGAGACCGGCGGAAGCGCGACGATCGCCACTTGCAGCGGCGCGCGCGCCGGGCCCGATGGACTTGCCACGTTACTTGAGGCTACCCGACAGGAACTGTCGCAGGCGATCGCTTTTCGGCTGCGTGAGCACCTCGGACGGCACGCCCTCTTCTTCCGTGCGCCCCTGATGCAGGAACATCACGTGATTCGACACGTTGCGCGCGAAGCCCATCTCGTGCGTGACGACGATCATCGTGCGGCCTTCTTCCGCGAGCTTCTGCATGACCTTCAGCACTTCGCCGACGAGTTCGGGATCGAGCGCGGACGTCGGTTCGTCGAAGAGCATGACGTCGGGATGCATGGCGAGCGCCCGCGCGATCGCGACGCGCTGCTGCTGCCCGCCCGACAAGTGCGACGGATACTGCTTTTCGACGCGCGGCGGCAGGCCGACCTTCTCCAGATACTCGCGCGCGCGTTCCTCGGCTTCCTTCTTCGAGACGCCGAGCACGTGGATGGGCGCTTCCATCACGTTCTCGATGGCCGTCATGTGCGACCAGAGATTGAAGTGCTGGAAGACCATCGCGAGCTTCGTGCGCACGCGCTGCAGTTGCTTGTGATCGGCGACATCGAGATTGCCCTGGCGATCGGTCTTCGTGCGCACGGCTTCGCCATCGACGACGATCTGCCCGGCGTTCGGCTTCTCGAGGAAATTGATGCAGCGCAGGAACGTGCTCTTGCCCGAGCCGCTCGCGCCGATGATGCTGATGACATCGCCCGCGCGCGCCGACAGCGAGACGCCCTTGAGCACTTCGTTGTCGCCGTAGCGCTTGTGAATGTCCTGTGCGGCGAGTTTCGTCGCGACGTCTGTGGGCTTGGGCTCCAACGCTTTCTCCTCGGATGATGATGGGTTCGCCACGATGCGGATTCTAACGCCCGTCAATGCGCGGCCGGCCGCAGATACGCGAGCCAGCGGCGTTCCGCGCGCCTGAATGCCGCAACGAGCGCGAACGAGATCGCCAGATACAGCAGCGCGGCGACGCCGAACGAACCGAACGATTCATAGGTCGCCGAATTGGCATCGCGCGCCACCTTCAGGATATCCGGCACGGTGGCCGTGAAGGCGACGGTCGTGGCGTGCAGCATCAGGATCACTTCGTTGCTGTACAAAGGCAAGGCGCGGCGCAGCGCGGACGGCAGGACGATGCGCCGATACATCGTGAACGTGCCCATGCCGTACGCGCGGGCGGCTTCGACTTCGCCGTGCGGAATCGAGCGGATCGCGCCGGCGAAGATTTCCGTCGTATAGGCGCACGTGTTCAGCGCGAACGCGAGCACCGCGCAATTGAAGCCGCTGCGGAAGAACGCTTCGAGCAGGGACTGGCTGCGGATGAATTCGAGGCTGTACATGCCCGTGTACAGCAGCAGCAACTGCACGTAAAGCGGCGTGCCGCGGAACACGTAGGTGTAGAGGCGCACGGGCGCCGACAGCCAGCGGCGCTTCGATACGCGCGCGCATGCGAGCGGCACCGAAGCGCAGAAGCCGATCGCGATCGACGCCGCCAGCAGCCATAGCGTGACCACGAGACCCGATGCGTGCATGCCATCGGAGTACAGGAACGGACGCCAGTATTCGGCGAGGATCGGGATCATGGCGGCTCCGTCTTCAGAGTTCGGCGTGGCGCACGCCGGTCGAATAGCGGCGTTCGAGCGTCATCAGCACGAGGTTGGATGCGGTCGTGATCGCCAGATAGATCAGCGCGGCCACGAGCACGAAGAAGAACATGTTGAACGTGCTCTTGCCGGCGTCCTGCGCGGCCTTGACGACATCGGCGAGGCCGATGATCGACACGAGCGCCGTCGCCTTCACCAGCACCTGCCAGTTGTTGCCGATGCCCGGCAGCGCGAAGCGCATCATCTGCGGAAAAAGGATGCGGCCGAACACGCGCATGCCGCTCATGCCGTAGGCGGTGCCGGCTTCCAACTGGCCGCGCGGCACCGCGAGAAACGCGCCGCGAAAGGTCTCGGTGAAATACGCGCCGTAGATGAAGCCGAGCGTGAGCACGCCCGCGGTGAACGGGTCGATATCGAACTGTTCCCAGGCGAACGCGTCGGTGATGTGGTTGATCGCGATCTGGATGCTGTAGAAAAGCAGCAGCATCAGCACGAGATCGGGCACCGAGCGAATGAGCGTCGTATAGGCGGTTGCGATACCGCGCAGCAGGCCGTGCCGCGACAGTTTCGCCGACGCGCCGACAAGCCCGAGCAGCACCGATACCGCGAGAGAGAGCATCGCGAGCGCGAGGGTCTCTTTTGCGCCCGCCCAGAGCAGCGGGCCGTAGCCGTGCAGCGACACAAGCGCCTCCTTGGTTTTCCGTCGATCGATGGGAGGTGATCGTCGCAAGCCGAAATAAGGCGCTCAAACGAGGCGGTATTGTTTTATTGCGATGCAGCAAGCGCCTCTTTGCGGACGCGCGAGCCGTTCAGCCCCGCCGCACAAGGGCCGCGCCCCGGGGATAGCCGTGCAAACCCGAATGCGTGCGGCGGGCGAAACCTGTGCTTTTCGCGTCGCTTTTTCGATAGAAGATGCGCGCTAGCCGCCCGCCGCGCTCCGCACCACCTGCACCACATGCCCGTTGGCCACGGCGATGTCCGGGCTTTCCTGCAACAGCGGCAGGAACCGCTCGGCGAATTCCGCGTCGCGCGTCTCGGCGCGAAACATCGCGGCGACCGCTCTGGCGTGGGCGACGCGCGCGTCGGGCGTGGCTTCGGGGTCGTCGAGCACGTCGTCGATGGCGGCGATTGCCGTCGACAACGGCGAGAGCCAGCGATACGCGGTGCCGTTGATGACGATCTGCAGAAACTCACCGGGCGATACCGGCCCGAACTCGCTCTCGTGTTTCGTGCGCAAATGCGTGAGCACGGCGCGATGCAGCGCGAGCAGCGGATGCCGCACGTCGCGAAGGAAGGAAACCGCAGTGTGATCGTCCATGAACTTTGCCTTGTTGATTTAACTGGTACGCGTCTCGCCCGCATAGCGGATGAAATCGGCGGCGGTCAGCGGCGGCGAGAAAAGCCAGCCCTGCCCGAACTGTGCGCCGCGTGCGCGCAGATACGCGGCCTGCTCCTCGCGCTCGATGCCCTCGGCGATCACCTGCACGTCGAGCGTCGCCGCCATCTCGATGATATGCGACGCCACGCTGCTCGACGCCGCGTCCTGGCCGACGGTATCGACGAACGACTTGTCGATCTTCAGCCCGTCCACGCTGAACGACTGCAGATGCGACAGGCTCGAATAGCCGGTGCCGAAATCGTCGAGATAGACGGCGTGGCCCGCGCGCCGGAATGCGCTGATGACGTCCTTCGCGGCGTCCGCGTCGAGGAACGCGCGCTCGGTCGCCTCGATGCGGATCTGCTGCGGCCGCACGCCCTGCTGCTCGATGGCGGGACCGAGCACGTCGAGGAAACGATGCGTCGTCAGATCGGACGCCGACAGGTTCACGGAGACGTAGTAATCGTCGTAGTGCCGCAGGAAATCGCCGAGTTCGAGGAGGACGGTGTCGAGCACCTGATCGGTGATCGCCTGAATGAGGCCGCCGTGCTCCGCGAGCGGAATGAAATGATCCGGGCGCACGATGCGGTCGTGATGCTTCCAGCGCACCAGCGCTTCCGCGCCCACGCAGCGGCGTGTCGCAAGGTCGACGATCGGCTGATACGCGACGATGAACTGATGCCGCCGCACCGCATCGCTCAATTGTCCGCGCGGGGAAATCCTGCGCACGACGAAATACGCCGCCCAGCACGCGCATGCGAGACCGACCGCGACGCCGCCGAAGAGCCAACCCCACGGCAGCGTGCGCAAGCGCTGCCGCCAGCTTTCGCGCGGCGTGCTGACGACGACCGCGAGCGGCATCGACGCCGACTGGCGCACGGCGACGGCCGCGCAATCCGGGGGCGGCAAGTTCTGACTGTAGACGGCGAGGACCGCGGCGGCATCGGTCGAAGGCGTGCCGGCGATCACCCGCCGCGCTTCGGTATTGATGACGGCGACGCGGCCCTCGGGCGCGATGTCCGTATCGATGCCGTCGACGTACAAGGAAGGATCGGCGGCGATATAAAAGCCGTCGCGGCCCATCACGAGCGAGTCCTTTCCGCCCGGCAGACGCGCGAGGCCATACCACGCGCTGAGGCCATCGGACGAGCGCCAGTCGGGCGGCGGCAGCGTGAGGCCGTCGAACGTACCCGCCGATACCGCGCCGAGCAGCGACGAGCATTGCCAGCGGCCGTCGCGATCGTACGCGCCCGCGTCGCGGACCTGTTCGTGCGTGAGGGCGATCTGGCGCAACGCGTGGAGATACGGCGTCGAGCACGGCGTTTCGTTCACCTTGCCGATTTCGCCGAGCGCGCCCGACAGACGCCGCGTGATGTCCTCGGCGCGATAAAGCGCGGCGTCCGCGACGATGCTCAGCCGTTCGACGCGCTGTTGCCGCTCGCTGCGCGCCGCGACGACAAAGCCGATCCCCGCAGGCGCGAGCGCCGCAATCCCCACGATGACGATCAGAAGCGCCGCAAGCGCCCCACGTTGAAAGTTGTTCATTGCGTGTCATGGTCGCGCCGCGAAGCGAGCGGCTCCTCGCCGTTGCGCGGGTCGCCGGGCGAACGCCGCGTGGATCGCCGGGAGGGTTTCGTCGTGCCGGCGCGGGGCGGGAAGCCGCGAATGCGAATCGCTACACAAGCGAGTAAGTGTAGAGTCCGGCTGTCGCGCGCTTCAACGTTTTAATTCGGCAATAAGTCGTGGTTTCCGTGGTCTGGCGCACGGCCCGCCGCGCATTTATTTGCCCTGGACGGCGTGAGAGAATTCCGGCTTGCAGCGCGTCTCGCGTGGTGCAAGACCGTCCTTCCATCCGGAACAGCCATGACTTCATCCAGCGCCCGCCAGCCCGTGATCCGCGATGCCGAGCCCGGCGACAGCGACGCGCTCGCGCGCATCTACGCGCATTACGTGCTTCACGCGCTCGCCACGTTCGAAGAGGCCCCGCCTTGCGCCGATGAAATGCGCGCGCGCCATGCCGCCATCGTCGGGGCGGGCCTGCCCTATCTCGTCGCGGAAATCGACGGCGAGGTCACGGGCTATGCGTATGCATCGGCGTATCGGGCGCGCTCGGCGTATCGGCATACGATCGAAGACTCCGTCTATGTCGCCGATGGTTTCGGCGGGCGCGGCATCGGCTTCGCGCTCTTGTCGGCGCTGATCGCGCGTTGCGAGGAGGGACCGTGGCGGCAGATGGTCGCGGTCATCGGCAGCAGCGGCAACGCCGGCTCGATCGCGCTGCATGCGCGGCTCGGCTTCGAGCACGTCGGCGTGCTGCGCAATGTCGGCTTCAAGCTCGGCGGATGGGTCGATAGCGTGCTGATGCAGCGCGCGCTCGGCGTGACGGTTTCCTGATCTGCGACGTTACGAGCCTTGCCGACCTACACCCTCGCCTCCCCCGTCAGCGCCGAAATCGACATACGCAAGAGCCGCTTCATCGCGCTGGCGATTCCGGTCTCCGATCGCGATGCCGCGATGCGCGAACTGGACCGGCTGCGCGCCGAGCATCCGGGCGCGACGCACGTGTGCTGGGCGCTGCTCGCGGGCGGCCAGTCGGGCATGTCCGACGACGGCGAGCCTTCCGGGACGGCGGGCCGGCCCATTCTCGAAGTGCTGCGGCATCACGAAGTGGACGGCGTGCTGGCGGCCGTGGTGCGCTACTACGGCGGGATCAAGCTGGGCGCGGGCGGGCTCGTGCGCGCCTACACCGACGCCATCGCCACCGCGATGCAATCGGCCGTGCGCGTGGAGCGCATCGAGCGCGGGCTGATGAATGTGGACATCGACTATGCCGATGAAGCGCACGTTCGCCGATGGATCGAGCAGCACGACGCGGAACTCGTCGACAGCGGCTATGCAATGACGGTGCGGCTCGTCGTCCGCATGCCTTCCGCCGCTCGCGACTCCGCTGTTGCCGAACTTCGCGATCTGACGAACGGTCGCGCGATCATCGAGGTGCCCGCGTGAGCGGGGCGCGTGCCTTTACGCTGACCATCGCGCCGGGCGGGCATGTCGCCGAAGCGGAGGTTGGCGCTTCGCTGCTGGAAGCGGCGATGCGCGCCGGCTTGTCGCTGCCAAGTTCGTGCCGCAACGGGACCTGTCGCGCGTGCATGTGCCGGTTGATCGCGGGCGAGGTTGGCTATCGCATCGACTGGCCGGGCTTGACCGCCGAAGAGAAGGCCGAGGGCTGGACTCTTCCCTGTGTCGCGCTCGCGCAATCGGATGTGACGATCGATCAGCCGGATGCGAAACCGACGGCCGCCGCGCCGCGTGCGGTTCGATCGCGCGGATTCTGACGCACGCGGGTATTCCGGGATTTGTCGTCCCGATTCAACGACCTACGATGTGAATCCCGAGCCTCTGGAAGCACGTCTTCGCTCAAAGGGGATGCGGACCAGCTCTCAAAAAGTGTACAATTGCGCTTTGCCCCAATTTCTGGCAGGGCCAGATCAACCGAGATTTCAATGACTAAAGTACTGTTGAAAGAGAACGAGCCTTTCGACGTCGCCATGCGTCGTTTTCGCCGTACCGTCGAACGCACGGGCCTGATTCAAGAGCTCAAGTCGCGTATGGCGTATGAGAAGCCGACCACCGAGCGCAAGCGCAAGAAAGCTGCTGCTGTCGCTCGCCTGCGCAAGCAGATCCGTCGCGCGCAACTGCCGAAGAAATTCTATTGATCGACTGATCGGCGCGGGCATTGCCCTCGCCTGTCGGTTGCGGTCAGCCCGGCCGGAACTCTGCGGGTCGCGGTTTCGTCAAGACCGTGGCGTGACCTGAGGTCGCGTTATGGGCGAAAGCTCGCGAGTTGCATGCTGAGTGCATGCACCCGTTGGAACCGGTTGCCGGACAGCAAAAAGCCTGCATGAGTGAATGCTCATGCAGGCTTTTTGTGTTTGTTGGGTCAGTTGGGCGGAACCGAATAGCGTTGCAACGGCCAGCATCCGGACGCACAAAAGCAAAGAGCCCGGCTGAACCGGGCTCTTTGCTTGATGTCTTGGTTGCGGGGGTAGGATTTGAACCTACGACCTTCGGGTTATGAGCCCGACGAGCTGCCAGACTGCTCCACCCCGCGTCTGAGAAAGAAATTATAGACCGGGCTCGCTCGCGAAGTCAAACAATATTTTCATCACGATGCCGACGCCGCGCTCAGACGATCGCGTTCGCCATCGTTCGCGGCGAGCACCGCGTCATGGTGCGCCCGCGACAGCTTGCCGAGGAGCGGCAACAGCAGAATCGCGACCACTGCCCCACCCGTCGCAAGCCAGCCGAGCCAGACGAACAACTGCGTATAAAGCGGCAGCGAATGCAGGGGATCGAGATCGCCTGAAGGCATGCGCGCCATGTTCGCGACGAGGCTCCCCAAATACTGCGACACGCCCGTCGCCACGAAATACGCGCCCATCATGAAGCCGCCCATGCGCGCCGGCACGTAGCGCGCGATCATCGCCAGGCCGAGACCGGACACGAGTAACTCGCCGAGCGAATACAGTCCGTAGCCCGCGACCATGAACCACGACGACACGCGGCCGTCCACGGCGTATCGCCCGCTCAGCCCGAACACGAAGAAACCGATGGCGACGACCACGAAACCGAGCGCATACTTGCCCGCGACCGGGATATCGCGGCCCCGTCGTGCGCGCCGCGCATACAGCACGGCGAGGACCGGACTCAGAAACATGATCCAGATCGGATTGAGCGCCTGAAACTGCGCCGCGCTCCAGGTGAAGAGCTGGACGCCGGCGATCGAAAACGCAGGATCGACATTGCGCAACGCGAAGAGCGTCAGCGACGTCGACATCTGCTGATAGAACACGAAGAAGAGAATGACCTGCATCGTCAGAATCAGCGCGGCGACAAGGCCGGCCCGTTCGCTGCGGTCGCATCGCGCGAGCATGTAGCCGAAGATGGCCAGAATGCTGACGCCGGCGATCCACACGCACGCCCGCGCAACCGCCTGATGCTGAAGAATGAAAACCGTCGCCGCCGCGAGCGCCGCGCCGCCCGCGATGACTGCGCCCAGATGGCTCCAGCGGATCGGCCGATCGTCCGGCGCCGAGCCGATGTGCGCGAGCGTGCGGCGCATCAGCGCGAAGTTGGCAAGACCGAGCAGCATCCCGCCGCAGCAGACCGCGAACGCGGCGTGCCAGCCCCAATGGTCCTTGATCCAAGGCGTCGCGAGCATCGACGCCGTCGAACCGATATTCACCGCCATGTAATAAATGGTGAAGGCGCTGTCGATCTGCGCGTCATCGCCTTCGTAGATGCGGCGCACGAGATTGGCGGCGTTGGACTTGAACAGTCCGTTGCCGACGACGACCACGCCCAGCGACGCATACAGAAAGCCGAGCGCATCGAAAGGCAGCGCGAGCATGAAGTAGCCGGCGGCCAGGACGATCGCGCCGAGCGTCATCGTGCGGCGGGCGCCGAGCACCTTGTCGCCGATCCAGCCGCCTATCGACGGCGCGGCGAATACGAGCGCCGTGAATGCGCCCCAGGTCAGGTTCGCGTGTTCATCCGCGAAACCGAGTTTATCGATCATGAACAGCACGAGCAGCGCCGCCATGCCGTAATAGCCAAAGCGCTCCCACATTTCGATCAGGAAAATGGTCGTGAACGAGCGCGTCCGCGATACCGCGGGCGTTTGATTCTTCATTGGGACATCCTTCAACAACGATAAGCAGTGCGGCGCGTTCTTGCGTAACGCGTTTAGTAGTGACGATGGAAATCGTCCTATACCGGACGATGGCTGCGAGAAAAAGGCAATTATCGCCTATCGGACTTGCGCAGCGCGCGCGTATCCTGAAATGCGGCTACGCGGATCGGAAACAACGAAGAGATCGATTCGTGCGTTCAGCCTGCCGGCCGGCGCACGAAGGCGAGCATCAGGCCGAAGCCGATCATGAGCGCCCCGCTCGCACGATTGAACCATCCGAGTCGGCGTGCGCCGCGCGACAGCGAAGTCAGACGCGCACCGAGCGCCGCATAGATGACGATCGCGACCAGTTCGAGCAGCAGAAAGATCGTGCCGAGGATGGCGAAGCTCGCCGCATAGGCAGTGCGATCGACGAACTGCGGAAAGAACGCGGTGAACACGAGAATCGCCTTCGGATTGCCCGCCGCGACGAAAAACTCCTGCCGCATCAGCCGCGCGACGCCCGCAGGCGCGCTGGCGTCGCGGTTGACCGCGAGCGATGGCCCGGAGCGCATCAGCTTCACGCCGATCCACACGAGATACGCTGCGCCCGCCAGCTTCACAGCCGTGAACAGTGTTTCCGACGCCAGCAGCAACGCGCCGAGCCCCAGTCCCGCGACGGCGATCATGATCGCGAACGCCGCCAGCCGCCCGAACGACGCCAGCACCGAAGCGCGCACGCCCTCCCGCGCGCCGTTCGACAGCGACAGCATGTTGTTCGGACCGAAGGCCATGTTGATGGCGAAGCACGCCGGCACGAACAACGAGAAGGTCTGGAGCGACATGATTCACCTCGCCGAAGTCAGAAGCGGTGACGGATTCCGGTCGTGAACATCAGCTGATTGCGCCCGCTCGCCGGGTCGTTGCTGTTGATGATCGCCGGCGCCTGCGACGAAGCGCGCTGATAGATCGTTTCAATGTAGACATCCGTGCGCTTGCCCAGCAGATAGTCGACCTGCAGCGCCCCTTCGTGCCAGTGCGCCCCGCCACCGTTGGTGTACACATACATGCCCGCGAGCAGGATGGCCGGCGTCAGCTTGTAGATGCCGTTGACCTCGTAGTTGTTGAGCGCGAGCGAGCCGAGCGCGTCGCCGGTGTCGGCATCGACGGGCGCGGTGTTGATCGAGCGCGAGAACGTGCCGGCGAGCTGAAAGTCGCCGATGCCGTAGCTCATCCCGACGCCGAACGTGTTCTGGCGCTGGACGTTCGCCGTGAGCACGGCGCCGGGCGCCGAACCGGGCAGCGAGAGGGAGTCGTAAGCGCCAGTCGCCGTGTTGCCGCGTCCGTTGTTGTGCAGATAAGCCGCGCCGGCGCTGAAGGAACCGGCCGAATAGTTGGCGCCGATGCTGTACGCGCGATTGTTCGCAAACTGGCCTGCCTGATTCGAGAACGCGTACAGCCCGCCGAAGCTCAAGCCGCCGTAGGTCGCGCTCGTGTACTTCAGCGAATTGGCCGCGAGGAAGGAGTTGTTCGCGTTGTCGTTGTCGAGCAGATGAGCGAACGCGGTGCCGCCCGTCCCGCCCGTCAGCGTGAACGGCGCGAAGTAATCATGCATCGAGTCGTATTGGCGTCCGAAGGTCAGCGTGCCGAGATCGTCGGTGCCGAGACCGACGTAGATCGGATGATCGTTGATGCCCTGTCCGGTCGACACCGCGAAGCCGCGCTCGAGCCGGAAAATCGCGCGTGCGCCGCCGCCCAGATCCTCCGATCCTTGCAGGCCCCAGTAACTGCCGTCGATGGTCCCGGTGGTCAGCCGATACTGTGCATGGCCGCCGACGTTGTTGACATAGGCCAGGCCGGTGTCGAGTTCGCCGTAGAGCTGAACGGAACTCTGGGCCCAGGCACACGCCGGAACGCCGACGAACGCGATGCAGGCGGCCATCACGGCCCGCGCTTTCGCTCGACGGATACCGCGCGCTGGGTTGTCGGCGGGAAGGCAGTCTGCTGGACTGATCGGCATGGGATGCTCCGGATGCGTTTCGTGACTGACGAGAATTGTCGATTTTGCGATCAATCTTGTCAGGTAAAAAACCCGCGTAGCGTTTCGCTGTGACCTCGAACCAACGAACGACCGTCGCGCCCCTTCCCTTTCCGCCGATTCGGCGCTATTGAGGCCCGGCGCGATTCGCAGCGCGTCGCTAGAATCGACTGCACTCCCTCACGCAACCGGACCATTCGATGCCCCAAAAGACTCTCGCGATCGTCACCGGCCACACGCGCGGCCTCGGCGCGGCGCTGGCCGACGCGCTGCTGTCGCTCGACGCCGATATCCTCGCGATCTCGCGCAACCGCAACGCCGACCTCGCCGCGCGCTATCCCGGCCGGGTTCAGGAAGTGGAGCTCGACCTCTCCGATCTCGCCGCCCTCACCGCCTGGCTCGCGGACGGCGCACTCCGGCAGGCCGTGACCGGAGCGGATCGCGTGGTGCTCGTGAACAATGCGGGACTGCTTGCGCCTGTCGGGCCGCTCGCGAGTCAGGACGCCGCAGCCATCGCACGCGCGGTGAGCGTGAACGTCGCCGCGCCGCTGATGATCGCCGCCGCGTTCGCCGCCGCGAGCGCGGACGCGGCGGACCGGCGCATCGTCCATATTTCGAGCGGCGCGGGACGCAACGCTTATCCCGGCTGGAGCATCTACTGCGCGACGAAAGCCGCGCTCGATCAGCACGCCCGCGCCGTCGCGCTCGATGACAATCAGGGGTTGCGGATTTGCAGCGTCGCGCCCGG
This sequence comes from Caballeronia sp. LZ016, assembly GCF_031450805.1. Taxonomy (NCBI): domain Bacteria; kingdom Pseudomonadati; phylum Pseudomonadota; class Betaproteobacteria; order Burkholderiales; family Burkholderiaceae; genus Caballeronia; species Caballeronia sp. LZ016. The sequence continues at coordinate 2,611,831 of NZ_JARTVY010000001.1, forward strand.
CGTCGTCGATACCGACATGCAGGCGGAGATTCGCGGGACCGGACTGGACCGTTTCCCGTTGCGCGAGCGCTTCGATGCGCTGAAGCGCGACGGCCAGCTCGCGACGCCGGAAGAGTCGGCGCGCAAGCTGATCGATTATGTATTGGGCGATGCGTTCGGCAGCACGCCGACGGCGGACATCCGCGAACTGGGTTGACCCTCAGGCGGCGCGCAATGCGGGGAGTCCCAGCGCCTGCCGCGACAGCCGATCCGCGTCGGCGTTGCGGGCGCGTGGTATCCACTGCAGGCGCACATCGCCGATCTGCGCGATCAACGCGCGCACTCGCGCAGCGTGATCCGCGAGCGAGCGGCTGCCGGCGCCTTCGGGCGCGGCGACGTCGTCGATGACCACGCGGCTGTCGCCGTAGATCACCAGTCGCGTCGCGCCCTCCCGCAACGCTGCTTCGAGCAGTGCGATCAGCGCGAAATATTCCGCGGCGCTGCTGTCGCCGACGCCGGCCGTCGCGCTTATTTCGACGCTCCGACCGTGCGGCGCCTTCAACAGTCCGCCGATGCCGAGGCGGCCCGGATTCGGCAGCGCGGAGCCGTCGAACCAGCCGATCCACGCGTCACAGTGACGCGCCGATGAATCGCCGGACGCCGGGCGCCGCTTCGTTCGATTCGCACGTTCGAGCTGGCGGGTTCGCCGAGCCTCGGCCGCTTTCGCCTGCGCGGCGCGGCGTGTGACGATCAGTTCGCGCAACGGCTGCCCGGCCGCCGCCTGTTCGAGTGTTCTGACAAGCGCCGCATGCTCCGACAGCCCCGCGTGCTTTTCGAGCCTGCGGCTTCGCAAGCGCTCTTTCCTGTAGGCGACAGCAAGCAGTTCGTGCAATTCGACCATGGGCGGCAAGCTCGATGAAGGAGTGCGCAGCTTAGCAGACGCACCTGTCGAGCCACCCGTCGGCAGCCGCAAAAAGCACAAGAGGCGGCATGTGGCTTGCTACCTGACACGCGGAATCCGGACAAGCACGGCTGGTAAAACCGCGTCGATCTGACAACCCGCCAGGCATCGGCCTGGAACCTGCAAGGAGCGGATCATGAATCAACCGATGGAGCAATCTTCCGGCGGCGCGACGATCGTCGGCAAAGGTGCGGCGACGGCTGCCGGGCCCGGTCCGGACGTGATGGCCGCGAGCACGCTCGACGACAATCCGGTGCTGAGCAGCGACGGCCACGACGTGGGCTCGGTGAAGGAAATCATGCTGGACGTGCGAAGCGGCCGCATCGCGTACGCGGTGTTGTCGAGCGGCGGCTTTCTCGGCATCGGCGACAAGCTGCTGGCGGTGCCGTGGAGCGCGCTCACGCTCGATACCGACAATCGATGCTTCCGCATCGCCGCCACCGCCGACCAGGTGCGCAACTCGCCGGGCTTCGACAAGGACGCGTGGCCGTCGATGGCCGACCAGGTCTGGGCGAGCAGCGTTCACCAGCATTACGGCCGCGAGCCGTACTGGTCGAGCGACACGCGATCGAGCGACCTCACCCCGACCGGCGCCGTTCCGCCAGCAGGCGTGGACGCTCCCGAAGCGGGCGGCGTGAAGCTGTAATGCGCGCGCGCCGCGACGAATGCGCCGCGGTGCGCCGGCATCGCTAGTCGAGCGGACGTTCGCCGAGCGGAATGTCGACGGCTTCGGAGCCGTCGTCCATCAGAGCGCGAAGCACATCGCTCGCGAAATCTTCGACGGCGAAATGCCATTCGAGCGAACCGACCGGAAAGTCGTTCGGATTGCACTTACCTTGCGCGCGACGAATCGCGCCAACGGACAGACTCAGCGCGCGTGCATGCTGAAAGTGAGGATCGTCCGAATCGAGAAACGGCAATTGGTCTTTTTCCATGACAGCCTGAGGCCCCCGTCGCTGACACATGACAACAATATCGGCCGGGTTTGCTTGTTCTTTAGCCCGGCTTTTCGAATCTGCCGTTCGCGCACTGCGCGCTGCGTCGACGCGAACGGATAAGGCAAAGGACGTTGATGAAGCCCTATCGGAACCTGGCCGGCAACTCCGGCGTATCCGCATTCGAGATTTTGAATGATGGCATCAGGGTCCGCTTCGCCAACGGCGTCACTTATTTGTACGACTACGGCACGCCGGGCCGGGCGCATGTCGAGCGGATGAAACGCTACGCCCGCGCCGGACGCGGACTCAGCAGTTACATCTCGCAGGAGCACCCGCCCTACGCCGCCAAAAGCGATGATTGAGCGCCACGGGCGCTCTCTTCGTTGTATCGCCCTTAACGACCCGACGGCACGAACGGAACGTTCTCGTTGCTGGCCGCGGTCAACTGATGCATCTGCCGCTGCAGCTTGTTCAACTGCGCCTGTGCGGCGGCGCGGCGCGCTTCCAGTTGCGCGAGTTCCTTGCGCGCCTCCTGCTGTCTGAGCGCGACTTCCTGGTCCTGGCTGCTGCCGCGCTGCAGGTCGACGCGCACGCGTTCCACCTGCGCTTCGGATTCGGCGATGAGCCGCGCGAACTGATCGTTCTGCGCCTGCAGATGCACCCGCCGCATGTCGGCCTCGGCGAGGCGGATGGCCTGCTCCACGAAGTGACGGAAGGCCGGCTCGGCCGCGCCGATATCGCCGGCCTTCAGCACACGCCAGACGGCGTCGTCGTGAAGAAGCACGGCGTAGTATGTGAGGTCGCGCGGATAGAACAGCAGGCTCACCGAATAGACGAAGCTCCGGAACGTGCGAAACGTCGCGAGCGCCGATTGCTGCATCAGCCATTCGACCTCCGCGATCTGCGCGGCTTGGAGCGCCTGCGGTCCCGGCTGCGACGCTGCGCCGAGCGGCCGCAGCGGAGTCACGCGCGTGGACGGCGTCGGGGGCGCGGACTTCGGCAGAAGGTCGTCGGGTCCGGCTTCGTCATCCGGTTTCGGGGGCGCGGTGAAACGAACCGGCGCATTGTTTTTTTGCCGCAGGAACGACGGCGCGTTTTCGAGCAGGGTGCCTCGTCTGCTTAGCAGGCTTTTCACAGTAACTCCAGGGTTGGCTTGCCGACACGGCATCGCGGGCGAGTTCGCGAAGCGAAATCATGAAACCCGCAATTTTAGTCAACGTTGCTTGCGCTTATTCCGATTGCAAATGATGTCGCGGCGACAGTATCGGCTGATGAAACCCAAGTATAGGCGAGTGATTAGGGGATGCAATCGAAGCCTCACGAAGCTATGTCAGTGTTTTAATCGACGGGCAAAACGTGAAAATTCATGCAGAATTACGTTTCGCGCGCAAGGCTAGAATTACAGATAATCACGAATGGCGATAAACGGCCTGTGTCCCGCTGATTCGCAGATTAGCCAACTGCGCGGACCGTGCTTTCGACATCAACGCGACCATGCGCATGATCCGAACACCCTGGATGCCGCAGCCGATACCGGGCGTCGGCGCAACGAGCGCTTCCAGCGAGTGCAGCCTTCCATAGAATTCGATGACGGGCGCTGCGGGCGGCATGTCATCGTCCGGTATCGCCGGGCTCGAATGTGCGAGCACCGGCTCGCACAGCCGGTCCGGCCCCGCCGGCTGGTCGCCGAGTGAATCGGCGAGGACCTCGGGCGGCTCGTAATGCAGCCGGCCTTCGCTCCGATCGCGAAAATATTCGTAGACCGCTTCGAGATGAGCCATCGACGTTTGTTCGACGCGCCGGGCCGTGGCCGCGCATCGCTGCAATCTCCAGTTCTCACGCTGGCTGACGGCAGCGATCAGGTCGGCGATGTGCGTCCTCAACTCTGCTTCACGCCGCGCAATCAGAGCCTGGAGCATTCTGGCTTCCTCAGTGTCCGCATCGGGCAAGCGTTCGCTCCATGCCAATAAATCGTCAAGTTTGATCGACATGAATCACTCCGTCGCAATAAGCCATTGAATCGTCTTCCGGGCGGCTGAAATTTGTTTGGATCGCGAATTGTAATGAATCGGGATTCAATTGCCAGTCAGTTTGCGCTGATACACCTTATCGTAGTCGTTTTAGTCAGGGACGGCACCGTGCCAACGGCCCGGCACGCTCGATGCTGAACGAGTGCAGCGGCGCGTCTTGCGCCCGATACCAAGGAGACAGTCATGAAAGCGACCGCAGCAATAGCAGGCGCGCTTCTCGCGCTTGCCAGCACAGCCACTTTCGCGCAAGACATGTCGCGCGATCAGATGAATCAACGCCCCAAGCCGATGCAGGGGCAAACGAGCGCATCGCCGACGCCGGGCTCCCACGATGCATCGCAAGGTGGCGCCCAGGCCGGGACGTCCGGTAGCGGAACGCTGATGCAGCAGCGGGAACAAGGCATGTCTCCAGATGCCTCGACAGCGCCGGCCGGTGGCGGGAAGGCGACCGGTACGATGAAGCAGTAGGCAGCGTGATGATGCCTGCGCCTAATGCGCGCAGGCATCATCGATTGATTGTGTCGCATCGATGCAATGTGTAAAGGTTCGTTGCGCGTGACGTGAATAGGAAAATTCCGGCTGCAATTTGCGGGGCCAACCGCTTAAATGCCTTCTTCATGGGTGAGATGAGGCAACCTGCAGTGAAGGCACTTCGCATTTCAGTCTCGGCAGATACGGTGCAACGCCCACGCGCGCGATTGCGTCATCGGTGAAGCTCCCGTTTGTATCCGATGGCATAGGAAACGCCTGGGGGCTGCAGGATTCGACTGCCCGTAAGCAGATGCCGCTGAAAAAGCGCACTGCTCTCATGTTCCGCGACATAGGCGCCCGCCCTGCCCGCGAATTTCTGCTGCCACAGACCCATCCCGACCCCGTGTTGGCCACGCGCTGAAGCACGCCCCGCTACCGGTGCGGACGCTCCGTTCGCCCGACCGAAGCCGCGACGTGCGCCGGCTCGCGCAGCAGCCCTTTTGCATTTCGACAACGACAAAAATACTTCATGCCCGTACGTAACGCCTTCCGACTTTTCATGATTTCTGTTGCGGCGACGGTGATCGCCGGCCCGGCCTTTGCCAAGTACACCGAAGAGTGGGTGAACGGTAAAGATGTTGCGAAGCCACAGGCCACGACTCGCGGTAATGCGCACGTATCCGTCTCGCAAACCACCGACGCGCCGCATGATCACAGCAAATCCAAAGCGTCCAGTTCTCCGTTCGCGTCCGATCCGATCGCTGCATTCGCAGACGACCCGATTGCTGCATTCGCGCGGTCGCGAACGAAGTAGGCTCGAGTTCGCGCTCACCTGCGTCTAGCAGAAATAGCAGAAGCCCGCGACTGGCTGATTCGCCCGTCGCGGGCTTTCGTTTGTCCGTCGAGCGCTTAGCCGATCAGATCGGCCGGCAGCTTGCCGCCGTTGGCTGCGAGCGCCCGCATCAACTGCTTGTGCAACCAGATGTTCATCGATGCGGAGTCGTTCATGTCGCCGCTGTAATGCAGTTCAGTCGCGAGCTGCTTGCGGTGATCGAGACTGCTGTCGACTTGCAACAGCTTCATCAGGTCGACGATCGACACGCGCCAGTTGAGCGTCTGGCTGCTCTCGCTCGCGAGCTGGTCCATCACGGCTGCGACGTCGATATCCGTCAGCGCCTGCGGCGAAGTGGCCTCGACGACGGGTGCGGGCGTCGGATCCGGCTCCACGACGGGTGCGGGCTGCTCGGGCTTTGCTCTGTGGAAGATCTTGCCCACGATGTCACCGAAGATACTCATCTTTGTGTCCTTGTTCGAATTGAAATGCTGCGGTATGCGGCTCGGCGCTGGTATGCGGCGAGCCTGCCGCGGCTCAACGCGCGCACCGCGGATCAGTTGACTCTTGTAGACAATTCGAGCGAGATTGTGACGAATTATTCCAGCGTTTCGGTTAGTACAACATCTTGTCCTGGGTGCGAGTGTGCGGTCGTCGGACGAAGCGTTAGGATCAACGAGACCGATCGCCACAAGCGACGGTCTGCAAAGCGTCAGGCGACACTGCACCCTGCTCTTGGCTGCGCGTATTCAGAAGCACGCGGTCGCCTACCGCACGCGATGTGGACGCGCACCCTTCACAGAACAGACAGCGCAGCATCAAAACGCGTCCGCCGCTGGTCTACGGCATCTGCCGCATCGCTTTCCTTGCCTGCCGGGCTCGCTTTCGTCGCAAATCGCTGAGCACTTTTCGAAGTGCATCGTACTGCTCCCAGTAGCCCAGCTCCTTGAGCCAATGGCGCACCTGTACAGGACTGACGCCGCGCTCGAGGGCGGCGTCCTGCATCGTGATGTCGCCCCGCAAGAGCCGTCTGGCGACCGCACGCTGCTGGGCCTTTGTGGTGGTCGGTGCAGGAGGTATGGCTCGCATAGAAAAATGGTCCGTTATAAGTCAGCGTGTGGCATCGCCGAACTGCTCGGCAAACGATTAATCGAAAGAGGAACGCACCAGCGATCTTGTAGCAACGTGATGGGTCGGCTGCGAGCGCGAAAGCTAGGGCTGGATCGAGTGCTCAATCGGGGCGCGAGGACGTACCGTTGGCGCCGAGCGCTTTCCAGTCGTCCAGTCGTCCAGTCGTCCAGTCGTCCAGTCGTCCAGTCGTCCAGTCGTCCAGTCGGCCGGTGCGCGCGCACGGGTTCCGTGAGGTATAGCGTCCTATTACGGAACGACGCTACCCTCGCCCACGATCCGTGTCGATGTGTATCGCCATGTCGCGGCGGGTGCGACGCACTTTCATGAGCGCAAAAAGGCGTTCATGCATAACCGCTGAAAACGCCGCATGTCTGGCTGAACATGCGGCGTGTATGCTCGGACGATTGAACGCTGTTTCGTCCCATAGGCGGACGATCTTTCTCGTCGCGCTTGTCTCCTTCATCCTTTTCGCTTCCTTATCAATTAGTGGATGGATGCATGACGGAAATTGGATCGCACCTGCTGGTCCTCTCGCTATCGGAGAAGCCCTAAAAGCGTATTGCCAGCAAAGGCTGAGTAGCAATCAGTAGCAGATGATTGCGTCGCGACGCCTCAGCGCGTGCCGACATCCAAGTCTCAATCGGAATTGCGACGGTGACAGGAATACACGGTTCTTTTCACAACATGTGACGGTAGCCGCGCCCTGCCCAGGTGCCCGGGAGCAGCATCGCCCTCACAGGCGGAAGTCGTGTGCGTCGGCTCGCTCTAGATCATTCGTCATCCTAACTTCCTAAGGTGGATTACGCCCGAACCGATGCAGTGCTATCAGGAGTCAGGGCAATGGCCGGAACGGCTAAGCGCTGCGAACACGAAGAAGCCATACATCGATAGTCGACGCGGCAACGGCAAGCAGCGTGACGCATGAAGCGGAAGCGACCGATAAGATCGAGCCCGGCATGGACGAATACGGACCGGCAAAACAAAAAATCCCGCAAGTCATCGACTGTGCGGGATTAAGAAAATTGCTGGCGGAGAGAGGGGGATTCGAACCCCCGATAGGTTTTACCCTATACACGCTTTCCAGGCGTGCGACTTAAACCGCTCATCCATCTCTCCGGAAGACAGCGATTATACCAACTTCGCGCCGCCCGCCTAGCCCCTAAGGGTGACGAATGTAATCGACCAGTGCGCGCGTGTATTCATCGGGCTTGCGATCGAACAGACTCACCGCGATCGCCACCGCGAATCCGGCCGGCACGCCGAACACGCCCGATCCGATCGGCTCGATCCCCAGCCAGCGCGGCCCGTCGAAGCCCGTCAGATGAGTAAAGAATGGATACGTCGACACGATGTAGTACACGCATACCACCAGCCCCGCGATCATCCCCGCGACGACCCCTCGCTGCGTCGTTCGCTTCCAGAACACGCCCAGCACGAGCGCCGGAAACAGTCCCGACGCGGCCAGCGAGAACGCCGCGCCCACGAGAAACAGGATATTGCCCGCATTGAGCGACGCCACATACGACGCCAGCAGCGCGACGCCGAGCAACAGAATCTTCGAAATGGTGACGCGCCGCTGACTCGTCGCGCGGCGATCGACCATGCAGTAATACACGTCGTGCGAGAGCGCATTGGCGATCGTGAGCAGCAGGCCATCCGCCGTCGAAAGCGCCGCCGCCAGCGCGCCCGCCGCAATCAATCCCGAGATCACATACGGCAGCCCCGCAATTTCCGGCGCCGCCAGCACCACCATGTCCGGCTGCATCTGAATGGCGGCCCATCGCACGATGCCGTCGCCGTTCACGTCGCTGATACGGATCAGATACGGTTCGACGCGCCGCCACTGCGTCACCCACTGCGGCAAGTCCGCGAATCGATGGCCGACGAGTCCCGTCAGAATCTCGTGCTTGATGAGCACCGCGAGCACCGGCACCGTCAGATAGAACAACGCCACGAAAAACAGCGTCCAGCCGACCGACCGCCGCGCCGACGCCACCGAGGTCGTCGTGTTATAGCGCGTGAGAATGTGCGGCAGGCTCGCCGTGCCGATCGACAGACAAAGGATCAGCGCCAGAAAGTTCAGTCGATGCGCCTGCGGGCTTTGATCGTCGGTGGACGTGCGGGCGAACGCGTCGGTCATCGGCACCGGGGCGGCGACGCGCGCGCTCAGCGCATCGCGTTCGCGGGACCATCGCGCCTGCGCGTCGGCGGGATCGCGGGGAAACGACGCCAGTTCCCGCTCGCGCTCGTTGATCTCGCGCAGCGGGCCGTTGCGCCGGCGCAGTTCGGCGATCTCATCGACGAGACGCGCGTGCTCGTCGAAATACGAACGCGGCAACGCATCGATGCGCTGCTGCACGCGCGCCGCCTGGCGCCCATATTCGGCGCGCACGCGAGCTTCGTCGGGCGACGCCGCCAGTTCGCGTTCGAGCGTTTCGACACGCTCCAGCACGCGACCATAGCTGAGTTGCGGGAACCAGCCGAGCCCGTCGCGATGGCCGATCATCGATACGGGAATCAGAATCGCACTGATCAGGATGATGTACTGCGCGACCTGCGTCCACGTCACCGCGCGCATGCCGCCAAGAAACGAACACACGAGAATGCCTGCCAGCCCGCAGAAGATGCCGATGGAAAACTCGATGCCGATGAAGCGCGACGCGATCAGCCCGATGCCCTGAATCTGCGCGACCAGATACACGAAGGAGCAGAGAATCGCCGCGAGGGCGGCCAGTCCGCGCACGAGGTTGCTCGAAAAGCGCGTGCCGAGAAAATCGGGAATCGTGTAGCGCGCGAGCTTGCGCACATAAGGCGCGAGCAGGAACGCGACGAGGCAATAGCCGCCGGTCCAGCCCATCACGTAGGCAAGTCCGTCGTAGCCGCTGGCGTAGATGGATCCGGCGAGGCCGATGAACGACGCCGCCGACAGCCAGTCCGCCGCCGTCGCCATGCCGTTGAACGCGGACGGCACGCGTCTTCCCGCGACGTAGTACTCGACGAGATCGGAGGTGCGCGACAGCAGGCCGATCACGGCATAGACGGCGATCGGCACGAAGAGAAAGACATAGCCGACCCACATGCCCGCCCCCGCCACGCGCTCGATGCGCTCCATCACGAAGATGAACAGCAGGAAGCCGAGCGTGTACAGCGCGTACGTTAGAATGAGGCGATTCGTGAGCTTCATCGCGCCGGATCGTCCGGCGGTGAATCGGCGACGACTGCTTCGGCGACGGCGCGCGAGAGACGCGCATCGGCGATCTGCATCAGCACGATATACACGACGATCAGCGTCACGTAGACGAGGATCGCGCCTTGTGCGCCGAAATAGAACGGCAGCGGAAAGCCCGCGATGCGGACGTGCTGAAGCCGCTGCGCAAAAAGCGGCACGCCGAACGAGACCACGAAGCCGACCGTCATCAGCACCGCGATCAGCGCGACGTTGAAACGCCAGTAAGCGCGATGGGCGCGCGCCGTCGCCGCCGGCACCGGAGGCGGCGTAGCGAATGTCGGATTGAGGGTTTCGGCATGAGGCGTGGTCATGCGGTTATTTACCAAAACCGCGTCACGCCGGCAATCGGGATCGACCGCCGCCAGTCAGGCGGCGGCCGAATAAGGCGGCTTAGCGCGCCTCGCCGAGCTGGTCGAGGATCGCCGGATTCTCCAGCGTGGATACATCCTGCGTGATTTCCTCGCCCTTCGCGAGAGAGCGCAACAGACGCCGCATGATCTTGCCCGAGCGCGTCTTCGGCAGGTTCTCGCCGAAGCGAATGTCCTTCGGCTTCGCAATCGGCCCGATTTCCTTGCCGACCCAGTTGCGCAGTTCGGTGGCGATCTGCTTCGCTTCATCGCCCTCGGGACGCGCACGCTTCAGCACGACGAACGCGACGACCGCCTCGCCCGTCGTATCGTCGGGACGGCCGACGACCGCCGCTTCCGCCACGATAGGATTCGCGACCAGCGCCGACTCGATCTCCATCGTGCCGAGGCGGTGCCCGGAGACGTTCAGCACGTCGTCGATGCGGCCCATGATCGTGAAGTAGCCGGTCTCCTTGTCGCGCACCGCGCCGTCGCCGGCAAGATACAGCTTGCCGCCGAGTTCCTCGGGGAAGTAGCTCGTCTGATACCGCTTCGGGTCGCCCCAGACGTTGCGCAGCATGGACGGCCACGGGCGCTTCACGACGAGAATGCCGCCCTGCCCGTTCGGCACGTCCTGGCCGGTTTCATCGACGATCGCGGCCATGATGCCCGGCAGCGGCAAGGTGCACGAACCCGGCACGAGCGGCGTCGCGCCCGGCAGCGGCGTGATCATGTGGCCGCCCGTTTCGGTTTGCCACCACGTATCGACGATCGGGCATTGTCCCCCGCCGACGTTCTCGTGATACCACATCCACGCTTCCGGATTGATCGGCTCGCCGACCGTGCCGAGGATACGCAGCGTCGACAGGTCGTAGCTTTTCGGGTGCACCTTCGCGTCGGCTTCCGATACCTTGATGAGCGAGCGGATCGCGGTCGGCGCGGTATAGAAGATCGTGACCTTGTGACGCTGGATCATCTCCCAGAAGCGGCCGGCGTTCGGATACGTCGGCACGCCTTCGAACATGACCTGCGTCGCGCCGATTGCCAGCGGCCCGTACGCGATATAGCTGTGTCCCGTGATCCAGCCGATATCCGCGGTACACCAGAAGATGTCGCCGGGCTTCATGTCGAAGGTCCACTTCATGGTCTGCGCGGCCCACAGCAGGATGCCCGCCGTGCTGTGCTGCACGCCCTTCGGCTTGCCCGTCGAACCCGAGGTGTACAGAATGAAAAGCGGATGCTCCGCGCCGACCCACTCGGGCTCGCACTGGGCCGCTTCGTTCTCGACGATTTCATGCAGCCACACGTCGCGCCCTTCGTTCCACGCGACATTACCGCCCGTGCGCCGATACACGATGACATCCTTCACCGCGTCGCAGCCGCCGGCGGCGAGCGCTTCGTCGGCGATGCTCTTGAGCGGCAACGCCTTGCCGCCGCGCATCTGTTCGTCGGCGGTGATGAGCGCGACTGCGCCGACATCGACGAGACGCTCGTTCAGCGACTTCGACGAGAAGCCGCCGAACACGACCGAATGCGTCGCGCCGATACGCACGCACGCCTGCATCGCGACGACGCCTTCCACGGACATCGGCAGATAGATCACGACCCGGTCGCCCTTCTTCACGCCGCGCTTCCTGAGCGCGTTGGCGAGGCGGCACACGCGCTCGAGGAGGTCCTGATAGGTGACGTTGGTGACGGCGCCGTCGTCGGCTTCGAAGATGATCGCGTTTTCGTTGCCGCGCCCCGCTTCGACGTGACGGTCGAGGCAGTTGTACGACGCGTTGAGCTCGCCGTCGGCGAACCACGTGTAGAACGGCGCGTTGGATTCGTCGAGCACGTTCGTGAAGGGCTTGTGCCACGAGAGCGTTTCGCGCGCGAGCCGCGCCCAGAAGCCTTCGTAATCGCGTTCGGCTTCGGCGACGAGCGCCTTGTAGGCGTCCATGCCCGATATCGCCGCCCCGGACGATGCCTTGGCTGACGGCGGGAACACGCGTTTTTCCTGAAGAACCGATTCGATCGCAGACATCGACAACCCCTCTGATGATGATTCCAAGAACCGCCGGCGCGCCTTGTGTGAAGCGTCGCGCGCCGCATGTTATGAGGTTCGGCGGGAAGCAGCCGCTCGCGCATACAGCCGAACCTTGTCTCCTGTCGACACGAGTTAGCGCTTGAGCGCCTGCTCGTGTCCCATGCAAAGCTGTCGACACGAGTTAGCGCTTGAGCGCCTGCTCGTGTCCGATGCAAAGCTGTCGACACGAGTTAGCGCTTGAGCGCTTACTCGTGTCCCATGCAAAGCTGTCGACACGAGTTAGCGCTTTAGCGCCTACTCGTGTCCCATGCAAAGCTGTCGACACGAGTTAGCGCTTAAGCGCCTGCTCGTGTCCCATCCAGAGCCGTAGACGAAAGCAGGCGCGTCGACGCCTCCCTTTCGCCTCACTCGAACGTTCGAGCTTGCCCTCCGATATCATCCCGCACTGGTTCGAAGATATGCCGCGCAACTTACCCGCTTCTTACGCGAGCGCCCTTGTCGGCACGGGGTATACACGGAGTCGGCGCGGCTTCTACAATGCCTCCCCACAATCGTAACTGAACTCGTCGCGGGCTTGTTCGCCACGCATCGCGGAAATCAAAGCGTGAATCGCTACGCCCTCTATCTCATCGCGTCGATGCTGCTCGTCGGGAGCAACGTCGGCATCGGCAAGTCGATCGTCGCAAGCGTGCCCGTGCCGCTTTTCGCGCTGCTTCGCTTCGTGATCGCGCTCGCGGTGCTGTGGCCGCTCTTTCGTCTCTCGAAGATGAAGCAGGTAGGCCGCGCCGAGTGGATCAACCTCTTTCTGCAAGCCCTGTTCGGCACGTTCGGCTTCACGCTGCTGATGCTCAACGGCGTCGCGCTTACGAGCGCCGTCGCAGCCGGCGTCATCACGAGCACGATGCCTGCGGTCGTCGCGCTCTTCGCATGGATCTTTCTGAAGGAGCGGCCGGGCGGACGCGCGTTCGTTTCCATCGCGCTGGCGGTCGTCGGCGTGGTCATCGTCAACGTGGCGCAAAGCGGCGGCGCTCATGCAGGCGCCGATACGAGCGCGGCCGCCGCCGGTTCGCTCGCGGGCAACCTGATGGTCGTCGGCGCGGTCTGCTGCGAATCGCTTTATGTGATTCTCTCGCGGCGGCTCACGCAGACGTTGCCCGCCATCGACATCTGCGCGTACACGCACGGCTTCGGCTTTCTGCTGATGCTCCCGCTCGGTCTGCCGTCCGCACTCGCGTTCGACTGGAGCGGCGTCGACTGGATCACCTGGGCGCTCGTCGGCTGGTACGCGCTGTCGGCCAGCGTCTTCTCCTTCTGGCTGTGGATGAAGGGCATCCGCCATGTGCCCGGCAGTCTCGCCGGCGTATTCTCGGCCGTGCTGCCCGTCGCGGCGGCGCTCTATGGCATCGCGTTTCTCGGCGAACGGCCGACGCTCGCCCACGGCGCGGCCCTCGCCTGCGTGATGGCAGGCATCGTGCTGGCGAGCCTCCGCCGCCGGCCGCGCAGTTCGCGCGAAAGCCACGAAGGCGGCGTCTGAAGCGGCGGCATCGATAGCGATGACGGCGGCATTACCCGCCGACGCGCTACAATGTCGGGCTTTGTGACGCGGCCCTTGCGTCCGACGCGCGTTCCGGTTGCACGCGCATCGTTTCAATCGATTTCAGCCATCCCTCTTCGCCGACCGCCCGACCCGACAAGCCGCCCATGTCCGCTCCCAAGCACATTCCAGATTCGCCCGTTCAATCCGGCACGATGAAGGCGCTGCCGAGAATCATCTTCATGAGCCGCTGGCTTCAGGTGCCGCTGTATCTCGGGCTGATCGTCGCGCAAGCCGTTTATGTCGTGCTGTTCCTGAAGGAAGTCTGGCATCTCGTCACGCACGCGATGACGCTGGATGAGACCAACATCATGCTCGTCGTGCTCGGCCTCATCGACGTGGTGATGATCTCGAACCTGCTGATCATGGTGATCGTCGGCGGGTACGAGACCTTCGTGTCGCGGCTTGGCGTCGAAGGGCATCCGGACGAGCCCGAGTGGCTCGATCACGTCAACGCCGGCGTGCTGAAAGTGAAGCTGTCGATGGCGCTCATCAGCATCTCGTCGATCCATCTGCTGAAAACGTTCATCAACCCGGATCAGCACAGCTTTCATACGGTGTTGTGGCAAGTGATCATCCACGTCGCCTTCCTCGTGTCCGCGCTGATCATGGCGTACGTCGACCGGCTCACCACGCACACGCATCCGAAGCATTTCCACAGCGAGACCGCCGCGCGCGGTGCGCTGGATTGACCAGAGCGTCATTCGAACGCTCACAGCAAGATTCACGTCCCCAGAGCACAAGCCATGACCGTCATCAAGCAAGAAGACCTGATCCAGAGCATCGCGGATTCCCTGCAGTACATCAGCTATTACCATCCGCTCGACTACATTCAGGCGCTCGGCCGCGCCTATGAGCGCGAGGAAAGCGCCGCGGCGAAGGACGCCATCGCGCAGATCCTGACCAACAGCCGCATGTGCGCGGAAGGCAAGCGGCCGATCTGCCAGGACACCGGCATCGTGACGGTGTTCGTGAAGGTCGGCATGGACGTGCGCTGGGGAAGCGAAAACGGCAGTGCGACGATGTCCGTCACCGACATGATCAACGAAGGCGTGCGCCGCGGTTACCTGAACCCGGACAACGTGCTGCGCGCATCGATCGTGAGCCCGCCCGAAGGCGCGCGCAAGAACACGAAGGACAACACGCCGGCTGTCATCCACTACGAGATCGTGCCGGGCGACAAGGTCGACGTGCAGGTCGCGGCCAAGGGCGGCGGCTCCGAAAACAAGTCGAAGTTCGCGATGCTGAACCCGTCCGATTCGATCGTCGACTGGGTGCTCAAGACGGTCCCGACGATGGGCGCAGGCTGGTGCCCGCCTGGAATGCTCGGCATCGGCATCGGCGGGACGGCGGAGAAAGCGATGGTCATGGCGAAGGAATCGCTGATGGACCCGATCGATATTCAGGACATCATCGCGCGCGGCCCGCAGGACTGGATCGAGGAATTGCGCGTCGAGTTGCACGAGAAAGTGAACGCGCTCGGCATCGGCGCGCAAGGGCTCGGCGGCCTGTCGACGGTGCTGGATGTCAAGATCATGGCCGCGCCGACGCACGCGGCGAGCAAGCCCATCGCGATCATCCCGAACTGCGCAGCGACGCGCCACGCGCACTTCACGCTCGACGGTTCAGGCGTCGCGAAGCTCGAAGCGCCCTCGCTCGACGCCTGGCCGAAGGTCACGTGGGCGCCGAACACGGAGACGAGCAAGCGCGTCGATCTGAACACGCTGACGCCGGAAGAAGTCGCTTCGTGGAAGCCCGGCCAGACGCTGCTGCTGTCGGGCAAGATGCTGACGGGCCGCGACGCCGCGCACAAGCGCATCGCGGACATGCTGGCGAAGGGCGAAAAGCTGCCGGTCGATTTCACGAACCGCGTGATCTACTACGTCGGCCCGGTCGATCCGGTGCGCGACGAAGCCGTTGGCCCCGCCGGTCCGACCACGGCCACGCGCATGGACAAGTTCACCGAGACGATGCTCGCGCAAACCGGCCTTATCTCGATGATCGGCAAGGCCGAGCGCGGTCCGGTCGCGATCGAGGCGATCAAGAAGCACAAGGCCGCGTATCTGATGGCGGTCGGCGGCGCGGCGTATCTCGTGTCGAAGGCGATCCGCGAAGCGAAGGTGCTCGCGTTCGAAGACCTCGGCATGGAAGCGATCTATGAGTTCGACGTGAAGGACATGCCGGTAACGGTAGCCGTCGATTCGAGCGGCACGTCGGTCCACAAGACCGGCCCCGCCGAATGGCAGGCGAAGATCGGCAAGATTCCGGTTGCCACGGTCTGAGCGCGAGTCTTCGCGCACCCGTGAAAGAAATAGCCGGGCATCGCGCCCGGCTTTTTCTTTGAACGCAGCCGCGACCGCTAAAGAGATTCATTCTCAGTTTTATCTGGAAGAAAAAATTTCTTCCCATCCTTGGCAGAAACACGCTCAAGGATTATCTTTCTTCAAATGCCCCGAGCTTTCGAACAAGGAACAATCATGCAAGGCGACGCAAAAGTCATCGAATACCTGAACGCGCAGCTCAAAAACGAGCTGACGGCGATTAACCAGTACTTCCTGCACGCGCGGATGTATAAGCACTGGGGCCTGGAGAAGCTGAACAAGCATGAGTACGACGAATCCATCGGCGAGATGAAGCACGCCGACTGGCTCATTCAGCGCGTCTTCATGCTCGACGGCCTGCCTAATCTGCAAGACCTGCACAAACTGCTGATCGGCGAGGAAACGAAGGAAATCCTCGAATGCGACCTGAAGCTCGAGCAGATTTCGCAGTCCACATGCAAGGAAGCCATGGCGTATTGCGAATCCGTGCGCGATTACGTCTCGCGCGACATCTTCGACAAGATCCTGAACGACACCGAAGAGCACATCGACTGGCTGGAAACGCAACTGGATCTGATCGACAAGGTCGGCATCCAGAATTACCACCAAACCATGATGGGCGACCACGAGTAATCCGCAATCGCAATGTCCGTTGTCGCTGTGCCGTCCGCTTCAACCATCGCTGCGCCGAACGTGCGCGCCGTGCCTGACACGAGCGCGCCGGTCGGCATTTTCGACTCCGGCTTAGGCGGGCTTTCCGTCCTGCGCGCAGTGCGTGCCGTCTTGCCGCACGAGCGGCTGATTTACGTCGCCGATTCGCTGCATGCGCCCTACGGCGAGCGCGACGACACGTTCATCACCGCCCGCACGATGGCCATCGGCGAATGGCTCGTCATGCAAGGGGCGAAGGCGCTCGTCGTCGCGTGCAATACGGCGACGGCGCAATCCATCGCCTTCGTGCGGGAGCGGCTCGCGATTCCGCTCGTCGGCGTGGAGCCTGGGGTGAAGCCGGCGGCGGCGGCGTCGAAGACGCGCGTCGTCGGCGTGCTGGCGACGCAGGTGACGCTAAGGAGCGCGCGCTTCCAGTTGCTCCTCGATCGCTATGCCGGCGATTGCCGCTTCATCTGCCAGCCGGGGCACGGGCTGGTGCAGGCGGTGGAACGCTGCGACACGTCGTCGCCGGAACTCATGGCGCTGCTCGAAAGTTATCTGAAGCCGATGCTCGATGCCGACGCCGATACGCTCGTGCTCGGTTGCACGCACTATCCCTTTCTCGACCGGGCCATTCGCGAGATCGCGGGCGAGCGGCTGCAGATCATCGATACGAGCGTGGCCGTCGCGCGCCAGCTCGAACGCCTGCTGAATGCGAACGCGCTGACAAACCGCGACGCATCGCTCGAACGCCTGCCGCGCTTCTGCTCGACGGCGGACGGCGAATCCCAGCGGCAACTCGCCGCATCGCTCCTCCAACTCGATGCCAGCGTCGAGCACGTGGTCATCCCATCGGTCCCGGCGCAGCTCGTCTGAGCAGTTCCTTGCGGCGAGCGCTTCCGCGCGAGCCGCTTCCGCCCGCAGGACAACGCCGCCGGCAACAACCCCGCTCACTTCTGCGACGTGTTACAAAAAACACCGACCCTCGCTTGCAAAGCCTCGCATACTGAATGATAATAATTCGCATTAACGAAAGCTATCGCGAACGATCATGATCGTGTGTGTCTGCAAATCAGTGTCTGACCGGAAGATCCGCGCCGCCATCGCCGAGGGGATCGACTCCTTCGACGAACTGCAGTTCGAGCTCGGCGTCGCCATGTGCTGCGGCAAATGCGAAGAAAGCGTTCGCGATGTCATGGCCCAAAGCGGCGTCTGCGCGTCGCACTGCGGGGTCGTCGAGCGCGAGCGTCCGCAGGCCGTGCCGTTGACGTTCTACGAACGCAAGGCTGCGTAAGGTATTCCGCCGTACTGCCGGGCGACGGAGCGCTGAGCGCGCTGTTCCGTCGCATGATCGTTTTCCCGCAAGCCAGGTACCTTGGTTCCACAGGTCATCAGCCAGCCATGCAACGCTTGTCCCGAGGAGGGAAAGATGGAATTGCTGATTGGTTTCGTGGCCACCCTGTTTATTTCCCTGGTTATTTTTCGCACATGATGTCGTTCGGCTCTCTTCGCGCCTCGCGCGCCTTCTTCGTCCCGAATGACAGCGCAATCCGCAGTCAGGCCAGCAGCGCATAAGAATGCAGTCCCCGATCACTTCCCCCGCCGCTTTCCAGCGGTCGCCTGCTTCGAACGTCAATCCGCGCGTGATGGCGGCGTGCGCCTTCGTGCTGGCGATTCATGCCGCGCTCCTCGGCGTCGCGCTGACGATGCGCCACGAGCCGCCGCCGCGTATCATCGAATCGAAAGCGATCACCGCGCAGTTGATCAGCGAGACGCCGCAGCCCGCGCCGCAGCCGGTCGCGGTCGAATCCCCGCCGACGCCGCAGCCGCCGAAGCCCGTGCCTAAGCCGCAGCCCAAGCCGAAGGTGAAGCCCAAGGTCGAGCCGAAGCCCACGCCGATGCCGGTGACGGAAGCGCCGTCGCAGATCGCCGCGCCCGCGCCTGAACCCACGCCGCCCGCCCCGCCGCAACCCGCGCCGCCGCCGGCCGCCCCTGCAATCGGCAAGCCGACGATGGATCTCGCCGCGCCGAAGAACGTGGCGCATCTTTCGTGCAATATCGCGCAGCCCGACTATCCGGCGATGTCCCGCCGCCGCGGCGAAACGGGCACGGCAATGGTCAGGCTGACGGTCGGACTTTCGGGCAAGATCGAAGACGTGAAACTGCAGAAGAGCAGCGGCTCCTCGCGCCTCGACGACGCCGCGCTCGACGCCGTCCGCTCGAGCGCGTGCACGCCCTATAAGGAAAACGGCGAGGCGATCCGCGCGACCGCGACGGTGCCCTTCGTTTTCAGCTTGAACGACTGACGTTTTTTTAGATACAGGAACTGGAAATGCAAAACTACGGAATTGCGCACGTGTGGGCGCAAGGCGATTTCGTGACGCGCGGCATTGCGCTCGCGCTCGTCATCATGTCGGTGCTTTCGTGGACGGTGATCGTCGTGAAGGCGTGGAATGTCGTGCGCCTGAAGCGACTGACGAAAAACGCCGAGACGGCCTTCTGGCACTCCGACGACTTCAACGACGGCATCAAGAAGCTCGGCGGCCAGTCGTCGAGCCCGGCCGACAACCCGTTTCTCGCGCTTGCGCTCGCCGGTCAGGAAGCGGCCGAGCATCACCATCAGACGCAGCCGCACCTGCATGACCGCATGGACGTGTCCGACTGGATCACGCGCTGCCTCAAGGACGTGATGGACGAAGGCGTCGGCCGCATGCAATCGGGCCTGGCGATTCTCGCGTCCATCGGCAGTACGTCGCCGTTCGTCGGCCTCTTCGGCACGGTGTGGGGGATTTATCACGCGCTGCTGACCATCGGCGCGACGGGCCAGACGTCCATCGATCAGGTGGCGGGGCCGGTTGGCGAGTCGCTCATCATGACCGCGTTCGGCCTCTTCGTCGCGATTCCGGCGGTGCTCGGCTACAACGCGCTGACCCGCGCGAACAAGAGCATCGTGAACAAGCTGAATCGCTTCGCGCACGGCCTGCACGCGTTCTTCGTCACCGGTGCGAAGCTCTCGTCGCGCAAGCCCGCCGGGAACGGCCAGGCCGACAGCCTGCGTCTCGCGACGCGCGCCAGCTAAGCGGAGGTTCTCATGGCCATGAGCCCATTCGCCGGCGATGAAGACGACGGCATGATGAGCGAAATCAACATGACGCCGCTCGTCGACGTCATGCTCGTTCTGCTGATCATCTTCCTGGTGACGATTCCCGCGATGCATCACGCGGTGAAGATCGACCTGCCGCACGCAAGCAGCCAGCCGCAGGACGAGAAGCCTTCGCACGTGAACGTCGCGATTCAGGCAGACGGCGCCATCCTCTGGGACGACCAGAAGATCGATGACGCGACGCTCAACGCGCGCATCGCACAGGCGTCGCAGCAGACGCCGCAGCCGGAAATTCACTTGCGTGCGGATCGCAAGGTGCCGTACGAGCGTGTTGCCGACCTGATGTCGGCCGCCCAGGCAGGCGGTCTGACGAAGATCGGTTTCGTGACGGAGCCGAAAGGCGGCAAGTAAGCGGCGTCGCGAGCAGAAAGAAAAAGGCCTTCATCGTCGGACGAAGGCCTTTTTTATTGCGCGCTCGGCGCATTCGGGCGAGGCGATTACTTGGGGCTCGAATAACCTGAACCCGCGGAATCGCCGCATGCGGCAGCCGTGTTGGACACGGACAGCGCGATCAGCCCTATCAGACTAACTATCAGAGTAGCCGTCAGTTTTCGCATAAGAAGCTCCTTAGCGAAAGGAACCCCAATATAACGCCGGCATTTTCGCCGGACAAGATTTCGGCCGATTGAATATGTCCATCGCAAGCGCGCGCTTCAATGTCACAGACGATGCAGCGCGCCCCGGCGATCAAACCGTTTCCTGTTCAGGCCGCTCGATGACAGGACATTCTCCGGGAAAGCGTCTGCCGTCATCGATCGACTCGACGAGAAAATCGACGAACGCGCGAATGGCCGGCACCATGCCCTGCCGCGACAAAAAGACCGCGTAGAGCTGCGGCGACGGAAACGTCCAGCCCGGCATCACCGGCGACAACTGGCCGCTTCGCAGCGGCGCGCCGTACATCATCTCCGGCAAGGCCGCGATGCCGACGCCGCGCATCACGGCTTCGCGGATCATCGACAGGTCGGCAGTGACGAGACGCGGCTCGTGCTCGTACTCGTGACGCGTGCCATCGGGCGCGATCAGGCGATACACATGCCGGCCGTCCGACGACGGCATGTCGAGCGTGTCGTATTGCGCGAGGTCCGCGACGGTCATCGGCGGCGCGTTCGGCTTCAGGAGCGACGGCGCGGCGACCAGCATCTGCTGCGTGCGCCACAGCGGACGCGCCACGACATTCGAACTCGCGGGCGCCTCGGACCGCACGCGCAACGCGACATCGATCGCGTCCTCGAAGAGATCGACGACGCGGTTCGTCACGCGCAGCACCACGCGAACCTCGGGATAGCGATGCATGAAATCGGGCATGACCGAGGCAAGAAACGTCTGCGCGATGGTCACGGGCACGCTCACGCGCACCGTGCCGCGCGGCGAATCGCGCAGGCTCTGCACGACGTTGACGGCCGCCTGCGCCTCGGCGAGCATCGCCTGACAATGCTGGTAGAAGAGCTGGCCCGCCTCGGTGAGCGCGAGCTTGCGCGTGGACCGCTGCAAGAGCCGCACCCCGAGCGACGCCTCCAGTTCCGACACGCGCCGTGACAGCCGCGACTTCGATATGCCCAGCACGCGTTCGGCTGCGGAAAATCCGCCGTGCTCGACCACGTGAGAGAAGTACATCAGATCGTTGAGGTCGTGCGAATCGGCTTTCATTTTCGGTAGTCGGTTTCTGTCGTCGGCCAAGGCCGTTGTTTATCGCAGCAGGACAATGCATTGCGCCGCAGCGTCTTTTACCGCCAAATACGGGCCATATAATAGCTCCATCGTTCCAAATTTAGCGCCATTCCCCTATTGGCGACGCGAGGCCAGAACACCATGAGCCGCACCATTTCCAGCATCATTCCCGCGACCCGCACCGTTGAAGGCGGCGGGTTCGTCGTGCATCGCCCGTTTCCGACCCGCCTTTTGATGGACTTCGACCCGTTCCTGCTGCTCGACGAAATGGGTCCGGTCGACTACGCGCCCGGCGAAGCGAAGGGCGCGCCCGATCATCCGCATCGCGGCTTCGAAACCGTGACGTACATGCTCGAGGGCGAATTCGGCCACAAGGACTCCGCCGGGCATTCCGGCACGCTGCGCCCCGGCGATGTTCAATGGATGACGGCGGGCGCGGGCGTCGTGCACAGCGAGATGCCGGGCGAAGCGTTCACCCAGCGCGGCGGGCGCGTTCACGGCGTGCAACTGTGGGTGAACCTGCCGCAGCGTGACAAGATGATCCCGCCGCAGTATCAGGAGATTCCGTCGGAACGCATTCCGGTGGCCACGAGCGAAGACGGCAAGGTGCAGGTGAAGGTCATCGCCGGCGAAGCGCTCGGCGTCCGAGCTGCCATCGAAACGCGCACGCCCATCCTGTACCAGCACTTTTCGCTGCAGCCGGGCGCGAAGATCGAGCATCGCGTGCCGCGCGACTTCCGCGTGTTCGCGTATGCGCTGTCGGGCACCGCGCTGCACGGCCCGCAAGCGCAACCGGT
The DNA here is from genome assembly GCF_031450805.1 of Caballeronia sp. LZ016. Taxonomy (NCBI): domain Bacteria; kingdom Pseudomonadati; phylum Pseudomonadota; class Betaproteobacteria; order Burkholderiales; family Burkholderiaceae; genus Caballeronia; species Caballeronia sp. LZ016. Next base: position 2,633,975 of record NZ_JARTVY010000001.1, read on the forward strand.
CCGCGCGCAACAGATGGTCATTTTCCGCGACGACGCCGACACGATCACCCTCGCCGCCGGCGACGAGCCCGTCGAACTGCTCTTGCTCGGCGGCGTCCCGCTGAAGGAGCCGGTCGTGCGTTACGGTCCGTTCGTGATGAACACGGAAGAGGAGATTCGTCAGGCGGTGATCGACTATCAGTCCGGCCGGATGGGCGCCATCACGCACTGATCGAAAGCGCAAAACGGCGCGGCACGAACGGGCACATTGCGTCACAATGACCGTTCGTCCCGCGCCGTTTCTTTTTGTCCGGCGCGTCCGTTCCCTTCTCGAGGAAAAGCGCATGTCCGCTCCTGTCGTGACCGCCGTCATCGGCGAGGCTGAATATCGAACGCGTCTCGAAGACGGCACGCACACCTGGCACGCCGATGAACCGGCCAGCCTCGGCGGCGCGGACTCGGCACCGCAGCCGGCTGCGCTGCTGCTGTCGAGCCTGGGCGCGTGCACCTCGATCACGCTGAAGATGTACGCGAAGCGCAAAGGCTGGGCGCTCGATTCCGTAGAGGTGGCGCTGTCGATGAAAAGCACGGACGGCGGCACGGTCATCGACCGTCGAATCACCGTTGCGGGCGCGCTCGACACCGAGCAGCGGGAACGGCTATTGCAAATCGCCAACGCGTGCCCGATGCACAAGGTCCTCTCTGGCGCGATCCACATCGAGTCTGAACTAGCCGAAGTCTGACGGCCTGCCATCGGCATCACGAACGTCCAAGGAAACGTCGTCTTGAATTTTGAACACCTGATCCAGATCAACGATCCGCACAACCCGCTCGTCGCATCCCTGACGCGCGAGCAGTTGTGGGAAGGCCTCGTGCTGCGCGCCGAGCAGCCGCAGTTGTTCGTGCTGGGCCTCGATAGCTGCGCCATCCTTTCGCGCGACGGCGACGTCATGGAGCGCGAACTGCATTACGGGCAGGCCGTCGTGCGAGACCGCGTGACGCTCTATCCGAACGACAGCGTGCGCTACGACATCCTGCCGACTGCGGAGCACGTCGGCGGCTCGCTGACTATGGCCATCGAACAGCCGGATGCGCTTCAGCTCTTCTTGCGCTTCACCTACAGCACGACGCTGCCGGAGAACGACCATCCGACGCCTGATGAACGACAGACGCAGGAGATCGTCAAGTCGGCGTATCGCGAGTCGGATATCGATACCGTTCGGCTGATTCGCCAGTACGCACACGGCCGCACCGGCGAAAGCCCGCTGCACTGAGCACATGAAGCGCGGCTATCGAAAGTCGCGCTTCCATCGGAAAGTCTGCTTGCAAATAGGAATCGTTATCATTTACTATAGATCCATCGAATCAACGAACGCACTCTCTCACCGACATGACCGACACGCTGCGATCCTCCACGCTCAGGCTGCGCCGTCCGGCTGTTCGCGACGCGGCCATTACCCGCCTGAAGGCGGCGACCCCCGCTCCTGCAGCTGATGCGAACGCCGAGCGGTCGCTGCGCAGCGATACGCTGCTGCAGGGGCGCAGTCACATCGCCATCATGCATAACGGGGAGACTTATCAGTTGCGCGCGACGCGTCTGGGGAAACTCATCCTGACGAAGTAGCGCAAGGAACGCTGTACGTACCGTGTATTGTGGGGACCACCTCGCCAGGAGGTGTTTGGCCTTAGCCAGCAAGGACGACTTGCACGCGAGAATTTAGACCCCTTCGTGCAAACACCAGCCAGTCGTCGATAGCCAGCGAAGCCGTTTTTTTGGTTCCTGCCGGATGTGCCCGCATTCTTCATGCGGAAAAAAAAACGGCACGCTTTCCTGATGAAAGCGTGCCGTTTCCTTTGGCGATGAACGCCTGACACGTTCTGCTCAGGCGCTCTCCTCAGGCGCTCTCGATCCCCAGCGCGGCGATACCCGCGCGCGCGATCTGCGCATCCTGATCCGACTTCACGCCCGATACCCCCACCGCCCCGACGATATCCGCGCCGACGAAAATCGGCACGCCGCCTTCGAGCATCGCGGTCATCGGTGCGGACAGGAACGCGGTGCGGCCTTGCTTGATCGTGTCCTCGTAGGCTTTCGTCTCGCGGCGGCCGAGGACGGCGGTCCGCGCCTTGCCCGTCGCCATCTCGACCGTGCTCGCGCCCGCCCCGTCCAGCCGGTGCAGATGCAGCAGATGCCCGCCTTCATCGACGATGGCGATCGTCACGTTCCACTGATGCTGTTTCGCGAAAGCCTCGGCGGCGGCGGCCATGGCGGTGACATCATCGTCGGTCAGTACGGGTTTCGTTCTCATGGCGCACTCGCGGTCCGGTTAGCGTGAAAAGCCCCAGAACATCAAATACCACGCGCTGTCCGCAACGGCCAGCGCTGCCACGAACCATAACATTGCAGCGAAGCGGGGAACAGTCGCCGCGGCATAGCGGCCGGTCACGCGCCAGGCGAGCCACGCGCTCCATACATTCGCGATGCCGAGCAGCCCGAGGCGCAAGCCCGTGACCCACCACAGCGGCACGTGCTCCGCGCGCAGCAGCGAGACGGTCGTCGCGGAAAGGCCGAGAAACACGCCGACGCCCGCAATCGGAATCAGCGCGAGCGCCAGATGATGCAGCCGCTTCGCGCTGCCCCCGCCGAGCATGCGCGCGCCACCGGCGAGAAGCGCGAGCAGCGCCGTGCCGTAGACGAGCCCCGTCGCGACGATATAACCGATGACCAGCGTGCCGTCGAGCCACGAAAAGACGTCGTTCTGCTCCGGATAGTTCGTGAACAGGAACCACGGCGCGTTCGCTTCGAGCGGCCAGAGAATGTTGTGGTCGATCAGCCAGCCCGCGCAGAACTGCTTCAGATCGACGAACCACGTGCTCACGGTCCAGTGAAAAGCCCCGATGGCGATGCCCAGCAGCCCATAGAGAATGAGCGCGGTATCCCAGGGATTCGCCGCCCTGTCGCCGAGATTCACGACTTCCTCGGCGGGCGAGCGCCACGACAGCGCAATAGCGTCGCGGTGACCGCTGCATCGTCCGCACATGTGGCAGTCGGCGGCGCCCTTCATGTTGCGCAGCGGCACGAGCGGCGCGCAGTTGATCGGAATCACGCGATGCCCGTGCTCGCCCTTCGTGTACGAGCGCCGCCAGGCGTCTTCGTCGACCTTGTAGTGAAACGGCGCCAGGCGCGAAAGCAGCGAGAACACGCCGTTCACCGGGCACAAATACTTGCACCACACGCGCTTCTCGCGGCCGTACAGCGCGCCGATGACCATGGCCGCAACCGTCGATCCGCCGAGCACGAGCAGCACGGCCTTCGGATACTGGTAGACGCTGACCATCTGGCCGTAGATTGTCGTGAGGCCGAACGCGACGAAAGGCCAGCCGCCCCAGCGCATCCAGCGCGGAATGGCGCGGCCGCGCCCGAAACGGCTCGCGAACTCCGTCAGCGCGCCTTCGGGACACAGCACGCCGCACCACACGCGGCCGAGCATCACCATCGACAGCAGCACGAACGGCCACCAGATGCCCCAGAACACGAACTGCGCCGCGAGCGTGAGGTTGTTCCAGAGATGCGCCGAGCCGTCGGGCAGCGGCATCACGGCGGGAACGAGAATCAGAAAAGCGTACACGGCCACCACGAACCACTGAATTGCGCGGATCGTGCTGCCGTGACGTTGCATCCATTGGCCGGCTTGCTGAAGCCGGCTAGGGACTCGCACACCTAATTGCATCTGGGAGCTCATGCTGGGCGGCCAGCCGCCTTCTGCTTTTGCGCCATCTGATTGTTGGAGCGGCGCATCAGCAGATAGATGACGATCCAGTACACCGCATAAGCGACGAGATTCATGCCGGCGGGATGCGCACGATAACCGGTAAGCGTCGCGACGAGCGAGCCGAAGGTGGTGGAATCGTCGAGCAGCGCGGACGTATTCCACACCTGATTGACGATCACCGGCAGCACTTCCATGTCGATCAGCTTGTCGACGCCCGTTTCGAAGAGACCGGCGGCGAGAAACAGCAGCATGATCTCGGTGACGCGGAAGAACGAGCGCCACGAGAAGACCTTGCCGCCGAGCTGGAGCACGTAGAACGTGAGCAGCGCGAGCCCGAAGCCGATGACGATCGCCACGTACTGCGACGCCGGCACGTGACCCGACTGCCCGAAGCCGACGCCATACAGGAACACGGCCGTTTCGCTGCCTTCACGCGCGATCGCAAGCGCGACCAGCAGCGCGATGCCCCACCAGTGCCCGTCCTGCGTGGTCCTTTTCAGCGACGTTTCCATGTCGCGCTTGAGCGTGCGGCCGTGCCGCTTCATCCACAGCACCATCTGGACGATCAGCACGCACGCGATCAGCACCATGCCGGTCTGGAAGTAATCCTGCGCATTGCCCGACAGCACTTCGGTGAAACCGATAAGCGCCGCGCCGAGCGCGATCGCCGCCAGCAGCCCGGCCGCGACGCCGAACCACAGGTAAGGCAGGCCGCGGCGCGCCTGATGATCGCCGTTCTTGAGCCACGCATGCAGGATGCCGACGACCAGCAGCGCCTCGACGCTTTCCCGCCAAACGATGAAAAGGACCTGCCCCATAACGCACACCTCCTGCGGTTCTGCTTCACTACCGCCGCGCGATCGCACCGCGCGGCAGGAACATCACTTCGCGACGATGACGCCTTGCGCCGTCTGGTGGAAATCGTCGAAGAACTTGTACTCGCCCGGATCGAGCGGCGCGATCACGACGAACGAATCCGCGCCGGGCGCAAGGACCTTTTCCTTGCGCAACTGCACGCTCTCGAATTCGGCGGCGCCCTTGCCGACGTTGTGCACCTCGATCTTGATGCGCTGCCCCGCCGGCACTTCGATGCGCGCCGGGTTCAGCTTGCCGTCGTTCATTTCGAGCTTGAACGTCGGGAGATCGGCGGCCTGCGCGACACCGGCGCTCGCGCCGGCAATCAACGTGGACAACGCCAGTGCAACAACCTGCCTGTTGAATTTCATGCGTACTTCCTGGAGAAGAACGCGCCCGGCTCACGCGCGCGGGCGCTCGATACTCAATACCCGCCCTTCTTGCCGATGCCCGCGAACGGGAAGTCGTATTCGATCGTGTACGGCTTGAACCACGGGCCGACGCCGGTTTCCTTGTCGGTGTGGCGACCGAACGCCATATGGCCGGTTTCCGTCGGCGGCGAGATGTGCAGCTTCAGGTGATACTTGCCCGGACCGAAGAGCTTGACGTTGTCGCCGTAATGCGGGCCGTCGCTTGCGACCATCGCCATCAGGTCGCCCTTGACCGTCTGCGTCGTCCCGACCTTCGAGAGTTCGTACGTGATGTTGAGGTACGGCATCCAGTCGCCTTCCGCGAAACCGGTCGGATTGTTCTTGACCGCGTGGATGTCCGCTTCGAGGTGGATGTCCGAATCCGACGCCTTGCGCATCATGCCTTCCGGCGACATCGTGATCGGCTGCAGATAGACGGCGCCCACTTCCATGCCGCCTTCGATGTGCTGCTTTCCGATCGGATACTCGGCAGCGGAGGCCGCCATCATCGCCGTGAGACCAGCGGCGGCGACAAGGCCGCGCATCAACGTAGAACCCATCAGATACTCCTTCTTTTTATGGACCGGCCCGCGCTTCGAAGCCGCCGCGCGGCCACGCTACAAAACGGCCGATTACCCCGCTACCGTGAACGGTAATACGAACCATTCTCAATGTTCGTCAGTTTAGCATCGTTCGGTGGGCGCAACAATTTGAACCGGCTTACAAACCCAGTCGCGGTAAGGCTTTTCGGGCGGAGGAAAGCAGCAAGAAAAACGGCGAACCGAAGGTTCGCCGCCTGTCGATGCCGCAACGCCGCGCCGGGCGTCACTTTCCGCCCGGCCCGCTCACGTGATCGCCGACGTTCGCGCCGAACACGCGCTGCCGCAGCAGCGCCAATTGGTCGCGGGTCTGCGCGGCTTTCTCGAATTCCAGGTTCTTCGCGTGATCCATCATCTGCTTCTCGAGGCGCTTGATTTCCTTCGCGATCTGCTTCTCGCTCATGTCCTCGAACTTGGCGCGCGTCTGCGCTTCCTTCAGTTCGGCGCGTGCATCGTCGGCGCTGTAGACGCCATCGATGATGTCCTTGATGCGCTTCTCGACACCGCGCGGCGTGATGCCCATCGCCTGATTGTGCGCGATCTGCTTCGCGCGCCGGCGCTCGGTCTCGCCGATCGCGCGTGTCATCGAGTCGGTCATGTTGTCGGCGTAGAGGATCGCCTTGCCGTTCACGTTACGCGCCGCCCGGCCGATGGTCTGGATCAGCGAACGCTCGGCGCGCAGGAAGCCTTCCTTGTCGGCGTCGAGGATCGCAACGAGCGATACCTCCGGAATATCCAGCCCCTCGCGCAGCAGGTTGATGCCGACGAGCACGTCGAAGGTGCCGAGCCGCAAGTCGCGGATGATCTCCACGCGCTCGACCGTATCGATATCGCTGTGCAGATAGCGCACCTTCACGCCGTGGTCCGCGAGGAATTCGGTCAACTGCTCGGCCATGCGCTTGGTCAGCACGGTAACGAGCACGCGCTCCTGCGCCGCGACGCGCGCATTGATCTCGGAGAGCACGTCGTCGACCTGTGAGCGCGCGGGCCGCACTTCGATCTCCGGATCGACGAGGCCGGTCGGACGCACGAGCTGCTCGGCCACCTGCCCCGCTTTCGCTTTTTCATAGTCGGCCGGCGTCGCCGATACGAAGATCGCCTGGCGCATCTTGCGCTCGAACTCGTTGAACTTGAGCGGCCGGTTGTCGAGCGCGGACGGCATGCGGAAGCCGTAATCGACAAGATTCTCCTTGCGCGCGCGGTCGCCGTTGTACATGCCGTTCAACTGGCCGATCAGCACGTGCGACTCGTCGAGCAACATCAGCGCGTCGGGCGGCAGATAGTCGACGAGCGTCGGCGGCGGCTCGCCGGGCGCCGAGCCGGAGAAATGCCGCGAGTAGTTCTCGATGCCCTTGCAGAAGCCGAGCTCTTGCAGCATCTCGAGATCGAAGCGCGTGCGCTGCTCCAGCCGCTGCGCCTCGACGAGCTTGCCCTGGCTATGGAAGAACTCGAGCCGGTCGCGCAGTTCTTCCTTGATCGTCTCGATCGCGCGCATGACGGTGTCGCGCGGCGTCACGTAATGCGACGACGGATAGACGGTGAAGCGCGGAATCTTGTGGCGCACGCGGCCGGTGAGCGGATCGAAAAGCTGCATCGACTCAATCTCGTCGTCGAACAGCTCGACGCGCACCGCCATTTCGGCGTGCTCAGCCGGAAAGATGTCGATGGTGTCGCCCCGCACCCGGAACGTCCCGCGCTGAAAATCGGCTTCGTTGCGCGTGTACTGCATCGCGATCAGGCGCGCGATGATGTCGCGCTGCCCGAACTTGTCGCCCGTGCGCAGCGTGAGAATCATCTTGTGATATTCGGACGGATTGCCGATACCGTAGATCGCCGAGACCGTCGCGACGATGACCACGTCGCGGCGCTCCAGCAGGCTCTTGGTCGCCGACAGCCGCATCTGCTCGATGTGCTCGTTGATCGACGAATCCTTCTCGATGAAGAGATCGCGCTGCGGCACGTACGCTTCCGGCTGGTAATAGTCGTAGTACGAGACGAAATACTCGACCGCGTTGCGCGGGAAGAACTCGCGGAACTCGGCGTAGAGCTGCGCGGCGAGCGTCTTGTTCGGCGCGAAGACGATGGCCGGCCGGCCCATCCGCGCGATGACGTTCGCCATCGTGAAGGTCTTGCCGGAGCCGGTGACGCCGAGCAGCGTCTGGAACGAGAGGCCGTCCTCGATGCCTTCGACGAGCGTCGCGATGGCGCCGGGCTGATCGCCGGCGGGCGGATAGGGCTGGTAAAGCTGAAACGGCGAGCCGTCGAAGGTGACGAACTTCGACTCGTCCAGTGCGTCGGGCGCTTCGATGAGGGTATCGGACATGGGTACGAGAGTCTTCGCCGGGGCAAACACTTATTCTAGCGGCTGCCGCAAAACTGGCGCAGCGCCCGGGCGTGGGCGAAATCGGGCGCGGCATCCCTGCTGTGCGGCGTGACCGCGCGTCGTGTTCAGCACATTGGGCTCGCTCGCGCGATCTCAAGCGCCGCAAGGCGGCTCGCGGCAATTTTCGGCGAGCCGGCCGGTAAAAAGCGCGCAATCGCGCTGCCCGCCGACGAAACCGGAGCGGGATTCGCTACAATGTGCGACTGGGCCAGGCGGCGCGAAACGAGGTTCCACGGCCTTTCGCCCCGCCGACGCCCGCGCCTGAGCCAGCTTTCCGGCCATCGAGGCGCGACGCGGTCGAGAAACTTCGCCGTCCGCACTCCCTGCCGCACGTCCTTTCCTCACTGCCGATAGATCATGTCTCTTTTCTCTGCCGTCGAACTCGCCCCCCGCGACCCGATTCTGGGCCTCAACGAAGCCTTCAACGCCGACCCGCGCCCGACCAAGGTCAATCTGGGCGTCGGCGTCTACACCAACGAAGAAGGCAAGATTCCGCTCCTGCGCGCCGTGCGCGAAGCCGAAAAAGCCCGCGTCGACGCCGCGCTGCCGCGCGGTTATCTGCCGATCGACGGCATCGCTGCTTACGACTCCGCCGTGCAGACGCTCCTGCTCGGCCGCGACTCGCCGCTGATCGCCGCGGGCCGCGTCGTCACGGCGCAGGCGCTGGGCGGCACGGGCGCGCTCAAGATCGGCGCGGATTTTTTGAAGCGCCTGAATCCGAACGCGACCGTCGCGATCAGCGATCCGAGTTGGGAGAACCATCGCGCGCTGTTCGAAGGCGCGGGCTTCGAAGTCGTCAACTATCCGTACTATGACGCCGCCACCCACGGCGTGAACTTCGAAGGCATGCTCGCCGCGCTGAACGGCTATGCGGCGGGCACGATCGTCGTGCTGCACGCGTGCTGCCACAACCCGACGGGCGTCGACCTGAGCCCCGCGCAATGGGCGCAAATCGTCGAAGTCGTGAAGGCGCGCAACCTCGTGCCGTTCCTCGACATCGCCTATCAGGGTTTCGGCGAGAGCATCGAGGCCGACGCCGCCGCCGTGCGTCTCTTCGCTGCGGCCGAGCTGAACGTATTCGTGTCGTCGTCGTTCTCGAAGTCCTTCTCGCTGTATGGCGAGCGCGTCGGCGCACTGTCGATCATCACGACGGCGAAGGAAGAATCGGCGCGCGTGCTGTCGCAACTGAAGCGCGTGATCCGCACCAACTACTCGAACCCGCCGACGCATGGCGGCTCGATCGTGGCGGCGGTGCTGGCATCGGCCGAACTGCGCGCGACGTGGGAACAGGAGCTGGGTGAAATGCGCGACCGCATCCGTGCGATGCGCAACGGTCTCGTGGAGCGCCTGAAGGCGGCGGGCGTCGATCGCGATTTTTCGTTCGTCGATGCCCAGCGCGGCATGTTCTCGTACTCCGGCCTGACCGCCGCGCAAGTGGACCGTCTGCGCGAAGAGTTCGGCATCTACGCCGTGAGCACCGGCCGCATCTGCGTCGCCGCGCTGAACACGCGCAATCTGGATGTCGTCGCAAACGCGGTCGCCAGCGTCATCAGATAAGCGTCGTCTGCCGCAGAAACGAGAATGGCGTCCTTCGTTCGAAGGACGCCATTTTTTACGGCCGATGCAGTTGCCGTTACAGCGCGCGCGGCGTGGGATGCACGACGGGCGCTGCTGTGTCGTCGGCTTCGACGAGACCGTACGAAATCGCGCGCGCCAGTTCCGCGCTCACGCTGCCCACGTCCACCTGCTGACGGCGCGCAGCCGCCGATTCGCGCTCTTCCGCGTGCATGCAGAAGGTCAGCGCAGCCACGAGCAGAATGGCGAGAGGCCAGTAAGTCGATATTGTCTTTCTCATGAGACTGCCTTCGGTTCGATGTCGCTGCGGGCGATGTACCCACTGATCGACGTTTCGGATGGTACGCAATCGCCCGTTGCTGAAAAAGCCATCGAACAGAGAAGGTTCGTTGCGTCCATGGCAACAAGCAAGTTGTCGGCCAGTTTCGCTGTGCGATGTAACAGGCGAGGCCAGGCCGTCATAAAGGCTTACAAAGTTGTTGGGGACATCGGGCCGCCCCCGGTGTCTTAATGCTTAAACGTGCAACCAAAATTTCAACGGTCATGAAAGTCGCTGGGTTAGTGATGTTCTCCTCCGCGTTGCTCCTGGGCGGATGCGCGGCTTATCCGGATGGCCCCATGTATGGCGGCGGCTATCCCGTGTACGACGATCCCGGGTACGCGGCTTACCCCGCCTATCCCGCTTATTACGGCGGGCCGGTCGTGCAGCCCGGCGTGGTCATCGGCGGCGGTTACTATTCGGGGCCCCGGCGATACTGGGACGATAGCCCCGGCTATCGCCGTCCGCCGCCTGGCGGCTGGAATAACCGGCCGCGCGGCGACGGGTATCCGAATCGCGGCGGTCAGGCCGGCGGCCCGCCGCAGCGCGGCGGCGGCGGTGGTCCTCCGCCACAGGCCAGCGCCGCGCCGTTACCGCAGGCAGTCGGCGGCGTGAGGCCGCATCCCCCGCAGCAGCAGGCGCCACAGCAGCAACAGGCGCCGTCGCGTGGCGGCGGCGGTGGCGGTGGTGGCCACGGCGGGAACGACCGCGGCTTTCTCGGCCGGACTGGCGGCTGACCGTCCGCCCGAAAGCGAAAAAGGCCGCGCCGGATCACACGATCCGGCGCGGCCTTTCCTTTGCGCGACGCCTGCGCTGTCAGCCGATATGCGATTGCTGCGCTTTGTACAGTTCGCGGAACGTGCGGCCGACGGGCGCGGGCATATCGCGCGTGCCGGTCCATCCCGCGCCGAAAGGCAGGCGCGACAGTTTCCTCTCCCGCCCGCCGATGCGCTCCAGCACGCGCACGGCCAACCTGGTCACGAGCGCGTAAGCAGCCGGACGCATCGCCAGATAACCCCACGCCGCAAGCGCCGCGCGCTCGGTCCACGGACGCAGCCGCCGCTCCATCTGCTTCTCGCGCAGCTTGCGCAGCAGATCGGAGATCGGAATGCCGACCGGACAAACGCTGTTGCACTCACCGCATAGCGTCGCGGCTTGCGGCAGGTCCAGCGCCTTGTCGATGCCGACATAAGCCGGCGTGAGCACCGAACCCATCGGGCCGGGATACACCCAGCCGTATGCATGCCCGCCGATCTTCTGATACACCGGGCAATGATTCATGCACGCGCCGCAGCGGATGCAGCGCAGCATCTCCTGAAACTCGCCGCCTATCAGCCCGCTGCGCCCGCCATCGACGAGCACGAAGTACATGTGTTCCGGGCCGTCGGTTTCGTCCGACGCGCGCGGGCCGGTGAGCAGCGAGAAGTAATTGGACGTGGTCTGCCCGGTGGCCGAGCGCGGCAGCAGGCGCATCGCGGTAGCGAGATCTTCGAGCGTCGGCAGCACTTTTTCGATGCCCGTGACCGCGACGTGCACGCGCGGCATCACCGTGCACATGCCTTCGTTGCCCTCGTTCGTCACGACGGCCACCGATCCCGTCTCCGCGATCAGGAAATTGCCGCCCGTCACGCCCATGTCCGCCGACATGAAATGCGGGCGCAACACGTCGCGCGCCTCGCGCGTCATCGCGGGGATATCAGTGAGACGCGGCTTGCCGTGCGTCCTCGCGAACAGGTCCGCGATCTGTTCCTTGTCCTTGTGAACCACGGGCGCGATGATGTGGCTCGGCGGCTCGTTGTCGTTGATCTGCAGAATGTATTCGCCGAGATCCGTCTCGATGGACTGCACGCCCATCTCGCCGAGCACGCGGTTCAACTGCATCTCCTCGGACACCATCGACTTCGTCTTGATGACCTTCTTCACGCCGTGCTCGCGCGCAATGTCCGCCACGAGGCGCGCCGCGTCCTGCGTCGATTCCGCGTAGAGCACGGTCGCGCCCCGCCTCGTCGCCTCCCGCTCGAACGTTTCGAGCCAGACGTCGAGGTTCTCGAGCGCGCGATTGCGACGCTCCCTGAGCGCAGCGCGTGTCGCTTCGAAGTCGATGTCGCGCACGGCCGTCGCCCGCGCGCTGACGAATTTCGTCGACAGTTTCGTGAGGTTCTGCTGGAGCCTCTGGTCGGCGAGCTTGCTGCCGGCGCGCGCCTTGAAGTGCATCGTCTGGACTTGCATGTTCTTGTCTCCTCGCGATGCTCAGGCGCGGCTCTGCGCGTCGCCGGTAAGCACTTGCGCGATATGCAGCACGCGCGTCGCGGTGTCGCCCGTGCGGCGCAGCCGGCCTTCGATATTCAGCATGCAGCCCAGATCGCCGAGCACGACCGCATCCGCCCCGCTCGCCTTGATGTTCGCGCATTTCTCGTCGACGATCGCCGTCGAGATGTCGCCGTACTTCACCGCGAAGGTGCCGCCGAAACCGCAGCAATGCTCGCATCCGGCCATCTCGGTGACAGGCACGCCGGCTTGCGCAAGCAATTCGCGCGGCTGCGTCTTCACGCCGAGCTCGCGCAGGCCCGAACAGGAATCGTGATAGGTGACGGTGCCATCGAAAACGCCTGGTTCCAGGCGCGCCTTCGCCACGGTGACGAGAAAGTCCGTCAGTTCGAAGACGCGCGGCTGCAGCCGCGCGTAGCGGTTCATTAGTTCGGGATCGTCACGAAAGAGGTCGCCGTAATGCACGCGAACCATCCCGCCGCAGGAGCCGGACGGGATGACCACGTAATCGAACTGCTCGAATTCGCGCAGCGTTTTCTCGGCGAGATCGCGTGCAAGCCGCCGATCGCCGGAGTTGTACGCGGGCTGCCCGCAGCAGGTCTGCGCGGGCGGAACGCTCACTTCGAAGCCGGCGCGTTCGATCAGCTTGATGACCGAAAAGCCGATCTCGGGACGCATCATGTCGATGAGACAGGTGACGAATAAACCGACTCGCATGGGCAATTCCTTCTAGTTCGGATAGGCGAAGCACGCCGATTATCCGCGATAAGCGAGCATGTCCGAACACCTTGGCCATCGCAGCATCTCTTTTCACATTATGAGATACAATGGAATTTCCGCTGTTTGACGCATCAACCGATTTTTCACGATGAGCGATACGAACCCGGACTCCAAGACATCCATTCAGGTGATCGAACGCATGATGCGTCTGCTGGACGCGCTTGCCAATCACACCGATCCGGTCAGCCTGAAGGAACTCTCGCACAGCACTGGCCTGCATCCGTCCACTGCGCACCGCATCCTGAACGACATGGTGCTCTGCCGGCTGGTGGATCGCTCCGATCCGGGCACGTACCGGCTCGGCATGCGGCTGCTGGAACTCGGCAATCTGGTGAAAGCGCGTCTGTCGGTGCGTGAAGCCGCGATGCCGCCGATGCGCGAGCTGCATCGGCAGACGGGTCAGACGGTGAATCTGTCCGTGCGACAGGGCGACGAGATCGTGTATATCGAGCGCGCGTATTCGGAGCGCTCCGGCATGCAGGTCGTTCGCGCGATCGGCGGGCGGGCGCCGCTGCATCTCACATCGGTCGGCAAGCTCTTCCTCGCCGCCGACGAAGCCGCTCGCGTGCGCGCCTACGCGATGCGCACCGGACTCTCGGGCCACACGCAGAACAGCATCACGGATCTCGCCAAGCTCGAACGGGAGTTGTCGTTCGTGCGCCAGCAATCGTGCGCGCGGGACAACGAGGAACTGGAACTTGGCGTGCGCTGCATCGCGGCAGGCATCTACGACGACACCGGCCGGCTCGTCGCGGGGCTATCGCTTTCGGCGCCTGCGGATCGTCTGCAGGACGCGTGGCTCAGGCAACTGAGCCACACCGCCCTGGAAATCTCGCGGTCGCTCGGCTATCACCCGGAAGCGTCGGCGGAAGGACAACGCGAAGCGCAACGCTGATCGCGACGACCAAAGAAAAAGCCGGATTCGTCTCTCGACGATTCCGGCTTTTTTGCGGCCCGGCCCGACGGCCGATCCCGGGGACGCGCTCAGGGATTAGCGCCGCCGCCCATGTCCGCGCTCATGATGCGCGGCTCGCCGAGCGTGTCGAGATACGACCGCAGGCGGCCAGCATCGGCGAAGCGCGAATACTTGCCATACGAATCCAGCAGCACCATGATGACCGGCCGGCCGTGCACGTTCGCCTGCATCACGAGACATTCGCCCGCCTCGTTGATGAATCCGGTCTTCTGCAAGCCGATATCCCACGACGCATTGCGAACCAGCGCATTCGTGCTGTTGTACGCGAGCGTGCGCTTGCCGGTGAAGACTTCGTAGCTGCGGTCCGTCGAGAATTTGCGAATCAGCGGATACTGGTACGCCGCGTTGACCATCTTCACGAGATCGCGCGCACTCGACACGTTCTGGCTCGTAAGACCGGTGGAATTTTCGAAGTGGGTATCAGTCATGCCGAGCGCCTTCGCTTTTGCATTCATCGCCGCGATGAACGCCGGACGCCCGCCGGGGTAATAACGCGACAACGCCGCCGCCGCGCGATTTTCCGACGCCATCAGCGCGATATGCAGCATGTCTTCACGATTCAGCACCGAACCCACGGCGAGCCGCGAGCCCGTGTATTTCTCGTAGTCGCGGTCTTCGTCGGTCACCGTCATTTCTTCGGTGAGCGGCATGTGCGAATCGAGCGCGACCATCGCCGTCATCAGCTTCGTGATGGATGCGATCGGCACGACGGCGCGCGAGTTCTTGTCGAAGAGCGTCTCGGAGGTGTCCTGATCGACGACATATGCAACGCTCGACCGCAGCGCGAGGCTGTCGGGCGTATCGTGCAGACCGAACGCCTGCCCGACCGACGTCGCGCGCGGCTGGTACGCCACGGAGTGCACAGCAGCACGGCGCGCATGCGAGTCCATCCGGTAGTTCACGCGACGCTTGCGCGAGGCCTTGGGTGCGTCGTCGTCATCGGCCGCGGCGACCTTGGCCGCGCGCGCGCCCTTGCCGGCTTTCGCGACGCGAGCCGGCTTGGCGGACTTGCCTGCGGCTGCGGGCTTGGCGGATTGCTTGGCGGCCTTGCTGTGCGTGGTGGTTTTGGCGAGGGCTTCAGCCGGAGCCACTGCGAAGGATGTCGCGACGGCGAGCGATACGGCGAGAGACAATGCGGAGCGCAATGCCACGCCATGCACCACCTTTAGCGACGAAAACATTTCGGTTTTCATTAGTGTTCTGTTGGGCGGCTGGAGAGTACCGCCAAGTGTAGTGAAGCTGCGAAATTTAAGCAATATTAAGCACTTATCGACGCACGTTAATCCGTTTTGTAAGCGCCGATTGCTGATTTCTGAAACATTGGGCGCATCGATCGGCAAAAACGATCGAGCCCTGAGCAGCCGACACTGCGAAACCCGCGCTTTGACCCGCTGTTTCACGTGCTGTCGGCAATTCTTTCCCAAACTTGAGGCTCGACTTTAAGAACGGCGCTGGCGGGCTTGCTGCTAGCGGAGAGGAGCGCATGTCCTTCCCTCTCCCCGCGCCGGTGTGCACTGCATCGTCAGTCGAAATGTTAACGGTTCTTCAACAGTTTGGTGTACGGCAACGTCTTAAAAACAAGAACAGACGAGAAATATCTTAGCGATCGACGGAGCCCGTAATCGGGCAGAAGCGGCGAAGTTGCTGCTTTTCGGCAATTCAGCATGGTGCATGAGCTGCACCTCTTGCCTCTGGAACGTTCGAACCTTTGTACTTAAACTCTTGTTTAACAAGGGTTTTCCACTATTTGTGCATCGCACAAAAAGCCCTTGACATCGATAGGAATATCTCTAAAATGGGCTTCATGTTGCGACGCACCAATCGAAGGTGCACCATCTGGCAGCAAGTTGCTGCAACTATCAAACCACGACCCGCCGTGATGGGTCGGCAATAAGGAGCCTGAGATGACGCTGTTGACCCCCGAGCAAATCGCCGCTGCGCAGAAAGCCAACTTCGACACGCTGTTCGGTCTGACGAACAAGGCGTTCGAGGGCGTCGAGAAGCTCGTCGAACTGAATCTCCAAGTCGTGAAGTCCACGCTCGCCGAAAGCCAGGAAAACGCGCAACGCGCCCTCTCGGTGAAGGACGCGCAGGAACTGCTGGCGCTGCAGGCCAGCCTGACCCAGCCGGTCGCCGAGAAGGTGCTGTCGTACGGCCGTCACCTGTATGAAATCGCATCGGCCACGCAAGCTGAGTTCGCCCGCGTCGCGGAAGCGCAGTACGAAGAGCAGAACCGCAAGGTCCAGACGCTGGTCGACAATGTTGCGAAGAACGCGCCCGCTGGTTCGGAAACGGCTGTCGCCGTGATGAAGTCGGCCATCACCGCCGCGAACACGACGTACGAAACCGTCCACAAGGCAACGAAGCAAGCTGTCGAAATCGCGGAAAGCAACTTCAACGCCGCCGCCACGGCTGCCACGAAGGCTGCGACGCAAGCGACCGAGCAAGCTGCTCGCACCGCTGCAGTTTCGGCAAAGCGCACTGTCGCGTAAGACATCGGCCAGGCATGCTTCGGCATGCGACGGTTGAAACAAGAAACCCGGCTCCGGCCGGGTTTTTTTTTTGCACGGCGAGTTCGGCATAAAAAAAGGCGCGTCCCTTTGCAGGAACGCGCCTTCGTGCGTCAAACGACCCGCGAGATTACTTCTTCCGCTGCGGCGGCAGATCCGTGCAGACGCCTTCGTACAACTCAGCCGCCATGCCGACCGATTCACCGAGCGTCGGATGCGGGTGAATGGTCTTGCCGATATCCGTCGCATCCGCGCCCATCTCGATGGCGAGACACACTTCGCTGATCAGATCACCCGCATTCAGCCCGACGATCCCGCCGCCGATCACGCGATGCGTCTCTTCGTCGAAGATGAGCTTCGTGAAGCCTTCGTCGCGGCCGTTCGCGATCGCGCGACCGGACGCCGCCCACGGGAACACCGCCTTGCCGTACTTGAGGCCTTCGGCCTTGCACTGTTCCTCGGTCTTGCCGGCCCACGCCACTTCCGGATCGGTGTAGGCGACCGACGGAATCTGCATCGCGTCGAAGTACGCCTTCTCGCCGTGCGCGGCTTCCGCCGCAACGTGGCCTTCGTGCACCGCCTTGTGCGCGAGCATCGGCTGGCCGACGAGATCGCCGATCGCAAAGATGTGCTCGACGTTCGTGCGCATCTGCTTGTCGACGTTGATGAAGCCGCGATCCGTCACGGCCACGCCCGCCTTGTCCGCGCCGATCTTGCCGCCGTTCGGGCTGCGGCCGACGGCCAGCAGCACGAGGTCGTAGCGCTGCGGCTCGGCCGGCGCCTTCTCGCCTTCGAACGTGACGTAGATGCCATCGTCCTTCGCTTCGGCCTTCGTGGTCTTCGTCTTGAGCATCACGTTGGCGAAACGCTTCGCGTTGAACTTCTCCCACACCTTCACGAGATCGCGGTCCGCGCCGACCATCAGGCCGTCAAGCATTTCAACCACGTCGATCTCGGCGCCGAGCGTCGAATAGACCGTGGCCATTTCGAGCCCGATGATGCCGCCGCCCACCACCAGCATGCGCTTGGGCAACTGGCGCAGCTCGAGCGCACCGGTCGAATCGACAACGCGCGGGTCATCCGGGAAGAACGGGAGCTTCACCGCTTGCGAGCCGGCCGCGATGATCGCCTTCTTGAAGCGCACGACTTTCTTGCCGCCGTCGCCCTGCACTTCCATGTGATGCGGATCGACGAACGTGCCGACGCCCGTGACCACCTGCACCTTGCGCGCCTTCGCCATGCCCGCGAGACCGCCGGTCAGCTTCTTGACGACGCCTTCCTTGAAGCCGCGCAGCTTGTCGAGGTCGATCTTCGGCTCGCCGAAGCTGATGCCGTGCGATGCCAGCGCGGCCGCCTCGTCGATGACGAGCGCGGTATGCAGCAGCGCCTTCGACGGAATGCAGCCGACGTTGAGGCACACGCCGCCGAGCGTCGAATAGCGTTCGACGAGCACGGTGTTCATGCCGAGATCGGCGGAACGGAATGCCGCCGAATAACCGCCGGGGCCCGCGCCGAGCACGAGCATGTCGCATTCGACGTCGGCCGAACCCGAATAGCTGCCCGCTTGCGGCGCGGGCTCGGCGCTCGCCTTCTCGGCCGGTTGCGGCTGGGCGGCGGCGGGCGCGGTCGGCACATACGTCGTGCCGCCGCCCTGCGCGTCGAGCGTCAGGATCGGCGTGCCTTCCGACACGTTGTCGCCGACCTTGACCTTCAGCTCCCTGACCGTGCCCGCTGCGGGCGACGGCACGTCCATCGTCGCCTTGTCGGATTCGAGCGTGACGAGCGACTGCTCCTTCTCGACCGTATCGCCCGGCTTCACGTGAATTTCGATGACCGGAATATCCTTGAAGTCGCCGATATCCGGGACCTTCACATCCTGCGCCGCGCCACTCGATGCGGCCGGCGCCGCCGGCTTCGCGGTCGACGCCTCTTTCGGCGCTTGCGCCTGCGATGCGCCCGCGCTCGCGCCTTCGGTTTCGATCATCGCGATGACCGAGCCCTGGCTCACCTTGTCGCCCTGCCTGACCTTCACTTCCTTGATGATGCCTGCGACATCGGCGGGCACTTCCATCGTCGCCTTGTCGGTTTCGAGCGTGATGACGCCCTGTTCCTTTTCGATGACGTCGCCGGGCTTGATATTGACTTCGATGACATCGACATCGGAGAAGTCGCCGATATCGGGTACTTTTAGTTCGACGAGACTCATGTTGTCCCCTAAGAGATGTGCGGATGGAACCTCGAGGCAAGCCCGAGGTTCCGCCGTCGGCCGGATCCGAAGATCAGAGAATGACGCGACGGAAATCGCCCAGAATCGCCGACAGATACGCGTTGAAGCGCGCAGCGGCCGCACCGTCGATGACGCGATGGTCGTACGACAGCGACATCGGCAGCGTGAGGCGCGGCACGAACTGCTTGCCGTCCCACACCGGCTTCATCTGACCGCGCGAAAGGCCGAGAATGGCCACTTCCGGCGCGTTGATGATCGGCGTGAAGTGCGTCCCGCCGATGCCGCCCAGCGACGAAATCGAGAAGCAGCCGCCCTGCATCTGATCGGGCTTCAGCTTGCCGTCGCGTGCGAGCTTCGACAGTTCCGCCATCTCCTTCGCGATGTCGACGAGGCCCTTCTTGTCCGCGTCGCGGATCACCGGAACGACGAGGCCGTTCGGCGTATCGGCCGCGAAACCGATGTGGTAATACTGCTTGAAGACGAGGTTGTCGCCATCGAGGCTCGCATTGAAGTCCGGGAACTTCTTCAGCGCCGAGACCACGGCCTTGATGACGAACGCGAGCATCGTGAACTTGACGCCTGCCTTCTCGTGCTCCTTGTTGAGCTTGACGCGCAGTTCTTCCAGTTCGGTGATGTCCGCTTCGTCGTTGTTCGTGACGTGCGGGATCATCACCCAGTTGCGATGCAGGTTCGCGCCGGAGATCTTCTTGATGCGCGAGAGCGGCTTCGGATCGACCGGACCGAACTTCGTGAAATCGACCTTCGGCCACGGCAGCAGGCCGAGTTCGCCGCCGCCACCGCCAGCCGGTGCGGCCGCCGCGGCGGGCGCTGCGCCCTGGCCGCTCATGACGCCCTTCACGAACGCGGTGATGTCCTGCTGCGTGATGCGGCCTTTCGGACCCGAGCCCTTCACACGCGTGACATCGACGCCCAGTTCGCGTGCGAACTTGCGCACCGACGGCGACGCGTGACTCGACGTGCGCGTGCCGTCGCCGGCAGGCATCAACGGCGCTTGCGCCAGCGCGGACGGCGCTTCCTTCGCGGCTGCGGCGGGCGCGGGCTTCGCGGGCGCGTCGGGCGGCGGCTCGACCGCTTTCGCGGCTTCCTGCTTCGGAGCCGGCGCCGCGGCGCTCGCACCGTCGCCGCCTTCGAGCACGAGGATCAGCGATCCTTCGGAGACCGTATCGCCGACCTTGACCTTCAGTTCCTTGACCGTGCCCGATGCGGGGCTCGGCACGTCCATCGTCGCCTTGTCGGATTCGAGCGTGACGAGCGACTGCTCCTTCTCGACCTTGTCACCGACCTTCACGCCGATCTCGATGATCGGGATGTCCGTGAAGTCGCCGATATCCGGCACCTTCACTTCCACCGATCCGCCGCCCGGCGCTTGCGCGGCCTGCGCCGGCTGCGATTGCGTCTGCGTATGGGCGGGCGCTTCCTGCTTCGCGGGCGCAGCCGACGACGCCGACGACCCCGCGTTCACGCCGCTTTCCAGCACGACGATCAGCGTGCCTTCCGACACGTTGTCGCCCACCTTCACCTTCACTTCCTTCACCGTGCCCGCTGCGGAACTGGGCACGTCCATCGTCGCCTTGTCGGATTCGAGCGTGACGAGGGATTGTTCCTGTTCAACGACATCGCCCGCCTTGACCAGAACCTCGATCACGGGAATGTCCTTGAAATCGCCGATGTCCGGCACTTTGACTTCGATCGCTTGACTCATTATTAGTGTCTCCTGGGTTGCACACGGCCTCTTTCCGCTTCGGAAAGAGGCCGCATCACAACGCTCGGGGGCGATGCCTTTAGACGGTCATCGGGTTGGGTTTGGCCGGGTCGAGGTTGTACTTGCTGATCGCCTCGGCGACGACCTTGCGCTCGATCGCGCCTTCGTCGGCCAGCGCGTTGAGCGCCGCCAGCGTGACCCAGTAGCGGTCGACTTCGAAGAAGTGGCGCAGCGCCTCGCGCGTGTCCGAGCGGCCGTAACCGTCGGTGCCGAGCACCACGAACTTGTTCGGGACATAGCCGCGAATCTGGTCGACGAGCGCGCGGATGTAATCCGTCGACGCGATCACCGGGCCTTGTGCGCCCTGGAGCAGCTTCGTCACGTGCGGCACGCGTCGCTCTTCGGTCGGATGCAGCAGGTTGTAACGCTCGCAGTCCTGGCCTTCGCGCGCGAGCTCGGTGAAGCTCGGCACGCTCCAGAGGTCGGCGGAGACGCCCCAGTCGTTCCTGAGCAGTTCGGCAGCGGCGATGACTTCGTTGAAGATCGTGCCCGCGCCCATCAGTTGAACGTGCGCCTTGGCCGGCGCGTCCGCCTTCCGGAACGAGTACATGCCCTTGATGATGTCCGACGCAACCGACTCACCCTGCGGAATCGCCGGATGCTCGTAGTTCTCGTTCATCACGGTGATGTAGTAGTACACGTCTTCCTGGTCCTGCACCATGCGGCGCAGACCGTCCTGCATGATGACCGCGAGTTCGTAGCCGAACGTCGGGTCGTAGCTCACGCAGTTCGGCACCGATGCGGCCCACAGGAGCGAGTGACCGTCTTCGTGCTGCAGGCCTTCGCCGTTCAGCGTCGTGCGCCCCGCGGTGCCGCCCAGCAGGAAGCCGCGCGAACGCATGTCGCCCGCCGCCCACGCCAGATCGCCGATGCGCTGGAAGCCGAACATCGAATAGAAGATGTAGAACGGGATCATGATCTCGCCGTGCGTCGAATACGACGTCGCGGCCGCGATCCAGTCGCACATGCCACCCGCTTCGTTGATGCCCTCCTGCAGAATCTGGCCGGTCTCCGATTCCTTGTAGAACATCAGCTGGTCGGAGTCTTCCGGAATGTACTTCTGGCCGTCCTGATTCCAGATGCCGATCTGGCGGAAGAGACCTTCCATGCCGAAGGTGCGCGATTCGTCCGGCACGATCGGCACGACACGCTTGCCGATGGCCTTGTCCTTCAGCAGGATGTTCAGCACGCGCACGAAGGCCATCGTCGTGGAGATTTCGCGGCCTTCGCCCGTGCCTTTCAGGAGCGGCTCGAATGCGGACAGCGCCGGCACCGGCAGCGATTCCGCCTTTTCGCGGCGCGCCGGCAGATAGCCGCCCAGGTCCATGCGCTTCTGGCGCATGTATTCGAGTTCCTTCGAGCCTTCCTCGAACGTGAGATACGGCACGTCGACGATCTGCTCGTCGGTGATCGGCAGGCGGAACTGGTCGCGGAATTTCTTCAGCGTCTCGATCGGCAGCTTCTTCTGCTGGTGCGTGATGTTCATCGCCTGGCCGTGCTCGCCCATGCCATAACCCTTGATGGTCTTGGCGAGGATGACGGTCGGCGCGCCCTTCGTCCTGGTCGCGGCGTCGAATGCCGCGTAGATCTTGTGCGGATCGTGGCCGCCGCGATTCAGGTTCCAGATGTCGTCATCGGACCAGTCGGCGACGAGGGCCTTCAGTTCCGGCGTGTTGAAGAAGTGCTCGCGCACGAATGCGCCGGACTCCGACTTGTACGTCTGATATTCGCCGTCGACGACTTCCATCATGCGGCGCATCAGCGCGCCGGTCTTGTCGCGTGCGAAGAGCGCGTCCCAGCGGCTGCCCCAGATGACCTTGATGACGTTCCAGCCCGCGCCGCGGAATTCGCTTTCCAGTTCCTGGATGATCTTGCCGTTGCCGCGCACCGGGCCGTCCAGACGCTGCAGGTTGCAGTTGATGACGAACACGAGGTTGTCGAGCCGCTCGCGCCCGGCCATGCCGATCGCGCCGAGCGATTCCGGCTCGTCCGTTTCACCGTCGCCGAGGAACGCCCACACCTTGCGGCCTTCGGTCTTTGCGATGCCGCGCGCTTGCATGTACTTCATGAAACGCGCCTGATAGATGGCCATGATCGGGCCGAGGCCCATCGACACGGTCGGGAACTGCCAGAAATCCGGCATCAGCCACGGATGCGGATATGACGAGATGCCCTCGCCGCCCACTTCCTGGCGGAAGTTGTTCAGCTGCTTCTCGGTCAGGCGGCCGAGCAGGAAGGCGCGCGAGTACACACCCGGCGACGAGTGCCCCTGCACGAACACGAGGTCGCCGCCATGCTCTTTCGACGGCGCATGCCAGAAGTGATTGAAGCCGACGTCATACAGCGTCGCCGCCGATGCGAACGAAGCGATATGGCCGCCGACGTTGGTGTCCTTGCCCGCGCGCAGCACCATTGCGATGGCGTTCCAGCGCGTGTACGAGCGGATGCGGTGTTCGACGTCCTGATCGCCCGGGATCTTCGCCTGGGTGGCGACGGGGATCGTGTTGATGTACGGCGTGTTCGCCGAGAACGGCAGATGCTCGCCATGCACGCGAGCGAATTCGATTTGCTTTTCGATCAGGTAGTGCGCGCGGTCAGGGCCGACCGCCGAAATCACGCCATCGAGCGCTTCCAGCCATTCGGCGGTTTCCTGCGGATCGTCGTCTTTTGCGTTGGCGACATATTTGAGAACTTCGTCGGGTACAGCGGACATGCTCGTCTCCTGATGTGAGGAACGCTCCTAAACCGCCAACACACGCCCGCGCGAAAGCACAAAAGCGGGCACTGGCCGCGTGCCGGCAATTCTAAAGAGGGTCCAGAGCTTGAAGCAAGGAATTTTTCGAATCATGAGAGGCTATCTCATAATACGGAAAATTGCTGCAATGCACCGTCCGATATGGCTTTTCAACTCGGATAGTTCGTCTCCTTTTCTTGTAAAGGCCTCATTCTTAGCGCCTTTTTACGCCAATTAACAATCGGGTGCTGCGTTACAATCGCTCCCATGTTGACTGACCGGCTGATCAAACGCTCGGCGCGCGTCGCAAAGAAGCCTGCCGACTCGTCGCCCTCCCGCTGGCACCACGGACCGTGGTGGTCGAACTCCTATTTACTCACGCCGCTCATTTCGATCCTCGTTTTTCTGGTCGTGATGAGTCTGATCCTATGGAGCCTGAACCGGCGCGAGCAGCAGCAACAGGAAGACACGCTGTATCGCAATGTCGCGTGGGCGCAGCAGCAGATCCGTCTTTCGATGACCGCTGCGCAAGAACAAATCCAGGCCCTCGCACGCGACATCACGGGCGGACACGGCGACCCGCAGAACTTCCAGAACGCATCCACCGACATCATGCAGGGGCATCCCGAGATCCTCTACATGAACTGGTACACGAGCGAGCACAAGCCGCGCTGGCCCAATTCGCCGCTGCCGGTGCTCGGCTCGCGGCTCGCCAAGCCGAACGACACGCAAATGGACGAAGCCGTGCAGGCTGCGTTCGACGAAGCCCGCACCACGCGCCGCCAGGTCTACTCGCCCCTTCTTTACGACGACCTCGGCAACGGCTACATCACGCTGCAGACGCCCGTTTTCCGCGACCGCGAATTCCTCGGATCGATCGCCGCCGTGTTTTCGATCGAAGGCATTCTCAAGCATGACATTCCAGGCGAACTGTCGGCGAAGTACAAGATCTCCATCACCGATCTGAACAATCGCGAGCTCGCCACCACGTCGAGCCGCCCGCGCCTGCCGCGCGACATGTTCTACGACCTGCCGCTCGATCCGCCGGGTCAAGGGCTGTCGGTTCGCGTCTATTCGTATCCGCAGCTCACGAACTTCACCAATAACACGCTCGTGTGGCTCGTGGCGGGATTGTCGTGCTTCGTGCTGTGGAGTCTGTGGAGCCTCTGGAAGCACACGCGCCAGCGCTTCGAGGCGCAGCAGGCGCTCTATGCCGAAGCCTTCTTCCGCCGTGCGATGGAAAACTCCGTGCTGATCGGCATGCGCGTGCTCGACATGCACGGCCGCATCACGCACGTGAATCCGGCGTTCTGCCGCATGACGGGCTGGGACGAGAGCGATCTCGTCGGCAAGAACGCGCCGTTCCCGTACTGGCCGCGCGATGCCTATCCGGAAATGCAGCGCCAGCTCGACATGACGCTGCGCGGCAAGGCGCCGTCTTCCGGCTTCGAACTGCGCGTGCGCCGCAAGGACGGCTCGTTCTTCCACGCGCGCCTCTATGTGTCGCCGCTGATCGACAGTTCGGGGCGTCAGACCGGCTGGATGTCGTCGATGACGGACATCACCGAGCCGAAGCGCGCCCGCGAGGAACTGGCCGCCGCGCACGAGCGCTTTACGACGGTGCTCGAAAGCCTCGACGCCGCTGTGTCCGTGCTGGCCGCCGACGAAGCCGAGCTGCTTTTCGCGAACCGCTATTACCGGCATCTGTTCGGCATCCGTCCGGACGGCCATCTGCAACTGGCGGGCGCGGCGTTCGACGGCAGCAGCCACAGTTCGTCCGACACCATCGACATGATCGACACCTATGCGGGCCTGCCTACCGCCGCGCTTACCGAAAGCTCGGCGGACGCGCAGGAAGTTTATGTCGAAGGCATTCAGAAGTGGTTCGAAGTCCGCCGCCAGTACATTCAGTGGGTGGACGGCCATCTCGCGCAGATGCAGATCGCGACCGACATCACGCAGCGCAAGCAGGCACAGGAACTCGCGCATCAGCAGGAAGAGAAGCTCCAGTTCACGAGCCGCCTGATGACGATGGGCGAGATGGCGTCGTCGCTCGCGCACGAACTGAATCAGCCGCTCGCCGCCATCAACAACTACTGCTCCGGCTGCGTCGCGCTCGTGAAGTCGGGCCGCATGACGCAGGAAACGCTGTTGCCCGTGCTCGAGAAGACCGCGCAACAGGCGGTGCGCGCGGGGATGATCATCAAGCGCATCCGCGAGTTCGTGAAGCGTTCGGAGCCGAAGCGCCAGGCCACGCGCGTCGCCGATATCGTCGCCGATGCGGTCGGGCTCGCCGAGATCGAGGCGCGCAAGCGGAAGATCCGCATCGTCACGGAGATTCGCTCGCGCATGCCGGTGATTTACGTCGATCCGGTTCTGATCGAACAAGTGTTGGTCAACCTGTTGAAAAACGCAGCGGAAGCAATGCATGATGCGAAACCGAACGCCGTCGATCCGGTGATCCGCGTCGTCGTGTTGCGCACGGACGGCGGCTCCGTTTGCATCAGCGTCGTCGATCAGGGGCCGGGCGTGGACGAAGCCACCGCCGAGCGCCTGTTCGAGCCGTTCTACAGCACCAAGTCGGACGGCATGGGCATGGGTCTGAACATCTGCCGCTCGATCATCGAATCACATCGTGGCCGCCTGTGGGTGGTCAACAATGTCGATCCGGACGGCCACGTCACCGGCGCGACCTTCCATTGCAGCCTGCCGATCGGCGAGGTGGACGGCTCGCACGGATCGGGCTCGGGTGGCGATGCGAACGACGAACACACGAATACGAGACAACAAACAGTTACGGGAGAACTATGAGCAGTCCAGTCACCACTCAGGAAACCGTCTTTGTCGTCGACGATGACGAGGCCGTGCGTGATTCTTTGCGCTGGCTGCTCGAGGCGAACGGCTATCGCGTGCAGTGCTTTTCGAGCGCGGAGTCCTTCCTCGATGTCTACCTGCCGATCGCTCATTCCGGCGCCATCGCCTGCCTGATTCTCGACGTCCGCATGGCCGGCATGACCGGCCTCGAATTGCAGGAAAAGCTGATCACCGAGAATTCGCTGCTGCCGATCATCTTCGTCACCGGCCACGGCGATGTCCCGATGGCCGTCTCCACGATGAAGAAGGGCGCGATGGACTTCATCGAGAAGCCCTTCGACGAAGCCGAGCTGCGCAAGCTCGTCGAGCGCATGCTGGAGAAGGCGCGCAGCGAAAGCACCAGCGTGCAGCAGCAGCGCGCGGCCGCCGAGCGCCTCGGCAAGCTGACGGCGCGCGAGCATCAGGTGCTCGAGCGCATCATCGCGGGACGCCTGAACAAGCAAATCGCCGACGACCTCGGCATCAGCATCAAGACCGTCGAAGCGCACCGCGCGAACATCATGGAGAAGCTGTCGGTGAATACCGTGGCTGATCTCCTGCGTCTCGCGTTGTCCAACAAGCCGCAGCAATAAATAGCGCTTCAACGCGGCCGGCTTCGGATGCCGGCCGCGCCTCCCTTCGCCACTCTTCAACACGCTTGCGCATATCGCGCGAGTGTGAAACGCGACGTTTCGCGATTCGCGTTGACACCTGGCAACGCAGCCCCGTAAGTTGATCGAGCGTTCTCAAGAGGACCCGGTCATGCACGGCAACGCGCTCGCTGCTCTCACGCTCCTTCAGCAAACGTTTCCCGCTTCTTCCCTCGCCAACGCAAGTCGCGTTCGGTTCGCAGTTCGGCTTCTCATCGTTTCCATCGGCTCTCGACTTCATGGCTGCCTTTTGGCAGCGATGAGTCGACGCGCGCTCAGGAGGACATCGCCTTGAATAAGAAAACCAACCGATCGCTCGTGAGTCGCGGCTGCGCGGCGCGCGTGCTGGCGATAGCGGCGACGCTTGCCGCTGCGCCGCTCGCCGTGCTTCACGCGCCGCCCGTTCACGCTCAGGCGCAGGGCAACGCCCCGGCGCAGAAGCTCACGAACCAGCAGCTCGACGCCCTCGTCGCGCCCATCGCGCTCTATCCGGACGCGCTGCTTGCTCAGGTGCTGATGGCGGCGACGTATCCGCAGGACATCGAAGCGGCTGCGCAATGGTCGAAGGCCAATCCGAACATTAAGGGCGATGACGCCGTGAAGGCCGTGCAGTCGGAGCCGTGGGACCCGAGCGTCCAATCGTTGGTGGCGTTCCCGCAGGCGCTCGCGACGATGGCCTCCAGGCTCGACTGGGTCACGCAGCTCGGCAACGCGTTCATCGCGCAGTCGAGCGATGTGATGGATTCGGTGCAGCGCCTTCGCCGGTCCGCCCAGAGCGCGGGCAATCTCAAGACGACCGAGCAGCAGAAAGTGGTCGTCGAGCAGAGCACGATCCAGATCGTCCCGGCGAATCCCGAAGTCGTGTATGTGCCGACGTACAACCCGACGGTCGTCTATGGCGCGTGGCCTTATCCGGCGTATCCGCCCGTCTATGTCCCGCCGCCGCCCGGCTACGCGATCGCGACCGGTTTCGCCACGGGGCTCGCGTTCGGCGCGGGCATCGCGGTCGCGAACTCGCTGTGGGGCAATTGCGACTGGAATCGCGGGGACGTGAACGTGAACGTCAACCGCTACAACAACATCAACGTGAACAACCGCATCAATGCGAACAGTAACAACGTGCGCTGGAACCGCAACGATCCGCAGTTCAACCGGAACACGAACGTGAACCGGCAGAACCGCGTGAACAATCAGAACCTGGCGTCGGTGAATCGCGACCAGTTCCGCGGACGCGATCAGGCGCGCGCGCAGGCCGCGCAGACGCTGCAGCAGCGCACCGGGCAGAACATGAACCAGACGGCCAACCAGCGCGTGCAGAACATGCGCCAGGGCGGAGCGGGCAATGGCGACCTGCATCAACGGGCGCAGAACGTCAATCGCGACAACGCGCTGCGCGGCGCGGGCGATGGCAATGTCGCGCGGCAGGACATGCAGCGCGGACAGGCAAGCCGGCAATCGCTTGCGAGCGCACATCCGAACGCGGGCGGCGGGTTCGAGCGTCAGGGCAACGCAGGCGGCGGGATACAGCGCAGCGGCGGTGGCTTTCAGGGAGGCGGCGCAGGCGGCTTCCACGGCGGCGGCGGCGGCGGTTTTCACGGCGGCGGAGGAGGATTCCGCCGGTGATGATGAGACGAGCCCAGATACGCCAACCTGCAAGTCCGACCCCGGAGCCTCAGATGACTCGAACCACAACGCTGGCTGCATCGAAGAAAACGCTGCTATGCGCGACGCTCGCCGTCTCGCTGACGATGGCGGCAACCATCGCCCGTGCGCAGGCGCTCTACCCCACGCCCGATGCCGCCGCGCAAGCCTTCACCGACGCCGTCGCATCCAACGACGAAACCGCGCTTAAGAAAGTGCTCGGCAAGGATCACGCGCGCTACGTGCCGGCCGGCAGCGTCGGCGAGGACGATATCTATCAGTACCTCGCGTCGTGGGCGAAGGAGCATCGCATCGTCGAGGATAAGGAGCCGCTCGGCGGACGCAGAAGCGCGCACATCGAAACGGGCGACAGCGGCTGGACGCTGCCGATACCGCTCGTCGATACGGGCCGTGGCTGGCGCTTCGACATGCCCGCCGCGCGCGACGAGCCGCTGACGCGGCGCATCGGCCGCAACGAGCGATCGGTAATGCACGTCGCCCTCGCCTACGTCGATGCGCAGAACGACTATCGCAAGCTGATGAACCGCTACGCCGGCCGTTTCGTGAGCACGCCGGGCAAGCACGACGGCCTCTACTGGGACACCGCGCCCGGCGAGCCGGACAGTCCGCTCGGCCCGCTCGCCGCGACGATGCGCAACAAGACGCATCCGGGCGACGCGTACTACGGCTACCACTATCGCATCCTGACGGCGCAAGGCCCGCACGCGAAAGGCGGCGCGAAGAACTTCATGGAGGGCGGCGCGCTCGCGCAGGGCTTCGCCATGATCGCGTGGCCGGCCAGGTACGGCGAGACGGGCGTCATGAGCTTCATCGTCAATCAGGACGGGCAGGTCTTCGAGAAGAACCTCGGACCCGCGACCGCGCGCGTCGCGGCGTCGATCAAAGCGTTCGATCCGGATTCGTCCTGGCAGCCCGTTTCGCCCTGAGCGCGCCAGCGCCCCGCCCCCTGTCGCGTCGTCCGCCGCCGGACGCTGAAAAGCGCCCGGCGGTATAATCTCGCCCTTCCCCAAGGGCGCAACGCAAAGCGCCCGCGATGCCTGCAGCAGCCAGCCCTGCGCACGCGGCTCGCCAGTTCACGCCATCCGGCTCATCCTCACTGATTCGCCATGACTGCCCAACTCATCGACGGCAACTCCCTTTCCAAGACTCTTCGCGCCGATGTCGCCGCACGAGCCGCCGCCCTCACCGCTCGCGGCCACAAGCCGGGCCTCGCCGTCGTGCTCGTCGGCGACAACCCCGCGAGCGAAGTCTATGTGCGCAACAAGGTGAAGGCGTGCCAGGACAACGGCCTGCATTCGGTGATGGACCGCTTCCCCGCGACGCTTTCCGAGCGCGAACTGCTCGCGCACATCGACAAGCTCAATGCCGATCCCGCGATTCACGGCATCCTCGTGCAACTGCCGTTGCCCGCGCATATCGACAGCCACAAGGTCATCGAAGCCATCGCGCCGGAGAAGGACGTCGACGGTTTCCACGTCGCCAATGCGGGCGCGCTCATGACCGGCAAGCCGCTCTTCCGGCCCTGCACGCCCTATGGCGTGATGAAGATGTTCGAGGCGCACGGCATCGCTCTGCAAGGCGCGAACGCGGTGGTCATCGGCCGCTCGAACATCGTCGGCAAGCCGATGGCGCTCCTGCTGCTCGAAGCAGGCGCGACGGTCACGATCTGTCACAGCAAGACCCGCGACCTCGCGAAGCACACGCGCGATGCGGATGTGGTCGTGGCCGCAGTCGGCCGCCGCAACATCCTGACCGCCGACATGGTGAAGCCGGGCGCGACGGTCATCGACGTCGGCATGAACCGGGACGACGCCGGCAAGCTGTGCGGCGACGTGGATTTCGCGGGCGTGCGCGAAGTGGCCGGCCATATCACGCCCGTACCGGGCGGCGTCGGCCCGATGACCATCACGATGCTGCTCGTCAATACGATCGAAGCCGCCGAGCGCGCGGCGGCGGCGTAAGCGCACGCTCGGCGGGAGACCGCCAATCGTCCCCTTCCAAACAATCGATTGGTTTTTGGCCCTGCCGCCCCAATAATGTTCCGACAGGCATCTGAATGAAGCGGCGCGGCCCGTTCCGCGCCTGATCGAACTCGAATTGGGAGAGCCATGAGCGATACCACCGCAGCCACGCCGACCGCAGCCAGCAACCCGCTGCTCGATTTCTCCGACTTGCCGCGCTTCGGCGACATCAGGCCCGAGCATGTCACCCCGGCGCTCGACGTGCTGCTCGCGGCGGCCAAAGACGCCGTCGACCGCGCGAGCGCCCCGCAAACGCCCGCCACGTGGACGGACGTCGTCGAGGCGGTCGAGCGCGAATCGGAAAAGCTCTCGCGTGCGTGGGGCATCGTCGGCCATCTGAACGCCGTCGCCGATACGCCCGAATTGCGCGCCGCCCACGCTGAAAACCTGCCGCGCGTGACCGAATTCTCCGCGAGCGTCGGCCAGAATCTCGCCCTTTACGAGAAGTACAAGGCGATTGCCGCAAGCGAAGCATTCGCCGGTCTGTCGCCCGAACGCAAGAAGATCCTCGAGAACTCGCTGCGCGACTTCCGCCTGTCGGGCGCGGAACTGCCCGAAGATCGCAAGCCGCGTTTCGCGCAATTGCAGGAGGAGCAGGCGGCACTGTCGAAGGCGTTTTCGGATCACGTGCTCGATTCGACCAATGCGTACGCGTACATCGTCACGCAGCAGAGCGACCTCGCCGGCCTGCCCGACGACGTGATCGAAGCGGCACACGAAGCCGCGCAGAAGGAAGGCCGCCAGGGCTGGAAATTCACGCTGCACTTCCCGTCGTATTTCCCGGTGCTGCAATATGCGGAGCATCGCCCGTTGCGGGAGGCGATGTATCGCGCGTATGTGACGCGTGCTTCCGAACTCGGCGAAACCTATGGGCACGGCAAGGCCGAGTGGGACAACACGCAGAACATCGCCGAGCATCTGAAGCTGCGTCTCGAAGAGGCGCGCACGCTCGGCTATCAGAACTTCGCGGAAGTATCGCTTGCGCCGAAGATGGCCGAATCGCCCGCACAGGTCATCGCGTTCCTGGAAGACCTCGCCGTGCGCGCGCGTCCCTTCGCGGAAAATGACTGGATGGAGCTGCGCGCCTTCGCGGCGACCGAACTCGGCATGCCCGAGCTTCAGCCGTGGGATATCGCGTTCGCGGCGGAGCGTCTGCGTCAGAAACGCTACTCGTTCTCCGAGAACGAAGTGAAGCAGTACTTTCCGCAGGAAGCCGTGCTGAAGGGCCTGTTCAAGGTCACGGAAACGCTCTTCAACGTATCGATTCGCCGCGATGAAGCCGCCGTCTGGAACCCGGATGTGCGCTTCTTCCGCGTCGAGAACAAGGACGGTTCGCTGGTCGCGCAGTTCTATCTGGACCTGTACGCCCGCGAAGGCAAGCGCGGCGGCGCCTGGATGGACGATGCCCGCGCGCGCCACAAGCGCAGCGAAGGCGGCGTGCAGACGCCGGTCGCCTATCTGACGTGCAATTTCTCGGCGCCTGTCGGCGGCAAGCCGGCCTGCTTCACGCACGACGAAGTCATCACGCTGTTTCACGAGTTCGGGCACGGGCTGCATCACATGCTCACGCGCGTCGATGAACTGGGCGTGTCGGGCATCAACGGCGTCGAGTGGGACGCGGTCGAACTGCCGTCGCAGTTCATGGAAAATTTCTGCTGGGAGTGGGACGTGCTGACGGATATGTCGGCGCATGTAGACACCGGCGCGCCGCTGCCGCGCGAACTCTTCGACAAGATGCTCGCGGCGAAGAATTTCCAGAGCGGTCTCGGCACGCTGCGCCAGATCGTCTTCTCGATGTTCGACATGGTGCTGCACACGTCCTACGATCCGGCCAACGCGACGCAGAACGTCAACGACCTTGCCCGCGAAATCAACGAGAAGTTTCACGTGATTCCGCAGACGCCGTTCTCCCGCTGGCCGAACACGTTCAGCCATATCTTCGCGGGCGGTTATGCGGCGGGCTACTACAGCTACAAATGGGCAGAAGTGCTTTCCGCCGATGCCTACGCCGCGTTCGAAGAAGCCGCGAAGGCGGCGAACGGGTCGGTGCTGAATGCGGAAACCGGCACGCGTTATCGCCGCGAGATTCTCGAAGTGGGCGGCAGCCGTCCCGCGATGGATTCGTTCAAGGCGTTCCGCGGACGCGAGCCGAACATCGACGCGCTGTTGCGTCATAACGGCATGGCCGGGCAGACGCTGCACTGAGCTCCGATACTCGAAACCCCGGCCAGGCGCCGGGGTTTCTTGTCTCTAGCGCCTGATTCTGAAATCCACTTCCGCAGGCCGCCCTTCGAGGGCGAGCGTCGCGCGCACGGCCGGGCTGCGGCTCACCACCTTCCCTCTTCTGATCACCGCCGTGCGCGCCGCGCGCAGACGGATCGCTTCGATCGGATCACGCGCGTCGAGCACGACGCAATCCGCGTGGCAGCCCACCTCGATGCCGTAGCCTTCGAGCCCGAGGATGCGTGCGGGCGTCGTCGTGACGGCGTCGAAGCAGGCGCGCATCGCATCGACGCCCGTCATTTGGGCGACGTGCAGGCCCATGTGCGCGACCTCGAGCATGTCGCCGGAACCGAGGCTGTACCACGGGTCCATCACGCAGTCGTGGCCGAACGCGACGTCGATGCCCGCCGCCATCAGTTCTGGCACACGCGTCATGCCGCGTCGCTTCGGGTAGCTATCCGAGCGCCCTTGCAGCGTGATGTTGATGAGCGGATTGGCGATCGCCGCGACGCCGGACTCGCGTATCAGCGGGATCAGCTTGCTGACGTAGTAGTTGTCCATCGAGTGCATCGACGTGAGATGCGAGCCGGTCACGCGTCCATGCAGTCCAAGCCGATGCGTTTGTGCCGCGAGCGTTTCGATATGGCGGGACATCGGATCGTCCGATTCATCGCAGTGCATGTCGACGCGCAAGCCGCGCTCGGCTGCGAATTCGCATAGCAGTCTGACCGATGCCGCGCCGTCGGCCATCGTGCGCTCGAAGTGCGGAATGCCGCCGACCACATCGACGCCCAGATCGATTGCGCGCTTGAGATTGTCGAATGCGCCCGCGCTGCGCAACACGCCGTCCTGCGGAAACGCGACAAGCTGAAGGTCCAGATACGGCTTCACGCGCCGCTTCACTTCGACGAGCGCTTCGGCGGCGAGCAGGCGCGGATCGCACACATCGACGTGCGAGCGGATGGCAAGCAGCCCGCGCGCGACGGCCCAGTCGCAATACTGCAGCGCGCGCTCGACGATCGCTTCCTGCGTCAGTTCAGGCTTCAGTTCGCCCCATAGCGCGATGCCTTCCAGCAGCGTTCCCGACGCATTCACGCGTGGCAAGCCGTACGAGAGCGTCGCGTCCATGTGAAAGTGGGCGTCGACGAAAGGCGCGGTGACGAGCGAGCCGTTCGCGTCGATCTCCTCCGGTGCGTTGACGGCGAGATGCGGCTCGATGGCGGTGATGCGCCCCGCTTCGATGCCGATGTCGACGAGCCCGTTCGAGCGAACAAGCGATGCGCGGCGAATGACGAGATCCATCTGCGAAACCTCCGGCGGTGGCGGTACTGTCGATTGTAGCGAGCCATAAAGGCGCTGCGACGTACGCAGCGCCGTGGCGCGTGCGAGCGCAATCGGGCAATGCGGCGCAGCAGTCGTCAGGACGACGCGAGTTCTCAGCGCCGACCGTATTGTCGGTACACCACGATGAACCACGCGAGAACAAGCGGAGCACCGAGCAACCACAAGGCGCCGTCCGCAGCCACGGTGATCGGCGTGAGCGCGTAGAGCGCCTTGCTCGCATTGAACGGATTGGGCTCGTTGACGCGCACCTCGTATGTTCGTCGGAGCAGCTTCTTGTCCACCTTCGATGCGTCGAAGCCTTCGGCGCTGTAACGCTTGCCCTTCAGCGCGATAGACACAGATGCGGACGATGCATTCCGTGGTGTGAATCCAAAATGCACAGCCTGTGCGATCTCTTCGGCGCTTGCTTTCTCCAGTTCCATGCGAAGGTATCCCTCGACATTGCCGTTTTCATCGGCAAAGAAGGTGTCTGTGCGTACCTCCACCTTCGCATCGAGAGGCGAGTTGAGCAATTCCGCGAAGTGCTCGGGCGCGTCGAAAACATAGTGAAACTTGACGCCGAGAAACACGAGCTTCGTGCCGTCTGCCGAAGTCAGGACGCTATCGATCGATTCGGTATAAGTCCGGCGATCGTTTCTGTGGATCGAGCCGTACAGCGATTCCGTCACGCAAGCGGACAACAGTAAAGGCGTCGCCGCTGCGGCCATGATGAAGCTTCTTCGTTTCATTGATGCTCTGGTAGCTAAAAGAAAACGTGGAATGCTCAACGCCCATCGCCAGCATTCGCCGCGACAAAACGCTTGCAATCCATCCACTGCACGCCCGCGTCGCCGAACTGCCGATGCAGCCACGGCACCGCCACTTGCGCCTTCGGGTGAATGTCGTGAAAGAGGATGATTCCGCGCCGCCACAGCAGCATCAGCGTCATCACGCGCTGCTTGACCTCGTCCGCGCTGACCTTGTCGTTCCAGTCCTGGGAATCGATGTTCCACAGCGCGACGGAAAGGCCCTGCGACGCGAAAAACTCACCGCTGTCCGCTCTGCGCTGACCATACGGCGGCCGGAAAAGCGACACGGCGCTGTCCGGCAGGTTCGCCCGCACCAGCCCGATGCTGCGCGTCACCGAGTCCTGCCACGACGCCCACGCGCTGTGCGATCGGTGCTCCCATCCGTGCGATCCGACGCACATGCCGCGATAAGCGTCTTTCGTCGCCGATGCGCCCGCCTGCTGCAAGCGCGCCTGCAATTGCGCCCCGAGCGTGAAAAAGACGCCGTTGAGATGCACCGCGTGCAGCACTTGCAACAGTTGGTCGGTGGAGCCGTCGCGAGCGGTCGGGCCATCGTCGAATGTGAGGAGGAAGGTGCGGTCCGGCAAGCCGCTGCCGTCGATCTCGCGCGACGAGTACGTATCGATCTCGCTGCTGATGCGCGGAAACAGCGCGGCCAGTCGCAGCAGTTCGTTCACATAGGTCGCGTGAAACGTGGCTGCCTGTATCGACCAGCTTCGATAATCGCCGCTGGCAGGCGTCGCGAAGGACTTCGCGGCGCGCACGAAATCTGCCTCGTCCCGGACCTTCTCGCAAAACGGCGCTGCGCTCGCGCAACCGGCAGATGCCGCGAGGTAGTTCGCCGTGAGACGCGTCCAGAACCGGGCGCGAATGCGATCCACCGACGCGCGATCGAACGACTTCACTTTCAGGCGTGCCTGAAGCTGGGTATCGGCGAGTGATTCGGTATCCGCGAGCGCCCGGCCGAACGCGAGCAGTTCGGCGCGTGAGGCGAGATTGAAGTCATCGGCGGAATTCAGCGGCCGCGGCCACGTCGCACGGTCTCCGATGGCGACGGCGGATGGACCCGCCGCATACGAACATGCCGCTGCGGTGACGAGCAGCAGGGTCAGGATGGCTTTCTTGAACATACGAGAAAAGAGTGCCCCCGGCACGCGGCCGGGGAGCGGTTGAGCAATGTCATTGACGGCCAGCGACGCGTGCGATGGCGGCGTCGTAGACGGCGTTGGCCTTCGCGGCTTTGGCCGCGCGATAGTGCGTGAGCGCGTCGCCGTATTGACCGGCGTCTTCATAGAGACGGCCGATGTTGTACAGAGAACTCGCGGTGACAGTCGGAGCCGTCGGGCCGCTTGCTAGCGCGATCGCCTTGCGGTTCGCCCAAATCGCTTCAGCCGGACGCCCCGCCTTCTGGAAAGCGAGTCCGAGGTTGCTGTACGCTTGCCCATACTCGGGATTGAAGCCGATGGCCTCGCGATACAGCGCGATTGCGCCGTCCAGATTGCCCGCGTGATACGCGGCCTCCCCCGCCTTGTTCGACGTGACCGCCCGCGCGGGATCGATATCGCCCTGATTGGCGGGCACGATCTGCATCTGCTCGTTGTTGTAACTGTCGATGGTCCCGAGCACCTGACCGGCATTGACTGTCACACCGCGCATGGTGTTGATGTCCTGGATTTCGCCTTCCCCGCTGAGACGGAACACCGTCCACAGATTGCCCGCCTGACGCGGCACCGTGAAGGTTCGCACCAGTGACTGCCCGACATAGACGAAGACCCTGGCTTGACTGTTGGAAAGCGCAGTCGAAGTCGGAACGCTGCTGTTGGTGTAGTCATGCACCGCGAAGACGTACGTCTGCCCCTGTTGCTTGCGTTCAAGCGCGACGGTTTCGGGTCCGTAACTGTTCGTATGATCGATGTCGAGGTTCGCGTCGGCGCCGCGTTTGTGCTCGAAATACACGTGATTGCCCGGGAAGGACGCGTGAAGATCCAGGTCGCCAGGACGTGCGCCCCAGGTCAACACGACCCGCATGCCATCCAGATTCTTCATGACCGGGCTCAGCGCATACGACAAGCCCGAACACGGGCACTTGGCCACGAGATCCGAGTAACCGCTCTTCTTGATGATGAGCGTCGCGTTGCCGTCATTGGCGACGTCGTCGGGAAGCTGCGCAGCGCCCTGAGCATCGCTTTGCGTCTGGGTCGACTGCGCGCCGTTCTTCTGCAGGATGACGGTCGCGCCAGCTATCTTCTGGTCCCTGACCGTGGCGCTTAGAATCTGGATCGGTGCGTTGGCCGCCTGAGCCGCGCCGGCGGCGAGCAGCAAAGCGAGTAACAAAGGCTTGAATGTCGAACGAAACATGTGCGGTAAGGTTGAGTTGTCCTCCGCCGCACTTTCCAGCGTTGCAATATTAGTGATCCGAATCATTCGATCGATTCGGGGAACCCGATTCACTTTGCTCTGGACAACGCAGCGGGTGCTCACGAGGAGAGACCATTCGCAATGAGACGACCGGAAAACCGGGAACTCCGTCTCGCGAAAGGCCGAGCAGCGCGAGACTTTACATCGTCCCTCATGCTGCCTAATCCGCACAGCCAAAATGTTTCACATCCTTCGATGGATGAGCCGCAACGCAGCATGGCGTTATCATTCGTGCTTCTCTCGACAAGTCACGAAATCACCGCACGCGCCGTCAATGAAAATCGCCACCTGGAACGTCAACTCTCTCAAGGTCCGCCTGCAGCACGTCATCGACTGGCTGCAACTATCCCAAGTGGATGTGCTCTGCCTTCAGGAACTGAAGCTGCCCGACGAGAAATTTCCGCGCGCCGAACTCGAAGCGGCCGGCTACAAGAGCTGGTTCGCGGGACAGAAGACGTATAACGGCGTGGGCATTCTGGTGCGCGACGGCATCGAGGTCCACGATGCGACCGTCGTGCGCAACATTCCCGGGTTCGAAGACCTGCAGCAGCGCGTGATCGCCGCGACCGTCGGCGACGTGCGTATCGTCTGCGCTTATTTTCCGAACGGACAGGCGCCCGGAAGCGACAAGTTCGCCTACAAGATGCGCTGGCTGGATGCGCTGCGCGAATGGCTGCGCGAAGAGATGACGCAGTTCCCG
Organism: Caballeronia sp. LZ016; assembly: GCF_031450805.1. Taxonomy (NCBI): domain Bacteria; kingdom Pseudomonadati; phylum Pseudomonadota; class Betaproteobacteria; order Burkholderiales; family Burkholderiaceae; genus Caballeronia; species Caballeronia sp. LZ016. Next base: position 2,671,805 of record NZ_JARTVY010000001.1, read on the forward strand.
AAGCTGGCGCTGCTCGGCGACTACAACATCGCCCCGGATGACCGCGACGTGCACGATCCCAAGGCATGGGAAGGACAGAACCTCGTGTCGCCCGAGGAGCGCGCGCATTTCCTGCAGCTCGTCGGACTCGGCCTCACGGATGCCTTCCGCAAGTTCGAGCAGCCGGAGAAGCTCTTCACGTGGTGGGATTATCGGATGATGGCGTTCCGCCGCAATGCGGGGCTGCGCATCGACCACATCCTGCTGTCGGCCGATCTTGCGGAACTGTGTTCGTCGTGCGAAGTCGACCGTGTGCCGCGCAAATGGGATCAGCCGTCCGATCACGCGCCGGTGATCGCGAACATCGGCTGCTGATCCCGCGACGCTCACGCGTCGAGATGCAGCTCCTGAATCTTGCGCGTGATCGTATTGCGGCCGATGCCCAGCCGCTCCGCCGCTTCGACCTTGCGCCCCCGCGTGAAGTCGAGCGCCTCGCGAATGACGGCGGCTTCGAAGCGGCGCGCGAGTTCATCCATCACATCGGCGGAGTTCTCGCGCAACAGGCGCGCGACTTCCGTGCGCAAGCCGCTTTCCCACACGCTCACGGGCACGACGGCGGACGCTGCAGGCGACGTCGCGGCCGCTGACGCACCGTTGAGCGGGACAGCTCCATCGGGCGATACCGCGATCACTTCCGCCGAAGTCTCCTGACGCGCCGTCAGGTCGGGCGGCAGGTCCTTCTGCTCGATCACCTGCGCGGGCGCCATCACCGTGAGCCAGTTGCACAGATTCTCCAGTTGCCGCACGTTGCCGGGAAACGGCAGCGAAGCAAGATACGCGAGCGCATCGTCGGAAACGCGCTTGGGCTCGACGCCCAGATCGCGCGCGCTCTTCTGCAGGAAATGGCGCGCGAGCAGCGGAATATCTTCGCTGCGCTCGCGCAATGCGGGCAGACGCAGGCGGATCACGTTCAGGCGGTGATACAAGTCCTCGCGAAACAAACCCTGCCTCACGCGCGACTCCAGGTTCTGATGCGTCGCCGCGATCACGCGCACATTCGCGCGCAGCGGATTGTGCCCGCCGACACGATAAAACTGCCCGTCCGACAGCACGCGCAACAGCCGTGTCTGCAGATCGAACGGCATGTCGCCGATCTCATCGAGAAACAGCGTGCCGTTCTCGGCCTGCTCGAAGCGGCCCTGCCGCATCGCCTGCGCGCCGGTGAACGCACCGCGCTCGTGGCCGAACAGTTCGGATTCCAGCAGATCCTTTGGTATCGCCGCCGTGTTGAGCGCGATGAACGGCCCGTTCGCGCGCGGGCTATGCCGGTGCAACGCGCGCGCGACAAGCTCCTTTCCGGTGCCTGATTCGCCCGTGATGAGCACGGTCGCCGCCGAATGCGACAGGCGGCCGATCGCGCGGAACATGTCCTGCATCGCGGGCGCCTGGCCGAGCATCTCGGGCGTCTCGGTCACGCGCTCGTCATAGGCGGCCTCGCCGCGCATGCTTTCGTCGACGGCGCGGCGGATCAGCTCGACCGCCTTGTCGATATCGAACGGCTTCGCGAGATATTCGAACGCGCCGCCCTGGAACGCCGCGACGGCGCTATCGAGATCGGAGAACGCCGTCATGATGATGACCGGCAGCCCCGGCAGCCGGTCGCGCACGGTTTGCAGCAGTTCGAGGCCCGAGCCGCCGGGCATGCGGATGTCGGAGACGAGCACCTGCGGGCTGTCGGTTTCGAGCGCGGCGAGCGCATCGCGCACGCCGGAGAAACTGCGCGTCGTGAAGTTCTCTCGTGCGAGGGCTTTTTCCAGCACCCAGCGGATGGATTGGTCGTCGTCTACTATCCAGATCGGCTTCATATCGTTCGGCGAGAAGTCTTCGTGTGGTTCGGTGTATGCCCGTCGAAACGGTCAGGCTTCCGGTTGCGCGGCGGCGCCCGTGAAATATTTGGTTGTCCTTGTCGGTCGATGCCCTCAGTTCCCAAAGGGCAACAGGATGGTGAACTCGGTGCAGCCGGGCCGGCTCTCCACTTCGATCAGGCCATCGTGCTGCTGCACGAAAGATTGCGCGAGCGTGAGACCGAGACCGCTGCCGTCCTCCCGCCCCGACACGAGCGGAAAAAAGATGCGATCTCGAATCTCGCTGGGAATGCCAGGACCGTTGTCAGTGATATGCAAGTCCAGTGCCAGTTTATGCAGGCGCTTGCCGATCGTGACCTTGCGCGCGATGCGCGTGCGCAGTTCGATCTTCGCGTCGCCTTGCGAGATGCGCTCCCTGAGCGCCTCGGCGGCGTTGCGCACGATATTCAGCACCGCCTGTATCAACTGCTCCTTGTCGCCGCGAAGGTCGGGCACGCTCACGTCGTAGTCGCGCTCGATGGTGAGGCCGCGTGGAAACTCCGCGAGAATCACCGCGCGCACGCGTTCGCAGACTTCGTGAATGTTCACGTCGCCGACGATATGCGGATGCCGGTGCGGTTCCAGCAGCCTGTCGACGAGCGTCTGCAAGCGGTCGGATTCCTTGATGATGACTTGCGTGTACTCGCGCAATTCGTCGCGTTGCAGCGCGCCGAGTTCGAATTCGAGCAACTGGGCCGCACCGCGAATGCCGCCGAGCGGGTTCTTGATTTCGTGCGCGAGATTGCGGATGAGCTGTTTGTTGACCGCCGTGAGGTCGTGAATGCGCTCCTCGCGATCCGTGCGCAGATGGCGCTCGTTCTCGAAGACTTCGAGCAGCACGTAATCGCTCGCGGCTTCGAGATAGGCGACGATTGCGTGGACATGAACCGGCTCGCGTCCGCCGCGCTCGAGCACGGCGTCGAGCCGTGTCGCGTTGAAGCGATTCTCCGCGATCGATGCGATCGTGGTCGCGAGTTCATCCGCGTTGGCGAAGAGATCGGGCCAGGGGGTCAGCGTCAGTTGCTTGCGCGACATCTCGAGCATCGATTCCGCCGACGGATTCGCATACGCGATCCGGCTCGTGCGCTTGTCGAGCACGAGCACGACGGTCGGCAGCGCTTCGAGGCCGGGCAGCAGGCCGGTCGCGGCGAGCTGGGCGTCGTCGGAGAGCGCATCGGCGTGACCCTTGCGGGCCTTGATCAGATTCTTTAGCACCATCGAGCGGATAAGGTGTGGGCCGGCGAAGTCGCTTCTTCGACGCGACGGCGATTAAAAAAGGGACGGCGCGCCGTCCCTTTCGTTGTCGCATCACATCGCGTTGCGCGCTTCATCGAACAGCCATGAATGAAGCTCCGCGGTCATGCCTTTACAGCGAGTAGTACATCTCGAACTCGATCGGATGCACCGACTGACGATAACGCTGCAGCTCTTGCGTCTTCAGTTCGATGTAGGCGTCGAGCATCGAATCCGTGAACACGCCGCCGCGCGTCAGGAACTCGCGATCCGCGTCGAGTGCGTCGAGCGCCTGATCGAGGCCGGCGCACACGGTCGGGATCTTCTTGTCCTCTTCCGGCGGCAGGTCGTACAGGTTCTTGTCGGCAGCTTCGCCGGGATGGATCTTGTTCTGCACGCCGTCGAGACCCGCCATCATCAGCGCGGAGAAGCACAGGTACGGGTTCGCGAGCGGATCCGGGAAGCGCGTTTCGATACGGCGGCCCTTCGGGTTGGACACGTGCGGAATGCGGATCGACGCCGAACGGTTGCGGGCCGAGTAAGCCAGCTTCACCGGCGCTTCGAAGTGCGGCACGAGACGCTTGTACGAGTTCGTACCCGGGTTCGTGATCGCGTTCAGCGCGCGCGCATGCTTGATGATGCCGCCGATGTAGAACAGCGCGAATTCCGACAGGCCGGCGTAGCCGTTGCCCGCGAACAGGTTCTGGCCGTCCTTCCAGATCGACTGGTGAACGTGCATGCCCGAGCCGTTATCGCCGACGATCGGCTTCGGCATGAACGTCGCCGTCTTGCCGTACGTGTGCGCGACGTTGTGGATGATGTACTTCATCTGCTGCAGCCAGTCCGCGCGCTGAACGAGCGTCGAGAACTTGGTGCCGATCTCGTTCTGGCCCTGGCCCGCCACTTCGTGGTGGTGCACTTCGACCGGGATGCCGATCTGCTCGAGCAGCAGGCACATTTCCGAGCGGATGTCCTGGAACGTGTCGACCGGCGCGACCGGGAAATAGCCGCCCTTCGTGCCCGGACGATGGCCGGTGTTGCCGCCTTCGAATTCCTTCGACGACGACCACGGCGCCTCTTCCGAGCCAATCTTCAGGAACGTGCCCGACTGGTCCGTGTTCCATTGCACCGAGTCGAAAATGAAGAATTCCGGCTCCGGACCGAAGAAGGCGGTGTCGCCGAGGCCCGAACTCTTGAGATAGGCTTCCGCGCGCTTGGCGAGCGAACGCGGGTCGCGCTCGTAGCCCTTGCCGTCGGCGGGCTCGACCACGTCGCAGGTCAGGACGAGCGTCGATTCTTCGTAGAACGGGTCGATGAAGGCGGTGTCCGCGTCCGGGACGAGCAGCATGTCCGACGCTTCGATGCCCTTCCAGCCGGCGATGGACGAACCGTCGAAAGCGTGGCCGCTTTCAAACTTGTCCTCGTCGAAATGCGAAACCGGCACGGAAACGTGTTGTTCTTTGCCGCGCGTGTCGGTGAAGCGGAAATCGACAAACTTGACGTCCTCGTCGTTGACGAGTTGCATGACGTCGGCCACGGATTTACTCATTACCTATCTCCTGATTAACAAAAGTCGGCAGATCCCTCCGCCGCCTCGACCAATTCTGCACTTTCCGTTTCAATCGAGGATGGAAAAGCAGCTTCTGTGCCAAGTGCATATGGTTCGCGCTAAGTGACTGATGTAGCGGGCGCTTTTTGCGGCACGCCAGCGCCGCGCACGCCGTGCTGCAATCACCGTGCACCAATCGAGTGCCGCACTACACGGGCCGTCTAGCGTATGCACTATGTTTGCGCATCCGGGCGATTTTGCACCAAGACGAGGCAGATCCGTGCGCTGCGTCGCCAAGCTAGAATTGAATCATTCCAGCCTGCGGAGACACGAACATGACCACGCGAGAGCAACTGTACGACACGGCCACGCGCCGGGCGGCCGAGAACAACCTTTCATACGCCGGCGCGATACTGCCCGCCGAAGCCTTCGAACTGCTACAGCTCGAACCGGCCGCGCGCCTCGTCGACGTGCGCACGCGCGCGGAACTGGACTGGGTCGGACGGCCCGCGATCAACGGCGAGCAATACGTGCACATCGAATGGATTCGCTATCCCGGCTCGGTGCCGAATGCCGAGTTTATCCAACAATTGCGACAAGTCGCCACCCCGGACACCCCGATTCTCTTCCTGTGCCGAAGCGCCGCGCGCTCGAAACTGGCCGCCGTCGCGGCACAGAAAGAAGGCTTCAGGAACGCATTCGACTTGCTGGAAGGCTTCGAAGGCGACAAGGATGCGCAAGGGCACAGAAAAACGGTGTCCGGATGGTGCTTTCGCGGGCTGCCCTGGATGGGCGCGTAATCGGTGCGATCAGCCGGTAGCCGCGTCGAGCAACGCACGCACGCGCGCAACCGCTGACGCCTCGACGGGCGCGAGTCCCTTGCCGCCGGCACGCACGCCCGAGCCGAAATGCACCGCGCGCACGCCGGTCGATGCCACGAACGGCGCGACGGCGTCGACGGTGAGGCCCGCGCCCGCGAGCACCGTGCAGTGCGTGCCTTCGGACTGCGCAACGAGCTTCGAGATCGCGCCCTGCGCGTCGAGCACCGATGCCTTGCCGCCCGACGTCAGAACATTGGTCACGGTTTCGAAGCGCAGCAGCGCGTCGAACGCCGCATGAAGGTCCCGCGCTTCGTCGACTGCGCGATGAAACGTGATCTTCAGGCCATCGGCGGCTTCGGCGACGCGTGAGAGTCCGTCGACATCGACATCGCCGTGCGGCGTCAGCATCCCCACGACGATCGCGTTCGCGCCCGTCTTCGCGATCGCGCGCACGTCGCGCAGCATGACGGCGTAGTCGTCGGCATCGTAGACGAAGGAGCGGCTGTGCGGCCGCACGATCACGTTCACCGGAATGCGAACCGCATCGATCACCGATTCGATCAACCCGATGCTCGGCGTCAGTCCGCCCTCGCCCATCGCCGTGACGAGTTCGATCCGGTTCGCGCCGCCGCGCTCCGCGACGCGCGCATCGCCGGTCGTGGTCGCGATCACTTCGAGCAAAATCACTGCGCGTCCTCCGGCGGCACTTCGACCACTTCCCCGCCGAGCGCGAGCACGCCGTCGCGCAAGACTTCGAACGCAGCGTTCGCGCGCTCGGGATCGCCCTTCACGCCCAGATCGATATGCGGCCGCGCGTAGAGCGCACCGCGCGCTGCATCGCCGACGCTCGGCAGGCTGAACGCGCGCACGCCGTCGAAATCTCGCTCGATCGTGACCATCAGCGGCGTGATGCGCGATTCCGGCAGCCCGAAGACCAGCAGCGATCGCTCGACGTACGGCACCGCGTGATGCAAATGCGCGTACTTCGTGTCGAGCACCCATTCGATCATCGGCCAGGCCATCACCGGAAAGCCCGGCACGAAGTGATGATCGCCGACGGAAAAGCCCGGAATCTTGTTGTAGCTGTTCGGGATGATTTCGGCGCCCTGAGGAAACACGCCCATGTTCAGCCGATGCAGATTCTCGGGCGTATCCAGTTCGGCGGGCTTGCCGGCCTGCGCGGCGGTATCGCGAATCCGTGCGCGGATCAGTTCGGCTGCCTCCGGATGCAACTCCAGCGGCACGCCGAGCGCCTTCGCCGCACACTGTCGCGTGTGGTCGTCGGGCGTGGCGCCGATGCCCCCCGTCGAAAAGACGATATCGCCGGATGCGAACGAGCGCGCGAGCGTCGCGGTGATGCGCGCCGGATCGTCGCCGACGTATTCCGCCCAGTCGAGCGACAGGCCGCGCGCACTCAACAATTCGATGACCTTCGGCAGATGCTTGTCCGTGCGGCGTCCGGACAAGATTTCATCGCCGATGATGATGACGCCGATTCCCATGTGTTCTCCTTATTCAACTATCCGGTCGTGTGCTTGGGCGGTGATCGCCGGATACTGCGGCTCGTTCGCGCGCAGGCGCTCGAGCGCGTGCAGACAGTAATGCGCGAACCACAGCGCGGAAAAAACCAGAATGAAGGCATACGCCCAGATCGTCACGGCGGCGACGACCGGGAAAAGCGGCAGCAGCCACACGGACCATGCCCAGAGCATCGTCGGAACGGAACCGAGGAGGCCGCTCACGATGCCGATGGCGAGCAGCGGCCAGCGCAAATCGCGGACGATGGCGCGCCGTTCTTCGACGCTCGCGTGTACCGCGAGCGCGTCGTACGTCATCACGCGATACGTGAGCCAGCCCCAGAGCAGCGGCGGAATCAGCGCGAAAAACGGCGGGATGAGCCACAGCGGCAAGGTCACGACGAGCGCGATCAGGCAGACGACCGTCGTCACCACCGAGTGTCCGAGGCTGCCGTACCACGAGCCGCCGCGCCGCTCTTCGAGCATCGCGTAGTGGCCTTTCGGACGGCGCGTCAGGAGCTTGATGACGCCGGGCATCGACAAGGTGGCGATCAGCAGCAGCACGGTCACGACGATCAGCGGAATCGTCACGATGACGACGAGAAACGGCGCGATGACCGCGTGCAACGATGAAAAACCGACCGCGTCGAACAGGCGGTACATGGCGGACGTGAGCGCCCAGCCGTCGAGCCAGCCGTTGGCCGCGCCCGTGAGCGCCTGCCAGAAGTACCAGAGCAGCGCGCCCCACACGACGGTGGCGACGCCGAACGGCATCAGCGTGAGCCACAGCATGCGCGGATGGAACACGTTCGCAAGCGCGCGCACGAACGAACGCAGCAGATCATTCATGCGTGATTCGTCGAAGAAAGAGGAAACGACAGGATAAACCAGCGCCCGGAATGCGCGCTGGCGGAGGCGGAAGGCGGAGGAAGCGGACCGTCAGAGCGCGGCCGGACGCTTGCCGGAAGCGGCGGCCCGGCGCGCCGCCAGACGCGCGCCGATGCGCTTGAATGCAAGCCAGTGCTGCTCGATGAAGCCGTCGCCGTAGCGAACCGGCGCGACGCCGGGGCCGCCCAGCTGGTCGCGGATGCCGGTCGGCTCCACGGTGCGGTCGAACGATGCCGAACGGAACAGGATGTCCCAGAACGAGAAAAGCACGCCGAAGTTGCAGCCGTAGGTCGTGCCCTCGTGACCGTAGCCGATCGCGTGGTGGCGCCGATGAAACGCCGGACTCACGATAAGCCGCTCGCCGAGCCATCCGAAATGCATGCGAATGTTGGCGTGCTGCACGCTTTGCATCAGATTGGTGATGGCCACGAGCACCACGAACTGCGAGGGCTCGACGCCGATCACGAGCGCGACCGTCGCGAAGAAGCCGGCTTGGAAGATATCGTCGAGCAAGTGATTGCGGTCGTCCGACCAGAGCGACATCTTCTGCTGGCTGTGGTGAACCGCATGCAGTTCCCACCAGATCCCGAAACGATGCTCCAGCCGGTGATACCAGTATCCCGCCAGATCGAGCAGAACGAGGTAGATCACGAACGTGACGAGCGGCTGGGTCGTCACGCCGGGCCAGAGGTTGTCGATTTCGAGCGTCGGCACGTTATGCAGCCGCAGCCAGCTTTGCAGCGAATCGAAGAGCGGCTGGAACGTGAAGAAGAAAAAGAGATTGAGTATGCCGAGCTTCACGATCCACGTGTACAGCACGTCCACGCGCACGCCCTTGCGGTCCTTCCATGTTTCGGCGGGCCGCAAGGCTTCGAGCGGACGCAGGATGGCGTACATCGCGATCACTTCCAGGACGCCGACGATCACCCAGTAGAGCGCGTCGTAAGTGTCCTCGTCGTAGTCCATCATGCCGAGCTTGAACAACAGCGGCTGCACGGCGTCCACGTATAACGTGGTCTGCAGTGAGGAAACGAAGTTGTCGAGGAACGAGAGAATGGAATGAAACATGGTGCTCCGTGAAACTCGATTTTCGGGCCGGGTGAAACGGTCGATCACGCGGCCCGCGATTCAATCGTAGTACAGGACGCGCGCGAGCGCCGTCTTCACTGCGACGCGTCAGGCGCCGTTCGGCGCGGTCACCGGCGCGCGGTTGTAGAAGTAGATGCCGTGCGGCGAGCGCCCGACCTTGATGGTCTGGATCAGCTTGCGGCTCGCGAGGTCGATCACGCCGACATGCTTCGCAAAACGGAACGTCACCCAGAGATACTTCTTGTCGGCGGAAAGTTCCATGTCGTCCGGTCCCGGCAGGAGGCCGGTGATGTCGCCGACATTCGTGAGCGTCTCTTCATCGATGATGCTGATGGTGTTCGCCACGCGAGTCGAAATCAGCACATGCTTGCCATCCACGAGCGAACGGAAGTTGTGCGCGCCCTTGCCCGTCGGGATGGTCTTGACGACTTTCTGCGTGGCGAGGTCGACCACCGCCACGTAGTCCGCGCCCGTCATGCCGACGAGCAGGAACTTGTCGCCCGGCGTCAGCCAGACGCCGGCCGGCACCGGACCGACCTTCATCTTCCATTTGACCGTCTGCGTCGCGAGGTCGATTGCCGCGATCTCACCGGAGACCTGCAGCGAAATGAACGCCGTCTTGCTGTCGTTGGTGAACGCGATGTGACTCGGCATCGTCGCGAGCGGCAGGCGCTTCGCGATGCTCAGGTTCTTGCCGTCGAAATGGTAGATGTCGAGACGATCCAGCCGCAGGCCGGTCGAAACGAACCACTTGCGGTCGGGCGAAAAGCCGATCTGATACGGGTCTTCGATGTCCTGCACCCAGCGCTGCACCGCGCCCGTTTTCGGATCGACGAACATCAGATTGTTCGACACCGAATTCGCGACGATCAGCGACGAACTGTCGGGCGTGGGCATCAGATGGTGCGGCTCCTTGCCCGTGGGCACGGTGCCGATGACCTGGCGCGTGTTTTCGTCGATGAGGCTCAGCGTGGCTTCCGCCGAATTGAGCACGATGACGTTATTGGCGAATGCTGCGGTAGCGGCGAGCGCCGCGGTGGCCGGAACCACGAAACGCGCGGCGCGTGCGGCGGCCGCGCGCAGGCGGCCGGAGAAGGTATTAGAGCGCATGAATTGTTCACGTCGGAAAGCAGGCGTCATTGTAGAACGTTTGCTTGCCGCAACACGTTGACGGCGCACGTCTTTTTGCGCAATAAGGTGCGCCCGCGCAAGAAATGCCGTCTGGCCAGGCGTCGTGTCGTCGCAAGCCGGCGGCCTGCTGCGGCGCTAACGCTGCATCGATTCCCACACCTTGTGAAGCCGCTTCACCGATACGGGCATCGGCGTGCGCAATTCCTGCGCGAAAAGCGACACGCGCAATTCCTCGAGCAGCCATCGATATTCGGTGAGCCGCGCATCCGCGACCCCGCCGCGCTGCGACAGCGCCCGCTGATGGTTCTGCGCGAGCGGCTGAAAGTCGGCGACAAGCCGCGCATCGCGGGCGGGATCGGCCTTCAGCTTGTCGATGCGCAACGCCATGCCCTTCAGATAACGCGGGAAGTGCGCGAGCTGCGGATATGGCGTGTCGATGACGAACCGCTTGCCGACGAGCGCGTTCAATTGCGACTGCATGTCGGCGTAGGCGGCGGCGAACGGCTTCGCCTGCGCGAGCTTCTTCACGAGCGCCGCATATTCCGACAGCACCGTCCCCGCGAGCCGCGCGATCTCCTGCGCGAGCAGCGTGAGGCGGCCCTTCGCGGCGTCGCGCCGGGCATGGAAGGTGGCGTCGTCGTCGGGCAGCGGGTCTTGCAGGCACGCGCGATCCAGCGCCGTCTCGACGATCTGATCGCGCAGTTCGTCGGCGGTGCCGAGCGCCATGTATTGCATCGACATTTCGCGCAGGCCCGGCAGGTTGCGCTCCAGATAGCGGATCGGCTCGCGCAGTTGCAGCGCAAAGAGCCGCCGCAAGCCCGCGCGGTGAATCCGCGCCGCCTCTTCGGGCGAATCGAACACTTCGACGTCGCAATGCGTGACGCGATCCACGAGCGCCGGGTAGCCGAACAGCGTCTGCCCGCGCCGGCGAATCTCCAAGAGCTCCGGCAGCTTGCCGAAGTTCCACGTCGTCAGGTTTTCATAGAGCGCGGTGCTTTCGCCGCTTTGCGCGGTCTGCGATTGGGGCTGCTGCGGATTAGCGTTGAACTCGCCGGAAAGCGCATCGAAGGCGGCCGTGGCCGTCAATTTCTGGAACTGCTGCTGCGCCTGGCCGCCGAGTTCCGCGCGCAACTGCGCGAGATTGCGGCCCATCGCCAGTTGGCGGCCGTGCTCGTCGATCACCTTGAGGTTCATGAAGAGATGCGCAGGCAGCGTCTCGAGCCTGAAATCGGCGCTTTTCACGGCGATCTGCGTTTCTTCCCGGATATCGGCGATAAGCGCGTCGATCAGGCCGCCCGCGCCGAACTTCGGCCCCGCGTGGCGCTCCGCGAACGCCGCCGCGTAATCCGGCAACGGCACCACGTGGCGTCGCAGCTTCTGCGGCAGCGACTTCAGCAGCAGTTGCGTCTTCTCCTTGATCATGCCCGGCACGAGCCATTCGACACGGCGTGCATCGATCTGATTCAGCCCGTACAGCGGCACCGTCAGCGTGACGCCATCGCGCGGCGCGCCCGGCTCGAAGTGATAGGAGAGCGTCATTTCGATGCCGGACATCGTCATGCGCTTCGGGAACAGATCGGTCGTGACGCCGGCGGCTTCGTGGCGCATCAGGTCGTCGCGCGACAGGAAGAGCAGTTGCTCGCCGCCCTCCTTCTTCTGCGCGTCGCGATACCAGCGCTCGAAGGCCGCGCCGGTCCAGATGCCTTCTGGAATCAGCGAATCGTAGAAACCGTAGATGAGTTCGTCGTCGACGAGCACGTCCTGACGGCGCGACTTGTGCTCGAGTTGCTCGATATCGGCGACGAGCTTGCGGTTATGCGCGAAGAACGGCAGGCGCGTGTCGAATTCGCCTTCGACCAGCGCCCCGCGAATGAACAGCTCGCGCGCATATTTCGGGTCCTGCTTGCCGAAGGTCACGCGACGCCGCGCGTAGATGGTGAGACCGTAGAGCGTCGCCCGTTCGAACGCGACGACCTGCGCCGCCTTCTTTTCCCAATGTGCATCCGACAGCGACTTGCGCAGCAAATGCGCGCCGACGCTTTCGATCCACTCCGGCTCGATCTTCGCGATAGTCCGCGCATAGAGACGGCTCGTCTCCACCAGTTCGCCCGCCATCACCCAGCGCCCTGCTTTCTTCAGCAGCGCCGAGCCCGGCCACAGATGGAACTTGATGCCGCGCGCGCCGAGGAAATGCGGCTCGTCGTCGGCCTTCATGCCGATGTTGCCGAGCAGGCCCGTCAGCAGCGACAGGTGAATCTGCTCGAAGGTGGCGTCCGTTTCGTTCAGGCGCCAGCCCTGTTCGCGCACCACCGTCAGCAATTGCGAATGCACGTCGCGCCACTCGCGCAGCCGCAGATGCGACAGGAAGTTCGCGCGGCACGCATCCGCGAGCTGCTTGTTCGACTTCTTGTGCGCGACGGCTTCCTCGAACCACTTCCAGATGCGCGTCCATTGCAGGAATTCCGAGCGCTCGTCGACGAATTGCCGATGCGCCTGATCCGCCTGCTCCTGCGCTTCCACTGGCCGGTCGCGCGGGTCCTGCACCGACAACGCGGATGCGATCACGAGCACTTCGCTCAGCGCGTGATGATCGCGGGCGGCGAGAATCATGCGGCCGACGCGCGGATCGAGCGGCAGGCGCGCGAGTTCGCGGCCGAGACTCGTCAGCGCGTTGTCGTCATCGACGGCGCCGAGTTCGTTCAGCAGTTGATAGCCGTCCGCGATTGCGCGGCCCGGCGGCGGCTCGATGAACGGGAAGGTTTCGATCGCCGTCAGATGCAGCGATTTCATGCGCAGGATCACTGCCGCGAGCGACGAGCGCAGGATTCCCGGATCGGTGAAGCGCGGCCGCGACTGAAAATCCGCCTCGTCGTAGAGACGGATGCACACGCCGTCCGCGACGCGTCCGCAGCGTCCCGCGCGCTGATTCGCCGCCGCCTGCGACACCGGCTCGATCTGCAACTGTTCGACCTTGTTGCGATACGAATAGCGCTTCACGCGCGCCATGCCGGTATCGACGACATAGCGGATGCCCGGCACCGTCAGCGACGTCTCGGCGACGTTGGTCGCGAGCACGATGCGCCGCGCGTTGGACGGCCTGAACACGCGCTCCTGCTCCTGCGCCGAAAGGCGCGCGAAGAGCGGGAGAATTTCCGTGTGCGGCGGATGATGCTTGCGCAGCGCCTCGGCGGCGTCGCGGATTTCGCGCTCGCCCGGCAGGAACACGAGGACATCGCCGGGGCCGACGCGGCAGAGTTCATCGACGGCATCGACGATGCCTTCCATCAGATCGCGGTCGGTCTTGCGGTCGTTACGTTTGGGCGCGTTGCCTTGCGCGTTGCGGATCGCTTCGCTTTCCTCTTCGATCGGCCGATACCGCACTTCCACCGGATACAGCCGCCCGCTCACTTCGATCACCGGCGCCGGTCGTTCGTCGCTGCCGAAATGGCGCGCGAAGCGTTCGGCGTCGATCGTGGCCGAGGTGACGATGAGCTTCAGATCGGGGCGCTTCGGCAGGATCTCTTTCAGATAGCCGAGCAGAAAGTCGATGTTGAGGCTGCGTTCGTGCGCCTCGTCGATGATGATCGTGTCGTACGCGTTGAGGAGCGGGTCGGTCTGCGTCTCGGCGAGCAGGATGCCGTCGGTCATCAGCTTGACCGATGCGCCCGGCGCCAGATTGTCCGTGAAACGCACCTTGTAGCCGACGACTTCGCCGAACGGCGTGCCGAGTTCTTCCGCGATGCGCCGGCCTGTCGCCGAAGCCGCGATACGGCGCGGTTGCGTATGACCGATGAGCCCGCTGCCGCCCGCGCCGCGACCGCGCCCGAGCGCGAGGCAGATCTTCGGCAATTGCGTGGTCTTGCCCGAGCCGGTTTCGCCGCTGACGATCACGACCTGATTCGATGCGATCGCGCGGGCGATCTCCTCGCGCCGGCCGGAAACGGGCAGCGCTTCGGGGAAGGTGATCGGCGGAATGGGGTTGGGCGTGACGATGCGCGCCTCGCGGGGGCGGCGCGGTTCGCTCGCGTCGCGCGCTTCGGGGGCGGCGCGGTTGGACGCGCGGGGCGCTTGTCGCGGTGCGCGGCCTTCTTGCGCTTCCGGCGATGGCGTCCTTTCGTCAGCGCGCGGGCGGCGGTCGCCAGGATTCGCCGCACGCGCGACGTCTGCGCGGTCGCTGCGTCGTGCTTCGTCGGGCGTGCGCTCGATGCTGGCTGGCTCCCGCCGCGCTTCCGGCGATGGCGTTCGCTTGTTGCCTGCTGGTCGTTGCGCGGCGGCGTCGGCGCGTTGTGCGCGCGCGTCGCGATTCGAAGCGTCTTGCGGCTGAACCTTCTGCTCGCGGTTGCTGTGATCCTTGCGACCCGCGACGATCTCCGCGCGCCGCGCTTCGTTCGCCTGCTTCTGCCCGCCGCGCGCCACGCGGTCGGCCTCGCGCGGCGAGTCGTCGGTACGATGTTCGCGCCTGGTGCGCTTATCGTTCGAATCGGGGTTTTCCGCGGCTTTCGTGCCGCTCGCGGGCACAGACGGAGCATCCGCGTCCGGCTCGAGCGCGCCATGCGCGCGTTCCGACGATTCCGCCGCACGCGAACGCAGCGCCGAAGCATCTTCGGCTCGACCGGAAAACGGCCGGCGCGGCGTCTGTTCGCGCTCGCGCTTCGCGCCGGACTGACGCGCATCCGGCGACTTCGCGGGCGCCTCATGGGTCTCGCTCGCCCCGGCGAACCGCCGCGCCGCCAGTTCCTTCTTGCTGAGGCCTTCTTCCCCGCCCGGCTTCGCCTCGCGCAAGAGATTCTCCCGCAGCTTCTTCAACTGCTCCTGGGTATCGAGGGCTTTATCGGCGGATTGCGGCTTGCCCGGCTGCGCGGGGCGTTTGAAAACATTCGGCATAGCGTCGCATTATAATCCCGGCATGAATTCCCAAACCGACCTCACCCTCGCGTCGCAGCCGGCCGTAGCGGAAGCCGACGCGCCCAATCCGCTCGCCCAGTTCGTCGACTGGATGCGCTCCGTCGCGCCGTATATTCACGCGTTCCGCAACAAAACGTTCGTCGTCGCGTTCGGCGGAGAACTGGTGCAGGAAGGACGGCTCAACGCGCTGGTGCAGGACGTCGGCCTCCTGCATGCAATGGGCATCCATGTCGTGCTCGTTCACGGCTCGCGTCCGCAGCTCGACGAACAACTGAGCCTGCACGGCGTCGAATCGTCGTTCTCGCATGGGCTTCGCATAACGGATGCCCGCGCGCTGGAATCCGCGAAGGAAGCAGCCGGCGAAGTACGCCTCGACATCGAAGCCGCGATCAGCCAGGGCTTGCCGAATACGCCGATGGCGCACGCGCACATCAGCGTGGTGTCGGGCAACTTCGTGACGGCGCGGCCGGTCGGCATTCTGGACGGCGTCGATTTCCAGCACACGGGCGTCGTGCGCAAGATCGACGGCGAATCCATTCGTCAGTCGCTCGCGAGCAGCAAGATCGTGCTGCTCTCGTCGCTCGGCTTCTCGCCGACGGGCGAGGCGTTCAATCTGTCGATGGAAGACGTCGCGTCCGCCGCGGCAATCGCGTTGCGCGCCGACAAGATCATCTTCGTCACCGAGATTCCCGGCCTCGCCGATCAGCAAGGCGAGCTCGTGCGCGAAATGTCGCTCGACGACGCCTATCGCCTGCATGAATCGGGCGAACTGCAGGGCGACACCGCCTTCTACCTGAAGCATGCAATTCGCGCCTGCCGCGGCGGCGTGGCGCGGGCGCACATCATTCCGTACGCGCTCGATGGCAGCGTCCTGCTCGAACTCTTCCTGCACGACGGCGTCGGCACGATGATCTCCTACGAGAATCTCGAAAGCCTGCGCGAAGCCACGCCCGACGACGTCGGCGGCATTCTCACGCTGATCGAGCCGCTGGAAGCGGACGGCACGCTCGTGCGGCGCGGCCGACACCAGATCGAGCGCGATATCGACCATTTTTCGGTCATCGAGCACGACGGCGTGCTCTTCGGCTGCGCGGCGCTCTATCCGTACACGCAGGAGCGCATCGGCGAGATGGCGTGCCTGACCGTCGCGCCGGAAGCGCAAGGCTCGGGCGACGGCGAGCGCCTGTTGAAGCGCATCGAGCAGCGCGCCCGTGCGCGCGGCCTCACGCGCATCTTCGTGCTCACGACGCGCACGGAGCACTGGTTTCTCAAGCGCGGCTTCGTGAAGGTCACGGTGGACGATCTGCCCGAAGACCGCCGCCGCCTCTACAACTGGCAGCGTAAATCGCTCGTCCTCATGAAACAGCTCTGAGGACGCGTCACAAAGCGCGTCCCGCACCCCAAATACAGGAAGGAGAAAGAACACGATGGCCCGAATGGTTCAATGCGCCAAGCTCGGCAAGGAAGCCGAGGGACTGGATTTTCCGCCGCTGCCGGGCGAGCTCGGCAAGCGCATCTATGAAACGGTCTCGAAGGAAGCGTGGCAAGGCTGGCTCAAGCAGCAGACGATGCTCATCAACGAGAATCGCCTGAATATGGCCGACCCGCGCGCGCGCCAGTATCTGATCAAACAGACGGAGAAGTACTTCTTCGGCGAAGGCGCCGACACCGCTTCCGGCTACGTGCCGCCGCAAAGCTGAACCAACTCCCCGCTCGACCGAAAAAACCGACTCGCCGTGGTCGGTTTTTTGTTGTCCGCTGACTCTGAAATAGGCGCTCAAAACATGAGACGCGACTAGGCGCAATCCTAGGCTGGACAAGGGATGCGGCCATCCGCGAGCGCGCCGTGTCGCGGGTCGGTTTGCACATCGTCTGTCATCGTGTTATTATCTCGCTCGTTATCAACAGCAATTCACCATCATTCACGCGCAGCAGCCGGCCATATCGCATGATTCGGTACGAATCGGCCAATGCGTGGTAGTGACAGTTTTTATACAAAGAGGCTTGTCGGTTTTAGCGCTTCACGCGCACGCCGGCCTTTTTCGTTCCGAGCCTTGTAATTCGCCGACGTAGCGGTTCCACCCGCGGCAGCTTCCCGAGTTCGCCGTCCGCACGTCAAATTCGTTTGTTTCATCCCGAGTGCAATTTCGCGACTTTCGCCGCGAGGCATCGGCACCGTGTTTTCCATTCGAGCCTCAGCTTCGGTCCATCGCGTCCGGCGCTGCGGAAAGCCCCTGGCTTTCGTTCCGACGATCCGAATGCGCTGCGGCGCCGTCACGAAACTGCACTATCCGGCAATACGCGCTGCTTTCCGGCGCGCCCGACGCTTTTCGCGAGCCGTTTTCGCGCGCGCACCGGGCACTTGAACACGGAGCTTTTCAACGTATGACCGCCCTACACGACGGCCTTTGGCGCACTCACAAGACGTCCGACGCAACCAGCGACCTCACGCTCGACGACATCACCATCGTCGATCAATCCCTTCTCAAGCGCGCTGTCGGCGCAATGGCCATCGGCAATGCGATGGAATGGTTCGACTTCGGCGTGTATAGCTACATCGCCGTGACGCTCGGCAAGGTTTTCTTCCCGTCGAGCAGCCCGACCGCGCAGTTGCTCGCGACCTTCGGCACCTTCGCGGCCGCCTTTCTCGTGCGTCCGCTCGGCGGCATGGTGTTCGGCCCGCTCGGCGACCGCATCGGCCGCAAGCGCGTGCTCGCGATGACCATGATCATGATGGCCATCGGCACCTTCTGTATCGGCCTGATTCCGAGCTACGACAGCATCGGCGTGATGGCGCCCGTGCTGCTGCTCGTCGCGCGCCTCGTGCAAGGCTTCTCGACCGGCGGCGAGTACGGCGGCGCGGCGACGTTCATCGCCGAATTCTCGCCGGACAAGAAGCGCGGCTTCATGTCGAGCTTCCTCGAATGCGGCACGCTCGTCGGCTATGTGCTCGGCGCGGGCGTGGTGGCGGTGATGACCGCTGTCATGTCGCAGGAAACGCTGCTTGGCTGGGGCTGGCGCATTCCGTTCATGATCGCGGGTCCGCTCGGTCTGATCGGTCTTTATATCCGGATGAAGCTCGAAGAGACGCCGGCGTTCCAGCGCGAAGCGGACAAGATGGAAGCCGCCGCGCACCAGTCGACGAAGACGCAGTTCCGCGAAACGCTCGTGCAGCAATGGAAGCCGCTTCTGCAATGCGTCGGCCTCGTGCTGATCTTCAACGTGACGGACTACATGGCGCTGTCGTATCTGCCGAGCTATCTGTCGGCGACGCTCAAGTTCAACGAGACGCATGGCCTCTTCATCGTGCTGGTCGTGATGGTGCTGATGGTGCCGCTCACGCTGCTCGCGGGACGTCTCTCGGATACGATCGGCCGCAAGCCGGTGATGCTGGCGGGCTGCGTCGGCTTGCTGGTGCTGTCGATTCCGGCGCTTTCGCTGATCCGCGTCGGCTCGGTGGCTTCGGTGTTCGCGGGAATGATGATTCTTGGCGCGCTGCTGTCGACGTTTACGGGCGTGATGCCCTCGTCGCTGCCGGCGCTGTTCCCGACGAAGATTCGTTACGGCGCGCTCGCGATCGGCTTCAACGTGTCGGTGTCGCTGTTCGGCGGCACGACGCCGCTCGTGACGGCATGGCTCGTCGACAAGACCGGCATGCTGATGATGCCCGCGTACTATCTGATGGGCGCATCGGTGATCGGCATCGTGTCGGTGCTTGCGCTCCACGAGACGGCGAAGAAGCCGCTGAAGGGCTCGCCGCCCGCAGTGGCGTCGCATTCGGAAGCGCATGCGATCCTGCGCGGTCATCGCGAGGCAGCCGAGATGGACGACTCGATGTTCGATAACGCCGCTCGCGCATAAGCGATCGCGTTCATCCGAATGACGAAGGGCCGGCGTGTCACGCGCCGGCCCTTTTGCTATCTACGCGATGAGCGTGACGATGCGTGCGTCGATGGCTTCTGTGTCTGCGTCGATTTCCAGCAACGCGACAGTCACCGGCAACCTGAAGCGTCGCGGCCCCGCACTGCCGGGGTTGACGACCAGCACGCCGCCGCGGCGCGCAACGACCGGCTTGTGTGAATGCCCGGTCACGACGACATCGACTCCATGCAGTTCTTCGGGCACGTCGGCGATATCGTGGACGACGTGGATCGTCGCGCCGCCCAGTTCGATGCGCGCATGTTCGGGCAACGTCGCGACGGTCTCGCCGGTATCGTTATTGCCACGCACGACGGTGAGCGGCGCGAGAGCCGCGAGCGTATCGAGGACTTCGCGCCTGCAGATATCGCCCGCATGGATGATGTGCTCGCAGTCGCGCAATGCGTCGAGCGCTTCGGGACGCACGAGGTTGTGGGTGTCGGAGATGAGGCCGATGCGCATCGCGCGCTTACTGTTCTTCGGTGAGCAGCATGCGTTCGATGCGCCGATCCGGCACGAGCCAGACGGCCGCGACGAGCGCATAGATCGCGGCGGCGAGCCACGGC
The DNA here is from genome assembly GCF_031450805.1 of Caballeronia sp. LZ016. Classification (NCBI taxonomy): domain Bacteria; kingdom Pseudomonadati; phylum Pseudomonadota; class Betaproteobacteria; order Burkholderiales; family Burkholderiaceae; genus Caballeronia; species Caballeronia sp. LZ016. Next base: position 2,691,305 of record NZ_JARTVY010000001.1, read on the forward strand.
TGCCAGAACGATGCCGCGATGGCGGCGAGATACAGCAGCACGGAAACCTTGCCCTTGCGATCGGCGCCGAGCGCGCGTTCGAGCGGCGAATTCTCGCCGTGCATCGAAATGAGCGCGCGCGTCAGGATGTAGTACGCAACGGCCGTCATGAAGAGCACGAAGCCGTAGCAGGCAGTGGGGACGGCGGTGAGATGGTTCTCGCCCATCCAGTTCGTCGTGAACGGAAAGAGCGACAGCCAGAAAAGCAGATGCAGGTTGGCCCACAGCACGGTGCCGTTGACGCGCTTGATCGCGTGCAGCAGATGGTGATGGTTGCTCCAGTAGATGCCGACGTAAATGAAGCTGAGCACGTAGGCGGCGGACACCGGAAGGAGCGGCACGAGCGCGCCGAAGTCTTCGCCGTGCGGGACTTTGAGTTCCAGCACCATGATCGTGATGATGATGGCGATGACGCCATCGCTGAACGCTTCGAGCCGGGTCTTGCCCATTGCATGTCCTCTCGTGTTGGCTTCGATCGAGCGAAGGCGGAACAGTCGGCGATTATGCGGGAGGCGCGTGAGGTTGTCGAATGGCTTTCAATAAGCCCGCGCGGGCGATACAGCGGGCAATACAGCGGGCGTTCGCGGCGTTTTGGCACGGCCGGATGCGATGGTAGAATCGCGTCCGCTCTGCCGGGGTGATGAAATTGGTAAACATAGCGGACTTAAAATCCGCCGCCGCAAGGCTTGCCGGTTCGAGTCCGGTCCCCGGCACCAGCGCACGTCCCTGCACTCGTGACACGCGTGGCTACACGCCATGCCCCAACACCCGCGCCACATAATGCCGGCCCCACGCCTCGCCATGCGCCATCGCCTGCGCGACGGTTTCGAAGGGTCCGTGATCGCCCGTCATTTCCCCTGAATCGTCCGCGAGCGTCGAGCCGTGTACCGGTCGGCCATCGGCGCGCGTGATCCGCACCCGGATCACGTAACCTTCGACGCACGCCTCAGTCTCGCCATCACCCGGACGCGGCTTCGGGACCGCGCTCATGGCGAGCATGTAATCGCCCACTTCGATGTCCTTTTGCATGCCCGCCTCTGCATCGTCGAGAATCGCTTCCGCCGATTGTGCTACCGCGCCCGAGCGTCGAACAAGTGCGTGGCGCGTGTTATAAAGCTTCGCCGCCAATTCCTATCTCGCTCCGATGCCCGCCCCGCATCGGGCATCGACCGGTTCCATCGATGAACACTCGCTCCCGCCTGCTTCTGCTTCTCTCGGTTCCAATCGCGCTTCTGGCCGGCTGCACGTCCTACTATCGCAACATCGATGCGTGCAAGGACCGCATGCGCGCCGATTATCCGGACGCCGCAAGCGCGCCGCTGAAGCTCACCGGCTCGAGCGCGGCCATGCATGGCTCACGCGTCGTCGTGCACGGCACGATCGACACGCCGCCGAAGCCGCCCGCCACGAAAACCGCCGACACCCCCGCCGCCGCTGAATGCACGTTCAGCGACAACACGCTGACCACGTTCCAGTGGCTCGCCCCGGCGAAGCTCGCACCCAAGCCCCCGGCCGACGACGACCAGTAAGCACGCCCGCACGGTCAGCAAAGCGCTTCGGTCTCCAGTATGATCGGCGGCTTGCCGCACGCCGCCCTCCTGCCCGTCCGACGGAACGAACCATGTCCGCGTCATCGCATCAGCCGCAACACTCCTCTCACCACCCTACGCCCGAGCGCCATCCGCACTACTCGCGCGCGACGCTCTGGCTGCTCGCGACGATCGCGGGCGTATCGGTGGCCAACATCTACTTCAATCAGCCGCTGCTCGGCGATTTCCGGGCGTCGTTTCCGGGAAGCACCTACCTGATCGGCGCGGTGCCGGCCGCGACGCAACTCGGCTATGCGTTCGGCATGCTGATGCTCGCGCCGCTCGGTGACCGCTTCGACCGGCGCATGCTGATCCTCATGCAGCTCGCGGCGCTGGGCGTTGCGCTCATCGTGGCGAGCGCCGCGCCGACGCTCGCGGTGCTGGTCGCGGCGAGTCTCGCGATAGGCGTCGTATCGACGATTGCGCAGCAGGCGGTGCCCTTCTCCGCCGAGCTTGCGCCCGCCGCCGAGCGAGGCCACGCGGTCGGCACCGTGATGAGCGGGCTGCTTCTCGGCATCCTGCTCGCGCGCACGGTATCCGGTTTCGTCGCGGAGTATTTCGGCTGGCGCGCGGTGTTCGCGGCGTCGGTGGCGGCGACGATCGCGCTCGCGGCAGTCGTGATGATGCGGCTGCCCAAAAGCTGTCCGACCTCGACGCTCTCCTACGGCAAGCTGCTCGCGTCGATGTGGCATCTGACCGCCGAGAGCGCCGCGCTGCGCGAGGCCGCGCTGACGGGCGGCGCGCTTTTCGCCGGCTTCAGCGCGTTCTGGTCGCTGCTGACCTTGTTGCTCGCGGGAGAGCCGTTTCATATGGGACCGCAGGCGGCGGGACTGTTCGGCATCGTCGGTGCGGCGGGTGCATTAGCCGCGCCGCTTGCGGGCAAGTCGGCGGACAAGCGCGGGCCGCGGGCGGTCATCACGCTGTCGATCGTGCTCGTCGCGGTGTCGTTCGTCGTGTTCGCGCGGTCGGCGAGGAGCATCGCGGGGCTTGTCATCGGCGTGATCGTGCTCGATGTCGGCGTGCAGGCCGCGCAGATTTCCAACCAGTCGCGCATCTACGCGCTGAAGCCCGAGGCGCGCAGCCGCGTCAACACGGTTTATATGGTGGCGTACTTCATCGGCGGCGCGGCGGGATCGGCGCTGGCGTCGCTCGCCTGGCAGGCGATGGGATGGACCGGCGTGTGCGTCGTCGGGCTTGCGGCGACCGGGCTGGCGGGGTTCAGCCACTGGCGCGGGCGCGAGGGACGGCTGGATGCGCGCAGTGGAGCGGGACGGGTCAGCGAAGAATGATGCCTCGCGGTTCGGAAACGAGCCGCGCGTTAAAGGGCGCTCAAACCCTCTCCCTTCCCCATTCCTCCAGCGCATCGAGCACGCGATCGAACTCGAGCGATTTATCGAAGAAATGCCGCACGCCGTACTGCAGGCACCTTTCGCGATAAGCCGGCAGCGCATGATTCGTCAGCACGACCACGAACGCATCGTTCGCGAGTCGCGATGCGTTCGCTTCCTTGAGCCACGCAAGCACGTCGATGCCCGAGCCGCGCTTCAGTTGCAGATCGACGATCACCACATCGAAGGCCTGCGACGACAGCAACGCGATGGCCTCCTGCGGCGCATCGGCGAAAGCGGTCACGCGCCACGGGCCGAGCGCTTCGATCGCCTCCGTGAGACTGCGGCGGATCAGCGGCGAATCCTCGATCAGCAGCACCGCGAGCGGCCCGCCGCGCGGTCTGTGCTGCTCTGCCGAATCGTCGATGATGATGTGGCCCACGGCGGGCATCCTCCGCTTTACTGCATCCTCGTCGCAAACGAAACGCTGCGTTATTCGATCAATCCGTTCTTGATCGCGTAATACGTGAGATCGGCGTTGTTGGACAGCCGCATCTTCTCCAGCACGCGCGCCCGATACGTGCTCACCGTCTTCACCGACAGATGCAGCTCCTGCGCGATCTCCGTCGGAATGCGGCCGCCCGCGAGCTTGCAAAAGATCTGGAACTCGCGCTCCGACAGCGTCTCGTGCGGCCGGTCCGCCGCGGGCTTGTCGAGCTTGTCGGCGAGCGCATCGGCGATGAACTCCGACAAGTAACGATGCCCGCGCGCCACCGTGCGAATCGCCCGGACGATCTCGTCGGGCGCGGCGTCCTTGTTCAGATAGCCGTTCGCGCCCGCCTTCAGCAGGTTGATCGCGTACTGGCTCTCGGGAAAGCCCGACAGCATCAGCACGCCCTGCTGCGGCCGGATCTGCTTGATGACGCGCAACGTATCGACGCCGTTCTTGTCGGGCATCGCGATGTCGAGCAGCACCACATCGAAGGCCTGCTCGCGCACGAGCGCGATCGTTTCGTCGCCGGTCGATGCCTCGGCCGCCACTTCCATGTCGGGTTCGTCGGCGACGAACTGCCTGAACCCGCTGCGCACGATCGCATGATCGTCGGCTATCAAGACTCGAATCATTCAGGCCGTCCGCGCTGCTGTAATGAGTGAACGGTCATTTTACGCATGCATCGCAGAAGCGCGATGCGCGGTCTCGCTCGTGCCCGCATCGCGCCGACGCATCAGCCGTTACGGCCTTCGAGCAGATCGGCCATGTCGTCGGCGTGCTCCTCTTCGACCGCCAGAATCTCTTCGAAGATGCGGCGCGTGGTGACATCCTTGTCGCCGAGATAACGGATGATCTCGCGATAGGTATCGATCGCAATCCGCTCCGCAATGAGGTTCTCGCGGATCATGTCGATGAGGTCCGCGCCTTCCTTGTACTCCGAGTGCGCGCGCGACTTGAGGCTGTCCGGCGCGAAGTTCGGCTCGCCGCCCAACTGGACGATGCGTTCCGCGAGCATGTCGGCGTGTTCCTGCTCCTCGGTCGCGTGCTCGGCGAATTCCTGTGCGACGGCTTCCGAGTGAATGCCCTTCGCCATGAAATAGTGGCGCTTGTAGCGCAGCGTGCAGACCCATTCGGTCGCGAGCGCGTCGTTGAGCAGCTTCAGCACGGTCTCGCGATCGGCGCTATACGTCGACGTGACCGGGCCCTCGTCCATGTGCTGGCGCGCGTCGTTCCGGATCTTTTCGACATCGAGGACGAAGGCGTCCGAGGATTGGCCCGGCGCGGCGGTTACAGCAGACGAATTGGACATTTGATTGGCTCCTGTGGGATGGTAGTGGACGGTAGCGGTTACACAGGCCGCGCCTGCGGCTCATAGCGCGCCGCTATCCGATGAACGTCTTCGATGCACGCACCGTGCCCGCTCACAGAACTGTCGGAATGAAACCGCTCCATCGGAGCGGCGCGGCCGTCATGTCTTGAATACGCCGAGCAACAGCGTAACGACGAATACGACCAAAAAAATATAGAACAGGATCTTCGCGATTTCCGCCGCGCCCGCCGCGATGCCTGTAAATCCGAACACCGCGGCAATGATCGCGATCACGAAGAAAACGGCGGCGTAGTGCAGCATGAAACCTCCTCTTCGAGCGTGCCTGTCATCGCATGAGGCGGCGCTATGGCGTGACGCCACGGGCCGCCGTGAGCGAATCCAGGCCTGCTAATCGATCGCTTTCTTGGTGATGACGAAGCCCAGCACCAGAAACACGACGCACAGGATCAGGAACAGCACGAACAGAAATTTGGCGATGGTCGCCGCGCCCGCCGCGACGCCCGTGAAGCCGAGAAGACCGGCGATCACGGCGACGATCGCAAAGAACAGTGCCCACTTCAGCATGATCTTTCCCCGTAGGAATGGATGGTGAGCCCATCCTAACGATGCGCTGCGGCGCGCGCATTCGGGCTGGCTCCTTTTTTGCTGTGAGAATCCACCGACATCAGCTTTCAATTGGCTCGCGCGGACGGACCATCCGCCGCCCCGCGATGCCTGAAACCACTCTATGAGCCACGCTCCCCGCGCCGTGCTGCCGCGCATCTCCCACGACGAAGCGCCGACACCGCCGCTTCCCGGCCTTGCCCGCATCAACGACTGGATGCGCCGCTACAGCTGGCTCGTCGCGATGACGGTGGCGATCGTCATCACAGTCGGCGGCCTCGTGATACTGGAGTCGGGGCGCATGCGAATCGCGGCCGAATATGAGACGGCGCTGGATGCCAAGAGCGCAACCGCCGACCTCTCCGCGCTCGCCGCCGATATCGCGACGCTGTCCGCGCAAGGACGCGCGTTCGCACTGCAACCGGAACCGGCCTACAAGGCGCAATTCGAGCAAACGACGGCGCACGTGCGCCGCGCCCTCGCGACGCTCGATGCCTACTATCGACGCATCGGCGACGACACCGCGCTTGCCAGCTTCGCGCAGATCAGCGCTGCGGCGAACGAGGAGATCGAGCGAGGCGCCGCGCGGCTCGCGGCGCCCTCGCAGCCGGAAGCCCTGCCCGCATCCGACGACGCCACGCTCGGCGCGGCTCTCTCCCTGCTGCGTCTCAACGAGGAACAACGCGCCCAGCACGCACTCGATGCGAGCCGCGCCGATCAGCGCATCTCCACGCTTTGCGTCGGCGCGTTATGCGCGCTGAACATCGTGTTGTTCCTGCTGCTCTTTCGCAATCTCGGCATTCAGCTGGACAAGCAGGATCGCGTGCAGCGCGAGCTCATCACGCAGCAGGAAGAGCTGGATCAACTCGTCTTCGAGCGCACGCGGCAACTCGAAGCGCTCGCATGGCACCTGCAGTCCGTGAGCGAGAACGAGAAGACGGAACTGGCCCGCGAACTGCATGACGAGCTGGGTTCCATTCTCACCGCGAGCAAGATGGACGTCGCGTGGGTGCGCGGCAAGCTCCGCGAAACGGAACCGGCGATGGCCGAGAAACTCACGCGCGCCATCGGCAATCTCGATCAGGGCATCGCGCTCAAGCGGCGCATCATCGAAGACATGCGGCCGACCGTGCTCGCGAACTTCGGCCTTGTGACGGCGCTGCGTGCGCTCGTCGATGAAGCCGCGCAGCGCAACAACTGGACGGTGTCGTTCGACTTGCCCGATGAAGACCCGAAGCTCGGCGAAGCCATCGAGATTGCGCTCTTCCGGGTCGCGCAGGAAACGCTGACGAACGCGGCGAAGTATGCGCGCGCGAGCAACATCAGCGTGGCGCTGACGATGGATCAGGCGACCGTGTCGCTGCATATCGCCGATGACGGCGTCGGCATCCGGCCGCAGGATTTGAAGCGGACGCACACGCACGGACTCGTCGGCATGCGGCAACGCGTGTCGGCACGCGGCGGGCGCTTCGAGATCGAGCGGGCGAAGCCGCATGGCACGAGCATTCACGTGTCGATGCCGCGCGAACGCGTCCATGACGACGCCGCGTTACCGCCGGCGCGTTCCGCCGCGTAGGACGATGCCGACGAGAAGTACGGACGCCGCTGACGAGAAAAACGCATGTGTGCCTACAGCGGAGGCCGACCTGCATTTTTTATGATTGTTACCACCGGTGAGGCCCACGCAACGATCAGCGGCCAATCCAGACACGATCAACCACGCCATTTCACATCAAGGGGAATGAATATGACTCGAATCATCGCCATGCTGCTGATCGCCGGCACGGCCGCGCTCGCGGGCTGCAACACCATCTCGGGCGCGGGCCAGGATATTTCGAAGGGCGGCCAAGCTATCCACAACTCGGCCGAAGAGCATAAGTAAGCCGGTCGCGGTTACGAGCTTGTTCGGCCAGTAGCTTCTAAGTTCCCGCCGCCTTGCGCGGCGGGCATTGATTTTTTGCGCCGTTGGGCTCCAAACCAAGGCTGTCTAATTCGCTTCGACGACACGCCTTGAGGCGACCGAGCGAAGCCTGTGACACTGGTTGGTCACGGCACGACAACGGAGGTCAGGAACGACCGGCACGCTTCATAAAACTGCATGCCCAGCTTGTATTCCTTCGAGCTATCGGCTCCCCGAAGCATCGAGCCTATTTCAGTCAGATCGATTTGGTGATCGCCGGCAAAAAGCAAACGCCGTATCGCGTTGGCGAGCAGCAATTCTTTTTCATTACCGACAGAAGAAGCGAGCTTCTCATAAGGGATGGTCGAAGCGTTTAGAAATGGCGGAGTGGCTAAGAATGGAATGGTCACGTTTGCGACCAGTCTCCCACTCGCTATCCAATCCCGATAAAGAATGTCCACTGCCGTTCTGACGTCGCAGCTCTCCGCGAAGAGCTGACGCAACACTTGCTTCCCCTTCGGAGTCACAATGTAGCTGGCGGCGCAATATGCGTACACGCCGCGGGCATCGATGATACTCACGCTCCGAAATTGATGCCTGAGGTCAGCTGAAATATCGGTCCGCACCCGATCTCTCATCTGAGTTTCGCTTAACGAAAGTAGAAACGGGGCCTGCGGGCTGAACGAGACACAGTCCAGGAACAGAACGTCGCAGTTCGGGTGGTTCTGAACGAATGCGTCCAGGGTTAACTGATTGACAAGTTCCGGAAAGTGACGACTAAGCTCGACTTCATCCTCCAGTACGAGTAAGGCTGAAGCATCGCCGGACGTCGAAATGGCTTCGAAATGAGATTGCCTACACGCCCATACACTGTTCTCGGCGATGTTGGTGAACGGTCCTCTGGCACTAAAACCAGAGATTACCCATCGCTTAATTTTTGAAAGAATCGCTGAATTTTTCCGCGATCTTAAGCAGGGGCTTTCCTTATCTTCAACCCGCGTCCGGCGGGAGTCGTCCCCTTCCGGAGTCAAACCAGAACGACAAGCTCACGCTGATCAGAATGACGACGGTGGCAACGACCGTCCATTGCGTGATCACCTCGCCGAGCAGCACCGCCCCCAGCAGCACCGCGACGATCGGGTTCACATAGAGGCAACTCGTCGCGATGATCGTGCTCGTATGGCGGATCAGGAAGTTGTAAGCGACGTACGCGGCCATCGATCCGATCACGACGAGATACAGAAACGACACGCCCGCGCCGGGTCCCACATGCGTGACACGCTCGCCCGCCAGGAACGCGATGCCCGTCGCGATCAGACCGCCGAGGCCGATCTGCAGCGCAGTCGACATCAGCAGATCGGACGGCTGCCGCAGCCGCCCAGCGAGATGTGCGCCGCCCGCCCAGAAGATTGCGGCGCAGAGGATCGCGAGCGTGCCGTGCGTCGAACCGGGCGAAGGGTCGCCATGATTCAGCACGACGATGCCGACGAGCCCCAGCGCCACTGCGAACCACTCCCCTTTCGCCACGCCCCGGCCGGCGAGCGCGGTGAAGATCGTCGCAAAGAGCGGCACGGTCGCCACCATCACCGCCGCCGTGCCGGTGCCGACCGTGCGCATGCCGTAAGCCATCATCCCGCTCGACAGACCCTCGAGCAAGGTGCCGACGATCGCCGCGTTGCGCACTTCCTGCGCGTTCGGCAGCACCGCCTTGCGATGCATGCCGATGGCGAACAGCCCGATGCCCGCGAACAGATTGCGCAGCCCGCCGAGCATCAGCGGCGGAAACGATTCGAGCGCCAGATGTATCCCGAGATAGGTCGATCCCCAGACGAGATACACGACAGCGAGCGCGAGCACGACTTGTCCCCTGAAGGAGCGAGGCGCGCGAAACGGAAAGCGATCGGGAAACGAGAACGGCAGACGCGGCGTGGAAGTGGACATGCTCACTCCGCGAAAGCCGCGTTGCGCGTGGCGCATGCGGAAACGGCCGAAGAACGCGAAGTGCGACGCCCGCACGACGGTGCAGGACGATGAAGACACAGCGGCATGACGAAGCGAACGAAGTGCGGTCGAGAGGCGAACGAGGACAGGCAAACGGCGAGCGGCGGCGGTCGCGAAACCGCGCTTCGGGTAACTACCTAAAACGCGGCGCCCGCCATTATGCAGGAACGGCACCGCGCGAAGCGGGCTATTTCGGGATGGTTGTCAACGCACCACGGTGCGGTGTATCGTGGCGGCTGCTAACGCGGGGGTCCTGCGCTGCACATCGCGATTTCGAATTGGCGTCACCGGTCGAATCGCCCGTGCCACGTGGGTGAGAAATACCCTTTGAACCTGATCTGGATAATGCCAGCGCAGGGAAGCGTTCGGGCACTGCGGCTTTGACAAGACCTTCCGCCGCATCTTCAGCGCCCGCACCTTTCCATCTCGTTCCTCCCTGTTTAGCTCCTGAGTCAGCCGGGCTTCCTCATGCTCGCGCTGAAATTTTCGTCCCTGCAGGAGACATACAGCACATGAATGCCAATCCGAAGTTTCTGTCCGAAAACGCCGTCGTCGATGCGGCCGCCATCGCGCCGCTGCCCAACTCGCGCAAGGTCTACGTGAGCGGCTCGACGCCGGACATCCGCGTGCCGATGCGCGAAATCACGCAGTCGGACACGCCCGACGGCTTCGGCGGCGAGAAGAATCCGCCGGTGTACGTGTACGACACGTCGGGTCCGTACACCGATCCCGACGCGCGCATCGACATCCGCTCGGGCCTGCCCGCGCTGCGCGCCGGCTGGATCGACAAGCGCGGCGACACGGAGGAGCTCGCAGGCTTGTCGAGCGAATTCGGCCGCGAGCGCGCCGCCGATCCGAAGACCGCCGAGCTGCGCTTTCCCGGCCTGCATCGCAAGCCGCGCCGCGCACGCGACGGCAATAACGTCACGCAGATGCACTACGCACGCGCCGGCATCGTCACGCCGGAGATGGAGTTCATCGCGATCCGCGAGAACCAGCGCCGCGCCGAGTATCTCGAGAGCCTGAAGGCGAGCGGCCCGAACGGCGAGAAGCTCGCGCAGATGATGGGCCGCCAGCATCCCGGCCAGGCGTTCGGCGCGGCGGCGTTCGGCAAGGACGCGCTGAAGGCGATCACGCCCGAGTTCGTGCGCGAGGAAGTCGCGCGCGGCCGCGCGATCATCCCGGCGAACATCAATCACCCGGAGAGCGAGCCGATGATCATCGGCCGCAACTTCCTCGTGAAGATCAACGCGAACATCGGCAATTCGGCGGTGACGTCATCGATCGGCGAGGAAGTCGACAAGATGACGTGGGCCATCCGCTGGGGCGGCGACACGGTGATGGACCTGTCGACCGGCAAGCATATCCACGAGACGCGCGAGTGGATCATCCGCAATTCGCCGGTGCCGATCGGCACCGTGCCGATCTACCAGGCGCTGGAGAAGGTCAACGGCAAAGCCGAAGACCTCACGTGGGACATCTTCCGCGACACGCTGATCGAGCAGGCCGAGCAAGGCGTCGATTACTTCACGATCCACGCCGGCGTGCGGCTGCAGTACGTGCCGCTGACGGCGAACCGCATGACGGGCATCGTGTCGCGCGGCGGATCGATCATGGCGAAGTGGTGCCTCGCGCATCACAAGGAGAGCTTCATCTACGAGCACTTCGAAGACATCTGCGAAATCATGAAGCAATACGATGTCTCGTTCTCGCTCGGCGATGGCCTGCGTCCCGGCTCGATCTACGACGCCAACGACGAAGCCCAGCTCGGCGAACTGAAGACGCTCGGCGAGCTGACGCAGATCGCGTGGAAGCATGACGTGCAGGTGATGATCGAAGGTCCGGGCCATGTGCCGATGCAGCTCATCAAGGAGAACATGGACCTGCAGCTGCAATGGTGCGACGAGGCGCCCTTCTATACGCTCGGACCCTTGACGACGGACATCGCACCGGGCTACGACCACATCACGTCGGGCATCGGCGCTGCGATGATCGGCTGGTTCGGCACCGCGATGCTCTGCTATGTCACGCCGAAGGAGCACCTCGGCCTGCCGAACAAGGACGACGTGAAGGAAGGCATCATCACCTACAAGCTCGCGGCGCACGCGGCCGATCTGGCCAAGGGTCATCCGGGCGCCCAGGTGCGGGACAACGCGCTATCGAAGGCGCGCTTCGAATTCCGCTGGGAAGACCAGTTCAATCTGGGCCTCGATCCGGACAAGGCGCGCGAATTCCACGATGAAACGCTGCCCAAGGATTCGGCCAAGGTCGCGCATTTCTGCTCGATGTGCGGGCCGCATTTCTGCTCGATGAAGATCACGCAGGACGTGCGCGACTTCGCGGCGAAGCAAGGCGTCAGCGAAACCGATGCGCTTACGCACGGCATGCAGACGAAGGCGATCGAGTTCGTGAAGAAGGGCGCGGAGATTTATCAGCCGACTTGAGGCACTCATCTGGCGGCCCGTCGCATGTCCATTGCGGCGGGCCGTTTTGTCCCCTTTCATGCACCGCGCCACTATTGCCACTAATAGTTGCACGGATGCGATTGGGGCGTATCGATAGCGGTCAGCGAGCGCATTCGTTCCACGCACAAGAGCCAACGCACGGAAGGTCCCGGACAGCCCGCCCTCTCCTATGTCTCAAGAATCAAAAGCAGCCTTAAAGGCTTACATGACTAAGCGATTTCCGCTGCGCCAACGATTCCTTTCATGGCATACCACTTGTTATAACCCGTTCAGGCGAGGCTCCTGCTCGGTTGCGGACAACTATTGCACCGTAACAAGCATCATTATTTACCATAGGACCGCAAAAGAACGCTCGATTTTATTTCCGTTACTTGCGACAAGTCAGGCGCATGATAATAGTTCCGCGGCACGACAGCTTCTCTGTCTTCCGGAGTCCATCTAACATGCTAGCCCTGTCGATATCCTTCCAATTCCTTACCTCCGTTCGTAGATGGAAGCTACTAATACTGAAGAATAGAGGAATTGGCTACCATCTTGTCCAAGCGGCTCAATCGACCCTCCGAATTCAAGACCAGACTGCTTGTCTTGGTAGAAACGCCCCGGCTCACCATCTCCAGAGACGCAGGGTAAAAGGTTCCGCTCTTCGGCCAAATCATCCTTAGGTGCGCGGAAATACACTTTGACCATGTAATAATCCAGGCCCTCGATTCTGTAAATAGCGAGGGGATACTCGGACGCCTTGCATCCAGGCAGGAGCAACAGCAAGATGGTGAAGAAAAGACATCTAAGTCGCCTCATGCATCCTCTCTCTGATGAAACGTCCCATAATGGCCCATGCACTGTCGCCTTCTTTGAGACGCGTTTTAAGCGCTCTAAGGGTATCCGCGTGATTCACTGCAACGGTTTCGTTGATATCTGGAAAGCGTTGAACCGCAGTCCCATACGTTGGATCGGGGCCTCTGTCAGAGCTTGGTGTACGCATCACGTCCCATTGTCCGCTAGTTGCTTCCACGGCGACAGCGTCGAGTTTAATAACTGCAGTTCTTGAGGCTCCCCATTACCTCGCCTTTGAGCAGTAACTCTGCAAAATTAAGTGCTCATAGTCAGTTATCTCCGTCGACTTACTCAACCATGCGGACCTCCAGGCACCTTTCCTGCTCATCACCCTATGAACCGGCGAGCCTATGCGGCGCCGTTCCGTGCGAGCCGCAGCCGTTTCATCTCATCATCGTATTGGAGAGTCGACATGAAAAACATCAAACAAATCGGCGCCGCTGCAATGGTCGTAGCACTTCTGGCCGGCGTGACCGGCTGCGACAGCATGACCACCCGTCAGCGCGATACCGCGATCGGCGCGGGCGTCGGCGCAGCGGGCGGGGCGGTGATCGGCGGCAGCGCGCTTTCGACGCTCGGCGGCGCGGCGGTCGGCGGGATCATCGGCAATCAGGTCGGCAAGTAACGAGCCTTATACGAGCGGCGCGACGGGTCCTGACCGCGCCGCTGTTTCAGACCTGTTACAAGACGCGGTTCCAGCGATACTTTTTCACGTGCGCTCAGGCGCGTATCGCAAAACGATCGAGTAAGCTCCTCTGAAAGGACCCGCCTGAGTCAAGAGTCCGGCAAGCCGCACGCAAGGAGCAGCACCATGAGTCCCGCCCGCATCATCAACAGACACAAGGCCACCGTCGCCGCGATCGCTGCCGGAGCGTTCGTCAGCGGATGCTATTACCCGCCCTATCCGGATTATCCCGGCGCCTATTACTCGACCGTGCCCACGGCGTATGCGCAACGCGAATTCGCGTTGCCCGCACAGGGCGCGTCCGGCGCATCGGCGGCGACGGTGCCCGGAGCGACATACTCGACCGCGCAGGTGCCGATGACGGAGTACTACGCGGTGCCCGCTTACCCGTCGTATCCGTATTACGCGCCTTATCCTGCTTATGCGGCGTACCCCGCCTATTACGGCTATCGTTATCCGGCGATATCCATCGGGTTCGGATACTGGGGCGGCGGATGCTGCTGGGGCGGCGGGCACGGGTGGCACGGCGGCGGGCATGGCGGCGGTGGCTGGCATGGCGGCGACAGCGGGTGGCACGGCGGCCGCGGCGGCTACGGCGGCGGTCACGGCGGCGGCCGACACTGAATCGCAGCGGCCCCCGCTTTTCGCGAACGTTACAGAAACGGCCGCTTTCGCGCCGCTTATGGCTTGCGGCGTAACAGACCTGCAACATTTTCCGATAATTTCGCTCGCGCGCGCCTTCCTGGCGTTTCAATGCGAGCGCTCTCGTCCTTTTCCGACAAGCCTTCCGCCCGATTCGCCAGACAATTGGCACGGTTCTGGCTATTCAGGTCCCTCATTCGCGCAACGCGACGGTAAGACGCCGTCGCGAAACCATCGCTCTCGGGGACCTGACATGATGGCTTTTGTGTTCTTTCTGCTGTGGATGCTCGCTTCTCTCGCGCTCCTCACCGTATGGGTGTTCCGCCAGGCGCCTCTTGCGAGCCACGACGATACGGCTCCCGCCGCGGCCGTCGAAGGCTGAAGGCGTCTCTCGCTGAACGACAAAACGCGTAACGGCCGATAAGAACATTTCCCGCTTGACGGAGGCCATCGGTCACCTATTCTTAGGCTGCGCGTTACGCGGTCGCTTAAAGCCGCCGAAGCATCGAAGAAATCCCACGCGCCTCGCGGCTCGCCGCCGCCTGCCGACAAGGAGACCTCGATGTTCCATCAACTGCTTACGCCCGTCGCCAATTCGCTCGCGTTGTCGTTCATCGTCGCGGCGCTGCCGATCGCCGTCGTGCTCGTGCTGCTCGGCTGGGCGCGCCGCCCCGCCTGGCAGGCGTCGATGGCCGGGCTGATCGTCGCGCTCGTCATCGCGGTGGCCGCGTGGCACTTTCCGGTCAGGCTCGCGCTCAACTCGATCGCCGCCGGCGCGGTCTTCGCCCTATGGCCGGTGATGTGGATCGTGTTCGCCGCGATCCTGCTCTACAACGTCGCGCAACGCTCCGGGCGCTTCGAAGCCTTCCGCCTCTGGATGGTCGAAAACCTGCCGAACGACAGGCGCATCGTGCTGGTCGTCATCGGATTCTCGTTCGGCGCGCTGCTCGAAGGCATCTCGGGCTTCGGCACGCCGATCGCCATCACCAGTTCGCTCTTGATCCTGCTCGGCTTCCCCACGCTCGAAGCGCTCACCTTCACGCTGATCTTCAATACCGCGCCGGTGGCCTTCGGCGCCCTCGGCGTGCCGATCACCGTGCTCGGCGCGGTCACGCACCTTCCCACGGACGCCCTCGCCAAGATGGTCGGCCGCCAGTTGCCGTTCTTCGCGTTCTTCCTGCCGTTCTACGTGATCGGCATCTACGCCGGCTTTCGCAACATGCTGCGCGTGTGGCCCGTGCTGCTCGTATCGGGCGCGAGCTTCGCGCTCACGCAATACGTCACGTCGAACTACATCAGCTATGCGCTGACCGACGTGCTCTCCTCGCTCGTCTCGCTGATTCTGACGATCGCGTTCCTGCGCGTCTGGAAGCCCGCCGCCGATGAGCGTTTCGCCGTGAATGTCGGTCGTCTCGGCGAGACGCGCGCGGCGATTTCCGGCGGACAAGGCTGGTTGCCGTGGATCGTCGTGTCGCTGGTGGTGATCGTGTGGACGGTCGCCAAGATCTTCCTCATCGGCGATGTGAAGGTCGCCTGGCCCGGTCTAGACAAGGCCGTCTACATCACGCTGTACAACCAGCCATACGGCGCGATCTGGGACTTCCAGCCGCTCGCGACGGGCACTGCGATCCTGGTCGCGTCGATCATCACGGCGGCGCTCGTGCGGTTGCCCGCACGCGAATACGGCGCGGCGATCGTCGACACATGGGTGCAGACGCGCATCGCGATTCTCACGGTGGCGACGATCGTCGGCCTCGCCTATCTGATGAACTACTCGGGCATGAACTACACGCTCGGCCTAGGCGTCGCGTCGGTCGGACCGTTCTTTCCGCTCGTGTCCGCGTTTCTCGGCTGGGTGGCGGTCTTCCTCTCCGGCAGCGATACGTCGGGCAACGCGCTCTTCGGCAACCTCCAGGTGGTGGCGGCGCATCAGCTCAATCTCAATCCCGTGCTGATGGCCGCGACGAATTCCTCCGGCGGCGTGATGGGCAAGATGATCTCGCCACAAAATATCTCGACCGGCGTCGCGACGACCGACCTCAAGGGCAAGGAAGGGCTCGTGTTCGCGCGCACCTTCAAGCATTCGATTCTGCTGACGGTAATCCTCGGCGTGCTCGTCTGGCTGCAGCAAAACGTGCTGACGTGGATGATCCCGCCGCACTGATCCCGCATCTTGCGGCCTCATCGAAGGCGCGTTCTTCGGCGCGCGGCGCGGTGCTAACATGCGCGGACTTTTAATACGTAGTCTCGAAGTCCATCGTCATGTCCATCGCCAACTTGTTGCAATTGATCGTGCTCGCCGCGTTGTGGGGCGCATCCTTTCTGTTCATCCGCGTGGGCGTCGCCGAGTTCGGCGTCGCGCCGCTCATGGCCGTGCGCGTCGGCATCGGTGCGCTGTTTCTCATCGCGATGCTGCTTGCGCGCCGCAACGTGACCGCCACCCTCGGCGCGATGCGCCGGCGCGCGCTGCCGCTTTTCGTGGTCGGCATTCTCAATTCGGCCGCGCCGTTCTGCCTGTTCGCGTTCGCGGAATTGACGCTGTCGGCAGGCGCGACGTCCGTCATCAACGCGACGACGCCGCTCTGGGGCGCGCTCGTCGCCTACGTGTGGCTGAAGGACCGGCTGACCACCATGCGCAGCATCGGCATGGCCATCGGCTTCGCGGGCGTGCTGCTGCTCGTGTGGAACCAGATCGCGACGGACGGCACGGCCTCCGCCGGACTGCCCGTGCGCGGCATGCTGGCGGCCGCTGCGGCGCTCGCCGCATCGGCGCTGTATGGCGTGGCGGGCAATTTCGCGAAGAAGTATCTGATGGACGTCGACGCGACCACCAACGCCGCTGGCAGCATGATCGGTGCGACCGTCACGCTCGCGCCGATCGCCCTGCTGACATGGCCCGCGACGCCGGTCTCCGCGCACGCGTGGTCGGCGGTGATTGCGCTGGGCGTGTGCTGCACGGGCATCGCCTATTTTCTGTACTTCCGGCTCGTGGCCGCAGCGGGGCCTGCTCGCGCCATGACGGTCACGTTCGTCATTCCGCTGTTCGGCATTCTCTGGGGCGCGCTGTTCCTGAACGAGCACGTATCGCTCGTGATGCTGGAAGGGTGCGCTGTCGTGCTGGTCGGCACGGCGCTCGCGACGGGAATCGTCAAGCACGTGCCGTTTTTCGGGCGGCGCGGCATCGCTCGGTGATTGCGTCCTCCCATGACGGAACCGTGAAGCCGACGCGCTTTCCCACGCGGCAGCAATAGCGCGGTGAGTGAACAGCGACGCGCCGCTCGCCGCCTGATCGCCGCCTGATCGCCGCGTGATCGCCGCCTGATCGCCGCCTAATCGCCGCCTAATAGCCGCCCTATTCGCCGCGCACCGCGCCCCGCCCCGCCTTCACCGCTCCCCGCCTGACCTTCCCTTCGACGCGGCGCACCTGCGACGCCCGCGTCGGCTTGGTCGCGATGCGCTTGCGCCGGGTGACGCTCACGCTTCGGATCATCTCGTCGAGACGCGCGAGCGCCGCCGCGCGATTCATGTCCTGCGTGCGATGCTCCTGCGCCTTGATGACGATCACGCCTTCGCGCGTGACGCGGCTGTCGGACAGCGCGAGCAGCCGCGCCTTGATGTGCTCCGGCAGCGACGACGCGCGGATGTCGAAGCGCAAGTGAATCGCGCTCGATACCTTGTTGACGTTCTGACCGCCCGCGCCTTGCGCGCGCACGGCGGTCAGTTCGACTTCGCCTGGCGGCACCACGAGGCTATCGCTCATGGATGAAACTCCTTCGTTCAGGATCGATGGTGCATGTGCATCAGCCGCATCATTCGCGCGGCGAGACCGGAATCGCGGCGCGTCGGCGCATCGACGGCCTGCGCGAAGATCGCCGCCGATCCGATGACTTCGATACGGCGCTTCGCCCGCGTGATCGCCGTATAAACCAGTTCGCGCGACAACACGCGCACGAAGCTGCCCGGCAACACGAGCGCCGCGTGCTCGAACTCGGAGCCTTGCGATTTGTGAACGGTCAACGCGAACGCCGTATCGTGCGGCGGCAGCGCAGCCGGCGATACATGACGCAGCGAGCCGTCCGCCATGCGGAACGCGACGCGCAGCGCGCCGTTCGGCCCCGGCAGCGCAATGCCGATATCGCCGTTGAAAAGCCCCAGCGCATAGTCGTTGCGCGTGACGATCACCGGGCGCCCGGCGAACCACTGCGCTCCGATTGCAAGCGCGATGCCCGCCTGCTCGCGCACCTTCGACGCGATGCGCGCGTTCACTTCATCGACGCCGCGTGGCCCTTTGCGCGTGGCGCAGAGCACACGGAAGCGATTGAGCGCATCGAAAAGCCCGGCTTCGTCGGATGGCGGATGCTCGCCCTGCAGCATCGATGAGAGCGCGGCGGCATAAGGCGCGAATCCCTTCGCCAGATGCGCCAGCGTGCGGTCGGACAGCGTGGCGTGACCGTCGTCGAGGAGCACGGCGGCGGAGGCTTCCGGTGCGGCCGGCTGCGTTGCGTCGAGCGCATCGAGCGCGGCTTGCGCGTCGCCGTCGCGGATCGCGATGGACAAGCGGCCGATCGCTGAATCGAGTCCGAAGCGATAGTTGCGCGCGAGCCACACGACGCTGTCGGTGAGCGGCGCGTCGGCGGGCGTTTCGTTCGCTTCACTGGCGCCCGTTTCGAGCGTGGCGAAGAGGTCGGCATAGCCTTCGTCGTCGGCGTGCGGTGCATTGGCGAGCCGCGCGGGGGTAGACGCGTTCGCGGGCGCATCGGCACCTTCGTGGCGAGGGCGTGACGCGTCAAGGGACGGCGCGCCGGCCGGTTCCCTCTCGCGGGCGGCGGCGTTCGAGAACAGGTCGCCCTGCTCCGCACCGCTTTCGACGGGCGCGTCGATGAACGGCTCGCGCTCGCCATCGTCATCGCCCGGGAAGAAGTCGCCGTAGTCATCGTCGCGAGTTTCGATGCGAGCGCCCGGCCGCTCGAGGGCCGCTGCGTTCCTGCGCCCTTCCGCGCCGGAAGCAGGCAACGCCGCCCGCAACCGCGCCAGCGCCACGCCGAGCGCTCCTGCGATCCGCCTCGCGCCCGCCTCGCTGAACGTGGGTTGCGCGCTCAGTTCCGCGAACACCGCGCCCGCCTCGACGGCCGATAGCTGATCCTTGTCGCCCAGCATCACGAGCCGGCTCGACGGCGCAACCGCTTCGAGCAAATGCGCCGCGAGCGCGACGTCGATCATCGACGCCTCGTCGACCACGATCACGTCATACGGCAACGGGTTGTCGCGATGATGCCGGAAACCGCCGTCCGGCAGCACGCCGAGCAGCCGCTGCAACGTGAACGATGTGCGCGGCAGGCGCGCCGCCAGCTCGGGCGGCAGCTTGTCCGCGCGCTCGATCAACGCTTCCTGCATGCGCTGCGCGGCCTTGCCCGTCGGTGCGGCGAGCGCGATGCGCAAGGTCGGGTCGGCGTCGAGCAGACACGCGAGCACGCCGACGACCGTCGTCGTCTTGCCCGTTCCCGGACCGCCGCTCACGATGGTCAGCCGCCCCGCCAGCGCGACGAGCGCGGCGACGCGCTGCCAGTCGATATCGTCGTCATCGGCCGGGGCTTGCCCGAAGTACCGGGCGATCCGCCCGGCCTGCTGCGCGAGTTCCCGCTGCGACACGTCGATGCGCGCCCCGCGCGCCCGTTCGACCAGCGCGACCGCGAGCCGCCGCTCGTAATCGAAGTAGCGCGCGAGATAGAGCCGGCCGTCTTCATCGATGACGAGCGGCCGCAGAGCCGCGGCATCGATGCGCGCCTGCGTGCGCGCCAACGTCGCGACGCCGCTTGCAAGCAGCGCATCGCGTGCTTCGCGCACGCTCTCGCCATGACGCCGCGCGAGCGCGGCAAGCGGCATGCAGACGTGCCCGAGCGCCGTCGCCCGGCTGATGGCGAGCGCCGCGCGTTCGGCCCACGCGACGGCCCGCGCGTCCGCGCCCGACCATCGCGACAGTTCGCCGATGCGCCGCGCGAAACCCTCGGCGAGCGCGGCGCTTTCGTCGGCGAAAGCGGATGCGGCGGACGGCGCCCCGTTCATGGTTTCGACCGTGCTCATGCCGTCACCCCCGACATCGCCCGATCCAGCGCCTCGACCAGTTCCAGCGGCGGCCGCCCGCGATGCACGCCGCTCGCGGCATCGCCGTCGCGCCAGTCGGGACGCACGCCGCGCACGAACAGATACAGATAGCCGCCCACATGCGTCTCGTAGTCGTAATCGGCGAGCCGCGCGCGCAGGTAACGATGCAGCGCGACCACGTATACGAGCGCCTGCAGGTGATACGCGTGATGCGCCATCGCGCTGGCGAGCGACGCGGCGCCGTAGTCCTCGGCGGCATCGCCCAGATGGTTCGACTTCCAGTCGATGATCCAGTAACGCCCGCCGTGCAGCACGATCATGTCGATGAACCCCTTGATGAAGCCCCGCAGCGCGCCCGTCTCCAGCGCGACATCCGGATAACCATGCGCGGCCAGGAGCCGGCGCAGCGCCGGGAAATCCAGCGACGGCGCGGGGAACAGAAACTCCAGCTCGTTCATGCGCCGCCCGTTGGCGACGCCCGACAGCCGCATGCCCGGCGCGATCTCGCTTGCGAGCGTGTCGGCGATGAGCCGCAGCATCATCGGCCGAAGACGCTGCGCGAGCGGCGCGGGCGCGGGGACCGGATACTCGCGCAGCGCATCGTCCACGGCTCCGGGCCACGTCGACGGCTGTGTGAAATCCGCAAGCTCGTACATGCGATGCAGACATTCGCCCGCCGCCGCGCCGCGCGGGAACGCGAGGATGTCGTCGTCGGCGAGCGCGGCTTCGTCGCGGGAAGGCGGCGCTGGCAGGGGCGTCGCGCCGGCATCGGCGAGTTCGTCGTGATCGGGGCGCGCTTCGACCGGCTGCGACTGATTCGCCTCATCCCGCGCGCCCGCCGCCACCAGCGAACTGAAGCTCGCCATGCGCCAGCGGTCGCGCAAGAGTCGCCGGTTGGTGCGCGCGGTGATTTCGTGGGCGCCGGGCTTGTCGGCCGCAAGCGGATCGCGGCTATCGATGACCGGCAGCGGCGTCACGCCGATCGCGCCGTCCGATTGCGCTTCGAGCGCGCGCCACGCCGCGACGATGCCCGCTTCGTCGGGCGGTTCGTCGCAGAACGCGTCGAAGTTCTGACCCGAGCCCGCGGCGAGCCAGTTCAGCACGCTCCTGCGCGATTCCTTCGTCGACTTGTTCGAGACGTTCGAAATGTAGACGCCCGCGACCACGTAGCAGCGATACACCGCCCGCGTCAGCGCGACATAAACGAGCCGCGCCCGCTCGGCCGCCTGCTCCCGCGCGATGGCCGCGCCGATCGCTTTCGCTTCGTCGTCGTCGATTCCGTAGTGCAGCACCGCTTCGCCGGCATCGTCGTGATACTCGCGGGCATCGGGCAAGCCGGATTTCGACGCGTCGCGCGCGCCGCCGTCGTTCAGGAACGGACAGAACACGACCGCGTATTCCAGGCCCTTCGACTTGTGGATCGTCACGATCTGCACGAGATTGCGGTCCGATTCGAGGCGCAATTGCGCATCTTCCCCGCCGCCCCGCTGCGCGCGCTGCGCGGCGAGCCAGCGCAAGGTCGGCGCGATGCCCGGCTGCTCCGCCGAGCGCGCCTGCAGCAGTTCCGCGAGATGGTTGACGTTCGTGAGCCTGCGCTCGGCGTCCGCGCGCGCGACGAGCCGCGCCGCAATCGAGAGTTCGCGCGCGAGCGTGCGCCACATCACGGCGAAGCCGCGCTCGTGCCAGATCGTGCGATAGCGCGAGAAGCGCTCGACCCAGCTCGTCGAATCGCTCGCGCCGCTTTCTTCCGCCGATGCCGCATGTTCCAGACGCCACAGCGCGGCGGCGTCCAGCCCGAACCAGTCGGTCGCGAGCGCGGCGCGCAGACGTCGCAGGTCGCCGGGCGTGTCGATGGCGGCGAGCACGCGCTCGATCTGCTCGGCGTCGAGCGAGCCGAACACCGACGCCTGCGCGAGTTCAACGCTGCCGATGCCCCACGCCGCCAGCACGCGCTTGACGAGACTGCCCTGCCGGTGCGTCTGCACGAGCACGGCGATATCGCCCGCACTGAGCGCCTCGTCGCCGATGCGCACTTCGCCGCGCGCCGCGCCCTTCAAGAGCCGCGCGATTTCGGCGGCGCACGCTTCAGCCGCTTCACGCTGCGCGTTGGCCTTCGACAACGCGGCATCGCCGTGCGGCAGCATCCACACGCAGAAATCCGCGATATCGGAATAAGCGGCGGCGGGCGTCGCATCGACAAAGGGGCCGCGCGATCGCGTGCCCGCGCGCACCGGCTGATAGTCGAGGCCATCGAGAATGAACGCCGACGGATTCGCGCCGAACACGCGATTGCACGCCTCGATGATGCGCGGGGTCGACCGCTGGTTCACCGCGAGCGTGTAACGCGCGCTCGCGCCGTCGCGCGCGGCGAGATACGTGTGCAAATCAGCGGCGCGGAAGCTGTAGATGGCCTGCTTCGGATCGCCGACCAGAAACAGCGGCCCATGCGGCGCGAACACGCGGTTGAAGATCGCGTACTGCAAAGGATCGGTGTCCTGGAATTCGTCGATGAGCGCCGCCGGATAACGCTCGCGCAACGCCTGCGCGAGCCACGCATGTCTGACGAGCGCGTGGTGGAGGTTCGAGAGCAGGTCGTCGAACGACACGACGCGCCGCGCACGCTTTCTCGCCGACAGTTCGGCGGGCGCGTAGTCGAGCCATTCACGCACGATGTCGAGCCACATCGCGCGCTGCGCGGCTTCCGCTGCGGCGGCGGACGCCGCGAGCGTCTCCGCATGCTCGAAGAACGGATGCGCGGGCGGCGCGTGCTTGACCTTCGTGCCCTTCGCCAGCGCCGATGCGGTGATCTTCAGCGCGTCTTTCGGCGGCTCGGCGTGACAGTCGGCATCGGCGAAATATTCTCCCCAGGCGTCGAGCGCGGCCTCGATCATCGAACGCTTGTGCGAGGTCTGCTTCAGCATCGCCTCGGCGTCGAAAAGCAGTTTCGCGATTGCGCCCCGCTCCGCGTTCCACACGGCGCAGGCTTCGTCGAAGAGCGCGCGGGCATCGACGGCTTCGGCTGCAAGCTCGGCTTCGCTCTTGCCCCAGCGCAACGTCGCAAGCGGCTTCTTCAGACGCCGCGCCAACTGCGCATCGAGCGATGCCGGCCCCGCGCCCTTCGCAACGAGCCACGACGCGAACGACGGCGTGCGCGCCGCCGCAGGCTCCACACGCTCGCGCCAGAAATCGGCGGCAAGCTCAAAGCGCAGCGCGCTGTCGTCGGCTTCCATGTCGAACGCGAAGGGCATGGCGGCGGCGAACGGCGCTTCCTGCAGCGCGCGCTGACAGAACGCGTGGATCGTGTGAATCGCGGCCTGATCGAAGGTATGCAGCGCGATGCGGATGCGCTGCAGCGCTTCGCTCGGATCGATGCCCGCGAGCGTGGTTTCGAAAAGCTGCTCGATGAATGGATCGCCGGCGGCATCGCCGTTCTCGATCGCATGGGCGACGCCCGCGAGCCGCGTGCGGATGCGCTCGTGCAGCTCGGCGGTCGCGGCCTTCGTGAATGTGACGACGAGAATGCGTTCGACGCTCAACTGCTTCTCGAGCAGCAGGCGGACGTACAGCGCGCAGATGTTCCACGTCTTGCCGGTGCCGGCCGATGCTTCGATCTGGTTGACGCCGTCGAGCGGGCACGAAAAAACGTCGAGTTCCTGGATTGCCGTGGTCATCATGCGTCGCGTTGCAGGTGTTGCCGAAGCGGCTCGAAAACGATGCGCGCGAGCGCGGCGAAGCGGTCGTCGAGCGCGAGCGATTCACCGCGAAGCGCGATGCGATAAGCGGGATCGTCTGATTCCGCGCGCACGCGATCGGATTCCCACGCGGCGTGCGCCTTCGCATCGCCTTCGCTCATCCTGAGCCACGCGCTCTTCGGGAAGAAACGCAGCGGCATGCGCCGTCCCGCGCGATACAGCGCCGCGAGCGCACCGAGATGCGCGAGCGGATCGGCGACGGACGTCAGCTCGAAATCCGACGACTGCGCGCCGCGTCCGTGCCAGATGGTGCGGCGCGGGCCGTCCGGCAGCGCCGCGCAATACGCGAGATGCGCGAGCCACGCAGATAGGTAATCGCGGGCGCGCGGCTGGTCGTAGCGATAGATCACCTGGCCTTGCGGCGTCAGGCGGTTGAGCGTGCCGGAAAGCGTGAGCGGCCGTTCGTCGATGAGCGCGTCGTCGTGCGCGCCGAAGAGCGCGACGCCTTCCGTATCCGGCCAGCGCGGCGCAATGTCGAGCGAAAACGGCAAGCGCGCTGCACCGTCGGCCACCGAGACGCGGATGCGGTCCGCGAGCTGCGCGAGCGCGTGCATCTCGCGCGTCTGCCAGACGGCGCCCGTCGCGCCGCCGGGCATCTCGGGGCTCGTGCGCGCCACATGACGCGCTCGCTCGCGGGCGTCGTGCGCGACGTGATCTTCCGCTTCGAGCAGCGACGGCAGCACGCGTGCGGCAAGCGCATCGCGGCCCGCGAAGCCGAGTTCGAACGGCTCGGTGACATCGAGCTCGGCCTCGGCATCGACGAGCGCGATGCCCAGCCGATCCCGCAGCAGCGCCCGCGCCGGATGCCGCCAGAAGCGCACGAAATCGTCGAAAGCGACGGTATCCGCGTCCTCGTCCTCAGCCGGCAGCGGCGACGCGAAAAACGGCGCGCTTGCCTGCGCACGCCCCGCAGCCAGCGCACGCGCCAGTTCGGCGCGTTCCGGCTCGTAGGTGAAAAGACGCCCTTGCGGCTCGAAATACTCCGGCGCAAACGGCTGTAGCGGATGCTCGTGAACGAACAACGCCCGCGCCTTCGCCAGTTCATCCGGCGCAGCGTGCTTGCCCGCGACGGCTTCGGCGAGATGATCGAGCAGTTCGTCGATGAGCGCGGCGGGCGGCAGTACGGCGTTGTCGCGAATGCTGCGCCCGGTGTAGGCGATCATCAGCCGGTCGCGGGCCGCGAGCATCAGGTCGAGAAAGAGATTGCGCTCGTCGTCGCGGCGCTGGCGGTCGCCCAGCTTGCCGAAGCTCGCCATGAGATCGAATTCGTCGGCGCGCGTGAGGCTCGGCAACATGCCGTCGTCCATGCCGAGCAGACACACCACGCGATACGGCAGCCCGCGCAGGCTCGTCAGCGACGAGAACGTGACGCCGCCCCACGGCACGCCGCCGCGCGCGGGATCGTCGAGCGTGTCGGTGAGCGCGGTGCGGATCACGGCCGCCGATACCTCCGTGCCGCGCGCGCCTTCGTCCATTGCGACGATCAGCGCGTCGATCGCGTGGCGCACGTCGCCGATGGTGTCGTTGAACGCGACGCCTGCATCGAAGGAACGCGCGAGCGTATCGAGCAGCAAGTCGCCCCATGCGCGCGCGGTCTTCGGCGTTGCGATCTGCGCGGCGAAAGCGTCGATATCGTCGATGAAGCGCGTGAGGCGTCCGAGCAATTCGGCCTCGGACCCCTGCGCGCCCTCGACCGGCAGCCACTCCGCGACCGGCGCGCCGCCGCCCGGCAGCGCGTAGCCGAGATAGAGACGCGTGAGCGCATCGGCGAAGGTGTGACGCGCGGCGGGCACGTGCTCGCCCGCGGCTTCGGCCGGACGCAAACCGCGGCGCGCGCCCGCCGCCGCGAGCCATTCCTGCGCCGTTTCGAGCGATGGCGCATCGATGCCGTAGCGCGTCGCGATTGCGTCGACGCGCAGCCATTCGATCAGCTCCGGCGCGCCGACGCCGCGTTCGGCGAGCGCGAGCCAGTCGAGCATCGCGCGCGCGACCGGGTTCGCCTGCGACGGCGGCAAGCCGGTGATGCGATACGGAATGCGCCTGCGCTCGTTGCTCGCGCCGGCGGGCGCGGTGCCGAACACGCCGTCGATCAGCGGGCCGGCCACCGCGAGATCGGGAAACGCGACGAGCACATCCGACGGCTCGAGTCCTTCTATCGAGTCGAACCAGTCGAGCAGGCGGTCGTGCAGCACTTCCAGCTGACGCGAGAGGCTATGGCATACATGCACTTCCACGCCCGTCTCGACAATGTCTTCTGCTTGCGGCCCGGCGTTCTCTTCGTCGAGCGTGAGGATGCCGTTCTGCACGCGCGCGAGCCACGTCGGCGCGGTGTTTTCTTGGAAGAGTTCGCGCTCGCTCGATGCCGCGCTCTCGGTCAGCTCGTGCAGCATGTGAAGCTGCGCCTGCGTCTGACGGCCCCACTCCGCCAGCAGCGGATGCCCGACCTCCTGAAAATCGGCCTCGCCCTTCAGTTCGAGCTGCTCGACGCGCGCCTGGCTCACGATGTCGAACCAGAATTCGCGGCACGGATTGAGCGCATAGATGCGCACGTCGATCCACCTCGACAGCTCGCGCAGCAACGCGATATGCAGCGGCGGCATCGTCGGCAGCGCGAAAACGCTGATGCGGCTCGGCCATTCGGCGCGCATCGCGGTATCGAGATCGAAGCGCGGCGCTTCGGCCAGAAAGCGATACGCCGGCGGCGTCGGGTCGTGACCGGCGTCGGGCGCCGTCAGGTCTGCCAGCAACGCGCGCCAGAGCGCGGACTGCCATCGTTCGTCCTGACGCTGAATCTCGCTTGCGCCTGCGAGCCGCGGACCGCGAAGGTCCGTCTGCCTGCCATTGCCCGCGAGAATCGAGCCGCCCGCCTGCCAGTGCGTGAGCCATTCCGGGCGATACGTCAGATAGTGGTCGAATACCGTCGCGATGCGGCGCGCGAGTTCGTAGCGCATGGAATCGTCGGCGGCATCGAGATAGGTCGACAGGCGCGGCGCTTCGCTGAACGACGGCTCGTCGAACAGGCGATAGCAGCGCCACGCGAGCCGGTCCGGCGAGAACGGCGAACGCGCGGGCACCGGCAGCACGCGGCCGATCTGCGCCCACAGCCACTGCGCGAGATAGCAGAAATCGACGTTCGCGCAAATGCCGAAACGCTCCGCCATGTCCAGTTCGAGCCGGCGGCGCAGGGCTGCGCTCGGCACGATGACCGACTCGCGCGCGAAGGGATCGCCCTCGCGCATCGCGAATGCGTCGAGGTCCTCGAAAAGCGCGGCGGCGAGCGTTTCGTGACGGTTCGAATAGAAGAGTTCAAGCATGAAGGGCGGGATTGGATGCGCTGCCGGACGGACGAGCAAGGCGTAAAACGCAAAGCTTTGTCAAATCAAGCGTCAGCATAACAAAGCGACTTCGCGCCGAGAACCTGGCCGTTCGGCCAAGGTCCGAAGCCTCGTCGAGTTGCGTTAGACTCGACGTCGCCCTTGCCCGCCTTTGCCGTTTGCCCTTTGCCCGCTTACTCGCGCGTCCATACAGGAAGTCGATGCGTTACTCGTTCGAAATCAGAAAGTTCGTCTACAGCCAGTACTTCTTCGGCGGCTTGCGCAGCGCGCTCGGCATTTCGCTTCCGGCCGTGCTGATGCTCACGGTGTTTCACAACCGCGAGCTCGGCTTCACGATCGCCACGGGTGCGCTGGGCGCGTGCGTCGTCGACATGCCGGGGCCGCTCAAGCACAAGCACAACGAGATGCTCGCGTGCACGTTCATCGGCTTTTTCTCGGCGCTCGCCACCGGCATTGCGACGGCCCATCCGGTGACGCTCTGGCTGACCGTCGTGCCGCTCACGTTCGTGCTCTCGCTGATCGTCGTCTACGGCAACCGCTGGCCGCAGATCAGCTTCGCGACGCTCTTCATGATGATCGTCACGCTGGAAGAGCATTTCACGCCGATGCAGGCGCTCATCAACGCGTCGTGGATACTGCTCGGCGGCCTCTGGTACACGTACTGGGCGACGCTCGTCTCGCATCTGCTCGTGTATCGCATCGAGCGGCAGGCGCTCGCGCAGAGCATCTTCAGCTGCGCGGAGTATCTGCAGGCGCGCGCCGAGTTCTATGACGTCGACGCCGACCTCGACGAGTGCTATCGAAAGCTCATCGAAAAGCAGATCGCGGCGGTGGAGCAGCAGGAAGGCGCGCGGGAAATCGTGTTGCGCAATCTGCCGAAGGTCCAGACGCGCAGGCTCGATGCGCGGCGCGCCCGGCTCTTCAATCTCTTCATCAACATCGTGGACCTGCACGAGTTCTTCGTCGGCGCGCATACGGACTATCCGCTCGTGCGCAGGACGTTCGCCGGATCGGACGTGCTCGTGTTCTATCGCGACCTGATGCGCAAGGCCGGCGAGGACCTGGAGGAAATCGGCCTGGCGGTGCTGCAGAACCGGCCCGCGTCGAAGCACGTCAGCATGAAGGCCGAGTTGCGCGCGATCGAATACGAGCTCGAACTGATGCGCAAGCACGCGCTGCCCGAGAAGAATCCCGAGGCGTATGCGGCGGCGGCGGCCGTGTTCCGGCGCCTGTGGAGCGCCACGCGCCTGATCGACAAGATGCGCCGCCGCACGCACGACGACGCGAGCCTCAGCGAAACCGAACTGCAGATCGATCACGCGCTGTCGCGTTTCATATCGAGCCGCCGCGTGCCGTTCAGGCAGATTTTCTCGAATCTGACGATGTCTTCGCCGAGTTTTCGCCATGCGCTGCGCGTGACCATTGCGGTGGGCATCGGCTTCTGGCTCGGGCGGCTGCTGCCGCTGACGAACGCATACTGGATCGTCATGACCACCGTCATCATCCTGAAGCCGGGCTATTCGCTGACCAAGCAGCGCAATACGCAGCGGATCATCGGCACGGCGATCGGCTGCGCGGTGACCATCGCGCTGATACTCGTCGTCAAGGACCCGCATGTGCTGCTCGTCGCGATGTTCGCGTCGATGGTCATGAGCTACAGCCTGCTCCTCTTCAATTACGCGGGCAGCGTGGTCTTCACGTCGTCCTATGTGCTGCTGATGTTCCATCTGCTCGCGCCGGGCAGCTTGCGGCTGATCGGCGAGCGCGCCATCGACACGGTCGTCGGCTGCGCGATCGCCATTGCCGCCAGTCATCTGTTCCCGTACTGGGAGTATCGGCTGATGGGCAAGCTCGTGAAGGACCTGCTCGGCGCGACACGCAATTATCTGGAAGCGAGCTGGTCGTGGAAGACGAAGGCGGCAAGCGCTGCATCGCGTGCGCCCTCATCCGTGCCGAGCGCCGCTTTCGCCGATGCCAACGCGAGCGCCGCGCACGCGTTCGCGCCAGCCGTGGAAGCGAAAGCCGACGCCGTCAGCGACGCGCCCGCCATCAAGGCCGCGAGCGCGACGGCGGAGCGGCTGTCGTCGGTCAACATCGGGGAGAGCACGGCTGCCACCGCGAGCAAGGGCGGCTCGGCTGCGGCGACCGTCGCGGCGACGGCGCTGGACCGCGACTTCCGCTACCGGCTTGCGCGCAAGAACGTGCACGTCGCGTTCGCGAATTTGGCCCAGGCGTTTCAGCGCATGATGCTGGAGCCGAAGCCGCAGCAAAAGTACGTCGCCGAGCTGAACGATCTGCTCGTGCAAAGCCATGTGCTCGCATCGCAGATCACGGCGGCCGCGCCGCTGCTGCAAGCGATCGACAATGCCGATCCGAAGCCCTTCGAGCCGGTGCAGCGTGCGTTCGGCATCGTGCGGGACAACCTGTCGGACGCGCAGGCCGTGATATCCGACGATGACGGCGCGCCGCCCCCCGATGCGATCAAGGAATTGCGCCGCGATCTCGATACGATGGTCGCGAGCGCCGAACGCGCGCAGTCGCTACCCGCCGATGCCATTCAGGATCTCAAGCTGCTTGCGCATCAGTGCAAGCAGATGCTCACGGCGTCGACGCTGATTCGCAAGGACGCGGCGCAAATCCATCTGCCGTCCTGAGCGCAGTGTTATTGCGATGCGCCCGTCGCGGGAAGCGCGGACCGCGCATCGCTTGCGGCGGCGGGCGGTGCGGTCTGCTCGTCGAATTCGCGCTTTTCGCGGATCGCGTTGAAGAGCAGCGTGAAGATAACGAGCAGCAACACCACGACGATGAACACGCTGATCCCCAAAGTCGGATTCTTCTTTTTCTGCGGCGCGTTCGGGCGCTGATTGCGTGGGTCGTCGGTCATGGGGCGCGGCGGCTCGTTCAGAGTTTTCGAGATGAAACCGACATCGTACCCGGCTTCGATTTCAGTTGGGTTGCGAGCGCCGTTTCACTACGCGAACGACACTCGCGAAATTCTGTGCTGCACCATCCCGCTTGAACGAACCTCGCCCTGTTGACCATACTCGAGCGGATTCCATGCGCGTCCGATCCCTCAAGCGCCAGGGGCTCGAAGGGATACCTCGTGACCGGACGTGTTCGGCCGCCCTCCCCGGGCGGCTTTTCTTTCGCCGCGCGCTCAGGCGTCCGCTGCGGGCCGCACCGGCAGCGCCGTCGAGTACTTGATCTGCTCCATCGCGAAGCTCGAACTCACGTCGTAAAGCGGCACCGCGCGGATGAGCTGCTTGTAGACGCGGTCGTAATCGTCGATATCGGATACCACCACGCGCAGCAGATAATCCGTCTCGCCGCTCATCCGATACACCTCGACCACTTCCGGTATGTCGCGCACGGCGCGCGTGAATTCGTCCGCCCAGCTTTGCGTGTGCTGATTCGTCCGCACCGCGACGAACACGGTCGTGCCGACGCCCAGCTTCTTCGGATCGCACAGCGCCACCTGTGCGCGGATCACGCCGGTCTCCTTCAGGCGCTGCACGCGCTTCCAGCAAGGCGTCTGCGAAAGATTGACACGCTGGGCCAGCTCCGCGACGGGCATCGTCACGTCGCTCTGAAGCAATTCAAGCAACTTGCGGTCGATGAGGTCCATTCCCATACTGCATCCCCGATAGATTAATTTTCTCTTTTTCGAAGCATCGGCGGAATTATATGAAAACAAATTCCAGATGCAAGCCGATATAAATGGAGGCTCGAATCCTGATCCCAGATTTCCCATGAAGCTGCCAACTTCCGATCGCCCGGCGCTGCAAAACGGCGACATGCGCGCCGCACTGCACGCCTGGCGCCACGCCAATCCGGCGTTGCAACGGCTCTGCAGTGACATCGATGCCGCGTTCGAAGCCGGCGACGCATCGTTCGGGGCGCGAGTGCGCGCGGCGCTGGCGCAGGCGATCGCCGATCCCGGCCTGCTCGACGCGCAGCAGCGCATTGGCGACGCGCGCGGCTATCGCCGTCATCTGCTCGCCGCCGATCCGCTCGACCGCTACGCGATCGCCGCGCTCGTCTGGGAGCCGGGGCAAGCGAGTCCGGTGCATGGCCACCGGACGTGGTGCGGCTATGCGGTCATCGACGGCACGCTTGCCGAAACGCTCTATCGCTGGGATGCCGATACGCATTGCGCGCTGGAAACGCGCCGTCATCCGCGTGCGCCGGGCGCGGTATCGTTCGTCGATGCGGGACGCGGCGCGATCCATCGACTCGGCAATCCCGCCGATGCCGGCACGCGCGCCGTGTCGATTCACGTCTATGGCGTCGCCGGCGAGCATATCGCCACGCACGTCAACGATCTGCTCGCCGCCTGACCTTCGGCGCTCAGCCCTTGCCGGGTTCCGGCGCCGTCGGTATCTGCGGCGGAATCTGCACCGAATGATCGGTGGCGGGCGGCGCGGGCCGCGGTTCGTGCGATACGTCGAGCGCCGCTGCCCGCACGCCTTCGGCGGCATCGTCCGCTGCTTCCTCGTCGATCCAGATGCGTCTCGGCTGCGTGTCGCGTTCGCCTGAAGCGGCAGCATCACGCGACATCTGCACGTGCATTTGCGGCACCGGAATCTGCATGCCGGCTTCGTCCATCTTGCGCTTGATGCGCAGATTGAACGCCCGCGCGACGCTCCATTGCTGCAGCGGCCGCGTCTTGATCTGGCCTTTCACGACCATCCAGTTCGGATCGAAACGATCCAGTCCCCACACTTCGACCGGCCCGAGCATTTCGCGCCGGTAGCGCAGATCGTCCATCAGCTCCGCGCCGACTTCGCGGATCATTTCGGTGACGGCGTCGACATCGGCGGAGAACGGCAGGCGCACTTCGAACACCGCATAGGCGAAATCGCGCGACAGGTTCTTCACCGTCTTGATCTGCGAAAACGGAATGGCGTGAATCGCGCCCTGCCCGTCGCGCAGGCGCACGGTGCGGATCGTCAGACTCTCCACGATGCCCGCGTGCCCGCCTTCGACTTCGATCGAATCGCCGACGGAAATGGTGTCCTCGATGATGATGAAAAGCCCCGTGATCAGATCGGCGACGAGCGATTGCGCGCCGAAACCGACCGCGAGACCGATCACGCCTGCGCCAGCGAGCAGCGGCGTCACGTTGAGGCCGAGGTTCGCCGCCGTGACGATCGCCGCGATCATCAGCAGCACGACGAAGACGACGTTGCGCAGGAGCGGCAGCATCGTGCGCGCGCGCATGCTCGGGCCGCGCCCGCCGCGCCGCGAGGATTCGGGCTTGAGCGTTTCCTGAATGCCGGTATCGATCAGAATCCACACGAGCCACACCACGAAGAACGTCAGCACGATCATGCCGACGGCGTGCGTGATGCCGCGCGCCGCGACGCTGCGCTCGGCCATGTCCGCGAGCGAGAAGCCCCAGAAGCGCGACGACACTTCGAGGAACGCGAGCCACACGCCGACGACGATGAGCGTGCCGAAGAACTTGACGAGCCGTCGCACGTACGCCGACTGGCGGCGCGGCCGGCGCGACTTCGGCCGCGTGATGCGGATCACGATAGCCGACAGGAAGAACGCGACGACCAGCAGGCCCGCGGTCGCGATCGCCATCTGCAGCACGTTCTCGGATGTGCCGATGCCCGCGAGCGTCGCCACCACCGACGCGGACGCGAGCAGCAAGAGCGGCAGCTGCCACAGCGAGGCGACCACATCGAACGTTTCGGTCGCGGCCTTGCGCGTGTGCCGCTGCTCGTACGTGCGGCTGCGGATCAGATGCGCGACCGGCCGCTGAAAGGCGAGCGCGAAGCAGGCGGTGAGCGCGGCGGCGGCCATGTTCGCGAAGGTCGAAATCAGCGCGGAGAGATTGGTGCCGAGCTGCTGCGCGACGTCGTAGTTCGCGGCGGCGTCTCCAAGCGCGCCGAGCGTGCCGATCAGAAACAGGAGCCGCCGCGCGTGGATGATGAGCACGTTGACCGCGACGCGCCGGTGCGCGGAGCCGAACAGCGAGAACATGATGAGACAGATAGCCGAGAACACCGCGCCGGCGACCATCGCGTAGGCGGTGACCATCGCGAGCGTGCGGCCGAGCGATTGCGGCATCAGATGCGCGAAGGTCAGCGCCGCGAGAAACGCGATCAGATACGGCGCGACCCGGCGCATCGCGAAAAGCAGCAGTTCGCGCGTCGTCGGATTCGAATGCAGCGACACTTCGACGCCGTAGCGGCTCGACACGCGCCGCTGCGCATACACGAGCACGAAGGCGCACGCGCCCCAGCCGGCGAGCGTCGCGAAGAAGTTGAACAACGTGCGGCCGAACGGCTCCCGGCTCTGGCTGGAGACGATCGTGAACAGTTCGTTGCCCGCCGCGTTGAAGCGTCCGCCCCAGTAGGCGAGCGGCGTCTTGCCGCGCTTCACGTCGGCTTCGATGCTCGTGACCGCCGATGCGATCGCGCCGAGCAAGCCCGCGTTCTGCGCGATGCTCGCCACCACCGAGGGCGTCGGCGCACTCGCCGGGGCGCTGGCGGCGGCACCGGCGGCGGGAGGCGCGGTATCGGCGGACGATGCGGGGGATGCGGCGGCGGCGGCGTGCTTCGCATCGCGAAGGCGCTTGAGTTGCGCGACGAGCGCGGTGCGTTGGCGGTCGTTGTCGAGCGTCGCGATGACGGTGTCGAGCGAGTGCAGCATGTCGGCATCCGACACGACCGGCGCCGATGCACCGACCGCCTGCGTCGACGACGACGGCGCGGGCGGCGCGATGAGTTCCTGAAAAGTGGGCAGATCGAGCGCGGGAGCGGCGTGCGCGGGGGTGATCGTCAGCAGGACCAGCACGGCAAGAACAAGCGACGACAACACGCGCGCCACGGCGAAAGCCGGCATCCGGGATCTCGCGACGAACGCCAGCGCGCCGCCATGCGCGAGCTTGCGTGACTTCATAACGGTCTCGATTTCCGAAAGCTCGCCAGTTTACCGGCTGACCCCGGCGCGGCGCGCATCGCGGACGTAACGGAATGTTAGCCCGGGCCTACTTGTCCATGTCCGTGCGCGTACCGGACGAATCGGCGGAGGGACTCGCCCCCGATGCGCCGCCATCCTTCGCCGACCACTCCTGCAGCTTGCGTCCTGCCGACTGCAGACCCGCGCCCGTCGCGCTGGCGGCATCGGCGATGGCGGCGTTGGTGGCGCTCGCCGCACCCTGAAGGTTGGCCCGTGCCGATGCCGCGACGCCGCTCGCCGACAGGTCGGGCATCGCGCCCGCCTTGTCCATGCCCTGTTGCGCGGACTGCTTTGCGGCATCCACTTTCTGGCCGACGTAGCTCGCCGCCTGATCGAACTTCTGGTTGGTCTGGCTCGCGAGGTTATTGAGCGCACTCGCGGCCTGGCCCGCGGTGGCGTCGTGCTTCTCGCACGCGGCCAGCACGCCGAGCGCCATAAGCGCCATCGCGACGCGAGCGAAAGGGGTCGTCTGCATGGTCTTGCTCCTACGTGAAAACGCGCGCTCATCATACGCTGTCCGGATTGCCGCGAACCGCGAAGCTTGCATGACGAGGGAACTCGCTTGACGCGCGCCGTCGGCGGAATCTGATGAGCAGTAGAGTCTTCCCTCTACATTTAGGAGACTTCTGGTTTTGGTCGGCGATGCATCGGCATATATTCCGCTGCAGTCCACGCCCTCCCCATCATCGTCAACACCATGCTTTATATGAACGTCTCCATCGCCCTCGTCGCCGGGCTGATGCTTTTCGAACCATTCACCCGCGCACCCGTCTCCCGTTTCACCACCCATCGCATGCGGCGCATCCTCGCGAAGCGCTCCTACTATCAGGCCGGCGGCGCCTTGTTCGCCGCGCTGCTCGTCGCCACGAGCCAGCCCTCGCCGGAACGCATCCATCCCCTGGTGCCGCTCGGCGTCGCCGTGCTGCTGCTCGTCGCGAGCGTTTATTGGCTGGTTCGCGGCAAGCTGCTACTCCGCCAGCGCCGCGTGTTCACCGAACTGCACTAAGCGCGCATTTGCCGGGGCGATCAGTCGCTACCGGCGAACCGTCACGCGCTATACGCCGGCGCATTTACAGGCCTCCCGCTTTCACCGGCGCAACGGTAAGCGCCTCATGCGCTTTGAGCGTATATTCAGGGCCAGCTCAACTCCAAGTCGAGTCCGGCATTCAAAAACCGCGGGCGAAAAAAAAAAGGCGCTACGTTGCCGTAGCGCCTTAAAAGTTCTAGCCATTCCGAGGGCCGTGCTAGAACCTGAGAGCCGGTAATCGAAGCCCGAGGCGGTAAGCGACTGTGCACGTCACCCCGGTTTCGAAATCGGATTCCATTTTTTACGGGATCACTGCTCAAGTCAAGCAAAATTTCGGCGTCCGGGCATCTGCCCGACAGCGGTGTTGCGGGGACGTATCATCGAAAAGTAACGTGATCGATACCACTTATCATCGGTACTTGCATGGCTTGCAAGTTTGAAGCCGCGCAACAGCTGACTTTCGCGAAACCTCGCGTTCGAAACGATGTTTCATTATGCAAATGCACACGATGAGCAGCCGGTCGTCGAGCCGGGAAAAAGCAAAAGAAAAGGATGGCGATGAGGTCACTGCGCTCGCCCGTGGCCTCGATGTGCTGCGCCGGATCGCCGCCGCCGACGCGCCCGTCAGCAATCGCGAGCTGACCGACTGGACCGGCATCCCGAAACCGACGGTCTCGCGCATCACCGCGACGCTCGTAGGCGCCGGCTTGCTCCTTCGCTTGCCCGACAGCGAGCGTTTCGTGCTGACGGCGTCGGTGCTCGAACTCAGCAACGGCTTCCTGCGCAACTTCGACATTCGCGCAAGGGCGCGGCCCTTTCTCATCGCGCTCGCGGAGCGCACCGGCCTGAGCGTGCATCTCGCCGTGCGCGATCGGCTGGAGATGGTGGTCATCGACGCAATCCGCCCGCGTTCCGCCGTGCTCGTTTCACGGCTCGATGTCGGCGGCAGGATGGACCTGAGCCGCACGGCGATCGGGCGGGCGTATCTGTCGGTGCTCGACGATCACGACCGGCAGGCGCTGATCGGCAGCCTGCAGACCGCATCGGGCGATGACTGGCCGGCCATCGCGGGCGGCCTGCAACGCGGTCTCGACGATGCGCGCCGTCACGGCTTCGCGATATCGCTCGGCGAATGGCATCTGGGCCTCAACGCGGTGGCCGCGGGTTTCGTCGGGCCGTCGGAGGAGCGGTACTCGGTCAACTGCGGGGGAGCGGCGCATCAGTGTCCGCATGAAACGCTCGTCGAAAGCGTCGCGCCCGCACTGCTCGAATGCGTCGAATACATCGCGCGCGAAATCGGCGGCACGCCGGGCGCGAGAGCGTCCACTCGCGAGACCAAGTAGACTTACGCGCCTGACGACGATGGCCCCTGCCGTCGCACGCCGTCTCGCGGCCGCGCTTCGGCCCATTCAGGGCCGCGTGTTACACCCGTAATCAACAGAAAGAATGCCCGGTGGACGGGCATGGGCGCGAGACGTAGCATCATGCTTCGCGCGCACCGGGGCCGCGCCGGGACCCTTGGCCGAAGCCCTGCTTACATCGGCTTTTCCTGAACGGACGGGCGTGGCGCCCGCCGCCGACCTTCCCGGACCCCGCCCCGACCGCATCGCGAGATGCCGCCCATCCGCGCCCCGTACGACAGACTTGGAAAGACCCAGCCACCAAACGATGGACGACCAAAAGACCACTCCCGCGCAATCACGCCAGAAGCCCACGCGCCCCGCCGATCCCGCCCCGCCCGTCACTGCTGCGCCGCCGCGCCGTCGCCGGCTCGTGCCGCTCGTCGTCGCGGTGCTGATCGTCGCGGGTGCGGTGGCGTGGTGGCATCCGTGGAATCGCGGCGGCACGTCCGGCCAGCCGCAGGAGGCGCGTCAGGGCGCACGGCGCGGCGCGAACCCGATGAACCAGCCGCAGCCGGTGCATGTCGCGACCGTCTCGCAAGGCGAGATGCCCGTGGTCATCAACTCGCTCGGCACGGTCACGCCGCTCGCGAACGTCACGGTCAAGACCCAGTTGAACGGCACGCTGATGAACGTCGCGTTCACCGAAGGTCAGATGGTCAGGAAGGGCGACCTTCTCGCGCAGATCGACCCCCGCCCGTACGAGATTTCATTGCGCAACGCCGAAGGCACGCTCGCCCGCGATCAGGCGTTGCTGCAGACCGCGCGCCTCGATTTGCAGCGCTATCAGACGCTGCTTTCGCAGGACTCCATCGCGAAGCAGCAGGTGGACACGCAGGCATCGCTCGTCAAGCAGTACGAAGGCGCGGTGAAGTCCGATCAGGCCAACGTCGATACCTACAAGCTCGATCTGACTTACGCGCGCATCACCGCGCCGGTATCGGGGCGCGTGGGTCTGCGGCAGGTCGATCCGGGCAATTACGTCACGACGGGCGATACCAACGGCGTGGTCGTCATCACGCAGTTGCAGCCGATCAGCGTGATCTTCACGACCTCCGAAGACAATCTCGCCGCGATCCTGAAGCCGCTGCACGCAGGCACGAAGATGTCGGTGACGGCCTATGACCGCGCGAACACCACCGCGCTCGAAGCCGGCTATCTGGAGACCGTCGACAATCAGATCGACACGACGACGGGCACGGTCAAGCTGCGCGCTACGTTCCAGAACAAGGAAGGCATGCTGTTCCCGAACCAGTTCGTGAACACGAAGCTCCTCGTCGATGTGATCAGGAACGCGACCATCGTGCCGACTTCGGCGGTGCTCAACGGTTCGTCGGGCGCGTTCGTGTACGTCGTGAAGGCGGACAACACCGTGACCGTTCGCAACGTGAAGACCGGCCCCGTCGATGGCGAGCGCACCAGCGTCAAGTCCGGGCTGCAAGTGGGCGAGCGCGTGGTGATCGACGGTTCGGACCGCCTGAAGGAAGGCGCGAAAATCACGATTCCAGCGGAGCGGGCAGCGGGGGCGTCGGGCGCCTCGGGCGCCTCGGGCGCTTCCGCCGCCGCGCCGGCGTCGGCGGCGTCCGGCACGCGTCATCATCGGCGTCAGCAGCAGCCGCAGTAACGGTCAGGCCAACGCATGAATCCCTCCCGCATTTTTATCCTGCGTCCGGTCGGCACGGCGCTCCTGATGGCGGCGATCATGCTGGTCGGCCTCGTCGCGCTGCGCTTTCTGCCGCTTTCCGCGCTGCCCGCCGTCGACTACCCGACCATCCAGGTCCAGACGTTCTATCCGGGCGCGTCGCCCGACGTGATGACGTCGAGCGTTACCGCGCCGCTCGAGAAGCAGTTCGGGCAGATGGCGAGTCTCAACCAGATGTCGTCGCAGAGTTCGGCGGGGGCATCGGTCATCACGCTGCAGTTCAGCCTCGACCTGCCGCTCGATATCGCCGAGCAGGAAGTGCAGGCCGCAATCAACGCGGCGGGCAATCTGCTGCCGTCCGACCTGCCCGCGCCGCCGATCTACGCGAAGGTGAATCCCGCCGACGCGCCGATCATGACGCTCGCGATCAGCTCGGACACGCTGCCGCTCACGCAAGTGCAGGATCTCGCCGATACCCGCCTCGCGCAGAAAATCTCGCAAGTGGCGGGCGTCGGGCTCGTGTCGATCAGCGGCGGCAATCGCCCGGCGGTGCGCATCCAGGCGAACACGCGCGCGCTCGCGTCGTATGGCCTGAACATCGACGACCTGCGCACGACCATTTCGAATCTCAACGTCAACACGCCGAAGGGCAACTTCGACGGCCCGACGCGCGCCTACACCATCAACGCGAACGATCAGCTGACCGATGCGAACGCGTACAAGAGCGCGGTCGTCGCGTATCGCAACGGCCGGCCGGTGATGCTGACCGACGTCGCGACCATCGTGCAGGGTCCGGAAAACACGAAGCTCGGCGCGTGGGTCGATGCCACGCCCGCGATCATTCTCAACGTGCAGCGCCAGCCGGGCGCAAACGTCATCCAGGTGGTGGACGGCATCAAGAAGCTGCTGCCGAATCTGCAGCAATCGCTGCCGGCCGCGCTCGACGTGCGCGTCGTAACCGACCGCACCACGACCATCCGCGCGTCGGTGCGCGATGTGCAGTTCGAGCTCGCGCTGTCCGTCGTGCTGGTCGTGATGGTCATCTATCTCTTCCTCGCCAACGTCTACGCGACCATCATTCCGAGTCTGTCGGTGCCGCTGTCGCTCGTCGGCACGCTCGCCGTCATGTACCTCTGCGGCTTTTCGCTCGACAACCTCTCGCTGATGGCGCTGACCATCGCGACCGGCTTCGTCGTCGACGACGCCATCGTGATGATCGAGAACATCGCGCGTTACGTCGAAGAAGGCGATCCGCCGCTCGAAGCCGCGCTGAAGGGCAGCCGGCAGATCGGCTTCACCATCATCTCGCTCACGGTTTCCCTGATCGCCGTGCTGATTCCGCTGCTCTTCATGGGCGATGTCGTCGGCCGGCTGTTCCACGAATTCGCGATCACGCTCGCCGTGACCATCGTGATTTCGGCGATCGTCTCGCTCACGCTCGTCCCGATGATGTGCGCGAAGCTCCTGCGCCACACGCCGCCGCGCGACAGCAAGCGTTTCGAGGCGCGCGCGCACCGGTTCATCGAATACGTGATCGGCCGTTATGCGGTCGCGCTCGAATGGGTGCTGGAACGTCAGCGCGCGACGCTGGTTGTGGCCGTGCTCACGCTCGTGCTGACCGGCGTGCTCTACGTGTTCATTCCGAAGGGCTTCTTCCCGACGCAGGACACGGGCGTCATCCAGGCGATCACGCAAGCGCCGCAGGCCGCTTCGTATCAGGCGGTCGCGGAGCAGCAGCAGGCGCTCGCGAAAAAGATTCTTGAGAACGCGGATGTCGAAAGTCTCACGTCGTTCGTCGGCGTCGATGGCACGAACATCACGCTCAACAGCGGGCGCATGCTCATCAACCTCAAGCCGCGCGACGACCGCAGCAATACGTCGAGCGAAATCATCCGCACCATTCAGAGCG
Organism: Caballeronia sp. LZ016; assembly: GCF_031450805.1. NCBI lineage: Bacteria > Pseudomonadati > Pseudomonadota > Betaproteobacteria > Burkholderiales > Burkholderiaceae > Caballeronia > Caballeronia sp. LZ016. The sequence continues at coordinate 2,731,353 of NZ_JARTVY010000001.1, forward strand.
AAGTCGCGGATATCCCCGGCATCAAGCTGTACATGCAGCCGGTGCAAGACCTGACGATCGACTCCACCGTCAGCCCGACGCAATATCAGTTCATGCTGACGGACCCGAACGCGACCGAGTTCGCGGAGTGGGTGCCGAAGCTCGTCGAGAAGCTGCAACATACGTCGATCCTGACGGATGTCGCCACGGACCTGCAGCAGAACGGCCAGTCCGTGTACGTTGAAATCGACCGGGCGACGGCCGCGCGCTTCGGCATCACGCCGGCAACCGTCGACAACGCGCTCTACGACGCCTTCGGCCAGCGCATCATCTCGACCATCTTCACGCAATCGAACCAGTACCGCGTGATTCTCGAAGCCGAACCGAGCGACGCGCACTACAGCGAAACGCTCAACGGCATCTATCTGCCCTCTTCCACCGCGACGAACGGACAAGTGCCGCTCTCGAGCATCGCGAAGTTCCATGAGCGCGCAGCGCCCTTGCTCGTCACGCATCTCGGCCAGTTCCCGGCGACGACCGTATCGTTCAACCTCGCGAAGGGCGCATCGCTCGGCGCGGCGGTGAAGGCGATCGAGCAGGCGAAGAACGAAATCGGCCTGCCCGCTTCGTTCCAGATTCGCTATCAGGGCGCGGCGCTCGCGTTCCAGGCGTCGCTGTCGAACGAACTGTTCCTGATCCTCGCGGCCATCCTCACGATGTATATCGTGCTCGGCGTGCTGTACGAGAGTTTCATCCATCCGATCACCATTCTTTCGACGCTGCCGTCGGCCGGCGTCGGCGCGCTCCTCTCGCTGATGATCACCGGGCACGATCTGGACATCATCGGGATCATCGGCATCGTGCTCTTGATCGGCATCGTGAAGAAAAACGCGATCATGATGATCGACTTCGCGCTCGAAGCGGAGCGCGATCAGGGCAAGGCGCCGCGCGAGGCGATCTTCCAGGCGTGCCTGCTGCGCTTCCGCCCCATTCTCATGACGACGATGGCCGCGCTCCTCGGCGCGCTGCCGCTGATGCTCGGCTGGGGCGCGGGTTCGGAGCTCAGGCATCCGCTGGGCATTGCAATCGTCGGCGGCCTGATCGTGTCCCAGTTGCTCACGCTCTTCACGACGCCGGTGATCTATCTCGCGTTCGATTCGCTCGGCCAGCGCCTGCGCGCACGCTTCGGACGCGGCCTGCCCGACGCCCGGCCCGCGAGCGACGTGGAGTAAGCCATGAACCTGTCGCGCCTCTTCATCGACCGGCCCGTCGCGACGACGCTGCTCGCCATCGGCATCGCGCTCGCCGGCATGTTCGCATTCGTGAAGCTGCCGGTCGCGCCCTTGCCGCAAGTCGACTTCCCGACCATCTCCGTGCAGGCGTCGCTGCCCGGCGCGAGCCCGGAGACGGTGGCGACGAGCGTCGCGAGTCCGCTCGAGCGGCATCTCGGCAGCATCGCCGATGTGAGCGAAATGACGTCGATGAGCTCCGTCGGCAGCACGCGCATCACGCTGCAATTCGGCCTCAACCGCGACATCGACGGCGCCGCGCGCGACGTGCAGGCCGCGATCAACGCGGCGCGCGCCGACCTGCCGACTTCCTTGCGCAGCAATCCGACGTACCACAAGGTCAATCCCGCGGATGCGCCGATTCTCGTGCTCGCGCTTTCATCGCCGACACGCACGGCAGGCTCCCTCTACGACTCCGCCGCGACCGTGCTGCAGCAGACGCTATCGACGGTGCCGGGCGTCGGCGAAGTGGACGTGAGCGGCTCGGCCAATCCGGCCGTGCGTGTGGAACTGGAGCCGGGCGCGCTGTTTCACTATGGCATCGGGCTGGAGGACGTGCGCGCGGCGCTCGCGTCGGCGAACGCGAACAGCCCCAAAGGCGCGATCGAGTTCAAGGGCACGCGCGTTCAGCTCTACACCAACGATCAGGCGAGCAAGGCGTCGCAGTACAAAGACCTCGTGGTGGCGTATCGCAACGGGTCGGCGGTCAGGCTGTCGGACGTGGGCGAAGTCGTCGATTCGGTCGAAGACCTGCGCAACCTCGGCCTCATCAACAACAAGCGCGCGGTGCTCGTCATTCTGTATCGCCAGCCGGGCGCGAACATCATCGAGACGATCGACCGCGTGAAGTCCATGCTGCCGCAGTTGCAGGCCGCCCTTCCCGCCGATGTCCAGATCACGCCCACGGCCGACCGTTCGACCACCATCCGCGCATCGCTGCACGACACCGAACTGACGCTCGTGATCGCGGTGGCGCTCGTCGTGATGGTCGTGTTCCTCTTCCTGCGCAACTGGCGCGCGACGCTGATACCGAGCGTCGCCGTGCCGATATCCATCATCGGCACCTTCGCAGCGATGTACCTGCTCGGCTTCTCGCTCGACAATCTCTCGCTGATGGCGCTGACCATCGCGACGGGCTTCGTGGTCGACGACGCCATCGTCGTGCTGGAAAACATCGCGCGTCACGTGGAGAACGGCGTGCCGCGCAGGCGGGCGGCGATCATCGGCGCGCGCGAAGTCGGCTTCACCGTGCTGTCGATCAGCGTGTCGCTCGTCGCGGTGTTCCTGCCGATTCTGCTGATGGGCGGCATCGTCGGCCGGCTGTTTCGCGAATTCGCGCTCACGCTGTCGCTGGCGATTGCCGTATCGCTCGTCGTGTCGCTGACGGTCACGCCGATGATGTGCTCGCGCCTCTTGCAGGAAGCGCATGAAAAGCGCGAGGAAGGACGGATCGCGCGCTGGCTCGAACGGCAATTCGACCGGCTGCAGCGCGGCTATGCGCGCACGCTCGGCTGGGCGCTCGGGCATCCGCTGCTCATTCTGGTCGTGCTGCTCCTGACCATCGCGCTGAACGTCTATCTGTATGTGATCGTGCCGAAGGGCTTCTTCCCGCAGCAGGACACGGGGCGCATCGTCGGCGGCATTCAGGCGGACCAGAGCACGTCGTTTCAGGCGATGAAGACGAAGTTCTCGGAAATGATGCGCATCGTGGAAGCGGACCCGGCCGTCGATAGCGTCGCCGGTTTCACGGGCGGCCGTTCCACGAATTCGGGCTTCATGTTCATCTCGCTCAAGCCGAAAAACGAGCGCAAGGTCTCGGCCGATCAGGTGATCAGCCGGCTGCGCAAGCCGCTCGCCGATGTCGCCGGCGCGCGCACCTTCCTGCAGGCGGTGCAGGACATTCGCGTGGGCGGGCGGCAGTCGAACGCGCAGTATCAGTTCACGCTGCTTTCCGACACCACGTCCGACCTCTATACGTGGGGACCGAAGCTGACCGAGGCGCTGCAGCATCGCCCCGAACTCACGGACGTCAACTCGGACCAGCAGCAAGGCGGCCTCGAAGCGATGGTCACGTTCGACCGCGCGACCGCCGCGCGCCTGAACATCAAGCCCGCGCAGATCGACAATACGCTCTACGACGCGTTCGGCCAGCGGCAGGTATCCACGATCTACAACGCGTTGTCGCAGTATCACGTGGTGATGGAAGTCGCGCCGAAGTACTGGCAAGACCCGGAAATGCTGAAGCAGATCTACATCAGCACGTCGGGCGGCACGGCGAGCGGCGCGGCCTCGACGAATTCGACAACGACCTCGAGCACGACGAGCACGGCGTCCAGTTCGGCAACCGGTTCGACCGGCGCGGGCGGGGCATCCACGAGCACGTCGGACACGACCGCCGCGCTCGCGCTCGAATCCGTGCGCAATTCGGCCACCAACGCAATTGCGGCGAGCGGCAAGTCGGGTTCGTCGTCGGGGGCGGCGGTATCGACATCGAAGGAAACGATGGTGCCGCTATCGGCCATCGCCAAGTTCGGGCCGGGGAACACGCCGCTGTCGGTGAATCACCAGAGCCAGTTCGTCGCGTCGACCATTTCGTTCAATCTTCCGCCGGGCAAGTCGCTGTCGGAGGCGACCGCCGCCATCTACGAGACGATGGCGCAGATCGGCGTGCCGCAGACCATCCACGGCAATTTCCAGGGCACCGCGCAGGCGTTCCAGCAATCGATGAACGACCAGCCGCTGCTCATTCTCGCGGCGCTCGCGGCGGTGTATATCGTCCTCGGCATTCTGTACGAGAGCTATATCCATCCGATCACCATTCTCTCGACGCTGCCGTCCGCGGGCGTCGGCGCGCTGCTCGCGCTGCTGCTCTTCAAGACGGAGTTCAGCATCATCGCGCTGATCGCGGTCATCTTGCTCATTGGCATCGTCAAGAAGAACGCGATCATGATGGTCGACTTCGCGATCGAGGCGACGCGCAACGGCGCGAAGACATCGCGCGATGCGATCGAGGAAGCGTGCCTCCTGCGCTTTCGCCCGATCATGATGACGACCGCCGCCGCGCTGCTCGGCGCGCTGCCGCTCGCGTTCGGCACCGGCGAAGGCTCGGAGATGCGCGCGCCGCTCGGCATTGCAATCGTCGGCGGGCTGATCGTCAGTCAGATGCTGACGCTCTATACGACGCCGGTCGTGTATCTGTACATGGACCGCATCCGGCTGCGCTCGGAAGCGCGGCGCGCGCGGCGCAAGGGCGGCGCGCAGGCGGCCGGAGCCGCCGAGTAGCAACGCGACGTGGCGCGCGCCCCGAAAATCGCGTACGTTGTTCAGGATGGCAAGCCGCAACGGAGCGACCACGAATGAAAGCGATGAAAGTTCTGCTGATCGGCGCGCACGGCCGCACGGGCCGTCCTGTCGCGCGGCGGCTGCATGAGCAGCGCATCCCTTTTTGCGCGCTGTTGCGCAAGTCGGCGCAAAAGAGCGAGTTCGCGGCGCTCGGCGCGCAGATCGTGCTGGGCGACCTGACCCACGACTTCTCCCACGCGCTGGACGACATCACTCACGTCATTTATGCCGCCGGATCGGCGGAAACGGAAGGCGTGCACGAGGAACGCGCGATCGATCGCGACGCTGTCATGCGCACCGCCGATTACGCGAAGCGCCGCCGCGTGCGGCAACTCATCGTGGTGAGCGCGTTGTCGGCGTTCGATCCCGACAGTAACCCGCTCTCGCTTCGCCACTATTCGCGCATGAAACGCGAAGCCGATGACTACGTCGCGCAGCGCGGCGTGCCCTATGTCATTTTGCGGCCCGGCCCGCTGTCGGATGCGCCGGCGCGCGGCGCAATTGCACTGGCCGGCGAGCGGACGCGCAGCATGCCCGCCGTATCGCGCGAAGATGTCGCCGAACTGGCGGTGCGATGCATGTTGCGTGGCGTGAAGAATCTGACGATCGGCTTCGTCGGCGGGAACGAGCCGCTCGATGACGCGCTCGATGCGCTCATCGCGCGAGACCCGCTGGCTCCGATGCTCGCGCGTCAGAACCAGCGCGTCTAGTTCGCGCGACGCACGTGCTCAAGGCAGCAGAACGGTCGACCCCGTCGTTCTGCGCGCTTCCAGGTCTTCGTGCGCGCGCGCCGCTTCCGCGATCGGATAACGCTGCCGCACATTCGTCTTGACCTTCCCCGACGACACGACATCGAACAATTCGGCCGCCATCGTGTCGAGGTCGCTGCGCTTCGCGATATAGCTGAAAAGCGTCGGGCGCGTGAAGTACAGGGAGCCGCGTCCCGCGAGTTCCGACGAATCGATCGGCGGCAGCGGCCCCGACGAATTGCCGAAGCTCACGAAGAGGCCGAGCGGCGCGAGGCAATCGAGCGACGCAATGTAGGTGTCCTTGCCGATCGAATCGTAGACGACCGGCACGCCCGCGCCGTTCGTGATCTCGCGCACGCGCTGAGTGAAGTTGTCGCGCGTATAGACGATCGGATGATCGCAGCCGTGCGCCTTCGCAATCTCCGCCTTCTCGTCCGAGCCGACCGTGCCGATCACCGTCGCGCCGAGCGCCTTCGCCCACTGGCACGCGAGCATGCCCACACCGCCCGCCGCCGCGTGGATGAGCACCGTGTCGCCCGCCTTGACCTGATACGTGCGGCGCAGCAGATACTGCGCGGTCAGACCCTGCAGCATGATCGATGCGGCATCCTCATAGCCGATCGCATCCGGCAGCTTCACGACGTAGTCGGCCGCCATGACACGCTCTTCGGCATAAGCACCCGGCGGACGCGACGCATACGCGACGCGATCGCCCGGCTTGAATTGCGTGACGCCCTCGCCCACCGCCGTCACTTCGCCCGCGCCTTCCATGCCGAGTCCGCCTGGCAGCGGCATCGGATAAAGGCCGGTGCGAAAATACACGTCGATGAAGTTGAGCCCCACCGCGTGATGCTTCACGCGGATTTCGCCCTTGCCCGGCTCGCCCACGTCCACATCGACCCACTTCATCACTTCCGGGCCGCCTGTCTTGTCGAATCGGATTGCCTTGGTCATCGCTCGATCGTCTCCGTGGTTTCGTGATGCTTCAGCGCGCCTGCAGAAGGCGTGCGCGCAGTTCGTCCAGAATCATGCGCGCCGTCGCGACGTTGGTCGCACACGGCACGTTCTGCACGTCGCAGGCGCGCACGAGCGCGTTGATGTCCGGCTCGTGCGGCTGCGGCGTCATCGGGTCGCGCAGGAAGATCACCACGTCGACGCGGCCCTCCGCCAGTTCTCCGCCGATCTGCAAGTCGCCGCCGTGCGGGCCGGACAGCTTGCGCTCGACCTCGAGCCCGTGCGCCGCCGCGATGCGCGCGCCCGTCGTTCCGGTCGCGACGAGCCGGCACTGCGCGAGCGTCTCGGCATACTGGCCCGCGAGCGCCACGATGTCGTCCTTTCTCATGTCGTGCGCGATCAGCGCGACGCGCGTGCTCATGCTCAGTACGTCCCCGGATAAGCGCCGCCATCGATCAGGACGTTCTGCCCGATGATGTAGCCCGCATGCACGCTGCACAGGAACGCGCACGTTCTGCCGAACTCGTCGGCGTGGCCGAAGCGCCCCGCCGGCAGCGCCTGCGCCCGCTGTGCGCGCGCCTCTTCGACGGTGATGTTCTGCGCCTTCGCCTGCGCCTCGAACGTGACGGCGACGCGGTCGGTGTCGAAGGTGCCCGGCAGCAGGTTGTTGATGGTGACGCCGGTGGACGCGACCTTGCGCGCCACGCCCGCGACGAAGCCGGTCAGCCCCGAGCGCGCGCCGTTCGAGAGACCGAGCACATCGATCGGCGCCTTCACCGACGAACTCGTGATGTTTACGATGCGCCCGAAACCGCGATCGATCATGCCGTCGATGGTCCGCCTGATCAGCTCGATCGGCGTCAGCATGTTTGCTTCGAGCGCCTTGATCCACATTTCATGCGTGAAGTTGCGGAAGTCGCCCGGCGGCGGGCCGCCCGCGTTGTTCACGAGGATGTCCGGCTGCGGGCAGGCGGCGAGCGCCGCGGCATGACCGGCGGGCGTGGTGATGTCGCACGCGACGGCCTGCACATCCACGCCGTACTTCGAACGGATGCTCTCGGCAGTGGCTTCGAGCGTTTCGGCCGTGCGCGCCGTGATCACCAGATTCACGCCCTCGGCGGCGAGCGCTTCCGCGCAGCCGCGCCCGAGTCCCTTGCTTGCTGCGCATACGAGCGCGGTGCGCCCCGCGATTCCCAGATCCATCGTCCATCCTCCATGTCGTCGTTGCGTGTTCGAATAATTGGCTCGAAGCGAAGCGCGATGCGAATCTGTTGCGCGCTTCGAAACGTCTCACGCGCATTCTAGAAGAATCGGGGCGGCAACGTCGGCGGTCGCGATGCACAGAGCCGCGGACAGCCAGCGGACGATTATTCCTAAACGATGCCGGCCTTTTCGGTAAACTGTCGCCACTGCCTTGTCCGGCGCTCGCTCCGTGCGCGCCGCGCTCATCGCCTGAGGCAGGACCATCACCCGAGCAGGACGCGCACCGCGCGAGACCCATGAAACAAGACAGCCGCTTCCCGAATCTCTTCATCCTCAATCACCCGCTGATCCAGCACAAGCTCACGCACATGCGCGACAAGGACACGTCGACGCGCACGTTCCGCGAACTGCTGCGGGAAATCACGCTGCTGATGGGCTATGAGATCACGCGCAACCTGCAACTGACGACGAAGCGCGTCGCCACGCCGCTCGTCGAAATCGACGCGCCGGTCATCGCCGGCAAGAAGCTCGCGATCGTGCCGGTGCTGCGCGCGGGCATCGGCATGTCGGACGGCCTGCTCGACCTGATTCCGTCGGCGCGCGTCGGGCATATCGGCGTGTATCGCGCGGACGATCATCGTCCGGTCGAGTATCTCGTGCGCCTGCCGCCCGATCTGGAAGAGCGCGTGTTCATCCTGTGCGATCCGATGGTCGCGACCGGTTACTCGGCCGTACACGCCGTCGACGTGATGAAGCGCCGCAACGTGCAGGACGAGAACATCATCTTCGTGGCGCTCGTGGCCGCGCCGGAGGGCGTGAAGGTGTTCCAGGACGCGCATCCGGACGTCAAGCTCTACGTGGCGTCGCTGGACTCGCATCTGAACGAGCATGCGTATATCATCCCCGGCCTCGGCGATGCCGGCGACCGCCTGTTCGGCACGCGCAACTGACGCGCTTTCGCGCTTCGCTGCTCCGCCCGCGCCGCCGCACGCCCGTGCGGCGGTTTCGTTTTCATCGTCCGTTCGGCCAGGCGGGTGCTGCCGCCGCTTGGGGCCATGATAAAATTTCGGTCTGTTCCTAATCGGTCGATCGGGCGCTGCGTCCCCGGTAGCGCGTGCGAAAGACGCTTCAAGCGAAACGCGCTTGACCGACGGAATCCAGCTTGCCGCTCGACCACGCAACCACGCGCGAACCCAGGCGGCGCGGACATTTTCAGCACGCATCACAGCACATTTGGCGCTCGGTTTCTCGCCGCGCGCGACGGAGAAAGGTAATGGCGGGTCATTCGAAATGGGCCAACATCAAGCATAAGAAGGCCGCGGCCGACGCGAAGAAAGGCAAGGTCTGGACGCGCCTCATCAAGGAAATCCAGGTCGCGGCGCGCATGGGTGGCGGCGACATCGATTCGAACCCGCGCCTGCGGCTCGCCGTCGACAAGGCCTACGACGCCAACATGCCGAAGGACAACGTCAACCGCGCGATCCAGCGCGGCGTCGGCGGCGTCGATGGTGCGAACTACGAAGAAATCCGCTACGAGGGCTATGGCATCGGCGGCGCGGCGATCATCGTCGACACCATGACGGACAACCGCACCCGCACCGTCGCGGAAGTGCGCCACGCGTTCTCGAAGTTCGGCGGCAACATGGGCACGGACGGCTCGGTGTCGTTCATGTTCGATCACGTCGGCCAGTTCCTGTTCGCGCCCGGCACGTCCGAAGACACGCTCATGGACGCGGCGCTCGAAGCCGGCGCGGACGACGTCGTGACGAACGAGGACGGCAGCATCGAAGTGATCTGCCCGGCGAACGACTTCCAGAAGGTGAAGGACGCGCTCGAAGCCGCGGGCTTCAAGGCCGAACTCGCCGAAGTGACGATGAAACCGCAGACGGAAGTCGAATTCAGCGGCGACGACGCGGTGAAGATGCAAAAGCTGCTCGACGCGCTGGAAAATCTCGACGACGTGCAGGAAGTCTATACAAACGCCGCGATCAACGACGCGTGACGTCGGGCTGCGGCCGTTGCGGCGATTGCGGCGATTGCGGCGATTGTGGGAACGCGTTTCGCTTGAGTTCGACGGTTGGGAAGGCGCGTGACGCAGCCGATGTCCGCGCGAGCCGCCTTCGTTTTGCCGTGTCTTAGCCAGCGCTCGCGCTCGATGCGCGCCGTCCGGTGCGCCGCCACTGCTTTAACACCAGTTTTTCGGGGATTCAAATGAAGTTACTCGTCGTCGGTTCCGGCGGTCGCGAACATGCGCTGGCATGGAAGCTCGCGCAGTCGCCGCGCGTGCAGATCGTCTATGTGGCGCCCGGCAACGGCGGCACCGCGCAAGACGAGCGCCTGCGCAACATCGACATCACCGATCCGGCGGCGCTCGCCGATTTCGTCGAGAACGAGCACGTGTCGCTGACGGTCGTCGGACCGGAAGCGCCGCTCGCGGCGGGCATCGTCAATCTGTTCCGCTCGCGCGGTCTCAGGATTTTCGGGCCGACGAAAGAAGCCGCGCAGCTGGAAAGCTCGAAGGACTTCGCCAAGGCGTTCATGAAACGCCACAACATCCCGACCGCCGAATACGAAACGTTCACCGACGCGGCCGCCGCGCACGCCTACATCGACGCGAAAGGCACGCCGATCGTCGTGAAGGCGGACGGTCTCGCCGCCGGCAAGGGCGTCGTCGTCGCGATGAACGCGGAGGAAGCCCACGCCGCCGTCGATTCCATGCTCGCCGACAACCAGTTCGGCGATGCCGGCGCGCGCGTCGTGATCGAGGAATTCCTGACCGGCGAGGAAGCGAGCTTCATCGTGATGGTGGACGGCAAGCATGTGCTGCCGCTCGCCTCCAGCCAGGATCACAAGCGCCTGCTCGACGGCGACCGCGGCCCGAACACGGGCGGCATGGGCGCGTATTCGCCCGCGCCGATCGTCACGCCGCAACTGCACGCCCGCGTGATGCGCGAAATCATCCTGCCGACGGTGCGCGGCATGGAGAACGAAGGCATCCGCTATACCGGTTTTCTGTACGCCGGCCTGATGATCGACGCGAACGGCAATCCGAAGACGCTCGAATTCAACTGCCGCATGGGCGACCCCGAAACGCAGCCGATCATGGCGCGTCTCAAGGGCGATTTCTCGAAGGTCGTGGAAATGGCCATCGACGGCAAGCTCGACGGCGCCGAACTCGACTGGGATCGCCGCACGGCGCTGGGCGTGGTTCTCGCCGCGTACAACTATCCGGAAACGCCGCGCAAGGGCGACCGGATCAACGGCATTCCGGCCGAAACCGACAATTCGGTGACCTTTCACGCGGGCACGACGCTCGCTGACGGCAAGTTGACGACGTCCGGCGGACGCGTGCTGTGCGTCGTGGGCCTGGCGGATTCCGTGCGCGGCGCGCAATCCGTGGTCTACGATACAGTCAACCAGATCTCGTTCGATGGCATGCAGTATCGCCGCGACATCGGCTATCGCGCGGTCAACCGCAAGCAGGCCGACCGTCACGGCTGACACGCGAACGCAGCGCCACGCGACACCGTGCTGCCGGACCTCGTGTCCGGCAGTCTGTTTCAAGCGCATCTCTTACCTGAGCGCCACCGGCTGGCGCAGTGCATCGATCGATGAGTGAACCGAACCGCAGCGCGGACAATCAGGCACGACTGGACGCATCGCCCGACATCGTGGCTGTGCGCGACTACCTGACGAGCCTTCAGGCTTCCATTGCCGATGCGCTCGGCGCGTTCGACGGCACGCCCTTCGCCACCGACGCCTGGACTCGCGAGCCCGGTGCGCATCTGCGCGGCGGCGGCGTGACGCGCATTCTCGAAGGCGGCGGATTTTTCGAGCGCGGCGGCATCGGTTTCTCGGACGTTCAGGGCGGCGCGCTCCCGCCGTCCGCGAGCGCGGCGCGTCCGCAGCTTGGCGGGCGCGGCTTCGAGGCGATGGGGGTATCGCTCGTGCTGCATCCGCGCAATCCGCACTGCCCGACCGTGCACATGAACGTGCGGATGCTGATCGCGCTCAAGGACGGTGAAACACCCGTTTTCTGGTTCGGCGGCGGGATGGATCTCACGCCCGTTTATGGGTACGAGGAAGACGCGGTGCATTTTCACCGCGTGTGCCGCGATGCCCTGAGTCCGTTCGGCGCGGACCTGTACCCGCGTTTCAAGACCTGGTGCGACGAGTATTTTTATTTGAAGCACCGAAACGAACCGCGCGGCATCGGCGGAATCTTCTTCGATGACTTCTCCGAGCCGGGTTTCGGGCGTTCGTTCGCGATGCTGCAAAGCGTCGGCGATGCGTTTCTGAAGGCGTATATGCCGATCATCGAACGCCGGCGTGATACGCCCTGGACCGAGCGCGAACGCGAATTTCAGGCGTACCGGCGAGGCCGCTACGTCGAATTCAATCTCGTTTTCGACCGCGGCACGCATTTCGGGCTGCAAAGCGGCGGACGCACGGAGTCCATTCTCATGTCGATGCCGCCCGTCGCCAACTGGCGCTACGACTGGCAACCGGAACCCGGCACGCCGGAAGCGCGGCTTTACCGCGACTTCCTGGTGCGCAGGGAATGGCTGTGACCGGGCCTTCCAGTTACGCCGGCGCGAACGCTCTCTGCGCGAAGCGCATCGGCTTGCTCGGCGGCACTTTCGATCCCATCCACGCAGGCCATCTCGCACTCGCCCGGCGCTTCGCCGGCTTGCTGCAGCTGACGGAACTGGTGCTGCTGCCGGCGGGCCAGCCGTGGCAGAAGGAAGGCGTGTCGGCGCCGCGTCATCGGCTGGCCATGACGCGTGCGGCGGCGGCATCGCTCGATCTCAACGGCGTGACGATCACCGTCGCCACCGATGAAATCGAGCGCGAAGGCGCCACGTACACGGTCGATACGCTCGCCCACTGGCGCGAGCGCGAAGGCGGAGCGGCCTCGATGGCGCTTCTGATCGGCGCCGATCAGCTCGTCAAGCTCGATTCGTGGCACGACTGGAAGCGCCTCTTCGATTTCGCGCACGTGTGCGTCGAAACGCGGCCCGGCTTCGATACCGGCACATTGCCGCCTGCCGTCGCGGCCGAAGTGGCCGAGCGCCGGGCGCCAGCCGACGTGCTGCAGAGAACCACGCACGGTCATGTGCTGATCGACGAGACGCTGCTTCTGGATGTATCCGCAACGGCGATTCGCCACGCAGCGAGCACGACGGCAGGCGCGGGCGCCCATGACGCGCGCGCCCAGGTCCCATCGGCCGTATGGGACTATATTGTTCAACATCACCTGTATCAACGGTAACTATGGAACTTCAAAAGCTTCAACGCGCGATCATCGACGGTCTCGAAGACGTCAAGGCGCAAGACATCAAGGTGTTCAACACGAGCCATCTGACGTCGCTGTTCGACCGCGTGGTCGTGGCGAGCGGGACGTCGAACCGGCAGACCAAGGCGCTCGCCAACAGCGTGCGCGAGAAGGTCCGGTCAGCGGGTGGCGACATCATCAGCACGGAAGGCGAAGACATCGGCGAATGGGTGCTGGTCGATTGCGGCGACGCGGTCGTGCACATCCTTCAGCCGGCGCTGCGCCAGTACTACAACCTCGAGGAAGTCTGGGGCGACAAGCCCGTGCGCGTGAAGCTGCAGAAGCCGAGCATGTTCGGCGGCGCGCGCGTCACCGCGGACGAAGACGAGGATGAAGACGAAGACGACGCGCCGGCAGTCAAACGCCCCGCACGCAAGACTGCGCGCAAGCAGGCGTAAATCGCGTCTTCATGAAGCTGGTCATCCTTGCCGTCGGACACAAGATGCCCGACTGGATCACGAATGGCTTCGAGGAATACGCGAAGCGCATGCCGCCCGAGTTGCGCATCGAGCTGAAGGAGATCAAGCCCGAGCAACGATCGTCGGGGCGCAACGCAGAGAGCGTGATGGCTGCGGAGAAGCAGCGTATCGAAGCCGCCTTGCCGAAGAACGCGCGCGTCGTCGCACTCGATGAACGCGGCCGCGACTGGACCACGATGCAACTGGCGGGCGCCCTGCCGGGCTGGCAGCAGGACGGGCGCGATGTCGCCTTCGTGATCGGCGGCGCGGATGGGCTCGCGCCCGAAGTGAAGGCCCGCGCCGAAATCATGCTGCGCGTGTCGAGTTTGACGCTGCCGCACGGCATGGTGCGCGTGCTGCTCGCCGAGCAGCTTTACCGGGCGTGGAGCATCACGCAGAATCATCCTTATCACCGCGCGTGAGTCTTTCTCATCGTTCGCCCTGGTTGGACGTCGAAAGCCGCGCGCTTCGAACTTCAACTATCCGATGTCCGCTCATCCCTACGTTTATCTCGCCTCACAAAGTCCGCGTCGACAGGAGTTGCTCAGGCAACTCGGCGTGCGCTATGAACTGCTGCTGCCGCGCGCCGACGAAGACGCCGAAGCGCTCGAAGCCGAACTGCCCGGCGAATCCGCCGATGCGTATGTCATGCGCGTATGTGCGCTCAAGGCACATGCCGCGCGTGATCGCCTGCTCGCGGGCAGTCACGCCGTCGCACCGATCCTCGTCGCCGATACGACCGTGACCATCGACGGTCATATTCTCGGCAAGCCCCTGCACGAAGAAGACGCTATCGCGATGCTCAAACGCCTCGCCGGGCGCGAGCACGAAGTGCTGACCGCCATCGCCGTCGTGGATGCGCAAGGCGCGCTGCTCGAGCCGGTGTTGTCGCGTTCGGCCGTGCGCTTCGCGCCTGTGGACCGTGCTGCGCTGCAACGCTATGCGGCCACGGGCGAGCCGCTCGGCAAGGCCGGCGCGTATGGCATACAGGGCCGCGCTGCGGAGTTCATCGAGCGAATCGACGGGTCCTATTCGGGTATCATGGGTCTGCCCCTTTTCGAAACGGCAGCACTCTTGCGCGTGGCGCGCGTCGAATTCTAAACAGGCCATGAACGAAGAAATCCTGATCAACGTCACACCGCAGGAAACCCGCGTCGCACTGGTTCAGCAAGGCGCTGTTCAGGAGCTTCATGTCGAGCGTACGCTGTCGCGCGGACGCGTCGGCAATGTGTATCTCGGCAAGGTCGTGCGTGTGCTGCCGGGCATGCAATCGGCGTTCATCGATATCGGCCTGGAGCGCGCGGCGTTTCTTCATGTCGCCGATATCTGGCATCCGCGCATTGCGGGGGAGCCGCATGGATCGGGCGCGCATGTGCCGATCGAGAAGATCGTGTTCGAAGGACAGGCGCTGATGGTGCAGGTCGTGAAGGACCCGATCGGCACCAAGGGCGCGCGGCTTTCGACGCAAGTGAGCATTGCGGGACGCACCCTGGTGTATCTGCCGCAGGAGCCGCATATCGGCATCTCGCAGAAGATCGAAAGCGAAGCGGATCGCGAGGCGGTGCGTGCGCGGCTGACCGCCGTGCTGCCGGCCGACGAGAAAGGCGGCTATATCGTGCGTACGATTGCGGAAGACGCGACGAGCGAGGAGCTTGCCGCCGATGTCGCGTACTTGCGCAAGACGTGGGCGACCATCGTGACGCAGGCGCAGCGCGTGCCGCCGACGACGCTGCTCTATCAGGATTTGAATCTCGCGCAACGCGTGCTGCGCGATTTCGTCAACGACGAGACCACGCGCATCCAGGTGGATTCACGCGAGACGTATCAGATGCTCGCGGATTTCGCGGCGGAGTTCACGCCGGCGGTGGCGTCGCGGCTGCATCACTACACTGGCGAGCGGCCGCTTTTCGATTTGTACAACATCGAGGCGGAGATATTGCGGGCGCTGTCGCGGCGCGTCGATCTCAAGTCGGGCGGCTATCTGATGATCGACCAGACCGAAGCGATGACGACCATCGACGTGAACACCGGCGGCTACGTCGGCGCGCGCAATTTCGACGATACGATCTTCAAGACCAACCTCGAAGCGGCGCATACGATCGCGCGGCAACTGCGGTTGAGGAATCTCGGCGGGATCATCATCATCGATTTCATCGACATGGAGAATGTCGAGCATCGCGATCAGGTTCTGGGGGAGCTGAAGAAGGCGTTGTCGCGGGATCGGACGCGCGTGACCGTCAATGGCTTTTCACAGCTCGGGCTCGTGGAGATGACGCGCAAGCGCACGCGGGAATCGCTTGCGCATGTGTTGTGCGAGCCGTGTCCGACTTGTCAGGGCAAGGGGCAAGTGAAGACGCCGCGGACCGTTTGCTACGACGTGCTGCGCGAGATCATGCGCGAATCGCGGCAGTTCAATCCGCGCGAATTTCGCGTGGTGGCTTCGCAGCAGGTCATCGATCTTTTTCTCGAAGAAGAGTCTCAGCATCTGGCGATGCTGATGGACTTCATCGGGAAGCCGGTTTCGCTGCAGGTGGAGTCGAATTTGAGTCAGGAGCAGTATGACATTGTGTTGATGTGAGGGAGGCCTCGCATCGCCCGTCTACACTGCCCGGCTGTGCCCGCCTGACTTCGGCGCGGCGCTGATCAGTATCCCGATCAGGAACACGAACAGGTTGCCCTCGGTGAAATTCAGCAGCAACGAGTTCGCGAGACAGCCCAGCGCGAACGCAAAGAGATAGCCCTGCGCGATGCCCCGCGCAGGCTCGGCGAGGCGCTGACACGCTTTTCCCACGGCGACCAGGAACCAGACAAAGAGCGCAACGCCGATGAGCCCGAGTTGCACGCCCATCAGGAAGAACTCGTTGTGCGGATTGCCCGCCATCGCCGCGCGCCCGCCCGTCTGCGTGCTCGCGAGCCGCTCGAACTGCGTGCGCACGCTCCCGACGCCGAAACCGGCGATCGGCCGCTCCGCCATCAGCGCGATGCTGCGCCGGTAGAACTCGATACGCACGCCCATCGACGTGTTCTTGTTCTGCGTTTCGAACTGGGTGATTTCCTGGGCGGTATCGGCGAGGCGCGAATCCTTCCCGTACATGACGAATGCTCCGACGCACATGCATACGATGATCGCGCCGACGGCCGCGATCCAGCGGGCGCGCTGGTCGTACCGGCGAAACTGTGCCGCGTGCATGACGAGATAGATGGCGATGTACGCAATCGCGACCACCTGCCCCGTGCGTCCCTGCAGCACGAACAGCACGTTGACCATTGCCAGCACTGCGACCACATAGAGCGCCCTGCTCGCGCCCGCGTGTTTCGCCGCCTTCGCGAGCGATGACGCGAGGCAGACGAGGAACGCCATCATCAGGCCGCCGGAAATGTGATCCTTGAAGACCCACGGCCTCGTCACCGCGTCGGTGCCATGCACCGGTCCCACGGCGGTCCAGCCGAAATAGTTCGTGTAGGTCAGGACCATCGTCAACACGAGCGACGCGAAAAGCCCCCACACGGCAAGGCTTGCCCATGCGGCGGATTCATCGTCGGAAAAGACCAGAAAAAGCAGCGGTATGAAGAGCAGCTTTCGATACTTCATCAGAAAGTCGACCGCCTCGTTCATTCCCGGCGACGTGTACGCGAGACTCAATGCGAGCGCCAGGAACAATACGAGCGCCGCCAGCGCCGCCGGCGACCGCAGGCGCAGCGTACGCGCACGCCGCCATACTTCGGGCGATATCAGCGCCAGGATGGCGAACACGGCAGAGCCGAGATTCACGCCGGCCGTCGAAATCGGCACAAGACAAAGCGTCAGGATGGCGAACCATCTTGCCAGCAGCAATTGATAGGACTCGGTACCCGACCGGCCCAGCTTTTTGATCTGTGTGACTTGCATTATGTGTTTCCGCTGCCCCGTTGCTTCATTGCGCGCCACGCAGATAGAAATCGGCACGGCTTCGCAGCGCGTCGTCCGAATAGATCGACTCGACCGTGCGGCGGGCTCGCTCTCCGATCGATTCGCGCAGCGCCCGATCCTTCAGCAACGTGCTGACGAGACCGCGCGCCTCCTTCGTCGTATCGAACAGGAAGCCGTTCTCGCCATGGCGAATCCATTCGGCGTAGCCGCCGCGCCGGTGACAAACGACCGGCAGGCCGCACGCCATCGCTTCGAGCACGACCCGTCCGAATGTCTCCACGTGCGCGCCCGTCCGATAATAAAAGACATCGAGGCTCTGGAGGAAAGTCACGGCGGGCATCGCGCCTTCGGGCAGCATCTGAACGAGCGGAGAATCGGCGAGCGCGCCCTCGGCGGCATCGCGCAGAGCGGTCGCGCCTTGCAGGCGTATCGCGGCGCCCTCGTCGGCCCATGCCTGATAGAGCGCGATGTCTTCGAGATCGTGCTTGTCGAGCGTATCGCGGCTCAGGCGTCCGATGACCGGGCGTGCGTCGTCCCGATGCCGTTGCGCGGCGGGCGAGAACTGCACGATATCGATGGGAGAGGGCTGCACTTCCCCGTCGACGCCCAGCAGTCTCCTTTGAAACTCCGAAATGAACACGTATTCGGTGCGCGGCCAGCGCAGCATCGGAGGATGCGTCGAGGTTAGCGAGAGGATCTTCGGATGGAACGTGTTGTACACGTAGATCAGACGCTGCGGCGCGCGGCACAGATACGGCCACAGCTTGTTGCGCCAGTGCGAGCCGATGAACACGTACGTCCCGCCGTTCGGACGATGCCCCGCCCCGAGCCCGATCCGCCGAATGCCGTGGCGACGCGCAAGGTCGGGCGAACAACGCGACGACGGCGACCACAGCGTGAGATCGCTGCGATCGCGTAACAGACGGGCGAGATGCAGGGCTTCCTGCTCGCTGCCGCCGTTCTCATTCATGAAACCGTTGATGAGGTGAATGGTCGGCTCGGGCACTGCGTTAGGCATTTGGCTTAGTGACCAATGGAGAGAGTCTTGTCGCGACGCATGCCGTCACCGATGCGAAGCGGATGCGACACGCCGATAAACCGCCTCGGTCGCGCAACTCGACGACCCGGCGCCTTACCACTGCGTAGAAATCCGTAACCAGTATCTTCAAAAACGCTCAATTACGGAACCAATGGCCGCAAGGGCCTGTTCGACGGACGGCGGATTGTCTTTATCGCCGATCGAGACGCACAAGCCGGGAATATCTACACCGAAGTGCGGCCGCGACGTCGCGCTGAAAATCATCACCGTCGGACGCCGCAATTCGCTCGCGAGATGCACGAGACCCGTGTCCGTTCCGACGACCAGCGCGGCCAGCGCGATATGCTGAGCCATCGCTTCGAGCGTCAGACGGGGCAGCACGCGCGCGCCCGCCACGCTCTGCGCGATCGCTTCGGCGTCGCGCCGCTCGGCGTCGGAGCCCCACGGAAGGAGCGGCGTCACGCCCCGCGCGACGAGCGCCTGCGCGACCGCAATCCACCTGTCGAGCGGCCACTTCTTCTCCGCCTTCGACGTCGCGTGAAAGAGCAACGCGTACGGCATGTCCTTCGTCACTGGAAGCGGCGCGGCGGGCTTCGGAATTGCGAATACGCTGGGCGGGGCCGCTTCGATCGCATAACCGAGCGTGTCGGCCAGTGTCTGGCGCATGCCTCGCCATGCGTTCGCGTCATGGCGAGGCGCGAACCGGTGCGTGTACGCGAACGCCGCGCCACGCTCGCCGAGGTTCACGTTCGAGTAACCGAACCGGCGCTTCGAGCGGGCCAGAAACGAGATGATCGCGCTCTTGTACACGCCGTGCAGGTCGAACACGGCGTCGTAACGCTCGCGCCGCAAATCGGCAATCGACGCCCAGATGGCCTTCAGATCCTGCAGGTTCCGCGCCTTCTTGAAGCGACGCAGCGGCGCGCACAACACCCGGGCGACGCCCGCATTCCAGCGCGGTATGTCGGCGAAATTCTCGTCGGTCGCCCAGTCGACCTTCAGCCCCGGAAACGCGCGATGCAGATCACCGACCACCGCCTGTGCCTGGATCACATCGCCCAACGAACTGACCTTCACTATCAGAACCCGCTTCATTCTGCGATCGCTTGCATGTTGGAAACTGCTCGTTCGACAAAGGCGAGTTGTGGAATGGAACGCAGCAGAACGGCTTCACGCCGCCTGTTGCTGATACTGGATGCGATGCAGATGCGCGTACAGACCACCGAGCCGCAGCAGCTCCGCATGACTGCCCTGCTCCGCGATCCTGCCCGCTTCCAGCACGAGAATGCGGTCGGCGCGCTCGATCGTCGACAGCCGGTGCGCGATCACGAGCGTCGTGCGGCCTTTCATCAGCGTTTCCAGTGCGGACTGCACGTGCCGCTCCGACTCTGAATCGAGCGCGGACGTCGCTTCGTCGAGAATCAGAATCGGCGCGTCCTTGTAGATGGCGCGCGCAATGGCCAGCCGTTGCCGCTGTCCACCCGACAGCCGCATACCGTTGCCGCCGATTAGCGTGTCCATGCCGTCGGGCAGCGACGCGATCACGTCCGCCAGATTCGCTGCAGCCAGCGCGGCGAGCACCCGGTCGCGGTCCGGAACGGTGCCGTATGCGACGTTCGCGGCGATCGTGTCGTTGAAAAGGACGACGTCCTGACTGACCATCGCAATCTGCGCGCGCAGATCGTGCAGCGCGTATTCGGTGATGGGTACGCCGTCGACGAGCACCTGGCCGCCCGCCGGATCGAAGAAGCGCGGCAGCAGGTTGACGAGCGTGGTTTTGCCGCTCCCCGACGGTCCCGCCAGCGCGACCATTTCACCGGGCGCGACCTTGAACGAGACGTCGTCGAGCGTGGCGCGGTCCTGCGTGCCGTAATTAAACGACACGTGCCGGAATTCGATGCTGCCCTCGGCGCGCGCAAGCGGCCGCCCGCCGCCCGCAGGCTCCGGCGGTTCATCGATGAGCCCGAAGATCAGCTCGGCCGCCGTCACGCCGCGCTGAAGCGGCTGGTTCACGTCGATCAGATGTTTCAGCGGCGAAATGACGAGCAGCATCGACGTGACGAACGCGACGAAGCCGCCGACCGTGGTCTGGTCGCTCGCCGATTGCAACACCGCGATGGTAATGACGATGGCGAGCGCAATGGAAGCGAGGAACTGCGTGAGCGGCTGTGCGAGACCGCCGGACACCTGCATGCGCATCGCGTAGCCGCGCAAGCGCCCGCTCATTTCCGAGAAGCGCCCCATCTCGTACGGTTCGCCGTTGTGCACCTTCACGACCTTATAACCGCCCACCGTCTCTTCGACGATATACGACAGCTCGTTCGTCAGCATCTGATGTTCGCGATTCAGCCGACGCAAGCGCCGGTTGATCTTCGACACGAGCCAGCCGATGGCGGGCAAAATCACCGCGACGATCAGCGTGAGACGCCAGTTCAGGATGAATAGATAGCCAAGCAGGAAGACGACAGTGAGCGAATCCCGCACGAGCGTCACCACGACGCCGGACAACACCTGAAGGATCTGATTGACTTCGAAGACGATCGCGTTGATGACCGTGCTTGCCGTCTCGCGCTGGAAGAAGCCCGCGCTCGTGTGGATCATGCGATCGAACATCTGCAGACGCAACTGCAGCAGAATCTTGTTCGACACATACGAAAGGAAGTAGCCGGAAGCATACTGCGCGGCGCCGCGTACCAGCGCGAGGCCGATCACCGCAACCGGCACGACCCACCGCGCCTTGTCGCTGCCCTTGGTGCCGAAGCCGTGATCGAGCAAGGGCTTCAGCAGCATCGGGATGCCGGCCTCGCTCGCGGCGACGAAGCCCATCGCGAGAAGACCGAGGAGCACGAAGCCCATGAGCGGCCGCAGATACGGCCAGAGCCGCCGCATGACGGCGGTGGACGATGAATTCTCGCCCTCGCCGATGGTCTTCCTAAGTGTCTGCTTCTCGCTCAAATGATCCTCTGCCGTTGCGTTGTCCCGGCTCGCGAATGCGTCAGCCGGACGAAGAACCGCGCCGGGCGACATAAGCCCCGCGCCACAACAATCCGCCATTGTAAACCGTCGGCCACCCGCGACTCATCAAGCCTCGAAGCGTAAATCGCAACCGATGGTCTTAAAATACGCGCCACGGTCAACTCCGCTTCACCTCATGACGCACGCAAGCCTCGGCATCGCCATCATCACGCACAACGCGGCCGCACGGCTCGCGCAATGCCTCGACTCGGTTTCCTTCGCCGACGACATCGTCGTGATCGACGGCGGCAGCACCGATGCGACGGTGGACATCGCGAAGGCACACGGCGCGCGCGTGCTGGTCCGGCGCGAATGGCCGGGTTTCGGGCCGCAGAAGAACCGCGCACTCGACGCGCTCTCTACAGACTGGGTGCTTTCGATCGACGCAGATGAAATCGTGACGCCGGAACTGGCGACGGCCATCCGGGCCGCGATGGCGAATCCCCGCGCCGACGTGTATGCGGTCGATCGCCTGTCGAGCTTCTGCGGCCAGTGGATCAGGCATAGCGGCTGGTACCCCGACTGGATTCCGCGCCTCTTCAGACGCGGTTGCGCGCGCTTCTCGGATGATCTCGTGCACGAGCGCCTCGTCGTGCAGAGCGGCACGCCCGCCGCGCGGCTCGAAGGCAAGCTGATGCACTACTCTTATGAAGACTTCGAAACGGTCTTGCGCAAGCTCAACGCGTACTCGACGGCCGGGGCGCTGCAGCGCCATGCCGCCGGCAAGCGGGGAAGCCTCGGCACGGCGATCACGCGAGGACTCTGGGCCTTCCTGAGGACCTACGTGCTGCGGCGCGGTTTCCTCGACGGGCGATCGGGCTTCATGATCGCCGTCTTCAACGCTCAGACCGTGTATTACCGCTTCCTCAAGCTCGCGCACCTGAACGAAGCGGCCGATCAATAAACAATCTCGATCTCACTCCCCGCGAACTCCCCGCGCAACGCGGTAATCAGTTCGTCGGTGGGTTTCACGCGCCATGCATCCCCGAGCCGCACTTCGCCTTCCGCGTGCTCACTGCGATACATGATGCTCACATTGAGCCCGTTCGGAATCGGCGCCGGCTGACGCGCGCGCCCGTTCTCGCGCGACGGCGCCGCAACGGGAGCCGCAGGCGCCTCCGCCCCCGCCGTATGCGCTTCCAGCACGCGCTTCAGACGCAGCGCATCGGCGTTGCCGTTCATCTCGACTTTCACCGACTGCGCGTACCGGCTGCGCGCGCGTTCGAGGTCCATCGCCGTATCGACGGTAAAGCGAATGCCGCCCGTGAACGCATCGTTGCGCGCCTGCCCCTGCACCACGAGCAACTCATCTTCCTTGAACAGCGCCTTGTTCGCTTCGAACTGCTCGTTGAACACGGTCACTTCGCACTGGCCGGTGCCGTCGTCGAGATTGACGATCAGCATCTTCCCGCGCTGGGTCATCTGCGTGCGCAACGACGAAATTACGCCCGCCACGAGTTTGTCGCGCCCTTCCTTCAGCTCGCCGATCTTCTGCCGCACGAAGCGCCGCACTTCGCTCTTGTAGGCATCGAAAAGATGGCCTGACAGGTAGAAGCCGAGCGCCGTCTTCTCTTCCTGCAGACGCTTCTTGTCCGACCACGCGGGTTCATCGACGTATTCGTGCTTCGCGAGCGGCGCGTCGCCCATGTCGAACAGGCCGGCCTGCATTGCATTGGCGGCGGCTTGCTCCGCGGCTTCCATCGCCATCGGCACCGAGGCGAGCAGTTGCGCGCGATTCGCGTGGACGGTGTCGAACGCGCCGGCGCGAATCAGGGCCTCCACCGTGCGACGATTCACGACGCGACGGTCGATGCGCTCGCAGAAATCGAACAAATCGACGAACGGGCCGTCCTCGCGCGCGCGCAGAATTTCCTCGATCGCGTTCTGACCGCTGCCCTTCACCGCGCCGAGACCGTAGCGGATGGTCCTCGAACGCTTGCCGTCGGCTTCCGCGACCGGCTCGAAGCGGTACGCCGAACGGTTGATGTCCGGCGGCAGCACGCTCATGCCGTTCGTGATGCAATCCTCGAAGAGGATCTTCACCTTGTCGGTGTCGTCCATGGCGAGCGACATGTTGGCCGCCATGAATTCCGCCGGATGATGCGCCTTGAGCCACGCCGTGTAGTACGCGAGCAGCGCATACGCCGCCGCGTGCGACTTGTTGAAGCCGTAGCCCGCGAACTTCTCCATCAGGTCGAAGATTTCGTCGGACTTCTCGCGCGACAGGCCGTTCTTCGCCGCACCCTCGGCAAACAGCTCGCGATGCTGCGCCATCTCTTCCGGCTTCTTCTTGCCCATCGCGCGACGCAGCAGGTCCGCGCCGCCGAGCGAGTACCCGCCGATGATCTGCGCCATCTGCATCACCTGCTCCTGGTAGACCATGATGCCGTAGGTCTCTTTCAGAACAGGTTCGACGCGCGGGTCCGGATACTCGACGATCTCGCGCCCGTGCTTGCGCGCGCAGAAGCTCGGTATCAGGTCCATCGGACCGGGACGATACAGCGCCACCAGCGCGATGATGTCCTCGAAGCGGTCCGGCTGCGCGTCCTTCAGCATGCCCTGCATGCCGCGGCTTTCCAGCTGGAACACAGCGACGGTGTTCGCTTTCTTCAGGATCGTGAACGAAGCGGGATCGTCCAGCGGCACCTGCGCGAGGCTCCAGTCCTTCTTCGACGGGTCGAGCCGGCGAATATAACGCTCCGCCCAATCCAGAATGGTGAGCGTGGTGAGGCCGAGAAAGTCGAACTTGACGAGGCCGACGGCTTCCACATCGTCCTTGTCGTACTGGCTGACGACGCCGCCGTCCTCGCCCTGCGTATAGAGCGGGCAAAAATCCGTGAGCTTGCCGGGCGCGATCAGCACGCCGCCTGCGTGCATGCCGACGTTACGCGTCAGCCCTTCCACGCGCTGCGCCAGTTCCAGCAACTGATGCACTTCGTCTTCGGAATCGAAGCGCTCCTGCAGCGTCGGCTCTTCCTTCATCGCATCCGCGATGGTGACGTGCTTGCCCGGCTTGAACGGAATCAGCTTGGCGACGCCGTCGGTGAACATGTAGCCGAGGTCGAGCACGCGGCCGATGTCGCGCACCGCCGCCTTTGCCGCCATCGTGCCGAAGGTCGCGATCTGCGAGACGGCGTCCGCGCCGTACTTTCCCTTCACGTACTGGATGACGCGGTCGCGGCCTTCCTGACAAAAGTCGATGTCGAAGTCGGGCATCGACACGCGCTCCGGGTTCAGGAACCGCTCGAACAGCAGGTTATAGCGCAGCGGGTCCAGATCCGTGATGCCGAGCGCGTAGGCCACGAGCGAACCCGCGCCCGAGCCGCGGCCCGGTCCAACGGGCACGCCATTGTTCTTCGCCCACATGATGAAGTCGGCCACGATCAGGAAGTAGCCCGGAAAGCCCATCTTGATGATCGTGCCGCACTCGAAATCGAGCCGCTGGTAGTACGTCTCGCGCTGCGCTTCGCGCTCGGCTTCATCGGGATAAAGCTGCGCGAGCCGCACCTCGAGCCCTTCCTTCGACAACTGCACGAGGTAGTCGTCGAGCGACATGCCATCGGGCGTCGGGAAAAGCGGCAGCTTCGGCTTGCCGAGCTCGAGCGTGAGATTGCAGCGCTTCGCGATTTCGACGGTGTTCGCCAGCGCCGACGGAATATCCGCGAACAGCGCGCACATCTCGTCCTGCGTGCGGAAATACTGGTCCGTCGTAAAGCGCTTCTGACGGCGCGGATTCGCGAGGATATCGCCTTCGGAGATACAGACGCGCGCTTCGTGCGCGGTGTAGTCGTCCGGGGTCATGAACTGCAGCGGATGCGTCGCGACCACGGGCAAGCGGAGCTTCGCCGCCAAGGCGACGGCTTCCTGAATATAGGGCTGTTCGCCCGGCTGGCCGGCGCGCTGCAATTCGATGTAAAACGCGTTCGGAAACAGTTTCGCCCAGCGTTCGGCGTGTCGCTCCGCGCTCGCCTCGTTGCCCGCCGCGAGCGCCAGGCCGATGTCGCCGCCCTGCGCGCCCGAAAGCGCGAGCAGACCTTCGGCGAGCCCTTCTTCGAGCCATTCGAACATCACTTCCGCGCGCCCGCGATACTGATTCGTCAGCCAGGCGCGGCTCAGCAATTCGCACAAATTCAGATAGCCGGTCTTGTCGCGCACGAGCAAGAGCAGGCGCGAAGGCTTGTCGCGATCGGCGGGATTCGTGATCCAGACATCGCAGCCGGCAATCGGCTTGATGCCCTTGCCGCGCGCTTCCTTGTAGAAGCGCACGAGACCGAAAGCGTTGGCGAGATCGGTAAGCGCGAGCGCACCCTGGCCGTCCTTCGACGCGGCCTTGACGACGTCGTCCAGCCGCACGATGCCGTCGGCAATCGAGAATTCGGAGTGGACGCGGAGATGAACGAAGCGGGGATCTGACATGGCCGACATTGTACATCCGGGCTATCGCGAAAACCCTCGCGCAAGCCACGTTAGCCGAACGGACGAGGGAGCCGGCGCGGTCGAAATTGCGCATGCTCAAGGCTTCGTGCGAAGCGGCGCACGGCGCGCCGAAGCGACCGCGCGGTTTGCGGGATAATACGGCTTTTGCGCGGCTCTACACTGCCGCGTCTGTCTCGTTTTCACGCGTTTCGTCGTCTTTCATCATGAACATTCTGAATCTCTCCGCCTACAAATTCGTCAGCATCGAGGACGGCGCCGCGTGGCGGCCGCTCGTCACCGAGCGCTGCAACGCGCTCGGTCTGAAGGGCACCATCCTGCTGGCGCCGGAGGGCATCAACCTGTTCATTTCAGGGCCGATCGCGCAGGTGCGCGAGTTCATCGACTACATCCGGACGGATGCGCTCTTCGGCGGCCGCTTCGCCGATCTGCAGTTCAAGGAGAGCCTGTCGGACACGCAGCCGTTCCGGCGCATGCTGGTCAGGCTCAAGCGCGAAATCATCACGATGAAGAAGCCCGCGATCAAGCCCGAACTCGGCCGCGCGCCCGCCGTCGATGCGCCCACGCTCAAGGCGTGGCTCGACCGCGGCCACGACGACGCGGGCCGCCCGGTCGTCATGCTCGACACGCGCAATGCGTTCGAAGTCGATGTCGGCACCTTCGACAACGCGCTCGACTACCGCATCAGCAAGTTCAGCGAATTCCCCGAAGTGATCGAGCAGAATCGGGCCGACCTGGAAGGCAAGACGGTCGTCTCCTTCTGCACCGGCGGAATTCGCTGCGAAAAGGCTGCGATACACATGAAGGAAGTGGGCATCGAGCACGTGTATCAGCTCGAAGGCGGCATTCTGAAATACTTCGAGGAAGTGGGCGGCGCGCATTACAACGGCGACTGCTTCGTGTTCGATTACCGCACGGCGCTCAACCCGAAACTCGAACCGACGGAGACGGCGCAATGTTTCGCGTGCCGCGCGGTCGTGAGCGCGGAAGACCAGCAATCGCCGTTTTACAAGCCGGGCGAAGCCTGCCCGGCGTGCCATCCCGAAGCGAAGGCGGCTTAAGCGCCCGTACATGACTTATCGCGGCCGCTTCGCGCCCTCGCCGACCGGCCCGCTGCACGCGGGATCGCTCGTGAGTGCGCTCGCGAGTTATCTCGATGCACGCGCCCACGGCGGAAGGTGGATCGTGCGGATCGAGGATGTCGACGCACCGCGAACCGTGCCCGGCGCCGCCGCCGATATCCTCGCGACGCTCGGCGCTTTCGGCATGCATTCCGACGAGCCGCCCGTGTGGCAGAGCCAGCGTGATACGGCCTACGCCCACGCGTTCGACGCATTGCAGGCGGCCGGTCACGTTTATCCCTGCGGCTGTACGCGTCGCGAGATCGCCGATTCCCTCGTGCATGCTCATGCGCGCCATGCGACGCTGGCCTATCCGGGAACGTGCCGTGCCGGTTTGCACGGCCGCCCCGCGCGCGCGTGGCGCTTGCGCGTTCCGGACGGAGACGCCGCGTGCATTGCCTTCGCGGATCGCTGGCAAGGGCCGCAAGCGCAGAATCTGGCGACGGAAGTCGGCGATTTCGCGCTGAAGCGCGCGGACGGCTTGTGGGCGTATCAACTTGCCGTCGTCGTCGACGATGCGGAGGCGGGCATCACGCACATCGTGCGCGGCGCGGACCTGCTCGATTCGACCGCGCGCCAGATCTATCTTCAGCGATGCCTCGGCGTGCCGACGCCGTCGTACCTGCATGTGCCGGTGCTCAACAACGAGGCCGGCGAAAAGCTCAGCAAGCAGACCGGCGCGACGCCGCTGAATCGCGACGCCCCGCTCGATGCGCTCTTGCAGGCGGCGTGCCATCTGGGCATCGACGCGTCGTCGGCCTCTTCCCTCGATGCTTTCTACGCCGCCGCGACAGATCAATGGGCGCGCCGCTTCGGGCGGTAAAAGAAAAACGGCAGCCGTAAAAGGCTGCCGTTTTCGCTTCGATCAGGACGTCTTTCGCGGCATCCCGAGACCCCCGAGCAACGCCGCGAGCGACTGCTTCGACGCGCTCTTGCGCTCGGGTTCGGGCGATTCTTCCTGCCGCTTCATCGCCGACGGCGACGGCTCATACGGCTTCAGGAAGAATTCGTCGATGGGCTGCTGACGCCCGCGCGGCCGGTCGTACGAACCGGATCCGGACGAAGTGCGCCGGCGCGATCCCGCCTCCTCCCGCCCGCCATGACGATGCTCCGTGCGCTCGCCGCGCGGCGGACGCTCGTCGCGCCGTGCGCCCTCGCGCCGCACCGGTGCGGTCACATGAAGCGTCTGCACCTCGAGCGGACGCTTGATGAGCTTTTCGATGTCCGCGAGTTGCTTGCGCTCGTTGGCGCTGCACAGCGACAGCGCATCGCCCGATGCGCCCGCGCGCCCCGTGCGGCCGATGCGGTGCACGTAGTCCTCGGCGTTGAACGGCAGATCGAAGTTGATCACCGCCGGCAGTTCGGCGATATCGAGGCCGCGCGCCGCGACATCGGTGGCGACGAGCGCCTCGACCTCACCGCGCTTGAAGGCGTCGAGCGCCTGCATCCGTTCGCTTTGCGAGCGGTCGCCGTGGATGGCGGTCGCCACGATGCCGTCGCGCTCCAGCACGCGCGCAAGCCGGCTCGCGCCGATCTTGCTGTTGCAGAACACGATGACCTGCTTCAGTTCCCGCTCGCGGATGATCTGGGCCACCGCGCCGGATTTATCACTCTCGTGCACCTCGTAGACGATCTGGCGCACGTTGGCGTTGGTCGAATTGCTGCGCGCGACTTCGATCGTCTGCGGGTTGCGCAGATACGTCGAAGCGAGCTTCTTGATTTCCGGCGAAAAGGTCGCCGAGAAGAGCAGCGTCTGACGTTCCTTCGGCAGCAAATTCAGGATGCGCTGCAGGTCGGGCAGAAAGCCCATGTCGAGCATGCGGTCGGCTTCGTCGAGCACGAGCATCTGGACCTGGCCGAGATTCAGCGTCTTTTGCTGTACGTGGTCGAGCAGGCGGCCCGGCGTCGCGATCAGGATTTCGACGCCGCGCCGCAACGCCTCCGACTGCGGGTTCATGTCGACGCCGCCGAAAACGACCGTGCTGCGCAGCGGCGTGTGCTTCGAGTACGTCTGCACGTTGGCGGCCACCTGATCGGCGAGCTCGCGGGTCGGCGTCAGCATCAGCGCGCGGACCGGATGGCGAGCCGGCGAAGCGCTCGTGTTCGCCATCGGCAAGAGGCGCTGGATGATGGGCAGCGAGAAGCTCGCGGTCTTGCCGGTGCCGGTCTGAGCCGCGCCCATCACGTCTCGGCCCGCGAGGACGACGGGGATGGCTTTAGCCTGGATCGGCGTGGGCGTGGTATAGCCGGACTCGCTCACCGCCCTGAGAATGTCGGCGGACAGGCCGAACTGGTCGAACGTGAGCGCGGCCGCGGCTTCTTCGGTGGGCGTGTTTGTGGCGACGGAATCAGACATGGTGACTATCTTGGCTTTCGCTAAAGGTCCGCTCGATGCGGCGCGCGTAACGGATGGCTCGGGTGCTTCGGATGATTCGAATGGTCCAGCCGGTCACGCGTGAATGTTTCGATGACGCGGAAAAGGTCCGCGACGTAATGGGCAAGAGATTAGGCGCCCGGTGTGCGCTTGTCGCAATCGGCAGGCCGCCGGTGCGTCGCGCGTCGCGCCTTCGCTGCCGCGCGACGAATCCTTCGATGGAACACCGCTTCGACCACCGCTTACACCACCCTCTCGCGACGACGGATGGATGCCCGCCATAGCGGTCTTCGGGCGCTCTTTGCCCGCCCGGCGCTGCACGCGATCCACCCGCCATCGCTGCGGCCCGGTCATTGCCGGAAAACCGTGCATTGTAGCACCGCCCCGGGGAGCGCTCCGCCGCGGGGCGTTCCGCCTATCTTGGCCGCGCGTGGCAATCCGCGAGCAGCGGAGGCGAGTCTTTCGGGGCGGTTTCGTCGTAGAGATTCGCTTGCGGACCCTTGGTCCACCAGACGAACCGGTCGGCGACGTACCTTGCCCCTGAACCCGCCATGACGCTCACGAACAACAGCTTGCGACCATCGACGGTCAGCGCGGCGAAGCTCTGCCGGTTGCGCGTGTTCGTGTACTGCACGGACACGGTCTTGCCGTCCTTGCAGTCATAGCGCGTGGCTTGCGTCGATTCCGCCTGGATCTGCGGGACCGTCAGCGGCATCGCGAACGCGGATTGCATGGCCATGGCGGCCATCGTGAATGCGAGAAACGTTTTCATGCTAATCATGGATCGATGACTTCCGCGCAAACGTCGGTCGGCGCAGCTGCGACATGGCCGACCACCGGCACGATCTTCAGCCCCGCCGATACGATCCTGCACGGCGCGGCCGCGAGTCCGCAGCCCGACAGTCCCACGCACGCCGCGACGAGCGCGGCCAGCCCCAAGCGTTTCACCCTGGCCTCCTGTCGACGGACGATGCCGTCACTTCGTTGAAACCGGCCGCACCTTCGATGCCGCCAGTTTCGCCCGCTCACGCGCCTCGCCGATGTCGACGCCGGTCGCGACCGCCACGCCCATGCGGCGCTTCGCGAAGCTCTCGGGCTTGCCGAAGAGGCGCAAGTCCGCGCCCGGCACCGCCAGCGCGTCGCGCACGCCCTCGAACGCGATGCCCGCTTCGTCGATGCCGCCATAGATCACCGCCGACGCGCCGGGCGCGCTCAGCGACGTATCGACGGGCAAGCCGAGAATGGCGCGCGCATGCAATTCGAACTCGGAAAAGCGCTGCGTCGCGAGCGTGACGAGGCCGGTATCGTGCGGGCGCGGGCTGACTTCGGAGAACCAGACGTCGTCCCCGCGCACGAAAAGTTCGACGCCGAAAAGCCCGCGGCCGCCAAGCGCCGTCGTGACCTTCGCGGCGACGTCGCGCGCCTTCGCAAGCGCGGCGGGACTCATGGGCTGCGGCTGCCACGATTCGACGTAATCGCCCGCTACCTGCACGTGCCCGATCGGCTCGCAGAAGAAGGTCTGCGTCTCGCCGCTCGCGGGATCGGCGGCGCGCACGGTGAGTTGCGTGATCTCGTACTCGAAGTCGATGAAACCCTCGACGATGACCCGCCCGTGGTTCACACGTCCGCCCGCCATCGCATGATTCCAGGCCGGTTCGATGTCCGCCTCGCTCCGAAGCACGGACTGTCCCTTGCCCGACGACGACATCACCGGCTTCACGACGCACGGATAGCCGATTGTCGCGATCGCCGCCTTCATTTCGTCGAGCGATTGCGCGAACGCATACGGCGAAGTCGGCAGGCCGAGCGTTTCGGCGGCAAGACGGCGAATGCCTTCGCGGTTCATCGTGAGCTGCGTGGCGCGCGCCGTCGGGATGACGGCCGCGGCGCCCGAGGCTTCGATTTCAGCGAGCGCGTCGGTAGCAATCGCCTCGATCTCCGGCACGATCAGATGCGGCCGCTCCTTGTCGACGAGCGCGCGCAAGGCGGCGGGATCGGTCATGTCGATCACGTGCGCGCGATGCGCGACCTGATGACCCGGTGCATTCGGGTATCGGTCTACCGCGATCACTTCGACGCCCAGGCGCTGCAGCGCGATGATCACTTCCTTGCCCAGCTCGCCGGCGCCGAGCAGCATCACACGCGTGGCGCGGGAAGAAAGCGGCGTGCCGATCGACGATGCAAAATCTCTTGCTACGTTCTGTCCGGCCTGGTCCGTCTGCATGCGTGCTCCAATGGAATCGGGTTGTGCGTCGGTATTCGAAGGCGTGCGCGAGCCCATCGAGAACCGGTTGGCGGCGATGTTAACACGCACCGTCCGCGCGCTCCCTTCTGCCGTCCGGCATATTGACAAGCCGTATTGACTCGCGCCCGTAGCCGGAATTCCCGGGTGCGTCGCCGAGAATCGGGCCATTGATCGTTTTCTTGCACGTCGACGCTGGACAAACCACAGGACGCGTGCGGTACCCTTACGCTTTCGCCAGCCTCAGGATCATCGATGTCCTCGCATTTGCCCCGCGCACCGCTTTCGCTCTCCTCATGGTCGTCGACGAAACTCCTGTCGCGCTGCACCGGCGCGGCGCTCGTCGTGGCGAGCCTCCTCGGCGGATGCGCCATGCCGAATCATCCCGACGCGAGCGCGCCGCCCACCGATCCCTACAATCCCGCCGCAACCCAGTTGCTCGACGACACGCAATGGGAACTCACCGCCTGGACCGACGCGAACGGCCAGCCGCGCACGCTTCCTAACGCCGGGCCAGGCGGGCAGCCGATCACGCTTTCCTTCTCGACCGAAAGCGGCCGCCGGCGCGCGAGCGGGTTCTCCGGCTGCAATCGCTACACCGGCGCGTACGATCTGAAAGACGGCAAGCTGAGCTTCGGCCCGCTTGCCGCCACGCGCATGGCCTGCCCGTCGCAGGCTATCGGCGCGCTGGAGCAGCCTTATCTCGACGGCCTCGCGCACGTCGCGAAGAGCGGCGTCCAGATGAACCCGCCGCCATCGCTGCAGTTGACGTTCGAGAACGGCCAGGTGCTCACCTTCGCACGACGCGCCCCATGAGCGCGGCCTGCCCCAATGCTGTTGCGCGCTCACGCCATCGCGCGTCGCGTTTAGTCGCGACCCGTTAAACTGCTCGATCGATACGCCTGGCCCGCTCGCACGACGCGTGCTGCCGGGCAGCAGTTCCATCCGTCTCACCCAACCTTGGTTCATCCTTAGCATGCACACGGTAGTTCTCGGCTGGTTCGGTGCATCAGTCGTCTGGTTCCTTGCGCTTCTCTGGCGCGTCGTCAAATCGGTGATGCCGGGCGGTGCGGGCCTGCGTGGTCCCGGCACGATCCGGCTGTGGCTCGGCTTCTTCTGCGTGCTGCTGTCGAGCGCGACGCTCGAGGGGGCGCTCGCCGGCGCGATGGAAGCGCAGGAGAACGTCAATCGCGGCGGGCGGGCGCTTGCAAGCGGGCTGGCTGGCATCGCGCAGCCTGCGGGGGCTATCGCCGTGGCCGCGCTGGTGCTTCTCGTCAGTCTTCCGTGGCTCGTCGACTTCAGCTGGCGTTCGGTGCTCCGCTGGGTCGAAGAGGCGTTCGGCTTCGGCCTGCCGCAGAGCTGGACCACGCCGTCCGAGGAACCCGAGCGCGAGACGCGTCCGCGCGATCAGGCGGGCGCGAAGTCGAAGTCGAAGTCGAAGCTCGGGAAGATGCGCTGGCGGGAACGCCGCACGCGCGAACCGGCGGGCGGGAGATACGCCGTGCGGGGTATCGGCGGAGAACATTTCGATGCGATGAGCCTGCGCACGGCGCACGACGAGTCGACGCTCGGCATGTCGTCGGGGAACCGCAGCGGGCGTTATCAGCGGCCGACCGTGTGGCGTCCGCCTTCGACCGGCAAGCGCACGACGAGGCGCGCGGAAATTGCTGCGGGGAACATCGCCGCGACGGCGGAAGCGTACTCGAAGCGCCCTGCGTTCGAACGCGCGGGCGCGGCGGCGCCGGCGGCCTTCGTCGAACCGGTCGCGCCGGACGGATGGCTCAATTCGCTGTCGACGTCGGCGGCCGCGCTCGGGTCGTCGAAGTCGGCTGACAAGGCGACGGCGCGTGGCGCCGTGGGACCTTCGCTCTCGGCTGCATCGGCTCGTTCGGCTGCTTCGGCCGCTTCGGTTGCTCCGGCTGCTGCGGTCGATCGAACGTCATTCGCGCCTGCTCGCGCGCCGTTGCCGTCGAAAGCCTCGCTGTCGACGAGCACGAGCGCCGTGGCTCCGCCGCGGACCGCCGCCGCGCCCTCGCCGTCGCCGATGTCGCGCGGCATTGCGAAGCGCGCGTCGCCGGCCGACGTGACGCGAAGCACCGCTGCCCGCGACGTGCGTGTGCAGCCTTTCGCCGCGCCGGCTTTTTCTCGCGCTCCGGCGCCGTCGAAGCCGCCGCCGCCGCCCGAAGCGATTCAGGCGACCTTGCGTTCCATCGAAGAAAACGCGGCGCTCTGGACATCGCTTGCCGGGGCGAGTCTCGCTCGCGATCATGAAGCGCAAACGCTGCCCGAGAACGGAACGGCTGCAGGCGGCTTTCCTGCATCCGCCCTGCCCTCTTCGCTTCGTCGAGACGACGCGGAGCAAGATGCGTCGGCCGCTGCGCCTCAGTCGATCGCGACCGTTGTCCCGGAAGCGGTTCGCGCGCCGGCGGTTGACCGTTTGTCGGAGCCTTCGGTGCAGGTGCTCGCGGGTTCGGTCTCGGATAACGATCATTCCTGGATTGCGGCTCCGAGCGCCGCCAACGACGACGGACGAGCGTTGAATATCGACGCATCGCCGGTGCAGGATTCGCGGCAAGCGTCGAACTCGGCAGCGGATGCCGTTTCCAATGCCACCGCGGCGAGTGCAGTCCAGGCGCGGCCGTTCGAGGCGGCCACGAGTGCGACAGAGCCGTCGTCTGACGACGATGCAACACCCACCGCTGACGAAGCATCGATGACCGCGCGCATCGAAGCGGATGCAGCAGCATCCACGTCCGCGCCCGACGCCGCCGAAATGGAAGCGCAACCGGCAGCGACCGAAGTCCCGCACGGCCCGGCCTCGCAGCGGCCCTCGGATGCTTCCGCGCCTGCGCTTTCCCACCTGCCATCGGCAGCGGGTACGAACGAGCACGATTCGATGCTCGACCCGGCCGAACTTCAGCAGCAGCCGGCGACGACCGCGCAGGCTGCGCGACCGCCCGCGTTCGAATCGCCGATCAGCGCGGCGCAGCGGCCAACTGAAATCGACGCGCCCGTCGCGCGAGCAATCCCGGTCGCAAGAGCCGCCGATGACGAGCCGATGCAACCCGAAGCGCCCGGCACGGCACGAGATTCCATCGCCCCGCCGCTTTCGGCCGCCGCACCTTTCGCGCCGGTTGCCATCGCGGTATCCGCGAACGACCACCCGCGCGAACCCGCATGGCCGCCAGCGCTCCCGCCCGCGTCGCCGCTGCTGCGGGCCGAACCGTCGGCATTCGAACCTGCGGACTATTCCCACGACGCCGCCGCCCCGGTTCTCCCGCCTCCGTTCCCCGAGTCGCTGCCGGATCGGACGCCGACGCCGCCCTGGTCCGACGACACTCCGTTCGTCCCGCCAGCGGCTGCGACTTCGACGGCACGCGCCGAGTCGCCGCAAGCGCCGCAGCAGTCAGCCCGCGAAACGCCCCCCATCGCCATCGAACGCCCCGCGCCTGCCGCCGAACCGCGTCAGCCCGTGCGCGGCTTCGCCGGCGCCGCGTTCGAGTTTCACGCGCCGCAAGCATCGGCAGTGGAATTGCCGACGCTCGACCTGCTCGAACCCGCGTCCGACGAAGTCGAGCCCGTCTCCGAGGAGCGCCTCGCCGATACGGGCCAGCTGATCGAGCAGCGCCTGCAGGAGTTCAAGGTGCCGGTGACGGTCGTCGGCGCGTCGGCGGGCCCGGTCATCACGCGCTTCGAAGTCGAACCGGCGCTCGGCGTGCGCGGCAGCCAGATCGTCGGCCTGATGAAAGACCTGTCGCGCGGGCTCGGCCTCACGTCCATCCGCGTCGTCGAAACCATTCCCGGCAAGACCTGCATGGGCCTCGAGTTGCCGAACGGGAAACGCCAGATGATCCGCCTGTCGGAGATTCTCGAGCAGGACGTGTATCGCTCGTCGAAGTCCAATCTGACGATTGCGATGGGCAAGGACATCGTCGGCAATCCGGTCGTCACCGATCTCGCGAAAGCGCCGCACATGCTGGTCGCCGGCACGACGGGTTCGGGCAAGTCGGTCGCGATCAACGCGATGATCCTCTCGCTGCTCTACAAGGCGAAGCCCGAGGACGTGCGCCTCATCATGATCGATCCGAAGATGCTGGAGCTCTCCGTCTACGAGGGCATTCCGCATCTGCTCGCGCCCGTCGTCACCGACATGAAGCTCGCCTCCAACGCGCTCAACTGGTGCGTCAGCGAGATGGAAAAGCGCTACCGGCTGATGTCGGCGGTCGGCGTGCGCAATCTGCAGGGCTTCAATCAGAAGGTGCGCAATACGGAGGCCGCGGGCAAGAAGCTCACGAATCCGTTCTCGCTGACGCCCGATGCGCCCGAGCCGCTGTCGACGCTGCCGCTGATCGTCGTCGTCATCGACGAGCTCGCCGATCTGATGATGGTCGCCGGCAAGCAGATCGAGCAGTTGATCGCGCGGCTCGCGCAGAAGGCGCGCGCGGCGGGCATCCACCTGATTCTCGCGACGCAGCGTCCTTCGGTGGATGTCATCACCGGCCTCATCAAGGCGAACATTCCGACGCGCGTGGCCTTTCAGGTGTCGTCGAAAATCGATTCGCGCACGATCCTCGACCAGATGGGCGCCGAATCGCTGCTCGGCGCGGGCGACATGTTGTTCCTGCCGCCCGGCACCGGCTATCCGCAGCGCGTGCACGGCGCGTTCGTCGCGGACGACGAAGTGCATCGCGTGGTCGAGTATCTGAAGCAGTTCGGCGAGCCGGAATACGAGGAAGGCATCCTGTCCGGGCCGACGGCGGAA
The DNA here is from genome assembly GCF_031450805.1 of Caballeronia sp. LZ016. Lineage (NCBI taxonomy): Bacteria > Pseudomonadati > Pseudomonadota > Betaproteobacteria > Burkholderiales > Burkholderiaceae > Caballeronia > Caballeronia sp. LZ016. Next base: position 2,767,559 of record NZ_JARTVY010000001.1, read on the forward strand.
GGCGGGTCGCAGGACCTGTTCGGCGAATCGCCGGACGCCGAAGCCGATCCGCTCTACGACGAAGCCGTCGCGTTCGTCGTGCGCACGCGGCGCGCATCGATTTCGTCGGTGCAGCGTCAGTTGCGCATCGGTTATAACCGCGCCGCGCGGCTCGTGGAACAGATGGAAGCCGCCGGACTGGTCTCGCCGATGGGCACGAACGGCAATCGCGAAGTGCTCGCGCCGCCCGGCCCCGGCGAGTGAGCGTCAGGCCGTCGTCACCATAGGCGGAGCTTGCGCAACAGCAGGATCGTGATGGCGGCGCACCCCGCCATCACACCGATCACGATCCAGAACGAATGGGGATCGTGCGTGCCGGGCAAGCCGGCCACGTTCATGCCGAAGATGCCCGTCACGAGCGTGGCGGGCAGCAGCAACGCCGACATGATCGCGAGCCACAGCAGCTTGCGGTTGATGTCCTCGGAAAGCTGCGCCGCGATCTCATCCTGCAGCAGCTTCGCGCGTTCATAGAGCCCTTCGAGTCCGCCGCCCAGTCCGTTGAGCACCTGAATGGCTTGCACGAGCGCTTCCATCGAACGCGGTTCGGCCCATTCGAGGCGGCGCGTGACCAGCTGCGTGAGGGCGTTGCGCTCCGGGTCGATAAAGCGCTTCACCTCCACCAGACGCCGCCGCACGTCGCCCAGCTGCGCGCGCCAGTTCGCGTGACTGTTTTCCAGCACGCCCTCTTCGACGTCGTCGAGACGATCGCCGATTTCGTCGATGCGGTCCACGAAAGTCTCGTTCAGCGCGCGAATCAGCCCGGCGAACAGATCGACGGTATCGCGGAACGTCGCGCCTTCGAGGACCGCGTGACGCAGCCGGTCGGTCGATTGCAGCGGACGGGCACGCACGGTGATCATCCGATGGCGATCGACGTAGAAGCGCAGCGCGCCGGTCGCGCGATTGTCCTCGCGCGCGCCGGGCGTCGCCGCTTGCGGCGCGGCGGCGACCAGTTCGAGATCCGCGACCACGCCGTACATGAAGTTCGCGCCCATATGCACGCGCGGCCGCCGGTCCTCGCCGTTCAGGAATTCGCGCGCCACGTCGGGCATCGCGGTGACGCCTTCGAGCCAGCTCTCGACGGTATCGTCGTTGGCTGAGAGATGCAGCCACGTGAGACCGTCGCCGGCGACGGCACGACGCGCTTCGTCCCACGAAAGCCGGATCGCATCGCCGCCCGCGAAGTCGAACGCGCTGATGAAGCCGGGCGGAGCCGGATCGTTTCGGCCGGTGCTCGTGCTCGTGCTCGCGCGGGTGCGCAGGGTCCCGTCGGGGTTGCGGATGGTATCCAATCTTGCTTCTGCCTTTCAATGCGATTGACGATGGCGGCACCAGATCGCGCGCCGCTGCGGCATCGTACTAAAACTCGTAGCGGCCGAAGAAGAACGCGACATCGCCATCATTGAGTCCGGGAATGCGCGGAATGAACGTTCCCATGAACGATGTCCGCCGATAGCGCAGCGACGCCACCGGAAACGCGAGCGGCAGTGGCAGGTAGTGCGCGACATCGCTGCGCGCGGTGAAGCCCGCGAAGAAACCGCCGCCGACCTGCAATCCACCGAGCACGGGGTTGGTGTACCACTGACGCGCGTAGCCGACGATCGGCTCGAAGTTGTGGTGCGAGTCGGAGAACGCCATCGCGAAGAGCAGGTCTTCGTTGCCGTTCGCATCGACCCAATGCTTGCCCGCGCCGCCGCCCCATGACCACGGATTGAGCTCGTTGCGATTCGTGTAGCCGTCGATATGCCAGCCATAACCCGTCACGTACAGATCCCAGGTGCCGTCGCGCGCGACGCGCATCACGCGCTCGCATGCCGACGACAACCAGTCGCGCTTGTAGTCGCACTGAGCTTCGCCGGCATGCGCCGCGCATGACAGACTCAGCAAGGAAACCGTGACCGCCTTGACCGCTGTTTTTGTCATCGTGAGTGGGCTGCCTGGCTAGTCGAAATCCGGCGCTGCTGAATCCGGTACGGCGCTTCGCGTCACGACGGCGAGACGAACTTGAAATCCACCGGAGAGCCGATCGACAGCCGCTTCGGGTCCGACGCGAGTTCGCCCGTCGCCGGATCGCGCCGGAAAAAGAACGCGTTGTCGCTCTCCTGATTGCCGACGACGAGCCAGCGCCCGCCCGGCTCGATCGCGAATTCGCGCGGCGTCTTGCCGAGCGTCGGGTAACGCTTCAGCAGCTTCAGACGCCCGTTCGCCGGATTGACCGCGAACGCGACGAGCTCGTTGGCGTCACCCCGGTTCGTCGCGTAGAGGAAGCGCCCGTCTGGCGACAGATGCAGCGCGCCGCCGCCGACCTTGCCCTTGAAACCCGGCGCGGTCATCGGCAGCGATTGCGTTTCCGTCAGTTTGCCGTCGGCGTAATCGAAGACGAGGACCGACGCGTTCATCTCGGTCGTCAGATAGGCGTGCTTGCCGCTCGCATCGAAGATCAAATGGCGCGGACCGGCGCCGGCCTTCACCGGCGTGTAGCGCGAACCGGTCGGCCCGAACAGGCCACGGCTGCCATCAGGGGTGTAGCGATAACCGTAGACCTTGTCGACGCCGAGGTCCTGCGCGAAGAGATATTTGCCATCGGGCGAGAACACGGTCGAATGGACGTGCGAGTTGTCCTGCCGGCCCTTCACCGGCCCGCTGCCTTCGTGATGCACCGTCAGCACGGACGCGCCGACGTGCCCGTCCGAGGCCAGCGGAAAGACGGCGAAGCTGCCGCCGGGATTGGCCGCAACCGAATAGTTCGCGGTGAGGAGATACTTGCCGTCGGGCGAGATCGCGAGATAGCACGGATCGTTGCCATCCGCCGACACGCGATTGAGGAAGCTCAGCTGCCCGCTCGCGCGATCGAAACGGAACGCGCTGACGCCGCCGCGCTGCGACGCGGGACCGTTGTCGCCGGGAAGCTCGTTGACCGCATAGACATAGTTGTTGTCGCGGCTGACGACGAGGTACGAGGGATTCACCGTCTGCGCCGATGCGATGCGCGTCAGTTCGCCGTTGCCCGCATCGAACCGATAGACGTAAATGCCTTCGCTCTTGCCTGAGCCGGTGTACGTGCCGATAAGCAGGTCATAGACTTCGCTCGTCGCCGCATTCGACGCGCCACTGCCCGCCGAGGCCGGCGCGGGTGCACCGGGCGTCTGTGCGAAGGCGTGCGCGGCGGCGAGCGAGAGCATCAACGCGACGCCTTTGCACCAGCGCAGCTTCGGCGCGGGCTGGCGCGCAGCTTGCAAAGACGCGTTCGTCGCGGCGCGGGAATGGATCGGTTGCATGGAACCTCCTCGTCGTCTATTTGCTGCTTGTTATCAAGGGCGGGTGCCGGCCGGAAAGCTCGGCGCAACGGGCACGGCGGGCGCTTGGGGCCTGCGGGCGCTGTCCGGCAGCAAGTTGCGGACCGCACGCGCCGACCGCGAGCGACACACCGAGAGACCGAGAGACCGCACCACTCGAACGAACAAAAAGGAGCTGACGCGATGAACATCCACCTGAGCCTCGGGCCGCTCGTTTCGCTGATCGCCGGCATTCTCATCCTCGTGATGCCGCGGCTGCTCAATTTCATCGTGGCGATCTATCTGATCGTCATCGGGCTGATCGGCTTGTTCGGTTCGGGTTCGGCCCATCTATAGCACACGTTGCCTTGTGACGCCGATTCACGCCGACGGTTCCGCGCGCACGTCTTTCCTTCGGACTGAAAGCGAAAACGCACGCGTGCGGAATCGACCCGCACGCGTGCGTTGTTCTGAGGAGCCGCCTGTCTCCGACAGCGGCCAGACGTTCAATCAGCCGTTCGCGAGCTGATCGAGCCGCAAGCGGCCTTGCAGCGACAACGCGCCGACCGCCACGCCGCTTGCGCCGAAGCTATAGCGGTTGAAGCATCCTCGCTCGGTGAGAAAAATCGCGGTGGTGTCCATCGCGTTGCGGGACAGGCCGAGCCGTTTGTGATCGAGCGCAAGCAGGGCGTCGCTGTCGCGCACGCCGCTTGCGGCGGAAAGAATGGCGATGCAGTCAGCTTTCGACGGATTGAGCATGGGTGTCTGTTCCTCGAAACGCGTGCAACGATGAAGAGAAGGCGCTACGCGCCTTACATGAACTTTCATTCAAACATCAGGCGATTTTTTTATCAACGGCGGCATCGGCGCAGCGCTAGTGTTTATCCGCCAACGGGGCGCGGCACGCGGTCGCAGCCGGTGTCGCGGCGGCGCGCGCCCGCGCCGCGTTTTCTGCTCGCCACGAACGATTGCGGCAGAATGCGGCCACATGCACACGCGCTTCTCGCCGCGCCAGTGGATTCGCGCGGCGTGCCCATCAACCCGGCGCATCGCGCGCCGCTCGAGAGAAGACGTTCGCTTATGCCAGCACTCATCGAAGACTACGCCATGGTCGGCGACGGCCACACCGCTGCTCTCATCGCCCGCGACGGCTCCGTCGACTGGCTCTGCTGGCCCCGCTTCGACTCGGGCGCTTGCTTCGCCGCCCTTCTGGGCACCTCCGATCACGGTCGATGGCTGCTCGCCCCTTCGATGCCCGACGGCGAATCCCCCGTCACGCGCCGCCGTTACCGCGACGACACGCTGATTCTCGAAACGGACTTCGAGACGCCGCAGGGCGCCGTCACGGTGGTCGATTTCATGCCGTCGCGCAACGGCCATTCGGAACTCGTGCGGATCGTCATCGGCAAGCGCGGCACCGTGCGCATGAAGATGGAACTGGTGCTTCGTTTCGATTATGGATCGGTCGTGCCGTGGGTCTGCCGGCTGCCGGACGACAGCGGCATCCGCGCCATCGCCGGACCGGACCTCGCGGTGCTGCGCACGCCGGTCGATCTCGTCGGCGAGAACATGCGCACGACCGCCTGCTTCGATGTCAGCGCCGGCGAGCGCGTGCCGTTCTCGCTCTGCTATTCGCAGTCGCACTTGCGTGTGCCGCCCGCGCACGATCCGCACACGCAGCTCGCGCGCACCGAAAACCACTGGCGCGAATGGTCCGCGCAGAGCGAACTCAAGGGCCGCTGGGCCGGCGCGATCCGCCGCTCGCTCATCACGCTCAAGGCGCTCGCGTATGAGCCGACCGGCGGCATCGTCGCCGCGCCGACGACCTCGCTGCCCGAGCAGCTCAGCGGCACGCGCAACTGGGACTATCGCTATTGCTGGCTGCGCGACGCGACCATCACCCTGCTCGCGCTGATGCGCGGCGGCTACTACGACGAAGCCCGCGCCTGGCGCGCATGGCTCGGACGTGCGATGGCCGGCTCGCCCTCGCAGGTGCAGATCATGTACGGCATCGCGGGCGAGCGGCGGCTGCCGGAATGGGAGATACCGTGGCTGCCGGGTTATGAAGGCGCGCAGCCAGTGCGCATCGGCAATGGCGCGGTCGAGCAGTTGCAACTGGACGTCTACGGCGAAGTGATGAACGCGCTGCATCTCGCGCGCGTCGGCGGCCTGCAGAGCGACGACACCGCATGGTCGATCCAGTGCACGATGCTTCAGCATCTCGACACCGTCTGGAACGAACCGGACGAAGGCATCTGGGAAGTGCGCGGCGGACGCCAGCACTTCACGTTTTCAAAGGTCATGGCATGGGTCGCGTACGACCGCGCGATCCGCTCGGCGCAGAAGTTTCACTTGCGCGGCCCCGTCGACCACTGGCGCGAGATGCGCGACCGGATTCACGCCGACGTGTGCGAGAAAAGCTGGAACGCGCAGATGAACTCGTTCGTGCAGACTTATCACGGCAATGCGCTCGACGCCAGCCTCCTGCTCATCCCGTTGCTGGGCTTTTTGCCGCCCGATGATCCGCGTGTGACCGGCACCGTACATGCGATCGAGACCGACCTGACGCACGATGGCCTCGTGAAGCGCTATCACACCACCGAGGTGGCGGATGGTCTTCCGCCGGGGGAAGGCACGTTTCTGGCTTGTAGCTTCTGGCTGGTCGACAACCTGGCGCTGCAGGGAAGGCTCGAGGAAGCGTACGCGATGTTCGAACGCCTCGTCGGCCTCGCCAACGATGTGGGCCTGCTGGCGGAGGAATACGACACGGTGGCCAAACGCATGGTTGGCAACTTTCCGCAGGCGTTCACGCATGTCGCCCTCGTGCACACCGGGATGAATCTGATGCGTCACGAGGAGGAAATGGCGAAGGCGACCGGGTGGCCATCGACTTCGGAGCGTGCGGAAACGGAGCTTGCCGTCGATACCGCCGCGAAGCGCTAGCTATCACTCAAGCGCCCGTGTTCATTGGTAAAGTCCGCGTTTGCCGTTAAGATTGATGCACTGCACAATAAAGTGTTGTCCAGAAGCTAGCAATATCGACCGAATGTTGTCCTGCCCGGTGAATGAGCGGAAAATCTTTCGTTCGTCGAGTTCCCGCCTGCCGGGCGGTACGGCGACAGCACCTTTGCACCTGGCAGCGCGGTCCAGCCGCCGCGCCGCGAGGATTTTTGATTGCCGTCGAATCCGGATCGAGCAACAGCCGGTTCGACGGGCAGACCGGTACGTACCGAAGTCATTGGGGCCAACATGCTCTACCAAATCCACGAATTTCAGCGGGCCATGCTGTCTCCCCTCACCGCATGGGCCCAGGCCGCGTCGAAGTCGTTCGTGAATCCGGCCAGCCCCCTCGCCTACGTCCCCGGCTCCACGCGCTTCGCCGCGGGTTACGAACTGCTCTACCGGCTCGGCAAGGACTACGAGAAACCGGAGTTCGACATCCATCAGATCGTCAAGGACGGCCACAACATTCCGATCGTCGAGCAGACGGTCGTCGAAAAGCCGTTTTGCCGCCTGTTGCGCTTCAAGCGCTTCGCCGATGACAGCGCCACCGTCACCAAGCTGAAGAACGAGCCGATCGTGCTGGTGTGCGCGCCGCTGTCCGGCCATCACTCGACGCTGCTGCGCGACACCGTGCGCACACTGTTGCAGGACCACAAGGTCTACATCACCGACTGGCTCGACGCACGCATGGTGCCGATCGAAAACGGCGCGTTCCATCTGGACGATTACGTCGAATATATCCAGGAGTTCATCCGTCACATCGGCGCCAAGGATCTGCACGTCATCTCGGTGTGTCAGCCGACCGTGCCGGTGCTGGCCGCCATCTCGCTGATGGCGAGCCGCGGCGAGGCCACGCCCCGCACGATGACGATGATGGGCGGCCCGATCGATGCGCGCCGCAGCCCGACATCGGTCAACTCGCTCGCGAGCGAGCACTCCTATGAATGGTTCGAGAACAACGTCATCTACACGGTGCCGGCGAACTATCCGGGCGTGGGCCGCAAGGTGTATCCCGGCTTCCTGCAGCATGCGGGCTTCGTCGCGATGAATCCGGAGCGCCATCTGACCGCGCACTGGGACTTCTATCAGAACCTGCTGCGCGGCGACGATGACGACGCCGAGCAGCATCGACGGTTCTACGACGAATACAACGCCGTGCTCGACATGGCCGCCGAGTATTACCTGGAGACGATCCGCATCGTGTTCCAGGAATTCCGTCTGGCCGAAGGCACTTGGGAAGTCAACGGCGAACCCGTGCGCCCGCAGGACATCAGGAATACGGCGCTCTTCACGATCGAGGGCGAACTCGACGACATCTCCGGCAGCGGCCAGACGCGCGCCGCGCACGACCTGTGCACCGGCATTCCGCAAAAGCATCAGCGACATTTCACCGCTGAAAAAGCCGGCCACTACGGCATCTTCTCGGGCCGGCGCTGGCGCACGATGGTGTATCCGCAACTGCGCGAGTTCATTCTCGAACACGACAAATCGCCGAAAACAGAAGCGGTTCCTGCGTGATCACGCTTTAGGTACCGATTCCATTTCCACAAACAAAAACGTCGCGCCTTTTGCAAGGCGCGACGTTTTTTTGTGCCGGCCGACGCGGCGGATTCAGCGGCGCGTCAAATAGGCGAGCAGCAATTCCGTATTCATCTTCACCATCTGTTCGCGCTGCGCGGGCTCGCTGAAATCCAGCCCAAAGCTCGCCTCCAGCGTGAATCGATTCGACACGATGTAATACCCGAGCCCCGACAGCGTGATATAGAACTTCAGAGGATCGACATCGGTACGGAACAGCCCCGCCTTTTGTCCGCGATCGAGAATGTTCGTGAGCGTTTCGACGAGAGGGGAAATCAGCTCGCGTGTCCGATTCGATGCTTTGATATATCTCGCTTCGTGCAGGTTTTCATTGTTGACCAAGCGCAGCAGTTCGGGATGATCGCGATAGTAATCCCAAACAAAATGCGCGAGCCGCGTCATCGCCTCGATGGGGGCGACGCCTTCGAGATCGAGCGATCGCTCCGCCTCGACGAGCGCGCTGAACGCATGTTCGAGCACGGCCGTGAACAGCTGTTCCTTGCTACCGAAGTAGTAATACAGCATGCGCTCGTTGGTCTCCGCCCGCCGGGCGATTTGATCCACACGCGCGCCAAACAGGCCGCCGGCTGCGAACTCCTCCGCAGCGGCAAGCAGGATACGGCGGCGGGTTCCTTCAGGATCTCTTTTGATTTTCGGCTGATTCATGATTGCATGAGTCGGGAGCCGCGTTGTCCGGATATGCGTCACGCGGCCCGCATTGGGTACATGACGTGAACGGGCGCGCCAAGTTATTGGGGAACACCGTCCTGCGGTCAAACGATAAAGCGGTTCGATTATGCGCACATCGCAACGGCATTGGCAATTGGGATAAAGGGCCACCTGCGCAGACAGTTGCGGACTTCGGCGATAATGCTGTCTGAAGCATTAAACCGCGCGTGCCGTGCCGCCGGACATGCCCTGCAAAAAGGCCGCCGTCGCCCCGATGTGTTTCGCCTCGAGTCCTCTGCTTTATTCGCCATCGCGCAATTCTACGTGACCGCCATCCATTCCAAGACGCTCGCAGAGCGCATCGAAGACCTGCTGCCGCAGACGCAATGCACCAAGTGCGGCTATCCGGCCTGCCGGCCATACGCCGATGCCATCGCCGCCGGCGACGCGGGCTACAACCAGTGCCCGCCGGGCGGCGAAGAAGGCGTCGCGCGCCTCGCCGCCTTGCTCGGCCTGCCAGTCATCCCGCTCGATACCACGCACGGCGTCGAGCGCGCGCGGCCGCTTGCCGTCATCGACGAGAACATCTGCATCGGCTGCACGCTGTGCATGCAGGCCTGTCCCGTGGATGCCATCGCGGGCGCCGCCAAGCAGATGCACACCGTCATCGCGGAACTGTGCACGGGCTGCGATCTGTGCGTGCCGCCCTGCCCCGTCGATTGCATCGCGATGATCCCCGTCACCGGCGATGCGACCGGCTGGGACGCGTGGACGCAGGAACAGGCCGATGCGGCGCGCACACGTCACGACCGGCGCATCGCGCGCATCGAGCGGGAGCGCGTGGAGGCGGAAGCGCGGGCGTCGGCGAAGCAGGCCTCGCGCTCGGCGCAGACTGCCGCCGAAGCGGCGCCCGCTGCGTCGCCCAGCGCTTCATCGAGCGATGACGCCGAAGCCAGGAAGCGCGCGATCATCCAGGCCGCGATGGAACGCGCGCGCAAAAAGAAAGCGGAACTGGCGAAGCTCGGCGACGGGCCGAAGAACACCGAGCAGGTGAGCGCGGCCGTGCAGGCGCAGATCGACGCGGCGGAGGAACGCCGCCGCCGCCTCGGCCTTTCCGATGATCCGGGCAACAGCGACCCCGTCGAACCGCGATGAACGCCAACAAGCGACGCGCCATCTTCGAGACGCTGCAAAGCCTCGATCCGCATCCCAAGACCGAGCTCGAATACACGACTCCGTTCGAACTGCTGATCGCCGTGATGCTGTCGGCGCAAGCCACCGATGTGTCCGTCAACAAGGCGATGCGCAAGATGTTTCCGGCGGCGAACACGCCCGATGCCATCCTCGCGCTCGGCGAAGCAGGCGTGACGGAATACATCCGCACCATCGGGCTTTATCGCACGAAGGCGAAGAACGTGATCGCCGCGTGCCGCATGCTCGTCGATCAGTACGGCGGCGAGGTGCCCGACAACCGCGAGGCGCTCGAAGGGCTGCCCGGCGTCGGAAGAAAGACAGCGAATGTCGTGCTGAACATCGCGTTCGGGCAACCGACGATCGCCGTCGATACGCATATCTTTCGCGTCGCGAATCGCACCGGGCTTGCGCCCGGCAAGGACGTGCGCGCGGTCGAAACGGCGCTCGAAAAGAACGTGCCGAAAGAGTTCATTCAGGACGCACATCACTGGCTGATCCTGCATGGCCGATACATCTGCAAGGCGCGCGTGCCGGAGTGCTGGCACTGCGCGATCGAGCCGCTTTGCGAGTATCGGCCGAAGACGCCCGCCCCGGTCGAATAAGCCTGGTCCCGCTACAATATCGGCATGGATGCCGCCATGGAATCAATACCTTATGTTCAACCCTAGCCGCGACGAAGTTCGCCAGTTCTTCACCGAAACGTGGCGGAAGGAGCGCGCCGGCGAAATCCTCACGCCGCTCGAAAGCATGGCTGCGGACTGGATGCGCGAGCATCCCGAGTATCAGACCGAACTCGCCGATCCCGACGCCCGCGAAGCGGACTACTCGCCGGACCGCGGCCGCACGAATCCGTTCCTGCATCTGTCGATGCATCTCGCGATCAGCGAACAGTTGTCGATCGATCAGCCGCCGGGCATCCGCCGCGCGCACGACAAGCTGGTCGCGCGGCTCGGCTCCACGCACGATGCCCAGCACGCCATCATGGAATGTCTCGGACAGGTGATCTGGGAGGCACAACGGAGCAACACGCCGCCGGATACCGATGCGTATCTCGCGCTCATCGAGCGCCGTGCTTCGAGGGACTAAGCGTCGCCTGAAACGAAAACACCCCGCTCGATGCGGGGTGTTGTCGTTTTTGCGTGCTGCCTGACGGCGCTTATTTCTTCAGCACGAGGCTGCCGTCGAGCGATTCAATATAAGCGGCGAGATCCTTCAGATCGCTCTGCGACAGGTTCTGCACCTGCGCCGCCATGATGGCGTTGTTGCGACCGAAGTTCGGATTGCCGTTGCCCATCTGATACTGGCGCAATGCCCAGTAGATGTAGCTTGCATGCTGGCCCGCGAGCTTCGGATATTCGCCGCTCACCGGCTTGTTCAGATTCGGCCCGTGGCAGGCCGCGCAGTTGTGGCTGTCTGAGAGCACCTTGCCGTTGCCGGCGTCGGCCGCGTGCGCCGTGTTCAACGCGGCCATGCCGATGAACGCCGCCGCCGCGCATGCTGCCTTGAAGCTGGATTGAAGTGCCTGAGAGGGCTTCATGAATTCTCCTGTCGGCCGGGTTCGCTTGAACGCATGACCCTGCCCGATGCAATGTAGTCGCTGCCCGCGCTGCCGGATGCCGCCGAACGGCGTATCCCTGCAACGAGGATCACTTGTCGGGGTTGTTCTTCGATTCGGGCGTTTGCGCGGCGTAGTACGCGGCGATGTCCGCGATGTCTTGGTCCGACAGCGTCACCGCGATGGCGCGCATCGTGTCGAAATGGCGGTCGCCCTTCTTGTACGCGTGCAGCGCATTGGCGATGTACTGCGCGTTCTGGCCGCCCAGCATCGGCACTTCGTAGGTTTCGGGGTATGCCGTGCGATAGCCGGGAATGCCGTGGCAGCCGATGCACATCGCCACCTTGCCCTGCGCGGCCTTTGCGTTGCCCACGACGTCCGCCGACGCCTGGGTCGCGAAGCCGGCGAGACCGGACAGCGCTGCAATCACGGCACATTTGCCGACGAAATTGTTCATAGCTTCTAACCTAGCATGAGGGGAAATCCGGCGCTCCGAAGGCGCGGCCCGCGCCGAGCGCACTGCCTTCTACGCTGCTTCTTGAGCGGCCGATCGTGTGTCCGACTCTGTCCGACCGTGACCGATGGCCGCGGGCTGGCCGCGCAGGCCAAAAAAATCGGGCTAATTGTACCGCGCGACCTCCGCACCGTCCATTATCCGAGACCGCCCGAGAGCCGCCATGGCAATGGGAAACGGCTGAAAGATGAGCGACCGCCCTGCGACAATTCGCCTCTTCACACGCTCGGCTATGTCTATCGGTCCTAAGCGTCAGCAAGCGGCGTGCATCGTTCGGAACGAGGCTGCAACGATAGCCGTGAGGCGTCCGTCGGAAAAGGGCTTCTGACTTATACTGGGATTTTTTTCCTCACCGGATCTTCGTCATGCGCTTCGAAGGCTCATCGCAGTACGTCGCAACCGACGACCTCAAACTCGCGGTGAACGCCGCGATGACGCTCAAGCGCCCTCTGCTCATCAAGGGCGAACCCGGCACCGGCAAGACCATGCTCGCCGAGGAAGTGGCCGGCGCGGTCGGCATGCCGCTTCTGCAGTGGCACATCAAGTCGACGACCAAAGCCCAGCAAGGCCTGTACGAATACGACGCCGTCTCGCGTCTGCGCGATTCCCAGCTCGGCGACGAACGCGTGAAGGACATCCGCAATTACATCGTCAAGGGCGTGCTGTGGCAGGCGTTCGAGTCGGAAGCGCAGTCGGTCTTGCTGATCGATGAAATCGACAAGGCCGACATCGAATTCCCGAACGACTTGCTGCGCGAACTCGACCGCATGGAGTTTTATGTCTATGAGACGCGCGAGCTCGTGAAGGCGAAGCATCGGCCGCTCGTCATCATCACGTCGAACAACGAGAAGGAGTTGCCCGACGCGTTCCTGCGACGCTGCTTCTTCCACTACATCAAGTTCCCCGACGCCGCGACGATGAAGACGATCGTCGACGTGCATTTTCCCGGCATCAAGCAGGACCTGCTCGCCGCCGCGATGCAGAGTTTCTTCGAACTGCGCAACGTGTCGGGCCTGAAGAAGAAGCCGTCCACGTCCGAGTTGCTCGACTGGCTCAAGCTGTTGCTCGCCGAAGACATCCCGCCAGAAGCGCTGCGTTCGACGGATCAGAAGCAGATCGTTCCGCCGCTGCACGGCGCGCTGCTCAAGAACGAGCAGGACGTCGCGCTCTTCGAGCGGCTGCTCTTCATGAACCGCAATAACCGCTGACCGATCATCGATAACACAAAGGAACCGCGAAGCATGAGCCGCTGGATCGAACCCGTCACGCTCGAAGGCGAGCACGTCAAACTGGTGCCGCTGACCGTCGAGCACGAAGCGGCGCTGGCAAGCGCCGCCGCCGATGGCGAATTGTGGAAGCTCTGGTACACGAGCGTGCCCTCGCCCGACACGGCGCGCGCCTACATCGACGCGGCCATCGAGATGCGCGAGCGGCTCGGCGCGCATCCCTTCGCGGTCATCGATGCGAAGACCGGCGACGTCGTCGGCTCGACGCGTTACTTCAATGTCGAAGCGGCGCATCGCCGGCTGGAAATCGGGCATACGTGGTACGCGAAGCGTGTGCAGCGCACGGCGCTCAACACCGAAGCGAAGCTGCTGCTGCTCGGTCATGCGTTCGAGCAACTGAAGGCCATCGCGGTCGAGTTCCGCACGCATTTCATGAATCATCAGTCGCGCACGGCGATCGCGCGGCTCGGCGCGAAGCAGGACGGCATTCTGCGCAATCACCAGATCGGCAAGGACGGCGCGTATCGCGATACCGTCGTGTTCTCGATCATCGAGTCGGAATGGCCGGCGGTGCGTGCGCATCTGAAGCATCGACTCGACCGCTGATTCACACCACGAAGGGAAGCGCGCCATGCTGATCGACTTCTTCTATTCGTTGCGCGACGCGAAGCTGCCCGTGTCGGTAAAGGAGTACCTGACGCTGCTCGAAGCGTTGAAGGCGCAGGTGATCTCCCCTTCGCTCGACGAGTTCTACTTCCTCGCGCGCATGACGCTCGTGAAGGACGAGAAGTACTTCGACAAGTTCGATCGCGCGTTCGGCGCGTACTTTCACGGCGTGACGCAGTTGCCCGACGAAGCGTTCGACATTCCGCTCGACTGGCTGAAGAAGCGGCTCGAACGCGAATTCACGGCGGAAGAGAAGAAGCGCATCGAGGCGCTCGGCGGCATCGACAAGCTGATGGAGCGCCTCAAGGAACTGATGGACGAGCAGAAGGAGCGTCACGAAGGCGGCAACAAGTGGATCGGCACCGGCGGTACGTCGCCGTTCGGGCATGGCGGCTACAACCCGGAGGGCATCCGCATCGGCGGGGAATCGGCGGGCAATCGCACGGCGGTGAAAGTGTGGGACGAGCGGGCGTATCGCGATTACGACGATCAGGTCGAAATCGGCACACGCAATGTCAAGGTGGCGCTGCGTCGCTTGCGGCGCTTCGCGCGCGAAGGCGCTGCCAAAGAGCTGGATCTGCCCGACACCATCCGCAGTACGGCTGCGAACGCGGGCTGGCTCGATCTCAGGATGGTGCCCGAGCGTCACAACAACGTGAAAGTGCTGATGCTGCTGGACGTCGGCGGCTCGATGGACGATCACATCAAGCGTGTCGAAGAGCTGTTTTCCGCCGCGAAAGCCGAGTTCAAGCACCTCGAGTTCTATTACTTCCACAACTGCGTCTACGACTATCTATGGAAGAACAACCGGCGCCGCCACACCGAGCGCACGCCGACTTTCGACGTGCTGCACAAGTTCACGCCGGACTACAAGCTGATCTTCGTCGGCGATGCGACCATGAGCCCGTACGAAGTCCTGCAGCCGGGCGGCTCCGTCGAATACAACAATGCGGAAGCGGGCGCGGTGTGGCTGCGCCGCTTCGCGGACCAGTTCCCGCATCATGCGTGGCTCAATCCGGAGCCCGAGCGGCTGTGGGAATACCGCCAGTCGATATCGGCCATCCGTCACATACTCGGCAACCGCATGTACGCCCTCACGATGGCCGGCCTCGAAAGCGCGATGCGCGCGCTGTCCAAGTAATCAACCACCACGACCCTGCATGAAAGCAATGCCCTCCGGCGCGCCGGACGCGACCGCCGCGCGCACCCCGCTTCGCCCTTTCTCCGATACGTCCGTCTCAGCCATCGTCGCCGGCTTCGTCGCGACGATGACCGGCTACACCAGTTCGCTCGTGCTGATGTTCCAGGCGGGCGAAGCCGCGCATCTCACCAACGCGCAGATTTCTTCGTGGATCTGGTCGTTGTCGATCGGCATGGCGCTTTGCACGATCGGACTCTCGCTGCGGTTTCGCGCGCCGATCGTCGTCGCGTGGTCGACGCCCGGCGCGGCGCTGCTCGTCTCGTCGCTGCCGAACGTGCCGTACGCGGATGCGATCGGCGCGTTCATCGTGTGCGCGGCGCTGCTGACCGCCGTCGGCCTGACCGGCTGGTTCGATGCGCTGATGAAGCGCGTTCCCGCCGGGATCGCCGCGGCGCTGCTGGCGGGCATCCTGTTCGAGATCGGCATCGAGATTTTTCGCGCGGCCGAGCACCAGACCGCGCTCGTGCTGGCGATGTTCTTCGCGTATCTCGCGGCCAAGCGCGCCGCCCCGCGCTACGCGATCCCGGCGACGCTGCTCGCGGGCGTGGCCGTCGCGGGCGCGCTCGGCTTGCTCGATTTTTCGCACTTTCACGTGGCGCTCGCGCATCCCGTCTTCACGATGCCCACGTTCTCGCTCGCGGCCATCGTCAGTATCGGCGTGCCGCTTTTCGTCGTCGCGATGGCCTCGCAGAACGTGCCCGGCATCGCCGTGCTGCGCGCGGACGGCTACACGACGCCTTCGGCGCCGCTCGTGTCGAGCACCGGCATCGCGTCGCTGCTGCTCGCGCCGTTCGGCTCGCATGGAGTGAATCTCGCGGCGATCACGGCAGCCATCTGCACGGGCCGCGAAGCCCACGACGATCCCGGCAAGCGCTATACGGCCGCCGTCTGGTGCGGCGTCTTCTATCTGGTCGCGGGCACCTTCGGCGCGACCATCGCCGCGCTGTTCGCGGCCTTTCCGAAGGCGCTCGTCGTCGCCGTCGCCGCGCTCGCGCTGTTCGGCTCGATCATGAGCGGTCTCGCCAACGCGATGCACGACCCCCGCCAGCGCGAACCGGCGCTCGTCACTTTCATGGTGACGGCGTCCGGACTCACGCTGCTGTCCATCGGTTCGGCGTTCTGGGGGCTGGTCGCGGGCGTCGTCACCCATGTCGTGCTGAACGCCCGGCGACGCTGACGCAGCCTACAATGCGAAAGCCGGCCCGGCTCCCGTCGGCCGGTTCACGCAACCGCTTCTGGCATTTCATCATGGCTTTGATCGACAAACTGCTGGCGCGCACCGCGCCGTCCGGCGCCCCGAAACGCAAGACGATCGTGCGCGTTCTTCTCGACGACGCCGGGCACGTTCAGGACGTCGTCCTGAAACTGAGCTGCGGCGATGCCGCGAAGGACGAGCACGCGCTCGAAGAAGTCCGCAAGATGCGTTTTGCGCGCGGGACGCTGGGCTCGGGCACGGTGCGCCGCTGGCATGAGCTCGCGTACGCGGTCGATTGACCGAGTGGCCGACCGGCGCGGCGCGCAACCGGGAACGCGCAGCCGCGCGCCCGGTCGAATCAGCGCACCGAGCGCAGTTCCCCTGCCCGGGACTAGAATAATGGAATCGCATCAAGGGCGAGCCGCGCGTTGCAGCACCCCGCGCGGCATCGCGATCCAGGACCAACCGCGGGCTACCGCACTCTGACAAGGCGCACTGCGCCGACGAATCGACATGACATCCGCTCTCGAGCAGCTCAAGCAATACACGACGGTCGTCGCCGATACGGGCGACTTCCAGCAATTCATCCAGTTCAAGCCGCAGGACGCGACGACCAATCCGTCGCTGATCCTGAAGGCCGTTCAGAAGGACGACTACAAGCCGCTGCTCGAGAAGACCGTGAAAGAGCACGCGGGCAAGCCGATGGGGCAGATCATCGATCACCTGCTCGTCGCGTTCGGCACCGAAATTCTGAAGATCGTGCCGGGGCGCGTATCCACGGAAGTGGACGCACGTCTTTCGTTCGACACGAAGGGTTCGATCGACAAGGGCCGCGAAATCATCAAGCTGTACGAGAACGCGGGCATCAGCCGCGAGCGCGTGCTCATCAAGCTGGCGTCGACGTGGGAAGGCATCCGCGCGGCTGAAGTGCTGCAGAAGGAAGGCATCCGCTGCAACATGACGCTGCTGTTCTCGCTCGCTCAGGCCGCCGCCTGCGCGGAAGCGGGCGCGCAACTCATTTCGCCGTTCGTCGGCCGCATCTACGACTGGTACAAGAAATCCGCGGGCGCGGAATGGGACGAAGTGAAGAACGGCGGCGCCAACGACCCGGGCGTGCAGTCGGTGCGCCGCATCTACACGTACTACAAGAAGTTCGGCTACAAGACAGAAGTGATGGGCGCGAGCTTCCGCACCGTCAGCCAGATCACCGAACTGGCCGGCTGCGACCTGCTGACCATCAGCCCCGACCTGTTGAAGAAGCTCGCCGACAGCGACGAGAAGGTCGAGCGCAAGCTCTCGGCGGATGCAGTCGCGGGCGAGAACATCGAGAAGGTCGGCGTCGACGAGCCGACTTTCCGCTTCCTCGTCAACGAAGATGCGATGGCAACCGAGAAGCTCGCGGAAGGCATCCGCGCCTTTGCCGCCGATGCGATCAAGCTCGAGAAGCTGATCACGGCGCTGCAGTGATGACCGAGGGCGGGCGCGCCCCGCGCCCGCTCTTTCCTCACAGCGCGAAAACGGTGTCTTTCGGTGGCTTATGACCTAAATTGACGTTTCCGGGGTTTTTGCGGCAGGCGCTTGCAATAGACTTTCGGGTTTGGCGGGACTTCCGCCAGCTTCCGAAAAGTCAGTCATGCAACTGGATACCTATGTTTTCTTCAGCGGTGATTGCGCGGACGCACTCGCCCTCTATCAAGCTGCGTTCGGCGCTCAGATCGATACGCTGATCCGCTTCCGCGACACCCCGGACGCCGCGAACGTGCCGGCTGAATGGCATGACAAGGTAATGCACGCGGTGTTTAGCGTTGGCTCCAGCCAGGTGATGGTCTCGGACGGGCAGTTCGGACAGCCGCCGAAGGAGTATCACGGCTTCACGTTCTCCATCGCCGCCAATGATGTCGAATCGGGCGAGCGCTCGTTCAACATGCTGAGCGAAGGCGGCACGATCATCACGCCGTGGCAGTCCACGTTTTTCACGGCCGGCTTCGGCATGCTGAAGGACCGTTTCGGCGTGCCTTGGCTCATCAACGTGGTGAGCGCTGTGGAAATTCCCAAAACCACTGAAGAAGCGCCGGCCGCGGGCGAGCAGCCGTAAGCGTGAAAGTCGGCGGGAAGGCGCGTCAGCCGTTATACGGGCGCGCGCCTTCAATATTCCACTGACGCTCGATTTCACTTAACCGCAGCCGCAATCGATCCACCTGCTCGTCGAAACGCATCGCGAGCCAATGCATGCCGTGCTGCGTCGATTCCCCTTCCCCACTCTCTTCTTTCGCGCTCTCATCGGCGCGCACGTAAAGCAGGCCGACGCGCCCGAAGCGAAGCGCCCGTGCCATCTGCAGCAGCTTGTGCCGCGTTCGCTGCTCACGCGGCGAGCCACCGAGCGCCAGCCCGGTCGTGTCGTTTCCATCGTTCGCAGTGCGCGACGTTTCCGGCATCGACGTTGCGAGCATTTCGAGCGCCGCGAGTATCGAACGATGCAGCCGCTGTATTTCCTCCAGCCGCGCGAGCGGCACGCGGGTTTCCTTCGCGACGGAATCCATCAATGCCCGCGCCTGCACGAGCCGCTGGCTCATCACGAGAAACCGGCGCGTGGTTTCCTCCGCGATCAGCGGCTTGCCATCCAGTAGCGCGCCGTAGAGACGCGCGCATTCACGCAGATTGTCGGCCAGTCGATAGCGCCACGAGTACGTCGCGTATTGCGGCAGGACGAAGGAAAACGCGAGCGCAATCGCAATGCCGATCAGCACGTTCGCCGTGCGCCACAGGCCGACATCGAACGGGGAATCGCCGTGGCCGGCGACGATGACCATCGTGATGGCGGTGAGCAGCGCCACATAGCCCGCCTTGCCGATCGCGTAATAGGCGCAAGCGCCCGCAATCGCCGACATCAGCAGGAAGAACAGCGTGAGCGAGCCGAACAGAATATGCACGAGGATCAGCGCGAGTCCGATCGCCGCCCCGAGCGCGGTGCCGATTGCCCGTTCGGCCGCCTTCTTGCGGATATTGCCGTAATGCTGCAGTCCGCCGATCACGACGATCAGCGATACGGACGCCCACACGCCGTGCGGCACGTCGATGCCGGTCGTGACGAGAAACGACGTCGCCATGCCGAGCGCGACGCGCACCGCATGAATCGTCTTTGCGTGCCGGTAACGGAAGAATGGCGACGTGAGTCCGTGCCAGAGCCGCTTCGCGCGGCCTTTGCGCAATGACGCCGATGTCGATGAAGCCATGATTCGCCCGCGTCGATGAGTGCGTGTCCGATGGATCGCGTGAAGCAAAACGCCCGCAACGGCCGATGACCATTACGGGCGCAGGGTCCGCTCGTCTAAGAAACGTGCATGCGCTGCCCCGCGAAGGGCTGCTCGCAAGGAACGCGACGAAGCGAATACTCGACGTATCGCAAGGGCATGACGCGGCGAGCGGCCCTTTACGGCGCAACCCCTGGTTTGACGATACGTTCAAGGGAACGCGCGAAATCGGCTGGATTGCGGCGTCGCGCGCCGCTCGTTCGGGGCGGTCGAACGACGCGCCGCACTCCTCGCACCCTCAGCCGGTTTCGCGCGTTTTCATGCGCGTTTCATGGGTGAGCAGACCCTAGCGTAGCAGACGCAATGCCGCGCCATGCTTCAGTGCACCCGATCAGTTCTCCACGACGTCCAGATAATCCTCCGGCCGCGTGCGGTCTTCGGACCGCTTGAGACCGAGCGCCCGCACGAGCAGGCTGACCGCGACCGACACGATGAGGTTGATGATGAGCGCCCACACGGCCGCGTAGCCCGGCACCGCGTAGCCGAACAGATGCACCGTGAAGATCGAGCCCTTGAGCTGCAGCGACACCGCCATCCAAGTGCCGGCGCCGATGCCCACTGCCCAGCCGATCAGCAGCCCGCGATGGTCCAGCACGCGCGTGTAGAGGCCGAGCACGAGCGCGGGCAGCGTCTGGATGATCCAGATGCCGCCGAGCAGTTGCAGCTGGATTGCGTAGGTGAGCGGCAGCGCGAGAATGAACACGACCGCGCCGACCTTCACGATCAACGACACTAGCTTGGCGACGTTGGTTTCCTGCTCGGGCGTCATCGAACGATTGACGAACTCGCGATGCACGTTGCGCGTGTAGAGATTCGCCGCCGCGATCGACATGATCGCCGCCGGCACCAGCGCGCCGATGCCGATAGCCGCGAACGCCACGCCCACGAACCACGACGGAAAGTAGTGGAGGAAGAGCGCCGGCACCGCGAAGTTCGCACCATACGCCTTGAAGTACGACGCGTATTCCGGCATGTCCTTCACGCCCGAAGCGAGCGCCATGTACCCGAGCAGCGCGAGCAGGCCGAGCACCAGCGAATACGCGGGCAACAGCGACATGTTGCGGCGGATCGTGTTGCCCGAATTCGACGAAAGGATCGCCGTCACCGAATGCGGATACAGGAACAGCGCGAGCGCCGACCCGACCGCGAGCGTCGCGTAGGCGCTGTAGCCGTTAAGGCTCGCCGCGTCCGGCGCTTTGAGCAGCAGCTTCGCGGGCGGAACGGCAGCGAAGATGTGACCGAAGCCGCCGAGCTGCGCCGGAATCACGATCATCGCGCCGATGATGGTGATGTAGATCAGCACGTCCTTGACCACGGCGATCATCGCGGGCGCGCGCAGCCCCGACGTGTACGTGTACGCGGCGAGAATCGCAAACGCGATGATGAGCGGCAGATCGCCGACGAAGCCCTGGGTGCTGAAGCCGAGCGCCCCGATCACGACTTCGATGCCGACGAGCTGCAGCGCGATGTAAGGCATCGTCGCGACGATGCCCGTCAGCGCGACGGCCAGCGCCAGCATGCGGCTGTTGTATCGCGCGTGCACGAAGTCGGCGGCGGTCACATAGCCATGACGCTTCGCGATGCTCCACAGCTTCGGAAACACGACGAACGCGAACGGATAGATGAGGATGGTGTACGGCAGCGCGAAGAAACCGGTCGCGCCCGCGCCGAACACGAGCGCCGGCACCGCGACGAACGTATAGGCCGTGTACAGATCGCCGCCGAGCAGGAACCACGTGACAATCGTGCCGAAGCGCCGGCCGCCGAGGCCCCATTCGTCGAGCTGGGCGAGGTCGCCCTTGCGCCAGTGAGCGGCGATGAAGCCGAGTATCGTCACGCCGACGAAGAACAGAACGAAGACGAAGGTAGCAGTGGCGTTCATCATCGCGCACCTCCCTGGGGCGCACGGCCCGAAGGCAGCGCCTTGGTCTTCTTGTACACGACGGCCGTGATGACCGCGCTGATCAGCACCCACAGGAGCTGATACCAGTAGAAGAACGGGAAGCCCCAGAGCACGGGCTCGATCTTGTTGTAGAACGGCACCCAGACGACGCCGATCCACGGAAGGATCAGCAGCCAGAGCCAGTGCTTGTTACGCGGTTGTCCTGTGCGGCTTGGATCGGAAGCCATGACCGTTCTCCCCTGGCGGGCCAGAGCGGGCGTGACCCGTTACTCCGGTCCCATGCAAGTTGTTTGATTCGTTTTGAGCATGCGCTTGTCGAGCCGTGGCCGGCGAGACCAGCGGCGAGCGGGCAGTCACGCCGCAGAAAGCGCTCCGAAATAACAGGAGGAGTATAGGGACCGCCAAAACACGGTCAAGCAGGGGGAATCCCGACCATTCTCCCGACGTGAAAGGCCTTTGTAACGGGATGCGCGCCCTGCCCGTCCGCGATGGACGCAGCCGCGTTCAGATGGAGAACGAGCCCTTCGCCGGAACGCCGGCGCTTTCAATGAGGCCTTTGACCCACTTGCGCGCGGGCAGGCCGAGTTGCGCTTCGAGCAGCTTCGCGCGTTCCTGCAACGCGGAGAACGGCACATCGAGCGCGGGACCGGCGAACGCGAGCGCGACGCGATTGCCGTCGTGCACTTCCGGCAATGCGATCACGCGATGATCGAACGCCTCGTTCAGATGACGCATGTTGCGCACGAAGCTCGGATGATCGCCGAACAGGTTGATGGTCACCACGCCCGCTTCCGGCGTGAGACACGCCCGGCATGCGCGATAGAACGAGACGCTGTCGAGCACCGGACCGCGCGCGGTGGCATCGTAGATGTCGATCTGCAATGCGCCGATGGTGCCGTGATTCGCGCGGTCGTTGACGAACTCCCAGGCATCGCGTTCGGTGACGGTGAGGCGTGCGTCGTCGTAAGGCAGTTCGAACATCGCGCGCGCCGCGATGACGACGGCCGGGTTCAGTTCGACCGCTTCCACTTTCGCGCGCTTCAGGAACCGATAGCAGAACTTCGTGAGCGCCGCCGCGCCGAGCCCCAGTTGCACGATGCGTTCGGGTGTCTCGATGAAGAGCAGCCACGCCATCATCTGCTGCGCGTATTCGAGTTCGATGTGATCGGGCTTTCTGAGGCGCATCGCGCCCTGGACCCATTCGGTGCCGAAGTGCAGGAAGCGCACGCCGCCTTCTTCGGAGAACGTCACGGGCGCGAAGCGCGGCTTGCGCGGCGCGTCGATGCGCGGTGCGTTGGCGAGGTCGTCGTCATCTTGCTTGTTACGGCGGGCTTGCTTGCCGCTTTCTTTCTTGCGGCCGAACGCGCGGGCTTCAGCCGACGCGCGCTTGATCAGATTCGTCATGGGTGAGGATGTCGCGCCAGATGCGCAATTTTTGGTCGAACGAGAGGATAGCATTGGCCGGACTCGACGACGGCAGGACGAGCGTCGCGTACCCGGCTGCGGCGATCACGGGCGCGAACTTACCCGATGTCTTGCCGTTGAAGCACACCTTGCGCAGCATCGGAAAGCGCTCGCGGAACGCGGCGAAGTCGTTCGGCGATGCGTTGCGGATCGCGCTGTCGAGGCTGCCCTCGCGGTCGCAAGCGGCGAGCACGTCCCACAGGCCGATTCCATGTTTCATCAGGCGTACTAGTCTTTCTTCGTACGCGAGTTCATGCAGCGGTTCGTCGATGACCGCGCCGACGAGCCGCCAGAACTGGTTGCGCGGATGCGCGTAATACTGCGTCGCCGCGAGCGATGCGACGCCGGGAAAGCTGCCGAGAATGAGTGTGTGCGTCGCGTGGCCGCCGATCGGCGGAAAGCCGGTGAGTCTCATGTGGCCTCGCCGCGCACGGCGTGCTTCGCATGCGAAGCGAGATGGTCATAAGCGCGCGCATGTTCGCGATAATGCCGCTCGCCATGCGATGCGGCGAGCTTGCGCCAAAGCGCATCGAGCATGCATTCGGTGACCATCAGCGGTGCGCCGTAACGCACGAAGACGGATCGGCGCGCGACGAGCGCGTGACCTGCCTGCGCTTGCCGGACCGCCAGCCGATAGAGCGGATGCCGCGCCGTCAGCACGCGGCTCGCGAGCATCGAGCGGGACACGCTGGTGTCGCTATAGAGCAGTTCGGCGAGCGGGCGCGTGCGCAGCCGCCGCATCGATTGCCAGATGCCATTGCCATGCGACAACGCGACGATGCTGTGCGCGGCGACGAACGGCACGCCATCGACTTTGAGCACGACTTCGCGGGTCCAGACCGGCGTGCGCGGCGTGACGCCGAGTGCGCGCCATTCGTCCTGCCAGGGGATATCCACTGCTTCCCGCGTTACTTCCACGGTGACTTGGCCGAGGGTGCGCAAGTGGGCGGTGAGCGAGCCGGGGCGGGTGAGCCAGTCTTTTTGGTGCGCGCTCAGCGACGCGTGGGGCGTGACGCGCCAGTGGATGTCGACAAGCGAAAAAGGAATGGGCATGGCGATGATTATAAAAGTCCACGCGCTTCGGACGATTCGTATGGAATCGACAGCTACCTCGCCTGACACTCGCTGATGCATCACGGCGAATGCGCGTGGTTCATGGATGGCCTTCGCGGCTTGGGAGCAACAAAGAAAGGGACCGGACATGCCTGTCAATTGCACTTTCCTGCTCAACCGGAGACCCACTTCCACGCTTTCCTGTCCGGGATTCGGGGACGTGGAAGCATACTCCGGAACTAACGGAGGCCGCGACAATCCTGACGCCGTCAAATTGGTGAACATGGGACCAATACCGCCCGGCACTTACTATCTCGTCGATCGGCAGTCCGGAGGAACGATGGGCTGGGTACGCGACTGGTGGAGCCAGCACGGATATGGGGCAACGGACGAAACGGGGTGGTTCATGCTGTGGAACGTCCGCCCGGGCGACTACACCATGATCGACGGTGTGAGGCGCGGCGCATTTCGTCTACACCCGGAAGGACCGGCTCGCCTGAGCGAGGGTTGCATAACGGTGCCGGACCTGCCCGGCTTCGAACGATTGCAGCGCTACATCCGCAGTGGACCGCCGCGCATTCCCGTGCCGGGAACTACGCTCAAAGCTTACGGAACGGTGGAAGTCAAATGACGAGAGTTCTCCAGTTCACGGCGCTCGTCGTCGCACTGCTCGTCGTGACGTACTTCGGTGGTTTCTTCCTGGCCCATTGGATCAACGACGTGCTGATTGCGCCTGGTGCGTTCGCATGGCTAGTAGACGCGGTTTATTGGCTCCGCGATCACTTCATGCCTTCCCTTCGAGAAGCGGATGATATCGAGGCCCTGTATCTCCTTGGTTTGCTTCTGGTGTGCTGGCTCGGCGTCTTTGTTGTCGCGCTTGCGTTGTTGCTTTCTGCTCGTCGACGCTTCGCCCGCGCAAGGCGCTTTCCCGACGGCTCCTGAGGATATGCTGCAATGACTTCCGATATTTTCATTCAGATTCAGGGAATCGACGGCGAATCCCAAGACGCGGATTTTCCGAAAGCCATTGATGTGCTGCACTGGGAATTCGCCATCGAACAAAAGACACGCATGCACTCGGGTTCGGGCAACGGCAGAAACAAGGCCTTCGTCTCCGACCTGATTTTCCGGCATGAACTCGATCGCGCCTCGCCCAACCTTGCTGCGTACTGCTTTCAGGGAAAACATATCCCCGAAGCGAAACTTACGATGCGCAAGGCCGGCGGCGCGCCTTTTCATTACTATCGGCTCACGATGTCCGACGTCATCATCACCAGGGTATGGCCGTCGGTCGATGGTCCGAATCCGATTGAAACGGTCATGCTGTGCTTCTCGCGAGTGAAACAGGAATACCTTGTGCAGAATGCGAAGGGCGGCAACATGGGTGCGGTGACCGCGCTCATCGATCTCAAGCCCGATCGCGCTGCGTAGCTCCGCACAAAAAAAAATACGCGCCGCCGGTCCCCCGGCGGCGCGCGCTCACCTCAACTCCCGGCTTACCGCGCCAGCAACAACGCATTCGTCCGCTTCACAAAACTCGCCGGATCCTCGAGCACCCCGCCTTCCGCCAGCATCGCCTGATCGAACAGCAGATGGCACCAGTCACCGAAGTTGGCGTCATCGGCATTGAGCGCCTTCACCAGCGGATGATCCGGGTTTACTTCGAGGATCGGCTCCGACTGCGGCGCCTTCTGCCCCGCCGCCTTCAGCATGCGCTGCAAGTAACCGCTCATGTCGCCCTCGTCCGCGACGAGACAGCTCGGCGAATCCGTCAAACGGAACGTCAGCCGCACATCCTTCGCCTTGCCTTCGAGCGCTTCCTTCATCTTCTCGACGAGCGGCTTCATGTCCTCGCCGATCTTCTCCTGCTGCTGCTTCTCTTCATCGTTCAGCGCGCCGAGATCGAGATCGCCGCGCGCCACGCTCGCAAGCGGCTTGCCGTCGAACTCGTTCAGGAACGACAGCATCCACTCGTCGACACGATCCGTCATCAGCAGCACTTCGACGCCCTTCTTGCGGAACACTTCGAGATGCGGGCTGTTCTTCGCGGCCTGCCAGTTGTCGGCGGTGACGTAATAGATCTTCGTCTGCTCCGGCTTCATGCGCGCGACGTAATCCGCAAGCGATACGTTCTGCGCATCGCTGTCGTTATGCGTCGATGCAAAGCGCACCAGCTTCGCGATGCGGTCGCGATTGCCGAAGTCCTCGCCGATGCCTTCCTTCAGCACCTGGCCGAACTCGTTCCAGAAGGTCTGATACTTCTGCTTGTCAGCGTCTTCCGTCGCTTCCGCGGACGACGTCGCGATTTCCTCCAGCATCGAAAGCACGCGCTTTGTCACGCCTTCGCGAATCGCCTTCACGTCGCGGCTTTCCTGCAGGATTTCACGCGATACGTTGAGCGGCAGGTCGGCGGAATCGACCACGCCCTTCACGAAACGCAGATACGCCGGCAGCAACTGCTCGGCATCGTCCATGATGAAGACGCGCTTCACGTACAGCTTCAGCCCGCCGCGATGCTCTCGATTCCACAAATCGAACGGCGCATGCTTCGGCACGTACAGCAACTGTGTGTACTCGCTGCGGCCCTCGACGCGGTTATGCGTCCACGTAAGCGGATCGTCGTGATCGTGCGAAATGTGCTGATAGAACTGCTTGTACTGCTCGTCCGTGATGTCGTTCTTCGGGCGCGTCCACAGCGCGCTCGCCTGGTTGACGGTCTCGTCCTCGTCCTTCTCGACCATCTCGCTCTTCTCGGCGTCCCATTCTTCCTTCTTCATCAGGATGGGCAGCGCGACGTGATCCGAATACTTCTGGATGATCGACTTCAGGCGATACGACGACAGCAGTTCGTCCTCGTCCGCGCGCAGATGCAGCGTGATGGTCGTGCCGCGCTGCGCGCGCTCGATGTCCTCGATCTCGAAGTCGCCCTCGCCCGCGCTCGTCCAGCGCACGCCTTGCGACGGCGGCAAACCCGCACGGCGCGTCTCGACCGTGATCTTGTCCGCGACGATGAAGCCCGAATAGAAGCCCACGCCGAACTGGCCGATCAGCGCGGCGTCCTTCTGCTGGTCGCCCGAGAGCTTCGAGAAAAATTCCTTCGTGCCTGAACGCGCGATGGTGCCGAGGTGCGAAATGGCTTCGTCGCGGCTCATGCCGATGCCGTTGTCATCGATGGTGACAGTGCGCGCGGCCTTGTCGAACGAAATGCGGATGCGCAGGTCGGGATCGTTCTCGTACAGCGCGCTATTCTCGATGGCTTCGAAGCGCAGCTTGTCCGCGGCGTCCGATGCGTTGGAAACCAGCTCGCGCAGAAAAATTTCCTTGTTGCTGTACAGCGAATGGATCATCAGGTGCAGAAGCTGCTTCACTTCCGCCTGAAAGCTCATGGTTTCTTGCGCCATGGTCGGGTCCTCTAAGTTGGGTTCATCGATAGCTATTCGGCCGCCGGGCGCGCTGCCCCGCGAATTCGTCCGATATGAGGGCGACCCGCGCCGTTTCAAGAGCCGACGCCATGCGCTTCGCTAAGATGCGCAGCCCGATACATCGACACGACCGCCATGCTCACGCTGCACCGCTCCGATCGACGCGCCCGTCCGCTCACGGCGGGCGAAATCGCGATCGCGCGTCTTGTCTTCCGCGATGCCATCGACTATTCGACGGTCCGCGTCCACGCCCGGCCGTATCTGCCGTTCGGGCTGCAGCCGCCGCACACCGCGATGGCGCCGAACGGGCACCTCTATTTCCCGCCCGCCTGCCATCAGAACGATTTCGCCGCTTGCGGCATCTCCGACCAGATGTGGTTCATCCACGAGATGACGCACGTCTGGCAATTCCAGCTCGGCTACTGGGTCCGCACGCGCGGGGCGATCCGCATCGGCCTGGATTATGGCTATACGCTCAGCGCGGACAAACGCCTGTCCGACTACAACATGGAAGCGCAAGGCAACGTGCTCGCGGATTACTTCGCGCTGCGCTTTCGCGGCTCCCCGGCGCGGTTGTACGAAGGGCGCTACCGGCACGCGCCCGATGCGCTCGCGCTCTACGAAGCCGTGCTCGCGGAATTCATCGCCGCGCCGTCCGATCGCCGTCATCTGCCGAAACGCCGCGCCGCGCGACTTTCTCCAGATGGCTCGCGATGAGCGCGGGCAGCGCCGGATCGCCGCAATTGGCGATGTTGAAGCGCATCCACGTCGTCGGCGACTGCTGCGGTGAAAAGAGGCTGCCGGGCGTGAGCAGGAAGCCGGCCTCGTGGCCCGCCGCGGCGAGGCCATCGGAATCGACGCCCGCATCGGCCCATAGAAACATGCCCGCATCGGGCGTCGTGAAAAGCCGGAGGCCGGTCTTTTCCAGCATCCGCGCGGTCTTGTCCCGCACGCCGTCGAGCCGCGTGCGCAGCCGCTCGACGTGCCGCCGGTAGTGCCCTTCCGTCAGCACCTTGTAGACGACGCGCTCGTTCAATTCGGGACTCGTCATGCCGACGAGCATTTTCTGATCGGCGAGCGCCTTCGCCACCTCCGCCGATGCCGCGATATAGCCCACGCGCAGGTTCGCCGCGAGCGTCTTCGAGAAGCTGCCGAGAAATATCACGCGCTTCAGTTGGTCGAGCGATGCAAGGCGCGTCGCCGGATAACCCGTCGGGCAGAGATCGCCGTAGACGTCATCCTCGACGACGATGAAATCGTATTGCTGCGCGAGCTGAAGAATGCGGAACGCCTGCGCGGCCGTCAGCGACGTGCCGGTCGGGTTGTGCAGCACCGAGTTGATGATGAGCATCTTCGGCCGCCACGTCGCGACGAGCGTCTCGAGGGCGTCGAGATCGGGGCCATCGGGCGTGTACGGCATGCCGACGAGCCGCGCGCCCTGCGACGCGAAGCGCCCGAACATCTGGAACCAGGCGGGATCGCCGACGATCACCGCATCGCCGGGCTTCACGTAAAGGCGCGCGATCAGATCGATCGCCTGCGTGATGCCCGACACGAGCACGAGCTGCTGTTCCGACGCGCCGATTTCCAGTTCTGCGAGCCGCGTCTGCAATTGCTGGCGCAGCGGCAGGAAACCCTGCGGCGTCCCGAAGCCGAGCATCTGCGCGCCGGACAGACGGCTCATCGAGCGCAGCGCGTTCGTAATCAGTTCGCCGTCCAGCCAGCGGCCCGGCAGATAGCCGAGGCCCGGCCCCTTCTCCGGACTCGCCGTGTGCAACATGTTGCGCAGAAGCCAGACGACGTCGATGGCGCTCGTCACCGGCTCGCTCTGCGCCGACACGCCCGCCGCCGGCGACGCCGACACGACCCGGTCGCGCACGTAAAAGCCCGAACCGCGCCGCGAATCAAGATAGCCGTGCGCGACGAGGCGCTCGTAAGCCTCGACGACGGTGAAGCGCGATACGCCCTTGTCGATCGCGAGCTTGCGAATGGACGGCATGCGCATGCCGGGGCGGAATACGCGCTCGTCGATGCGTCGCCGGCCCCACTGGACCAGTTGATCGACGAGCGTGAGTTGCGTGGCGTCGTGCGGGGCGGGGATTTGATCGAGCGGGACGGACATTGCGGTTCCTCGTCGGCGGTGAGGCGCGATCGGATGATAACTGTACCGAATCCAATCTGGCCGATTGTACCGTTACTGTTCTGGTCATTGCGGCTACATTTTCTGTTCCGGCGGTTCGGCCGCGGCGCTTTCCCACCCCGCTCGCCAACGGTTATGCTAACGCCCCGCTTCCGCTCCATCCTTTCTCCATGACCGCTCATCCGCTGAAACTCGACCATCTGGTGATCGCCGCCCGCACGCTGGAGGAAGGCGCGCATTTCGTCGCCGCGAAGTTCGGCGTCGAGCCGTTAGCCGGCGGCGCGCATCCGCTGATGGGCACGCACAATCGGCTCCTGAATCTGTGGGGCGGCGCGTATCTTGAAGTGATCGCCGTCGATCCGGCAGCCGCACCGCGCGAAGCGCCTCGTCCTCGCCTGTTCGCTCTCGACGATCCCGCGATGCACGAGCGCCTCGCGAGCGGCCCGCAACTCGTGCACTGGGTCGCGCGCGTGGACCGGCCGAAGTCGCTCACGCGCTGGCGGGCGCAGTATCCGGAACGCATCGCGCCGGTCGTGGCGATGTCGCGCGGCGGCAATACGTGGAACCTGACCGTTCCCGACGATGGCGCCTTCCCCGCATGGCAGGCCGCTGGCGATGGCGTGCTGCCCTCGCTGATCCAGTGGGACACGCCGCGCCATCCGAGCGATGCGCTTCCCGCGACGGGCATCCTGCTGCGCGCGCTGACGGGCTTCCATCCGAACGCGGAGGCGATCGCGGAGCAGCTCGCGTGGCTCGGAGCGTCGCATCTTTTGCGCGTCGAATCGACGGCCGGCGCGCCCGTGCTCGTCGCCGAATTCGAATTGCCGGACGGCTCGACGCTCGTCCTGGGCGAAGCGGCGGAAACCGCCCAAAGCGCACGACGCGCGCAGCCGGCAGCCAAGCGCCGTCGCGGCAAGACAACGATTGAGACGGAGCCCGAACTTCCGCTCTCGCACGACACACCCGATGGCGCGCCGGACGCGCTGCACTAAAGAAAGGAGACGCCGCATCATGAAGACCCGCGAAACCGAAGGCATGCTGCTCGGCCTGATCGGCGTCGTCATATTCAGCCTGACGCTGCCGATGACGCGCATCGTCGTGCAGGAAGTGCATCCGCTATTGAACGGTCTCGGACGTGCGCTGGTCGCCGCGATACCGGCCGCGCTGCTGCTCGTCTGGCGTCGCGAAAAGCTGCCGACGTGGCCGCAGGTGAAGAGCCTCGGCGTGGTCGCGCTGGGCGTCATCATCGCGTTTCCGGTGTTCTCCGCGTGGGCCATGAAAACCGTGCCCGCCTCGCACGGCGCGGTGGTCAACGGGCTGCAACCGCTGTGCGTCGCGATCTATGCGGCGTGGCTTTCGCACGAACGGCCGTCCAAGGCCTTCTGGGCGAGCGCGGTGGCGGGCAGCGCGATCGTCGTCGCGTTCGCGTTGCAGGCGGGCGGCGGCGGTCTTCAGGCGGGCGACCTGCTGATGCTCGTCGCGGTCGGCATCGGCGCGCTCGGTTATGCGGAAGGCGCGCGGCTCGCGCGTCAGATGGGCGGCTGGCAGGTCATCTGCTGGGCGCTCGTGCTGTCCGCGCCGTTCCTGCTGCTGCCGGTCGGCTGGCTCGCGTGGGCGCATCATGCGGCGCACCCGGAGCCGCTCGCGCTGCGCACGTGGCTCGCGTTCGGCTATGTGACGCTCTTCTCGCAGTTCATCGGGTTCTTCGCGTGGTATGCCGGACTCGCGATGGGCGGCATCGCGCGCGTCGGGCAAGTCCAATTGCTGCAGATCTTCTTCACGATGGCCCTGTCCGCGCTCTTCTTCGGCGAGCATGTGAGCGCATCGACCTGGGTCTATGCGGCGGCCGTCATCGTGACGGTGGTGCTGGGCCGCAAGGCGGCGGTGCGCGCCGCGCCCGCGGCGGTTGCGACGCCGGCTGCGCATCCGGTGGCCGCAGCCCGCCACGCCAAGTGACGCGGTGACGCGCCCGCGCGATAATCGCGGCTTGCGCGTCATCCTCTTTCACGCGATACCCAGACACAAACACAGAGACAACCGAGGCACTTCATGAATCAAGCCGATCTCCGCGCCACGCCGTGGCAACTTTCCGAACGCGCCCGCAAGCTCACCAGTTCGGCGATTCGCGAAATCCTCAAGGTCACGGAACGGCCGGAAGTCATTTCGTTCGCAGGCGGCCTGCCTTCGCCGGCGACGTTTCCCGTCGAGCAGATGCGCCACGCGTCGGAGCGCATCCTTCACGATCAACCGGCAGCCGCGCTCCAGTACAGCGCGACCGAGGGCTTCATGCCGCTGCGCGAATGGGTAGCCGCGCGGTATTCGGTGAACGGCGCGACCATCCGCCCGACGCAAGTGCTGATCACGACCGGCTCGCAGCAGGCGCTCGATCTGCTCGGCAAGGTGCTCGTCGATCCGGGCAGCCGCGTGCTGGTCGAAACGCCCACGTATCTCGGCGCGCTGCAGTCGTTCTCGATGTTCGAGCCCGCTTACGTGCAGGTGCCGACGGACGAATCCGGCCTGATTCCCGAAAGGCTCGATGCCGCGCTCGTCGCGAATGCGCGTCTCCTGTACGCGCAGCCGAACTTCCAGAATCCGACGGGCCGCCGCCTGCCGCTCGAACGCCGCCGCGCGCTCGCCGCATTCGCCAAACAAGCCGCGTTCCCCGTCATTGAAGACGATCCCTACGGCGCGCTCGACTACGCCGGCGCCCCGCTGCCGACGCTGCTTTCGATGGCGCCCGACCACATCGTGCATCTCGGCTCGTTCTCCAAGGTGCTCGCGCCGGGCTTGCGCGTGGGCTACATCATCGCGCCCGAAGCGTTGCACTTCAAGCTCGTGCAGGCGAAGCAGGCCACCGACCTTCACACGCCGAGTCTCACGCAGCGCATCGTGCATGAAGTCGTGAAGGACGGCTTTCTCGATCACCATGTGCCGACCATCCGCGCGCTGTATCGCGATCAATGCGCGGCGATGCTCGCCGCGCTGGAACGTCACATGCCCGCGGGCGTCGAATGGAACCGGCCGGAAGGCGGCATGTTCGTGTGGGTGAAGCTGCCGCAGCACATCGATTCGATGAAGCTGCTCGAACAGGCGCTCGCGCAGAATGTGGCCTTCGTGCCGGGCGGCCCTTTCTTCGCGAATCAGGCCGAACACAACACGATGCGCCTTTCCTTCGTCACGGTGCCGCCCGCGACGATCGACGAAGGCGTCGCGAAGCTCGGCGCGCTGATTCGCGCGAGCGTCTGAATCTCTGCAACGCAATCAAGGAGCAACGATGGCATCGAACGTGTATGACAAGCTGAAGGAACTCGGCATCGAACTGCCCGTGGCGGGCGCGCCCGCCGCCGCCTATGTGATGAGCGCGCAAAGCGGCAACACGGTGTATCTGTCGGGGCATATCGCGAAGAAGGACGGCGAGGTGCACGCGGGCAAGCTCGGCGCGGACATCGCGACGGAAGAAGGCAAGGCCGCCGCGCGCAGCGTGGCCATCGACCTGATCGCGACGCTGCATGCACACACGGGCGACCTGAACCGCGTGAAGCGCATCGTGAAGGTGATGAGCCTCGTGAACTCCACGCCGGATTTCACGGAGCAGCACATCGTGACCAATGGCGCATCGGAACTGATCGCGGAAGTGTTCGGCGATGCCGGCAAGCACGCGCGCTCCGCGTTCGGCGTCGCGCAGATTCCGCTTGGCGCATGCGTCGAGATCGAGCTGATCGCGGAAGTAGGCTGAGCGCATCGGCATCGACGTGTGGTAACCCGACGTGTCCGCGCGTCGGGCTTTTCATTGACCCGTACCGTCCTGGCGCATGACCATGTCCACTCGCACCGTCCGCTTCAAACAGGTCGATGTCTTCACTTCGGTTCCGTTCAGGGGCAACCCGCTCGCCGTGATCTTCGATGCCGACGATCTCACGACCGGGCAAATGCAGGCGATCGCGCGCTGGACGAATCTCTCGGAGACGACCTTCATCCTGCGGCCGACCGATCCCCGCGCCGACTATCGCGTCCGCATCTTCACGACGGCGACGGAGCTTCCGTTCGCCGGGCATCCGACGCTCGGCACGGCACACGCGCTGCGCGAAAGCGGCCATGCGCCCAAGACGCCGGGCAAGCTCGTGCAGGAATGCGGCGTCGGGCTCGTGACGCTCGAAGCGCGCACCGGCGGGCAATGGGCGTTCGCCGCGCCGCCCGCGCGCATCACGCCGCTCGACGATGCGCAGCAGAAGCGTCTCGCCGATGCGCTGGCGCCGCTCGCCATCGACTTCGCCGCGACGCCGTGCGCGGTCGACAACGGCGTGCCGTGGCTCGTCATTCGCCTAGCCGACGCGGCGCAATGCCTCGCGATGACGCTGTCGCCCGCGGCACGGGAGACGCTTACCGCACTCGTCGCGGAGGCGGGCACGCACGGGATCGTCGTCTATGGCCCGCACGAAGGCGGTGTTCCCGCGACGTTCGAATTGCGCACGGTGCTGCTCGGCGCGGAGAACATCGAGGACCCGGTGACGGGCAGCGCGAACGCGGCGCTGGCCATGCTGCTGACGGCGCAAGGCAAACGCCCCGGCGATGCCTACACGGTGCGTCAGGGCACGGCGCTCGACCGCGACGGGCGCGTGAGCATCGCCTACGACGATCGCGCGGATGGGTCCCCGGTGTGGATCGGCGGGGATTCGGTGACGGTCATCGACGGCACTTTCCGCTTCTGAAACAATGACCTGCGCGCCACAGGGCGTAAACCCCGACGCCGCGCCGTTCCGCTTTCTTAATTCCTGTACCTTCAGTACTATCCGAACATTGGGGACCGGAGTGACAAGCGCGGCGCGTGGCGATCGGTAAGATTCGCCGCCGACAATGAAGGCGTCCT
This sequence comes from Caballeronia sp. LZ016, assembly GCF_031450805.1. Classification (NCBI taxonomy): domain Bacteria; kingdom Pseudomonadati; phylum Pseudomonadota; class Betaproteobacteria; order Burkholderiales; family Burkholderiaceae; genus Caballeronia; species Caballeronia sp. LZ016. The sequence goes on from NZ_JARTVY010000001.1 coordinate 2,801,834, forward strand.
CACCCAAACGCATCCTCGCGAGCGCGCCAGTTCCACGGGCGCCGCATCAGATTTCCCGGTCCCAAGGCGCGCAGACTACGCTTGATTGACTCGTTTCGGGGAACGCCCCAGCACATGCAACGCCCTTTTCATCCCGCGCGCTTGCCGGCCCTGCGCGCGGCGAGCGGTCTTTCCATTTCAGGCGCTTTATGAAGCGTGCGCGCTTCCAGACTGCATCCGATTCCCTCGCAAGCGCCCCGGCCATCCGGCGGCGCCGCGCATTGCTGGCGATTCCCGTCCTCGGCACGCTCGTGCTCGCCTTGCTGTGGGCGGTGATCTTCGCGCGCCTGTCCGTCGAGCGGGAAGCGACGACGCACGAATCGATGGCCTCCGCCGCGATTCTCTCGTCCGCGCTCGAACAGCACACGATCAAGGCCATCCATCAGGTCGATCAGATCACGCGTTTCGTCAAGTACGAATACGAAAAATCGCCGCGTGATTTCAATCTCGCCGCGACCGTCGACAAGGGCGTCGTGCAGAGCGATACCCTCGTGCAGGTCTCGCTGATCGACGAAAACGGCACGCTCGTCGCGAACACATCGGACCCGCGGCCAAAGCCCATCGATCTGTCGGATCGCGAGCACTTCAGGGTGCACGTGCATTCCAACGACGACCTGCTCTACATCAGCCGCCCGGTGCGCGGACGTCTCTCGGGAAAGTGGACGCTGCAGATCACGCGGCGGCTGAATCATCCGGACGGCTCGTTCGCGGGCGTCGTGGTGGTCTCCGAAGACCCGACTTACTTCACCAACGACTTCTACAACGTCGCGTCGATCGGGCGCGAAGGCGTGATCGCCGTCGTCTCGGACAACGGCGCGGTGCTCGCGCGCAGCACGGGCGGCACGCTTGCCGAACGCCCGCCGAAGACGGCCGTCACGAAAGGCAGCGCGCGCAACGACACCGCGCCGGCTCAGGCGGAATTCAGCGCGAGCGGTGTCTATCCGACTTCCGGTCATGCGTCGGGCATTTATGTGGATCCGATCGACCGCGTGAAGCGCATCGTGTCGTACCGGCATATCGACGGCTATCCGCTCGGCGTGCTCGTCGGGTTGTCGGAGCGCGAGGAGTTCGCCGACTATCACCACACACGCAACGTCTATCTGCTGATGGCGAGCTTCATTTCGCTCGCGATGCTCGGCTTCTTCGCGGTCGCGACGGGCCTGATCGGCAAGCTGCTCGGCCGCGAGCGCGAGATGACGCATCTCGTCGAATACGATCTGCTCACCGGCCTGCGCAACCGTTATTCGACGCTGCGCGCGCTGCGGCAGGACGTGGCGCAGACCGAGAATATCGGGCGGCTCGCGCTGCTGTTCATCGATCTCGACAACTTCAAGACGGTCAACGACACGCTCGGCCACAACGCCGGGGACATCGTGCTGCAGATGACCGCCTCGCGGCTCGCGCAGACCGTGGGCAACAGCGGGACCCTGTCGCGCATCGGCGGCGACGAGTTCGTGGTCGTCGTGAAGGGCGACGATGTCGAGCAGCGCGCGGTCGCGCTCGCCGACGACATCGCGACGATGTTCGCGACGCCTTTCGACGTGCGCGGCAGCGCGTTCGTGCTGCATGCGAGCATCGGCATTGCGCTGTTCTCGGTATCGAACGAAAGCGAGATCGACCTGTTGAAGAAAGCCGATCTGGCGATGTACAGCGCGAAGGACGCGGGCAAGAACTGCTATCAGTTCTATTCGCCGCAGTTGTCGCATCGCGCGGATCATTTGATGAAGTGGGAGCAGCAACTGCGCGTCGCGCTGACGGAGGAGCAACTGTTCCTCGTCTATCAGCCGAAGATCGATCTGTCGCGCCGCTGCATTACGGGCTTCGAGGCGCTCGTACGCTGGAATCATCCGCAGCACGGACTGATTCCGGCGAACGAGTTCATTCCGGTGGCGGAATCGACGGGGCTGATCGTGGCGGTCGGCGATTTCGTGATTCACACCGCCTGCTCGCAGCTTGCGCGCTGGCAGCGCGAGGGCTATACGGGGCTGTCGCTTGCGGTGAACATATCGGCGGTGCAGTTCTGGCGCGGCGATCTGCTGGAGACGGTCGCGCGCGCGATCATGTCGAGCGGCATTCCGGCTGGCAAGCTCGAACTCGAGATTACCGAGACCGTGATGGTCGAATATCCCGAACTGGTGGAGGAGAAGATCGTTGCGCTGAAGAAGCTGGGCGTGCGCATCGCGCTCGACGATTTCGGCACGGGGTATTCATCGCTGTCGTACCTGAACCGCTTCTCGGTGGATACGCTGAAGGTCGATCGCTCGTTCATCCAGGCGATACCCGAAGACCGCAGCGTCTGCGTGATGGTATCGGCGATCGTGAATCTTGCGCGCTCGCTGGGGCTGACGGTCGTCGTGGAGGGCACGGAGCGCGAGGAACAGATCGCGTGGCTGGCCGCGCTCGGTCCGGTGGAAGCACAAGGCTTCCTGTTTTCGCGCCCTGTTCCCGCCGATGGCGTGCAGGCGCTGCTCGACCGCTTCGGCGTCTGCGGCTGGCCGATGGGCCGGGCGGCGCGCGGACGAAAGGACCCTGCGCTCAGCGACGAGCGCGGCGGTTGATGCGCTTCTCCTTCCGGTCAGAAGCCGCGCGATAACACCGCTGTCCCGATCGTCACGACACCCAGCACGAGATTGACGACTACCAGCCGGCGGACGGTGCCGACGGCGCGTGCGCCATCGGGCCAGTTCTGCGCCTGCACCGCGCGGCGGATGCGCGGGAACACGCCGAAGCGGATGTGTCCGAAGATCAGCATCATCACGATGCCGAGGCCGGCCATCGCGTGAAGCGGCCATGCGGCGTGACCGCCGCCGAATTGGGAGAGCAGGAAGCCGCCGGTAAGCAGGATGACGATGACCGCGCCGGCGACCCAGTTGAAGAAGCGCGCGAAGACGGCTTCCCATAGCGGCAGACGCAGTTGCGGCGCGAGATCGCCGAGCGCGGGACGCAGGCAGAAATGCGCGAAGACCATGCCGCCTATCCACACGGCGACGCCGAGCAGGTGGAGGAAAAGCGCGGCTTCGATGGCTTTGGTCATGGGGGGGCTCGAGTCGTTGAACGGCGGATGAAGGTTCGGCGTTCGACTTGGGGGCGGGGCGTCAGTTCCTCTGCAATGCGACTGCTGCCGCAAAGGCGGGCAGCGTCGGCGAGGCGCGGGTCTGATGGATACCTTGTCTCGACGTGCGGTTGCGTGCAGGAAGCGGACAAGGAACCTGCCCTATGCGCTGCACCCCGACACGAGCCGAGCAGACCGAGGCACGCCCTTCTTTTGAGTCTTTTCCGATGGAAAGCAGCAGAGCCGATAGTTCTAATCGCAGGTCACACCATCCACCAATCAATAAGGAAACCAAAGGATGAAAGACGTGACAGGGCGCGACGTAGCCCGCCTCGGGGACAAGACCGACCACGGCGGCCGGATCATCGAGGCCGCTTCCGAGCTCAAGCATATGGGCATTCCCACGGCGCTGAACGGACACCTGACCGAGTGTCCCAAGTGCGGCGGGACGCACCCCATCATTGCGACCGGCGCCCGTCAGCACATGGGCGTGAAAGTCGCGTTGATCGGTGACAAAACCGCCTGCGGCGCGACCATCATTGCCGCGTGAGCGTTGCCGCATGATTGAGCTAACGCAAACCCGCACGCTCGGTTTTCACTGCGCGGCGCTTCCCGGCGCGGACTACTACGGCACACCCTTTCTCGTTCCCACGCGCCTGCATGGAACCGAGGCCATCGGCGAAATCTTCGAGTACACGGTCACTGCCAAGACCGTGGCTGGCCGCTATTACTCGCAGGAGCAAGACGCCAATCTCGACCTCGACAAACTGCTCGGCAAGCTCGCCACCGTCACCATAGAAGTAACCGGAAAAGGAACCTTCGTTCCAGGGATGCCCGGCGACACCGGCGCCGGAAATGTCGGCGGCTATACGCGCGAAATCACCGGCATGATCACGGCGACGCGCTTCATCGGCGGCGAAGGCCGTTCGATGGTGTACGAGTTCACGCTGCGCCCGCCGCTTCATCTGGCGACGTTGAATCAGGAGTCGCGAGCGTTCTTCGGCAAGGACGTCATCGAGATCACGCGCGAAGTGCTGCGCCGTTATCCGATGCAGGTCGATTATCGGCTGGGCGTCTGGGGCTTTTCCAATCGCGTCTTCCCGAAGCGCGACTATCAGCGCCAGGCCTGGGGAAGTGATTACCAATTTATGCGTAGGCTGTGGGAAGAATGGGGACTGTGGTTCTGGTTCGAACATTCGGACGGCCACTGCCGCATGGTGCTCACTGACTTGATGAGTGCCCATAAATCGCATGGTCCCGCGCATAAGACGCTGCGCTATCACCCGGCGCGCGGCGATCGGCTCGACGAGGAATGCATCGATACGCTATCGGTCAGAAACGTCCTCGGCACCGGTCAGGTCACGCTGCGCGACTACGATTACACGAACCCGCATCTCGCGCGACCGGTGACAACGCCCGAAGGCACATCCGCTCAGCCGCGCGATGACAAGCATCCGCAACCCGAACATTACGGCTGGGGCGACTTCGCGCAGCCCCTCGAAGGTGGCCTGGATGGAGCGCCCAACGACAAGCGGGACGAGGCTCGCTATCTGTCGGACGTACGCATGGGCGCATTGCGCTGTCAGACCTTGCGCGCCAAAGGGCACGGGCACCTGACCGGCCTGTTGCCCGGCTATCGGTTCAGTCTGGTCGGCTATCCGCAGCAGAAGGCCAACACCAATTATCTCGTTGTCTCTTGCACGCTCGATATTCAGGAAGTCGATGTCGAAGCGGCCGGCGCGCCGCTTGCCCGCTGCGACGCGGACTTCGAAGTTCAACCGACGGGCGAGTATCACCGGCTCGAGCAGAAGACGCCCAAGCCGTGCATTGGCGGCCCCGAGAATGCGATTGTCGTAGGCTACGGCGACTACGAGCACTGGCTCGACCCGATGAATCGCGTTCTGATCCAGTTCGCGTGGGATCGCGAGGGCGCATTCGACGGCGATCGCTGCGCATGGGTACGGGTTGCGATGCCGTGGCAAGGCTACGCGCGCGGCATGGCGCTGCCGTTGCGCGTCGGCGATGAGGTGATCGTCGAGCACGTCAATGGCGACCCCGATCTGCCGATTATCGTGGGCAGTGCAGTCAATCACGACAAGGTGCCGGCCTGGGATTTGCCGCGCAATCAAAGCCTGTCCGGCATCAGGAGCCTGTCGCTCGGGGATGGCCTGAAGTCGAATCATCTTGCGCTGGACGATACGAAGGATCAGTTGCAGGCGCAGCTTGCGAGCGACCAGAGTTCGTCGATTCTCAGCCTTGGGTTCATCCGCCGCATCTTCGGCAAGGAAGGCCGCAAGGAAGCACGCGGCGAAGGGTTCGAATTGCGCACCGACGGGCACGGCGTCGCGCGTGCGGCCAAGGGCTTGCTGGTGACCACCGAGGCGCGCACCGGAGCGCAAGCGCACGCGACCGACATGGGCGAGACGATCGCGCGGCTCACGCAGGCTCGCGATGTTCACGAAAGCATGGCCGGGCTCGCGCAACAGCATGGCGCGCAAACGTCGCCGAGTGGGCAATCGGAAGTGGTCAAGTCGATGAAGGCCACCAACGACGCCCTTCGAGGCACGGGCAAAGGCAGTCCTCATTCGGGCGGCTTTCCTGAGTTCACAGAGCCGCATCTCACCCTGGCGAGTCCCGCAGGCATCGAGACGACAACGGCAGGCAGCACGCACCTTGCAAGCGACAAGGATCTCGCGGTGACGACCGGCCGGCATATCAGCCTGGCGGCGGCGCGTTCACTCTTCGCGAGTGTGCTGGAGTCGGTCGCCGTGTTCGCGCAGAAAGCCGGCATCGCGCTCACGGCGGCAGCGGGCAAGGTTCGCATCGAGGCTCAGAGCGATAGCGTGCAGGTCATCGCGAAGAAAGACGCCGAAGTCGTCAGCACGGATGGGTGGATCAATCTGACGGCGGCGAAGGGAGTGCGGATCAACGGCGGCGGGACGGTGCTGGAGATCAGTCCGAGCGGGTTGGTCGGCTTCACCTCAGGGCAGTTCCTCGTACATGCCGCGGATCATGGAACGGCGGGGGCGCAAAGCAAGCCCGTCAAGATGCCACTAAGTAATCTCGCCGACGCCAAAGTAGCGGAACATTTCGTATTGGTTGAGCACGGTTCGGGCTTTCTTCTTCCCGATCAGCCTTATCGAGTCACACTTGATGACGGCACTGTGCTTGAAGGTGTTAGCAATGAGCTCGGCGAGACGAAGCTTGTCCTATCGGAGTCCATCCAATTCGGCACTGTAGAAATTCTGAACAGCGATGGTTCCGGCAACGCTCTTTCCATTACTCGCGTCGCACTGACGCGTGACTCGGACATCAAAACTCCGCCCCCGTTGAGCATGCAGAAGCGTCTGAACACCATAGGTTCAAAAGTGGTTGAAAGAAATAATGCAAAACCAACGAGTGAGAATAAATATGCTAATTTGGCCAAGTGCAGCCCAAATAACTGGGGGATGCGCTATTCGACGAACCGTGACGCAGCTTCCGGCAAGCTGGGTTATCCGGTGGCGAGCGAATACGCCACGGCAATATACCGATGCCTTATCGACACAGTAAAGTGGGGCGATGGTTACTTCGGCAAGGATGAGAAGAACGCAACGCTCGCGCTCTCGTGGCCGATTGATCCAGCCGCAGCTCGCAAGCTTACGAAACTGATTGCTCCCGTGCTGCGAACTGCACTCGCAAGCTCTCTTGGTGACTTCAGCTTGCCAGAAGCCGCCTTCCCCACGTTTTCGTTCGAGTCGTTTCGGAACTCCGATAATAACAAGGACATTGCAGTAGCCGATGGTGGTTTCACGGCGGCGCGCTGGGAGCTTTGCATCAAACCGACAAGTTGGCGAACATCTTTACGGGGAATATGGCCGAGGTCGGTGAACGTTGGCTGCGACTCAAGGAAATACGCAAGCTTGCAATGACGCTCTTTCACGAAAGCCGACATTGCCAACAGACGTTCTGGATGTATGCGATGGTGCAGCAGCAATCGAACGGATTCCGTGGTCAGGTGGACAAAGACGGCAAAGTACTGCCTGACCTTGTGCATATCGGAGAGTGGCCGGAGGCAGAAGCAAGAAACGACCTGGCTCGAGCAATCGTTGCGCTTGCATGCACACAAAGTATTCCTGAAAACACTGCGGCACTCATTAGCATCAAGCGCATGGCCGTGCCGTATTACTTGTGGCATCTAACTTTTCAGGAGCGGCATGGGGCACGTCCTTCCTATCTGTCAGACGCGAACGCTGCGGCGGTAGAGATCGGGAAGGTCAGAAGGTTTGCACTTGATTTATTGCACGATACCGGACTAGGAGGAACTGCGATTGATATCGACGATCTGGCAACCGAGCCGCCACAACGAAATGTTAATTACTCAGGCCGACCGTGGGAGAACGATGCATTCTTCACAGAAGAAGTTGCTGGCTGTTACTGGGATCATCTTGGCGGCGGTGAACTTGTCCTCCCCGAACCGGACGTTTGCAGCCCCAAACTCGACGGCGACAGTCGCTCCAGCGAACGACTCGCTATCATTCTCAAGGGAAGCCGGCAAGGCGAACAGGCAAAATGACATGAGAAAAATACGCATGGCTAGTCCAGAACAACAGCACACGATTATTGAATGGTTCAGGTTGGCCCTAGACTGGATAAACGGTCGGACCGGATCAGAAGCGATACGTCGCTCCTTCGGTCAACCGGAGCAAGATGACGTTTTTGGGATTACTCGGTCTCAGGATTATTTTCCCGATTTCGCATCTATCTCGTTCGAATCGACTGTCACGAGTGATACGCCGACTTCTTTCACACTCAAGGTCGAACCGGCGCTTGATACGAACATACCCAAAGAGAGCTTCGAAAGCTATTTAGGACTTCGCAGAGCGGTGCGAGGGGAGATTATCGACGGCCGGCGTGAAGAGAAGAACCAATTCTTCAATCCTAACGTGGTTCCCAATGGAAATCCGGATCTGGTGACCCTGATTTACCGCGTTCCGCAATCTCCTGATTCACATTTCGAGGTGTACGTCAGCATCGACTATCTCGGGCTAAACGCCCACGATGGCCCGGATTTCAAGAACCTGCAAAGTGCCGTCAATCTGCGACAGATCGCAATACATCGTAGACCGCTGACCCCGGACGAACTCGAGCAACGTAATCAGGCCAAGCGTCAGAAATACGGCTACATGAACTTGCGCAGTGGCATGCTGTGCCCGGAAACGGGATGGTGGGAAGGTTGGACGACGCTTAACGAGATCGACAAGCAAGTCGTACGCGCAGGTTCTAATTTTCCGCAAGCAGTGTTGGGCGCGGGAAGATCCGGTCCTGACGGCGCGAGATTTGCCGACGCACAGTGGATGTGGCGCGGTCTCTATCGCGAGACGTCCTGAGCCACTGCTTGTTAATCGCGCCCTCTCCCATTCGGGTCGATAAGTGCCTTCCATCTAGCCGCCATAACGCGGTGCGCGTCGTTCCACAATCGCGACCGAGATGCAAGCACGCCCCGCAGACTGTCACTGCGGGGCGCCTCGTCACTACCCCTCAAACACCGGCCGCATCTCACTTACCTTCAACGACGTATCCGGCGCGCGCCCCTTCCTCGCCCGCTTGCCAAGATGCAGTTGCAACTGCGCCCCCGCGAGCTTCTCGTCCCTCACCTTCCCGCCGCGCCCCGCCCCCGTCAGCACGACGCCGCGCGCATCGATCGCCAACGCCTGTCGCAAAGTCTCCTTCGGATCCAGCGCCATCAGCGTGACGCCACGCCCGCCGCCCGACAGCGTCTTCATCTCGTCCATGCCGAACACGAGCAGGCGGCCCATGCTCGACAGGCACGCGACATGACTCGCGCCCGGCACGACCGGCATCGGCGCAAGCGGCGTCGCGCCCTCGTCGATAGTCATGAACGCCTTGCCCGCCTTCACGCGGCTCACCATATCGCCGATCTTCGCGATAAAGCCGAAGCCATTGCTCGACGCCAGCAGCAACTGCTGATCCGCCGATGCCGCGAAATAATGCAGCAAGTGCGTGCCCGATCCCAGCTCGATCAGCGACGTCACCGGCACGCCATCACCGCGCCCACCCGGCAGCGCCGCGACCGGCACCGAATACACGCGCCCATTGCTGCCCCACGCGACGAGCGTATCCGGCGTGCGCGCCTGGAACGCCGCATAGAGACTGTCGCCGGCCTTGAACGTGAAGCCCGCGGGGTCCAGCCCGTGTCCCTTCAGCGCGCGCACCCAGCCCCGCTGTGACACGACGACCGTCACCGGCTCATCGACGACACGCGCTTCGAAGGTGGCGCGGGTGGCCTGCTGAATCAGCGTGCGCCGATCGTCGCCATACTGCTTCGCATCCGCCTCGATCTCCTTGATGAGCAGGCGCTTCATCGCCGCGTCGCTGTTGAGCAGTTCCTCGAGCTTCGTCTTCTCGTCGCGCAGATCGGACAGTTCCTGCTCGATCTTGATTGCCTCCAGCCGCGCCAGCTGACGCAAGCGGATCTCGAGAATATCCTCGGCCTGCCGGTCCGAGAGCTTGAACCGCGCAATCAGCGCCTGCTTCGGCTCCTCGGCCTCGCGAATGATGCGAATGACTTCATCAATATTCAGGAAGACGATCATTCGCCCTTCGAGAATATGGATGCGGTCGTTCACCTTGTTCAACCGATGCTGCGTGCGGCGCGTCACCGTCACGAATCGGAAGCCGATCCACTCGTGCAGGATCTCGACGATGCCCTTCTGACGCGGCCGGCCATCCGCGCCGATCATCACGAGATTGATCGCCGCGTTCGACTCCAGGCTCGTATGCGCGAGCAGCGAATTGACGAACTCCGTCTGGTCGATACGGCTCGACTTCGGCTCGAACACGAGGCGCACCGGCGCATCCTTGCCGGACTCGTCGCGCACCGTATCCAGCAGGCCGAGCAGCGTCTGCTTCGTCTGCAACTGGTCGGGCGTGAGCGTCTTCTTGCCGAGCTTGATCTTGGGATTCGTCAGTTCCTCGATCTCTTCGAGCACCTTCTGGCCCGAAGTATTCGGCGGCAATTCGGTGATGACGAGTTGCCACTGACCGCGCGCGAGGTCCTCGATCTTCCAGCGCGCGCGCACCTTGAGACTGCCCCGCCCGCTTTCATACGCAGCGGAGATTTCCGCCTGCGACGAGATGATCTGCCCGCCGCCCGGAAAGTCGGGACCGTTGAGCTTTTCCATGACCGCCGCATGACCGAGCTTCGGATCGCGAATCATGGCGACGGCAGCCGTCGCGACTTCGCGCAGGTTGTGCGACGGAATCTCCGTCGCGAGACCGACCGCAATCCCCGATGCGCCGTTGAGCAGCAGAAACGGCAAGCGCGCGGGCAGGAGCTTCGGCTCTTCGAACGAACCGTCGTAGTTCGGCATGAAGTCGACCGTGCCCTGATCGATTTCGTCGAGCAAAAGGCGCGCGATCGGCGTGAGGCGCGCCTCGGTGTATCGCATGGCCGCGGCGCCGTCGCCGTCGCGCGAGCCGAAGTTGCCCTGCCCGTCGATGAGCGGATAGCGCATCGAGAAGTCCTGCGCGAGACGCACGAGCGCGTCGTACGCCGATTGATCGCCGTGCGGGTGATACTTGCCGAGCACGTCGCCGACCACGCGCGCCGATTTCACCGGCTTGGCCGTACTCGCGAGGCCCATTTCGCTCATCGCGTAGAGAATGCGGCGCTGCACGGGCTTTTGCCCGTCCGATACGTCGGGCAGCGCGCGGCCCTTGACCACGCTCACCGCATAGTCGAGATACGCGCGTTCGGCGTAATCGCCGAGCGTCAGTTGTTCGCCGTCCGGTGCGGTCTGCTCGGCGAAGAGATCGTCTGTGATTCCCATCGAATTTCCGTTCTTGAAGCGTTGCGTCGTTTAAGCGTCAGATATCCGCTTCGACTTCGTTGCCCTTCTCTTCGAGCCAGCTTCGGCGCGAGGCCGCTTCGCCCTTGCCCATCAGCATCGTCATGCGCGACACCGTGAGATCGAAGCCGAGATCGCCCAGGCCGACAGGCATCAGACGCCGCGTGTCGGGGTTCATCGTCGTGTCCCAGAGCTGTTCCGCGCTCATTTCACCCAGGCCCTTGAAGCGGCTGATGCTCCATTGCGTCTCGCGCACGTTGTCCTTGCGCAGCTTGTCGAGGATCGCTTCGAGTTCGCCTTCGTCGAGCGCATAGAGCTTCTGCGCGGGCTTCTTGCCGCGCGCGGGAGCATCGACGCGAAAGAGCGGCGGGCGCGCAACGCAGACATGGCCGCGTTCGATCAATTGCGGGAAATGCTTGAAGAACAGCGTGAGCAGGAGCACCTGAATGTGCGCGCCGTCGACGTCCGCGTCCGACAGGATGCAGATCTTCCCGTAACGCAGATTCGACAAGTCGATCTGATCGTCGGGACCGTGCGGATCGACGCCGATCGCCACCGCAATGTCATGCACTTCGTTGTTCGCGAAGAGCCGGTCGCGCTCGGTTTCCCACGTGTTCAGCACCTTGCCGCGCAACGGGAGAATGGCCTGGAACTCCTTGTCGCGGCCCATCTTCGCGGACCCGCCCGCCGAATCGCCCTCGACGAGGAAGAGTTCGTTGCGCGAAATATCCGTCGATTCGCAATCGGTCAGCTTGCCGGGCAGCACCGCCACGCCCGAGCTCTTGCGCTTCTCGACCTTCTGGCCGGCACGCGTGCGCGCCTGCGCCTGGCGGATGACGAGTTCCGCGAGCTTCTTGCCGTACTCGACGTGCTGATTGAGCCACAATTCCAGCGCCGGCCGCGAGAACGACGACACGAGCTTCACCGCATCGCGGCTATTGAGGCGTTCCTTGATCTGCCCTTGAAACTGCGGATCGAGCACCTTCGCCGACAGCACGAACGACACGCGCGCGAACACGTCTTCCGCGAGCAGCTTCACGCCCTTCGGCTGCAGATTGTGAATCTCGACGAAGTTCTTCACCGCCTGAAAGAGGCCGTCGCGCAAGCCGGATTCGTGCGTGCCGCCCGCGGGCGTCGGGATGAGGTTCACATACGATTCGCGCAAGAGCGGCCCTTCCTCGCTCCACGCGACAACCCACGACGCGCCTTCGCCTTCCGCGAAGGTTTCCTCGGTGTTCTTCGAGCTTTCGGCGTAGCGTTCGCCCTCGAAAAGCGGAATCAGCAGTTCGCCGCCGCCCATGCCTTCGAGCAGATAGCCGCGCAGGCCGTCTTCGTACTTCCACGTCTGACGCTCGCCGCTTTTCTCGATGACGAGCGCCACTTCGACGCCCGGCAGCAGCACCGCCTTCGAGCGAAGCAGGCGCTGCAGTTCGCCGAGCGGCAGGTTCGGGGAGTCGAAATATTTCGCGTTCGGCCAGGCGCGCACGCGCGTGCCGGTCTTCTTCGCGCCGCGTTCGGCCGGGCGCACGGTGAGCGGCTCGATGACATCGCCGTTGGCGAACGCGAGTTGCGCGCACTTGTTGTCGCGCCAGACGGTGACTTCGAGGCGCGTGGCGAGCGCGTTCGTCACCGATACGCCGACGCCATGCAGGCCGCCCGAAAACGTATAGGCGCCGCCAGCGGCCTTGTCGAACTTGCCGCCCGCATGCAGGCGCGTGTACACGATCTCGACGACGGGCACGCCTTCCTCGGGATGCAGGCCGAACGGAATGCCGCGGCCATCGTCCTCGACGGACACGGAGTTGTCCGCATGCAGCGTGACGGTGATCTGCTTGCCGTAGCCGCCGAGCGCTTCGTCGGAGGCGTTGTCGATCACTTCCTGAATGATGTGCAGCGGGTTCTCGGTGCGCGTGTACATGCCCGGCCGCTGCTTGACCGGCTCGAGCCCTTTGAGCACCTTGATCGATGCTTCGCTGTAACCGGCCGCCTTCGCGCTCATCGCGCGCTTGCTGGAAACTGCTTCGGCCGCACTGGATTTTTTCGTGGACATAGCTGAACGTTGGTCCCGGCACCGAACCGACGCGCGGGAACGTTCACTGCGCGTCTGCCCGGATGCCGGGGAATGCTTGATCGAATGCTCGGGAAGTGCCTGGCGAAGCCGGCGCCACGCGGACATTGCCGCGAACGCTTGCCGCGCCGCGCTAGGAGAATAGCGGTTTTCGCGGGCCGCGCCCATCTTGACGGCGGCCCCGAAGCCGTGCAAGCCCGCTCAAGTGCGCTTCGCTTCCAGCTCTTCCCAGCGCTCCAGCGCGACGAGCAGTTCCTCTTCGATGGCCGCATGCCGCTCCGAAAGCCGCGCGCCTTCCTTCGCGTCCTTCGCGAAGATGGAGCCGTCTTCGAGCTGCGCGCCGATGCGCTTCTGCTCCTCTTCCAGTTCCGCGATGCGGCCGGGCAGCGCCTCGAGCTCGCGCTGTTCCTTGAACGACAGCTTGACCGTGCGCTGCGCGTTGCGGCCCGCTGCGCTTTCCTTGGGCGCATCGTCCCTCGGGGCTTCCTTCGCGCTTTGCCGCGCCGCTTCTTCGGCGATGCGATCCGAACGTTCGCGCTGGATTTGCCAGTCCGAGAAGCCGCCGACATACTCGCGCCACTTCCCGCCGCCCTCCGCCGCGAACACCGAGGTCACCACGTTGTCGAGAAACGCGCGGTCGTGGCTCACGAGCAGCACGGTGCCGTCGTAGTCCGCGAGCAGTTCTTCGAGCAGCTCGAGCGTGGGGATATCGAGGTCGTTGGTCGGCTCGTCGAGCACGAGCACGTTCGCGGGACGCGCAAAAAGCCGCGCGAGCAACAGGCGATTGCGCTCGCCGCCCGACAGCGACCGCACCGGCGAACGCGCGCGTTCCGGCGCGAACAGGAAGTCGCCGAGATAGCTCATCACATGCTTCTTCACGCCGTTCACCTCGACCCATTCGCTGCCCGGGCTGATGGTGTCCGCGAGCGATTTGTCGAGATCGAGCTGGGCGCGCATCTGATCGAAATACGCCGTCTGGATGTTCGTGCCGATGCGAACACCGCCTGCGTCGGGCTGAAGTTCGCCGAGAATGAGCTTGAGCAGCGTGGTCTTGCCCGCACCGTTCGGCCCGACGAGGCCGATCTTGTCGCCGCGCATGACAGTGGCCGTGAAGCTGTCGACGATGCTCCGCCCGCCGTAGCGCTTGGTGACATCGGTGAGTTCGGCGACGATCTTGCCGGACTTCTCGCCCTGCCCGACGTCGAGCTTCACGTTGCCCTGCACGCTGCGGCGATCGGCGCGTTCCTTGCGCATTTCGACGAGCCGCGCGATGCGCCCGACGCTGCGCGTGCGCCGCGCCTCCACGCCCTTGCGAATCCACACTTCTTCCTGCGCGAGCAGCTTGTCGAACTTGGCCTGCTCCACCTGTTCGACTTCGAGCTGCTGCGCCTTGCGAATCTGATACGCGCTGAAATTGCCCGGATACGACAGGAGACGCCCGCGATCCAGTTCGACGATGCGCGTCGCCACACGATCCAGGAATGCGCGATCGTGCGTGATGAAAAGCAGGCCCGTGCGCAAGGTCACGAGCAGTTCTTCCAGCCAGCGGATGCCTTCGAAGTCGAGATGGTTGGTCGGCTCGTCCAGCAGCAACACGTCGGGCTGCACGACGAGCGCCCGCGCCAGCGCGACGCGCTTTCTCATGCCGCCGGAGAGCGAGCCCGCACGCGCCTCGCCGTCGAGGCCGATCTGCGCGAGCGTCGTCGAGACGCGCGTGCGCCAGTTCCACGCGTCGCGCGTATCGAGTGCGGACTGCAGCGCGTTCATGCGTGCAAGCAGCGCATCGTGCTCCGCGCCTTCGGGCGTATCCGCGAGACGATGCGCGACGCTGTCGTATTCGTCGAGCAGCGAACGCGCATCGGTGAGGCCGGAGGCGACGACATCGAACACGGAGGCATCGAGATCGAATTCCGGCTCCTGGGGCACATAGACGGTCGTCAGTTCGTTCTGGCGCGTGACGAGGCCATCGTCGGGCGCGGCGAGCCCCGCGACGATCTTGAGCAGCGACGACTTGCCCGCGCCGTTGCGGCCGATCAACCCGACGCGCTCGCCCGCTTCGAGCGAGAAGTCCGCGTGATCCAGCAATGCGACGTGGCCGAACGCAAGCTGTGCGTCCGAGATGGAATAAAGCGACATGGGGATGAATGCGAACGGACGGTGAACTAGCAGTGAACGATAGGCCAGCAATGGCGATACCGTGGAAGCGGCCATTGTACCGATGTTGACCGGCGCGTTCGGCCGGTCCTCCGCGCGTTGGCCGAACGGCCGATGCTCCGCTCGCTACTTCACGTGAACCTTGATCGTCTGCGCCATCTCCGGTCCATACGAGCGATGCGCGCCGTCGCCGAACTGCATCGTCAGCGTGTGGTCGCCGGGCGGCAGCCTGACATCGGCCTCGGTCTGGCCCTTGCCGTAGTGCAGGGAGGTGTCGCTGGCGGGAATCACCGTGCCCTTGGGCAGCGGGCCGCTATCGATGAGCAGGTGATGGTGGCCGGTGCCGTCGGTCATCGTGCCGGCCGGCTCGATTTTCATGCCCTCGACGGCGAACCTCACATGCACCGGGCTGGTGACGGTCGCGCCGTCCTTCGGCTCGACGAAACCGACGTGCGATTGCGCGTGAGCCGCGTGAGAGAAAGCGCCGAGCGCGAGCGCGCCCGACAGCGCGGCGGCGGAAAGCGTGTTCTTGAGCATCGTATTCTCCTGGTCGATGGCAGGCACAAACCGCGACCAAGGATACACCGCCCGGCGGGTGACGCATCGGGAACGCGTCCGCCGATTCGGGTAAGATGCCGGGTCGCCGGATGCCGCGCCGATGCAAGGCGCGGGCGGCCTGTTTCCATTTCAGATCAAGAGTTTGTCGTGAGCGAAGTCATCGAATACAAAAGCTGGGTGTGCCTGATTTGCGGCTGGGTCTATAGCGAGCAAGACGGCCTGCCGAACGAAGGCATCGCGCCGGGCACGCGTTTCGCCGATATCCCCGCCGACTGGCGCTGTCCGGAATGCGACGTCGGCAAGGAAGATTTCGTCGTCGTCGAGTTCTGACGTCACGGGCGTCGCCCATGCGCGACGCCTCCCCTAGCGCGCCACCGCGATCAACTCGCGGCTCGTTGCCTCCACCGGCGCGCGATTCCAGTCCCCGTACCACTCGATGTGTGCGAATCCCGCCTGCGTCAGCAAGCGCGCGAGTTCGTCCCGGGCGCGCAACCGCAGTTCGCTGTCGGCGCGCAAGGTCTCGCCGTCCGCGCAAAAGCGATAGTGCGTCGTGAAGGCGACGCGGCCTGTCGCGTCCGGGTCCGGAGCCGCATGCCGCTCCTGCCACACGTCGACGATGCGCCCATCGGCTGCGGCGATGCGCCTTCGCGAGCGATCAGGCGTCCAGTCCTCCCACGCCCTCGCAGCAGGATTGCGGCTCTCGAACGCAATGCGCCCGCCCGGCCGCAGTGCGCGCCGCGCGGCCATGAGCGTCGCGAGCAGCGAGGCATCGTCGAGAAAAATCTGCGCGACGTGGCCCGTCATCACGAGCAGGTCCGCCGCGCCGGCGAACGGCAGCGCGCCGGCATCGCCTTCGATCCAGTTCACGCGATCGCCGCCCGCCCTTCGACGCGCGATACGCAGCATCTCCCGCGACGGATCGATGCCCGTCACGCGATAGCCGCGCTCCGCCAGTTCACATGCGAGCAGCCCCGTGCCGCAGCCGAGATCGACGACATGCCGCGCCGATCCGGCGAGCGCGAGATAGAACGCGGTATCGGGACCCGCGGGGTTGAGCGCGTCGTAGAGCGCGACGATGCGCGGGTCGGAGTAAGGCATGGAGGACGTCACCGGCTTTGATAAGCGAACGCTTCGCGCATCGGCTGGCTGTGGACCATGATCGGCCCGGAGAATGGCGTATCGAGATCGAGGATCACGAGCACGGCGGACGCGATCGACAGCGCGCCGAGCGTGATCGTCACGAGGGACAGCGCGTTGCGCGGCGCGATCAGTCCGAAGCACAGAAAGATGATGAGCAGCCAGCCGACGAGAATGCGATCGAACGGATACGAGATCGAGCCGTGCGCTTCCTCGATCAGCTTCCAGCGCAGCGCGATCAGTTGATCGAAGCGCGTGGCGGCCTCGTCGGCGAGCTTGCGATGATACGCATCGGCGGGTTCGAGCAGCCGCACCTGACGTTGCCCGCGCGAGAGCATGTCGCCGAGCGCGCGGCTCGCGAGCTTGCCGCTCGCATGCGGCGAGGATTCCACTTTCGGATAGTCATCGCCCGCCGGCGGCGTTTCGCCGGGCCACGTGCTCGCGACCGCCGCCGCGGTGTACGCGCGCAGCAGCGCGCGGGTCTCGGCGAGTTCCGCGCCGTAGTCGCGCATCGTGTGATCGAGTTCGATGATCGCGGCGGCATAGCTGCGCACGTCGTTATCGGTAGTATCGAAAACCGTTTTCGCCGATGCCGTCAGAAGTCCGAGCACGAGCGCCGCGAACGTCACGAGCATGCCGACGAGCAACTGGACCAGTTGCACCGTCTCCTGCGCCTTGTGCTCCTCGGGCAGGAGCGGCCGCACCATCGCGCCGATGCCGGTGCTGGCGAGCAGCAGGACGAACACGAGCACCGCGGATTCGATTTCGGTCATCGAGGCATGAGCCGGCAGGCGCGATGAGGAGTCGTCGCATTATGGAGGGAATCGGGTCGGAGCGTGCAAGGACGCGGCGCGCACAGCAAGCGCCGGAAGGAGGGTCAACAGCTTGTGGGAGTTGCTGCGTTGCTTGCCTGGTGGTCCCCCCGGCAGGAATCGAACCTGCATCTAGCGCTTAGGAGGCACTCGTTCTATCCATTGAACTACGGGGAGCGGACCGTGCGACTCGCCAGAACTGGCGAGAGCGCAGAGTATAGCAAACGCTCCCGGCAATCGGCATCGGTCTGCCGCACGCGGATTAAGGGTTTCTTCCTATCAAGTCTTGCCGCGCGATGCCGCCATCGGAGTAATGGACTCCATTCCCCACATGAAGCCGCACGGCGCATTCTCCGCGTTGCTGGCAGACCAGGACCTGGCGCACCTTCAGAGGGTGATGCGCCGTTCGTTGTCCTGCGATCTCGGCGGTCCGTTGCTGCCGCTCTCGTACTGGCGCGACCGGCTCGCCGCCATCACGCGCCGGACACACCTTTCGCCGACGCAGATTCAGACCGTGCATCGGCTTTATCTTTATATCGATGTGTTCGAGGCCGCGTCCGCGGTGCGCGACGATGAGCCCGTCGCCATGGAAGCGGCTCAGGTCAATGCCGATGCCTGAGCCACCAGTCGCGCAGCGGATGACGCCGCGCCCGTGCGTGCATCGGCTCGCGCCGCCGGTCGTCCATCCGCCAGTCCTGCGCGAACAGCACGATGCCGAGCGCGGCCAGTCCCGCAATGCCGACGAGGATGCTGGTCAAATCCGTCATGGCGGCCTCCCGCTATCGATTGCCCCATGACTTCATGATAGTCACGCGCGCCGCGCACGACCGTCCGGAATCGCCCTGATCGCCGCCATCGCCGCCATCCCCCTAGACGGCCGCCTCCTGGCGCGCGCGCTGCTGCTGCGCATGCGCCGCAAGACGCACCGCCGCGTTCGCCGCGCCGTAGCCGTCATAACCGCCGCGCCGCTCGATCACTTCAAGAAAGAAGCGCTGATCGAGTTGCTCCGTGTAAGCATGGAAGAACTCGCCGCCGCGCTCGTCGCGGTCATAGAGGATGTTGTGCTCGCGCATCGCGTCGATCTGCTCGTCGGGCAGGCCGTAACGCGCGGCGAGATCGTCGTAGTAGTTGCGCGGAATGCGCAGGAAGGCGACGCCATCGGCGACGAGGCGCGGGATCGCATCGAAGATATCGGGCGTGCTGAACGCAACGTGATTCAGCCCCGAGCCGCGATACATCGACAGCGATTCGCCCACCGCCGTATATCGATCGACCGATGCGTTCAGCGCGATGCGCACCGAACCGTCGCGGCTGCGCACCGCACGGCTGCGCACGAGGCCATACGGGTCCGGTACGAGCACGCCCGGCTCCGTTTCGAACCCGAATGCACTCCGGAAAAACAGCACCCACGTATCGAGCGCTTCGGCAGGCAGCGACAGGCACACATGGTCGATGCGCGATAGCGGCCCCACTTCGTACGGGCCGTCGATATCGGTCAGGACGAAATCGGATTCCCATAGCGTCGGCGCGCCGGGGGCTTCATCGACGAAATAATCGAGACTGCCGTCCGGCGACTGCACACCCGGCACGACGCGCTCGTTCGGCCCGACCTGCCCCGAGAACGGCTTCGAGCCGTAGGCGGCGGCGCGTTCGAAGGCAAGCTTCGCATCGTCGACATGAAACGCCGACGCGCACAGCGACAAGCCATGCTGCTGATAGAACGCGCTCGCGAACGAATCGGCTTCGGCGTTCAGCACGATCGACCCCGCGCCGTGGCGATACAGCGTCACATCCTTCGAGCGATGCCGGCCCGCGAGTCTGAAGCCGAGCTTGCCGAGCCAGCCGGCGACATGCTCGCGCGTCGTATCGTCGACGGCGAATTCGAGAAACTGGAAGCCGATATGCTCGGGCGGCGCGGGGGGATCGAAAAGCGCGGCGGGCGCGTTGTCGCCCATGAGGGCGCGCGTCTGTTCCTCGAGAAAGCGCAGCGAGCGATGCCCGTCCGCCGCCGTGATCGCCGTCGGCGCGGCGCGAAAGCCGTCGTTGAAGATTTCGAGCGACAGCGGGCCGGTGTAGCCCGCTTCGAGCACGCGCGCGGTGAAACCCGCGACATCGAAGGCGCCCTGCCCCGGAAAGCACCGATAGTGGCGGCTCCATTCGAGCACGTCCATCGCGAGGACGGGCGCATCCGCGATCTGCACGAACGCGATGCGATCGCCCGGAATCGCAGCGATTTCATCGACGGAATCGCGGATGCAAAGCGTATGGAAGCTGTCGAGCACGAGGCCCAGGCTCGGATGATTCACGGCATCGACGAGACGCCACGCATGCTTGTACGAATTGACGTGCCGCCCCCACGCCAGCGCCTCATAGCCGACGACGACGCCCGCTTGCTCGGCGAGCCGCGCGAGCGCGCCGAGCTGATCGACGATCAGCGCATCGTCAGCGATCGTCTCCGGCGACACGTTGCTGCACGCAAGCATGCGGTCCGCGCCGAGCTCGTGCATCAGGTCGAATTTGCGCTTCACGCGCTCGACGTTCCTGGCGAAGCGGTCGGGATTCACGCCCTCGAAATCGCGAAACGGCTGGAACAGGTAGATGCCGAGGCCGAGGTCGCCGCAAATGCGCCGGACATCGGCGGGCGTGCCGTCGAAGTAGAGAAGATCGTTCTCGAATATCTCGACGCCATCGAAGCCCGCCGCGCGAATCGCCTTCAGTTTTTCGACGAGCGTCCCGCTGATGGACACGGTCGCGATGGATGTGGGAATTGAACGCAGCATGCTGCCTCCTCGTTGCATTCGGTGTGATGCGGGATCAATCGATTCAGTGTAGGCGCTGCGCACGCATTCCACGTCATTGTGCGGCAGAATAACAAACTAACTAGACCGTACAAAATCGGTACAAGTACGGACGGACAGCAATTGCTCCAGCGGTCACACTGCGTTCTTCCGTTCTGTCGCGATGCAGCATCGCGCCTTCAATTTCTGCTGTACGCTAGGCGCTGTCGCCTGGCTTCTTTCGCGGGAGCAGCTCGCATGACCAGCAAAACTTCATACCTCATCGGACTGATCGGCTCGGGCATCGGCGGTTCGCTCACGCCCGCGATGCACGAGGAGGAAGGCCGCCTCCTCGGGCTGAACTACGTGTATCGACGCATCGATCTGCAGGCGCTCGAGCTCGAACCATCGGCGCTGCCCGATCTCCTTCAAACAGCCGAACGCATGGGTTACGACGGCCTGAACATCACGTATCCGTGCAAGCAAAGTGTGATCCCCCTGCTCGACGATCTCGACCCCGACGCGCGCGCGCTCGGCGCGGTGAACACGGTCGTGCTGAAGGACGGCAAGCGCATCGGCTACAACACGGACTGGTCGGGCTTTGCGCGCGCGTTCCAGCGCGGTCTGCCCGATGCCCCGCTCGATCGCGTGGTGCAGCTCGGCGCGGGCGGCGCGGGCGCGGCCGTGGCGCATGCCGCGCTGACGATGGGCGCACGCGCGCTCACGCTGTTCGATTCCGACGAGGCGCGGGCATCGTCGCTGGCGCAGGAACTGGCGGCGCGCTTTCCTGATCGTGAAGTGACGAGCGGCGGCGATCTGCGCGAGACGCTGCGCGCCGGGAACGGCCTCATTCACGCGACGCCGACTGGCATGGCGAAGCTGCCCGGCCTGCCGTTGCCGGCCGAGTTTCTGCACGAGGACCTGTGGGTCGCGGAAATCGTCTATTTCCCGCTGGAGACCGAACTCCTCAAGGCGGCGAAGGCGCTCGGCTGCAAAACGGTCAGTGGCGGCGGCATGGCGGTGTGTCAGGCTGTCGATGCGCTGCGCATCTTCACCGGCCGCGAACCGGATGCCGAGCGCATGTTCGCGCATTTTCAGCGCTTGCTCGAAGCCTGATCCGCTGCGTTCATCGACGCCATGAAAAAACGGCGGTCTCGCAAGAGAGCCGCCGTTTTTTTAGTCGTCGCGACGCATGAAGCACAGCACGGCGTCGATGATCATCTCGCGATGCCGCGCCCGTGAGCGCGGACCGGACGGATCGCGCCCGAACGCCGCGCTCCACGTATGCCGGTTCGCCACGCGATGAAAACAGAACGAGCTGATCATCAGATGCAGATCGATGGGATCGACGTCATCGCGAAAGCGCCCCGCTTCGACGCCCCGCGCGATGAGATCCTCGATGGTCTTCACCACGGTCGAATTGCGCGCCTTGAAGGTCTTCGACTGCTCGATGTACTTCGCCGAATGCACGTTCTCGATGGTCACGAGGCGCACGAAATCGCGGTGCCTGTCGTGGTAATCGAACGTGAAGCCGATGAATTCGCGCAACGCTTCTTCGGGGTCCATCTCCGCCAGATGAAGCTCCTGTTCGAGCGCGCGGATGTCGCCGTAGACCTGTTCCAGCACCGCTTCGTACAGCCCTTCCTTGCTGCCGAAGTAGTAGTACAGCATGCGCTTGGTGGTGTTCGTGCGCTCCGCGATGGCATCGACGCGCGCGCCCGTCAGGCCCATCGCCGAAAATTCCTGCGTGGCGATGTCGAGGATATTGCGTTTGGTTTCCAGAGGATCGTACTTGCGCCGCCCTTCCGACCCGGTCGACGAGGGCGCAGCACTGGCGGGCGTCGCGGCCTTGCTTCCTTTTTTCATTGTTGTGTCTGAGAACGGCGGTGGGGAACGATTCTAGCATGGGGGTCCCGAGCTTCCGGGCCCATGCGCACGAGGGTTTTCAGGGGCTTCATCTATACTTTTTCGATCCCCTCAACGTCACGGTTCATCGCATGCCGCACGCCAAAGTCATCGCCGTATCGCTCGTGTTTTCCGCCCTCGCCGCTTCCGCGCTGCCCGTTGCGGCACAGACGCAACTGCCGCCCGGCCATCCATCGTCGCCGCAACTTCTGGCCGCCGAAGGCGTGATGACGAGCGCGAACATCGCGCGTGGCGCGGCGGATGTCTGTCATATCGATGCAGCGAAGATCGCTCACTTCAAGGACGCCGCGCGCGCGAATTTCCGCGACGCGCCCGATTTCGACGCGGAATGGGCGCTCGGATACAAGCAGGCACAGGCGACCGTCGATCGCTTCGACAAGCTGAAGACGAGCAATCCGGCCGAGTACAAGAAGGAAATCGACGAGGCGTGCCCCGCGCTGGATCGCGGCATCGACGAAGTGACGCGCTAGGGAATAAGCGCCCACGCGTGCGTGCTCGAATTGAGGGGCGGATGCTACACTCGACCGGCTATTGCGGTCCCTTGCGTACTCGTCGTCAGCCGTGCTGACTTTGTTCGCGCGCCGGGTTGGCAGAGACCGCATCGCTCATTCGAAGCTCATAAGGAGGCATGACTCTCATGGCTGATTTCCGCATCTGGTCCGACGAATTTCCGGCGAATGGCTTCCTGACCCGCGCACATGAATTCGATCAGCAAGCCTTCGGCGCGTCGGGCGAAAACATCTCCCCGGCGCTGCAGTGGTCCGATCCGCCCGCCGAAACGAAAAGCTTCGCGCTCACCGTCTACGATCCCGACGCGCCTACGGGCAGCGGCTTCTGGCACTGGATCGTCGTCAACATCCCCGCCGATGTCCGCTCGCTGCCGCGCAACGCGGGCAAGGGCGACGGCAGCCTGCTGCCCGCCGGCGCGCTGCAGCTTCGCAACGATTACGGCACGGTCGGCTTCGGCGGCGCGGCGCCTCCGCGTGGCGACAAGCCGCATCGCTACATCTTCCGCATCCACGCGCTCGAAGCCGAGAACCTCCCGCTCGATCCCAACGCGACGAACGCGGTGGCGCGCTTCATGACGCATCTGAACGAGATCGATTCGGCGACCTACACCGGTCTCTACGAATTGAAGTGAAGTGAACCGAGGCGCGCGCCACGGCAGAATCCGTGGCCGCGCCGATCGCGTCACAAGCGATTTGAAAACGGCGCGTCATAGAATGCGCCGCCCGCCACTCACCGCCCTCCGATGGATTCCGACCAAGGCCTTCCCGTCCCCCAACGATATTGGGCGATCGCCGTCGTCGCGCTCGGCATCACGCTCGCGGTGCTCGACGGCGCCATCGCCAACGTCGCGCTGCCGACCATCGCGCGCAATCTCTCGGCCTCCCCCGCCGATTCCATCTGGGTCGTCAACGCATATCAGCTCGCGATCACGATCTCGCTGCTGCCGCTCGCATCGCTCGGCGATCGCATCGGCTATCGGCGCGTGTACATGGCGGGGCTTGCGCTTTTCACGGTGTCGTCGCTGGCGTGTGCGCTGTCGGGATCGCTCGTCGCGCTGACGGTCGCGCGCGTCGTCCAGGGCTTCGGCGCGGCAGGCATCATGAGCGTGAACACCGCGATCGTCCGCATGATCTATCCGCAAAAGCTGCTCGGGCGCGGCGTGAGCATCAACGCGTCGGTGGTCGCCATCTCATCGGTGATCGGACCGACGGTCGCATCCGGCGTGCTCGCCATCGCGCCGTGGCCGTGGCTCTTTGCGATCAACGTGCCGATCGGCATTGCCGCGCTCGTCATCGGCGCAAAGGCGCTGCCGCGCACGCCGGGACATCGCCAGCCCTACGACTACGTGAGCGCGGTGATGAATGCGCTTTTCTTCGGCATCGCGATCGTGGCCATCGACGGACTCGGGCACGGCGAGCATCGGCCCTATGTGATCGCCGAATTCGTCGCCACAGTGGTCATCGGCTACTTCTTCGTGCGCCGGCAACTCACGCAGAGCGCGCCGCTGCTGCCGGTCGATCTCTTGCGCATTCCGGTGTTCGCGCTGTCGGTCGGCACGTCGGTCTGTTCGTTCTGCGCGCAAATGCTGGCGTTCGTTTCGCTGCCTTTCCTGCTGCAGAACGGCTTCGGCATGAGCCAGGTCGAGACCGGCTTTCTGATGACGCCGTGGCCGCTCGTGATCGTCTTCGTCGCGCCGATAGCCGGCATGCTCGCCGACCGTTACTCCGCCGGATTGCTCGGCGGCATCGGCCTCGCGATCCTGACCGTTGGACTCGTTCTGCTCGCGACCGTCGGCGCGCATCCGACACCGCTCGACGTGGGATGGCGCATGGCGATCTGCGGGCTCGGCTTCGGCCTCTTCCAGTCGCCGAACAACCGGCAGATGCTTTCCTCGGCGCCGCGTCATCGCAGCGGCGGCGCGAGCGGCATGCTCGGCACCGCGCGCCTCACCGGTCAGACGGTGGGCGCGGCGCTCGTCGCGCTGATCTTCGGCGTGGAGCCGCAACGCGGCGCAGTCATCGCGCTGTCGCTCGCGGCCGTGTTCGCGGCGGCGGCGGCCGTGGTGAGCTTGTTGAGGCTGACGGGCAAGCGACGCGTCGAGCCTGCCTGACATCCCGGTTCGGCGACTGGCCGTCTGCCTCGCGCGCGACGCTGCGGACACGCGCGCCCGTCGGGCCGCATCTGCATCGCCGAAGTCCCGGCCATCGCTGGGCACACACCTTGCTGCCGTTCGGACATCGATCCGCAGGCGATCTTCTCGCCGCGCGGAAGTCCGAACGTGCATCGAAAAGGAGGTGTGTTCATGGCAAGTTCCCTCAACGGCCGCAAGGTAGCGATTCTCGCCGTCGATGGATTCGAGCAGGCGGAACTCGTGGAACCGCAGCGTGCGCTGAAGGAAGCCGGCGCGCAAGTCGACGTCATCTCGCAGAAGCCGGGACAGATTCAGGGCTTCAGGCATGTCGACAAGGGCGATGCCGTGCCGGTCGACCGCACGTTCGATGAAGCCACCGCCGCCGAATACGATGCGGTCGTGCTGCCGGGCGGCGTCGTCAATGGCGATGCAATCCGCCTCGACGCGAAAGCGCAAGCCTTCGTGAAGGAAGCCGATCAGGCGCAAAAGCCCATCGCGGTGATCTGTCATGGCGGCTGGCTGCCGATCTCGGCGGGGATCATCGCCGGGCGCACCATCACGAGCTGGCCGAGCCTGCAAGACGATGTGCGCAACGCGGGCGGCACGTGGGTGGATCAGGAAGTGCAGATCGACGGCAATCTTATCACGAGCCGCAAGCCCGACGATCTGCCAGCATTCAACAACGCGCTGATCGAGGCGCTCGGCAAGGCGAACGCCGCCTGATCGCGCCGATCGAACCGACACGACCACCGGAGCCCGCCGATGCCACGCGTTTCATCGTGCTTCATCGCCCTCGCATTTGCCGCGTTCGCCACGCTCCCGGCGCTCGCACCTGCGCAGGCTCAGAACGGCGCGGGCAAGATGCAGACGCAGAAGGTCTCGACCGTCGATCAGCAGTTCATTCAGGACGCCGGCGCCGCGAGCGCGACGGAAATCGCCGCGAGCAAGCTCGCGCTCGCGCGATCGGCCGACAAGCAGGTGAAGGACTTCGCACAGCGAATGATCGCCGATCATACGAAGCTCGCACGCAACCTCGATGTGATCGCGAAGCGCCACGGCATCACGACGCCGCCGGCTTCGGACTCGTCGGTCGTCGGCAGCCTGCAAAATCTCGAGGGCGCGGACTTCGACAAGGCCTATATTGAAAAGGTCGCGCTGGCCGCGCATCAGAAGGCCGTCGAACTTTTCGCGAAGGAAAGCGAAAGCGGCAACGATGCCGCGCTGAAGGCCGCCGCCGCGAAGGCGCTGCCGATCATCCGCCATCACTATGCGATGGCGCAGCAGCTCGCCAGGACCAAGTCCGCGCCATGACCGCCCGGCTCAACACCGATTGCGCGGGCGGCCTGCCCGTTCGCGCGCCCGCCGGTCCCCGACCGGCTTATGAGGACTCGACCATGCACATCACGTTTTCGGAAGAACGCCCCGTGTTCGACGGCGACGACCTCGCAGTTCATTTCACCGCGCTCGTCGACGGCGAGGCAGTCGTCTGTTCGATCAGCGCGGAAGCGCTCGAAGATCACTTCGGCGCGGCATCGCCACGTGAAGAAGATCTGATGCCTGCGTTCGAAAACGGCGCGGCGCGCATTCGCGCAGTCTGCGCAGAAGCGCTCGACGACAACGGCGGCCAGCCCGTCGTGCTGCGCAGCGGACTCTTCCGCGTCGCGGGACTGGAACCCGAATGATGCCGTTCACACAGCGAGCAACGCTCGCCGATTCCACGCCATTCACATCTCAAAAGGAGGGAACATGTCCCTGATCATCGCCGGCCGATTCGAGACTTTTCCCGCCGCCGAAACGGCCGCGCAACGGCTCTTCGCAGACGGCTTCGTGGAAGAAGACGTGACGCTCTTCTTCGTCAATCCGAGCGGACAGCATGCGCGGTTTCCCATCGGCGGCGACGTGCATACGGACAAGGGCGCGGGCGCCGCACCGAAAGGCGCTGGCAAGGGCGTGACGATCGGCGCGGTCATCGGCGCGATCATCGGCGCGGCGATTTTCGCCGTCTTCAAGGCGCCGCTGTTCGTGTCGGTGGTGGCGGCCGGTGTCGGCGCGTATATCGGCTCGCTCGCGGGCGCGATGTCGCATACGAAGAAGAAGCCGGACGCCCCGATGCAGGCGGAAGAACCGACGCGCACGTCGGGCGTGCTCGTCGCCGTGCATGTGTCGCCGGAAACGCACGACCGCGCGGCGTCGATTTTGCGCGAAGCGGGCGGGCTCGATATCGAACGCGCGTCCGGCCGCTGGAAGCAAGGACGCTGGAGCGACTTCGACCCGCTGAAGCCGCCGCAACCCGTGAAGGAATTCGCGCAGCCGCGCGCGTGAGGCCCATCGGATAGGCAATCCCAGATCGAGCCCCGAACCGCCAAGGTTCGGGGCTCTTTTATCGCGTCACACCCAGGGACGCTCGGCGCCGGGCGGATGCGCGCCGGCCGGCACGTCGCATTCCGCGGATTGCAGCTTCGCTTTCTTCGTCGGCGGCGCGGAAGGTTCGCACATGAGCGTGTAGTTCGCGTGCGCCACGGCTGGACGGTCGACGACCTGCTCGCGGACATGCAACGTCAGCGCCGATACGACGATCGCCACCAGCACAAGAAACTCGCGATTCGCGAGCGCATTCAGCACTTTCATTCGATTCTCCTGTTGCCTTGTCCTTGCGCCGTCCTGCGTGGACGGGCGTCTGGTGCGCGGAACCAGCAAGTCACATGCCGCGCGCAAGGCCGTGATCCGGGCACGCGTCGTGCGACAGGAAGCGCAGGCGCATCCCCGAGGGGACGCAGCGCTCGAACCAATTCGCTAACAAAAGGAGGTATCCCTATGAGCACGAACGTCGTATCGGTACTCAACGATCTCATCGAAACCTCGAAGGACGGAGAGAAGGGTTTCCTCAAGGCCGCCGAAGATACGCGCGATCCGAGTCTCAAGCTGTTGTTCCAGAACCGCGCGGAAGCGTGCGCGCAAGGCGCGATCGAACTGCAAGACCTCGTGCAGCGTCTGGGCGGCAAGCCCGAAACCGGCGGTTCGGTTTCCGGCGCGTTGCATCGCGGCTGGGTCGATGTAAAGTCCGCCGTCAGCGGCCACAGCGATCACGCGGTCCTCGCCGAATGCGAGCGCGGTGAAGACGCTGCGAAGAAGAACTATCGCCAGGCGCTCGAAAAGGACCTGCCGGCCGATGTCCGCGCGGTCGTCGAACGCCAGTATCAGGGTGTCATCGAGAACCACGATCGCATCCGCGATCTGCGCGATCAGTACGCAGCCGCGAAGTCGTAAGTCATCGCGACGCATGCCGGCCCCGCGCCGGCATGACGCGTTGCGAGCATCGCTGCGCCGCCTTCGGGCGGCGTTTTTGTTGGGCGACGATGCGCCGCGTCATCGAATAAAAACGGCCACTTGCGTGGCCGTTCGTCGGACGCCGCTGCAACCGATATCAGTGCGGCTGTCCCTTGTCGTTGGTGCCGAGCGCGGATGCAGCCGCAGCCGCCGATGCGCCCTTGAGCTTGTGCGCCTTGTTCTGCTGATGCAGAGTCGTGCCCTTGCTCTTCTTCGTCTGCGCGCCGGAAGCCGGAGCAGCCGCGCCCGCCGCATCCGATGCTGCCTGTGCGAACGCCGTCGTCGAGAATGCGAGCGCCAGCGCGCCGATCAATGCCATCTTTTTCGTCTTCATGAAGAGCTCCTTTTGCCGGGGCCTTCGAGCGCCGTATGCACGACGCGTCGTGAGCCGCCTGTGAGTAACGACCTGAGGCCGTCCTTCGTTTTTAGGGTTTCGAACATGCTGCGAGGTGATGCACGTGCCAGTTGATGCAAGCAAGGGCGATACAAAAAACGCCGCCCGATGCGATGAACCCGCGCCAAAGTCCGATGTCTCGCCGCGACGAGGAATCATCGGACCCCGCGCGGGTTCCGGTCCAGCTGTTTCGAGCGCGGCCCGCCTTCAGCGAGCCGGGCATACGAACTATGCCATCACTTCCGTGTTACTTGGCAGAGATTTTGAGATGGTTCTTCACGGATGCAACACCCGACACTTCCTTCGCCACTTCGGCTGCGGCGGTCTTGTCTTCCGCCGACGGCACCGTGCCGGTCAGCGAGACGACGCCCCCGCGCGTCTTGACGTGGATGTGCGTCGACTGGACGTTCTTCGCGCTAAGCAGCTCGGCCTTGACCTTTGCGGTCACCGCGCTGTCGTCGACCTTCTGGCCGACCGAGGTATCGGTTGCGCCCGACGAGGACGCCGCCGAGTTGGTCTGCGCGCCCGCGTTCAGCGCGAACACCACACATGCGATACCGCCGGCTGCTTTGAGGAATTGAGTCGTCTTCATGGCAATGCTCCTTCTTTTCAGTTTTAGTGTTGCGCGCCCCTGTCACGCTGACTTGTCCCGCGTGTTCGCCGTAGGTCTTACGGCCCACACGCGCACGAGGCGCCCCGCTTTCTTTGTGACGATCGTTGTTGCCTCGATTGGTCCGCGCGTCGCCGCACGAACGCATCGATTCTTATGCAACTAGCGTGCCGGATCGCTTGGTTGTCGCGCTCGTCGAGCGTTCGTTGCGCCTCGTCGCCCTTGTCGGGCGGTCTCCAGCCGGCCCGGTGACAAATCGTCGACAAGCTCCAACGCACGTTCGGCGAGTTCGGGCAGCACCGTGCGCAACCCGCGTTCCTTTTGTCTGAACCCGTGTAAAAAAGGCGTGGAAAGCGCGCGTCCGCACGGTTCACGGTGAGTTGTGCCGAAGCGAAAACGTAGTCGAAGCATGGCTTTAGCCGCCGATGGCATGGACGTTGCTCTGAGTGTGGTCGCGAACATATCGATCACGTACGAACACTCGAGGATTAGCAAGCAATGCCGCCTTCACTCGAACTCCGCACCAAGCAAAGCCTGGCCCTGACGCCACGGCTCCAGCAGTCCGTCCGGCTGTTGCAACTCTCGTCGCTGGAATTTCAGCAGGAACTGCGGAACGCCCTCGACACGAATCCTTTCCTCGAATACGACGAATCGCAGACCGAGGACAACGCGCTCGGCGCGGATAACGGCAACTCGATGAGCGACAGCTCGCTTTCGACTTCCACCGATACCGCGACGGAAGCGCCGCTTGCCGCCGAATCCAGCATGGACGGCGAAGCCAGCGCCGACTCCAGTTCACGCGAGGACTCCATGAGCGAGTTCTCGTCCGACCCGTTCGGCCGCAGCGCATCGCGCAACAACGGCGACGGCGAAGGCTCCGATCCCGCCGACTGGGTCCGCATCGAGCCGTCGCTGCATGAAACGCTGCACGATTCGCTGCGCATGTATCAGCTGAACCACCGCGATCGCGCGGTCGCGCAACTCATCATCGAAGCGCTCGATGACGACGGCTATCTGCGCCAGGAACTGAGCGAACTCGCGGACGTCGTCGACATCGAGCCCGCCATCAGCGAAGACGAACTCAGCATCGCGCTGAAGCTCGTGCAGTCGCTCGACAGGCCGGGCGTCGGCGCGCGCAATCTTTCGGAATGCCTGACGCTCCAGCTCGACGCGATGCCCGCCGACACGCCGGGCCGCGATGTGGCGCGCGAGATCGTCGCGCATCATCTGGAACGTCTCGCACGCCGCGAACAGGCGGAGCTGCAGAAGAAGATCGGCTGCACCGCGGAAGAACTGCGCATCGCGTGTGCGCTCGTGCGCCGTCTCGATCCGAAGCCGGGCGAGAACTACGGCCAGAGCGAGGACAACTACGTGGTGCCCGATGTCATCGTGCGCCAGGTGAAGAAGCAGTGGGTCGTGACGATCAACCCGGCGGTGCTGCCGCGTGCGCGCATCCATCGCATGTACGCGGAACTGTTCGCGCAATCGGCCGGGGCGAGCCGCTCGCCGCTCGCGCAGCAGTTGCAGGAAGCGCGCTGGCTGATCCGCAACGCGCAGCAGCGTTTCACGACGATTCAGCGCGTGGCCGAATGCATCGTCTCGCATCAGAAAGCGTTCTTCGATTACGGCGAAATCGCGCTGAAGCCGCTCGTGCTGCGCGATGTCGCCGACGAACTCGGTCTGCACGAATCGACCATCTCGCGCGCGACGGGCAACAAATATATGGCGACGCCGCGCGGCATCTTCGAGTTCAAGCACTTCTTCCCGCGCGAACTGTCGACGGAAAGCGGCGGCACGTGCTCGGCCGCAGCGGTGCGCGCGCTGCTCAAGGAGATGATCTCGAAGGAAAACTCGCGCGACCCGCTGTCGGATGTGAGCCTCGCGAAGATGCTCGCCGATCAGGGCGTGATCGTCGCGCGCCGCACGGTGGCGAAGTATCGGCATCTGATGAAGGTGCCGCCCGCCGAACTGCGCAGGCAGGCTTGAAGCACCGTGAAGCGTTTTGGCGCTCCGGCGTTCAGCGACGACCCGGTCAACTGAGTCGCATGAGCGGGATCAACGGAGCGTAGCTGCAGGGCCGCCTTTTCACAGGCGGCCTTTTTTTCAGCGGGCACGGCTGCCCTGTCGTTCTATCGCCAGCCCGACTCTCGATGCGTGCGCCTGCGCGCCGCCGTGGCGGACAGTTCCGCGCCCAGCAGAAACACCGCCGCCGAGTAATAGAGCCACATGAGGATGATCGCGAGCGAGCCCGCCGCGCCGAACATGTTCGCCGTCCCGGCGTGCTGCAAATAGAACGCGAAGAGCCGCTTGCCGCCCTCGAACAGCAGCGCGGCCGCAGCGGCGCCGAGCGCGGCATCGCGCCAGCGCATGCGCGTCGTCGGCAGGAATTTGAGCAGCACCGAGAACGCGAGCATCAGCATCGCGAGCGATATCGCGCGGCGCGTCAGCGTCGACAGGACCACGAACGGATTGCCGTCGCCGAGCGCCCAGTGACCGAGCACTTCGACGAGCGCATCGAGCACGAGCAACACGACCACGAGCAATCCCGCGCCGACGACCAGGCCGAACGACACGAGCCGCACGCGCAGCATCGCGAAGATGCTGTCGCGCGTGCTGACCGCCGGCGTCGGCCAGATGACGTTCAGCGCGCTATGCAGCGATGAGAATGTCGCCGACGCGCCGATCAGCACGCCTGCGATGGACAAGACCGCCGTGCGCCGCGCCATGTCGGCCTGCCATGCGTTGGCGACGATCGCCTCGAGCGCGTGAGCGGCATCCGCGCCCACCACGCCGCTGATCTCGTCGAAGAGGCGGCCCTGCACGGCATCCGCGCCGAAAAAGACGCTCGCCACCGAGATCACGATGACGAGCGTCGGCGCGAGCGAGAACGCGGCGAAGAATGAGATCGACGCCGAGAACATCAGGCAATGGTCCTGAATCCACTGCGTAACGGGATCGGCGACCCACGATAGCCAGCCGAGCCGCGACGTGCGGCCTTCGGCGAGCGGAGCGGACGGATTCGGGACTTCGCGGGTCATCGGCAGAAAGCGGGCGAGTGGTGCGTCAAGCGCCGATGTTAACGTCCCCGCGTGCGATGCGTGTAAAAAAGGCGCGGGCGGAAATCGTCCGCACGCGCCTCGACTCCGTTATCGAGCAAGCGACTTCAGATGCGTTCGTCGTCGCCGGCCGGGTCCGCGCCGTCGTCGCTCAGCGACTCCACGTCTTCGTCCTCGACCTGATCGGGCAGGATATCGCCGTAGACTTCGAGGTTGTTGTCGCCGTCGGCGGAGGCGTCCTCGCCGGTGCCGGCGCGGTCGGTGTCGCTGTCGAGCTGGGCGTCGGACAGGCCGAGCGCATGGGCGTCCAGTTCGTCTTCGATGTCGCCCGGACGGCGCATTTCGCCTTGCACGTCCGAACCGCTATCGGATGAATCGCTCGGTCCGAGCGCGCCCGTGCCGTGACC
Organism: Caballeronia sp. LZ016; assembly: GCF_031450805.1. NCBI lineage: Bacteria > Pseudomonadati > Pseudomonadota > Betaproteobacteria > Burkholderiales > Burkholderiaceae > Caballeronia > Caballeronia sp. LZ016. The sequence continues at coordinate 2,834,642 of NZ_JARTVY010000001.1, forward strand.
CTTGCCCCATTCAACGCCGCCCTCATCCGGCGGATTCAGTGTGCTTCCCGTCATGATGACCTCCTTCGATTGTGTCGATGAGGGGAACGCAAGACCCGTTCCGCGTTCCATGCGCGAAAAAATGCCCCGCGTTCTTGCGATACGCGGGGCATCGGCGAACGACGAGCTTCACGCGCGGGCGGCGCGCTTCGCCGTCGCTGCGCCCTGCTTCACCGTCTTCACGGTCTTTTCCGTGACGGACGTCGCCGTGGCGACACTGCGCAAGTCGGACAGGAACGAGTCACGCCACACGGAGAGATTGTTCTCGCGCAACGGCGCCATCATGTCGGCGTGGCGGGCCTGCCGCTCGGGAAGCGGCATCGACAACGCGCGCTCCAGCGCTTCGGACATCTGCGACAGATCGAACGGATTGACGACGAGCGCCCCCGGCAGCTGATCCGCCGCGCCCGCGAACTGCGACAGCACGAGCGCGCCCGGATCGGCCGGATCCTGCGACGCGACGTACTCCTTCGCGACGAGATTCATGCCGTCGCGCAACGGCGTCACATAGCCGACCTGCGAGAGACGGAACAACGCCATCAGCAGATTGCGTTCGTACTTGCGGTTCAGGTACTGGATCGGCGTCCAGTCGAGTTGCGCAAACCGCCCGTTGATGCGCCCCGCCTCGCCTTCCAGGTTCTGGCGAATGCGCTGGTACGTCTGCACGTCGGAGCGCGTCGGCGGGGCGATCTGCACGAGCGACACGCGCCCATGCCAGCCCGGCGCGTTCAGCAGCAGCCGCTCGAACGCCTGGAACCGCTCGACGAGGCCCTTCGAATAATCGAGGCGATCCACGCTCATGATGAGCTTGCGGCCCCGCATGCTGTCGCGCAGGCTCTTGACCTGCTTGCGGCTGGAGAATTGCTCGGCGGCCTTGGCGATCGCATCCGGATAGATGCCGATCGGATACGCGCCGACTTTCAGCATGCGGCCGAATGCCTGCAGCATGCCGTCCTCGCTCGCATGGCCGCGGCCGCTGCGCTCGATGTAATCGACGAACGACTGCTTGTCGCTGTCCGTCTGGAAGCCGACGACATCGTATTGGCACATCGCGGTCATCAGTTCTTCGTGCGGCGGCACGGTGCGCATGACTTCGGGCACCGGAAACGGAATATGCAGGAAGAAGCCGACAGGGTTCGTCACGCCGATCTTGCGCAGCTCCTGCGCGAACGGCAGCATGTGATAGTCGTGAACCCAGATGATGTCGTCGGGCTGCAGCAGCGTCTTCAGCTTCGCGGCGAGCGTCGCGTTGACGCGCATGTAGCCGGCGAATTCCTCGCGATCGAAGCGCGACAGGTCGTTGCGATAGTGGAAGGTCGGCCACAGCGTGGCGTTCGAGAAGCCGCGGTAGTACTGGTCATAATCGCGGCGCGTTAGTCCGACGGTCGCATACGTGACATTGCCGTTCTTTTCGACGACCGGCGCAGCCGCTTCGCCGACGATTTCCCCGCTCCAGCCAAACCATACGCCGCCCGTCTCCTTGAGCGCATCCAGCACGCCGATAGCGAGACCGCCCGCGCTGGGCTTGCCCTCCTGAACCGGCGCGACGCGATTCGATACCACGATCAATCTGCTCATTACAGGCTCACCTCTCAGTTGTCGTTGCATGCCCGAATGGACGCCTTGGGGAATGCAAATCCTATGCCGTTTTGCGCATGATCCGATTCATAAATTCGTATCGGGATGTTACGGACGAACGGAAACGCGCGGCGCGAGGCCGCGGCGTCGAACTTTCTTGCTGTGCCGGATGCGCCGCGCAGACGCGGCATTCAGGCGTCCTGCTCGGAGCCGAGATCGCGCTGATAGTCGATGCCCTCGCGACGCACGCCGCCCTGGTTGTGCTCGCCATCGGGAGGAGCGCCAGGCGCGGGGCGGTTCTGGCCGGCGGGGTCGTGTTCGGCGGGCGGCGGCGACGCGCTCTGCGCCGTGCCGTTCTTGGCCGCTTCGGCGCGTGCTTCGCGTTTGGACGAGTGACGCGCGGAGCGTCGAAGTGCGGGATGCCTCATGGTGCCTCCAGAAAGAAGGCCGTCGTGAATGGACCTCGGCGGCGTCAGACCGATGCGCCTGCCCGCTGCCTGCGAAAGCAGTGGACCCAGGCGCGCTCTCAGAAAAAAGAACCGGCGGCGACAGCGCCGCCGGTCATTCTTGCGTCATTCGTTGTAATCCCTACCTTCGGAATTGAAAACTTATTCAGGCTTGCACGAATTTCGGTGAATCGGTCCGGAAGACGCCGGTGCGCTCAGGCCACGGGAGGCGCGTCGCCCGGTCCCGGCGGCGGGTCGCCGATCGGCTGCATCGGCTGCTCGGGGGGATCGCGCGTCGGGTCCGGATTCGTATCGGGCGGGATCGGAGTCGGCGGCGGCTGATCGGGCGGCGTCACCGGCGGGTCCGGCGGCTGGGGCGTCTGCGCACTAATGGGCGCGCGGTCGAAATCGGACATGGCGGGCTCCTTGCGGTCTTGTGTCGTGGATGCATCCGTCAGCGACGCATGCACGTACGGTCACGCAAGGCGCGTTCCGCTTTTCCTGATTCGCTCCGCGTCCATCGACCCCATTATGGTTGCTGAAAGCGCGCCTGCCAACAAAAACGCCCGCGCTTTTGCAAGCAGCGGGCGTTATTTTCGTGTGAAGATAACCGAAGATCAGGTATTTTCGCTGTCCGAGTCGCTCGGGTCGACGCCTTCGCCGACAGCCGCCTTGTTCGCGTCCTCGCCGTATTCCACGAGCCGGTTATAGAGCGTCTTGAGGCTGATGCCGAGAATTTCCGCCGCGCGCGTCTTGACGCCGCCGCACTGCTCGAGCGTCGCGAGAATCAGTTGCCGGTCGGCTTGCGCGAGCGACGTGCCGAACGGAATCGTCACCGCCGTGCCCGCCGATGGCTTCGACAGCGAAATTTGCAGCGGCACGGTCGCGGTGCTGTCCGAGTCGGACCCCGACATGATGTATGCGCGCTGAACGTAGTTCTTCAGTTCGCGCACGTTGCCCGGCCAGTTGTACGACGCGAGCATGTCCCGCACGGCCGGCGGAAAGTCCTTGCGCGTGTTGTAACGGGCGTTCAGTTCGTCGAGGAACGCCTGCCCCAGCAGTTCGACGTCCTTGCCGCGCTCGCGAAGCGGCGGCAGGTTGATCGGAAACACGTTCAGCCGGTGGTACAGGTCGAGGCGCAGCTTGCCTTCCAGCACAGCCTGCTCCGGATCGCGGTTGGTCGCGGCGATCAGGCGTACGTCCGTTTCGAGTTCCTTCGTCGTGCCGACGCGCATGAACATGCCGGTTTCCAGCACGCGGAGCAGCTTGACCTGCAGCTCGATCGGCATTTCGGTGATTTCGTCGAGGAACAGCGTGCCGCCGTTCGCGCGTTCGAAATAGCCCTTGTGCTGACGATCCGCGCCGGTGAACGACCCGCGCTCGTGCCCGAACATTTCGGATTCGATCAGGTTCGGCGAGATCGCGCCGCAGTTCACCGCGATGAACGAATGCTTGCGACGCAGGCTCAGCTCGTGCAGCGTCTGCGCCGCGACTTCCTTGCCGGTACCCGATTCGCCGATCAGCAGCACCGATGCCGCCGTCGGCGCGACACGGCCAACCTGGTCGTAGACGGTCTGCATCGCCGGCGAATTGCCGAGCATCAGGCCGAAGCGGCCCATGCGGCGCAACTCGCCGCGCAAGGTGCCGATTTCCGCCTTGAGGTCGCCGGCGCGCGGCAGGCGCGACAGGATGGCCTTGACGCGCTGCATGTTGATCGGCTTGACCAGATAGTCGGTCGCGCCCATCTTGAGCGCGCTCACAGCCGACTCGACGGTCGCGTGTCCGGTGATGACGATCACTTCCACGCCCGAGCGCGGATCGAGATCCTCGAAAAGGTCGACGCCCGTGCCGTCAGGCAGCTTGAGGTCCGTGAACACGACGTCCGGCGTCTGCCTCACGAGCTGGATGCGCGCCTCGCGCAAATCGCTGGCGGTGGCTGTCGTCAGTCCATCTTCGCCGATGATCGCGGCTAGCGCCTCGCGGGTACTGGGATCGTCATCGACAATCAATACGTGTGGCATTGCGTCTCGAATTCTTCCAAAGCGTTTCAGGGTCACACACCGCGTGGCGGCGTGGTCGTCTCCGGGCGGCGGGACGCCGTCCGGGCCGGTGCGTCTTGCGGCCGGGCGTCAGGGCTGACGAACCGGTTAAGGCGCAGAAAATAAAATAATTTCCGAAACTTCCGCACGCTTGGGGGCTGCCGCCGTAAGTATTGCCAATCAGGCCGCTTATAGGCCACTGATAGGGCACTTATGGCAGAGGTTTCTCGATTATAAGGGTTTATTAAGATAAAAACGCACGCCGGGCGGCGTGCGTCTGCATCGTGGTGCGTCGTATCGTTGCGGTCGAGCCGTTCAACGGCCCGGCGGCGATCAGCTGCGCGGGAAGTGCCAGGCGTCAGCCGTGCCGCCGACGACTTCGTCGCCCTTCACCGCCGAGCGCCGCCGCGACGAGGACACGGTGCGACCCCCATCGCGTCCCAGACGGCGCGCCGTGCCGTCCTGCGACTGCATCCACTTCCAGGCGAGCACGCTGCCGACAGCGAACAGCGCCCCGAACACTCCGATTGAAGAACGTGCCATTTCGTGTTTCTCCTGTCGTTATTGAGATTCGATGTCAGGTCAGCGCGAGATCAGGACGGCGAGCAGGAAGCCGGCAGCGGCTGCCATACCCAGCGAGTTCCACGGGTTCTCGCGCACGTACTTCTCGGTGCAGTCGATCCCCGCGCGATAGCGGCTTTGCGCGTTCGCCTGGGCATCCTCCAGCGCGGCGCGAGCGGTGTCGGTGTGATCGCGCAGGCGCGAGCGCAGCGCTTCGACGCCCTCGCCCGGCAGCGTCGCCGACAGCCGCAGCAACTCTTCCGAGTCGTTGAGCAGCACCTTGATGTCCTCGATGATCTTCTGCTTGCCCAACGCAAGCTGGACAGTCGTATGACTCATGGAATCAGTCCTCCACATTGGGTTTGCCACTCCGGGTTGATTCAGCGGTTATTGCGGTTATTGCGGTCATTGCGGTCATTGCGGTTACCGAGTTTCGGCAACGGACACCGTCAACGGTTCGTGCGCGCCGGTCGCCGTCAGCCGGGCGCGCAGGCGGCGCACGATGCCGCTCGCCGTCAACATGCCGCCCGCCACGCCGAACACGAGGCTCGTCACGTTCGCCGCGCGCGCCAGCGCCGGCGTGCCCGCCGCGTAGCCGAGCACCGCGCACATCAGCGCCGTCACCAGCGCGACCGCGGCCCAGTGATAGATGTCGATCGCCTCGCCCGCCGCGAGTTCCTTCCCATCGCCGGGCGGGCGAGTGCGGCCGCCTCGCGCGGAGCGTGCGGCGCCAGCTGAAACGCGGCTGTCGCGTACGGCGATATCGAATTCGAAAATGTCTTCCATGATGTGTCGGCCTCTCGCGCTGCCCTGTGTTTCGCCACGGTCCCGGGCATTCGAATAAGGATGCACAGCAAAGAGCAGCAATCGTGCCAGGCAGCATGAGCAGCCGCACGCCGTCGGACAACGCGTTCGCGGGTAAGTCTTACGCCGTCGGCTTGTAATTTCGCGGCGCAGAGGGCGAACCTTTCCGGAAGCGCCCGCCGCCGTCGCGGGCAATCAGACAATTTGCCCTCGGGCCTTCAAGAGCGGATTGCCGCAATATCGTTGCGAATGGTTAAATAGCGTTTATGAGATAGAGTCGCCGACGGCGAAGCACGAGGAACGCGGCAATTTAACGTGCGATGCGCGCCGCGCGGCTCTGGACCGACGCATAGAGAGGAACCGGCTCACCGCCATCGCGAGCAGGACAGCAGCGCCAGCGCGTCATCGCTGAAGCGGACGGTCACCACGGCGCGTGCGTCATGCCGCGCGAGGAAGTCACAGCACGATTTGCGGCCCGAGGCCCGCGTGCACCGCGTTTTGCGCCCCTGCCCGCTTCGGCGGCGCGCCTCTATCGACCGTATGGACCGATGCTGCGCGGCCGCCCGCCCAACCACATTCGCAGAACTCAGGAACCATCAGGACCTATGGCGTCAACCGATCTTGACCCGCCGCTCGTCGCAGGCGATACACCCGCGCAGAAGAAGCGCACTGCGGGCGATGTGCCGGGTTTGAAGTCTTACGGACTGCTGTACGGCTCGTCGCCCGTGATGCTCGAGCTGTACTCGCAGATCGAGCGCGTCGCGGGGACGGATGCCACGGCGCTCATCATCGGCGAGTCCGGCACCGGCAAGGAACTCGTCGCGCGCACGATTCACGATCAGAGCGCGCGCAAGGACGCGCCCTTCATCGCAGTGAACTGCGGTGCGATTCCCGACAACCTGATCGAAGCCGAACTGTTCGGCCACGAGAAAGGCAGCTTCACGGGCGCGGTGCAGGGGCGCGTCGGTTACTTCGAGCACGCGAATGGCGGCACGCTCTTTCTCGACGAAGTGACCGAGATGTCGCCGGTCCGGCAGGTCAAGCTGCTGCGGGCGCTCGAAACCGGCACGTTCTTTCGCGTCGGCGGCAACGATCTCATCAGTTCCGATGTGCGCGTGATCGCCGCCACCAATCGGGACCCGGTCGCCGCCGTGAAGGAGAACGGGCTGCGCGAGGACCTGATGTATCGCCTCGCCGTCTTTCCGCTGCGCGCGCCGCCGCTGCGCGAACGCGACGCCGACCGCGAACTGCTCGCGCAGCACTTTCTGGCCGAGATGAACGCGCAGGAAGGCACGAACAAGGCGTTCAGCAAGCGCGCGCTCGACGTGCTGCGCACGTATTCGTGGCCCGGCAACGTCCGCGAGCTGAAGAACACGGTGTATCGCGCGTTCATTCTCGCGGAGAAGACCGTGGAGATCGCGCATCCGCATCTGGCATCGCGCGTGAAGAAGCCCATCACGCAGGGCGACGCGATGAACGTCTGGGTCGGCACGCCGCTCGCCGATGCGCAAAAGCAGATCATCCTCGGCACGCTCAAGCATTGCGGCGGCGACAAGCGACGCGCGGCAAAGGCGCTCGGCGTCAGCCTCAAGACCTTGTACAACCGCCTCGGCGCCTATGAGAACGAGGACAGCGAGGGCGGCGACACGCCCTCTTCGTCCAGCGAAAGCTGATCCGCGGCGGCTCGGGACCGGACGTTCGCGTCGCCGCCGGTCCTGGCTGACACGGTCGACGTTACGCGGCGTGCAACGCGTTCCGCCCGCTTGCAATTTCTTGCAATTTTCCGGCACCGGTTATTAGAAGCTTGCTTCAAAATGCGCGATGCCTGCGGTGCGCCGCGCCTTCGCGTCGTCACGGCATTCGCGGGCGTTGAATCGCAAGAAGAATTTAGCCGCGTGCGTTCGATCGCAGCGCCAAGAAACGGCAGACGAAGGAACAAGCAACATGCAGATCTGTGTCCCCCGGCGCGGCCGACGCGTCGCCGCGCTCACCGCGATCGTGTCCGGCGCCATTGCGTGTCTGACCTTGAGCGGGTGCAACTCGCTCTACAGTGAAGGCGCGACGGCGGGCGCGGGTATCGCGGGCGCGGCTGTCGCCGCGAAGGTGACGGACAACGCGGCAGTGGCCACGGGCATCGGCCTCGGCGCGGTCGCGGCGGCGCGCGCGGGCGTGCAGTACACGCAACGCGTCATTCACACCGACACCCAGGACAAGATCGCCGCCGCTGCCGGCCCGCTCGCCGTCGGCGCGGTTGCGCCGTGGGTCGCGGTTCACTCGGTGCCGCTCGAAGCAGACGAGAAAGGCCGCGTGACGGTCAGCCGCGCCATCAGCAGCGGCGCGCTCGACTGCAAGGAAATCGTCTTCTCCGTGGATCGCGACGCGACGACCGATCGCGCCGCCGACAGCGCGTTCTATGTGGCGTCCGTCTGCCGCGACGGCAACAAGTGGAAGTGGGCGTCGGCAGAACCGGCTACGCCGCGCTGGGGCTCGTTGCAATGACGGTCCGGCTGACGAATCCGGCGGCGCTGCGCCTCGCGCTGCTGACCGCCGTGGCGGCGGCGTGCGCGACCGTGAGCGGGTGCGCATCGATCGGCGCGGCGACCGGTGCGCTCGCCGGCGTGGCGACGGGCGCGGTGACGACGAATCCCGCGATCGGCATCGGCGTCGGCATTGCGGTGCAGGCCGCGACCGACGAAGCCGTCAAGCGCGTGTCGAAGTCGCTCCACACCGATCAGCAAGTGGCGATCGCGGCGGCGGCGGGCGGTTCGGCGGTCGGCGAGACGCGGCCGTGGAAAGTGAAGCACACGCTGCCGATTGAAAACGGCCACGGCGAAGTCCGCGTGTTGCGCACGTTCGACAACGCGCTCGCGAGTTGCAAGGAATTCGCGTTCTCGGTCGCGGACGGCGACGAGCCGAACGCGCACGCCGACTGGTTCATCGCCACTGCCTGCAAGCAGACCGAAGGATGGAAATGGGCGTCCGCGGAGCCTGCCGTCGAGCGCTGGGGAAATCTGCAGTAGCGACGAAAGGCGCGCAAACGAAGCGCCATCCGCGGCGAAGGCCAATGCAAAAAGCGCGGCGCCGTTCCCGGTCACCGCGCTTTTTCGTCGAGTCGAAGCGAGACGTCAACCTTCCACGTCCTCCAGACTCAGCATCTCCGTCTGATCGTTGTACGAGAAAATCTCCCCGTACCGTCCCCAGTCGATAACCGCGTCGAGCGTCTCCTGCGCGGCCTTGTCGGAGAGAAAGTCCTCCAGTTCCTGCTCGAAACGCACGCGCGGCGCCCGATGCCCCGGCCGCTCGTTGAGCACCTTCTTGATTCGCGCGGCAAGCGGCACATGCCGCAGCAGATGCTCCGCGAACATCATCTTGCGTTCCTGCGTGCCGAATTCCGCGAAGACGCGCGCCTGCGGCGTCAGGTAAATGTCGCCCTCGCGCACGTCCGCGAAGCCGAGATGCTGGAGCACTTCGGCAATCGGGAACAGATCGTCCACTTCGAGATGCAGCGACCGCGCGATTTCCGGCATGTCCGCGCGCCCGTGATACGGCTCCGCAGCCAGCGTTTCGATGAGACCCGCCATCAGGTTGGTCGATACCGACGGCAGCCAGCTTCCCAGCTCCAGCCCCTTCCGCTTCGATTCGTCGAGCTGGCGCGCCGTCATCTTCGCGTAGATGTCGTCGACGAGCCGCCGGAACGCCGGATCGAGCCGGTTGCGCGGATGCTTGAACGGCACCTTGATTTCGGCCATCACGCGGCCCGGATTGGACGACAGCACCAGAATGCGATCGCACATGAACACCGCTTCCTCGATGTTGTGCGTGACGATCAGCACCGATTTGATCGGCAGCCGGCCCTGCGTCCACAGGTCGAGCAGATCCGTGCGCAGGTTTTCGGCGGTCAGCACGTCGAGCGCGGAGAACGGCTCGTCCATCAGCAGCAGCGTCGGATCGACGACGAGCGCGCGCGCAAACCCCACGCGCTGGCGCATGCCGCCCGACAGTTCGCGCGGATAGGCGTTTTCGAAGCCGTCGAGACCGATCAGATCGATCGCGGCCAGCGCGCGTTCGCGGCGCTCGCGCGCGCCCACGCCCTGCGCTTCCAGCCCCGCTTCGACGTTCTGCAGCACGGTCAGCCACGGAAAGAGCGCGAAGGTCTGGAACACCATCGCGACACCCTTCGCGGGGCCGCGCAACGGCTCGTTCAGGTAGGTCACTTCGCCGGCGGTCGGCTCGATCAGTCCGGCGATGATCCGCAGCAAGGTCGATTTCCCCGAGCCTGAACGCCCCAGCAGTCCGACGATTTCGCCTTCGCGCAGGGCCAGGTTCGCGTCGTCGAGCACGAGCAGTTCGCCCTGCGTCTTGTTGAAGCCGCGGCTCACGTTCTGCACGCGCAGGATTTCCGCGCCGGGACGCGGCGGCTTCGCAGGCGCAGCGGCCGCGCCCGTGCGCGAAACGGTCTGCGCGCCGGGCGTCTGCGTGTTCTTGAGGTTCTGCATCGGAACTCGTCCTTAATCCAGTCGAAGCCTGGCTTCGGCGTAGGCGTACAGCGGACGCCACAACAATCGGTTGAACAACGTCACGAAGAGCGACATCACGGCGATGCCGAGAATGATCTTCGGGTAATCGCCATTGGCGGTGGTCTGCGCGATGTACGCGCCAAGGCCGTGCGCGACGACGCGGGTATCGCCCCACGACACCGCCTCCGCGACGATGCTCGCGTTCCACGCGCCGCCCGACGCGGTGATCGCGCCGGTGATGTAGTAAGGGAAGATGCCGGGCAGCATGGCCTTCTTCCACCACTGCCAGCCGCGAATCTGGAAGTTGGTCGCGGCTTCTCGATAATCGTTCGGATAGGCCGACGCGCCCGCGATCACGTTGAACAGGATATACCACTGCGTCCCGAGCACGATCAGCGGCGACAGCCAGATGTCCGGATTCAGATGCCAGCGCACGATCGCCACGACGAATACCGGAAACAGCAGGTTCGCCGGAAACGCCGCGAGGAACTGCGCGAGCGGCTGGAACTTCTCGGCGAGCGCGGGACGCAGCCCGATCAGCACGCCCACCGGCACCCACACGATCGAAGCAATCGCGATCAGCACGACGACGCGGATCAGCGTGAGAAAGCCGAGCAGGAACACATGGCCCACTTCGCCCCACGTGACGCCCGTCGCGACGAACGAGACCACTTTCCACACGACGAACACGGTCAGCAGCAGCACGACCGCGCCCCACGCGATGTCGCCCGCGCGCGTGGACGGCACGGGCGCGCGCAACGGCAGCCGCACGCGCTGGATCGACGGCAGGCGGATCGGCACGCGCGCCGCCTTCGAGAGCAGCCATCCGGCCGGCACGAGCAGGCGGTGAATCAGCCGCGTGCGGCGAATGAGGTCGAGCAGCCACGATGCCGGCGCGTTGCCCGAACTCGTGTTTTCCATGCGGAACTTGTCCGCCCACGCGACGAGCGGGCGGAACATCAACTGGTCATACGCGAGAATCACGATGGTCATCGCAAGGATCACCCAGCCGATCGCGCCGAGATTGCGCTCGCCGATGGCCGCCGCCAGGTACGCGCCGATGCCCGGCAGCACCACCGTGCGGTTGCCGACCGTGATCGCCTCGGACGCGACGACGAAAAACCAGCCGCCCGACATCGACATCATCATGTTCCAGATGAGGCCCGGCATCGAAAACGGCACTTCGAGCTTCCAGAAGCGTTGCCAGTTGGTGAGATGAAAGCCGCGCGACACTTCGTCCAGGTCGCGCGGCACCGTGCGCAGCGACTGATAGAAGCTGAACGTCATGTTCCACGCCTGGCTCGTGAAGATCGCGAAGATCGCCGCGCATTCCGCGCCGATCACGCGGCCGGGGAACAGCGCGAGAAAGAAGGTGACGGTAAACGAGATATAGCCGAGCACCGGCACCGACTGGAGGATGTCGAGAATCGGCACGAGCACGATGGACGCGCGCCGGCTCTTCGCGGCGAGCGTGCCATAGACGAGCGTGAAGACGAGCGAGGCGACCATTGCGGCCAGCATCCGCAAGGTCGTGCGCAACGCGTATTCGGGAAGATTCGCGGGGTCGAGGGAGATGGCCTGCGTCTCGAGCGTCGAGATCGGCGCGAGGGTCTCATGAAAACCGACGGCGGCGAGCGCGATGATGCAGATGATCATCGGGAAGGCGACGAAGTCCCACCGGTTGGGCAGGAGCCGCCACGCCGACGCATTCGCCGTGCGATTCAGATTGAAACCAAATTCCATTCAAGGCCCTCCCCGTAAGGCTTTGTTCCAGCCGCGCGTGGCGCGGGTCATGCTCGAGACGGCCAGCGCCGTCGCGCGGGTCGGAGGCCTCCCGTTGGCCGCTGCTCCGCGCCCTGACATTCAACGCGGCTCGCCGCCGAATCGACTACAGATGCGGCGCGCCGAACCGAGCGACACTACACCATGCACGATGACAGGCACAACCTCTCCTCCCGTACTTCGCCCATTCGTGCGATGCTTCTGTTGCTCTTCGGCACGACGAAGGCAAAAATGAAGGTGCGGCTCTCCCGGGCGTCGGTGTCCGTGCAACGGCGATCCGGCGCACCCGAAGACCGCCAGCCAGGGCAAGACGCCCGGCGCGGGCACGGCGGCGCGGCATGGCGTTGTGTTGGACAGACGTCGCCCACGACGAGAAGGCGCTTGATAGACGACAAAAAACATCGTCCAATCTTGGCTTACCACAAACAATAAATTGAGCGCCGATGCAATGCGTGACGCCAAATTCGAGTCGGAAGGCCGTCCGACAGACCCGAGAGACTGCTTCAGCCGCATCGCCCGGCCCGGTGCGTATGCAAGAACGGCGGCCGCGGCCCTGACGCGACGCAATGAATGCGCCCGCCGCGCACCGCTGAGCGGCGCGGCCAGGCCGGCGATTATCCCGTTTTCGGCCGACGCAGGCGAGTCTGGGCGCGCGTCCCGCATGTCCGCCGCGCGCGGCGCCGTTCACCCCCGCCCGACGCGTGCGGCGTGACCGTCCGCACCCGCATGATGAACAGGCTCAATCTGCACCGCGCGATCGCGACGCTCTGCCTCGCGCTGGTCGTGTTCGCGTGCTGGATCGCCGCGGGCCTGCTGTCGGACCGAATGGTACAACAGGAGATGACCGCGACGGTGCGCACCGAGCGGCAGATGGCTGC